>OZ244066.1:0-492500 GCA_965215545.1 Paracoccaceae bacterium
TTGACGAGCCGCCCGGTTTCGTTCGCATCCACTGCCCCAATTGACTGCGATCGACATCGGCATCACATCGTGCTCTGACGTTGTCACTCACCGGTCAGGGCTGTGATCGCAATCATCAATTCGGGGCATCAATCCAGAGTGCGGCGCCTGCCGTGCAATTCTCCCCAACCCTTGCTACACTCGCTGAGGATGGAACCGGGTGGGAATTTGGTTCCAGACTGTGGGGCGGTCGGTACCTTGAGATCTGATCACCATGCCAACACGACACACGGGTGGACCGATGCCGGGCTGCAACAGGGTTTGATTGATGGCCATTAGCTCCTCCATTGAGGCCGTGACCAGGCGGATTGTCGAACGCAGCCGGGACAGCCGGGGGGCTTATCTTGAGCGCGTGCGCTCAGCGTCATCCCGCACACCCAAACGGGCCCATCTGAGCTGCGGCAACCAGGCGCATGCCTATGCCGCAATGGGCCGTGCCAAGGACGCACTGGCTGCAGGACGAGCCCCGAATATCGGCATCGTCACGGCATACAACGATATGCTTTCAGCCCATCAACCCTTTGCCACCTACCCCCAGGTGATCAAGGAGGTGGCCGCCACGCAGGGGGCAACGGCCCAGGTGGCCGGTGGGGTCCCCGCCATGTGCGATGGTGTGACCCAGGGCCAACTGGGCATGGAACTGTCACTCTTCTCACGGGACACGATCGCGCTGGCCGCTGCCGTGGCCCTGTCCCATGACACCTATGATGCCGCGGTCTTTCTTGGCGTCTGCGACAAGATCGTGCCGGGTCTTGTGATGGCTGCGGCCACATTCGGTCATCTGCCCGCCATCTTCATTCCGGCCGGGCCCATGACCAGCGGTTTGCCCAATGATGAAAAATCCCGGATCCGCGAACGGTTCGCCGCAGGCGAGATCGACCGCAAGGCCCTGATGGACGCCGAAATGGACGCCTATCATGGCCCCGGAACCTGCACCTTTTATGGAACAGCCAACTCCAACCAGATGTTGATGGAGATCATGGGGCTCCATCTTCCCGGGGCATCGTTCATCAACCCCGGCACCCCTCTCCGGGAGGCCATGACACGTCACGGCACCCGACAGGTCCTGACCCGAACCGCCCTGGGCAATGACCACATGCCGGTGGCCGACATCCTCACCGAGAAGGCTTTCGTCAACGGGATCGTCGGTCTGATGGCGACCGGCGGCTCCACCAATCTCGTCATCCATCTGGTTGCCATGGCCCGGGCGGCCGGCATCGTCCTCACGCCCGATGATTTTGCCCAGATCTCGGATCAGGTCCCTCTGCTGGCCCGTGTCTATCCCAACGGTCTGGCCGATGTGAATCATTTCCATGCCGCTGGCGGGTTGGCCTATGTCATCGGAGAATTGCTTGCAGCAGGACTCCTGCATGGCGATGTCCAGACCATTGCGGGTTTCGGACTCGAACGCTACACACACGAGCCCTTCCTGCCCCGGGACGATCCTGCCCCTGAGGGTCAGACCTCCGGTCTTTCGACCGCTGATGATCTTGAATGGCGGGTGGGTCCCACTGCCAGCACCAATGACAGGATCCTGCGGAGCTGCAAGGATCCCTTCCAGTCCACAGGCGGCCTGCGCGTCCTGCGCGGCAATCTCGGCGAAGCAATCATGAAGGTCTCGGCCGTCGGTGCCGACAATCTGAGCCTGACCGCCCCCGCCAGGGTCTTTGCCACCCAGGAAGAGGTGAAGGTGGCCTTCCGGGCGGGCGAGCTTGACCGAGATGTCGTGGTGGTGGTGCGCTTCCAGGGGCCCGGGGCCAATGGCATGCCCGAACTGCACGCATTGACGCCAATGCTGTCGGTCCTTCTCGACCGTGGTCACAAGGTCGCACTCGTCACCGACGGACGCATGTCGGGAGCCTCCGGCAAGGTGCCAGCCGTCATTCATGTCACACCCGAAGCTGCGGAGGGTGGGACAATTGCCAGCCTGTGCAGCGGTGACATCATCACCATTGATGCCGGATCCGGCCTGCTTGAAGCCGGGGGTACCGACTTCGGGGCGCGACACCCTGCCCGACCCGATTCCGCAACGACTGCGGGTTTGGGGCGCGAGTTGTTTCAGGTCTTCCGACAGAATGTGTCCAGCGCATCGGCCGGGGCCTCGGCCATCCTCTGAGAAAGACACAGCCATGCATCCGGCCCAACAATCCTCGCAACTGATCGACCTGCTCGGCGCGCAGAAGATCATCCCCATCGTCGAGATCGAGAATCGGCACTGCGCGCCTGATCTCGCCAGATTGCTTGTCGATGCAGGATTCCCCGTCATTGAGGTTGTCCTTCGGACCGAAGAGGCCCTGCCAGCCATCGAGGTGATGGCTGGCATCGATGGGTGCCAGGTCGGTGCCGGGACCACGCTCACCAGTGATCAGCTTGCCGATGCCCTTGATGCCGGTGCGGCCTTTGCGGTCACGCCCGGGACCAGCCCGGCCATGCTTGATTTTGCCAGACGGTCACCCATCCCCGTCCTGCCTGGGGCCATGACGCCTTCCGAGATCCTGGATCTGCGGGACTGCGGCTATGATTTTGTCAAACTCTATCCAGCCGGCAATGCCGGGGGTCCGGACATGATCCGTGCCATTGCCGGTCCCTTGCCCGGGATCCGCCTGTGCCCCACCGGCGGCATCGATGAGCGGACACTCCTCTCCTATCTGGACTGCCCGACGGTCATCTGCGTCGGCGGGTCTTGGCTCACGCCCCGCCAGCTGATTGCAGGGAACGACTGGTCCGGGATCCGCGAGCGTCTTGATGCCGCCCGGTCCGTCCTCAGCCGACCCGACCCAGGTCAGCAATGAGCACCCGAGCCACAAACCGGGTGAGGACGGTCCCGAAAACAGCGGAGCGCGCCACTCCCGATGCCATGGCCACACGGCGGCGGGTCCTGGGCTCGGCCCATGTTGACCGGGCAACCGCGGCCACAACCGCCTTCGATCGCCCTTTTCAGGACCTGATCACCGATGCCGCATGGGGCAAGGTCTGGGCCCGGGATGCCATCACGTCCCGTGAGCGCTCGATGATCACCATTGCCCTGCTCGCCGCACTGGGCCACGAGGAGGAGCTCGCCATGCACATCAGGGCCACGCGCAACACCGGGGCCTGCCCCGACGACGTTGCCGAAGCCCTCCTCCATGTGGCCATCTATGCCGGCATCCCGGCCGCCAACCGGGCTTTTGCCATCGCCAAGGACATCCTTGCATCCATGGAGCACCAGACCCTTGACTGAATTGTCTCCCACCTCCGATGGACTCCATCCCCGCAACGTCCAGCGGCACCCACCAGCCCTGACACCCGGCTATCGCAGTTCGACCGTCCGGGCTCCGCAATTCCCCCTCGTTGCGATTGGCACCTCTCTTTCGGAGCTGACAGGGCCCGTCTTTGGCCATGACAGGATCGGACCCCACGACAATGACCTGCTCTGCAATCACGCAACTGCTGACGGGACCCCCATCGGGGAGCGCATGCGCATCCATGGGCAAGTCCGGGATGGAAACGGGCGCGGCATTCCCCGTACGCTGGTCGAGATCTGGCAAGCCAATGCCGCGGGTCGGTATCGTCATCCCCGCGATACCTATCGCGGGCCCCTCGACCCCAACTTCGGCGGGTGCGGGCGCGTCCTGACCGATGCCGGCGGCTGGTATGAGTTCCGAACGATCCGGCCCGGCCCCTACCCCTGGCCCAACGGTGTGAATGACTGGCGGCCCGCCCATATCCACTTCTCGCTCTTTGGCCATTGCTTTGCCCAGCGCCTGATCACCCAGATGTATTTCGAGGGCGATCCACTCATTCCGCTTTGCCCGATCGTCAACACGCTCGGCGACCCCACCGCCATCGGTGACCTGACGGCCACGCTCGACATGAATGAATCCCTGCCGATGGATCTCCTGACCTACCGTTTCGATCTCGTCCTGCGCGGCCAACGACAGACCCGCTTTGAGGCCCCTGCATGATGACCCTCTTCCTCCCTGAAACACCATCCCAGACAGCTGGACCCTACGTCCATATCGGCTGCACACCGAACAGGGTTGGCATGGCCGATATGTACGGAGGCGAGGATCTTGGCAGCTCGCTCATCAATGCGCACACACAGGGACGACGCATCACGATCTCGGGCCGCATCATTGACGGAACCGGCGCCCCGATCCGCGATGGACTTGTTGAAATCTGGCAAGCTGACGCCAACGGCTATTACAATTCTCCCCACGAGACGCGCGGGATTCCCGATCCGGACTTCGTTGGTTTTGGACGGCAAAGCACTGATTTGGAAGATTGTATTTTCCATTTCGAGACCATTGTCCCAGGGCCGGTTCCCTGGAGGGATGGACGGCTCCAGGCCCCCCACATCAATGTCTGGATTGCCGGTCGCGGGATCAATCTTGGCCTCCATACACGAATGTATTTTCCTGATTTTGAACAAGAAAACAGATCAGACCCTGTCCTTGGCATGCTCGAACATCCATCCCGCATCCCAACCCTCATCGCCACCCTTGATCAGCCCGATGCCTACCGTTTCGACATCACCCTGCAGGGCCCGAATGAAACGGTCTTTTTCGAACTCTGACCCCTTGGGCAATTCGGCATGCCGGCCAGCATGAAACCCTCCGGCAGCGGACACATGCCTGCCTTGTCCCCCGGTGCCCGGAATTATCCCCACCTGCCTCCCTGCCAGCCGCATTCGCATGCCGGTCGTTCCATCGACCCGCGGGAATGTGACGGTCTGTAGGGCTTGCCAATCGTGCACATCTATCCCTCCACCGCATCCTTCCACGCCCAGCTGTTGGGTGATGCCGAATGCGAGGCCATCTTTGCTCCCGAGCGGGTCCTCGAGCGGCTGCTCAACTGCGAATCGGCCTTGACCCGGGCCCTGTCGAGTGTCGGTATCATCACGGATGAGGAGGCGGAATCGATCTGTCAGCGCATCAGGACGTTTGTCCCCGACCCTGATCGGCTGACCCTGCACACAGGACAGGATGGCGTGATTGTGCCGGAACTCGTGCGTGAATTGCGCAACTGGGTTGGCGGGGATCATGCCGATTCGGTCCATCTCGGTGCCACGAGCCAGGATCTCATCGACACGGCGACAGCCATGTCCCTTGTCGAGCACGCCAGGGTGATCACGACGCGTCTCGCGGCACTCCTCGAACAGATCGGGTTTTGCAAGACGGCTTACGGCCCGGCCACCATCATGGGTTATACCCGCTTGCAGAAAGCCGTGCCCCTTCGCTTTGGGCACCGAATGGGCCAATGGCAGGCAGCCCTGGCGGCATTCGTGGACACCTGGCCATCCTTGGGCAGGGAGGTGGCGCTCCTGCAATTTGGCGGTCCGGTCGGGGATCGATCGGGGTTCGATGGCAAACTCCCGGAGGTTGCCCGTGCACTCGCCGCAGAGCTCGGACTGTGCGAGCCGGGTTCGGCCTGGCATACCCGCCGCGCGGCCTTTTCCGCCTATGGTTCCGCCTGTGCGTCGCTTGCCGGCACCTGTGGCAAGATTGGCCGGGACATGGGTCTGATGGCACGTGATGGTGCTCTCCAGCTGGAGGGTGGCGGCACCTCATCGGCAATGCCCCACAAATCCAATCCGATTGATGCCGAGATCCTGGTCACGATCGCCACCTATTGTGGCAGTCTGCTCCCGGCCCTTCATCATTCGACGATGGGCGAAATGGAGCGGTCGGGGAGCATGTGGACACTTGAGTGGATGGTGCTGCCCCAACTCTGCATCTTCGCAGCCAAAAGTCTCTCGTTGACCGAAAACCTCTTGCGTTCCGTGAGGGGTGTTGTCTCGGAGCCCTCCGCCGACCGGGGCCCACACGCGGATTGGCAGCAGTCCCCTTCACAGTGACCACAATGCACAATGACCTCAAATGGGACATCCTCTATGACCGGTCAAATTCCCACATCTGCAGATGAACAGCTTGCGACCCACCATTGGTTGAGACGCAGCCTCCCGGCTGTCTTGTGGATCGCCTGCGTCTACAGCACGATCAGGGTTCTTGAAATCTATCCGAATGTCCTGGCATTTCTGGTCGCTGTCTTTTGTGTTGGTCTTCCCATCTGCCTGTTTGGGATATGCAATCGAGCAATACACAGGCGTCGGGCGGTAGATGCCTTGTTCCGACATGACAGCTGGCTGGCCCGTCTCTGGCAGGGACAGATCCTGATCTGGGCCCGATGGATCCTGGTCGGGCTCGGAATGGCCGTGATCATTGTTCTGCAGGCCCATACGTTGCACGATATCATCTGGTTGATGCTGGTTCTGGGGATACCCACTTTCTCCTGTGCAGCTTCTGTCCTGAAGCAATGGGGAGAGAGGCGTGGACTGCACGGTGACATAGCACTTCTGTTCGGCCTCCGCTGGTCAAGGCGACTGATCAGTCTGATCCTGATTCTGTTGGTGACAATCTGGTCATTTTTCTCGGCCCACGATTTTCATGACAGTGTTGCAGATGCCGTGCGGAGTGTTGCGGGACAGATATCCGATGATGGAGGGTTTGTATCGGAAGCCCTGATTTGGTTCTCCTGGCTTGAAGGCACAAGTCGCTATGTCCTTGGACAGATGAGTGCAGTTCAGATTGCACCCCTTGCCTTGTTGCTGGCCACCATTGTGCTTGGTGTTAATGTGCTTGTCCTGGTCTGGGCAGGTCTTGCCTTGTCCGTATTCTATCTCCCGTCCAGAATTTTCGCCACTGCCAACATTACAGCCAGAACTCCGGTTGGGATCTTCATGCGCGCAGCGATCCTTGCCTTTCTGCCATTCGTTATATTGCCCATTGCATCGGCACTCGAGCCGTTCAGCAATCAAGTGAGAGAATGGCGTCACGATCATGAACGGGATCTCAATTTCTTCTTTGAAAGGCAAGTGGTCGAACGCATCCACGGCGGGCCGTGTGCCTATTACAGAGACGGTACGGCGGAGGAGATCAAGGCGTTCGCTTGGCAGACGACTGCCGAAGCAACGGAGGCAATTCGTTCTGATATTGATGATGTCTTCCATCACCTGGAAACGGAAGGGGTTCCTGAACTTCTTGATTGGTATTACAGTCTGCCAACTGAGTATGCCCGACTGGGCACGTTGCTGTCCAAACAAACGGATGGTCTGGAAGCAAAGATCAAGCAAAAAGTCGATGAAACCATCGGGTCGAAGGCTATCGATGCCTGGCACTCGGCTTCATCCCGCCCTGAGATCCAACAGATCGTTGAGCGTAACCGGAAGAAGATCGACGAGTATGCCGCGACCGTTCTGAGCGAGAATTGCCTTGACGATGATCTGGAGATCATTGATGTTATCAGAACGTTTCGCTCCCTGGACGAACTCACCGGCATCATTGATGCTCTTGACAACGAGTCTGCTTCAGCACGTCTGGCATCTTCCGGTGCCGTTGTTGGCATCACCGCACCTCTTGCCGCAAAACTTGCCAGTAAAATCGCGATCAAGGCTGGTGGGGGCCTGCTTGCCAAGGCGGCAACGGGCGGTGCAACCGGCGCCGCTGCCGGAGCAGTGATCGGTTCCGCCGTTCCGGTGGCCGGAACTCTGGCGGGCGGTCTTGCAGGTCTCATTGCTGGTATTGCAGTTGGGGTGGGTGTTGACTATGGTATTCTGGTCATTGATGAAGCACTCAATCGCGAAGCAATAGAGGCAGAACTCATTGATGGGCTGCGGAATCTCAGACAGCAGATGTTGTCCGAAGTCCTGCCAGACAATCCGGAATAGCGATTCCCGGACCCGTTACCTGGATGACCGCCTGAGACCCTCCCGCATCGACACGGCAGCAGATTGCGGACAAGGATACCTGCGGGATGGATCCGATACAACGGATTGGGAGGGGTCCGTCCCCTGGCCCTTCAATCCCATCCCAACCGAACAGATCAAAGGTGAATGATGAACCAATTGGCAATGTGGAGCATTGAAGCGGTCGGACCGGATGACAATCCCGGGGCCATGGCACCAAAGGCAGTTGGCCATTCCGATGTCGGCCTGGAACGATATCTCGAACAATGGATTGTCGATGACGTTGCACTGATTGGCGAGGGGCTGAGCCTCGTCGGGCAACAGGTAAGCCTTTATGATGGCAAGCTCGACCTGCTTGCTATCGATGCCCATGATCGCTGGGTGGTGATCGAGATCAAGGCGGGGGAGGTCACATCTGCAGCCTTGTGTCAGGCACTTGGCTACGCAGCCTCGCTGGCCCGATTTGATGCCAAGGAACTGTCTGGCAAGCTCAAGCCCGAACTTGCCGGGTCTGGAGATGCGCAGGCTGTTGCCAGAAAGATTGAGACAATTCTCGACAATGAGGACGGGCCGCGCGAAATTGCCCTCATGGTTGTCGGGATCGGAGTCCATCCCAGCCTGGAACGGCTGAAGGACTTCCTGGAACGCTTCCAGATTCCCATCAGCATTGTCAGTTTTGAGGTCTTCAAACCGGCCACCGGCCCCAAGCTGCTGGTGCGCAAGGTGATCGAGGAGCTGGTTGATCCGGCCCCACCCAAACGCAAATACACCGTCGCCGCGATCCGGCAGATGGCCGCTGATGCCGGCGTTGCTGAATCATTCGATGCCTTTGTCGACATGGTGGAGGCAGCCGGTCTGGCTGTGCAACCGCAGAAACTGTCGATACGGATCGCGCCCCCGGCCGACCGCGTGCGGTGCCTGATGTATGCGCAACCGTTCATTGACAGGATGGGGAATGGCGTCTTGCGTCTCTGTGTCTATGAGGAGCCCCTGCTCGAATTTTATCCGACACTGGACAAGGGCAAGGTCAGGACAATCGACGGCCAAGACTACCTGACCGGCCAGGCGATGACTCGACGCCTGGAAGAGATCAGGAGATTTCTGACCGACCAGGCCCAACACTTCCAGCCCGCTGCCGATGAAGGTCTGGGCAGGTAAATCAGCTTCTTCGCCAATGGTCCGCCTTGTGGATGAGGCGCGGCCCACTGTGATCTCCATGCATCGATCATGCATCCGGAGGAACGCAGTGCCGGCAACCTGGAAACCCGGGGGATTGTCCGAAGTCCGATCCATCTGTGCGTTGCAGATATCCTGATCGAGCGTCAGCCCTCGCTCGGGCTTCGCCCGCCCTCCGGTTGATACTCGGCCTTTGTACTTCACAGTGGCAGCGGGGAGCGAATTTCAGACTGAGGCACTGCCAAGTGCTGCACTGCTGGTCAACGCTCTTGCCGGCATGAATGAAAACCATCGCCAGCCATGGTTGACAATCGACAGCGTTGCGCTTGTTTCACAAGGCTCTGCCATCCTCGAACCAGGGTCAAGGTTGCCCGATCAGGGATTGATGTGTACATATGAATGAATAGTGAATGAATATGAAGTCATGCATCCGATCATTGCGCTCCGTCGGGTCTCGTCTCTCGAACGGAATATCGTCAATTGTCTCCTGGGGCAAAAGGGGGCGATTTCGCAGACCACCCTGATCAAGGGGATGCGGGACCCGCCCAGCCAACCAACGGTCTCGCGTGCTGTTGCCAGACTGATCACCAGGGGCATCATCGTGCGGACTGGACGAACCAAGGGGTCGCGCCTTGTCCTGACAGCGGCGGCGCGGCATTTTGCAACGCCACCTCAGGCCCGCCTGCCCCTTGCCTTCGAGCCCACGAGGATTCAGGCCTATCGACCCAATGTCACGGCATGGCTGGCGCCAGAATTTCGTGCACGCATGGACCGTGCCGGCCACGGTGTCCGTGGTCAGATCGACGCCTCGACCTACAGTCGGAAAATTGCCGAGCGCTTCGTGGTGGACCTCAGCTGGGCCTCATCGCGACTGGAAGGCAACACCTACGACTTCCTCGATACGGAGATGCTGATTCGATACGGGCGGGAAGCCGATGGTCATGATCGAGCCGAGGCGCTCATGCTCCTGAACCACAAGCGCGCCATCACTCGCCTGCTTGAATGTATCGGCAACGGGATTCCCGACGCGGGTGAAGCGCTCAGGCTTCATGCCCTGATGATGAACGGGTTGATGGATCCGGGGGATATCGGACGAATCCGTCACCACGCGATCCGGATCAACACATCGTCATACATGCCCTCGGACGACAGACCCGAGCTTGTGCGACAGCAGGCAATGATCCTGGCATGCGCGACCGCGATCAAGGATCCGTTCGAGAGCTCATTCTTCCTGCTCGCGGCGATCTCCTACCTTCAGGCCTTCGGTGACGGGAACAAGCGCATGGGCCGTCTTTTGTCGAATGCACCGCTCCTGGCGGCCGGTATGCCACCACTCTCCTTCATGGAGATCGACAGGGATGCCTACATCCTCGGGCTGATCGACTTCTACGAAACCGCGAACACCGATCTGCTGGCGGAGTCCATCGTCCAGAGCTACGAAATGACCGCGCCCCTTTACCGAGCCAGCTATTTTAGCCAGCGCCTGCCGCGGCAGATTGAAATCAGGGAAGGGCCGCGCATCGCCGATTTTATCCGGAGCGTCGTGGTCGGCGGCATGGCACTCCGGGATATACCCGACCGGATCAAGGCCGATTTCAAGGATCTTGAGACGGTGGAGCGTGACGGGATCACCCAGATTGTCAGGGAACGGCTGGAAGGCCTCAACCCTGCCCAGGCCATCATCTACGACCTTGAAGATGATCAGGTGGTCAGCTGGTTGGAAGGCACTGCGTTCACTCGCTGATCATCAGCCCGATGCATGCAATTGGCCCCGACCCCTGTCGCGTTGCTCCGGACGCCCTGACGCATCGATCACGACACAAGGCCTGTCCCATGCACGGGACATGATTGAACGAAACGTGCAGGGCATGGTCTGACCAAACCTGCCCTCGGTACGAGGAACATGTGACTCAGCGCAAGACCCCGAGACGGTTGATGGTCTGCACAGCGGCGAATGTTTGAAGGAAACGGGTGGCGGGTGGGAGCCGGACACGCGGAAGCGTTCATGGCCACACCGTTGTACGAGACGCCATCACGGGAGCAGGCATTTCATGTCGGCTGGCACGGCGAAAGGATCGGTGTGTTGGCTCATGACGGATCGAGTTGGAGCTGGACGCAAACCGCATCGGAGGGTCCAACACCGATCAGGTCCGGGCCGCCCCCGGTCAACCGGGGACCGGGAGTCATGGATCAGGAGAACAGGGCCACGGCACCGATGACGGGCGCGGTGCAGCCGAGGACCAGGAGGGTCGTCCAGCGCAGGTTGTCCTTGTCGCGCTTGGCGGCCTCGGCGTCCCGCTGGGCCATGTCAGTCTTCCAGTTGACCATGGTCTCGCGCAACTTGGCCTGATCCGTCCGGAAGCCCTCCAGGGTGGCGGTCAGATTTGCCCGCATTGTCTCCATACTTGTAACGGCTTGCGTCAGGTGATCACGAAACCGAAGATCGTGAATCCGAGGGTGACGATGGCGGCCATGTAGAACACAAGCCGGGTTTCCCGGCGGGCCGTGTCCGTTTCCCGCTTGGCCATATCTGCCTGCATGCCGGCAAGGCGGGCATCAATGCGTGATTCCATGGCGTCATTCTCCGCCCGTGATGTCTTGATCTCGCCGTCCAGTCGAATGATCTGTTGGGCCAGATCGTGTATGTCCGGATCGGAAGTCATGCCGACACCCTACACCGGTGGCCGTGATGGGTCAATGACGGTCCCGACCGGCCGGGACCGGATCAGTCAGGCTGGGAGGGTCAGCTGCCGAGCAGAGTGACGCGATTGGCGATAGCAGCCATGAAGAGCCCGATGTGTTATAGATCAGGAGAACAGGGCCACGGCACCGATGACGGGCGCGGTGCAGCCGAGGACCATGGGGATCGTCCAGCGCAGGTTGTCCTTGTCACGCCTGGCGGCCTCGGCGTCCCGCTGGGCCATGTCAGTCTTCCAGTTGACCATGGTCTCGGCCAAGCGGGCGATCTGTTGGGCCAGATCGTGCATGTTGGGCTCGGGGTCCATGCCGACACCCTACACCGGGGGGCGCGATGGTTCCATGGCACCACCCTCAGGCGGCCGCCGCCCGGTGCCCCTTGTGGATACAAGAGCGCGCGCCTATCCCGGAAGGGTTCAACTGGGACAGTTCGCGGCACGCTGTGCCGGGGTCAAGTGGACGGTTTTAACGCAGGACTCCGCCGAAACCGACCCCGGAAAAAGATGCGGATGATCTTCGGGCCTCTCCCGTGGACATGCTGGAGGGACGGCTTGCAACCTACACGAGAGACGGTGCCTTCGTCGGCGGCTATGCAGGACCTGTACCGGTATTCGATGAAACGCTGGAGGAGCGCATGGCCGCATTGTTTGCATCGGAAGCGATGCCACGGCTGTCGGGGGTTCAGATCAAGGCTCCGATGAACCTGTCGCATGGCGGCGTGTTGGCCCCGGCTGAGGGACGGGCCTTCACGCACATCCTCAAACCATCGCCGGGAGCCGGCTTCTAAGACCTTCCCAGCGTCGAGGCGGCATGTCTCGCTGTGGCACGGGCGTGCGGGTTCGAGACGGCTGCCCATGCAATGATATCAATGCCTGGCAACCTGCCCGATGCGCTTCTGGTCGAACGATTCGATATCCGGCAGGATCGCAATGACAGCCGCAGGATTGCAGTGGAGGACATGGCATCCGTTCGCGGCGTTGCACCATCGGAAAAATACGAGGGGTCCATCGAGCAGGCGGCCCGGGCCCTGCGGAGCGTCTCAAGCGACGCCGAAGCCGATGTCGCAACGCTGTTTGGCCGTGCCGTGTTTGCCTGGCTTATCGGCGATGGCGATTGCCACATGAAGAATCTTGCCGTCCTGCAGATTGTCGCCGACGGGGCGGAGAACTTCACATCCGTCCGGCTTGCCCCGGTCTATGATGCCGTGACGACAAAGGTCTTTCCTGGCTTCAAAAACGATCATCTTGCGCTCTCGCTGGCCGGCAAGCGGCATCGCCTGTCATCCCGTGACCTTGTCCGGGCCGGCGTGACGATGGGTATGCAGGTGAAAGCGGCTCGTGCTGTCATCGCGTCCGCGTGCGACCGCCTGCATGCGCATCTTGAGGGCCTTGGACCCGCTGCCGAGCGCATCGATCGAGCCGTCACGATCTGGAGGGCGAGAATTGAAGCCACTGCCACCTGACGATCACGGCAAGCAGACAGATGGTTATGAACAGTGGTCTGGTCCCATGGCCATCCGGTGAGACCGGATGCCAGGCATTCCCGTCCCCGGTGACCGGCATGAAACGACCTGAAGGGCTGGTGGAGCCGAGGGGAATCGAACCCCTGACCTCGTCATTGCGAACGACGCGCTCTCCCGACTGAGCTACGGCCCCGATTGTGTGTCTGCCAGATCATCCATTGGCGAAGTGATACCGATGCTGTCCCAGTAGAGCAAGTGTGCACCAATCGCCAGGCCGGCATCAGGAGACCGGGTCCGGGCGCCTGACCGTTTGCATCAGCGGCATCAGGTCCTGCATCGCAGGTCCCGTCCTGCGCCCGGTCAGGGCCAGACGCAGGGGACGGTAGAGCGAGCCTTTGGTGCGGCCGGTCGCCTGGCCGACAGCAGCGGTCCAGTCCTGCCAGGATGTGATGCTGTAGGGTGGTGGTGGCAGGAGCGCCAGGGCCTTGGCGACACACGCCCGATCCTCATCCGGGATGGCCGGGGCAACGCCATCGCGCAGGGTCGCCCACCAGCCATCGAGATCGGACAGCGTCTCGATATTGGCCCTGAGCGTTGACCAGAAGTGTTCGGCAAGGGAGTCGGGAACCCCGATCGTGCGGATGCGGTCCGCGACAGCATCGTAGTCGAGATCACGATAATAATCGCGGTTCAGTGCCGCGAGATCCGTTGCTGCATACCGGGTCGGGTTGGCATTGAAGGTCGCAAGGTCAGTGGTCGCCACCAGTTCATCGAGAGAGTGTGCAACCTTGACACTGCGGGATGAGCCCAATGCAGCAAGATGTGAAAGGATGACCAGGGGCTCAAGGCCTGCCTCGCGCAGGGATGCGATCGAGAGGGCGTTGTCCCGCTTGGCCAGGGGAGCACCGCCAGGGCCGACGAGGAGCGAATGATGGATGAAGCGGGGAACCGGAGCGCCCAGTGCGCGGATGAGGGCGATCTGGACGGCGGTGTTGGTCAGATGGTCAGCCCCCCGGACAATGTCGGTGATGGCCATGTCGACATCATCGATGACGGACGCAAAGGTGTAGAGATACTGGCCATCGGCCCGAACCAGGACGGGATCGGAGACGTTGGCAGTGCCGATGGCGACGGGGCCCTGGATCCCGTCCTCCCAGGCGACCGTCGAACCGTCAAGCCTGTAGCGCCAGTACCCGTTGGCGGTGTGCCGGAGCTGGTTGCGGTCTGCCTCGGTCAGGCGGCAGGCGGCACGATCATAGATGGGGGGTTGGCCTCGTTGGCGCTGAAGCTTGCGTTTGAGGTCGAGTTCCGCCCTGGACTCGAAACATTCATAGAGATGGCCCGCCGACCGCAGGGCCTCCGCCTGCTCGACATAGCGTTCAATCCGGGTGGATTGACGCAGTTCCGTATCCCAGGCCAGACCGAGCCAATCGAGGTCGGACCGGATGGCATCGATGTACTCGGCGCGGGACCGCTCGCGGTCGGTGTCGTCAAAGCGCAGGAGAAAGGTTCCGCCAGCCTGCCGGGCCACCAGAAAATTGAACAGGGCAGTCCGCACATTGCCAACATGCAGGAAACCGGTCGGGGATGGGGCAAAACGCGTACGGATCATGGGAGGCTCATTGCCGTCAGTCGGGGTTCCGGTGCGGGGTGCCAGCCCGGCTGTCACGCCAGTGGTTGACGATGGGATAGCGCCGGTCAAGCCAGAAGGCCCGGTCGGACAGGCGGACACCTGGTGCAGACTGGTGGCGCTTGTATTCCGCACGGTAGATCAGCTGCTCGATCTTCGTGACCAGGTCGGGCCCGAACCCGGCAGCGACTACATCCTCAAGCGAGCGGTCCTCGTCGATCAGCATGATCAGGATCCGATCAAGGATCTCGTAGGGCGGCAGGCTGTCGGTATCGCGTTGGTCGAAACGCAGCTCGGCCGATGGGGGCTTGGCAAGAATGGCGGCCGGAATGGGGGCATCGGACGGACCCTTCATCCACGCCCTGTGGGTCCGATTGCGCCAGTGACACAGATCGTAAAGCCGGGTCTTGTAGAGGTCCTTGACCGGATTGTAGCCCCCCGCCATGTCACCGTAGATGGTGGCATAGCCGACCGCTGCCTCTGATTTGTTGCCGGTGGTCAGGAGGATGTCACCGAACGTGTTTGAAAGCGCCATGAGCAGAAGGCCCCGCAGTCGGGACTGCAGATTCTCCTCGGTGATGTCGGCCGGTCGGTCCCCGAACGTGTCGGCAAGGGCCGTGCAGGCCGTCCCAAAGAGGTCATCGATGGGAATTGAGGTCAGTGGGCAGCCGAGCGTGCGGGCAAGTGCGGTGGCGTCCGTGTTCGACTCCCGGGACGTGTAGCGTGAGGGCAGGAGGATGCATCGGACATGGGCGGGGCCAAGGGCATCGGCGGCCACCGTGGCCACAAAGGCACTGTCGACGCCCCCTGAGAGACCAACGATGGCACCGGCGAAATTGTTTTTCCGGATGTAGTCGCGGGTCCCTTCGACAATCGCCCGGTACTCCATCTCTTCGGCTTCTGGAGTCGGGGTCCGGATTCCCTCCATGGCCCGCCAGCCATCGTCGGTCGACCGGAACGTCATGGTCTGGATGGACTCGTCAAAGGCCGGCATCTGGAGGGCGCAGGCACCGCTGGGGTTGAGGACGAATGAACAGCCATCGAAGACCTGGTCATCCTGCCCCCCGACCATGTTGAGATAGACAAGCGGCAGGCCTGTCTCGGCGACCCGCTGCCGCATCACGGACAGGCGTGTTGTCAGCCGATTCCGGAAATACGGCGATCCGTTCGGGACCAAGAGCAGGTCGGCACCCTGGCGGGCCAGTTGCGGGGCAATCCCCGCATGCCACGCATCCTCGCAGATCATGATGCCAAGGTCAAGGCTGTCAAGAGCAAGCGGGGGGGCGGGAAACCCCTGGGCAAACTGGCGCATCTCGTCAAACACCCCGGCATTGGGCAGATGGTGCTTGTGGACCCGGGCCACGATCGCGCCGCCAGCGAGAAGACAGTAGGCATTGTAGACCTGGCCATCAGCGAGCCAGGGCGTGCCCACAGCCGCCATGATGCCCGCTGGCATGGCGGCGGCCAGCCGCTGGACCTGCGCCTGGCAGTCCTTGACAAAGGCTGGCTTGTGGACGAGGTCCTGGACCGGGTAGCCGGAGATGAAGAGTTCGGGAAAGGCCACAAGGTCGGCCTGGTCCGTCAGGGACCGGATGATGGTGCGAGCCTGATCGGCATTCCTGATGGTGGCACCGGTGACGGGGTTCACCTGGGCAAGGGTCAGCCTGAATGGGTCCGCCATGCCGGGACTCGCTGTCGATGGGCCGCGCTGTCCTGCTGTCGTCCCGGTCAGCGGGGCGCAGTCAGGAGATCGGACCGGGCGGTGATCTGGCCGGAATCCGTGACAAAGAAGGACTGGGGATGATCGCCGTCGCCTTCACAGTGACCCGACTGGATGTTCTTTTGCAGGCAGTCAGAGGCATTGCCGAGTTTGGGCTGCTTGTGCTGGCGCAGGGTCTCGGTCACCAGGCGGGTCGTCAGGGGGCCCCTGTCCTGATGCTGGAGCCAGGTGGCTGTGGCCAGGAAACGCAGGATCTGGGTCTTGGGCTTGAGAAGGCTGAAGTACTGGCCCAGATTGGGCATGGCAGCAGGACGCGCGACCGGGCCTGTGGGCGGGGATGCGGGAGGCTGGCGACAGTCATCGGCGAGATGGATCATGTGGTCGGCAAAGTCCCGGACCTTGGTCTCGAGCAGCTCGGCTGGCCCCTCATAGCTGAAACGGAAATGATCGGTCTCGAATGTGACGGTGATGGTCATGGACGGCCTCGCGTCTGGCTCTCTCTGGGGCGATGTCCGCCCTGCGGACAAGCGTTCGATGGCCCCTGCGGACTGGATGTGATTTGACGATACGTTCCTGCCTTGCGGACAGGGACCCACCATACAGCGGATTGCGCCCATTGGAAACATGACGGCCGCTTCGATGCACGATGGGGTGACACGGGGGCGCGATTGATTCCCCGGCGTGATTTTCCTACACTGCCGCATGTGAATACCCGGCGGCACGGCAGGTTTGCACGGCCCCCATCTGGAGATTGAAGTCATCGGTTCCCCCTACGGCACTCTTGGTCTGAGCAGGCCCCGGTCCGAACCGGTCTGTGCTCGACGCTTTCTGTCCAGGACCGGGCTCGCAGCACTGCTGACGGGTGCCTTGATTTTTGCGGCATCGCAGGAGGCAGGGGCCCAGGAACTTGAGGAAGGCCCCTCGAGCCGCGGCATCTACGAAGGCGACATCAGGGACGGCAAGCGCCATGGCCGGGGGACCTACCGCCTCCCCGATGGCTACGTCTATGTTGGCGATTGGCGCGATGGGGAACGCGCCGGACAGGGCGAGGCCATCTATCCCGACGGCACGATCTACCGCGGGTCCTATTCGGGCGGATTGCCGGATGGCATCGGGACAGTCCTGCATCCCGATGGATCCCGGTACCGGGGTGAATGGCTGGGCGGCAACAAGCATGGGTTCGGTGTCCAGACTCTCGCCAATGGCAACATCTACCTTGGCAACTTTGTCGACAATGCCCGGCAGGGCGAGGCGACATTGCGGTATTTCCAGGAACAGATCCCGGCTGGTTCCGCTGCCAGGCATTGCGCATTCGGCATTGCACCCGTGACCGGCAAGGCGCCCGATGGGGTGGTGGGGACCGCTGCGTCCCTTGCCATCGGACAGGTCGTTGTGGGGACAGTGGTCAACGGGCAGTTCAGTGGCGAGGGTCACATTTACAACTGCACCTGCTGGGACACGGATGCAACGGACAGTATTGAAATCAACCCACCGGTTCTGGCCGATCAGGATCAGGCCCCTGCCCCCCTCCGAGCCCAGCCCCCTGGCAACGATTGCTGGCGGTATGCGGGAAATCTCGCCGAGGGCAAGCCCGACGGTCCGGGCACCATGCATCTTGGCAATGGTGCCATCTATACCGGAACGTGGGCAGCGGGATCCATGAGTGGGGATGGGCGCATGCAACTGGCCAATGGTGATATCTATGAAGGGTCTTTTGTTGAGGGTCTCTTTGAGGGCAGCGGGACCTATACCTACGCCAATGGCACTGTTTATGAAGGGGATTTCATTGCGGGCATCCGCCAGGGCCGGGGAGCGTTCCGGGCAGCCGACGGGAACATGTATGAGGGCGAGTGGACCGAAGGGACCCTGTCCGGTCAGGCGACAATCGCCTTTGCCGACGGATCCCGGTACGTCGGTGAGGTGAGAGACAGTGTGCCCTCTGGCACCGGTCGCCTGACCCATGCCAACGGTGAGACATTTGCCGGGACGTGGCGCGATGGCCAACCGCTCAGCGGGGCCGGAACGGTGATGTATGACACCGGCGAGGTCTATGTGGGCGAGTTGCGGGATGGCCAGTTTCGGGGGCCGGGAACCCTGACAGGAAGTGACGGTGCCCGATATCAGGGGCGCTGGGAGGCCAATCGGCTCAATGGCAATGGCATGGTTGAGTACCCGGACGGAACGCGTCTTGAAGGCTTGTTCAGGGCAGGCGTCCTGCAGGGCTTTGGATCCTACACAGTGCCGGACGGGATTCGTTATGAAGGAAACTGGCAGGATGGGGAATTCGCCGGCTCAGGCAAACTGACCTATGCTGACGGGACCATCTACATTGGCCAGTTCCGCGGCGGCAAGCGCCATGGTGATGGTGAATTGATCTATCCCGACGGGACCATCTATCGGGGCCAGTTTGTCGATGGTGAACTCTCGGGGGAAGGCCGGGTGATCTTCACCGAACAGCAATCACCCGCGGGCGGGTGATCGATCCCGGATCGATCGGGCCCCTCGCGCAAGGCAATCATCCGACAGGACGGCTCGGCTCGCGATTGACAGGACCGGGTTGCCTGTGGGCCAAAAGGCGGTTCAGGCGGTTTGGGGAGGTCACCGGATGTCCATCCCTGCCCGGGCTCCGCTCTCCCTCCGGTTCCACCCCGCTGTTGCACCTCAGAGTGGCAGCGGGAGGTTGAATTCCGCTCGGGTCTGACGGTCAAGAGCCTTGCGGTCGACGACGAAGAGGCACTTGTGGATGTTCTTGTTGGCCTTGAGGAGTGTGGCGGCCTTGAAGGAGGTGAGCGTCTTGCCCGAACCGGTCGTGTGCCAGATATAGCTATTGCCACTGTTGCGGTCGATGCAATCGACGATGGCTTTGACAGCATAGACCTGGTACGGACGCATCATCAGGATCTTCCGTTCAGTCGCGATGAGAACCATGTACCGACTGATTGTCTGACCGAGAGTGCACTTGGCGAGGAACTGGTCGGCGAAGTCGTGAAGATGGGTGATCTTGGCGTTGTCCGCATCAGCGAACTGGTAGACTGGCAAAAAACGCTCGTCCGCGTCAAAGGCGAAGTGTGTCGCGTTGTTGTTGGCAAAGTACCATGTCTCCGTCCGGTTGCTGACGATGAAGAACTGGATGAAGCAGAGCAACGTCTTCGTATAGCCGTTGCCAGGGTCATTTTTGTAGGTGACAATCTGCTCCATTGCCTTCCGGGGGTTGATGCCGAGAGATTTCAATTCGATCTGCACAACCGGGATGCCGTTGATCAGAAGAATGACGTCATAGCGATGGTGGCTGTAGTCCGTGTTGATGCGCAGCTGATTGACGACTTCGAATGTGTTCTTGCACCAATCCGAGATATTGACGAGTGTGAAGTTGAGCGGCGTGCCGTCGTCACGGGTGAATGCTTGCCGGTTGCGGAGAACCCGGGCGGCTTCGTAGACATCAGGTACGACAATCGCCTGGAGGAGGCGCTTGAACTCGCCGTCAGTCAGATTGACCCGGTTCAGGGTCTGGAACTTTTGCCTGAAATTTTCTTCAAGCGCGGCACGATCACGGATGTCAGGGCAATGGATGTACTTGAGGCCCTGCAGCTTCCCGACCAGGTCCCCTTCAAGCCTGCACTCTGACATCATCACCTTCATTCTGGAGCCCGGCTCCCTTCTGGATACGCCACATCAGCCCGAGTGGCATTTTGTTTATCTCGCCTCCCGACACGCGGTCAAGGAACAGGTGCCATTGCCATTGGCTCTTTCTCGGGGGCATGATCCCGGCCCTCGCGATGCACCGGAACAAGGGTGATTGGTTGGAAGTTGCACACCATTGGCTTGCCTCTCAACCCCGACCCGGTCCCGGAGGAAGCGACAGAAGAATCCCACTTTCCGAGAGCCCTTGATGAAACCGATAACTGCCTCAGAAACCGGGAGGAATGTCTGGTCGAACCCGGTGCCTGGGCTGGCAAGGCCTACACCCTCGTGCAGGCACTTCACTTCCGAACTGGGCGCCACTGTCCTGCCCTACCTTCAACGGATCGCCTGTATCGCCTTCACGAATGTTGCCGAAGATAAAACCGCAACCAATACCGACTGGAACATGATCATCTATTGCGACACCACCGGCGCCTTCCGCCCCCATCTTCAGATTGCAGAGACAGATCCACGGACACCGGACCGGGGAGGTAAGATCGCCGAGTTGAGTGCAGGCTCGGGCGCAGAAGAATAGAAGAATTCAACGATGCACACATCTCTATCCATCACGGCGATTCCCAGCCCGATCATCACACTTCCAGACAATGTCCCGGGACAGAGTCGGGCATCGGAATCCATTTGCGGACAGTCCTGGCAGAAGGATGGGTACGATCCCGCATGGCTGGTTTGGGAATCCGTCAGCCCCTGAGAATCGATGATCTGCCAAATTCACATGGCCTCCAATCCGCGATCCGGCGAACACACCGCCCCGTTTCCCGAATGGTTTCGCCACAGTGCCGATCCATACCGCATCCCGGGCCGTAACCCTGTCACCCCTGCACGGTCAATTCATTGGGTTTGTGGCTGGACTCAGGTCGAGGGCTCCATCCAACAGACCTCCATGCAGAGGACAAACCCGGAGCCCTATGATGACGCATCAACACGCAACACCCACCCTTGCCAGGATACAAGAGACCAACGCTGACCGCGATCCCAGAGCCTGACCAAGACCCGCAGAGTAGCGGCCAGAGCCATCATGCAGGAGACAGATCTTGTCGGTGATCTTGCCACCCGGTTGGCGGGTGCTCCCCGCAAGGCCGGGAGCGCCCGCCGTGCTGCCGTGGCCCGAATTGCCGGCACGATCCCCATCCATCGGAGACACAGGAGGGCGTGCGAGACTCTGGAGGACGCGTGCCCGTCCCTTGACCTCAACGGCAGGCCCCACCCCGGTTGGGGACCATGGCCTTGCACCGGTCCTCCAACGATAGCAAGGCTCCGCCCATCCGGTGCGGACATCTCACAGGGTCCCAACCGATCCGGGTCTCTCGGAGACGTTCGCAACACCCGGCGCCCGCAGGGGCGATACGGTCGCGAGGGGTGCCGGGGTACCCATGGCGCGTGGTGCGGTCGCAGCGGTCAACCCAACCCTCGTTGGGGTGCGCATGACGCGTAGGGGCACCAGCTCTGGACGCGGGGTGGGAACGGTGGCCTTGCTGTCCGGTCCGACACACGGTCGGCCCGGTTCGATGCGGCCTTGACCCGGATGGGTGTGACCTGGCGACCACCCGAGGTCATTGACTGGGCCAATGACAATCGGACCCGCCCAGCACAAGGGGCCGGATGTGGCCGAATCGGGTCAGGACCTGGGGAGTCGTTGGGACATGGCATGAAAAGTCGGCCATGTAAGAATCGCACCCGTCCGTCATGCAGGGCCTTGCAACGAACATCAGAAAGCCATATGTCAGCCATACAACAACCTTACAGGAGACAGGATGCCATGGCTCTTCACAAAGTGACAATGAATCTGACCGAGAATGATGTCCGCAACACCGAAATCCTGGTTGATCGCCTGCATGCTCGCAACAAGGCCTCGGCCGTCAGCGGGGCCCTCGCAATTGCCGAGGGGCTCACGCGGAAGATCGAAGAGGGCGGTGAGCTGATCGTCCGAGGCAAAAACGGTACGCACGAAACCGTGATCATCCCTGGCCTGCGGTCCCGTTCATCCTGATGGACAATGAATCGGCACCTCCCGACAGCACCGAATGGGGCTCATCGGACCCGCCCCCGCAGCCGGCATATGGTCGTGCCTATCACGGTGACAGGCTCTTCTACCGTGTCGTGGTCATTGCGCTTGCTCTGATTGCTGTGGGCGCTCTGGTTGCATTGATCTACTTGACGGTCACGGGCAAGGACATCCCACAATCCATCGTCGCTCTGGGGTCCACTGCCGTTGGTGCGCTGGCGGGGGTGTTGGTGACCGGAAGGGGCTGATCAGGAAGGGTCGACTTGCCTCCCATACAAGTCGAGCCGCCTTTCGCGGAGAAGAAGAGCAGATCAATGATGTCACGCAGGAACCCAACGGAGAGGGTGTGATCCTCGCATGGCGGATTTAGGAATCTGTCGGTCCCTGAGAATGAACGTTGTGCCAAAATCGCCTTCAGCCCCAATCCGCGATCCGGCGAACACACCGCCCCGTGTCGCGAATGGTTTCGCCGCAGTGTCGATCCATGCCGCATCCCGGGCCGGGCCCCCTGCCCGGTCAATCCATTGGGTATGTGGCCTGGACTCCAGTCAAGGTCTCCCCGATCATCAACCACCTCCGCCATGCGGAGGACAGCCCAGAAGTCCTCTGCGGATGCATCGATACCCGACACCCACCCTTGCCGGGACAGGCGGGACCGCTACCGACCTGACCGTCCGCCACCCGCGTCTGACCGCAACCCTCGGGGTGCCAGCCAGGGCCCGCGCCACCCGGTTGGCGGGCGCCCCATGGATGTAATCTCCTGGGGGGGCGGGACTTGGGGATCGTGAGGACATGGCATGAAAAATCAGTCATATGAGAATCGCACCCGAAGGTATCAAGTGGCTTGCAAACTGCCGGGGACGTGTTATGATGGTGACATGTTTGTGCGAATTACATCGAGAAGGCACCGGGCTGTTGGCGGTTTGTGTGCACTTGACGGGAGGCTCCTCCTAGGCAACCTCTGAGTACACTGTATCCGGTGCCTGTACTCAGGGGATCCCGCACCACTGCCTTTCCACAAACTGAAATCGGAACATTGCCATGAATTCGTCCCGGAAAAACGGTCAGGATCGTGTCCTGATCTTTGACACCACCCTGCGCGATGGCGAACAGTCGCCAGGGGCCACGATGTCACCCGTCAACAAGCTGGAGATTGCCCTGCTGCTCGACGAGATGGGTGTCGACATCATTGAAGCAGGCTTTCCGATCGCCTCCGAGCAGGAATTCGAATGTGTCCGGACGATTGCCGGTACCATCAAGAACGCCACCGTCTGCGGCCTGGCCCGCTGCCACCCTGGAGATATCGATCGGGCTGGTCAAGCCATTGCGGCCGCCCGCAGACCTCGGATCCATACCTTCATTTCCACGTCCGAACTGCACATGACGCACAAGCTCCAGATGAACCGCGAGCAGGTCATCGAGGTCATCGATGCATCCGTCCGGCAAGCCCGGGAATATACGGATGATGTTCAGTGGTCGCCTGAGGATGGCACCCGGTCCGACCATGACTTCCTGTGTCAGGCTGTGGCCACGGCACTGGAGGCCGGGGCCACCACCATCAACATCCCCGATACCGTCGGGTATGCCATCCCCAATGAGAGCGCCGCGATCATTGCCATGCTGTGCGAGCGCGTCCCGGCCATCCGGGATGCGGTGATCTCGACCCATTGCCACAATGATCTTGGCATGGCAGTCGCGAACTCGCTGGCCGCGGTGTCCGCCGGCGCCCGGCAGGTGGAATGCACCATCAACGGGCTCGGGGAGCGGGCCGGCAACGCAGCGCTCGAGGAAGTGGTCATGGCCTTGCGTGTCCGCCGGGATGCAATGCCCTACGAGACGGGTGTTGACAGCCACTACATCATGCGTGCCAGCCGCATGGTTGCCGATGCGACCGGATTTCCGGTGCAGTACAACAAGGCCGTGGTGGGCAAGAATGCCTTCTCTCATGAATCCGGCATCCATCAGGATGGCATGATCAAGCACGCCGACACCTATGAGATCATGCGGCCGGAAGATGTGGGCCTGACCGCCTCCTCCATCGTGCTCGGCAAGCATTCAGGGCGGGCGGCTCTCAAGCAGCGGCTCGCGACCTTGGGCTATGATTTGGGTGAAAACATGCTCGGCGAAGTCTTCGTGCAGTTCAAGCGGCTGGCCGAACGCAAGACCGAGATCTTCGATGATGATCTGATCGCGCTGATGGGCACGGTCTCAGGCCAGGCCCGTGATGCCCTCCTGGTGGTGCACCATCTGGCTGTGACCTGTGGAAGCGGCCCCTCAAGAGCCGATGTCACGCTGGCAGTCGAGGGGGTGCCCCGGCAGGCTTCAGCAACAGGGAGCGGGCCGGTCGAGGCCACCTACAAGGCAGTCGAAAAGATCTTTGCGCATGGAGCTTCCCTCCAGCTCTATCAGGTGCATGCCGTCACAGGCGGTCGGGATGCCCAGGCCACGGTATCGGTCCGCCTTGAACGGGATGGTCAGGTGGCCAATGGCAATTCAGCCGACACGGACACGATTCTGGCCTCCCTTGAAGCCTATGTGTCAGCCATCAACAATCTCGAGCGCCAGTGTCCGGAAGCCATTGGGGCCCAGGGCTGAACCGGCCCTTGGCGCGGGGCAGACGCAGGATTTGATCGCGCTTGCGCGTTGCGTTGATCGGTGATTTGGGTATGGTGGAGCGGATACCGGCTGACCGACAATACACTGACAGCCGTATCATCTGAGGCTGCTCGGCTTGGGAACACCCGTCAATGCTGGACTACCTGAATTCGCTGTTTGCCCACGATATGGCCATCGATCTCGGTACGGCGAACACCCTCGTTCAGGTCAAGGGCGAGGGGATTGTCCTTGATGAGCCCTCCGTGGTGGCCTACCAGATCAAGGATGGCCAACGGCGGGTGATGGCCATCGGTGAGGCGGCCAAGCTGATGCATGGCCGAACGCCGGAGTCCATTGTCGTGACCCGACCCATGCGCGATGGCGTGATTGCCGATTTCACCATCGCCGAGGAAATGATCAAGTACTTCATCCGCAAGGTTCACAAGCGGACGGTCTTTGCCAAACCGCGCATCATCGTCTGCGTCCCCCATGGGGCCACACCGGTGGAGCGGCGGGCCATCCGCCAGTCGGTGATGGCAGCGGGTGCCCGGACGGCGGGACTGATCTCCGAGCCCATTGCGGCCGCTCTTGGTGCGGGCATCGACATCGCACATCCCAGGGGATCCATGATCGTCGACATCGGCGGCGGCACAACCGAGGTGGCCATCCTCTCGCTTGGCGACATCGTGCATGCCAATTCGCTCCGGGTGGGCGGTGACTACATGGACGAGGCGTTGATCAACTATGTGCTCGACAAGATGAACACCCATATCGGCCATTCCACAGCGGAAAAGATCAAGCACACGATCGGTACGGCCCGCCCGCCTCAGGACCGGCAGGGCAAGCGGGTGAAGTTCTATGGCCGCTCGAATGAGGGTGGCCAGCCGCGGGAAGTCGTGATGACCGAAGGGATGGCAGCCGAGGCCTTGCGCGAGCCAGTCGATCTGATCCGCAAGGCCGTGGCAATGACCCTGAAACTCACCCCACCAGACCTGTCCAGCGATGTCTGGGAGTCCGGTATCATCCTGACCGGTGGCGGGGCCCTCTTGAACAATATCGACATGGCATTGCGGGACCAGACCAACCTGACCGTCACGATCGCCGATGATCCCCTGACCTGTGTGGCCAACGGAACAGGGATGGCCCTGTCACTGGAAAAGGTCATGCGGTCCGTTATCGACTTTCACAGCTAGACCGACTGCATCGTCATCACTCTGCATTGCAACGGGTCATTGACGCTGGACAAGGCGTGCCACCGCCCATCCCTGCAGCCTCTCTCGCAACCACAACGTGACTGATTTCATGGTCGGGCCAGATCCGAGGGTCGTGCTGGCAAGCCGGGCCTGTTCGTGCCACATGGTCGGTCATACCGGATCCGCCAGGGATCCCCGGTCATTCCAGGACCTGTTGCTTGGCATCGGTGGTCAGGAAATCGATCATGTTGTCAGCGAACATCAGGCAAGATTCGCAGTCGGGAACCTGGAGGCTGAGCAATGTCATGACCATGATCCGCCAAGCAATCGCCGCATTGATGTCGAGCGCCCGCTGCCGACGCTCGGCTGACCGGAACAGTGGAATTCGAAGTGGCTGCCGGCTTCAGCACATGGAATTGATCCTCAGCACCGCGAAAAATGACCGACCCGCGCGGCCGCAGCCCCAAGCCGTGCCGACGGCCACGGCGACCAACGGAAACCGTTCAACCGGATCCTTGACCGCCGGTCGTATCATCTCGGTGACATGGGCAACAAAGACCATCACCGGACCCCGTCCTCAGGGTCGCAGGTGGTGGCGGGGTCATGCGACGGAAACAGGTTCTGCAACCGGCCCGGCACTTGTGCCCGCCCGATCAGGACCAACAGTTTGGGTCCCGCCGCGCCCAGCACGCGGTCAGGTGAGTCCGAAATCGGATTCCTGGCCTTGGAACAACGCCAGCCTGAGCGTTGTGTCTCGGTCTCCTGCCACCCTCAACACCCTTGTGCACCAGCAGCACGGCAGGATGGGTTGGGGCCTGTGATCATCGGGCGACAGAACCCTTGGCGATCATGACACAAACCACGGCGGGACTGCAGACAGCCCGAGGGGTCCCAGTGCGTGAACGTTGCAGGGATCAACACCATCATGGCCCGGTGCGGGGCCAGATGAATATCCGACCAACAGACTGCCGCCACTGGCGGGCCACAGTATGAGCCCCACATCTGAACCGGGCCCAATCCCAAGCCAGGCTTTTGACGGGCCCACCCATCGGATGCTATGCTGGAACCATGAGAGGTGATGGTGACATCCGAGGATAGACTGACCCGGCTGAAGGAACACATGAAAACGATGCAAGCCGAATACCGCACCGACATTGCCCGCCTGGCGGAGGACATGGCCAGGCGTGATGTGGAGGCGGCCAGGCGTGATGTGGAGGCGGCCAAGCGCGACAAGGACAACCTGCGCTGGCAGATCGGCCTGTGGGTTGCCGCCGTGGTGATCATCGGGGTCCTCATCCGCTGGCCGGCCAGCTGACTGCGGGGATGGATCGCTGCCCTGATATTCACGATCCGGCCAAGCGTGTCACCGTGACGAAGCAGCGTGGATGGCATGACTGTCGAACCTGATGGCCAACCTTGAGGGCATCTGGACAGATCAAGCCAGGTTGTGCGAGGGCATGGCCCTGTACCGCGAAGATGCCGCCAAGCGTGACAAGGGCAACATCCAATGGACGACCGGCCTCGACCGGAGCCCGACGGGACCTGCCCGGCTGATGGCTACGACCCGCCTCCCCATCACCTTGCGGAGCTGTGCCCCGCCCAAGGCAGATTCCGGTTGTCGCGGACGCCCCTTCTGCAGACACGGCCCCGGAATGGTGTCCGAGGCTTGTGACCGCCTGCATCAGAGAGATCGACCCTGGGCCAGACCAACTGATCGGAGCTTGGGGGCAGGTGCATCGAAAGCATCGCGCTGGGCCCCGATGTGTCAGCCCGCATGATGGACGGTTGCGGTCCCGGATGGACCATGGCCCGGTCCAGTGCCAAGGTGCTCCATGAGATTCTCGTGTGGGTACCCATCGTATCAACTGTCCTCGGAGGTCCTGCCAATCCAGAGTGGGTCGAACATCCAGCGCGGTCCGGTGATCCGGGCACATCTCTGGGTGGGTGAGGCGTGAAGCCCGATCTGATGGTGTCTCGAATTTGCCAATGGGTGGGACTGGTGGACGTGCCCGCTGCCCCCGGACTCTGTGGAGTCCTGCCCGCTGGGCCGAATCCGGGCTCTGGTGGGAGCGACCCAGAGCAAACGGTTGCCGTCCGCGCCTGCAAAGCGGATGCCCTGCAGGAGACCCGACTGTCAGCCCTCGCCCGGGTCTTGTCAGCCCGGCCTGGCCATTCCGACCCTTATCTGCTGCCGGACCACGGCATGATCATCGTGGCCGGACCGGACACCCACCACCGGGCACGGGCCGAACGGGTCCGGCATGCCGCACGGACGGCACCAGTGCCAACCACCAGCAGCGCGCCCATGGGGCTGGATACGCTCAATCGGCTTCAAGGGTTGAGGTCTGACAGGGACTGTCCATGGAACTCCGCCATGTAAAAAAAAATGCCTCTTCATGAGAACTTTACTGGATTGCCACCGTTTTGTTACATACGGTTGTCATTCAATCCCGACTGCATTTTATCCATAGAGGAGATTCGATCATGACGATCCTGCATCGATCCGTTGCTGCATTGACCCTGGTATGCATGGCAAGTGTCGCAACATCCGAAGAGATCACCATTACGGTTTGGGCCGGCGGCTCGAATGATGCCGACAGCTATCGCTGGGAAGCCATCGAGATTGCCGCAGACCTTCTGGAGCGCGAAATGGCCATTCAGGGTGAGGACTTGAGCATCACCGTTGTCGGCAAGCGTGACTTTGGCAACTGGAGTGACTTCAAGCAGGCCGTGGCATTGGCGGCCGAGGCAGGCACGGCACCCAACATTGTCGTGACATCGCATCTCGACATCGCGCCGTGGTCGGAAGCCGGTCACATCGTACCGGTCGAGGATTATCTGGATCTCGACAGCTGGCCACTCAATGACATCTATCCAAATCTGATGGAGATCGCGTCATTTGAAGGTGTGCAATGGGGTCTCCCGCAGGATGCAGAAAGCCGCCCGTTCTTCTTCTGGAAGGAGACCATGCGCGGCATCGGCTATTCCGATGATGAGATCGCTGCCCTGCCAGCCCGTGTCAAGGCGGGTGACTATACCCTTGTCAATGTTCTGGAAGACGCAAGGAAAGCTGTTGCAATGGGTCTTGTCAAGGAGGGGTACGGTTTCTACCCACGCGTGAGCAATGGTCCGGACTTTGCCCAGTTCTATCAATCCTTCGGCGGTGAACTCCAGGATGCTGCCACAGGCAAACTGGTCCTCGACAAGGCCGCAATGCAGGAGTTCTACCAATTCTTCGTTGATGCCGTCGATGCCGGTGTGACACGCAAGAATCATATCGGAACCGACTGGGCCCAATGGTACAATGAGGTTGCCAACGGCAGGGCAGCAATCTGGCATGGCGGCACATGGCACTACGCCCGCTACACCGGCAAGGAAGGCAATGATGATTTCTTTGGGACAATCGAATTCACGCTCATCCCTGCCGGGAATGCCCGAGGGCGCGCCAACACGATCACCCATCCTCTGGTGTATCTCGTCACTGAGCAGGGCGACGACCGGGCCGAGGAAATCGCTGCCCTGCTGATCAGCATTGCATCGGAACCCCGCCTCAACTCGATGCACGCCATCAAATCGGCGCATCTGGGTATCGCCTACCAACAATCCAGGGTGGAGCTCTACGCCAATGACCGCTGGGCTGCCGAAGCGACGGAACGCCTTCTCGGAACAGCCAATGCCCAGCCGAATCATCTGGGTTACGGGACATTCTCGGAAGCCATGTGGAAGGGCCTCGAGGCATCCTGGACCGGAGTCCAAACACCGGCCGAGGCCGTTGCGGCGCTCGAAGTCGAGTTGACGGCCAAACTTGGCGACGCTGTTCTCATCCGCTGATTAGCAGGCCCTCATTCCACCGGAGAGGCGATCCGTCGCCTCTCCGGGAGTGCAAGCGATGGCACCTGGCAAGGTCAATTGGCTCGGTCTGGCATTCCTGTGCCCGGCCATCATCACCGTCACGCTGTTCTTTCTTGCTCCGGTGGTCCTGACCGGTTTCTTTGCCTTCACCAACATGAGCACATCAACGGGTGTCCGGGGCGGCGAGTACGTTCTTGGTGCCTTGCAACTCCGCGAACTGCAGACAACCAGCGTGGCACCCGATACCCTTGATCGGATCGAAAGCGCCGGCTACCATGTCGATGCAGCGGGGCTTGCTGCCCTTGCCGAAACCGTCGACAGGGCAACTGCCGACGAGCTTCGTACCCTGCATGAGGGCGATCGGTTCCAGTCCCGGCGGGACATGGAGCGGGCCCTGAAAGACCTGCGGGATCATGCCATCCGTTCCACCCGTGACCGCAAGGCGGCCGCCCAGCTGTTCAAACGCTCCCTTCTGAACGAACGATACCCAACGGAAGACATGTTTCGCGGAGCCCTTGTTGCTGGCGGCATCCCCCCTGAGGATCATGACACACTGACACGAATCGCCTACACGGGCTGGGGCTGGACCACGGAGAATTTCAAGCTGCTGGTCACGCTCCCTTCGATATGGCGTTATGCACTCAACACAGGCATCTATGTCGGGTTCACCCTGGTCTTCAGTGTCGGTTTCGGTCTCTTCCTCGCCATCACGACATTCTACCTGCCGCCCGCCCTGGCCACGACATTTCGTTCCATCTGGTTCCTGCCGCGCATCCTGCCTCCTGTCCTCTATGTCCTGATGTGGCGCTGGTTCACCTGGGATACGGGTTTTCTGTCAACCCTGACCCAGTGGTTCGGCATGGACTCGAAAAACTGGATGCTTGATACCTCCTACCATGCCTGGGTGGCCGTGGTCCTGATCAACGGTTTTGTCGGCACCTCACTGGCCATGATCATCTTTGCCTCGGCAATCCGGGCAATCCCGACAACCATGCTCTACGCCGCCGAAGTCGACGGGGCCAGCCGCTGGCAGCAGGTTCGCTTCATCATTCTCCCGCAACTGCGCTGGCCGATCCTCTTCATCACGTCCTATCAAACGCTCTCATTGCTCACTTCATTCGAATACATCCTGCTCTCCACCGATGGCGGGCCCGGTCGGGCAACGGAAGTCTGGGCCCTGGCGGCGTTTCACACGGCCCTCAACAATTATGGCGGCAATCTCGAATACGGCCTCGGCGCCGCATTCGCCCTGGTGCTCGTGGTCATCGGGATTCTGGCCAGCCTGCTGTACTTCCGGCTGTTCGATTTCCGGAACCTGATCACCAAACCATTGATCGAGAGGTAAGGGGGATGGGGCAGCAGCACCGCTATTGGCCGATCCTGGTGATCCTTGGCACCCTGTCATTGCCCTTGGTGATCATGTGCGTCTATGTCGCAGTCGATGCATTCACCAACACCCGACCGGGGTCGCTGATTCCAAACGAGTTGACGATTCAGCATTTTCGTTTCCTCTGGGAGACAATCGACAGTGGCCGATCCAATGCCTGGGTTGCGGCGCTGAACACGTTTGTCTTTGCCGCGAGCACCGCACTGCTGATCACGGCGGTCTCACTGACGGCGGCCTATGCATTGTCACGGCTCAATTTTCCGGCACGGGGCTTTTTTCTTGCCGGACTCATCCTCCTGCATGCCTTTCCGACCATCACCCTGATCATCGCCATCTTCCTGATCCTGCAATTGCTGGGTCTCTACAATTCCTTGATCGGTGTCATCATGGTCAAGATGGCACTGGAACTGCCATTTGGCGTCTGGATCATGAAGGGATTCTATGACACCGTGCCCTGGGAAATCGAGATGGCGGGGGTCCAGGATGGCGCAAGCCGATTCCATGTGTGGTGGAAACTCGTTTTGCCACAGGTCCAGCCCGGTCTCATGGCACTCCTGCTTTTTTCCTTCCTGTCCGGCTGGTCGGAATATGTCCTGCCACTGGTTCTGGCACCCGGGTCTGACACCCAGATGCTCTCCACCTACCTTGATGCCCTGATTTCGGATGACACCAAGACGGATTTCAATCTGTTCAAGGCTGTCGGGCTATTCTATGCCGCGCCGGTCCTGGTGATCTATCTCTTCTTCCAGAAGCATCTCATGAACATCTACGGCGGGGGAACAAAGGGCTGATGCGACTTGAATTGCGGAACTTCACGAAATGCTTCGGCGATGTCACGGTGATCGAGAACATGACCCTGACCATCGACAGTGGCCAGCTTCTTGCCCTCCTCGGCCCGTCGGGGTGTGGAAAGTCGACAACCCTCTTTGCCATCTGCGGCCTGCACAGGCTGGATCAAGGCCAACTGCTCTTTGGCGATCAGGATGTCACCGATCTCTCATCGCAGAAACGCAATGTTGGTGTCGTCTTCCAGAACTATGCCCTCTACCCGCATATGTCCGTCTACGAGAACATTGCCTTTCCCCTGAAAGTCCAGAAAACCCCCCGAACGGAACTTGACAGCAGGGTCCGGCAATTCGCCGCCCTGGTCCGGATCGAAACCCTTCTGGACCGTCGACCCGGCCAGCTTTCCGGTGGACAACAGCAGAGAGTGGCTCTGGCCCGCGCCCTGGTCCGCCAACCGGACTTTCTGCTGCTTGATGAACCTCTGGCCAATCTCGATGCCAACTTGCGACTGGAAATGCGCTCGGAAATTCGTCGTCTGCAGCAGGAAACCGGCCTCACAGCCGTCCTCGTCACTCACGATCAGGTTGAAGCCATGTCGATGTGCGATCAGATTGCCATCATGAATCATGGAACAATCGTTCAGTATGACCGTCCCAACGCCATGTATCTTCGACCGGTCAACAAATTCGTGGCTGGGTTTCTGGGCAATCCACCCATCGCGTTCGTTCCACGCTCGGCCCTGCCGGACACCCTCGGTGGCCCGGGTGTCGAGATTGGCATTCGACCCGAACATTTCGGACCGCAATTTGGCACGGGTCTCAAGGGGCAGGTGACATTTGTCGAGACCCATGGACGGGAAGAATTGCTCGACATCGCCTTGCCGGGGGGTGCAATCCTGCGCTCGATTCAACCGGCGTCAACGGGCCTCACCGTTGGCACCGAGATCGACTGGGGTCTCGATCATGACCGTCTCCTGCATTTTGACAACACCGGAACCCGTCTGTGACGGATTGGAAAAATCCACAGCGGCCCCATGCCATCGCGCATCGTGGGGCCAGTGCCTACGCCCCCGAATCCAGTCTGGAGGCCTATCGCACAGCGACCCGGCTTGGCGCGGATTTCTGGGAAGTCGACATCCGCCTGTCATCGTGCCGAACCCTTGTCTGTGCCCATGACTCCCATCTTGCCGACGGGACCGCTCTTGCCGATCAGACAGCCGAAGCACTGGAAACACACCATGGCGTCGTGCCCCTTGCCAAGGTGCTGGCACTTGCCAAAGTGTCCAACGCCGGCATTTACGCCGACATCAAGGACCTCGGGGCTCTCCTGCCGACTCTCGATGCCCTTCAATCGGCACCCATCGAGCGGGCTGTCCTCGGCTCTTTCGATCCCGAAGTCTCCCGCCGATTGCGCGAAAGAACCTGCCCCTACCTTCATGCCGTGCTTGTGCCCCCCGAAACCAATCCGTTTGATTGCGCGCAAGGTGCCGACATCATTCATCTCTGCTGGGAACGGATGGACCGCCCCCAGGATGCCCTTGATGCGGACGTCCTGGCCGAGGCTGCACGCCGCGGGCAACGGATCGTGCTCTGGCATGAAGAGGATCATGTCCGCATGCGGGCAATCCGCCATTTGCCGGTCTTCGGGATCTGCTCGGACCGCCCTGAACTCGTCCACCCCTTTCAAGCGCCAGCCGGATGGCCGGTTAGCATTGTCTGTCACCGCGGAGCGACCGAGTTTGCCCCGGAAAACACCCTCACCGCCATCCATTGCGCCTTCGCGGCCGGCTTTCCCTGCGTCGAAATCGATGTGCATGGCTCCCGCGATGGCAACCTTGTCGTGATCCACGATCCCGTGCTGGACCGAACCACCAGCGGCACGGGTGCGGTCAGCTGGCAGACCACCAATGACCTTGCCCGGCTGGATGCCGGCAGCTGGATGAATCCACATTTCCATGACCAGGGCGTGCCGGATCTCCGGTCAGTGCTTGACCTGGCCCACCGCCACGACGGCACCCTCTATATCGAGCTGAAATCTGGCAATCCCGAAACTCTGCTCAAGGACGTCATTGCATCGGACATGCTGACCCATTGCTTTTTCTGGTCTTTTGACCTTGCCGCCCTGCAAACCATTCGAGATCTCTCGCCTGCCGCCCGCATCATGGTCCGCCGCCAGGATCATCGGTCGCTTGGTGCTGCCATGACACTGTCTCCCGAGATCATCGAGTATGCCCCGAACGACGACTGGCACGAATTCGACGCGTGCCGGTCCTGTGGCGTGCGGGTCATGATTGCCTATATGGGGCAGGATCCCACGGTCTTCGACCGCATCATCAAGGCACAGCCGGATCTCATCAATCTGCACCACCCCTTCGCATTCCGTGATCATCTGCACCAACAGCACCCATGACGGGAGGGGGTCCGGCGAGGACCCTGTGGATCGGACAAGATCGGCGCCGCGCTGCGTGGCCGCCGGATGGCCTTTCGTGGCCCTGGACCAGGGCCTCGGCGGAGGACCGGTCGCCCGGCATCGTGCGGAGCCGGTCATTGCGCGCGCCCTGGACGGTCTGTAATTGCGCGTCGGCAGTCCTGCCCTTTCCATCAACACTTCGGACGGTCCATGATCTTGGCATCGCTGACCACCTGTGCCAGGTCGGGATTTGACCGCCGACCGGAAGCAGGTTTCCGATGGCACCGGCGCTTGCGGAGGACGGGGATCATCACCCGGTCCACGGGCGTTGCTGCGGGCACAATGCTCCTGGCCGATGAGGAGATCGGTTTCCTGTCCCGCCTGGGTTTGTTATTCTCCCACTGCCATTGAGCATCCTGTTCCGGATGGAGCCGTTCTGGGGCAGGGGGAAGTCACTGATCTTGCCGGCGTCAATCGGGCCCATCCCGGGTTCGGCCAGGGTACGGTCCTGGTTGGCATCACGGTGCCCGGTGACCGAGACCGTGACCCCCGCCTGACCCGTGCACAACCGGAGCGGTTCGATCGGCGCGGACAGATCCCGCTGCGACCGTGGCCAGAATGGAACGGGGAGAGGTTTGCATGAGCGAGTATCAATATTTCGAGTTTCAGGCCATTGACCGGGTACTGACAGCGGATGAACAGGCGAGGTTGCGCACGCTCTCATCGCGGGCAGAGATCACGGCCGCCAGTTTCATCAATCACTACCAGTGGGGCGACTTCAGGGGGAATCCCCGACAACTGGTGGAAGACTGCTTTGACCTGCATCTGTATCTTGCCAACTGGGGGACGCGGCGACTGATCATCCGGGTCCCGGAGCATGTTCTGGACAAGGCCGAGACCGCCGCATTCCTCGATGAGATCGACTGGGTGGATGTCTGGACCTCAGGCGGTAATCTGATTGTCGACATCGATCGCAACGAGGTCGATGCAGGCTCTGGATGGGTCGACGGGTCGGGGTGGCTGGCGGCCCTTGCGCCCCTGCGCACGGATTTGCTGGCCGGCGATCTGCGGCTCTTCTATCTCCTGTGGCTGACCAACATCGAGACAGATGTCCTGGCTGACGAAACAAAAGAGCCACTGCCGGGTATCGGTCCCCTGAATGATGCCCTCGATGCGGCGGTGGATTTTTTCGGCATTGATCGCGATCTGGTGGAGGCGGCGGCAACCACGCCCCATGCGGAACCATCGCAGGATATGATTCGGACCTTCGTGGCCGGGATACCGGACGAAGAGAAGACAGATCTGCTGATCCGGCTCATCGAGGGTGACAGTCATATCGGTCCGGACCTGCTGCGCCAGGCCCGGCGGCAAGGCTGCGATGATGAACGGGCACGCCGCACGGTTGGTGAATTGCGCCGGATGGCGCAGGACACAAGCGACGGACGCCAACGCGCCGCAGCAGAAAAGCGAAGAGCCGAGGCTGCCGAAAACGCTCGGGCGGAAGCCAACGCTCGCCGGCTGCGCGTCGAGGCCCTCCGGCATCGGGGCGAGGATATCTGGCATGACATCGAGTCCGAGATCGAGCTTCGCAATGCTGCCGCCTACGACCGTGTGGTCACCCTGCTGGCTGATCTCAAACATCTTGCGGCAGACCAGGGAACCACCACGGATTTCTCCCTGCGCCTTGAGGCCATCCGGGCACGCCACGCACGCAAGCGACAGTTCATCAAGAGGCTGCACGGTCTGTAAACCGCGCAAGGATTCAGGACTTCACTGTCACCCAGCATATCTCGGATCACCTTTTCCCGGCGCGCTGACACCAGCGGGTTGATGGCATGGCGTCCGCAACCGGGCCATGCATGCACCGGGGGGCCGGGCAATCGTATCCCGGATGGAGAGCACCAGGTCGGCCAAGCGGTCGGCTTGGCCAACCCATCACGCGACGGGGGCTGGCTGCTGCCACCCTGTCGAGACCGAGACGACGCTCGCGGGCGGCGCGGGCGGGCGGCCTGGATGGTGATCGTGGTGCGGAGCTCGGCAATCCGGTCCCGCCGACCCGCCATCACGGGCGGCCGTCAGGGCAGCAACCGGGTTGGCCAATGCCTCAAGATCGTCGATGGGTCCTGACACGGGATGCCTGCCGGCCCTGTCGGCTGCCTGGCACCGCAGCTTGGGCCGTCCTGGGTGGTGGGCGTAGGGGCGATGCGATACCCATTGTCAAACCGAATCTGGCAGACCGGGCGTGGGGGTCGGGAAGATCCTGAACAGTTACCTCAGATGATGTTGCGCCATGGACTCATTCGAATTCTCCGGATTCCATCCGACGGGTTCGGTATGGCAACGCACGCTTCGCCCGTCAGGATCGGGTCATGGCCAGGAAGCGGTGGCCCGGACTCCTTGCGAAGATCGGTTGCCGGATGGGTGGCCGCCTGCCAGAGTGTCCCTGCCCTCGTGCGGCGCAGCCGATGTGTGCCCAACCCAGGATGTCCGCAACCGTTCAGGGTCTTCCCGGCCGCCACCGGCAGCGAACGCGGCCCCCCTCGCAACCACCCCGATGGGTCGGTTCAGGACGGGGGCAGGATCCTGTGTCCAGGACGTCCTGCGGTCCCTGATCGTCGGCCCACTGGTTTCCGTTGCGAGCCTGCCGTTCGCGGTTGAGGAACCTGAACAGTTAGAGCCGTCCTTTTGCGGGCACTTGACCGTGATCGGTGCCCTCCAGTCCATCCGGGACGGCGGGACGGCTGGTCCGGCACCAGTGTCTTCGTGCCGCCAGCCGGCTGGCCATGGGGCTGACAAATCGCTCCCTGGCCGGGATGGCGACAGGCCGGGATTGTGCCATGGGCGTGGGCAATGTATGGCTGATCCAGGACGGTATGATGGGACGGGTTTGGCATGGAGAATCTCACTTGTTCGGCCCTGATTCTGGCGACTCGGTAGAGCGGGACCATGCCGCTTGACAGCACCGCCGGGGATCCCAAGGATCATCCGCACAGCGAGATCCACCGATCCGCCAGGGGAGTCTTTCTGGTGTTCCTGGTTCTGGCGCTGGTGGGGGTCTTCGTCCTGTGGCGCATCGAGGGGGATCGGGCCAACCGGATCCAGACCGCACTTGTCGAGACTTTCATCCCGGCCATCGAATTCGGTCAGCGGCCAGGCCAGTTCCTTGCCGGGGTCGTGTCAACCATCACCGAGATCAGCAGGGCCAGCCGGGCCCATGAAGCGCTGGAACTGACCCAGCGCCGCCTCAATGAATGGCAGATCCGGGCCCAGCAACTCGAACTCGAAAACGCGGCGCTGAAAAAAATCGTCGGTTTTGTCGATACCCATGAGGTCACGGTCATCACGGCCCCCATCGTTGCCGACACCAGCTCCCCGTTCCAGAACTCACTCCTGGTCCGGGCCGGCAGCGAAAGCGGGGTGGAGAACGGTTGGATGGCCACCGACGGGGTCGGCGTCATCGGGCATGTCACCAGCGTGGGCCCGTCCCTCTCGCGGATCATCCTGATCCAGGACACGACCAGTCGCATTCCGGCCAAACTGCCGGCCAGTGGGATGCGGGTCCTGGCCGTTGGCAACAATATGGGCCTGTTGGACCTCGTTGTCCTGGACGGGAACAGTGAGATCAAGGCGGGTGCGCGGGTTGTGACCTCCGGGGATGCCGGGGTCTTCATTCCCAACCACCTCATTGGCACGATTCGTGTGGCTGATGATGGCGACATCGGCATTCTGCCCGCAGCTTCGATTGCCGCCCTGCGCTATGTCTCCCTGATCAAGGACTCGCACCCTCCAACCGAGACGCTCCACTCGGCCATCGTGGGCAATCGGGTCTCTGTTCCCCTGCCCTGAACAGGGACGGGACGGGTCAAGATGCTCGCTGTCTTCTCGCAAGCCACACTCTATCGGCTCGCCTTCGTCGGTCTGGTCCTGCTGACCCTGGCCTTCAGCACCACACCGGACCTGACGACCAGCTGGCTGATCCTGTGGCCAGATCTTGTCTACTGCCTCACGGTCGCCTGGCTGGTGCGCCGGCCTGAGCATGTCCCGCCGTGGCTGGTTGCCGGCCTGCTTCTGATCCGCGACGTGATCCTCGGCTTGCCGCCGGGACTTTGGGCAGCCCTGGTGGTGCTGACGGGCATTGTGATCTGTCTCCTCCGCACCTGGCTGCAATCCCAATCCTTCCTCCTTGAATGGATCATGGCGGCTGCCCTCTATTTTCTGGCCCTGAGTGTGATGCAGGGCATCCTGCTGGTGGCCCAGTTGCCCGTGATGTCACTGGCAACCATGGTCCGGGCCACGGTCGTGACCATCCTGGCCTACCCCCTGGTGGTGCTGTTCCTGCACAGCATTGTCCGGGTCCGGGTGTCGTACGGGGACTCGCACGCGGGAGCCCCGGGATGGCTGTGAGGTCCGGCGAGAGGTCACGGGAAGAAGTTGGCAGGCACGGTTTCTCCCGCCGCACGGCATTGCTTGGCACCCTGCAGATTGGCATGGCCTCGGTGCTGGCGGGTCGGCTGATCTACCTGCAGGGCTATTCGCAGGATCGGTTCCGGGATCTGGCCGAGGACAACCGGGTCGACTCCGAACTCATCGTCCCGCGCCGCGGGAGCATCACAGACCGCCATGGGACCGTCATCGCCCAGAGTATCGGGGACAACACCGTGATGATCGTGCGTGAGCGGGCCGGCGATGTCAATGAGGTCCTGCGACGGGTGGCCCTGATCCTGCCGCTGACCGCGGAACACCTGGCCGCTATACGGGAGGAGATGGCCACCACCCCACCCTTCATGCCGGTCCTCGTTGCCCACAATCTGACCCTTGACCAGTTCGCCAAGGTCTCGTTCAACCTCCCGGACCTGCCTGGCATCACCTGTGATGTTCTCTACCAGCGCAACTATCCCCGGGGCGAAACCCATGCCCACCTGACCGGCTATGTCGGGCGGGTCAGCCAGGCCGATCTGTCGGCTGCTGCAGAGGCGACTGATCCCCTGCTGCACCATCCAAATTTTGGCATCGGCAAGAGTGGCCTGGAAAAGACGATGGAATCGTCTCTGCGCGGCCTTGCGGGACGCAAATCCCTTGAGGTCAATGCCGCAGGTCGCATCGTTCGGGAACTGAACCGTGATCGTGCCACGCCGGGCAAGACCCTCAGACTGACGATTGATGACACCTTGCAGACCTACGCCACAGACCGCATGCAGGGCCAGACGGGCGGTTGCATCGCGCTCGATCTTGCAACCCATGATATCCTTGCCATGGTCTCCCTGCCAAGTTTTGATCCCAACAAGTTCGCGCGCGGCATCTCGCATGCCGATTACCGGGCCTATGTCGAGGATCCCGATGCACCCTTGTTCAACCGGTCAACGGGCGGCACCTATCCGCCGGGCTCCACCTTCAAGATGATGACGGCGCTCGCCGCTCTTGAGGCCGGTCATCTGGGCCCCGATGATGAGTTCTACTGTGGCGGTTATCACGAGAACAGCAACCGCCGGTTCCATTGCTGGAATCGCCATGGTCATGGCCAGGTCAACCTGCGCAAGGCATTGCGGGAATCCTGTGATGTGTATTTCTACCGGGTTGCGGAAATTGTCCTGATTGCCGAACTGGCGGCCATGGCATCGCGTTTCGGCTTTGGTCAGGCAGCCACCCTGCCGCTGACATCACTCACGACGGGTCTGCTGCCGAGCGTTGAATGGAAACGCCGCCGGTTTGATGAACCCTGGCATGTCGGTGATACGTTGAATGCGTCGATTGGTCAGGGATTTGTCACCGCCACCTGTCTGCAGGTGGCCACCATGACGGCGCGGATCGCCACGGGCAAGGCTTTCACGCCCCGGATCATCCAGGCCATTGACAATCAGGAGCAGGCCGTGGACTCCGCCCCGGATCTGCCCCTTGATCCCACCCATCTCCAACTGATCCGCGAGAGCATGCACGCGGTGATGAATGACGAGGCAGGGACAGCCTTTGCAGCCCGCTGCACCGATCCGGCCTACCAGCTGGCCGGCAAGACCGGCACGAGCCAGGTGACCGCCCTGCTCGAGGATGTCGACCAGCTCGATCTGCCCCGGGAGATGCGCCACCATGCCCTGTTCTGTGGCTATGCACCCTCAGCCGCCCCCCGGTACGCCGTGGCGGTCATCGTCGAGCATGGCATGTCCGGCTCTGAAATGGCGGCACCGATTGCGAGGGATGTCCTGATGCGCCTCAATTACGGTCCGCAACCCCCCCTTGCAGCCTATCCGCCCACCGTTCGGGAAGCGATCCGGCAGAGGCGGGAAGAAGAGCGGCGCCGACTCGATGACGACCGGGACACGCTGATCCCGATATGATGATCGACCCTCCACCGGTCAACCCGGTGGCCAATCTCCTTTTGAAATTCACCCAGCTCAACTGGGCTCTTGTGGCCGGGATCATGGTGCTGGTTGGTCTCGGCACCATTGCCCTGTATTCGGCGGCGGGCGGTTCGTTCCATCCCTTTGCCAGTTCCCAGATCCAGAAACTCATCGCTGGATTCCTGGTCATGTTCACGGTGGCCCTGATCCACCCATCAACCTGGAAATGGCTCTCGATGCCCCTCTTCATCGCCGCCCTTGCCCTCCTTGGACTCGTCATGATTCTCGGCTCCGAAGGCATGGGGGCCAAACGCTGGCTCGAGATTGGCCCCTACCGTTTTCAGCCTTCGGAGTTGACCAAATTCGCCCTCGTTCTGGTCCTGGCCAGCTACTACGACAGACTTGATCCTCGCCTGGTCTCACGGCCCTTGTGGCTGGTCCTGCCGATCCTGCTCATCCTCGCCCCAGCCACCCTCATCCTCTGGCAACCGGATCTGGGCACAGCCCTCATCCTCACCATGTCCGGCATGATCGTGATGTTCCTCGCCGGCATCAGCCTGGCCTATTTCCTGGCCCTGGTGGGCGGCAGCATTGCCGCCATCAGCCTGATTCTCATCAGCCGGGGCCGAGACTGGCAAATCCTCCGGGACTACCAGTATGCGCGGATCGACAGTTTTCTCGATCCCACCCTGGACCCGCTGGGCGCAGGCTATCATGCCATCCAGGCCAAGATTGCGCTGGGCTCGGGCGGCATCCATGGCCGGGGCTTTCTCAATGGCACCCAGGGTCAGCTGCGCTTCCTCCCCGAACAGCACACCGATTTCATCTTCACCACCCTGGCCGAGGAGTTCGGCCTCGTCTGGAGCCTTCTCATCCTCGTCATCTACGTCATCATCCTCCTGATGTGCATGCTGATCGCCCTCAATGCCAGGGACCGTTTCCAGTCGCTGGTCGCCATGAGCGTGGCCGGGGTGTTCTTCCTGTACTTTGCCATCAATCTGGCCATGGTCACCGGACTCGCCCCCGTGGTCGGCGTTCCCCTGCCGCTGATTTCCTATGGTGGCACCGCCGCCGTCATGCAACTGTTTGCCTTTGGCCTGGTCCTGGCCATCTCCATCGAGAACGCGCGAACGGCCCGGACCAGAGATGGATTCACGGTGTGACGATCACTGTTCTCCTGTCATGCCATCCACGTCACCTCGCCACCTGGCGGCCCGCCCTTGCCCACCAATTCGCCGCAGCCGGGATCGCGGCCGCAATCGTCACCAACCCTCCCGACCCGACTGCCATCGACTACATCATCCACGACCCTGACTCACCGTTGCACGACTTCACGCCCTTTACCCGTCTCCGGGCTGTCCTGAGCATGTGGGCCGGCGTTGAGACCATCGCGGGCAACCCGACCCTGACCGTGCCACTCACCCGCATGGTCGATCCCGGCATCGTCGAGGGGATGACGGAATGGATCACCGGCCAGGTCCTCCGTCATCATCTCGGCTTTGACCAGCACATCGGCAACACCACTGGCAACTGGTTGGATACGACCTGTCCCCCGCTGGCCCGGCACCGTACGGTCGGCATCCTTGGCACCGGTGTCCTTGGGCGCGCTGCAGCCGCGATCCTGCAGGCCCTGCATTTCACCGTCATCGGCTGGTCACGCCAGCGGCGCGATGGGACGGATTTCGTCATTCACTGCGGACAGTCCGGACTTGAACATGTCCTTGGCACCGCTGACCTGCTTGTCCTGCTCCTGCCCCATACACCCGCGACAGACACTCTCCTCAATGCCGACACCCTGGCACTGATGAAGCCGGGCAGCATCATTATCAATGCCGGCCGGGGCGCCCTGATCGATGACACGGCCCTCCTTGCAGCCCTCGATGAGGGTACGGTGGCCCATGCCACACTGGATGTCTTTCGCACTGAACCCCTGCCTGCCGACCATCCCTTCTGGGCCCATCCCCGCATCTCCATCTGGCCCCATATTGCAGCAGCCACTCGTGTCGAGACCGCCTCCGGGGTCATCGTGGCCAACATCGCCCGCCACCTCGCCGGCCAATCCCTTCACGACTGCGTTGATCCGGACCGCGGCTACTGAGACGACGCTGTCACACAGCAGCCAGCCCGGTGGTGAAAAAGGCCACAATGCGCGGATCCACTGCGATGCTGCTGGCGGCAATCGGCTTGAGCAGTTCGATGCCTTCAAGCGAGGTTGCCCGGCTGAGCGCCACATAGATCTGACCGGGTGCGAACGCTCTGTTGATCGAGAGCGCCACATGGTCAAAGGTCTTGCCCTGGCTTTTGTGGATGGTGATTGCCCAGCAGAGCCTGAATGGGTACTGGGTGTAACTGCCGCACACCTCGCTGGTGAGCTGGCCATCGCTGTTGATGGCAAATTCATAGACATCCTGCCGCTTGGGCTCCATGGAGATCTGGCGGCCTGACATCAGCTGTATGACCGGTGTGCCATCGACCCCGATTGATACGATGCGGCCGAGGCTGCCATTGACCCAGTTCAGATCAGGTCCATTGCTGGTCATCATGATCTGGGCACCTCTCGCATAGCGCAACTCATCGATGATGGCGTGTTTGAGATGATCGATGGTCCCCTTGACCCTTGTCCTGAAGGAGAAGAGTGTCTCCGTCTGTCCCAAACTGTCGAGGTGCGCACCATTGATGGCATCGGCTTCCCGGTTCGTGCCGGTCAGGATCACCCGAGGCTGATCCCCGATCGGGACCAGCTCATCCGTCACGCGTTCATTCAGCACGTCGATGTCTGCCGCCGTGACCCTGTTGTCCCGAATCCGGTTGAGAATCCCGAGAAAGGGGCCTGAGCGCTGCCGGAACACCTGGTTCAGGGTGAAGATCTCAAGCGCGGACCCCCGTTCGAGATCCTCCGCACGCATGACATGGGCATCAAAGAAGAATTCCGATTCGTAGACCGAACCGGGCTTGAACATGGCCCGGACCGCTTTCGGAACCACCGGTGGCAACTGGTAGAGATCACCGAAGTAGACCATCCGCACGCCCCCGAAACGAGCATTGCGCTGTGGTCCGTACTTGCGCAGGATCACATCGATGCAGTCCAGCAGGTCAGCCCGCATCATCGACACCTCGTCGATGACGATCGTATGAAGACGCCCAAAGATCTCCCGCCGGTCCCGGCGGACCCATGTCCGTCGCCGGATCCCCTCGACCGTGACATTGGGAGAAAAGCCAAAGAAACTGTGAATGGTCGACCCGCCCACATTCAGGGCCGCAATCCCGGTCGGCGCCAGGACCACGGGCTCGTGCTCACACTGGTCCCTGAACATCCCCAACAGGGTCGATTTGCCAGTTCCGGCCTTGCCGGTGATGAACACATCCCGGGATGAATCCCTGAGCAGGGCCAGTGCCCGTTCGAACTCATCGGTCACTTCAAGCGGCGCATGCTGTGCCATCCGGCCCACTCCCCAACTCCATCGTGCCGCATTTAGCCTGCCATGGCGCAACCTGACAGCCCAAACTGCCAGCCCGGTCTCCTGTCCATCAGGCATGCTCCGGACCCTGCCAGAACCCGCATTTGTATCACAGGCTGAAGTCCAGTACATGTCGGGGCATGGACGCACTGTTCCCATTCCTTTCGAGTCGACGGTCCCGGTGCGTCGGCGGTGCCTCTGGGCGCCAATTCCGACGCCGGTTGATCCAGCATGCGGTAACCACGCAAGTGATGGTCAGTCCCATCCTCGCGCCCCGTGGATCCTGCGGACCGGATTGACCCGCAGGACCCCGACCTCCATTCAATGAAACGGGCGGAGAGTTAACGGGAGCGGGGTGCGTCTGGCCAGAGTCCCCGGGGCATGCCGCCGGGTTTTGGCCCGACAGGATCAGGAGCCAGGATCAGGACCAACGGGCCGGATTGCTGGTCCGGGCAGAAGACAGGTGGGAGACAGCCAAACCATGCGCGTCTGGAATTTCATCATGGAGTATTCCGTCCTGCTCGTGGCCGGGGCGTTGATCGGCCTGATCTGGGCCAATCTGGATTACGAGACCTACCATCATCTTGTCGAGCTTGTGCTCATAAAGGACAGCATGGTGGGCCATCTCCACATGGATCATGGCGAAACCCATCGGGTCCTGACCATTCACTTCCTGATCAATGATATCCTGATGGCCTTCTTCTTTGCCATTGCCGGCAAGGAAGTCTGGGAGGCTGTGGCCCTCAAAAGCGGCTCACTCAGGGGTCGAAAGGCCGCCACCCCCCTGCTCGCGACCGCTGGCGGGATGATTGGGCCCATCGCCGTCTACCTTGGCGTAGCCGCTCTCCTGGGTTCGGAAACCTATTCGGCCGTGGCCAATGGCTGGGCCATACCTACAGCGACAGACATTGCCTTTTCCTATGTCGTGGGTCGAATCATCTTCGGTACCGGGCACCCGGCCGTGCGTTTTCTCCTTTTGCTGGCGATTGCCGATGATGCGGCAGGACTGATCATCCTGGCCGTCTTCTATCCCTCCGCCGAGCTGGCTCCAGAGTGGCTGCTCCTGTCATTGGGAGCCGTGCTGGTCGTCTATGCCCTGTTCAACCATCTGCCCTACTGGCTTGATCGACACAACGACCACAAACCCAACACAACCTTCGTGCGGCGCAAACTGACAGTCTGGCCCTACGCTGTGGCTGGTGCCCTCTCCTGGTACGGATTCCAGGAGGCCGGCATCCATCCAGCCCTGGGTCTGCTTCCTGTGATCCCGGCCATTCCCCACGCCGACCGGGCTTTCGGTCTGATGGCTGAAAGCGGTCGCTTCCGGCGGGACCTTCTGAACTCCATCGAACACAAGCTGAAGTATCCGGTCGAGTTTGTGCTGTTCCTCTTCGGTTTTGCCAATGCCGGCGTCAAGCTCTCATCGATTGGCGTGCCAACCCTGCTGGTGTTGCTTGGCCTGCTCGTGGGCAAGCCATTGGGTATCCTGTTCTTTGGTTGGCTAGGTGCCGGGCCGCTCGGGTTCGGCATGCCTAAGGGGATGCGCATTGTGGATATTGCCATTGTCGGTTTTGTCGCCGCGATTGGTTTCACCGTCTCGCTGTTCATCGCGACTGTCGCTTTCGAGGCCGGGCCGGTGCAGGATGCCGCCAAGATGGGTGCCCTCCTGAGTCTGGTTGGTGCCGTGATCGCCCTGGCCATCGCACGCATCATCACCGTCGAGAAAATCCAATGAGAGCCATGGGACTGCCTTCGCTGCCCATCGGGATATCATGACCATCGCCCTCAGCATCCGGGATGTGTCCATCGGCAACAACCAACCGCTGGTTCTCATCGCTGGTCCGTGCCAGCTCGAGAGTGTTGACCATGCCATGATGATGGCCGAGACTCTCGCCGGGCTTGCCGGCCAACTCGGTATGGGTTTTGTTTTCAAGTCGTCCTACGACAAGGCCAACAGGACCGCCCTCAGTGGCAGACGTGGGCCCGGACTTGAGGGCGGTCTGGCCATCCTGGAACGGGTCCGGGATGCCATTGGCTGTCCGATCCTCACCGATGTCCATGATCCGGAGCAGTGCCAGACGGTGGCTGCCGTGGCAGATGTCCTGCAGATCCCGGCTTTCCTCTGTCGCCAGACGGATCTCCTCCTGGCAGCGGCAGCCACCGGCAAGGCGATCAACGTCAAGAAGGGGCAATTCCTGGCGCCTTGGGACATGGAGAACGTCATCGGCAAGATCACAAGCACCGGCAATCATCGTATCATGCTCTGTGAGCGGGGGACCAGCTTTGGCTACAATACCCTTGTTGTGGACATGCGCTCGTTGCCCATCCTTGCCCGCACCGGTTACCCGGTGATCATTGATGCCACCCATGCCGTGCAGCAGCCGGGAGGGCGAGGCCAGAGTTCGGGCGGCCAGAGGGAGTTCGCTCCTGTCATCGCCCGGGCCGCGGTGTCCCTCGGGGTCGCCGCAGTCTTTCTGGAAGCGCATGAGGATCCCGACCAGGCCCCCAGCGACGGACCCAACATGATCCCACTGGCTGCCATGGGTGACATCCTGGCCACGCTGCAGGCCCTGGATCGGATCGCCAAGGCCACACCGCTCCTGCCTGAACAGGGGTCCGCATGATGGCCAGGCCCGCGTCCCTCACCGACTGGCATTCCGTCACCGAGCCGCGTCATGAAGAGACCGGATTCCGTGAGTATGATCTCCGCTGGCTCTACCCCGAACAGGTCAATCTGCCGGGCATGTTCGAGATCGGGCGGGGGTTGGGCACGCTCATGGCACAACAGGGCACGACCAATGAGATGGTGATCGGCAATGATTTCCGTTCCTATTCGCGTTCGGTCTGCCATGCCCTGGCGCTTGGCCTCATCGATGCGGGTATCCGGGTCACCGATGTCGGAACCGTTGTCTCGCCCATGGTCTACTTCGCCCGGGTCCATCTCGGCATCGATGCCATGGCCATGGTCACGGCCTCCCACAATCCCGATGGCTGGACCGGGGTGAAGTTCGGCTTCCGGCATCCCCGCACCTGCAGCCCCGAAGAAATGGAGCAACTCAAGGCGATAGTCCTCGGTCGCCAGACCGCATCCAGGCAAGGCGGCAGCTATGGCCGCAACACGACATTGGCTGAAGCCTATCTCCGGAGTCTGGCACAGTCCGTGACACTCACCCGCAAACTCAGGATTGTCTGCGCAACGGGCAACGGAACCACCAGTGCCTTTGCTCCGAGACTCCTGTCGCAACTCGGCATGACGGTCATTCCCCGCCACAGCGTGGCCGATTGCGGCTTCCCCCATTACAATCCCAATCCCGAGTCGCTTGAGATGCTGCACGACATGCAGGAGGCCGTGCAGGAGGCCGGGGCCGATCTGGCCCTTGGCTTTGATGGGGATGGAGATCGGCTGGGCGTGGTCGACAACACCGCCACCATGATCCATGCCGACAAGGCCGGTCTGTTGATTGCCCGCCATCTTGCCCCGCACCATCCCGGTAGCCGCATCCTTGTTGACATCAAGTCCACCGCACTCTTTGCAGATGATCCGGTGCTCGACCAGCACGGGATCCACACCGAATACTGGAAAACCGGCCATGGGCATATCAAGGCCCGAATCGCCGAGACCGGGACCCTCGTGGCTTTCGAAAAATCCGGGCATTACTATTTTGGCCCGCCCGTCGGTCATGGTTTTGACTGCGGGCTTATGGCCGCCTGCACCCTCTGCTCGGTGCTTGATGCACAGCCCGACAAGTCACTCGCGGACTTGCATGGTGAGCTCCCAAAGACCTGGATGACACCAAGCATGGATCCGCCCTGCCCCGATCGGACCAAATATGCAGTCGTGACGCGCATCACGGATCGCCTCAAGACCATGGAAAGTGCGGGCCAGGATTTCGCCGGGCACACCATCGCCAACCTCCTGACCATCAATGGGGTCCGCCTCACGCTGGCAAATGGATCATGGGCCCTCATTCGTGCCTCGTCCAACTCTCCCAATCTGGTTCTTGTCTGCGAAAGCAAGACGGGGCAGGCAGACCTCCAGAGCCTGGTCGAGACGACTGCTGCTCTCCTCGATGACGAACCTGAAGTCGGTCCCTTCGAACTCCACATCGAGTGAGGGGCACGAGGGTTGGTGACATCGCGTCGGTCCAGTGGCACATGAATTGAGACCACACGGAGGCTGTCCCAGATTTCGAAGCGATCCGGTCAGTGCGAAGGTCCCTGCCTGCAGCTGTTGCAGGTCGCTGTGGGCCGGGAGATCGTTGTTTCCGCCCCTGTTCGGTTGTCGAATCGGTGGACCAACCCGGAACCCGCCGGGTGGACTCAGGGTCCACACTCTGTCCCGACCTTTCTACATCAGATTTCGCGTCGTTCCTGCCGCTCCCCTGGGGTGGTGTGGTGCTCTGTCCTGTACTGCAGGCCCGACTCAAGATCCTCCAACGACTCCCCGATCGCAAGGCGTACTCCCCGGACTGGACCGATGATCCTCTCCTCAGCATTCTCGGTGATGACTGCTTCCCCACCCGTCAAGGAGTGATCAAGGAATCCTGAAGAACGGACGGGTCCATTCCTTCAGTGAAATTCTGACCCGACACCCCGCCATATCTGGAGATCACGGAGACAGGTTGATTGAAACCTGGCACTCCGCGGACAAGGCTGCTGCCATGGCCATCCGTTTCTCTTGGGGGGCATGTTGCGAACGACAGACTGCGTGCAAATGCAAATCAACTCACGGAATCGGAGCTCCAGGGTGTGATCCTCGTATGGCGGACTCGGAAATCTGCAAGTCCCTGATCATCGGTGATCCGCCAAAATCGCCTTCGCCCCCGATCCGCGTTGCGGCGAAAACTCCGCCCCGTTTCCCGAATGTTTCGCAGCCGCACCGATCCATGCCACCTTCCGGGTGGTCAATCCACCCGATCGGCACGGCAATTCCCTAGTATACCATCGTCATTGAATTGATGGATACAGCGACGTCAGCTTGATCCGGGCATCCTCGGTCCGGAACCGCCAGCACACCGGTGTCCTGTCGGCATTGCGCCGGGCCTGCCAGGCCGCCACCTCCCGCACCAGCGTCGCCCGGTCGGGGATCCGACGATTGAGGCACTGGCGGGACAGGACATTGATCTCGATCTCCGCCATGTTCAGCCAGCTGCCGTGTTTCGGTGTGTGATGGATCTCGAAGCGCTCGGCCAGGCGGCGGGCCTCGGCCGGCGGGAAGGTGTCGTAGAGTGTCGACAGGGTGTGGGTGTTGAGGTTGTCCATCACCAGCACGATCGTCTTGTCGGGGAAATGGGTGTCGGCGAGGTCCCTGAGGACATGGGCAAAGTCCTGCCGGGTCCTGCGGTCCGTGACCTTGACATGCCGCCAGCCCGCCAGGGGTGCGGTCAGCATGAAGAGGTTGGCCGTGCCGTTGCGCTCGTATTCGAAGTCGTAGGCGGCGGGCTGGCCCGGGGCGGTGGGCAGGGGCGTGCGGGTCTCCCTGGTCTGCTGGCGGGAGGTCTCATCGAGGCAGACCAGCACTTCATCGCTGGCGAAGTCCCGACTGTAGGTTTCCAGCACATCCTCCATGGCACAGACGAAGTCGGCACTCGACTTGGGGGGAATGCACCAGCATTGGCTCAGCCAGGGCTTGAGACTGTTTTTTTGAGCGTCTTGTGGACGGTGGAGCGGGAGATGGTGTCCACGACCTTGAGGGCCACCAGCCGGTCGGCCAGCAGCTGCAGCGTCCACTGGGCCTGGCCTGCGGGTGGCTGTGAACAAGCGAGCATGGTCAGCGTTGCCTCGCCCGCCCCATCCAGGCGACGCGCCTTGCGGTTGACCTGCACCTTGCGTTCAAGAGCGGCGTCGACGCCGTCCAGCACACACTGCTTGCGCACCCGTTCTACCGTTGCCGTCCCGACACCGAGGACATCGGCAATGTCGGCATCCCTGCGACGCCCTCCCGTGCGGTCGGTGTCGGCCAGGAGGAGGATATGGGCCCGCTTGCGGCGTTCCTTTGACCCCTTGCCGCTGTCGATGATCGCCTGGAGTTGGGTGCGCTCGTCGGTTGCCAGTGTCACCCTGTAGATCTTGCGGCCTGCTGTGACGGGTGGCGCCGCTTGGGTCGTCGTGTTGTCTGCTGTCATGGGTCCCTGCCTTTGGTTGTCTGTCTGCCCCGATGGGCCGCCCCGCGGCGGCCCATCGGGGCGACGTGTGCTTGATTGGGGCCGCGATTAGACGAGATCGTCACGGATTGGAAGCGTGCGGGCCATCAAATGGCATCAATTCGATGACGACGGGATACTAGGTTTGTGACCGGGAATCAGGTCGAGGGCTCCCCATCGACACCCCTCCGCATGTGGAGGACACAACAGGAGCCCTCCGATGACACATTGCCAATCGACACCACCCCTTGCCAGGACACAAGAGGTCGTCACCCCAGGGGAGACCCCCACCGACATGGCAGCCCTCCGCCAGCCCCCGATCCTGACGCCCTGGCACCGTGACCCTTGAGGCGGCAGCGACGGCACGGCTGCCGAACACGGATCTCGCCCATGACCTTGCCACGGCGTTCGCCGAGGATCCCCTTGCTGCCGAGATCGCCCTCCGTGATGCCGTGGGCCGGATGGCCGGCATGGTCCTCAGCCGGACATTTGCGGCCCTGGACGACGCGCCCCCGTCCAGTGCGCATGCGGGCAGGCGCTATCGCCGGGCTCCCGCCTCCTGCGGGCCGGCCGCGACACTGTTCGGGACCGTCGCCTGCCAGCGGTCCCCCGGAACACCGATGGGGGCGTCCTTCCGGCCCGGGGGCTGCCCGGGTCCCCACCGAGCCGATCCTCGGCCTGACCACGGGCCGGGCAACCCCGGCCGCAGCAGGCCTGTCCGTCGCCATGCTGGCGGGCATGCCCGCGCGCGCGTGGGCGGACCTCGGGCAGCGGTTCGGCGGGCCGGGGCCGTCTGTGAGCAGCCGGATCCCCCAGGCGGTTGACCAGACGGGGCCGGGGATGTGGGCACGCGTATGGATGCGCACGGGGACACGGCCCATGGGGACACGGAGGCACCCTCCAGAAAGCGATGGGGAGACCGGATGCCGGATGACATCCGGGCGGACGAGCCCCGGCACCCCGAGACGACAGCGCTCCGGGTCGCCGCCGGCGGCGTCATGGTGCGAATGGGTGCCGAGACGCTGGCGGGGCAGGATCGTGTGCGAGGCGGGCGGGACGCGGCCGGCGGCGGGGTGGCTGAGCTCGATGCAACCGGCGCCATCCTGTGCCAGCGCACATATGCCCGCCGGCCCGCGACCGGCAAGACCGGCCTCAAGCGACCGATCAGCGCCCCCGGTGCGATCACCCCTTGGGGTCTGGCACCGGATGGGGCCGGCCAGTGCCACAGGGCGCCCACGGCGCATCGTCGCTGTGGCCGATGGCGCGAAGGACAACGGGTCCTTCCTTGAGCAGTTCAGCCCGGGTCGCATGGTCCCCGGACGACGGGCACCGGGTCCAGCATCTGGGCCCGGCGGCGGCCGCTGCCTTCGGGGAGGGCAGCAGATTGGGCAGGGCGTGGGTCGAGACCCAGAAGGAGAGGCTGCTTGGGGAGACCCATGGGGCCGGCACGGGGATCGATGCCCGGCGCGACCTCCTTCGCAAGCCGACGGCGGGCCGCCCGGCCTGTGATGCGATCAGGGCCGTCATCGGCCCCATGGTCATGCTCTCTCCGGGCCGCAACACCCGCGGGCGCAGGGGCGACAGGGCGGCGCGAGATGCCAATGTCCCCATGGCGAGCGGGACCGTCGAAGCCGCCAACACAACCCTTGTTGGCGTGCGCATGAAGCGCAGCGGGGCCAGCTGGGGACGGTCTGGAGGGACGGGTGTCCGGGCCTTCCGGGCCGTCCTCACGTCGGACCGCTTCGATGCGGCCTGGGCCCGGATGGCGGCGACATGGCGACCGCCCGGGGCTGTCCGGTCCGCCAACGACAACGGGCTCCGCCTGGCACGGGTGGCCTGATGCGGCCGAATCGGGTCAGGAACCGGGGCGCGTCGGGAAATGCCGGTAAAAGTCAGCCATAGGAGAATCACTCCCAAGGGCTCCGACCGTGGGTTGATGATGGGCATTGATCTCGATAACATGGAACTGGTTCCGGACGGACGGATTGGGGTGTAGCCAAGTGGTAAGGCAGCGGGTTTTGATCCCGTGTACCGTAGGTTCGAATCCTACCACCCCAGCCAAATCTCGCTTTTCGTTGAATGGCCTCTGTGATTGCCTCCCGAACGGGATACGATGGCACTTGTTTCCGCCAACAAATCAAAGGGTTGACGGAAGGTGGCGACCACATCTCCATCGTTCCAGATGCAGTTCGATAGCACACAATTGAGCAGGCGGCGTTTGTCCCGCGCATCCTGGCGTTCGAACAGGGACTGGGCGTTATGAGCCAGTTCAAGCAGGGCCACACCTTCGTTCATGAAGGATTGCTCGGCCTGCTGATGATGCTCGATGGTGCGGAGACAGCGCTGCTGTTCCCTGCGCCACTGTTGTGACATTGTGTCGAAGAACGCAGCATCCACGCGACCATCGAGCTTGTCGACGTACATGACGTCAATCCGTTCCCCGAGACGCCTGTGTTCCGCCTCCAGCCGCTTGATGGCCGCTTCATGCTCCTGGCGTTCGTCGGCATGGCTGGCGCGGAGAGCCTTGCGGACCCAGCCCAAAACCTCATCATCGAACCGCAGGCGACCGAGCATGGCGGTAAATTGCTGCTCCAGGACTTCTTCACGCACATACTTGCGGCGGCAGGACGCAGGATTGCCCCGGCATTTTTCAGCGTACCCGGTGCAGTGATAGTAGATGTATTTCCGTTTCTTGATCTCGCCGACCACTGAACACCCACACCGGGAACAGGTCATCAGGCCCGAGAAGGCAAAATTGTGCTTCGAGCGCTTTGACTTCTTGGCATTGCGCCCGTCCATCACACCCTGCACACGTTCCCACAAATCAATTGAAACAAGCGGCTCGTGCTGCCCCGGATACCTCTGTCCCTTCCAGTCGAATTCGCCGGTATAGATGCGGTTACGCAGGATGGAATGGACCGTGCTGACCGGCACCCTGTTGCCGCTCTTGCGGTATACCAGCCCCTCGGTGCGAGCCATGCGGGTGACATCCTTGAGAGAGGACTCACCAGTGGCATACCAGCGGAACAGTTTGGCGATAATGGGGGCCACCTCGGGGTCAGGTTCAATCGCCTTCTTGCCGTCCTTGCCCGTGATGTTGCGACAGCCCATGGGGGCACGGGTCGGCCAGTGGCCCTGGGCGGCCTTTTCCAATTGCCCCTTGCGGGCCTCCTCCGACAAGTTGTCAATGTAGTTCTTGGCCATCAGCACCTTGATGCCGTGCATGAACTTTTCCGAGGACCGGGAATCGCGGGACAGGACAACGCCTTCCTTGGACAGATGGATCTCCAGGTCCAGATCATCGATGGTCACCCAGTCCTTGAGGTTCCGATACAGCCGGTCAGTCTTTTCAGCCAACAGGATCCGCACCGACGGATGCGCCTGAAGATAGTCCAACATGTTGCCAGATGTCCTTCTCATAAGGAATTTATGCCGCCGACAATCCGGAATGGCTCGGGCGCATTCTTCGTTGGGGGACCAAGAATCGATGCGAGTATCGACCTGTTGCCGCCTGCCCGCGTTGACCGCCCGGCACCCCTGCGCTATCCTGCGGGCATAACTTCTGATCCGGATATGCACACTTTGGCCAGGGACGTGGCCGTGATGGAGGAACGTATGAATGTCTTGCAAGCGAACCTGACAGCCACCCTCGAGGGTTTCCGGACGGATCAGGCCAAGTTGCGCGAGGACATGGCCCTGCACCGCGAAGATGCCGCCAAGCGGGATGTCGAGGCCGTCAAACGCGACAAGGACAATCAGCGCTGGGTGGTGGGGTTCGGCCTCGCCCAGATGGTCCTCACCGTGGCTGTCTTGGCCGCGGGCTTTGCCTTCCTCGGGATCCTGATCGGCTTGCCATCCTGAAGATCCAACGGAGCCCTGACTGCAATCCATGCAAGCCGAATACCGCACCGACATCGCCCGGCTGGCAGAAGATATGGCCAACTGGAAGACCGACATGGCCCAGCGCGACAAGGACAATCTGCGCCGGTCGATCGGTCTGTGGGTCGCGGCTGTGGTGATCATCGGGATCCTTGTCCGCTGGCCGGTCAGTTGACCACAAGGCACGGACGGGGCCAACACCGCATGCCAATCAGTCAAGGGATGCAGCGATGGCTGGATTGACCAAAGCCACGCTGGCCATCCTGGCTGCATCCATCGTGTTTGCCGGCCACCAGGCTCTCTCCCAGACCGTCCGACTCAATTGCGAAGTCAAACACTACGGGGAGTACTCGCATGGTGAGGCCCGCGCGGTGGCGGAATCCTGGATTCCGCCGCTACCAACCCATGTCATCAGTGCTGGGCAAAGCGCCCACGTTGAATGGGGCCTGATCGGGTCGGCCCGCGCGGTCAACAACCGGATCTATTTCCAATACCCCCTGTTCAGCGGGGACAGTCTGAGCCGTGTCGTCAAATACACCTATCTGAACAAGACCGGTGTTCTGATCGGGTTCATGGCCACGGAGGCGGGCGCATGGGGCATCCGGGCCCGCGGCAAATGCAGATCGAGTGCCTTGACCCCAAAACAGGCGGCAGAGTATTTCTAGAAATCCTGAGAGGCCCGCCGATCGTCCCCGAAACAGCTCCAGATCAGTCCCCAAAACAACCGGAATCCGGCCCCTCCTCAATGTCCATTAAATTCCGTTAACGGACAGTCTGGGGAGAGGCTGGATTTCGGTCGAATGACGGGTGCAAAGCACCGGTGTTTGGCCGCCCCTGTCCTGCCCGCTGCGGCCCTCATGATCACCGGGCGGCGGGGTCCGACCGCGACCCGGACACGGAGCGCTCACAGAATCCTGACACACAATTCTGAAACGCACAGATGTGAGGTGAGTTGCAGGGCCGAAAAGGGACTATGACGGTGCATTGTCCGGCGCAGACCTGAGGTATGCTGTTTCGTCTGCCTCCCTGATTGCCTTCGTCAAATTTGGCACCCTCTGCGGTCGCTGACCGCATCGCCCTGGCCCCGGGATGGACACTCGGGGGCCCAGGACCGTGCCGGTCCGGGTGCTCCTGTGATCCTGTGCTATGAGATCAGCGACGAAGGGGTCTGGCTGGCCCGCACGCTGGCCGACCAGGCCCCGGACATCGCGGTCGTGGTCATCGATCCTGCCAGCCTGCAGGACAACCGCCGGGCCAAGGCGGTGAAGACGGATCGGATGGATGCCACCCGCATGATCCGGGCCCTGAAGACCTGGGTTGCCGGGGACAGTGATGCCCTGGCCCCAGTGTGTGTTCCGTCTGTTGCGGACGAGGACCGGCGCCGCATCCAGCGTGAACGTGGGTCGCTCGTCAGCGAACGTGGGCGTCTTGGCAACCGGATCCGTGGGTTGCTGCCGATGCACGGCATTTTTGACCTCAAGCCACACAAGCGGGACTTTCTGGCGCAGCTGTCCGTGGTCCGCACCGGGTCTGGCCAGCCCTTGCCACCCCATGCCCGGGCCGAGATCGAGCGCATCCCCCGAGTGCGACGCCGGGGCCGGATGATGCTGGTCTGTGAGCAGATCACTGTTGTCGATGCGGAACGGGATGCCCTGGTCACATCCGTTGCGGCGGCCGACGTTGACACCGTCGCAGCCAAGGCCGCGCTTCTCGCCCAATTGCACGGCATCGGCCCCAATGATGCGGCCCTGCTGGCCACGGAGGTGTTCCGTCGGGACTTCCGGAACCGACGCCAGCTGGGCCCAGACTGGACACCGATGGGGCGGGCCTGACCTCGGCCCCCTGGAGCAGTGGTGATATCAGCCACGACCAGGGGATCACCAAGGCGGGTCCCGCGAGGATTCGCAAATACCTCATCCAGATGGCCTGGCACTCTCTCCGCTTCCAGCCCGAGAGCGCGCTGACGATATGGGACCGGGAGCGCACCCGCGATGGCCATGGCCGCAACCGGAAGCGCCTGATCATCGCCCTGGCGCCCGCTCTGGTCGCCCCCGCGGTGGGATGTGGGGGGCGGCTGGCCACGGATGGCGTGGTCCCGGACGGTGCCATCATCCACTGAGACCGAAGGGATGCAGAGAGTCCACCATCAACCGGACGCGGTGATGGCGGCAGCCGGGACGAGCGGGCCGCTTGGGGGTTGGGTTCTCCGGCAATGGAACCGTTATTATGGATGGGTTCCGCTCCCCGGCGTGTCGTTGCCACGAATGTGGGATTGGGGTTACGGGGTTGATGGACCAATCAGCCGACCGAACCGGATATGAGTTTGGCGTCACGATCAACAGGATCCTGTGGTGTCCCTGCCGCAGACCGACTGTCGGCAGGGCATGACACGCCGCCCGGATCTCTTGCGCACACAGTCCATAACGCGGGAGGACACGATGATTTTGGGTTAAAATGGACGGATTGGAAAAAGAGTTGCACTGCTTGCCCATAAGAATCCCCAACGATATTGGTGCTTGGTGCTGATTGTTGATTCCCATCTTCTTGGCAGGGTGCTATCCTGGGAAACATACCTCTTGTGGACACCGGGAACAATCAGGCATGGCCGACAGGAAGTGGTTTGATGCAATTCATCTGGGCGACTGCATCCAGATGATGGCTGAAATGCCAGAGGAGTGTGTCGATCTGATCGTCACCGATCCCCCGTTCGCGATTGATTTCAAGGCCACGAGGGCGAATTACAACCGCACGAACGCCCGCGTCCTGCAGGGCTACAACGAAATTGCCCCTGGTGATTATCAGGACTTTACAATTGCATGGCTCGCCGCCGCCACCCGCGTCCTCAAGGACTCCGGCAGCATGTATATCTTTTCCGGCTGGAACCACTTGAAAGACATATTGATTGCCATTGATTCATGTGGCCTTGAAACCATCAATCACTTGATCTGGAAGTACCAGTTCGGGGTTGTGACAAAACGCAAGTACGTCACATCGCACTATCATTGCCTCTATGTGTGCCGGAATGACCGCAAGCGTCGGTTCTATCCGTATTGTCGGGCTAGCAAGGATGAGCGGACCCCATCCGGCGGATCCGCCCATTACAAGGACAAGGAAGACGTATGGGCAATCAACCGGGAGTATTGGAACGGTGCCATCAAGACACCAACGAAACTGCCAGCAGCCTTGATTGAGAAATGTCTGGCCTACTCAAGCCGACCGGGTGATACAGTCATGGATCCGTTCCTCGGATCCGGCCAGGTCGCCGTCGTCAGCAAGATGCAGGGTCGTCACTATGTCGGCTTCGAGATTGTCCCGGAATATCTTGCGTTTGCTCAGGACCGTCTGGAATCCGATACCTACATGATTCGGTCCGATGAAGAACAGGATCGGCCGAACCTCTTTGGTGAACCGCACACTCTTGCGCCTGCGGACTGATGGAGGACCCAAAGACCATCAGGGCCTTGAAGGGGGCCTGTCGGCGAATGCCCAGATTCTGGGACGGACGAGAAGCAATTCTGGAGATGAGGGACAATCAATTTCGCCACTGGAGACAAATGGAGTGGATCGGCTTTTATCTTGAATTCCTCTGTGAGCGTGAATTTGGCACCATCCTGACCATGCCCGGCAAGACATACGGGAAGACCACATTTGATGCACATGGGCGCATCCCCTGGGACTTCAAGGCCCATGTGTCCAACAGAGGGTTGCACACGGTCATTGCCAACGATTCCGAAGCGACTGTGAAAGCCCTGGATGACTACGGGCATTACGGCCTCGTCATTGCGATTGGCGAAGCCGAATTCAATGACGAGGATCGGACTTTCAAACGCTGGCATGATGAGCTGAAGGGCGGGACAAGTGCCTATGAGAAAAACCGGATCAACAGAGGCGCAAAATCCCGCCGGCGCAAGACGGAGTTCCTGCTTACAGAGATCCACTTCGTCTGTTTCAATCGGTCAACCCTGCAGGCGTGCAGCGGTACGTTCCAGGCTGGCTTTCGCAATGCTGATGGAGGAACACGCCGTTCGAAAGTGACAGTCGATACCGACAGGATTCCCAAACCAGCGATCACGGCAACAGAAGTGATTTTCCGACATTCGTCCCCTTGTCCCAGGGACTGACCAGACCCGCATATCTCCATATCTCATGCCCACGCTCCCTCTGGCTGACACCCGACTGTTGCACCTCAGAGTGGCAGTGGGGTTCGGGGGAAAATGACTGATGGGCAGCCAGCGTGTCCTGCCTTGTGCGAGCTCTGGGGTAGCGCCATGGGGCCTCGTTCCCAAAACTGGTCGGGCAGCCAGCCGGACCGGCAATGGCTTCGGCACAAGCCCGGGCCGTGCATTCCATCGCAGAATCCAAGTGCATGTTTGGATTCCATGCCCTTGGCCATGGTCACCGGGCCCACGACTCCCTGTGCCATCAGGCCGGGGTCTGCCATCATCGATGTCCACACGTCAACGGACCGCCATGGAGCAAGATCCGTTGTTGGCAAACGGGATGCATTTCGTGCAAGAGCTGTAGTATACGGCCCGCGACGGACCCCGGATGAAGGAGAGATGCCGTGTACGAACCCTCTGAATTTCTCAAGGCCATGCGCAAGACGGAACCGCTTGTGCAGAACATCACCAACTATGTGGCGATGAACGTCATGGCCAATGTTCTCCTGGCGGCCGGGGCTGCGCCGGCCATGGTGCACGCCCGGCAAGAGGGAGCAGAATTCACCGCCCTGGCCTCTGCGCTCACGATCAACATTGGCACGCTGGATCAGGAATGGGTTGAATGCATGGTCCTGGCAGCCGCGGCAGCCAATGAGAATGGCACCCCATGGGTGCTGGATCCGGTTGCCATTGGCGCCACGGCCCTGCGCCGACAGGCCGGTGAGCGATTGCTCGGGATCGGGCCCACCGTCGTCCGGGGCAATGCTTCCGAGATCCTCGCGCTGGCCGGCACCGCTGCCGCTGGTCGTGGGGTCGATGCCACGGACACGGTCGCCGACGCCGAGGCTGCGGCCCGGGAGCTGGCCGCACAGAGCGGTGCGGTCATCGCCGTCAGCGGGGCCGTGGATTACGTCACCGATGGAACCGAGGGCCGGCGGATTGAAAACGGCGATCCGATCATGTCCCGTGTGACGGCACTCGGATGCTCGCTGACTGGCATCATTGGCGCGTTCCTGCCCACCGGATCACCCTTCGAGGCCACCGTGGCAGCCATGACCTATTACGCAGTGGCCGGTGAGGCCGCCGCCCAGCGTGCCGGCGGCGTCGGCAGTTTCCAGATTTCATTCCTCGATGCCCTTGAGGCGCTGAGCGGCGAGACGCTGGACACCATGGCCAACGTGACCCCGACTTGATTCCACCACTCTGTTTTATCACCGATGCATCGGCCCCCCTGCCCATCCCGGAGCAGGCTGAACGTGCGGCCCGGGGCGGTGCCCGCTGGATCCAGCTGCGGCACAAGACCCTGTCTCGCCCTGATTTCCAGGAACTGGCCCTGGCGATCCGGCAACGGATTCGGCCCCATGGGGCCGAACTGATCATCAATGATCACGTCGGTGTGGCCTGTGCCATCGGTGCCTTCGGTTTGCATATCGGTCAGTCCGATGGCGATCCCCGCATGATCCGCGCCCGGATTGGCCCCGAGGCCATCCTTGGCCTGTCCATCGAAAACGCCAGCCATCTGGCCCATGTCCCGCACGAGACTGTCACCTATCTCGGTGTCGGTCCGGTCCGAGCCACCCCGACCAAGCCCGACCATGCGCCTCCCATGGGCCTTGCGGGTCTGATGGAGATTGCGGGGGCGACCACCCATCCCTGCATGGCCATCGGAGGCCTCGGAGCACCGGATACCCCACACATCAAGGCCGCTGGTTGTGCAGGACTGGCGGTTGTCTCGGCGATCGCCCAGGCGGCTGATCCCGTGGCGGCAACCCGGGAGATCCTGGACACATGGGTCGGGTCATGATTCCAAATGTCCTGACGATTGCCGGATCGGATCCCTCGGGAGGCGCCGGGATCCAGGCTGACATCAAGACCATTGCGGCCAATGGCGGCTATGCAATGGCGGTCATCACCGCACTCACCGCCCAGAACACCCAAGGTGTGCAGGAGGTTGCCATGGTGGAGCCCGGGATGGTCTCAGCGCAGATTGCCGCCCTGCGTGACGACATTGCCATCGATGCCATCAAGATTGGCATGCTGGGTGATGCAGCGATCATGAATGCAGTGGCGGGCAGTCTTGAGGGTCTTGATGTCCCGATCGTTCTTGATCCCGTGATGGTGGCCAAGAGCGGGGATCGCCTGCTGGATACCAGAGCCGTGGCCACGCTGCGATCCCGCATGGTCGCCATGGCGACAGTCCTGACCCCGAACCTACCCGAAGCAGCGGACCTGCTTGGCCGGCCCGCCGCCACGAATCAGGCGGATATGCAGAACCAGGGAACTGAGCTCCTGGCCATGGGCTGCGAGGCCGTCTGCATGAAGGGCGGTCACCTCAAGGGCACCAGTACTGTCGATCTCCTCATCAGCCCAGCGGGCTGCAAGGTGCTTGAAGCCCCCCGCATCCAGACCCGCAATACCCACGGCACGGGCTGCACATTTGCCGCCGCACTGGCCACGCAGATTGCGCACGGCCATCCTTTGGCAGATGCCGCCCGTCATGCAAAATCCTACATTACAGAGGCAATCCGGGCCGCCGACACCTTGCATGTCGGCAAGGGGCATGGTCCCGTGCATCATTTCGCTGCCTTGGACAGTGCTCCCTGAGGCATTCTGCAGCCGGGAATGGCGGCAGGAGCGACCAGGGACCGACGTGACCCCTCCTGCGGTCCGGGGAGTGTTCAGGGTCCACAAGCAACAACCTCGATTTCAACATCGAACTCGGGGCGGGTGAAGCCGCTGACGATGATCAGGGTTGATGCCGGTGGGATGGCCAGATCCCGGATCCAGTCATCCCGGACCGGCATGTATTGGGTGAATGCATCCCGACTGGTCACATAGGCGGTAATCTTGACGACATCGCTGCGCGCCATACCGGCTTCAGTCAGGATGGCATCAATCGACTGGAAACAGAGCCAGGCCTGGGCGGCAGCCCCGGTGGGCACCTCACCATCGGGTCCGATGGCGAGCTGGCCCGAGACATGGAGCATCCGACGGCACGCCTCGGTGAGAACGGCATGGCTGTAGCAGGCCAGCGGCGGGTGGAGCGTGGGCGGGTGGATCGCGGTTCGGTTGGTCATGGTCGCAGTGATGGTGGTGCTCGGTCGCGAGCGGCACGGGCAACCGACATTATGACAGCCGGCGTTGGCATTGCCAAGACGCTCGGATTATGATTTATTCGTGGCCCATGGGGGACAAGATTGTTCATTGGGGACAAGATTGTTGAATCGATCGCATTCAAGGGGCGGTATGCACATGAAATTGCCTCCGGACTGCCCGGTTGGGCACGTGCCTCCAGTGGATTCATGGAGCGATTCCGCATGGTTCGCTCGGCTCTGTCTACGGTGAAAAGAGGTGGAATGAGACTGCTCCGCTGGGCTCGGCGAGCTGTGGGGCATCCATTGGATTATGATGTCTTGGAAAGGATTAGATCATGAAGCAAATGACTGGAATTGTGGCATTCATGCTGCTTGGCAGCAGCATGACAGGGGCCATGGGACTCAAGGAAGTGGCGTTTGGTACCAACTGGCTTGCCCAGGCCGAACATGGTGGATTCTATCAGGCGGTTGCCGATGGTACGTATGAGGAGTGTGGCCTTGATGTCGCCATCATCCCCGGCGGTCCGCAGGTCAACAATCGAGCGTTGATGTTGGCCGGCAAGATCCAGTTCCATATGGGCGGGGATCTGCTGCAGGCATTCAGTGCGGTCAGTCAAGGCATTCCGGTTGTCTCGGTTGCCGCGATCATGCAAAAGCATCCCCAGGTGATCATTGCCCACCCCGGCAAGGCTTCATCATTCGAGGATCTCAAGGATCTGACACTGCTCATCGGCGACAACGGATTCAGCTCGTTTTACCGCTGGATGATGGCCGAGTATGGATTCACCGTCGAACAGCGGGTTCCATACACATTCAACCCGGCCCCCTTCCTCGCCGACGAGACGGTCGGCATGCAAGGGTATCTTTCATCGGAACCCTACGTCGTCGAGAAGCAAGGCGGGTTTGTGCCGGAGGTGTTCCTGATCGCCGATGCCGGGTATTCCACCTATGCAACGACAATCGAGGCCATGGCTGACACCATCGCCAACGAACCCGAGGCGGTGACGTGTTTCGTCGATGGATCCATCAAGGGTTGGTACAATTACCTCTATGGTGATCGTTCAGGAGCGGATGCGCTCATCAAGGCTGACAATCCCGAGATGACAGACGACAAGATTGCCTACGCCGTTGCCAAGATGCTTGAGAATGGCATCGTCGACTCCGGCGATGCCATGACCTTGGGCATCGGGGCCCTGACTGACGAAAAGGTCAAGGATTTCTATGACAAGATGATCACCTCGGGTGTCCTGGCTGACGAAGTCGACTGGCAGGCGGCCTATACGACAGAATTTGTCAACAAGGGCACTGGCATGGATCTCAAATAGATCCGCTGTCCACCCCGCACCCTGCTGCCCGTTATCCGCCGGGCAGCAGGGTGCTTCTTTGCGTAGCCAGCAGCACAACGACTGAGGAGACGACAGTGGGGAACGGGGCCACTTTGCTGGAACTCGCCAATGTCGGGAAGACATTTTCGGGTGATGTGGTCGCATTGCGGCAGATGTCACTGCAGGTTCACGAGGGGGACATTCTCAGCCTGCTGGGCCCATCGGGTTGCGGAAAGTCGACTGTCCTGCGCCTGGTGTCCGGGTTGATGTCCCCGACCACGGGTCGAATCCGCTGGCACAAGGATCACCAGCGCGGCTCGATTGGCTTCGTCTTTCAGGAACCAACCCTCATGCCCTGGGCAACTGTCGAGAAAAATGTCTGGCTTCCCTTCCGCCTGAACGGCAAATCCTTCGCCGCGCAACGCGATGACATCAGGCGTTGCCTGGAACTGGTCGGTCTGGAGGATTTTGCCACGAGCTATCCCCGCGAACTGTCGGGGGGGATGCGCATGCGAGTCTCGATTGCCCGCGCCCTGGTCACCAAGCCAAGCATCATGCTGATGGATGAGCCCTTCGCCGCCCTTGATGAGATCACGCGCTTCAAGCTCAACAACGACCTGTTGAAAATGAGGGAAGCCCTGGACTGCACGATCATCTTCGTCACCCACTCGGTCTTCGAAAGCGTCTTTCTCTCCAACCGCATCGCCGTCATGGCCGCCCGACCGGGCCGGGTGATTGAGGAGGTCACGATTGATACCCCCTATCCGCGCGGCGAGGAGTACCGCACTTCAAAGACCTATGTGGACTATTGCCGCGAGACCTCCGAGGCCCTCGGTCGCGCCATGGATGAGAATGGCAACGCTGCGGCAGCGACATCAGGACGGGGAGATTGAACAGAACAATGCAAGAGATCACGACAATTGCTCCTGGTAGCGAGCCTATTGACGAGGAGGAGCGGAAACGGCAACGTCGGGCCCGGCTTGAAAGCACCGGCAAATGGCTCATGCCCCTGATCGTGCTGGTCCTGATGCTCTCGGTGTGGCATCAGATCACCACCGTCAATGCGATTCCCCACTACATCCTGCCCAACCCCGGTCTCGTGGCCCTGACGATTGTCCAGGACCTGCAATTGATGGTCTCGGCACTCACGGTCACCCTGAAGATCACTTTGCTGGCACTTGCGGTGGCGGTCATTGGCGGTGTGGGCCTTGCGGTGCTCTTCACCCAATCCCGCTTCATCGAAATGTCCCTGTTTCCCTATGCCGTGATCCTGCAGGTCACCCCGGTGATTTCCATCGCCCCGCTGATCTTCATCTATGTCGACAGCCGCCTTGTGGGCCTGTTGCTGTGCGCTTGGATTGTGGCCTTTTTTCCAATCCTCGCCAATACGTCCCTCGGCCTCAATTCCGTTGACCACAATCTGCGGGACCTTTTCAAGATTTACGGTGCTACACGCTGGCAACAGCTGCTGCATCTGCAGTTGCCTTCGGCCCTGCCGTATTTTCTCGGCGGGCTGCGCATTGCCGGGGGCCTCTCCCTCATCGGCGCCGTGGTGGCGGAATTCGTCGCCGGAACCGGTGGCGTCGAATCGGGATTGGCCTTCGTCATTCTGGAAGCCGGCTACCGCCTCAACATTCCACGGATGTTCGCAGCACTGCTGGTCATTGCCGCCACGGGCGTGATGATCTTCATGGTGCTGACCCTGATCAGTCACCTGCTCCTGCACAAATGGCATGAGAGCGCGATCAAGCGAGACGTCTAGTGGATTTTCTTGGCCTGCCGGACGCTCCTCACTACAGCATCATCAACGCCCGGATCGCCGCCGCCGGTTCCGCCGAGCCGGGCAGTGGGCCCGGTCAGTCGCTCTCGGTCAAGGATGGCCTCATCACCGACGCGACCTCGGACAGGTGTGTGGATGCCGGGGGCGCCCTGCTCATGCCGGCGTTCGTCGACATGCACACGCATCTTGACAAGGGTCATATCGTGCCGCGCACACCCGATCTCGATGGCAGTTTTGCCGCCGCTCTCGCCGCCTGTGAGGCCGACATCATGCGGGGCTGGACCGAAGACAACCTGCGGCGACGCATGGAGTTCGCCCTGCGCTGTGCCTACGCGCACGGGACTCGTGCCATCCGGACCCATCTTGATTCCAAGCCCCCACATCATGCATTGACCTGGCAGGTCTTTGATCAACTCCGCACCGACTGGTCCGGCCGGATCGACCTGCAGGCTGTTGCCCTCTTTCCAATCGAGATGGTCCGCGAGCCAGCGGACTTTGCCACGATCCTGGCCACCTGTGAACGCCACGATGGCATTCTGGGCGGTTTTCTCTATCCCACTGCCGGACTTGATGCCTTGCTCGATACAATCTTTGGCGCCGCCAATGAGCGGGGTCTTGCCCTTGATTTCCATCTCGATGAGACCGGCGATCCCACCTCACGCTGTCTGGCCGCCGTGGCGGAAGCGGCATTGCGGTCGCCCCATGACCGGGGCGTGATCTGCGGACATTGCTGCTCCCTCGCCCGGCAGGAGGATGCCGAGGTCACAGAGACGATCACCCGCGTCAGGGACGCCGGGCTTGCTGTGGTCTCGCTGCCGATGTGCAATCTCTACCTGCAGGATCGCGCCACTGACCGCACACCTCTCTGGCGGGGCGTGACCCGGGTCAAGGAGCTCGCCGTGGCCGGCATCCGCGTCAGTTTCGCCTCCGACAACACTCGTGACCCCTTCCATGCCTATGGCGATCTTGACATGGTCGAGGTCATGCGCGAAGCGGTGCGGATCTGCCATCTCGATCACACCACCACGTCGTGGCTTGATGCCTTTGGCCGGACACCGGCCACGATGTGCGACTTTCCCGCCCTCACCCTGGCACCGGGGGACCCGGCCGACTTCGTGATCTTCAATGCCCGCACGCTGAATGAACTGCTCTCGCGGCCCCAGAGTGACAGGGTCGTCGTGCGGGGCGGGGCAGCCATCGACAGGACCCTGCCACAGTATGCCGAACTTGATGATGTGATGGAGGGAACATGAAACAGAGCAGTGCTGCCGTGATGGATGAGCTCGCCCATCTGAACATTGTGCGGAACGAGGTTGCCGTCCAGGCCAAGAGCCGGGATTTCTTCTGGTATTCCCCCGTTCTCAAGGATCGCCTCGATCATGTCCGGGCTGACTTCGTCGCCATGCCGCGCAACGAGGCGGAGGTGATTGAAATCCTCGCCAGTTGCTACCGGCATGATGTCCCCGTTACCGTCCGGGGGGCCGGCACCGGCAACTATGGCCAGGCCATGCCGCTGGCCGGGGGCTGCGTGATCCACATGCAGTTGATGAATCGGGTTCTCGCGGTGCATCCCGGACGCGTGATTGCCGAGCCGGGCTGCCTGCTCAAGGATGTTGATGCGGCGAGCATCAAGGATTCAGGCCAGGAACTGCGCATGTTTTCCTCGACCTGGGCCACGGCCTCGATCGGTGGATTCATCGCCGGCGGTTCCGGCGGGGTCGGCTCATGTCGCTGGGGGCAGTTGCGGGATCCCGGCAACATCATCCGGCTGCGGGTCGTCACCATGGAAGCCTCGCCGCGCATCATCGAGTTCAGTGGTGATGAACTGCCACGGGTGTCACATGCCTACGGGACCAATGGCGTGATCACCGAGGTGGAAATGCCCCTGGCCCCCGCCTATGACTGGATCGGGGTCTTTGTCACCTTCCCCGACTTCATGGATGCCGTCCGCTTCAGTGCCGAACTCGGGAACGAGGACGGCATTCTGGTCAAACTGATCACGCCGATCGAGGCACCGATCGCCCATGAGTACTTCCCCCGGGTCCGGCCCCACATCAAGCCCGATGACAACCTCATTGCCATCATGGTCGCACCGCATGCCATGGAGGCCTTCCTGACCATGCTGGCCGCATGGGACGGAGCAGCCATGATCTACCGGTCCGATGCGAACGACTGGGAACGCGATCCCGGGCCGGTCTTCGAGTATGGCTGGAACCACACGACGTTACGGGCCCTCAAGATCGATCCGACGATCACCTATCTCCAGGTCCGATATGGTGCCCCGGATTTCCTGCGGCTGATCGAGACGGTCCGTGCCACCTTCGGCAGTGAGGTCCGCCAGCACCTCGAAGTCATGCAGGAGCATGGTCAGACCATGTTTGCCGGCTTGCCCATCGTCAAGTTCACCACCGAGGAACGCCTCGACGAGATTGTCCGGATCCATGAGGATCTGGGCTGCATGATTTTCAACCCGCATCGCTACACCCTTGAGGAAGGCGGGCGGCAGACCATCGACCAGCGGCAACTGGACTTCAAACGTGAGGCCGATCCCAAGGGTCTGTTGAATCCGGGCAAGATGATCGCCTGGCATGATCCCGACTGGGCCTTCGAGACGATGTATGCCTATCCGGATCTCATGGCACCCTGATGCGGGCCCTCATCGTCTTTGCCCACCCGGATCCCGACAGTTTTGCCGCCGCCCTGCATGCGACCGTCCGGACCACGCTTGCCCACCGGGGTTGGGAGATCGATGACTGCGATCTGTATGCAGAGGGCTTCAATCCGGTCATGACCCCGACCGAACGTCGCATGTACCACGAGTATCCCGTCAACACGGCAACGGTCCGCCCCTATGTCGAGCGCCTGACAGCCGCCGATGCCCTGATCCTGGTGTTCCCGGTCTGGGTCTTTGGCTTCCCGGCCATCCTCAAGGGATTCCTCGACCGGGTCTGCGTCCCCGGTGTGGCCTTCCGACTCGAAAATGGCAAGGTCGTGCCCGCCCTGTCCAACATCAGCAAACTGGCCGCGGTGACGACCTATGGGGGCAGCCGACTGCGGGCCCTGCTTGCCGGTGATCCACCACGCCGGGTTGTCAGCCGCGCCATCCGCCATTACTGTCAGGGTGCCTCACTTGACTATCTGGCCCTGTATGACATGAACCGGGCCACCGACGGGCAGCGCCGCCACTTTCTGGCCCGTGTCACCAGGCGGATGGAGAGATTATGATCCAGGCTCTTGTTGTCTACTGCCATCCCGATCCGACGAGTTTCACCGCCGCCGTGAAGGACCTGACCCTGCAACAATTGGACGATCATGGTGCCTCCTACGGCCTCCTTGATCTCTATGATGCCGACTTCGATCCCGTCCTGTCCAGGGCGGCCCATGCTGCCTATCTCGATCCCACCCGCAATCAGGATGGCCTCGAGGAGCACATCCAGTCGTTGCGCTGGTGCAATACACTGATCTTCATCTATCCCACCTGGTGCCATGGCCTGCCCGCACTGCTCAAGGGTTGGCTGGATCGTGTCTTCATCCCCGGTGTGGCCTTTCACATGGCCAGCACCAATGCCCGGTCCATCCAGCCTGGCCTCGGGAACATCCGACGGCTGGCCGTCTACACGACCTGCGGCGCCAGCTGGATCACAACCCAGATCATGGGCGCCCCCGGCAAACGCACCCTGTTGCGGGGCATCCGGTCCCTGTGCGCCCGCCGCCTGCGGACCAGTTACGCGGCCCTCCATCGCATGGACAGCACCACCGACGATGAGCGCAAGCGCCATCTGGCGCGAACATCGCGCAAACTCGAACGTTTCCTGGCCTGACGCCGCATCCGCCATGCCCCGGTCCAGCAGGCCATCGCTGATGCCACGCTTTGTCCCTCTGCTGGCCATCCTCGCCCTGCTTGGCCCAACCACACCTGTCCGGGTCGAGACCGTCCCCCATACACCACCACCGCTCCCACGCATCGAGACCCCGGGGCCATCCGCATTCACCACTGTCGACCAGGGAGGCAGGACCGCTGCGGCCCTCAGGCGGATCCTCGCCGAGGAAATCACGCTGCCGGCGGGATTTGCCATCGAACTCTATGCCATCGTCCCCCACGCCCGGTCCATGGCCGTGGGGCCCGAGGGTCGCGTGACCTTTGTGGGAACCCGCCGCGACACGGTCTGGGCCGTGACCGACCATGACGGGGACCAGGTGGTCGATACGGTCAGGGACTTTGCCCCCTCGGTGCCCTTTTCCATCCCGAACGGACCCTGCTTTGCCCGGGATGGCGTCCTCTATGTCGCCGAACAGAACCGCATCCTGGCCTTCCCGGCCGCCGAACGCGATCATGGCCACCCCGACATCACTGCCTACAGCCTGGTGCCCCAGGGTGAACTGATCCCGCCAGAGGAGGAGAGTTTCAACCACTCGGCCCGGGTCTGCCGGGTCGGGCCGGACGACAGGCTCTATGTTTCACTTGGCCAGCCCTACAATGTGCATCCACCCGGGAAAGTCGACCTCTACGACAGCTGGGGCATCGGGGGGATCATCCGAATCAATCGGGATGGCACCGGTCGTGAGGTCTACACCGCCGGCATTCGCAACTCGGTCGGCCACGACTTCCATCCGGTCACCGGCGAGCTGTGGTTCACCGACAACCAGGTTGACTTCATGGGTGATGACATCCCGCCGGGCGAGCTCAATCGCCAGACGGCCCCTGGCCAGCATTTTGGCTTCCCCTGGTATGGCGGCGGCACCATCCGCACCCACGAGTACGCCGCCGCCACCCCTCCCGCCGACCTGGTCTTTCCGGTCGTGGAGACCATTGCCCATGCCGCCGATCTCGGCATGACGTTCTACACCGGCGACATGTTCCCGCCCCGTTACAGGAACGCCATCTTCTCCGCCCAGCACGGCTCCTGGAACCGCACGGAGCCCGTCGGGGCCCGGGTCATGGTGACCGTCATCGATGGCCATGGCAATGCCAGCATGGAAGTCTTTGCCGAAGGCTGGCTCGACGACGACGGCAGCTACCTTGGCCGGCCGATGGATGTCGCCCAGCTCCCGGACGGCTCCCTCCTCGTCTCCGACGACCATGCCGGCGCCCTCTACCGCATCAGCTATGGCCCATGAAGAGGGATTGCACATCCCTCGTGCACCGCCTCATCCTTGCAATCTCAGCTGACAGCCTCTTGACATGGCCCCGGTGCATGCACAGCTTCTCCCTCGAGACGCACGCCGGTCACGGTCTGCTCTCTTTCCGAGGCCCCCGCTCCGGTGCGGGTCCTCGCGTAGCCGGGCATCTGAATGACGCACTTCGCCGATCTCGATGACTGTCGGCCCCCATGTGGCGCGCACCGATCCAGGATATCATGCTAGCCCGGTCCTTGGCCTCGCAGGGCTGGTCCTGCCGGCTGATGCGGCACGTAGTGGTCAATTCTCAACATATCCTTGCTGTCTTGCGCTCCATGGGCCAATCGACGACCGTCGCCGCCGAGCAACCCGCACAAGACACCAACCAAGGCAGCATGCCAATGAGTCGACACATCCGCCGACCTCCCATCACCCTCACCGAAGAAGACCGCACCCGCCTGACAGGCCATTACCACGGCCCCCTCCAACTGTGCGTCGACCTGCACTCTACGGGATTTGCCGTCGGAGGGAAAGAGTGGATTTCAAAGTGAGGTACTACCCGGCATTCCGCACCCCTTGCCATCCGTCCCGAATGGCTGTATCCTCGCCCCTGATCACATCACCCGGTGGCTGTTGCGTCCACCGGGTGGCCACGCAACCCGGAGAGAGACCATGTCCCGCCTGCCCCCCCCCTTGACCCTTCTCGCCACCACCTGCCTGGCCCTGACGCTCACCCTCGCCCCGGCCAGCGCCCAGGACCGGCCCACCACCCCCATCCCTGCCCTCAAGGCCGAAGCCACCCCCTGGGGCGGTCGGGCCGTCTACCGCATCCTCCTTGCCAACAAGGGGACCGAACGCGTGACGGGCGGAGCCCTGTCCATCACCTATGAGATCGCCTGCACCCTGACCACGGACCCGAACAGCCAAGCCTGCCCCTCCGTCCCCACCCTGCGCCGCAAGACCACGCTGCCCTGCGGGGAGGACGAGGCCGGCCTGATCCCCTCGGTCAATGTCGGCACCGCCCCCTATGCCGGTCTTACGACCCCCTACACCCTCACCCTGACGATCCGGGCCATCGACTTCCTGGCCTGGTCTGATGCCACCATCGACCGCATCAACACCCAATACCCCCAGCGCTACCAGTACAATCCGGCAACGTACCGGTATGACCGGGTTGACGGGCTCACCTGCCCCAAGACCAACCACGCCCCGGCCCGGGTGATGGCCCAGCCGAACTCGTCCACCACTTGGTCCGCCACGGTCACGGTCATGCGATGACGGCCATGACCCCCTTGACCGCCGGCGCCACCACCAATGGCTGACCCGGACCGGCGACCGTCCGGAGGCGCGTGGCCCCCAGACAGCCGCTGATCGCAACCGCCTGTGCAGCAGCGGGGTGACGGATCCCGTGCTGCCCATCCCCTTGACCGCCACCGCCCCGGCCAGTAGTGTCTCCCCATCACCACCCCAACCCCGGAGACACCAGCCATGCCGGACACCAGAGCCGAGGCCGACCCCCCGTTGCCGACAGATGCCATTATCAGAAAGCCCTCACGGGCCGCCTACTACCGCGACTACTATCAGAAAAAACGCAAGGGCAATCCCGCCTACAGCACCAAGAACAAGCGGCGCAGCGCCGCCTGGCGGGCGGCCAATCCCGACTATGCCGGTGTCAAGAACCGGGAGCGCCGGGCCGATCCCGACAAGTATGGAGCGGATAAGGACCGCAATCGGGACATGATGCGGGTCAAGCGGGCGGATCCTGGGTACAGGGAGCGCGAGAATGCCCGGGCCAGAGCGCGGTACCGGGACCGGAAGGCGGGGCGGTCTATCGTGTCATAAAGGCAACAAGACAGGATTTCGCACCATCAGAGCGCTGATTTTCCGACAATGGCATCTGTCGGAAGCCTAAAGCCCCTTTCCGGCATGGAACGGTCCATGCCTTTGGAAAGGAGCACTACACATGAGAACGTTTCTCATAACCGCTGCTGCGCTGGGTCTCATGGCCGGGAGTGCGGTGGCACAGGACGAGATGATGGCCGAGGGTCCATCCCTGTCGATTACGGGCAAGGGGCAACTCGGCATCATCTACAATGGTGAGACCGAGAATGCCGCTGGCACCACCCTGACGGAACCCAGCTTCACCTGGCAGGCCGAGATGGACATCACCATCGCCGGGGAAGGCGTCACCGATGGGGGCCTGACCTTCGGGGCCAAGACCAACATCAATGCCGAAGCGGCCGCTGGGGCCAAGGAAATCGAGACACCGGATGTCTACATCGGTGGGGAGTCCTGGACGATCACGGTGGGATCGCCCGACCCGGCCAGTGAACTCGCCTTCTCGCTCGGGGATGTGGGCTATGATGGCCTGGGTGTCGATGACATTGCCGAAGGGTTTGCCAACCAGTTCCCCGGACCCAATGCGGCCATGCCCAAGGCGTACGGCGTCAAGGATGCGGCCCAGGCCCGGCTGGACCTGACTTTTGGAGTTGCTACCGTTGGTGTGTCTGTCGGGCAGACATCGGGGACGGCGTATGTGCCGAAGAAAGATGCCAGTGCCACACATAAGGTGACGACAGAGATTGAGGGCTTGCCAAATGGCGGTGAATTGCACGTCGCATCTGCGGGAAGCACTTTGTCGGCAGATCAAAGGCAAGCCAATGCCGATATTTCAGCGCTGAAGGCTTTCTTCAGCAAGACGCACAGCCTGACATTCACCAGTCTCAAGACCGCCAACGATATCCTTGTGGATGCCAAAAATCCCGCTGCACCGAGCGGGTACTACTTGGTCTTTGGTACGGGCATTGAACGGAACAAGGGTCTTATTCTGAAAGATGAGGAGAATCTCTTTGGGCGATCAGAAGATTTGACTAATGGTCAGGCGGTAACGTACAGGTTTGATACGATCTACGTACTTCCGGAAGGGTCCACAGCAACAGTTGATGGAACGGCTGATACAGATGTAGCGGGCCGAGAGGTTGTTGCCGTTGGTACCACCCTTTACTACACTGACGGAACGGCAGTGGACAGATCCAATGTCGTGTTTGCTGCTGCTAACAACGATGTTGCGGCAACATTTACGGTGGGTAACGGCACTGCCGCCACTGCTAAGATTGTGACGGAAACGGTCAATCCTTCGGGCGAATATAAAGTCTGGAGGGTCAGGAACCGGAATGACGCTGCACTCCGAAAGGCTATTGCTGATGCGATGGCGGCCAGGGAAGCCACCGAGAAGGCCTTCGGTGAACTGACAACGGCACAGCAAACAGCACAACAAACGGCTCATACCGCCGCACTCACCCAGCACGATATCACCATCCAACGTGCACGTGATGCCTTGGCTTGCGAACACGGGGCCGATGTAGTGGCCAGTGCCAGTAACGGCCAAACCGCGTGCAGCAAGGTTGAAGATGGCCGGGATGTGGATGTCGGCGCAGTGGTGACAGCGACTGCACCTGACCTCACCGCCTACACTGCCGCCATGGCCGAGAAGATGGCCACCAAGTCCAAGACCAACTGGGCCCTCGGCACCAGCTTTGACCTCGGCGTGGCCAAACTTGGCTTTGGCATGGACAGCGAGAAGAAGCTCCAGACCAGTGTCAGTGGTGAATTCGGCCAGTTCGGTGGCTCGATCTTCTACGCCATGCAGGATGTTGATATGCCTGATGGCTCCGAGAAGAAACTGACGGGTCTCGGTGGTGAGTTCACGGCCACGGTCCAGGAAGGCACGACTGTCAATGTTGTGGCCACCCGGGCCAGCATGGAAGGGGCCAATGATGTCGATGCCTTCGGTGCCGGTGTCAGTCACGGCCTCGGTGGTGGTGCCACGCTGCAGGCCGGCTTTGCCCGCGTGAAGGATCAGAACAAGGCCAGTGTCGGCGTTGCGATGACCTTCTGACGGGGTTCAGATTGATACAAACGAGGGGGCCATGATGGCCCCCTTTCTGGTTTCAACCAATGAAAGAAGGGCGACCCGCAGGCCGCTCCTTACGCGTAATGTCTGACTGTGGTCAGAACGTCATCGCGACCCCAACACTGGCCTTGTTCTGGTCATCGACCTGCGCAAACCCAGCTTGCAGTGTGGCCCCACCACCGAGCGAGTGACTGACACCGGCACCGAAGCCATTCACCTTGTCGCTGGCGCCTTCCATCTCAGCTTGTGTCCAGACCGCATTGATGGTCGTGCCCTCTTGGACAGTGACCTTGCCTTCAAGACCCAGACCCTTCAGCTTCTTCTCGGATCCATCGGCCATCTTGGCATCCTGTTGGGCATAGAAGATCGAGCCACCAAACTGACCGAAGTCGCCACCGACGCTGACTTGTGCCTTTTGCTCGCTGTCAAAGCCAAAGCCGAGTTTGGCCACACCGAGGTTCACACTGGTGCCGAGGGCCCAGTTGGTCTTGGCCTTGGTGCCGGGAGTGGCCTCGCCTACCATTGCTTCGGTGAAGGTTGCGGCAACGTTTGTGTAGGCAGAGTTAGCGTTGTGATCTTTGGGTGCAGTCGCGTTCAGTGCCACGTCCACTAAATCAGTATCCGCATTATCACTGAGAGTTCCATCCTCGTTTAGGTTGTCAGGATCATTGTGTGCACCGGTGGGCTCACCATCGCTATCCAGAACCGGAACATCTTTCTTCCCATTAACACGCCAAAAACTGTACTCTGGATCACTATCTTCATCGGCTGTATTCCGAACATAAGCGTCTACCACTGTTTTCTTCTCGTCATCTGTTCCAGCGCCTTCCGTCTGAACAAATTCGACCTTGAAGTTACCATCGGCATCAGCAGTGATTGTTGACGGTGCGTTCGTTGTGACTGAGTATACGCCAGTGGTCACTGCCCCCGTTACGGTGATGGCTCCGGCCAAAACACTTGAAGAGTGGTAGATCGTATAACTCGCAGGAGTTGCTTCTCCTGCCTTCCCTTGCGTGGCCGCCGTCTGCCCCACGGACACCCCGATGGTGGCCACACCGAAGGTCAGATCCAGCCGCGCCTGGGCGGCATCCTTCACGCCATAGTCCGTGCCATGTTGGTTGTTGAACTTCTCGGCCACATCATCGATTCCGAGTCCCTCAAATCCGACATCGCCCAGTGAAAAGGCGAGTTCGCTGGCCACATCCGGGGAGCCGACGGTGATCTTCCACATCTCGCCGCCGATATAGACATCCGGTGTTTCCACCTCATTGCCATCGGCCTCGGCATTGATGTTGGTGCTGGCGCCAAAGGTCAGACCGCCATCGGTGACACCCTCACCGGCAATGCCAATGTCCATCTCGGCATTCCAGACAAATTCGGCCTCCTTGGTGACGGTGTTCCCGTCCTTGATATCGCCTTCATAGATCACGCCGAGCTGGGCCTTGCCGCTGAACGACAGTGCCGGCCCATCGGCCATCGCCATCTCGTCTTGCGCCACCACACTTCCGGCCATGAGGCCGAGGGCAGCAGCGGTTATGAGAAGTGTTCATCTGGTTATTGGTGTGGTGGATGTACGGGAGCGGGCCGGTCTGGCGGATGAGTTTGGTTGTGTGGAGGAATGACCGATGGCTTGCAGGCCGAGAAAGGACAGATTGTGACCGGAGACGTGCCGCCAGTCCGTCGACTGGCCGGCGGGTCATGCATTATCTTGTGGAGATGGATAACCGCCCTGACATTCGTGATCGGACCAACAGAGCGTTTGACTGGACGACGTGATTAAAACGTCACGGGCGGGGAACGACACCATGGAATCAGGAATTGATGCCCGCCTCGCTGGAATGGAGGCGGACATGGCCAGGCGGGAGAAGCAGCAACTCCTGGCCATCGCGGGCCTGATTGCCTTCGCCATCACGATTCCTGGCATCCTGATCAGCCTGCCCGCCCGAGTCTGGCAGTCCTGCACCGAGGGCCCGTTCGCCCGACCCCATAGCCCGCCCCAGAATGGCATCGCTGCGAGAGCTGGGTCCCTCTTGAAGCAACCCCTGATCGGCCCGACTCTGGCCTCTCTGGACTGTCCATGAAATCCAGATGGGCATCATGGATTGACCTGTTCCGGTCCTGGGCGCCCGAAGACTGTTGTGGATCGCAGGACGATCGGGTGCGGCGAGGGGCAATGCGGGGGATGGAAGTCTGGGAGGGCATGGCGGCCCGGACCGAATGGCTCGGCGATCGGGCCGCGCCGGCGATGCCGACATCAGGGCCCTGCGCAAGACCACCAGCGAATTCCAGATCCATATCGTGACAACCGGACTGGAGTCCCGAACCCTGCCGAGAGACAGTTCTGCAGAGAGTGGGCACCGACCGGCCTGGTCGAAAGCGCAGTCAACTCTGTCGTCGGCAAGCGTTGCGGCAAACGCCAGCCGATGCGCTGGTCAGGACAGGGTGCCGACCGCATGCTTCAGATCCGCGCGGACCCTCGACGGTCTCCTGCACGATACATTCGGACAATGGGGCCCCGGTCTGATAGCCCACTCTGAAGCCCGAATGACCACCTGAATGGTCCATACTTGCAGGACTCGCATTCCGGCACCTCGATGCCGACCGACAGATTCCCCTCCTCAAGGCGGTGCTCATTCACCACCGATGAAGCCATCAATTTGACTCGGTTGGGGAGGTTGCATAGTTTCCGTGACCAGCAGCACCGCTCTGAGGAGTTTCAGCATCAAGTGGGACGTCCCCAAATCCTCCTCTCGACACTCATTTTGCTCGGCGGGTTGTTGCTTGTCCCCCCAGCGGTTGCTCAGACGTTGCCGGACGGCGATCCTGCCGAAGGACGGAAGGTGGTGCCGATGTGCCGCGCCTGTCATGGGTTGGACGGGATGGCGCGACTTGGGAATGCACCACATATCGGCGGCGAATCGGCACGTTACCTGGCGGCCCAGCTCATGGCCTACCGGGACGGCTCCCGCCAGCATCCGATGATGACGGGGATCGCAAGGCGCCTTACGGACCCGCAGATTGCCGACGTGGCAGCATGGTATGCCGCCCATCGGGCCACCGCCACGCTCGCGGCGCCCGCCGAGGATGCCCCGGCAGCCTGCACGGCCTGTCATGGAGCCGACGGTCTGGCACTGGTGGACGACGCGCCCCACATTGCCGGCGAGTCGGTCAGTTATCTGGCGGCCCAGCTCAAGGCCTACCGCTCAGGCAAGCGCGTCCACGCGGCCATGTCCGACATTGCTGCCACCCTCACCGACGAGGACATCCGTGCCCTTGCCGACTGGTATGGTGCCGTCGTGCATACAATCGAGCCACCGGCCAACTGAGACCGTCCCCGACGGGCGGCCGGTCGTTGCACCCCGGACTGGAGAGGGGGACTGGATTCAGCAACCACCCGTGCTATTGAAGCCCTGGCCGCGTGGCCAGGCACAGATCACGACACAGCAGGATGGAGACCGGCATGCTTCGGCACTGGCAAGACTGTACCGCCCCTGAATTCGCAACGCTTGATCCGCAACAGGTGATCGCCATCCTGCCCATTGCAGCGATTGAGCAGCATGGTCCCCATCTGCCCACGGGCACGGATTATTTCATCAACCAGGGCATGCTGGCGGCCCTGGAGGCTGTGTGTCCGGATCATCTCGACCTCCGGATCCTGCCCATCCAGGCCATCGGTAAATCCGATGAACATCTCTGGTCCTTTGGCACCCTGACGCTGGCAGCCGAAACAGCACTGCACGTCTGGACCGACATCGGCGAGTCGATTGTCCGCAACGGCATCCGAAAACTCGTCATGGTCAATTCACACGGCGGCAATGTCGATCCGATCGCCATTGTCGCCCGCGACCTGCGGGTGCGTCATGGCATGTATGTCGTCAAATCCCATTGGAACAGTTTTGGCCATCCGACCGATCTCTATCCGGCCGACGAACATGCCTACGGGATCCATGGCGGCGATATCGAAACCTCACTCATGCTGCACTTCCGTCCCGACCTTGTCCGGATGGACCGGGCCAGGAATTTTCTCTCGAGCGCCGCCACCGCCACCATCTCCCCGACCGGCCCCATCAGCTGCGCCTGGACCGCCGCCGACCTCAACCCCCACGGTGTGGTTGGCAATGCTGCGGCGGCCACCGCAGCCAAGGGTGCCGCCACGACCGAGCACCAGGTCCAGGGCTTCCTCGCACTCCTCGACGCTGTCACTGCCATCGACATCGCCGCCTATGCACCAAACCATACACCCCTGCGGCAAGGCTCCACTCAGGCAGTCTGACAACAGCTCACGCCGCAGGATGCTGTGCAGTCCAACAGTTTCCGGCGCCGTCACACCACACAGTCCGGCTGGACTGCGCGACTGTTGCGTATCCAGACACCACCTTGGGCAGAGCCAGGCAAGTATCGACACCGATCACCCGACATCCCGGCTCCGCCGCGGGGCGAACGTGGACGGATCACGGCGAATCCGGCCACCCGGGTCGGCGCTGGTGATACCGTGTCATGCCATCTGCCCGGACGGAACCGACGTCATGCGGGGGCCATGGATGGGGATCGGGGTCCTGAACCATCCACCGGTCAACCCACCTGATTCGACCCCTGTCCAGAACCGGCCATGCCAACCCCGATTGTCGTTCCGGTTCAGACCGACGGCAGATGCCCAGTCTGACCCCAGACGAAACGGTTCCGGCGTTGATGACATCTTGCAGCCCGCGGCTCTGGACCCTCCCCAGCAAGCAAGATTCCTCTCGCCGCTTGGTGAGGCCGGGCTGCCGGCGAGCCAGGGATGGGGCCAGCTCTAAGGAAGCGGCCTCATCCCGGGTTCAACCAATTGCGCTTTCTGATGGTCTATTGCGAGCACATCAGGGGCGACAGTGTATTGAACGTATAGTTGAAATGGTCCTCGCAGCGATCGATACGGACCCCGTACCACGCCTGCATTCGGCCAATTTCCTGCTCGATCTCCTGTTCCCGTGACCGGATCGAAATGTCACGGATCATCGAGCAGATCGGGAACGTGGTACACGTCCTGTCGAACTCGGCACCAAAACCGGCCTTCTTTGCGTTGAGACGCCTCTCGATTTCGGCCATGACGGCCTTTCCCTTGGTCGAACACTGGCCTATGAGCGTATCCCTTTGCGTCTGCGCTGCGGATCGCGTCGTGACAGCATCGGAGAATGACCCGACCGTATCGGAGACAACCCACGTCCGGCCGGCATCCGACCATTCACCAAGCGGATATTCACCGAGAGAAACCGAATCGAAACAGTTTGCATGCGCGGCACCGCCGAAGGCCAGAACAAATCCGGTCAGCAATGGTATCAGCCTTGTCATCATGTCCTCATCCTCCAGACTGTCGTCCCTGGCAACCATGCGCTCGGGACATATCTTGTACCGCACAGGGGTCTGAGCGGCTGTGCTGGTGGGCCATATCACGACTTTTTTACCCTGTCAATGCGAGCGCCTGAAATTGGCAGACGGGCTGCCGGGGGTTCACGGTCCGTTCCCAGGCGGTGATGGGTCTGCAAGATAGGCAGCGACGGCCTCGGCATAGGCCGGTGGCAGATGCCGGGAGAACGCCAGCGTCACGGCATGCATGGAACTGGTTGCACTGACGGCTCCTGACCATTCGTCGAGGCCATTGAGAATCGCCACGGGCTCAAGACCCGCCAACCGGGGGGCGGGCTTGCCCTCTGCATCAAGGGCCGGGGCCCCGGCAAACAGCTGGCCCTGTCGGTCATTGAAGAGGAGGCCCTTGGGCGTGTGGCACAGACCGCAATGGCCAAGGCCATTGACGATGGCCTTGCCGAGATTCCATTCCGGCGATCGGTCGGGCGTGGGGATGAAGTCATCACCATCGTGAAAGAGTGCCTTCCACAGAAGATTGCCGGCACGAAGCGAGAATGGCAGGGTGAGGTCATGATCCGGAGCCGTCCGGGTGACGGCGGGAAGACTGTCGAGATAGGCCTTGAGGTGCAACAGATCCGCAACCGATGTCTGTGTGTAGTAGGGATAGGGGAAGGCTGCATAGTAATGACGTCCGTCGGGGGCCCGGCCCTGGCGCATGGCATTGATGAAATCGGCCTCTGACCATGCACCGATCCCCGTGGCCTGATCGGGCGTGATATTGGGCGGATAGAAGATCCCGATGACCGAATGCAGGGGCTGGCCACCCGATGGAGTGGCATCCTCCTCATCCGCCCCCCGGTGGCAGTTGATGCAACCGCCGAGATGGTAGAGAATCTGGCCGCGTTGCGGGTCCGGCGTGAATCCGATCGGCAGCTGGGCACCGACCGCACTATCATCAAGCAGCCGGCGGTGATCTTGCCAGACCGCCCAGAGGACCCCTGCGACGACAAGGATGGCAGCCGTGATGGCACCGACCGCAAGACCCCTCGTCATCACTCTGACTGCGCGTGGCGATTGTCGTCTACTCCCGGAACTGGGAATGGCAGGTCCGGCAGGTGGCCGAGAGAGTCTGGAATGCCCCGGAAAAGTCGTCAGGATTTGCCGCCATGGCCCGACCGGCAGCGGCCATGCGGGCGGCCTCGGCGGTGAATGCATCCCAATTGTCGCCAATGGCCGGCAGAGCTTCCGAATCAGAAAGCGGGTAACCATCAGGCAGATCATCAAACAGGATGGGGATGGAATCCCCGATGATGGCAAGGCTGCTGCCCACCGCCGCCACATAGGGCGGATTGATCGCCGTCTGGCCCCGGGTCATGGCTGCCAGCTGTCGCATCTGGGCGCCGATGAACTTCATGGCCGACTGCCGCACGGCGATCCTGTCGACATCAGCGGACCAGGCCACACCGGTTGACATCATCAGCAAGGCACCGAGAGTCAGCATGGCGGTCATCAGTCTCATCGTGCATGTCTTGATCATTGCGTCCTTGATCATTGCATTCCTCCGTATCAATGGTCCCTCAGGACCCGGGGACCCTGATGCGCCATGGACCGCAGGGAGAGGGTCCCGGAGCGGCAGTCTCCCGGATGCCCCTATCACATCTGGTCCAGGAGCTGCACAACGGAGGGCAGGAGATCGTCGGCGATCAGGGCCACACCCGCTGCATTGGGATGCAGAAGGTCATCCTGGAGATAGGCCAGTCGGGCGGCAGTCCGATCGTCGCCGGTATCGAGAGCGTCGAAAAACCGCGGGTAGAAGAGAACATCATGGTTTGCCGCAAGATCGGCATAGAGTCGCTCGAAGGCCTCCTTGTACTCGGCCCCGTAGTTTTCCGGCACTTCATGACCGATGAGAAGCGTCGGGAGGGCCCGTTCCCTGAGGCCTTGCAGGACTGCATCCAGATTCGACCGGGTCTCTTCGGGAAAGATCCCGCGCAGGAGATCGTTGCCGCCAAAGAGGACGACGACCCCGTCAACATCGGGTGTCAGGGTCCAGTCCAGCCGGGCCACGCCGCCGGCTGACGTGTCACCGGACACCCCGGCATTGCGCACGGTGACGGCAAGGCCGCGGCTCTGCAGGCGCTGGGCAAGCTGGGGCACGAGACCCTCCTCGGGATAGAGTCCGTACCCCTGCACCAGACTGTCGCCGAACATCACGAGGACCGGGGGCTCGGATTGAGCCGATCCCCCTGCAGTGACAACAGAGAGCACCAGGGCCTTGACCCAGCGTTTCATTTGTCGTTAGGTCCGCAGCAAGTGCTGTCGCCAGGAATGCCCATGTCCGATCCCCTGCTTTCGTTCTCCGCGGTCCATTTGCGTCTGGCGGGCAGCGCCGGGCCGGTCCATATCATAAACGGGATCACGCTGGATGTCAGCCCCGGGGCAACGGTCGCCATCATCGGACCCTCCGGGTCCGGCAAGTCGTCCCTGCTCATGCTGATGGCCGGCCTTGAGACCCATACCGATGGCATCATCAGGCTCTTCGGGAAGGACATCACCGGCATGACCGAAGGCCGTCTCAACCGTCTGCGACGGGGGCGGATCGGGATTGTCTTCCAGTCCTTCCACCTGATTCCGACCATGACAGCGCTCGAGAACGTCGCCACGCCCCTTGAACTGGCCGGGCACAGGGAGGCCTTTGCCAGGGCTGCAGACATGCTGGCTGCGGTCGGGCTGGCTGACCGTGCGGGACACTACCCGGCCCAGCTGTCGGGGGGCGAGCAGCAACGCGTGGCCATCGCCCGGGCCATGGTCAACGAACCGGAGTTGATCCTGGCTGATGAACCCACCGGCAACCTCGACCAGGCAACCGGTCGGTCGATCATGGATTTGCTGTTTGCCATGCGGGAGCGGCTGGACAGCACCCTGGTCATGGTCACCCACTCACGAACCCTCGCCCAGAGGTGTGGGACGGTGCTGCGCATCAGGGATGGCCAGCTGGAGAGTGCATCGCATGACTGATGCTGCCCGGATTGTGCGCCTGGCCCGGCGGGAGTTGCGCACCGGGGCCCGCGGGATCTGGATCTTCCTTGGCTGTCTGGCCCTCGGTGTGGCTGCCATCGCGGCGATCGGCACCGTGCGGGCCAGTCTCGAACACGGCCTGTCGGCCGCCGGATCCCGACTGCTGGGTGGGGATGCCCAGGTGGAGTTCACCTACCGCTTTGCCGATGGGGACGAACGGGCATGGTTGCAGGCGACTGCAGCGTCACTCTCGGAGATCGTCGAATTCCGTTCCATGGCCGTCGCCGGCGAAGGAGGGACACGGCGGCGGGGCCTGACCCAGATCAAGGCCGTTGACCGTGCCTATCCGCTGGTGGGCACGGTCGAGGTGGAGCCACCGATTGGATTGGCAGCGGCCCTCGGCGTGGTGGATGGACTCCCGGGCGCGGTCATGAAACCGGAATTGGCCCAACGCCTGCAGCTCGAGGTCGGCGACCCCTTCTCACTTGGTGCCCGGACATTCCGCCTGACAGCCCGCTTGCTCGAGGAACCGGACGATGCCAGTTCCGGCTTCACCCTTGGCCCCCGGACACTCGTGGCAACCGAACATCTTGCCGGCTCGGGTCTGTTGGGCCCCGGGACGCTCTTTGAGACCGAATACCGCATGCTGTTGCCGCCCGGGCATGATCTTGATGCCGTGCGCCGGGACGCTGAAGACCGTTTTCTTGGCAAGGGTGTCCGCTGGCAGGACAGGCGCAACGGTGCGCCGGGAATTCAGGCTCTCATCGACCGCGTCAGCGCCTTCCTGATCATTGTCGGTCTTGGCGGTCTGATCGTGGGTGGAGTCGGTATCGCCCTGGCCATGGGAACATACATCCAGGGCAAGACCGCCACCATTGCGACACTCAAGGTCCTCGGAGCCTCCCAGACTGTGGTCTTTGCGACCTATCTGATACAGGCCCTGTTGCTTCTCCTTGTGGGGATCGGGGCGGGTCTGGGTCTGGGTCTGGGTCTCCCCCTGATTTTCCAGCGGTTCATTTTCAGCCGGATTGACCTGCCAGCCACCGTCGGCATCCACCCGATCCCCATCATCGAGGCCACCACCTACGGTCTGATGATTGGCCTTGTCTTTTCCATCTGGGCCCTGGCCCGGACCGCCGATGTCAAACCCAGCGCCCTCTACCGAAGTCTTGTGCAGGCCCCGTCACTGTTGCCACCCTGGCCCTATCTGGTCATCATCCTTGCCTGTCTCGGAGTCTTTCTGGTCGCCGCGGCGCTCTTCAGCGGCACCACTCTCCTGACCCTGTATTTTGCCCTTGGCACGGCATCAACCCTGCTCATTCTCTACCTGATGGCCCGGATGGCCCGCTCTGTGGCCCGCCAGATGGCTGGCCGCCGCTTTCTGCAGGGCCGGCCAGCGCTCCGCCTGGCTCTGGGGGTAATCGGGGGCCCGGGTTCGGGGACCGTACCCATGATCCTGGCCCTGGGACTGGGCTTTACCGTGCTGGCGACCGTGGGCCAGATTGCCACCAATCTCGTCGACCGGATCGCGGGTGACCTGCCTGCCATCGCGCCGGAATACTTTGTCATCGACATCCAGAATCAACAGCATGATGCCTATCGCGAACTCGTGACCGCCATCCCGGGTGTCACGGCGGTTGAATCCACCCCGATGCTGCGGGGCATCATCACCCGCATCAACGGCGAGCGGGCGGTCGAGGTGGCTGGCGAGCACTGGGTTCTCCGGGGGGACCGGGGCATCACCTATGCTGATGCACCGCCCGATGGCACGGTGCTCACCGCTGGGGCGTGGTGGCCACCCGGTCATGACGGAGAGCCCCAGATCAGTTTCTCAGCCGAGGAAGGTGCGGAACTGGGTCTGGAACTGGGGGATCGACTGACAGTCAATGTGCTCGGCCGGGACATCGTGGCGGTGATCACCAGTTTCCGCTCGGTTGATTTCTCGACCGTCGGTCTGGGTTTCATCCTCGCCATCAACCCCGCCGCCCTCGCCGGGGCCCCGCACACCTACATCTCGACAGTCTATGGCAACAGGGAGATCGGCCCGACCCTTGTCGATCAGGTCAGCGCCACCTTTCCGAATGTAACGGTCATTTCGGTCCGTGATGGCATTGCCAGTGTCATGCGGATTGTCGGCGGCCTGATCGCCGCCATCACCTATGCCGCCAGCGCCATGCTCATCGTGGGCTTCCTTGTCGTCATCGGTGCCACATCCCGCGAGGTGACCGCACGGATCTATGAGTCCGCCATCCTCAAGTCACTGGGAGCCGACCGGAACATCATCCTGGTCAGCCTCGTGCTCCGTTCGTTGATCGTGGGTCTGGTGGCCGGCGGGATTGCGGTTCTGGTGGGCAGTCTGGCCGGATTCGGCATCATGACCTTTGTGCTCGACAGCACCTACAGGTTTGAACCCATCTCGGCCCTGGCCATCGTTGCAGGCGGGATCGGCATTGCCATGACCGCCGGGCTGTTGATGATGGCAGGACCGCTGCGGGCCACCCCCGCGACCATTCTGCAGGATCGCGGAACGCTCGCCTGAAAGACAGCCGCCATGACCGCATTCTGTGCCGTTGACTTCGAGACCGCCAATCACGACATCGCCAGCATCTGCCAGGTGGGCATCGCCCACTTTCGCAATGGCACCGCCATCGACAGCTGGATGACGCTCGTTGATCCCGAGACCGACTTTGCCATCGGCAACAGACGAATTCATGGGATCGGTCCTGCAACCGTCCAGGGTCAACCCCGCTTTGCCGAGATCTGGCCGGAACTGTGCGACCGGACTCGGTGATGGACCGAGCGAACCGGCCAGCGGCGCGCTTGCCGAGGCAACTGAAGGAGAGCAGGTCATGACGGGAAGCGAAGGCAACGGTGCGCACCGGCATCCGGACGCGGTGGCGGATCCGGAGGGCCTTCCCGAGGGCGAGGCGGCGCATCCGCCGCTGGTCCGCAGGCACGCGGAGGGGCGCACCCGGTACCGGATCGAGGACGGCAAGGTGCGGAGCCGCGACGTCGCGGGGGACGGCACGCCGGCGGCGCTGCTGGCGGCGATCTTGTCGGAGTTTGGGTCCCCGACCTGGACGGCGTGGAGCGCGCGCTCCGGGACGCCTCGCTGGACAGCGGCGCTGAAGCTGCTTCTGGTAGCGGCTGGATGCGACGCTACCCGTGCCGGCGTGCGCGGCCTGCGGCAGGCCGATGTCCCGGCATGCAGCGACGGTGATGTCCTTCCTGACCCGGCTGAGGCGAATCAGGCCATCGTCGCCTGACGTCGAAAGATTGGGCTATACCCGCGGGACTTCCTGATCAGCGGACCGACCTCCTCGGCAAGGAACGGGAAAAGTTCCCCTTGAAACCGGTGCCAAACCTCTGATAGGAATTCTCCCAAGGACATGAGGCTGTCTCCCTGTATGCTGTGGTTCATTCGCCTTCATCATACCGGAGGGACGGCTCAGGCCTGCCGTCAAAAAAAATGCCCGTTTCACGGCAGAAAGCCGCGCGACCGCGACGTTCTGCAAGGAATCTCGCCAGTGCAGTATATGGAGTATTTGAACAATGATCAGGGTTTCCCCTCTCACAAAAGGAATGATGGTCTTGGCGCTGGCACTGGTCATGGCTGGCACAGCCCAATCTGAATCGACCAGCTGCACCAAATTCAAGCGATGCGGCGGATGCGATATATCGATATTGAGGTCTGTGTTAAGTGACGACAGTGCGGAAATCGTTTAACTTCCTTGTATCTGGGACGTTTGTTGAATTCTGGCTACATTGAACCAAGCATATGGCAAAACTGGAGCTACTTCATCTCCGTTCCCATCGTCCTGGAGGTAATGAAAGATCATGAAGAGGTCTTCGAACAGGTTTCCTCGAAGAAGATTGGGGTTATAACCTTTGACCGCGGATTGGGTGGCCATTCCGAGAAAATCAACGGGTTGGAGCCGGACACCAACTATATGGCGGTCGCTTACACCGACGTTAGTGGAAAAGACAGTTCGGAGCCGTTTGCCCGAATATGCTTCCGGACAAATCCGAATAAGGAGTGTCCCGAACTGACCGGCAGGCGACATCAGGTGATATCGTCAGACGGCAGCAGTTATTTCATTGTCGGAGGCCAAAAGGAACGGGAAGATTGTCCCGGAGAAGGGCTGAGCGGAGTTTTCGTGGACAATTGAGCAATCAACAGTGTCACGATGCAAATATAAATGCCGCCGGGTTGTCAACTGAAGTGGGGTCTTTGTTGCGACCCATGGAAGCGGTGCCAGGCCTTTGATAGGAATTTCCCACGGACATGGGCCGTCTCCCTGCATATTGTGGCTGTGTAACCTTCATCATACCGGAGGGACGGCTCCATATGGGGCATCGTATGGTCTGTTAGCTCGTGCCTGCCAGAAAACCCCGCGTTTGTCACGCCAGCATCCTCGCCCTGCCACCCCGATCGCCCCGCCGGGTCCCCGAATCCGGTCTCTCGAGGCCCCGATCGGTCCCGTGTGACCCCCCGAGGGCCCGCCGACAGGCACCGGCCCGAACAGTCGACACACCGCGCCCCTGGCGCGGGGTGGCCGCGCCGCGCGCTGCAGGATGGCCGGGGGTCAGAGGTGCCGGCGGGCCCGGGCAAGCCGGACCGCTGGCGCTGGCGCGCCGCCCGCCGCAGCGCCTGGCGGACCTGGGTGCGCCGCCGCCAGCCGAGACGATGGACGTTGAAGGCGAGCATCGACAGCGCCACCCCCTCCCATGCTGGCCCTGGGGTCAAGGCCGTGGGCCCCATGGGCCCGGATGCGATCCATGCCCCCCTCCTGGAGGTCCGCAGCTCGGGGCCGAGACTGTGGATGCCGGACTCCACCTGCGCGTGGGCGGCCCGGAGGTCACGGAAGGTCGCGTCTGCCTCGCGCTCCCCGGGCGGCCCGATTGCGGTACCCCTTGACCGGCAGGGCCGGGGTGTCGAGGAGACCGGCGAGCCGGACCGGGTTGGCGGGGCTGTGGAAGCCCCGGTCGAAACTGGCCAGATGCCGGTCGGGAAAGCGGGCCCCGGGCGTCCTCGACCATGGGGACAGCATAATCGACATCATGGCCCTCCCACATGACCTGGTGATGGAGGATGACGCCCCGGACGATGATCCCTGGGGGTCCTCCATGACGGCGACGGGGACACCGGGCGCCCCGGGGACAGCCCCCACCCTGATCATCGTCTGGGCCCTTGACGATCCACCGGGTGGGCTCGGCAAAGACCGAGACGACCGTCTCGGCATGGGGGATGGTCGCGCCCTGGAGCAGCCGGCGGTCGATCTGGTCGATCTGGCGCCGGGCATGGCCGAGCATGCGGTCGATGGTGATCAGGGCGGCCGGCGCCAGGCCGGCGGCCCGGAGGTCGCCATCATCATGGGGGGCCGGCAGGCAGGCCTCGACCCGGGCGACCCGCTGGGTCGAGCGGTCCAGGTCGGCCCTGACATCCTCGGGTCGAGCGGTGCGGGTCCGGCAGACAGCGGCAAAGAGGGACTTGAGCGTCCGGGTGTGGTGCTGCCCCAGGCAGGCCGTGGGGGGCGCCAGCCGGGCCCGTCCGTGCCGTGTGGCGTTTCGGCCCCTGTCGGTCCGACCGGATGATGGGGGCGGACCAGGACCCGCATGGCATCCCGGCCAGGTTGACATCGGTGGGGAAGTGGACATCCGTCAAGGCCACGAAGGAATCAACGCGCCCGACCAACGGCGCGCCAGGCTTTTTTCCGGCGACCGGATCTGCTGACCGGGGGGCCGGCCTCCACCACCAGCTGGGAGACGGCGGCCAGGCAGACCGGGGTGAGATGGGCGATGGTGTCGACCACCGTCTGGTCCTCGTACCTGGCGTCATCCCAGGCGTCATCCCCGTGGCCGAGGAACGCCCGGAGGGTCTTGTGCTCGCCCGCCAGTTCGCAGAGACGGTCATAGTCGCAGTCGAGACCCTGCTTGATCACCCCCATGACCAGGATGCGCCACAGATCCATGCCGGGACGGCCCTGGCTGCGGTCGGTGCCGGGGAGGATGTGCGTCTCGAGGATGGCAAAGAGGCGGGCCCGGAGAGCGTCGTCGGCCCAAGGGTGATCACTGGGGGACCTGCAGACCGAGCCGCAGGGCCGGGATGTCGTCACGAGACTTGGGGTTGAGGGGGATGGCGGCGATGGCGACTTCACCGAGCTGGAGCTGCGGTTGGCGGATATGGCGCATGGCAATCCTCGAAGAGTCGGCTCGGACGGGCGAAAATCGGGCGTTTTGGCCCCAATCGGGCCGTTTTGCCGCAATCTTCAGGGAGACACTCGCAGACACCCGACAGGAGCGTCAGGCGGTGATGATAGAAACTGGGGTTTTCTGGCAGGCACTAGTATACCATCGTCATTGAATTGATGGATACAGCGACGTCAGCTTGATCCGGGCATCCTCGGTCCGGAACCGCCAGCACACCGGTGTCCTGTCGGCATTGCGCCGGGCCTGCCAGGCCGCCACCTCCCGCACCAGCGTCGCCCGGTCGGGGATCCGACGATTGAGGCACTGGCGGGACAGGACATTGATCTCGATCTCCGCCATGTTCAGCCAGCTGCCGTGTTTCGGTGTGTGATGGATCTCGAAGCGCTCGGCCAGGCGGCGGGCCTCGGCCGGCGGGAAGGTGTCGTAGAGTGTCGACAGGGTGTGGGTGTTGAGGTTGTCCATCACCAGCACGATCGTCTTGTCGGGGAAATGGGTGTCGGCGAGGTCCCTGAGGACATGGGCAAAGTCCTGCCGGGTCCTGCGGTCCGTGACCTTGACATGCCGCCAGCCCGCCAGGGGTGCGGTCAGCATGAAGAGGTTGGCCGTGCCGTTGCGCTCGTATTCGAAGTCGTAGGCGGCGGGCTGGCCCGGGGCGGTGGGCAGGGGCGTGCGGGTCTCCCTGGTCTGCTGGCGGGAGGTCTCATCGAGGCAGACCAGCACTTCATCGCTGGCGAAGTCCCGACTGTAGGTTTCCAGCACATCCTCCATGGCACAGACGAAGTCGGCACTCGACTTGGGGGGAATGCACCAGCATTGGCTCAGCCAGGGCTTGAGACTGTTTTTTTGAGCGTCTTGTGGACGGTGGAGCGGGAGATGGTGTCCACGACCTTGAGGGCCACCAGCCGGTCGGCCAGCAGCTGCAGCGTCCACTGGGCCTGGCCTGCGGGTGGCTGTGAACAAGCGAGCATGGTCAGCGTTGCCTCGCCCGCCCCATCCAGGCGACGCGCCTTGCGGTTGACCTGCACCTTGCGTTCAAGAGCGGCGTCGACGCCGTCCAGCACACACTGCTTGCGCACCCGTTCTACCGTTGCCGTCCCGACACCGAGGACATCGGCAATGTCGGCATCCCTGCGACGCCCTCCCGTGCGGTCGGTGTCGGCCAGGAGGAGGATATGGGCCCGCTTGCGGCGTTCCTTTGACCCCTTGCCGCTGTCGATGATCGCCTGGAGTTGGGTGCGCTCGTCGGTTGCCAGTGTCACCCTGTAGATCTTGCGGCCTGCTGTGACGGGTGGCGCCGCTTGGGTCGTCGTGTTGTCTGCTGTCATGGGTCCCTGCCTTTGGTTGTCTGTCTGCCCCGATGGGCCGCCCCGCGGCGGCCCATCGGGGCGACGTGTGCTTGATTGGGGCCGCGATTAGACGAGATCGTCACGGATTGGAAGCGTGCGGGCCATCAAATGGCATCAATTCGATGACGACGGGATACTAGGGCCTGTTGACACTTACCGGGCTGCAATCACCCCGGCCACGAGATAAATGAAGGCCGCGAAGCTTGTCAGCGTCTTGTCGAAGCGCATCGCAATGCCCCGGAACTCCTTGATCTTCGCGAAGAAGTTCTCGATCTGGTGCCGCCAGGCATACATGTCCCGATCATGCTCCCGAATCACGGATCGGTTGCGTCTGGCCGGGATCACGGCCTTGATGCCGCGTGATTCGAGATCGGCAAGGAGACTGTCGGCATCGAAGGCCTTGTCGGCAATGAGGGCATCGCAATCGAGGTCCTGGAGGACCGCTTCTGTCCCCTTGAGGTCATGGGCCTGACCGGGCAGGATGACGAAGTGGACAAGGTAACCAAGGGCATCGGTGACAGCCACGATCTTGGTGGTCAGACCGCCCCGGGAGCGGCCGATCCCCTGATCGCAGGTCCCCCCACCGGTCAGGATCCTGATGGGGCGCCGGCGGCCTTGGCGTGCGCCTTGACGATGGTGCCGTCGATGCAGACGTATTCGAGATCGAACTCCTCCGATAACGCCTTGAAAATGCGTTCGAAGACGCCCCGTTTGGCCCAGCGGCGGAAGCGCTGGAAGACACTGTTCCACTTGCCGAAGCGGGGTGGCAGGTCACGCCAGGGCGAACCGGTGCGGATGTGCCACAGGACAGCCTCGACGAAGAGACGGTTGTCGGCGGCGGTGCCGCCGGGGTCCCCGACCTTGCCGGGACAGAGGGATTCGATGCGGTGCCACATGCGGTCGGTGAGAAGGGATCGGTCACTGTTCATGGGTCTGCTCCTGCCAGAGGGGATGCCGCCCGTTCCGGGCGGTCGTTGGGGGGCAGGATAGCAGCGGGACGGGGGAGTGTCAACAGGCCCTAGCTCAACTCCGCTGATATGGATTGACCGATTCTCTTTGTGTACCATGGCATCAAGTGACTCCTCACAACACCATGACCGGGTCGGGATGCCGGCAGCGATTGCGACGGTGGATCACGCTGAGAGTTGCGGGTTGGGGACTGCCAGACCTCACCACGCCGCCGGGGGTGGCGGCCGGATTGGTACAGATGTCATTGTCCCGGATGGTGAAGGCGGCGCGCCCTTCCGTCGGGCTGACGGTGTAGCCGGGGCCGTTGGCGATGACGAGCATCACCTCCGTGTCGCCGGTGTCAAGATTGTCATCGGTGAAGCAGATGCTGTGGTTACTCTATCGAAGTGGCAGAGCGTTGCCCGACTGTCCGTGCGCCCACGTCACGCGGCTGCTGCTGCCGATCCTGTCATTCTTCGCGGCAATCCAGCCGGTGTCATCGGCCGTGCGGAGGACATGGCCGCCATGGCGATCCGCAAAGCGGTTGGGACCGGACAGGATGATGGCAAATACCGGGGTGTCGACGGCTGATGTAAACTGTGTGCCCGGATCGGCCTGACCGACGTTGATCGAGATCCCATCCGAATTGCCGGGTGTGCAATCTGCCCCCTCCATTGTCATGGTGTCCAGCCCTGCGACGATTCGCAAGCCGATTTCAGGCCCCTGCGCGAGGGTCGATCCTCCGGCCGTTGCCACCAGCAGGGTGGCTCCAATCAGGGACTGTATCCTGTGTTTGACCGATGTCATGAGAGTCTCTCCCGGGTTATAATGTCCGAGATCTCCCCTACCCCCCCCCTTTTTTTTGGGGATTATACACATGACTACCCAAACAGAGTAAAAAATAATCAATAATTTATGAAAAACACATAAATATTACTGACATAATGTCAACAGGCCCAGATTGTGGGCCAATTTCAACCAACCTTAGAAAGGAAAATCACAATGACACATCAACCGACAACCGAAGAACCATCCACCGCAAGACTCCTTCTTGGTGCCTTTCTCACCATCATCATTATCACAACATTGATTCTCAGTCCATTTTTGATTTTTGAGGGGCTTCCATTTTAGCCTTCTCCTTACCATTATCGGCAATTCCCTGTCCGACTATGTAGGCCATCAATGGGGTGATGATTGGGATCAATTCTTCGGTCGAAACATTCCATCCGATCTTTGCACCGGCTGCTGCGATTGTTGTACAAATGGCGATTATGGCTTTCTTTGATTTTGCCAAATCCTTGATTGCTGGCCACATAATCAAATCCCTTCATGTTGGGTAGATAGAAAAGAGGAAGGGGGCCACCGCAGCGGCCCCCTGCGGGTGCCTAAGGCTGCTGTGCAGCCGCAGCCCCCTGTGTGCAACCTCTGACCTCCGTCAGAACTTCATGGCCACACCAACGCTGAACTTGTCTTGGTCATCGACCTGAGCAAATCCGGCTTGAACACTGGCACCGCCGCCGAGGGCGTGGGTGACACCGACACCGAAGCCATCACTGTCCTTGCCGATCATCTCAGCCTTGGCATAGACCGCATTGATCGTTGTGCCATCCTGGACATCAGCCTTGAACTCAGCACCCATGCCCTTCAGTTTGTGCGTGACCGTGATGTCATCACCGTCGTCATCCTTGGCCATCATGTCCACATCCTGCATGGCATAGAAGAGGCTGCCGCCAAAACCGCCCATGTTGCCGCCGATGCTGGCTTGCAACTTCTTCTCGCTGTCAAGGCCGAGACCGAAGGACACCGGACCGAGTTCGGCCTTGACACCAGCCGCCCAGTTGGTCTGGGCCTTGGTGGCCAGCATTTCCTCAACGGCATCCCCGGTCAGGTCAACAGTTTGATCGGGTGTTCCGGGATCACCTGGAACGGTAACGGTCTCACTGGGAACGGTGACACCTGCCGGGTAATAGGCGACAGTGGGAAGTGTACCAGTGACTGCACTCGTAGCATCATCGCCATCGACAGTGATTTTACCAACAGTCAATGGATCGGGATCGCTGTCAGCATCAGCACCATCAGGAACTGTAACCGCTGTTACTTTTCCATCTTCATCTGTGGTCACTGTTATGGCGGGGATCGTGATAGTCCGCTGGGGAAAATCCACCGCCACAAGATCACTGGGGTTGTCGGTGTCAGGAACATAGATTGTTTTGGGTGCTACCGTTACAGTACTAGTAGGTATTTCCGTGCTACCATTATTAGCAACATTTGTATCAGCGATTTTGATCTCAGCAGTCCGTATCCGAGTGACTTCACCGACTTTATCTTCAAAACTTACCATGAACTTGGCAAGACCAACTTGGGCAGCGGTGCGGTTCGTGTAGGTTCCTGCCTGGCCAACCGTGACTGTTTGCGAGGATGTTCCGGGCCGTCCCGGAATGGTGACAGTCTGACTGCCATCCTTCGCCGCCTGATACGCCTTGCCATCGGTCTGTCCGAAAGAAACTGCCAGCGTGGCCGCCCCCAGCGTCAGGTCAACCCGGGCCTGTCCGACCTCGCCAACACCATGACTGCCGGTGAACTTCTCGGCCACATCATCCACCCCGAGGCCATCGTAGCCGATATCGCCCAGTGAGAAGGCCAGTTCACTGGCCGGATCGGGTGATCCCACCGTGATCCTCCACATCTCACCACCGACATAGACATCGGGATCATTGAGACCACCCGCATCGCCATTGCGGAACTCAAGGGCCGCACTGACACCGAAGGTCAGACCGCCATCGGTGACACCTTCGGCACCAATGCCAACATCAAACTCGGACTGGAACGAGGTCTTGGCCGGGTCCTTGGTGACGGACACCATCTTGTAGACCGGATTGCCATCGTCATCCGTGCCGGCTTCCCCCTCCAGCTGGATTTTGTTGCCATCGTCATCCAGTTCATGAACCATATGTGTGGTCTTGCCCGAATAGATCAGACCCAACTGACCTTTCCCACTGAATGACAGGGACGGCCCATCCGCCATCATGTCATCCTGCGCCACCGCACTCCCGGCCATCAGGCCGAGGGCAGCAACTGCAACAAGAAGTTTTTGCATGTCTGCTTCCTTTCTGAACACACGGGTCATTCCGTGCCGAAAGGGGCGTTAGGCTTCCGACAGAGACAGTTGTCGGCAAGCCCTCACGGGCGGCCTACTTCCGCCAATACAACAAGAAGCGACGGGCTGATCCGGCGTACAGGGCGAAGAATCGGCAACAGGCGGCCGATTGGCGGGAGAAGCACCCCGACTATGCCAGGGTCAAGGGGGCCGAGCGGCGAGCCGATCCGGTCAAGTACGGGGCGGACAAGGTGCGCAATCGCGCGGCGATGCAGGCCAAGCGGGCCGATCCTGACTACAGGGCAAGGGAGAATGCGCGGGCGCGGGCGCGCTATCGGGCGAGAAAAGAATTAGAAGGAGAGTGAGGAAGTATAGGACTCTTGATGCTCCCTATCTCTCTATTACCGCAATCTAAACAGAGAGTGCCCACAGCGGTACCATATTGACTGTATTAGACTCCTTGTAGAGCATTGAGCAATTCGGCTCAAGCAAAGGCCTGCATTTGGCAGGCCGGCAGGACCGGGACATCCGGTTTTAGTATGAGGATTTATCGTTATGATTATCGTTGTGATATACCTAAGAAGGCGAATATTTATAGACGGTTATGTCCGTATTCGTTATGGTCAATGGGAATGGGTGCGAGCCCATTACCGTACCCTACCATAGGTTGACCAGATAACTTCTTGTTGTGGGCACTCTCTGTTTAGATCACAGTTGGATGCGTGTTGCGCATTGGTGACAGTCGAGATTTTCCACCCCTCCGAAGGCCGATTTTCCGACAACTGTCTTTATCGGCAAATCAGGGGCGGCCTCGGTGGGTGTGTCCGTCATGGATTTTCTCCGGGGATGGTGGATGGAATGACGGAATACTATTGACTGGACATTATCTGGGCAAGCAAAAAAACGAAAACCCTTCAACCCCCGCACACAACCATCCACTGGGGACAGTCATGTGCGGGGGTGGGTCAAACTCAACCGCCATCGGTCGAGTTCACTCGATACAGTTTCGAGGGCTTGACCTTCGACACATCTTTCAGATGCCGAAGACGCAACTCCTCAAAACCGTAGGCCAGTGCCGAGAGGACAACGTGCGCTGTCACCTGCCTGACAATCAAAAGAGCAATGGAACTCATTGTCTCTCTCCTTGATGAAGGTTGACGATCCATGTTCAATCCATAGATATCCTTTCTCGGTTGCTCTCTTTGTGTAGGTAACCGGATTTCCGCAGTTTTGGAGGTTGGTCTTATCGCCTTTCGTTCTCGGCCAAATACTTTTTTGCCACCTTCCTCGCTTGTCGGATGTACTGACATTCCAAAAGCGCGCTACAGTATCTATACCAATTATCAGTATTGATCGGGTATTCGCGGGGTGTCTTGATACCGTGTCTCTTTAGTGAAGACTTCAAATTAGATATCGCCTGATCTGTCCCTTGGGTACCTTCAATTGTTTTTGAGTTGGTCCACTTTGCAAGATCGACCTCCGTATTGATATTCTCCTTTTGACAATGCTGAAAAACTCTTTCTATAGAATTGATTAATTGTGGGACTTATATACTTGACGATCCCAAAATATGCACTATATTAGTGTGTAGAAAAGGAGATCGTTATGGACAGCCTGATTCAATTTACACAAAAGTTTGCCACCGTTGAGGCTTGCCTCGAGCATCTCAAATCCGTTCGCTGGTCGGATGGTGCCTATTGCCCGCACTGTGGTGGCAGCGAGAAAATCTATCACTTCAATGATGGCCGCCGTCACAAATGCGGTGAGTGCGGGCGCACATTCCGATTGATCACCGGCACCATCTTTGCCGACAGCCCCATCAGGTTACTTCCCAAATGGTTTGCGGCGATCTGGCTGGACACATGCCATACCAAAGGTATATCAAGCGTCCAGTTGGCAAAGGACATTGGCGTGACGCAGAAAACGGCCTGGCACATGCTGCAACGGATCCGCCATGCATCCGGCAATGATGAGCTGGACATGCTGGGCGGCGTTGTCGAGGTTGACGAGACCTACATCGGCGGCAAAGAGAAGAACAAGCATGCCAGCAAAAGGACTTCCGGGACACAGGGGCGCAGCACCAAGACAAAGGCGGTCGCCTTGGGGATCGTTGAACGCGGCGGCAAGGCACGGGTCTTTGATGTGGATTCTGCCAAGGCCGCAAGCATCCTGCCGCACATTCTGCGGAATGTCACCTTGGGGACGGTGCTAAATGCCGATGAGCATCGTGGATACTCGATACTTGATGAATTCTATGAACTGGGCCGTATCAATCATTCTGCCGGGGAGTATGTGCGGAATGATATCCACACCAACACCATCGAATCCTTCTGGGCCTTGGTCAAGCGGGCCTATATCGGCATTCATCATTTCTGGACCAAGAAACACGCCCAGCGGTATCTTGACGGATGCGCGTATCGATTGAATTGCCGGAATATGGGACGGGAGGCCAGAGTTACAAAACTGCTTGAGAAAGGCATCGGCACCAGTCTTCCCTACAAGGCGTTGATCCAGTGAGTGTCGCCGAGGTTGTCCCTCTCAACAATGTGTTGCGGGTCACAAAACGCCCGCATCTTGACAAGGCTCCGGCGGCCCCATTCGTCAAGTGGGCTGGTGGCAAACGGACGCTCATTCCTGACCTTGCCAAGCATTTCCCTGAACGCGTTGGGACATACTGGGAGCCGTTTGTTGGCGGCGGGGCGGTGTTCTTCACTTTTGCCAACCGCATGGATCGAGCAATTCTCTCTGACCAGAATGAGGAACTTCTCATTGCCTATCAGGCCGTAAAGGACAGTGTTGACGATCTCATTGAGGCCTTGCGTCACCATGAGCATGGCCACAAGGACAGTCGCTACTACAATCGTGTTCGGGGGCAGGATCCAACAGACGCAATCGCCATTGCTGCACGGTTTATCTACCTCAACAAGACCTGCTACAACGGCCTCTATCGTGTCAACAAATCGGGCAAATTCAACGTCCCGAAAGGACGATACAAGAACCCTGACATTTGCAACGAGCAACGTCTGCGGGATGCCAGCAAGGTCTTGGCCAAGGCAACGATCCGCGTTGGCGATTTCGAAAAGGTTGTGCGGCCCGGCCCGGATGACTTCATATACTGCGATCCTCCCTACGATGCCTGTTTTACCGGTTATCAGCCCGGAGGGTTTACGCCTGATGATCAGGAGCGGCTGCGCAACGCTGCAAAATCCTGGACAGAGTCAGGCGCACAGGTCATGCTCTCGAATAGCGATACACCGTTGATCCGGCGCCTGTATCGGGGGGGGGCAGGACAAGAGATTCCTTGTCCATGAAGCCGAGGCCCCACGCTACATAAACAGCCGTGCGGATGGCCGCGATCCAGTCGCGGAGCTCATCGTCACGACTTATGGTTAGAGGCGCACGGGCCAATCAGCGCGGACGCACGCTGGAGAACGCCATCAACGATCTCCTCTCTGAAGAATACGAGCAGGTTTCGCCTGCAAGATTTTTTGCACTGCAAAGCTTGCGTCAGCCCGTTTTTGCTGAACAGTGCCCCATCGGGCGTGACATCTATGGCAAACAACGCCGGGTTGACTTCATACTGTACCATCCGCAGCGTTGGGTGAAATGTCTGGTCATTCAATGCAAATGGCAGGCTTCAAGCGGGAGCGTTGATGAAAAATTCCCTTTTGAGGTGCTGTCGATCCAGTTGAACGAGTTTGACACAATCATTGTTCTGGATGGCGGTGGTTACAGCAAGGGCGCGGAACAGTGGCTGCGGGGTCAGGCAGGGAAGAACAAACTTCGCCACGTCCTAAATCTTGGAGAAATCAACAAATTTCAAAGTTCTGGCCGACTTTAGGATCGTCAAGTATATAAATCCCTTAATTGTATTGGAATTTTTTTACCAAAACAAATTATCAAAATCATCTCCCTTATACCTCGCCACAAGTCGGGAAGAACCTCACGAAGAAGGTAGAATGATAGAGCAACAAACAGGAGCAATGAGTTGAATTCATCCAACCCTTCAAGACCTTGAATTGTCTCAATGATTGCCTTGATCTCCATGTCTGTTACGTATTTCATTTCCCGAATTAAGCCAACAAAAAAACGGGAGGCCGAAGCCCCCCGCCACAATCGTTATGAAGTGAACCAACCTTCAGACCGCCGTCGGGTTGGCCCCGCTGTCCTTGCCGTTGTCCGCTATCAACGACCTGTACATCAACCGCCTGCCCACCATGCGGACAACAATTTCCTCCATCTGCTCGATGGTGTTGCCCTCGCGGAGATTGTGCCGACTGGCGTAGTCATCGATGTAGCGTTGCAGATGCTTCTTCGACATCTTGTGGTACACACCCTTCTGGCCCCGCTTGAACATGGCCCAGAAGCCTTCGATGCCATTGGTGTGGATACCACCATCGACATACTGGCCCTGCCCGTGATTGACACTGGCATGGTTGGCCAGTCCACGACAGGCGGCATTCTCATCGGTGGACTTGACCGCTTCCGGCGGCGCATGGTCATGGACGAACCCCTGCAAGGTGGCCCGCCTGGTGTCTTCGACCACCTCGGCCACGATCCGGTTGGTGGCCCGGTCCTTCATGCCGGCCACGATGGCCTTGCCCACCCCACCCCGGCCTGCCCTGAGTTTCTGGCTGTCATGCTTGTTCTTTTCGAGACCCCCGACATAGGTTTCATCGACCTCCACCGGCCCGGCCAGGTTCTTCAATTCCTCCGGCATGGCATGCCTGATCCGGTGCAGCATGAACCATGCGGACTTCTGGGTAATCCCCAGATCACGATGCAGTTTCATGGACGATACGCCCTTCAATGAAGTCAGTTGCAGATAGAGGGCAATCACCCACTTCTGCAGGCCCATGCGGGTGCCACCCATTGCTGTCCCGGTCTTGACGCTGAAGTACTTCCGACAGGCCTTGCAGCGATAGGGGGCTGGTTTCCGTGATACCCGTGCCAGTGTGTCGTAGGACCCACAATGCGGGCAATGGCGGCCCTCGGGCCAGATGACTTCCTCAAACCACTGTTCCGCCACTTCATCATTCGGAAAGCGGCGAAACAGGTCCACCAGTGTAATCCCGGATCGATAGTGTTTGCCGGGTGCTTCTTGTGTCATAGTGAATTCTCCTCTTCTTATGACATGGTTAGAGGGTAGCCTTGTGCTACCTTTATTAAGGTACTGCGAATTCCGCAGTTTTCTGCGCCAGCCTACGAGGCTGTCTAGAGCGCAGTCAGTGAGGGGGAAATTCCACGCCCCTATAAGGGCGGAGGTCGGCAATCTTGCGCTTGCGCTAAGGCAGCAAGGTGCTGCCAATTGCCCTTAACGAGTGCGGCGGGGCAGCCTTCAGGTGTCCCGTCTTTGTGTTGACAGGGCGAAATGAGAGAAACAGAATGTAGGGATTTACTTGGGTAAGTTGTTACAATGTTTGAATGGCTAGGCGGTGTAGCTACCACTGTAATTGCCAATGAAATTCTCTCTTTTTTCCGATGCATAAGGAAGAAGTTTATGAGATTATTCAGAAAAAAGGAAAAGCCAGGACAAGATAATAAGGAAGCAATTCCTCAAATATTGACTAAAGATATCGAATATGTTCGTAATTATTGTAAAGGAAAGGACAGAAGTCTTGATATTCGGGATATTAGGAAGGCCAGCCTAACAAGGGGTTATATCCATGCGGGTAAAGACCAAGCCATATCGTCCCTTAAGGCTTCATTGGAGATAGAAAAAGTAGCAACGCCTCCTGATTCTTACGATGACGATGATGACACTTGGTACGCATACTGCGGAATTTTGTTGCGGTGTACGGATATGGAAAAAATGAAAGAAAAGGCGGGAGAATATGTCAGAACACTTGAAGACTAATTCCGAACCAAAGGAACCAGAAGAAAGAGAAATCGACTGGTCGGAGATTGACGAACTGGCCCGGAAAGTGGCTTTAGGGCTTATGAACGGAGGCCGTCAGAATGATAGAAAATCAGATACTTAATCTGGGTAATCATGTATATAATCCCCTTTTTTTTGGGCCTTGTCCGCCCCCTGCAAGGTCGGTGGGCGCGACCGGAGTGGGGCCTCCTTCCGACAGGGGAGGCTTGCCACGGCCCCACCGCACCCCCTGCACGCCTCCGCCCGCCGCCGCCAGAACTGGACAACGAGGGGTGTCGGGCATCCCCGGTCGTCACAACCCGGGAGAGATTCCGTGCGACGCAGATACCCCATGAGGATCGCGCGGCCGTGTGGGTCGGGACGAGACTGGTGAGGCAATCCAGAAAACAGCGCTTGTGGACTTCCGTGGCTTGATAGGTGGCACGCCGTCATGGTAGGAGCGGCAGGAGCCGACGAGCCATGCTTCGGCGGGAGTTGCGGTCAGGACCACCAAGGGCGGCCCGGTGCCGTGATCATGGCATCCATGGCATCATTTGTCGCGCTCCCAAGGTTGCTGGCGGTCACGATGCATAGACCCTCGTGCCGGGATGGCAACCCTCCAACGCGCCCGTGTCACTTCAGCGCATCCAAGCACTTGCCGACCGTCGCAGCCATCAAGAACAGGGCGAGTTCCAGTTGGGGATCGTGATCTCATAAGGTTCACCAGGGAACGCTGTGTAGGTCAAGGGGTCGTCATCCCGCGCCGTCACGGTGATGGTTCTTGCCGCCATGTCGGTGCCGGGAGTTATGGTGTTGCTGATCTTTGCGGTGACCTGCATGCGCGTCGAAGCACCGGTATCGTGGCAGTTGTTGTCCACGCTCGTGCCGAACAGCGACACCCGGGCCATGAAATCCCCGGTCGGGTCGGTGCCCCCGAATGCGGTGGGACCGAGACCGTCCTGATTCCAGACGTGACCGCTGAATCTTGAGTTCATGCCGCCTGTCCAGCCATCGCCGCTCACGCTGGTTATGCCGGTGATGTCAATTGTCGGATCATGAGTGGACGGGTCCGTGATGCCCGCGCACGTGAAGGTCAGATCGAGGACCCAGTTCCCGCCCTCGTCCACCGTCAGGGCATCCCCGACCATGCTTGAGATGGAACGGTCCTGCGTTTCGTGTGCCGCCGAGATGGAGCACTGCGGCTGCGCCAGGGCCCCTGCAGTGGTCAACAGCCCCGCAAGGAGGGCGGCGCAAGCCTTAGGGGGGGGTCAAGCGGATCATAATGCATCTCCTCCAGTTGTAGGGTGGCCGTCACTCTACAGGGTTTGCTGTCCAGGAGAAAGGGCCGTCTTCCGGGACCCCGGATGGCCTGGATTGACAGTTGTCATCTGGCCCGGCGCGCCTGGCCGGATCAACGGCAAAGGGGCGGCCACGGACTCAAGGCACTTGCGGCCAGGCTGGACATCCGATTCCGGCACCACGATGCCCTTGAGGATGCGATCGTCGCCGGCAAGATCGTCCTGGCGGCCTGCCGGGACCTCAACTGGATGATTGAGGCGCTTGCAGCACAATTGGCTGCGGAAGCCGGTATTCCTCGAGATTGGCATCCGGGCCCACCCAGTCAATGACCGTATAGCGACCCTCGGCACCGAGAGGCGCCAGCACACCGTGCCAGGTGCCCCGCCGGTAGCAGATCCCGGTGTGCGCCGGAGCCAGAAAAGCCAAGGGTGGACCCGGAATCCCGGATTGGTCGTCAGCCACGACAACCAGAAGCGGGGTCGCGGTCATGGGCACGAAGCACTGGGGGCCGCGGGGATGCCGTTCCAGCATCGCGATGGTGACGGGAAAGCGGACCGGTTCGGCAATGAACAGACTGATGGCCAGGCGTCCGACCGGGTCGTGATCAAGCCGAGCCAGGTCATGGTGGCGCCGGGCCCGACCTTCATTGATGGGCGTTGCCGCACTGCCTTCGGCGTCGATCATGTCCCCGAAAGGCGCAAATCCTTCCCGATCCAGGGGTCTTGGGACAATGATCTGCATTGATGGATCTCGGTTCAACCCACCGTCTGGCCAGGATCCGGGAGGTCAGGATGGCGATTGACATCCTTGTAGAGCAGATAGCGGAAGTCCTCCTTGCCGACGGCATAGCACGCCTGGGGACAGAATGCCCGCAGCCACATGAAGTCGCCAGCACCAACCTCGACCCAGTCCTGATTGAGGCGATAGACAGCCTTGCCGCCGAGGACAAAGAGACCATGCTCCATGACATGGGTCTCCATCAGCGGAATACAGCCTCCCGGGCCGAAGGTGATGATGTTGACATGCATGTCATGGGCCATGTCCTCGACATCGACAAAGCGCTTGGTGGTCCAGACATCGTCGCCCGCATACATCTGCATGGGATCGACATCGTCCTCGTGGGTCACGAAGGCCGCGGGCGCCGGGATCCCGTCAATGGGGATGTAGCACTTGCGAATCCAGTGAAAGATCGCCGTAGCCGCCCCGGAGTTGCCCATCTGCCAGTCGGTGCTGTTGATGTAGACATAGCTGCCGGGACTGAGATGGTGGGTCAAGCCATCGATCGTGATGTCCGGGGTCCCGCCGGTCACGAACAGGACCCCTTCGGCCCGATTGGGGCCCTCGGGATTGCTGCTGCCCCCTCCCGGTTCGATCTCAACGATATACTGGGCAAAGGTCGTGGCGAAGCCCGACATCGGTCGGGCGATGATCCATGCCCGGGTCCGATCCCAGTGCGGCAGGCGACTCGTGACGATATCGCAAAAGGAACTGCGTGGGATATAGGCGTAGGCTTCGGTGAAGTTGGCCCGACTGGTGATCAGACCCCCCTGTTCAGGCAACCCATCATCCGGATTGGCATTGCTGTAGCGTTGACTGTCAGTCATGGCCTGGGACGATCTCCTGGATGCGGTGCCACGCAATCCTTTCCACCTGTTGGCAGGCTGTTGCAAACTCTTCCTCGCTCGTCTGGGCGATCCGTGCATCAAGCGCTGCCAGAATCTCCTGTTTGGTGACGTCGCGGACCGCGATGATGAACGGGAACCCGTGGCGGGCCTGATAGGCCTCGTTGCGTTCGGTCAGTGCAGCCTTTTCCCCTGGCGTGAGATGATCAAGCCCGGCTGAGGCCTGTTCCCGGCTGGAACTGTCAGTCAGCATCCTGGCGTCAGCCAGTTTGCCGGCCAGGTCGGGATGCGCCCTGAGCACCCCATGGCGCTGATCGTGGGATGCCGACCGGAAGGCACGACAGAGCGCGTTGTGAAGACCGGCTGGCGTGTCATGCTGGGGGCCGAGTTCCAGCTGCCAGGCCGCCTCGGCAACCCAGGGGGAATGCTCGAAGACGCCACCGAAACGGTCCACGAATTCGTGTCGGCTGAGGGTACTCGGCGAAAATGCGTGCGGCTGGACCGGATAGGTGCGGGCCCAGTAGTCGGCGATGTCGATGCGGCGCGCCAGCCAGACATGGTCATGGCCCTGCACATGGTCGAGAAATTGCTGCAGACCGGCGGCACGACCGGGTCGACCGGCCAGGCGACAATGCAGGCCCACCGACAGCATCCCCGGGCGTCCATGCGCCCCCTCCTGATAGAGGACATCAAAACTGTCCTTGAGATACGTTGCGAAATCCTGACCCGTGTTGAAGCCCTGGCTGGTGGCAAAGCGCATGTCATTGGCATCGAGCGTGTAGGGGATGATGAGATGCGGGCCGCTGGCCGTCACCTGCCAGTAGGGCAGATCATCGGCATAGCTGTCAGCAATATAGGCAAACCCGCCCTCCTCGGCCGCGAGGTCGACGGTGTTCATCGAGCAGCGTCCGGTGTACCAGCCCTGCGGCCGGGACCCGACGACAGCCGTGTGCAGCGCGATGGCCTCCTGCATCAGTTGCTGTTCGTCCACGCGGGGCAGGGAACGATATTCGATCCATTTCAGGCCATGGCTGGCGATTTCCCAGTCCGATTCCAGCATGGCTGCCACCTGTTCGGGGGAGCGCGCCAGGGCCGACGCCACGCCAAAGACCGTGACCGGGACCGCGGCAGCGTCCAGGATGCGGCGCAGGCGCCAGAAACCCGCCCGGGCCCCATAGTCATAAATCGACTCCATGTTCCAGTGCCGCTCACCGGGCCAGGACTCGGCGCCGATGATTTCCGACAGGAAGGCTTCCGAGCCATCATCGCCGTGCAGGAGACAGCGCTCACCACCCTCTTCGTAATTCAGCACCACCTGGACAGCGATCCATGCCCCATCCGGCCAGCCGACAGCCGGTGCGGGTCCATGACCGCGCAGATCACGGGGATATCGGTGCGGCTCGGGTGACCTGGTCATGGTCTGGCTGACTCCCTGTCAGAATGGCAGTACGGCACGATGATCACAGGCTCGGATTGACTCGTCCAGCCTGTTGAATTGACGCCGGCGTGGAGGCAATACAGGGAACACGTCTCCAAGCCAAGTTGAGGGGGGAATGGGACCCAAAGCGCAGACTCTCGATCTTGTCATGCCGGCGCATGAGATCTTCGACGATGAGGCCTACCGTGGCAAGATCGAGGACTGGTCAGGCGGTGCCCTGGAGGGGCCGTCCGTCCGCCAGGCAGCCATCGAATGGCTGTCCGCGTGCCGGGACACTGGCAAGGCCGCGATTGCCGAGGCCGGTCGGCGGGAATTCCGTATCAACCCCTTTGCCGCCCTGCGGACGGTCCAGTCCTATACCTATCTGACCGACCGCCTCGTCCAGAGCGTCATCGACCTCTCGGTTGGCCCCCTGAACGAAACGGGAGAACCGCTGGATCCGATCGCTGTCCAGGCTGTGGGCGGCTATGGCCGCGGTGAAATGGCGCCGGAATCCGATGTGGACCTCCTCTTTCTGACGGGCGGCAAACGGTCGGATGCGGTGGGCACGACGATCGAGTTCATGCTGTACATGCTCTGGGATCTCAAACTCAAGGTGGGACATTCCGTGCGCTCGGTCAAGGAGTGCATCCTGATGGCCAAGGAAGACCTGACCATTCGTACAGCCATGCTGGAGAGTCGCATGGTCTGGGGTGAGATGGCCATGGTCGAGGAACTCGACGAGCGTCTCTGGAAGGAGGTCTATCGCACGACCGGCCCGGCCTTTGTCGAGGCCAAACTGGAGGAACGCGAACGGCGTTATGAACGCCAGGGCGGCAACCGGTATCTGCTGGAACCAAACGTCAAGGAAGGGAAAGGGTGCCTGCGGGACCTGCAGACCCTCTTCTGGATCATGAAATATCTCTACCGGGTTCGGGACAAGGCAGAACTGCTCCAGCGTGATGTCTTCACTGTCGAGGAATATGAAAAATTCCTCAGCGCCGAGTCCTTCCTGTGGGCGGTCCGCTGCGAATTGCACCGGATCGCCAATCGACCCCAGGACATCCTGCATTTTGATGCCCAGCCGCTGGTCGCCGAGGCATTGGGGTTTACGGCAACTGTCGATCGTCCTGCAGTCGAGAACTTCATGCAGGATTTTTTCTCCCGCGTAACCGATGTCGGCGAACTGACCCGGATTTTCCTGACCAAGCTGGAAGAGCAGCACGTCAAACGCCAGCCACTGGTCAAGGGACTCCTCAGGTCAGCGGGCCTGCGGTTCCGTGCCCAGTTGCCGGATGACTACAGGCACGACGGGGGTCGCCTGAACATCAAGGATCCCGAGAGTTTCCTGCAGGACCCGCTCAATATCATCAAACTGTTCGAAACGGGCCTCGCCACCGGTTTGCTGATTCATCCCGATGCCTTTCGTCTCGTTGCAGCCAATCACCATCTGATCGATGACGATCTCCGCGCCAACCCCGAGACCATGCGCATCTTTCTCGACCTTTTGCTGGCGTACGGCAATCCCGAGCGGGCCCTGCGTCGGATGAACGAAACCGGTGTACTCGCCCGCCTGATCCCCGAGTTCCACGACATTGTCGCCCTGATGCAGTACAACTCCTATCATCACTACACCGTTGATGAGCACATCATCCAGTGCATCTCGATCCTTGCGCAGATCGAACGGGGTGAACAGCATGAATCCCTCCCGGTTGCTTCCTCCATCCTCGCCAAGGGTGTCAATCGCCGCGTTCTCTATGTGGCCCTGCTCCTGCATGACATCGGCAAGGGGCGTGATGACGACCACTCGGTGCTCGGTGCCACAATCGTCAGGTCGGTCGCGCCCCGGCTGGGACTTGATGGGGATGAATGCGAACTGGTCGAGTGGCTGGTGCTGAACCATCTGTTGATGTCGGACACGGCCCAGAAACGGGACATCACGGATCCGGTGACGATCCGGAATTTTGCCGCCACCGTTGGCAGTCGGACCCGTCTGCGCCTGCTGACGATCCTGACGGTCTGCGATATCATGGGGGTGGGACCGAATGTCTGGAACGATTGGAAGGCCCAGCTCATCCGGGACCTCTATCATCAATCCCACACGCTGTTGACCGAAGGTCTGACCGATATCGAGGCCATCGATCGTGTCGACGATGCCAAGGCGAGTTTCCGGGCAGCCATGTCCGGCTGGAGTCCAGAGCAACTCGATGCCGCCTGCGAACGCTTCCCCGACTCCTACTGGCAAGGCATCCCGACGGCAGTCCAGGTGACCATTGCCAATCTCTTCACTGCGGTCGACAGCGAAACTCTCGGTCTTGATCTCGTCACCGACACGAAGCGCGGTGCAACCCGGGCCTGCTTTGCCAAGCGGGAGACGCCGGGCCTCTTTGCCCAGATCGCCGGGATCCTGCTCATTCTCGGGGCCCGCATCGTCGACGCCCGGGTCTATACGAGTTCGGACAACTGTACCGTGGTTGTGGCGTGGCTGCAGAATACCAGGGGCAAACCCTTCGACAGGGGTCAGATCACCCGGATCAGGACCCAGGTCCATCACTACATCGGCGATCCCGATGCCGCTGCGGCCAAACTGGCCGACCCGCGCATTCTCAAGCAGAAAACACCCTTTGGCCAGCACGACCGGATGTTTGCCGTGCCAACCGAAATCACCATCGACAATGAGGGATCCGAGTATCACACGATCATCGAGGTCGACACAAGGGATCGGGCCGGACTGCTCTACGATCTTGCCCGCACCCTGCATGAAGCCCAGGTTGTCATCGTCCGGGCCGTCATCGCCACCTATGGGGCCCAGGCCGTCGATGTCTTCTACGTCAAGGACAAATCGGGCCTGAAACTCCTCGCCAGCCACCGCCGCCGCAATCTCGCCCGCTACCTTGAGAATGCCATCAATCCCCGGCCGCTGCCTTGAACAGCCTCCGCGGCCACGGTGGGCCCGGGGGACGGCTTGCAGTGCCATGACCCCATGCTGTATCCGCCACTTCCAGACCCTTGGTGAATCAAGGGTGCATCAGACATTTATATTTGTGGAGGACACATGAACACACGAGCCAAGCACGTTCTGGCCGGTCTGGCCATGGCGGTCGGTCTCTCGACCGCCAATATGGCACCGGCGGCGGAATGCATCGCCCCGGCGAACCCCGGTGGCGGTTGGGACTTCACCTGCCGGACCATCGGCAAGATCATGTACGATATCGGCGCTGTGGACAAACCCATCCAGGTCACCAATATGGCCGGTGGTGGTGGAGGTCTGGCCTATTCCCACGTCGTCAATGAGCGCAATGATGATCCGGAACTGATCGTCGCAGCATCTTCAGCAACCGCAACCCGTCTGGCCCAGAATGCCTATGCGGGCATGACCGCCGACCAGGTGTCGTTCCTTGGCGCCATCGGCGCCGACCCCGGTGTGCTCGTCGTGGCCGCCGACTCGCCCTACCAGACGCTCAATGACCTGCTTGATGCCGTCAAGGCTGACCCGTCTTCCGTCACATTCGCTGGTGGGTCCGCAGCGGGTGGCTTTGATCACCTCAAGGTGCTGATGGCACTCGACAAGGTTGGATTCAATGACGTGACCTCGGTCAAATATGTCGGACTTGACGGTGGTGCCGATGCGCTGACCCAGACCATCGGTGGCTTCACCCAGGCCATGACCGGTGACATTTCGGAAGTTGTCGGCTTCCTGCCGACCGGCGATGTCAGGGTCCTTGCCGTCTTTACCGATGAACGGATCCCCGGATTTGAAACCATCCCCACTGCCAGGGAACAGGGTGTGGATCTGATCGCCGTCAACTGGCGGGGACTCTATGTCCCGAAGGGTATCTCGAGGGACGCCTACACCCGCTGGTCCGAGGCGCTGGCCAGGGTGGCAGCATCACCAGAATGGGAAGAGGCCATGCAGGCCAACGGCCTGGCGCCGTTCACCCGGGTTGGGGATGATTTCCAGGACTATCTCGCCGAGGTCATCGCGGATATTGAAAGTCTCTCGCGGGATATCGGAGTGATCCAATAGTGACCAGTGATCGCTGCTTCGGACTGGCCGTCGTCGCGATCACCGGCATCTATCTCTACGGAGCATCAACCATATCGACCGGGTTTCTGCCCGACCCGGTCGGTAGCCGGACATTCCCCTACATTCTCGGTGGCCTCGGTCTCCTCTGCGGCAGCCTGATCATGTTGCGACCCGACGCCGCGCCGCGCTGGCCCTCACTGGCGATCGTTCTCAAACTCGCCCTGGCAGCTGCCATCATGTATGGATTTGCCGAAACGCTGCGGCCTCTGGGCTTCATCATCCCATCGGCCATCACCACCGCGTTCCTGAGCTACCTGATTGCCCCCAATCCTGTGCGCAGCCTCGTGACTGGCGGCGCCCTGTCGGTCGGACTCTACGTCATCCTGAAACATGGTCTCGGACTGGGTCTCACGGCTTTCTGGTTCTGAGGGGGCACGCATCATGGAACTGATCGCCAATCTCTCCCAGGGTTTTGCTGTTGCCCTGACCTGGTCAACCCTGGTGCTGGCTGTCTCGGGCTGTTTTGCCGGCACCATTATCGGATCCCTGCCCGGGCTTGGCCCCTCCAACGGGGTTGCCATCCTGATCCCGCTGGCCTTTGCGCTCGGTCTCGATGCCACCGAGGCCCTGGTCCTGATGACCTCGGTCTATTACGGGGCCATGTACGGTGGACGCATCTCGTCCATCCTGCTGAACATTCCCGGCGATGAACCAGCTCTCATGACCACGCTGGACGGCTACCCCATGGCCAGACAGGGTCGGGCCGGGGATGCCCTCGTGCTCTCGGGCGTGGCCTCCTTCGTCGGGGCCCTGCTGGCCACGATCGGGCTCATGATCCTGGCCCCGATCCTGGCCCGCATTGCCTATCTGTTCGGACCGGCCGAGTATTTTGCCCTGTACATGCTGGCCTTTTGTACCCTGGGCGGTCTCTCGTCGCGCAACCAGATCAAGGCCGGCCTGGCTGCCGTCATTGGGCTGGCCATCGCCATGATCGGCCTGGACAACACCACGGGACTGCCCCGTCTGACCTTCGGTTCACTGCATCTGATGGATGGGGTTGATTTCCTCGTTGCCATTGTCGGGCTCTTCGCGGTGGCCGAGATCTTCATCTACATGGAAAGTCATGGCCGGGACTCGGCCATCGGAGTCAAGCTCGAGCGGATCACCATTCCGTTCCGGGACATCCGCAACAGTTTCATCACCATGCTGCGGTCCACCGTGATCGGGTTTGTCGCCGGAGTCCTGCCGGGCGCCGGGGCATCGCTGGGCAGTTTTCTTGCCTACATGGCAGAAAAGTCCGTCGCCCGCGACAAGCAGACCTTCGGCACCGGCAATCCCCGGGGTGTTGCCGCACCCGAGGCTGGCAACAATGCTGCCGCTGGTGGCGCTCTCGTGCCCATGCTGACCCTCGGCGTGCCCGGATCGGGAACCACAGCCGTCCTGCTGGCCCTGCTGGTCACCCTCAACATCACGCCCGGGCCCCTGCTCTTCGAGGAACGGCCCGAGGTGGTCTGGGGGCTGATCGCCTCATTGCTGATTGCCAATTTTGTCCTGCTGATCATGAACGTGCCGCTGGTCAAACTCTTCGTCAAGATCCTGACTGTCCCGCCCTGGATTCTTCTGCCCGGCATCACCATGGTGGCCTTCGGGGGCATCTACTCGCTCTCGGGCTCGAGTTACGATCTCGTGCTCATGCTGCTGTTCGGGCTGTTCGGGTATCTTTGCCGGAAACTTGACGTCCCGACCGTCCCGATCATCCTCGGCATCCTGCTTGGCAACCACATGGAAGACAGCCTGCGCCGGGCCATGGTCATCGCGGATGGCGACTGGACCTACCTGTTTGCCTCCCCGATCTCGATTGTCCTGTGGATTGCGGCCATCGGCGGTTTTGTCGCCCCGATGTTCCTGCGGAACCTGCTCAAACCGCCCGCACCGGTCGAGGACTGACATGACCCGGGTCCTGGTCCCTTCGGGTGTGCTGGGTCTGGGATTTGATCACACCGCCCTCAAGCGCGGCATCGCCGCCGCCCCGGACATCATTGCCATTGACGGTGGCTCGACCGACAGCGGCCCCCATGCCCTCGGGACCGGACTCTCGAAATATTCCCGGGCCGTGACCAAGTCCGAGTGGGCGACCCTGCTGGCCGCCCGCGCTGCCGCCCGGGTCCCCCTGATGATCGGTTCGGCCGGCACGGCCGGCACCGATGCCGGTGTGGACTGGATGCTCGAGATCACTGCCGAGATCGCAAGGGAGCGCGGCGAACATCTCAGGGTGGCCACCCTCCACGCCTCACTTGCAGCCGATCAGGTGCACAAGGCCCTGGCGGCCGGGACCCTCACGCCGCTGGATCCGGCCCCCACCATCGACTCCCGTACCATCACCTCCTGCACGAACATCGTCGCTCTCCTCGGCGCCGAACCCTTCATGGCCGCCCTTGCGACCGGTGTGGATATCATCATTGCCGGCCGCTGCACCGACACGGCAACCATCGCCGCCCTGCCGCTCATGGCCGGGGATGATCCCGGCGCCTGCTGGCATGGTGCCAAGATCGGTGAATGTGGGGCGCTGTGTTCAACGCTGCCCCTGTCAGGCTGCATTCTGATCGAATTCGATGCCGAGGGATTTACGGTCCGGCCGACGGCCGGCGGGGCCGCGTGCACACCCCAATCCGTCCATGCCCACATGCTCTACGAAAACGCGGATCCATTGCACCTCCATGAACCCGGTGGCACGCTTGATGTCAGCAAGGCCCGGTATGCCGGAACGGGACAGGGCGCAGTGCGGGTCACCGGCTCGGCCTGGCACCCGGCTGACGCCTATCGGGTGAAACTCGAAGGGGTCGCCCCTGCCGGCTATCGCACCATCATCCTCACGCTGGTCCGCGACCGGGCCTATGTCCGCGCCATCGAGACCTGGCGGGACCAGCTCCTTGCCCATCTCGTTGCCACACTTCGTGACCGGACGGATTTTGATCCCGACTCCTATACACTCGAACTGCGCCTCATCGGTGTTGATGCCACCCTCGGCCCTCTCGAATTCCGCCACTCGGATCCCGCCGAGGTGGGCGTTCTCTGCATCGTCAACGCCCCGACCCAGACCATGGCCACCGAGATTGCCAAACTCTGCAACCCGTTCCTCCTGCATTACCCGCTGGCTGGCTGCGCGGAGATGCCAACCTTCGGATTTCCCTTTTCTCCGGCCGAGCTGGAATGTGGTCCCCAGTATGCCTTCGCCCTCAACCATGTCATGACTCTCGATGATCCCTGCGCTGCATCCCGCATGACCCTGGTCACGGTCTGATGACCACCCTGGGTGACGTGGCCACCGTCCGGTCGAAGAATGCCGGACCCTTTGTCCTGACGATCGATGTCTTTTGCCCCACAGTCGCGACCTATGCCCGCATCCGCTCCACCCTGACCGCCGAGAGAGTGGCTGGCTTGCTGGCTTGCGATGTCGCCACGCTGGCTGTCTTTCCACTGGCCGACCTGCATGTCCTGAAGTTCAGCCTGCCCCGACCGACCGTGCAGGGCAGCCCGGATGACCGGGCCATGCATGGTGCCCAATTCGCTGCGCTGCTGGCCGAGTTGCCGCTCCCGGCCACCCGCGATCCCGCTCACCGAGAGTCCTGACATGCCAGCAACGCATCGGCTGCCCGTTGGCCGAGCCCGACCGGGTCATGCCGGTCGCCCGTCAGCACCACCGCCCCCACTTGCCGGCCATCGGGACCGAACAGTTGCGCCGACAGCTGCAAGCACGCCCCATGCCAGGTGGCATGGGCCGCCAGCGGAATGGCACAATCGGCCCCCAACCGGGTCAGGACCGTCCGTTCCGCACGACTGCAGGCCCATGTCTCCTGATCATTCAGGCATCCGAGCAGCTCGGCCATCCGCTGATCATCCACCCGACGCTCAAGGCCCAGGATCCCCTGGGCAGGGGCCGGGATCATCGTCGTGACCGGGATCGGGTGGATCGGAACGGAATCGATCCCGAGACGCACCAGACCAGCCATGGCCAGGACAAGACAGGCGCCGTCGCCCCGCTGGCACCTGTCGATCCGGGTCGGCACATTGCCGCGGATATCCCGGACGACCAGACCCGAATTGATGGCCTGCAACTGCCAATGCCGCCGCAGGCTTGATGTTGCCACCCGGGTGCCATCCGGCAAGGCGGCAATGGTCGTCACCGGCGTGCCAACCAGCGCATCACGGGGATCGACCCGGGGCAGGACGCAGTCGATGATCAATCCTTCGGGCTGCCTGGCCGGCATGTCCTTGAGGGAGTGGACCGCCAGATCGATCTCACCGGCCAGCAGGGCCGTTTCGATTTCCGAACAGAAGACCCCCTTGCCCCCCAGATCCCGAATGGGCCGATCCGTCACCCGGTCCCCCCGGGTGGAGATGGGGACCGCGAGGCAGTCCTCCGGACGCAGGCCCGATGTCGCCACCAGGGCCGCCATCACCTCATCGGTCTGGGCCCGGGCCAGGGCCGAGCTGCGTGTCCCGATCCGGATCACGCCCTGAACGCCCTCCTGGCCGGAACCCGTCGGCGCGCCCGGCCAGCCGCTTCAGCCATCCTGCCGCACGCCATCGTTGATCCCCGGTCTCTTCGTGGCAACATGCCGCTGGATGCCTCCCCCATCGATTGATCCCGTGCGGCCTTTGCGCATGCGCACGGGCAACCTTCCGGTCGCGACACTTCGCACAGGATGCATGGACAAGCAAATTCATGACACGATGCCCGGATCGAGCGTCCCGGCAGACCTCGGCTCGAGACCGTCGCCTGGCGTCATCGGCACCCGGGCCGGGTTGATCGGTTGACCCCTTGCCGGGCATTTCTATTGAAGGTCCCATGCCCGGAGTCGATGCTGCCGGGACGGGCGGATATTGGGGTGCGATGACCGAGACATCCGGAAAACCACTGTTGCGGGTCCTGGCCGGCGAAGCACTGCAGCCACCGCCAGTCTGGCTGATGCGGCAGGCCGGGCGCTACCTGCCTGAATACCGGACGGTGCGTGAGCACGCCGGCGACTTTTTGTCCCTGTGTTATGACCCCGGTCTGGTGCGGGACGTCACCCTGCAGCCCGTGTCGCGGTTTGGTCTCGATGGCGCAATCATCTTTTCCGATATTCTGCTCCTGCCCCATGCCCTCGGCTGCGCGCTCGAGATTGTCGAAGGGACGGGGCCGATGCTGGATCCGGTGGTGTCGCTGGCTGATGTCAGGGCCCTGCGGGGATCCGGGGATGCGCTTGAGCACCTTGGGCCCGTCTATGAGGGGATTGCCTGCACAGCCCGGTCCCTGCCAGCGTCCGTGGCACTGATCGGGTTTGCCGGATCACCCTGGACGGTGGCAACCTACATGATCATGGGTCAGGGGCGGGATGGACAGGTCCCGGCCCAGGCCTTCGCCAGGGACAATCCCGGCGTCGTGGATGCACTGATGGATGTTCTGATCGAGGGAACCATTGGCCATCTTGTCAATCAGGTTCAGGCCGGCGCCGAGGTGCTCATGCTGTTTGACAGCTGGGCCGGCATCCTGTCAGGTGCCGACTATGAGCGGTATGTCCTGACGCCGAACCGGGCGATCGTGGCGGCGCTGCGGACGGCGGTCCCCGCCATCCCGCTCATTGCCTTCCCCCGGGGCTCCGGCCAGCGCTACACGCTGTTTGTCGAGCAGGTCGGACCGGACTGCATCTCGATTGATCCGGCGGTTGATCCGGTCTGGGCGGCCAAAACCCTGCAACCCCACTGTTGCGTGCAGGGCAATCTTGACCCGCTGGACCTTGTGGCGGGGGGCACAGCCCTCAAGACGGGCATCGAGATGGTGCTGGACGCCCTGGGTGGCGGGGCCCATGTGTTCAATCTCGGTCATGGCATCCTCCCGCCCACGGATCCCGATCACATTCGCCTGCTCGTCGAGTGCATCCGCCAGAGGTGACTGTCACTGCCAGGTGGCCACTGGTGGCAGGCTCATCAGGACCGCATCGGCATCATGGCCCGACTTCAGACCGAACTGGGTGCCACGATCGTAGAGAAGATTGAACTCGACATAGCGACCCCGGTGCTGCAGCAGGGCCTGGCGGTCCGCCTCGGTCCAGTCCTCCGTGCGACGCTGGTCCAGAATCCCGACATAGCTGGCAAGGAAGGCGGCCCCGAGCGCCTGCACGAAGGCAAAATCCGCTGCCCAGTGCTGGGTACAGAGATCATCGAAAAACACCCCGCCGATGCCGCGGCCGCAGTTGCGGTGGGGGATATGGAAATAGCGCTCCGCCCATCGACTGAAGGTGGGGTAGTATGTGGTATCGTGCAGGTCGCATGCCGCCCGCAGCGCGGCATGGAAAGCCGCCGTGTCGGCCGGATGGGGAATGGCGGGGTTGAGATCGGCCGAGCCGCCAAACCACCACCCCACGGGCGTGGCAAAGAGACGGGCATTGTAATGGCCGGCCGGGGCATGGGGATTGCGGGGATGGGCAACCATCGACACCCCGGATGCCCAGAATTGGGATGTGGAGTCCAGTCCGCTGACATCCTTGCGGGTGGCCAGCAACTGGATCAGTTCCGGTGCAAGCGCCCCCGCGACCGTCGAGACATTCACGGCGACCTTCTCGAAGACGGCACCGCCAATCATGCGTCGCATGATGCCGCCACCAGGGTTGGCATCACCGGCCTGTGTGCGTCGGGTCGGAATGGTCGCAAAGCACGCAGCAGCCTCTCCGGCATGGCCCTGCTCGACGGCATGGCGATCCTCGAGAGCCTGATAGGCGGCACAGAGGGCGTCGGCCTGCGCATGGAACCAGGTCTCCGTCGCCCGCAGGGCATCGACCTCAATGGGAAACGTGGCCAAGATCCCGTCCGGCTGGCGAGCGGCGTCAGTAGGCACGGCGACCCATCATCGCGGCAGTGATCGTCCCCCCGTCAAGATAGTCCAACTCCCCGCCCACGGGAACGCCCCGCCCGAGGATCGAGACAGCCACATCCACATCATCCAGCTGATTGGCAATGAAGTGAATGGTGGTCTGGCCATCCACCGTGGCGTTGAGTGCAAGGATCACCTCGCGGGCCCGGCCTGCGGCAACCGTGGCAACCAGCTGGGGAATCCGCAACTGTTCAGGGGTTGTGCCATCGCGTACCGACAGAACACCCCCAAGCACGAAGTAGCGGCCTGGGTAGACATGCGTCCGCTCGATTGCCCAAAGATCGGCGACTGTTTCCACAACACAGATCCGGTCGGATTCGCGTTCGGGGTCGGCGCAGATGGAACAGATCGGAGCGGTTGTGGCGTTGCCGCATTGCGGGCAATCCTGCACAGATTCAGCAAAGGTCCCGAGGGATTCGAGAAGGGGCCGGACAAGGCGCTCACGGTGACGAATCAGATGCAGGACCAGCCGCTGGGCCGATTTGGGACCAAGGCCAGGCAGGCGCGCGAACCGATCGATCAGGGCGGTGATTTCGTTCGTTCCGTTCACGAAGGCTCATCCATCATGGCCCTCTCCATCATGGTTCGGTCCATCAGAGTCGCCGGACTCTCACTCGGGGCGTTCAAGTTCTTCCATCAGTTCCTTGTCAAGGTTGTACCGGGCAAAGAGCTGGTTCCGACGTTCCTGGGCCACATAGATCGAGCGGTTCTGGGCCTTGACGAGGGTTGCCAGGATCCGGGATTGCAATTCCTTTGTCGAGATGTCGGCTGCCTTGGCATGCTGCAGGTCAAGGTCCAGAATCCTGGCCTGTCCGTTCACGGTCACCTTGACCAGCATGTCATCGCTGTCGACGACAATGGCCATCTCCTGCAATTCCTTCTGCATCACATTCAGGGCCTTCTTGAACTCCTCGGCCTGGCGCAGCATCGACGCCATGTTGCCAAGCCCCTTGATTTTATCGAGCATCTGATTGTCATCCTTGTGCAATGGGGGCCGGTCTTGCCGGGCCCTGTCAGTTTATCGGCTTGCCGTCAACCACCACCTTGCCGTCAGGAAAGGTGTCAAGGGCACTCTGGACCAGGGGGCTGTCAAGGTCAGGGAGGTCCGGCGGGGCGGGACCTGATTCCGTGGCAACCGGACTGTCCTGCATCCGATTGTCCTCGGCGACCGCAGCCCCATTCCCGGCTGGCGGCACGTCAGGCACCGGCTCCGGAGCGGGTGAAGCGTGGCCAGTCGTTGCCGCTCGGGGTTCGGATGGGCTCTCCTGACCTGCCGTCGGGGCGTTCGGGGCGCGACCAGTCTCGAGCGTGCGCAGCAGGGCCTCCGGTGTTGGCATGTCGGCGGCGGCACAGAGGCGGATAATCGCCATTTCGGTGGCCATCCTGGTGTTGGGAGTGTGGGCAAGTTCGGACAGGCATTTCACCAGGATCTGCCAGGCCCGCGCCAACTCCGGCAGGGACAGGGCCCGGCTGAGCGTCTGTCCGCGTTCCCGGATGTCAGGGGCGATCGTGATATCGTCGATCGAGGCGCTGGTGAACTGGACAACCGACAGCCAGTGGACGCTGTCGGCAAGATCGGTCAGGATCGCTTCGGGATCAGCACCCTGCTGGTACTGGTCGGCAAACTCCTCGAGCGCCGGGCCCGCCTTGCCCGCCATGATCAGTTCCAGCAGATCAAGCGTCCGGGATCGATCGGCGAGGGCCAGCATCTCGCGGACCTGCCCGGCAGTGACCCGCTCGCCCCCGTAGGCGATGGCCTGATCGAGCAGACTCACGGCATCCCGCACCGACCCTTCCGAGGCCCGCACCAGCAGCATCACCGCCTCGGGGTCAATGGCAACGGATTCCGCCCTGGCAATGGAATCGAGATGGGCAACCAGGATTTTCGACTCAACCCGTCGCAAGTCGAACCGCTGGCAGCGCGACAGGATGGTGGCCGGCACCTTCTCGATCTCCGTTGTGGCGAAGATGAACAGGACATGGGCCGGTGGCTCTTCCAGGGTCTTGAGCAGGGCATTGAAGGCATTCTTCGACAGCATGTGGACTTCGTCGATGATGTACACCCGGTAGCGGGCATCCGCCGTCTGGTACGCGACGCTGTCGATCAGGCTCCGGACATCATCCACCCCGGTCCGGGACGCTGCATCGCACTCGAGCACATCGAGATGGCTGCCATTGGCGATCTGCACGCAGTTCGAGCACTGGCCGCAAGGTTCCGTCGTCTTGCCGCCCGCCCCATCCGGACCCGTGCAGTTCAGCCCCCTGGCGATAATCCGGGCCGTGGTTGTCTTGCCAACGCCACGAACACCCGTGAGGATCAAGGCATGGGCCAATCGGTTCGCCTTGAAGGCATTTTCCAGGATCCGGACCATCCCCGGCTGACCGACCAGCTCCGAGAACTTCTGCGGTCGGTACTTCCGGGCCAGAACGACATAGGGCCTGGCATCGCCCGCCGGGGCTGTCGATGCATCCACTGGGAGACCGGATTCATCCACGGCGACGACATCCCGGCCTGGGACAGAGCGAAGCAGGTCCAGACAGGCAGATCCGGATCACCCCGTCATGTCCCTGTGGCACAAGCCGCTGCATCTGCCCTGTTGCGCCCTCTGGTGCCACTGTTCTGCCCCATGTCATCATTGATCAGGATCCGTGAGGGGCGATCCAGCCCGGGCGAATCATCGTTACGGCTGCTTTCTTTCGAACCTGACCGGGTTGGCGTGCTGCCCGTCTGTCTCAACCCCTCGGGCTTGCATTTAGGAACAATTGTCCGCCTGCGCAAGCCAACGGCAGGCAGGATGCCGGACCATCGCACCTGTTCTCCTGTCGGCCCGGATCCGGGTTCCTTCGCAGTCTGGTCCCTGGCAAAACAGCACCGTGAGGCCGATCCGTACCGACCCGGCCACATGTTTCAAGGGATCCCGTGACCCCCGCACCTCCTCCCAATGACATGAGCTTCAAGTCTTTCGGTCACTGTACAGGTTCCTGTTCGGCATTCCCGGCCCGAAGGGTGACGCAGGGCACCGCAAGCCGCTTGGTGCGTCCGTCCGGTGTTCACCAGCAGGGGTCCGGCCCTGCCGGCAGGCCGTGGCCAGCACGGTCCGCAGCACGGCATGATTCCGGGCCCCCTCGGTGCTCCGGGCCCGGCCGGCCATCGTCGGCTGGACCCTGCGGGGGCGGCGCGGACAGTCCGGCTGGCGAAGGTCGGGCTCAATCCGTCCGGCTGCTTCCGCCCCCGGCGCGACGCGGCGGCCTGGAGCCGCAGCGCCAGTTGCAGAGACTGTGGGTTGGTACCGATGATTGCAGTTTGAAGCCCGGATGATTGCAGGTCGCTACACCTACCGCTTCACTGTATATCGAAGGTGAAGTCACACCATGCGGCATAGGGTGGGGCCCCCAAATCCCGCATCTCCTGCGTGGGCCAGATGGGCGGGCCGCAGTTGTCGCCGCCGCCCTTGAAGGTGGCGAAATACCCATTGAGGTTGATATTGCCCACACCGTTTGCCGGTATCGGCTCCCGCGCCGGGCGACAGGACGAATTGGCAGAGTAGCACACCTTGCCCCAGATCCGGACGGTGAACATGCCGGTGGCGGACTGGGGGATGCCCATCGGCACATTGTCCGCGGCCTGCTGCGGATTGGGCGGGCAGGGCGGGGATCCACGATTGGCGGTGAAGGTCTGATTCCCATGCCCCGGCACGGACACTGTCACGGTGCGCGAGCATTTCGGCTGGCCAAGATACGTGCAGGCCTCGGCGATGGGCTGGCCGCGGGAATAGGTGCCGGTCGCATTGTGGAAGCTGACCAGCCGCGTGGCCTCGCCACTGCCATAGGGGCATCGGGAATCGGGTCCCACGCCGAGTATCGCGTTCCCCGGCCAGTCCAGGACCTCGATCTCCAGGTTACTGTAAACCTTATCCGCAACCCTAGCCATATCGGTGAAAAGAGGGCCGTTCAGAGTGTTGACGGGGTCATTCCAGCTCCTGCCTTGGTTTTGCAGAACTTGCGTGAAGTGATTGGGGTATTCAGAGGGCGTGAATCGCTGCGCTGCAGCGGGCCCGGCCAGGAGGGCGAGGCCAAGGGCTGCGAGAGCCGCCGGCAGCAGCCGGGTGGTCAACCTGGCGAGGGGGGGGGGTGCAAGATCGTCATGGTCGTTTCCGTGTCTGGAATGATGGTTGGGTGACTTGCATTACCCCAGTGCCACCCTGGAGTGCAACAGCCGGGTGTCAGCGGGCGGGCGGGCGAGGCCCGAGCGCGGGGTGACGCTCACGGCAGCAGCGGTCTGGCGGCGGGCGCCTTGATGTCGCGCTGGCCCGGGTGCGTGATGCGGATGAGCGCCACGCCTGGGAAGCGATGGTTGCGGCCCATCATCCGCAGGGCTGGTCGCATCCCCCGGGCGGCCAGGTGCGTTACTGGATCCGGTCGGCGCATCATGCGGTTCCGAGAGGGATTGGTTTTGGGGCGGCGACCTGGCAGTTGCGGGCCCGTGATGCGTGGATTGGCTGGCCGGCTGATGTCCGTGCCGACAATCTGGACCGGGTCCTCTGCAATCATCGGTTCCTGGCGTTGCCCCGGGTCCGTGTTCAGGGTCTGGCTGCGCTGGCGCTGTGTCGCGCCAGCGCACGGGTGGCGACGGACTGGCAGGATCGCTGTCAGCTGCGCCCGCAGGCGGTTTATAACTATGTGGCATCCGACCAGACAGGATATTCCTATCAGTGGGCGGGCCGGGCGAAGCTGGGTCCCACCCGTGGGCGTCGGGGCCGGGTCAGCCAGGTCAGGGATGCAATCGGTGCAAAACAGCTGGAATCGATGACCTATACGAGTGTGGGACGTTGAACTCTTCCCGCGAGAAGGACAGGACATCTGCCCGCAACCGGATCACCCGGAGAGCGTGCGGGCATTCTGTGCCCTGCTTCAATCGAGCATGGATCCGTGAACTTGACAGGCCGCGCCGTGCCGCCTATCCTTCCCGGCTGGCAGCCGACCCGCCCACCTGTGATGAACTGGACAAGCGGATCATCCGCCTCGAGGAGTGCATGAACACGCAACAGGCCGATTTGAGGGCAACACTGGAGGGATTCCGGACGGACGCGGCCCGCCGTGAAACGGACGCAGAAAGACGGGAAACCGAAGCAGCCAAGCGGGAAACCCGTTTTGTGTTCCATGTGATCGCCATTGTCGGCATTGGTTTCACGATCTTCGGCCTTGTGACCGCCTCCTGACGCTCTCCGGCAGCACCCCTTGCCAGACCCCCCTCATGGGGTCTCCTTGTCCCATCGATCAATGCCCACCGGGCGGCTGTTCAGTCTGCCGGGCTTGCTTTTCTGGGCATCCTGGTCGGCCGGCTCGCCTTTGTCCTGCCAGGCCGCGGCCAGCACCAGACGCCATCGATGATGCTGGGGGAAAGCCGCTGTTTGTGCCACCCTCGCCAGCAAGCGAGACGGTCCCGGGATCGACCGCCGTCACCATGCCAACTCACTCGCAGCTGTTCACCGTTGCATGACGATGGGCCAGTCAGAGCGAACAGACCGCATTGCGACGGCTGCATCGCGGGGTGGGACTGCAATCTTGCCAATGCAAGGTGCGAGAGCCCTGCGATGTCAGGGGTTGGCAGGGAACGATCCAGCCGACGGTCAACCGGTGGAGTCCTATTCGCGTTCAGCCCAACCGGCGAAGATGCGTTCAAGCATCACGACGATGTAGTAGAGCACGATGCCGAGCAGGGCGAGGGCAATCAGGACGGCAAACATCAGGGGATAATCGGCATTGATCTTGCCGCTGTCAAAGAGATGGCCGAGACCCTTGCCGTGGGGTTCGACGATCTCCATGAGGTTGGTGCCGATGAAGGCCAGGGTCACCGCCACCTTCAGCGCCCCGAAGAATTCCGGCAGGGTCTTGGGCAGGGCGATCTTCCAGAAAATCGTCATCCGGGATGCCCCCAGCGAGCGCAGGATGTCCCGGTATTCGGGCTCCAGAGTTGAAATCCCGATCGAGACCGACACGGCGATGGGGAAAAATGAGATCAGGAAGGCGATCAGGACGGTGTTCAGGTTATCCATGCCGACCAGGATCAGCGCCAGAACGGGGACGACTGTGGCTTTCGGGATGGCATTGAAGCCAACAAGAATGGGGTACAGGCCTTCCCGGGCCGTGCGCCAGATCCCCATGACCATGCCGATGATGGTGCCAGCCACCACCGAGAGGCCCAGCCCTGCAACCGTGCGCCAGAACGTGTCCCAGCCATACTGGACGAAGAGGTCCCAGTACTTGATGTAGGCGGGACCGAGATCCGAGGGAGAGGCCATCTTGTAATTCGGCCAGTCATTGATCCAGACGATCCATTCCCACAGACCGGCAAAGATCAGGAGCGCCACGAGCGGCACGACAATCTTGCGCAGGATGGGCCGGGAACTCAACATGCCGTGCAACGCCTCATCCCTTGCCTTGGGCAATTTCAATCTGCTGACGCAGGGCCGCCAGCAATTCTGTCGTCTCGGGACTGTAGAGATCCTGCAGGGCGGTGAATGTCCCCGGCTTGATGGCAACCTGGTATTGCTGATGGGCGGGTCGGCCAGACAGCACAATGATCTCGTCGGAGAGAAAGACCGATTCGCGCAGGTCGTGCGTGATCAGCAGGCAGGTGAACCGTTCCTTCTCGCGCAGCGATTGCATGATCTGCCACAACTCTTCCCGGGTGAAGGCATCAAGGGCCCCGAACGGCTCATCAAGGATGAGGACGCTCGGCCGGTGGACCAGAGCCCGGCACAGCGAGACACGCTGGCGCATGCCACCGGACAGTTCGGAAGGGCGCTTGTCTTCATAGCCCGAAAGAGAGACGAGAGCCAGGAGTTCGTGCGCGCGCTGTTCCTGCTCGGCTTTCGGCATGTCCCGAGCCACGATTTCCAGAGGCAGAGTGATGTTCTTCATCACGTTGCGCCACTCCAGCATGACCGGATTCTGAAAGGCCATGCCGACATTGCTGCGGGGGCTCGTGACTTGACTGCCATCAAGCCAGATCTCGCCAGCTGTGGGCTGGATCAAACCCGATATCAGCCGCGTGAGCGTCGATTTGCCACAACCCGATGGGCCGACAACCGTTGTGAAGGATGCCTTCGACAGGGTCAGATCGAGCTCCTTGATGACCTCGAACTCACCTGCCGGGGTGCTGAACGAGTGCGAAACCTGCCGCAACTCGATGACGGCGGACTGGGACATGCGTGCGTCGGAAACAAGAAGGAAAAGGAAGCCGGGCAGCCCGTCGGGCTGCCCGGGTGTGATCAGCTCAGTTGATCATCAGCTCATCGGCATCCGGGAGATACTGGTCAGTGTAATAGAGCGAGGCATCAAGCGGATTGGTGAATTCGAAGTTCTGCACGATCTGCTCCATGCCGCTGGCGAATCGCTCCGGATCAATCCCACCGATGCCATTGGCCTGCACGTATTCCGTGTTGACATTGGCATCGATCGCGAGCTGCAACCGCCGGGTTTCGAGATCGATGTCAGCGGCCGGATTCCGGATGGCCAGGGCCTCGACGGCCATCCTTGGATCAGCGATGGCGTCACGCCAGCCGGCGGCAATGGCCCGGAGGAAGCCAGTGACGAGTTCGGGGTTGTCAGCCGCGAAGTCCGTGTTGACCATGATGGCGTTGCCATAGAGGTCAAGACCATGATCTGCCATCAGGATGGTCGAGATGTCGTCCTCGGGAACACCGGCGCGCACCAGGTTGAGGAAACTCGAGAACGAGAATCCGGTCACGGCATCCACCAGTCCCTCGGCGAGGTTGGGCTCCCGGGTCGGGAAACCCACAGGCTCGACTGTGACCTTGGTGACATCGATGTCGTTGACAGTGGCAAAGGCCTTGAACTGGGCCCAGGCACCATCGGGGGGCGGCGCGCCAAGAATGCGGCCCTCCAGGTCCTTGGGGGCCATGACACCAAGCGACTTGCGACCGATGATGGCAAAGGGTGGCTTGTCATAGATCATCATGACCGCAATCACCGGAGCGCCGGGGTTGGTGTCGAGGAATTTCATCAGGCTGTTGATGTCGGCAAATCCGAACTGGACGGCTCCGGTGGCAACCTTGGGGATGGCATCCAGGGATCCCTGGCCGGCCGAGATGTCGACCTCAAGGCCATTGTCCCGAAAATAACCCTTGTCGGCGGCCACGAAATACGGGCCACTGGGTCCCTCGAATTTCCAGTCAAGCGCCAGAACCACATCGGTCTGGGCTGACGCGGCACCGATCATGGTCAGCGTGGCCACCAGGATGCCGAGTGCGTGTGCAAGTCGTTTCATTGTGTAACCCTTTTGTCTGTCTGCGACCAATATGCGAGTATCGGGACACGCAGAGGAAATCACCGAATCACCCGGCCAGCCATCCAGTCGGCACAACAGGACCCCGGTGGCCCCCGAAGTCTTCCTCGAAAGCTTCATGGCCAACTCCTGCATCCGACTTGGCCGGACAATGTTTGCTGTATCCGGTCAATAGCAGTGTCGGTCGCCGCTGCCAAGCAGGAATTGCACCCCGATCGGCATGATCACCCATGATGCATGGTCGGCCCCTCACCTGTTGCCTCGTCTGCCGCCGCATGACCCCCGTCGGGATTCGGTGAGGGCTCAGGACTTGTGCCGTTCCGGTGAGGCGGGAAAGACGCCGAGAATGGTCAGGACGGAGGTGAAGTAACGCAACTCCTGCATCGCGAGGTCGACAGGTCGGTCCTCGGGATGCCCCTCGATCTCGGCATAGAACTGGGTGGAGCTGAAGGATCCGTCGATCATGTAGCTTTCGAGCTTGATCATGTTGATGCCGTTGGTCGCGAAACCACCGAGCGATTTGTAGAGGGCTGCCGGCAAGTTCCGGACCTGGAAGACGAAGGCCGTGATCATGTGGTCATGGCGCCGGGAGGCGTCCAGGGTGGGTGCCATCACGATGAATCGCGTGCGGTTGGCATGATCATCCTCGATCTGACGTTGGAGGGTGGCCAGGCCATGGATCGTGCCGGCCAGTTCGGAAGCAATGGCTGCACGGGACGGATCCTTGAGTTCGGCCACATGACGGGCGGCTCCGGCCGTATCGAGCCAGGCGGACGGGGTGATGCCATGGTGATGGAGAAAGGTCCGGCACTGGCCGAGCAGCATTGGATGGCTGTAGGCGGTGGTGATGGCCGAGAGGGGGGTTCCGGGCAGGCCGAGCAGCATGATCTGGACCGGCAGGAGCAGCTCGTCGATGATGTGCAGGCCGGATTTGGGCAGCAGGTGATGAATATCGGCGACCCGCCCGTAATTGGAGTTTTCGATTGGCAGCATGGCCAGGGCCGCCTTGCCCTCGATGACCGCCGCAATGGTCTCATCGAAGGTCCGGCAGGGCAGGGGCTCGAGATCGGGGCGGGCAATGAGGCAGGCCTTGTGCGAGTAGGCCCCGGGTTCGCCCTGAAATGCGATCCGAGTGTTCACGGTATCCTGTCCTCCTCATGACCGGGGGTCTGTCTTGCAAAACAAGCAGGGAGCATTGTAGACGTTTGCCCGCAATCTTGAAACGAATTGATCACGAGCAGGGACCCATGACGGACACAATGACAGCAACGAAAGTTGTCGGCGCCCTCTGCGGCGCGATGCTTTTTTTCATGCTGGCCGGGCTGGCCGCCGAGAAACTCTACCACGTGGACAGTGCCGAGGAGGGTGTCATCGAAATTGCCTATGCCAACCTCGCCGATACCGCCGCCCCGCCGACCGAGGAGATCGACATCGCGGCAATTCTGGCTGCTGGGGATGCTGACAAGGGTGCCCGGGTCTGGGCCAAGTGCAAGGCCTGCCACAAGCTGGAGGAAGGAGCCAACACCGTGGGACCCTCCCTGCATGAAATTGTCGGAAAAGTGGCCGGGACCGTCCCCGGGTTCAGCTATTCCGATGCCATGGTGAATTATGGCCAGGTCTGGACGCCCGAGTCGATCTATGCTTTCATTGCCAATCCGCGCCAGTATCTGCCCGGCACCAAGATGAGTTTTGCCGGACTCAAAAAACCGGCCGACAAGGCCAATGTGATTGCCTATATGCTGGCGGGCGGCAATTGAGTTCCCATCCCAGAGGAGACCGGGACAGCGGGACAGCGGGCGTGATGCCGTTCGGGCGAATTTCGGGCCGGGGTCGATGCCTTCGGTCGCTGGTCGGGGTCTTCGGGGTCGTGGCCCTCTGGGCCATGGATGGCGGCAGCGGAATCCGGGCCGAGGACAGCAGGATTCACAGGGCCCACGGCATCTCGACCTTTGGCAATCTCGACTATCCCGCTGACTTTCCACATTTTGACTACGTCAATCCCGACGCGCCCAAGGGTGGCGAGATCTCCATGGCCGCCATCGGCAGTTTTGATTCAATGAATCCCTATTCGCGCAAGGGTCGGGCAGGTGCTCTGGCAACGATCATGTACGAGAGTCTGCTGGAGACCAATGCCGACGAGGTCAGTGCGGCCTACGGACTGCTGGCCCATACGATCGAGTATCCTGATGACCGGAGCTGGGCGATCTTCCACATGCGTCCGGAAGCCCGATTTTCGGATGGGACGCCGGTCACGGCCGAGGATGTTCATTTCAGCTACACCCAGTTCCTGAATGCCGGCCTGCCGTCCTTCCGGGCCGAGCTGAGCAAGGCCGTGCAGTCGGCCGAGGTGCTCGGGCCGCATACGATCCGCTTTGACTTCAACATCGATGGATCGACGCGAACCTATCCGTCCCTGGTCGGTGGGCTGCCGATCTTTCCACAACGGTGGTTTGCTGACACCGGCACCAGTCTGGATGAATCACGCCTTGAGATCCCGGTGGGATCAGGCCCCTACATCTTTGAGTCTCTGGATATCGGCAAGCGCATCACCTACCGGCGGAATCCTGAGTATTGGGGATGGCACCTGCCTGTCATGCGGGGACGGGCCAATTTCGACCGGATCCGTGTGGAGTATTTTGCGGATTCCAATGCCGCCTTTGAGGCCTTCAAGACAGGTGTGTACACGTTCCGCAACGAGAACCAGTCCAAACGCTGGGCAACCGCCTATGATTTCCCTGCCATCGGCAATGGCTGGGTGCGCAAGGCGCAGTTGCCGGATGGGTCCGTTGCCAGTGGGCAGAGTTTCTTTTTCAACCTGCGCCGACCGAAGTTCCAGGACATCCGGGTCCGTGAGGCGATCGGGCTGATGTTCAATTTCGAATGGACCAATGCCACGCTGTTCTATGATCTCTACAAGCGCATCAATTCGCCTTGGGAAAACAGCGCGCTCGCTGCCACCGGTCAGCCGAATGGGGCAGAACTCGACCTCCTGGAAACCGTCCGGGGCGATGTGCCCGCGTCGGTCTTTACCGAGGCCGCCGGCATGGCACCGGTGTCGGGCAGGCGCCTGCTCGATCGTGGCAATCTGCGGGCAGCCGCTGCCCTGCTTGACGAGGCAGGATGGCAGCTGCGCGATGGGGTGCGTCATAATGTCGATGGTGATGTGCTCCAGGTGGAATTCCTGCTGTGGAATGTCGATTTTGAACGTATCATCAACCCCTATGTGGAGAACCTGCGACAGTTGGGTGTCGATGCCATCCTGACACGGGTTGATTCGGCCCAGTATGTCGAGCGGACCCGCAACCATGACTTCGACATCATCACCAGTGGGTTCGGCTTTGACCTTGAACCCGGGCTGGGCCTGCGGCAGTATCTGGCATCGGAGCACATTGATGGCGTCTTCAACGATGCCGGGCTTGCCAACCCGGGAGTTGACCGCCTGATCGATGCGGTGCTGGCGGCCGATACAGCCGAGGAACTGGCCGTGGCTGTGCGCGCCCTTGACCGGGTCCTGCGTTCCCTCAAGTTCTTTGTCGGTCAGTGGTACCGGGATTTCCACACCGTGGCCTATTATACCATGCTCGAATACCCCGAACCCCTGCCACCGTTTGATCTGGGTGTTCTGGATTTCTGGTGGTTCGATGATGCAGCCGCTGAGCGGCTGGTTGCCGAGGGCGCGCTCTGACCTGAAGACGGCAGGGGACTCGGATGGCTGTCTATATCCTCCGTCGGCTGGGCTTGATTCTCCCTACCCTTTTCGGGATCATGCTCATCAATTTCACCCTGGTGCAGTTTGTGCCCGGTGGCCCCGTCGAGCAGATCATCGCCCAACTCGAAGGTCATGGCGATGTCTTCGCCAATATCGGCACCTCGGCCGGTGGCGAACAGGCCCCTGAACGCCCACAGGTCGATGAGCGGTATCTCTCATCAGGCCTGCCGCCGGAATTCATCCGCGAACTCGAGAGCCAGTTCGGCTTTGACCGACCACCGGCAGAACGGTTCCTGCACATGATGGGCAACTACCTGCGCCTTGATTTCGGCGAGAGTTACTTTCGGTCCATCTCCGTGGTTGACCTGGTCATCGAGAAACTGCCGGTCTCGATCTCGCTCGGCTTGTGGTCGACCCTGCTGGCCTATCTCGTATCCATCCCGCTTGGCATCAGGAAGGCGGTGCGGGATGGCTCGGCATTCGACACCTGGACATCGGGAGCCGTGATCATCGGTTTTGCCATCCCGGGATTCCTCTTTGCCATCCTGCTTCTCGTGCTGCTGGCCGGCGGCTCCTACCTGCAGATCTTCCCTCTGCGCGGCCTGGTGTCCGACGATTTCCATGAGCTGGGCCCACTGGCCAAGGTCGCCGACTATGTCTGGCACATGACCCTGCCGGTCCTCGCATCCACCGTCTCGGGCTTTGCCACACTGACCCTGTTGACCAAGAACAGTTTTCTTGACGAGATCCGCAAGCAGTATGTCGTCACCGCCCGGGCCAAGGGCCTCGCCGAACGGCGCATTCTCTATGGGCACGTCTTTCGCAACGCCATGCTGATCGTGATTGCCGGATTCCCGGCTGTCTTCATTTCCGTCTTCTTCGGCGGCTCGCTGATCATCGAGACGATCTTCTCGCTCGATGGCCTGGGACGGCTCGGCTACGAGGCGGCGATTGCCCGGGATTATCCGGTCCTCTTTGGCACCCTCTATGTGTTTGGCCTGCTCGGACTGCTGGTCGGACTGCTCTCGGACCTGACCTATGTCTGGATCGACCCGCGCATCGACTTCGAGACCCGGGAGATCTGACGATGCCGAGCCGACTGAATCAACGCCGCCTGGCCAATTTCCGCCACAACCGCCGGGCCTTCATCTCCCTGATCCTCTTTCTGGTTCTCTTTGGGCTCTCGCTCCTTGCCGAGTTCATCGCCAATGATCAACCGCTGCTGGTCTCCTATCGCGGCACCCTGCACACCCCGATCTTCACCTTTCATTCCGAGCGGGATTTTGGTGGTGATCTGGATATCGCTGCTGCCTATCACGAGCCGGAGATTGGCTGCCTGATCAAGACCGGTGGCCTGCTTGACTGCTATGACGACCCTGAGGCGATCCTGGCCGATGCAGAGGATGGCATGGTCAATGGAACGGCTGTCGTGCCGGGCTGGATTCTGTGGCCGCCCCTGCCCTACTCCTACACCACGGTGAGCAACCTGGCGGAAACGGCACCCTCGCCACCGGAACGGGCGCATCCTCTGGGCACCGATGATACGGCCCGCGATGTCCTGGCACGCATCATCTACGGGTTCCGCCTCTCGATCCTGTTCACCATCATCGTCACCCTGGCCACCACAATCCTTGGCGTGACTGCCGGCCTGGTCCAGGGGTATTACGGGGGGCTGATTGATCTCCTCTTCCAACGCCTGATCGAAATCTGGGGTGCCACGCCCGCGTTGTACATCATCATCATTGTCGCGGCGATCTGGCAAATGAATTTCTGGCTGCTGGCCCTGCTCATGACACTGTTCGGCTGGACCGCCCTTGTGGGCGTGGTACGGGCGGAATGTCTTCGGGCCCGCAATTTCGAGTATGTTCTCGCTGCGCGCGCCCTTGGCGTGTCCCGGACGACGATCATGTTTCGCCATGTGCTGCCCAATGCCATGGTGGCGACCCTGACGCTGTTGCCCTTTGTCGTGACCGGGACCATCGGGTCCCTGGCCGCCCTCGACTTCCTCGGCTTCGGGCTGCAGTCCAGCGCCCCATCACTCGGGGAGTTGACGCAACAGGCCAAGAACAATCTCCAGGCCCCCTGGCTCGGCATCACTGCGTTCCTGACCTTCACCGTGATGCTGTCGCTGCTCGTGTTCATCTTCGAAGGTGTCCGGGACGCCTTTGATCCCCGCAAGACCCTTCCATGACCTGGACCTGCCTGAAAGGACCCCGCCCATGATCCGATCCCTGCTGGCAATCCTCCTGCTGGTTCTTGCCTCTGGCTTGGTCGCTGCCGCGGAGCGTCTGACCTGCACCCTGATCGCCTCCGGCTCTCTCGAGGACATCCAGGCCGCCCTCGCTGCAGGCGTGGATCCCGAAAGACAGCTCGGCACACACCGCTCCATGTGGCCACCCATGTCGGGCGCACCGATGTGGTGCCCCTGCTCCTTGCTGCCGGGGCCGACATCGAGGCCAGGGCCCTGGAGGGTGTGACACCCCTTCACCGGGGCTGCACTTGAAGGGCCTCGGGAGGTTGCCATGGCTCGCATCGATGCGGGTGCCGCCATCGACAGTCCCACGCAGCGGACCGGGACATCGTCGCGCTGCTCCTCGCCGCGGGCGCCGACCCCACCCGGCACCCCGACCGACCCCGCACCCGTCACCGTCTGTCTTGAATCCGGCGACACCCACGTCTCCGATCTGGCCCGGCGCCATCGCGGCGACCGGGATCGCTGGCCGGCGCAACGGTCGCAAGGACGGCGAGTCCGTCACCCCCATCGAGATCAGATCATCGCCGACTGTGTCCGCCCGCCGCCCCGGTGACGGACTCCATCCCCTTGCCAAGCCCGGGCCGGGTCCCTATCCTGAACCGGAGAGTTCTTGCGGAGCGACCACCGAGGGAGAGACACGGATGGGAGGCGGGCCCGGATGACCTTGGACAGGGCGGGACTGGCGGAGTTCGTTGCGCGGACCGACAAGGTGGACCCCCCGGTCTTTGCCGGGCGGGCGGCTGTCCTGGCCGACATCCTGGCCAGCGCCGAGCGAAGCTGGGATGGTTCGGGCGCAGGCCGGCACGGCCAGGCCGGTGCTACCCGCATCATCCAGGGCGCCCCCGGGGCCGGCAAGAGCACGATCCTTGCCGAGTTGGCCCGCCGGGCGGCCGGTGGCCGGACCGGGATCCTCACCCTCAATTCCGCTGACATCCGCGGGCCCATCGACATCCTCGGACCACTGGCGACGCTGGTCGATCCCGAGATCGCCGGGGACTTCCTGACCCGGGACCAGATCACCCGCACCACCGGTGGCACGGTGGGGGCGTTCGGCACGTCGATCGGGGCCGAGCGTGCCATGACCACCACCCCGCCCGCCCCCGAGCCGACCCTGGTGGCCTTCCGTGACTGGGTCTGCAGGGCAACGGGCGGCCTGGCTGGCCCGATCATCATTGCCATCGATGAGGCCCAGCGCCTGCGGTATCCGGACGCGCACCCGGTGGCCAAGGTGCTGCAGGGCCTGCACGACAACACGACCGGCCTGCCGCTGACCCTGGTGCTGGCCGGCCTCGGTGACACCGACGCCCAGGCCACGGACATGGGACTGACCCGGGGCAAGACACGCCACGCCATCGGTGCCCTGGACCCAGACGAGGTCACCGAGCTCACCCGCCGGTGGTGTGGGCACTTCGGCCTGGACCCGACGGGCCAGGCGGCCACCCTCGACGCTCTGGCCGCTCCCTGTGAGGGCTGGCCTCGCCACCTCCACTTTGCCCTGCAGGCGCTCGCCCGGGCCATCCTGCACAGCCCGGACGCGGGCCCTGCGGCTCTCGCCGCGGTGGACTGGGAGCGGGTGGCCACCGAAGCGGCCATCAGCCGTCTCCACTACTATCAGAGCCAGCAACGCGGCGCCCTGGCGGGCTGTGCTGCCCTCGTCGGGGCCGTGCTGGACGATCTCAGCGCCATCCCCCTGCCGTCTGTCCAAGGTCGCACCGATGTGATCGACCTGATCGAACGGCATGCCGGGACCCACCCGGGCCGGGCGTGGCAGGTCCCCAAGGGCATGGATGCCGACTCCCTGACCGACCATCTCCTGCATCGCGGGGCCCTGCAGGAGAGCCCGGATGGTTCCCTGACCTGTCCCATCCCCTCCTTCCGGTCCCATCTCGTCCGTGCGGCGACCCGGGCGGCGGTCAGGACACGCCCTGCCGGCGACCCGGGCCCGGATCCCACCGCACCGCCGGCCACCCGGATCGTGGCGGCCTGCGCCCCCCACACCGAAGAAGAGATCACCCACTGGGAGGCCCTGGCGGCCCGCTGGCGCCGCCAGTGTGGGGCCCTGGTGGCCATCGCCGGCGATGCAGCGATGCTCGCGTCCGTCCCGGCCGCCGGCCCCACCGATGCCGACCGGGCCCGCGCCACCCGTGTCCTGGCCACCCTGGATGCGGCGGGCAGGATGGCCGATCCGGACATCCCGGCCCTGCCCCGCTCGCTGCCGCATGCGACCCGGGCCACCGCCGCCCTCGAGGCGCGGGTCGATGCGGTGCGCACCGCCCTCGCTGCCATCCGTGATGGCGCGACCGATCCCTGGCGGGCCGACACGCTCGGTGCGGTGGCCACCCTGCCGGACCGGGCAGTGGCCGCCAGCCCCGAGGAGCAGCTGGCCTGGGCACTGGAACACCTGACCGGCGAGGCACCGGCGACGGCGACCCGGCTCCGATCAGCGTCATTCAGTACGCTCAAGATCTCTTGAGGGGGGGGGGGATGCTGGATATGAGCATGTGTTCCTTGTCTTCGACCGCGACAGGCACACGACCGACAAGGAGGCCATCGCCAAGGCCGGGAATCTCAAATTTCCAAGGAGTGGGGTGGAGCCGACTGTCAAGGCTATCCCGTCCATCCCCTGTTTCGAAATCTGGTATCTTTTTCATGTCACTGACAAGCGCCGTCCTTATCCAGTTGGCAGTGGTACCGGATCACCATCTCAAGATCTGATCCGTGATCTCAAATCTGCCCACTCCTGCTTTGCTGCGTACGACAAAGCGACATGCGATGCGTTTTATGACACCCTTGTGCCACTCTGAAGTGAAAAGATGTAACAGCCTGCCATCATTGGGTTCCTGCCAACAAGGAGACCATGATTCCTTCTGGAGTCGGTTTCTGCGGAGGCACTCTCCATGAGCCCCCTGCTCGCCATCCGGAACCTCAGCGTTGCCTTCCACCATGACCGGATCGTCACCGAGGCCGTCTCAGCTGTCAGTCTCGACGTCCATCCCGGCGAGACGGTGGCCATTGTCGGCGAATCGGGGTCCGGCAAGACCGTCACAGCCCTCTCGACCGTTGACCTCCTGCCCGAGAATGCCCGCCGGACGGGCTCCGTCCGCTTTCAGGGTCGTGAGCTGATCGATCTCGAGCCGACCGAATTGCGCCGGGTCCGCGGCAAGGACATCTGCTTTGTCTTTCAGGAGCCGATGACATCGCTCAACCCCCTGCACACGCTGGAAAAACAGATCGGTGAAATCATCCAGCTCCACAATCCGGTGCCAGCCAGTCGCCTCAGGGACACCATCATTGAACTCCTCGACAAGACCGGAATCGAGAATCCGGCCGCCCGTCTGCCAGCCTATCCCCACCAATTCTCCGGAGGCCAGCGCCAGCGCATCATGATTGCCATGGCACTGGCCAACAATCCTGCCCTGCTGATTGCCGATGAACCGACCACGGCCCTTGATGTCACGACCCAGGCCCAGATCCTTGCTCTCCTCGATCGCCTGCGCACCACCACCGGCATGGGACTTCTGTTCATCACCCATGATTTGAGCATTGTCCGCCGGATTGCTGATCGCGTCTACGTCATGCACCAGGGCGAGATCCTCGAGGACGGACCCACAGAGCAAGTCTTTGCCGCCCCCGGCCATGCCTACACCCGCGAACTCATCGCCGCCGAAGTGACCACCGCACCGGAGGCTGCCGACCCCCGGGCTCCGGTTGTCCTCGAGACCAACGCCCTGAAGGTCTGGTACCCCATCCGGCGTGGTCTCCTGCGCCGCACTGTGGCCCATATCAAGGCGGTCCAGGACTGCTCGCTCATGGTCCGGCAAGGCCACACGCTGGGCATCGTCGGTGAATCCGGCTCTGGCAAAACCACGTTGGCCCTGGCTCTTGCCCGTCTCGTGGCCGCCGAAGGCTCCATCGCCTTCGATGGTATCGCCTTCAATACCATCGGACGGAAAGATGTCCGCCAGCTGCGGCGCCAGATCCAGATTGTCTTCCAGGATCCCTACGGGTCCCTCTCGCCCCGCCTGTCAGTCGAGGAGATCGTTGCCGAAGGTCTCGTTGTCCATGAAGACCTCACCCCTGCCGAGCGGCAGGCCCGGACCGAGGCGGCACTGCGGGATGTCGGGCTCGATCCAGCCATCATGACCCGCTACCCCCACGAGTTCTCCGGAGGCCAGAGGCAACGCATCGCCCTGGCTCGGTCCATCATCCTCCGTCCCCGCCTGATCCTCTTTGATGAGCCGACCTCAGCCCTTGACCGAACAGTCCAGACGCAGATCCTGCAACTCCTGCTCAAACTGCAAGACGATCATGACCTGGCCTACATCTTCATCAGTCATGATCTGCGAGTCATCCGTGCCGTGGCCCATGATGTTGCGGTCATGCACCGGGGCCGGATCGTGGAACATGCCGATGTCAGGACGATCTTCGAGGACCCTCAACACGCCTACACGCGCACATTGATGGCAGCGGCCTTCAGTTGGCAATCATCGCCAGACTCAGCCTGATTCGACCTGTTCTATTCCACCGGATAGACATCACAGGTGTAATTCCTGTGCTTGATCTTCAGGCAACTCTCGTTGGCCTTGTCCATGTTCAGACCCACAAACTTGAGGTGAAAGGCATTCCTCTCCTTCACCACCACCTGCTTGGCGCCAAAGAGTGTCCCGGGCGTAATCAACTTGGCCTTGGTTGAGCGGGCAATCAGGTTGTTCATGGTCCCGAACCGGCCCAGCGAGATCCCCGCTGGCAACTGACCCTCGTCAATCTCTGCCACCACAGCCTCGGCATCACCTCTCTCTGCATTGTCGGCCACATCACTGATCACCGGTGGCACATCACCCTGGCCCGTCTGGCCATCCTGCATGGCCCCGGTGGTCGGCCGGCTGGTGACATCCGCCAGGATCGCCTCGGCCTGGAATGTGGCCCGCTTGTCAAGCTGGTCCCCGGAGACTGTCGGCTGGCTGGCCGCGTCAGGTCGCAACAGCGGCCGGCCATAGCTCAGCAGTTTGGTGGCAAGGGAGCGCGAATCATAGATCAGGGGCATCCTGGGTTTGACCAGCACGACATGGGGAGTGGCGTTCTTGAAGCCATCCTCCAGCAGTTTGGCCACCCGGCTGTTCCGGTCCGTGACCGACCGGCCGCCAAACATCGTGACAATCAGCCGTACACCCCCACGTTCCGCCGAGACAACCTGATTGAACCCCGCCGCACGCGTATAGCCTGTCTTGATGCCATCCGCACCCCTGACCGAATTCAGAAAGACCCGGTTGGTGTTGTAGATTTCCCGATCCCCGATCATCGTCGAGCGTCGTGAAAAGATATTGTAGTAGCCGGGATAATCGTAGATCAGCCGTCGACCCAGATTGGCCATGTCCCTGGCGGTCGAGAAGTGGCCGACTTCGGTCAGGCCGTGGGCGTTCCTGAAGACCGTGTTGCGCAGCCCCATGGCAGTGGCGGCTGTGTTCATCCGGCTCACAAACGCCTCCTCGCTCCCCGAGATCGCTTCAGCCAGGGCGGTGGCGGCATCATTGGCGGACCGGATGGCGGCGGCCCTGATCAGATAGCGGATGGTGTAGCGACCGCCCTTCTTGAGATAGACCTTCGAGGAGGGCTCGGCGGCGGCCTTGGCTGAGATCAGGACTTTCTGGTCAACATCCACCTCGCCCTTCTCGATCGCCTCAAAGACAAGGTACAGTGTCATCATCTTGGTCAACGATGCCGGATGCAGATGCGTGTCGGCATTGCGTGAATGCATCACCCTGCCGTCCCGCGCATCCATGATCACAGCTGCATATTGCGGATTGGCCAGACCTGCCTGGGTCTGAACCAGCACTGCAATCAGCACCGGAATCCCGGCCCACAGCATTGACCGGATCATGGATTGAACAATGCCCGACACAGCCTGAATGGTACCCGCTCCCTTCCTGCCAAATGCCCTTCCGAGGTGTTTTTCTCTTTTGGTCGGAAGCCTGCCGGAGCCATAACACAACTGGAGATGGTTGGCAATTCAACCCCAAGTGGGTTCCAGATCGGCCCTACCATCCGCCACCTTCCTCACGGGTCGGCGCGCAAACAGATCGACACGTCCACACCTACCGGCAGGCTCACCGTCCATCCATTCGGCACGCTGGCGGAATGCGAATGCAACCTGATCCGGGAGTGCACTCCGGCTTGCTTGGCCGCAGTCGACCAACTGGTGGTGGGCTCCAGTCTGATGATCCTGTGCGTTTGCAGGAAAAAGCCTGGTGTGCCCCTGCGCAGGCCGCGCTGATTCCTTCGTGAATCGTGCAGATGTCCACATTCCCACCGATGTCGGTCGGCTGTGGGATGCCATGCGGGTCCCTGTACGCCGTCAACCACGCCGGACCCGCCCGGCGACAGTCGCAGCACCACGCCGACAGGCTCGTATCCCTCCTGAACACCGTCCGCCGAACCCGGGGCATCACCGCCGGCCCGGACAGCAGCTTCGGGGACCGGCTTCTTGCCCGGTGGCCGGGTGGCATCGCGCAAGAGGCCATCCACACCCTCGGCCAGGAAGCGGTCCATCAGCGCCAGACGGTGGACTGGGCGGTGCCGGTGCGGCACATGGTCTCGGTGGGCCCGCAGCCGGCCCCGAGGGCGAGAATGATGCGGGCCCGCCAGACATGCTTCGTGGGCTGGGGTGAGGGTGATGTGGGGTCGGGTGGGTGCGTGTCTCTGCATGATGGATCGGCCCTGGATGGTGTTTTTGATGGATTGGCACCCCATGGTGGGGGGCAGGGTGCACAGTGGTAGACAGGGGCAAGGATATCAAGAGATGTTTTGAAATATCCACTGGCTCTCGAATTACCGAGTCTCTGACACAGTCCTGAAGACCGCAGATCCCGATGAAATGCACTCACATCCGCTCCAACCTGTTCTCCTCGTCTATCACCTCCAGAGTGCATCCTTCACCTGCCCAACGCCAGACAATCAGGTTAAGAGTGCTTGAGCTGGCACCCTTTGCGAAGCTGCGCACCAGCAGTCCGATAAAGTTATCCGCTATGAGGGCTTTGGCCATCTCCTGCGTCGGAACTGTACGACCTTCAAGCATCGCTGTGCGCCAGCCGGGACAGGCAAGGGCTTTGGCGCTCAAATCAAACGCGTCAAGCGCTGTTGCATTACGGGCATCAAAAACAGGTCCAAGGTCAGCATTATGGCAGATGAGCACGGTGGGTTGAAGGTTCCCTGCCTGGCTTGCTTCGCGCAGGGCCGTGACTGGATCAAGGGCTGTGTAGAGTGCAGGTGTTCCTTTGGGGTTGAAGCGCCCGCCATAAAGCCTTGCACCATGTCCCGACAGGGGTTTTCTGGCGTAAACCGGGTTCAGGGCACGATAGAGAGGCCCCTGATAGCGTTTATCCTTGAGCGGCATCAAGCATAGATGCCTGCATCAACTGCATCGATATAGTCGAGCACCTGCATTGCTTTGCCTTCCCGCACCAGAGACATCGCAGTCTGTCCACCAAAACCGGGCAGAGGCTCGGACCGATACCAGGCATAGGCCAGAAGTGCCGAGCCGAACCGCGGCTCCACCTTGTTGAGCACCTCCACCAGCTCCCGCAGGCGTCGCTGCGTCTTGTTGGACTGAATGCGGGTTCGGCGCTGCAACGCATCCTTGCTCAGGCCCACTGTCATTGCGACCTCTTCGGCAGAAGTTCGCAAGACAGTGGCGATTTTTCTGGGCTCAAACTGCCCGGCCTCGGTCATGTGTAAAATTTGCATGGATGACCTTTGATCGCTGGCATTTTGGGATTTGACGGTATCTATAACGCTTTATAGCGTTATACAGACCGAATTTCAAGCTCACTGACCATCTCAGCCTCGTATATCGTGGAAACCATCTCCATGGGGGCAAAAAACTCAATTCAACTCTGTTGGGTTATTTTTTTTGGAGGAGAGGACCGCACGCCACCCCTCCAGTGGTGTAGAATATGATCCGGAGGCCACGGGTTGGACAGGGCGTCCCGTTCAGTCATCCAGGCTCTGCATTCGACTTCATCCCCACTCCGGAAGATATAAATTGGGCTGGAGGCTTGCCCTGCTCCATGGTGGATAGCGGCTGGCCCGGTCAATCATGAACTCAGATTGGCAGGTCGGGGCTCGTGACAAGATTGTGGACGAGGGCGGGCAATTCGGCAATGGAGCCGATGGCAAAACAGCGGTCATTGTTGGCAGGCAGGGGGCAGCGCTCATAGACCCAATCATCATCGCAGGGGATATGGACAGCATAGGCGCCGGCGGCGAGGGCCGGGAGGATATCCGAGCGGGCCGAGTTGCCAACCATCATGGCACGCCTGGGTCCATCGGCGGCGGTGTGGAAGATCCGTGCATAGACATCCTGCGTCTTGTCGCTGACGATTTCGACATGATCGAAGCTGTCGCCGAGGCCGGATTGGGCAATCTTGCGTTCCTGATCAAGGAGGTCACCCTTGGTGATCAGGAGCAGGCGCCAGGTGGGGGCAAGCTCCCTGATCACGTCGGACACATGGGGATAGAGTTCAATCGGCTGGTCCTGCAGCGTCCGGCCGAGTTTGAGGATCTGGTCAAGGATACCGACGGGCACCCGGCCTTGGGTCACCTCAATGGCCGTCTCGAGCATCGAGAGCGTGAATCCCTTGATACCGAACCCGTAGTAGGTCAGGTTCCGGACCTCGACATCGTGCAGGGCCTGGCGCAGATCAGGGATCTGGGAATACTCGCGGAGAAGGGTGACAAACTTCTCTTCGGTCAGATTGTAGTGCAGGGTATGACCCCAGAGGGTATCATCGGCATCAAAGGCAATCGTTGTCAGGCCTTGCATCGAATCTCGACTTTCACTGTGGCAGACACTTGAATTCTGGTGCTCGGCATACCATGAATCAGGGTGGTGCAGCCACAACAGGGTGATGAGGGTGCAAATGACTCCTGATGATCATGTGACCGGCGATGATCCGGTGACCATCACCGATATCGGGACCGAATCCGACACCGCCACCCTGGAGCGCACGGCCAAACCGCCCCTGTACCGGGTCCTTCTGTTCAATGACGACTACACGCCCATGGCGTTCGTCGTCACCATCCTGCAACAGATCTTTGCCATGACTGCCGAGCAGGCCGTCACCCTCATGCTTGAGGTTCACAACCAGGGGGTTGCAGTGGTCGGTGTCTACGAGCATGAAATCGCCCAGACCAAGGCCAGTCAGGTCCTGCGCGCCGCGCGCCGGGAAGATCACCCCCTCGAGTGCAGGATCGAGAAAGATTGAGTCGCCCGGAGCGTTCAATCCCCCAGACGGAAGTTCTCCAACTCGGAAAGTGGTGATGGCATCTTGCCATCGGGAACGGCTGCCTTCTCAGCCACCGGTGTGATTTTCAGGCCCGCATCGGGATCGGGGTCAGTTACCGGTTTTCGTTTCCGGGCCTTGGCAATGGCCTCGTCAAGAGCCTGCTGGCGGCAGAGTCCAAGCGTCACGGGATCCATGGGCTGGATGTTGGCAATATTCCAGTGGGTCCGGTCCCGAATGGCATTCACGGTCGGCTTGGTCGTACCGATCAGACGGCAGATCTGACCGGTGGTGACGTCCGGGTAGGTCTTGATCATCCAGAGGATGGCGGCGGGCTTGTCACCCCGCTTGGACACGGGCGTGTAGCGGGGTCCGACCTGGCGTTTCTCGCCTTCAAGCCACACATTGTGTTTCATCTGCAACCGGTACTCCGGATCCGCTTCTCCCCTGGCGATCTCCTCGGTATCAAGCTGGCGGGTTTCGATGGGGCTCGTGCCCAGCAACCCCACTGCGAGTTCGCCATCAGCGATGCTCTGGATTTCCAGCTCATCGAGCCCGCAAAAGTCAGCAATTTGCTGGAATGTGAGTGCCGTGTTGTCAACCAGCCAGACCGCTGTTGCCTTCGGAAAATTCAGTTTCATGCTGCTCATGGCGTTCTCTTGCCCTGTCCGTCCCAGCTCTCCATCATCCGGGCGGTGATCCCGGACCTCTCCCCGCTATAGTAGCCTGTCCGGGTCCTGACAACCCGACACCGCACCCTTCAGGATGCTGCGTCAAGAGTCAGGACAATCTTGCCAATATGGGTCGACGACTCCATCCGCACATGGGCCGCTGCGGCCTCGACCAGCGGAAACTGCGAATCCATGACCGGTGCGATGCGCCCGGTTGCCAGCAGGGGCCAGACCCGGGTGCGGAGTTGCTCGGCGATGGTCGCCTTGGCCTGATCGGATTGGGGTCGCAATGTGCTCCCGGTGACGGTCAGGCGCTTCGTCATGACCCGGGCAAAATTGACCTCGACCTTCGGACCCCGCAGGAAGGCAATCTGGACCAGGCGGCCCTCCTCGGTCAGGATGGCGAGATTCCGTGGAATGTAGGGCCCGCCCACCATGTCAAGGATGACATCGACACCACGACCCTCGGTCAACGCCAAGACCCGTTCGACAAAATCATCCTCGCGGTAATTGATCGCTGCCTCGGCACCGAGATCACAACAGGCTGAGCACTTCTGGGCGCTGCCGGCGGTTGCATACACCCGGGCACCAAAGGCCACAGCCAGCTGGATGGCCGTGGTACCGATCCCCGATGATCCCCCATGCACCAACAGCGTCTCTCCGGGTTGCAGATGGCCTCGCATGAAGACATTGCTCCAGACGGTGTAATGGGTTTCACACAGGGCCGCGGCCTCCGGGAAACCGCAGGAACCCGGGACCGGCAGGGCATGGTCTTCATGCGTCAACGAAAACTCCGCATAACCGCCACCTGGCAGGAGCGCACAGACGGCATCACCCACCTGCCAGCGCGTGACCCTGTCACCAATTCCGACCACAATTCCAGATGATTCCAGACCCGGCAGGTCGCTGGCATTCGCCGGGGGTGCATAGGTCCCCATGCGCTGCAGGACATCCGGTCGATTGACCCCGGCGGCACGATTGTGAATCAGAATCTGATGCGCGCAGGGCTCTGGCACCGGCCTTGCGGTCAGCTGCAGCACCTCGGGGCCGCCCGGAGCGCGAATCTCAACCGCGCGCATTGTGTCTGGCTTGACTGTGTCCATCACTGCCTCTCAGATTTCGGTGGGGGTCCGCCAGGCCCGGACAGGGTCCGTTCTCAGGCCCTCCGCTCAGCGTCTGGACCCGCTCCGGGACTCGGCTGCGGTCCTGATCTGCTGGCTCACCCGGGACAGGGTGGTCGCGATCGATTCAAGGCCCCTGTTGTCACGGACCTTCGCCTTGACACTCTCGATGCGCATGACATCGGCTATGCGGCGCTCGATGAAACCGCGCGTCTCCTGCAAACCTTCGCTGGTATCACCAACAAGATACAGCGTCGTCGACCCCAGAACCGTCGCCAGGGTCAGGCGCTTGGTGGACCAGCTGAAATCCCGCCGCGTATGACCAAAATGATTCCAGATCGTGTCCGCGGTCTGCCAGGTCAGCCGAGCGCCTTCACCGCAGTGCATTGGCAGGGCAAAATGGGCAATCAGGGCCCGCATGGCCAGACGCCGGTCGGCATAGGCCAGACTCCGCTGCCAGACGGCTTCGGCAATCCTGCTCGGGAACGGCATTGCAGTCAGGGTCATCTGATCAAGCGCCCGGATCATTTCACGATCGCCATGACCATGGAACTCTGCCGTCAGCGTCCTGATGCCCCCCGGACATGCAGAACCGGCATCCTCGGCAGTGAGGCCCGCTCGGCGAATGGCCAAGGCCATGGCCGCCCTAGTCCATCCATGCTCGGGCGCCACGCTGATCATCGCATCAAGCAGCCGCCTCAAAACGCCGTCCCCCACCGGGGTTGTCTCAGGCGGATGCACTGTCCGGTTCCGTCATCACATCTGACCCTCTCCTGTCCACCGCCCCGGGCACCAACGACGAGCCTGAAGTTTGTCGTTGTATTCCGGTCGGAGCATGACTATGTAACTCCATCCGCACGCGCCTGCAATGCCGGGTGCGGGCCTGCATCGCGGCCCCAGAAGACCCAGGATGTTCCAGGATCAGGGCTCCGCGTCGCCGGTTTGAAAGAAGCTGAACGAAACAATCTGACGGGCATACATGGCACAAATGGATCGAAATGCTGGACTCAAGGTCGTGGTCCGGGAAAACAATGTTGACCAGGCCCTCAGGGTCCTCAAGAAAAAGCTCCAGCGCGAGGGCGTCTTCCGCGACATCAAGATTCGGCAGTATTACGAGAAACCCTCCCAGCGCAAGGCCAGGGAACGCTCGGAGGCCATTCGTCGGGCCCGCAAACTCGCCCGCAAACGCGCCTTGCTCGACGGGCGCATCTGAGACCCGGGACCCCTTGGTGGCACCCGCAACATCACCTCTTCAATCCTCAGGTGCATCACCCACCGCAGAACCCCTGCCCCGCAGCACCGCCCGCATCGACCGGAAACACCGGTCGGCATGACCTGATTGGCCATCGCTGACATCCACGCTGCGAAACCTTGAAACAGGCTGCGGACCCGGCGACCACCCTCTGGATGCCCATCATGGTGCAGCAGGACAGGCGAAGGGGGTGCGGCCCCTTGATCATGAATTTTCCGAAACTGCTCGCCCTTCGATTCCGGCCTGAGGACAGGGAACCTGTCAACGAGGATTTCGTGAAGCATGCACGACCTGCCCATCGCGCAGCAGCAGGTCATCCGAAGACCGGTCAGACATCTCCCATGCGCCATGCCAGGCCCATCGCGCAATACGGCAGGGCGATCCTGGTGCCGGGCCGCTAGCGACGTCGGGATGGCCAAACAGACAAGAGCGAGCTGCTTCCGCACCGTGGCGGTCGCGGCCGCCGACGACCGGATAGCCAGCGATCGCCAGGCAGTGGCGGTGCCCGGAGACAACCCCCCTGGTCGCCGGCACCATCACCCCGCAGGGACAGGCTGCTGGCTGTCTTGATCAGGATGCCTGATGACGGGGTGAACAGTTGCAGATAAAATATTCTTGACATTATTTTTTTATTGCTATAAATCAGAGGTATCAACCTTTGCCACCAGCACAGATGAGAAGATGAGAGCAAATGCTCAAAGGTTGCAGATCGTAATTTTTTGAGAGGTACGGGAACAATGAAACAAACAGTTCTGACATTCTTTATTGCCACGATCGGAGGAGTTGGCCTGTTAATTTCCGAACCAGCCGCAGCTTGGTTTAACGCGGGCAATGTTACAGGTGAACCCACGAAATATCAGCGTCATGTTGCCTGCAATGAAGCTTGGCGCAAGTCCCATGCACACAAGGTGCAAGGGTGTAAACTGCGTAGCGTACATTGGGATTCCTACCATGGGAACACCTACTTCGGTTATTCCTCTCATATGTTCGCCTCAACTTGTTGGGTCGATGTTAAGTGTGATTTCGGGCACCGACCTGGGGTGAATATCTTCCCGGAAGGCGTGCATCGAGGTAAAATTAAGTGGTCCGATGTGCATAAACTTCGCCAGTGCAAGCACGATGCTTCGTTGGTCAATACTTCCTGTGAACCTCTGACCGAAGAGCATGTCGATCAAGCGGTCGCCCGTCACAACGAACAGATGGCCGGTTGGATGGCCGCGTTTGCGAAGTGGCTTGAAGAGAACGGTTATTGAACACTTGATGTAACTGTTCATCCCGAACTGGGGCTTTCTGGCCCGCAACGGTGGTCAGTGGGCCGGAGTGGATTCCATCTCTGCGATCCGGTCCATCAACTCCTCTGGTGACACCCGCAGTGTCGCCAGCACGGTCCGCAACGCGGCGCCGTTCCGGGTCCCTTCGGTCCTGCGGACACGGTCGGTGATCGTCGGCTGCACCTTGCGGGGGGGGGGCAAAAATTCGGATGGCGAAAGTCAAGGTGTCAGGGTGCTTCCGTACCCAACGGGACGCCGAGTCCTGGTGCCGGATCGCAAGCGATCTCGGCGCCATGGCCACGTCCTGGAGACGATCCTCTGGTTGCCATCCAGATCGCGCCAGGCGGTTACGCCGTCCCCATGATCGACCTGCATGACAACCAAGCCACTCCCGAGACGGGGTGAGCAGTTACAATTTTCCTTTATTTGCTGGTTATTTTCGCAGGCAGGGTAAATCAACATTATTGAAAAATACAACATAATAAAATGGTAGTGGCTCGGTTTGAAAGTTTGTCTATTTTCAGAAAGGAAAGTACTATATGATGCAGGAAAATGTTAACCATGAGGAACACAATCATGATCCAGAAAAACCTTAATTCACCTCCCCCCCCCCCCTCGCTAAACTAGCAACCCTCCTGTTGCTTGCGGCCATCGCATGGCCGGCGCAGGCCCAGCAGCTGGTCATTCCGGCGACTACCGGCACGGTAGCCTGCACGGAAGGTGGCTCGCCAGAGCTCAATCAGCAAATTTTTTCTATCGGGATTCCCACACAAAACAGTCTGACATTCAACATTAATAGCATCCCGTATGTCAATTTATTCAATGTATATGTGGGGGTTCAAGAAGGCGGGATGGGTACTCCACAGCAGGTTAAAAATCTCGGTTCATCCCAACCACTGGCGGCACAGTCCGGCACTTTCTCCAGCCTGAAGAAGAATACGCGCTACACAGTCGTTCTATACAACGATGCCGAAAACCCATATGCAAATCCGCTTGACCGCCACTGCTTCAAGACCCGCGGCGAGTTCTCGCCTGCCGAGCAGAACCTGTTTATGTCTCAAGGCACTTGGCAACCCAACCTAGCCCAATATAACCGGACCGGGTGCTATGCGGTGGCCCGCACCCGGCAGGACATTCGGGACTGCTATTGCAACGGCACGCGCAACGGAACACACATCCTCGCCGGCCAGACTGTGGCGAGCCAGGCGCAAAGGCAGTATCTCAATTGTCTGGACCTCGACAGCTGAGCCATCCGGTTCTCGGGAGTGCGGGCCACGCGAGGGCGTCAATCCGGAACCGGATATCGCTGGAGGATCGCGGAACATCCCGAACACGGGGCGGCCTCCTGGCCGCCCTTTCCCCACGCAGGTTTTGCAATGTTCAAACCGAGCCACTACCAATAAAATCAGGGACTTGTAATTCATCCGTTTCTTTGCTGGTTATTTTCACTTCCAACATGTGCAATGAAACTCCTCATGCGGGTATCATGCTCGCGGCAAACGTCATTCCAGGGTTCAGGAAGCAATGAACAGACACCGATTCAACCGCTTCACAAGAACCTTGTGCACTCTGCCCGCCGAGACAGCCTGGTCGAATTCAAGCGGAACACCATCGACCCCGAGATGATCGGGAAGACAGTTGCGGCACTTTCCAATGCCGCCACACTCAACAGCCTGGATCGCGCCTGGATGGTCTGGGTATTGAGGATCAGTCGCACGATATTGTTGGCACCGCATTCATTCCGTCAATCGCCAAGAAGGGAAACCAGAATCTTCCGAGTTGGCTGGTACGAATGCTGGCACCACGGCTGCATCTTCAGTTCCATGAGGATGTCGTTGATGGCAAGCGCGTTGTGATGCTTGAAGTTCCGGCAGCAGGACACCAGCCAACCCTGTTTTCCGGCAAGGCCTGGTGCAGGGTTGGGGTGGCAACGCACGACTTGCGGGCCTATCCGGAAATTGAACGCGATCTCTGGAAGTGCTTCGACATCACACCCTTCGAGAAGCAAACTGCCTTGTCGGACTGCAGCGAGGATGAGGTCATGGAGTTGCTGGACTTCCACTCATACCGGACTCTTCTCGATATTCCTGCGTCAGGCAGCGCGACATCGCTGTTCGACAGTTTCCGGGCTGAGGGTTTTCTGCGCCGGTCCAGTCCGGGTTTCTGGGATATCACAAACCTTGGGGCAATTTTGTTTGCCAATGATTTGTCAAATTCCCGACCGTCGCACGCAATGGACTGCGGCTCATTTTCTACACGGGGAAGGGTCGTATCACGGCCACTCATGAGCAGGAGGGACGCAAAGGTTATGCGGTGGGGTTTGGCGGTTGCATGGACTACCTGAGTGGTCAACCTCCCCGGAATGAGGTGATCGGCCCGGCATACCGCACGGATGTTCCCGCGTATCCTCTCCTTGCCCTGCGTGAGCTGGTTGCAAATTCCCTGATCCACCAGGATTTTGGCATGGCCGGCACCGGACCCATGGTCGAGGTCTTCAGCAACAGGATCGAAGTCTCGAATCCGGGCGCACCACTCGGTGATATCAACCGGCTTCTTGATCAGCCATCAATTTCGCGCAACGAGGCTCTGGCAAAATTCATGCGGCGGATTGGGGTCTGTGAGGAACGCGGCGGTGGGGTGGACAAAGTTGTCCTGGAGACAGAGCAGGCCCAACTCCCGCCACCAAAATGGCTCACCAACGGTAACACCGCTGTTGCCATTCTCTTTGCTCGCAAGCAATTCGGCGACATGGACAAAGCAGAGCGAGTTCGTGCATGCTACCTCCATGCTTGTCTGAAATGGGTGATGAGTAAAGACATGACCAACGCCTCGCTGCGTGAACGATTTGGCCTGAACGGGAAGAACACCGCAGCAGTGTCGCGCATCATCCGCGATGCCCTTGACGCCGGCATGATCAAGCCTGCTGACCCTGGTCAGGGAAAACGGAATGCACGATACATGCCCGCGTGGTCATGAATTTTCTCACCGCAGGGTTGTTGCCGCAAGAGTTCCGAATCGGCCATCCTGCAGGCACGAAATATCACAGCAGGCCTCGATTCCAGCACCTTCATCTTCTTCCGTTTGCAGCCTTTGGCTTCATATTTGAATGCTCATAGCGTCGCGTGCCGTGGCGACCCGTACACGGAAACAATCCCTGCTATTCGTCCTGCCATGGCTCTTGTCAAAAACGTGAATGGTGGAGAACAAGGGCAAATCTGACGCCAACTGCCGGTACCGAATACAACCCCCGTGCCGATTGCCATGCAGGGGATCAATCCGAAGCAAGGGGGGTAACCTCATGGGCGGTATTGCTTTGAATGCAGGATTTGAAACGCTCGATGATGGTGATGGGGTCGAGGGTGATGACGGGGACATCGACATTGCCCGAGTCGCACTTGGCGACGATGATGGTCTGGCGACGGTCGGCGATCGCCCGGGCAAGGACGGCGGGGACATCAGCGGCGGCAACCTCGAGGACATGGTCACAGCCACAGGCGCTGGCGACCGCGGCGAGGGAGGTGCGTCCCCCGGTGTAGGTCGACTGGTCACCGGTGGAACCGTAACTGCCGTTGTCGACAATGAGCAGGATGAAGTTGTCGGCCCGGTGATTGCCAATGGTGCTCAGGGTACCAAGATTGGTGAGCACCGACCCGTCGCCATCAATGGCAATGACGGTCTTGTCCTGGACGAGGGCCAGACCGAAACCGATGGAGGAACAGAGCCCCATGGTGCCCAGCATGTAGAAGTTGGAGTCCTGGTCATCAAGAGCATGGAGTTCCTGCGAAGGAGCACCGATATTGCAGACGACCAGATGGTCGCGCAGGAGGGGGATGAGGGTCTTGAGAAGCGCGTTGCGGATCATGCCGCCGAACTCCAGAATGAGGCGTCGGTGAGGATGGCCACCGGTTTGCGGGCCATCTTGGCATGAGCCAGCAGGCCATCGAGCCGGGACAGGTCACGGGCTGCAGTCAAATGGTCGGTCGGGATGTGGAGCTGATCGAGGAGGGCGCGGGTGTGGAGGGCCATTTCGACCTGACAGGCCACCTTCTCGCCCGGTTCGCCGCGGTAGCTGATCAGCATGGGCAGCGGGATGTGGTAGAACTGGATGAGGGTTGCCAGGGTATTGATCACCACCCCGAGGGCGGTGTTCTGCATGATAATGCAGGTCTGCCGCCCGCCCATATAGGCACCGGCACACAGGCCCATCCCCTCATCCTCCTTGTTGCAGGGAATGTGCAGCAGCCGTTCGGATTGCTCCACAAGCTCAAGAACCCCGGCGAGTTGCTTGCAGGGCACTGAGGTCACGAAACTGATCCCGCTGCCAATCAGGCTGTCAACGATGCGCTGGTCAGATGCTGTCGGCATGGCTGCTCCGGACGTCCGCCGCGCTCTCTAGTCCCGGCCCTGCAGGTGTTCAAGCACTTTCCCGGCAATCATCGCACTGACCCGCCGGTTGGCTTCCTGCGTCACCCCGGCAATGTGGGGTGTGAGAATGATGTTGTCGAGACCGGCGAACGTGCAGGCATCGTCAGCCGTCAGCGGCTCGTTGGCATAGACATCAAGGGCACAGCCGCCGAGATGGCCCTGCCGCAGGCTGTCGGCAAGGGCCGCTTGATCGACAACCCCGCCCCGGGACGTATTGATCACCAGAGCCCCGGTTTTCATCCGGCTGAATGTCCGGGCATTGAGAAGGTGGCGGGTGGCGGGGACGAGCGGGACATGGATGCTGATGATGTCGGCGGTGGCAAGGAGGTCGGGGAGATCAAACCGGCGGACCTGCTGCCAGGCTTCGGCCACGGATGGCAGATAGGGATCGCTGGCGATTGGAGTCATCCCGCAGGCGGTGGCCAGGCGGGCTGTGTGTTGACCGATCGAACCAAAACCGATCAGGCCCAGGGTCTTGCCCTCGGCCTCGTGTCCGAAACACTCGAAACGTGGCCATTCCCCCTTGATCATCCGGGCGTTGACTCCATAGGCACCCCGCAAGAGGACGAAGGCTGTGGTGATGACGTATTCGGCAACACTCCGGTCATTGGCGCCCCGGGCGGCATAGACCGGAATGGCCCGCGCCGTGCAGAGATCCACATCAATGTTGTCGAGGCCAACCCCAAGTCGCCCCACACAGGCGAGATTCGGTGCACTGTCGAGCAACGGGCGGCGCACCTGCGTCCGGTTGCGGACAATGAGGGCCCTGGCGTTGGCCAGATGGGCCTGCAGGTCATCGGGACGGTCGACGAGATCGGGCGCATAGATCACCCGGTGGGTCTGGCGCAGGGTGTCGACGGCCGCGTCATCCATGAATTCAGAAATGATGATCATGGGCCCAGCCCTCCCACTGCCATGATGAGCAGTCTTGCATACTGACTCTGGAGCGTGGCAACAATCCGGTCTCCTGATGCGCACGGGAGGGGCATGATCAGGGTCAGGCCGGTTGGATGCCGGTTGGGGAATTGAGATCCTCAAGGATCATCCGGCTGGCTTTTTCACCGATCATCAGGGCGGCGGCATTGGTGTTGCCCGAGACGATCTCGGGCATGATGGAGCAGTCGGCCACACGCAGGTGTCCAATGGACTTGACCCGCAGGCGATCATCAACGACCGCGTCGGCACCCGGACCCATCTTGCACGTCCCCGAGGGATGGAAAATTGTCACGGCGGTGTTCCGGACCCATGTCAGAATGGCATCATCCGACTTGAGATCGGGGCCAGGCTGGTATTCCGTCGTGATCAACGAGCGGATCGGATCCTGGGTTGCGATGTGCCGGACAATCCGGACGCCGGCCACGATGGTCTGCTGGTCGGTGGTGGTGGCAAGATAATTGGGATGGATCGCCGGGTCATCCGTGGGGTCAGGCGTGATCAGCTGGAGATGGCCCCGGCTTTCGGGGCGCAGCTGGCAGACCGAGGTTGTGAAGGCCGAAAAGGCATGGACCCCCTTGCCCACGCTGTCGGCTGACCAGGGCTGGACCAGGATCTGGATGTCCGGCGTGGCCAGATGGTCGTGGGATTTGACAAACCCGGCTACAAAACTTGCCGACATGGTCATGGGACCGGAACGAAAGAGTGCGTATTCAAGTGCCATCTGCATCCGCCGGACCAGACTGTTGACATCATCGTTGAGTGTGCGTGACCGGCAGGTCCAGACGACCCGGGCTTGCAGGTGATCCTGGAGGTTCCGCCCTACCCCGGGCAATGCAGTCACCATCGGGATCCCGAGAGCGGTGAGCTGGTCCGGGTCGCCGATGCCCGAATGCATCAGGATATGGGGTGAGCCAATGGCGCCGGCCGCAAGGACGATCTCCCGCGTGGCCTTGAGAGTCTCGACTCGGCCATTCCGTTGGCGGATGACCAGTCCTGTGGCCCGGCGGCCCTCGAACAGCACCCGTTCGACGAGCACGCCGGTCGCGATCTGGAGATTGGGGCGCTTGCGGGCCGGATTGAGGAATGCCACGCTGGCACTGCAGCGGCGCCCATTGCGGGCCGTGATCTGGTAGTTGCCAATCCCCTCCTGCCGATGGCCATTGTAGTCGGGATTGGCCTCATAACCGGCGGCAAGGGCCGCGCGCTTCCAGGCTTCGGTGATCTCGCGCCTGACGGGGTTCTCGATCACGCCCAGTGGCCCCTCGGTGCCCCGATAGTCATCCCCGCCACCGGCAAAGGTCTCGGCATCGCGGAAGATCGGCAGCAGGTCATCCCAGCCCCAGCCGACATTGCCCATCTGCCGCCACCGGTCATAGTCCTCTGGCTGGCCCCGGACGTAGAGCAGTCCATTGATGGATGATGACCCACCCAACACCTTCCCGCGAGGCCAGTCGATGCGCCGGCCATTCAGGCCCGGATCAGGATCGGTCTTGAAGCACCAGTCCAGTTTCGGGTTATGCATGGTCCTGAAATATCCGACCGGGATGTGGATCCAGGGATTGCGATCCCGCCCACCGGCCTCGAGCAGGAGAACCCGCAACTGTCCGTTGGCACTCAACCGGTTGGCCAGGACGCAGCCGGCGGACCCGCCGCCGACGATGATGCAATCATGATTTGTGGGAATGGCCATGGACAGTTGGCTTACGGGGCCCGGGAGGGTTGCGCAACCGGCGCTGGGGTCATGGGGGACCCGGAATGATCAGGAGGGGTGATGGGCATGAACAGACGGGATTTATTTGTAGATGTCGGGCAGCAGGGCCCTTGAGATCGCAGGCATATAGGCAATGAACAGCGTCACAATCAGCATGAAGACCACGAACGGCACCGCCCGGTAGGCAATCTTGAGGATCGATTCGCCGGTCAGACCCGAGACGACGAAGAGATTGAGGCCCGGGGGCGGCGTGATGAACCCGACACCAAGTGCCGTGATCATCATGATGCAGAACTGGATCTCGTTCATGCCGATATTGTCGGCCAGCGGTTTGAGGATCGGCGCCAGGATGACGATATTGGGTGTGGTCTCCATCACACAGCCGGCGGTGATCAGGATCACGATCATCATGAGGATCAAGACCCAGGTTTCGTCACTGATCGAGGTGGCCGCTGCCACGAATCCCTGCGGCACACCCAGAATGGCCAGTGCCTGAGCCAGCGGCAGGGAAACGGCGATGATTGGCAGGATCACACCGTTGACCTTGGCGGAACTCACCAGCATGGAAGGGAAGTCACTGAGTTTGAGGGTTCCCGGCATGAACCCCATGATGACGGTCACGACAACGGCGGCGGTACCAGCCTCGGTCGGAGTCAGTCGACCCGAGAAGATTCCGAAGAAGAAGATGTCGGGCACGATGAAGGCATGCCTGCCGGATCTGAGAGACCGGATCAGGCGAGCAGACCATTCGCAACGGCCCCGCAAGGTGCTCGGCTACCGGACAGCGACCGAGGCCTTCGCCGCGGCCCAGGGGCCGTAGCCTCACGAAGATGTCACACGCCGCCCACTCAGCACCCCTCTCCCCATCCCGGACCGCGGGGGCCTTGCCGGCCCCGGCGAGCGGCGCTCTGCTCGCGATTGACGAGATTGGTTTGCCAGGGGGCTGGAAACCGGCACGGATGGGCAAAAGACAGGGTCACCTAGCGTCAATCCGCGCCCGGGCTTCGCCCTCCCAGCGCGGAGTCCGACCTTGGCACTGCCCGTAGATCATCATCGGTCCAAATGCAAGCCGACCGGGCGGCGGTCAGGATTCGCAGGATCCTGCAGCCGGATCAGGGATGCCGGAAGTATTTGCCAGGACCGGAGGTCCTTGGTGAAAATCAGCTGTTGAAAATGGCCAGAAAGACCAGAATGAACAGCACAAGGACGCAGACCCAGGCCGACAGGCGGAGAAACCCGTTGTAGGTCCTCTCATGCGCAGAAATGTCCATGCTGCCACGTTTGTAATCGGCCATTGTTGACTCCTTGCCCTCAATGCACCGCGGCCCATAGCAGAACCCCGCCGCTTCCTTCAACCCCAACCGCGGTGCGGGTCGTGCCTCAGTTCAAAATTATTCCATAACTGTTCAGGTCCCTGAACCGGGCATGTCTGCCCCGCAAGGCGACTCAGGGCACCGCAAGCCGCCTGATGCGTTCGTCCGGTGATGCCCGCAGCGTCGCCAGCCGGGTCCAGCCACGCCGGCGGCTGCTTCGCCTTTGGCAGCACGCTGCAGCAGGTCCTGGCCTGCCTGTGCGGGGCCCGGAACAGCGGGCACATGGGCACGGACGGACAGCGGGGATGGCTATACCACACCGTTTCGGCCACAGAGGGCACCCGGCCGGGCTGTACGACCAACTGACCGCGGCCCGACCGGGACACTTCAGAGGGATCCACTGCCGCGACGCGGCACCCGTCAATCAGGTGGAGATGGATTGGGGGTCGGCCGGGGCCGGGTGGTCAAGTCATTGGCCGTCGGATTGGCCTGCCAATGCCAGGCACCATCTGCGGCCATCGCGCGGGTTATGGTCCCGACCGCCAGGAGGTAATTCAGATGGGCCGTGGCCTCGGCAAGAGCGAGATTGAATTCCGCATCCGGGATCCGACGGCCAAACAACACCTCGAAACACGCCAGGGTTGTCCGGGGGGTCGCAAGGTAGGTGGTCAGGGCTGCCAGACAGTCCCGGTGGAACTCTGCATAGGCATCAAGGCGGGTCGAGAGGCCATGGAAAGGAACCTTGTGACCCGGCAGGACAAGCAGATGATCATCGGATCGGGCCCGGAAGGTCCGACAGGAGGCCAGCCATTCGGCCAGGGGATTGGCAGCCGGCTCACTGGCATGGACACCGATATTGGGTGTGATATCGGCAAGAAACTGATCGGCACCGATCACCACGGTCCCCTCCCGGCTCCAGAGTGTGACATGTTCGGGGGCATGACCATTGCCCATGTGGATGTCCCATGTCTGGCCGCCGAGGGTCAGGGTCCCGCCGTCCTCAAGACGGGTATAGCCGGGCGGCAGGAGATGGACACAATCGGCAAAATTGAAAGGGCGACGTGTCCGGAGCATCTCGAGGCGCTCGGGATCCATGCCTGCCTGCGCATAGAATTGCAGTGTCTCGGCAACGGGCCGGGGCTGGACATCCAGCGTGAGCATCCGGACCATCAGCCAGGTGGTGCGCGAGGCCATGATCTCCGCACCATGATGGGTCTTGAGCCAGCCGGCCATTCCCACATGATCGGGGTGGAAATGGGTCAGCAGGACCCTTGCAATGGGAGCCGGAGCCAGATGATGGCGGATGATGTCTTCCAGCAGGACCTCGGTCTCGGGCGTGTGCAGGCCGGTGTCGATGAGTGTCCAGCCATCGGTGTCATGGATGGCATAGATGTTGACATGGTCAAGGGCCATGGGAAGCGGCAGGGTGAACCAGAGGAAACCGGGAGCAACCTCAACGGGTTCCCGACCGGACGGGCGGCTGCCAAAGGGAAAGGTCAGGGGCATGGGACCGGATGGCACCCAAGGCATGGGCAGTCTGTCATGGCCGGATGTCCCGTTGCAATCGTTGGGTGCTGATGTCGAAAACACGGTGGGCGTGATAGGATCATGATCATGATCAGAACGCGGACATTGTCAACATCTGACCGGGATCTGCTGCTGGCTGCTGCCATGCTGGCCGATGGCCGACTGGTCGCGTTCCCGACGGAATCGGTCTACGGGCTGGGTGCTGCTGCCGGGAATGAAACCGCCATCCACCGGATCTTTGCCGCCAAGCATCGGTCACCGACCAATCCCCTCATCGTCCATGTCAATGATGTGAGCACCGCCCAGGGACTCGGCATCTTCACCCGGGATGACCATCGGCTGGCCAGCACCTTCTGGCCCGGCCCCCTCACACTTCTCGTGCCGCTTTGCCCGGATGCGGGACTCCCGGTCGGCGTGACCGCCGGGAGCGGGATGGTGGGCCTGCGTTGTCCTTCCCATCCGGTGGCCCGGGATCTGCTGTCCCACCTTGGCCAGCCCATTGCGGCACCCTCGGCCAATCGCTCCGGTCATGTCAGCCCATCAACGGCGGAACATGTCCTTGATGATCTCGATGGTGTCATTGATGGTGTCATTGATGGCGGCCCGTGTGATCATGGAATTGAATCAACCATCGTGCAGTCCGCACCCCGGGGGTTGCGGATCCGCCGTCACGGTGCTGTGACCCGGGAAATGATCAGGGCAGCACTCGGGATGGACATTCTGGATTCCGATGACCGGGCGTGCCCCCTTGTGCCGGGCCAGGAGGCCGGTCATTACGCGCCGAGAACCCCCGTCCGCCTCGATTATCGGTCGCCACCGGGAACCTGTCCCGAGGAAATGTGGCTGGGATTCGGCCCCGGTGACCAGGGTGCCGATCTCAACCTCTCGGTCGGTGGTGATCCCCAAGAGGCCGCACGAAATCTCTACGGGATGCTCCGGGCCCTGGATCAGGAGGCCATCCGCACTGGACGGACCTCGATCCTCGTCTCGCCAATCCCGACCGACGGGGTTGGAGTCGCCATCAACGACCGTCTGCGCCGGGCAGCCTGTGGCGGGTGATGGGAGGTAGCAGCGGATGGGTGGCCGATCAGGCATTACCACCTTGTGTGGAAAGAAGGCCCGGATGAATGCCGAGGGCCTCGATTGCAGCATCCCATTTGTTCTGGGCGCTGGTCTTGAAGACGATTTCGGGGTTGCTGTTGCCGATCAGCCAGTCATTGCGACGAAGTTCGTTTTCCAGTTGGCCGGGCCCCCAGCTGGCATAGCCAAGCAGGAAGAGACGACACACCGGTCCGGTCCCGTTGGAGATGTCCTTGAGGATGTGTGGTGTACTGGTGACACAGAAGTGCTCATTCACCATGCGCGTTGACTCGTAGTCGCTGCGATCAGTGGAATGCAGGATGAGCGCGACCTCATGCTCGACCGGGCCGCCATAATAGACCGGCACCTGCTCCGTCTCGAGAGCTTCCTCGGGGTTGTCTTCCTTTGCTTCGGCGATCTGCATGAATCCGGCCGGCTTGTTGATGACAACGCCCATGGCTCGCTCGGCGTCGTGATAAAGCATGAGGATGACCGTGCTGGCAAAGCGGGGATCCGCCATCCCAGGCATGGCAATCAGGAGTTTGCCCTTCAGGTATCCATCACCGGCTGGCTGTCTCATGCGACCTTACCAGATCCTCCACGACAAAATTTCTTGAGATGGCACCGAGACCATCACGATTCAGCATCCCATATGGTATGGATTCAGCATTCTTCCAGTGGTTACAGGAATTCGATCGGCAAATGAAGGGGTTCCCATGCGGGTAATACCAAAGGCGATGGCAGTCTGGCTGGCGATCGGTGTGCTGTGCGACGCATCTCGGGCAACCGGCGAGGATCCGGTCACGGCCCTGCTGGCCCCCAGCGGCTTTGGCAGCCAGATCGTCTCGGTGGAGATCCTCGACAGCAAGATCATCCGTGAAGACCGCTATATCATCGGGATCCGCATGCAGATCGAGGACGGATGGCGCTCTTATTGGCGTCGGCCCGGCCCATCCGGGTTGCCAACACAGTTCCATATCCTCAAGACCCGCAATGTCGATTCCGTCCGGGTCCACTGGCCGGCACCCTCCCTCGTCGAACAGTTCGGCACCCTCTCGATCGGCTATGTCGGCGAGATCATCTTCCCCATGGAAATCACCCCACAGGATGCCACCGATGACCGAATCCGCCTCCAGAGCATCGTCCAGTTCGGAATCTGCAAGGATGTCTGCATCCCGATGAGCAGGGAAGTCGTGGTCGATATCCCTGCCCTTGGCACCACCGAATCCTTTGGTCCGATTGCCCATGCGCTTGAAAACCTGCCCCTTGATCATATCCCCACCGCTCCCGGCCACACGATCACATGCCTGCCGATCGAGATTTCCGGGCACCGACTTCAGACGGTTGTCCCCCTGCCCGCCTGGCAGCAGGTTGATCGAGTCGGGGTCATCTTTGAGGATGTGCACGGGATGGCCGTCTTTGCCCCACCGACCGTCACAAGGTTGACATCGGACCGCATCCACCTTGCCACGAACCTGCAGTTCATGGCCAGTGAACGGGCCCCTCTCCTGCCGGCAGAGTTGCGGGTCCTGCTGCTCTTTGACACTCGGGCTTACGAACTTCCCGGCTGCCTGGGATGAGGATCGACTGCGCCCGATTTCACTCCCGGCCTTCCAGGAGGCGGGGCATGATCTCGACAAAATTGCAGGGGCGGTGGTTCCGGTTGAACTGATGGGTCAGGATCGCGTCCCAGGCATCGGCACAGGCACTGGGGGACCCCGGCAGAGCAAAGAGGTACGTCCCGTTGGCGACGCCGGCACAGGCCCGGGACTGAACAGCTGATGAGCCGATCTTGCCGTGGGACACCATGGTGAACAGGGTGGCAAAGGCTGGAATGTGTTTCTCGTAACAGCGTTGATGAGCTTCGACTGTCACGTCACGTCCCGTCAGTCCTGTCCCGCCGGTCGTGACCACGGCATCGATCGTCTCGTCAGCGATCCACGCCTGAAGCCGGGACTGGATGGCGGTGAGATCGTCCCTGAGAAGGGCCCGGTCAACCACGGTGTGGCCATCGGCCCGGGCTCGACTGACGAGCAGGTCACCCGAACGGTCATCCGCAAGGGACCGGGTGTCCGAAACGGTCATGATGGCAAGGTTGATGGGCAGGGAGACACGGATTCGATCAGGCACGGGACAGGTCCCTGAGTTTATCCTTGAGCATCAGGAGATCGCCCCAGGCGATCTGTTTGAGAGTCGCGTTGCGCAGGAGATAGGCCGGATGAAACATGGGCAGCACCGGGACATCGCCATGCGCAGCCCAGGTACCGCGCAGCCGGGTGATGCCGTTCCGACCGAGAATGGCGCTGCAGGCCGGGTTCCCATGCAGGATGAGAAGACGGGGAGCAGCCAACGCAATATGTTTCAGGACAAAGGGTTTGAACATGGCGATCTCGGCCTCGGTCGGCTGGCGGTTGCCTTCGGGCCGCCAGTTGATGACATTGGTGATGTAGAGTGCGGTCTCCGCCTCTGTCCCCGTCCGGGCCAGACCGATCTCACCATACATGGTATCGATCAATTGCCCCGACTTGCCGACAAAGGGCTTGCCGGCCAGGTCCTCCTCCCGCCCCGGCGCCTCCCCAAGGAGCATCACCCACGCCTCGGGATTGCCATCGGCAAAGACCATGTTGGTTGCCTCGGCCCGGAATGGGCAATGCTCGAATTGCCCGATCGCCTCGGCAAGGGCGGCAAGATCATCGGCCTCGGAGGCCAGCGATTCGGCCTGTCGGATGGCTGCATCAAGATCGGGCTCGGTCGGTTGGCGGGACCGGGAATGTCGCTGGCGGGGCGGCGCCGGGGCCGATTCCTGCCGTGCCGGGGCCGATTCCTGCGGGGTCGGGGTGGGTGATGGCGGCGTCCGGGATCCGGGTGCAACCGGTGGCGCTGCCGGTTGGCGGGGCCGAGGGTCTGACGCAATGATTTCATCGGCACCGAAAAACACGTTCCACTGCAACAGCTGCAGCGCAGCCTGTCGGCGTTCAGGGTCTTGGCAAGAGGTCTCGGCCATGGCAGTCATGCATCAAGCGAATCAGATTTCGTGCAAATGTACCGCAATCGGTTCCGAATTGATATCGGGGGGTGCAATGGACACGGAAACGATCGATGGGCCCCAACCCGTCCTGTCGACATTCCGGGGGGTTGATGCAGCAGTCTGACTTGAGAGATTCGCCCTTGGGCATCAGGGTCCGGGGCATCGGTTTTCGCAGCGGGGTTGCCAGTCATGCGTGATGGCCATGGCCATCACGCTACGCCCTGGCTGATCGCTGATCTGCAGGCCCGTCTGAACAGGGTGGCAAGGAGGGAAACCCAAGACTGGTTTGAGAATTACCTCAAGCATGCCATCCGATATCGTGGGGTCAGGTCGCCCGATGTGGCCTGTATTGTCCGATCATGGCGCCATGACCATGATCTGCAACAGCTTCCGGCAGAAGAGGACCTGGCCCTGGCAGCGACCTTGATCCGTCAGGACCATGCCGAGGACAAGTTCGCCGGGATCTACTGTCTCCAGAAACTCCTGCAACGACGGGTCGGTGTGGAGGCGTTGCTGGAGACAGCTGAAGCCCTGTTTGCATCCGGTGCCTTCTTTGACTGGTCAACAACGGACTGGTTCTGTGTGCGGGTGCTCGGACCGACCCTCAGCCAGCACGGCGATGCAGCCGCGGAGCGCATTGCCGGCTGGAGCGGGAATGCCAACATGTGGAATCGCCGGGCATCGATTGTCCCCTTCCGGTCGGTGGTCAAGGATCCCTCCTTTCATCCCCGTATTGAAGCCACCATCACCGCCCTTGTCGGGGACCAGGCACGATTCATCCAGACCGGTATCGGCTGGGTCATCAGTGATCTGTCAAAGTCCCACCCGCAGGTTGCCGAGAAGCTGATCGAGCGCCATTTTGATGATCTCGCAGCCGAGGTCATCCGGCGGCACACGCGCCACCTTCCGAATCACGAAACGTACAAGGCGAGAAAGCGCGGCGGGGCTTGCCATGGCCATGCAGGGAGGGTCGCTGGCAGCAGGGCCGGGAAATGGAGGTCCGGGAACTGCCGGCAGGGTTCGCAGAATTCATCGTGATGGCATCTGGTCAGCTGGCCGCGCGTTCAGTAGTGGCGGCAGGACACGAATCGGTCCTTGCCCTGGCAATGGACCGGAGAGCCAGCGGCATGGGGGATGCATGATCTCTTTGGGCACGACCGGGGATGCGGGGCCTTCGCTGTGACGGTCCGGAACCTGTTGGGGATTGCCCCCCTGTCTCCGAACCAGATCATCGAGATTCTCGATCTTGCCGAACACTACATCAGCCTCAATCGCAGATCGATCAAGCGATCGAACGTGCTCGCGGGCAAGACCCAGATCAACATGTTTTTCGAGAATTCCACCCGGACCCAGGCCAGTTTTGAACTGGCTGGCAAACGGCTCGGTGCTGATGTCATGACCATGACAGTCCGCACCAGTTCGGTGCGCAAGGGCGAGACCCTGATTGATACGGCCATGACGCTGAACGCCATGCAACCGGACCTGCTGGTCGTGCGCCACGGGCAGTCGGGAGCGGCCAATCTCCTGGCGGAAAAGGTCAACTGTTCCGTGATCAATGCCGGAGATGGACGCCATGAACACCCGACCCAGGCTCTGCTTGATGCCTTGACGATCCGCCAGGCCAAGGGGCGGCTGCAGGATCTGCGGATTGCCATCTGCGGGGACATCAGCCATTCGCGGGTGGCTCGCTCGAACATTCACCTGCTCGGCAAGTTCAACAACCACATCAGCCTGGTCGGTCCCCGGACCCTGATCCCCGCGACCGCTGCCGAGTTGGGTGTTGCCGTCCACCATACCCTGACCGACGGCATTCGGGATGCCGATGTGGTCATGATGCTCCGGTTGCAGACGGAACGCATGGCATCGGCTCTGATCCCGTCGTTCCGGGAATACTACCATCTTTACGGGCTGGACCGGGACAAGTTGCAGGCAGCCCACCCCGATGCCATCGTCATGCATCCGGGTCCCATGAATCGGGGAGTGGAGATTGATGGTCTGCTGGCTGATGACATCAATGTCTCGGTGATCCAGCGGCAGGTGGAACTCGGCGTGGCAACACGCATGGCCGTCATGGATCTGCTGTGTCGATGACAGTACACCGCGTTGCAGCGGGGAGAGGGGACCGATGAGCATCCGCTTCACCAATGCCCGGATCATCCAGCCCGACAAGGATGTGATCATCGAGGGCGATCTGGCGATCGAGGGCGGCATCATCACGGACCTTGGCGAAATCAGGGACCCTGCGGGACCCGCAACCCGGTGCATTGACTGCACGGGAACCTATCTTGCCCCCGGAATCATCGATGTGGGCGTGAAGATCGGTGAGCCGGGCGAGCGGTACAAGGAGAGTTTCCGGACAGCCGGCCTCGCAGCGGTGCGGGGCGGGATCACCACGCTTGTGACCCGTCCAGACACGACACCCCCCATTGACCAGCCGGAGATCCTTGAGTTCTTCATCCGCCGGGCCATGGCAGCCACCCCCGTCAGGGTGCGCCCCATGGCCACATTGACCAAGATGCGGGCCGGGCAGGAAATGGCCGAGATCGGACTGTTGATGGATGCCGGGGCAGTGGCCTTCTCCGATTGCGACTCCTTTGTGGCCGATACACGGGTCATGGCCAATTGCATGCAATACTGTCAGCAACTCGGGGCCCTGATCGTCGGCCATCCCCAGGATCCCTGGCTCTCGACCGGGGCCTCGGTCAGTGCCAGCAAGTTCGCAGCCCTTGCCGGGCTGGCGGCCGTGGGCCCGGTGGCCGAGAAGATCGGTCTGGCGCGGGATCTCGCACTGGCCGAATCGACCGGCTGCGCCTATCATGCCGACCAGGTGACCACGGCGGCCGGTCTGACTGCGCTGGTGCAGGCCATGGAGGGCGGTATCGATGCCAGTGCCGGCGTGTCCATCCATCATCTGACCCTGAACGATCTCGATGTGGCGGACTACCGGACCTTCTTCAAGATCAAGCCTCCCTTACGCAATGAAACAGATCGCCAGGCGGCAGTGGCCGCTGTCGGTGCGGGCCAGATCGCGATCATCTCCTCCATGCACACGCCTCAGGATGAGGAGTCGAAACGCCTCCCGTTTGAGGAGGCGGCAAGCGGTGCGGCCGGGCTGGAAACCCTGTTCCCAGCCGCTCTCAAACTCTACCATGAGGGAAGCCTGTCGCTGACTCAGATCTTCCGATCTCTCAGCAGCAACCCGGCCCGGCGCTTTGGTCTGGCCGGCGGTCGGATCGAGGTTGGGGAGCCGGCGGATCTCATCCAGTTCGAGACCGAAACCCCCTATATTCTTGATCGGTTCACCCTGCAGTCAAAATCAAAGAACACCCCGTATGACGGGGACAGGATGCAGGGCCGGATCCTGCGGACCCTGATCGATGGTGCCATCCTCCATGCAAGCGACGGTGACGATGCCTGAATTTGTCACACCCCTGTGGCAACTCGCCATCGTGGGAACATCATCCTATCTGCTCGGGTCCATGGCCTTTGGCCTGCTGGTGGCCCGGTTGATGGGACTCCCCGATCTGCGCCGTATCGGCTCGGGCAATATCGGTGCATCGAATGTCCTGCGCACCGGCAGCAAGACGGCCGCCTTCCTGACCCTGGTCCTTGACATGGGCAAGGGTGTCGTGCCGGTCCTCATCACGGCGGCCCTGGTGGGAGCAGACGATGCCATGCAATGCGCGGGGCTGATGGCGTTCCTTGGCCACCTCTACCCGGTCTGGCATGGATTCCGGGGCGGCAAGGGTGTTGCCACATTCTTTGGTGTGACGGCGGGTCTGGCCCCCCTGGCGGCAGCGATCTGTGCCCTTGCCTGGTTGATCATGGCCGCAGTGTTCCGGATCTCGTCACTGGCGGCCCTGGCGGCCTCGCTGGTGCTCCCGGGGGTGATGGTGCTGACAGGTCAATGGGTCCTGCTGGCCCTGGCACTCGTGATCACGACCCTCATCTGGTTCCGGCATCGCAGTAACCTTGGCCGTCTGGTCCGGGGCACGGAGCCCCGCATTACAGTCCGCACACCCCCCGGTGACCCCCAATAGCTGTGGTCCTCAATAGCTGCAGTCCTCATAGATGCGTTCAAGCCGACGGTTCCACTCGCCCTTGAATTTGGCCAGCAGGGTCTCGGCCGGGGTCTGGTTGGAAGCCACGATGGCTTCGAGTCCGTTCAGGTAGATGCCTTCGCTGTCCGTGACAGGAACCCGAGGGTCGGCCTCGCGGGCCTTGAGGCCGGCAGCAGCGAGATCCAGGCAGGACCGGGCAAGATCCCGGAGACGATAACCATTGCACGCGCCCCGCAAGCCCTCCCTGGCGGCAGCGGTGCGCAATCCCATCCGGGTCCGGGTATCCATTCCCTTGGCCAGATCCCAGGCGGCATCGAGAACACTGCCGTCATAGAGCAGGCCCACCCAGAAGGCCGGCAAGGCACAGATGTGGTGCCAGGGGCCGCTGTCGGCGCCTCGCATCTCGATGAACCGCTTGATGCGGGCTTCGGGAAAGATCGTGGTCAGATGATCGGCCCAATCCGCTGTTGTCGGCAGTTCCCCGGGCAGGATGGGCAAGCGTCCGGCCAGGAAATCCCTGAACGACAGGCCACGGGCATCGAGGTACTGACCGTCCCGAAAGACGAAATACATGGGCACGTCCAGGGCATAGTCCGTCCAGGCATCGAAACCGAAACCCGGCTCGAAGACAAACGGCAACATGCCAGTGCGCGCAGCATCGACATCGTGCCAGAGATGACTGCGCCAACTCAGCACATCCTGGATCTGTCCCTCGAAGAAGGGCGAGTTGGCAAAGAGGGCCGTTGCCACGGGTTGCAGGGCCAGTGCCACCTGCAGTTTCCTGACCATGTCCGCCTCGCTGCCGAAATCCAGGTTCACCTGGACCGTGCACGTCCGGTACATCATGTCGACCCCATGACGACCGACGCTCTGCATATACTCGGTCATCAAGCGATACCGGCCCTTGGGCATCATGGGCATCTGATCATGAGTCCAGTCCGGGGCCGCCCCAAGGCCAAGGAAACCGGCGCCAATGCGCTGGGCGATGGTCCGGACTTCAACCAGATGGGTGCTGACTTCGGCACAGGTCTCGTGCAGGGTGGTCAGGGGGGCCCCGGACAACTCGAACTGGCCGCCGGGCTCCAACGAGATATTCGCCCCATCCTTGGTGAGACCGATGAGATTGGTAGCCTCGTACACGGGTTGCCATGCAAACACTTCCTGCAGGCCTTCCAGCATGGACCGAATGGAACAGGGGCCTGCATAGGGCAACGGGTCATGGGTCACGAGATTGAAGCCGAACTTCTCATGCTCGGTGCCGATTCGCCAGTCCTGGGGCGGCTTGCACCCGGATTCGAGATATGCCGTCAGCTGCTCACGCCTCTCGAGAACGTGACCACCCGTTTGCGGGATTGACATTCTATGCCTGCCGATTGCGCCTCATCGATGGTTCGGTCCACGCAACCGATCAGGCCGAGCCATGACCATCCGGACCTTGTGGACCCCATAGCGGCATCCACAGCCTGCAACAACAGGTCACCCGGGTCAGGGTGCCAGAAAATGCACAAGGGCCAGGGCGGCAACGACAGCGGTTTCCGCCCGCAGGATCCGGTTGCCGAGAGAGAGGGGCGTGGTGAATGCGCAGCTCTGCATCCGGGTCCGCTCATCGGTGGTGAGCCCACCTTCGGGTCCCACCAGTATCGCCTTGGGTCCAGCCCGGGCCAGGGCGTCCGGGGGAGAGGTCGGCGCGAGACACTCGTCACAGTGGAGGAGCTGGCGCTCCGTGGGCCAATTGGCCAGCAGGGTGGCCAGCGATTGGATGGGCCGGATCTCGGGGATGGCCAACCCGCCGCATTGCTGGGCGGCGCCGATCGCAACCTGCCGCAGGCGTTCCGGGGTGATGCGGCGGGGGCGGCTGCGGGTCATGGTCACCGGACACAGCCGGGCGATGCCGAGTTCGGTGGCTTTTTCGACAACATAATGGGTCCGCTGCCGGGTCAGGGGAGAAAACACCAGCCAGACATCCGGCAGCTCCTCCTGGATCCGTGTCCGTGACAGGGTGCGGAGTTCTGTCTGTCCGGATCCCGTCGCCTTGATTGTGGCCCGCCACTCCCCATCATGACCATTGAAGATGTGCACCTCATCGCCGGCCCGGACCCGGAGCACCGTGTGCAGGTGGTGATGGGGACCGCCGGTGATCATCAGGGGCTGATCGGGGCCGAGAGCCACCGGACAATAAAGGCGGGACCGCACAACCGTTCCGGGCTTGGTATCAGGTGCCACTTTGGGATATCTCCGGCCCTGCCATGTCACATCATCTGCACGATCCGCCCCATGTAGTCCCGGACGCCGTTCCGGGCAACTGGGTTGACCACCGCGCCCCGCGGCACTGGCAACCGTATCTGCGCCTGTCCCGCCTCGATCGGCCGATCGGCACCTGGCTGTTGCTGCTGCCCTGCTGGTGGGGCCTGCTGCTTGCCGTCAACGCCACCGACCGGTTGACTGGCGAGGTTCTCTGGATCGCCGTGGCCTGCGCCCTCGGTGCCATCCTGATGCGCGGGGCCGGCTGCACCTGGAACGACATCACCGACCAGGATCTTGATGCCCGGGTTGCACGCACCCGCTCCCGTCCCCTGCCCTCGGGCCAGATCAGGCCTATCCATGCAGCCGGCTGGCTGGTCCTCCAGGCCCTGCTGGGCCTGGCACTCCTGCTCACCTTCAACTCCTACGCCATCATCCTCGGCATCGCCTCGCTGGCCACTGTTGCCATCTATCCCTTTGCCAAACGCTTCACCTGGTGGCCCCAGGTCTTTCTTGGCATTGCCTTCAATTGGGGTGCCCTGCTTGGCTGGGCGGCACACACCGGCTCACTGGCACCCGCTGCGGTGGCCCTCTATCTGGCTGGGATTGCCTGGACTCTCTATTACGACACGATCTACGCCCATCAGGACCTCGAGGACGATGCACTGGTGGGGATTCGATCCACGGCACGGCTCTTCGGCGCACACAGCCGGCCCTGGCTCTGGGCCTTCCTGGCGACATCTGTGGGCCTGTTGGGACTGGCGCTCTGGCTTGCCCTCCCCGACTCCCCCCCGCTGGCGACGAACCTGTGTTCGGCAGGCGCTTGCATCACCTTTGCTGCCCACATGATCTGGCAGATGACCCGGCTTGACATCCACGACCCCGCCTCCTGTCTTGCAACCTTCCGCAGCATGCGCACCACCGGACTGCTGCCTTGCATCTTTCTGGTCCTGGCCCTGGCGATCTGAGGGGTAGGTCAGGTCCCGGTCGTCCAGCGTGCTGCGGCAGCAGCATCAGCGGCCCGACTGGCGACCCACTGGCTGCCGGCAGGTCCGTGTTCCTTTTTCCAGAACGGGGCCCGGGTCTTGAGATAGTCCATGATGAAGTCTGCTGCCGCAAAGGCGGCCTGGCGATGGGCAGCCACGGTGGCCACAAAAACGATGGTGTCCCCGGGCCGCAGTTGGCCATGGCGGTGGATGACACGAACGGCGAGCAGGTCCCAGCGCACGGTGGCCTCGGCGGCAATTGTCGCAATGGCCGTCTCGGTCATGCCCGGATAGTGCTCGATCTCCAGCATCGTGACCGGTGCTGCAGGCGGGCTCCGGACCTGGCCCGTGAAACTCACCACCGCACCGGCGGCGGCATGCACCCCCAGAAGGGGTGCCAACGCAACAGCCGGATCGATGCTGGCGGATGTGAGGGTGACACTCATCTCAGCCCCCGGTCATCGGTGGAAAGATGGCGATCTCCGTTGCCCCGCTGATTGATGAGTCAAGATCGCAGAGCGTCTGGTCCACGGCAACTCGCAGGGTCCGGGGATTGGCCAGGGCGCGCTGGTAGCGGTCCCCCCGGGCGGCAAGTTCAGACAGCAGCGCACCGACAGTCGTTGCCGGGGTCTCGATCTCCTCGAACGGGACCCCGATCCGTTCACGGACCCAGGCAAAATACAGGACCTTGACCGTCATCACAGGTCGTCACCGGTCATCGGCTGCCTCCATGAGGAACCGGATCCCGTGCCGGAGATACTGGCTGCCGGTCCAGAGGGTCAAAAGGGCCGCCGCCCAGAGGAGAGCAAGGGAAACCAGGGTTCCGGCATCGAATCGGCCCATGACAGTCAACCCGTCGGGTCCGATGGTCTCGGACACGGCATTGAAGCAAAACAGTCCGGCCAGGGCCGCCATCTGGACAGCAGTCTTCCATTTGGCCAAGGGAGTCACGGTCAGTTGCCGACCGGCGGGGGCGAGATACTCCCGGACCCCCGAGACCGTGAGTTCACGCAGCACAATAGCCGCAGCCGGGATGAGAAACAGCGGGCCGTAGGCATTCTCACTGGCCAGGACGAGGAGGGCGGTGATGACGAGAACCTTGTCGGCAATCGGATCGAGCATCCGGCCCAGCGCGCTCGTCTGTCCGTATTTCCGGGCCAGATAACCATCGAGGTAGTCCGTCAGCCCCCCGGTCACGAACAGGAGAAGGGCCAGGATGTTGGCGGGACCCCGCGCCAGCAGCACCACTGCCAGCACGATGCCAAGGGAGGCCAGAAAGCGATAGAGGGTCAGGGTCATGGGCAGGTTGAGCATCGGCCACCCCTAATCGTTGAGATGGGCGTGAATGGTGGTGGCCAGCCTCATCGAGACACCACGCACGGCCTGGAGATCCTCAATGGCGGCATTCTTGACCGCCTTGAAGGAGCCGAAGTGTGCCAGAAGAGCACTGCGGCGGGCCGCCCCCACCCCGGGGATCTCGACCAGGGCCGAGGCCGACATGGTCTTGCCGCGTTTGCTGCGGTGTGCACCGATCGCGAAGCGATGCGCCTCATCACGGAGCCGCTGCATGAAATACAGCACCGGATCATCGGCAGGCAGCGTCATCGACGCACGGTCCAGCATGTGAAAGGTCTCCTTGCCATGGTTGCGGTTCGGCCCCTTGGAGATCGCCAGCAGTGGCATGTCCACAAGACCGAGTTCATTCAGCACCTCACTCGCTGCATTCAGTTGCCCACGACCGCCATCAATGACGACCAGATCCGGCCAGGCCTCACACTGACGATCAGGATCCTCCTTGACAAGGCGACCATACCGCCGGGTCAGGACCTGGCGGACCATGGCATAGTCGTCGGCCGTTCTGGCCGCGGTCGGCCCGTCATCGGAGCGGATCGTGTACTTGCGATAGGCGGATTTCAGGTACCCCTCGCTGGTGGCCACAATGAGTCCGCCCACCGAATGCACCCCCTGGATATGCGAGTTGTCAATGACCTCGACACGCTCGGGAATCACGCCCAGAGCAAAGGTCTCGGCCATCTGTTCCAGCAGTTGTCGTTGGCTGGTGATCTCGACCATCCGTCGGTTCAGGGCTTCCCGGGCATTGCGCAGGACCCCTTCGACCAGCATGGCCCGTTCTCCCCGCCTCGGCACCACCAGCCGGACCTTGCGCCCACGCAGATCGCTCAGCATCGTCTCGACGAGATCGGGGTTCAGCACCGGATGGGAGATCAGAACCAGGGCCGGCGGCGAGCGTCTGGCGTAGAACTGGCCCAGAAACCCTTCCATGACCTCATCGGCTTCCGCCCCGGATCCGGTTTTCGGGTAATAGGCGTGATTGCCCCAGTTCTGATGGCCCCGGATGAAGAAGACCTGCACGCAGGCCTGACCGCCCTCGGCAAAGAGACCGATGATGTCGGCATTGGTCACGGTTCTGGGATTCACGCCCTGGACGGCCTGGACCTGGGTCAAGGCGTGGATGCGGTCGCGGAATGCCGCCGCCCGTTCGTATTCCATGGCCTCAGCCGCCCGATTCATCTCGCCAGCCAGTTTCCGCTGGACAGCTGCGGTCTGGCCACTGAGAAAGTTCCGCGCGCCCTTGACCGAGGCTGCATAGTCCCGCCTGGAGATATAGCCGACACAGGGCGCGCTGCAGCGCCTGATCTGGTACTGCAGACACGGTCGGGTCCGGTTGTTGAACACGCTGTCGGGGCAATTGCGGATCATGAACACCTTCTGGAGTTGATTCAGGGTCCGGTTGACCGCTGTGGCCGAGGCAAAGGGGCCGAAGTAATCGCCCTTGCCATCCCGGCGGCCCCGATGCTTGCGAAGCCGGGGGTAGTCCTGATCCCCGGTGATATGGATATTGGGGAAACTCTTGTCATCCCGCAAAAGAACATTGAAGCGGGGTTTGAGCTGTTTGATCAGGTTCTGCTCGAGCAGCAGGGCTTCGGTCTCGGTCCGGGTGGTCAGGAACATCATCGAGCACGTCGCGGCCACCATGCGCAGGATCCGCGAACTCAGCCCATTGGTGTTCGTGTAACTCGCAACCCGATCCCGCAGATTGCGGGCCTTGCCCACATAGAGAACCCCGCCCTGCTCATCGAGCATCCGATAGACGCCCGGGCTCCGATCAAGCAGTTTGACATAATGCCGAATGCAGGCAACGCCCTCCAGTCCCGGGCCCGATGCGGTCTGCCTGTCGAGAGCCTCCCCTCCGTCCCCATCGGCCGTCATGGTCTCCACTGCGACCTGTCCTTCTGCCTGCATTGCGTTCTGTCCCGATCACCGTATCCATCGCCCCTCTACCACGATGGGCACTGTTCGCATACCCGCGCGCGGGCCCGAAGGGGGACATTGTGACCCATCCGGATATCATCAGGGTGCAGGCATGCTCTGGTGTTCTGCCGATGACTGCAACCATGCGGACTGCTGCCATTGTCCTGTCGAGACTACGGACACTCCGGCATTGAGGGGTCCCGACCGAGGAAGGCGGCCAGTGACCGCAAGACACCGGGCGGAGCCGACTGGAAGATCAACAGTCGGGATGTCCCGTGGCTCCACAATCTTCTCGTGAACCGATATGCCCATGTCGTGGCTGGCGGTGATGATATCGTCAGGATTCCGGATGCATGATGGGGACTGGCAGGGCCCGGGTTCGCCGGCGATCTCGACCTTTGACCCGATGCAGGATTTGATTGGCGATTTTGGCATGATGTAGGATGATGGCCGGCATCACAAAACCCGGATATCGATTGGCGGTGTCAGGGGCACAAGTGGGGAGTCTGGCACCCTTGACTGGAAGTCCCCGCGATTCGGATCGACATGGGCACCAGGGAGGATGAGATGACGACGGAACGATTTGTCTTTGCAGGGCATGCCGGGCACAATCTGTCGGCAAGGCTGGACCGGCCGGACATTCCGCCCCGGACGACAGCCCTGTTTGCTCACTGCTTCACCTGCTCGAAGGATATCCCGGCGGCACGGCGGATTGCCGAGACACTCGCGAGTTTGGGTATTGCCGTCCTGCGCTTTGACTTTTCGGGACTGGGTCATTCGGAAGGTGAGTTCGAGAACACGAATTTCACCTCGAATGTTGAGGACCTTGAGCATGCCGCGCGGCATCTCGAGAGCGTGGGGCTGGCACCCTCGATCATCATCGGTCATTCACTTGGCGGCGCGGCAGTCCTGAAAGCCGCTGGCAATATCGAGTCAATCAAGGCGGTGGTGACGATCGGTGCCCCGGCTGATCCGGCCCATGTGGCCCATCACTTTGGCAAGAATCTCGACAGGATCCGCACCGAGGGTGAAGCGGAGGTGAATCTCGGCGGGCGGTACTTCACGATCAGGAAGCAGTTTGTTGACGACATCGACAGCGCGTCGCTCAAACCGGCCATCGCGAATCTGCGGCGGGCCCTGCTGATCCTGCATGCCCCGCTCGACAGGACGGTGGGAATCGAGAATGCGGCCGAGATCTTTGCCGCCGCCCGCCACCCGAAATCCTTCGTCACCCTCGACAAGGCTGACCACCTGATCACACGCCATGAAGATGCCGAGTATGCCGCCTCGGTGATTGCCGCCTGGGTCTCGCGCTATCTTCCAGCCGAGAGGCAACGGGATCTTGGCAAGATCCCCGATGGCACAGTCCGGACCAGCGAGGATGATGCGGCCGGGTTCCGGCAACTGATTTCCGTGGGTGGCAGGTTCCAGATGTTTGCCGATGAAAGCAAGCGGCACAAGGGGACGGATACCGGCCCCAATCCCTACCAGTTCCTGTCAGCCGGCCTTGGTGCCTGTACAGCCATGACCATCCGCATGTATGCACGGCACAAGGACTGGCCGCTTGATCATGTCGAGGTTGATGTGTCCTTCGAGCGGGTCTACGCTGACGATTGCACGGCGTGTGATGGATCCTCCGTCAGGATCGACACCTTTACACGCCTTGTCCGGCTCCGGGGCGACCTCACGCAGCCCCAACGGGAACGCCTGCTGGCCATTGCCGACAAGTGTCCCGTCCACAAAACCCTGAGCAACAGCACTCGAGTCGAGACCACCCTTGTCACCGAGTGAGGCTGCACCGTGTCCGACACCCCGGTGAGGAGCGTGGCACCGACACCCGTCCTCCGTCCGGGAGGATCCAGACGGCAGCCAGATGAACAACTGGGCAGGGTCCGGCGATGACCATCGGGGTGTTCCCTCTTGCACGGGATACGTTTGATCTGGAACTTGCGCGGACGGTGCACCGGTCCATGATGGAGCGGCTGGGGACATCCGGCCAGCCCATGCTCGGCGGCGAGACACTGCTCACCACAACCGAAGATTTTGGCAGTGCCTTCGAGCACCTCGGAGCGACCGGGATCGAGTCCGCCCTCATCCTGCAACTGACCTTCACGGATGCCGACGCTGTCGAGCGTCTGGGGCGGGACTTTGCCGGCCCCCTGTCCATCTGGTCTGTGCCGGAAGCCAGGACCGGTGGGCGCTTGCGACTGAACGCGTTCTGCGGCCTGCATCTCGCCAGCCACAGTCTCAGTCTCATGGCGCGACGGTTCCGGTGGCACTACGGTGCCCCGGAAACCATCACGGACAAGGCACTGGCCGACCTGTTGGCGGGAGAACCCATCAGACCGCATGTTCCCGACTCCGGGTCCCGACCCGGCAGACCGGTGCGTGATCCGGACTATCGGATCGGGGTGATCGGGACCCATCCGGGCGGGTTCTCGACCTGCCGGTACGATGCCGGCGTGCTGGAGCGGGTGCTTGGGGCCCGGACCATCGAGATCGGGCTGAGCGACCTGTTTGCCCATGCGGAATCTCTGGATGCAGACCGGCGGACGCCCCGACAGGCCGGGGTTGCGACGCTGGAAGGTTATGCGGGGTTGTCCAAGGCAACGGTGGGCAAATCCCTTGATCTGTCGATTGCCCTTGAAGATCTCATTGCCAGGCATGACCTTGACGGTGTGGCCCTCCGGTGCTGGCCGGAAACATTCACGGAATATGGTGCGGCCGCATGTGCAGCAGCCTCCCTGCTCGCCGACAACCGGATCCCCTGTGCCTGTGAATGCGACGTCTACGGTGCCTACTCGCAACTCGTGCTGAACGGGATCACGAGGGCACCCTCGTTCCTGACCGATATCGTTGACATGGATGCAGACGACGACACCGGAGTGATCTGGCACTGCGGGCAGGCTCCTGCATCCATGTGCAAGGAGGGATCCCGACCTCATGTGACCGTCCACTCCAATCGACGCGAACCCCTGCTCTTCGAGTTCCCTCTCAAGCCCGGTCCGGTCACGCTGATGCGGGTGTCCCAATCCCACGGTACCCAGACACTCGTTCTGTTTGCCGGAACAGTCCTGGATCGGCCACTGGCCTTTTCCGGCACCTGTGGTCAGGTGCGCTTTGAGCGCCCGGTTGCCGATCTCCTGCCTGACATCCTGGCCAGCGGTCTCGAACATCATGTGGCCATGGCCTATGGCGATCATCGGCCAGCCCTGCGCCAATGGGCCGATGATCTGGACCTTCCCGTTCTGGAACTCTAGGCCATCATGATCCGCTACGGCATCATCGGTACCGGCATGATGGCCCGGGAGCATCTCCGGAATCTGGCCCGCCTCCCTGACTGCACGGTCACCGCCCTGGCGGATCCCAATCGTGATATGCTCGCGCAGGCCCAGGAACTCTGCGGGGGGACGGCGCAGCTCTTTCCCGGTCATCAGCCCCTCATCGATGCCGATCTCTGCGATGCCCTGCTTGTTGCCACCCCCAACCATACCCACGCGAACATCCTGTGCGACATCCTGCCCTGTGATCTGCCCATATTGACGGAAAAACCCCTCGCCACGACAACAGCTGATTGCCGCAGGATCATGGCGGCAGCCACAAACCGGCGTGCCCCGGTCTGGGTTGCCATGGAATACCGGCACATGCCACCAATCGAGATGCTGTGCCACAAGGTCCGGGACGGCGTGATCGGTCAGGTGGTCATGATCACCATCCGGGAGTCCCGCTATCCGTTTCTTGCCAAGGTGGGCGACTGGAACCGCTTCAACAGCCTGACCGGTGGGACCTTGGTCGAGAAGTGCTGTCACTTCTGGGATCTGATGCGACTGATCGTCGCCAGCGATCCGGTCCGGGTCTATGCATCCGGTGCCGCGGATGTGAATCATCTCGAGGAACGGTATGATGGCAGGATGCCGGACATCATCGACAATGCCCTGGCTGTCGTGGACTTTGCCAACGCAGCCCGCGGCATGCTGGATCTCTGCATGTTCGGGGAAGGGTATCACTGGCAGGAGGAAATCTCCGTTACGGGCAGTCGGGCCCGGATCGATGTCCGCATTCCCGGGCCCGCACGGTTTGACCCAGATGGCGCGACCCATCAGGCCGTGATTGAGTTCTCACCGCGCGATGGCAAGACAGCTCCCCTTGCCCTTGAGGACATTGATGATGACTTGCTCCGCATCGGTGATCATCATGGTGCCACGTATTTCCAGATGTGCCGGTTCAACCAGCTTGTCAGGGCTGGCCATGGGCAACCCCACGTGACACTTGAGGATGGACTCTGGGCTGTCATGACCGGCGAGGCTGCCGAACGCTCCATTCGCACTCGACAGGCCGTGGAACTGGCCGATCTCTGAATCCTGCAGCGCGACAATCAGTTATACGGGCGCTGTGGGGGATTGATCAATGGGGCAAGAGGACCACCAGGGGGCAAGGGACCTGTCACGGCTTGCGTCAGGCGGTGACAAAGCCGAAGATTGTGAAACCGATGCCGACAATGGCAATCACATAGAACACAAAACGGGTTTCCCGCTTGGCCATGTCCTCGCGCAACTTGGCCTGATCTGTCCGGAATCCCTCTAGGGTCGCCGTCAGGTTCGCTTGTATTGTGTTCATGCGTTCCTCCAATCGCGTGACCCGATCAGGCAGTTTCAAATCATCCGGGTCCATCGCCCCTATCCATCCTCACGCACGCCCTGGTGGCCAAGAGCACATCAAGGCACCATAGTGCCCTTCACGGCTGATCGCAAGGGAAGGGCGGTTTCCTGCGCACTGGTAGGGGATGGCTCGTTCCACCCCATCCTCTCGCGCCACCGTTGCACCTCCGCATGCACCGGCCTCGGTGCGTTGTGAATGACATTATGGCAGGTCTGGCACAGCGATTCAAGGTTGGCCGCATGCCCCAAATCCGCCAAATCTGCCGCCAGGGCCCATTGTCCTCCGATTCCCGCGCTGATTCACCCGCCAGCCCGCCACGGGGCCCGGCCCCGGGGATTTCTCGGTTGCCAGGGGGCGGCAGGGTCCTGAGAGGTACCCGAATTCTTCCCTTCCGGGATCAGTGAAGGCAGGGGTGCCCTCAGAGCCTGACCCAAACGTTGCGTGGTCACCCAAACTGTGGCCGTCCATGGTGCCAACCCACCCAAGTCATGGTGGACCCAAGGCCCTGGACTGCAACCCCGCAGGACCCATCGCGACGGCCCATGGACCGATTGGCCACCGCCGGCATCGCACCGCTCGGCCACCCCCGTCCCGGTCGGGTCCGGATGCGCCGGGTGGCACGGGGGTCAGGGCATGATGATCAGGGACGTGTGGGGATCAATGACTGATGATTCGATGCTCTGAGAATGGCCAATGCGTCTGATCATCCATCGGCAGCCGTGCTGCCGATGTGCTTGTGCGCCCTTCATTCCCGCCTGAATGCACCAATACCCCTGCCCTCACCCGACGGCGGTGGCCAGCAGCCGACAGGATCCTCGACAACCAGTGGTGACAGAGGATGAACGCAGCCTTGCGCCAGTGGGGCCCTGCGGGCAGGTGGAATGACGTGGTCACCGCAACCGGAATTTGCATGCAGCGGCCATTTCAGCCATAGTTGCCAAGTCTGGTCGAGTGCCTTCATTGTGACCATGGATCCCGGCATGCCTCTCGGGGCAGGGACTGACGATCCCGGCCCGGGTGGTGCGTGTGCTGGAGCTGGGTTCAATGGCATTGCCGACCGGCAATCGGTCTGAGCATCGATCCGGAAAGCCGTCGTGAGCCCGGACATCATCGTGTTCCGGTCGTGGCATTGCCTCGTTTTGAGGGCGATACGGTCATGCGCGAGGAGCGGTGGCCTGGCAGCTGGGACCGTGAGGGCAATCCCTGGCCGGATGGCATGGAAGCAGGTGGCACAGAGACCACATTTGACAGGAGGAAGACATGATACATGACGCTCTGAGATCCCTCATGGGGATGATCGCGGCAGTTGCCGCACTAATGGTCGGTGGGGCCGGGACGCAGGCCCAGGACTACACCATCAAGGTCGGGTTTCTGGGCTCGCCCCAGGATGAGGACTTCGATGGGTCGATGGTCTTCAAGGACTTTGTGGAAAGTCGGTCGAATGGCCGGGTTGCCGTCGAGGTCTACCCATCGGGCCAATTCTGCAATAACGAGAGAGAGTGTCTGGACAATCTCCAGTCCGGAACACTTGAAGTCTACATCACGACGATTGGCGGATTCGGCAATGTGTTCGGACCGGGCCAGGTTCTTGACCTGCCCTACATGTTTCCGGACGACCGGACGGCCGAGTGCGTCTTTGACGGTCCCTTCGTGAACGAATTGCGGAAGGGCGTTCTGGAAGCCGACACCGGTATGCGATTGATGGTCATTTCCAACACGGGCGGCTGGCGGAACTTCGGGACCACCAACAAGCAGATCAGGATGCCCAGCGACCTCGAAGGGGTCAAGATCCGGACCATTCCCGCCGAGATCCAGCAGGAACTGGTCAGGCAGCTCGGTGGCAATGCCACGGCTGTCGCCTGGCCGGAAGTGTACACATCACTCTCGACGGGCGTTGTGGAGGGAACCAAGAACGGCATCACCGACATCATGAACATGAACTTCCCCGAGGCTGGCCTGAAATATCTGACCCTTGATGGCCATGCCTACATGGGTGCCTTGTGGTGGTACTCGGACAGCGCCTGGCAGCAGCTTCCCGATGACCTGCGCCGGATCGTGTTTGACGGCATGAATCATCTCAAGACCGTCACGCGGGCCTTCCCGATGCGCCGGCAAATCGAGGCCTATGATGCCTTCCGGGATGCCGGCGGCTCGATTTACGTACCGACATCCGAAGAAAAGGCCGCATTCCAGGAGGCATCCAGTGGCATGCGGCAATGGTATGTCGACCAGTATGGCAACGAGTGGCTCGAAAAGCTCGATGCGGCGGTTGCAGCCTGCACCAACATCGTCAACGGCGAATTCGCTGCGGCCAATTCATGACACCGTCCTGACCCGAGGGACGGGGCTCCCCCGTCTCTCGGCATTCCTCAGAATTCCATTCTGCCAGGCGGGCCGGCCCGGGCCAGCAATTCCCGGCATGGTGCTGTTCTGTCTGGCACGTTCGGGTCGACTGGTGCCGGTCAGCCTCCTTCGGTGTCATACCTTGAATGGCATTGCCTGAACGCGGAATATTGCGTATGGACGGGGCTGGAGGTGCCTTGCGTATGTGTCCCGGACCGTGTCCCAGCCAGACTGTCTGTCGACCCGTGTGTCGGTGGGTGTGCGGGTGGGCATGATGCTGCTGGCAGGGCCTTGAGTCGGTGACGGTGGCACTGGCGGCAATCCGCCTGCTCGGGACCATCAATCGGGGCCTTGGCATCGCCAGCGTCTTCATTGCCTCCTGTTTTGTCGGGCTGATGACGATGATCGTCTGTGTGGGGATCTTCTGGCGCTATGTCCTGAACAATTCCCTGCCCTGGGTCGAGGATATCTCACTGATCCTGATGGTCACCATGGCTTTTGTCGTGGCCCCGTTCGCCTATCGCACCGGTCAGAATGTCGCCATCACAATCCTGGTGGATGCGCTCCCCCCAGCCCTGCTGCGGGGCATCCGGATCCTGATCAATCTTCTCGTTCTCTGGATTGTCTACCGTTACTTTCTGGAGAGCCTTGGCCTGGTTGAGCGCGGCTGGGGTATCCGGATCAATTCCGTCCCGCTGCCCTGGGCCTACCCGTATTTCGTGGTTCCGATCGTCTTCATTGAACTGGCCATGGTGGGAATTGAACTCATCGCCAGGGACTGCTGGTGCCTGGTGACCCGTTCGGATGATGCCGCCCTGCCCCCGACCGAACCGGGAACCATTTAGATGGGGCTCGCCTACTTCTGGATCTTCTTTGTCCTCCTGGCACTTGGCACACCGGTTGTGTTTGCCCTTTTGCTGGGTCCGGGCCTGTCCCTGGTCATCGACGGCCAGGATGGGATATTCTTTTCCAAACTCCTGTCGACCATCTATTCGGGCATGTATTCCTTCCCCATCATGGCGGTGCCCTTCTTCATCCTTGCAGGCGAGCTGATGAACTCAGGCGGCATCACCCGCTCCATCGTCCGGTTCTCCGAATCGATGATCGGCCACTATCGCGGTGGGCTGGCCCAGGTGAACATCATGTCATCCATCATGTTTGCCGGTCTGTCGGGATCGGCGGTGGCGGACACCTCGGCACTCGGCAAGATGCTGATTCCGGCCATGGAGGAGAATGGCTACTCACGACGGTTTGCCGCAGCCATCACGGCGGCATCGTCGGTGATCGGGCCGATCATTCCGCCCTCGGGAATCATGATTCTCTATGCGTTCGTCATGAATGTCTCCGTCGCCGGGCTGTTCCTGGCAGGTTTTGTTCCCGGCCTGATGGTCGGCATTGGCCTGATGATCCTGACCGGGATCTTCGCCCGACGGCGCAATTACGCCGTCGCTGGTGCCAGGGCCCCCTGGACAGTCCGGTCCTCGGCCTTTCTTGCCACCTTTCCCGCCCTCATGACCCCGGTCCTGCTCCTTGGCGGTATCCTGTCGGGGATCTACACACCGACCGAGGCGGCCGCGGTGGCGGCTGTGTACGCCCTGCTTGCCTCGATCCTCATTCAACTTGATATCTGGCAGCGCTTCATTGCCGACGCCCGGCATGCCTATCTCCACATTGCGCCCCTGTGTGTGTTCCTGTTGATGGGATTCTTTGGTGTCCTTGACATCAAGGCCTATGCCATTGCCACGGGTGGCTGGATCATCGGGGCGGAAATCCTCTGGCGCCTCCTTGGGGGGTCCCGCCGCCGGATCCCGGTGGCAGGGCAGGACAAGGTGGCCCTGGCCAACGATGTCGCAGCGGCCTTTGCCCAGACCACCGGGCGGATCCCCGGTGTCCTGCGCAACACCGCGATCCAGTCGGGGGTCATCCTGCTGCTCGTGGGGGCTGCGGTCACCTTCGGCTGGATGGTCACGGTTTCGGGGCTGGCGCGGGAGGCCACCGGGATCATCCTCTTCATCACGGACAATCCGCTGCTGATCCTTCTGTTGATCAACATCCTTCTCTTCATCGTCGGGATGTTCCTTGATGCGGGACCAGCCATCCTGATCCTTGGACCCGTGCTGGCCCCGATCATGGCCAGTATCGGCATTGATCCCCTGCACTTTGCCATCGTGATGTGCGTCAATGTCACGGTGGGACTTGCGACCCCACCGATGGGACTTGTGCTGTTCGTTGCGTCCTCGGTTTCGGGGGAAAGACTCGAGAGCATCGTCAAGGAGATCTGGCCATTCCTGCTCGTCGAGTTTGCCGTGATCTTTCTCATCACCTATTTCCCCAGCCTGACCATGACGATTCCGGCTCTGGCCGGATTTGCCGAATGTCCTGAATCCGCGGTGGTCTGCCAGGCTCTCGTCGGCGGATAGACAACACCCATCGCCCCAGATGCAGTGTCGGAACGGGAACCGTTGGCTGGAAACGTGATGTATACCGACTCTCTCAGGGGCAGAACGGTCGTCGTGACCGGGGGCGCCGGTGGCATTGGTGCGGAACTCTGTCAGCAGCTGGCCCAGCTTCCCACCGATCTCCTTGTCGTCGATGGCAATCGGGACAGGCTTGATGCATTGCTCGGGACACTGGCTGGTGCCGGAGGCGTTGTCCGTGGAGTCTGCAGCACCCTTGATGATCGGGACGCCTGTGTCGAAGTGCTGCAGGGGGCAGCAAGCGAACTGATCGGCCTTGCCAACCTTGCCGGGGTGTTCGAGCCCGATGGTGATGACGATGATGCGGTCTGGGCCCGTGCCCTGGCCCACAACCTGACCAATGCCAGGACCATGAGTCTCGCTTTTGCTGAACGGGTTCCCGCCACCCACACGGGGCGGATTGTCATGACGGGCTCAATGGCAGGCAACCGCGGAGCACGGGAATACGTCGCCTACTCGGCGGCCAAGGCAGGACTTTTGGGGCTGACCCGCGCCCTCAGCCGGCGGCTGGCACCCGGCATCACAGTCAATTCCGTGGCACCGGGGATCGTGCTGACCGACATGCCGGCCCGGGTCCTTGCCAAACGGCGGGCCAAACGGCTCGAAATGATTCCCCTGCGCCGTTTTGGCGAGCCAAGGGACGTGGCCGGGGTGATCATCTTCCTGCTCAGCGATGCGGCGGCCTACATCACGGGCCAGAATATCAATATCGACGGTGGCCAGATCAACGGCTGATCGGCCCTACTGCAGGTGCTGCCCCCCATCAACGCAGATGAGTTGGCCAGTCACGGAAGGGCAGGTCAGAAGAAAGCGGCAGGCGGCAAGCACATCCTCAAGATCGACCCCACGCTCAAGAAGGGTCCCTTTGCACAGGCGGGCAAAATGCTCTTCCGTCTGTTTGGGGGCCGGCAGGACGGGGCCAGGGCCGATGGCATTGACCCGGACATGGGGTGCAAGGGCCAGGGCCGCAGTGCGAGTGAGATCCCAGAGCGCCATCTTGGCCAGTGTGTAGGTCGAGAATTGGCCAGTTGGGTTGAGGACGCGCTGGTCCACCATGTTAATGATCACCCCGGTGGGGATAACCTCGCCGTTCGGGTCCCGTGCGGCATCGGGTGTCAGCTGGCGGGCAAAACACTGGCTCAGGATATAGGGCGCGTGCAGGTTGGTTTCAACATGATCGTCCCAATCCGCGTCCGTTGCGGTCTCGAGCGTGTTGGGGGAAAAGAGCGAAGCGTTGTTGACCAGGACCCCGATTTCCTTCCCGAGCGCCTCCCTGGCCTGATCCATCAGGCGACCGACAGCAGCGGGATCCAGAAAATCAGCCGGGAGTGCCACGGCGTTGACACCGGACTTACGGGCCATTCTGACAGCCTCGGCGGCACCGGACCCGGAACGATGATAGTGAACGACAACGTCATGGCCTGCAGCTGCGAGATCAAGTGCAATGGCCCGTCCGATCCGGTCACCGGCTCCCGTGATCAGTGCACCGCGAACGGACATCAGCTCGACTTACAGACCAAACTGTGAGCGTATGAGACGTTCCTCGACCTGGTCTGCAAGGCTTGCCATGAACCGGGAACCAAGGAGCCCCAGGAATCTCCTGCTCGTCGCGTAGTGCCGGAATTTGACCGCATCGCCGTACATCTCCTTCATGACAGGAATGAGATGCCCGATATGATCGGCAAGACCACGTTCGATGGCTGTCTCGCCCACCCAGAACCGCCCGGTAAAGACGTCATTCTCGCCAATCGCCTCACCCCGCCGCTCCTTGACATAGGAAATGAAGGCGTCGTGGATGTGGGACTGGACTTCCTTGAGATACTCGACATCATCCTGTTTCTGGGGTTGAAACGGGTCAAGGAAACTCTTGTCCTTGCCGGAGGTGTGCAACCGTCTCTCGATTCCGTATTGCTCAAGCAGCCTGTGCAGTCCGAACGAGGCACTGATCACCCCGATCGACCCGACAAGCGAATTCCTGTCGAGATAGATGGTGTCACCAGCCACGGCAAGCCAGTAGCCACCCGAAGCTGCCAGATCCTCCACAAAGGTATGGACCGGGATGTCCTTCTCGGTGGCCAGTTCACGGATACGATGGGCGATCAGGCTGCTTTGGGCCGGTGACCCGCCCGGACAGTTGACCACCAGGGCCACCGCTTTGGGTTTGCCCCGACTGAAGGCCTTGTCAATCAAAGGCGCAATCTGATGGAAATTCATGGCAGACTGCCGGGCCGGGCCTCCGGTGGCAATGATGCCTTCGAGCCTGAGCACCGCAACCACCGGTTTCCTCCGCATGAGGGAACGACAACGCGTACGCAACCGTGCAAACCCAAGTCGTCTCATCATCCAAATTGTCCTGTCATGGTCAATGATTCATCGTGGGATCCACCTACCCCCTCCCTGGCTGTATCTCCTGAAGATGCAGGCCGCATCATCCACGATATGGATATCGGATTGGACAATTGCAACCATCGGCAGCGTTGGGTCGTGGCCCAGTTTGAAACATGTCCTTGCTTGCGGACCGCAAAAGGTGTAAACTGAAGACATCAACCCCATTGGAGGATTCCATCATGATACGCTTGATCCCCCCCCCCCCTGAACGACTGACCACCCTCGTCGCCGTCCTGGCGACACTGCTGGCCGCCCCTGCCGCCGCCCAACTGGTCATTCCCCCGACCACCGGGGAGGAAGCCTGCACCCAAGGCCAGTCAGAAATCAGACCGGGGGTATTTAATCTCGGAACTCCCACAAACGGCGGCCTGACATTCACCCTGCCATCAATCACACAGCAAAATCTTAGGGACTGGGAGGAAAATTCCTTAATAATCTCACGAACAGTTTATGTGGGGGTTCAAGAAGGCGGGAAGGGTTTGCCAAGGCAGACAACAGGTCTCGGCTCAGTCGGATCGACCCCCTCAACCCAACGGCCCATCACCTACTCCAATCTGAAGAAGAACACGCGCTACACAGTCATTGTATACGGCAATCTTTATACCATGCCGTACATCCGCCTCTGCTTCAAGACCCGTGGCGAGTTCTCGCCTGCCGAGCAGAACCTGGTTCTCGAGGGCGGTGTGTGGAAACCCAACCTAGCCCAATATAACCGGACCGGGTGCTATGCGGTGGCCCGCACGCGGCAGGACATTCGGGACTGCTATTGCAACGGCACGCGCAACGGAACACACATCCTCGCCGGCCAGACTGTGGCGAGCCAGGCGCAAAGGCAGTATCTCAATTGTCCGGACCTCGACAGCTGAGCGGGGGCCGGTCGCGCTGGCACAATGAAAGGGACAGCGGTCGCCCTTGCCGATCGTGAAGATGACCGAAGGGGCGCGGGGTGGGACCCGAGCCGAAACCCGCACCAACAGAACAGCCATTTCGGACTGGGTCACGACCCGGCGTTGGGTGCTGGACGTCCTGCCAGTGCACAGGTGCCCTCAATGGCTTTCGCGCATGACTTCCCTTGTGTCCTGGCCGACCAGGAAATCGAGATCGGCGCCGGTATTGGCCTGCATGACATGATCAATGTACATGCGGGCATACCCGCGCGTGTACGGCGGGGGTTCGGGGGACCAGGCAGCCCGGCGTTCGGCCAGGACATCCTCGGCAACGAGGAGATCAAGACGGCCCCCTGTGGTGTTCAGCCGGATTCTGTCGCCGGTCTCGACAAGTGCCAGGGGGCCACCAATCTGGGACTCGGGAGCGACATGCAGGACGACGGTCCCAAAGGCGGTCCCGGACATACGGGCATCCGAGATCCGGACGATGTCTCTGGCACCCTGTTCAGCCAGGCGCTTGGGTATGGGAATGTTGCCGACTTCGGGCATACCCGGGTAACCCTTGGGCCCGCAGCCCCGGAGCACGAGGATCGTCCCTGCGTCGACGGGAAGATCGGGATCATCAATGGTCGCCTTCATCTGTTCGATGCTCTCGAAGACATGCGCCTTGCCTTCATGATCAAGGAGGTCCTTGCTGGCAGCAGCCGGCTTGATCAGGGCTCCGTCCGGGGCCAGCGAACCCTGCAGAACCCGAATGCCGGCAGCAGGCTGTACCGGTGCGGCAAAAGGGTGGATGACATCCCGATTGTGGCACTCGGCGTCCTGCCAATAGAGAGCGATGTCCTGACGCAGCACGGTCATGGCCGGTTTGAGAAAATCCCTGATTTCCCGCAGGACCACGGCCATGCCCCCGGCATAGCAGAAATCCTCCATCAGGTACGCACCAGCTGGCATGCAGTTGACGAGCAGCGGGATACTGGCGCCAGCATCGAAGTCCTGAAGGGTCAGATCGACGCCCAGGCGCCCGGCAATGGCCAACAGATGCACCACCGCGTTGCTCGACCCGCCGATGGCCGCATTGGCGAGGATGGCATTCTCAAAACTCGATCGCTGCAGGATCTGCGAAAGTCGGACATTGTGCTCAACGAGGTCCACAATGCATCGACCGCTCATATGGGCCAGGGCTGTTCGACGGGCATCGACAGCGGGAAGTGCGGCATTCCCGGGCAGGCTGATCCCCATCGCCTCGCAGAGACTGGCCATGGTTGATGCCGTCCCCATGGTCATGCAGACACCGGCCGAGCGGGAATTGCCGGCTTCGGCGGACAGGAACGCATCCATGGACATGCGACCGGCTCGGACATCCTCGTCGAATTTCCAAACGTGGGTTCCCGAACCGATATCCTGGCCACGCCATTTACCATTCAGCATCGGGCCGGCGGACACGACAATCGTTGGCAGGTCGACCGAGGCTGCACCCATGATTTGTCCCGGTGTGGTCTTGTCGCAACCCCCGAGCAGCACCACACCATCCATGCCATAGCCCCGGATGCTTTCCTCGACATCCATGGCCAGGAGATTCCGGAACAGCATGGCTGTTGGCTTGATCTGGGTCTCACCGAGCGACATGACCGGAAATTCCACCGGAAAGCCTCCCGCCTCCCAGACGCCCCGCTTGACGGCCCCGGCCAAGTCGCGCAGGCCCGAGTTGCAGGGGGTCAGTTCCGACCATGTGTTGCACACACCGATGACCGGGCGGCCATCAAAGACATGGTGGGGGAATCCCTGGTTTTTCATCCAGCTGCGATGAATGAAACCATCCCGGTCCTGCTTGCCATACCACCGGGTGCTGCGCCTTGTCATGTCCACATCTGTATCCTTCCGATCTTGAGTGTCCGCTTTGCAACACAGACCCGTGATAGGCAAGAGCCAGCCGCCGGGATGGCAGCGAACGACCGAAACGGCTCGGCACTATTGGGTTTTCTCCTTGTCTTGAATTCGGGCCGGCTATACGTCAATACCCTTGCCACGGGGTGAGACGGGCGGATTTCCCTGCTGGTCGTATTGTTGAATTCGTGGACAGGCATTCTCATGTCACAATTTCCATCAGCATTTGATCTCGAAGGGCTCATCAGGTGCGCACGCGGTGAGCTGTTCGGAAGGGGCAATGCCCAATTGCCCATGCCGCCGATGCTGATGTTTGATCGCATCACCGAGGTGTCTGCCGATCAGGGGCCGCACGACAGGGGCCATATCGTTGCCGAGCTTGATATCAAACCGGACCTGTGGTTTTTCTCCTGCCATTTCGTTGACGATCCGGTCATGCCGGGCTGTCTTGGTCTCGATGCCTTCTGGCAACTCACCGGCTTCAATCTCGCCTGGCGTGGTCTCAAGGGCCGGGGCCGGGCGCTGGGGACCGGCGAGGTCAAGTTCACCGAGATGGTCACACCAGCCAATCGGTTGCTGACGTATATTGTCGATTTCACCCGCGTGATTGATCGCAAACTCAAACTGGGCATTGCAGATGGAACGATGCTGGCCGATGGCAGGGTGATCTACAGGGCCACCGGCCTCAAGGTCGGCCTGTTCAGGTCGGAATAGCTGGTGAATTGGTCAGGAGAGCCATGATGCGCCGCGTCGTGATCACAGGCATCGGGATTGTTGCACCGATTGGCAACAACGCTGGCGAGGTGGCCGAGGCGCTGCGGTCCGGCACATCCGGGGTAACATATGCCGAGGACTATGCAGAGCATGGGTTCCGCAGCCGGATCCATGGCAAGCCGACCATCGTCCTTGAGGATCATGTCGACCGGCGCCAGATGCGTTTCATGGGCCCCGGTGCCGCCTACAACTACATTGCCATGGAACAGGCGATCGCCGATTCCGGTCTTGAGGAGGGAGAGGTCTCGCATGAGCGGACCGGTCTGATCACGGGGTCGGGTGGGCCCTCCACATCAAACTTCTTCCACGCCCATGGGATCGTTCAGAAAACCGGCAGCCCCAAACGTATGGGCCCGTTCATGGTCACCCGGTGCATGTCGTCCACCAATTCAGCCAGCCTGGCGACACCGTTCAGGATCAAGGGCGTGAACTACTCGATCACATCGGCCTGTGCGACCTCGGCGCATTGCATCGGCAACGGGGTCGAGCAGATCCAGCTCAACAAACAGGACATCATCTTCGCCGGGGGCGGCGAAGAGATCGACTGGAGCCTGTCGTGCCTCTTTGATGCCATGGGCGCCATGAGTTCCAAATACAATGACACGCCGGCAACGGCCTCACGCCCCTTCGATGCCACCCGCGACGGATTTGTCATTGCCGGGGGCGGCGGCGTTGTGGTGCTTGAGGAACTTGAGCACGCTCGATCCCGCGGTGCCAGGATCTATTGCGAAGTCACCGGCTACGGAGCCACCTCGGATGGGTTTGACATGGTGGCACCTTCCGGAGAGGGCGGTGAACGCTCAATGCGGCTGGCCATGGCCAGCCTCCAGGGCCGCAGGGTGGATTACATCAATGCCCATGGGACATCGACCCCGGCTGGTGATGTGGTAGAGGTCGAAGCGATCCGCCGGGTCTTCGCAGACCGGACCATGCCGCAGATCAGTTCAACCAAGTCCCTGACTGGCCATTCACTCGGTGCGACCGGTGTGCATGAAGCCATCTACTGTATCCTGATGATGGAGGGGCACTTCCTTGCGGCATCGGCCAACATCACCAGCCTTGACCCGGCCATCGGTGCGGACGAGATCGTTCGCACAACCACCGAGGATGTGGAGTTCGATACGGTGCTGAGCAACAGTTTCGGCTTCGGCGGCACCAATGCCACCCTTGCCCTGAGTACACTGCATGGGTGAATGGGGATGACGGGGGTCCTGGCCGGCAAGCGTGGTCTTGTCATGGGCATTGCCAACGCCCGCTCGATCGCCTGGGGGATTGCCAGCGCCCTGCAGGCTGCGGGAGCAGAACTGGCTGTCAGCTACCAGAATGAGGCCATGGGCAAACGGGTGATCCCACTTGGCGAGGCGCTGGGTGCGTCGATCATCATGCAGGCTGACATCATGAATCCCGATGAGCTGGATGCACTGTTCGACCAGATCGGGACCCGCTGGGGACAGCTCGACTTTCTGGTCCATGCCATGGCGTATTCAGACAGAGCCGAGCTCACTGGACGTTTCATCGCCACCAGTCGGGACAACTTCACCATCTCACTGGAGGTTTCCTGTTATTCCTTCATTGATCTCGCCCGCCGTGCCCATGCGCTGATGACAGGGGGCGGGACATTGCTGACCCTGACCTATCAGGGTGCCAATCGTGTGTCACCGCATTACAACGTCATGGGAGTCGCCAAGGCTGCCCTCGAGTCGACCGTGCGCTATCTTGCCAACGATCTCGGGCCCGAAGGGGTCCGCGTCAACGCCATCAGCCCCGGCCCCATGAAGACCCTGGCGGGGGCGGCCATTGGCGGAGCCCGCAAGACATTCAGGCACACGGAGACCAACGCGCCCCTGCGGTCCAATGCCACCCTCGAAGCCATCGGCGGCACGGCTGTCTACCTGGCATCGGATGCCGGCCGCTGCACGACCGGCGAGATCATCCGGGTCGATGGCGGTTTCCATATCCTTGGCATGCCCCAGGCCGAAAATATCTGATCACCGCGCACCGATCATCATTGGATCCGGGACCTCTGCCTGCAAACCGCACCGGATTGCGGGTCGATCCCGCCGGGACCCCGCGTCTGGTCAGGCCGTTGCCTCGGACTGCATGAGGCCAACCGTGGCCCCACTGTTGTCAAGGATGATGCCAATCCGGCCCACGCCTGGCACCTGGAAGACCGGCCTGAGACAGGATCCGCCTGCCGCCTCGACCCCGGCAATCGCCGCATCGATATCCCTGGTCTCGATGTACATCAGCCAACTGGCCGGGATCGATCCCGCAGTCTCCAGGCTGTTCAGGTCAAAGAGACCGGCAACCATCTCACCATCCTGAAAGGCCACGATATAGTTCTGGGGATTGTCTGCCGAGAACTGCCAACCAAGCAGGTCTCCATAAAATGACTTGGCTGCCTCGACATCATGCGTGTTGAGTTCATTCCAGACAATTGTGCCATGGTTTGGTGCCATGATCTCCTCCATTCCAATCCCGGATCAGGCGCAAGTCCAGACATCATGAACTGGTCTGTCCTTGCAGGCAGGACCGACCGCTTGCCCCTGCAAGGGGTCCTACCATGAAGGGCATGTCAATCTCAAACTGTCTCTGTTCAGGGTCTTGCCCTGGAGCGTGTCAAGGTGACGGCTTCGCCGGTGGCGGGCACAGGCCGCGGCGGGTCGCCCATGCGACACCGGGCATCGAGTCAATAATGGTGGGGCTGGCGAGCGACAGACACAGGTCCGCAGGCCGGCCCAGGCGGACCCGCGTCAGGCGCGCATCGCGACCTGCAAGGTTGAACATGACTGGGGATGGCGCGGGCCCCAGCCGGGGCGTCGTCGTCCAAGCGACGGGCGCGGGTGCGCAGCTGCCGTTCGGCCGCCCGGACCACAGGGTGCAAGTGGTCTGGCAGGCGGTCGATGCGGGTGCGGATACCACTCCAAGCCGGCCTGACACACCGATCCCTGCCTTGTGACGGTCTTCCGTCCGTCTCAGCCCTGAATCCCGAGTCTCAAGCAGAGGCAATCAGAGTTTCAACGCTACACCCACTCTCTTATTGAACGGACCAGGGAACGGTTTTACGACGTTGGTTTTGACCACAAATGATGGGATGGGCATCAATCGCCTTCAACTTCCTAGATTTAAGCTTTTGCAATACCGAAGCAGTGTCAATGGGTTTTGGCCGGAGTCTTGTTCGGAACGGAGGTTGTTCCAAATGAAGCGCAACCCGCCATGTCCTTGATCGCAGCGATGTCTTGGCGTGCTGTTGTTCGTTTGCATCGTTTGCTATTTTCGCCGCTGCCGCCAAGCCTGCCAGTGTGTCCCTTGCCTTGATGGCCAGTTCATCGGCGATGCATACCGGCTTGGTGCACGGGTGACGGCGATAGTCCTTGACCTCGATGAGCCAGGAGACACCGTTGTGGACACAGAGGATATCAATGGCCCTGCATCCACCTGCGACAGACTGGAATTGACACCGATGGAAGGACCACTTGTCATATTGACTGGCTTGACAGGTAGCCGGGAAACTGAAGGTAGGTTTCCCTTGTGAGATTGTTGTCATTCGCCGCCCCCCCCCACGCTTGGCATGAAATTCTCAACATAACGGTCTGACTGCTCCAGATCCTCATCCAGCAAGAGCAATGGGTCAACATCCTCGATATCCTTGGCCTGGGACACAACGACACCCTCATCATTTCGACACAAAGCAAAATAGCGGTCGTCAATGCTGTCAAACTCACATTTGAGCAGGATTGCGAATTCCCGCAGCAGGAACAGGCCGTGGGTGGCCACGATGACCTGGAGACCCGCTCGGCAGAGGCCCAGGATTGCTCGCGCAACTTCACGAATGAGACGGGGATTGAGATTGGCCTCCGGCTCGTCCCAGACCAGGCATCCCTTGTCAAGGAGTGAACCCGTGGCAATCAGCCGCACAAGCATGGAAATCCTGCGCCATCCTTCAGCGACCAGCGACATCTCCAAATGGCTCGCATCGAATGGTGCCAGGTAGAAACGACCGCTGGTGCTGTCAAGGACGACACGCCCGCCGAGTTGTTCCTCCAGGGGCTCGATCAAACGTGCAATGGTTCCGTCCTGTTCTCCCTTCAGTGCTGGCGCACCGAGCAGGAGACAGGTGTCCCGCCAGGTTTCATCGAATTCCAGATGGCGTGTTTCATGGAGCGGGACAAATCCGGGACAAATGGTGAGCAGTTCCCGGGTGGGGATGAACACCGGAGGTCTGGTCTGCCATCCGGAAAGTGTCCTTTTTGACGGTGAACAAGACGGCCCAGGCGATCTTCCGGACGGAAAACGCTGTTGAGCTTGTCTGCGATCCTGGTCTGCAGCAGCGTTTTGGTTGGTGCCCCGTTGCGTTTCTTCGATTCTTCAACACTCATTGCCATGACTGCGTAAGGGAGTTTGAGAAGATGGGTCTTGCCTGTCCCATTCGCACCGACAATGACATTGAGGCCTCTGGAAAACTCCAGTTTGGTATCCTTGAAAACAGTGAAATCCTTGACTTCAAGAGAGTCGAGCACTGGAGGTTCTTCCTTTTGGGAGCATCATTGCATTCGAAGGCCAAACAATACTGGCATCGTCCATACCCTACCACTTCATCCCGACGCAGGGCTGAAGACCAACCCTTGGAGGATAGCAGACGGACCGGACGCTCACAAAGGTCGCAAGGATTTTGTTTTGTACGTAACTGCTCGTCCCTTCCCAAGTGCAGATGGCCTGTCATCGTGATCAATCATGCGGCCGCCTGTCCGGTCGGTGCAATCGCAATGGCAGCAAGTGGATGGCAGCCGCGGGCTGCCACGATCCGGAAACAGCCGGACACCTTCTGCTTGACCCTGGCCATCCGGATGTCACGCTCCGCCTCGCTATGCCGATAGCGGCACAGGCAACGTTGTTCATAAAGCTGAGATCCGGGTCGCCTATGAACGGCACAGACTCCTCGTGCTGCTTGAGACGTGCATGCAGGGTATGCGCATTGGACTTCGCAATCCACCCGCGCCGTCCCTTCGGCCACGGCGGGATGGCGGGCAACTCCCGGGCGCCCTGCATCAGAATGGTCCGGTCGCGCTTGCGTATGGCCCGATGCTCGACCACGGTCAGGGTCGAGGTTGGGCTTTGGTTGACCCGGTGACACGTCGTGCGCAGAAATGCCCCCATCAAGCGGGCCCAGCGCAAGTCGTTGGACTCGACGACAAGGGCCAGTTCCCTGAGAAAGTGGTGCCAAAATGTTGAATGCAACATTTTTGGTAACTGTTCAGGATCCTGAGCCAGCAACTGCAGGCCCGAAACGGGGATCAGCGGATCGTAGCGAACGCCACTCTGCGCTCGTCAGGGCACAGAAACGCCGGTTCAAGCCAGCCGGCGAGTCAGGGCGCCTTTGGCTGCCAGGATGGCCACGGAGAGTTTGATGACATCATGACCTGTGAATGACCATGGTGTCTGGATCTCGGTAAAAACAGGCCCTCAAGGGCTATCCGAAGATTGCTCCGAGGGCGCAGCCGATTGCGATAGGCACCACCACCAAGGCGAGAAACAAAAGGTTTCGCCCCCGAGTTTCTGCCGCTCGACGGTTCAGGTACTCGGTGGGGTCGCCGCCCTCGCGGCGGATGGCCGTGACTTCGGCACGGTCAAGTTTTTCTGCGAAATCTCGTGCGCCCGTTATTACATTCATGCCAATTCGTCCTTGCGCCAATCAGTCGTTGCCTGATGCCCAACTTGCCTGATGCCCGACTGTTCGACAATTCAATTTTTCTTGAACACAGAGGACGGTCAATGGCCCAACCCGGAAAAACGTCCCCCGCCACACCGCCTCATGGCGTTCAACCTCCTGCTGCCTCTCATCCCGACCGCTGTTGCCCATGTCCGGATTGTTGAAGCTGAAGAACGACTCCGACTGTTGCACCTCAGAGTGGCAGTGGGGCCAGGTTCAGCCTCATGTTTGTGGAAGCAGTGGTTGGCTCAACAGCCGACCACTGGCTACGCCCGAGTGTTCATCGACTTCGACAAAGTCGACCTGCGTGGGTGCAACAGAACCAGACGGAAACCCGTGAAGGGGATGTCGGTTTCAAACTGGCTCGCTGTCCAATAGAACACTCCTGCAACCAGATAGGGAGGTCGGCATGGAGTCGGTCAAGGCGTGCGTGTTTGATGCCTACGGGACCCTGCTGGATGTCGCCGCGGCGGCCCGGGATGTCCTGGCTCCGATCGACAGCGGACTGGCAGCCCATGTTGCCGCCGACTGGCGCCACAAGCAGCTCCAATACACCTGGATTTTGTCAATGACCGGGCAATATGAGGATTTCTGGTCCGTCACCACAGCGAGTCTTGACTGGGCCCTGGCCAGGAACGGGATTGATGACAGGGACCTGCGTGACCGCATGCAGGGTCTGGCCATGACCCTTCAGCCCTACCCCGAGATCACGGCACTGTTCGATCAGTTGGAGACCCTGCCCTGCAGACGCGCCATCCTGTCCAACGGAACGCCGGACATGCTGGCGGCGGCCTGTGCATCCGCCAGGCTGGCGGATCGGCTCGATGATGTGTTCAGCGTTGACAGTGTTGGCGTCTACAAACCCGACCCTCGCGTCTATGCCCTCGTGACCGGGACCTACGCCATCGCACCGACCGACGTGCTGTTCGTTTCGGGCAACGGCTGGGATGTGGCCGGTGCATCGATATTCGGATTCCAGACCGTCTGGGTCAACCGGAGCAATGAGCCGGTGGACATTCTGCCGGGGCGTCCCGATGCCATCATCACGGACCTCAGTTCCCTGCCGCAGATCCTTGGCGTATCATGATCAGACGCTTTGCAGCACCCGACGGTCTGGACCTTGCCTATCGCGATACGGGTGAGGGTCTGCCGGTCATCTGCCTGGCTGGTCTCACCCGCAACGGGACTGATTTTGATGGCCTGGTCCCACATCTGCCGGGTGTGCGGCTGATTCGGCTGGACTCCCGGGGGCGGGGTGCGTCAGCTTTCGATCCCGATCCGGCCAATTACACCGTCATGGTCGAAACCCGGGATGTTCTGGCCCTCATGGATCATCTGGACGTGCCTGGAGCGTGTTTCATCGGTACATCCCGCGGCGGACTCATCACCATGGCCCTGGCCATGATCGCCAAGGATCGGGTGGCCGGCTTCGTCTTCAACGATATCGGACCCCGGATTGAACGGCCCGGTGTGGAGCAGATCGCCAACTGGATTGGCACCAATCCCCCCGCTGCAGATTTCGAGGCAGGCGCGCGCCACCTGGCCGCTCATTCCCCCGGTTTTGCCCATGTCCCTCATGAGCGGTGGCTGACAGAGGCCCGGCACCGCTACCGACAGACCGACGACGGACTGGTGATCAACTACGACCCTGCCCTTCGCACGGGTTTTGTCGAAGGAATCAGCGACGCTCTCCCCGAATTCTGGGATGCCTTCGCCCTGCTTGCGGACCGTCCCGGGGCTGTCATCCGTGGGGCCAATTCCGATCTCCTCGCCCGGTCCACCGTCGACGCAATGTGCGCTGCCAAGCCGGATCTCCTGACTGCCGAGGTTCCGGACCGGGGCCATTGCCCGTTTCTTGACGAACCCGAATCCCTGTCAGTCATCAGGGCAATTCTGGACCGCCTGACATGATGGGCACTGACAGGCATTCAGCGGGTTGACGCAATGGAGGTCCGCACCTGCCGGCTCCACCGGGCCCACGATCTCCGGATCGACACCGAAACACTGCCTGCGATGGGTCCAGATGATGTCCAGGTTGCCGTGCGCTATGGGGGAATCTGTGGCTCCGACCTGCATTATTTTCATGACGGGGGCATCGGCAACGTCCGGGTTCGCGAACCGATCGTGGTCGGTCATGAGGCTGCAGGACACATCCTCGCAGTGGGCACCGATGTTGACGGGCTGGCAGATGGTGACCCGGTTGCCATCAATCCCAGTCGCCACTGCGGTTCATGTCGCTTCTGCGACCGGATGGATTTCAACCACTGCCTGAACATGCGCTTCATGGGGTCGGCAGCCACCCTGCCCCATGAACAGGGCCTGTTTCGCGAGATCGTGACCCTCCCTGCATCCCAGGTCCACCCCCTGTCCCGTTCAGTTTCCCTCATGGCTGCAGCCTGCACTGAACCGCTGGCTGTCTGTCTGCATGCCGCAGCCAGGGCACCTGACCTCGAGGGGAGTCGGGTCCTGATTGCCGGGGCCGGTCCGATCGGCTGCCTGATGACAGCCGTGGTTGCGCGCGCCAACCCCACCGACCTGGTCGTGACCGATATGCATGACAACCCGCTTGCAATCGCTGCGACCCTGGGAGCCAAGACCACACTCAACATCTCGACTCATCCCGAGCGGCTCGAGTCCTATGGGCACGAACAGGGACAGTTCGACACGGCCTTTGCCTGTACCGGCGCGGCTGCGGCCATCAAGAGTGCGTTGTCTGCAATCCGGCCGCAGGGCACCCTGGTCATGGTAGGGATGGCCGGCACCACCCCCCTGCCGCTCAACGTCCTGGTCAAGAAGGAACTCCGACTCCTGGGCAGTCACCGGTTTCATGTTGAATTTGCCGCCGCTGTCGGCCTCATTGACACGGGACAGATCAACATCATGCCCATCATCAGCCACATCCAACCTCTCGACAATGCCATGACAGCTTTTCCGTTGGCAGGCGACCGGACACGGTCTCTCAAGGTCCTGCTGTCCATGACACCAGAGGACAGGGAACCGGCGTACGCATCCTGAACCGGTCCGGGATTCCGATCACCAGCCGTGTTCACTGCCATCAAGGCTATCGGTCCTGACGATCGGATGCACAAAGCGCCCACTGTTGCCCACGACTCCCTGAACAGCGCATCAAAATCATCACAGGGGGCGGGCCGCCATCCAGCATGCTTGTGCATGTCCTGTCATGCAGGACTTCAAGGGCCAGCCAGCCCTTCCCATCGATTGCTGCGGAAGCGGGCAGGCAGCCGGGGCTGAAAAACCTGATCCGGGACTGATGGTTACCGATCGCGGCCCCCGACGGAAAGCCGGATCGGTCGGAATGGGCACCGATTACGGACTCGCCGGCTTGGTTTCGTGTCGATTCAATGGTTCAATGTTGGCCTGGTCACCCGGCTCGGTGCGACAGCGGAACCGAGATCACCTTTGCAAGACTCAGAGCTTGACCGAAACGTTGAGTGGTCGCCCAGAATATGGCAGTCCATGTTGCAAACCCACACAAGCATGGAAGACCCAAGGCCCTGGACCACAACCCCTCAGGACCCGTAGAGACGGCCGACAGACCGATTTGAAACCGATGTGACCGACACCGAGTGGGCCGTCATCGAACCGCTGCCGCCACCCCCGTCCAAACTGGGCCGCCCCCGCCCAGTTGATGGGCGGGCGGTCGTCAATGCCCGCCCGTTCCTCCTCGGGACAGGAGGCCAGGGACACGCGCACGGCCCAAGTGTTTTCCGTCCTTCACGTCGGTCCGGAACTCTATCGACGCCTGGCGGCATGATGGGGCACGCGAGCGGCTGCAGGATGCTCTGCGCACGAAGGTTCATACCCTCGTGGGCCGTGCGAGCCCACCAACCGCCACCATCGACAGCCCGGATCACCAACCGCCGGGGTCAGGACCCCAGAGGGGGTGGACTGGTCGGCTCTGATGCCGGCAAGAGGATCAAGGGCCGCAAGCGCCACCTCACGGTGGATGTCGAAGGGGTCCCGATTGTCATGGTCATCCAGCTTGCCTCGGTACAGGACCGGGATTGTGCCCCGGTGGTGATCCTCGGCACGCTGGCCAAGGCCCCCGAGGTGCGGGGACTCGGAGCTGCCGGAGGCTCTACAGAACCCAAACTCCGGGCGGCACGCAAGGAGGACGGGCGCCCTGATCGAGATCATCCACAAGCCCAGGCCATCAAGGACTTCACGATTCTCTATCGCCGCTGGTTGGTGGAGCGGACGTCCACCTGGCCGTCACGATACCGGCGGCCGGTTCCTGATGCGCCGGGTGGCGCGAGGGCTTATTGTTGAATGGAACTGGATTCGCCTATTGCCCATCCACGGCCGTTTTGGACAGCTATTCGTATGTTGTTCCTGTAGTGCAGAAGCTCATTCAGGGCAACGCCGCAATGGCCGGCTGTCTGGGGGTGCTGCTGGGCTGGGGCCGGCAGGGCCACCAGCGCGGTGGCGAGAACCCAAACGGGTCCGGTCGGAGATGAACGGTGCTGGTGAAGGGGGACAGGCTTCACGGAACACTGTGAACCCACCGTTCGTGCCGGAGATGAAGGGCGCACCCCACCCCATCAGTCGATGCCGACCCCCTCCGCCCGCACCTCCAGCAGGTTGCGCACCTCGCGCCCGCAGGCGATGGCAATGAGGTGGACAGGCTGGCCATGGTACGTGTCGGCATAGCCGCGGGCCCGCATCTGGATGAAGGCGGCATTGAGTGCTGTCTCCACGTCGTCCGCACTGGCCGCCATCTTGAACTCGAGGATGAACACCTGATCCCCGAGATGGACCACCAGGTCGGCCCGGCCATGGCTGGTGGCCACCTCGGCGTGCACCTCCACGCCAATGGATCGGAAGACCATGTGCAGGAGACTGGCATACCAGGCCTCATAGCGGGCGAGATCGTCTGTGGTGTGCCACTGGTAGGGAATGCTGGCCAGCCAGGCGCGGAGCGTGGCCGCGAACCCTGTGAAGTCGTGGGTCTCGAGCGAGGATCGGAGGCTGTGCCCCTGGCCCGCCACGTCCGTGACGGTCTGGCCCAGATACGCAAGCAGGCCCTGATTCAGGCTGATGCGGACTTCCTGATTGGGATAGTCGAGCCGGTAGAGGGTGTTGAAGCCCGCCTGCTCCTCATCGGTGATGGTCAGGTACCCCGTCTGGAACAGCAGGGCCTCGGGGCTGATGTCGTCGACATCGAACCTGGACACCAGCGCCTCGTCGGCCAGGCAGCCCTCGATCTCCTGCAGGCTGACCGAGCGTGCCTTGAGGGTCTCGAACAGGAAGGTCGGCGAGCCGGTCTGGAACCAGTAGGGTTTGAAGGTGCGATTGCGCAAGAACAGGAGTACATCGAAGGGGTTGTAGAGGCGCGCGGTGCCCAGCCAGTTGTAACCATTGTACCAGCTGCGGATGGCGTCGCGGTCCAAGCCGTCCAACTCGGGGGCAAAGACGGTATCAAGATCGGCCTCGGTGTAACCACAGAGCGTGGCAAAGCGGGGATCGAGGCTGATGTCCTCGAGGTTGTTGAGACCCGAGAACAGGCTGACCCTGGAGAACATGCTCACGCCGGTGACAAAGACGAAGCGGACGTGCTCGGCAGCACCCTTGATGATGCCATAGAAGCCGCGCAGATAGTCGCGGTTGGCCCGGGCCCGGGCGGGGTCGTGGAGGGCATCGAGGATGGGTTTGTCGTATTCGTCGACGAGGACCACGACGCGCTGGCCGGTGGTGTGGTGGAGACGGTCCAGCACATCGAACAGGGACTCCGGTGCGGTTTGCCATGGTCCCGCCGCCAGATCCGCATTGCGCTCGATCGCTTGCAATTGCGCGAGAATGTTGCGCTCGATCGCGTCTGGTCCATCATACTTGCCATCAAAGCTCAGGCGCACCACGGGGTGGACCGCCGACCAGTCCCAGTGCGGGTGGATGGCCAGGCCCGCGAAGAGGGCCTCCTCGCCGGCAAACAGGGCCCGGAGCGTGTCAAGGAGCAGGCTCTTGCCGAAGCGGCGGGGGCGGGAGAGGAACCAGTGATCGCCGCGTGCGATCAGGTCCCGGATCAGCGGCGTCTTGTCGACGTAGTAGCTGTCGGTCTCCCGCAGGCGAGCAAAGTCCTGGATGCCGATGGGCAGGCGTTGGCGGGTCATCAATTGTATCCTTCACGGAGAGTCGATACTCTCCTGTCAGTTGCGGCCGTAGCCTTGAGGATTCTTGACAACACCCTTGCCCACGACCGACATGGCGCATGGAATTCGTTCAGTGTGCCTTCACTCATTGGACAGTCTCTCCAAAGGGGCCCGGCCATACAAGCTGGATGCTCCCGAATTCCGGAACCGGATTCGCGGCAACACGCACTGGAAATATAAGGCCAATGCCATCCGGCACGCAAGGACACGGACCTGTCAGGAGTGGTGGTGGACCTGACAAAGTTCACCCTTGAAGAGACGATGCCGGTGACAACTCGTGTGAACTGCGTCTCTGACCTGTCCACTGTTGATCCCACCTGTCACGAGGTGCGGGTGTGATCGACGTCGCTTTCCAAGTCACCCGATCCGTATCACAGCGGTGATCAGGCAGTGTGTGCCAGCCACCCCTCGATCTCCTGGGCCTGCACCACCCCATCGCGGCGGGACTGAAGACCGGAGCGATCCGGGCCGCCGGCCTGCGTTCGCGTGTCCCGTCATCACGCCAGGCATCGCAAGGGTTCTGAACCGACGGCAAGGGTGGGACGCCCTTGGGGCAGCGGGTGCCACGGGCCGCCGGTCCCGCGAATGAACGGGATGGTGTTGACGATCGCCCATCACGTGGGCGGGGGCGGTCCAATGTGGACGGGGGTGGCAGAGCGGTGGCGGTCCCATCGGTGGCCAATCGGCCCATGGGGCGTGACGACGGGTCCTGAGAGTTGTGTGCCAGGGCCTTGGGGCCGCCATGTCTTGCGTGGGTTGACACCATGGACTGCCACATCTTGGGCGACCACGCAACGTTCCGGTCAGGTTCTGAGGACAGACCCACGACCTGCGATGCCGACGTGACCTGCTGGTCGCCTATGGCTCGGTGGCACCCCGCAGAACACGATTCTCGGGATCATAGGGGCTGTCCTCGACCAGTCTTGCCGGACAGAGCGTGTTCATGATCCTGACCGAGACGTCGGTGCCGGGTTTGGCGTGGTCGGGATGGACATAGCCCATACCGATGGATGTGTTGCGGGTGATGGACCAGCCGCCGGATGTCAGTCGACCAATGCGCTCGCCCTCTGCATAGATGGCTTCCCGACCCCAGGGCGAGACCCCGGCAGGGCAATCAACCAGCAGGGTGACGCACGTCATGCGGATGCCGGTGTCCAGCATGGCCTGCTTGCCGACAAAGTCCTTGTCAAGATCGACAAAGCGGTCGAGACCCGCTTCGAGTGGTGTTGCGTCCCGACCGAGTTCGGCCCCGAAGGCCCGATAGCTTTTCTCGAGGCGCAGCCAGTTCTGGGCCCGGGCCCCGAAGGGTCTGAGGCCGTGGGCAGCACCCTGTGCGTCAATGAGATCAAAGAGGTAGTTCTGCATCTCGATGGGATGATACAATTCCCAGCCCAGGGAACCGGTGTAGGAGACCCGCAGGGCCCGCACCGGGCACATGCCCAATTCAAGCGAGCGCATGGCCAGCCAGGGGAATGCCGCATTGTCCAGGGCACTGTCGGGTTCAGGATGGTCAAGGATCGACCGGATGAGGGCGCGGGCGTTCGGCCCTGCCAGGACGAAGACACCCCACTGCGTCGAGACGTCCCGGAGTGTGATGGGGCCAGTGGCGGTGGGACAGTCGGCGATGGCCCGCTGCAGGCAGTCGCCATCATAGGCAGCCCAGGCACCTGCCGAAACGAGGAAGTAGTGATCCTCGGCGAGTCGCGCAATGGTGTATTCCGAGCGAACGGTTCCTGCCTCGGTCAGGGCGTAGGTGAGCGAAACCCGACCGACTGATGGCAGTCGGTTGCAGGTGTACCCGTCAAGGAAGCAGGTTGCGCCGGGACCCTGGATCTCGTGTTTGGTAAAGGCCGTGGCATCGAAGAGACCGACAGTTTCGCGGACACACTCGGCCTCAGCCACGGCATGCGGCCACCATGCACCGTGGCGGAAGGACCGGGAGGCATGGTCATCAAAACCCGGCGGGGCAAAATAATTGGGCCGTTCCCAACCATTGACCTGTCCGAACCGGGCACCCCGTTCCTTGAGACGGTCATAGCAGGGCGCAGTTCGCAGGGGACGGCAGGCATCCCGCTCCTCATCGGGATGATGGGGGATGAGCATATGGGAATAGCTCTCCTCGTTTTTCTCGATGGCATAGCGGGTGGTCATCCAGTCGCCGTACCGGCGCGGGTCGAGGGCGATCAGATCGATCTCCGCTTCCCCCTCGATCATCATCTGGGCGAGGTATTCACCTGCTCCGCCGGCAGCGGTCACGCCGAATGAGAACCCCTCGGCGAGCCAGACATTGCGCAGGCCGGGCGCGGGGCCGAGGAGAGGATTGCCATCGGGTGTGTAGCAGATGGGGCCGTTGAAATCGTCCTTGAGTCCACAGTGCTCACTGGAAGGAATGCGATGGAGCATCGACTGATACTCCACTTCAATCCGATCGAGATCGAGATTGAAAAGATCCGCCCGGAATGTCGGTGGGACACCGTAGGCAAATCGGGCCGGTGCCCCGGTTTCATAGGGTCCGAGGATCCAGCCATCCCGCTCTTCGCGCATATACCAGCGGGCATCAGTGTCTCGCAGGACCGGGTGTTCCGGATTTTCCTTGCGCCATTCGGCCAGGACTGGATCGACAGCGGTGACAATATACTGGTGTTCGACAGGTATCGCCGGTGTCTTGATCCCGAGCAGGGCAGCGGCTCGCTGGGCATGATTGCCAGTGGCCATCACGACATGCTCGGCCTCGATGGCAAACCGCTCGGCCGATTCGACGAGCACCCCACCCTTCTCGACCATGCGTGCCCCACTGACGGTCCAGGCCGAACCGGACCACTCGAGATGATCGACCTGGTGGCGTTTCCCGATCACAACGCCCCGCTGGCGGGCCCCTCGTGCCAAGGACTGCGTCAGATCCGCGGGATTGATGTAGCCATCTGTCGGATGGAACAGGGCGCCAACCAGATCATCGGTCCGGACCAGGGGGTAACGCCGGGCGATCTCCGATGGGGACAGGAATTCAAACGGGATATCGACTGTTTCGGCCGTGCTGGCGTATAGCATGTACTCGTCCATGCGCTCTGCCGTCTGCGCCATCCGCAGATTGCCAACGGGCCGGAAGCCGGGATCAAGGCCGGTTTCGTCGGCCAGGGTCCTGTAGAGATCAAGGGACGCGCGATGGATGTGGCTGGCTGCATAGCTCATGTTGAACAGCGGCAGGAGACCTGCTGCGTGCCAGGTCGAGCCACTGGTCAGTTCATCACGCTCAAGGAGCAGGATCTCACGCCACCCTGCCTTGGCAAGGTGATAGGCAATGGCCACACCAACGACCCCACCACCGACAACCAGAGCCTGGACCTGCTGATTCATGGGCGGCACCGAAGCGGCCCGTGACAGGCATCGGAGGGCCAGAGACGCATGAGTCTCCTGACCCAGCACTGGCAATTGAAATTGCTATCCAGGGGAATGTGCATATGTATTGTCCCGGACTCTGGGATCACCCTGCAGGGTGGGACCGGGAAGGTATTGCCATGAATGGAGCTGAAATGAAAGACAATCCATTGCTGGAGGCATGGGACGGAGCGTTTGCCCTGCCCCCCTTTGCCAGGATTCGGGACAAGCATTTTCCGGCGGCCCTTGATGCAGCCTTGGCGGCCGGACTGGCCGAGATCGATCAGATCGCCGAACAGACCGCTCCACCAACCTTTGCCAACACGATCGATCGGCTGGAAAGCGGCGGTCAGGACCTCGAGCGCGTGGTCAATGTCTTTTTCAATCTTGCCCTGACTGACAGCAATGAGGAGCGGCGCACCATCGAGACGGAGTATGCGCCACGATTTGCCGAGTACGCAACGACGATTGCCATGAATGTCCCGCTCTTTGCGCGGATTGACCGGCTCTGGCAGGATCGGGCTGACCATGATCTGTCGGACGAGCAGCTGCGGGTTCTCGAACTCTACCATGAGGATTTCGTGCGATCAGGGGCCGCACTCCCGGCAGCCGGCAGGGAACGGTTCGGGGCGATCCGGGAGCGGCTGGCGACCCTGCAGACACAGTTTGCCCAGAATCTCCTGGCTGATCAGGCGGACTGGTTCCTGGCCATCCCGCCATCCGGGTTGGCGGGCCTGCCTGCGACACTGCTGACCGAGATGGCGCAGGTGGCCAGCGAGAAGGGAATCGATGGGCACGCCATCACGCTCAGCCGATCGCTCATTGTCCCATTTCTGCAGTATTGCCAGGACCGGGCCCTGCGCCAGACGGCCTTTCTGGCCTGGGGCAGTCGGGGTGCCAATGACAACGCCCACAACAACCTGGCCATCGTTGATGAAATCCTGACCCTGCGCCGGGAACTGGCCGGACTGCTCGGCTATCGGGACTATGCGGAGTTCAAGATCGATAAAACGATGGCGGGATCCGTCGATGCGGTGGAAGTGCTGCTCGGGGATGTCTGGCAACCAGCCCGGCAGCGCGCCGACGAGGATGCCGCAACGCTGCGCGAACTGATGCAACAGGATGGCATCGATGCCGATCTCGAGGCCTGGGACTGGCGGTACTACGCCGAGAAACTGCGCCAGATCCGTCATGATTACAGCGAGGCGGAAGTCCGGGAGTACTTCGAACTCAAGTCCATGATCAAGGCCGCCTTTGAGACAGCCGCACAGTTGTTTGGCCTTGAATTCACCCCCATTGATCTCTCCCTCTACCACCGGGATTGCCGGTGCTGGGACATCACCCGGGACGGCAGGCATCTGGCACTCTTCATTGGTGACTATCACACGCGGGCCAGCAAGCAGGCAGGGGCATGGTGCTCGACTTTCCGGGATCAGAAGCATCATGGCGGGACCTGCACACCCATCGTGGTCAATGTGTGCAATTTTGTCCGGCCCGATGATGAGGGCAACTGCCTGCTTTCCTTTGATGATGTCCGGACCCTGTTCCATGAGTTCGGTCATGCGCTGCACGCCATCCTGTCGGATGTGACCTATCCCCGGGTTGCAGGCATGAGCGTCAGTCGGGATTTTGTCGAACTGCCCAGCCAACTCTTCGAGCACTGGATGGAACAGAAAGAGGTCCTGCGGGCCCACGCCCGGCACGTCCGGACTGGCACGGGCATCGATGATGCGCTCCTTGACAAGATCCTGGCCGCCCGCAACTTTGACCAGGGGTTTGCCACCGTCGAGTACCTGGCCAGTGCCCTCGTCGACCTGCGACTGCACACCAGCACCGGATCGGCATCAGCTGTCGAGCAGCAGGACAGGATCCTGGCAGAGATCGACATGCCCGCTGCCATCCGGATGCGTCATGCAACGCCTCATTTTTCCCATGTCTTTTCCGGCGATGGGTACTCGGCGGGCTATTACAGCTATCTCTGGTCGCAAGTTCTGGACGCGGATGCCTTCAAGGCGTTCGAGGAGGCGGGCGGACCTTTCTGCACCGCAACCGCCGCCCGTCTGGAGCGCACGATCCTGTCGAAGGGCGGGTCCGGGAAGCCCGAAGATCTCTATTGCCGGTTTCGCGGTCGTCTGCCAACCGTGGATGCTCTTCTGGCAAGGCGGGGATTCGCCCCGTCCTGAGCGACCCGTCCGGTTCAGAAGGTCTCCCTTGCATAGACGCCCCAGAGACGGGTCTTGTGGACCCAACCCTTCTGGTTCTCGATTTCAATCAGGCACCAGTCGATCTTGCAGCTTCTGAAGGCGACGATCACCATCCTGTTGGCCTTGGCCGTCGTGAGGCTCGAGTCATCCGGCAAGATGTGAATGTGGGTGTCATCGGTAGTGATCAGACCCGTACGCCGACCGGAGAGGAAGGAGCTGACTATCCAGCCCTCGGCATCATCGACAGCCCGAATCTTGCGCCAGTTCTCAAACTCGGCCGTGATCTCAAGCGGAGTCCCGGGGCGGGTGAAGACCCAGTCAATCGGATAAACGGTGCTGGGGCCGCGCCGGGCATTGGCCCTGCGAGCCTTGAGGGAGACGAACCGGGGCAGAGGCAGATTGGTTTCCTGACCGACGCGTGGGGTTGTGGCTTCAGGTGGCGGACTGGCCTCCTCGGATCCAGTCTGGGCTGGCGCGCCATGGGTCCACAGCATGCCAGAAAGCACCAGAATACCAGCCAGGCCGCAGCGGGAGGGATTCTTGAGCATGGCATATTCCACAGAACTCGATTGGGTGGTAATGCCAGCCCCGTTCGGGTCCGGCCCGATACCGATGTACAAAGTGAGCGTGTGGCGGTCAATGTCGTCGTCATCCAGAAGTTGCGGGGTCCCCGCGTGAGCAAATCCCAACTCAAGGTTGTCGTCACCCGGAAGTTGCCTGCTGGCATTGAAAGGCGCCTCGACGAACTCTTCGATACACGCCTGCGTCAGGAAGACACTCCGATGACCAGGAACGAGTTGGCCTTGGCGATGGCTGAAGCTGACGTGCTGGTCCCGACAATCACCGACACGATCGATCAGAGCCTGCTGGCCAAGGCCGGCAAGAAACTCCGCCTGATCGCCAACTATGGTGCCGGCTTCGATCATATTGACATCGAGACGGCCCGTCAGCGTGGCATCCTTGTGTCCAATACCCCGGGCGTGAACTCCGAAGACACAGCCGATATGGCCCTGTGCCTGATGCTGGCCGTCACCCGCCGCCTGCGGGAATCCCTGCAGATGATGGAGTCAGGTGACTGGAACGGCTGGGCACCGACTGCTCTCATGGGAACCCGACTCGCTGGCAAGAGTCTGGGTATTCTTGGCATGGGTCGTGTGGGAACGGCCGTTGCTCGCCGGGCCCGGGTCTTTGGCATGCACATTCACTATCACAACCGCAAACGCGTCCATCCTGACCTGGAGGCGGAGCTTGATGCTCGTTACTGGGAAAGCCTTGATCAGATGGTCAGCCGCATGGACATCCTGTCCGTCAACTGCCCGCATACACCGGCAACGTTCCATCTCCTGCACGCCCGGCGTCTCAAACTGGCCAAACCCGACGCGGTCATCATCAACACCTCGCGTGGCGAAGTCATTGATCAGAACGCTTTGACCCGCATGCTCAAAACCAGGTCCCTGGCCGGTGCCGGACTGGACGTGTTCGAGAAGGGTATCACCATCAATCCGGACCTGCAAAACCTCAAGAATGTTGTCCTGCTCCCCCATATCGGTTCCGCCACAACCGAAGGTCGGTTCCAGATGGGCGAAAAGGTCCTGATCAACATCAAGACCCACGAGGACGGCCACCGACCCCCCGACCTGGTTGTCCCGGGCATGGTTTGAGAACGGACCCGAGCACCAGAGGCATTCCTTGCCGTGCCACAATTGTGATTGTTGCGGCATGCCCGGTCGTGTTCCCGTCTGAAAGGAACTGTCCAGGCCCTGAGCCAGGAACCCGGACAGTGACCCCCACCGCTCCCCATACCCGCCATCGCGGCCCACGAAGCGACACCAGCCGCCTGCGATCAATACCAGAGCGATCAACCGGGTGGCCCATTACCCTGGATGGTGCTGATCGCCCCCGGAGCCGAGGCGGCGGACCTCGATACGGCCACCACCGGGCTCCGCTGGCCCGAACGGTGCTGGCATGTCGAGCGGTTCTTTCATGCCCTCGAACAGGGCACCCGCATCGAGGACCGCTGTCTCGATGACGCCGATGCCTGGCGCACAGATCTTGCCCTTGATGCCATCACAACCTTCCCGGTCCGGAATCGCACCCATCGTGCCCGGACCCGATCCAGGGATCCGGCTGCAACAGGATATCGGCAGTGGTACCATTGCCGTGCTGTGCGCCCTGGCTACCGAGTGGGTTTCAGGAACCCACAAGAACCCCTGAGGTGGCCTTGGTCCACTTTGTCACACGCACCGATGGCCGCGCTGAGTTCGGGGGCAATCCGGGCGGATTGACAAGGGGGCCATGATTTCCTGAATACAATCCAGGCAGCCATTCGGGTACAGTCTTTCCGACTGTCCCGGATCTCAACGGCAAGCGTACCGCCGGCCTCATCTGCCTGCGACCCGCAGTTCGCAACGACCGGTCCATCCCCGAACACAATCAGGGCCCTGCGGATTGCCGGCCTCCTTGCCCAAGCCGACCCCCTCTGCCCCCTGCGGGCATTCTGTGGTACAGTCCCGTCAGGACACGGCAAGAGAATCCCTCAGATCCACCAACCACGGAAGGCCCGCATGACCCGCCAACGCCTGCCCATCGGCATCCAGGACTTTGCCCGCCTGCGGGAAACCGACAGCTACTACGTCGACAAGACGCCGCTGATCCGGGACCTGGTCGATCGCGGTGATTACTGGTTCCTCTCCCGCCCCCGCCGCTTCGGCAAGAGCCTGCTCCTCGACACGATCAAGGTACTGTTCGAAGGCCAGGAGGCCCTCTTCGCGGGCCTGGCCATCCATCCGCACTGGGACTGGTCGGTCACCCATCCGGTGGTACGCCTGAGCTTTGGTGGCAAGTATGACGAACCCGCGGCGATCGAGCACGATCTTGCCAATCAGCTCGGCCTGATCGAACATGCGACCGGACTGGAACCGGTGCCCCGCACCGAAGCGCCCCCCGAGCGTTTGCGCACGCTTCTCTACCACCGGCATCGCCAGACCGGCCAGCGCGTCGTGGTCCTCGTGGATGAGTATGACAAGCCGATCCTCGACTCACTGCACGACTCCGCCCGGGCCCGGGCCAACCGCGACTATCTGCGGGGTTTCTACGGCATCATCAAGGACAGTGCGGCGCATGTCCGCTTCGTGTTCGTCACCGGCATCAGCATGTTTTCCAAGGTCAGCCTGTTCTCGGGCCTGAACAATCTCAAGGACATCAGCCTCGATCCCCGCTATGCCACGCTCTGTGGCTACACCGAGGCCGACCTCGACACCGTCTTTGCCCCCGAACTTGCGGGTCTGGACCGGGATGAAATCCGTCGCTGGTACAACGGCTACAACTGGCTGGGCGACGCGCGCCTCTACAATCCCTTCGATGTGCTGTTGCTGCTGGACAGTCACAAATTCAAACCCTACTGGTTCGAGACCGGCTCGCCGACCTTCCTGTTCGAGACCCTGAAGGCCAAGTCGGTCAGCCTGCAGGAGATCGAGGGCTGCCTGGCCGACGAGGCGCTGGTCGCGAAGTTCGATGTCGATGCCATCAGCCCCGAGGCCCTGCTGTTCCAGACGGGGTACCTGACCATCACCGATGAGGAGCAGGCGGGCTTCAACACCCTCTACCGGCTCGACTATCCCAATCAGGAAGTCCGCATCAGCCTGAATCAGGGCCTGCTTGCGTATCTGGGCCAGACCGTCACGGACGTGGCGGGCCAGGGGCACAGCCTCCGATCCTCGCTCGAGACCCACGACTTCACAGGGTTCGCCGCCACGCTCCGCGCCTGGCTGGCCGGCATTCCCTACCAGTGGCACGCCACAGGCGACCTCGCCCGCTACGAGGCCTGGTATGCCAGCCTGTTGCACATGGTCTTCCGGTCCATCGGCGTCGATGTGCACGCCGAGGCCGCCACCAGCCATGGCCGGGCCGACCTGGTGGTCCATCTCGGGGCACAGGTGTTCATCCTCGAGTTCAAGATGGCGGACAGTGCCGATGCCGCCGAGGCTGCCCTGACCGCGGCGTTTGCCCAGATGCACGAGCGGGGCTATGCCGACGCCCATCACGGCCAGCCCGTCCATCTCGTTGCCATTGCCTGTGGCCGCGAGGCCCGCAACCTCTTGGAGGTGCGGGCGGAGGTGGCCGACGTGCCGTGATGGGGCGTTGAGATCGTTGGCTCCGGAGACCAACGGCTCCGGCACGGACGGACAGCGGTGATGGCGACAGCGATACCATATCGGACAGCAACTGGAGAACCAAAACGGGCTGTGCGGCCAACTGATCAGCGTGAGAGGCGGCGCAAGGAGGCGACTGAGAGAGGCGGCCTTGAGGCCACCTCTTGCTGCAATGTGATTTTGCGCTTTTCAAGGTGAGGCACAACCCGGAGACCGAGGGTGATGCTGGGGCAGCGGTCGGGTGTCATGGGGCTCGGACCCTGGCGTTGTCACCGACCGGGAGCGGCTGGATCACGGATCAGGGAGACGGGGAATCCCCGGAATCGAATTGGCCAGTCGGGATTGACCCGCTGGCAGGGCCACAGACGCGGCATGTCGGGCACCGGGTACAGGTGATCGAGCGGGTGATGCCATGGAGGGCATCGTAGATCAGGAGTGTATTGGTGAGCACTGTGCCGATCTCCATGCGGATCTTCATGGCCTCGATGGCTGCCATGGTGCCCACAACACCTGGCAGGGCCCCGAAGACCCCGGCCTCGGCACACGAGGGTGCATCCCCGGCGACGGGGTCTTCGGGAAACAGGCATTCGTAGCAGGCACTCTGGCCCGGCAAGATCGTGCCGACCTGTCCCTCCCACTGGCTGACGGCCCCGAAAACCAGGGGTATGGCGCAGTCATGGCAGGCCCGGTTGACGATCCGCCGGGTCGCCAGACTGTCGGAGCCATCGAGCACAAGGTCATAGCTCCCGATCAGATCACGGGCGTTCCCGGCATCAATCCTGACACAGTGTTCCTCGACCGCAACCAGGCGATTCAACCGATGGATGGCCCTGGCGGCACTCTGGGTCTTGAAGGTCTCGAGGCTGTTTTCATCATGAATGACCTGACGCTGGAGATTGGTCAGGTCCACCCGATCATCATCGACAAGACCAAGGCGCCCAATCCCGCACGATGCAAGGTACAAGAGGGCCGGAGCACCGATGCCGCCCGCCCCGATGACCAGGATCCCGGACTGTTTGAGTTTGAGTTGGCCCGGGCCACCAATTTCACGCAGGACGAGATGGCGGGCATACCGTGTGATCTCATGCGACCCGAGCGCCGCTGTCGCCGGGGTGAGCGCGTCTGGTGTCGGCGCGGGCAGGCGCTGCCGGGCCCGGATCCGCAGCCAGCGGAGGATGAGGGCATAGATCGTGGCAAGGGCCAGCAAGCCAAGGATGAGGACCCAGTTGCTCATTGGCCAGCCAAACCTGATGCCGGCAAGGACGTCATGGGTGGGCGCAGGGCGGCATCAGGACCCCGTTGAACCAAAACCGCCCTGCCCGCGCTCGGTGACATCGAGATCCGCAACGGTCTGGAATGCAAAGGGTGTCAGTCTGGCGATGACGAGCTGGGCAATCCGATCCCCATGGCTGACGGGGACAGGGTCCGCACCACAGTTGAGCAAGAGAATGCCGATCTCACCGCGGTAATCACTGTCAATGGTACCAGGGGCATTGAGGACCGTCACACCGGAGCGCATCGCCAGACCCGAACGCGGCCGTATCTGGGCCTCATGGTTCTCTGGCATGGCAATCCGGAGACCCGTTGGGATCAGCACAAACGCCCCTGGCTTGATCCAGAGACCGGCCTTGCGATCCGCCTCGGGCAGATTGGCCTTGAGGTCCAGACCTGCAGCCCCGGCACTGGCGCGGGCGGGCAGCCCCAGCGACCGATCGGCATCAGCTGTCCAACTGATGCGAATCCTGATCATTGCTCAACTCGTGATGGATGCGCCGGGCAAGCTGGTCGGCCAGGGCCTGTTTGGTCATGCGCGGCCATTCCTCTGCACTGGTCCCGGTCAGGAGGACAACTGCGTTGGTGTCGCCGCCAAAGGTTCCCCGGGCGGCACTGACATCATTGGCAACGATCCAGTCACACTGCTTGCCGGCCAGTTTGCACCGGGCATTCTCGAGGAGGTTTTCCGTTTCCGCCGCAAAGCCAACGACCAGTCGGGGCCGGTCGGAGGTCAGACTGGCAACGCTGGCGAGGATATCGGGTGTCTTGACCAGGGCGAGCGACGTTGTCTCGGTTCCGGCAGACTTTTTCATCTTCTGTACGTGGACATCTGCCATGCGCCAGTCAGCGACTGCCGCGCAGGCCACGAAGATGTGCGCAGGCAGCGCTGCATGCACGGCAGCGTGCATCTCACTGGCCGTGGTGACAGCTGTCGTTGCCAGATTGACAGGCGGCGTGATTCCGGTCGGCCCCAACACCAGCCGGGTCCGGATCCCCCGGGCGGCCAGGGCCGCTGCAATGGCAATGCCCTGTTTGCCGGATGACCGATTGGTCAGGTAGCGGACCGGATCGATGGGTTCCTGGGTGGGGCCGGCGGTGACGACGGCCGTCAGACCTGTGTCGTGATCGGCAACCAGACCCATCAGAAACCGGCGGATGTCCTCGGGCTCGCTCATGCGGCCCGGCCCGAAGTCACCGCAGGCCATTTCGCCCTCTTCGGGGCCGACGATGTGAACACCATCACCGATGATGCGGTCAAGATTGCGCTGGGTCGCGGGCTTTTGCCACATATGCACATTCATGGCCGGAGCACAGACCACCGGGCAGGTGGCGGCCAGCAGGAGTGTCGAGGCCAGGTCGGTGGCCCCGCCCCGGGCCATCGTGGCCAGAAAATCGGCCGTGGCTGGTGCAATCACGATCATGTCAGCCCATCGGGCCAGCGCGATATGACCAAAATCCGCCTCGGCCATCGGATCCAGCAGGTCAGGGTTGACAGAGGTCCCGGTCAGCGCCGAGACGGCAAGCGGTGTGACGAACTGCGCACCAGCCGATGTGAGAACCGCCTTGACCTCGGCACCGTCCTTGCGCAAAAGCCGGATCAGGTCCAGCGTCTTGTAGGCAGAAATCCCGCCGCAAATGATCAGTAGGATGTGCCGATCCTGCATGGCCGTCTCCTGAAGATCACATGAACCGGAAGGAGGATCCCGGTGGTGCCTGATGCAAACTAACCATTTTCAGCGGGACCTGCCAGACAGGAGCGGCGAGGCTTGACTCGCGCAAGATCAGCCCGCGTATCGATATCACGCAGAATGGCTGTCAGGCCGGTGCGGTGGGGGGACAGGCTCTCGACCGTGTCGGTGAATGCATGGCAGGTCGACCATCGGACACCGAGGAAACTGCGTCGGGAGAGATGCTGGAGACGGCGCAGTCCGATCAGCCAGTACCCGCCATCATGAGAGGGGCCGAGGACCGACTGGTGGCGGCCCAGCATGCGGAAGGCATCATTGATGTGGCGGGCTGTGATGCCGGGGATGTCCGAGCCGATCAGGACAACCGGACCCGGCGGCAGGTCGCGGAAGATCCGGCGCAGCCGGAGACCGAGATCACCCGGGCCCTGGGGCATGCGGGGCAGAGGGACCGGCCAGACCCGGCTGGCAGCGCAACTGTGATCCGGGGTCATCGCCAGGGTGGTTGTCCAGCGGGAGTCCCAAGCGAGACGGCGGATGAGGTCCTGGGTCTGGATCCGGTACCAGCGGGTGGCAAAGATGGTGCTTGTCTCCCGGGCCAGCCGGGACTTGATGCGTCCTGGCACGGGCTCCTTGACCATGATGATCAGCCGGCGTTGGCAGGTCGGGTCAGGCAAAGTACCGTTCGAGGCAGGATCGGTAGAGCGCTGTGAGATCAATGATGTCCTGGATGGGCACATTCTCGTCCACCTGGTGCAGGGTCTTGCCAACCAGCCCGAGTTCGAGAACCGGGCAATGGTGGCAGATGAACCGGGCATCCGACGTGCCCCCGCCAGTCGACATCCGGGGGGCGACGCCGGTGGCGTCTGCAACAGTCCCGGCAATCAGGGATGTGAAATCCCCGGGATCCGTCAGAAAACTTTCGGCCACGGAGACCCGGGTCAGGGTGCCCTGGACCCCATGGGCATGCCTGACAGCATCGAGTTCACCCTGCATCCAGTCAAGGAGCGACCGCGAGTCATGGAGCACATTGAACCGGATGTTGAGGGCGGCCCGACACTCGGCCGGCACGACATTGCTGGCCATGTTGCCGGTATCGATTGAGGTGATGGCCAGCGATGAAGGCGGGAAGTCATCCGTGCCTGCATCAAGACTGTGCGATGCGAGCCGATGCGCAAAGTCGGCCATGGCGCTGACCGGATTGATGTAGAGGTCGGGATAGGCGGAATGCCCCTGCCGGCCCAGCATTTGCACACGGACACAAAGCGAGCCCCGTCGACCGATCGTGATGGAGTCCCCCAGTGTGTCCCTTGAACTTGGCTCACCGACCAGACAGACGTCCATCTGCTGGTCATTGGCCTGCATCCAGTCGAGGATGGCCACGGTGCCATCGGCGGCAACAGCTTCCTCGTCGCCTGTCAGCGTGATGATGATGGAGCCCTTCGGGGGGTGGGTCCGGACGAGTTCCGTCGCCGCGGTCAGGAACGCTGCCACACCAGACTTCATGTCGGTTGTCCCGCGGCCCCAGATCCGGCCATCCCGGAGCGTGGCCCCGAACGGATCGTCAGTCCAACTGTCAGGATTGCCGGGTGGAACGACATCAGTGTGGCCGTTGAAGCCGAACACGGGCCCGCCGGCTCCCCAACGGGCAAAGAGATTGGGGGTTTCGTTGCGATCCACCCGGATGCAGTCAAAGCCAGCCGCCGTCAGGATGTCGGCAGCCAGCACGAGGGCCCCACCCTCCGTGGGCGTGACCGAGGGACAGCGCACCAGCTGTCGGGTCAATGCAACCGGATCACTCACGGGACGTTGGCCATGGATCCTGCCGCCCCCTCAATCACGGAGCAGGTCATTGATGGCTGTCTTGCTGCGCGTGCGGGCATCAACCCGTTTCACGATCACGGCACAGGCCAGATTGACACCCCCGGTACTGGGCAGTGAGCCCGAGACCACAACGCTGTAGGGTGGAACGTCACCATAGTGGACGGAACCCGTCTCGCGATCGACAATCTTGGTGGACTGGCCAAGAAAAACGCCCATGCCAATGACGGAACCCTCCCGGACGATCACACCCTCCACAACCTCGGACCGGGCACCGATGAAGCAATTGTCCTCGATGATCGTCGGTCTGGCCTGCATGGGTTCAAGCACGCCGCCAATACCTGCCCCGCCGGACAGGTGCACATTGCAACCAATCTGGGCACAGGAGCCGACCGTTGCCCAGGTGTCGACCATGGTGCCGCGATCCACATAGGCGCCGAGATTGACAAAGGATGGCATCAGCACGACCCCGGGGGCAATATAGGCCGATTTGCGGACGACACAGTTCGGAACCGCCCGGAACCCGGCCGCCTGCCAGTCCGCATCCGTCCATCCCCTGAACTTGGAATCGACCTTGTCCCACCAGCCGGCACCCTGGGGCCCCCCGGACTGGGGCTCCATGTCCTTGAGCCGAAACCCGAGCAGGACCGCTTTCTTGGTCCATTGATTGACCTGCCAACTGCCATCATCCTGCTTCTCGGCAACCCTGATCTTGCCCCGGTCCAGGGCATCCAGCGTTGCCTCGACCGCCACCCGCGCCTCACCCTCAGTGGCGGACGAGAGAGTTGCCCGAATATCCCATGCTGCCTCAATGGCCGTCTCAAGTGCCTCGATATCCATCCCGCTTCCCTGCTCAGCCAACTCCGCTCCGGAGACCATCGGATGTATACATGCATTGCCGCCATGCCTGCCACTAGAAGTCCGCATCCGACCCATCCACGGTGGAACCGAGTGGCGGATCCTCGATGCCGGGCGCGATGCGACTGACGGCAAGCATGAGTCCGGCTCCCAGGGCGAAGAGACCGATGATCGGTATGATCCCGATACGCTGGCTGTCAAAGATCCCGGTCGTCCAGGCAATCAGCAGGGGGGCAAGAAACGCAGTGGCCTTGCCGGCAAGCGTGTAGAGACCGAAGGCCTCGGCCATGCGCCCTTCGCTGGCCTGGTGCACCATCATGGTGCGGGATGCAGCCTGGATCATCCCGCCGGCAGCCCCGATCAGGCACCCGCAGAGAAAGAAGGCCGCGTCCGGCAGGACTGAGCCGGCATCAACCCGGATCAGGAGGACCGAATCCCGACTGATGGTCACGAGGGTTGCACTGAGCCCCGTCAGCAGGAGCACGGATGCCATGATGACAGGCCAGGGTCCAAGGCGACGGTCCGCCAGCCCACCAAGCCAGGCAAACACTGCACCGAAGACCAGCCCGGCCAGACCGAAGGCACCCACCATGGTGATGGGCCATTGCAAGACGCCAACGGCATAGATCCCACCAAAGGCAAAGAGGCCATTCAGGGCATCACGATAGAACATTGATGACAGAAGGTAGGCCGAGAGGCTCGGATGCCGGGGGAGGCTGGCCAGGGTCCTCATGAGACCGGCCAGACCGTCTGCTGCGGTGCTGACCGTCCGGCGGGCGGGGGTCCAGAGAAAGAAAGGGATCATGAAGAGCACATACCAGATGGCGGTGAAGGGTCCGACGAAGCGGGTCCCTTCGCGCTCGTTGGCATCAAGCCCGAACAGGGGATCACGTCCGGTAAGGGTCTGGCCACTCTCCCCTTCGGCGAAGAAATGAAGCAGGATCACGAGCGCCAGGAGGCCGCCGAGATAACCGAACGCCCACCCCTGGCCCGATATCAGGCCAATCTCGGAGCGGTCCCCGAGATCGGGCAACATGGCATTGGTAATGACCGCGGCAAACTCGACCCCGACAAGTCCCAGGGCAAAGACAATCAGGATCGCCAGGATCTGGTCCGAGCCCGGCACCGCCCACCAGAGAGCCACCGTGCTGGACACATAGAGCAGGGACGCGGCGAGGACCCAGGCGTGGCTGGTGCCGGTCCGGTCAACCATGGCACCGAGCACCGGGGCCAGGATGGCGATGGCGATGCCTGAGGCTGCCAGCATCCAACCCCAGTAGCGCTGGGCGGTAATCGGATCATCCATGACGGCCGAGGCAAAATAGGGGCCGAAGATGAACGTCAGCAAGAGGGTGGCAAAGGGCTGGCTGGCCCAGTCAAAAAACATCCAGCCGAGAATCCGGCGTTGGGGGGGCGTCATCGTGGATGAGCGGGACAAGACGATCCCGGTTGCAGCACCGGCCACGGGACCCCCTCGCGGGGACCGGTGCTTGAATCTTTTGGCGGGTACACATAGTGCCCACAGACAAAGCGGACAGGTGGGGCCATGACCTCGATTGTTGAACTTCTGCTCTTTGCTCTGAATGTCGCGTGGTATGTGGTCATCGCACACGCCCTCATGAGCTGGCTGATCTCCATGCAGGTCCTGAACCTCGGATCAACCGTGGTCCGGCAGATCTGGTCCGGGCTGAACCAGTTGCTCGACCCCATCTACTCGCGCCTGCGACGCTTTCTGCCCAATACCGGCATGATTGATTTTTCGCCCCTGATCCTGATTTTCGGCATTTATTTCCTGCAAGTCCTGATCAGGAACAACCTCCTCTACTGACCACCAGGAGCCGCGTCCGCTCTGTCTCAGTGGGCAAAGGGCGCGGCATCCCCCCACAGCTCCTTGACCCGCACATCGCGACCACAGGATTGCCGATACCGCTTGTACGCCTCAGCCTGGGTCAGGATGCCAAAACGAGTCAGGACCGCATTCGTGCCGAGATAGTAGTCCTGATGCTTGTCGGGAGCCGGCCAGAAGTCACCCGCACGATTGATCTTCGTGACGATCCGCTGCCCCAATGCCTGCTGGGCATCCCGCCGGGCCTCTGACGCAATCTTGCGTTCGGTGTCGTTGGCCACGAAGATGCCGGTCCGGTATGGGGGACCGCGATCACAGAATTGGCCCCCGGAGTCGGTGGGATCGATACTGCGGAAAAACAGATCCAGGATCTCACGGTAGCTCACAACCTCGGGATCATACTCGATCAGCACGGCTTCATAGTGACCCGTTTTTTTGCCTGTCACTTGCCGATAGGTCGGTTTCTCGACATGACCGCCCGTAAATCCCGATGTGGTGCTGATCACACCCTCGACGGTATCAAAATCGGATTCCACGCACCAGTAGCACCCACCCGCAACCAACGCGGTTTCGGTTGCCGCTCCCGCCACAGATGTCAGGGCGAGAAGACCGGTGCCAACAATCCAGGCCCCGATTCGCAATCGTCTCATCATGTTTTCCCATCCTTTCGAAAGTCCCGGGTTCCGACACGAGCGATAGCACATGCGTCGAGCCAATTCACCCGGCGATCATGGACTCACCCCGGGAGATGTCTTGCACACACGGCCTGCATCAAGCCAAGGACAGCCTGGCAATCGACCAGGGCATTGTGAATGGCGTCCTGTCGCCATGCCGACTGTTCATGGCGGGCCGCATCGGCAAGTTTGTGCCACTTCCAGTCACCATAGAACCCCGGGACACCCCGGTAGGCCGCATAATCCTTCATGATGCAGCGACCCTGAAGCGGCACATGGGGCATGTCATATCGCTGATTTGTCTGCCGGATCAGCCGCACGTCGTAATCGAGGTTGTAGACCAGCACGACATCCACCGTGGCCAGGACTGTCGCATAGGTTTCATGATGCTCGATCCAGGGACGGGCCCCGAGGGCCATCAGGCGCTCGCGGGTGAGACCATGAATCGCACTGGCACCTGCGGGCACCTCCCCGGCAGGCAGGACATAGGCATCGAATGCCGTCGCCCCCGTCGTCCGGATGGCTGACAGTTGCACGATTTCGGCATCCGCCCTCACCCCGGTCGTCTCGGTATCGAGGATCAGGACATCATCCCGATCAAGGAGATTCGCCCATTCCCTGACAATCTGCTGTTGCCTGTCATTGGTCATCCTCGCCTCCTTCCCTCACAGCCGCGTCGACCGTTCCCATGCCGGTGCCGGACCGGCCGTGCGACCTGACCCGCAATCACAGCCCCGGCAGGCGACGGGACATGGGTCAGGTCGCCACCCATCACGATCAGTTGGCAAGCCGCCATTTCCGACCCAGACTGTCAAAAAAGCCCCGCTCCTGCTTCAGGGCAATCCAGGTGTTGATGTAGTTGATCCAGACCTGGTCGTCCTGGGGCAGCAGCATGGCGATCGGTGTCCGGGCCCGCGGTTCCGAGACGGGAACGATCCGCAGATCGGCGTATCTGTCCACGAGTGTGTACGCCTCGACATTGGATGTGATGTGGGCATCGGCCCGACCCGCCAGGACCTCCTGGAAGTCACGGGCCGGTGCTTCCACGATCCGGTGTTCGGCATTGGGGAAGAATTGCCTGACCTGCTGTTCCTGGGTTGTGCCGAGCGTGGCGGCCACCACCATGCCGGGCCTGTCAAGATCATCCCAGTCCGTGATCGTGTCCACATGACGGGCATGGATGAGTGGGACCGTGGCCAGGGAGAAATAACTGCTTGAATACCCGGCGGCCTTGGCCCGGGACGGGGAGATCGATGCCGATCCCGTGATATGGTAAGTGCCGGCCGTGACCCCGCTGACAAGGGTTTTCCAGTCAGTGGGCACGAACTCGACCTCGACGCCGAGATCCTTGGCCAGTTCGGCCATGACATCGATGTCGTAGCCCATGTAACTGTTGGTGGCTGGATCCTTCATGGTCATCGGGTTCCAGTCCCCCGTGGTGCCGACCTTGAGGACACCCGCGTTCAGGATTTCGTTGAGCAGCGATTGGGCATTCGCCGGGATGGCCGCTGACCCTGCCACAAGCATCACGGCGATTGTTCTGAGAAATTTCATTTGGGACTCCATGGTGATAGACTGCCGGGAATGCAACGGTCATCTGCAGATCGATTGGGTATAACCGTGTCGGGATCTTTTCAAGCCATGACCTGGCCCGCCAAGGGCGCATGATGGCCGATTCGGGCACGGATCCCATCATCAGATTTGCCGGGACCTCCAAGTTCTTCGGACCATTCCAGGCCCTCAAGGGCATCGATCTGGATGTCTGTTCCGGTGAGAGAATCGTCATCTGCGGACCTTCGGGATCCGGCAAGTCAACACTGATTCGCTGCATCAACGGCCTTGAGACTCCCGAGGAGGGGACAATCGAGGTGGATGGGGTCCGGCTCGGTGCGGACCGCTCCAGTCTCGACCAGATCCGCGGCCGGGTCGGCATGGTCTTCCAGACCTTCAACCTCTTTCCCCATCTGAGCGTCATCGACAACCTGACACTCGGCCCCATCCGGGCCCGGGGCATGGCCAGGGGGGCGGCCCGCGCGCTCGCCATGCAATATCTTGAGCGTGTCCGCATCCCCGAACAGGCCGACAAGCGTCCCCGTGAGCTCTCCGGTGGCCAGCAGCAGCGCGTGGCCATCGCCCGCGCGCTGTGCATGAGTCCCCGGATCATGCTCTTTGATGAACCGACATCGGCCCTCGATGCCGAGATGATCAACGAGGTTCTTGAGGTGATGGTCGAGTTGGCGGAGTCCGGCATGACGATGCTCTGTGTCACCCACGAGATGGGCTTTGCCCGCCGGGTTGCGGACCGGATCATCTTCATGGATCATGGCGAGATTGTGGAAGCTGCCGAACCCCGAACCTTCTTCACCACCCCGGCCAGTGCCCGTTGCCGGGACTTTCTCGCCAAGATTCTCCATCACGATCCATCATGATCCGCACCGCCCCACTTGCTCTCCTTGCGGCCCTTGTCCTTGCCGGCTGTTCAGCCAGTTGGGGCTGGTATGTGGTCGATCCCACCACCACGCAGGGGTTCAACAACCTGCGCTTCCTGACCAGCGGTCTGTACCACACGGTCCTGCTCACCCTGACCGCCATCTCCATCTCGATCGTTGCGGGGCTCCTCGTTGCCCTCCCGGGTCTTGCCACCCATCGCTGGCTCCGCATGGCCAGCAGGACCTATGTCGAGATCGTCCGTTCGGTCCCGATCCTGGTCCTCATTCTCTGGGTCTATTACGGCTTGCCCCAGATCACGGGGTTTGCCATCACCGTGTTCTGGGCCGGGGTCATCGCCCTTGCCCTCTCGGACAGCGCCTTCGAGGCCGAAATCTTCCGGGCCGGCATCCAGTCCATCGACAGGGGTCAGTATGAGGCGGCCCACACGATCTCGCTGGGCTATCTCGACACCATGTGCTTCGTCATCCTGCCCCAGGCCATCCGGCGCATTCTCCCGGCCCTCGGCAACCAGCTGGTCTACATGCTCAAGATGTCCTCGCTGGTCTCGGTGATCGGCATGCAGGAACTCACCCGCAAGGCCAATGAACTCGTCGTGACCGAGTACCGACCCCTTGAGATCTATTCGGTGCTTGTCCTTGAATACCTTGTCCTCATCCTGCTGGTCTCGGCCGGCGTCCGCTGGCTCGAACGGCGCCTCCACACCGACGAGCGGGCCTGAACCTGTTGCCAGCCGGATCGGCAACGCCGGCAAACACATAGCGGACCGGCCCAGAACTGTCTCATTGGCTGAATCGGGGAAACGCAGTGGGGCTACGGGAGCCTGGGCATCATCGGCACTGAGTCCGGTGCAGTGTGCCGCTGGCCTTGCGGCAGGCAGCAGCGCAAAGGATCCTTGATGGGCTGGTTGAAGCTCTCTCGTTTCCGGCGTCCCCATCAGCCGATCCGCTTCGGCAACCCTCCTGATCCGAGCTTCCGACTCCACATGCTCCACAGACATGATCAATCACCGTCAGTGTGCCGGGCTCAGCCTGCGATCGGTTCAGGACTCTCGCCCGTGGCGAGATCATCGCGGATGCGGCCTTGCAGCGCGGGTCTCAGCGTCCGGGGCCTTGATGCGGGCTCAAGAGAGGGACTGGGTGCAGTTGCCCGGCACTGGGCCTGTTTGTGGTGGGCCCGCGCCTACCATGGTTGCGGGCCATCTCGTGACTGATGGTTGCAGAATGGCGACCCAACACGTGGATGATGGCAGTTTGCGAAGAGCGACATTGTCCCAAGGCCTCGATCTGGCACCGCGCACTGGCGGTCAGGGGGTGCTGGCATGGCTGTCTCCGAGGCTTTGTGACCGAGACTGCGCCTTCATCTGGCCGGTTGGCAAGCGGCCCGGGCTGCGCAAGGTGAACAGATCCCGCTGCGACTTTGGCGCCTCGGGGTGGCACGGGGATATCCCGCAGGCGGAGCACCGTGCGGGACAGGATTCAGGTGTGACCAGGGCGGGAAGCCATCGCAAGAGTCCTGGAGTGGCAACAATGCCATGTCCGGTGTTGTGATCCTACCCCTTCAGGCGGGCATTGCGGTCCTGAAGGAGGCGCAGGCGCAAGGCGTTCAGGCGAATGAATCCCTCGGCATCGCGCTGGTCGTAGATGCCCCGGTCATCCTCGAAGGTGACATGCTGCTCGGAGTAGAGGGAATGGGGTGATGATCGGCCGACGACATTGACGCTGCCCTTGTAGAGTTTGAGGCGAACCGTCCCGTTGACGGCATGCTGGCTCTTGTCGATGAGTGCCTGGAGCATCTCGCGCTCCGGGCTGAACCAGTAGCCGAAATAGATCAGTTCCGCATAGCGGGGCATGAGTTCGTCCTTGAGGTGCATCGCACCCCGGTCCAGGGTGATCTGCTCAATCCCCCGATGGGCTGCGAGCAGGATCGTACCGCCCGGGGTCTCGTAAATCCCCCGGGACTTCATGCCGACATAGCGGTTTTCCACCAGGTCGAGCCGACCGATACCGTGGATCCCGCCAAGCCTGTTCAGCCGCTCGAGCAACAGAGCCGGACTCAGACGTTGCCCATTGACAGCCACAGCGTCACCCTGCTCGAATTCAACACTGATGTATTCCGCTTCATCAGGCGCCGCCTCCGGCTGGCAGGTGCGTTGATAGACATGCGGCGGGGCCTCGGCAGCGGGGTCCTCAAGCACCTTGCCCTCCGATGACAGGTGCAACAGATTGGCATCACAGGAAAACGGCGGTTCGCCCATCGCGTCCTTCGAAATCGGGATCTGGTTCAGCTTTGCGTACTCGACCAGTTTCTCGCGGCTGGTCAGGTCCCATTCCCGCCAGGGAGCGATGACCTCGATGGCGGCATCGAGGGCATAGGCCGAAAGTTCAAACCGGACCTGATCGTTGCCCTTGCCGGTTGCCCCATGGGCAATGGCATCCGCCCCACTGGCCCGGGCGATCTCGACCAGCCGTTTGGCGATCAGGGGCCGGGCAATGGCGGTGCCCAGCAGGTACTGGCCTTCATAGAGCGTATTGGCCCGGAACATCGGAAAGACATAGTCACTGACAAAGTCCTCGCGCAGGTCCTCGACATGGACCGCCGCCGCCCCGAGACGCTCGGCCTTCCTGCGGGCCTCTTCAAGCTCATCGCCCTGGCCGATATCGGCCGTGAAGGTGATGATGTCGGCCTCGTAGGTGTTCCTGAGCCATTTGAGGATGATGGATGTGTCCAGCCCACCGGAATAGGCCAGCACGATTTTCCTTGGCAGTGCTGTGTTTTCCATCATCCTGTTCCCACCAACTGTTCTGGATGTCCCTGTCATCCGGGCTGGCAGCGACTTCCACATGCAAGCGTCCGGCGCACGACACAATAGGACAGAATCGCTCCACTTGAAATACCTGCCCATGCCACAGACGCAGTGTGTCGGCCCGCAGGATCGTATAGAAAGAGGTCAACGGTCCGTTGCAGATGGCGGGCATGGGTGGGCGGTCCGGTCCGATGGACCCCATGCCGCAGACGCAGGACCACAACGGGGAGACGGGACGGATGATCGCAGCCCATGCTGGCCAGGATTGGGTCAATGATCCCCACTTCATTGCCGAGGCCCTGCAAGCCGGGGACAGGACACCAACAGAGACCGGTGCCTTCCGGCATGGCGAGAATGGCAACCCGGTGGATGCCAGCGTCCTGATTCCCCTGGTGGAACGAAGCGGCAGCCTGCACGTGATCATGATCAGGCGCTCGGCAGGGCTCAGGCATCACCCGGGCCAGATCGGGTTTCCTGGTGGCAAGATTGAACCTGGCGATGCGGACAGTCTTGCCGCCGCCCTGCGCGAGACACGCGAAGAGGTGGGAATCGAGGCCCGGGATGTGCGTATCCTCGGCACCCGTCCACGCCAGGCAACCGGAACCGGATTTGTCATCACGCCACATATCGGGCTTGTGGATCCGGATGCCAGGGCTCGCCCGTGTGACAGCGAAGTCACGGAGGTCCTTGAGATCCCTCTCGCTGCTCTTGCCTGTCCCGATGACTATACCGCTGAACGGATTCCCGAGGTGCGCACGGTGCAAGCAAGGCACGCCATCTACTACAGACACCACCGGATCTGGGGCGCAACGGGCCGGATCCTCTACAGCCTGGCTGTCCATCTCACCCGCCATGCATCTCGGCAATGACTGGCTGGCCAACCCGACCGTCGCCCGTGTGCATGCAGAACTGCAGGCCCGGGGATCACGTCTCTTTGCCGTTGGTGGCTATGTCCGCGATGTCTTCCTTGGCCGGCCGCCCGGGGACCTGGATCTGGCCACCGATGCCCGGCCCGATACTGTTGCCGAAGTGGTCGAGGGTCTTGGCTGCACGGTCCTGCCTCAGGGCCGTCAGTTCGGCAGTGTGCTCTTTGTCGATGACACCTTCCAGGACCTGGCCATCACATCATTCCGCCAGGATATCGAGACCGACGGGCGGCATGCCACGGTGGTCCATACGACAGAGATGGCCCGGGATGCCCGGCGGCGGGACTTCACCATCAACACCCTCTATCTCGATGACATCGGTCAGGTCCATGATCCGACCGGCAAGGGCTTGCGTGATCTCAAGGACAACCGGGTCCGGTTCGTCGGCAGGCCGGCCCGGCGGCTTCATGAAGACACGCTGCGTGTCCTGCGTTTCTTTCGCTTCAATGGTCTGCTTGGTATCCCCCGTCCCCGGTATGACCGGGCTGCCATGCAAGCCATTCAGGACTGTGACCGGGACCGTCTCGCGGCCCTCTCGGGGTCCCGCGTGACCCGCGAGATGATCCGCGTGATGCAACTGGCCGATCCGGTCCCGGTTCTCGAAGCCATGGCGGAGGCTTCTGTCCTGGCCGTCTTCTTTCCAGCCGCCGACCTGCCCCAACTCAGGGACCTGGTTGACCGGCAGACAGCGTGGCCGTCCGCAGCACCCGAACTGGCCCGTCTTGTCCTGCTCGGCCCGCCTGAACCGTTCCCACGTCTCGAAGCACCTCGTCGGCTCGGGGTAACTCTCGCCGCGATCAATCAGAGTCTGGCCCACCCGCACCCCATCGAGTCCGCTGCCTATTTTCTTGACCGGAGCGCCGCCATCGCCGTGGCCCAGCTCGAGGCCACCCGCACCGGGCTGGGCCCACCTGCCGCGCTGGCCGAGCGGATCGCGGTCGGGGCGGCGGCGCATTTCCCCCTCACTGCAGCCGATCTCGTGCCCCGGGTCCGCACCGAGATGCTCGGCCGGACACTCCGTCACCTGCGTGCGTGCTGGATCGCCTCCCGTTTTGTCCTGACCCGGGCGGACCTGCTGGCCCGGCTCGATGACCAGCAGGTCACTCAGGGGTAGCGCACCACATCATCATCCCCGAAGGATGTGCCTGTCTGCACCTCGACGAGAATCAACCGCTCCGGGCCGGGATTGGCCAGACCGTGGCGGCAGTCCGGCGGGATGTACACGGATTGGTTTGCGTCCAGGATCCGGTCGGCTCCATCAAGCGTGACCCGGGCCTGGCCGACCACCACGATCCAGTGCTCGGCCCGGTGGGTGTGGGACTGCAAGGACAGGGCGGCCCCCGGGTTGACGGTGATCCGCCGCACCTCAAATCCCGGGCCTGTGGTCAGGCGCTCAAAATGGCCCCAGGGTCGGTGTTCACGGGGAAACGCCTCGGCCTGCGCGTACGCGCCGGCCTTGAGCTGGGAGACGGCGTGCTTCACATCCTGGACCCGCGCTTTGTCCGCCACCAGCACGGCATCGGGCATCGCGATCGCAATGATGTCCTGCAGACCAAGGCCCACCAGGACCTGGGAATCGGACTCCGAACGCAACAGGACATTCCGGCAATCAACCGCATGGGCCTCGCCCACCGCGGCCACCCCCTGCGCATCGGGCTCGCTCATGGTCCAGACCGTATCCCAGTTCCCCATGTCCGACCAGGTGCCGCGGTAGGGAACCGCGACAACCCGGTCGCTGTGTTCCAGAATGGCATAGTCGATGGAGATGTCCACGACGGCCGACCAGGGCCTGGTGGCCAGCCGCAGGAACCCCAGATCCCGGTGTGCAAACGCCAGGGCGGACCGCACGGGGCCGATCAGGTCCGGGGCATGGGTCGCAAACGCCTCAATCATGGCCGACGGAGCAAAGAGAAACAGGCCGGCGTTCCAGAAGCACCGGCCGCTCGCCAGCAGGGTCTCGGCCTGGGCTGGAGCGGGTTTTTCGACAAACCGGCGGACAGCGACCGGCTCCCGGTCAGCGGCATCGGCCAGTTCCATATAGCCAAAACCGGTTTCGGGTCGATCCGGACGAATGGCGAAGGTCACGAGATCACCGGACCGGGCCCGTTCCAGACCCGCATCCACGGCCGAGAGGAATGTCTCGCGGTCCGGCATGACATGATCGGTCGGGAGGACAAGGAGCAGCGCATCCGGATCCTGTTCGTGCATGTGCATGCTGGCGGCGAGAATCGCCGGTGCCGTGTTGCGACCCTCCGGTTCAATCAGGATCGGACCCGCCTCCACACCGATCTCAGCCAGCTGCTCGGTGACGATGAAGCGGAAGTCCGCATTGGTGATGACAAGGGGCGGTGCGAAGTGATGGCCGATCACCCGGCGGGCACTGGCCTGGAAGAGGGATTCCTGGCCCAGCAATGCCGTGAACTGCTTTGGGTAGGACTTGCGCGACATCGGCCAGAGCCGTGTGCCCGATCCCCCGCACATCAGCACCGGCGTCACCACATCCGCCGATGGGCTGGCCCGCCCACCCTTCACATCCGCTCCATCCATACCCATCACTCCGCTCGTCCAACGGACCCTGACAACACTCGCACGTCAGCACTCTGGATTGACCGTTGCGGCCACAATTGCAATCAGAATGCACCCCGGGAGCGATGGCCGCATGGGCCATGCGGCCTGGGTGGTGGCCCGGAGCCATCCGATTGTGGCCCTGCCGGTTCCACCCCGGAACCGGCAGCACCATCGCAGGGACCTGTTGCGGCCAATCCCGCACCCGGTGTCGCCAAGTGGGTCCGATACTGGTAGTCGGGGACTCGCAATGAAGAGACTGTATCGACTTGCGGATCCCTATCGCCACATCGACAGGCCACCGCCGCAAGGATTGCTGAACTTCTATGTCTGGTGTCTTGAGGGATCCCTGCCCCTGATTCTGCTGGGGGTTGGGCTCAACATGCTGGCTGGATCCTTTGAGGTCTTTGCCGCCCTGATCCTCGGCCTGGTGATCGACGGGACCATTGGCAGTTCACCCGACCGGCTGTTTGTCGACAATCGGGTCCTGATTGTCGGTGCCGTACTGTTTTTTGTCATCATCCGTCCCATCGCCTTCGGTGCCAGTTCGATGGTCACATCGATGATGATCGGCCCCAATCTGAGTGCCCAGGTCCTGGCCCGGCTGCATCGCCACACCATGCTGCAGTCGGTCTCCTTCTTCGATGACGACTTTGCCGGCCGCATCTCCCAGAAACAGCTGCAGGCTTCCCGGGCGGTCACCGAGACGGTGGTGGAATTCGTCAATGCCATCTCCTTTGCCGCCGCCTCCCTGATCGGCTCATTCCTGCTCCTGGCATCAATCAATATCCGGGTCGGGTTCGCCCTGGTTGCCTGGCTGTTGCTGTATATCGGACTCATCCGCTGGTTCCTGCCCCGCATCCGGACCAGGGCCGCTGCCCGGGCCGGTGCGCGCTCGAATCTCTCCGGGCAGATTGTCGACACCATCACCAACATCCGAACGGTCAAGCTTTTCGCCCATCACCATTTCGAGGACCGGGCGGCCCTCGATGCCCTGGAAGGCTTCCGGGAGAAGGCGATGGCATTCGGTCAGGTTGCCTCGGTCTTCCGTTTCTTCCTGATGCTTCTCTCCGGGGCCCTGCCGGTTCTCCTCGTGGGTGCGGCAATGGTCCTGTGGACACAGGGCGTGGCCAGCGCCGGTGATATCGCCGCGACCGGCTCCGTCGCCATCCGGATTGCCCAGATGTCCGGCTGGATCAGTTTCGTCATGATGGGCATCTACTCCAATGTCGGTGAGGCCGAAGACGGGATGCGAACGCTGGCCCACCCGCACCAGATGGCTGATCGACCCGGGGCCGCGCCGCTCAGGTCGGTCCGGGGCACCATCAGCTATGAGGGAGTGAGTTTCAGCTACGGGCGGCCGATCGGCGGTGTGCGGGACATCACCATCTCCATCAAGGCGGGTGAGCATGTGGGCCTGGTCGGTGCATCGGGGGCGGGCAAATCGACCCTCGCGTCTCTGCTGATGCGCCTCTATGATCCGGATTCAGGCATCATTCGCATTGACGGTCGGGATCTGCGCACCCTGACTCAGGAGAGTCTCCGTCGCCAGATCAGCATGGTGACGCAGGAGACGGCCATGTTCAATCGATCAGCCTATGACAACATTGCCTACGGCCGCCCCGATGCCACCCGGGCCGCGGTCACCGAAGCCGCCCGGCAGGCCGAGGCCCATGCCTTCATCCTCGATCTTGCCGACCAGGCGGGCCGCACCGGTTACGAGGCCCATCTCGGTGAACGGGGGGTCAAACTCTCCGGCGGGCAACGGCAACGCATTGCCCTGGCACGGGCTGTCCTCAAGGATGCCCCGATCCTCATTCTCGACGAGGCCACATCGGCCCTTGATTCGACTGTCGAGGCCTCCATCCAGCACGCCCTGCAGGCCGTCATGACTGGCAAGACCGTTGTGGCCATCGCCCATCGCCTCTCCACCATCACCCGGATGGACCGGATCCTGGTGCTGCAGGATGGCACTGTCATCGAACAGGGCGATGTGGACACGCTGCTGGCCATGGGTGGGGTGTTCTGCCAGCACTGGGACCGGCAGGTGGGAGGCCTGATCGGCATGGACGGATCCACGCCGGAAATCAAGGACCCTCCGGCAGTGATGCCCGTCGGGTTTCGCCAGGCATCCTGACAGCGCGACGGGTCGCGGTGCCCCCGCCGGCAGCGGCGTTCATTGCTTGCGCCGGACGGTGAAGGCAACGGCCTCGGCAAGCATCCGGGCCTCGTCGCCATAGGGTTCAAGGGCCGCAAGAGCCGTCTCGACCAGAGTGTTGGCCCACGCACGGGCCCGGTTTTCACCGACAAGTCCGACAAGGGTTGCCTTGCCGGCACCGGCATCCTTGCCGGCCGCCTTGCCCAGCTGCTCGGTTGTCCCCGTGTAATCAAGCAGGTCGTCGGCAATCTGGTAGGCCACCCCCAGCGCCTCGGCATAGGCCAGCATGGCAGCTGGATCCCGGCGAGCGAGGATCGGACCAGACGTGGCCGACCAGATGATCAGCGCACCGGTCTTGAGACGCTGGAGAGCCAGGACATCATCGACCGTGACATCATCGGTCCGGGTTTCGGCATCGATATCCAGGGCCTGGCCCCCTGCCATACCCGCCAGGCCGGATTCCCTCGCCAGACCGAGGGCGAGGGCAGCACGGGTTTCGGCATCCACGATTGTCCTCGGGTCAAGCAGGATCTCGAAAGCCAGCGATTGCAGGGTGTCCCCCACAAGGAGGGCGGTGGCCTCGTCCCACTTGACATGAATGGTCGGCTGCCCCCGGCGCAGGGCATCATCATCCATGCAGGGCATGTCATCATGCACGAGGGAGTAGGCATGAATCAATTCGATGGCTACCGCGCAGGCCACGGACTGCTCGGGGCCCACACCATGAATTCTGGCACTCTCCATGGCCAGAAAGCCCCGCATGCGTTTGCCACCGGTCAGAGCATGGGCAATGGGTTCGGCGAGACCGGACGGCGGCAGGGCGGCAAGCCGCCGCCCGATCTCGGCGTTGATCGTATCGGCCGTCGATTGGAGATAGTCCCGGAATGCCGGTGTCTTGTCAGCCATGCCGGACTCAGTGATCGGGAAGGGGTCGGGTGCCGGTGGGACGTCCCTCACCATCCAGCATCAGCACCACCGGTGGCGTCCGCCGATCTGCAAGAAACGTCTCGCAATGCGTTTGCAAGGCCACACCATAGGCAACCAACTGTTGTTGACGGATCAGGGTGTTCTCGCCCCGGGAGAGGGCATGCGCCACAGACTCGAGCCTGGCCGTCGCCGTGGCAAAATCAAGTTCCGGGATGGCCTTGAGTGCCGTCTGCAAGGACTCGTCGGCGGTATCCGGCCCTGCTGCCGCCTGCACAGGTTGCATGCTAATTCCCTGCGGGTCGGTCGGCGGCGATCTCGTCAATCCGCTTCTGGGCAGCCGCCAGCAGCCGCTCACAGTGATCCCTGAGCTGACACCCCCGCTCAAAGAGCCTGACTGTATCGGCCAGCGGTGCTGTCCCATCCTCGAGTTTGCCAATGGTCGATTCCAGCTGCTCAAGCGCCTGCTCATATGTCAGGGTGCCGATGGCCGGGTCCGGTGCACTGTCGGGTGCTGCATCTTGCTGCATGCCTAACTCCTGTTCATCAAAACTGCGATATGGGCCGCCGCCGATTCTGTCAATCCCTTGAGATCGTAGCCGCCCTCAAGCGATGAGATCAGGCGGTGGCCGGCATGGGCCGCCGCAATGTCACAGAGCTGTTCGGTGGCCCAGGCAAAATCCTCCGCCTCGAGACGCAGCGTGGCCAGCGGATCCCGGTGATGGGCATCAAAGCCGGCCGAGACCAGAATCAGTTCGGGCCGATGGGTCGCCAACCAATCAATGATGATCTCGAAGGCGGCCCGGAATTCGCGGCTGCCCGAAGAATGCCCCAGGGGCATGTTGAGGATCTGGCCGTACCTGCCCGTCTCGTCAGCGGCGCCCGTGCCGGGAAAGATACCCCATTCATGCGTCGATGCGAACAGGATGCCTGGATGGTTCCAGACAAGATCACTCGTTCCGTTGCCGTGATGGACATCGAAATCCACAATCGCCACGCGCTCGAGCCCATGGGCAATCATGGCATGCCGGGCACCGATGGCCACAGTGCCAAAGAGACAGAACCCCATTGCCCGGGCTGTTTCCGCGTGGTGGCCTGGCGGTCGCACCGCACAGAACGCATTGGTGGCCGCCCCGGCGATGACCTGATCGATGGCCCGGATACAGGCTCCGACAGCCCGCAGGGCAGCGTTGAGGGATTGAGGTGAAAGATGGGTATCGCCGTCAATGCTGGCAAAACCCGCCGTCGGCAGCCGGGACTCGATCATCGTGAGATGCGAGGGCGGATGGCAGTAGGCAAGGTGATCAGGTTCGGCCAGCGGGGCGGTCTGCCGCACCAGGGATGCATAGGCCGAGGATTCCAGATGATCAAGCAGGACTTCAAGGCGCTCGATCCGTTCCGGATGACCCTGCGGGGTTTCGTGCTGCAGGCAGGAGGGGTGCGACAGGAGCAGTGTGGTCATGGTGCGGCCTGATCAGACTGGCTGCTCGGGAACGAGAATGTAGCCCCGGTTGCGGATGGTCTTGAGATAACGGGGATTGCGGGGATGCGCCTCCAGTTTGCGTCGCAGGCGCGAGACGGCGATATCGACAGAACGATCCGAATGGGCATCGGGCTGGTTGTCCGCCCCCTCACCGAGTTCCCGCCGGCTCACCGGATGATTGGCATTGCAGGCCAGCCGATAGAGAACACGGTTTTCGGACTCCGTCAGGGGGACAGCGGTCCCGCTGCGGGTCAACTCCCGCCGTTCGATATCATAACAGAGGGATCCAAGCCGCACCGGTCCACTTCTCGCCTCGGGAATCCGCTTCAGGATGTTGCGAATCCGCCAGACGAGCTCATCGGGATCGTAGGGTTTGGTGACATAGTCATCCGCCCCGGCCGCCAGACCCTCGGTCCGGTTCTGGCTGGTGGTCCCGAGAGCCGAGATGATCATGACCGGGATCGCAAGGGTCGCGCAGATCTCGCTGGTCAGCGCGATCCCGTCCTGACCGGGCATCATGATGTCCGAGATGACAAGGTCGAAGGAAAAAAAGCCGAGCAGATTCCTGGCCTCGGCGGCATCCCTGGCCGTCGTGCAGGACATCCCATTGTCGGCAAGGAAGCTCGCAAGGAGCTCCCGGGTCCGCTGATCGTCATCGACGAACAGGATGTGGGGTCCATCAGGAGGTGCCACGACCGCCCTCCTCTCTCCTGCCGCTCGCATCGCGGGCGGCGATTTCCTCAAGCACGGCCCTGAATCCCCCCACCGCCTCCGACCCGGCCCGGCGGAAGGCCTTGCGCAGACGGTCACGCTGGGCGGCAAACAACGCCATGGCCAGCTCGTCCCCCCCTGGGGTCAGCCGGATGATGCGGCGGCGGCGGTCATCCGCATCGATGGTCATGGTGATCATCGCGTCCTTCTGGAGTTCCCGCAAGACCCGGTTGAGGGACTGGCGGGAGACACCGAGCAGGTCGAGAAGTCCGGTGACCGTGATGTCGGTGCGGAAACAGATGAAGTGCAGGGCCCGGTGGTGGGCCCGACCATATCCGTAGGCCTGCAGGATCCGGTCCGGATCATCGATGATACGCTGATAGGCAAAGAACACCGCTTCGATACCCCTGCACAACTGGTCATCCGTCAGGTAGCGGGGTTCCACCGCTATATCGTTTCTGGATGCACCTGCAAAGGTCATGACTCTTCCCGACCCATCCTGTCACCGATGGCACAGAATAAGTCAATAATATTGACATTCCAAGTGGAAATCCCTAGCGGCAACACTCCGCACGTTGCAACAGGCGCAGGACACATCGTTATGAGTACACCCGCAATGCCGGCTCGCGGCTATGGTGAGCGTGATGGCTTCATCTGGCTCGACGGCGAATTCGTCAACTGGCGGGATGCCCGGGTCCATATCCTGACCCATGCCCTGCATTACGGCTCCTCGGTCTTTGAGGGGGAACGGGCCTATAACGGCACGATCTTCGCCTCGCGCCAGCATTCGGAACGGCTTCTCGAGTCCGCCCGGCAACTGGATATCGACATTCCCTACACCGCCGGGGAAATCGATCAGGCCAAGGCTGATGCCCTGCGCAAGAACAGTCTCGTCGATGCCTATGTCAGGCCGATTGCGTGGCGGGCCGATGGGGAGGACATGGGTGTCGCCTCCATCCGGAATCCCTGCCGCCTGGCCATCTCGACCTGGGAATGGGGTCGGTACTACGGTGGTGATGATCAGGGCGTCGTCCTGGATATCTCCGAATGGCAGCGGCCCAGCCCGGCAACCATCCCCTGTCATGCCAAGGCCTCCGGCCTCTACATGATCTGCACGATTGCCAAACACGCCGCCATGCAGAAGAACTGTTCGGATGCCCTGATGTTTGACTATCGTGGCTATGTCGCCGAGGCCACAGGCGCCAACATCTTCTTCGTCAAGGATGCCGAGGTCCACACGCCCCTGCCGGACTGTTTCCTCGATGGCATCACCCGCCAGACGGTCATCGGCCTGCTGAAGCAGCGCAACATCACGATCCATGAACGGCACATCCTGCCCGACGAGATGGCGGATTTTGAGGAATGCTGGCTCACCGGCACCGCCGCCGAGGTCCAGCCGGTCAACACCATCGGTCCCTACAGTTTCGCCATCGGCGCCCTCACCCGGGACATGGTCACCGCCTACTCCCAGCTGGTCCGATCCTGATCCCAAACCCCATGCGCTGCCATCGTCCTGCAGCGGCGCGGCGACTCTGGATGAACACGGCATCCGAAACCCCCCAAATCCGACCCGGGCTCTGCACAAGGTGGCATCGTTGACCGCAAGATCGTCAGATTGACAAGAGAGCCAGGGGCCTTTCAACCAGCATGAAAGGCCTTTTCGGGCAACTGCATTGCCTGTTGCGTGTCTGCCAGAAAACCCTGCCTTCGCCGCCGGGCCGGCTCACCTGCCACCGACCCCCTCCGCCCGCACCTCCAAAAGGTTGCGCACCTCACGCCCACAGGCGATGGCAACGAGATGGACGGGCTGGCCATGATGGGCGTCGGCATAGCCCCGGTCCCGCATCTGGGCAAACGCCGCGGTCAGGGCAGCCTCCGCAGCGTCCGCACTGGCCGCCATCTTGAACTCGAGGATGAACACCTGTGCCCCGAGATGGACCACCAGGTCGGCCCGGCCATGGCTGGTGGCGGCCTCGGCGTGCACCTCCACGCCAATGGATCGGAAGACCATGTGCAACAGGCTGGCATACCAGGCCTCGTAGCGAGCGAGGTCGCCTGTGGCGTGCCACTGGTAGGGAATGCTGGCCAGCCAGGCGCGGAGCGTGGCCGCGAACCCTGTGAAGTCGTTGGCCTGCAGAAGTGCACAGAGGTCATGTCCCTGCCGCGTCGTTTCCGTGACGGTCTGGCCCAGATACGCAAGCAGGCCCTGATTCAGGCTGATGCGGACTTCCTGATTGGGATAGTCGAGCCGGTAGAGGGTGTTGAAGCCCGCCTGCTCTTCATCGGTGATGGTCAGGTACCCCGTCTGGAACAGCAGGGCCTCGGGGCTGATGGCGTCGACATCGAACTTCGTGATCAAGGACCGGTCGATCCGCCGGCCCTCGATCTCCTGCAGGCTGACCGACTTGGCCTTCAGGGTCTCGAACAGGAAGCGCGGTGAGCCGGTCTCGAACCAGTAGGGTTCAAACTTGCGACTGTCCAGCAGCAACAGAACATCGAAGGGATTGTAGAGGCGCGCGTCGCCCCGCCAGTTGTAGCCGTTGTACCAGCGACGGATGGCGTCGCGGTCCAAGCCGTCCAACTCGGGGGCAAAGACGGTGTCGAGATCGGCCTCGGTGTAACCACAGAGCGTGGCAAAGCGGGGATCGAGGCTGATGTCCTCGAGATTGTTCAGACCCGAGAACAGGCTGACCCTGGAGACCATGCTGATGCCGGTGACAAAGACGAAGCGGACATGGGCAGCGCTGTCCTTGATGATGCCGTAGAAGCCCCGCAGATAGTCGCGGTTGGCGCGGGCCAGTTCCGGGTCATGGAGGGCATCGAGGATCGGTTTGTCGTATTCGTCGACGAGGACCACCACCCGCTGGCCGGTCTGGCGATGCCGGTGGTAGAGAAGCGTGCGCAAACGCTCGGGGGGCGCTTCGGTGCGGGGCACCGGTTCCAGTCCGGCCGCATGTTCGATCAGGCCGAGCTGATTGGCAAGATCGTGCTCGATCGCCGCGGGTTCGTCATACTTCCCACCAAAGCTCAGGCGTAGCACCGGGTGCGTGACCGACCAGTCCCAGCGGTCATGGATGGCCAGGCCCGCGAAGAGGGCCTCCTGGCCTTCGAACAGTACCTTGATCGTGTCGAGGAGCAGGCTCTTGCCGAAGCGGCGGGGGCGGGAGAGGAACCAGTGATCGCCGCGTGCGATCAGGTCCCGGATCAGCGGCGTCTTGTCGACGTAGTAGCTGTCGGTCTCCCGCAGGCGGGCAAAGTCCTGGATGCCGATGGGCAGGCGTTGCCGGGTCATGCGGGCCTTCCGTGGTTGGTGGATCTGAGGGATTCTCTTGCCGTGTCCTGACGGGACTGTACCACAGAATGCCCGCAGGGGGCAGAGGGGGTCGGCTTGGGCAAGAAGGCAGGCGTGGCGGCCCGGTCGGATCTGTCAGCGAGTTGGCGGTGATGGTGATGCCGACCCCGCGGTCGCAGTCGACCTTGCCCGGGAGGCAATGGTGGCGCGGGCGGTCGTGGCAGTCTCCGGCTTTTGCTTGTAGAGACTGTGGCTGCCATCTGGTTGGTTGGCAGCCGATCCGATCCACTCAGGGCGAACCGATCCCGCTGCGGCTTGCACCCCAGTGTGGCAGTGGGGACGGCGGCTATCAGACGTGATTGAAGACATGACTCACGGCAGATCAAGTTGAACAAGTCAAGGTTACGATCCCAGGAAACATCGATATGGCAATGACACTCGTCATCGGCGGTCTCGGCTCCGGCAAGTCGGAGTATGTTGAAGGGATCATTGAGGCAGCGCATCGGCAGGCGGTCTACATCGCAACGTCTGAAGCCATCGATGACGAGATGCAGGCCAAGATCGAGCAACACAGGCAACGCCGCGGCAAGCGGTGGCGAACGCTGGAGGAGCCACGGGATCTCGCCGGGGCAGTGGTCTCGTGCCCAGGCAAGGAAGCACTCCTGATCGAGTGCATTGCAACCTGGCTGACCAATCTCCTTGTCGAGTCGGGGCACGACATCGGGGCACGTGTCGAGCAGTTGCTCACATCATTGATTGCACGGGACGCCGCGACATACATCGTCACCAATGAATCCGGGTCCGGTCTTGTGCCACCTGAGGCCTTGAGCCGCCGCTATGTCGCACATCTGGGCCGCACGAACCAGCGGCTTGCCGCATGCGCGGACACGGTGATTCTGGTGGTGGCAGGTCTGCCGGTTGTCCTCAAGGGCACCCGGCCCAGGTGAGGCGTTCCACCGAACTCTACTGGGTCCGGCACGGTCCCACCGGGACCGACAGGATCTGCGGCTGGACCGACATTGATTGTGACCTTTCGATGCCGGCAACGCTGGCCTGGATCAATGCCCGATTGCCGGCGGATGCACTGGTCATCGCATCCGATCTCACACGGACCCGCCGGACTGCCGATGCCTTGACAGGTCCCCGGGAACGGTTGCCGGACGATCCGGGACTCCGCGAGTTGCATTTCGGACATTGGGAGGGGCTGACGGCGGCGGCCATCGCGGCCCGGGATGGCAGGCGATCGAGGACATTCTGGTGCGATCCCACCAAGGCCCATCCCCCCGGGGGCGAACGCTGGGATGATCTGACACAACGGGTGGTGACGACCATCGACGGTCTGATGGCATCCCACCCCGGACGGCCACTGGTGGCGGTGGCGCATTTTGGTGTCATCCTGGCCCATTACATGCACATCACCGGGAAGGACTGGGCCGACGGGGGCTGGGCTCATGTGGCGCCCCTGTCACTCTCCCGCTTTGTGCACGATGGGTCCCGCTGGCATGCTTTCAGTCTCAACGAAACCCATGCCGACGCGGCAGACTCGGGGTCAGCAGCCTCCCGTTGACTGTCTGTGGCGGACTTCGATCGTATCCCAGAGGAGTGCGGCACCATTGAGACCGGTGAAGGATTCCAGTTCAACGAGGCCGGTCGGTGATGTGATGTTGATCTCGGTCAGAAGGCCGTCGATCACGTCGATCCCGGCAAGGATCAGGCCCTTTTCGTGCAGGTCTGGACCAAGTCTCGCACAGATGGCCATCTCGCGTTCGTCGAGCTCGGCCGCCACGGCACAGCCGCCGACATGCAGATTGGCCCGGATGTCATCGGGCGGTGGGAGGCGATTGATGGCCCCGATGGGCTGGCCGTTGATGAGGATGATGCGTTTATCGCCCTTGACGATGGCCGGAATGAATGTCTGGACGATCACCGGCAGGCCATCATCGACAAGCAGCAACTCGAGCAGGGCTTTGGCGTTCTGATCATCGGGGCCGAGGCGAAAGATCCCCTCTCCACCATTGCCATAGAGCGGTTTGATGATGACATCCCGGTGGGCAGCCCGGAAAGCGTCAATGGCCGCCCGGTCATGGGCGATCATGGTGGGAGGCATGAGGTCCGGGTGGGTCAGCAGGGCGAGTTTCTCGGGACAGTTGCGGACCCAGAAGGGATTGTTGAAAACCAGGGTGCCCGGTTCAAGCCTCTCCAGGAGATGGGTTGCCGTGATGTAGCGCATGTCAAAGGGTGGGTCCTGTCGCATCCACACCACGTCCATCTCGCCGAGATCGACGTCGGTGGCAGGACCGAACGAATAATGGTCATCCGCACGCTCTGTCACCGTCATCCAGTGGCCCCGGGCCCGGACTGCCCCGGTGTCAAACCACAGATCATCGGGGGTGTAGTGGAAGAGTTCATGACCACGCGCCTGGGCCTCAAGGGCCAGGCGGAATGTGCTGTCACCCGCAATATCCAGCCCGGCAATGTGATCCATCTGGAATGCTGTCTTCATGGTCCCTGCCCGTACCACTCGTTTCCGGGGGGTGCACCCCATCCGTGCTGGAACCCCATGCCGAATCTTGCCGGACTTCACAATCAGACCACGGACCAAAGGCCTGCATGGATCACCGGCCCTGATCCGTCGCCTGTTCATCCTTGAGGGCCAGGGCCATTTGATAGACAGTCCGGCGATCCAGTCCGGTGGACGCAGCCACATCCCGGACAGCATCGCGCAGGGATGCATCCTGCAGGGCGGCCACGAGCAGGGGTCCGACCGCATCGGGCTCGGGTCGGGACGGACGACGGCCCCCGACAACCAGTACGCATTCCCCCCGTGGCGGCTGTGCAGCATAGTGGGCCCGGATCTCTGCCAGCGGACCGCGCCGGATGTCTTCGTGGCGCTTGGTCAGTTCACGACAGACTGCGATCGTGTGGTCAGGACCGAAAACCCCGATCATGTCCTCGAGGGTTCCGGTCAGGCGACGGGGCGATTCAAGGATCACCAGGGTTGCGGGTACGGCCAGCAGTCTCTGGAGTTCCCGCTGTCGGGCCTGCCCCCGGACTGGCAGGAATCCCGCAAACAGGAACCTGTCGGGTGGCAACGACGAGGCAATCAGTGCCGTCAGCACCGAGGATGCGCCCGGCACCGGAATGATCCTGTGTCCCTTGGCAACGACCATGCGGACAAGCCCATAGCCGGGATCGGACACCAGAGGCGTGCCGGCCTCGGCAATCAGGGCCACGCTGCGCCCGGTATCGAGATGCTTCACGACTCGCCGGCGCTGGCTGGCTGATGAGTGCTCATGGTAGGAAAGCATCGGTCGCCGGCCCCGCTCGATCCCATGGAGAGTCATGAGGCGGCGGGCGGTCCGGGTGTCCTCGGCCACGAGACAATCGACCCGGGCCAGCACATTGAGGGCGCGGAGCGTGATGTCCTCGGCATTGCCGATCGGTGTGGCAACGAGATACAGCCCCGGGGTCAGGGACGAGTCGCGCACCGTCACGACCCGCTCGTCGAGAAGGCGTGCGGTCTGGCCCGGCCCACCCAATCCGTTCCCCTGGATGCCAATGCACACAGGCAGCGGTCCACACGCATGGCCATGGCTGGGGCCTCCAGCTGGATGAGCATGATCCAGGTCCAGCCTGATGCACAACGATCACAACGGGGTTTGTGTTCGGCAACCGCGGACCCCGGTCTGCGCACCGGGCTGTTCATGGACTGTTTGGGAGGGTCATGGTGCTGTCCCCTGGCTCACTGCCGGCCCGTAGCAGGACCTCACCATTGCTGTCAATGACCGCAGTGCTACAGTTGGGATGGGTCGGAGACGGGCAGCCCGCAAGGCCAGGCTGCGCGCAGCAGGCGGTGTTGATAACTCCGGACCGTGCGGCCGGCCTGGGCAAGCCATTGATGTTCGGGCTGGCGGGCTGCGAGTCCCGGGGAGATTGCCACCTCGTCGAACCCACTCTGCCTGGCCAGTCGGTACTGATCGGCAATGAGATGGCCATGGGCCCGCAGGCGGCCCGCATAGCCAAGTTGCCGCAAGCGGGTCGCAAGGCTGAAGCCACGCCCGTCGGTAAAGTCGGGAAACGGGATGGAGATGACCCGGATCCAGCAGAATGATGGCACCAGAATTTCCGGGTTCTGGGTGTTGTCAATGTCCACACAGACCGGCCTCTCGACGCCGCCGAGCAGATCCGCAACGCACAGCTGCGCACAGGTGGCCAGATCATCGGCATGGAACCCGTCATCGCGCACGATGACCAGTGTCTCATCCTGGTGGGTCATGGGTTGGCGTAGCGTGGATTGTCAGGATACAGGGCCGCCTGGAACGGTTTCTGGCCGAGCCGCCGGTAACAGGCCAGGAATGTCTCGTCATCATCGATGCGGACATCCAGATAGGCATCGAGCAGACGTCGGAGGGCCGGCAACAACTCGTTGGCCGCAAATCCCGGTCCGGCCCGCTGGCCAATCGCAGCCGTCTCGGTTCCATCGCCACCGAGGGTGATCTGGTAGTTCTCGACCCCGGCCCGCTCGAGTCCCAGGATGCCAATATGGCCGACATGGTGATGCCCGCAGGCGTTGATGCAGCCCGAGATCTTGATCTTGATGTCGCCGATGCGGCGCTCCAGCCTGAGGGCATGGAACGCCCGCGCGATCTCCTGGGCAATGGGAATCGACCGGGCAGTGGCCAGGCTGCAATAATCCATGCCCGGGCAGGCGATGATGTCCGAGATCAGTCCGACATTGGCTGTTGCCAGTGCGGCGGCCGCAAGGCGCCGATGAACCTGCGGCAGGTTGGCCAGGGGGACATGGGGCAGGATGATGTTCTGCTCGTGGCTGACCCGGATCTCGTCATGACCGAAATCTTCGGCAATGTCAGCGATGGCACGCATTTGATCCGCGGTGGCATCGCCCGGAGTTGCCCCGACATTCTTGAGCGAGACGGTGACGATCCCATAGCCCTCCTGGCGATGGGCGGCCAGATTCTGTTCCGTCCAGTTGCGGTAGGCCCGATCAGTGGCCAGCCGGCGGGTGTGGGCTGCAAAGGACCGGTTGACGAATGCCGGTGGGCGGAAGGCGGCCTGGATGGTCTGCATCAGTTCGGCATCCATGCCGGGAAACGCCGCCAGGCGGCGTTCGAACTCGGCCTCGATCCGCTCGCGCAACACATCCTCACCCGTCTCATGGACCAGAATCTTGATGCGGGCCTTGTGTTTGTTGTCACGACGCCCTGCCAGGTTGTAGACCCGCAGGATGGCCTCGATGTAGGGCAACAGCTGGTCCTGGGGGAGAAACGCCCGGATCCGCTTGCCGATCATCGGCGTGCGCCCCAGACCGCCGCCAACCAGCACCTCGAATCCCGTCCGGCCTCCATCATCCCGGATCATGCGCAGGCCGATGTCATGCATCCGCGTGACCACCCGGTCATGCGGCGATCCGGTGATGGCAATCTTGAACTTGCGGGGCAGGTACTGGAATTCGGGGTGGTCGGTCGACCATTGGCGCAGCAGCTCCGCGATCGGCCGCGGATCCTCGATTTCATCCGCGGCCGCACCGGCAAAATGATCGGCAGTGACATTGCGAATGCAATTGCCCGAGGTCTGGATGGCATGCATGGACACATCCGCCAGGGCATCAAGGATAGCGGGGACATCACGCAGTCGTGGCCAGTTGAACTGGATGTTCTGCCGGGTCGTGAAATGGCCATAGCCCTTGTCCCAGCGCTCGGCGATCATGGCCAGTTGGCGCAACTGCCTGCTGTTCAGCGTCCCATAGGGGATGGCCACCCGCAGCATGTAGGCATGCAGTTGCAGGTACAGGCCGTTCTTGAGTCGCAGGGGCTTGAATTCGTCTTCGGAAAGCGAGCCATCAATGCGGCGCTCGACCTGATCCCTGAACTCCGCGACCCTGTCGCGGACAAACTGATCATCGAATTCGCTGTACTGGTACATTCAGGAGTCCGTCTGTTTGCCGTGGAAGTAATTGGTCGGCCCCCGGGTCCGGAAGATTTCCCTGTAATGGAGAGGATCCGGCCGCCCGTCCTCGTCACGCCGGGCATCGGCAAGATAGGCTCCGACATGCCGGTTGCGCTGTCGGTCAGCGATGACCAGGGCCGCCCTGGCCGCCGCCTCATCCTCATACAGCAGGGCCTTGCCAATCTCCCTGACCCATTCGCCATCCGGGGCCAGATAGATGACATCGCCCTCGAGAAGGTCGTTGGAGGTGATGACCTTGGGTGTGAATGTGCGGGGCATCAGGCCTGCTCCATGACCAGGTCAACCCGATCCTGCACGCGGCCCGCACCGACCGACAGTCCGAGGAACATGATCATGGGACCGTCAGGCACCGCCACGTGAATGTCCTCGGGCAGGGTGCCCAGTGTGGTGGTGATGGTGACCTCGTCCGTCCGGGAGGCATTGGCCACCACCGTGACCGGCAGATCGGCATCGGCCCCGTGCATGAGCATCCGACCCCTGATGAAACGGGCCGACGCCCGGCCCATGTAGACCACCGTGACCGCGCCATGGCGGGCCAGGTCCTGCCAGTCATGTTCGGCATAGCCGTTCAGGTCATGGCCGGTTGCAAAACGCAGTGACGAATTCCGCCGTCGTCGGGTCAGGGAACGCCCGAGACTCGCCGCGGCCGCCGAGGCCGACGGAATGCCCGGCACGATCTCATGGGCGATCCCGCCGGCAACCAGCGCGTCGATCTCCTCATCGAGGCGCCCGAACATGACCGGATCCCCGGCCTTGAGCCTGACCACGCGGCACCCCTGCCGGGCATGGTCGATCATCAGGGCGTTGATCGCATCCTGCCGCCAGCCGCTGTTGTAGGCCCGCTTGCCGACATTGAGGATACGCGCCTCGCGCCGCGCGAGATCAACGATGGCCTCGGGGACAAGCTGATCATGCAGCACCACATCCGCTCGATCAATCTCCTCGCGGGCCCGTTGGGTCAGCAGATCCGGATCACCGGGCCCCGCGCCGACAAGGACCACCCGACCGGCCTCACTGGCCCGCTTCCCATCGGCTGCCAGGGCATGCTCGAGAAACGCATTGAAGCCCGATTCATCCGTGCGGGCATGGACGAAGGGATCGGTCGGCGGAAAGACCCGTTCCCAGAAGAGCCGTCGCAACCTGCCATCACCCAGCCTGTCGACATGATGGCGGAACTGGCCCGCAACGCGGGCGATGCCACCGACCGTGGCCGGCAGCATCTGCTCGACCGCAGCCTTGATCCGTCGTGCCAGCACCGGGGCCGTCCCCTCGGTCCCGATGGCCACCATCACCGGTCCACGCTCCACAAGTGCCGGCGTGATGAACTGACTTCTCTTCGGATCATCAACCGCATTGACAAGGGCGGCCCGCGGCCTGGCGATGGCCAGGACGCGTTCGTTTTCCACCTCATCCTCGTTGGCGGCATAGAACAGCAGACAGGCCTTGATGTCATCCTCGTGCAACGGTCGCGCAATGAGCTCGATGCGTCCCTGGTGCTGCCACGCGAGAATTTCCTCGATCGGCTCGGCACCGACCACGACAAGGCGGGCCGGTGTCTTCAGCAAGAGCCGCAGCTTGCTGGCGGCCGCCTCACCGGCGCCCGAGACGACCACGACCTGGCCGGCCATATCGGCAAAGAGGGGGAAATAACGCACGGTCTCGCCTGTCCCAGCATATCCACAGCATGGCCCATATAGGAATATGTTCCACCACTGTCAATTATTCCGCCGATAGTCAGTGTCAAATTTTCTTTCAAACCCCAAAATGAAAACATTTTCTCAAATCCACCCCGCCAACCCTGGCCGCTCCCGACCGCAACACCCCCGGACCGCCCCAAGGTCCTCCCGGAGGGCCAACCCACAGCCGACCCCTCGATGACCCTGTCAACGACAAAACCCTGTCTCCGGGCCGACTCAAGACCGGCGCACCCCCAACCACCTGCAACCCGATGGACACACCAGACACACAAATCGGCGAACATCGGCATGGCACGTCGGTTCAATCTCTCATTTGATGTTCTTCCTGACACCATGTGTCCATAGAAGCCGGAGCATTTCATATCGATTCCTTGCGTCACGATAACGCTCGTTTTCACGGACGGAATGGGTTTGTATTGTAACCCCCGTGCCACTCTGAAGTGCAACGGTCGCAGCGGGGCCGGTTCGCCCTGAACGGGATCGGATCGGTTGCAAACCGGCCAGATGGCAGCCACAGTCTCGACAAGAACAGCCGGAGACTGTCATGCCAAAGCAATACCACCACCTGACCGGGTCTGAACGATGCCAGATCGAGGCCTTGCGGAAAAGTGGCTTGTCCCAGGCCGCCATCGCCCGCACGCTCGACCGCCATCCCGCCACCATCGCCCGGGAGATCGCCCGCAACCGGGGCCAGCGCGGGTACCGCCACCAACAGGCCCAGCGCACGGCCACGGCCCGCCGCCCTGAATCCCATCTCTCCGGGGCCTCCGCCACCCCCTGGAGGTGGACCCGGGCCATCGCCGGCCGCATCGAAGCCGACCTCGCCAAGGGCTGGAGCCCTGAACAGATCGCCGGCCGCGCTCGCCGCGAGGACCGCCCCATGGTCGGCCGGCAGCGGATCTACGCCCACATCCGGGCTGACAAGACGACTGGCGGCACCCTCTGGCGCCATCTGCGCCCGGACGCCCTGATCTGGGGCAAGCGACCCAACTGGAAAGGTGGCCGGCATGCCGGGCGGGGTCACATCCCCGACCGGGTGGACATCGCCGAACGGCCCGCCGTTGTCGAGTGCAAGGCGCGGGTCGGCGACTGGGAGGCCGACACGAGCATCGCCAGCCTGTGATGACGGATCCGGGGGCCACAAGGGGGCGGTGGTGAGCCTCGGGACCCGGGCCAGCAAGTTCACGCTGCTGGCGCGCGTCGAGCGCAAGACGGCCGCCGCCGTGGGGGCCAGTCTCCAGGCCCTGCTCAAACCCTACGCCCCGACCGCCGTCCACACCATCACCGCCGACAACGGCAAGGCGTTTGCCCGCCATGGGCAGGTCGCCAAGGCCCTGGATGCCGGCTTCTTCTTTGCCCAGCCGTACCACTCCTGGCCCCCTGGTGAGCATGGGATGGGGGGCTCAATGAGCACACCAACGGCCTGGTGCGGGAATATCTACCCAAGACCACCGACTTCCTGACCATCACCGACGCCGAGGTGAAGGCTGTGCAGGATGCCCTCAATGACCGCCCCCGCAAGGTGCTCGGCGACCGGACACCGGCCGAGGCCTTCGCTGCGGCCCAAGGGCCGTAGCATCTCGCACAGGCCATCCAGCGGCCACCCCGCATCCCTCTCCCCACCCCGGACCGCGGGGGCCTTGCCGGCCTCGGCGGGCTGCGCTATGCTCGCGATTGACGAGATTGGGCTGCCTGCGGGCCGAAAACCGGTACGGGCAGGCAGAAGACGGGGTCACCGGGCGTCAACCCTTGCTCGGGCTCCGCCCTCCCTCCGGTTGACGCCCGGCCGTTGCACTTCAGAGTGGCAGTGGGGTAATCAGAGAGACATCTGTCTTGGTCCAGCATTATTCGGGGCTGTGTGACTTCCTGCAAGGCGGTCCCACGATCAATCTCGACATGCCCGTTTTGCACACAAAATCCTTCCACCCGTCAACCTCAGAACCTGCCGAAACGTTGCGTGGTCGCCCAAGAGATGGCAGTCCATGGTGTCAACGCACACAAACCATGGCGGACCCAAGGCCCTGGAACGCCACCACGCAGGACCCGTCGTCACGGCCCATGGGCCGATTGGCCACCGCTGGGACAGCCACCGCGTGGGCCGGCATCGCACCGCTCTGCCACCCCCGTCCCGACTGGGCCGTCCCCGCCCAGTTGCTGGGCGGGCGGTCGTCAACGCCATCCCGTTCATCCGCGGGAACGGTGCCGGTGGCACCCGCTGCCCCGGGGCATCCCGCCCGTGCCGTCGGTCCAGAACACTTTCTGTGCCTGGCGTGATTACGGGACACGCGAACGCAGGCTGGCGGGACGGGACGGGACGGTGCCCCCGCGGTGAGCGTTGGCAGGATGGCCACGGCCCCAACGGTGCGGGCACCGGGGGCTTGACCGGACGGCGAACTGGCATCCCTGATCGCGCGTGTCCACACGCCCGGGGGCGGTCACGGGCTTGACTGTCCTCGACCGCCACTTCGTGGGTGTGCGGAGCGTGGCTTGGCTGTCGCGATGCCGGCTCGGCCAGGGCCCTGGCCTGGGTGCCGCGGGCTGCCGGCCAGTTCCTGATGCGCCGGGAGCACGGGGGTCACGGCATGACAGTCAGGGACGCGTGGGGATCAATGACTGATGATTTAGACTCTGAGGTCTGGCCCGGGGAAGGAGTTGCCAAGGGGTGCTATTCCTCCAGATAGGTGCGGAGATTGCGGCCCCGGCTGGGGTTCTTGAGTTTGCGGAGAGCCTTGGCCTCGATCTGGCGGATCCGTTCGCGGGTGACCTGGAATTCGCGTCCGACCTCCTCAAGGGTGTTTTCCGAAGGCACACCGATGCCGAACCGCAAGCGCAGGACCCGTTCTTCACGGGGTGTCAGGGTGGCAAGGACCCGGCAGGTTGTTTCCTTGAGACTGCTCTGGATGGCGCTCTCGAGTGGCAGCATGGCCTGCTTGTCCTCGATGAAATCACCAAGCTGGCTGTCTTCAAGGTCAGAAGATCGGTCATCACCCTCGGTGTCTGTTGTGGCTTCGGATTGAGGGGTCAGATCTACAGGATTGACGTGAATGGTCTCAGCAAAGCGTTCGTCAAGGGCAACGGCTCCGATCGGTTTGATTTCAAGCTGATCGAGCGTACCAACAAGATCCCGCCACCAGTAGTCGGGATCCCGTCGCCACTGACTGCCGAAGACGCGCCAAAACACCCATCCGGCTCGTTCAAGTGCAGATTGGCGAGCCATGTCTTGATCCCAGACATCTGGACCATGAAACCGGTCTCCGTCAAGTTCGATAGCGAGGCGGCGATCCTCGGCACCCTCGACCACGAGGTCGATCCAGAAGCCGCCGGCCGCTACCTGAGACCGCACCCGGTAGTTGGCGTCAAGGATCTTCTGTAGCACCTCGCGCTCAAAGTTGCTTTGGCAGCGATCAAGAAGCGCGCCAGACTCCTTGCCCGTTATCACTCGACCTCCCCTCATTGGATCGACGAAGTGGTCGAGGATCGCCGCCTTGATATCAGTGGGTTTAAGGTTCTCTCTCGATACCGAGCGCACGAGATAGAGACGGTCCCGGGCCCGACTCATCGCCACATTGATGCGCTGCTGGTCTCCTCTGGTCGTCTGAGCCCGGACATCGCCCGGAGTCGCAACCATCGAGAGAAACACTATGGAACGCTCCTGACCCTGCATCGTGCGCGCATCGCCACAGATAATGCGTCGCCTCTTGATTTCCTCAGGTCCAACCCGCATGTCGTCAACCAACATGCGTCCGATCTCCTCAGCCTGTTGCTTGCCGATGAGTGAGATCACGCCAATGTCATGCCCGGCATGGTCAGGGTCTTTGATCAGTTGTGCAATCTCTTCAACGATCCATCGGGCCTCGGAGGCATTGGTCATCCCAGTCCTGACTGCCCCAGGGATGAAGACATCCAATAGCGGTGGATCAAAACGCTCCGAGGCTTTCGGTACGCGCAGCGGCACGAGGGCGTTGTCATAATAGCGCGTTGAGAACTGAATGATCGGTGCCACGCAGCGGAAGTGTTCCCGTAGCATCACATGGGCGTTGGGATGCATCCGCTTGGTGATCTCAAAGATCGATGCATTCTGGTCGATCAGGCTTGCATTTGGCAGACCATCGAGAAATTGAGCTCGGAGCGCATTGATCTTCTGTTCCGGAATGCCAACAACAGAGGGGCTGACCTGCTCCTCGTCGCCCACCACCAGGATCTTCTTGCCCCTTGCGAGCGCCGCAAGTGCGGTCACGTCGCTCTGCGACGCCTCATCAAGAATGACAAGGTCGAAGTCACCAAGTTCTGCCGGCAGTTGCTCGGGGATCTTGTATTCCGGCATGATCCAGATCGGAGCAGCCAAAGAGGCCTGTTTCGCGGCGTCCCGGGCTGCTCGGATGAAACGCGGCGCGCGCTTGCCGCGCCCAGTACCGATCTTCGAGACGGCATCGGTGAAAGCTTGCATGGCCTGCGCAATCGGTTTGGTCATGCGGCCCTTGAGACCCAGCAGTGTCCGGGTTCGGATCAACTCCTCAAAAAGCTGCCGGCGTCGTGCCATCGCATCCGATTTGTTGCGGCGATGATTATCGCCGTTGCCCAAGGCAATGATACGATCGATCCGCACCTTCATCTGGGCCCAGATCCAAGCATCACGCCAAGTATTGGGAATGAGGCCTGCCGCCGCTTCCGGAGTTTTGCGCAGCTGGGCTGCCCATTCCGGAGCCCCCGCCGCGACCAGGGCATCGAGGTCCCGCCCGAGATCGGCAAGATGGGGAGCGCGCTGCGCAAGGCGGTTGAGTTCCTGGGTGAGTTCTTTGCGGGCCGTGACAATGGCACTGCCGTCCGTGTCAGATTTCCCAATTGCGTCGGCAAGGGTACGAAGGTCGGCAAGAACCGGGAGCGTGCGTGATCCTGCTATTTCACGGAGTTGGGTGACGGCGTCCGGAATGAGGTGATCGTGTAGCAGGTTGCCGCGGATCGCAAAAGCCGCCGCCGCAAAGTCGAGAGTGACGGCGATGGCATCGATATCAAGACCCAAAGGAAAGAGTCTGCGAAGTTCGTCGAGGACGGGCTTTATGCGTCCGGTGATCGCAAGAGCACCGGCGATTTCGGACTGTCTCGATCTGAGGTGTGCAGCCAGATCCCAAGGATGCTCTGGTGCTTCGCTGACAAGCCCTTCCGAGACAAGAGGGTGCAGGGCATCGGCTATCTCGTGGCGGGTCTCTTCAAGTCGCAACGCAGCAAGAACTGTTTCCCAGTCTCCCCTCCCAGACGGAATCTTGTCCTGAACCCTGACGGAGCCAACTGCAGACTTCAAAGCCCCATTAAAAAGACTGAAGCCTGCGGGTTTCTGCCCTGCCATGCCGCGCTGGACCGCTTGCCGGAATTTCTGTGGGTCGCATTCAGCGATATCGAAGCGGACCGCCGCAATGGCATCAAGACCTTTCAGCGCACCAATGAAGGCCTGCACAGCCTCCAGGGCACCGCGGCCAGATGGTGCTCCATCTTGCAGCGCATAGCGGGTGAGCGCCTGCATGGCTGCGTCCGCCTCCCCGATAAAGGCAGACAGAACATCAATCTCTAAAAGAGCCCGGCGTGCCCGGTCCTCATCATCCACCGTGTCGAGCACCATTGTCGGTGCATCGCTGTAATCCACCTTGTTCGCATTCCAATCGCATTCGGCCTCGTGGGCCGCAATGATTTCGGCGGTGGTTGGCAAATCGCCTGGCTTTGGAAGGTCGGCCCCGGCATAGATGATGTCCGCCGCGTACGCAGGTAATTCCCCCTTCAGCCGGGCAAGAACAGCATCGATCTGGGCTGGCGGTGCATTTTCAGGCCGATCCTTAAACCAATCATACGTCGCGGCTTGGTCTGCAAGCGCATCGACAAGTTCCATTGGCGTGTGGTTGCTACCAGACCATTTCAGCTGTGAGAGGTTCGCACGTGCAATCTCGGCCAGTTCTTGGTCGCTTGCCCGGCTGCGCCTGTCGCACTCAAGGATTTGGTCTTCGAGATCGGCTTTCCGTCTCTGTGTCTCTTCGATGTCCAGCCCCTGAACCTCCCGCGTGAGTGTGGTCATCGCATTCTGGAGCTGCCGTGAGCTCTCTCGGTCGGTTCCTGTTGAGGCAATGACGAGCGATCGAAGCGATTCAGGAACCTTTTCACGCACGGCGGCGATAGCCTCGGGGGTCCGGGCGGTGACGAGAACGCGTTTTCCCAAGGCCATCTGATGGCTGATGATGTTGGCAATGGAGTGCGATTTGCCTGTGCCGGGCGGTCCCGAAACCACCACGGTGTGAAGGTCGGGGCGGTCGATCATATCCGAGATCCTGCCCTGTTCCTCATTGAATGGCAATGGGAAGAAGTGCACCCTGTGCCCCTCGGCATCGTCACCGGAAGAGGAGGCCGCCATCCCGGAAATCGAGGTTGGCTCCCAGCTCTTTGCTGTGGCACCGCCGAGCACAGAACTGTCAAGACCGAAAGCTGAGACATCGCCTGCGGGCGTTTCGGGCAGCGTTGCTGCATAGCCGCGGATGGATGCGGGGAGATCGGCTGTGTCATCTTTGATCCGTCTGCGCAATGTGTCAAGATCCTCGACCCGCGCCTCTCTTGAGCGCGGGCGTCCGAAGAGTGCCCAACTCGAAGCAATGCGGAGATCCTTGCCCGGAACCTCAAGGGTATCTCCAGCCTCAAGCATATCACGGTTGACATGGACTGCGTGGCTGGCAAGTTTGCTTGCCGCGATGGCGAGCAACGGCTCCCAGACGAACGTGAAGGGCGAAAATTCAATCTCACCCCGCTGAAGCTTGGCTAGGCCCTCCCGAAGTTCGTGCTCCAGTGCCGGAGCGCCATCAACATCAATCTCGAGATAGGGCTTCAGCGAGAGACGCGGGGCAAGATCACGGGGTCGGATCGCAATGGCCCCGTCATCCTCAATCTCGATGTCCACCAGAAGTTCGATGAGCGGCATGTCAATCCGTTTTTGGCTGACCTTCCAGCGACCAACCCCAACCCCCCAGACGAGTTCCGGAGGTGTTCCCTCGGGCACATGGATTGCCGAGTGGATCTTGAAGAGGTCATTGTAGAGGGCAATCGCCTGCTGCACGGGTTTTTCTTGTGCCGCCCACGCAGCCCAGTTGCCGCCAATATAGACGCCAAAGTCGCGCTGTAGCTCCGGGTCGTTTTCTGCATGCAGAACGGCCCTGACACGATCTTCATCTTCGGAGCTGTCCACATCGATCGGATGGATATCTTCATCTCGGACACGACCGGTCTCCTTGAGATTATCCGCTTCCTCGCGGGTGATCTCGATTGAGATCGCTGGCTTGAGTTGCGGCTGTACGTCTGGATTTGAGATCGATGCGAATTGTGCGACACGTCCAGGCGGTAGAGGCGGTCGTGACACACGCTGGCGTTTGAGACGGAGCCATGCACCGTCTTCGCAGTTGAGTTGAACGCCCGGAAGGTCACGAATAACGGATTCATGGAACACACCAAACCCGGTCTTCTCCATCTCCATCTGCACTGTGGAGCGCGCATTCAGAACACCGCGCGCGAATTCCAGAAGACCCACGAGCTTCTTTCGATCTTCGTTGTTTTCCGTGCCAGTCATTGGCTCACCGCTACCACCAAAGAGAATCTGCCCACAATCAGAACGGCCCGAGGGTTTCCGGCAAGGACCATCCCCATGCTCATATATCTCTTGCCACGCCTTTGTTCGAGACGGAGTTGATAACGATCAGGATCTGGCTGTTGTGCTGGATCGCCAAATAAGCCAGATCCGACACAAATCCCCGCTTGCCACAATGCCGCCGCGCCCGGTAATCGTGCCTGCTCTCTGGTCTCGGTTTTGGCCCTCGGAACCCCCTGATTTGACTTCATCCCTGCTCTCCCAGATGTGTCCGATAATGGCCTTAATCGGACTGTTCCGGAGACCGCTGATGACCGATCCCAAGACCGCCCACACCACGCCCGCCCCCGAGTCCCTGCCACCTGCCACCCCCGATGCCATCATCGTCCGGGCGACAGACGCCAGCCTTGCTGCCAACACGCACCGCTCCTATCGGACCGCTTGGTGACTCTGGCAGGCGTGGGCGCGTGCACAGACGGACGCTGATCCCGACGCAGGCCGCGGCGCTCACCCGTGAGGCTGTCAGCCGCATCCGAGGCCATCTGATGGCGCCCCGGCCTCATCCTACCACGATCCGCACACGCCTTGCCGCCCGGGACATGGCACTGATTGCCCTGATGGCTTGCGCCGGTCTGCGTTGCTCGGAAGCGGCCGCGCTCACCTGGGACGCGATTGCCAACGAACCCGATGGCAGCGGTCGGGTGACGGTGGTGCGCTCGAAGACCGATCCGACCGGCAAGGGGCCGTGGTGGCGATCACCGAGCAGGTCATGGCGGATCTCGCCCACTGGGCAACTCTCCAAGGCGCTGGGCGCACAGGATCGGTGTTCGGGATGTCGGATCGTCACATTGCCCGGCGGCTGGCCGCCGTCTCGCAGGCCGCCGGTCTCGGCGATGGCTTCACTGGCCATTCGGGTCGCGTCGGCATGGCCCAGACGATGACGGCAAGCGGGGCGCCCGTGGCCGTGGTGGCCCGCACCCTGCGCCTGGCATCGATGGGGTCGTCTTGGCCACCCTGGCCCGGCGCACGACCTCGAGGCGGGCCGGGTCACCCATCACGATGGCGATGTCGGGGGCCTCCTGGTGCCGCCAGCCGGCCAGCCAGACCCCGTCATGGCCGACGTCATGGGTCCGCAGGATCCGGTCCGGTGTCGGGTCCCGGGCCTTGCGGATCCTGGCCATCAGGCCCGGCGCGTCGCCGGCCCCCGGCGTGTGGATACGGATCGTGTCGGGAGAGTTGGGACTGCTGATCCCGACACCCCGGCTCCTGGTGCTGACCTCGACAGCGACAGACAGGACCCGGGCCGTGGTCCCGGACGGCGTGACATCATTGATGGTCTGTGGCATGGTGCCTCGCCTTGCATGCTCCTGGCACGGCCATGGAACACGAGTGTCACCAGTGTCCGTGGCGGTGCCGGGGTGGAGGGAACGGTGTTCGCGAAGGACTCCGCCGAAGCCGACTCCGGAAAGGATCATGGTATCTTCGTCGAAGCGGCAAAGTCCGGATACGCGCGCCCTCTGGAATCACAAGTCGGCCCGCCAGACCACCATGCGGACGGGGCCGGACACGTTCCTCATTGCCAGGCCAGGCAAGGCCAGTCACGCCCATCACCTCTGGCAGAAGCGGGGGCATCTGCTGCTGGCCAATCGCCTGTGGTTGAACCTGACCCGAACCCCGGCGGTTTACTCGGACACGCCGATCCTGGGCTCGGCCTTCGTGCCGGCCACACCGTTTGCCGATGATCCCGTACCGGTCAGTAAGGCCTGGTGTGCGTGGCTGAACTCCACGATCGGGATCCTTGCCGTCCTCAATATCCGCCAGAAGAAACTGACCTACCCGAGCTTCTCCCTCGATGGCCTGCGCTCCCTGCCAGTGCCGCGCCCGGCCACCTGCGACATCGCGTAGCTGGCGGCGGCCTATGACCAGCATGCGGAGTCCATCCTGCAGACACTGCCCGCCATCGATACTGATCCCGTCCGTCAGGCCCTGGACGCGGCTATCCTGGCGGCCGTACCCGACCTGCCCGCCGAGGCGCTGGACGGCTGACGCCAGGCGATTGCGCTCAAGCCCAGCGTGAACGCCCGGAAGCTGCCCGGTAAACGACCGCCCTATGTCCCCAACCTTCACCCGAGATTGTGCCCGGGCTCAGAGATTCTCTTTTCCCGATGAAGCTGAGTAGGCCCGGCGACGCGTCCCCAAGCGGATCGGGCTGGGTAGTGTCCTCGCGACGTGGATTGGCTGATGGCGCACCCCGGATGGGTCGTGAAGGTGTATCGGGCGAATTGACAGGGCAAGGGGCGATCCCCAGAGGCGGCAGCGTAGGAGGGACACGGAATGGCAAAGAGAACGAGGTCACATCCACCGAGGAGATGCTGGCGGCTTTCATCGCCGTGGCCAATGGCGTGCTGCGGGATGTCTACCATGCGGGCCAGACCTCCGGTCATGCAACGGTGAGGTCGGCAGCAAAAACGGCAGGAGACCGCCCTGTAGACTCTGCATCGGAATGCAGCGGCCGTAGGGTTTCTGGCTGATCTTGCCGAAGGCGCGGTGGCGGGGAGGAAGCGGGCGCGGTCAGCGAAGGATTGAAAAATGGTTCAAGAGGAACTCCAACCGTACCTTGACGTGTTGCGTGAGGAACATGTCCTCATTCAGGCCTGGAAGAAGACGGCATCCTACATTCGTTACCACAACTGGTACTCGGATACGCTTGGCCTTGACCAGGCCACCGCAGATCTTCCGACCTTCATCGGCAGGATCCGTGCAAGGCTGCAATCGAGCGACCCTTGGCAGACCGAACCCTTGCGGATTGTGCTGGCGCCCAAAAGCCAATCGTGGCGTGTACACAATGACGATTGGAAGCCCGTCAACAGGCAAGGATCTGTGCCGGTTCCGCTACGACCGCTGGCGTATGTCGGTCTGGCCGACCAGGTGGTCGCAACAGCACTCATGCTGTGCTTGGCCAACCGTGTCGAGACGCGCCAAAAGGATCCCCGTCGGCGACTCGGAAAGCCGCAAATGGAGGACAGGCACGACGTGGAACCTGTCGTGTCCTTCGGGAACCGCCTCTTTTGCGATGAAAAGGACGGGAAACTCTTTCACCGATGGGGTTCGGCCAAACTGTACCGTGCCTACTATCAAGACCACCAATCGTTCATCTCCCGCCCCGAAGAGGCTGCCGAACGGCTCACCCCGGACAGGAAACAGCATCTGCATGTCATCCATGCCGACCTTCGCCAGTTCTATGACCGTGTCCGTCCCGCGGCCTTGCACAGGGCCATCGAGAGCATCCTTTGTGACGGGGACCCGGCGTTCGTTTCCTTGGCCAAATCGGTCCTGAATTGGGAATGGGACGAACAAGACAAGACCGATATCGAGATGTACATGCGGCAGTCAGGCATCACGGAGTTCAGGCACATCGCCCTGCCACAAGGTCTTGTGGCGTCAGGATTCTTTGCCAATGTCATGCTCTTGGATCTCGACGATGCGCTGTGTGAGGCACTTGATACTGAGATTGCTCCCGGATTGGAGTTGGTCGATGGCTGCCGGTACGTCGATGACTTCCGCATTCTGGTCGAGGCAGACCCAATGCATGACATCCCGGATGATGAAATTCAGGACAAGGTCACGGGATGGCTTGGTGATCTGTTGCAAAAGACGGCTGACGGCCTTGAGTTGTCCGAAGACAAAACCCAGATTGCCTCACTGGGCGGAGGCGGGCGGCCGCTGGTCCTCCAAAGCGCCAAAATGAAACGCATCCAGCACGCGATCTCCGGCGGGTTCGATGCCCTTGGTGGCAAGGATATCCTCGATTCAATCCAGGGCCTGATGCAATCCCAGGAGATGGCTGCCAACCCGGACGAGGAACGCTGGAAATTTTCGCCACTCCCGGATGTGCGCGATGCGACTGCTGCCCGATTTGGCGCTGTTCGGTTTCGGACCACATTCCGATCCGTCCGACCGTTGCTTGGGGAACACTCGTCCAACGAGTCTTCAACCGAGTCGTCAGCTACCGGGGATGCGGAGGCATGCAATCTCGACATCACACGACGGGACCTCGATCATGATGTCAAGGTCTTCGCATGGGGCCTCATTCGTCGCTGGATCGAGGATCCATCAAACGTCCGTCTTCTGCGCGTCGGACTCGACGTGTGGCCCGATGTAGACTTGTTGGAGGAAACCCTCACACTGCTTCGGCCGTACGCGGGCAAGGGCAGGAGAGGCCCCAAAAACCGAGTTGCCTGGTATTGCCTTGCCGAGATCTTTCGGGCGGGCGCCACGGAGACTGGGTTTGTCCAAGATGAGGAATCTCTCCCGTCAGGGATTGACCTTTCGGCCTATCGCCAGAGACTCCAGGAGGAGGCGGAGCACTTGGTGGCGTTGGATTCTCGCAGAATTCCCTGGTATCTGAAACAGCAGGCGTTGCTCTTTCTTGCCACCTGCGCCCCCACAGTAGAATCAATCTCCTGCATTAGACCGGGACCGGAAAACCGGCACTACCACGAACTCATCCAGTTCTTGCGTGGCAAGAAAGTCTCCAAGGAGACCACGAGATTTGTCACGCTGGCCATTCTTGCCCGTCGCGCTTTCCTTGATGAGGATCAGGCCCGGACGCTGATACGCCCCAAAATCAGCACTGGGCAGGCGGCAGAACTGGCTCGACGGGACCCATCGTTTTTCCTTGAACTCGGGTGGAGAGGTGAGCGGGTTCCGCTGCGGATCCGTGAGGACCTGTACAGGATCCCCAAACCATCCAAAGATGGCCACCAATCCTTGGCCGCAATCGTTCTTGATGGAAAGTCTCTGGTCCTGCGGAATGAACTCTCCATACTGAGATTTGCCAAGAAATTTCTGGAGTGTTGGCAGGGGACCACACTCGAGGTGATCACGCCAAACCAGGTCATGCTGAAACTTGATGGCGGCAAGTCCGCAACGATCGAAAGCCTCGCCATCGAGCCGTCACGTACCGCTGCGTCTGGGCCCATGTACGAGGTGCCCCCATGGTGCCCGTCCGACCAGCGCTGGCGTCTCCAGCTGGGATTCCTGCTGCGGTTCATTCTTGCTCAGCATCCGGATTTTACAAGACCAGTGCGGCTGCCAAGTTGGAAGGAGAAACCCTCCATCTACCGCCAGCCGGAGAGTCATTGGTATCAGCGTCTTTATGGCTTTCACAACGGACAGTCCGCTTTTGGGGACGACTGGATGCCCATGACCGAATGGCTGGAAGGGCTGCTTCTGGCATTGTTGCGGTGGCCGGGGTGCTCCCGTTCACCCGAGTTTGACTGTGTCAATGGGGGACTTGAACCGACGCAAAGGAGTCTTCAGGACAGAATTGAGTATTTGGAGGGTTTGTATGGCAAGGCAACGGAGACGCTGATCCTGCCGCTGTGCATCAAACCACCCAAAACCGGTGAAGATGCAAACCAGACGTTGCGTGCCTGTGTGGTCCAGACAGCGATTCCAAAAGCAGAGGATTTCGAGGGAAGGTCCGTTGATTTGACACGGGACCTTCTGACCTCCCGCCGTGAGCATCGCAACCACCTGTCGGCAGCCCTGGCCGCCGCGAATCGCATGCTGACGCTCCGGAAAACCCACACGGACATTGGGCATCTCGATTGGCTGATCCTTCCCGAACTCGCCGTCCACCCGAGCGATGTCCACACCCATCTGATCCCCTTTGCACGCCAGCACAAGGCCATTGTGCTGACCGGATTGACCTATGAACACATCCCACCTGTGCAAGCACTGATCAACTCGGCTCTCTGGATCATTCCACAGTGGTCGAAAGCCACCGGTTGGCAAACCCTGATCCGCCGCCAAGGGAAGCAACATCTTGCCCAACCGGAAAAGGCGATGCAGGTCCTCGCTTGTCTTTCTGGGTCTAATGCACCACACATCACGGGATTTCGCCCATGCCAGTGGGTGGTCAACTATCCATGGTCCAGCAATCCTGATAACAAGCCGGTCCGGTTGACCGCGTCTGTCTGCTATGATGCCACGGATCTGGGCCTTGCATCAGACCTCCGAGGGAAGTCCGATGTCTGGGCCATTCCTGCACTGAACAAGGATGTGAAGACATTCGACCAAATGGCCCTGGCCCTTCACTACCACATGTTTCAGATGATCATCGTTGCCAACAACGGCCAGTACGGCGGCAGCAATGCCTACTGGCCAAAGGATCTTGATTACAAGCGACAGATCTTCCACACGCATGGCCAGCCCCAGGTCTCGATATCGTTTCTTGAGATTGACGATATTGATGGGTTCCTGAACCGCCAAGATCCTGCGATTACCAATGATGGGAATAGATCGGATGACAACATGAGCGGTGGCTGGAAATGTCCTCCGGCAGGTCTTGCGCAATGATCGGATTTCACCCATGAAGATCAACATCCAGATATGACAATACCCGCCAATTTGCCCTCTCTCAGAATGTCCAGACATTTTGGGAGGGGCGTTTCGGAGGCGTGCGACAGTCAACCCGGCCTCGGATGGCAGGGCGCGATCAGTTGCCGAGCAGGGTAACGAGATTGGCGATGGCGGCTGAATTGGACAGGATCGGGATGATGATAGCTGCAATGAAGAAGCCAATCACCCACCTCTGGTTGTCTTGTCGCGTTGGGCCATGGTCTTGGCCAAGCGGGCGATGTCGGTGCGGTATTCAGCCTGCTTTGTCTCCAGGCGAGCGGTCCACTCTCTCAGATCACCGTCCGGGCTCTCGGTCGTCATGGTTGGGCAGTCAGAATCAAGGCTTGTTCTGCGGCTGCACTGTAGCCCGCCCCTTCAGGTCAAGATCTTCGGCGGGACGACCCATGGCCAGCGGGAATCCGGGTTTGGAGGGTTCGAGGAACGTAATGGCATCGTAGTGGTCGTCCAGGGAAACGAAGACCCCGTTGGCCTCGGCCCACTCACGCATTCGCCGTTTGCAGGCGTGTCGCCAGGACAGCACCTCGATGCCCCAGCCTCGCTCGTGCAGGAGCTCGAGGATCATGTGGAACCCCCGCCCCTCACTGCAGCCCGCCCCATCGCCGGTCAGCAGAACCGCGATGCCGGGCGTTTCAATGTTCCGCAGGGCATTCTCCATCATGCGCTGCTGCAGCCAGCCGTCCGGGACCTCCTGTTCACCTCGGTCATACAGATGGACCTTCACGCCCAAATTCTCCATGCGGTTCCACAGGCTCCGCATTTCCGGAGGAACCAAGCCCGCCGCAAAGGCCTGTTTCAGGCTCCGGTCCGCATGCGCCAGCCGGAGCAGGTTGTCGAAGTGGATCCGCACCCGATAGCTCGCACCGGGCGTGCCGTTCCTCTCGTTCGCGAGCCGTTGCACCTCGTGGAAGATGTTCGAGTTGTCCCAATAGACGAAGACATCACCCATCCTTGCTGTCCTCCATGCTGTCCAATTGCCGACCCGACCTGTGGGGCCAAGCGATGTATAGAGACCCTGGCTGGTGGGCAAGGACGGGCGGCCACACAGATCCCTGACTCACCCGCCAGCCGGGACCATTGTCGACCCATTTCTGTCATTCCCAGAATGTCCATCAATCCCCATTCCGGACACTTCGGCATGGCCCAGACGATGACGGCACGCGGCGCGCCTGTGGCGGTGGTTGCCCGGCAGGGGTGCTGAACCAGTGAAAGCATGGTCCTGCACTGCACCCGCCATCAGGCCGCCGGGGAGGCTTTGCCGTATCTGTGAGATGCGGCTTGCATCGGCGCGGGTCAAACGGACGGACCTCTTGCTTGAATCGGCCCGCCCGCCTCTGGTAGGGGCGGCCCTGTCATTTTTTCTACAAACTCGGCTCATGTGCCGGGTTGCTCACTGAATACGCCTGATCCGGTACGGGAGTCATGACCCAACGCCTCGGTCAATAGGTGAGATCTCTTCCTTTGTAGAAAAGATGACAACGGCCCGGCGACCCGCCGGCGCCGCGGTCTGGTCGAGGAGGATCCCCATGGTCACGCTTCGAGCAATGGTGGACGCGCACAGGCCATGGCGTTGAACTCTTGCAACTGCCCACGGATCCTGAGCGCTGGACAAGCCCCAGCGGAAGAAGCGCCTCCGTTGACCCAACCGACGCCCCCTATCGATCCCACCCGCAATCCGATCATCAACACGCCGTACGATCCGCCGGCGTGGCACTGGAGTCTTGACCCCGAATTCCGGGCCTGCACACCGGCTCGTGTCGGACGCCGCCCCAGCGGTGCCTATCTTTCAGTACCCAAGCCGCGGTCGCCGCGCGTCCATGCTGGACCGAACGTGGTCAAATCCTGTCAGCAGATCGAACCCCACCGGCGGATCAATGCGATCCGCGCCGCTGTCCAGGATTGGCGGGCGGCCCGGTATCCGGGGATTTCCCCCGCCACCGCCGCCCTCATCGACCACTGGAACAATCCCGATACGGAGGGTCTGCAGCCTTTCTTCTGCCAACGCGATGCGGTGGAAACAGCCATCTTCCTCTCCGAGGCCCCAGACGACCGGCGCCAACCCTTCGTCGAGAGTCTCGGTCAGATCAACGCACAGCACAATGACGGACTCCCCCGGATGGCACTGAAGCTCGCCACCGGTACAGGCAAGACGCTCGTGATGGCCATGCTCATTCTGTGGCAGGCCAAGAGCGGATTGTGCCGGGACTTCGCCATCCTTGTCCCGAACCTGACCATTCGCGACCGTCTGCGTGAACTCCAGGCCGGCAGTCCTCTCTATGACTCTCTCCGGCCAAAGGGTGATCGGACGCGCTTTCGGGTGACCATCATCAATTTCCAGGCCTGGCAGTCCCGCACCGGTGTCGGAATCGATGGCACGATGACGACAGCACAGATGCAGGCGGTCGGACTGGATGCCGTACGGTACACGCAGGCAACCCGGGAGAGTGAGGACGAGATGATCGATCGACTCCTTGCCACCCATCGCGGCCAGGACCGACTCTGTGTCCTGAATGACGAAGCACATCATTGCTACAATGGTGACCGGGCGGGCGGCAGCCAGATCAAAGGCGAGAGTGGCAAGGAAGAGACCCAGGCGATGGTGTGGTTCGGCGCTCTCCAGGCGCTGCACGCGCGGAATCGTCTGTCTCAGATCTTCGACCTCTCTGCGACACCGATGTGGCTGCGCCGTCCCACCATCGGGGAACCCTCCGTGCTCTTCCCATGGACAGTGAGTGACTATCCGCTGGTCGATGCTATCGAAGCCGGACTCGTGAAGATTCCCCGCGTGCCGATCCGCGATGAATCCGGCACCGACAGTCCGGCGTTTCGCAATCTGCATGCGGCGGTGAAGGACGCACTGGGTGATGCCGACTTGCCTCCGAAGGCGCATCTCCTCCCAGCCCTCGTCCAGGACGCGCTGGACCGCATGGTCAGGGACTACGAGAACACCTGCACGGTGTACGAGGCGCGCAACATCCTGCCCATCCTGATCGTCGTTGCCGACACAATCAGGACTGCGGAACGGCTCTTTGCCGAACTCGGTGGCTGGCGGCACCAGGGCAGGTGGGTCAAGGGAAGATTCCCGATCCTGTCGAACATCACCGAAGCCGGATCCGTGAAACAGGTCCCACCGACGCTGCTCGTCCACTCCCGGATGGACGAAAGCACGCATGGAACGCTCGCAGGCACGGTCAAGAGTTCCGACAATGCGGCCGTCCATGTCCGGGACGAGACCCTCACCGCCCCCCAACGCATGAATATCATCCGGACGCTGTTCAACACTGCCGGGCAAACCGGGCAACCCGGTGCCCACCTCCGTTGCATCATTTCAGTTGGCATGCTGACGGAGGGATGGGACGCCAAGACCGTAACCCATGTGATCGGTTACCGCAGTTTCGGCTCCGACCTTCTCTGCGAGCAGGTGGCTGGCCGGGCGCTGCGCCGAAGCGTACAACTGGAGCCGGGCGCGCCAGCAACGACCGAATACGCCAACATCATCGGGATCCCGTTCCACTACATGCAGGCCATCGAGGCGGGCGACCCGGGCGAGCAGAAAGAACGCTGGACCGTCCACACAGTCCCGGGCCGCACTGATCGCCGCATTGTCCTGCCCTGCATCAAGGGCTGGCAGTGCCCGCGCCCGGGACGGATGGTACGGCTCAACACGCCGCTCCGCCCTTGGTCCGCACCGGTCCCGACCGGCGGCGTGGGCCAAGTCAATCTCAGCGGTGGGGCGGGCACCGAACGCGCCCTTGACGACGATGTGCGTGAGCAAACTGCTCTCTGGCAATTGGCGGAACGGGTGCGACGCCGCTGCGAGTCCAATCCTGATGATGGGGAGACCCTGCCACGGGGCCGTATCGAGAGTTTCGCATCCGTGGTGCGGGCCACCGAGACCTACCTGCAACTCCGGGGGATCGCAGCACGTGATCTTCGGACGGATGCGGCTCTTCAGGCGACGGGTGCCGACATCGCCCACCATCTCCAGTGGGACGATACGGACAATCCCATCCATGCCCGCATGGATGATCCCGCCACCGTCAGCACCGCTGACCGGCATTTCGAGACCACACTGCGCCGCTTCCCGGCTGATCCCATGAGAATCCTTGAGCGTTCCGAGATGAACGCAGCCGCGTGCCACAGCGAGTTCGAGTGCCACGTTGCCGACCTGCTTGAGAAGGTAGCCGGTGTGGACGCCTGGACCCGGACCTTCCGCCTCGGTTGGAGCATTCCCTGGCACGATCCGGTCATGGCCCGTTGGCACGACTATGAACCGGATTTCGTCGCCCGCGTGCCGCACGCCAATGGTGGCATGCCGGGTTACCTCATCATCGAAGTCAAGGGGGTCCGGGATCTCCATGCCGACGAAAAGATGCGCGCGGCCCAAAGCTGGTGCGAACGTGTCACAAGCGGCGCGACCGGGCAGCCTTGGGGCCGTTGGGCCTATGTGATGATTGACGATTCTCGGGCCGCCGGCTCCACGCTTACCCACGCGGTGAACACATTGCGGGCGGGTTGAGAGCAAGGAGAGGGGATCACATGGCCCGAACACCGCCGCAGGGCTACCGCCACGCCACCGCCCGCCGCACCCGCGCGCCCAACGAAGAGGAGCGTTCCCTGATGCCCGATGCGGATGTCGGGAGCACCCTCTACGACCCACCCCGGTGCATCGACACCGGTGGACCGCGTCTTGCCTGGCAGAGGGGCGATGCAGTGGAGCAGCCGACCGCGGCGTCACCACTCTATATCCAGGAACGGATCCACCCGAGCGAATTCGTGCGCAAACTCACCAAACTCCGCCCCGCCGATACACAGTACTCATTCTTCGATGACTTCAACAATCTCCCGGACGATGCAAAGTACAAGTGGTACCAGCATCAGGGGAACTGGAGCAATCGTCTCATCCGCGGACCTGCCCTCGAGGTGATGGCATCCCTCATCGTCAAGGATGACCTCGCCGGCAAGGTGCAGTGCATTTTCTTCGACCCACCGTATGGCATCAACTTCCGGTCCCTGTACCAGCTGAGTACGCGGTCGCGGAATGAGGCCAAGGGGATGGGTGCTGCCAACGCCGAGCAACGCCTCGCCTTCCGGGACACCTACGAGAACGGTGTGCACTCCTATCTCGACAACATCCACCGCATCGCCCGCCACGCCCGCGATCTGCTGACCGAGAGCGGGAGTTTCTTTCTCCAGATCTCACAGAAGAATGTCCATCGCCTTGCCCTGGTGCTGGACGAAGTGTTCGGCGAGGACAATCGCGTGGCCACCATCATGTTTGCAAAATCTGGGTCGACTTCGGCGAAGACACTTCCCGAGGTGAATGACTATCTGCTCTGGTATGGCAAGGACAGGGAGCAGCTGAAATATCATCAGCTCTATGAGAATCTCAATCGCAAGGCGGTGGTCGATCACTTCACCTCATATGCGATGCTGGAGTTACCAGACGGCACAGAACGGGCTCTGACACCCGAAGAGAAGGCCGATCCGGAGGGCGTCATCCCGGAGAGAGCCCGGATCTTTCAGCGCAGTCGGTTGCTTTCTTCCCATCACTCGACCACGGGTCGCTCGGAGCCCTTCACATGGAACGGGCACGTGTACCCCTGTCCCCCCAACGAACAATGGCGAGTCTCGCACGAAGGGCTGGAGCGCCTGGCCAGCTATGAGCCAAGTCGGCTGACGAGTGCCAGCCAGCAAGGATCGACCCTCGGGTGGAAGAAATATGAGCAAGAGGTTCCCGGGAAAGAAATCAACAATCTGTGGGGCAGTCAGATGTCCCCGTCCGACATCCGCTATGTGGTCGAGACCGCCGAATCGGTGCTGGAGCGCTGCATCTGCATGACAACCGATCCTGGTGATCTGGTGCTGGACCCGACCTGTGGCTCCGGTACGATGGCGTTCGTTGCCGAAAAGTTTGGGCGCCGCTGGATCACGAGCGATGTCTCGGGTATATCTCTTGCGCTTGCCCGCCATCGCCTGATCACCGGTGTCTTCGACTGGTACCTCACGCAAGGCTCGGCGGAAGGGGAACGCATTGAGAGGCAACTCGGCGGGTCGGAACGGCATGCCGCCGATGCGGACCCCGATGACCCCGCAACTGGATTCGTGTATCCACGGGTGCCGAAAGTCTCCGCCGCGATCTTGGCTTACGATAAGAGGGCTGATCCGATCCTCTTGGTTGATCAGCCCATCAAGAGCACGCAGGCGGGCCGCCGCCGGGTGGCAAGTCCGTTCACCGTCGAGACCCACTCGCCGCATCGCTATCTCACGATCGACCAGGCTCTGAGCGAGAACGCCAAACAGAAAACCCCGACACGAGACGATGTCAATGCGAGAATCCTCGCGGCGCTGGCAGCCTCGGGGGTGTGCCTCAGCAATGGTGAACCTGTACCATTTGAGGACATCGTGCCGGTCGATGGGTATCGGGTACTCACGCACCGCTGTCGCCGGGCGGGATCTCGCGTCCTGGACACGTGTCTTGCAGTGTTTGGTCCCGACGAGACGGTCAACCGGTTTGCCGAACGGCGTGCGGTGGCTGAGGCGGTGGAATCCGAGGTGACAACAACCCTGCTTCTGATCGGATTCGGCTTTGAGGCTGGTCCCGAGAGAGAGCAGCGGGGTCGCCTCGCCGTTCACCGCGTGCAGGCCCATCAGGATCTTCGCATTCCCGGCCTCACCCTCGACAGTGCTGCCGACGCACTGGTGGTTGTGGCCGAACCCGACATTGATCTGCAGTCGACGTCGGATGGGCAATGGACCCTCGAGGTCAAGGGGTTCGACAGCTACAATCCGGCAACCGGACAGGTGGCACCCCACCAGGGTGTCGATACCATCGAGTGCCTGATGATCGATACAGACTACGACGGATCAGCCTTTTTTGCCCGCGCCATCCACTTTCCCGGTCAAGGCGATGACCGGCGATTGAAACGGCTCAAGACGCAGTTGGGGACGCAGCTGGATCCTGAGCTTTGGGCCACCTGCCTTGGCGCAAGGAGTGCACCCTTCCCGGCACCCGAAAGCGGTGAGGTGGCGGTGCGCATCATCACATGCGCAGGCGCCGAGCTGACGACAATCCGGAGTCTTCAGCCCGGGTGTCATACAAAGGAAGTGTAACGGTCTGTTGGCCAGCCACCGCCTGCTGCTCAATGAATTCCATGTCTGGAGCCTGGACCGGGACAATCCCTCAGGGACACCTGACCGCATTCCTTGCCCCGAAGACACACGCTGGAGGCTCTCGCGTGCGAGCGGGTGAGACCTTCTATACGCGACGCGCTACAGCGCGCACCGCCTCTCCAAGCCACGGGAGGGTGTGGGGCAGCCATCTGAGGAATTGACACCGCACGACCGGGCATCTCTGTTGTGCTGGACAGCACGGGTCTGTAACCTTCCGGGCAAATCCTGAACCGGCCCAGTGGGAGACCTGCGATGTTCCAGCGCGTGACTTACGATGATCTGAATGCCCGCCAGAAAGAGAACTACAACTTCCAGAAGGTGTCTGCGTGCTTGGCGGATTATGGTTTCAATTGTCTGCGCCTGACGGATGACTGGCAGGGAGCCGACTTCATAGCCTGCCATATCGATGGCGAAACCGTCCTGAAGATCCAGCTCAAGGGACGGGTAACGATCGCCAAGAAGTACCTGAACAAGGACATCCACATTGCCTTCCGCCACGATGGAAACTGTTACGTCTATGAGCACGACGTCCTTGTGTGCTCAATTGAGGAGCGGCATCCAAGCACGATGAACACGGTTTCATGGCATGATGATGGCAACTGTAACTGGGGACGGCCACCGCAATGGCTTCTGGCACTTCTTGCCGAGCATAACCTGCTTGGATGAGTGGGTCGATAAAGTTGGACCTCATGCCCCGGCCTTCACCCCTGAACACACTCGGGACTGCATCATGGGGTTGATTTCGGGCCACCCAACGGGGGGACCGTGACGGCATCTCAGGCAAATTGACAGCGCAATCCATGATATCGGGGCCGGATCTGGGCAGGGCAGGGTTGATGGAATGGTCTTGATCAACTGCCGGACGCGATCATGTCTGAAAGAGACCGCTATGGATCGGCTGTCAAACGGGTAGCGGAAGAAACTTCACGACGCAATGGATAAACTGTGCAACGCAACGTCAGCAAATCAAGCCAAGCACCTTGAAGCTGGACTGCGCGGAAGGATGGTCCAGTTCAACCAGATTGAGCAGGAAACCATCTTTCCCGAAATCCCCCAACAACACATTCAAGCCCACTCCGATTTGTCAGATGCCCATTTCAGCCGTCGTGGTCTGTTCGGGCCATCACGACCGATTCCGCTATTCTTGACCCAGCCAGGACGGATCCGTCTGCGACCTGTCAAGACCTGCACTTGCTTGATACCCAACCCATGGCGTGAGAAAAATCGCTGACTCCATCAGTACGCTTGGCCGCGCACGAGCCAGCCACCGCGTCAACAGCTGATGCCCTCACCCTGCACCAGTTCAACGCCCGACTCTCTGGACTGGACCCGGATGGTTGCAACCTGGCGTATCTCTGGACCCGATCAATCGGCCAACGACAGCCAACTCAGCCTGGAAAATTTGTTCTGATTCGGTCGAATGGCACCGGGAACTGGGAATTGTCAGAAAGTGTCAATAAAGATCATCTGTATGAGAATCGCACCCATCATCCTTAACATCTTGTCAAGAAATGATTCCCACTATATCAAGAGCGGAGGCGAAACCGTTGGTGCCCTTGATTGTTCAATCGGTGGGACCTTGATCCACTGGCGAATCCGCCTTTGAGAGCCGGGAGCCGATATGTCCAGGATATACAAAATTGCCAAGGAGTTCTCGACCACACCAGGGGGGCGCTTCAAGAAGAATGGGCCATGGAGTGGGGAAGAGTTCCGCGACGATGTGCTTCGGGATCTCCTGCATGACGCTGTCAAGGCTGGAGACAAAATCACTGTAATCCTTGATGGAACATCAGGGTACGGCTCTTCATTCCTTGAAGAGGCTTTCGGTGGCCTCATCCGAAGGGAAATGTTCAGCCGGGAACAGGTGAAGCGGCACCTTGCCGTTGAGGCGCACGATCCGCTGTACGAGACCTACCGCCTGTCGGTCGAGCGCTACATAAACGCAGCGTAACAGTGGTGACACCCGCTGAGGAAAGCAGCCAGCTGGCTGGCCGGTGATGCGGTTGTGTTGTCATCACTTGAACCTTTCATCGGTTGGGCATCCGATTTGGCACCTGTGGCAATCGGTTTTCTGTTGGGTTGGCTGGTGGCCTTGGCCACCCGCATGTGGCAGGTCCGCATCGATGAGCACGCCCAGCGCTACGATGACATTCGCAACACGCTGCTCAATGCAGCTGACATAGCAACTGCCTACTGGCTGAAACTTCAAACGTTGTCCGACCCGGAAGCCGAGGCAAAGCTCATTGGCCTCTATGTGCTGCTCAACGGACTCGCTGTCGAGGTTGCCGCCGCCTACAATGATGACCGCACCGTTCATGGTCAACGCCTGCAAGGCTTCTATGATCTGACGACCGGTTTGGACCCGCGTGGATTCAATGTCCGTCAACCGGATGCCGCACGCGCCCAAGCCGTCCAGTCAGAAGCGGCGGAGCTCATTCTGTACTTCCAGGACTACCGTCGTCGGAAATTGACGATACGCAGCAGTCTTCGAATAGGCTTTCTGCCAAGATAGGGTCATTCTACATGACCGTCGACCACTTGCAGTCATGCCCTTGAGGAGATCACGTTGTGTTCGGGACCCATGAAAACCAGCCAGGATGGGGTCAGCGGGCATCCGATGGTCGCATGGTGCATGTCAATGACGTGCCGAATGGCTTGGCCTGTGGATGCTTCTGCCCGGTCTGCAATGCGCCCTTGGTCGCCCGCCAGGGCAAGATCCGTGTCCCGCATTTTGCCCATACTGCGGGGAGGGACTGCCAACGAGCCGGGGAAACCGCCCTGCACATGGCCGCCAAGCAGGTCCTGCAAGATCTCAAGGGGTGCATTGTCCTCCCCGAGGAGGTTATGCGCAAAGCGGACTGGCCACCCTCAAGCCAACCAACCGCAAGGGCCAGAGCGCGGCTGGATGCCTCAATGACACACACCGTCCCAGCACGACGTGCAAAGGAATCCAGCGTGCGCCTTGAACCACAAGATTGGTCTGACCGGGGGTTCCGGCACCACGACGTGCTGCGGACTGTGCTGGCCACGGCCCGCCGGCAGGGCTGGCGACGCTGCGGGCATCACCGGACGAACGCACCACGAGGCTTGCGATGCCCGGCGTCGCCTTGCGGGCCGGGAAGATCGAACAGGAGCCTGAAATGACTGTTTGGACGGTCATATGGATTGATCTGATTGCGATGACGGTCATTTATTGAGTTCTTGCCAAAATTGACTATAATCTGCCAGGTTGCATGAGTGAAGAGACCTCTCCATGCCGTCGAGGCAACGAAGCTATTCGAAACTGACCAGAGAAGCGCTTCGATTGTTGGGGCAGCGGATCAAGCTCGCCCGCAAGGAACGGCGCATGTCGGAGATGGACCTCGCCGAGCGGATCGGCGTTGCCAGAAGCACACTGCAGAAGATCGAGAACGGCGACCCGATCGTTGATATCGGCCTCGTCTTCGAAGCAGCGGTGTTGACCGGTGTGCCGCTGTTTGCGCCGGCGGCAACATCGCTTGCACCGCACTTGCGTGCGGTCCAGGACCGGCTGGTGCTGATGCCAGCCTGTATTCGCAAGCCGCAAGGGCCGGTGAAAAATGACTTCTGAGCGGGTTGCACCCGCAGCGACCTTCGTCTGGATCTGGCTTCCCGAGGAGACGGACCCGGTGGTGGCCGGGCGCATCGAGCGGGCGGGCGATCGGTATTTCTTCAACTACGGTCGGTCCTATCTGGCGCGGGAAGATGCCATTCCGATCCACACGCCGGAATTGCCATTGCAGGCGGGCCGGATCGAACCGGTTGAACCGCTGGCGATTGCCAATGCCTTGCGCGACGGCACCCCCGATGCCTGGGGGCGCCGGGTGATCATCAACCGCCTGACCGCGCCGGCAGGGCTTGCGACGGATGGCATGGACCTGGACGAACTGACCGTCATGCTGCACTCGGGATCGGATCGGGTCGGTGCGCTCGACTTCCAGATGTCAGCAACGGACCATGTGCCCCGTGCAAAGACCAATGCGACCCTCGACGAACTCCAGCAAGCAACCGAGATGGTGGAAGACGGTGTGCCGTTGCCACCGGCACTGGCGGAGGCACTGGAGCGAGGAACGGCCATCGGGGGTGCCCGGCCAAAGGTGCTCATCGATGATGACCAGCGGAAATATGTCGCAAAATTCTCATCCTCGACCGATACCTACAGTGTCGTCAAGGGCGAGTTCATGGCCATGCGGCTGGCGAGGTTGTGTGGTCTGAACGTGGCGCCCGTCAGCCTGACACAGGCGCTTGGCAAGGACGTGCTGCTGATCGAGCGCTTTGATCGCACCAGGGTTGAAGGGGGATGGCGGCGCCGGGCCATGGTCTCGGCCCTGACACTGTTCGGCCTTGACGAGATCATGGCCGGGCATGCCAGCTATCCGGACCTGGCAGAAATCATCCGGGCCCGCTTTGACAATCCCCGGGCCACGCTGCATGAATTGTTTGGTCGGATGATCTTCAACATTCTGGTGGGCAACACCGATGATCATGCGCGCAACCATGCCGCTTTCTGGAACGGCGACTGCCTGACATTGACGCCAGCCTACGATATCTGTCCGCAGTCGCGGACAGGCAGCGAAGCGTCGCAGGCGATGCTTCTTTCAGGTCGGGAGCGGCGCAGCCAGCTGATCCACGGCCTGTCGGCTGCAGCACATTTCCATCTGTCCGACGAAGAGGCTCTGGCGATTGTGTCCAAACAGATCGCGTGCATCGGGGGCGGTTGGAATGATGTCTGCGATGAAGCCGGTTTATCGCAGGTTGAACGCAACTTCTTCTGGAGGCGTCAGATCCTGAACCCGCTGGCGTTCGATGGTGTCGAGGACAGACTGGCCGCGCCTGTCTGAACCTCATCCTCTCCTTGAACACGATAATCCTGACGGGACAAGGGCCCCGCTGCCACTCTGGGGTGCAACGGCCGGGCCTTGACCGGAGGGAGAACGAAGTTGTGTTCGGAGTGGCAGCGGGGACGGCAAGTCCATGGGGTCGTCGGGATGGACATGAGGGGGTCTGCCATCAGGCGATGACGACAGGTCCTGACAGGCACCGGCCGGGATTCAACTCTGGGCCGATGCTCTGATATAGGGCTGGCATGGAGACCAGAACACCGCATGACCGTATTCCGGCCCGGGGTCCGGGGCCGGCCCTGGCAGGATATCCACCGCCCACGCCGCGACCGTCGGTCCGCAATGGCGTGACGATCGGTTGGCTGGCAGTGCTGACCTCATGAAACTGCTCGGCAACTCGATCGTGGTCGGGGCCTGGACCCTCGCCAGCCGGATCCTCGGGTTCATCCGGGATGTCCTGTTTGCCGCTCTCCTCGGCACGGGACCGGCGGCGGAAGCCTTTCTGGTTGCCTTTGCCCTGCCCAACATGTTTCGGCGGATTTTTGCCGAGGGGGCCCTCAATCTGGCATTCGTGCCGATCTACGCCAGGAAGATCGCCGGCCTGGATGATCCGGATGTCTTTGTCGGCGAAGTCCTGGCCAATCTCTTGGCCATCCTGCTTGCCCTGGTCATCCTGGCCCAGGCCCTGATGCCTCTCATGGTTCTGGCCATGGCCAGTGGTTTCCTCCATGATGGCCGGTTTGATCTCGCCATCCTCTATGGACGGGTGGCCTTTCCCTACATCCTGTTTGTCTCGGTGGCGGCCCTGCTCTCGGCCGCCCTGAACGCCCTCGGGCGCTTCTCGGTGGCGGCCGCGGCCCCGATCCTGTTGAACATGGCCTTCATCGCCACCCTGTCCCTGGTGCCCTTGACGAACCTCGAGCCGGGTCTGGCCCTGGCCCTGACAGTGCCGGTGGCAGGGCTGGCCCAGGCCGCCCTCGTCATGGTGGCCCTGCGGCGGGCGGGTGTCCGGCTGGCCCTGCGGTGGCCGCGGGTCTCCGATGACATGAACCGCCTGCTCCGGCTGGCCGCGCCGGCCATGCTCGCGGGTGGCGTCATCCAGATCAACCTGCTGATTGGCCGGCAGGTGGCCAGTTACGAGGACGGCGGTGTGGCCTGGCTGAACTATGCAGACCGCCTGTGCCAGTTGCCGCTCGGTGTCATCGGCATCGCCATCGGGATCGTGCTGCTGCCCGATCTGTCCCATCGCCTGCATGCCCATGACACGGAGGGCAGCCGCCGGGCCTTCAACCGGGCCCTTGAGGCCTGCCTGACCCTGGCCCTGCCCGCCACCGTGGCCTTGATCGTGGCGGCCCTGCCGATCATCAGTGTCCTGTTTGAACGTGGCGCCTTCGGGCCGGAGGATTCCCGGGCCACCGCCCTCGCCCTCGCCGTCTATGCGGTCGGGCTGCCGGCCTTCATGCTGCAGAAAATCTATCAGCCACTCTTCTTTGCCCGCGAGGACAGCAAGAGACCGATGCTCTACGCCCTTGCCTCCATGCTCGTCAATGCCGTGGTCGCGGTGGGACTCATGGCAACGCTGGGCTATCTCGCGGCGGCCCTGGGAACAACGCTGGCGGCCTGGATCATGGTTCTGCTGCTCGGTCGCGGGGCCGGACGGATGGGCCCGGCAACCCGACTGGATGCCCGCAATCGCCGCAACCTGCCCCGGATTGTCTTGGCATCCCTGGTCCTTGGCCTGTTCCTCTTCGGTTTCATCCAGCTGGCCGGGGACCGGTTCGGACACGGGATGCTCCGTTATGCCTTGCTTGCCGCCCTGGTCCTCGGCGGCCTGCTCGTCTATTTTGTCATGTGCGCCAGCCTGCGGGTCTGGACGCCAAGCGAGATCCTCGCCCTGCTGCGCCGACGGCTCCATCCGGACTCCTGAGTGAAATCTCGGGCTGGGGGCCCGCCGGTGCGAGCGGATGCCGGGCGTTGTTCAGTCGCGGCGGTTGCCGAGCAGGAGAGCGGCGAGCAGGCGGAACCCGTCGCGGACTCCGATGGTGATGAGAATGGCTGTGATGAAGCCGGTAATGAAGCCGATGAGGATTGCGATCCAGACGAAATGACTGGAAAAGAGGATCCCAAGGACGATCTGCAGGGCCAGCATCAGGAGGGGCAGGCGGAAGAGATTGGCACGGGTCTCTCGGGGGATCTCGATTGGCATGATAGCCAGGGCCAGCAGACTGCCAAAGAGACCGAAGAGGCCTGAGGATGGGCCAATGAGCGGATAGTCGCCACTGTAGAAGAGCAGGTAACCCATCCCTCCGACGAGGGTTGCGATGAGGAAGATGGCGAGCACCCGCACCTGGCCGAGAAAGCGGCTGGCAAAATTGCCGATGGCCAGAAGAAACACCACGCTGATGAGCGAATCGATGATATCGTACCCGATGTAGGGGTAGGTCAGGAAGCGCGAGAGGGTGGCCAGCAGCGGTCGGTTCTGTACGACATCAATGGCCAGTTGCTCGGGCAGCAGACCATGCTGCAGGATGGCCAGCACCCGCCATTGCGCCTCATCGGGCGCCAGACCGAGGTTCATCTCGCCAACGCTGAACAGGGCCTCGGTGGCCCCGACGAGAATGGCCAGTGCCAGAATGCCCCGCGGCAGGGTCTGGAACGGGCGATGCGGGCTGGATCGGGTCATGACGGCGTTGGTCCCTGCTTGGCGATGCCCGGGTGGATCGTTGCATGTTGCGAACGATTCGGCTTATTGGCAATCTCTGGTCGATGCAATGCAGGATGGGGTCTGGCCATGCGAATCTTCTCGGGTGTCCAGCCCAGCGGCAACCTGACACTGGCCAACTATCTGGGGGCTCTCCAGCGCTTTGCGGCGCTGCAGGGCACGGATACGGAAACGATTTACTGCGTGGTTGACCTGCACGCCATCACCGTTGCCCAGGATCCGGTCGCGCTGCGTGATTCGATTCGCAAGACGGCCGCCGGTTTCCTGGCCAGCGGGATTGATCCGGACCGCTCGATCCTCTTCAACCAGAGCCAGGTCAGTGCCCATGCGGAACTGGCATGGATCTTCAATTGCATCGCCCGCATGGGATGGCTGGGCCGCATGACCCAGTTCAAGGAAAAGGCCGGCAGGAACCGTGAGAATGCATCGGTGGGACTCTTTGCCTACCCGACCCTGATGGCCGCCGATATCCTCGCCTATCGTGCCACGCATGTCCCGGTCGGCGATGACCAGAAGCAGCATCTGGAACTGACGCGTGACATCGCCATCAAGTTCAACAACGATTTTGGCGTGACCCATTTTCCCGTCATCGAGCCCATCATCGAGGGCGAGGCCCGGCGGATCATGAGTCTGCGTGATGGCACCCGCAAGATGTCCAAATCCGACCCGTCGGACCTGAGCCGGATCAATCTCCTCGACGACCGGGATGCCATCGTGCACAAGATCCGTCGGGCCAGAACGGATTCCCTGCCCCTTCCCGGGACACCGGCGGCACTGGACGGGCGGCCGGAGGCCCGCAATCTCCTGCGCATCTATGCGGCCCTCGCCGGGATGTCACTTGATGCGGTGGTGGCGGAGACTGCCGGTCAGCCCTTTGCCGCATTCAAGCCCCGCCTGGCCGAGCTTGTGGCCGAAACCCTGGCCCCGGTCACCCGGACGATGACGGATCTCCTGGGTGACCCGGCGGAGCTCGATCGGATCCTGCATCGGGGCGCCCAAGCGGCCGCCGCGATTGCCGGACCGATCCTGCAGGAGACCTACGAGATCATCGGTCTGGTCCGGAGCCGGTCGGAACGGCATCACGACAGCTGAATCGGGAGAGCCTTGCCATGGCCTGCGGGATCAACATACGCACCTATTTCGAGGGTCGCTGGCATGAGGGCGATGTCTACATCATGCGCGCTGCCGACCATGGGTCATGGCTCGGCAGCCCGGTGTTCGATGGCGCCCGAAGCGTTGCCGGCCTGATGCCGGATCTCGACGCCCACTGTCAACGCCTGAACGATTCGGCCCTGGCCATGGGACTCGATCCGACCGTCACCGTCGACGCGATGGTTGCGATGATTCATGACGGCATCGGCCGCTACGATCCCGCCGCGGCGGTCTATATCCGCCCCATGTACTGGGCCATTGATGGCGGCGAGCTGGTCATCGTCCCCGGCACGGAGAAAACCGGGTTCGCGCTCTGTCTGGAAGAGATCCCCATGCCGTCCGAGACCGCCACCCTGACGCTGGGTCGGACCCGGTACCATCGTCCCACCCTGGCTTCGGCCGTTGTCAATGCCAAGGCGGGATGTCTGTATCCCAACAATGCCCGCATGCTCCGGGAGGTGCGGGCCCGCGGGTTCAGCAATGCCCTTGCCGCCGATGCCCTGGGCAATGTCGCCGAGACCGCCACCTCCAATATCTTCATGGTCCGCGACGGGGTTGTCATGACGCCGGTGGCCAACGGCACCTTCCTGGCCGGCATCACCCGGGCCCGGATCATTGATCTCCTGCGCCGGGATGGTCATGAGGTGCGGGAAACCGTCCTGTCATTCGAGGATTTCGAGACCGCCAGCGAAGTCTTCAGCACCGGCAATCTGGCCAAGGTCATGCCGGTCAGCCGGATTGAGGACCGCCGCTACCAGACCGGGCCAGTGACCCGCCGGGCCCGCGAGATCTACTGGGACTGGGCCCGCTCCGGGCCATAGGCAAACCGCCGGGCCGGTTCAGGGCAGTCCGTCAAGACTGGATGGAATGACCCGGGCGGCCAGATCGTCGAGCTGAAACGCCCCGATCTGGGCCATGTTGGCTGTCATGTCGGCGCGCATGATGTGCAGGAGATGCTCGATGCCCCGATCGCCGAACGCCGCCACCGCGTAGTGGAAGCCGCGCCCCATGAAGACCATGTCGGCACCGCAGGCGATGGCCCGCATGACGTCCAGACCGCTGGCGATGCCGGAATCAAACAGGATGGGTGTCTCCGGACCGAGGGCCGTCCGCACGGCAATCAACTGGGCGAGGGACGAGGGTCCGGCATCGAATTGCCGGCCACCGTGATTGGAGACCCAGATCGCATCAACACCGGCCTCCCGGAGTCGGAGAGCATCCTCGGGTCGCTGGACCCCCTTGACGATGAGGTCCCTGTCCCAGGTCTGGCGGATTTGCGTGATGGTCTGCCAGTCGGGCTGACCCCGGATCATGCGGCCGATATGCATGAATCGGTCGGTTGGACGACCGCCCCGATCGATATAGGATTCAAGGAGTTCGAGATGCGGGATGCCCTCGCGTGCCATGGCCAGTGACCAGGCCGGATGCGTGATGATCTCGTACAGCAGCGGCAACGAGAATTTCGGCGGATAGCCCATGCCCGACCGACGCTGGCGTTCACGGCGGGATTCGGCCGGGACGTCGAGCGTCAGGACCAGGGCCTGGAAACCGGCGGCATCGACCCGCCGGATGATATCGTTGCCAACATCCTGCACCGCCGGAATATAGAGCTGGAACCAGGCCTGTTCACCGGCATGGGGCATGATGTCCTCAGGCGTGACTGTCGCCACGGAGGACAGGCAATAGGGGATACCATGGGCACGGGCTGCCCGGGCCAGACGCCGCTCGGCGCCGGGCCACATCAGTCCCGACATGCCGACCGGTGCCACCCCGACAGGCAGGGACCAGTCGGTTCCCAGCACCGATGTGCCGAGTGCGATGGACCCCGGGCCACGGAGGATTTCCGGCAGGAACCGGATCCGGTCCAGGGCCTCACGATTGCATTGCAGGGCCCGGTCCTCACCGGTACCACTGTCGATGTATTCAAAGGCAAAGGATGGAATCCGCCGCCGGGCCCGCTTGCGCAGGTCGGCCATGGCAGGATACCGCATGTCAAGGTCGGTCATTGCACAACGCACACTCCGATGCCGATCCTTCCAGACCGCGGTCAGCTTGGCTGGATTCATCGCCCACCGTGCTATAGGACACTCCGGGAGCGGTGCAAGAGTGGGCCGCGGTTGCCTCGGTAGACGACAGGTGCAATGCTCAACCTGCTGACACGATTCCCGCCGGAAACCAGTCATGCCCTCGCTCTCGGTGCTGTCCGCCATGGCCTCATTCCCCGTGCCCCCAATGCCACCCTGCCCCGACTGGCCTGCACCCTGGCCGGCCATGCCCTCCCCAACCCCATCGGTCTGGCCGCCGGGGCCGACAAGCGCATCATCGCCACCCCTGCGTTCCTGCGGCTGGGGTTCGGTCACGTCGAGGTGGGTGGGATCACACCCCACGCCCAGACCGGCAATCCCCGGCCCCGGCTCTTTCGCCTGCGGGCGGATGCCGCGCTCATCAATCGGATGGGATTGAACAATGATGGGGCCCGGGCGGCAGCCCACCGACTGGCCCGGGGCAGGGGCGCGGGCGTCGTCGGTCTCAATATCGCCGCCAATGCCGGGAGCCGGGACCCCGCCCGTGACTATGCACAGGTGGCAGCCACCTGCGGCCCGCATGTGGATTACCTGACCCTCAATGTCTCCTGTCCCAATCAGCAGTCACACCGTACCTTGCATCACGGAAGTCTCCTGGCCGACGTGCTCGATGCCGTCGGGAACGCCTGCGCGACATCCTGTCCCGCAACGCCCCTGTTTGTCAAACTGTCCCCCGATCTCCCGGATGCCGAACTCGGCGATGTCATCGGGATGGCCCTGGCGCATGGGGTGCATGGTTTTGTCGCGACCAATACAACCCTGCATCGGCCTGCCCTGCGATCCCTGTCCCGTTCGGAAGCCGGCGGTCTCTCCGGCGCCCCGCTGTTTGCCCGCTCCACCAGGGTTCTCGCCAGGGTCCATGCGCTCACCCGGGGCCGGGTACCGATCATCGGGGTCGGTGGGGTTGCCAGCCCCGGTGATGCCATTGCCAAACTCCGGGCCGGCGCATCGGCAGTCCAGCTGTATACGGCACTCACCTACCAGGGGATTGGCTTGCTCGATGCGATCTGTTGCGGGATTGATGCCCATCTCAGGGACGGGGGATGGACTTCGGTCAGCGAGATCGTCGGGCTTGACTGCAAGGACTGGCTGGCCTGACGGTTCCCCGGATAGGGACAGGTGCGATCTCCCGCCGGAATCAGTCGAGGGTCGCAAGGACCCTTCGGATGGCAGCCAGCAGATGGTCGGTCCAGGCCTGCTGGCCTGACGCATCGGCGATCAGGGCGTTGCAGATTTCGAAGAGCCCGTGCCGGATCTTGCGTGGTTCGGCATAGCGGGTCACGAACCAGTCATGCTTCGATGTGATATGGTAGGGTCGGTTGTAGGCAATCGCCGCATCGGGCAGTCGCTCCCTCAGGGTGTCAAACAGGATCCTGGCGGTGCGGAAATCCTGGCGGTAGAGAATCCCCGCCTGCCAGGGACGGACCGTTCCCTGATACTCCCGCGTGAAACTGTGGAGAGAGACACTCACCTGACGGGGCTGGGCCTCGAACACCTGCTCGACAGCCCGGGCATAGGGACTGAAGATTGACCGGAACCGTGCAGTCCGCTCATCGGCCGTCAGGCCTGCATTGCCGGGAATGGGAATCCCGGCACTGACGGCCGGGATTGCTTCCGGGGAGAGACGATCGCGGTTGCAGTCGTAGACAAGGCGTGAATAGTTCTGGAGGACCAGGGGGGCATCGAGCTGGTGCGCCAGCTGGCGGGCAACGCCCGCAGCACCGACATCAAGGGCAATATGTGTGTCCAGGGCCTCAGGCGCCAGACCAAGCCGGCCCAGGGATTGCGGCAGGCGATTGCCGGCATGTTCACAGATCAGGACCAGTTGCGAGGGGCTGTCGGCATTCAGCACTGTCACGGGGTCCGGGTCCCCCCGACCCAGCAAATCCGCTCGGACAGCCGCCTGCTGCGCCCTCATTGCGCACCTCGCGATCGAGCCAATCCCGTGCAACAGGACTCCTGACGGGCCATGCCCGGCCCCCCGGCCTGCCCGGAGCCCGTGCGGTACAGGGGTGGTGGTAAGGCGATCACCGGCGTTCCAGCAGGGTCCTGATGGCCTGCATGTCGTCCTGCAGGGCATCCATGCGCTTGACCAGGACGGACATCTCCGCCTCACTCACGGTGTGCATCGTCTCGCGCAGGGCATCCGAATCCGCTTGGGCCTTTTCGGTCATGGCATTGACGATCACCGCAATGAAGAGATTGATCACGGCAAAACTGGTGATCAGGATGAACGGCACGAAGGCGATCCAGGCCCACGGGTAGACCTCCATGACCGGCCGGACGATCCCCATCGACCAGCTCTCCAGCGTCATGATCTGGAACAGTGAATACATGCTCCTGCCGATGGTGCCGAACCACGCGGGAAAGTCCTGTCCGTAGAGTTTGGTGACCATGACACCGAAGATGTAATAGACGAGCAGGAGCAGGGCCACGACGCTCGAGATGCCGGGGATGGCAGCAATCAGTGCGCCCACAACCCGACGCATCGAAGGCACAAAGGTGACCAGTCGCAGGGCCCGGAGAATCCGCAGGGCCCGCAGGACCGCAAGACCGCCGTTGCTGGGAATCAGGGCGATGCCGACAATCACGAAATCGAAGATGTTCCAGCCGCTGGCAAAGAAGCGCCAGCCATAGGCAAAGATCTTCGCCAGCACCTCGAGGACAAAGACGGCCAGAATGATCTGATCGATCAGCACAAGAAGCGGTCCCGCCTGCGCCATGGCCGTGGCTGATGTCTCGAGGCCGAGCGTGATGGCATTGATGATGATCAGCCCGGTGATGACCCGCGTGAGCGGCGCACTCTCCACCAGACCGCCCACACGGCACCGGGCCCGATTGAGCATGGATGTCGGCGGTGGCAAGACAGTCATCGGCTCATCTCACCCGCCTGGTCCGGACAGTCCACACCATCCCGCATGCTGCTGTCATTGTCCTCGTCCAGGACGGTACGGCACCGTCAGGCGAGGCGAATCGCTGCCGATGGCATCCGGATCCTGTGGCCCGCACTCAATGCGCTGAGGCCGGTTCCGGCGCGGGTGCGGTCGGCCCGGTCAACCAGCGCAGGACCGAGTAGGCGATGATGCCGGAAATCAGTGAGCCGGACAGGACACCGAGTCGGACGAACTCCTGCTGGGCCGGATCCTCGAAGGCCAGGGTGCCGATGAAGAGACTCATGGTAAAACCGATGCCGGCCAGCGCCGAGCCACCGTAGATGTGCAGCCAGGTCACGCCCTCCGGCAGGCGGCAGAGGCCGAGACGGACACCAACCCAGGTCAACCCGAAGACGCCGAGCTGTTTGCCAATCAGCAGTCCGGCAGCGATGCCAAGAGGAATCGGGGACAGGAAATCATCCAAGGTGATGCCGCCCAGACTCACGCCCGCATTGGCAAACGCAAATACCGGCATGACGATGAGGGCCACAAAGCCATGCAGGGCATGTTCAGCCCGGATCAATGGCGGTGTGACGCTCGTATCCCGGGTTCGCAACGGTATGCAGAACGCAATGATCACACCGGCCAGCGTGGCATGGACACCGGACTTGAGGACAGCCACCCACATCACGGTGCCAACGAGGATGTAGGGGAGCATCCGGGTGACACCGGAGAGGTTCAGCGTAAGAAGCAGCGCCGTCCCGACACCCGCAATCGCCAGCGACGCGAGCGACAGTTCGGCCGTGTAGAACATGGCAATGATCAGAATGGCACCGAGATCATCGATCACGGCCAGAGCCAGGACAAAAATCTTCAAGCCGATCGGGACCCGGCTGCCAAGCAGGGCGAGGATTCCAACCGCAAAGGCGATATCCGTTGCTGCCGGGATGGCCCAGCCGCGCATGGCAACCGGGTCACCGAAATTGAAACCGGTGTAGATCAGGGCCGGGACAAGCATCCCGCCAATGGCGGCCAGGACCGGCAGGGTGGCCTGCTGTGCCGACGAGAGATTCCCCTGCAACAACTCACGCTTGATTTCCAGACCGACCAGCAGAAAGAACATGGCCATCAGGCCATCATTGATCCAGAGAAGCAGGGGCTTCCTGATCGACAGGGCACCCACCTCGACCACCATGGGAATGGTCAGCAGCTTGTCGTAGAGAAACGCCACGGGAGAGTTGTTGAGGATCAGGGCCGCCGCTGCTGCAAGCATCAGGAGGACACCACCGGCCGCCTCGTGTTTCAGCAGATCCTGCAATCGACTCATCAGCACCATTCCCATGCCCAACCGTTTTCCCACAGTGTCCTGCAAGAACACCATGCCCTCATCTGCGAATATATGGCATCAAGCCGCAATCCATTCAAGCCGACACCTGTCTGTCGGCGCGGCGCCCCGCGATTGCACATCGAACCATCGGACACCCACAGCCGAAGATCCAGAATCCGCCATCTGGCCAGGATGGAGGATCCTGTCGATCCCTGCATCCCCATCCTGCTTCCAGCATGTCTCCGTCAACCCACCGGGTGCGAGCCCGTCGGCAGAGCGCGCCCGGCCCCACCCCCGAACATCAGACCATCAGATTCGAGATCCGATTCACTGCCGCCGACGCCCCTGCCAACAGCATCGCTGTCGTTGCAGCGATGCCATCGGCCCGTCATGCTCCCCCGCATCCTGCGTGCCCTGCATCAGTCTCTGCACCATCAGCCGGCGGCATGTCCTGCCCGGGCAGGTCCAGATCAAGTCTGAAGGGATGTCCGGTGGGCCGGGACTCCCGCTCCCGGCGGCCAGCAGGCAACCGGGGAGAATCAGCAAAATTCGGATCGAGGTCACTCAGAAATATTATGCAGATCATAAGGTTACAGATTGAGACCATCGAGGTCATAAATAATATTTGACAGTGTTGGCAATTCTGCAATTCTATTTGGGGAATGCTCTGGTTGTCCTGGGTTCATGCTCCGGAAGTGGGGGTTGTCCTTGAATTTGCTTGATGCGTTGGTCCTGCTGCTCCTCGATGAGGAAAGCGGTTACTTTCATCAGGTTCCTGGCTGGAACCTGAACTGGGCGGTTGCAAGTGCCGGCCTTGACTGCACTCCACCCTGCCAGCCGATTCTCCCACCAACGCAGCAGCGATGGGTCCGCCACTGATGATGCGCCAACAGCACTGGCTTCAGCCAGGGCCCGCCAACGAGAAAAAGGAGATTGATCACCCATGAAGCCAGTCAAGATCAGCCGGACGGTCACCGCCACAGCCCAAGCCGTGTTTGATGTCGTTGCCAATGGTCGCAACTACGGTCGGGCGATTCCGGAGATTGACACGGTGGAGTTCCTCACCGACAACGAAACCGGGGTCGGGGCACGATTTCGTGAGACGCGCCGCTTCAGCGGCATCCAGGCCATCTTTGCCAGGGTCTTTGGTCTGTCGGCAACCGAAAGCGAGGTGACCGGCTTCGAGGATGGCAGGATGGTTCGTCTGATGACCGAAGAGGCGGGCATCCTCTGGCACACAACCTTCACCGTGACACCCAATGCCAGCGATGACGAGGCCCGTCTCGATATGCTGGTCCGGATCGAGACGGTCAGCGTCATGGGCAAACTGGTCACGCCCTTCATCCGGCCCGCGGCCGTCAAGGGCATCACCGCCGATGTCGAGGCCGTGAAGGCCTATGTGGAGGCGGGCACCCCGCCGGATTGAGGCAACCACTGTCGCCGGGACAGGATGCTCCCTGCGTCAACCCGACATGACAGTCACAACATGGTCGCGCGGCAACCGGCCAGGCGGGCGCCACAATCTCGATCATGACGTACCGGAGGCGGCCACACACCCCGATAACCAAACGCGCGATGCTCGATCGGGATCCCGTGGAACAAGGCAGCGTGTCCCAAGGCCGCCATCCCACAACCATCGGTCGCAAGCGCCACCACAAACGACCAGGCGACCGCCACCTCCAGGCCCAGCACTCCATCTCTCCCCCGGGGCCGCATCAGTCTCCGGAATCTGCATCTGTCACCAGCCATCGGGAACCGCCGCCGCGACGATCGTGCCCAGAGGCGGAGTCCCGATCCGATCGCGGCGACCGGGCTGATTCCCGGCAGCGAGAGGGTCCTTTTCAACCCCACTGCCACACCGGGATGCAACAGCCGAGCTCAACCAGAGGGAGGACCGCTCCCGCGCCTGTCATGATCTGCCCGCGATGCAGACAAGGCCCCGTCCCTGGATCCTCTGTGGCAACCAGACAGACACCGACAGGGTCTTGTCCGGGCATTCGAAAGCGGCCTTCCCGGGCCAATTCATGATACCGAGGTACGGCATTGTCAGTGCTGTCTCTCGGCTTGTCGGCGATTCGATCCCAGATCAATCCGGGACACGCCCACTGAGTCCTGATCGAATCATCAGAACACAACTCACCACCGCCACTCAAAGCCGGTGCCGACGGCGCTCCCGCCCTCTCCCGTCCCTAGCTCGGCCCAGAGGTCGAAGGTCGCGTCCTCCGCGTGCGCTGCATCCGGCTCGATCCTGTACCCGGCCCGCATCTTGCCCCTGACCCCGGGCGTCCCGGACGCCCGCACATAGGGGCTGCCGACCATTCCGTGACCGAGGCCGAGGCCACGCGCGGCCTCGGCACTCCATGCCCCGCCATCACTGTCCCCGGGCTCCGGGAGCACGTCCGGTTCCAGCAGCGCAGCCACACCCCCGGACGACGCCCCGCCATGGCTCCGGGAAAGGCGGGTCGACCAACCCCGCTTCGTCTCCGGGGTCGGGTCCCAGGCCAGGTCCAGCGCAACTCCCCAGTCCTTGAAGCGGCCGGCTTCGTGCGCGACCAGCGCGCGACCCGAGAGGTCCAGCGCGAGACCTGATGCCGGATCACTCCAGGCGAGGCCGCCGCCGGCCTCGATCCCGAAGCCAGTTTCCGCGTCGCCGCCGTCATGGCGCACGCCGGCTTCCAGCCGCGGTGCAAGACGACCGCCACCTGCCACAGCATGCGTCCAGCGTCCCTCGAGGCCCAGCCGGAGCCGTGTCACCCTGGAGTCCGAGGCTGCAAGATCAGCAGTCGGGTCCGATGCCGTGCGCACCCACAGGGCATCCGATGTCACCGCGAGCGCGGGGCCACCCCCGACCGCGGTACCGATAATGTCACCCCGCAACCCCGCCGCCGCCATCGTCCAGCGCGTGCCGGAACTGAAGCGATCCTTCAGCGCAGATTCGACGGTCACCTCGCCCGTGCCGTGGCCGAGCGCTCCCCAGAGTGCCAGCCGCTCCGAAACCTGCACGGAGGCATAGGGGATTGCCGCATTGAGTGATGCCTCCACCGTACCCTTGACCTCCAGGGGCGTGCATCCCTCGTTCATCGCATCAGCATCGTCACAACCTGGCCCACTCGCGCCGTTGGCGTAGCCGCCCTCGCCCCGGCTCAACGCAAGCGCGAGGCCTGTCAGCAATCGGCCGCGCGCATAATCGGCTCCCAGCAGCATCGTCGTCACCTCGCCGTCGAGTGAGAATGTCCCGGTCTGGCCTTCGAAACCTCCATGCGCCATCCGCCCCCAGAAGGCCACATTGCCGCCTGCACTGTCCGGGACCCCGGTCATGGTGAAACTGGAACCGAGCAGGACCTCGCGCTCCGTCATGGTCTGTGCCCGCTCGGTCGGCGTGCCGGCACCAGCTGTGTGAGGCCATCCGGGGTCTCGCCGCGCGAGTCCGAGACCGCCGGTGTGGCTGCCATGCCTCCCCGCAGCACCATTCGTTCGGGTCGATGCCCGACCGTCACCCGCCGGGGCGAAGGGAAGCATCTGGCCCGCGAAAGTGCCTTCCATCCCCGGCGTGCGCGATGCCCCCAACCGGCCTGCAATCCCCTCCAGCGTCTGCTCTGCCACCGTGCGCCCGAACCGTGACAGCCACGCTGCCGGCAGTGGGTCCGCGTTCAGGATGGTTCCGGTTGCCCGGGCCCGGGCCAGCGTCACCCCGGCTGGCGCGGGATCGCTCAGCACTACGGCCATCGTCTCATGGCCATCGTCGATACCGTCCTCGTAGGCCCAGACCTCGATCACCTGTTCCTGCTCGCCCTCGGCAAAGCGCAACCGTCCGCTGCCGGACTCGAAGTCGGTCACTCTCGCCACCCCCGGCACTGTGCGCCAGCTCACCTCGACGTTGCCAGGTGAGGGGCGGGAGAGATGGACCCGGAACTCCAAATAGCTCCCCTCCATCGCTTCAGCATCATCGATCGAGATGGTGACAGGCGTGAAATCGTCGTCGATGATCGTGCCCGTGGCCTCGAGCGTGGTCCCGCCACCGTCAAGCGTAGCATTGACAGGTGAGGACAGACCCAGCACGACTGTCTCGTCAGCCTCATCCACCGTGTCGCCATTGACGGCGACGGCGACGGTCTTGTGCGTGTCCCCCGGCGCGAAGGTCAGGGTGCCGGCGGACACGACGGCATAGTCGTCGCCAGATGTTGCGGTGCCGTCGCCCGTGTCCGCATAGGCCACCGTGACCGCGCGACCACTGGCGGTGCTGAGGGTCACCGTGAAGGTCATGGGTGTGGTCGTGTCGGGGTCATCACCCTCGTCAACGCTGAGGCTGCTGATGGACAGCACCGGCGCGGCATCATCGTCGGTGATGGTGACTTCGGCGTCAGTCACATCGAGGCTACCGGAGTTGCCGGAAACGGTGAGCGTCTCGTCGGGCTCGTCCGCATCATCGTCGGTCGGGTTCAGGCTGAACGTGCCGGTGGCACTCGTCACTCCAGCCGGGAGGGTAATGTCGAAGTTCGGGACCGCGACGTAGTCCGTGCCGGCAACCGCGGTATCTCCCGCCGCACCCACCGAGACGGTGATCGTCTGCGCCTCGGCGAAGGTGGTGCCACCGGCGACCGTGGCGGTCACGGCAACGGTCGCGGCCGTGTCCTCGGCGACCGATGATGGCGTCACGGCGAGTGTGATACCGGTGGGCACGGTATCATCGTCGGTGATGGTGCCGGTGGCGGTGCCGTCGGCGAGCACGAGGCCGTCGCTCGGATTGGCCAGCACGACCCGGAAGGTCTCGTTCGGCTCATCGATGGTATCCTCGGTGGTGGCGACGGAGATGGTGGCGGTCGCGTCCCCCGCCTTGAAACTGAGCGTCGCAGCGGTGGTCCGGGCGGTGTAGTCGGTGGTGGCGGCCCGGTCTGCACCTTCGACCGTGTCATCGGCGGTGGTCCATTGCACCGTGGCTGCACCGCTCGTGTCACCCGTGCGGGTGACGGTGAAGGTAAGGCTGTCGCCTTCGGCAGCGGTGGCATCGGCGATGGACAGCAGCGCGGTCGCGCCGGTGATGGTGCCGGTGCCGGTGGCACCGGCGATGGTGGCACCGGTGGCGTTCGACAGGATGACGGTGAAGGTCTCGTCAAGCTCGGCGACGGTGTCGTGAGCGATGGCGACGGTGAACGTGACGCTCGTCGCCCCGGCGGGGATGGTCAGGATACCGGTCTTGTGCGTGTAATCTTCGGGGTCGGTGGCGGTCCCCTCGGCTGTCGTCGCGGTGACGGTGACGGCCCGGGAACTGGGTGTGGAGAGCGTGACGTCAAAGGTCGCTGTGCCACCCTCGACCGCGGTGGCGTCGCCCACCGCGACCGTCGGTGCCCCGTCATCGTCGGTGATGGTCAGCGTGACGGCGTCCGGGGCCGCGAGGCCGTTGCCACCGGTGGCGGTGGCCGCGACCGTCACCGTCTTGTCGGCAGCGTCAAGGGCGTTGTCGTTGGCGGTGAGGGTCACCGTGCCGGTGCTCGCGGTCGCCCCGGCGGGGATGGTCAGGATCTTGTTGGGGCTCAGCGTGATGTCCCCGGCCCCGGCGGGGGCCACCGGCGTCGCCGTCACCGTCAGCGTCACCGCCTGGCTGGAGGCGGCCGACAGCGTCGCCGTCACCGTGCTGGTGCCGCCCTTCTCGCTGATGGCGGGCGGGGTGAGCACCAGCGTGGCCGTCGGGGTGGCGTCATCGTCGGTGATGGTGCCGGTGGCGGTGGCGGCACCCTCGGTGGTGGCGACGGTGGCGTTGGTGGGCGTGCCCAGGGTGACGATCACCGTCTCGTTGGGCTCGTCGAGCGTGTCGCCCTTGACCGGGATGGTGATGGTGCCGGTGGTGGTGCCGGCAGCGAGGGTCACCGACTTGGTGGCGGGATCCGTGTAGTCGGCATCCGCCGCGGCCGTGCCGCCAAGCGTGTAGGGCACGGTGACCGGCCTGCCGGAGGCCGTGCTCAGGGTGACGGTGAAGGCGAGGTTCGTGGTCACCTTGGGATCGTTGCCCTCGGTCACCGCGGTGGCGTCGCCCACCGCGACCGTCGGTGCCCCGTCATCGTCGGTGATGGTCAGCGTGACGGCGTCCGGGGCCGCGAGGCCGTTGCCACCGGTGGCGGTGGCCGCGACCGTCACCGTCTTGTCGGCAGCGTCAAGGGCGTTGTCGTTGGCGGTGAGGGTCACCGTGCCGGTGCTCGCGGTCGCCCCGGCGGGGATGGTCAGGATCTTGTTGGGGCTCAGCGTGATGTCCCCGGCCCCGGCGGGGGCCACCGGCGTCGCCGTCACCGTCAGCGTCACCGCCTGGCTGGAGGCGGCCGACAGCGTCGCCGTCACCGTGCTGGTGCCGCCCTTCTCGCTGATGGCGGGCGGGGTGAGCACCAGCGTGGCCGTCGGGGTGGCGTCATCGTCGGTGATGGTGCCGGTGCCGGTGGCGGCACCCTCGGTGGTGGCGACGGTGGCGTTGGTGGGCGTGCCCAGGGTGACGATCACCGTCTCGTTGGGCTCGTCGAGCGTGTCGCCCTTGACCGGGATGGTGATGGTGCCGGTGGTGGTGCCGGCAGCGAGGGTCACCGACTTGGTGGCGGGATCCGTGTAGTCGGCATCCGCCGCGGCCGTGCCGCCAAGCGTGTAGGGCACGGTGACCGGCCTGCCGGAGGCCGTGCTCAGGGTGACGGTGAAGGCGAGGTTCGTGGTCACCTTGGGATCGTTGCCCTCGGTCACCGCGGTGGCGTCGCCCACCGCGACCGTCGGTGCCCCGTCATCGTCGGTGATGGTCAGCGTGACGGCGTCCGGGGCCGCGAGGCCGTTGCCACCGGTGGCGGTGGCCGCGACCGTCACCGTCTTGTCGGCAGCGTCAAGGGCGTTGTCGTTGGCGGTGAGGGTCACCGTGCCGGTGCTCGCGGTCGCCCCGGCGGGGATGGTCAGGATCTTGTTGGGGCTCAGCGTGATGTCCCCGGCCCCGGCGGGGGCCACCGGCGTCGCCGTCACCGTCAGCGTCACCGCCTGGCTGGAGGCGGCCGACAGCGTCGCCGTCACCGTGCTGGTGCCGCCCTTCTCGCTGATGGCGGGCGGGGTGAGCACCAGCGTGGCCGTCGGGGTGGCGTCATCGTCGGTGATGGTGCCGGTGCCGGTGGCGGCACCCTCGGTGGTGGCGACGGTGGCGTTGGTGGGCGTGCCCAGGGTGACGATCACCGTCTCGTTGGGCTCGTCGAGCGTGTCGCCCTTGACCGGGATGGTGATGGTGCCGGTGGTGGTGCCGGCAGCGAGGGTCACCGACTTGGTGGCGGGATCCGTGTAGTCGGCATCCGCCGCGGCCGTGCCGCCAAGCGTGTAGGGCACGGTGACCGGCCTGCCGGAGGCCGTGCTCAGGGTGACGGTGAAGGCGAGGTTCGTGGTCACCTTGGGATCGTTGCCCTCGGTCACCGCGGTGGCGTCGCCCACCGCGACCGTCGGTGCCCCGTCATCGTCGGTGATGGTCAGCGTGACGGCGTCCGGGGCCGCGAGGCCGTTGCCACCGGTGGCGGTGGCCGCGACCGTCACCGTCTTGTCGGCAGCGTCAAGGGCGTTGTCGTTGGCGGTGAGGGTCACCGTGCCGGTGCTCGCGGTCGCCCCGGCGGGGATGGTCAGGATCTTGTTGGGGCTCAGCGTGATGTCCCCGGCCCCGGCGGGGGCCACCGGCGTCGCCGTCACCGTCAGCGTCACCGCCTGGCTGGAGGCGGCCGACAGCGTCGCCGTCACCGTGCTGGTGCCGCCCTTCTCGCTGATGGCGGGCGGGGTGAGCACCAGCGTGGCCGTCGGGGTGGCGTCATCGTCGGTGATGGTGCCGGTGCCGGTGGCGGCACCCTCGGTGGTGGCGACGGTGGCGTTGGTGGGCGTGCCCAGGGTGACGATCACCGTCTCGTTGGGCTCGTCGAGCGTGTCGCCCTTGACCGGGATGGTGATGGTGCCGGTGGTGGTGCCGGCAGCGAGGGTCACCGACTTGGTGGCGGGATCCGTGTAGTCGGCATCCGCCGCGGCCGTGCCGCCAAGCGTGTAGGGCACGGTGACCGGCCTGCCGGAGGCCGTGCTCAGGGTGACGGTGAAGGCGAGGTTCGTGGTCACCTTGGGATCGTTGCCCTCGGTCACCGCGGTGGCGTCGCCCACCGCGACCGTCGGTGCCCCGTCATCGTCGGTGATGGTCAGCGTGACGGCGTCCGGGGCCGCGAGGCCGTTGCCACCGGTGGCGGTGGCCGCGACCGTCACCGTCTTGTCGGCAGCGTCAAGGGCGTTGTCGTTGGCGGTGAGGGTCACCGTGCCGGTGCTCGCGGTCGCCCCGGCGGGGATGGTCAGGATCTTGTTGGGGCTCAGCGTGATGTCCCCGGCCCCGGCGGGGGCCACCGGCGTCGCCGTCACCGTCAGCGTCACCGCCTGGCTGGAGGCGGCCGACAGCGTCGCCGTCACCGTGCTGGTGCCGCCCTTCTCGCTGATGGCGGGCGGGGTGAGCACCAGCGTGGCCGTCGGGGTGGCGTCATCGTCGGTGATGGTGCCGGTGCCGGTGGCGGCACCCTCGGTGGTGGCGACGGTGGCGTTGGTGGGCGTGCCCAGGGTGACGATCACCGTCTCGTTGGGCTCGTCGAGCGTGTCGCCCTTGACCGGGATGGTGATGGTGCCGGTGGTGGTGCCGGCAGCGAGGGTCACCGACTTGGTGGCGGGATCCGTGTAGTCGGCATCCGCCGCGGCCGTGCCGCCAAGCGTGTAGGGCACGGTGACCGGCCTGCCGGAGGCCGTGCTCAGGGTGACGGTGAAGGCGAGGTTCGTGGTCACCTTGGGATCGTTGCCCTCGGTCACCGCGGTGGCGTCGCCCACCGCGACCGTCGGTGCCCCGTCATCGTCGGTGATGGTGTGGGTGGCAGGGGTGATGGCGATGGCACCGGAGGTGCCGACGATGGAGAAGACTTCGTCGTCTTCGTCGAGCGCGTCATCGGTCGGGCGCAGACGGAAATCAACAAAGATATTGGAATCCGCAGTCGACCGCAGACCTTCGCTGAGGACGAGGTCCACCGATTGATGCGCGGCACCGGCGCTCCAGAAATCCGACGTGAAGTCCGTACCGGCTGTGGCCGTGTCCCCAGCCTTGCCGACACTGAGGGCGATGCTCACATCTTCGCCGTAAAGGGTGTCACCGAGCGTCGTCGCCACGACATTGAAGTTTCTCTGATTTGGGTCCGCCCGGTTCTCGGGGGTCCTGCTCGGGGTTCGCTTGTTCGTGTAGGGGTCAAGCGAGAGCACGATGCCGTCGGGCGCGGCATCGTCATCGGTGATGGTGCCACTGGCGATGGCGTTGGCAATGCCCGTGGCGCTGCCTGCACGCGGGAGGTCGGGTGCGAGCACGAGCGCCGCGGGTTTGCGGGATTGAACGTGAATCTTCACGGTTTCATTGCCTTCGTGCCTGACATCGCCGTAGACAGTGACATCGAAGGTCCTGGTCGTGTCCCCGGCCGCGAAGGTGATCGTGCGGCTGTGGATGTCCGAGCGATCGAAATCGTGACTGGGACCCGGGGTTGCCGGGGTGGCCCCGACAGGCGTCGGGGTGGCGGTGGTGCCTTGCGTGAACGGGTTGAGAAGCACCGACAGACTTTCCTGCGCAGGCCGCAGCAGCGTCAAGGTGAAGGTCAGTGTCGCCTCGCCGCTGTCGCCTTCGGTCACCGATGGCGAATCGAAACTGAGCTGGTTTGTGGTGTCGTCGTCAATGACATTCACGTACACAGGGAAGTCCGTTTCGACATCGATGTCGCCGGCACCGGAGACGCTGTGCTCGATGTCAAGCTGCTGGACCGTCGGCGTGTTGGCGACGGCATCGTCCACCGCGGTGACGGTGACCGTCTGCGGCGTGTTCCAGTTGGTCGGCGTGAAGCTGAGCGAGGTCTTGTCAAGAATCGCACGGGTGGTGGTCGGGGACAAGGTCGGTGTCACGGTGATTCCGGCGGGCGGCGGCACGAAGTTGAGTTTGACCGTGTAGCTTTTCCTGTGTTCCGCGACATCCTTCGTCTTCGGGTCATCCTGTTCGTGGATCTGGCCAACGAACCGGCGATCGAACACCAGGCGGGCCTGATGGTCGTCGCTGATGGCGTAGTCGATTTGCAGGCGGTTGTTGTCGGACCAGGTGTTGGCCAGCAGGTTATGGAAGAGCACATCGTCGCTGTCGGTCCACAATTCGATGCCGAAGGTCTCGGTCGGCTCGGGGCTCTCGTCGTCTGTCGTCGCCGCGAGCACCACTCGCGAAAGCGCGCTCGTCCCGGAGTAGGCAAGGCGGTGCGGGCCGCCTGCGTTCGACAGGGTGATGTCGGCGGCGGCGGCCGAACCCTCACCACCCAGGCCGTTGATTCGCCAGCGCAGTGCCACGGAGGCAGGGGCACCGGCCAGGTCTCCCTGCTGGCGGTATGGTGCGTAGGAGAACAGCGGTGCGACGGAATCGCCCTCGCCCACCGTGATGTTGCCATCGCCGTCGATGGAACTGTGCGCGATATTGACCTGCCCGTAAACAACATCGGTCACCGTCACCGACAGCGCTGTCGTGCCGGTGTTGCCGTCCTCATCGGTGACTCGTGCGGTGATGTCGTACACGTTGTTGCCATCGGCGTCGGCAGGTGACTCGAAGTTCTGCGCAGGCAGTGTGACCACACCGGTATCCGGGTCAATGGTGAAACGCGTGGCATCGTTGCCTTCGAGAGTCCAGGCCATGCCGCCATCGGGGGAGCCGGTCCAGGCCGGGGTGGGCGAGGTCCACGCGCTGTTTTCCGGCACGCTGGCATCGGCAAGGCCCGAAATCGCCACCGACCGGGCGTCGTCGTCGCGGATCTTCACGATGGCGGCGCGTCTGTCGATGATGATGTTGGCAAAATCGACATCGGCGATGACGACCCTGAACTGCTCGGTTTCCTCAGGGATGGCATCTTCGGTGGTGGGCACACGAAACTGTGCCTCGGTCTTGCCGGCGGGAATCACCAGTGCGCACTGGGCGTCCCCGGGACCGCACGCGGTGAAGTCCTCTGGTGCCTTGGCGGTGCCTTGCCTGGTCCGGAAGCGGATCGTGACGTCCCGCTCGGCGGGCTTCGACAGCCGCACCTCGACGGCACCCTCATCGCCCTCATCACCCACCGCGTCGAGGACGGACAGGTGATACGCCTCGTCATCGCGGATGGTGGCGGTCGCGCTGCCGCCGCCGGGGGTGGGCCGGAACGGCAACCGTGTGGCAATGCCAGCAAAAAGTTCCGCAATGGAGACCGTCACGGTCTTGTTGCCGTCGAGCACCTCGTCCTGGACGGTGGGAACGCTGACCCTGCCCACTCGCTGGGACGTGTCGGTGACGGATGACAGGTCGAGATCGACAGTGTTGCTGCGGGGCCTGTAGTGCTCACCATTTACGGCGGTATCAGCGGTGGCACCGAAATTGAGATAGGCAAACGGGGCGGAGCTGGCCTTGAGCACCGCGAGGCCCGCTGCGCTGTCCGCGTAGATGTCGAAGTGTGCATCCTCCCCTTCCCAGGGCGAATTGGCACTGACCACCCGGAAGCGGTGGATGTCGTCGTCATCCAGAATCGTGAAGACCGTCCTGGCCTTGAAAAAGTCCGTAGGCTTCGCGCCTTGCGGGACGTCTTCAGTGCCTCCGGAGGCCGTGCCGGGGTGGATGTACACGGCGAAGGTCTCGTCGGGTTCCTTGCGGTCGTCATCGACGGTGTGGACCCAGAAACTCGCCTCATCCTCGCCGTTCTCGAAACTGAATCGCGCTGGAACGGAACTGTCATCCTGCGGGTTGCTGCAGACGGATGCCGGGTTTCTGAGATTCTCGATGTAGGCATCGACCTGATCCGCACCGGGGAAGTTGTCCTCCGCTTCCAGTCCGGCATGACCAGGCGCGTCGTGACGTCCCGTCGGCTGGATGCAGCCGAACAGGCCTTGGGCGCGGAAATCATCCCGGGAGCGCTTGACCCGGATGCGGACCGAGCGCCCTTCGCGGATGGTGGTGCTCCTGTTCGCGATCCAGTAGCGTGTGCTGTCGTTATCGCGGATCGTGGCGAGGCCAACAGCCTTGGCAATGATCGCCTTGGCATCGATGCCACCGGACTTGAGAGAGATAACGCCCTGGAAGTGTTCCGAGTTCTCGTTACGGTCATCGTCCACCACCCGGATCGGCAGGAGTCTTGCTTCCGTCTCTCCCGGTGCGAAGCGGACCGTGCGCGGCGCAACGAGGCCCTCGTAGTCCTGATGCGGGCCCGTCGTACCCTGGGCAACGGTGACGATTTTCTTGGGGTCAAAGAAACCGTCTCCTCCTGGCAACTTCGGGCCGCCGCCGTCCATGGTGCGGAATTCCACTTCCACCGGATAGGTGCGCGGACTGGAGAGACGGACCGTGAACACCACCGGCTTGCCGCCCTCCCTGACCTCCACGTCGTCGATGCTCAGGCTCGGCGTGTCGTTGTCGAGAATGGTGGCGGTGGCGGTGAGCGGGGCAAGGATGTCGGCTTGCTGTTTGTCCCGCATGCTCGTGAAGAACAGCGGCTCTTCCTTGGGCTCTTCCTTGGGGAGGACGACCAGTGCCACCTCGAAGGTCTCGGTGGGCTCGTCCAGTGGGTCATCAATGGTGGGAAACGCAAGTCTGGCGGCCGATTGACCGGCGGCGACAGTGATCGTGCCACTGTCCGCACCGGTATAGTCGGCACCGCGGATGGCGCCGTACACGTTGGGTGCGCGCACCCGCCATTCCAGCCGCATCGGTATCGCGGGCACCGGATCAAGGGCGATCGGCAGGATCAGGGTTTCCCCTTCAGTGACGGTGACATCGCCGATGGTGATGACGGGGCGCTTGTCGTCGTCCCGGATGATACCGACCGCCCGCGCTGGCCCCATGTCGAGACCAGCGACGTTCGGGTTGGCAAGCACCACCGAGAAGTCCTCGGCGGGCTCGTCGATGCTGTCTTGCAGGGTCTTCACGCGGATGACCTTGTCGATCTCCCCGGCCTTGAAGACCAGCGTGCCCGAGGCGGCAACGTAGTCCTTGCCGGCCTCGGCCGTGTGGGCAGTCAGTGACTCGGTCTTCCAGGCGACGCTGATGTCGGCATCATGTGCCACACCGAGGGTGACGGGAAACCTCAACCGATTGCCTTCGGTGGCTGGACCCTTGGGCGCGGCGATGCGCAGGGTGGGGCCGTCGTAGATTGCACCCCTGGCCGGGGATTCGCTCATCTTGAGAAGCGATCCGGCGAAATAGGCTTGAGCCAGCTTGACCTGGAAGGTTTCGATGGCTTCGTCGCTTTGATCGACCAGGGAACGCACTTCCAGTGTGGTACCGGTGTTTCCCGCAGGGATTTTCAGTGTCGACAGGGTGTTGGGGTAACCAAAGAAGTCAGATCTGCTGAAGCCTGATGCCGTGTCTTCATCATCCGCTGTCACATACCATGACAACACAACCTTATCGTCGAGTGCTCCGACTTGCCACTTGCCGTCCTTGTAGACCAGGATGTCGACGTGAAAGACCGCGGTCTGGCCCTCCTGCACCGCCACCGGTCCGGCTCCCGGTGCCGCCTCGCGCAACCGCAGATGCGGCTTGTGGGCATCGTCGTCGCTGATGGTGCCCCGAGTCGTTGCACCGCGGGCACCGTCCCTGAAGTCCGCGTTCTCCACGCGACTGAAACGCAGCACCACGGTCTCGTCATCCTCGACCACCCGGTCATCGAGCAGCGCGACCTTGACAGTTTCCTCCTGCGGTGCGTCGCCAGCATCGGCGGGGAAGGTCAGCACACCGTCCGCGAGCGCCGTGTAGTCGGTACCCGAAGTTGCACTGCCCCTGCCGGTATCCCTGTAGCGCACCGTGACGTCCTTGCCTTGGGGCGGATTGGTCAGCGTGACCGTAAAGTCGAGCGTGTCCCCATCTTCGGCAGCTCTCGGCGAATCGATCGTGATGGTGGGAGCCGGATCGTCGTTCTCGATGGTGACGGTTGCGAAATACTCGTTGACGCCGCCGGGCAGTTTGAGCGACCTGGGTTGGTCAAACCGCACGCAGAGAGTCTCGTTGCCCTCGTGGTAGTTGTCGTCCATCAGGAATTGCCACAGACTCGGGCTTCGGACTTCGGGCCGGGAGACATCCCAGGTGATCACCTTTGGCGCGGGCCAGCTTGTGCGTGGCGTATAGCCTGTTGCAACTGCCCATGTCGCCAGATCCTGCGCGTTCGCGGTGGCCTTGCAGCCACCGCCGCTGTTGACGAACGAGACCCTGACGCTGGGATCTTCCGCACTCGTTGCGATATTGCCCTCGAGAAACATCGGCAATCGAAACCCGGTCTGAGACTGAGCGAAAAGACTCAAGATTTCCAATTCGTTCTCCGCCACCGTCAGGTCCTGCACCTCGAGCACCCGCGCGGCGTATCCCGTATCATCCTTCACGGGGACCGTGAGCGTGGTCTTGGTTCCAAGATTGTAGTATTCGCTCGCCAGCAGCCTGACCGTGACCGCGCCATCATCGCTGCCAGGATCGATCCGGGTCTGCACCCGGGTATCATGCCTCGCGCCCAGAAAGCCGCTGTCTCCAGCGGCATAAGCCCGAAGTTCGTGGGACTTGCGCCCTTCTGCCGTGCCCGGCAGAAAGTCGTGGGAACTGTCATCAACGACCTCCCAGTTCAGGCGCACCTTCCTGTCATTGATCTTCGGATTGATCCGCTTCAGCGTGAAATCGAAGGCACCGCCCTCAGTCACACCATTGCGCTCCAGAGCCGGGTCCGGTTCGATCGAGATCACCGGACATTTGCCGTCATCTCTTACGGGAATGCTCAGGGACTTCGGTCTTCCATTTCGCCCGACATCGAAGGGAAGGTTGTTGTTGTAGCTTCCGAGCAGGGTGATCGTGATGTACCCATCCTTGCATCTTGCGTCTGGTTTGGTTGGAATACGCCAGAGATTTTTGACCGGTGCACTGGCTGCATCAAAACTGTTTGAATTGAACTGGAGGCGCTTTATTCCCTCGTGCCTGGTATCGATCAGATCGAGAGTGGGGTGGTCGTCAACCCGATACTTCAGGTTGAACGTCTGCGATCGGCTTGGGGCAATTCTGTACGCGCGGACCTTGGGTATGATCGCGTTGCCTTCGGTGACGGCACTGTTGGCAGTTGAACTGGGCGGGAGGAGATAGACGGCACCGATCCTGGTCTGCGCATTCGCGCCGGCAGCGAGCAGCAGGGAGACCGCCAGGCAGGACGTGGGCAGCCACGCCCAGGACACCCGCCGGCCCAGTCCTGCAAGCCATGCCACGCGCGGCGAACCCGGGCGTGCGCCGGAATTGAATGGCCATTGCCCCCCCCCCTCAATTCACCGGCAACCCGCGGATGTGGGCCGCTTCGCCGTTGCGCAAGGCCAGTCCGGTCATGGCATCGGCAATCTGCCCATGGGGCACGGCGAAGCAGTGCCCGGGAACGCACCGTGGCCGCCTTGGGCAGGAGACAGTCCAGAATCCCGCGCCAGTGTGTCGGGCTGTCGCCTCTGCGAAGACCAGGGGCGGTGGCGCAGTCCAGAACCGTCCCAATCCACCGGCGCACGATGCCGGTCGCATCAGGCGTCCCGGTCCCGATCGGCATGAGAGCGGCGATCGCGTCTGCTCTTGTGACCTGCGCCATCTGCATCTCGCCGATTCTAGAGGAGATGAAGGTTTTGAGTGGCGCCGTTCACTGCGCCACATGTTTGGTGCTTTTCTCGCCGGGATCCCTGCTTTCGGTGAGTTTCAGCGTGGCTCCCTGAAGCGGTTCCGGGTCCGGCATCTGTCGATGGGACCCTGCCTCCCGGCTGTGCGGTCACGGCCATTGCGAGCACGATGCCGGGATCGACCCCGGGACCGGGTTGCGCCGACGGCCCTGCACCTGGCAGCTCGGCACCCACGGACATGCGCCCGCAAGCTTGATGCGAAGGAAAGTCCTCCCTCCTGCGGTCGTGCCAGCCGGGTTCTGCCGATTTCATCGTCAGCATTCTGAGGATCAAGTCGTTCAACTGCTCCACACCTTTTCCGGACGACCATAGTATGCCTGCAGGAAAATTCAAACTGTTGCTGCCCTGTACCCTGCCGCCGCCAGGAGAGCACCTCAAGGCCCGAATCCGGTCTCCCGGGCCCGATCGTCCCACCTGGACCCAGACCGCCCATCAGATGGCACTCCGACCGGGCGGCGGAGACAGTGCAGGAGTCACGACAGGTAATGAATGTGAGCAGCGACCGGCATCCGGACGCGGTGATGCATCGAGAGAAGCTTGCGCCAGATGCTGCGGGGGTCACCCGGGACCGGCCGGCGGCAGCGGGATTCGTCACCACGAGATCGGGCGGGGGGCACTGGCTGGTCTCCGCCCGGACGTAAGCGAGCAGGCACATATGTCCAGATTAAGGATTGATCCACGGGTCTGATCCCTGACCATGCCGTGTCGTCACTGCGCACCCCCTGATTGCGCATGATGGTGTCTTGATGGCTCGGGGTTGATGTTGACAGCCGCGGGGGGCGGTAGAGGGTTCGGTGCCATGAAGACCCGGTTGATGGGCTGAAGATCGAAACAGGCAAAGGAGAGACCATGTCCAGATCCAGAATGACGACAGAGCCGACAATGACGATGAGTCGGCGCGGGCTGCTGGCGGGTGCCGCCGGTGAGGCTCTTGCCGCACCGATGGTGAGTCGGGTGTGGGCTGCCGATCCGGTCACCATCAACATGCTGGCATGGTACGGTCATGGCGAGCCGGATATCGTGGGTGAATTCGAGGCCGAGCACAATGTCAGGTTCGTGCCGAAATATTACGCAGGCGGCGACAACATGCTGGCACTGATCGCCCAGTCCCCGCCGGGAACCTACGACATCATTCTCTCGGATGCCGAATTCGTGCAGCAGCTGAACGCCGCCGGGTATATCGAGGCGATGGACCCGTCGCTCTTCCCGTTCGACGATTTCTATCCCGAGTACCAGAAGTACCCGGGGCACTGGACCGGTGAGACGCTGTGGTCCGTCATGGTGCGTTACGGGCTTCTGGGTGTCTCGTACAACGTCGATGCGCTCTCGGAGAAGGAGGCATCGAGTTACAATGCCTACTGGAATCCCAAGGTCACGGGCAAGGTGGGGCATTTTGACTGGCATCTGCCGAGTCTGGGTCAGCTCTCCCTGCTGTTGGGCAACCGGGACCCCTCACCTTTCGACATCTCCGCGCAGGCCTGGGACGCGTTGCAGGAGAAGACACTCAGCCTGAAACCACAGGTCGGGGGCTATTTTGACTTCGGTGGCACATTTGCCGCACTGAAGAATGGCGAGATGCTCGCGATGTGCGGTATCGGTGACTGGATTACCGGCATTCTCCAGAAGGACGGTGCGCCGGTGGCCAGCGTCATTCCCGAAGAGGGCGGCATCCAGTGGACCGAGAGCTATTCGATCGGCAAGGGCTCGCAGAAGCAGGATATCGTGAATCGGTTCATCCAGTACATGCTCAGTCCGGCCGGGCAGGTCAAATCGATTCAGATGGCAGCCTATCCCGGTCTGTCGCCGACAAAATCCGGCTGGCAGGCCATCCACAGAGTCCGATCCGCCTCCTGCAGGAGGGCCAGCTGTTCTTCCGCGACATTCCGCGGCAGCAAACGCTTGAGGACTGGAACGACTTCTGGTCAGAATACAAGACCGCCTGATCCGGCGGTCGATACCGGCCCGCGGCTGGGTGGCGAGTCGGTCACCGGGCGATCCGGAATGGTCCAACGGAAGTCGGTCTATCCCTATGTCTGGCGCTTGCCATTGTTGGTCTGGCAAGGGTTGTTTTTTGTCGGACCCCTCCTTCTCATGGTGGCCATCTCGTTCTGGCTGGTGCGCAACTACCGGATGGAGCCCGATCTTGTCTTCCGGAACTGGGAACGGATGTTGGGGCGTGCGTATTTCTGGGATGCCTATTTTGTCACCTTCTGGCGGGCGACGCTGGCCGCGGGACTGGCCAGCCTGATCGCCTTTGCCGGCCTCCCTTGCCCTGGCATTCCGCGTCACCGATACGGTCCGGCGGTGGGCCATGTTCATCCTGATCGTGCCGTTTTTCACCTCGTATCTCGTTCGCGTCCATGCCTGGCAGGTCCTGCTGGCTGAAAGCGGATTGTTCAATGCCATTCTGGGGCTGGTGGAGATTGGACCCTTCACCATGCTGAATACGGGTTTTGGTGCGATGGTGGGGTATCTGACGCTGGTGCTGCCGCTCGTCGTGATCCTGCAGACAATGAGCCTGGCTGCGATTGACCGATCGCTGATCGAGGCGGCACGCAACCTGGGGGCGGGGCCACGTGACACCCTGCTCAGGGTGATTGTGCCGGCTGCCAGGGTGGGGCTGGTTCTCGGTTTCGTCTTTGCGTTCATCCTGTCCTTCGGCGATTTCGTCAGCCCGTTCTACCTGGGCGGATCAAACCCGCCAACCCTGTCGATCCTGATTGTCGACACCACCAAGTCCGGTCAGCAGTGGCCGCGGGCAGCGGTTGTCGCGGTCATGATGATCCTGACACTCTTTGTCGTGGCCTTTGCAGCCGTCGCTGCGGTGTACCGGCGGCGGGTCTAGACATGCGACTGTGGAACGGCATCACCGTGCTCTATCTGGCAGCTCTGTTCGCCTTTGTCTTTGCCCCCATCGTCACCAGCATGGTGTTTTCCTTCAATTCCGACCGGTTCCCGACCATTCCACTCGGGCACTTCACGACGCACTGGTACGAAACCGCGTTTGCCCGACCGGAAGTCTGGCTGGCATTCCGGAACTTGGTGATCGTTGCCCTCTCGGCAGCAGCCCTCTCGACCCTGCTGGGTTTTGCCACGGCCTATACGGATTTTCGCTATGGATTTCGTCTGAAGAGTGCCTGCATCGCCCTGGCCCTCCTGCCACCAACCATTCCGCTCGTGATCATGGGGCTCACCATGCTGGCATGGCTGGCCCGGCTTGGCATTGCGGGGACACTGCCCGGGATCATCATTGCCCATACCGTGATGGGGGCACCCTTTGCGATGGCCATCTGCCGCCTGCGTCTGCATCGGATGGATGCGGCCCTCGAGGCGGCGGCATGGAATCTGGGTGCCTCGCCATGGCGGGCCATGCGATCGGTCGTCATTCCGTTCTGTACGTCCGCGCTCGTGTCGGCCTATTGCCTGACAGCGGCAGTCAGTTTTGATGAATTCATTGTCGCCTGATTTGTTGCGGGCCTGAACCGGACAGTTCCGGTCATGATCCTTGAAATTCTCCAGGGCAATGTGGATCCCCAGATCAACGCGATCGAGACAGTGGTGTTCCTGACATCCATGACCCTGGTCATTGTCGCCCAGTTGCTGATTGTCAAAAAGATGGCCCCATGACAGACCCGGAACCTCTGGTCCGTTTTGTCGGTGTCAAGAAGTCCTTTGGCAGCATCGAGGCTGTCAAGACCTTCGATCTTGACATTGCCCGTGGTGAGTTCGTGGCGATCATGGGTCCATCCGGCTGCGGCAAGACCACCACGCTGCGCATGCTGGCCGGTCTCGAAGCCCCGAGTGCCGGGACCATCATCATCGAGGGTCGGGCGATGAATGATGCGCCTGTCCATGAGCGGGATACGCCCCTGGTCTGGCAATCCCTCGCGCTCTTCCCGTTTCTCAATGTGGCCGAAAATATCGAATTTGGGCTGAAAATGCGTGGCATGGCCAGGCACGAGCGCACGATGCGTGTGATGCAGTGGCTTGACCGGCTCGGTCTCGGGGGCTTCGGCAACCGTCCGGTTGATGCCCTGTCCGGCGGCCAGCGCCAGCGGGTTGCCCTGGCGAGGTCCCGTGTGACGGAGCCCCAGATGCTGCTCCTTGATGAACCGCTCTCGGCACTGGATGCGCATCTGGTCATCCGCATGCAGGGCATGTTGACGAAACTGCAGAAGGAGCTCGGGATCACCTTTGTCTATGTGACGCATTCACAGTCCGAGGCCTTTGCGATGGCGGACCGTGTGGTCATCATGGATCATGGGGAAATCGCCCAGATCGGGAGTCCCCGGGAGATCTTCCGTCGACCCCGCTCCCGCTTTGTTGCCGAGTTCGTCGGTCGCAACAATATCCTGCATGGGCACGTTGCGGGAGCCGTGATGACGATCGATGCGGTCGACTTCGCCCATCCCGGCAGCCGGGATGGGCCAGTGGAGATCGTGGTAGCCGCCGATCGAATGACGGTGCACGCCACGGCCCCGGCGGGCCCCGCCATCAAGGCGACATTCGTGTCGGAGGAATTCTCCGGGACCGTGATCATCTGCTATTTCGAGAGATCCACCGGTGAGGAACTCAAGGCCCAGATCCCGGAAGCCCGGCTTGCCGAACTCGCACCCACCCCTGGTCAGACATTCTGGCTCACCTGGCCTGCGGACGCGCCGCACATCATCACCGGGTAGCAGCCATCGGGTCGCTGCCCTCTCGGTTGCCGGCCCTGGCTGCTGGCGCCGGGGTCCGGCCAGCCGTCGGATAGGTGCGCTCGGGCCGATAGGATGCAAAACTCGCCAGTCGCTGGGCGTTGCATTCGGCTTGCCACACCGAGTCCGGCATGACAGCCGCAATCACCGGATAGGAACGACGATAGTGCGCAGTGCGTTCATTATCCTCCACGGCGATTGCCACGATCCCGGCCACTGATCCCTTCTGACGTTCGACCAGGCGAATGGCCCCATCCATGGTGCCGCCGGTTTCGACCCACTGGTCGACGAGCAGGACACGGGTGCTCCCGGCAAAGGCCGGCAGGCGCATTTCCATCTCCTGGGTTCGCCCGGAATAGTTGTCGAATGTGACCCTGTCGGTGTCGACACAGAGTTTGCCGGCCTTGCGGATCGGCAGAAACCCCCGACCCAGCCGGGCAGCGATCGCGGCACCCAGCACAAACCCCATGGCATCGATACCGGCCACAACATCGATCTTGATGGCATCGAGGTCCGCACACAAATCATCCAGCAAGTCCTTGAAGGCGGCGGCATTGATGTAGATCGATGTCGGGTCGAGCCAGGCAAACCGGGGTCCCTTGGTGTTCGGGGACATCAAGGACAGATACCATCGATCATGGCGTGGGGTGTTGTGGGGATTCATTCTCGGTCTCCATGACTTCGGGTGACCGCCAGGAGCGCCTCCAGCCGGTGCGGATCGATAGTGTAGAAATCACCCTGGCGGTTGATTCCCGTTGCCACCAGAAAGCAGTCAACAAGCCCACAGTAGCGGGCGGCATTGTCTGGCGTGATGCCCGAGGCCAGGGCCAGGGGATGATCGCCGATGGCCGCGCGGAACGTCCGGATCTTGACCAGATCGGCCTCCTGGCCGGTTGCAATTCCCGAGGTCGTCACGACATCCAGATAGGGGACCGAAGTCCGGGCGGCAACAGCATGGTCGCTGTTGGCAACAGGACGTTGTTTCTTGAAGGCAACGCCCCCGAGATAGACACCCGTCCAGCCGCTTGCCCCGCGAACGCGCCTGATCGCCTCTGCCTCGGACTGCTGTCGGGCGCGCTCATCGATGCGCGCATCATCGGCCCAGTAGGCATCGACCCGGATGCCGTCCCGTGCCATTTGCCCCAGAATCGGAAAGGCGAGGCTGCCGGGCTCGCCGAGGAAATTCACGCCCAGCCACAGGTCCGGGCACGCGGTGCGGACCGCTTGCAGGATCGGCAGCAATGCCTCCCGCGAAAAATCGTGGTTGATCAGGAACGTCCCCGGGCAATCGGCCGCCACAAGGATATCGATATTTTTCATGACCTGCCCGATGTCCAGAACATGGATCACCGGTGTGACCACGGGCTCCGGCAAGTGCAGCCTGTACAGGAATTCATGACAATCCACGGCAATGTTCCCCCACTGCCACCCTGAAGCGCAACGGCCGAGCGTCAACCGGAGGGCGGGCGAAGCCCGAGCGCGCGGTGACGCTCGGTGCCCCCGTCTTCTGCCCATCCGTGCCGCTTGTCGGCCCGCAGGCAACCCATCGCGTCAATCGCGAGCATAGCGAAGCCCGCCGGGGCCGGCAAGGCCTCGATCTGGCATTGTTCGGCAGCGGTCAGGTGGTGAGGCGCGATGGCATGACAGTCTCCGGTTGTTTCACTTGCCGAGACCGGGGCGGCCATCGGGCCCCGGTGGCATCGACCCATTGGGCGACCGATCCGGTCCGCACGGGACGCATCGGCCCCGCTGCGAGCGTTGCACCCCAGAGTGGCACGGGGGTCCTTTCAGCCCTCGCCCGCGAGGATCAGTCCGATATGTCGGGGGGGGGGCAGTCTGTTCTTCCTGGCCTCCGTTCCGGCGCTGGCAGTGGTCGTGATGCTGCCACGCGGCCAGTGGTGGTGGTTTCTGGCGGAATCCGGCAGCCAGCGAGTCGTCCCGGCAAGGGCCGGTGGTCGGGGCGGTCAGCGACAGTCTCCTTGAAAAGGCGATGGAGAATGGTGCGGTGGCTGATCGGCCACAGGTGCGTTCCAGTCATGGTGTTGGCACAGATTGAACGGGGGTTGGCAGTGGTTGATCATGGTGTGGTTGAGACGGCGACCCCGGGGCGGGTGGTGGGAACACCAATGCCATGATGGCCCTACTCCGCCGCCCGATGCACAGCCGGGGCACAGACGTCCTCAAGTGGCGCGGCGCGGCATGAGCCATGTATGCGGACCGCACCCGTTCGCAGCTTGCGCTTCCCATATCCACTCCTGGTCACACGATACGGTCTCGCCGCGATGGGAGGATTGTCTGGGGGAAGGACCCTGCTCCTTGCCCCGGCATGCGGCCTGTTTCTGTCCAGTGCGAACAGGAGCGGCGGAAACGGGAGAAAGTCCGCCAAGAGCGCGATGACGACTGTCAGGGCAACCAGCAGGCCGGGCGTCTGGTTGGCCACGGACCCCGAGAAAACAAGGCCGAGGAAGCCCAGCGCAAGGATCAGGGTTGTCGTCAGCAACGGTCGCCCCACGAGCCTGAAGGTCGGCATGACGGAATCAGGGGGTGATTTGCCCTCCGCACGGGCTCTCAGGTATTTCGTCATCAGATAATGGCGTCATCGACAACGATGCCAAACGCGATTGCGGTCACGATGAAGGCCGCGACACTCACGGTTCCAGCCGCATAGCCCCAGACAGCCATCGACATGATTGCTGGCAGGACATTCGGAATGAGATTGAGCAGGCCCAAACGCGCACTCCTGAATACGAAGATCAGGATCAGGGAGACGACGAATGTGGCCCCCATGGTTCCAACCAGCATGTTTGCCATGTTTCCGATCACCGCAGAGGCACCGACCACCATCGCCCCTGTTGCGGTCGCCTGGATCCTCGGAATGTTTTCCCGCAGCCAGGTCGAAGCACGTTCATCAAATTCGATCTGCTCCTCGCCGAGAGCCCCTGAATCGCAACCATCAAGCGACGGACCGAGCGATCAAGGCTTGTCAGACTGTTGGATTGTTCAAGTCAAGTCCGGCGGGAAGGGCTCCGACCGTCCTTGCATTGGGTCGGATTGTCCACTATCGTTTTTCCGGGCACGAGCTTGGACCGTTGGCTCTGAGGGGCTGACGCAGGGGAGATCGAGACCTTGTCACTGAGCCCTCGCCTCGAAAGTGGAGTCGTTTCGGAATCGGGTGTTGCCGTTGACCAAATATTCCATCCCATGGTTTTTCGAGCAGGTGGTGACCCGAAGATGGACAATGGTCCTGGCATCCGTGGCCCTGGCAACGGTCCTGACTGCAGGAGTCGTCCAGTTGGTGACAGTGGATGTGGGAATCCGCAACCATTTTGAGGAAGATGACCCTCATCTGACCAATCTTGAGTTGTTTGAGCAGACCTATGCGGTCTCTGACAGTATTCTGGTGGTTGCCGCACCGCCCGGTGACACAATATTCACCCAGGACGCACTCCTGGCCATTGAGGAACTGACCAACACATTGTGGTTTGTACCGTATGCCATCCGCGTCGATTCAATCACAAACTACCTGCACATCGAGGGCACCGAGGACAGCCTGATCGTCGAAACGCTGGTCGAGGACGCCAGCCTGCTTGATGATGCCATGATCGACCGAATCCAGGAAATTGCCCTGAATACCGAGGAGACAGCCGGTCGACTGGTCTCGAGGGATGGACGACTGGCCGGGTTGGTGGTCAGTCTCGCGCTCCCCGACGATGACAGGGAACAGTTCAAAGCCGAGGTCGTCGAAGGACTCAATGGACTCCTTGGCGAACTCAGAGCCACCAACCCTGATCTCGAGTATTATGCCTACGGTGAACTGCTGCTTGATCAGGAGATCCGCAGTGCCCTCGCCGAGGACCAGACGCTTCTGGCACCGCTGGCCTTCGTGACCATGATGCTGGTGGCTGTCCTCGCGTTGCGTTCTCTGTGGGGCATGCTCGGAATCCTCATAACCCTGATTGCCGTCATGACCTCAAGTTTTGGCTTTGCCGGTTGGGCAGGAATCAAGTTCTTCGGGGAAAGCGGCGCGGCGATCTTTGTCCTCATGGCCGTGGCGATTGCTCATTCTGTCCATTTGATCGAGGGTGTGATGCATGCCATGCGTGATGGAATGGATCGAATTGCAGCCACACGCGAATCCCTGGCGATCAATGCCCGCCCGATCTTCCTGACCTCGCTGACAACGTCCATTGGCTTTCTCAGCCTGAATTTTTCTGAGATGCCTCCCTTCCAGGTCCTGGGCAATATCGTGGCCTTCGGCGCGATGATCGCCTTTGTCTATTCGATGACACTCTTGCCGGCTTTCATCGCTCTGGTACCGATGCGAGCTCCAAAGAAAAGAGAGGGTGCCGGCGCGTTTTCCGAGCGTCTCGGACTGTTCGTCATTGGCAACAGCACCACGTTGATCTGGATCTTTGCTGCTCTGACCATCGCGGGTTTCATCGGCATTGCCCGCATTGAACTCGACGATAACAACGTCAAACTTCTGGACAAGACTTACTCGGTTCGACAGGCCGCTGATTTCATCAATGGGAATTTTGCGGGCCTCGACTCGTTTGAGTATTCCCTGCAATCTGGCCAGGAAAACGGGGTGGTTGAACTTGGTTACCTGCGCCAGGTGGAGGCACTCACAGAATGGCTCCGCGCGCAACCCGAAGTCTCACATGCGACCTCCCTGACCGATGTCCTCAAACGTCTCAATGAAACCCTGAACGGCGGCATCGAGGGCTCCTACAATCTCCCGGACGACGGGGATCTCGTCGCACAGTACCTCCTCCTGTATGAGTTGTCGCTGCCGGTCGGTCAGGACCTCAACAATCTCATCAGTTTTGACCGGTCCGAAAGCCGTTTGACGATCGTGATCGAGGGTGTTTCGGTACGGGAACAAATCGCCTTTGATGAACGAGTGAGCGCTTGGATGCAGGAGCACACCCCGGACATCCAGACCAGTGCGACAGGCGTTACCATCATCAGTGCTTATTCGGTCATGCGCAATATCGTGAATATGCTGATCGGCACCGTGGTGGCCATGTCTCTCGTCTCCCTTGTCTTGGTCTTTGTGTTCAAGAGTCTTCGATTTGGCCTTTTGAGCCTGATCCCCAATTTCCTGCCCGCCATCATGGCCATGGCGGCTTGGGGTTATGCGGTCGGGACCGTCAGCGTTGCGGCATCCATTGTCACCGCCATCGCATTCGGGATCATCGTTGATGACACCATCCATCTCATGAGCAAGTACCTGCGCGCCCGGTCCGGAGGCCTGTCCCCCCGGGAGTGCATCGTGCCGACATTCAAGCTCGTCGGACGACCCCTGCTGATAACGACCCTGATCTTTGCGCTTGGCTTCCTCATGTTCGGCCTCTCGGGCCTGTCAACCAACCAGACTCTCGGTACCCTGGTCGGCATCACCGTCATCATCGCCCTCGTGGCCGACTTCCTGCTCTTCCCGCCCCTCCTCATCGCCTTGGACAGGCTCGGGCGGAAGCCAGACCTGCCAAAAGTCTGACCGTCATCCACCAGAGCCACCCGATCGGTCCGTTATCCGCAACCCCAGACGGGATCGGAAGACTATCGTCGTCTTCCAATATCTGAGTTCTGGCCAATATCTGAGTTCTGGGGGAGGGGGCGGTCGGTCGATTCCGCGATGTGATCGACCCCCGGTGTGATTTACACCACAACCTCATGCAACTGCCGAGCGATCCCGACCCTCAGCCTCTGGGTCACCGACAGGGTCGGAAAGGGACTGATCCGGAGCTTGTGGGTCGCGGGCAGGGGGGCCAGCTCGTAGTGGTAGACGATCAGCAGGATGGACAGCAGCATCTGCAACCTCATCCAGTCAGCCCCAACACAGAGATGCGTGCCCAGACCATAGGGGGCGTAGGTGACGCTCTGGTGCTCCTTGCGGGAGGGCAGGTAGCGGTCGATGTCGAACCTGTAGGGGTTCTCGAAACAGTCCTTCATGTAGTGGGGCGCGGTCTGGACAATGTGCACCCGTTCTCCAAGCGGCAGGGAGTAGCCCTCAATGACGCAGGAGTTGGCTACGTTCCGGACCTGCATGGCCACCACGGGATAGAGCCGCAGGCACTCCATGAGAAAGCGCCGGGTGACATCGTGGCGGGATTCGGAAAACGCCGTGCCGTTGATCCCCCCGTTGGCAAAGATCTCCGTGGCCTCCTCGCGGATCCGGGCGGCCAAGAGGGGGTGGCGGGCCAACTCGTACAGGGCAAATCCCAGCAGGTCACCGACATACATGCTCTGCAGGATCGGGGCGGCGGCCAGCATGAAGGGGAGGTTCTGCTCGGGGAGGAACTGCGGGTCGCTGTCATGAAGGCTGATCAGGTCATCGGCCAGTTCCCGGCAGGCTCCCCGCCGCTGGACCGGGGTGTGATTCTGCTCGATGCGCCGCACGAAGGTGTGGAGAAGTCGAAACCGCTGCCGCATGGCTGGGGTCCGGGCCATGAAACGGGGCAGAAGCTGCCCGACATGGACGTTGGAGGCCCGCTCCTTCCACTTGCAAAGCTCCTCGAAGATGTCCTGGGTGTCGGTACTGACGGTGATGTTGGTCATCTGCATGTTGATCAGGAGGCGCGTGTCCCGCTTGACCGGGATGGCCGTTCCGGCCTGCCAGTTGTGGGTGCCCATGAACTGGCGGGTCAGCTGGCACATCTCGGTGGCACGTTCGTCGAACTTCGCTGGGGCATAGATGTTCCGCATGACCTTGCGCAGCCGGAAATGATCGGCCCCATCCAGCGACGTTATCAGGCTCTGGGCCCCGCAGGCGCCCTCCAGGCCGCGGAAGTAGTTGCCGGATGTCATGTGCCGGCGGGCGTTGCGGTGCATCCAGCGATTGACCTTGCGACCGGCCACGAAGATCAACGGGCCATGGAAGGGGGAACGCAACCGGAAGACCGGGCCATACCGATCGGCCAAGCGGGCCATCAGGGCTGGCAGGTTGCCGTCCAGGAGATGCCGGTTGGCCAACAGGCTAGCCAAGGAGACAGCGGGGATCTTCCGGCTGAGCGGCGTCTTGAGCAGGACAGGGTGGACGAGGGCCTTCTCGACACCAGTCGCGATGACCCGGCCAATCACCTCGATCTGGCAGATCCACGCAACGCGCTCCTCGTGGACCTCGGTCAGATCGAAGATGAAGCGGACGACATCGCAGGCTTTCAGGAGGCAGAGGATCAGGGACACCTCGGGATCCGGGATCGCATCGGCGAAGATCGCCGCGTCCATCCGGGCCTTGATGTTCAGGTCGTCCCGATCCCCCAACAGACCTGAGGTAAACGTGTAGAAGCCCCCGTCATGGTGGGTAAGGACGCCCTGAGTGGTCAGGTGGTCGAGGGTGGTGTCGATGATGCGCTCAGAGTGGACGGCCAGCCGCTCTATCCAGAAGCGGGTGTCCCGCTGACCCGCGTCAGCGACGATCTCGGCCAGGCACAGGTCCAGCATGGGTACGCCGGTCGCGCGGTCATCGAGAACGAACAGGGACTTCTCATCTGTGTCGATGCGGCCCTGGAGGGACAGCTCGGCGAGCACCGCCCCCGTCACCGCGCAGTTCAGTGTCCAACCCGGCACCTGGTAGAAGTACCCGGTCTGCTCGTTGAGAAGCATTAGCAGGAACTTCTCGGGAATACTCAACAACTGGCGTGTGTCCATGTCCGGTACCCTCATTCCGTCTTGGCCGTTCCCGCAAAGGGCCAGCCTCTTGGCCTTTCCCATCACGATCCTGTTATGTCAAGGGGGCTGCACCCGCGAGCGATTCTTCCATGGCTGACTTTCATCGACATTTTCCGACGCGCCCAGGTTCCTGACCCGATTCGACCAAATCGGGCCATGCGTACCAGGCGGTGCCCGTTGTCGTTGGCTGACCGGACGGCCAGAACGCCTGACCGTCCCCAGCTGGCCCCGCTGCGCGTCATGCAGACCTCGACGCGGGTCGTGCTGGCGGCTTCGACCGCACCGCTTGCCATGGGTCCTCCAGCGTCCTCGACACGCAGCGCCCTGCCGCCCATGCGGCCGCGGGTGTTGCGACCCGGGCTGACCTGTGCAGGGACCGACCCGGTGTCCCTGGCACCCGATCCATCATGCCAGGGGGCACGGCCACCAGCGTCAGGGTGCGCCCTGCGGCCCCGGCCGGCCCCACACCCCGGGGCCCGCGCTCTGCGGAGCACCGATCGTTCGCATACAGAAGCATTGATCAGGGTGCAGTCTCCGTGCGTCCATGGTGGAGGGTGACGGTGTGGGGCAGGAGCCAATGGCCGCCCCATGGAATTTTTGGATCTTTGACAGAGTCCAATCACGGATATCCAAACACCAGACACGGCACAGTTGGCTGGGCCTGATGCGCGAACCGTTGCCAACAAGCCTGTTGAACAACGCGCCGCCATCACCCCCGTCGCCGGGGCAAATGAGGGCCGAGAGGCTCACCAGCTTCGTGTCCAACTGCATGGCCATGACCGCGCTTGCCAGTATGATGAGGAGGACCGGAGGTGGTGGTTATCAGTACCCCGGCGAGACCGGCGAGAAGAGCGCGGCCACCAACGCACTACTCATCGTCAAGCTCGGCATTGGCATCACGACCTTGCTGGTTCAAGCCACAATCGTTCTGTCCATGGGGCGATCCTTCCGATGTTTGGGATGGCGATGGGCAGGCCGGGAGCGGCCCCTGATTCACGCTGCGAGAAAGTGTGCATGCGCCCCGAGATAGAGCCCATAGGCCAGGGCAAGGAACAGGCCGAGGCCTCGACTGATTGGCTTGCCGCGGAGCATGATCAGTGCAAGCAGAATCGTGGTCACCACCAGGATCCTGAGATCGAAGTCGAGCAGGTCCTGCGAAAAGGGCAACGGCGAAACAAGGGCGGTCAGGCCGGCGATCCCTGATATGTTGAAGAGGTTGCTGCCGATGACATTGCCGAAGCAGAGCTGGGTCTTGCGCTGCCAGGCGGCGGCAAAGGTCGTTGCCATTTCGGGCAATGAGGTCCCGATGGCGATGACGGTCAGGCCAATCACCTCGTCGGGGATACCGAGTTGTCGGGAAAGACCGGCAGCCCCGGCGACCAGGAGTTCCGCACCGCCGAGAATGGCGACAAAACCGATCATGAGCGAAAGGCCGATCATCAGAGGACTGACAACCTCCTGAACGCGCCCATCTCCGTCAGCCGCAAGGGTTTCAGCTCCCTGACAGGCAGCAAGGGAGATGTAGCCGAGGAGTACGGTGATCATGACGATCCCGTACCACCATTCGATCTGTCCGAGGGCGAATCCAATGCCAGCGAACATCAGGGTGATCGTGATGAGAGCAGTGATATCCCTGCTCCGATGCCTCGTGTTGACGGCAACGGGAAAAATCAGTGATGCAAACCCCAATATCAGGAGAGTGTTGGCAATGTTGCTGCCGATGACATTGCCGATGGCCAGACCGGGCGAACCCTCGAGGGCAGCCTGGATGCTGACGGCAACTTCGGGAAGCGAGGTGCCAAAGCCAATGATGACGATCCCGACCAGGAGGGGCGAGATTTGCAGGCGATGCGAGAGACCAAGAGCACCCCGGACGACAAAATTGCCACCGAGAAGCAACAGGGCCAGCCCGATGGCAGCCAGGAGAATGTTCATGCCACCCTGCCTGCCTCGCGGCTCGGCGGGGTCTGGTCAGTGTCTGGCATCGGGTGGTCTGCCTCTCTTGTCATGCATGCGCCGGCCGTGATCTCTACAAATGCGGTCCTGTCATGCAGATTCCAATAGGGGCACGCGGAAATATCTCATGGCACCGGAAGGACATGGGTGACCACACGGTGCAGTTGGATTGATCGGGCAAATGTGTGCAATAGGGTCGGGGAGGATTGCCGGGGCGATCCGGGAATGTCGACAAGTCGAGGTCGCCATGCATGTCTGATCATACCGTCCACCTGAAGATGATCGAGCGGCGGCTGCTCTGGCTGTCGCACTGGATGATCCATCACGCCAATCACCTGCGCCCCAAGGCTGACAAGATCAAGGTCGGGGGGCACCAGGCCAGTTCGGCATCGATGGTCTCCATCATGACCGCGCTGTATTTTTCGGCACTGCGACCGGAAGATCGTGTCGCGGTGAAACCCCATGCCTCGCCGGTCTTTCATGCCATGCAGTATCTCATGGGATTGCAGACCCGGGAGAATCTCGAGAATTTCCGCGGTTATGGGGGGGCACAAAGCTACCCCAGCCGCACGAAGGATGTCGATGATGTCGACTTTTCCACCGGGTCGGTTGGCTTGGGTGTCGGCATCACGACACTGGCCTCCCTTGTGCAGGACTATCTCGGGGCCAAGAGCTGGGGACGGGCGATCCGCCCCGGGCGCATGATCGCCCTGGTGGGCGATGCCGAACTCGATGAGGGCAACGTCTATGAAGCCCTGCAGGAGGGCTGGAAGAACGACTTGCGGAACTGCTGGTGGATCATTGACTACAACCGGCAGTCACTGGATGGGATTGTCCGGGAAGGTCTCTTTGCCCGCATCGAGCGGATCTTCGAGACATTCGGCTGGGATGTGATCAGGCTCAAGAACGGGGCCCGGCAACGGGCGGCATTCGATGAGCCGGGCGGTGCCAAACTCTCGGACTGGATCGATCGGTGCACCAATGCCGAATATGCCGCCCTGACCTACATGGGTGGGGCCGTGTGGCGCGACCGCCTGATGAATGACCTCGGTGACCAGGGCGACGTCTCGGCCCTCATCGAGCGGCGCAGTGACGCAGAACTGGCCGAGCTGATGGAAAATCTCGGTGGCAACTGTGTCGAGACCATGGCCGACGCCTTTGCCGCGGTTGACCATGACCGCCCGGCCTGCTTCCTGGCCTATACCATCAAGGGCTGGGGAACCCCGATCGCCGGTCACAAGGACAATCATGGTGGACTGATGACCACCAGCCAGTTTATCGAATGGCAGGAACAGATGGGAATCCCGGCCGGGCGGGAATGGGAGCGATTCGCCGGCGTGGAGGACCCCAACGCCCTGCAGGCATTCCTGGACCAGGTGCCTTTCTTTACAAAGCGGGACCGCCGCACCCGCGCTGACCCGCTTGACGTCCCCCGACTCCAGCCCTGCACCGATCAGACCATCTCGACCCAGGCCGCCTTTGGCAAGATCCTGGATGCCCTGGCCAGGGGCGACAGCGCCCTGGCCGACCGCATCATGACGACATCGCCGGATGTCACCGGCACCACAAGCCTCGGCTCATGGGTCAATCGCCGCAAACTCTTTGCCCGGCATGCCCTGCCGGACGCCTTCATCGAACATCGCATCCCCTCGACAGCCAAATGGGAGTTTGCGCCGAGCGGTCAACATATTGAACTCGGGATTGCCGAGATGAATCTCTTCCTGCTCCTTGGGGCCGCTGGTCTGGCGCACGCACTGTGGGGCCAGCGTCTGATCCCGATCGGCACCGTCTATGACCCCTTTGTCTGCCGCGGTCTGGATGCGCTGAACTATGCCTGCTACCAGGATGCCCGGTTTCTGATCGTGGGGACCCCCTCGGGCATCACCCTGGCACCGGAAGGCGGGGCCCATCAATCCATCGGCACGCCGCTGATCGGCATGAGTCAGGATGGTCTGGCGGCCTTCGAGCCGGCTTTTGCCGATGAATTGGGGGTGATCATGGCGTGGGCCTTCGATTACCTCCAGAGGGATGGCAAGGGCGATCGTGATGAACGCACCTGGTTGCGCGACGAGACCGGCGGGTCGGTCTATCTCCGACTGAGCACCAACCCGATCGAGCAGATGGTCAACCGGACCAGCGATGCGTTCCGCAAGGGCTCGGTTGATGGGGCCTACTGGCTGCGGGCGCCAGGGCCGAACTGTGATCTCGTCCTGGCCTATCAGGGCGTGGTTGCCCAGGAGGTCATTGAAGCCGCAGGTCGCCTGGCCGAATGGCGGCGTGATATCGGTGTCCTGGCCGTGACCTCGGCGGACCGGCTCAATGCTGGCTGGACAGCGGCCCAGCGGGCCCGTTCCCGCGGGCAGCGGGCAGCCTGCAGTCATATCGAGGCCCTCCTCGCCCATCTGCCGCCCCACTGCGTCCTGCTGACTGTCATCGATGGCCACCCGGGGACCCTGTCATGGCTGGGATCGGTTGCCGGTCACCGCACAATCCCGCTTGGCGTCGAGCATTTTGGCCAAACCGGCTCGGTCAAGGATCTCTACCGGCACTTTGGCATCAACCGGGACTCCATCGTCCAGCAGGCCCTCGGTGCCCTGCCGACATCATCGGAGATTCTCTCGCTGGCATCCTGAAAGGCCGGAATCCGGAGCGCCACCGATCAGGGTCCGGTCTCATGCTCGCAAGGGCCTCCCGAGCAAGGCGATCGGACACCATCACACCCGTGACCCCGGAGTGCACATGGCGTGAGTGGACCCGGGACCAACCGTCAAGAGACTCAATGGGTCCGGGTGCTGGGCATCGCACACCCCGCACCCGGTCAGTACGCAAGGGTTCCGTCCGGCAGTTGAGATGAAGCGGGGGATTGATTTCGACTTGCAACCGTGACGCCATGGCCCTATGTTAGTTGCGAATGATTCGCATTTGCAACTCATCATCAGGTTGTCTCCTTGAACCAGTTCGTGCAGGCGGTTCTCGCCAAACCCATTGTTTCCGTGCCGTCACTGCGGGGGTTTCCCCACCGTGGCGTGATCGTTCTGGCCCTGTTTCTTGCCGCATCCTGGCCGGGAACGCTGGGTGTGTTGACCCGGAACGTTCTGGTCGATGCCTTTGTTCAGGTCAGTGTGTTTGTGGCGATCACCCTCCTGATCATCTACGGTTCGGAACGTCTCTTTGGCTACAGCATCGGGACCGCGCTGCGCAGGTCCCGAACCTTCCAGGTCCCGCTGGCAGCCCTCCTCGGCGCCACACCGGGGTGTGGTGGCGCCATCGTGGTGGTTGCCGCCTACACGACCGGCCATGTCCGATTCGGGGCCGTGGTGGCAACACTCGTCGCCACGATGGGGGATGCGGCTTTCCTCCTCATCGCCACCCGACCTGATGCGGCGGCAGTGGCATTGCCGCTGGCATTGGTCGCCGGGACGGCCGTCGGCATGCTTGTTGATCGGTTGGAAATCCAGCCCCGTCGCAACCGACGGGCCATGCTCGGTCCCCTGTGCCCCCGGATCCAGTCGCTGCGGTGGCGGGATGTGCTCTATTGCCTCCTCGCGACCCTCGGCCTGCCCGGTGGCATCCTGCTCCTGACCGGGGTCACGATTCCGGCCCCCTTTGACATGGGGCTTGCCATTCTGGCGATGCTGGGTGTGGCCGCCGGCAGTCTGATCTGGGTCTTCTCACCCATCAAGACCATGGCCAACCCCGATGATCATCCGATGTCACGCTGTGCCGAGGAGACCGCCTTCATCACAGCATGGGTCATCGGTGCCTTCCTGACCTATGAATATGCCGTGGCCTTCTCGGGCCTCGATCTCGAGGCCCTGTTTGCCACCGTTGCTCCGCTCCTGCCGCTGGTCGCCATTGCCATCGGCCTGCTGCCGGGCTGCGGGCCGCAGGTTCTTGTGACGACCCTGTACATCACAGGTCTTGTTCCCTTTGCAGCGCTGATGGGCAATGTCATTTCCAATGACGGAGATGCACTCTTTCCAGCGATTGCCCTGGAGCCGCGGGCCGCCATCCTGGCAACACTCTACTCGACGATTCCCGCACTCATCCTGGCTTATCTCTTCCACTTCGGTGCACCGGGTTTCCTGAACTGAGACTCCTGTCCTTATAGAGGTTTCTGGAATCCCGGGTTCCCGGACTCCAGCAAATTGCTGCAGAGAATTGCATTTTGCCGCTTTGCAGCATAAGCGGCCCGTGACGTCCGAAGAATCGGTATGGCAGGTCATGGCAGATGAAACCTTCCCTTGGGGTCTTGCAGGCTTTTTGTCTGACCCGGAACGTGTCACAGTCGACAATTCAGGAACCGGTCACCCCTGCCGAGCCGCACTCGCTTCGGTACCTTGCCGCATAGGGCTGAACAACAACAGATGGCACCTCCCGTTCAATCCTGACTGTGAGACAATGGAGAACTCATGACAGTCGCCTGCATTTATGACGCCGTGCGGACTCCGCGCGGACGGGGCAAGGGTGATGGTGCCCTGCATGAGATCAAGTCGGTCCGCCTGTCGGCAGACATCCTCGATGCCCTGTTGGCGCGCAATGAGGGGGTCAGCGGCGCCGTCGAGGATGTCCTGTGGGGCACGGTCACGCAGGTGGGCGAGCAGGGCGGATGCCTGGCCCGGGCAGCTGTCATGCTGTCTGGTCTGCCTCATGCTGTCCCGGGACTCACGATCAACCGATTCTGTGCCAGTGGGTTGGATGCGGTCAATCTCGCTGCTGCACAGGTGCGGGCCGGGGCCGGGGACTGTTTCATCGCCGGTGGTGTTGAAATGATGAGCCGGGTTCCGATGGGAACGGATGGAGCGGCCCTGGCCGTTGATCCTGAACTCACCCTGAATCACCACATGGTTCCCCAGGGCATTGCTGCCGATCTCATCGCCACGGTGTCCGGCTTCACCCGGGGCGATTGTGATGCCTTTGCCGCCTGTTCGCACCAGCGGGCTGCCAAAGCCTGGCAGGAGGGTCGCTTCCAGCCCTCGATCATACCCGTCGAGGACAGGATCGGTTGTGTGGTCCTCGAACGGGACGAGCATCTCCGGCCCGACACGACCACCGCCGCCTTGGCCGAACTTGCCCCGGCGTTTCGTGACATCGGAGAGTCGGTCCCGGGCTTTGATGCCATCGCCAAACTGCGCCACCCCGAATTGTCGTCCGTCGATCATGTTCACCACGCCGGCAATTCCTCCGGGGTTGTTGATGGCGCCGCCGCAGTGCTGATCGGCACCCCGTCCCTCGGTGAACGGCTGGGCCTGACACCCCGAGCCCGGATTGTGGCCACAGCCCAGACCGGCTCGGATCCAACGCTCATGCTCACCGGGCCGATTCCAGCCACACATCGGCTCCTGCAGCGGGCCGGGATCGGCATCGGTGACATCGACCTGTTTGAGGTCAATGAGGCGTTTGCCTCGATTCCCCTCCGCTACATGCAGGAATTTGATCTCGACCCGGCAATTGTGAACGTCAATGGCGGTGCCATTGCCATGGGCCATCCACTCGGGGCCACGGGTGCCATGCTGTTGGGAATCGCCCTTGATGAGCTGGAGCGGTCAGGGCAACGGCGGGCCCTGATCACCCTGTGTGTGGCCGGTGGCATGGGGACAGCCACACTGATCGACAGGGATGTTCATGCCTGACACCACTGATTTCCACCTGACGCTGCGCTGCGACGGAGTCGCCGTACTGACCTGGGATGTACCCGGACCCAGAATGAACATCATGTCCTGGAAGGGCTTCCATGAGCTCGATGCCCTCGTGACCCAGGCTCTGGCTGATGATGCTGTCAAGGGCCTTGTCATCACCACCGGCAAGACGGATTTCACCGGCGGCATGGACCTGGCCATCCTGGCAGCCCTGCACAATGACGGCACCGCCGAGACGGGCCGGACGATCTTCGAGACGATGATGTCGATCCATGCGATCTTCCGGCGCATCGAACTTGCCGGCACCCCGGCCGGTGCCCCCGGGAAACCCGTCGTCGCCGCGGTCAGGGGGATCTGTGTCGGCATCGGCTACGAACTGTCCATCGCCTGCCATCGAATCGTCATGGCGGAGACGCCCCGCGGCATGATCGGCCTGCCGGAAGCCAAGGTGGGCATCTTCCCTGCCGCGGGCGGTACGACCCGCCTGGTCCGACGACTCGGCCTCCTCGAAGCGGCACCCTTCATCCTTGAAGGCACGCTCCTGCCACCGGCGAAGGCCCTGGCTGCCAATCTGGTCGATGCAGTCGTGGCCGAGGATGACCTCGTCGATGCGGCTGCCAGCTGGGTCCTGACGGCGGATCGCGACGCCACCATCAAACCCTGGGACCGCCCGGGCTTCCGTGTCCCCGGTGGCGGCCCCTACCATCGCGACGGCAGTCGTGTCTTTGCCGGCACCGGTTGCATGCTCAAGGGCAAGTCCCAGGGTCTCTACCCCGGACCCAAGGCGGCGCTGCTCACCATCTATGAGGGCCTGCTCCTCGATTTCGACACCGCCATTGCCAATGAGGCCAAGACCTTTGCCTGGCTGATGCGGGACCCCGCCCCCGCGACGATGATCCGCTCGCTGTTCATCAGCAAGAAGGAACTGGATCGGGGGGTGCGCAAACCGGTCGGACTGCCACCCCACCCCATGACCCGTCTCGGGATCATCGGTGCCGGCATGATGGGCACCGGCATCGCGGCAACCGCGGCCCTGGCCGGCATGGATGTCATCCTACATGATCAGGATCTGGACCGGATTGGCCAGGCCAGGGACACCATGGCGCGCAGGTTCGGAACGGATTGTGACCGGGGCCGGCTCACGCAGTCGGCTGCCGATGCAGCCCTGGCCCACGTGGCAGCCGCCGACGGCATGGCAGATCTTGCCGGGTGCGACATCATCATCGAGGCCGTGTTTGAGGACCTGGACATCAAGCTGGAACTCCTTGCCCGACTCGGTCCCCATATCGGGGCCGGAACGATGGTCTATTCCAACACGTCGACCCTCCCCATCACCCGGTTGGCCCGGGCCCTTCCCCACCCTGAACGCTTCGCCGGCCTGCATTTTTTCAGTCCGGTCGAGCGAATGCCGCTGGTCGAGATCATCCGGGGTCAGGCAACGGGAACGCCGGCGATCGCCGCCGCCTACGATCTTGTCCGTACCATCCGCAAGACGCCCATTCTGGTGAATGATGCCATGAACTTCTACGCCAATCGCTGCATCATTCCCTACATGAACGAAGCCCTGCGCATGGTTGGCGAAGGCATCCGGCCGCCCCTCATTGAAACCAGTGCCCGCCAGATCGGCATGCCCATCGGACCCCTGCAGCTGCTTGATGAGACCGGGCTCGACCTGGCGGCCCGGATCGGCAAGGCCGCCCGCGCCGCCCTTGGTGATGCCTACGGCACCAGTCCGGCGGATGATGTGGTCGATCGGATGTGTGCACTCGAACGCTACGGTCGCAAGGTCCGGGCCGGCTTCTATGCCTATGACGCGAACGGCCAGCGGATCGGACTCTGGGCCGCCCTGGCAACGGAATTCCCTCAAGCGGCGACATCGACCGAATCCGCACAGGTTCGCCAGCGACTGATGATGATCCAGGTCATCCAGGCCATGGAGGCCTATCGCGAGGGCATCCTCGAGGACCCGCGCGAAGGTGATGTGGGAGCGATTTTCGGCTGGGGGTTTGCGCCGTGGAGCGGCGGACCGTTCAGCTGGGTCGACACCATCGGACCCGAGGCGGCCATCGCCACCTGTCAGGACCTGAACGCAGCCTGTGGTGAGCGCTTTGCGCCCCCGGCACTGCTGGCCCGGATGGCCAGGGACAAGAGCACCTTCTATCCCGTCTGACACCGGGGCCATGGCCCTCTGGGCCGACGGCCCGGAAGCACCATCAGGATGCCATGTCGCCAGCGACCGTTCTGGCGTCTTGATGCATCGCGGGTGGCCCGGAATCCGGACAGCCGGCAGACAGTGGAGACGGGCATGGCAAGCGTCACGATCCACGATCTCAATGACGGCGTGAAGATACGGTTGCGTGTCCAGATGGCTGACAACGACCGTTCCACGGAAGACGGGGTGACTGATCCTGTGCCCGGCCGTCCAGCCCAAGACCACACCACGCATTCTGGCGGCCGCCATTCACGCCCGGATTGTGCCCCTCGGCAGCGCGGATCTGGCCTCCGGGCTGTTGCGCCATCAGCCCTGCCCCACCGATCATGACCTGGATCAGGGACGTCCGGCAGCAGACCTGTCTGTCGCCGCGATCGCCGAGGCCGATATTGCGTCAGCACGCCGCCACACGGGCCGACCCGTCGATGACACCTGTGGCCAGATCGCACGGTTCCGCACACTGGCGATGGTGATGCACAACGTCAGGAATTTCAGGGATATCGGCCTTGAGGTCATCGATACCCGGATGAGAGCATGCCCTGTGTGCCGTCTGGCGACATTCAGGGGATTGATGGACATGAGTGGGCCCCCGGAACCGGGGCCTGGACCCGGCATGAATGGCGAGGCTGCATCGCAGGAGCCCTTGCCGGTCGGCCTGTCTTTCTCCCGATCCTGAAGTTGGCAGGGACAAGCCCATGCAAGCCTTCGGGACGGTGCGAGGGGAGTCCGGTCGCAGCATGACGCATGCCGGCGATGGTCTGGATGCGCCACTGGCGAGTCTCGATGATCTGGCTGACGGAGCCAGGTTCGTCCCTGGGCACAACCTGATCGCCTGCGATCCGCCCCACCTGGCGGCGGCGAAGCCGGGCCTCCGTCTGCTGCATCTGCCGGCGGTGGATACGCTGCGCCTCAGCCCACTCGCCTTTCCCTCCAACCCCTGTCACAGCCTCGTCAGGCATTATCAGGAGGGCGGACTCAAGCGCGACCGAGTGAACGATCCGGAACGCGACTCCCACATCGCTCTGCAGCTCTTCCTCACCGAGAGCGATACGCTGGCCAGTGGCCCTGCCCGCCGCATGGCACTGGCCTTGCACGCCCGAGCGCACGGGCCAGACCCGCCCGGCGATCAGGCAGGCATGGCGATCAGGATGCCGAGAATGGCGACGGCAAGGCCAACCATGCCCGCCACCGCCAACAGCATCCGGGTTTCCCGATTGGCCATGTCGGTCTTCCAGTTGGCCATGTCGGTCTTCCAGTTGGCCATGTCCTCGCGCAACCTGGCCTGGTCCACCTGCATACCGGCAAGTCGGGCATCGATTCTTGATTCCATGGCGTCATTCTCCGCACGTGATGTCTTGATCTCACCTTCCAGTCGAACGATCTGTCTGGCCAGATCGTACCAGTCAGGGTCATGCTCCATCCCTGCCGTCAGCTGGCTGGCCAGCGGATGAGGATCCCGACGATCACCGCGGCCCCGACCCACAGGCCGATCTGCCAGCGCAGGTTGTCCTTGTCACGCCTGGCAGCAGCATTGGCGGCATCAATATCACGCTTGGCGGCATCTTCACGGTGCGTTGCCATATCAGCACGCATTCCAGCCAAGGTTGCAGCGAGGTCCACTCTCAGCTTCTGCATACGCTCCTCCATCACGGCCACCCGCCTGACCAGATCGTGCATGTCGGGGCCGTTCTTCATCCTCGCACGATACAGCAGGACCCGCAAGGGGTCAACGGGCGACGGTAGTGGGTCAGTTTGGATTGTGCACTGGAGGTGGCCATAGGCCACCTCTGTTCTCGTGTTCGCCGCATGGCGGGATGCCACCGCCATGCGGCCCGCCTCGTCGAGACAGCTCAGTTGGTGAGATTCGGGCAGCCCCGACGCCCCCGGATCTCCTGGCTCCTCTGGGTCGCACCGGCGAGGATCCGGGTGCCACCCCGCCTGCCGTTGCACATGCAGTCGTTGATGTCCTGCAGGGTGCGGGCCACCGCAAAGCAGCCGGTGCGGCTGAACTTGGTGAGGTCAACCGTGCCGTCGGGCTTCAGGTTCTGCTCGGCGTTGGTGAACTCGCCGCGGGTCTTGAAGCAGAAGCGGCCGAGCGGATTTGAATATGTGTTTGTAGTGCCGCCGTAGATAACGGCTGTGTAGCGCGTGTTTTTCTTCAGGCCGGTGAAGTTGACGGTCTGGGCCGCCAGTGGTCGGGATGTGCCGAGATTGGTTACCTGCTGCGGAGTCCCCGTCCCACCTTCCAGGACCCCCGCATAAAATGTATATGCCTCAGTGGCGGTTAATGTTACCACGTTGAGTGTCAGGCTGCTGTTTGTGGGAGTATCGATAGTAGCAGTCGGCCCCGCGTCGACTTCCGGAGCGCCGCCCTGTGTGCAGGCCCCGGTCCCGGTGGTCGGGGGGATGACCAGTTGGGCGGCGGCGGGGGCAGCCAGCAAAAGGGCTACCATACCAGGGCGGCAGCGAGGGCGGTCAGTCGTTTAGGGGGGGATCAAGTGTATCATGATGGAATCCTCCAATGGGGTTGATGTCTTCAGTCTACACCTTTTGCTGTCCAATGGAAAGGGTGAATTTCAAACTGCGACGATACCCGGGCGACCAGTATCACGGCGGCAGGAAGAAGGGGGGATGGCGGTTGCCTGACCCCCACAGATCCGGATGCGCATGATTGATGGATTCGGTTCCTCACAGGTTGGGTTCGCTCATTCGGTGTCGATCGAGCGCATGATCCGGACGTTTGGCAGCGGGAAGCGTACGAAGGGGAGTCCGTGGCCATGGGACATCACCGTCCCGGCCATGTCTGCCCACTCCGTACACGGCCTCTCGAAACTGTGCCGGTCGTTTGCCGCGGCCCATGGGTCCGTCGTCATGGCAGTCTCTCCCGATGACGGTGGCCAGATGCCGATGTTGCGGCAGGGGGGGGTGGTGCACACGGCAGCTCTCGCAGACTGCCTGGCAGGCCCGCGCAAGGCATGATTTGACCGTGAACTGTCACCACAACCCAGAGGCCTTTCACGACCTGTGCCACAGATGGGTGACGCAGAGGATGCCGAACCGACTGTCCTGCCTGGCATGGTCGCGATCAATCCGGGATCTGAAATCGACCGGGTGCGTTTGGCGGGATGGCATCAAAGCCCCTCTTGCGCGAGACGCGGACCCAGACGTGCCTTGAAGCCGTCCCGGACGACAGGCCCGGTCCCTTGCGGTCTGGACACGGAATCGACACCTGCACAACACACCCTCTGGAGGCACAGGTGGTTGGGTCCGGCGCGGCACACAGGCCATGGGAGCACACGACGGGAACGTCATCACGGCGACGATCTTGCAGGCGGCAGGCCGGGGCGTGCAAGGTGTTCGGTTCATGATATACTGACGATGTGACTTCGGCACCGGTGGCGGTGGCGGTTTTTCGTCGCTTGAATGTGTCATTGCAGGGAGGGGCCTGATGGGATGGCTTGATGACGAAACGGGCCTGCACCGACGGGCGGCCAATCATGTGGCCCTCACACCGCTTTCCCATCTGAACCGGGCCCGGACGGTCTTTGCCGACCGTGAGGCCCTGGTCCATGGCGATCTGCGGCTGGATTATCGCACCTATCATGCCCGGGTCTCCCGCCTGGCATCGGCGTTGCGTGGGGTGGGTGTGGCATCCGGCGATGTCGTCTCGACACTCCTGCCGAATATCCCGGCCCAGGTCGAGGCGCAGTTTGGCGTGCCGGCCATGGGAGGCGTCCTCAATACCATCAACAACCGTCTGGACGTCGACACGGTGCGCTACATCATCGATCATGCCGCGCCCAAGGCGGTCCTTGTCGACACCGAGGACCTACCGGTGCTGGATGCCGCCCTGCAAGTCATGAAGGGGAGTGTACCCCGGATCATTGAGGTCCCCGACCCGGTTGCCGGCATTGCCGCCACGGGACAGCACCAGACCTATGAGGAGCTATTGGCAACAGGTGATCCTGATGCCGCGTGGAGCCTGCCCGAGGATGAATGGGAGAGTCTGTCGCTGAACTACACGTCCGGCACCACTGGCCATCCCAAGGGGGTCGTCTATCATCACCGGGGCGCCTACCTGATGACAATGGGCACGGTGATCACCTGGCGCATGACCCTCTATCCCAGGTTCCTGGCCATCGTTCCCCTCTTTCACTGCAATGGGTGGAACCATACCTGGATGATGCCTCTCGTGGGCGGGACCCTCTATTGCTGCCGCAGGATCACGGCCGAATTCATCTACCGGATGATTGCAACGGAAGGCATCACCCATTTTGGCGGGGCCCCCATTGTGCTGAACATGCTCGCCAATGCCCCACCGGCGGAACGGCGGCCCTTTGACCATCGGGTCGAGGTCTTCACGGCGGGAGCCCCACCGGCGGCAGCCACCCTGCAGGCCATTGAAAAACTGAACTTCAATGTCACCCAGGTCTACGGCCTGACCGAAACCTACGGGCATGTGACCGAATGCACCTGGGATGAGGACAGATGGGGAGATCTCGATGATGACGAACGGGCGGCCATCAAGTCCCTCACCGGCGTGCCGATGCCCATGATGGAACAAGCCAATGTCTGTGCGCCCGGCACCGCGACACCGGTCCGGGCCGATGGGACAACGCTCGGTGAGGTCATGCTGCGTGGGAATCCCGTGATGAAGGGGTATTACCGGAATCCGGAAGCCAGTGACGAGGTCTTCGCCACCGGGGCTCTCGCGTCCGGCGACATCGCCACCCAGCGTCCGGATGGCTATATCAAGATCACCGATCGGGCCAAGGATATCATCATCTCGGGTGGGGAAAACGTCTCGTCCGTGGAGGTCGAGGGTGTCCTCATGTCCCATCCTGATGTGTCACTCTGTGCTGTTGTGGCCAAACGCGATGAGACGTGGGGTGAGGTGCCGTTTGCCTTCATCGAGCCGGTTGCCGGGGCAGATCCCGATGCCGGAGCGATCCTGCGCTACTGCCGGGCCCACCTGGCCGGTTTCAAGACCCCCAAGGGCCTTGCCTTTGTTGAGTTGCCCAAGACCTCGACCGGCAAGATCCAGAAATACCGGTTGCGCGAGCAGGTCAAGACACTCTGAGTCCGGCTGGATCAGGCGGCCTTCTGATGAACCTCCCGACGATGTCTGTCTGCCCATGACCGTCTATCCCGGCTTCGATGTGCTGGAATGCACGGGGCATTGGCATGAATCCGCGGCCAGCCATCCCCAGAAGGTCCTTGTCCAACTCGACAGGGACTCGCTGGTCATCCGGACCCGCGACGAGTTGCTGTTGACCCATTGGTCGCTGTATTTCATCCAGGAAATCCAGACAGCCGGACCCGTGGCAGCCTTCTCGCCCGATCCCGGGTCCGGTGAACGGTTGATCCTTGATGACGAGCTGATGATCGGGGCCCTGCGCGGTGAACGGGTTCCTGATGGAACGTCCTCATCAACCCCCCGGATCGCCATCGGGTTCTCCTGGCCTCTCCCGGTCATCCTGCTGGTCGGGCTGGTGGCTGCCGGGACTTACTGGTCTGAATCCCTGATTGCCATCGGCGCGAGCCTCGTCGGTGCCAGTGACCGTCGGACCATCGGTGAGGCCGTCTATGCCGCCCTCGTCGATGATGCCGGCCTGGAATGTGATGCCGAAGCGGGTCTCCGTGTCATCAGGACCCTCGAGGAGTCCCTGATGCCTGAGCAGCGAGTCGATGTCCGGGTGCTGGGCACCCTTCCATTCCTGTCCCGATCGCTGCCGGGCAACCTTGTTATTCTGAACGCTGAACTGCTTGATTATCATGACGGTCCGGAAGTTCTGGCCGGTTACATCCTGCTGGAAGCCGAACGCCTGGCCGCCGAAGATCCCCTGCTCCCGTTCCTCTTCGAGACCCGGGTTCTGAATCTGGTTCGGATTGCCCTCGGCCGGTCCATGCCGCAGGGGACCTTTGAAGCCTATGCCCAACACCTCAAACTGGCCAGGCCGGATGTCATCCCGGCTGCCGACCTGCTGGCTTCATTCCACGAGGCCGGCTTTCCGGCCACGGCATTTGCCGCCGTCTATGCCAATTCTGCCACGGACCCGGCCCAGCTGCTTGCCAATGACCCGAAAGGTGCGGATGCCTATCGGCCCCTGATGCCCGATGCTGCCTGGCAGACGCTGCGCACCATCTGCCGCCCGTGAGTGGGGTCCGGCCGCTCGCTGCATGGGTCAGATGCGGGCCGGTGCCCGGATCTGGAGAGCAGCAGGGGGTGTCTGTGTGAGAGCGCCCTGATGCAGGTGGACGATGCGGTCGGTGCGGGCGGCAAGGTCGGTGTTGTGGGTGGCAATCAGTGCCGCACAACCAGTGTCCCGCAGGCGTGCAGTCATGAGGGTGAAGATGGTCAGGGCTGTCTCGCCATCGAGATTCCCGGTGGGCTCATCGGCCAGGACAAGTTGGGGATCATTGGCCAGGGCCCGGCAGACAGCGACACGCTGCTGTTCACCGCCGGACAGGGTGGCCGGTCGGTGATGGTGACGGTCAGCGAGACCGGCTGCGTCCAGGAGGCGACTGGCGTGCTGGCGGGCCCGGCTGTGGGTCCGTCCCAGGGCCAGCTGGGGCAGGATCACGTTCTCAAGAGCGGTGAATTCAGCCAGGAGGTGGTGGAACTGGAACACCATGCCGATCCGCTGCTGGCGGATCCGGGTCTGGATGGCATCACTGGCGGCATGACACGCCGTTCCCCCGATCCGGATGGTGCCGGAATCGGCCTGTTCGAGGAGGCCGGCGATGTGCAGAAGGCTGGATTTGCCAGCCCCTGAAGGAGCCACCAGACCGACGATCTCACCGGGGCCCAGGGCCAGCGAGAGCCCCGACAGGACAGGAATGGCCCGGGACTGACCGGGATGGTAAGTCTTGCAGATGTCCTCGAGGGACAGGATCGGTTCACTCATAGCGGATGGCCTGGCCCGGCGTCATGCGTGCCGCCCGCAGGGCCGGGATCACGGCCGCGGCAAAGGTGAGGGCCAGGGCCAGGGTGGTGGCAGCAAGCACATCGGCGGTCTTGATTTCCGCCGGCAGGCGCGCCAGCAGCCGGACCTCGGGATCCCAGACCTGCCCGCCGGCAAGCCAGTTGACGGCATCGAAGATCGGGTCGATGTGGATGGCAAAGACACAGCCGGCCACAACACCGAGCGTGGTGCCGACAAGTCCGGTGATGGCACCGAACAGGAAGAAGATCCGGATGATTGCCCCGCGGGTCAGACCGATGGCCCGCAGGATCCCGATGGTCGTCGACTTGTTCTTGATCAGCATCACCAGGCCGGAAATGATGTTGGATGTCGCCACCAGGACCAGGATCGACATGAGGATGAACATCAGGTTGTCCTCCATCTGCAAGGCCTGCAGGAAAGCACCCGATGAGTCCTTCCAGGTCCAGGGGTAGTAGCTGTCCCCGGCGGTCTCGCGCAGGATGGGCACGATGGTCTCGACGGTCTCGGGCGTATCGAGCGTGAGGGCAATCTCGTCAATCGTGGCGGTGTGATTCAGGAATTGCTGGGCCTCGGCGAGGGGGAGATAGGCCCGGGTCCGGTCGATATCATAGCGCCCGGCACTGAAGATGGCGACAACCTCGTAACTGTTGATCCGGGGTGCGGCACCAAAGACGGTCTGGATGCCCTCGGGCGAGACCAGCCGGATGGACTCGCCCAGACCCACACCGAGGATCCGGGCCAGGCCCTCACCGATGGCGATACCGTCAGCGAGCGTGTCGGGCAGGGTGCCGGTGGGAACCGGGCCCTCTGGCGGCAGCGCAAGACGCGCGATGTGCGGCATGGCGGCCAGATCGGCAATCGGCGCGCCAAAGAGATCGATACCGGCATTGGCAAGGCCGGAGGTACCGATGACCTGGGCATGGACCTGGGGGATGACCCGGGCAACACCGGGCAGTTCGGTGAGGGCGGCAATCAGCTCCAGATCGAGCGGGATGGCCCGACTGCGAACGCCGCCCGCATCGACCCGGACATGGGGATGCAAGGTCACATGGGCATTGGCACCGATGATGGTGTCGACGAACTGCGTGCGATAGCCGGAACGCACAGCCAGGGTCGCAACAAGGGCAAAGACGGCAATGGCAATACCAAGGACCGAAATCAGCGACATGACACTGATGCCTCCTTCGCTGCGCCGGGCCAGCAGGAAGCGCCAGGCGAGCTGCCACTCATAACGGGCAAAGGGGGCCGGGGCTGGCTGGCGAGGGGTGCTCATGCGGGTGGGGTGCTCATGCCGGATGGCTGGACCCGGCGCGGGACGGGGCCGAGGCGGTCGGCAAGGACGCGGACGATCGCGTCCTCGGGCCAGGAGATCCGCTCGCCGGTGGCGCGTTCGGTGAGTTCGACCTCGCCCCGGGCCAGGCTGCGGGGGCCGACGGCAAGCATCCAGGGCAGTCCGATGAGGGTCATGGAGGCGAATTTGGCCCCGGGTGAGTCCTCCCTGTCGTCATAGAGAACCTCAATGCCCCGGTCGGTCAACTCCCGGTAGAGGCGCTCGCAGGTCGCATGGCAGGTGGTGTCATTGCGGGCCAGGTTGACCAGACTGACGGAAAACGGTGCCACGGCCAGCGGCCAGATGATGCCCTTGGCATCATGGTGCGCCTCGATGATGGCGCCGACGAGGCGTGAGATACCGATGCCATGGGACCCCATATGGACCGGGACGGACTGGCCGGCATCATTGGTCACGGTGGCCCCCAAGGCCTGGGAATACTTGGTCCCGAAATAAAAGATCTGTCCCACTTCAATGGCCCGGGAGTCCCGCTGCCGGGCAGGAGGCACCGCGCTGGCAAAAAGGGTGGCCTCATGGGTCTCCTCGGTCCGGGCATAGGGTGCAGTCCATTCGGCCACGATCGCGGCACAGTTGGCGTGGGAGTCATAGTCAATGGCGGCATCCTGGAGTTCGAGGTCCAGGATGGCGGCGTCATAGTGGACCCGGGACTCGCCGGTCGCGGCCAGGATCAGGAACTCGTGACTGTGATTGCCGCCGATGGGGCCGGTATCAGCCTGCATGGGAATGGCCTGAAGCCCCATGCGGGCATAGGTGCGCAGATAGCTGACCATGTGGCGGTTGTAGGCATGGATGGCGGCCTCCCGGTCAATATCGAAATTATACCCGTCCTTCATGAGGAATTCGCGACCGCGCATCACGCCATAGCGGGGGCGGATCTCGTCACGGAATTTCCACTGGATGTGAAAGAGGGTCAGGGGCAGGTCGCGATAGGAGTGGACATGTTCACGGAAGATGTCGGTGATCATCTCCTCGTTGGTGGGCCCGTAGATCAGCGTGCGACCATGGCGATCGGGACAGCGGAGCATTTCCTCACCGTAGTCACTGTAGCGGCCCGATTCCTCCCACAGGGTCGCCGGCTGCAGGGTGGGCATGAGGATCGGCAGGTGGCCGGCCCGGATCTGCTCCTCGATGACAATCCGTTCAATCTTCTGCAGGACCCGCAGACCGAGAGGGAGCCATGAATAGATCCCGGCGGCAGCCTGCTTGATCATGCCGGCCCGGAGCATCAGCTGGTGACTGGCGATCTGGGCATCCGCCGGTACCTCCTTCATCAAGGGCAGAAAATAGCGTGTCATGCGCATCATTGGATCTCCTGGTGCCGGTCCGGATCCCGGGGTGGCAGTTCGCGATTCAGCCGGGGTGTCATGGCGCGATACGGATGACCCGGGGCTTGCAGCGCATCGCCAACGCCAGGGCCCTGAATCGTTCCATGACCGTCTCGCCAAGGACGATGGCGACCGACTGGGGCAATTCCAGCGTCAACACATGCCGACGGGGCTTGAATTTGAGTCGGCCCAGGCTGTCGGGCGAGCCGACGGTCAGCATGGCTGCAAAGCGCAGGGCCTTGCCGACCATGACCGCCCGCTCGGTCTCTTCGGGCGTGAGGAGACCAAGCATGCTCTGGGCGTAGGCAGGCACGTTGGTGTTCTTGTACCGGTTGAAGAGGGCATAGGCGAGAAAGACCCGCCCGGCATGATCAATCCCACCGAGGCTGGCCCGGGTGGCAAAATCGAAGCAGGACACGGCCCGGTAGTCCGGATGGGCCCGCCAGGAGACATCATGCAGGATACAGGCCGCCTGGATGAGGCGTTGCTGTTCATCCGTGCAGGATTTGAGCAGGGGGGCGATGAAAGAGAACATCAGACTCCCGTAGCCCGGCATGCGGGCCGAGGCGTATTCGGCATGCAGGCAGGCCTCGATCAGCGGATCCCGCTTGCGGAGTTTGCCCGGCATGTTGTCATACAGGACGCCCTCCCGGATGCCGTAGGCTGAAACGGCGATCTCCTCTGTCTGCAGATCGTCCACCAGGGCCCGGAGAATGCGGGCGGCGATGGGCACGAGATGGATGCGGTCCGGTGACACGTTCAATTTGCCAAGCTGGTTGGCGGCCGCAGATGTCTCGATCAGGGTCAAGGTCCTGGCCAGAGCGTCTCGGGACAGACTGTATTCGTTGATCACCCGCAGCGGGTACGCCCGGCGGGCCATGTCGATCTTGGCGATGGTCCGCCAGGACCCTCCGACAAGATAGAGGGCACGATAGGATCCCCTGAATTCCTTGCGCAGTGCCCTGATCTGCTGACGGATGGTGCGGGTCATCGTGTCTGCATCCATGGGCCGGTTGAACAGCATCGGGCCGAGCGGTGCCGACAGGCAGTGGCCGATTGTTCCCTGCCGGACTTCGGCGAGTTCCATTGAGGCTCCGCCGATGTCGCAGACCAGCCCGTCGGCCTGGGGCCAGCCGAGCAGGACACCCCGGGCGGCCAGTCTGGCTTCCTCGTGACCACTGGTGATCGTGATCGGCAGTCCGGTCTTTTCGGTGATCCTGGCACAAAAGGACGGGCCATCGGTTGCCATGCGGCAGGCCGCTGTGGCCACGCCCCCGAGAATCGTGGCCTGCATGCTCTCGGCAATGGCGACAAAGCGCTGGATGGCCGCCCGGGCCCGTTTCTTGCCGCCTGGGTCGAGCCGACCGGTCTCGGCCAGTGAAGCCCCGAGGCCGCACATGACTTTCTCGTTGTAGAAAAAGGCCGGCGACCGGGCCGCACCATCGAAGACAACCATGCGCACGGAATTGGAACCGATGTCGATCACGGCGGCTCGGGCCAGGCGGCTGACTTCGGGATCCTTGAAGATCGGCAGCTGCAGGGGTGCCAGCGCATCGGGGCCTGACTGACCATCAATCGGCACATGACGTTCCATGGAGCCGTCAGTCCTTGGCGCGCGCAAGACGGATCTCGCGCTTGGCCCGGGCCCGCCCCCGCCCCGAGAGGGACGGATTTTCCATGAAGAACTTGTGACAGCTGAACGAGTCGGCATCAATCGTGGCAAGATCGCGCACATAGGTCCCGTCGGGCTGGAGGACCCAACTCTGGGCCACATCGGCCAGGTTGGCAGCCATGACCTGCGACATGATCTGGTCGCGCACGGTCGGATTGCTGATTTCCACCAGCGTCTCGACCCGCCGGTCCATGTTGCGTTCCATCCAGTCCGCCGAGGAGACGTAGACAGCTGCCTTCCTGGACGGCAGGGTGGAGCCATTGCCAAAACACAGGATGCGCGCATGCTCGAGAAACCGGCCGACGATGGACTTGACCCGGATCGTTTCCGACAGGCCCGCAATGCCTGGCCTGAGTCCACAGATGCCCCGCACAACCAGGCTGATCCTGACCCCTGCCTGACTGGCGGCATACAGCGCATCGATGACCTCCGGGTCGATCAGGGCATTGAGTTTGGCCCAGATCTCGGCCGGTTTGCCCTTGCGGGCATTCTCCGTCTCCTGGTTGATCCGCATCAGCAGCACCGCGCGCAGGTTGATCGGAGCGATCGCCAGCAGTTCCAGCGATTCGGGCTGGGCATATCCCGAGACAAAATTGATCAGCCGGGTCCCGTCGCGGCCCAGTGCATCATCACAGGTGAAGAAACTGAGATCCGTGTAGATCCTGGCGGTGATCGGATGGTAATTGCCCGTGCCGAAATGGGTGTAGGTCACCAGCCGGTTCCCTTCGCGCCGGATCACGGACGAGACCTTGGCATGGGTCTTGAGATCGATGAAGCCATAGACGACATGCGCACCGGAGCGCTCGAGTTGGCGGGACTGGCGGATATTGGCAGCTTCATCGAACCGGGCCTTGATCTCCACAAGCGCGGTCACGGACTTGCCGTTCTCGGCCGCCTCGCACAGCGCCTCGACAATGGGACTGTTGATCGATGTCCGGTAGAGAGTCTGTTTGATCGCCACCACGTCGGGGTCCAGCGCGGCCTGACGAAGGAAACGGACGACCATGTCAAAGGTTTCATACGGGTGGTGCAGGAGCATGTCCTTGCTGCGCACTGCGGCAAGGATGTCCCCGTTGTGTTCCTCGACCCGCTCGGGGATCCGGGGTGAGAACCGTGGCCACAGGAGATCGGACCGCTCATCGAGCACCAGTTCCTTGAGATCAGCCATACCGATCATGCCCGGCAGGGCAAAGACCCGTTCCCGTTCGAACTGCAACTCGCTCAGGACGAGGTTCTGCAGTTCATCCTGGCTCGATTGCGACATCAGAACCAGGATGACATCCCCCCGACGGCGGCGCTTGAGGGCTGTTTCGAACTCCCGCACCAGATCCTCGGCCTCTTCCTCATACTCAAGGTCGCTGTCGCGCAGGACACGGAACACGCAGTTTTCCTTGACCGCGTAGCCCGGGAAGATGAAACCGATCTTTTCCAGCAGGACATCCTCAAGCGGCACGAACCGGGACTCATCCATCAGGTCCGAGGGCAGTTTGACAAAACGACTGATCTGAACGGGGATGGGCAGGAGGGCCAGCAGTGACCTGCCATCGCTGTCCCTGGCCAGCCGGATGGCCATGGTGAAGCCGGCATTGGGAATGAACGGGAAGGGGTGGGCCGGATCGATGGCCAGGGGAGTCAGGACCGGGAAGATCGCATCGATGAACACCCGGTCCAGATAGTCCTTGTCGGCCCTGGACAGTCTCGCGCGGGAGAGGATGTGAATGCCCTCGCCCTGCAATTCCTGCCGGAGCGACTCCCAGACCGTGATCTGTTCATCGAACAGTTGGCGGGACCTTGCCTCGATCTCGACCAGCTGCTGGGAGGGCAGCCGACCATCGGCGGCGGCCGGATGATTGCCCGCGGCAGCCAGGGCCATCAGACCCGCAGCCCGCACCGAGTAGAATTCCTCGAAATTGGTGGCGGAAATCGACAGGAACCGGACTCGTTCCAACAGGGGAACGTTCCGGTTGCCGGCCTCTTCAAGGACGCGCCAGTTGAAGGCCAGCCATGACAGTTCCCGATTGATGAACCGTTTGGGGTTGTCCGGTGTGGCCTCGTGCACCGTCCGGGGGCTGGGGAAGCGGCCGCTCAGGAAATCCGCCGGTCCGGTGTGGACAACCGCCTCGGTGTCTGCTCCTGTCATGATGGGGTCCTACTGGCCATGGTCCGTACTGTTTGCAAAATAGGTCTCGATCTGGGTCCGGGTGATCCGTTGCCGCGCGGCCAGGGACTGGGTGTCGAGTGCCATGACTGCCGCATGAACGGCTTCATAAGACCGCGGACATCGGTTGGCAAGGTAACGGAGCATTGCAGGAGTCATGGTCACCTGACGATCCGAAAACTGCTTGAGGATCAGCCCCGGGACCAACTCTTCATCCGGCGGCAGGATCTCGACCATGCGGCTGCCGACCATGCGGCTGGCCAGATCCGGCAGGGCCAGGCCCCAGGCCCCGGGCGGCCCGGATCCGGTCAGGAGGAGCAAGCGGCCGCTGGCGGCCAGTCGGTTGACGCAGTCAAACAGTCTGATCTCGAGCCGGCCATCGCCGGCAATGGCATGGACATCCTCAATGACAACTGGTCCGGCCCCCGAAGCCCGCCAGCCGGGATCCCGGGCCCTGTACAGCACCGCGCCCTGGTGCGCGGTCCAGATCCGGGCGAGATGGGTCTTGCCGGACTTGGCGGGCCCGGTCAGGATCAACCGCCCCTGTGGCCAGGATTCCACCGCTGCCAGGGCCACCCGGGCCACCCGGTTGCACGCAGTGCCGATGAAATCGCTCTCGCGCCAGGATGGTTCGGCAGGGACGGCAAGGACGGTGCGCGCCATCGCCTCACTTCGCACGGGGGCCTTGTCCCAAGAAGAGCCTGCTGGCCCGGTAACGGCACAGGCCATGCCGAACCAGCACCCCGATCACCGCCGCCGCCGGCACGGCCACGAGCACACCGACAAAACCGAGCAGAGCCCCGAACGCCGACAGGGCGAACAGGATGGTCACGGGATGGAGACCGGCGGCTCTGCCGACAATCCTGGGCGTCAGGACGTATTGTTCCAGTGCCTGGCCGGTCAGGAAGATGGCCGCAACCAGGCCAATGAAGAGGGGGTCGGACCAGAACTGGAAGAGGGCCAGACCCACAGACAGCACCATGCCGAGGATGGCCCCGAACAACGGGATAAAGGAAATCAGGCCGGCGATCAGGCCCACCACCAGGCCAAAATCGAGACCCACAGACACGAGCAACGTGGCATAGAAGATGGCCAGCAGGGCACAGACCGACAGCTGGCGCCGGACAAAACTGGCCAGCACCCGATCCATTTCCCGGAAGAGGTCCCGAATGACAGGCGCGTGGTCGTGGGGCAGATAGCCATTCACGGTGCTGATCATCCGGTCCCAGTCATTGAGCATGTAGACCATGATCACCGGTGTGATCAGCAGGAAAATCACGCTGTCAAGCACGGACTGGAGCGCCGTCATGACCCCGCTCACAATCGTACTACCATGCGTCTGCACCGCGCCGCCGAGACCTTCAACCGACGTGCCGAGCAGGTTGCCATCCTCGACCAGTTCCGGGGCGACACTGCGCACAATCTCCAGCAACGACGCCAGAAGGAGTGGCAGGGACGCAAGCAACCCGGGGATCTCGCTGGCCAGCCGGGGCACCAGCAGCAACAGCAGGCCCACAATGACCGAGAGGGCCAGGACCGTGATGATCAGCGTGGCAAGGAATCGTGAACACCCGACTCGCTCAAGGCGATCGGCAATCGGGTCGAGCAGATAGGCCAGAGCCATGCCAAGCAGGAAAGGAAACAGGATTTCATTGAGGGACCAGAGGATGAGAATGACCGCCAGGAAGAGAAATCCCCAGGTTCCGATCTCGCGTTGCGGACTCATTGCCATTGATCACGCTGCCATGATTGCTGCGACTGCCACCGGGGCGGCCATGCCACATCGGGGCCGGGATGGCGAGTCATGCACCAACGTCAGACGAACTGTTCCCGCAACAGACGCTCCTGCAACCCATGCCCCCGGTCAAAGAGAATGGTGTGGGAGATGGAGGGCTTGCTCGTGACGATGACGCGGACCACCTCATAGGCCGAACGGCCATCCGCATCGGCCATGCAGGGACGCTTGATCTCCTCGAGAACGGTGAATTCGACCTGGGCCGAGGACGGCAACAGAGCCCCCTGCCAGCGCCGGGGCCGGAAGGCGGCAATTGCTGTGAGAGTCAGGATATTCGATCCCAGCGGGATGATCGGACCATGGGCCGAGTAGTTGTAGGCCGTTGAACCGGCCGGGGTGGCCAGCAGGGCCCCATCACACATCAATTCGGGCAACCGCACCGTTCCATCGACTGCAATCTGGAGACGGATGGCCTGCGCACCCGCCCGGAACAGGGAGACTTCGTTGATGGCAAGACCGGAGTGCACCGCCCCGTCACGGTCATGCGCCAGCATTTCCAACGGATGAATGACTTCCATTTCGGCAGCATTCAATCGATCATGGATATCCTCGACGGCAAAATCATTCATCAGGAACCCCACGGTCCCCCGGTTCATGCCATAGACCGGACAGTCCATGCCGCGGGATGCATGCAGGGTCTGCAGCATGAAGCCATCACCGCCAAGGGCAATGATGACATCGGCGGCATCCGGTTCGACATTGCCGTAGCATGCCGTCAACGCGGCCAGCGCTGCCAGGCATGATGGCTCATGACTGGCCTGAAAACACAAACTGGCAAACCGATTCCTGGCACGCATTGCTTGATGCCTGTGTCAATTGCCGGGCGACATCTTCGATCAATTCGAGCGAATCAATCCAGACGCCCTCCCCGCCTGCTTCGCTTGCGGACCCTAGCCTTCATAGCGGCATTCATAGCGGGATTATATACGACAGTCACATTCCCCCGGCCCGCTCAATTCTCCGTTTTCACCTTGAACGGGCGGAAGAAGGTGTCTTGCAGTTCCTTCTCGGTCATGCCCGGCATGTCAAACTCCTCTTCCAGTTCAGCCTTGCTGGTCTGATACCGGCGATCCTTGACAGTGATGGTACGCGGTTCGGGGATGGTCATTGGCAAGCCTCGGCATTTACACGCAGATATTCGTCAACAAAGCGGTCGGTGTATCTGGCAATTCGGGACAGAATAAAATCCCCCATTGCCACTCTGAAGTGCAACAGCCGAGCGTCAACCGGTTCTCGGCACGTTTCAGAGATAACAACCTCGTGTCTGAGTTCTTGGACAATAGATGGATAATTGACAGTGAAGGCACGTTTTATCCGCTGAGACATCTATCAAGCAACCCTTGAATGAAAAACAACTTTTGTTTCTTCTTGGGGCTTAATGCATTGTCGAATTAAAAATTTCCCGGGTTGGAATTTTTCTTTGGCCTCTAAATAGGCTTCGAGTTGATCATCGAAGAATCCTGCCACAGACTGATTGTGGATGACGACATATTCTCCGTAATGATCACGAGCAAAGTTTTCTTGATGCTCCCTGAAATATTGAATATTGGTTTGGTTGATCAAAAGACATTTTTCCTCCAGATTCCGTACCATTATTCATCCTCCCGCGCCCCGCTGTCGAGGCCATTGTCGGCAATCAGGGCCTTGTCGGTGAGACGCCTGTTCCATGCTCTGGATGCAGCGCGCCATCTGGGCCAGTGTGTCGCCCTCACGGACATTGTGCCGATGCAGGTGTTTCGGCGACATCTTGTGGTAGGTCCCCTTATAGCCGCGCTTGAACATCGACCAGAAGGATTCGATGCCGTTGGTGTGGATGTCGCCCTTGCGGACGCACTCACCCTTGGCATGATTGACGGTCCTGTGCGTCGGCGCCGTGGGAAGGGCGGTGTAGGCCTTGGCCTCATCCGTATAGACGGACGCGCCATCCTCCACCGTCTTCGTCACAAAAGGCACCAGCGTGGCCGTGTCGTTGGTCGCAACGACGGTGGCGTGGACCGCGTTGGTCTCGCGATCCTTGGCCCCGGCCACAATGCCTTGCCGACACCGCCCCGACTGGTCAGTTGCTGGCGCTTGGCATTCGGCATGGTTTTCCTCTTGCCGCCCACACAGGTCTCATCCACTACCACAGGGCCGGTGAACGGATCGTTGCCGGGCCGGGCAGCCTTCCGCAAGCGGTGCAACAGGAACCAGGCACTCTTCTGCGTGATCCCAACCTCCCGGTGCAGGCGCATGGAAATGACCCCCTTGATGTTGGTCATGTAAAAATAAAGTCCAATATAACAAGTTCTATACGGCATCTTGCTTCCTTGCATCACCGTGTTGTGTCGGACCGTGAACATGGGACGACCCGCACGCTCCCGGCCCCTGTATGTCATGCGGGGATGCTTGATGTTCGACTGGACATTGAAGGTGCCACAGTGGGGGCCATTTGGCCAGCGGATCGACTCGATCCATTCCCGTGCTTGGTCATTATCATCGAACGTCCTGACGGCTTGCATCATCGTCATACCATTGCGGTAGTGCTTGCCGAGTGCGTGCTGCAACATGTCAGGTCTCCATCTGATTGTGACTATAAAGCAATCATTCGGATGGTGGATTGCAAGGGGGGTGGCACCGGACTTTTCTTGTGGAACCTGGCTGTCATATCGGTATTCATCATGGTCTGAGTCCGGTGTTCCTGTCCCGTGTTGCCACTCGGTCCATCTTCCCCGACCGGCCCCTGGACCCATCGCATCCCGGTCACAGGCCCTGCCCCCACCTGGCCTGCACGGGACCACAACAGGGAGTCAGGCCTCAGAAACCAGCGTCAATCCGCTCTGGGGTTCGCGGGACCGGCAAGATCCGAAGTCGCGAAGACCCGCTGGACCGGAATATCCGCAGGCCTGGCATCTGACGTGTCAGGGGACCACAACTGACGGTGTCAGGATCCGTCACTTCTCCCACATGCATTGCGCACGGGTGGCGAGTTCGTTGTCGGGGAGATATTCGACGCGATACGAGCAGACACCCGACATGTCAGTGAATTTGCCTGTCCCCCCTTCGATGCCCCAGCGCCCGGCACCGCCCTCTCCCTCGCCGACTTCACCGATGCCCCGGTTGGCAATCAGGAAGAGTTCGTCGCCATCGGTATCCGTGAAAATGCAGGATGCGTTGACGACTGAGAGATCATCGGTCTGCTCCACAAACACAAGGCAGCGGTTGGCGATGGCATGACCTTCGACAAAGGGGTCGCCGGAACTTGAGACCACTGTCCCCGTGCCTTCAATCAAGCCGCCGGTGTAGACGGTGTCCGCGTGCTTCACAGTTTCATAATCGTGCACGTAGAGTTGCTCCAGGGTAAACTCCCCGCTCTTCTCGGCATGGCCTGCAGTCGGGCCGAGAACGCCGAGCAACAGAAGCAGGACCAAGCCCATAACAGGGGAACCGGTCATGTCCGTTGCCTGATCAGGTGATCTCCTGAGAACCATGTGCATCGCCAGATTTACCCCCTATCAACCTCTGCATGGCACCGTGCGCCTTGCCCGGCTCGTAGCACATCGCCCCTGCCTGTGTCAAAATCAGTCACTGCCCCATATCCCCTATCCCGACCCGGAATTTCACCGACTCCCGGCCATCGGGAATGGCATTGGCAAGGCCCGGCACTCAGCCGATCGATATCGGGATGGGGCCACAACAGCACCGGAGATGTTGCACCAGTCCTGGGCAAAGAGTCGAATTAAAATAGAGTTTGACACAGATAGTGTTACATTGTAACATCCTGCTTCCGATGCAGGGGAAATTGGTTTCGATCCGTTGACCCGGCGGCCACCCTGGCATCAGGATCACAGCTGACACAACCAACACTCAAGAGGATAAATTATGCTTCATCGTTTCTCGCACCGATCCTTTGCAATGCTTGCCATTGCCCTCATCTCATTCGGAGGCACCATGACCGGTGCCCAGGGCTTGAAGGTTGTCACATCCATCAAGCCGGTCCACTCTCTTGCCAGTGCGGTCATGGAGGGCATCGGAACTCCCGTGCTGCTGATCCGGGGGGCGGTGTCACCACACAATTTCAACCTGCGCCCGTCCGACGCTCGACACATCAGCGAGGCGGATCTGATTTTCGTCATTGGTGAGGGGATCGAATCCAGCCTTGTGCGCCACATCGACTCGATCGCCATTGATGCCAGCGTTGTGCACCTCGCTGAAATCCCCGATCTCCCCCTCCTCGATTTCCGGACCGAGCACGATTTTGGCGGCCATGACGAGCATGGGCATGATGAAGGCCACAAGCACGAGGATGAGCATGGGCATGATGAACACGGGCATGATGAAGGCCACAAGCACGAGGATGAGCATGGGCATGATGAGCATGATCATGGCGACTTTGATCCGCACGTGTGGACTGATCCGGCCATTGCCCAGATCCTCGTTGGGGTGATGGCCAGGACTTTGGCAGAAAAGGATCCCGACAATGCAGCGCGCTATGCCGAAAATGCCGCACGGTTGATCGACCGTCTCAGGGCGCTTGATGCCGAGATAGCCAGGATCACCGAACCGATAAGGGGCCGGCCCTACATCGTGTTCCACGATGCCTATCAGTATTTCGAGACCCGGTATGGACTGAACTCGGTTGATACGATTCTCCTGAGTCCCGAGCAAATGCCCAGCGCCAATCGGCTGCAGGCGGTGCGCCAGCGCCTTCAGGAGACAGGTGCAGTCTGCGTGTTCAGGGAACCCCAATTCAATGACAATATCGTCAATGTCATCCTTGAGGGCACGGCTGTCCGAACCGGGATCATGGATCCCCTGGGGGCCGATCTTGAAGATGGGCCCGATCTGTACTTCATGCTGATCCACAACATGGCATTGTCATTGCGGGCGTGCCTTGACGGGGCATGAGGGATGGCGATTGACCGTTTGCAGCACAATGGAGCGGATGCACTGATTCGGATGACTCTTCGTTGGGGGCAGCCACTGTGATGGGCCCGCGGCCCGCAAACGGAACGGATTGTGAACAACCGGGATTCGAATCCGTATTGGCTGGCCTTGTCTTGGTGTCTCCATTGGGATCCGACTCCCTGGTGATGCCGCCCGGGGCCGGGAGAATCTGAAACACATCGGGTCGCCCGGCGATCCTGGCAATGGATTGCACACCACGCCCGCGATCACCGGGTCCGCATGGAGCACCCGGCATGTCTGTTCGTGACTGGCCAGCCCTGATTCGTGGCAAGAGTCCGTGCCATACGGACCCTTGCCAATCCTGCTGCTGACCCGTCAGCATCAGGCAGGAGGGTGTGGTCAAAAGAACCATGACGGACCAGGTTGACACTGTTGCGTCATTCGCCACATAGCCTATTGTCCTATCGTCACCCTGTCGATCGGCTTTGGTGAAAAGATGGTCCGGGCAGCGGGCGGCCATATCAGGAGAGGCAGCGATGAGTGTTGTCAGCGGGATTGATGTTGCCGACATGGAACGCCTGGCGCGGCAGGATCAGCACCTTTTTGCGGCCATGGCGGCGGAAATCACACGCCAACGAAACGAGATTGAACTCATCGCATCGGAAAATTTTGTCTCACCGGCTGTCCTGGCCGCCCAGGGCTCGATCCTGACCAACAAATATGCCGAAGGGTATCCCGGGCGCCGGTATTATGGTGGGTGCACCCATGTCGACACGGCAGAAGAACTCGCGATTGGACGTGTCTGTCAACTCTTTGATTGCCAGCATGCCAATGTTCAGCCGCATTCCGGCAGCCAGGCCAATCAGGGTGTCTTTCTGGCCCTGCTTGCACCTGGTGCCACGATCCTGGGCATGGATATTGCCGCTGGTGGACACCTGACCCACGGGGCCAGGCCCAACCAGTCGGGCAAGTGGTTCAATGCCATCCAGTATGGGGTGCGATGTCAGGATTTTCTCATCGATTATGACCAGGTCAGGGATCTGGCCATCAAGCATCGCCCACAGATGATCATTGCCGGCGGTTCGGCCATCCCCCGGACCGTGGATTTTGGCCGGTTTCGGGATATCGCCGATGAGGTGGGGGCCTATCTGCTTGTCGACATGGCCCATATTGCCGGACTGGTGGCTGCCGGCGTCCACCCGTCACCATTCCCCCACGCCCACTGCGTCACCGCCACGACCCACAAGACCCTGCGTGGTCCGCGCGGTGGTGTGATCCTGTCGAATGATGCGGAGATCATGAAAAAAATCAATGCCGCCGTCTTTCCGGGATTGCAGGGTGGCCCGCTGATGCACACCATTGCTGCCAAGGCTGTGGCCTTCGGTGAAGCGTTGCAGCCCGCTTTCAGGACCTATGCCAGGGACATGGTCACCAATGCCCGGCAGCTCGCCGGGACTCTGATGTCCGGCGGCCTCGACATTGTCACCCATGGCACTGACACCCATCTGGTCCTTGTGGACCTCCGCCCCTTTGGCATCAAGGGCGATGCGGCCGAGACAGCCCTGGGCCGGGCCCTGATCACCTGCAACAAGAACGGCATCCCGTTTGATACGGAGACACCAACAGTCACCTCGGGGATCCGGCTGGGCTCCCCTGCCTGCACGACCCGCGGTTTCGGCCCGGACGAATTCACCATCGTGGGCGAATGGATCCTGTCTGTGCTCAGGACACTGGCCGGGAATGGTGACATGCCAGGGATCGAAAGCAAGGTTGCCGGGGAAGTCAGGACCATCTGTGACCGGTTTCCCCTGTATCCCGTCGACCGGATTCCCGAGGTCACCTTGCCAGCAGGGAGGGCGTGATCGTGCATCCCGAGACCAGCCGGGAGGTCACCCATGGGGCTTCTCCGGATCCCCGGACCCGAAGATCGGTCAGCGGCCAGTTCGGCATGGCGGGCATCATGGCTCTCGTCGGGCTCCTGACCCTGGGTGGGTGCATTGGCATCCCACCTGCCGTGATTGAACTTGAAGAACGCAGCCGCCCGGACGGGGACAGCATCGCGCCGACTGTGATGGCCCCTGCATCGGCCTTTGTCCCACCCGCGGACCGTTAGTGCCATGCCTGCCTCGCCTCGCCCACCTGACCTGTGTCCCGAGCCGACCTCCCGAGGTCCCGTGCGGGCCTCTCGGTGCCAGAAGCGGATGTGACCCCATGCGGATGCTGCGCGTTGGCATTGCCGGACTGGGAACGGTCGGGCAATCGGTGGTGGAAATCATCAGTACCAGTGGGGCGCTGCTTGAGAGCCGAACCGGCTGCAGGATTGAGATTGCGGCTGTCACGGCGCGGGAGCGCAGCAAGGACCGGTCGGCAATGGTTGCGGCCTGCCCCTGGGAGGCGGATCCCATCCAGTTGGCTGCACGTGATGATGTCGATGTCCTCGTTGAATTGATCGGCGGTGAGGACGGTATGGCTCTGGAGGCCGTGCGGACTGCCCTGACCGCTGGCAAACATGTCGTCACGGCCAACAAGGCCATGCTCGCCATCCATGGCCAGGCTCTGGCGGTCCTTGCTGAGACCAGGGGGGTCAGCCTCCTCTTTGAGGCGGCAGTGGCCGGCGGCATTCCAGTCGTCAAGGCGCTGATTGACAGTCTGGCTGCCAACGAGATCCATGCCATCGCCGGTGTCATGAACGGCACCTGCAACTACATCCTGACCAAGATGGAGGAGGAGGGCAAACCGTATGCGGATGTCTTTGCCGAGGCTGAGCGGCTGGGCTACCTTGAGGCGGACCCAAACCTGGATGTCGGCGGCATCGACGCGGCGCATAAACTGGCCATTCTTGCATCAATCGCATTTGGCACACCGGTCAATTATGCCGGCATTGACCGGGCGGGCATTGACCGGATCTCGATCGACGATATCGAGCAGGCCCGTGCCATGGGGTACCGCATCAAGCTGCTCTGCATTGCCCGGCGAACAGACGAAGGTGTTGAACAGCGGACCCAACCCTGCCTCGTCCCCCGCAACTCGCCCCTCGCCCGTGTCAGCGGTGCCACGAACATCGTTGCAATCACTGCCGATCCCGTTGGCCAGATTGTCCTTGAGGGTCCGGGGGCGGGTGGCGGACCCACCGGCTCGGCGGTCGTCAGCGACATCGTTGATATCGCCCGCGGGCGGGCGGTTCCCGTCTTTGGTCGCCCGGCCGCATCACTCATGCCAACGACGGCGACAGCCTCCGTCACACCAGTCCCCCACTATCTCCGGCTGCTGCTGGTCGACCGCCCGGGAGTCCTGGCCAAGGTTGCCGGGGCTCTGGGGGACGCCGGCATCTCGATCGACCGGATGCGTCAGTACCGACATGAGAGCAACACGGCGCCCGTCATCATCGTAACCCACGCCACCACCGGTGATCGGCTCAATGCGGCCATGGCCACCATCGCTGATCCCGCCATCTCGGTGACTGATCCGGTGCTGATCCGGGTGGAAAGGGGTTGAGATGTTGGTCGGATCCGGTGCAACCCCGTGTCGCGAGCCTGCATCATGATCACTGTCAGCCAGTTCAAGGACCGGATGCTCTCGCTGGGGCTGGCCCGGGTGTCCGAAGCGGCGGCGCTGGCAGCGGCATTGCATGTGGGGCGCGGTGATGAAACGGCCGCCGACCAGGCCGCCGTCGATGCCATGCGTGAACAGCTGAATCTGCTCGATATCGATGGCATGGTGGTGATCGGGGAAGGCGAACGGGACAAGGCACCCATGCTCTATATCGGTGAAGAGGTGGGAACGGGATCAGGCCCAGAAGTCGACATTGCCCTCGATCCCCTTGAGGGGACGGCCCTGGCCGCCAACGATATGCCCAACGCCCTGACAGTCATTGCCATGGGATCACGCGGATCCATGCTGCACGCGCCGGACGTGTACATGGATAAGGTCGCGATTGGCCCGGGCTACCCTGATGGCTTGGTGACCCTGGATCAAGCCCCCGGGGAGAGGGTTGAGGCCGTGGCGGCCGCCTCGGGGCGAGCCTGTCGGGACATCACGGTCTGCGTCCTTGACCGGCCCCGCCATGACGAGCATATCCGCCAGATCCGGCAAAAGGGCGCTGCCATCCGCTTGATATCGGATGGAGATGTTGCCGGGATCATCCATACGGCCGAGGCCCATCTGACTGGCATCGACATGTATATGGGAATCGGGGGTGCGCCCGAAGGGGTGCTGGCGGCCGCGGCCCTGCGGTGCATGGGTGGCCAGATGCTGGGTCGACTGCTCTTTCGGGATGAGGATGAAAAGCAACGGGCCGGAGCCGCGGGGATCCGTGATCTCGACCGCGTCTATGCTCTCGAGGATATGGTGCAGGATGATGTGATCTTTGCGGCCACCGGTGTGACCGATGGCGCCATCCTGCCCGGCACCCGCGTGACCGCCGGCTTCATCGAGACGGAAACCCTGCTGCTCCGTTCAAAAACCGGTTCCCGGCGCCGCATGCACTACCGTCACCCCATCACCCCATGATGCAACAGTGCACATGCAGGGTGTGACAGGCCGCGGCATGCTGAGATCAGTGCCGGGCAGGCCGCCCTTTCTTGGCGTTGAGCACTCCGTGACCGGTCGGTGCTGGCAGGGACTCACGCCCCGGCAGGATCGTCTGTCCCTGCAGATTGCCCAGCGCTGCGACGTGCCCACTGTGCTGGCCCGGGCTCTGGCCCGCCGCAATCTGCAACCCGAAGAGGTGGCAGCCTATCTCGATCCGCAGCGGATCGATCCCGCAGCGAGCAGGCATGATCTGACGGATCTGGACCGAACTGCCGAACGTCTTGTCGCTGCGGTTTGCAACCGGCAGACCATCGCTCTCGTGGCCAGCACTGGCATCGATGGCTGCTGTGCCCTGATCATGATGCAGACCATGCTGGAGGCAATGGCACCCGCCGGGAGACGGTCCACGGTTCGCCAGGCAGCCAAACTGACCACCACCCATCCGGTCAGGGACCTCGCTGACGACCATGATCTCATTGTCATGCTGGACCTCGGGTCTGGTCATGCGGTCCCGGCTGGTGGGGACTGGCCCTGCGATGTCATTCTGATTGACAACGATGCCAGTGACCCCGCTCTCCCCGATGTGTATGCCTATCTCAATGGCAATCGTCATGATGACCCGGGCCACTATGGCGATCTCTGCACGGCCGGGCTCGTGTACCTGCTCATCCAGGTCATCACGGAGCGCTTGTCGGCGGTCAGGCTCCCGCAGCCGGACCTCTCTCCCCTCACCCAGTACGTGTGCCTGGCCGTGGCAGCGGAACGTGTGCCCCTCAATACCAACAATCGACCCATTGTCCTTGAGGGCCTGGCGCAGATCCGCCAACGCGACCATCCCGGGTTCAAGTCTCTGGTGGATACCGTACCGATCCGGCATCGGGTCCGGTTTCACGATCTCAGGACCGGTCTCTGCTCCCGCCTGGTCTATGGCGAAGGTCCCGAACAGGCCCCCCTGACGTCCCAGTTGCTCAGGGCAACCCGGCCCCACGAAGCCGCCAGGGTCGCTGCGGTCCTGGACCAGTTCCACGCCGATGGCCTTCCTGCCTCCGACGGTTGCACCATCGAGGCTCGCGAACTGGCAATCCAGCGCCATCCGGTGCGGGGCCTGGTCTGGGCTGCCGGCCGGAACTGGCCCGTCAGCCAACTCGAAAGGATTGCTGCCGCCCTGCAGGATGACATGAACTGGCCTGCCCTGGCCCTTCGGCTCGATGCCGACAAAGCGATCGGGGTGGCGATCGGGGTGCCCGGATTCGATCTTGGTACGGCCATCGTGAACTGTCGGGCCGGTGGACTGGCCATTCGGGGTGGTGGGCATCCAATGAAGGCGGTGATCGAGATGCCCCTTGGTGAAGTCAGCGGCACGGTCGAGGCCCTCGGTGCCGACCTGGCCGCCCAAAATCCCCGTCATGAGCCCCGGCATGATGTCCGGCTGGATGGCATTGTCCTGCCCACTGCCGTGAATGTCCGGATGGCCAGGAGCCTCGATCGGGCCGGTCCCTTCGGGATCGGCTCACCGCGGCCCCGCTATGTCCTGACCCACCAGCAGATTCTCAAACGGCAGAAATACAGCACCGAAAGCCTGCGCATCGAAATGTGCGGCCGCGCCCATGCCCCCATCGACGGCTATCTGCCCGGTGGCTACACATCGGAACTGGGCACATTCCTGCGCCAGTGCGGTCGTGCACCCGTCCACCTGGCCGGCACCATCACCATGGCCCGGTCCGGGCACCGCGCCCGGTTCATCATCGAGGATGCCGCCAGGACCTGAGAGACAATGCCATCCCGGGGCATGAACACCAGAACTTGCATGCAACAGTGATGTCGTTATAGGGGCCCTGACGGTGGTCCCTTCGTCTATCGGTTAGGATGTCAGGTTTTCAACCTGGAGAGAGGGGTTCGATTCCCCTAGGGACTACCATATGCCCCCACCGTCACTCATCATCAGACCCGGTTGCCTGGGCGGCATTGCATGACCCCGGGCATTGCAGGCATGCAGTGCACCCAAGTCTGCACCGACGGAAAGTCCCTCCCGTTGCAATCCGGGTGCTGGCCACTGACGATGCAGCGCTCCCGACCCTGACCAATCCCGCATCCCGCCACACTGAAACCCATGGTCATAAGTCGGCAGGGTGGGGCCTGACTGATCACCACATCTGCAATTCCCGATCCTGGCATGGGCAGCAGGATCGTGCTTTGGGTCCAGCAGAACATCTGGTAGTTGGTCGGCAAAACCATGCATGGGAATGATGAATGATGGATGGGCCGATGGGCGGATTGCACACCAGCGGCGGCTCTGAACAGGGAGATTGGCAGACATGAAACCATCACTGCGCCTCGGAATCGAGGAGGAGTATCTGATCATTGATCAGGAGACTCTGGATCTTGTCCGCCAGCCGGACCCCGCATTGATCGAGGAATGTCAGAAGGAATGCGGGGACCGGGTCACCAACGAGTACCTGCAATGCCAACTCGAGGTCGGAACACCACCCTGCCGGTCGATCGCCGAGTGCGGGCAGGAACTGGGCGGACTGCGCCAACTGGTCGCCACCAAGGCCGCTGAGTTCGGTTATGCGGTGATTGCCGCTTCAACCCACCCGTTTGCCAGCTGGCGCGAACAGTCCGTGACTCAGAAGGAGCGGTACACGTCTCTGAACATCGATCTCGGTCAGGGGGCGGACCGGCTGCTGATCTGCGGCATGCATATCCATATCGAGATCGAGGATCCGGAACTGCGGATCGACCTGATGAATCAGGCGACCTACTTCCTGCCTCACCTGCTGGCCTTCTCATGCTCCTCCCCCTTCTGGGAGGGGCGCGACTCCGGCCTGTCGTCCTATCGGGTCTCGGTGTTCGACTCCCTGCCCCGCACCGGTCTCCCCGACCCGCTGCGCTCCTATGTCGATTATCAGAATCTGGTTGACAGGCTGGTCAGGACCGGCTGCATCAGCGACGCCACAAAACTCTGGTGGGACATGCGGCCCTCGGCCAAGTTCCCAACCCTGGAACAGCGCATTACCGATATCTGCAGCCGTCTCGATGATGCCCTTGCCATTGCGGCCCTCTACCAGTCACTGATCCTGTATCTCTACCGACTCAGGATGCAGAACCAGGAGTGGCGCCGCTATCCCTCCACCCTGATCGCAGAGAACAGGTGGCGGGCCCAGCGCTTCGGCTGCACGGAAAGCCTTCTGGATCTGGGCATTGGCAAGACTGTCCCATTTGCCAGCCTGGCTGACGAACTGGTCGTGCTGCTCTTCGATGATGCCTGCAATCTGGCCTGCGAGCATGACCTGATCCGTCTCCGGTCCATCATCAGAGACGGCACGTCAGCCGAACGCCAGCGGGCCGCATACAGGGCAGCCAGGGACCAGGGAGCCGCAACGGACGAGGCTGTGCGGTCGGTGACACAGCTCCTGAAAGATGATTTTCTCGACTTCATGGACCCCACCACACGTCCACTCCAGGATGTCGTGGACATCGAGGCCCTGCGGTAGATGGGATCCTGTTCCGGACATTCATTCACATTGATGATCGGGGTCGGTCCAAGTGACAGAGAGATTATCAAAGGGGGAATAATGTAGAAGTGCCGCTCTCATAATGGATAATGGGGGGCATTCTGCGCCCCAGAAGGAGCCGGATTCCGCCCACCCTGCGGCCGAGGTCAGCGGTCCGGCAAGGGGCACTGGATGGGTGCGTGAGCAGGCTGTCATACGCATCCCTCGCCGACCGCTGCGGGCGTGTGATGACCACCCTGACGCGGGCGGCGCAGGCGGTCGGGCGCACGTTGCGTCTGGAGCTCCAGTGACAGCGCGCCGTCATCCGGACGTGTCGGTCCCCGCCTTGCGGCCTGCCCCCACTTTGCCGAGGTCCTGATCCTCATGGCCAGCCTGGCCGAGGGGGATCGCGACCGGGGACTTTGCACGCGGGCTGGGCCACACCCGTCCATGATCCGGTCGGCGCTCGCCGGAGCTGGAAGGATGCCCGGACACATGCCCCTTGACACTGAGAGGCTCTGCTCCCATCGTCGCGTCAGAAGAATTCGTGAGCTTTTCGGAGCGGATCGAAATTACTGACCGCGGGCATCCGCTTGCTGGCAGTGCAATTCTATGGCCGCCGAACGGCGGCCATAGCTACGTTTGGGAAAGTGGGCCGCCACCGCGTGACAACACTCTGCTTCATTGATGAAGCGGGGGATCTGGGAAGCCTTTCCGATCCTCCGCAACCCAATGACCAGCCGGTTCTGGTCATCGGTGGCCTGTTCGTTGATGGGGCCAGTGTGCACCCTCTCACGGACGATTTCCTGAATCTGAAAAAGACGTTCTCCCGATCCCGCGGGCCGTCCTCCCGGCATCTGGATCGGATTCTGCACGAGATCAAGGGCGCAACCGTCCGCAAGCACGCCTTACGCTCCACACTGCGCGCCAGGAACCATGCCATTGGCCTCCTGGACGGCACGCTCCGGCTTGTTCACACCCACAATGTCAAACTGGTGGCCCGGATCTGGGTCAAGGGCATTGGCGCGCCGTTCGATGCACGGTCTGTCTACACGTCCTCGGTCCAAACGCTCTGCACCTATTTCCATCACGCTCCGGACGCAGCCAATGGCTCGGGGATGTGCATTGCTGACGGGCACAGCACACTCAGGAATGTGACTGTGGCCCACTCCATCTTCACGAAGAAATTCGGGACGCGTCACCCGTGCTACCAGTGGCTGGCCGAGTTGCCGACCTTCGGGCACAGTGTCAACCATGCCGGTCTCCAGATCTGCGATATCGTCTGTTCTGCCCTGCTCTACCCGATCGCCTGCTTCGCGTATTGCACGGGTCACGTGACCAACATCCACGTGCAGCCCGGGGCCGCCCGGCTCAGAAAGCCCGGCTCAGAAAGCGTTACGGGCCACAGTTGCAGCGTCTCCAGTCCCGATACCAGGAGACACCAGCGGGCCGCTATCAGGGCGGACTGGTCGTCAGTGATGCCATCGGACATCAGACCGGTGCCCGCATGTTCTCTTGACTACCGGGCCAGTCGAATTGCGGCTGCGTGCAGACGACCACTGTAAGCCTGTCTGGGCCATGCCCGGAATCCGTGTCAAATGGTGTCATAGGCGGCCCGATTGCGGCTGCGTGTAGTCTCCTGGTTCCAATAAATTATTGCACAAATTCATGCCCCCGTTCCAACCTGATGCTCACGGTTGCAACGTGCCCCATTGTTCTGATCCCATTCCGGAAAGGCTCCCGGGGACTCATCATTCGAGGGTGTCAATAATGGATCTCAATGCTGGTGCCGAATGGAAGGGTCTGATGGATTTGGACAGGATGCATCAAAGATGGCCTTGATGTTGCTGGCCAAGACGGCGTTGAATTCGGCATCGGACTGGTCGATGTGCAGCCCTTCCGTGAAGGCCCGGGAGAAACTGGCAATCATGCCGTCATTGCCAGCCAGCCGGGCACAGGCCTCCTTTTGATCATAACCCCCGGACAGTGCCGTCACGCGGACAACCCGGGGGTGCCGGATCAGTCCGAGATAGTGATTGCTGGCCTCTGGAAGGGTCAGTTTGAGGACAATGCGCGTTCCGCCGGTCAGGGCATCAAGCCGACTTGTGAGTTCCCTGGCCAGTGCGTCCTCGCACCGCTGTTTGTCCGGACAGGTGATCGAGACTTCCGGCTCGACGATCGGAATGAGACCCCGGCTGGCAATCCTGAGTGCATAGTCGAACTGCTGGGCGACGATGTCCCGGATCCCCTGCTCAGTCCAGCTGTCGATCACCGAACGCATCTTGGTGCCGAAAATTCCCCGTTTGCGAGCGGTCTCAAGCGTGTCCTCAAGGTCAGGGATGGGTCGCATGAACTGCACACCGTCTTCCGGGTCGGCCAGACCGATATCGACTTTGAGGATGGGCAGGATCCCGTGGGTTTCCCAAAGCCATTGGGGGAGTGGACTCCCGTCCACATCCCGATCCGCCGTACCCTGAAAGAGGATGCAGCCCAGAATATGCTGGCCGGCAAATGCCGGGGCTGTCATGATCCGGAGACGCATGGTGTGGACATGGTCGGACATAGTCTTCATGTCGTCATAAGCTGATTCCGGGATCCCGTAGCGTGCAAGTGTGCCAGGTGTGGAGCCGCCACTCTGATCAAGTGCGGCAACAAATCCCGGTTTCCGCTGAAACTGGTCGGTCCGGTCGATGGTCTGCATCCTGCAAATCTCCTGCCTGTCGTCGCATCCGGGTACAGAAGGCCGATCACCCGAACCCTGCATCCTACCCTCCATTACCCGCAATCAGGGCCGACTCAAATCCGACTCTACAGGGCCAGACCCCGATCTGACTTGACCCATTCCCGAACGTCATCATGTGCGGCCCCGGACATAGCCTGCTGTCGGTCACGCCATGACTCCATGCTTGCAGGCCATCTATCGGTCCCGCAGCATGGCCCGTGACGGGATCAACCGGAGATCAATCCCCGTTCGGGTTTCCGGCCTCCCTCCGATCGACCCCCGGCTGATGTCTCCTGGAGCGGATTTTGGGAATCGTGAATGCCGGGAGTGGCCGCACAGACTGGTCGCTGGTGGACCTCAGCGCAGCGGGATAGCCGATGAGTCCTTCGACGCCTGATAGATTGCAGAGAGGTTGTCATAGGCTTGCCCGATCCGGGCTACACGCCTGGCAAGGGGACGCCGGTCCTTGTCCGCAAGCTGGTCAATCTCCTGCATGATGCCAAAGCAGGACCAGTAGGCATTGTCCCGGTTGTAGCGACCGTCGTGGAGACCAAAGACTTCCTTGAGGATTCCGAGATCGTGCGGGATGGCAAAATCATCGCGACTTTCGGCATGGCTGAAGAGATAGAAGAAGTTGTCGAAACCGGCCCAGGTGATGGCCGAAAGGCAGAGCGAGCATGGTTCGTGGGTGGAGAGAAAGAGAAGCTCGTCGGTAGGAGGGCGGTCTTCACATTCGTAGAAGCACTTAAGACAGTGCATCTCCCCGTGCCAGAGTGGATTGGCCTGCTCATTGTTGGTCTCGGCAAGCACGAGGCTGAGATCAGACTTGCGCAGAAGGGCCGCGCCAAAGACCTTGTTGCCGACTTCAACACCCCGTGCTGTCATCGGCATGATATCGTCCTCGATGGTCTCGAGCAGCCGGATCAGCAGTTGGTTCCGGTCCTTTGGCAGACTGTAAGCCGCCGGGCGGTTCATGCTCATGTCCTCGTGGGTTGCCAGAATCGATGGGTCCCGGAACTTGGCCGAGACGTCAAGGTATCATATGCCTGAAAGTGTCGTGCCATCGTCCCACCCAGCCGCATGGCACACGAATCGACACAATGCAACTGGGTCAACCGCATTGGTAGTGGGTCGGTCTGAACCGTGCCCGCGCGGTGGCTCTGGTGCGGCTCTGTCCCTGTTGGCCGCGGGGCCGGGGGTATCCCGCCCTGCGGCACTCCTCGTCGAGACGGCTCAGTTGGCAAGGTTCGGGCATCCCCAAAGCCGCCGGGTCTCCTGGCTCCTCTGGGTCTGGCCGGCGAGGATCCGGGCACCACCCCGTGTGCCGTTGCACCGGCAGTCCGCAATGCCCTGCCGGGTGCGGACCACCCAGACAGCGTTGCGGCGGCGGCAACAGCGTTGGCACCCGCGGGCCGTCCCATGATGACGGGGCCGGGCACGTTCGGCAACCACAGCCAGGCTGGTGGCCTCTTCCATGACAGCGGCACTGTCCTCGACGGCCTGGAGGCTGCCGGACATCTGGGCTGCCATGCACTGGGGAAGCAAGCTGAAGGTCTGATGGGACTCCGGGCCGTCAGACCGGGTCACGCGGAACCCCGCCGGTCGCTGGCGACCATCGGTCCCGTGCCGGGCCAGCCGGCAGCCGCCCTCGGGATGATTCGGACAGCCGGTCAGCATTGCATCCCGCCAGCCCTGCGTGCCCACAGAGGCCTCGGTGGTCAGGTCTGTCGTATCGAGGCGCTGGTCCAAACCGTCCACGGCCCGGCGGCGTTGGGTCCACGCGGACCACCTTCTCTTCAAGTGTTCTGTCCCCGAGGGAATGGCACGCACCAACAGACCGTCACCAGCAGGCTGTCTGGAGCGGGGTCTGCCTGAAAGAGGACTCGGCCTGGCAAGACGGGTTGGGTTCCCGGATTCTTCCAGAGTCCCAGCTCTTCGGCATCGGATCAATGCGGGAACCCCCAGCTCCGCGATGGAATGATCAGAGCAGCAACAGCGCATCAAGGCGGGCCGGGCCGGCACGGTTGTCGGCGCACTGGTGCCCTTCAGGGACCGGCACGAGGCCGTGGCGGCCTGCTGCTGCCATTCGACCGGTACCCTCGACCGGATGCGTACCGACAGGTTCCGTGAACGGGCATCCAGGCCGGAAGCGGCGGCGGGGCGGGCGGAGGCCGGACGTTCGGACTGCGGCTGAAGCACTTCGGAACGCGCTGGTCGGCAAGGGGCGCCAACGCCATGCTGACGTTGAAGCGCTGCGGCATGAACCTCCGGCTGCCCGACCTGCTCGAATGGCTGGCGAATCAGACCATCGCCGCATGAGCAACTCATCCGGGCTACACCCGGTTACGGGAACGGATTATCCGTCTGTCTCCCCATCACTCATCTGCGCAAAGAGAGCATTGGCAATCACTGGCAGCAACCGGCCATTGGCATGCACTGGTTGGGGAGATGATCAGGCATCACCATGACCCACGTGACATGAAGTCGGACCAGCGGTTGAATCCCACCGCGCTTGCCACGATCACGCTGTCCGATCATGCGGGGGCCTCAATCGAAGAAGCGGCCAGAGAGAGATTGCCGAAAAGATCACGCAGATTGTCTGATCGCTGCAAACCGTGCCATCAGGATCAACCAGGACACCTTCAACTCCACATGCTGCCCACTTGACCCGGATCCCAATCATGTCAGTCAGGAGACCCCGACCGATCAGATCACAGCAGGGCTGCCGTTCCCAGGCGTTGCGCCTCAGAGTGGCGCGGGGCACAAAAGAAATGTAGTCCCGATGTAGTCTTGAAAATTTGCAGAGATGAGCTATGAATGGACTGATCAGCATATCCTTGCGGGAATAGAATGAATGGAATTGTCACTCCGTGATGCGAAGGCGCGCCTCTCTGAACTGGTTGCAGCTGCCTGCAGCGGTGAGCGTGTTCTCATCACGCGTTATGGCCATCCTGCGGTGGAATTGGTCCCGTGCAAACACCGAGGCGGTATTGATTTTGACAGGCTGGACACTGCCCGCCGCCGCGTCGGTCTGAAGGAGGACGGGGATCTCTGGCCGTCGGAATTTAATGATCCGGCATTCAGTCGGCAGGTGCTTGGTTTGGACAATGAGTAGCCGGTATTGAGAATACTGCTTGATACATCCTATCTTTATGGTCTCATGTCAGCACCGGGGAAACTGTCGGACGCCGAGCGGCAGTTCTTGGCAAATCCGTCGGTGCATATGCACGTCAGTGCCGTATCAATCTGGGAGATGCGTCTGAAGAACGCTGCGCGTTACCGGTCAGGAGTCCGCAAGAGTTCATTTGATCCGAATGCTGTGCTGGCCGTGCTCGAGGGTCAGGATGTGACATTCATTCCGATGACGATGCAACATGCGGCGCGGAAACTTGATGTTCCGCTCAGTCATCATGATCCATTCGATGAGATGCTTCTGGTTCAGGCACAGGAGGAAGGTCTCAAACTTCTCACTGGAGACGGTATGTTGGTGGGTCACCCCTTGGCCATGACAGTCAGTGGGTCGGAAGATCCCATTCAAGTGGAGCACATGTGATTGTCACAGTGGTTTTCGGATGTCAGCGGACCCCTTCGCGGGGTCATCCGGCTCAATAGACGGTGAGTTGGGGCGGCCCGGATTCAATGACACCGATTTGCCAGCACTGGATTGATTGTTGCTGTGTATCTGCAAGGAATTCTTCAATTGAGTCGGTGGGCAGTGCGCCAAGAAGTCCGCCGGATGTTTGTGGATCAAAGAGCAATTCCGACCGTGGGTTGTTGGCTGACCAATCAAGAGATACGATGCCGCCGGTAAGCCCTGATCTGCGCAACCAGGCAACCCCCGTGCCACTCTGAAGCTGCCATGGGCTTGACAGTCCCTGTCTCGGCTTTCCAATCAGCCGGCATGCGGCGAGGTCACGCTGTGTGTGACCGCGCCATTGACAACCGTCAGGACTGGAGTCAAGACCATGGCAGCTTCAGAGTGGCAGTGGGGCTCCACAAACAAGTGTGGAATGTTGATGGGGCCGGCGGCGGTCAAGGGCTTTCCGGTCCTCGATCGCCGCTTCGTGGGGGTGCGGACTCTGGCCCGGGTGCCGCGGGCTGCCGACCGGTTCCTGATGCGTCGGGGGGGTCACGGCATGACAGTCAGGGACGCATGGGGATCAATGACTGATGATTGATTCAGACTCTCAGGGATAGTGAATGGAAACGACTGTGGTAAGCCGGACTGTATTCGGTGCGATCGTGACGCGGGCCGACTTGAAGGATGGCGGGCCGAGGAACCCGGTGGCACCATTGGAAAACCCATATCCCTCGAGGGGCAGGCCGAGAAAATTCATCGTCATCTTGCCATTCCCATCACTGTCGTGAAGAACCGCCAGGGCATAGGTGCCAGGTTCGAGGTCGATGAAGTCGACGGTCACCATATCGGTTCCGGCAGGATGAGTGCGGGTGGCCATGACGGCATCCTCATAGGGATATCCGGCGGCTGCAGCCTCGCTGAAAAGGGCAACATGGACAACGCCGGTCGTGGGTTGCAGCCCCTCAACGATGACTTCGAGCTCCGCGGCCACCGCCGTCAGGGGCACCAGAAACAGGATCGTTGCCAGGGAGATGGCGCCTCTCCGGGCTCCGAATCGACCGGTCTTCCGCACATGTGGCCTCCCTCGATTGGCAGGGATCGTGTCATTAGGGGATGTGCAGCGATCAATACAAGCGGTCACGGCAGTCCATCTCGATCATCTTGGACATCGGTGCCATCTGGCAGTATAGGTGGGCCCCATCAGAAAGGACGAGGGTGAACTCCGATGATCAGCACAGCGACGGGTCTTGATATACGCACGCCAGCATCCGCGACTTCTGGACTGTCACAGCGTCACCGAGGTGTTCGCATCTGTCGGTCGGGATGTCTTCCTGCCCTGCATGGGCTTGTGTCCATTGCCATTGTCGGGATTGGTCTTGGTCTCCTCTCGACCCTGTCGGCAACAGAGACCCACGCCCAGGATGCCGCACAGAAGGGATTGGCGATTGCCAAGGCGGCCAGGGAGGCCGACCGGGGCTTCGGAGGCTATTCCGCAACGCTGGGGATGACCTTGCGGAACCGCAATGGCCAGGAGAGCCGCCGGGACATGCGCATCAAGACCCTCGAGGTCAAGGGGGACGGCAACAGGGTCATCTTCGTTTTCGACAATCCCAAGGATGTCAGGGGGACGGCTTTCCTGATCCATGGGCATATCGAGACAGCCGACGATCAGTGGCTCTATTTACCCGCCCTCAAGCGCGTCAAACGCATCAGTTCATCCAACAGGTCCGGCTCATTCATGGGCAGCGAATTCGCCTATGAGGACCTCACCACCCTCGAGGTCGAGAAGTTCTCCATCACCTATCTGCGCGATGAGCCATGCGGGTCGCTGACGTGCACGGTGACCGAATGGGTGTCACGGGAAAAGGGGTCCGGATACGCCCGCCAGCTGTTCTGGCACGACACCGACACCCTCCGTGTCTGGAAAGTGGAATACTACGACCGCAAGAATGCCCATCTGAAGACCCTGACCTATGGTGATTACAGCCGATTCGGTGACTTCTGGCGCGCTGCAACGCTGAACATGGTCAATCATCTGACCGGCAAGGGGACCGTCCTGAACTGGACCGATTTCGACTTCGAGACCAAGCTCAGCGAACGTGAATTCACCCAGACGGCACTGCGACGCGCCCGGTAGCTGGCTGAGGGACCCCAGGGATGCCACGGGGCTGTCTCTGTGCAGCCATCCTCGCCTGCTGGATGCTGCCGGGCCATTCCCAGGAGTCCGGGGATTGGGATTTCGCTTTTTCCGGAACCCTGACCTTCGGTATCACCGGGTATTTCCGCAGTCCGGCCCATGACGTCCAGCGGCACCACCATGGCCAGCTGAGCTTCGAACCATCGCTCTATTTTGAACATGTCGATGGGGGGGCATTCACGCTCACCCCGTCTTTTCGGGCCGACGGGACCCGCAAGGAAGCGATCGCTGCCGATCTTCGTGAAGCGCACTACCTCACCTACGGCTATCTCGGCGACACCGAGTGGGAACTCCGCCTGGGTGTTGATCAGGTCTTCTGGGGGACTGCCGAGTCCCACAATCTCGTCAACATCGTCAACCAGACGGATCTCGCCGCCGATCCCGGGGGCGATGAGAAACTCGGACAACCCATGATCCAGGGAACACTCGCCGGCGCGTGGGGCACGCTGAATCTCCTCGTCCTGCCCGTGCATCGGCCCCGCATCCACCCCTCTGCCAAGGGTCGCCTGCGGCCGCCATACCCTGTCAGCGACAGGCGGTCAGACCATCGCTATGTCGATCCCGGGGGCGACCGCCACATTGACCTTGCGGCCCGCTACAGCAACAGTCTCGGGGCCCTGGATTTCGGCATCACCGCCTTCAAGGGTACAAGCCGGGAACCTGTCCTGCTGCTGGAGAAAATCGACCCGGATGCCTGTCGTTTCGGATATGATCATAAGAAACATGGCAGAGGTGAGGACTCCAAATCATTCCGCCAGTGCTATCCGCAGATCGAGCAGGTGGGTCTGGACCTGCAGCTGACATTTGGAGATTTCATCGGCAAGGCCGAAGCGATCACGCGATCGGGATTCGGGGTCGCGGGATATGATCCGCAGGACACGTCAGCCTATGAGGCGTTCGTGGTCGGCGGGGAATACACCGTCTATGGAATCCTCGAGAGTGATGCCGACCTGACCATCTTTGCGGAGTGGAGCCAGGATGAGCGGCGGGCCAGGGCCACCACGATCTGGCAGAATGATCTGTTTCTGGCCGCCCGTTACGCACTCAATGACGTCGGCGATACATCGTTGACGGCCGCGATCGTGGATGATGCCGACTATCCGACGCGGAGCCTGACGCTGCTTTTTGAGCGGCGCCTCAATGACTCCCTGGCGCTGGAGGTCGAAGCCTACAAGTTCCTGCAGAAACCCACAACGGCCGACCATGCAGCATATCCGATTCGCCAGGATGAGTCTCTTTCGATTGTGTTGAGTTACGGTTTCTGAGCCGGACCGATGCCATGCAAGCCTGGAAGAAACAGGGTCCCGGGATCCATCCGAGCCAGAGCTGCGCCCTGACCTCGGGGCCTATCAACGAGACATTCCTGACTCTGTCCTGATGTCATGCAGGTCGGGTTCGTCACGGCCTGCACCCAGCCAGGGCCGACACGCTCAGCCCTGGCACGCAACCACGCAGGACCCGTCGTCACGGCCCATGGGCCGATTGGCCACCGATGGGCCCGACGCCGCGTGGGCCGTCCCGTGGTCATTGACCAGCTCGCAGAGACGGTCATCGTCGCAATCCAGTCCCGGCGTGATCACCCCATCACGAGGAGGCGTCACAGATCCATGCCCGGACGGCCCTGGCCCGGGGTCGGTGCCGGGCAGGATGGGTTCGGCAAGGATGGCCACCAGCCGGGCCCGGCGCGCGTCGTCGGCCCAAGGGTGATCATCGGGGGACCTTGCGGCCGAGCCGCAGGGCCGGGATGTCATCACGGCCCGCGTGGTGTCAGAAGATGGGGGGATGGCCGCGATGGCCCGTCCGGATGTGATGACGATGGCGGTGCGGTTGGCGGCGATGGCGCATGGCAAGCGTCGGCGCGGACGGGCGACACGCGGGCGGTCTGGCCCCAATCGGGCCGGTTTGCCGCACTCGCCAGGGAGACACTCGCAGACCCTCAACATGGGAGTCAGCGCCCATGATGGAATTCGGGGTTTTCTGACAGGCGCTCTATAGATTGATTGACTTCGGCATTTTGCAAGTTATATATCGGCATAACGCCAATAATTATCCGGTTATCTCGCATGATCTATCAGGAACCAGCACTTGAATCGCAAGATCGGGAGGTCCTGGAAAAAATCAGAGAGCAACGCGAAAAATTAAGGATGTACACTCAGTACAACCCGCGCAGATGGTTCGGCACGTTGCGCAAGGCAACGCTCGCTCGCGCAATTCGCGGATCAAATCGTATCGAGGGATACCATGCTTCATTGGATGAAGCGATGGCTGCTGTTGGGGAAGAGCCACCACCAGATGATCGAACAGAAACCTGGTTCGCTATCAATGGATATCGCGCCGCTCTTACGTACATATTGCAAACAGCAGAGGACCCAACATTCGAGTTCGGGAAGCAGTTTCTCAAAAGCCTCCATTTCATGATGATTCAGTTCGATATGAGCAAGAGTCCCGGCCAATGGCGGGCGCGCGAAATTTCTATCGTTGATGACCGTCACCCTGACCCGATTTATGAAGCACCGAGCCACGAGAGTATTGACGGTCTGGTTTCTGAGTTGGTGGACTATATTCGCGCCGATATAGCCGAATCTGTGATGGTAAAGGCAGCGATGGCGCATCTGAACCTTACCATGATCCACCCGTTTCGAGACGGCAATGGACGGATGGCGCGAGCGCTACAGACACTTGTTCTTGCCCAGGACGGCTTTGTTCATCCAATTTTCTCAAGCATTGAAGAATGGTTGGGTCGGAACACGCCAGACTATCATAAAGCACTGGGGGCAATGAGCGACGGGACGTGGTCCCCTGAATATGATGCGTTGCCATGGGTCAGGTTTTGCCTGACTGCCCATTATCAACAAGCGCTCACACTGATACGCCGACACGAAGAGCATGAAGCCCTTTATGAAAAAATTGACGGCCTGATCAAAAGGAACGGCCTTCATGAGCGGACGGCGATACCACTTTTTGATGCAGCGCTGGGGATGCGAATGACAAATTCACGATATCAACGGGATACAGAAGCCTCAGTACACATTGCTACGCGCGACCTTCGAATGCTTGTGGAGGCAGGACTCTTGATCCCACACGGCGAAAAGCGCGGACGCTGTTACACGAGAAGTGAGACTCTGGAACAAGCACGGACTTCAACGCGAATTCGACGACCAGTGCCCGATCCTTATTCGCCATTCTCGCCTCGCGCAGAATCTTCCGCGCCCCGTTTGCCGAGGCCTTGATGCGCTGCATTGGCTAAACGCTTGCGATACGCTTCAAGCTCTTCAGCAAATGGCCAGTGTTCAAGTATCGATTTCAGATTGACCCAAAGGCTTCCATTCTTGCCCGGTCCAGGCTTTCATCCAGTCCGCCGCCCGCGCGGCCAACACCACAAGGCAGGCGACCGACCCATGGGCGGGACATCAACCCGACCGGCGATCCAGCTGACGGACACCGACCGCACCCGCCCGACTGCCATCACCATGGTGCCCACAAGCCCCCGGAAGCCTGTCGGGCGGGCCCGCATCATCCTCGCCTCGGGGCCGACTGTGGTCGCGTCGTGACCATGGCCGGACCGGTCGGTCAGAACCCACTGTCTGGCTCTGGTGGGACCGCTTCCTTGCCGGGGGTGTGGATGAGCTCCTGCATGAGGCCACCCGGTCGCCGGGCCAGACAACCATCCCGGCGGCCACGGTCGGGGCCCCGGGACGGACCCCGACGCCCCTGCCACCAGCACGGGGGGTGGGAACAATGACGGACCGCTACCGCTCCGAGGACGTCGGTGACTGTCCTGATCATGGGGCCGCCGGCCTGGCTCCTGATGCCGGGGTCCATCCCGCAAAGCGCCAGACGCTGCTCGGGACCGAGACGCTCTGGCAGGGGTTCGGCCGCACGCAGGTCGTGGGTTGGCCATCAGGACATGGGCGAGGATCAGGATGCCGGTGCGTGATGCGGAGTCACGCCTGTTGTATTGATGGGTCACGGGGCAGGGGGTGTGCAGGTGTCACGGGGGATGGAAAGGCTCCCCATGGTGGGGAGATTGCGGTAATGGATGGAACGAACGGGGGCTTTCTGGTCCCGTCGTCATTTGCGGCTGGCTGTCATGCCAGTTTATCTTATTGGTTGCCAATGAGTCTGATAGAAATTCCGATGTCCCGTGGATTGTATTATCAAGAAATCTTGACATTCCGGCAGTTCTCCACGACAATGGCAGGCAGTCGGGTGCGGCGGTGGTCCCGGAGCGGAATCAATCCGCCACAGAGCGGGCTGCGGGTTTGACCCCGATAGAGGAGCGGAATGCAGGGCAGTCATGAGATGGGAAGGGCCGTGAACACTCAGGGAACAGCAGCAACCGAGCAGACCGTGCCGGCAGGCGGGGCCCCACCTGTCTTTGTGACAGGGGCGGCTGGCCATGTGGGCGCCAATCTGGTCCGTCGGCTCTGCAAGGACGGTGTGGCATGCCGGGTGTTCCTGCGACACGAGGACAACAATGAGGGTCTTGCCGGCCTGCCCGTCGAGACCACCTACGGGGATCTCCGCGATCTCGCTTCGGTGCGCAAGGCCATTGAAGGGTGCCAGAAGGTCTATCATGTCGCGGCCAAGGTCTCGACCATCTACGGCAACCAGGCGCATCGCCGCGAGATCTTCGACACCAATGTCATCGGGACCCGCAACCTTCTGCAGGCAGCCCGCGAGGCCGAGGCGGGGCGGGTGGTTGTCACCGGCTCCTTCAGTGCCGTGGGCTACAATCTCACCGATCCCTCCCTGCCGAGTGACGAAACCATGCCGTTCTATCCGATGCGCCAGGCGATGCCCTATGAAATCAGCAAGTCGCAGTGCGAAATGGAATGCTGGCATGCGGCTGCCCGCGGTCAGGATGTCATGGTGGCCACGAGCTGTGCCGTGTTGGGACCGGCGGACTTTTTCCCGTCCCGACTCGGCCGGACACTCCATGACTATGCCAACGGCAAATTGCGAGCCTACATCGAGGGTGGTTTCGAGTTCGTGGCGGCCGATGATCTCGTCGAGGGGCATCTGCTGGCCATGGAGCGGGGCCGCACCGGCGAGAAGTACATCTTCAGCACCGAGTACAAGCTGATCTCGGAGATTGTCGATCTGTTCGAGGAGGTCTCGGGCGTGCCTCGTCCCCGGCGGCAGATCTCGGCGGCGGTCATGCTGGCCTTCTCGGAAGTGGCCAGTGCCTATCTGAGCCGGTTCCACCCGGACTTTCCCCAACGCTTCACGCCCGGTGCCATCCGCCTGTTGAAAAAGCGTCGCCATGCCAACCTGGCCAAGGCCAGGGAGGAGTTGGGCTATCAGCCCACCAGCGTTCGCGCGGCGATCCAGGCCGCCTATGCATTCCATCATGAACGGGGCTACATCACCAATCCGGGGGCCCGACCGCCTGCGGCGCCGGAGACCTCCAATTCAACCGAAGGGCACACGCCATGAAACAGGATCTGACCACACCCCCACCCTCCTTCGAGGAAGCTCGCACCCTGCGCCAGCAAGCCCGGGCTGCCGGCCTCAATCCCAACTACTGGTATGCCGTCGAGGAGTTGCATCGGGTCAAACCCAAGACCGTTCATGAGGTGATTTTCTGGAAACACTCGATTGCGCTGTTCCGCAACGAGGATGGTGAGCTCGAGGCCATGGAGAACCGATGCGCCCACCGCCAGTTGAAACTCTCGCTTGGTCATGTCGAGGGCTGTCGGCTGATCTGCGAATACCATGGCTGGGAGTATGGCGGCAAGGATCGGCCCGCCGGGGTGCCCTATGACGGAGACCGGAGTTTCCCCCGGCTGGCCTTGCGGACCTACCCGGTCAAGGTCCGCTATGGTCTGATCTGGATCTTTCCGGGCGATCCCGAACTGGCAGAAACGCGACAGATTCCCGAGATTCCGGAACTGGAGGGACCGGGCCGGTGGAGCTGTGTGCCGCTGCGCTTCGAATGGGATGCCCACCACTCGATGGTGATCGACAATGTCAGTGACTTCACCCATGCCCACCTGCATCGCAAATACAGGCCGTTCGAGGATGCCACCCTCAAGAACTTCGAGACGGTGGGGGACAATGTGCACCTGGCCTATGACACCCGGGTCGGACGGGGCGCGATTTCCGGCAAGTTCGTCGACCACAAGAAGCTCAACACCAACTCCATGAAACTCTGCTACGAGTATCCCTACCAGTGGTCGAACACCGACGATGCGATCAAGCACTACCTCTTTGTGCTGCCGATCAACGAGCGCAGGAGCCGGGTGTTCTTCCTGTTCTATTTCAAATCGCTGAAGATTCCGATCGTGCCCATTCACATCCCCCGCAGTGCCATGACGCTCGTGATGCGCATTGCCAACCGGATGCTGATCGGACCGCTGCTGCAGGAAGACCAGTTTGCGCTGGAGGCCGAACAGGAAGGTTACGAGAAGCACTGGGATGCGCATCCGGTGGAGACCAATCCGGTGGTCCGGGCCTTCCAGGAGTTGACCGTGCGCAAGTGGCGGGAGCACCTCGAGAGTCCGCTCGGGGCGGGTCTGGCCAATGGGTGATCTTGCCCTGACATCACTGCTGGAGGCAGCCGTGGCGGTGGGCCTGTTCATCGGCTTGCTGTTTGTCGGCTCGTTGATCCTGCCCGGACGGCGGATTGTCGGGCACGATACCGAGGGCAAGGAACGCATCTATGTCGTCAATGGCCTGACCCTCTTGTCGACAACGGTGATTGTGACAGGATTGGTCTATTGGCTGAATTGGTTCTCATTGGCGTTTCTGTACGAGCATTTCCTGGCACTCTTCGTGGTCGCGAACATCCTGGCCTTTGTCTGGTCGGGGTGGCAGTACTGGTCCGGGGTCCGCAAGGGACATGATTCGCCAGGATTTCTCGCAGGGTATTTCTATGGGGTCGAGGCTTCCGCGACCTGGTTTGGCCTTGATCTCAAGTTCTTCAGCTATCGCCCGTCCCTGATCGGCCTGGCCCTGCTCAATGCATCCTTTGCCGTCGTGCAATACGAAACCTACGGGTCGATCACGCTGGCCATGGGACTCTACCAGGCCTTCACCCTGCTCTATGTGACGAATTACTTCCAGTTCGAATCGGGTATGCTCCACACATGGGATCTCGTCAGCGAGCGCTTCGGCTGGATGCTGATCTGGGGTGATTACGTGCTGGTGCCGTTCTTTTACTGCCTGCCCGCCTGGTATCTGGTGCATGCCACCGACCCCCTGCCAGCACTCGGTGCCGTGGGCATTTCGGCCCTGTTCCTGTTTGGCTTCTGGCTGTTCCGGACCGCCAATCAGCAAAAGCACGATTTCAAGTGCAACCCGAACGTCCGGATCTGGGGCCGGCAGGCCCAGACCCTTGAGGGCCGCCTCCTGGTCTCGGGAGTGTGGGGAATTGGTCGCCATCTGAACTACACCGGTGAGATCTGTGTGTATTTCGCCTTCGCCCTGACCACGGGGTTTGTCTCGTGGGTGCCCTTCCTGCTGCCGTTGTGGCTGACCTGTCTTCTGTTGCACCGTTCGGTGCGCGATGAGCGGCGCTGCCGCGCCAAGTACGGGGCGTTGTGGGATCGCTACACCCGGAAAGCCCGCTTTGCCATGATACCGTTTGTACACTGAGGTCGCGATGGACAAGATCTTGAACGAACCCGTCCTGGGGCAACCGGACATCCCGCTCCCGAAACTCACGGGCAGCGTACCCCTGCTTGGCCACGCTATTCCGTTTGTGCGGGACCCGGTGGCCTTTCTCGAGAAGGGGCGGCGGGAGAACGGCGATCTGTACCACTTCAAGCTGCTTGGCCTGAACATGGTTCTCTTTACCGGTCTTGAGGCCCATGACTACTATTTCCGCCGGCCGGAATCGGAACTTGATGCCCGCGAGGTGTATCACTTCACCATCCCGATCTTCGGCAAGGGAGTGGCCTACGACACGCCGCCGGACATCTTTGCCGAGCAGTTGATGTTCCTCTTCCCGGCCCTGACCAAAAAGCACATGCAACGGTTTGCCCGCATCATGTATGATGAGACCGCGAAATTCGTCGACGCCCTGGATGATGAGGGTGAACTCGACCTTCCCCACGAGATGAATGAGCTGACCGTGAAGATTGCCAGTCGCTGCCTGATTTGCGAGGAGGTGCGCGACCGGGTGAGCACCGGCTTCGCCGAGGCCTATCACGAACTCCAGAACGGGATCAACACCCTGGGATTCTTTCTGCCCAATCTGCCGATACCGGCCCATATCCGCCGGGACCGGGCCCGGCGCCAGATCGTCGGAATCCTCGAGGACATCATGGCGCAGCGGCGACGGGACGGTGGCGGGCATGATGACTTCATGTCGAAGTTGATGGAGGCGCACTACAAGGATGGCCGGGCCCTCACTGATGATGAGGTCACGGGGATCCTGCTGACGGTCCTCTTTGCCGGCCAGCACACCAGTGCCGTCCTGGCCACCTGGATGGGCCTCGAACTCGCCCGGGAGCCGGGCATCATCACCCGGTTGCGCGCGGAGACCCGCGAGAGCTATGCCGATGGCGAAACCGTGAATTTCGAGGGGCTGCAGAACCAGACCCTGATGGAGCACACTGTCCGGGAAGGGGAACGGCTGCATCCGCCCCTGATTCTCCTCGTGCGCAAGGCGCTTGAAGACCTCAATTACAAGGGCAGGACTGTGCCCAAGGGCACGCTCGCGATGATCTCGCCCGCCGTGTCCCATCGCATGCCCGAGATCTTCGTCGACCCGGATCGCTTCAACCCTGACCGCTTTGCCCCGCCCAACTCCGAATTGAAGCAACATCATTACGCGCTGATTGGCTTCGGGGGCGGCAAGCATGCCTGCATGGGCAAGAACTTCGCCATCATGCAGCTCAAGACCATCTGGACCGTGCTCCTTGATCGCTTTGACTTTGCGCCCCCGACCGCGTTCCCGGCCCCCAATTACGGCAGCTGGGTCACCGGGCCGGTGTTGCCATGCCGCATCAAGTACCGTCGCCGGCAGACGCCCCACCTTTTCCAATGAGCCCAACCGCCGACAAGCACTATGATGTTGCCATCGTCGGCGCCGGGCCGGTCGGCAGCGTCTGCGCGCTGGCGCACGCCCGCAAGGGGGCCAGGACCATCCTTCTCGAGGCCAATCCGCAATCGGCAACCCGTCTGGCCGGGGAATGGCTGCACCCACCGGCCGTCAGCATTCTTGAGGATCTCGGCATCACCCGCGCCACCCTGCCCCGCAGCACCCCGGGGCTGGGATTCGTCGTCTTCCCCGAGAACGGCTCGGCACCTATCGAACTCCCTTACCCGGACGGATTGCGCGGCCTGGCCTGCGACCATGAGTTGCTTGTCGAAAGTCTCAGGGCCGCCATCAGCCAGGTCGACGCTATCGATTTTCACACCCGGGCGCGGGTGATGGCCATCGATGACAACCGCGTGGTCTTTGCTGAAGGCGGGACCGAGCAGACCATTACGGCCGGCCGCATCGTCGGTGCCGACGGGCGCAGCTCCGTGGTGCGCAAGTCACTGGGCCTGACCCTGAACCCGATGCTGTGCTCGCGCATGCTCGGTGTGATGTTGCATGATGTGGACGTTCCTTTCGAGGGTTATGGTCATGTGGTCCTCGGCGGGCCGGGACCCATGCTCATCTATGATCTTGGTGGTGGTCGCATCCGGATCACCGTGGATATCCCCCTTGAACGCTGGAAGGCCAAGGACCGTCTGGTCAACCTGGCCGAGACCTGTTCGGCCCTGCTGCCGGATCCTCTGGGGCCGGCCTTCATCAAGGCGGTGCAGGCGGGACGGATCCATTCCGGCATCAACCAGTTGCGCCCCCGGGTGACGTACGGGACTCCGGACATGGTCCTGATCGGGGATGCGGCCGGACATTATCACCCCATGACAGCCGTGGGCATGACGCTGGGTTTTGGTGATGCCCTGGACCTGGCGGAGAATACGGACTTTGATGCGTTCAAGGCTGAACGATTCACGGCTGTCCGCATCCCCGAATTCCTGGCCATGGGACTCTACGAGGTCTTTGCGGATTCCCGGCCGGAGGCAGTGGCCCTGCGGGATGCCGTTTATACAGGCTGGCGGGTCCGATCCTCCTACCGCGAAAAGACCATGCGCATCCTGGCCTGCGCGGACCGCTCCGCAACCGGACTGGTCCTGACCTTCAGCGGCACTGTGGCCCGGGCTGCCATGCAGCAGGTTCCACAATCGCTCCGTGGCCTGGCCATCGGGAAGCCCCGGACACTCTTTCGATCCCTGACCATCCGCCTCTGGTGGTTCCAGCGCGCGGTCCGGCAGTTGCGCCAGGCCATCAGGGAAAATCGCGAGGAGGCACCGGAAACCCGCACGGAGCTGGCCCGGGCCCTCCTGCATTCCATTCCCTCCGAACGGGCCGCCGGGGCAGCATCGCTCAAGGATCCGGTTGAACCGGATGCCGGGCCGGCCCTGTCATCGGCCATCGACGAGTTGCTTGACCTGCAGAATGAGGATGGCAGCTGGGAAGGCGAGATGGTCTGGTGCCCCATGCTCACGGCCCAATACGCCCTGGTGCACATCATCCTCGGTCGGCCGCCTGATGCGGACCGACGGCGGCGGATCCTGCGTTCCTTTGAACAGACCCGGCTGCCCTCTGGCCTCTGGGGCATGCACATCCATGCCCGACCCCAACTCTTCATGACAACCCTTGTCTACACTGCGGCCCGGTTGCTTGGCGTGGACCGGGAGGATCCCATGCTGGTGCCCGCCCGCACGTTCATCCAGAACGAGGGGGTCCTTGCCATCCCAAGCTGGGGGAAATTCTGGCTGGCTGTCCTCAATCTCTACGACTGGAAAGGGGTCAATGCCATCCTGCCGGAACTCTGGTTCCTGCCGCAATCCCTCGTCCTGCATCCCTCGAACTGGTACTGTCACACGCGCCTGATCTACATGGCCATGTCCTCGATCTATGCCAGGCGATTCCAGCTGCCCCTGACCGCCGACATCCTGGCCCTGCGGGACGAGTTGTTCCCCGAAGGCTATGACAGGGCGGCGTTTGCCCGCGCCCGCGGGCGACTCCGCGATGGCGATCTCTTTGCCCGACCGACGCTGGGCCTGCGGATCGGCTATCGCCTGGCCCGTCTGTACGATCGGGTGCATGGCAAGGCCCTGCGCAACCGCTGCGTGCAGGACATGCGCGAGCGGATCCGCTGGGAACTGCGCACCACCAACCACACGAGCATCTCACCTGTCAGCGGCCTGTTGAACATCCTGTCATTGTGGTTGCATGATCCCGATGATGAGGATTGCCACATGGCCCTCGGCAAACTCGAAGGGTGGCTCTGGGAGGATGAGGAGGAGGGTCTCAGGGTCACCGGGGCCCGCAGCGGCTCCTGGGACACCGGGTTCGCCCTGCAGGCCCTCGCCACGGCACCGGCCACGGACCGGATCCGGCAGGCCTCCGGGGAGGGGGCGGCATTCCTGCTGCGGGAACAGATCCGCGAGAGTTTTCCCGGCCACCGCGAAGCCTTCCGGGCCGACCCCAAGGGGGGCTGGTGCTTTGCCGGCGGCTGGCATGGCTGGCCGGTCAGCGACTGCACCGCTGAAGCCATCCTGGGGCTGGTGGCCGCCCGCGGCACCGATACGGACCCGGGTGTCCTTGCCGACGCAGCGGGCTTCCTGCTCCAGAGCCAGAACCGGGATGGGGGCTTTGGCAGTTACGAGGCCAAACGGACCGTCATGGGGCTGGAATGGATGAACCCGGCCGAGATGTTTGGCGAATCCATGACCGAGAACTCCTTCGTTGAATGCACTGCATCCTGTCTTGCTGCCCTTGATGTCCTCCGGAACCGGTTGCCCGATGGCAGCGATGCAGGCGCCATGACCGACGCGATGGCCCGGGGCAGCGCCTGGTTGCGAAAGGTCCAGGAGGAGGATGGGTCCTGGCGGGGGGTCTGGGGCGTTCAGTATATCTACGGGACCCTGTTTGGCATCCGCGGCCTGATGGCAGCCGGTGCCAACCGGGGCGATCCGGCCATCATCGCCGCCTGCCGCTGGCTTCTGGCCCAGCAGCGCCAGGATGGTGGCTGGGGCGAACATCTCAGCGGCTGTCACACCGGCACCTATGTCCCCCACCCCGAGGGCCAGTTCATCCAGACGGCCTGGGCATTGATTGCGCTCCTCGAGGCCGGCAGTCCGGACTGGACCGCCATCGCCCGGGGGGCTGCGTTCCTCGTCGATGCGCAGGATGCCGACGGCGCCTGGCCTGAACAGGATATGGCCGGAGTCTTTTTCCGCACCGCCCTCCTCGACTACAAACTCTACCGCCGGTATTTTCCCGTCCATGCCCTCGGCCTCTACGAACAGCGTCGGTACAATCGCAGCACCCTGACTGCGCCCGCACCGGCCACCTCCGAACCCGAACGCATGGTTGCGTAATGCAGGGATCCCGGCATGGGCCACCCCAAATCCCGGCCAGGGCGGGATGGCATTGCCAGGCAACGGTGATTGAACTATGAACGCAACCGGGATGATCGTGCGCAGCGATCCAGCCCGGGTTCGAGGCGCTCAGGACTGAACGGGATGAAGACCTATGGACACCGCAACGCTTGACACCGCAACGCTTGACCCGGACCACCGGAAGCGACCGATCCGGATCATCCTGCCCCACCCCCGGGGGTTCTGTGCCGGCGTTGTCCGCGCCGTCGATATCGTCGAGCGGGCCCTGAAACTCTACGGCTCACCGGTCTATGTCCGGCATGAAATCGTCCACAACCGGCACGTCGTCGAGAGGCTGCGCCAGATGGGGGCCATCTTCGTCGAGGAAGTCGAGGAGATTCCGGTCGGGGCCGTGACCGTCTTCAGTGCCCACGGGATTTCCCGGCGTGTCCAGGAAGATGCCAAACTGCGGAACCTCTACACTATTGATGCCACCTGTCCCCTGGTCATCAAGGTGCACAATGAGGCCCGGCGCTATGCCAAGATGGGATGTGAGATCGTCCTGATTGGCCATGAAGGTCATCCGGAGGTCGAGGGGACGCTGGGGCAGGTCGAGGGCAACATCACGCTGATCTCGACCGTGGAGGAGGCCCAGTCCTTCCAGGCCACCGACTCCAGCAAGATTGCCTATGTGACCCAGACAACCCTCAGTGTCGATGACACGCGGGAAATCGTTGCAGCCCTCAAGAAGCGCTTCCCCAAGATCATCGGTCCCAGTGCCGAGGATATCTGCTATGCGACCCAGAATCGCCAGCATGCCGTCAAGAAACTGATGGATATCTGCGAGTTGGTGCTGGTCATTGGGGCCCAGAACAGTTCCAACTCGAACCGGCTGCGGGAGATCTGTGAATCCGGCGGGGTCAGGAGCCATCTGATTCCCGATGCAAGCGCCATCAAGCTTGCGTGGTTCGATGGCGTCGAGACAGTCGGGATCACCGCTGGCGCATCCGCGCCGGAAATTCTCGTCGAAGGTCTCGTCGCCCGCCTCAAGACCATCTTCGACACCACAGTCGAGGACCTCGATGTCGTCGAGGAAAATGTCTTCTTCCGCCTGCCCCGCCAACTCCGCCTGCCCGACGAGCCCCAGATCCCCAAGGTCCGCTAGTTGTCGTTTCGATACAGATCGTCCCATCGCCGCCAACCACCCGTGCCCGCATGGCCATGACGCCACGCGGCCGGGGCGTGTGGGCCTTGTGATGCGCAATGGCGGCATCCACCGCCACGCTGCACGCCGTGCGTGTTGACGATGGCAGCCTGGCGCTGCCGCCGGGCCCGTGTCGAGACAATCCCCTCGATGGCATTCATCCATCGGTCGGCACGACGTGGACGATCCCGATCGATGGGAGGGGTGGGGGATGGGGCCCTCGTCTTGCCGGGCCAGAAGAGGCCCCCTGGCTGATGAGGCTCTGATGGTTCCTGCTACGGCAGGCCGCGCTTGAGGCCGGCAAAGAGGAGACGCAGGGCGATGTCGGACCGGGCTGTCAGGTTGGTTGCCAGGATCACCGCCTTGACGGAGCGGCGGGAAATCTTGACATCCTCACCCCGGGCATAGGACGGGGCACTGTGGATCCGCCGCAGGGTCAGGACAGCCATGCCAAGGGCCCAGAGGCAGTGACGACGGATGCCGGTCTCATCGGAGGGAATCAGCAGGATGTACTGCAGGGCCCCATCAAGGTGGTGCCGGGCAGTTGTCACGAGTTCACGAATCCCTGGCATCATGCGGGCACTGTCGGTCCCGGCAGCGACGGCATCAAGGTCCACACCATGGGCCGCAAAGACATCCCGCGGCAGCCAGCAGGCCCCCCGACTCCGGTCTTCCCAGATATCCTTGAGGATATTGGTCATCTGCAACCCCTGGCCAAACGAGACGGCAAGCGGCATCAACAGGTCCCGCCGGGCCTCGATCCTCGGCGAGTGATCACAAAAGAGATCCGTCAGCATTTCACCGACAACCCCGGCCACGGCATAGCAGTATCGGTCCATGGCTGGCATGTCCGCGAGCCCGGCGAGCCCGGCCGTCTGCTGGAATTCCATCATTTGCCTGGTCATGATCCGCACGCAGCGCTTGAGAGCCTGGCGCTTGACCTCCGACAGGCTGTGCGTGATGCGGATGACCCGGGCTGACTGCCGGACAAGATCGTGCTCGGCGGGCAAGGCCGATGAGGACAGGCAGTCCCCGAGTTCTCGGGCAAAGTCCTCGACATTCTCGGTACCAGCGATGACCTCGACAAATCGATCACCGAACGCCGTCTTGGCCTCGGCCGACATGGTCGGCTCGTCTTCGATTGTGTCCGCGATCCGGCACAGCAGATAGGCATTGCCGACGGCCACGCACAGCATCCCGGGCAGCTGGGGGATCGTCAGGGCGAATGTGCGCGAGACATCCTCAAGAATGGCATTCTGGTAGGCGATATCGTCCTGCAGATCGACCGTGTCGGCATGCGCTGTCATCACGTCCTGATCTCCAACCAATCATGGGTTCACGACGAGAGGAGACCCGCACTGTCAGGCGAGCTCACCTGCTGGACCGAACCGTCGGACAATGCCGTGACATCCCCGTCCGAACATACCCCGACCGGCCTGAGCACACAAGCACCGGCCCCGCCAGCATCGGGAGAGCCAATGCGAGGGCAAGAGGTGCAGGCTTCCCTGGTCCCGATGCCCCTGTTGGAACCCGGTCCGGGCCACAGCGTTTCACTTTGAAATTTTCGCTTGCCTTTACCGAGGCAAAGGCGGTAGAGTGGGAGCCATCACACAATTGGAGGCATTCCCCATGTTACGTCACACCCCCCCCCAATGGCATTCGAGCACGGCGCGCCGCCGCATCGCTGATCGCCGTACTGGCCCTGCTGGCCGCGCCCGCAACGGCGCAGGTGGACTGGGCCACTGTCTTTGACGGCGAGGCAGGGCAGGTGCACTGTCCACCGGGCAAGACTCACAGAGCCGATTTATTCCGCATAAACCCTGGAACCGTGAAAGCAGATCGAGCCCAGGTCGGGGTAACTTCTCCGGTACCTTTTTCTCAAATCATAGCTGGTTTTCCAGCTCTGATGACCAGCACGAGCGTTAATGTCCGTATCCGTGTGTACGAGGCCAGCCAAGAAGTGGTTGTCCCGATTGCGACCGTCTTGCAGGGAAGTAGTCTGGCCACCTTCAACCGGACATTCAACGGCCTGAGATCGAATACGCGCCATGCCGCGGATCTGGTGGCAGGGGATATCAATAACGTCCTCCTAACCACCTGCTTCAGGACGGGGGAGACGCCGGCGGACCTGTCGCGGCCCTTAGGCCAGTACGGCGACATCAACCACGGCGACTGGGCGAGCGGCTGCTATGCCTTTGCGGACCTCAAGGGCCCCAACTACCGGAAAAAGGTCAATGCCTGCCTGTGCGGGGCGCGGAACAGTTCCGACGATTGGGCGCGGACGGATAGCGAGGCCGGCTACGAATACATCAGCAGCCCCGGCTACCGGATCACGCTGGGCTGCACCACGAACTGACCGGCAGCAGACACCATCCACACGGGGCGGCCTTCGGGCCGCCCCGTTTCGTCATTGCGACGATTGCAAAGTGGGACACTACCAAACCCCGGATGGTCATGTTCAGGCCCCGCCCGGAGTCCTGGCGCGTTCTACGGCGAACCGCTGGCTGCGCACATGGGGATTTGACCACAAGCGTCTGACACGGTCGCCGGTGGTCGTGCGCTTCGAGGCCCGCCACAGCAACGAGTGCTGGCATTTCGACATGAGCCCATCGGATCTCAAGCACATCGAGCAACCGGAATGGATTGATCCCAAGCGCGGCCAGCCGACCCTGATCCTGTTCAGCGTCGTCGATGACCGGTCCGGCCTCGCCTACCAGGCCTATCGCTGCGTCTACGGTGGGGATGCGGAAAACGCCCTGCGCTTTCTGTTCAATGCCATGACCGAGAAAGAGGACAATCCCCTGCAGGGGATTCCAGACATGATCCATGCCGACAACGGTCCGGCGACCCGCTCCCTGGTCTTTCACAAGGTGATGGAGCATCTGGCCATCGCTGTCCACACGCGCCAGCCAGCCAGCTCGGATGGCCGCCGGGTGACCGCTCGGGCAGAGGGGAAGGTCGAGCACCCGTTCCGGACCGTCAAGGAAGCTCATGAGACGCTGTATCACTTTCACCGGCCCGCGACGGAGGAGGAGGCGAATGTCTGGCTGCGTCATTACCTGAAGAGCTACAACGCCAAGCCGCATCGCCGGGAGTCGCACAGCCGTGCCGAGGATTGGCATGCCCATGTGCCGGACGCCGGTCGCCGGACCCTGTGTTCATGGGACCGCCACTGCGCCCTTGCCCGTGATCCCGAAACCCGCAAGGGCGGATCCGACGCACGGATTCAGGTGAGCGGAGCCCATCACGAAGTGGCTTCCGATCTTGCCGGTGCGACCTTGACACTGTGGTGGGGCCTCTTCGATCAGGAACTGTTCGTGGAATGGCCGAACCGGAAGTTCGGCCCGTATCGTCCCTGGAGTGGACCGACCTCGCTCCATCGCTGCCGCAAGCCCCGCAAGTCGACCCGGGCCCGGCGGGCGAACTCGCCGCGGCGGATCGGGAGTTCATCAGCGACCTGTCGGGTCGACCGCTCGACAAGGGGGCTGTCGAGGCGGCCGTCACCGAACGGTTGCACAGGAAGAGAGAACCATGCTGACTGCCCGAACCCTGCGCCATGTCCGGATCGAGAAAGCGTGGCGGCGCGCCGGGCACTTCGATACGAAGCACACCAGGGAGCTCGGTGCCGCCATCCTCCTGATGGTCAAGGCCGGGCATCGGATCACCGTGACCGGCCCTGCTGGCATCGGCAGGAGCACCCGGATCAAGGCCCGGCAGGACCCTCCCGACCATGCCGGGAGCGTGCTGTTCGCACGATCCGGGGCCGTGGAGCACCCCCGCGTGTGATGGCCCGGGGTGCACGTCGGGTCCGCCAGCTGCCGGCGGCCATCGACGGTGCGGGAACGCCCGGCGCCCCGGGCGATGATGATGCCCACGATCGCGGCCCGGCAATGCTCGTCGACCTCGAGCGTGCGGCGGAACCCACCGACAGACCCGGCATCCTGTCGATCCGTCTCGTGGGGCCTCCCCGCCGGCACAACGCCTGGCCGAACCCGTCCATGGACGAGACGTCCGACTCTCGAAAGCATGGGCACCGCCGCCACGGAGACGTGCATCGGGTGGCTGGTCGCTTGATGCCCTGGGTGCGGGACCCCGGCTGATGCGCGCCTCGAACCCGCGGCCCGGGGATTCCCGGCCGGGACCCTGTCTGCCCCGCTGCAGGTCGCCGAACATCCGGACCGGGCCCTCCCGACGCGGATCGCACCGGGGCGGAGAAGGTGACCCGGACCATTGTCGAGAGCCCGATTGCGGCTGGGTTCGAGGATCCTGATGCCCGCATGGCACGGAACGGATACGGTCCCCGATCCCTTGCCCGCCAGTTCGACCGGCCCCGCGCCGCAATGCGCCGTTGCCTCGAGGGGCGTCTTGATGGCGAGTGCACCGCCGGGATCCGTGACATCGTGCGGCGGGGCGGGCTGTCCTTGTCGTCGCAATCCATGGGGGTCAAGAGGTCCGGAGAGTCGCAAGCCATGGGGGCTGAAATCAGCCGATGATGGCAGGCCGGGCCCTGGATGATGGCAAGCCATTACATGTAGGGACCTGTTGTGATGTGTAGGGACAGAAACGATTGGCGGACACCCCCCAGATTGGCGGACCTGTGGGGTTGGGTGGCGGAAAGGGGGGTTCCGCCAATCCTGGCTCCATGGTTTCACGGGTTGTGCGGGCGTGGGCTGCGCTCTCCCCGGGCAGTTCGGGACGCCATTGTGCGCCCGTGATGGGTCATCCGGTGGGTCGGCTGGTGTGCGACCGGGCGCCGGAAGGGGTGCAGACGCGGTGGCCATGCGGGCCGACAGGGGGTCTGGCCGTGGGGGGCCGGACCCACCTGGGCGGGCGTGACGGGTCGGACACGCTGCCTGCCATCCCGCATGGCACCCACCAGGCCCCGCTGCCGCGGCGACGGCACCCGGTGGCGGTCGCTGCGGGTGAGGGGGTCATGGACGGGCTGGATGTCCGGTGCCCCGCCCGGGAAGACACGAATCCCTGACCTGCCCCTCGTCGGGGCGTCCCGATGTCCCGTCCGGATGGCATGGCCCCCGGATCGGGACTGACTGTGCGACCCATCGCGACCGGCCAGTCGTCCCGTCGGGACAAACAAATCGTCTGATCGGGAGTCCAACGTCGCCAGATCGGGACTGCCACCCCGTGTCCCGGTGACCGGGTCCGGACTCCGTCCGTCCCCATCCCCTTGCCAATCCCGGACGGGGTCCCTATGTCTCTTGGGGTACCGCCCAGGGAGACAACCGGGGAGAGATGCCATGCCCGCGCTCCTGCGCCACCATCGCACCGCCATCGCCGGGATGCCGTGGAGAGGCCCTCATAACGGGGCACCCATCACCCGCAACGAAAGACAGGACCCATGACCCGCCACCGCCTGCCCATCGGCATCCAGGACTTTGCCCGCCTGCGGGAAACCGACAGCTACTATGTCGACAAGACGCCGCTGATCCGGGATCTGATCGAGCGGGGCGATCATTACTTCCTCGCCCGCCCCCGCCGCTTCGGCAAGAGTCTGCTCATTGACACCATCAAGGCCCTCTTCGAGGGCCAAGAGGCCCTCTTCCGGGGCCTCGCCATCCATCCGCACTGGGACTGGTCGGTCACTCACCCCGTGCTGCGGTTGAGCTTTGGTGGGACGTACAGCGCCCCGGAGGAGATCGAGGGCGACATCATCGAACAGCTGGAAGGCCTCGAGCGGCATGCTGGCCTCCCGCCAGCCGCCACCTCGGATACCGGCCCGCGCCGCCTGCGCAATCTTCTGGACCGCCTCCATCGCCAGACCGGCCAGCGGGTCGTGGTCCTCGTCGACGAATACGACAAACCGATCCTCGACTCACTGCACGACTCCGCCCGGGCCCGGGCCAACCGCGACTATCTGCGCGGTTTCTACGGCATCATCAAGGACAGTGCCGCCCATGTCCGCTTCGTGTTCGTCACCGGCATCAGCATGTTCTCGAAGGTCAGCCTGTTCTCGGGGCTGAACAACCTCGAGGACATCAGCCTCGATCCCCGCTTTGCCACCCTCTGTGGCTACACCGAGGCCGATCTCGATACCGTCTTTGCTCCCGAGATGGACGGTCTCGACCGCGACGCCATCCGCAGCTGGTACAACGGCTACCACTGGCTGGGCACCGCGCGCCTCTACAACCCCTTCGATGTGCTGTTGCTGTTGCGGAAGCGCAAGTTCAAACCCTACTGGTTCCAGACCGGCTCGCCGACCTTCCTGTTCGAGACCCTCAAGGCCAAGTCGGTCAGCCCGCTGGACCTGGAGGGCTGCCTGGCCGACGAGGCGCTGGTCTCCAGGTTCGATGTCGATGACATCAGCCCCGAGGCCCTGCTGTTCCAGACGGGGTACCTGACCATCACCGATGAGGAGCAGGCGGGCTTCAACACCCTCTACCGGCTCGACTATCCCAATCAGGAAGTCCGCATCAGTCTGAATCAGGGCCTGCTTGCGTATCTGGGCCAGACCGTCACGGACGTGGCGGGCCAGGGGCACAGCCTCCAGACCTCTCTTGCGACCCACGACTTCACAGGGTTCGCCGCCACGCTCCGCGCCTGGCTGGCCGGCATTCCCTACCAGTGGCACACCACAGGCGACCTCGCCCGCTACGAGGCCTGGTATGCCAGCCTGTTGCACATGGTCTTCCGGTCCATCGGCGTCGATGTGCACTCAGAGGCCGCCACCAGCCATGGCCGGGCCGACCTGGTGGTCCATCTCGGGGAGCAGGTCTTCATCCTCGAGTTCAAGATGGCGGCCAGTGCGGACGCTGCGGAGGCGGCACTGGCGACTGCGCACGCCCAGATGCGGGCCCGCGGCTATGCGGACGCCCATCATGGCAAGACCGTCCATCTCGTTGCCATCGCCTGTGGACGCGAGGCACGCAACCTCTTGGAGGTGCGGGCGGAGGGGGTCGCCAACGACTGATGGGGTGGGGCGACCCCCTTGGCTCTGGAGACCAACGGTGTTGGCCTGCACCAGTGTCTTCACAGCACTTCGTAAGCCTGTCGCTCCCCCGAACACCATCCATACCGCATCCGACGCTCCGGACGCTTCCGCCTCCCCACCGCCGGCCACCCTCAAACCAACTGTCCTGTCTGCCCTGTCGATGAAAAAAAAACAGAGCCGCCACCCGTCCCAACAAGTCCGCCATGCGGTGGGGGTTCCACCATGCGGCCAGCCGGGCCGACCGGCCCCGTCCGGGGCCAGCCGTCCGCGGTCCTTCCGGACCCATCCAGACCTCCACCCGTCCTCATCAGCGCCCGCCCACAGCCCCCCCCCCACTGACCCTTCTGGCCGCCGCTGTGCTGGCCCTTGTGCTGGCCCTGCCCGCAGGTGAGGTGCACGCCCAGACGATGGGACAAACCGCCTGCCCGGACGGGGTGATGCAGAAAGGCCACTCGTATCTAAGCGTTACTGATGTCAAAGCAAGCGAGGCATCGCGTGGTGGGAAAACCCAGGCCTCGGTTGTTGGTGGTTCGTCCGCCATATCCCCACGTGATATAGAGAGTTTGACAGAGGTCATCGGCAGCTGGCCGACCGATTTCAGTCATGCTGATATGGCTTTCATGGTCAGAGACGAAAATGGACCCGTCCATGGGGGATTTTGGGTGTCTGTGGGGACGGTCGGATGGCAGGGCGGGACTCGAGACCTTGCTCTCAGCACATCCCCGATGACATTTCATAACCTGGAAGGCGCGACCAAACATGTGGCGCAGCTTATCGTCAGTCGGTTAAGGCATGTTTCTGGCGGGCTCGGAAATCGGGTTGTGACGAACCAATTCGTGAGCGGCGTGGGCGCCCCGATCAGCGGGAACAAGCCCAAGCCCGTGCTGGCCCAGATCTGCTTCCAGACGCCCGCCCTGCCCAGTTAACGACCGCGATCGGGAGGGACCGGCGGGGCACCGTCGCGTCCTGACCGCCGGCCGATCGGACCCACCCACCCAGATCCACCCATGGGGGCGGCCAGTGTGCCGCCCCTCGTGTCCTGTCCAGGACAAGACGAACATGAGTGCATGGAAAGTCAGGGCTGTGTCGGGCCTCGCAGAACCGATCGCCTGTGTGATCGGTCATGCGGGCCAGCCGAGGGGCGTCCATGACCCGCGCCGACCCCACGCCCCGTCCGCCCTTGCATTGACCACCCCCCCCCCCTGCTAGAGATCACCCCGCGGCGGGGACTCTCTCGCCTGTGCAGCCCCGTTGTCCCCTCTTCCTTGGGTCAAGCACTGCGCGGGCGATCATGCTTTTGAAAGGGGAGATCCTCATGACACGTTTCCTTGCCAGTCCCATGGCCCTCGCCCTCGCGGCCGCCATCACCGCCCTGATGGTTGCCGCGGGTGCCAGTGCGCAGACACCGCCCACCTGCACCAGCAGCATCTGCACCCTCTCGCTTGCCAATGCCGGCAGCCCCGTCGTCGATGGCTGCGGCGATCACGCCACGCCGGGTCGCATGAAACTGACCCCCTCGTCCACCGACCCCAATGTGACGCGGGGGAGTTTCAACATTAACCTGGGTTTCATTACCTCACAAAACGAATTCAGCTCCACGTTCTCCGACTGGGAGTGGCGGACTGCGGCGATCGGCGGGAACCAATGGAGAGATCCGGACGGGACGAGAAACATGAATTTCTCTGGCGGCGTGCTTGGTGAGAACATCATCGAGGTCCGCCCCAAGGCCGGCGCCCGCATCTGGAGCCGGACCGGCGAGATGGTGATTCCGGTCATCAAGGTGCAGCGCGCCACCGGCAACCGGAACTACGCGCACACAGGCGAGACCTACCTCCTGTTCATGGGCGGCAAGGGCTGCGCGCGGGTCAACCACGCGGGCCAGACCGACGGGACGACCCAGTGACCTGACCGCCGGTCGATCGGACCCACCCAATCAGATCCACCCATGGGGGCGGCCAGTGTGCCGCCCCCCTTCATGGGAAGTGACAATTGTCCTGTCCAGGCCAAACGCCACCACCCTCACGCGTCCCGCCTGACCCGGGGCCGGTCGTGATGGGGTGACGCCTGCCGGGCTGCGATGTGAAAAACCGGGGCAGGGCCGTGGCACCGACATCCGCCATCGCGTGGACGGATGCGACAGCGGCCATGCAGGGCGCTGGCGCAGCGGCGGCCAGCCTTGCGGGCAGGGCTCGACCTGAGGCTCTGGCCGTCACGGCCTGACCACCCCGATCACGACGTCACCACGGCGCGCGCAACTCAAGGCCCGGATGCCGCCTGGGGCCGGGGCAGGAAACCGAGCGGTGGCCAGAGTGGCCCTGTCCGCGAGAGTCGCAATCCATGGGGGCTGAAATCAGCCGATGATGGCAAGTCGGGCCCCGGATGATGGCAAGTCGTTACAACTACCTTCCGGTTGGTGGCCTTGCGCAATGGGGGGGAATTCTGCAAAGGGTACGATGCATCGACCGCAGGTCGGCACAGGGCGTGGTGGCGTTGGGCAAGGCCGGACGGCCCGGGGGCAGGATGGTCCCGGCAGGGAGGGCAGACAATGAAAATCACCTGGTACGGTCAAGCGTGCTTCGCCATCGAGAGCCAGGCGGCAGTCCGGATCTACACCGACCCCTATGATCCTGAGAAAACCGGTTTCAAGCCGTTCACGGCACCGGCTGACATCGTCATCAAATCCAGCAGCACCGATGATTTCCATGATAACGACCACCTGGTCCCGAAGCGCAAGGATGCAACTGTCATCGATGCCCTTGAACTGGCAAGGGGCCGTGGTGCCAGCACCGTGCGGGGGATTGCATTCCGGGCCATTGAGGCGATGGAAAGCATTGACCATCCCAGTGGGCATCCGGATCAGAATGCAATGTATCGAGTCACCGTCGATGACCTCGACATCGGGCACATGGGCGATATGGGCAATCCCTTCTCGACGTGTCAAATCGACTTCTTTCGGGGTGTCGACATCCTGCTCAGTCATGCCGGCGGGTTTCCCGTCATCGAGATCGCCGAACTCCAGCGTATCCTTGCTGAACTCCAGCCTCCGCTGGTGATTCCAATGCATTTCCGGACCCTCTGCTACAAGCCCCGGGACATGCACTTCATCACCGAATTCCTGCAGATCTTCGAAGCCGATACGGTCGATTTTGCCTGTGCACCCAGCATTGAGCTCACACGCAGGGGCCTGCCTGACAGCATGCGGGCCCTGGTCCTGTCCCATGTCTGACCCGACCGGCCCGGGGGGTTGTCGGCAGGACCTTGACAGGACGGCGTCAACGATGGCTATCCGACGTGTGCACTACCGACCGGGCACAGGAGAGTCTTGAGAGTGGTGCCGGACGTCTGGCCCATGACCCGATATGGAGGAGTCTGACGATGAAACAGAATGCCCGACTGCTGGTTGATGGCAGGAATGCCCTCGGGGAGTGCTGCTTCGAGGATCCGCGTGACGGATGTCTCTGGTGGACCGACATCGAGGGCAAGCAGGTCTTCCGCCTGGCCCATGAAAGGGAGTTGACCACCTACCCCCTGCCCGACCGGGCCTGCTTCCTTTTGCCCCGCGAGAATGAGGGGTTCATGATCGGTTTTCCCAAACGTGTGGTGCGGGCCAACCAGGACCTCACGGAATTCACGACAGTGTGCTCATTTGAAGAGGACCGGCCCCACAACCGCTGCAATGACGGCGATGTCAGTCCCGACGGCGGGATTGTCTTTGGCAGCTACAACGAGAGTGCTGATCCCGCCCACAAGGGGCCAACCGCGGCCTTCTATCATCTCTCGACGACGGGCGATCTCACCCCGCTTCGTGCGGGGATCCGCACCAGCAACGGGACAGCATTCTCGACCGATGGCACGCGCATGTATCTCGCCGACACGCCGGTCGGCACCATCTGGTGCCATGATATTGCCAGCGGCATCGCGGAACAGACCGAATTAAGCCCATTGGCCGGCAAGGACATCGCACCCGGACTGCCCGATGGCGGAACCGTTGACAGCCAGGGCAACTACTGGAGTGCCCGGGTCTGGGGCCATTGTGTGGCCTGCATTTCGCCCGATGGAGACCTTGTGCAGACCATCGGGGTGCCGACCCCGGGGCCGACCTGCGTGGCGCTGGGTGGCCAGGGCGCCAGGCGGCTCTATATCACCTCCCTGCGCAAGAGACGCCGCGCGGAGGATCCGGAGCCGCCTGAGCATGCCGGTGGCCTGTATGTCGCCGATGTCGACATTGCCGGCCAACCCCAACGTCTGTGCCGGCTTTGATCGGCAAGGTCGCGGTGTCCCTCGGGGCCTGCGATGATTGTATCTCGGCATGGCGGGAGAGCAGATTGAACCGCGGGCGGGATGGAGGTTTGCAAGTCTCCATCAAGGCAGCTCATCGCTGGCGGCGGTGTTTCGCCGTGGCCATCAGACCGTAATCCTTATGCGGCTGCGTTTTCCAATGTCCTTGACCTCTTTGCGAAAACCGGAATCGGTTGCGCCATCGCGAGTGTAAACAATCTTGAAATCGGAACTGCCGACGCGGTCGCCAAAAAAGAGATAAGATGTGGCCGGATCACATTGATTGGATGTCCATTCAAGGCCTTCAACGTTCGGGAACTGATGGTGTATGGCTTCGGCCCATTCAGCGGTTTCGGCGTAGAGCCTTGGCGAAGATGCAACAAGCTGGTTGCGTTTGATGCGCCAGGCCTTGAGATCGGGTTCGCGCAGCGAGACCAGTTTTAGATCACGGAGCACTTCAAGGCGGCCTTGCGCACTGTCGGTGATTTTCTTTTGCGGGACCGTCTTGCGTCTCGCCCGGGCGACCACGTCATGAAAGATGGTCTCGAAGACCGCCGCCTCGAGGGATTCACCAGCATAGAGCGATGGCACACACGCCCCACTGGTGTTGTGGATCGGTGCAAACCTCGTTGGATTTCCCTTGCAGGGATTGAACGCGTTTGCAGCATAAATGCTGTTATGAACGCGTTCAATGGGTGTCCCCTGTTTGAGCATCACATAATTGGGTGACGATATGGAGTCTGGCGGTTTGCGGATAGACATTGCCCTGTCGCCTAACCGATAGTGGGTTCAGCCAAGCGTTTGGCCGCCATGGCAACATCGTCGACTTGGTCGAGACACTCTTGGGGTGCTTCGCCATCAAGCCATCCATTGCCAGACTCGAACCAGAATGCGACTTGCCACGCGGTGAACTCATCGCCAAGTTCGGCGAGGATTTTCCTGATCACCGGACGCGGCGAACCATCGACGAATTGAAATGCCGGATAAAGATCAATCGCACCTTTGCGCACGGCGAAGATTTTCCCTTCGCGTTTCCAGCGGGACGCTGGTTCGCTTTTGTTACGCGGTTTGAGCCCTGACTGGTCACGCACTTCTTGTGCGGTGAGCAGCTTGGTCTCTGCGAGGTATTCGGCCCGCATTTCTGCGTTTTCGATCTCAAGTTCGATATCGACCGGGTCGCGCGGCATGTCCTCGACAATCATTTCGAGCAACCGCTCAATGTTTCGCTCGCTTCGGGCGGCGGCGTAATGGCTCGCCACAAGCCCGATTTGCGCGATCGCGCGGTCGATGACACGGGCAGTGACGGCACTTGCCGCTCCAACCAGCATCCATGTACCATTGGCCGTGTCAGCCGGTCCGAACGCAGCTTGAATCTTCCGGCGCAGCGGCGCCGGGAGCTTGGCGATCTCGGATTTGCTGAGTTCAATCTGCGACAATGCTTCTGTCATATCGGCCTCCACCCTTGGAACATGATATTCATGACAATATTTAATATAACCAATATCATGTTTTAAATTCAAGTCTGGACTGTGGTCTGTTGACATTTGCCTGCCCTACAGTGCAAAAAAGGTGCAACTGTTCAGGTTCCTCCCGACCACCACGCCCAGACCGCCGGCATTCCGTCTGATGTTGTGCGCTGCGTCGCCCATCCGTCCACCAACTAGTATACCATCGTCATTGAATTGATGGATACAGCGACGTCAGCTTGATCCGGGCATCCTCGGTCCGGAACCGCCAGCACACCGGTGTCCTGTCGGCATTGCGCCGGGCCTGCCAGGCCGCCACCTCCCGCACCAGCGTCGCCCGGTCGGGGATCCGACGATTGAGGCACTGGCGGGACAGGACATTGATCTCGATCTCCGCCATGTTCAGCCAGCTGCCGTGTTTCGGTGTGTGATGGATCTCGAAGCGCTCGGCCAGGCGGCGGGCCTCGGCCGGCGGGAAGGTGTCGTAGAGTGTCGACAGGGTGTGGGTGTTGAGGTTGTCCATCACCAGCACGATCGTCTTGTCGGGGAAATGGGTGTCGGCGAGGTCCCTGAGGACATGGGCAAAGTCCTGCCGGGTCCTGCGGTCCGTGACCTTGACATGCCGCCAGCCCGCCAGGGGTGCGGTCAGCATGAAGAGGTTGGCCGTGCCGTTGCGCTCGTATTCGAAGTCGTAGGCGGCGGGCTGGCCCGGGGCGGTGGGCAGGGGCGTGCGGGTCTCCCTGGTCTGCTGGCGGGAGGTCTCATCGAGGCAGACCAGCACTTCATCGCTGGCGAAGTCCCGACTGTAGGTTTCCAGCACATCCTCCATGGCACAGACGAAGTCGGCACTCGACTTGGGGGGAATGCACCAGCATTGGCTCAGCCAGGGCTTGAGACTGTTTTTTTGAGCGTCTTGTGGACGGTGGAGCGGGAGATGGTGTCCACGACCTTGAGGGCCACCAGCCGGTCGGCCAGCAGCTGCAGCGTCCACTGGGCCTGGCCTGCGGGTGGCTGTGAACAAGCGAGCATGGTCAGCGTTGCCTCGCCCGCCCCATCCAGGCGACGCGCCTTGCGGTTGACCTGCACCTTGCGTTCAAGAGCGGCGTCGACGCCGTCCAGCACACACTGCTTGCGCACCCGTTCTACCGTTGCCGTCCCGACACCGAGGACATCGGCAATGTCGGCATCCCTGCGACGCCCTCCCGTGCGGTCGGTGTCGGCCAGGAGGAGGATATGGGCCCGCTTGCGGCGTTCCTTTGACCCCTTGCCGCTGTCGATGATCGCCTGGAGTTGGGTGCGCTCGTCGGTTGCCAGTGTCACCCTGTAGATCTTGCGGCCTGCTGTGACGGGTGGCGCCGCTTGGGTCGTCGTGTTGTCTGCTGTCATGGGTCCCTGCCTTTGGTTGTCTGTCTGCCCCGATGGGCCGCCCCGCGGCGGCCCATCGGGGCGACGTGTGCTTGATTGGGGCCGCGATTAGACGAGATCGTCACGGATTGGAAGCGTGCGGGCCATCAAATGGCATCAATTCGATGACGACGGGATACTAGGACGGCCAGAGCCGCGATGTCAGGCAGCAGGCAGAGCCGACCGTTATCCCGCGTCAGGACCGATCGACGGATCGTGGATCACTGGCCAACCCGGTGGCTACCCTGACGGCAGCCTTTGCGGAACGCGAGCGTCAACTCGGTCCTGACAGTGCGGGTCGCGGCACACCACCGCCCGTCAGGTCAATGATCTTCCAGAGCCGACACCTCTTGTCGCGAGCACCCATTGCTGCGTCGACCCTGCCTGCGGCACGACAAACCGGTTCGCCTGTCCCGACGGGGTGCCGGCCCCAGTCCGGCCCCCGGCTGGCTGCCCTGGTCATCTCTTGGCGTGGCACCCTGCGGGTCCCAGTGCACAGGTGGCACCTGACACGGATCGACCGGATCGGCGCGCAACGGTCGCAGGGTACCATCCCGGACCTGGTCGCCCGGGCCAGTCAACGTTTCACCGGTTTCACTCTCCACAGCCGGGATGCGGGAGAGGGCCGGCGTTGCCGGTCTCGACCCCCGGCGGTTGGTCTCCACCAGTCCGGACCCGCGCTGTGTGCTGCGCATATCCTGCGGGACTGCCGGGACCGCGTCGACGTCGATCCCGGGGCAGACAGGATTACCCGCCTCGAGGAACGGATGAAGACGATGCAGGCGGAGAGGAGAATGATGCCATGGAATGGAACTGTTCCGGTTCCTGAACATTAAATCTTCTTGATTCCAGGGCTGAATCCTTGCACCCTGGCAGGTCCGGTGTAAGGGCCGGCAACATGTTTGTTGTGGTCCATAGGAAGGAGAGATGACATGAACAAGACATTGCTTTCAGCATCCATCGCCGGTGCGTTTGCTGCGGCGTTTGCTGCCCAGAGTCTGCCGGCTTCAGCAGCCGAGGAGGAAAAGTGCTACGGAATTTCCCTCGCCGGTGAAAACGATTGTGCCGCGGGTGAGGGAACGAGTTGTGCCGGGACATCAACAGTCGACTATCAAGGCAATGCCTGGACGCTGGTGGCCAAGGGAACCTGTGAAGGCATGATGGTGGAAGGGGACCGCATGGGCTCCCTCGAACCGCTGGATCGGGATCTTCCCACCGGCTGAACCAATTGCGTGACATGCCGCTCTTGCGGCATGTCACTGCCCCCGACACGCACCATGCCCCATACCGAGCTCCCCACCGCCCCTGGCGTTGGGTACAAGGCCCAGCACTTCAGGGATATCCTGGAGAGTCCCGGTACCGTCAAATGGCTGGAGATCCACGCCGAGAACTACATGGGAGCTGGCGGTCGACCACTGGCCCAGTTGCGGCGCCTGCGCGAGGACTTCCCGATATCGTGCCATGGTGTCGGCCTGTCGATCGGTGGCGAGGAGCCACTGGACAGAGAGCACCTGGCCCGCCTGAAGGCCCTGAATGCCTGGCTCGAACCCGCCATGTTCTCCGAACACCTGGCCTGGTCGACCCATGCCGGACATTATTACAACGACCTGTTGCCCCTGCCTTACACCGAGGACACGGTGGTGCGGGTCAGCGACCACATCGATGAGGTTCAGGACACGCTGGGTTGCCAGATGCTGCTTGAGAATCCGTCCAATTATCTGGAATTTGCCACCAGCACCCTCAGCGAGGCCGAGTTCATCCGGGAGGTCGCCAAGCGGACAGGATGCGGCCTGCTCTTTGATGTGAACAACATCCATGTCTCGGATGTCAACGTCAACCGGGATGCCGCGGCGTACATCAATGCCTTCCCGATGGAGCGGGTCCAGGAAATCCATCTCGGCGGCCATGACGAGGATGAGGATGCAGATGGCCGGCCCCTGCTCATCGATGATCATGCCAGCGCCGTGCGTGATCCGGTCTGGGACCTCTACCAGATGACCCTCGAACGGACAGGTCCTCTCCCAACCCTGATTGAATGGGACGATGAGATTCCGTCCTGGGAGGTTCTGGAAGGCGAAGCGGACAAGGCCTGGCAGTTCCTGAATCGTGAGGTCACGGCCAGTGCCGCATGACAGACCTGGCGCCTGAATTCATCGCGGCGGTTCTCGATCCCCACCAACCGGTCCCGGCCCCCATCGCCAGCGCAAGCCCGGCGGCGGACTCGCGCTTTGCCGTCTATCGCAACAATGTCATTGCCAGTCTGAGCAAGGCCCTGCAGACTGACTACCCCGTGATCAACACCCTGGTGGGGGCGGAGTTCTTCCAGGCCATGGCCGGGGAGTTCGTACGCAACCATCCTCCCCGGACCCCGATGATGATGGATTTTGCCAGCGAGTTCCCCGAATTCCTCGAATCATTTGAACCGGTTGCCACCCTCCCCTATCTCGCCGATGTCAGCCGGATCGAAAATGCCCTGCGGCAATCCTATCATGCCGCCGACAGCACCGGGTTGACACCGGACGATCTCAGCGCCCTCGCCCCTGCAGACCTGGCTGATGCCCATGTTGAACTGGCCCCATCCTTTCGTCTGCTCACCTCGCCCTGGCCCGTCTTCAGTCTCTGGGATGATACCACCCGGGGGCTTCGCCGCGACCCACCCAAGACCGGTCAGGCCGTCGCCATCACCCGCAAGGTCCATGATCCACTGCCGCGTCTGCTGGTTGGAGGTGAGTGGGCATTTCTTGCCAGTCTGATGCGCGGCACGTCGCTGGGCATGGCATTGTCGGCGGCGGTGGTGGTGCAACCCGACTATACCCTTGAACACACACTTGTCTGGCTGCTTGACAGCGGCGCCATCACCCGCATAAGTCGGCGCCCGTAGTGGTGGGTCCCGACCAGACTGCTGCAACCCGGATCATGTGGAGGACAGGTCAATGAATCCCATCACGTTTCTCGTCAAGCTTGCCGCGTGGTATGACTGCGGCGTTGCTCTGGTCAAGCGGGTTGCGGAGCCCTGGCTCATTCCGACCCTTGCCCGCCTGGTCTTTGTCGGGGTGCTGTTCACCTATTTCTGGAACTCGGCCACCACGAAGGTCGGGGACGGGCTCGCCGGTCTCTTCAACCTGTCCACCGGGGCCTATGTCCAGATCTTTCCCCTGGTCATGGAGCGTCTCAGCTACGACGTCACCCGGCTGGGGTTCCATTACAAGATCATCGCCGTGCTCGGCACATGGGCTGAGTTTGTACTCCCGGTTCTCATCCTGGTGGGGCTTTTCACGCGCCTTGCCGCCTGCGGCATGATCGGCTTCGTCCTCGTCCAGTCCCTTGTCGATGTCTTTGGCCACCATGTTTCAGACGCAACCATCGGCGCCTGGTTTGACGCGGCCTCCAATGCCGCGATTCTCGACCAGCGCGCATTCTGGATCCTGCTTCTGATCATCCTCATCATCCGGGGCGCCGGACCCCTGTCGCTTGACGCCTGGTTCCAGTTCATTCTCAAACCCAACCGGTCCTGAGTCCGGGGGGCGATCCGGCCTCCCGCATCCCCGGATCCGGCTGACGTGCTGCGGGACGGGTCCTGGCGTTCCTCAACCAGGGCACGAAGTGTGCCGCAGGAATGGCACCCGGTTCCAGCATGGCAATCGTTTGATCGGATCGTGGGCCTCCTGACATTGGCACCGCGCCCTCGAGCTGAGTGCCGGGAGACGATTCCGCAGCTGTCATCCGTCCCGAGGGAGAGGGCCAGCGCGGTCTTGTCGTGAACTGGCCCACTACCGACCCATCCGCAGCTGTCCCGAAAGGGGTCAGCGCAAGCCGTCAGAACCCGATTGAGGAATCAATCTGTTCCGGAGAGGTGTTGTCCGATCCGGCAGGACACCGTCCGGGGATACTGGAACCGCTTGGCATGACCGCAGGCCAGCAGCCGCGCGGCAACAACCGGCAACCCGTCTCCGGAGTGGTGCGGATGGGTCCCATGTCGCCCCTCTCATGAAGACCCACATGGCAAGTCCTGCGTCAGTCCATCGCAAATCGCCATCCTGGTGGCCGTGCAGAGTCTGCCCGGGGGGACCATCGCGCCACAGAGCGCGTTCAACGCCGCGCCAACCGCTTGTCCGGTGCGGCCGGCGGTCCCGTGACCCCAAGACCCCGTTCAGTGGATGATCATGGTCTCTGTGTTGGGATGGACCCCGAAAGTGAGGTCTGGTGGTGCCCAACCCGCGACTATCAGCGCGATCCACCGTCGCAGCTGCCGGCATCCCGACCCGGTCATGGAGTTGTGAGGAGTCACATGATGCCATGGTACACAAAGAGAGCCGGTCAATCCATATCAGCGTGCAATTTGACACGATTCCCAGCGAAACCCTTCTACCCGAGATGGGTGGGCCATGACTGGGGGATTGCTTCGATGTTCGTCGTTTGTGAGGCGATTATCAGCCATGTTCATGCCGCGCGCCGGTGTCATCGGCCACGCGCGGGGCGCGAGAGGCCTCTGCGAGTGGGGACGATCCAGACGGGGCTACTGCCCGGGGATCCGGCGGTCGGGGCGCCCAGAACCGGCTCAGTCAGGATGAGGCGTTCAGCTGCCAATCAGGGTGACGAGATTGGCGATGGCGGCCGAATTGGACAGGACCGGGATGATGACGATGGCGGCGATGAAGAGTCCGACGATCCAGCGCTGGTTGTCCTTGTCGCGCTTGACCATGTCGGTCTTCCAGTTGGCCATGTCGGTCTTCCAGTTGGCCATGTTGGCCTCCATGCCGGCCAGGCGGGCCTCAATGCGTGATTCCATGGCGTCATTCTCCGCCCGTGATGTCTTGATCGCGCCGTCCAGTCGAATGATCTGTTGGGCCAGATCGTGAATATTGGGCTCGGGTTCCATGCCCGCACCCTACACCAGGGGGCGCGATGGGTCAATGGTGGCCCCGGTCGGCCGGGACAAAGGTGCGGCACAGATCATGGGGTATCGTATGGTTTGAGTTCCTCCCAACATGGGAACGAAAAGTTCCGCAGGATTCTGGTTTTGTCCCGGCTTGGCAAGGACCTGACGTGATTCTCTGCCGCCCGGCCATCCGACAACTGGTCCCCATCGGTTGCGGGCGGCGAATGCCGTCGGCGTCGGCCCCGGGACGAACCCGCTGTTGACCCCGACACAGCCTGCCGTGGACTGTCCCGGTTGAACCCTTCCGGCATGGGGGCTCGCGCGCCCTTGGGTCCACAAGGAGCACCGGGCGGGCGCCCCCCCAACAGACGACATGTCAAGGGGGGCACGTGTCCAGATCGGCCCGGCCTGTGTCAACGGGGCCACCCTGGGCGCCGACAGATCCTCAGACCCTGCCGACGTACACACAGCCTGTGGGACTTTTCGTGCCTTTGGCGGGATGGACCCAATTTGACACGATTCTCAGCGAGACCCTCCTCACGGCCCGCGCTTGAACGTGCCGGCGGGCGCAACATTGCGTATGCGAACGGTGTCTTCGTGGCGGGCAGACCCCTGGATGCGCCACCAGTCGGTCCAGATGGACTGGTCCCAGACCGTGCCGGCGCCGTGGATCTCGGGATCAGACAGCCCCGGGGCGACATACTCGTTGTCGAGGACCACATCGCAGTGGGTCGGGGTCCGGACCGTCGCCCAGCACTGGCCGGCGGGGAACTCCACAAGGCCCGTCGTGGCGGTGTTGTCGACCCGGGCCCGGGTGATGCCGTCCGCCAGGCGGACGGCATCGCGGATGTGGAAATCGAACGGGCGGGACAGGGTGAAGACCCCCGCCGCGCCCTCCCGGACCGTGATGATGGCGGCCGTCAGTTCGGCGGTCGCCCCCTCGACCCAGCGGTGGCGGTGGCGAGTGGCCTGCTGTGTCGGTCGGTCATGGGGTTCGCCCTGCGGTGGCGGTGGCGTTTGTCTTGTCCGCTACAATGGCCGCTTCACACGAATGGGGGCGACCGATGGGCCGCCCCGCGGGTGTGGGTTGGGGTGCGGTCAGCCGTCTAGCAGGTCGGTTTCCATTGGGTGTACCCCATGTCGAGGTACTTTTGGGAGACGGTGTCGTCATCGGTCGCCTCGATGGTGACGGTCAGCAGATCGGTGAGGTTGAGAGGTCCCGACCCGGTGTTGGTGATCTGGGTCTGCGCCTGCATCCGCTGCACCGTGGCACCCACGTTGCGGCAGTTGTTGTCCTTGGACGTGCCGAAGATCTCGATCCGGCAGCCGTCCGTCGTGAGGCAGTCCCCGGTCAGCCCATCCCCATCGGCCACCCCGTCCACTTCCGAGATGCCGCCCCGGAAATCAACCGTGTCGAACCGGGTTCCGCTGGGCTTGATGATGGAGACGACCGGTCTGGCGCCGTTCAGGGCGCCGGTGCAGCTGTACTGCAGGTCGAACTCCCAGTACGCCCCCTCCTCGACGGACAGGGTGTTGGTGGTGGTGTCAAAGGTCCGGGCCGGGTCATCCGACCAGACATTCGCGACCGTGACGCTGCAGTCCAGCGTCTGGGCTGTGGTGGGGGCGGTCATGAGCGGCAGGGTCAGCAGCGCCACCAGCGCGGTGGCCAGAAGTGTCAGGGGGGGGGGCAGTGTCCGTTGGGTCATGGGGGATCTCCTTGCGGTTGGGGGTGAAGTGCGCCCGGGCGGGCGCGGTCCGGGGGTCCGGCGGACCCCCAGGAAGCGGAAGCCCGGGCCGAGCGGAAGCGGCGGCGTTCCAACGGGGCCGTGTGGCTGTCGACGCCGGCCAGGTCCGGGCTGTCGATGATCAATGTGTCGTGAGGGTCAGGCTGCAGGCCGGCCAGACGCACCCCGCTCCTGTCGACGGTGGCCTGCGGGCCCGCCAGGGCACCGAGCGACTGGCTGGCGAGGGGGAGGGCCGCGAAGTGGCGGCCCTCAACCACCGGCCAGTCCCAGAGGTCATGGGTGCGGGGACCGAAGTCGCAGACGGTGACGGTCAGGCCGTCGGGTGTCATCCTGCTCGGACTGACCAGGCCGTCGGCACAGATGTTCTGATGGGGCTGGATCGTGGGCACCCGGGTGGCATGGCCGGCATCCGGGCCGGCCTGCCATGCCGGGGCGGGGGTGGACCCGAGGGTCGCCATCAGCAGGGTGGCGGCCAGAGCCGGCATCAGCAACGGTTGCATGGTGGACCTCCTCTCTGCAGGCAAGGTGTCAAGATGCCTTTACATCCCACCCGGTGCCGGTGTCAAGGGCCGGGGGGCAGGTCGGCTGGGGCCCCATCAGGCAATCGGGGATGGCGGAGACGGCCAGCTGTTCCCACCCCGGGCCGCGCGCGGGACCGGGCGGCAGGCCCGGATCGGTGCGCCGCGCGCCGCTGGCGGGACCCGGTCCTGACGATGGGTTCGGCCCCCGGCGTGGCGTTGGGTGGTGGCGTTGGGGTGGCGGGGTCCATCCCATGCTGGACCCACCCGGACTGACAAGGGCGACCAGGCCAAGGCCGGCGGGCAAGACTGGCAGTTTGGCGACGGGCGTTGCAAATGTTGGCCATAAGAGGGCAATGGTCGCTGCGGGGCCGGTTCGCCCTGAACAGACCGGATCGGTTGCCCAGGGGGTGATGACGCGGGCCGGAAATTCCGGTTCAGGAAACTGAACGGTTACCGGCAAAGTCGGAATTGATCTCTTCGCCGGTCCAACAGAAACCATGGTGATTGCCGACGATACCGTTGATGGCGAAATCAGCGCGACAGACCTGCTCGGCCAGGCCGAACACGGCGACAATTCACCGGCGGTCCTCGTGACGAATTCCCGCAAACTGGCGGATGAAACCCTCTCCGAGATCGACCGTCTGCTGAAGATCTTGCCCACCCGTGACACCGCGGCCAGGAGTTGGGAAGACTACGGCGAGATCATGCTGTGCGACAGCCATCAGGACATGCTGGATGTCGCCAATGACATTGCCTCGGAGCATGTTCAGCCGATGACCGACCGGGATGATTGGTCTCTGGAGAACATGCATTCCCATGGCGCATTGTTTCTGGGCGCACGCACGCATGTTGCGAATGGCGACAAGGGGATCGGCACGAACCACACGCTGCCGATAAAAAGGCCGGCCGGCATACCGGTGGCCTCTGGGTGGGCAAGTTTCCCAAGACCCACAGCGACCAGCGCATTACCACCGACGAGGCGGTCGCGGCGATTGGCTCATATTGCTCACGCCTTTGCTTGTTGGAGGGCTTTGTCGGTCACACGGAGCAGGCCGATGTGCGTGTCCGTCGCTACGGACGCACCAATATCGGCTATGGAATGGCAGCGGACTGAGCAGGTGCAGCGAATTGCGACTTTGATCGCTGCACCCATGTCGCACCTTGTGCCTTGGTCGGGAGGAACCCGTCCACCGCGGGCGGTCCCCTTGCAGGGGCGCGCTGGCCTATCGTGTGCCGTACATCCGGTCACCGGCATCGCCGAGGCCGGGAAGGATGTAGCCGGACTCATTGAGGCAGCGGTCGAGAGCGGCCGTGACGATCATGACATCCGGGTGGGCGGCCTGCATGACCTCGACACCTTCCGGAGCTGCAACCAGGCACAGGAACTTGACGGTCCTGGCCCCGGCCTGTTTGAGGCGTGCAACGGCCGCACTGGCCGAATGGCCGGTGGCCAGCATGGGATCGACCACAATCACGAGGCGTGCCGCGAGATCGTCCGGGACCTTGAAGTAGTACTCGACGGGCCGAAGTTTCTCCTCGTCACGGTAGAGACCGATAAAGCCAACCTTGGCATGGGGAATCAGTTCAAGCGCACCGTCGAGCAGCCCGTTGCCGGCCCTCAGGATGGAGACCAGGGCCAGTTTCTTGCCAGCGAGACCCCGGGACTGCATCTCCTCGAGCGGGGTGGCGATCGTCTTCATCTCCTGTTCGAGATCACGGGTGATCTCGTAGGTCAGCAGCATGCTGATCTCCCGCAGCAGCTGGCGAAACACCGCCGTTGATGTTGTGTGTTCGCGCATCAGGGTCAGTTTGTGCTGAACAAGCGGGTGCTCGACGATCTGCAATCCCATCATTCCTGAGGTCTCCTCAATCCACTTCCCCCTTGCAGCACGCTGCCGGGCCCTGCATCATCCCTTGCCGGTCGGATAGCCGAGGGCACCGAGAGCGGCCGTGATCTCGTCAATGATGGCGGGATCATCGATCGTTGCCGGCGTGGTGAAGGATTCCCCGTTGGCGATCTGGGCCATCGTGCCCCGCAGGATCTTGCCCGATCGTGTCTTGGGCAACCGGGCAACAACACTGACAGCAGCCAGCGAGGCGATCGGACCGATCTGCTGGCGGACCAGCGCGTTGCATTCCGGACCCATGTCCGGATCATCCGCCTCGACCCCGGATTTCAGGCAGACAAAAGCCAGCGGCACCTGGCCCTTGAGGGAATCCTGCACACCGATTACGGCACATTCCGCCACATCACGATGGCTGATGATGACCTCCTCGAGGGCGCCTGTCGACAGGCGGTGCCCCGCCACATTGATCACATCATCGGTCCGGGCCATGATGAAGACATAGCCGTCATCGTCCATGTAGCCGGCGTCACCGGTATTGTAATAGCCCGGGAACTGCTCGAGGTAGCTCGCGCGGTAGCGCTCATCGGCATCCCAGAGCGTTGGAAAGGTTCCAGGAGGCAGGGGAAGTCGGATGGCAATCGATCCCAGTGTCCCCCGCGGGACCTCACTGCCCCCCTCATCAAGGACGCACATGGCAAAGCCGGGCATGGGAACAGAGACGGAGCCGTATTTGATCGGCAGGGATTCAATGCCGATCGGGTTCCCGCAGATCGCCCATCCGGTCTCGGTCTGCCACCAGTGGTCGATGACGGGGACCCCGAGATGATGTTCCGCCCATCGGATGGTATCCGGGTCGGCCCGTTCACCGGCCAGAAACAGCGTCCGGAAAACCGAGAGGTCATATTTCCTCAGTTCCTCGGCCTCGGGATCAACCCGGCGAATGGCCCGGAGAGCTGTCGGGGCCGTAAACAGGGTGCTGGCCTTGTGCTCGGACAACACCCGCCAGAACGCCCCGGCATCGGGTGTTCCGACAGGTTTGCCCTCATAGATGATCGTCGTGTTGCGGGTCAGCAGCGGTGCATAGCAGATATAGGAATGACCAACGACCCAGCCGATATCCGATGCAGCCCAGAACACCTCACCAGGCTCGACATCGTAGATGTTCTTCATGGTCCAGTGCAGCGCCACCATATGACCCGCCGTCGGCCGGACAATGCCCTTGGGTGCTCCGGTCGTGCCCGATGTGTAGAGGATATAGGCCGGATGATCACCAGAGACGGGGATGCATCGGGCCGGCTCGGCAGCCGCTGTGCAGTCATCCCAGTCGACATCCCGTGGGCTCGTGAGGACGCAGGACTCAACTGTGCGCTGCCTGATGATGCAATGGCGTGGCTTGTGGTCTGCCAGGGCGATCGCTTCGTCCAGCAAGGGTTTGTAGCGGACTACGCCGCCGGGCTCGATCCCGCAGGACGCCGAGATGACCATCCGGGGTTTGGCGTCATCGATCCGCACCGCCAGTTCCCGGGCGGCAAAGCCACCGAACACGACCGAGTGGATCACGCCGATCCGGGCACAGGCCAGCATGGCAACCAGTGCGTCGGGGATCATCGGCATGTAGATCACGGCCCGGTCACCGATCTCGAGGCCTCTGGCCAGCATGGCCCCGGCCAGCCGGGCGACACGGTCCTGCAATTGCCTGTAGGTGACCGTCTCCTGACTGGCCGTGACCGGACTGTCATGAATGATGGCGACCTGATCCCCAAAACCCGCATCGACGTGGCGATCGACCGCATTGTGACATGTGTTGATCATGCCATCCCTGAACCAGGCAAGGACCGGGTCCTGCTCTGCTGACAGGGCCCTCGATGGCTTCACATCCCAGTCGAGATCCCCGGCCAATGCAAGCCAGAATCCTTCCGGATCCTTTTGCCACTGCTCGTAGACATCATGATATCCCATCAGGCGATCCCTTCCAGCCAGCAGGGGCTGCAGATCGGCAGTGACCCCTCTCTTCCGAGCGGATGCATTACCGTCAATGGGTTGGAATCACAAAGTCGAGCCCATTGAGTCTCCGGGCCCGACAGCACGGCGGATGGCGGCCCCGCACAGCATCGGGCAGGCACCATGGCCCCCGGGGGGATCGGGGGACTACTGGATCCGCAACGTGTATGTCTGACCGTCGATGCGGTAGATCGCTTCATGGCTGGTGATGGATGTCACCTTGCCCCCGCTGAAACTGCTGCCACGCCTGACATGCTCGGTGGAGCCATCGGGCATGAGGATCAGTGCTGAATACGACCGGTTCCGCTTGAAGATCGCCAGGAGTTGGGGGTTCCCGACCTCCCAGACGTCCTCCTGGGTTGCATGGTTGCGAACCGTCCTGTTTATGCGGCCAGCGCTGGGTGACCGCGACGAGAAACTCAGGACATCGGGACGCTGGATATAGGTCGTCAGGGGCACACCACCCTGTTTGGCGATGGCGGTGAGGCCCTCGGGCCGGACCAGGGGACGACCGCTGGCCACATGGGTGTCAGGAATGACGAAGAGAGGTCTGGCGGGTTCCGGCGTCTCGGGTCCCGACAGGGCAGGATTCCGGTCCGACCCGGGGTCCATGCGCCCCGAGACGCGCCCGGGGTCCGCTGCCCCTGGCAGCTGCGGGAGCGCGGCGGCCTGAATGTCAAGCACCTCGTCAGCCATCCGTTCGATCGTCTCGCCATCGGCCACCGGAACCCCTGGGGGAGATTCCGGTGTGGTTCCGGTCACTGACCGGTTGACGGATGATCCGTTTCCGTCGGGCATGGCGGCAGGATCGAGTGCTGTCCCGGGGGCGACAAAGACGTCGTCAGGGGGGAGGCGTCCCCAGGCGCCAGCCGATCCGGTGCTGTCATCCGGCGGTCGATAGAGTGTTGCCAGGGCCGGGCGGATGGGCGTGTTGCCAGAGTCGGGACCCTCGGGCCGGACCACGTCCGGACGGTCCGGCCTGACCGTGCCAAAGCGAAATTTCTGGTTGATGGCCGGCATGGTCAGGGGCACCGTCCCGGGCCAATCCGGCCCTGGGACACCGACGCGGTGATTGACAAATCCGGGATGGATCCCGGGATGGCGGCGGGGCGGAGTCAGGGAGGGCTGGGCATGGCTGCTGGCTGCTGGTGACGGTGTCAGGACCTCGGCATGGATGTCGAGGGTCACCCGCTCCCCCTCCCCGTCGCCCTTTGTGGGCAGTCCATCGACCCTGGCAAGCGGGCGCCCGGGGTCCGGTTCATTCTGGGTTCCTGTCAGGGGGGCGGTGACCGCAGGCCCGGTGGCCATGGAGCCGGGCTCGCCCTGGACCGGGACCGCTCCGAGTGTTGTCAGGATTGCCAGCAGGGACGGCACCGCCCCGGTGGCCAGGCCGAAGCAAGGCCACTTTGGGTGGCGGTTCTGGGGTGCTGCTGACTTGAGCACGAGACTCCGATTCCAATTCCTGCCCACACCGGGGGCGGCCACGCCGGGCAACGACCGCACCTCCCGACGGAGAACAACGTGTCCAGCTGCACGTCCAATCACCGCTGAACGATCGCCCGTGCGCCCATCTATCACAGATGGGCTGTGCCGGGCAAAAACTTTCTGTAGTGTGGTCCTTGCCGGTCGAGACCAATGACAGGATGCCCGGCAGCAAGGGAGGTGGGAACAGACCCATGGCCACAGACGTTGCGATTGCCAGGCTGCGCACACGATTCGGGACACGCTGCAGCACGGGACAGGCCGAGATTGACCAGCACAGCCAGGATGAATCCTGTTTCCCGCCCACACCGCCTGACTGTGTCGTGTATCCCGAATCGACCGAGGATGTTGTCGATCTCGTGCGGATCTGTGCCGAGGTGGCCTGTCCGGTGATTCCCTGGGGCATCGGCACATCCCTGGAAGGTCATGCCCTGGCCATGAGCGGCGGCGTGTCGCTTGACATGACACGCATGAACCGGGTGCTTCAAGTGAATCCTGAAGATCTGAACGTCGTGGTCCAGCCCGGCATCACCCGCAAGGCACTGGCCACCGAATTGCGGAGCACCGGTCTCTTTTTTCCCATCGATCCCGGGGCCAATGCGACGATCGGTGGCATGGCGGCCTGCCGGGCCTCGGGCACCACTGCGGTGCGCTACGGGACATTGCGGGACAATGTGCTGGCCCTGGAGGTCGTTCTGGCCGACGGGACGGTGATCAGGACCGGATCGGCTGCACGCAAGTCAGCGGCTGGCTATGATCTGACGGCTCTGTTTGTTGGCTCCGAGGGCACGCTCGGCATCCTGACCGAAGTGACGCTGAAACTTCATGCCCAACCGGAGTCGATCAAGGCGGCCATCTGTGGTTTTGACTCCATGCAGGACTGCGTCGCAGCGGTGATCACCATCGTGCAGCTGGGGATCCCGATGGCCCGGCTTGAAATGGTCGATGCCACCATGATCCGGGGGCTCAGGATGTGGGATCCGGAGCTCGACCTGCCCGAAACCACCCATCTCTTCATGGAGTTCCACGGGAGTCCCGTGGCCACCGATGACCAGGTCGAGCAGGTTGGCGCGATCATTGCCGAGGCCGGTGGCAGCGCCTTCCGCTTTGCATCCCGCACCGAGGACCGCACGGCACTGTGGCGGGCCCGGCACAATGCCTATCATGCATCACGGACCCTGCGACCAGGCTGCCGGGTCCTGACCACGGATGTCTGCGTGCCGATTTCACGCCTGTCCGAGGCAATCGAAGGCACGCGTGATGCACTGGAGTCCAGTGCCCTGATCGGGCCGATTGTCGGCCATGTCGGGGATGGCAATTTCCACATCGCCCTGCTGGTCGATGCCACCGACCCCGACGAGATCGCCAGGGCGAAGGCAGTCTCGGCCCTTGTCAACCGGCGGGCCCTTGACCTTGGTGGCACCGTGACCGGTGAGCATGGTATCGGGGCAGGCAAACTGGACTTCATGCCGGCCGAGCACGGGGCTGCCTGGGACATCATGGCCGCCCTCAAGCGCACGCTTGACCCGGCCAATATCCTGAACCCCGGCAAGGTTGTCCGCCTGCCGGACTGACAGGCCAGCCCGGCAGATGGGGCACAATCAGGCCGTGGCCTTGGCGAGGGCCTGATCGATGTCCTTGATCAGATCATCGGGATCCTCGATGCCGATCGAGAGCCGGACGACATCGGGGTCGGCCCCGGCCTGTTTCTGTTGCTCCGGTGTCAATTGCCGGTGCGTGGTGGAGGCCGAGTGAATGACCAGGGATTTGGCATCACCGAGATTGGCGACGTGGCTGAAGATCTCCAGACTGTCGACGAACCGCACACAGGCATCAAAGCCCCCCTTGATGGCAAAGGTGAACAGGGACCCGGCGCCTCTGGGGCAGATTCTCGCCATGCGGTCGGCATAGGGCGATGAGGGGAGTCCGGCATAGGTGACCTTGCTGACCCTGTCATCCGCCTCCAGCCACGAGGCCACCTTGACGGCGTTCGCGACGTGCTTTTGCATGCGCAGGGACAGGGTTTCGATGCCGAGCAGGGTGTAATGTGCCCCCTGCGGATTCATCGTCATGCCCAGATCCCGCAGACCGATGGCAATACCGTGAAACGTGAACGCCAGGTTTCCGAAGGTCTCATGGAACTTGAGACCGTGATAGGCCGGCTCGGGCTGGGACAGGGATGGGAACTTGTCGCTGGCCGACCAGTCGAAGGTGCCGGAATCGACAATCGCCCCTCCCGTCACGGTCCCGTTGCCGGTGAGGAATTTGGTCAGGGAGTGCACGACAAGCGTCGCGCCGTGGTCAATGGGGCGGCAGAGATACGGTGTGGCCGATGTGTTGTCGACAATCAATGGCACCCCGGCCCGATTGGCGATGGCGGCCAGGGCGTCGATATCCGTGATGTACCCACCCGGATTGGCAATCGACTCGCAGAAGATGGCCCGGGTGTTGTCGTCAATGGCGGCCTCCACACTGTCGATAGCCTCGGTATCAACGAATTTTGTCGACCATCCGAACCGCGTGATGGTCCGGCTGAACTGGGTGACCGTCCCGCCATAGAGCCGGTTGGACGCGACGATGTTGCAGCCGGTCTGCATGAGGGGAAAGAGGGCCATGATCTGGGCTGCATGTCCCGAAGAGCAGCAGATGGCACCGGCGCCCCCTTCCAGTGCCGCCAGTTTTTCTCCGAGTGCCCCGACGGTCGGATTGGTCAGCCGCGAGTAGATGTACCCGACCTCCTGGAGATTGAAGAGGGCCGCGGCATGACTCGAATCCCGGAACACATAGGCCGTCGTCTGGTAAATCGGCGTGGCCCGGGCCCCGGTGGCCGGATCCGGCGAAGCGCCGGCATGAATTTGCAGCGTGTCAAACCCGTAGGTGTGTTGTTCGCTCATGCTGTGTGCCTTTCTTGGGAAATATTTCCAGTTGAATGAAGTGAATTGCTCTATGGCAATAAATATGACTATGCAAATGCAGGTTCACAAAATTTATTGCTTGTGTGGGCTCCGGGGGGTGACAGCGTCCATTGACCGGGCCAGTACGAAGAGAGCGATGGCGGCCGCGTTGGAGATGTTCAGGGATGCAATCGGTCCCCCATGGCGGATGGCCACCAGATGATCGCAAGCCGTGCGCGTCCCCTGCCGCAAACCCCTGCCCTCGGACCCCAGCACCAGCGCGAGCGACCTGGTATGCTGCACGTCGACGACCGAGACCAGGTCCTGAGCGGCCGCGCTGTCAAGACCGAGCACGACCCGGCCCTGGTCCTGCAACACGGCGAGCGAGCGGGCCAGGTTGCGGACACGGAGATACGGGACGCGTTCCAGACCGCCCGAGGCCGTCTTGGCCATGACGGCGGTTTCAGGCGGGGCATGGCGCCACGATGTCACGATCGCTGCCGCACCAAACGCCGCTGCCGACCGCACAATGGCACCGACATTGCGGGGATCGGTCACCTGGTCGAGAACGAGGATGGGTTGGTTCCTGTCACTGGCCAGTTCAGCAAGCCGCGGCGGCGTCAGTTGCTGGACATGCAATGCGGCGCCTTGATGGATCGCATCACCCAGCACCGCAGTGAATTTCGCCTGATTGCAGATCCTGGGCTGGCGGCCCACCGCCTCCAGCACGGGGCCGAGGCGCCGCGCGGCATTGCGGCTGAGCAGCAGGTCACCCCTGGACCGACGGGGATTGAGGAGTGCTGCCTCAACGGCATGCAGGCCGTAGAGCCAGTACCATCCCGGCGTTGTCCTGTCCCGGGGATCGGGTCGGGACCATGCCGGTGTCGGCTGGGTTGCGGGGAGCGGTTTGGCCATGGGTGCACCAGGTTATTGACCGGAATTGAATCCTCAAGTATCAACCCCGCTCTGGCACTATGCCACAAGGGCGACGCGCTGCAAGGTGCGGCAGCGGACTGTAACTCCGCCGGGGAGACCCATGCCTGGTTCGATTCCAGGGTCGCCCACCACTCTCCGGCACAACCCGGTCCGGTCCTGCAAGGTCGCTTGATCAGGACCCATGCGCCAGTTCCGGACGACACCGGAAGTGTTCAAGGGCTTCGGGATTGGCCAGCACGTTGCGGTTCCGGACGGGGCGGCCATGGATGATGTCCCGGACCGCCAGTTCGGCAATCTTGCCGGACCGGGTGCGGGGGATGTCGGGGACTGCGATGACATGACGGGGGACATGACGGGGCGAGGCATGGGTCCGGACCTGGTCCCTGATCGTCTCGATCAAGGCTGCATCAAGCACGACTGTGGGGGCCAGTTTGACAAAGAGCACAATCGCCGTTGCCCGACCGGTGTCATGATCCACGACCAGGGCTTCGAGAACCGTGTCCAGCTGCTCGACCGGTCGGTAGATTTCCGCCGTGCCGATGCGCACCCCGGCTGGATTGAGGGTTGCATCCGAGCGGCCATGGAAAATCATGCCGCCCTCGGGCGTGAGTTCAACCCAGTCCCCATGATGCCAGAGGCCTCGGTAGCGCTCGAAATAGGTCGCACGGAACCGCTTGCCACCGGGATCGTTCCAGAATCCGAGCGGAATGGAGGGATGGGGTGAGGTGCAGACCAGTTCACCGGGGGTGCCGGCCAGCTCGGCCCCGGCGGGGTCGAGGACCCGCACATCCATGCCGAGCAGGCGTTTCTGGCATTGACCGCGCCAGACGGGGCTGAGGGGGCTGGGGCCGACAAAACACCCGACGATATCGGTCCCACCGGCAATGGAGGCCACGCACACATCCTGCTTCCACGATGCATAGAGATAATCGAACGAGGTCGGGGGCAACGGTGAGCCGGTGGAATAGATCACCCGCAACCGGGACAGATCAAGCTGGTCGCGCGGCTGCACCGCCTCCTTGGCCATCGCAGCGAAATAGCGGGCCGAGGCACCAAAATGACTGACCCCGGCACTGGCCACCAGAGCTGGCAGGCGGTCGGCACCGGGTGCTGTGGGCATGCCGTCATAGAGGACGAGGGAAGCATTCGCCTGCAGGGCCGACAGCATCCAGTTCCACATCATCCAACCCGTCGTGGTGAAGTAGAGCATCCGATCACCGGGCTGGATGTCGCCATGCAGCTGGTGCTCCTTGGCATGTTGCAAGAGGGTCCCGCCCACCGAATGAATGATGCATTTGGGCAGGCCTGTGGTGCCCGATGAGAACAGAATCACCAGCGGGTCATTGAAGCCCATGAGCGGATAGTCTGGTACCGAGGCTCCGTGGGGGGCAAGATAGGTGCCATAGGACACGGCACCGTCAATGCCCCCGACCTCCCCGGCGTCGTCGCGATAGGCAATGCGGACATGGCGGCGGAGACCTGGCAGGGTGGCAGCCACGGCAGCACCGGCCGCTCTGGTGTCGAACCACCGACCGCCATAGTTGTAGCCATCCATGGTCAGGAGAACCTTTGGGGTGATCTGCCCCAACCTGTCCAGGATGGCCCGGGTACCGAAGTCCGGCGAACACGATGACCAGACAGCCCCGAGGCTGGCCGTTGCCAGCATCGCGACGGCAGCCTCAGGCACATTGGCGGCGACGGCGGCCACGCGATCGCCAGCCACCACCCCATCGGCTGCAAGAGCGGCCTGCAGACGGGCCACATCCCGGCGAAGCGTCCGGAAAGTCAGTTGGCGCCGGGTTCCATCCTCGCCGATGAAGTCAATGGCGGGTGCATCATCGTCACGCTTGAGCAGGTTGGCGGTAAAGTTCAGCCGGGCATCAGGAAAAAATCGACAGGTGGCCAGATCATCCGCACCCACGAGACTGCGCGTCCCCCGTTCACCGACGATGCCAAGGGCATCCCAGGCATGCGACCAGAACGTCTGTGGTTCGGCGACCGAGTGGGTCCAGAGAGCATCATAGTCGTAGCCGTCGCCGGTCACGCCAACGCCAACATGTTCCATGAAACGCGCAAGCAGGGTTGAACGCTGACGTTCGGGCGTTGGGGTCCACAGACAGGTCATCGATACCGGCCGTTGCAGCGGCAAGGCCGACTGGCATTCAGGACAGGATCAATGAAGGGCTGACTGATCACGGCGGCAGGTTGGAGGCGAGTACCGGAATCGAACCGGTATGGACGGATTTGCAGTCCGCTGCGTAACCATTCCGCCAACTCGCCCTGCATCTTGCTGGTCATCACCCCGGATGACAACGGTCCGGACCGGTCTCCGACCGGTCCGTTCGCTGGAGCAGATATAGGACTCGGTCTGGCAAATTGCAATCGGCCATGCACCGGGACAGGTCAGGTCTCTGCCTGCGTCTGCAGCAGCGCAAAGGGGTCCGGGGCCGGCAGGTCATTGCTTTGGCAGTAGGCTGTCAGGGTGTTGGCCAGCAGGCAGGCAATGGTCATGGGTCCGATGCCACCGGGGACCGGCGTGATGGCCCCGGCCCGATGGACCGCGGTGGCAAAATCGACGTCACCGACAAGGGCGGATCCAGAGCCGACTTGCGATGGGCAGCGATTGATCCCGACATCAAGGACCGTGGCACCGGGCTTGATCCAATCACCCTGGACAAAGCGGGGTTGGCCAATGGCAGCCACCAGGATATCGGCCTCCCGACAGAGGTCGGGCAGGTTGCGGGTCCGGCTGTGAGCGATTGTGACCGTACAATTCTCCGCAAGGAGCAGGGTGGCCATGGGCTTGCCGACGATGTGGGACCGGCCAAGGACCAGTGCGTGCAGGCCTGCCATGTCACCAAGCCGGGCGCGCAGGATCAGTTGGCATCCGAGCGGTGTGCATGGAACCAGTCCCGGCAGACCGAGAGTCAGGCGGCCGGCATTGACAAGATGGAACCCGTCCACGTCCTTGGCCGGCGGAATGGCGTTGATGATCCGGGTGGCACAGATGTGGTCGGGCAGGGGCAGTTGCACAAGGATGCCATGGATGCTGTCGTCCTGGGCGAGTGAGGCCAGCAGGGCCAGCAGGGCGTCCTGTGATGTCCCGGCGGGCAGGCTGTGCTGGCGGGCTTGCATGCCGGCCTGGCGGACCGCCTTGTCCTTGTTGGCAACATAGACCCGGCTGGCCGGATCATCGCCCACGAGAACCACAGCCAGACCGGGCGGCGGACCGGGATCCGTCCCCAATCGGGTCACTTCGGCCGCCAGCGCGGCCCGCAGCCGGGCGGCAGTGGCCGCCCCGTCAATCAGCTGGGCTGTCATACGCACCGGGCCAGGCCGGCTGGGTCGGCAGGAAGAGTTTCAGACTGTCGCCGACGGCAACCGGGCCTTCGCGCTGGACCCAGGCCGTCACCCCGCGCAGGTCCGCGGCTGCTGCCTTGAACGGCTGACCCGTGCCGGGTTTGGCAGCGTCCAGACCCGGGGCGGGCAGGTTGCAGGGCATGTTGCGCATGTCGACAATCAGCGTGGCACCCGAGGCAAACTGGAGTCGTGACGAGGGCGGGAGCAGAGTCAGGGACGGGATCCCCTCGATCATCAGATTGGCACCGAGCAGTCCCGGTGCCAGTTCATCCATGCCAATCCGGGCCGCAATGATGGCCAGCTCCTCGACCGAAACGATGCTGAGCTGGCGGGTGTTGCGGATTTCGGTCCCGACCGGATGGAGTTCGACGGTCCGCGCACACGCCGGTCGGGTGCTGCCGGCATGCGCGTCCTCCTCAAGGCCGGCAAAGGTCAGCCGGACAGATGGAAGGGGCACAGCGCACAGGCTGGCCGCACGGTCCTTGACTGCACCGATCCACAGCACGGACGCTGCATGGGCCGATTCGTGCATCATGACCCGGACTGGCGACCCTTGCTGACGGATGGAATGAGGGACTTGGCGGAGGCTGTCTCCTCATGCAGGGGCACGACGGTCCGGGCCTTGCTGGCCGCCGGTGGGGGGCCAGGCGGGCGACCCTCGATCACGGCGGTGATTTCATCGCCGGTCAGGGTCTCGTATTCGAGCAGGCCGGCAGCCAGCCGATCCAGCTCGTCCCGATGGTCGGCCAGGATCCTGTGGGCCGTCCTGTAGCCTTCATCGACGAGACTCCGCACTTCCGAGTCGATCAACTCCTGGGTGACGGGACTGGCAGTCTTGCCGGAGTCGACCCGGCCCAGATAACTGTCCTGTTCGGTGGAATAATCGATCTGGCCAAGTTTTTCCGACATGCCATACCGGGTGACCATCGCCTTGGCGATATCCGTGGCCTGCTTGATATCCGAGGCTGCACCGGAGGTGACGTTGTCGCTGCCAAACACGATCTCCTCGGCGACCCGACCGCCCATGGCCATGGCGATCTGGGACTTGAACTTGGTGGCGGTCACGGACAGGTGATCACGTTCGGGGAGAGACAGGACCAGTCCCAGGGCCCGACCGCGGGGAATGATCGTGGCCTTGTGGATGGGATCGTGCTGGGGCACATTGAGGCCCACGACGGCATGACCGGCCTCATGGTAGGCCGTGAGTTTCCGCTCGTCCTCGGTCATGACCAGGGACCGCCGTTCGGCCCCCATCATCACCTTGTCCTTGGCGTTCTCGAAGTCCTCCATTCGCACATCGTCGCGCCGCACCCGCGCGGCCATCAGGGCCGCCTCGTTCACCAGATTGGCGAGATCCGCCCCGGAAAACCCCGGTGTGCCGCGGGCAATCGTGCGCAGGTCCACATCATGACCGAGGACCACCTTGCGGGCATGGACCTGCAGGATCCGTTCCCGTCCCTTGACATCGGGGGGCGGCACCACGACCTGGCGATCAAACCGGCCAGGCCGCAGGAGGGCCTTGTCCAGAACATCCGGTCGATTCGTGGCGGCGATGATGACAACGCCATCATTGGCCTCAAACCCGTCCATCTCGACCAGGAGCTGGTTGAGGGTCTGTTCCCGCTCATCATTGCCTCCCCCGATGCCGATGCCGCGGGAGCGGCCCACAGCATCAATCTCGTCGATGAAGACGATGCAGGGGGCATTTTTCTTGGCCTGGGTGAACATGTCGCGGACCCGGGAGGCCCCGACACCGACGAACATCTCGACAAAATCCGAGCCGGAAATGCTGAAGAACGGCACCTCGGCCTCCCCGGCAATGGCCTTGGCCAGCAGGGTCTTGCCGGTGCCGGGCGGGCCAACCAGCAGAGCCCCTCTGGGGATCTTGCCGCCCAGGCGGGAATAGACCTCCGGTGTCCGCAGGAAGGTGACGATTTCCTCGAGTTCCTCCTTGGCCTCATCGATGCCGGCCACATCACGAAACGTCACATTGACCTGATCCTCGGTCAACAGACGGGCCCGGGACCGGCCGTAGTTGAACAGGCCTCCGGGATTGTTGGCCTGCCGGCGCTGGAGATAGATCATCGCTGCGATCAGGAGCAATCCGAGCAGGAATCCGCCCATGGTTCACATCTTCCCCGGTTCCCAGGGTCCCCACCGACCGGCGAGATCACCCTGTTTCAGGTTCAAGGCCAATCGAATCAAAGTTCGGCGGTGCCTTCCTGGTCTTGGGGATGGTCAGGATGGCACCCGGTCTGGTGTCCTGATCATCCTTGTCCTCATCTCTCGCCAGCGGCTCACCCTTGAGGACCTTGTGGATGTCGTCGCCGGTCAGGGTCTCGTATTCGAGCAGACCCGCGGCCAGCCGGTGCAGGTCCTCGGACCTGTCCATCAGGATCTTCCGGGCCACCTCATAACCCTCCTCGACCAGTTTGCGCACCTCACGATCAATGATCTCGAGCGTGTTGGGGCTGGCATTGGCATTGCCCTGCCAGGGCCCGAGAAACGACTGGTTCTCATCGGCATAGTCGATATTGCCCAATTCCCTGGACATACCGAACTGCGTGACCATGGCCTTGGCGATCTGGGTGACCTGCTTGATGTCCGAAGCCGCCCCCGAGGTCACATTCTCCGATCCGAACACGAGTTCCTCGGCGACCTTGCCACCCATGGCCATGGCGATCTTCGATTTGTATTTGGTCATGGTCACCGACAACTGGTCCCTCTCGGGCAGGGCCAGAACCAGTCCCAAAGCCCGGCCGCGGGGAATGATCGTGGCCTTGTGGATGGGATCATGCTGGGGCACATTGAGGCCCACGACGGCATGACCGGCCTCATGATAGGCCGTGAGTTTCCGCTCGTCCTCGGTCATGACCATCGAGCGCCGTTCGGAACCCATCATGACCTTGTCCTTGGCATTCTCGAAGTCCTCCATGGTCACGAACCTGCGACCAACCCGGGCGGCAAGCAGGGCCGCCTCGTTACAGAGATTGGCCAGATCGGCACCGGAAAACCCGGGTGTGCCGCGGGCGATGATCCGCAGTTTGACATCCGGGCCCAGTGCAATGGGTCGGGCATGCACCTCGAGGATCCTTTCCCTGCCGCTGATATCCGGGTTCGGCACATGGACCTGCCGGTCAAAGCGACCGGGCCGCAACAACGCCGGATCCAGGACATCCGGGCGGTTGGTGGCGGCCAGGATGATCACGCCCTCATTGGCCTCAAAGCCATCCATCTCGACCAGGAGCTGATTGAGGGTCTGCTCCCGTTCATCGTTGCCGCCGCCGTAGCCCACACCCCGCGAGCGGCCGACCGCATCGATCTCGTCAATGAAGACGATGCAGGGGGCATGTTTCTTGGACTGTTCAAACATGTCGCGGACCCGGGAGGCCCCGACACCGACGAACATCTCGACAAAATCCGAGCCCGAAATCGCAAAGAAGGGGACCCCGGCTTCCCCGGCAATGGCCCGGGCCAGCAAGGTCTTGCCGGTCCCCGGCGAGCCGACCAGCAGGGCACCCTTGGGGATCTTGCCGCCGAGCCGTGAGTAGCGGTTCGGATCCCGCAGGAACTCGACGATCTCCTCAAGTTCCTCCTTGGCCTCGTCGATGCCGGCCACATCGGCAAAGGTGACCTTGCCATGGCGCTCGCTCAGGAGTTTGGCCTTGGAGCGTCCGAACCCCATGGCACCACCCCGACCACCACCCTGCATGCGGTTCATCAGGAAGAACCAGACAGCGATGAGGATGACAAAGGGCAACAGCGGGCCCAGATAGGCCATCAGGCCATTGGGTTGCTGGGACCGGGCCTCAATGGCCACCTCATTGGCAATCAGGAAGTCGGTGACATCGGACTCCAGTGGGCGGATGGCGGTGACGCGGTTGCCGGTCGTGGTGATCGCCGTGATCCTCTCACCATCGAGGATCACACGGTCAATCTCGCCGTTCTCGACCTGGGCAAGAAACGTCGAATAGGGCACGGTCTGCGAAGTGCTGATCGCCTGGTTGTTGTTGGTATACAGGCTGTACAGGGCCGCAATCAGGCCAATAAGGACCAGCCAGAAGATCGCATTGCGTAAATTCACTCTCTGCCACTCCCCCTGTTCACCTTCCGGCCCTGTCCCTGCGTCCCAGGACGCAATCCCTCAGCCGATCCGGGCTGCCGTGCGCTCCATGATCCACCACCTGAAATAGGCTGGTGCTGCCGACTTTCAATGCCGCACCAGGCCTTCCACCAGTGCCCCGGTTCCCCGGCAGTATACAAAAGAGATCCCGGCTTTACCATCGGCCAGAACCGAGGCAGCCAGCCGTCCGTCCTGCCAGAGAGCCGGCGTAGCGGCCAGACCACGCTGCGAGTAGTCCTGAGATGTCTCCCTGGCAATCTCTGCCGCACCGGCCAGTCCCAGCGGCCCCACGGTCCATCGCTCTCTCGTCGCCCGCGGGACCCTGACCTGCCACCGCCGATCCCAGAGTTCGTCCCGGATCGTTCCGGCCGGGCACCGCCGATGGTCGCGCACCAACAGGACATCCGCGGCGCGATCCAGCAGGATCCCGCCGCCGATGGTCGCGATCCCGTCCTGCTCGAGCGCCGCCAGGCTGTTGGCAAGGGCCCGGGATCGTGGCGGGTGCGGATCATCGGAGATATGCCGGACCAGAAGGGCCAGCATGCGCGATCGCAGAGCAGCATCGAGGTCCCGGAATCCCCGGCTGATCCGATATTCGCCGATGGGATTGACGGCAACAAGGGTGGCAATGGCCCTGCCGATCATCGGATCGAGCACGCCCCGCGCGGCCTGCATGTGACCGGCGGTCATGGCCAGGGCATTCTCGGTCAATCCAAGGTCATTGCCAGCCAGGAATCGGCGGGCGCGGATCCGTTGGGAGGTCATGGATTCATTGCCCGGATCCTCGATCCAGGTGATGCCCGCGGCGGCAAGATACAACCGCAGGTCCGCCCGGGCGATCGTGAGAAGTGGCCGGACCCAGTCAATCCCCTCGGCATGTCGGCAACAGGGCATCGCCGCCAGCCCGTCCACACCCGATCCCCTGGCGAGATTGATCAGGACCGTTTCGGCCTGATCGGTCCTTGTATGGCCAAGAGCGACCGTTGTGATCGAAGCCGCCTGTGCCCATGCTGCCAGCGCTGCATAGCGGGCATCGCGGGCGGCCGCCTGCCGGTTGCCGGACCAGGCTGCGGGATCAAGCGACAGGATGGCGTGGGGAATGGCCATCTGCCGGGCCCACGCAGCTGCGTGGCGGCACTCGGCAGCGGCCTCCGGTCGCAATCCATGATCAACCGAAACGGCGTGAAGGGACGGCCGACCGGACTGCCATTGCGCCAGGAGGTGCAAAAGGGCCATGGAGTCGCCACCGCCCGAGACTGCCACACCCAGCCGGTCAATCTCCCCAAGCCCGAGGGATGCAAAGGCGGCACCAGCGCGCTCTGCGAGTGCCTGTTGTGTCCGGTTCATGCCCTCATGACCAGTCCGGCATCATGACCTGCCTGGGCTCATTGCACCATTGGGAGATCATGCACCCGGGTCTGCAAGTGGTCGGCCGGAAAGTTTGAGGACTCCGGCTGCAAGAGAAGCAGCGACACTCATACCTCCAAGAGTTCCTGCCAGAACCCAAGTCCTGACCTTTTCAACATCTGTTCTGTGGCGAGAGACTCCATGCGTGTTTCAAGGACAGACAATCGGCCATGAATATCTCCGCCATCATTGCCGCCGTGGGATGACGAGTCTCCGTGCGGACTGTTGATCAGCTTCAGCGGCTCACGCATCACGACTGCACCTTGCTGATCCATTCCCGGAGATCGCTTCGACTGAATCCGTTGCCGGCGTGAACCTCAAAAGCAATTCCGAAAATTCCCAATTCTTTCACCAATTCCAACCGACTGGTTGATGTCAGTTGTCAAGGTCAAATCGAGAGACACGGCAAGAGCCGCCGCGTCAGAAAGGATGAGGTGCCTTCCCTCCCATTCAGCGCACAATTTCTCCGATGCGTCCTTGCTCGGTGCATTGGGACACACGGCATGGCACGGAGGTATCTAGATCTGCACGGCTACGCATCATCTAAATTGAGGCGATCTTCTTCAAGAAGAAAAACTTTGTTCTTTGACATAATCAGAACACGTTTTGCTCGGCGAAGCAAGTCCATCCCAAACAAGGGGGATTATATACCTGACTACAAAATCTCCTAATTTATCCTAATGAATCAATGGTTTAAGCCTGTATTTTCCAATATAGTTCTAAAATACTGATTATTATTGACTATATTGGTATTTCTGTAGTTAGGTATATAATCGCCCAACCAAGCACGGTGCGTTTGGTCTTAGTGGGAACTGGCACAATCCAACCACTGTATCATTTTGGATGATAACAGGGGATTGAAACAATCCTACTGGAATTGTCTTTCCATCAGCGATTTGAGTAGTACCAATATTGATGCCACCAGATAACCAACCCAAGACAAGAGCCATCTGAACATCAATTTGGACAAATCCAGTGAATCCCGTGTCGATGATTGATGGTATCCTGATACTCTGATCCTGACGATTGGATGCCTGAATTTCCAATTCGAGGCAGGCGCTATGATGGTTGAAGCAGCCCGTCCACATTCATTTCTCCGATATAACTAACGTGGAAGGTCGCGGGAGAACCGATGCGTTTCAGGTAAAATTGACCTTCGGGGTTGTCCTCTTCTCCTGCTTTGAGTGCGTCTTCTGGATACTGGCCAAGATGCCCTTTCCTTGTTGTGACATCAATAGCCAGAAACATGTCATTGTGACGCCCCTCATGCTTTTTCCTCAAACGGCTTGCATAAATTTCTTCGCCAAGTTCAGCAATTTGATCCATTGTCAGAACATCTGTCATGGCAACCTCCTCTAATGAGGAGAAACTCCATAACTGCACAATGCGATATCTTGCAAATTTATTCAAAAACTTTTTGCGCCAGTTCCAGTCTGAGGTACAACGATCGGGGTCACCCGGCGAGAGACATGAGACATCGGGGGCAGCCATGTCATCGGGCGGGCCGAAAAATTGACTGCCTCAGCCCTGACAGGTCGCCCTTTGCAAGAGCACCTGGGCGATCGACGCATTGTCATGGTCGGGAAATTGTTGCCTCAGGGTCCGCAGGAGGCGGCAGGCCTGCTCGGGAAGATTGGCATCCATGAGCGTCTGGCTCAGCCGGAGCATGACGGTCGGGGTCAGTTCGCCACCGCTATCGGCGACAAGACTGGCCAGGTAGGACTTCCGTGCCTCTTCATACGCGCCCAGTTCGGCATGGGACTCGGCGGTGTAGAACTGGGCCCGGCTGGCCAGTGCTGATTGGGGATAATCATCGAGAAAGGCATCCATGGCATTGATCGCCGCCGGGAAATCGTCAGCTGTATACATCTCAACGGCGGCGTTGTAACGCTGCAGTTCCGGAGCGGAAACGCCCTGGGCTGGAGCGGTCGGTGGCAGTTCCACGCTCGGCATCGGGGGTTGGATGGTTCCTGAAGGTCGGGTTGCGCCTGCAATCGGGTCGTATGACAGGCCCTCGGTTGGTTGCGGGCCGGTCAGAATGGAGTCACCAGCCCAGTCCGGACCGGAATCAACCGGGCCAAAATCGATGCCCTGCTCGATCCGGACAATCGCTTCGCGCAAGGATCGGATGGAACCGATGCCATCGGCGGCAATTTCGTTGATCCGGTATTCAAGACGGTCGATCCGGTCGATCGAGGTCCGCACTTCCGCCTCGATGGCATCGAGCCGCCGCAGGAGCCCGCCATCCGATGGCGTGGCTGGCTGCAACTGTGATTCATCCTGCAACAACTCGAGTCGAAGACCCTGCAGGGTGAAGTACAGTTCATTGAGAGTGTAGCGAATGTCCGCGAGGCGGGCAGCCTGTGACTCCTGGGCCCGGATGGGCTGCCAGGGCAGTCCGGCCAGGACCAGACACAGGACGATTGATGCCCAGCACTGGCGGGTCGACACGATCATCGCCGATCAGAATCCTCCGGTGACAACCGTCACGCCCCGGCGGTTGAGCGACCAGCAACTTTCATCGGAACAGGCCGCGAACGGTCTCTCCTTGCCATAGCTCACGGTCTCGATCCGGCTGTCGGCGACATTCCGGGTGATCAGGAAGTTCCTGACGGTCTCGGCCCGGCGGGCTCCCAGCCCGAGATTGTAGTCCCGTGTTCCCCGCTCATCGGCATGGCCCTCAATCGTCAGCATGTAGTCCGGATTGCTGTTGAGCCACTCGGCCTGGGCAATCAGGGCAGACTCGCCATCAAGCGAGAGGGTGCTCTGGTCGACCGCAAAGTAGACGGTATTGGTGACGACGTTGTTGAAGTACTCGACGGTCTCCGGATCATAGTTCACGGCCAGATCACCGATCGTGCCCACATCGGAGTCAGCACCAGCGGTGGCATTCCGCGCCGGATTGAGCTCGGTGCACCCGGCCAGGACGACGGCGGCCAGGACAAGGACAAGGCACTGTCGAATCTGCGTCATGTTCATTCTCTTGTTCTCCTTTGGCAAATGTTCAGTGGGGTCTGGACCCGGGCACTGTCACAGAGATGGCTCACTGCAGTCGGGACCAGCTGGGGTCGGATGCGTATTCAGGGGTGGGCAGGCGCCGCAGGTTCCGACCGGTCAGGTCAACAGTGTAGAGCGACGGGCCGGTATTGTCGCCCCGTGGCTCACGGAAAAAGATCAGCACCCGGCCGTTGGGCGACCAGGCCGGGCCTTCATCAAGGAAGGATCGCGACAGCAGCCGCTCCTCGGACCCATCCGCGAGCATCACACCGATATGGAAACTGCCGCGCCATTGTTTGGTGAACGCAATGTAATCGCCCCGCGGTGACCAGACCGGGGTTCCATAGACCCCCCGACCGAAACTGATCCGCTGGGGTTCACCACCGCGGGCGCCCATGATGTAGAGTTGCTGGCTGCCACTCCGGTCCGATTCAAAGACGATCCGGCTGCCATCCGGCGAATAGCTTGGCGCTGTGTCAATGGCCGGACTTTGCGTCAGTCGGCGGGCATTGCGCGTGTCGAGATCAATGGAATAGATATCGGTGTTGCCACGCTCGACCAGGGACAGGAGGATCCCGTCTCCCTGAGGCGAGAACCGCGGCGAGAAACTCATGGCATCGGATGTCCATAACCGATCGATGGCTCCGGACCTGACATCAATCCGGTTGGCGCTGGGCCGCCCGGTCTCCCAGGATGTGTACAGGATGTGCCGCCCATCGGGTGACCACCGCGGCGCGAGGACCAGATCGGACGGAGTCGGCAGATAGCGCAGATTGGCACCGTCATAATCCATGATGGCCAGTCGCTTGGTGCGGTCAGTCTTGTCGCCACTCTCGGCAACAAAGGCAATCTGCGATGTGAAGTAGCCCGCCTCACCTGTGGTCCGCTCATACACCAGATCGGCAATACGGTGCGCCAACCGACGCCAGTTGGCAGGATTGCCACGCAAGCGCACACCGAGCCCGAGGGCCCTGTTGCTGAACACGTCATGGAGACGGAAACTGATCGCAACGCCCCCTTCCTCGAATGCAAGGGCTCCGGTGATCAGGATCTCGGCATTGATGGCTTTCCAGTCGGAATAGATGACAGGCGAATTGATGTTGGTGACGCTGGCGATATGGGCGGATTCGGGGATCTCCCGAAAAAGCCCGGTCCCGGTCAGGTCGTCAGCAATCACGCGGACAATAGCCGCTGCCAGTTCTCTTGAGCGGGCATCCCCGGTGACAAACCGGGCCGCGGCAAACGGCAAGGGCTCGATGATGCCCTCGGTGATCACCAGGCGCAGGGGTTCCTGGGACTGCTGGCCCGACAGCGGCCCGGCCCACAGGATCGGGACCACAATCACCAGGGCAAGGGACTGTCTCCAATTGCGTATCAGCAGAAGGGCTCCCATCACAAGCGCCTCATTGTCTCTGGATCAAATGTCATTTCGAGGACTTTCCACTCCTCGTATTTGGTCGCCGGCAACCCGACACCATTCTCGAAGGCTTTGTTGATCGCTCGTTTTGCCACATCATAGGCTTTCTGAACAGCCTCGTTCCCCCCGCCGGATGAATCAATCAGATCCAGGCGGACGACCTGACCCTCCTCGTCGAAACGAATCCGGACCGTAACGATGACATGCTGGGCTTCGGATGAGAGGGGTCCGATATTCCATTCATCCTCGATCGCCCGCCGGATGCTGCCGATTTCCTCGCGCGTCAGCTGCACTGAGGGCGTCACCGGCGGCGGCACAGCCGCCAGGCTGGCAATCTGTTGGTCAATGAGATCGCCGGTAATGACCTCAATGATGTCATGGCCTTCAAAGATGGGCTCGGGAGGCCGCTGCAACGGAACCCCCTGGCCAAGCAGGGCCGAGAGATTCTCGCTGTGTGATACCGCCGGCGTCGCGGCCTCATCGGCCCGTTCCGCCTCCGTGACGATTTTCAGCGTTGACTCCTCGGGCGCACTGGCCACATCGCTTGCCTCGACCGGCTCGGCATCCACCGCCAGGTCAGCCCGCGTGACCTCCCGGGACTCGTCATCCCGGACCAGTTCCGGCCGACTCTCGGGCGTGATGGTCCGATCCACTCTCGGTGCCTCGGGCAGTTGCAGCGTGTCAGCGAGCGTCAGGTCCAGGGCGGCGGTCAGCCGGGCTTCGTCCGGCACCCCGGTTTCGACCCCGAAGGTGAATTCTTCCGTTTCGTCCGGCACCGGTGCCAATTCGGTCACCACGGGCAACCTGTCCATCGCAGGTGGGACGACGGCCGGAATCTCGGGTCGGGCCGGAATCTCGAGGGTGTTGGCAGGCAATTGCTGGATCCGTTCCCTGATTTCCGGTGGCGTGATGGCCAGGGCGGTCACATCGATCTCCACCTGCTGCAGCGAATCCATCGGGTCACGGACAATCGTATGACTGATCGGGACCGGCGAGGTGATCGCGACAAATTCCGCTTCCGTCAGGATGTCCACATCAAGCGTCACCACATCATCCGGCGGCCGGGCACCACCATCATCGGCACCAAGGTCCGAGAGCAGAATCAGGCCGGCTGCGTGCAGAGCCAGTGAAATCCCCAGGCCAAGTTTCATCGGTCACGCTCAATTTCCAACACCATCGAGCGTCGGGCCACCAACATCGGTTACCAGGGCGATATCGTTGTAGCCGGCATTGTTCAGGGCCCCCATGACCTGCATGATCTCCTCATAGCGGGCATCCCCATCCCCCCGCAAGTAAATCCGCCGTGTTGCCCGTTCCGCCATGATGGCCGCAAGTCGGGAAATGAGCTCGTTGCGCTCGATGATGTTCGACTGGATCGCCACCTGCCCCGCGGCATTGATGGTCAGGGTCAGGGGTGTTTCCTCAGCCGCCGGCAGGGACCGGGCGGCGGTCTCGGGCAGTTTGACCTGCACGCCGACTGACAGCAATGGTGCCGCGACGATGAAGATGATCAACAGCACGAGCACGACATCGACAAAGGGCGTGACGTTGATTTCGGCCATCGGCTGGAGCATGTCTCTCGAACCGGACCGCGACCTGCGACCCGAGGTGGGGGATTTCAGTCGCATCGCCATGGCTACTGCTCGATCTCACGTGACACGATCGAGGAAAACTCATCGGCGAAATCGAAGAATCGTGCCGCCAGCCGGTTCGCCCGGGCCGAGAGGCTGTTGTAGAAGATGACAGCCGGAATCGCCGCCAGAAGTCCGAGGGCCGTGGCCGCCAGTGCCTCACCGATGCCAGGAGCAATCGCCGCCAGATTGGTGTTTTCCTGAATGCCGATTTCCCGAAAGACATTCATGATCCCCCAGACCGTGCCGAACAGGCCGACAAAGGGAGCCGTGGCCCCGACCGTGGCCAGGAAATCCAGCCCGGCCGTCAGGCGGTTGACTTCCCGTGTGACTGCATTGTCCATGATCCGGTCAATCCGCATCTTGGTGCCAGTGATCAGCAATCCGTCTGATTTGTGCGACTTCTCCCACTCATCCATCGCCGCACAGAAGATGCGTTGTGAGGCCCCACGCGGCCGGGCCTTGATCCTGTCGTAGAGATCCTCGACCGGATTGCCGGACCAGAAGGCATTCTCAAAGCGGTTGGTGTCACGCCGGGTGCTGCCATAGCTGAACAGTTTGTGAAAGATGATGGCCCAGCACCAGACGGAGGCCACCAGGAGCAGCAGGATGACACCCTTGACCACAATGCCGGCCTGCTCGAACAGGGCCCAGATTGAAAAATCCACGCCCACAACCGTGTTGAGTGCTTCAAGTTCCATGTGACAGCCCGGCCCTCCATGCGCCATGTCCGGCGCAGGTCTTTCCGCCGGAATTAGTCTATTTCATCTTGACAGGCAATGCATTCACGGCTGCCAGAACACCACGCAGCCACCCCTCATCCGCCCGCTCAATTGAACGCCGTTGCACCCATACGCCCGGATGCACCATGCCCTGAAGGCACGATTGACACCGGGAACCCGCCATTCGATCGTCATCATGCTGGAGGAAACAACGCAGATCCTGACCTACCGCATCACATCAATCATCAACGGTGCCGGATCACTCCGGCGATGAGGGTTTCTGTCCCCGTCAGTAATCGGGGCTTCAGTTGCAGGGACGCTCGTGCGGCAGCACTTGGTCACTCCGCATCCGGCTTGCACTCAAATGCAGTCCTGCGCTGCGCGTCCGGGAGCAGTGCAACACAAAGGAGGCAGCGATGATCACGGCCAGGGATTGTCTCCCGGTGCTCCCCAGAACCGTGCCGGTAGTGGCCGTTGTCTCGACTGACCCTTCACAATACAGGTGAGCAGGGGGCGGTGCTCTTCACAGTCCTTGATGTCCTGATCGGGCACTGACGAAGCATCCAGAAGACCAACCCCGTCGAGCGTGTCTTTGCCAGGATTTGCAACCGGAGCCGCAAGACCACCCTGGTCATGATCTGCAAACGGAGGCAATATGCTTGCCCCGGTGCCACCGGTCGTCCTGTCAGCCCGGCTGTGGACATCGAGCCCCGCTCGGTCGATCAGGATAGGCGGCCGACCATGGGACGGCCGTCCCTTCGGGCTCGGTAGGCTTGTGGGTGGCGGTCGCGTGGGTTGACCGCCAGCAGCCACGTCTGTATCCCGCGAGCATGACGTCCGATCCTGAGCATGACGTCCGATCCTGACATGCACGAACTGGCCAGGGACGTGGCCATAATGGAGCAGAGTATGGCAACAATGCGAGCAGAAAACGAGACACTGAGAGCCGACCTGACCGCAACCCTGGCCGGAATGCGGACAGATATGGCCACGCACCGCGAGGATGCCGCCAAGCGTGAGACGCGGCTTGTGTTCTACATGGTGGCCATTGTCGGTATCGGTCTCACGATCTTCGGGTTCATAACCGCCTGATCCCGCGCCAGCGGAAGGGCCCGGGCGCGCTACCGGCAGAGGAAGCAGGCCGGCCAGTGACCCCATTTCATGTTTGGCCTGCAAACGGGTAATACCGACATCTGTTCAAATGGAGATCAACCCCCAATGCACAACATCCCATCTGCTCCCGACCTGAAATTGCCAAGGGAATTGCATGAGACGGCACAGCGTCCGATGACCCGCGAACAGGTCATCCAACAGAAAATCTCCTTCGTCAGGGGCACCGTGAAAAACCCACCGTCGGACGAGGAGATCCGCCAGATGATTTATGAACAGGAAGGGTATCCTGAAGGGGCTGACCCAAAGTGATTCTGGCCAATCTGACCGGCGGGGAACGTCACCCTTTATACGCAAGGCTGGCGACCCAGAACGGTATCCGCCACTATGATTTCCTGCGGTCGATTGTGGAAACGGCCATCGCCACGCAACAGCCTTTCCTGTCCCAGACAATCCTCAAGGCCCTGAACCATCACGCCATCGCTTGCCTGCATGAATGTGTGGGCGAATACCGACCCTGCAGGGTGGATGTCGGGGGCCGTGACTTCCCCCCTGAGCATTGGCGTGTTCCCGATCTCATGGATCAGTTCACCAACACGGTCAACCGGTATTGGCACGAAAGCAATGAATTCGGTCTGGCTGCCTATGTCCTGTGGCGCCTCACCCATATTCATCCCTTCATCAATGGCAATGGGCGCACGGCACGGGCGGCCTGCCTGTTTGTGCTGTGTGTCAAGACCGGCCAGTGGCTGCCAACGCAAGAGATTCTGCCTAATCTGATCAAGCGGACCCACGATGACTGCATCACGCTCCTCCAGCGTGCCGACACCGCATGGTCGGAAGGGTCGGAAACCGACCTTGATGCAAGCCTGACCGAGATTGCGCAATACCTTCATCGCCTTGTGCACGGACCGGGTGGCATGGCCCCAAGTCCTCACCCGTCCACATGACCGCCGCCGACCGCGAGCGTGAACGCAACCGCCTGCGCATGCGGGCCAAGCGGGCCGAAGACCCGGTCGACTGCAAGCAGGTGCGCTGCCTTGCCACCCACCCCCTTGACCGCCCCCGCCCCGCCCGGTAGTGTCCCCCCATCACCACCTATCCCCGGAGAAAAAAATCCCATGCCGGATACCAAGGCCGAGGCCGACCCCCAGTTGCCGACAGCTGCCATTGTCGGAAAATCAGCCTGCGGAGGGATCGAAAATCCTGACTGTGGCCAATGGGCAACAATGACGGGACAGCACCCGCAGGTCACTCTTGGCAAGGAGCGAAAGCAGGCACTGTCCCGGCCCTGGTGTCTGTCAGAGACGGCCTAGTGGTCAGTCTTATGCAGATGCATGTTTTCCCTCCTCCCGCCGGTGCCCGCGCTGCGAGGACGCCACGAGGTCGTCCGGATCCCGGTGCCAGCGGCAGGGCCGGGCCCCCATGGGTGCCTCATGAGCGTTGGGGGCGTTGTGATGGGCGATGTAGGCTCCCACGGCGGCCCGGCAGTCGTCAAGGGAATTGACGATGGCGGTCTTCCGTCGTTGCCGGGCCCGTTGCGAGACGACGCCCTCCACCGCAGGCATCCAGGAGGCCGAGGTGGGCGTGACGTGGACGGCCCCCGGTGGTTCGATCCCGGGGGGTGGGCCGCAAGCCACGCATGGCCACGGGCCGACGTGGGAGGGGGGCCGACGTGGGGGCCGAGAGGGTGGCGAGGATGCCATGCACCTCCGTCTCGGGAGCAAGGCCGGCGGCCACAGGATCGAGGACGGCACCGACATCCTCGGTGCGATGCCGGTCCGTCATCGTGCCCACCACCGTGCCGACCGCCACATCGAGGGCGGCCAGCAAGGTGGTGGTGCCGTTGCGTTGGTCGTCATGCGTGCGGGTGGCCCTCTGCCCCGGCACCGGTGGCCGGGGCACCCGGGTGCGCCCGAGGGCCTGGATCCGGGTCTTGTCATCGACCGAGAGGACGACAGCAGGGTCGGGCGGGTTGGTGGACAGCCCCACCCCATCATGGACCCCAGCCTGTCGTCATGCATCCGGGCCGAAGCGGGGGTCGTTCGAGACCCCCACGATGACGGTCCGTTTGGGGTCTTGACCCCGGGGGGCTTCAGACCATGGCGGCGCAGGATGGCCTGGACGGTGGAGAGGGCGATGCCCCCGATCGCGGCGGCCAGGGCCCCACCCAGGTCAGAAACCGGGGGTCCGGGTGACTGCGGTGGGGCGGGGGTGGCGCCATGGCGCGGTCGATGATGGCCCGGACGGTGGCGGCAGGGACCGGCGGCTGGCCCGGGGGCGTCCCGCAAGAGACCATCCACACCCTCGGTGCGGTCGCGGTCCCACCAGCGCCGGATGGTGGGACCGGGATGGGGGTGGACCGGGATGGGCCGGTGCGGCGCAGGGTCGCAGTCGGCCCGCAGCCGTCACCGAGGGCGAGGATGATGCGGGCCCGCCAGACGGGCTTCTGGCGGGTCGAGGGGTGGGTGGCGATGGCGGTCAGGCGGGTGCGGTCGGCTTCGGTGCGGGTGACGGGCGGACGGCGGACGGGTCGACGCATGGGCATGCTGCCCTGGATGGTGTCTTGTGCGATTCGCTCGGCGGCGACGGTCGTCGATTGGCCCATGGGGGGCAGGACAGCAAGGATATGTTGAGGAATGACCACTGGACGGCCTTCTTGTCCTGTGCAAAAATGGCCTAAGGGCAGGGTGCGGCCGAGGCGGGCCGCAACCGGCGGGGCCGGGCCCGACCCCTGGCGGTCGGATTGCACCATGCCGAGCACCGGGCCGGATCGCGGCGCCGCCCATCGCTTGTGGGCGTGCCAGGATCGGGTCGACTTCGGTGATGAGACCTGGGCTGCGGCGATGGCCGACCGGATCGGACGGCGCTATGACGCCATCGTGGCCACCGGTCGCGCGTTCCAGCATCCCTGCCGCCACCCGGGTCCTGCGGCTCGGGGCCGACCGGGACGGACTCCTGCGGTTGGCCCGTGACCCGACGGTTCCGGTGGGCAACACTGAAGCCGAGCGGGCGCTGCACCTCCGCAAGGTGCAGCCGACGATCGCCGGCCGTTGCCGGCGCACCGAGGGGGCCCGGCACCATGCCGCGATGGACTCCGCTCCGGCTCACTGATTTCCGTTCCGGGCCAGACATGCCCGGTTCAGGGACCTGAACAGTTACGGAAATCCATAGATTCAACTCGGTCACCAAGATTCTCCCGGTTCATCAGAATGCCTGCAATTAGGGACATGCAAGCAAGGGCGGGCTCGCGAAATCCTTCTGGAGCGTCGATGATGCCGAATACCGGCAACGAGTTCATGGATCCGTTTCATCGACATACTGCTCAAGGGCTGCAAAGACAGTGTCTGGCATTCTGTCGGGGCGGCCTTTGGTGTTGACACAGACCAGGCCCACGCGGGCAGCAAAGAGGTGTTCGGTGTCGCGATAGATATCCTGGGCCATTTCAAGCCGGACGGCACCGGGTCGGATGATGCGGGTCCGGATGGTGAGGAGGTCGTCGAAATAGGCCCCACGATTGTACTCGGCCGACAGGCGGCGCACGACGAAGGTGAGGCCGGATTCGGCCCGCAGTCGGGATTGCTGGACACCGACCGAGCGCAGGAGTTCCGTGCGGGCCCGTTCGATGAAGCAGAAATAGTTCGCATAGAAGACATGACCGGCAAGATCGGTATCCTCGTAGTACACCCGGACTGTGTATTGGTGCATCGGTGAGCCTTCATGCATCGCCAGCCTCCTCGAAAAGGTCCAGTTGAGGCGGTTCGGGTCTGGTGGGCAGGCCAAGATGGGCCCAGGCGGCATGGGTGATCATCCGGCCGCGGGGCGTGCGCTGGATGTAACCCTCCTGGAGGAGATAGGGCTCGATGACGTCCTCGATGGCATCCCGCGATTCATTCATGGCCGCCGAGATGGTCTCGACGCCCACGGGACCACCGCTGAACTTCTCGGCAATCAGGCGCAGGTACCGCAGATCATTGCCATCGAGACCGGCCTCATCAACACCGAGGCGATCCAGGGCTCTGGACGCAATGTCCTGATCGATGGCGCCGGTCCCCTCCACGACAGCAAAATCGATGACCCGGTTGAGCAGCCGGTTGGCGATCCGGGGGGTGCCCCGTGACCGGCCGGCGATTTCCATCGAACCGGCCGGATCGATGCTGACCTTGAGCAATCCGGCCGCCCGACGCAGGATCGTGTCGAGTTGATCCGGGGGGTAGTATTCAAGTCGCTGGTGAATGCCGAAACGATCCCGGAAGGGTGTGGCCAGCAAACCCTGCCGTGTTGTGGCCCCGATCAGGGTGAACGGGTTGAGCGTGATCCGCACCGACCGCGCGGCCGGCCCACTGCCGATCATAATATCGAGTTCGTAGCCCTCCATGGCAGGATACAGGACCTCCTCGACCATGGGATGCATCCGGTGGATCTCGTCGATGAAAAGGACATCATTGGGCTCGAGGTTGGTCAGGATGGCCGCAAGGTCCCCGGCCCGGGCCAGAATGGGGCCCGAGGTCATCTTGATGGCGGCATTGATCTCATGAGCCATGATCCTGGCCAGCGTTGTCTTGCCTAGCCCCGGGGGGCCGACAAACAGGACATGATCGAGGGTCTTGCCGCGCCGGCGGGCGCTTTCGATGAAGACCCGCAGATTGGACCGCAGCGCATCGTGACCGATGAACTCATCGAGAGATCGGGGACGCAGGGCCCGGTCAGGCTCCAGGTCCTCGGGGTTGGCGCCGCTGCCAGTGACGGTCATCGTTGGGCGTTCCTGCCAAGGCTCCGCAGGGCCTTCTTGATCACGGCGTCCTCGGTCGCAAGATCATCCCCGTCCCCGACAGCCCGGGCCACAGCCAGAGTGGCATCGGCACGGGAATAGCCGAGATTGACCAGGGCCGAGATGCAATCGGCCAGGCTGGCAGACCCGGATCCATCTGGAAGGATATCGGGTCCGACCACCAACCCGTCATCCGATTGGCTGGCATCAGTCGTGGTCATCCCCTCGCTGCCGGGCCGGAACCCGGCATGGGACTCGGCGCGCTCGATCAGGAGGGTAGATTTTTCCTTGAGTTCATTGACCACCCGTTGGGCGATCCGCTTGCCGACATACTGGGCGGCAGTGATGGCGTTCCAGTCGCCCAGAGAAATCGCCTGGAGGAGATTGCGGACTCCCAGTGTCCCGACGATGGATTGGGCGGCCCGGGCCCCGACACCCTGCACGGTCAGCAGGGCCCGGTAGAGGTCACACTCCGCCGGGTGCAGGAAGCCCGAGAGCTGCATGAGGTCCTCGCGGACCAGGAGGTCAGTATAGAGAATGAGCGGCTCACCCGGCGGCGGAATGCGGGCCAGCGTCGTCGCCGAACAGTGCACAAGATAGCCGACACCATTGACGTCAAGCAGGACGGCATCGTCACGGAGGTCAACAACGATCCCGCGCAACCGCCCGATCATGAGTTGACTGCCACCTGCTGGCCATCCTGGATACGGGCCATGCGGGTCCCGAGCAGGGCATGGGTCAGGGCCACCGCCAGGGCATCGGCGGCATCCCCTGCCGCCACGTCCGTCCCCCCCAGATGCATCTTCACCATGTACGCCACCTGGTGCTTGTCGGCATGGCCGGCACCGACGACGAGTTTCTTGACCCGATTGGGGGCATATTCGGCGACAGCCAGACCGGCCTGGGCCGGCACGAGCATCGCCACCGCCCGGGCATGCACGAGCTTCATTGATCCCTTCGCATCGACGTTCACGAAGATCTGTTCCATCGCCGCCTGCTCGGGCCCATGGGTTGCCACCACCGTCTGCAGACCCTCATAGAGACTCACCAACCGAACAGACAGATCCGCCCCCTGCGAACGGACCGTCCCATGGGCCACATGGGACAGCTGACCGCCCTCCACGTCAATGACGCCCCAGCCTGTCACACGCAATCCCGGATCAATGCCTAGAACTCTTGTCGCGCCTGCCACTTTGCCCAATCTGCTCCTGTGCCCCTGGAACAGGCATTTATGTTGATCAGGGCCGGAAGTCCAAAAATCATGACGTGCCTGGCGGATTGGGCAGCGGTTCCGTCATTGGCAGGCGGACCCGCTGCCGAGACTTCGGGGGCACCTGCAGAAGTATGGAGTTGCCGACATGAGTCCAGTGATGATAGGATTTGGATGGAATGAGCGGGGATGACAGGATGACCCAGAGGCTATTGGACCGATTGCAGGAGCAGTTTCCAGCCGAGGTGGTGCTTGTTGATGCCTTTGAGACAGCCGCCTACGAGTGCGATGCCCTGAGTGCCTACACGTGCCTGCCGCTGGCTGTCCTGCTGCCGGAAAGCACCGAAGACGTGGCATTGATGATGAAGATCTGTCGGGAAGAGGGTGTTGCAGTCACGCCCCGGGGGGCAGGCACATCGCTGGCCGGTGGGGCCCTGCCGGTGGAGGGCAGCGTGGTCCTCTGCATCTCCAGGATGAACCGGGTTCTCGAGACCAACTTTGCGATCGGCCAGATTCGCGTCCAGACCGGGATTACCAATCTCGGCGTGAGCGGTGCCGTGGCAGGTCAGGGATGGTTCTATGCCCCGGATCCGTCAAGCCAGCTCGCCTGCACGATCGCCGGCAACATCGCCATGAATGCCGGTGGCGCCCATTGCCTCAAATACGGTGTCACGACCAACAACCTGCTCGGCGTTCGCATGGTGCTCGCCGATGGATCCATTGTGGATCTGGGCAACAACGCCCTTGACGACGGCAATGCAGGACTCCTGAGCCTCATCTGCGGCTCGGAGGGCCAGTTTGGCATTGTCACCGAGGCCGTGCTGCGTATCCGGCCCAATCCAGTGGGGGCCCGTCCACTTCTGGCCGGGTTCAATGCCGTCGAGGTGGCGGGGGCTTGTGTGGCCGACATCATTTCCGCGGGGATCCTGCCGGCTGCCATCGAGTTCATGGACAAACCCTGCATCCGGGCCTGTGAAGCCCATGTGGGCGCCGGGTATCCCGATGTCGAGGCACTGCTGATCATTGAGGTCGAGGGGTCAGAGGCTGACATCGCTTACCAGTTCGGCATGATCCGGGAAATCATCAACCGCCATGAGCCCGTTGAGATTCGCGAGAGTTCATCAGCCGAGGAATCAGCTAGGATCTGGCTGGGCCGCAAGGCGGCCTTTGGGGCCCTCGGTCGTCTTGGCGACTATATCTGCCTTGATGGCACGATCCCGGTCGGGAAACTGTCCGCGGTGCTCAAACGGATTGCCGAACTCTCCACCACCTACGGTCTTCCGGTTGCCAATGTCTTTCATGCCGGAGACGGCAACATGCACCCGATGATCATTTTCGATGCCAACAAGGAGGGAGATCTCGAGAAGGCCGAGGAGTTGGGAGCGGACATCCTCAATCTCTGTGTCGATGTCGGGGGATGCCTGTCGGGCGAACACGGGGTCGGCATCGAGAAACGCGAATTGATGACCAACCAGTTCACCGGAGACGAGCTGGAGTTGCAGATGCAGATCAAGGACATTTTCGACCCGGACTGGCTGCTCAATCCCACCAAGGTGTTTCCCCTGGCGCTGTCGGCAGAAAGACGGTCCGCTTGACCCCGGCAAGTGAACAGGAGATCGCTGCGACTCTCCAATCGGCCACAGAAGGGATTGCCTTTGTCGGGGGTGGAACCCGGAGTCTTGCCCCTGCACAGGATCTCCTCGCGATGTCCACCCGGTCATGCAGCGGGATCATCGACTACGAGCCCGGTGCCCTGACACTTGTCGCGCGCAGCGGCACACCCCTTGGCGAGATTGAATCCGCTCTTGACGAGGCGGGCCAGTGTCTGATGTTCGAGCCACCCAGCTACAATGTCCTGCTGGCCACTACAGGCGAGTCAACCATCGGAGGGGTGGTCGCCACCAATGCCTCGGGGCCCCGACGGGTCCAGTGGGGTGCCTGTCGTGATTTTGTGCTGGGCACGCGCTTTGTTACCGGGGATGGTCGGGTCCTCGCCAGCGGCGGTCGGGTCATGAAAAACGTCACCGGCTATGATGTCTCTGGCCTGCTGTGCGGTTCCCACGGCGCCCTCGGCATCCTGACCGAAATCGCCCTCAAGGTCCTGCCCCAGCCCCGCAGTTCGGCCACCCTTGCCCTGTCCGGTCTGAGTCTCACCGATGCGTTGGCGGCTCTCTCGGATGCCATGGCAACCCCATATGAAGTGACAGGAGCGGCGTATCTTCCCGTCTCGGGATCGGAGGCCAGCCGGACCCTGCTCCGCCTCGAGGGTCTGGAACCATCCGTGCAGGAAAGATGCACGGCACTTGCGGCCACGCTGGGCAGCCATGGCCATGTCGATGTGATCGATGATCATGCCGAGAGCGGCGTGATCTGGGCCGGCATCCGTGATGTCCGGCGATTTGCGGATGGCGGGGAGCATGTCTGGCGCATCAATGTTGCCGCTGACAGGAGCGCTGACCTGATCGATCGTCTGCAGGACGGAACCGACCTTGACTACATGGTGGACTGGGCCGGGGCCCTGATCTGGGTCGCCACCCGCATGGAGGGTGACATCCGGGAAGGGCTCGGCGACATCAAGTGCAGTGCCACCCTGATCCGGGGCACGGGTGCGGTGGCGCGATTCCATCATCCCGGGGAAGGCGCAGCAAGGATTCTCGGCGGGGTCAAGACACTCTTTGACCCGCGCTCGGTCCTCAACCCACATATCGACCTGACAGGATGCCCGCGATGACCGGGACACGTCTCCCCGCGGCAAGGTGTTGTCATGCGCACTGAATTCACTGACGAACAGCTTGCGGTCCCTGACATCGCCCGCTCGGACAGGATTCTGCGGCGGTGTGTCCATTGTGGGTTCTGCACGGCGACCTGTCCCACCTACCTCATCCTCGGTGACGAGCTCGACAGCCCCCGGGGGCGGATCTACCTCATCAAGCAGATGCTGGAAACGGGCCGACCGGCGGATGCGAAAACGGTGCTGCACATCGACCGCTGTCTCTCCTGCCTGGCCTGCATGACCACCTGCCCGTCCGGCGTCAACTACATGCACCTCGTCGACCATGCCCGGGCCTATATCGAGGAAACCTACCGCCGGCCCCTGATCGACCGTGTGCTGCGCTCGACCCTGGCGCTGATCCTGCCCTACCCCAGGCGCTTCCGGCTGGCGATCCTCGGCGCCTGGATCGGCAAGCCGTTCCGGAACCTGTTGTGGGACCCCCGCATGCGGGCCATGCTTGACATGGCACCGGCTTCACTGCCGCCGGTGAGTCCGGATGATGACCCGCAGATCATTCCGGCGGCGGGCGAACGTCAATGGCGAGTGGCCCTGATGAACGGCTGTGCCCAGAAGGCCCTCAACACCGATATCAATGCGGCAACCATCCGTATCCTGACCCGCCTTGGCTGTGAGGTCGTCATCGCACCGGGTGCCGGCTGCTGCGGGGCACTTTCCCATCACATGGGGAAAACCACATCGAGTCACCGGTTCGCCCTGAACAATATCAAGGCCTGGCTGCAGGCCGACCATGAAGATCCGCTTGATGCCATCATCGTCAATGCCAGTGGCTGCGGGACCAATGTCAAGGATTATGGCACTATGTTCGCCAATGACGATACCCACGCCGCCAGGGCGGAAGCCGTCGCCCGGAAGACACTCGACATCACGGAATTCCTGGACCGGATCGGCATCCCGGACGGCCCCCGACAGAACTACACGGTCTGTTACCATTCCGCCTGTTCCCTCCAGCATGGCCAGCGGGTGACCGATCTCCCCCAGCAGCTGCTCCGGAAAGCAGGGTTTGATGTCGTCACCCCCCATGAAGGGCACATCTGCTGCGGATCCGCCGGCACCTACAACCTTCTCCAGCCTCGACTTGCCAACCAGCTGCGCGCGCGCAAGATTGCCAACATCATCGCCACCGAGGCCGATCTGGTTGCCACCGGCAATATCGGCTGCCTGATGCAGATCCAGAACGGGTATGATCAACCGGTCGTCCACACCGTCGAGCTCCTTGACTATGCAACGGGTGGCCCGCTGCCGCCGGCACTGGCACTCCGGGCCACGTAATACCGGCAACCAGGGATTTGACCCATGACCCGCAAGTCTCTACCCATCGGCATCCAGGACTTCACGACCATCCGGCGTGAGGGGTTCTACTACGTCGACAAGACCCCGCTGATCCGGGATCTGATCGAGCGGGGCGATCACTGGTTCCTCGCCCGCCCCCGCCGTTTCGGCAAGAGTCTGCTGCTGGACACCATCAAGGCCCTGTTCGAGGGCCAAGAGGCCCTCTTCCGGGGCTTGGCCATCCATGACCACTGGGACTGGTCGACAACCCATCCGGTGCTGCGCCTGAGCTTTGGCGGGACGTATGATGGGCCGGACGACATCACACACAGCGTTCTCGTGCAGTTGCAAGCGATCGAGCGGGCCGCAAATCTGGCGGCAGGACCATGGCAAACCGCACCGGAGTCCCTGTTCGATGTGCTGGACCGTCTCCACCACGCCACCGGCCAGCGCGTCGTGGTCCTCGTCGACGAATACGACAAACCCATCCTCGATGCCCTCCACGACCCCGCCCGGGCCCGGGCCAACCGCGACTATCTGCGCGGCGTCTACGGCATCATCAAGGACAGTGCTGCCCATGTCCGCTTCGTGTTCGTGACCGGCATCAGCATGGTCTCCAGGGTCAGCCTGTTCTCGGGCCTCAACAACCTCGAGGACATCAGCCTCGATCCCCGCTATGCCACCCTCTGCGGCTACACCGAGGCCGACCTCGACACCGTCTTTGCCCCCGAACTGGAGGGTCTGGACCGGGATGAAATCCGTCGCTGGTACAATGGCTACAGCTGGCTGGGCGAAGAGCGGCTCTACAACCCCTTCGATGTGCTCCTGTTCCTGCGCAGCCGGGAGTTCTACCCTCACTGGTTCCAGACCGGCTCACCGCGCTTCCTGTTCGAGACCCTGAAGAGGAAATCCATCAGCCCGCTGGACCTAGAGGGATGTCTGGCTGACGAGTCATTGGTGTCCAGGTTCGATGTCGATGACATCAGCCCCGAGGCCCTGCTGTTCCAGACGGGGTACCTGACCATCACCGATGAGATCCGCCAGGGCCACCGCACCCTGTACCGACTGGACTATCCCAATCAGGAGGTCAGGCTCAGCCTGAACGATCAGCTGCTGGCGGCCCTGTCCCCGCAGGACCGGGTGCCTCTGGACGAAGGCGAGACCCTGCGCGACCAGCTTGAAGCGGGCGACTTCACGAGCTTTGCCGCCACCCTCCGCGCCTGGCTGGCCAGCATTCCCTACCAGTGGCACACCACAGGCGACCTCGCCCGCTACGAGGCCTGGTATGCCAGCCTGCTACATGGCCTTCCGGTCCATTGGCGTCGATGTGCACGCCGAGGCGGCCACCAGCCATGGCCGGGCCGACATGGTGATCCATCTCGGGGCGCAGGTCTTCATCCTCGAGTTCAAGATGGCGGACAGTATGGATACGGCCCAGACTGCCCTCGATGCCGCACACGCCCAGATGCGGGCCCGCGGCTATGCGGACGCCTATCACGGCCAGCCCGTCCATCTGGTCGCCATCGCCTGTGGACGCGAGGTGCGCAACCTCTTGGAGGTGCGGGCGGAGGGGGTCGGCATCGACTGATGGGGTGCTTTGCAGTTGCGCCCTGATGGTTTGCACCGCCCCGGATGAATGGCTGATCAGTTCTGGAAGCCGGGTGGACGACAGACGCGTGCAGGATCCTGCACTGACAGGGATTGACCGACCCTCCTTGTGGATTCTGACCCTGTGTGACTCTCCTCACATATGTGACTCCTCACAGGACCCAGGTCGTGTCGGATGCTGACCGTGGTCAACGCTGGATCACAGGGCAATTCGTGAGCAGGGGACCACCCGACGTCTCGTTGGTCATGGAGCGACTGCTCTCGTAGAGCGCAGCGAGACTGGCAGGAGAGTCCATCAAGGTGTGAGGCAGTTGATCATGCGCCTGATGGGGTCAAGGCGTTTGGCAGCTGGTCTGGATCCAGGCCGCCCCTTGCAATGATATACCTTTGAAAACTGGGAATCGGACAGGTCATGCTGTCATTGTCCGGATCTTCCTGCAACGCGCCGCAATGGACAAGATGCGTGACAAATCCTTGCGGGGAAAACCCTTCGGGAAGTTCATAATTCCCCTCCGCATCGTGTTCATTGAGAGCCTTGATTGTCTTGCAGATCTCATCGATCCGCAGGCCTCTTCCTTCTGCCTGGGCCTTCCCGACTTCAAACATGACGCGGCCAACCAGTTTGCGCGACAGGGCCATTGCCGTGCTGAACTGGGTGGCGCAAGACCCGTGTCGAAGCGCATCGCTTCGCGCCCGCACCCTGCCCCAGTCCGTGATCCTGTCCAGATCACCATTCACGCCCGGCTCCAGCGCCGCCTCGGCCAGGGCCCGTTGCATCCAGTGCACATGCCGGGGCCAGCCGTCGGTGGTGTCCATCACCGCCCGCGCCCGCGCAAGGCACGCCCCCATCGTCATGCCGAAATGGCTGCAAAACCGGTTCAGGAGTTCGGTATATTCCGCGATGGTAAAGCACCCGAGGGGCTGGGCCTGCACCCCATGCGTCAGCCCCGGATCGCGCAGGCACGTTTGCGTATCGCCGAGGCCAGCGCAAATCAGCGTGAGGGGCAACGACGTGGCCGCATCATGCACAGCCTGCAGAAACAGGGCATGTGATGTCTCTTTTCCAGAAGGAAATCGCTGGGCTTCATCCACTGCCACGATCACCGGCATCTGCCACTTGTCCGCCGGCACCTGTTTCCTCAGGGACATCAGGTCCCGGGGCAACGCAGGGGCAGCTCGGTCCTTCAAACTGACACCAAACCCGAACGCGCTGATCTGGTCAATCCTGTTGACCCAACTGTCCCCGTACCGCGACAGGGTTTGCCGCCAGTTCTCCCGGGTCGCGGACCCGGTAAAAGCCAGGGCCTGCAAGGCATCCGGCAACGCCTGCTGCAAATCGATGTTCGACAGCACGACGGTACGCGAAACCCCTCTTTGATCTGAACGGGAGGCCAGTTCACGCAGGACTGAACTCTTGCCCGCGCCGGGTGCACCCTGGATGATGCGGGTGTTTCCGGGTGGTGCCTTGCCATCCCGCCCTGTCAATTCGGCGAGGGAGAGGGCAGTGTTCAGAACATCATCCCGCCCCACAAAGACCAGCGGCGGTGACTTCTTGCCCCGCAGGACAAAATCCTGCAGTGCGTCCCGTTGAAACGCAGTCATGGTGTCATCTCTTCACCAGCGGTGCGGATGATTGATGCCCGGAACAGGCAAAGCCCCGCTGCGGTTCAAGGTCGAATGGACGTGCCGGGCAGACATCGAGATGGGCATCACCCGGATTCAATCACAATCCCCCTACGGACTGGGCGGCGGCATGGATCGGCACTGCTGCGAAAGATTCGGGCATGGGGTGGCGTTGGCGCCAGATCGCTTACCGGGGCACAAGGCGGTGCTGGAAAATCATTCATGATCAAAGACTTGCAGATTTCCGGGTCCACCATACGGGAATCACGCCCGCGATCAGGTGAGGCCCTGCCGACACCCATGCCCTATGTCCCGGAAGATGTGTGGCTCCAACTGTTGCGCGGCACCCGCACCCGTCACCTGTCATGTGTCACTCCTGTATCATGACAGGCTGGTGCCCGTTCTCTGGACGATGTCGCCGCTTGTTCCATCCATCTGTGAGACTGCCCCTGGGGCTGGCTGGGCAGTGGCTCAGTTTGAAAATAAGCACTTGCATTTGAAGGCGACATGTCTAAAAACAGGATCATCCCGACACCAATCAACCGTGGAGGACACCGTGTCATGACCCATCTGCCTACCCCCCCCCCCTGACCCTTCTTGCCGCCGTCCTGCTGAGTGCGGCCCTCACCCTGCCCGCGGGGGAGGCCCACGCCCAGGCGACCTGTCCTACAGGCGCTGAATTGATTCACTCCCCCCTCAACCAAATTTCCTGCGAACGGTTCCAACAGTGCAGCTCACAGGGAGAGGTCGCGGTCAGGTTCGCCTCGGCTCTCACCTCAAAAGGCAGCGGAGAGATGTTCCGCGTCCTGGAAAAATATCGCTATTGTACCCAGGGCAAGGGCAGCTGGACCGAACAACAATGGGTGGACAAATGTACCCAGCAGGGCTGGAAAGTGGTGCAGCACTTCCTCCAAACTAACCCCCGCTTACCGGCAACAACTGCGATAGCCGCATTCCGTGAATATGCCATCCCGGAAGGTGTGGATCTCCAGACAACACCGTATTGCGTGGCCCACAAGACCCGATCTCAATACAAGCTGTATTTTGACGGGAACGGGTTTGTCTACGAACAGCAGCAATGCGACCAGGACCGGGACAACAACGGCTCATATGAGACGCTGATCTCGGGAGCCGCCAACTGTTCGCCCATCGGGGCCAGTCCGGAGACAACCCCCAAATGGGTCGCACCCTGGGACTGAGACCCGCTCGATGGATGCCCACCCGCGGGGTGGCCTGCGGGTTGCCCGCTTTCCCTGACATCACAGATGATTTTCAGACGGACCTGCTGCTGCCAGCTGCCATCATCTTGTTGCCGGGCATGCTGTGGTATAGGATGGGCAACGCAGGGTCTGATGTCCCTGCGTGTCCGACCTGACAGCGCATGGAGACAGCCCAATGGACCGTTTGAGAATTCTTCTGACATCCTTTCTGGCCATGGCCATGATTGCGGGGGCCGGAGCGGCTGAATCGCCACCGGTGTTCAGTGATGACAGGGGTGCCATCCGTGGCTATGATGTTGTGGCCTATTTCACGGAAGGGGAACCGGTCCGCGGGGATGATGCATTCACCCATGACTGGATGGGGTCAACCTGGTCATTCAGCACGGCCGAAAACCGGGACATCTTTGCTAGGGATCCCGCTGCCTATGCCCCTCAATATGGCGGATATTGTGCCTGGGCCGCCTCACAGGGCTACGTGGCATCAACGGATCCCAAAGCATGGACGATCCATGACGGCAAACTCTATCTGAACTACAACCGGCGGATCCACCGGCGCTGGAGCCGTGACATCGAGGGCAACATCCAGAAGGGCGACAGCAACTGGCCCGGTATCCTTGACAATTCGTGATCAGAACGCCTCTTGCTGGTGGCAGGCTTCATCCCTGGCGGTGAATGTGTGATGGCTGGCGGGATGGGGCTTGAAACCCGTTCAGGTCATCACCATCTTGTCCGTACGGAAGCCTTTCGGGGTTCCGGATCAGAGAGGCCCGTCCATTGTGGAGGGTCTGTGCATTGACCGCTTGAGGAGGGTTATCATGCGTACTTATGATTTGTCACCACTGTACCGTTCCACTGTCGGGTATGATCACTTTGCTGACATGCTTGACAGGATCCTGACCAAGGATGCTCCCCAGAACAGCTATCCGCCGTTCAATATCATCAAGGCATCCGATGAGGAGTATCGGATTTCCATTGCTGCGGCCGGATTTGCGACCGACGAGCTCGATATCGAGGTCAAGGAGAACAGTCTGGTCGTCTCGGCTCGCAAGAAAGCCGAGGATGACGGCACCGTCTACCTGCACCGGGGGATTGCCCAGCGGAGTTTCGACAAGAAATTCCAGCTGGCGGACCATGTCAAGGTCACGGGCGCCAGCTATGTCGATGGCATGCTCAACATTGACCTGAAGCGGGAGATTCCCGAAGCCTACAAGCCCCGCAAGATCAGCATTGCCAATGGCAGTGCCGCCAATGGCAAGGACCAGGTGACCATCGACGCCTGATTGTGCCACTTGGCTCCAACCCGGTCACCCCCGGTGGCCGGGTTTTCTTGTGGGCAGTGCCGGGGTGGGCCCGGGACGAAGGGGGAGACGGCCAAGATCGGGGGGTGCGTCGTCGGCATCGAGATAGCGCCAGCCCTGGAAAGGGCGCATGGGATACTGCGCGGTCAGGGTGAGGAGCGGCGAAAAGACCAGCAGGCAGCCCCGGCCCGCCGCAGTGCGGCGGCCAAAGGCGGGGATGCGTTCCGGCGTTCCATCGGTGCAGGACTCGATGGCAGTGATCCGCTGGCGGACGCAGATCATGCCCCTGATGACCCAGTAGATCGAGCCGCCGGCCACGAGTTCTTCCCAGCGCCGGGGGCGATGGAGGGTGCGGTGCTCGGGCTGGTCATAGCGTCCGGTCCGGATACCCTCGGCTTGATGAGTGGCGAGTTCGAGGGCGGAACTGATGCCGACACAGAGTTTGACGAGATGAATCTGAGCGGACGGCATGGGCGTGTCAGGTGGCGGGCGGTGCGGATGATCCGGTTGACATTGACGCGAATGATGCATAGCGGCCTTTCCTCCACCCAGGATGTGGATACCTTGGTGTTGGCGGCTCCCGCAAGGGAAATCCTGTCGCCTGGCCCGGCGGGGCAGGAAAGGACAACACCCTTCAGACAAGTGAGGGAGATCAGCCGTGACCAAACGCACGACTGCCAAGTACAAGATCGACCGCCGCATGGGCGAGAATATCTGGGGGCGACCCAAGTCACCGGTCAACATTCGCAAATACGGGCCAGGCCAGCATGGCCAGCGCCGGGGACGGAAACTGTCGGATTACGGCATCCAGCTGCGAGCCAAACAGATGCTCAAGGGCCATTATGGCGATCTGACCGAAAAACAGTTCCGACGGACCTTCGCGGAAGCCGAGCGGATGCGGGGGGACACCGGCCAGAATCTCATCGGACTGCTTGAGAGGCGCCTTGATGCCGTCGTGTACCGGGCCAAGTTCGTCTCGACGATCTTTGCCGCCCGGCAATTCGTGAACCATGGCCATGTGACCGTCAACGGCAAGCGGGTCAACATTCCGTCGTACCGGGTCAAGGAAGGCGATACGATCCAGGTCCGGGAAAAGTCGCGCGATCTGGCCATCGTGACCATGGCGATCAAGCTGCAGGAGCGCGAGCCCCCCAGCTATATCGATGTCGACGTCAAGTCCCTCACCGCCCGGTTCGTCCGCACCCCGGAGTTGCAGGACGTCCCGTATCAGTCGATCATGGAACCCAACCTGGTGGTTGAATATTACGCCAAGAACTGAGTCAACACCCCGCCCGCGAGCAGGGGCTGCCGCCGGGGCGCCCTGATGGCCACTCGCGGCCGCAGTGTTGATCTCGCCGACGTCGGCAGCCTGCCGGTCTGGCGCCGTCCCCTCTTCCTGCTCTGTGTCGTGGCAGCGGCCATGCCGCTGTCCTTTGCGACCTGGTCCGCGCTGCTCAACAATTTTGTCATCGAGGTTGCCGCCTTTGATGGGGTCAGCATTGGCTGGCTGCACACTGTCCGGGAAATCCCGGGCTTGCTGGCCATCGGTGTCATTGCCCTGTTGATCCTTCTGCACGAGCAGGTCCTGTGTCTGGTGTCGTTGATCCTGCTGGGGGCGGCAACCGCAGTTGTCGCCTGGTTCCCCGGCTTTGAAGGCCTGCTGATCACCACGGTGCTCAGTTCGATCGGGTTCCATTATTTCGAGACCGTCAACCAGTCCCTGCAATTGCAGTGGATTGCCAAGGACAAGGCACCCCAGATCATCGGCTGGCTTGTTGCTGTCGGATCCTTCTTTTCCCTGCTGGCCTATCTCGGCGTCATTCTGGCCTGGCGCTGGCTGGAACTCGATTACAATGCCATCTACATGGTGGCCGGCTGTGCCACGATCATCCTGGCCCTGATCTGTTTCGTCACCTTTCCCCGCTTTGAAGGCAGCACCAAACAGAGGGTGCGCATGGTGCTCAGGTGGCGCTATTGGCTCTATTATGTCCTCCAGCTCATGTCCGGGGCCCGCCGCCAGATCTTTGTCGTGTTCGCCGCCTTCATGATGGTCGAGCACTTTGGCTTTGCGGTCCATGAGGTCACGGCACTGTTCATCATCAATTTCATCGTCAACATCATCTTTGCACCGTTGATGGGCAAGGCCGTCGGGCATTTCGGGGAGCGGGCTGCCCTGGCCTTCGAGTACACCGGACTCGCGCTGGTGTTCCTGGCGTATGGTGGCATCTACTATTTTGGCTGGGGTGCCCTGCTGGCTGCCATCCTCTATATCCTGGATCATCTCTTCTTTGCGCTGGCCTTTGCCCTCAGGACCTATTTCCAGAAAATCGCTGATCCGGCTGACATCGCCCCCACCGCCGCCGTGGCCTTCACCATCAATCATGTTGCGGCCGTCTTCCTGCCGGCCCTGCTTGGCTATCTCTGGATCCATTCACCGGAACATGTCTTTGTGCTGGCTGCCATCATGGCATTGATGTCCCTGGTGCTGGCGCTCCTGATCCCGCGCCATCCGGTCCCGGGCAGGGAAACGATCTTCTGCCGCGTCGGCCAGCACTGTGCAGACCGGTCGTGATGCTGCTATGATGCCGGGGCAACTTCAGCAAGGCACGGACAGATGTTTTCATTCATGAGCGGCAAGGATCGGACCCCCGCACCCGACAGCACCCTCCCGGGTCGGGACACCCCGATCAAGACCAGCAGCCACCATCACGTCAATGGCAACCCCCTGCAGGGGCCCTACCCCGCCGGTCATGAACAGGCCCTGTTCGGCATGGGTTGCTTCTGGGGCGTGGAGCGGCTCTTCTGGACGCAGGACGGGGTCTTTGTGACATCGGTCGGTTATGCCGGGGGCCAGACACCCAATCCAACCTACCGGGAAGTCTGCACTGGCCTGACCGGCCACAATGAGGTGGCGCAGGTGGTCTTCGATCCGGCCCGGATCTCCTATGACACGCTGCTGAGGATTTTCTGGGAGGGGCACGATCCAACCCAGGGCATGCGCCAGGGCAACGATGTCGGCACCCAGTATCGATCAGGGATCTATTGTTCGACCGAGGCGCATTTCGAGGCGGCCAGGGCCAGTCGGGATCGCTATGCACGGCACTTGCGCGCCGCCGGTCTCGGGGCCATCACCACCGAGATCCTCATGGTCCCGGCATACTATCTCGCCGAGGACTATCACCAGCAGTACCTGGCCAAGGTCCCGGGCGGCTACTGCAGCATGCGGGGCACCGGTGTGGCCTGTCCAGTCAATGGATGACCGGACCTACACGGCCACATTCCAGACGCCCGACCGGAACACCGCCACCCGGATCGAGACAGCCCTGGCAGAATTGACCACGCCCGCCGAGGCCATCACGACCCGGATCCTCGCCGGGGATCAATGGGAGGTTGTGGCATATTTCAGCGCACCGCCCGATCCACACGCCCTGCAGCCGATTGCCGCAACCAGCAGCACGACGGCAGTCACCATCGCGGAACTTCCTGATGTCGACTGGGTTACCGAATCGCACAGGATGCTGCCTCCCGTGACCATCGGGCGGTTCTGGATTCACCGCAGTGACACAAGCCATGCCAGACCCGACGGCTTGCACCCTCTCTGCGTGGAGGCCTCGGAGGCCTTCGGAACCGGACATCATGCCTCGACACAGGGGTGTCTGCTCGCGATTGATCATCTGGCCCAGGCAGGCATCATGCCCACCACCATCTGCGATCTCGGGTGCGGGACGGCCATCCTGGCCATGGCTGCAGCCCGCTGCTGGCCGGCTACCATCATCGCCACGGATCATGATGAGCGCGCCATTGCCATCGCGGCGACCACCCTGGCGGCCAACGGTTTGACCGATCCCATTGCCCTTGCGGTGGCCAGCGGGTTCAACCATCCCATGCACAGCCGGACACAACCCTATGACCTGATCCTCGCCAACCTGCTCCTTTCCGAGATCCTGGCGCTGGCTGGGGACGCATCGGAACATTGTCGTCGGGGCGGCAGGATTGTCCTTGCCGGCCTGCTCGTCAGCCAGGCCGAACGGGTCCGGACCGCCTGCCAACGGTTTGGACTTGTCGAAGAGCGGGCCTTGGTGCTGGACGACTGGATCACCCTGATGATGCGCCGGTTCTGACCGGTTGCCACGGATGGCCCCCGTGTTCACACGCTGGGTTCGAGGGCCCGGGTGACGCCCGCATCGCTGGCAAGGCGTGCCTCGATGGCCGCCCGGGTCGGGGGCTCGCAGCCCTCGACCTCACAATTCAGGGAGGCGGCAGCCACGGCAAAACCGAGCATCCTCTCAAGGTCATCAAGGGTCAGAGCGCGCAGGGTTGCGCGTTCCGAAATCCGGCGCCGGGCCAGCCAGGCCAGGGTTGCACCCATGAGTGTATCACCGGCCCCGACCGTGTCCCGCAGGCGCCGCGGGGTGACATTGATCCTGACGGTGCCGGCCGCCGTGGTGGCAAAGGCCCCTTCGCTGTCGCCAGTCACGATGACCAGATCGCTGCCGCGGCGCAGCCGGTCGAGGGCGAAGGAATCGGGATCGGTGCCCGGGTGGAGGAAGGCAATATCCTCACGGCTGAGTTTGACGATGGTGGCGTGGTCGCAAAGTGCTGTGAGGCGCTGCAACCAGTCGCTGCGATCCTCGAGCAGGGCACTGCGCACATTGGGATCAATCGAGATGATGCCATGGGGGAGATGCCGCCGGGCCAGGGCGGCGATGCGCTCGCCGGCGGCGGTGGGGATGAGCGATATCGAACCGACATGCAGGATGGACCGGGACCCGGGATCGGCCAGGGCGGGAGTCATGAAGCGGTTGGCTGTCCCTTCATTGTGAAAGGCATAGCGCGGTGTGCCGGTCGACATGTCGACAAAGGCCAGCGTTGTGAGCCGATCGCTGGGCTGGACGTGGCGACAGTCGACACCGTTGGCTGCGAGATGGTCATGGAGCATGACGCCGAAAAGGTCGGTCGACAACGCCCCGATGAAACGGGGCTTGCCACCGGCGCGAGCGGCGGCCACGGCCACATTGTAGGGTGATCCTCCCGGTTTGGGAATGTAGGCCTGCTGGCCGTCCGGCATCGTGGTGGGGACAAAATCGATCAGGGCCTCGCCGCAGATGTGGATGGGGTCAGCGGGCATGATCATGACATCATGATGACGGCGGATTGTGCCGGGCCAGGATCTTGCGGACTGCGGGGACCAGTTCGTCCGTGACCACCTCGATCTGCCAGTCCCGGGCCTGCCAGGCTTCCTTGGTGGCCGATCGGGCAATCTCCCGACCGCGATGCAGGTCCTTGAGCTGGAGAACGTTCCGCAACCGTTCATCCTCGCCCTGAATGACCGCAACCGGACTGTTCCTCTGATCGGCGTATTTGAGTTGTTTGCCGAAATTGCGCGCATTGCCGAGATAGAGTTCGGCCCGGATGCCGCTGGTGCGCAACTCGCTCACAAGACCCTGATACTCGGCCAGACGATCCCGATCCATGACAGTGACCAGAACCGGTCCCGACGGGGGTGACACCGGGGGCTGGATGGCCTTGAGGCCAAGGGCCAGGCGTTCAATGCCAACCGAGATGCCCGTGGCCGGGACGTCCTGGCCGGTAAAACGCCGGACGAGACCATCATAGCGGCCCCCGCCGATCACCGAACCGAGGCGGGCCCCATCGCCGGCAAGTTCAGCCTCGACGATGAAGCCGGTGTAGTAGCCAAGCCCCCTGACCACAGTCATGTCCGGTCGGCACGAGGAGACACTGGCATGACTGGCCGCAAGGAAGTCCATCAGGCTCTCCAGACTGTCGAGGCCGGCTTCCCCTGCACGGGTGGCGCCGATGAGGGGGCGCAATTCGGCAAGGAGCTGGGCGGCAGGCGCCGAGCCCAGTTCGAGGATATGGGTGACCAGTTCAATCTGTCCCGGGCCCAGCCGGGCGCCCGGGGTGAAATCTCCACTGGCATCGCGGCGACCGTCGCCGAGCAATTGCTGGACGGCGGGAAGGCCGAGACGGTCGAGCTTGTCAATGGCACGCAGGACGGTGCCATAGCGTCCATCCGCACCGTCCTCGGGATCGAGGCCCGCTGTCTGCAGGGCCCCATCGAGGATCCGGCGGTTGTTGACACGCAGGGTGTAGGACTCCGGGGCGACGCCCAGGGCTTCGAGGATGTCCATGGCCAGAATGCACATCTCGCCGTCGGCAGCGACCGAGGCGGACCCCACGGTGTCGGCATCACACTGGATGAACTGGCGGAAACGGCCCGGCCCGGGTTTTTCATTCCGCCACACCGGGTCGATGGCATAGCGGCGATAGGGTAACGGCAGCATGTTGCGATGCATGGCAGCCGCCCGGGCCAGTGGGGCTGTCAGGTCATAGCGCAGAGCCAGCCAGCGGTCATTCTCGGGCCAGGCAAACACGCCCTCGTTGGGACGGTCCTTGTCAGGCAGAAACGTGCCCAGCGCATCGAGATACTCGACAGCTGGGGATTGCAGGCGCTCAAACCCGTAGCGATGAAAGATCCCGGCAATTGTCCGCACCATGACCTCGCGCTGTTCGACATCGTCACCGAACCTGTCATGGAACCCGGGTGGCAGCCGGGCGGCGATGCGTCCGGGGCGGGGTGTCTTGCTCATTGTCCGCCCACCGATGGTGGGAAGAGGCGGGGATGACCGGACATCACGTGACGCTCAGATTGATCACGCCGTCGGTCCTGATGATGGCATCCCGGGCCGCCCTGGTGATCTGGAAGCGTCGCGGGATCAGGATCTCGACCTGATTCTGCATTCCCTTGTGGATGGGGCAGAGCCGCACCATCACATCGAGTTCGGGAACCGCCTTGCCCCCTTCCCCATCAAGGATGGTCAGGATCCGGGGCGGTACCGACTCGGCATTGTAGTAGATCCCGATCGTCTTGCGCGGCAGGGGCCGCCGCCGCGAGAGAGGCCGCCGCCGCGAGAGAGGCCGGATCCGGGAGACGTTGACAGTCAGCCGGTCATTGTACTTCCTGACATTCAGATAGGCCGAGACACAGATGGTCTCGGTCAGCGGCATGGGTGTATCCTCGAGATCCTGGGGAAAGACGAAACCCTCGATCTCATCGGTCCGGTCGGCCAGCTTGATGATGGCCATCCGCTTGTTGGTCTTGGACTGACGGGACGTGACGCTGGCCAGGACGCCTGCAACCTTGACATTGTATTTCTCCGGCAACGTCTCGGCCCCCCTGCGAAGCACGGCCGTGACGTCGGCGATGTCGGAACAGGCCAGCGCCGCCAATTCTGTCTCATAGGTCTCCAGCGGGTGACCGGAGATGTACATGCCCAGGACATGCATCTCGTTGGCCAGACGTTCGGCGGATGGCCAATCATCGGTCCGGACCAGTTCGGGCCTGCTCACCTGGTCGTCATCATCGCCAAACAGCGACTCCTGCTCGAACCTTTCCTGTTCCGCCGCCGCCCGGTGGTAGGCAAAGAGACGCTCGATTGATTCGTGCACGGCCTTGCGATTGGGGGCCAGGCGATCAAACACCCCAGCCATGACCATCTGCTCCACGGCCCCGCGATTCATCAGTTGCAGGTCGACCCGGCGGGCAAAATCGAACATATCGGCAAAGGGTGTGTCGCCCCGGGCCGCCACGATCATGCGGGCCACCTCGGTCCCGACCCCCTTGATGGCATCGAGGGCATAGTGGATCACCTGTCCCTCGGACCGGAAGCCGACCCCGGAGCGGTTGATGCAGGGCGGTTCGAGTTCGATGCCCAGCCGGGCAAGTTCGCGGGCGTAGGTGGCAATCTCGTCAGTGAGTTCCCGCTCATAGGTCATGGCCGATGCCATGAAGGCTGCCGGGTGGTGGCACTTGAGCCAGGCTGTCTGGTAACTGGTTGCGGCATAGCCGGCGGCATGGGCCTTGTTGAACCCGTATTCGGCAAATTTTTCCAGGAGTTTCCAGACTTTCTCGGCCACGCTGGCACTGACACCCTTGGCCCTGGCACCCTTGATGAACCGGGGTTTTTCCCGCGCCATTTCCTCGGGGAGCTTTTTGCCCATGGCCTTGCGCAGGATATCAGCATGACCCCGTGTATAGCCACCCATCCGTCGGGCGATCTCCATCACCTGTTCCTGGTAGACGATGATGCCGTTGGTCTCATCGAGCAGGGGGTCGATCAGGGGATGGTAGCGCATGGAGCGTTTCTCGCCGTGCTTGACCTGGCAGTATTCGGGGATATTCGCCATCGGGCCCGGGCGATAGAGGGCCAGAAGGGCGATGATATCCTCGATCCGGTTTGGCTTCATCATGCGCAGGGATTCAACCATGCCGCCGCTTTCAACCTGGAACACACCCAGCGTGTCGCCCGAGGCATAGAGGTTGAAAACCTCCGGGTCATCGAAGCCGATGGTGTCGAGATCGATCTCGATGCCCTCTTCCCGCAGCGTGGTCAGGGTATGGTTGATGGTCGACAGGGTCTGCAGACCCAGAAAGTCCATCTTGACCAGCCCGGCCTTTTCTGTCCATTTCATGTCGAACTGCGTGGTGGGCATCTGCTCGGGATCATCGTTCTGCAGGGGCAGGATCTGCTGCAAAGGCTGATTGCCGATCACCACCCCGGCCGGGTGTCGCGAGGTGTTGCGCGGCAGACCCTCGATCTGGTCGATCAGCGCAAACAGGTTCCGGATTTCATCGCTGGACCGCATTTCAGACGCCAGCACCGTGTTGGTGCCGATCTGCGCCCGCAGGCTACGGTTCGAACTGGAATCGACCTCATCGCTCAGGGCCACAAGCTTGCCTCTTGGAATCCGCAGGACACGCCCGAAATCGCGGATGGCGGCCTTGGTCCCGAGCGTGCCGAATGTGATGATCTGGGCCACCCGCTCGGCTCCGTATCGTTCGCAGACATAGTCAACCACCCGGCCCCGGCTCTCCTGACAGAAATCGATATCGAAATCAGGGACGGAATCCCGTTCCGGATTCAGGAAGCGCTCGAAGAGCAGCGAGTAGCGGATCGGGTCAAGGTTCGTGATGCGCAGGGCGTAGGCCACCAGCGAGCCCACACCCGAGCCCCGACCGGGTCCCACGGGAATGTCCCGATCCTTGGCCCAGACCACAAAATCGTGGACAATCAGATAGTAGCCCGAGAATCCCTTCTGCCGGATGATGTCGAGCTCATACTCGAGGCGCTGCGTGTACTCATCCCGACTGGCGGCCGGCTCATGGGTCGAAAGGCGCCAGGTCAGGCCCTCCTCGGCAAGACGGCGCAGATCCTCATCCTCGTTCTCACTGAACTTCGGCAGCATGGGGCTGCGGGTCTTGGTGTTGAACCGGCATCGCTGGGCGATCTCATGGGTGTTCTCGATGGCCTCGGGCAGGTCGGCAAAGAGTTCGGCCATCTCGACCGGTGTCTTCAGACCGTGCTCCCGGGTCAACAGGCGCCGCTTGTCATGCTGCGTCGCATAGCCGCCGTGCTTGATGTAAAACAGCAGATCAACGGCATCATAGGCATCGCTGTCGAGAAACCGGACATCATTGGTGGCCACGAGCGGCAGTTCGAGGTCGTAGGCCATCTCGATCATGGCGGTCTCGGTTTTTTCCTCATGGGCCGCACAGGTCGTCCCCTCGTGCGGGTGCCGCTGGATTTCGACATACAGACGATCCACAAAGAGCTGCTTCAGGCTGGCGAGCAGGGTATGGGCCGATTGGGTGCGCCCCTCGAGCAGCATGGCACCCAGAACCCCGTTCGCGCCACCGGTGAGACAGATCAGTCCGGCGTTGCAGGCCTCGAGATCCGCCATGTCGAGACAGGGAACGGTGCGATCGGGAGTGAGGTACATGCGCGTGCTCAGCATGAGCAGGTTCTCCCAGCCGGTCTGATCCATGGCCAGGAGACCGAGGCCGGGGATCTCGAGGCCCGTATCCACGGCCCCCGGGGGGCGAAGGGCGGCGGCGCATCCCTGGATGGGCTGGAGACCGGCAGCCGTGGCCTTGGCGGCGAACTCGAGGGCTGCATACATGTTGTTGGTATCGAGGAGGGCAGCGGCTGGCATGGCCTGCTGCACGCAGCGTTCAATCAGCGAGTCGATCCTGACGGAACTCTCCAGGAGCGAGGAACCGCTCCGGATTCGCAGATGCACAAAACTGTCTGGTGTTGCCAACCTCTCAACCCCCTCAGCGTGGACCCGTTCTCGATCCACAACATCCGATTCCTGATCCGGCTCCCAGCCCGATAGTGCCGATTGTGGCCTCCGATTCAACTTGCATTCGGCACGAACTATCCATTACTGCATCGGCTGGCCAATGGGCAGGTCCAGGGACGGGCAGAGGACATGGCAGACATCAGTTTCACCCTGAACGGATCCCGGGTCACACTCACTGATCTTGATCCCCACCAGACCCTGCTCGACTGGCTGCGCAATGATGCGGGCCTCGTTGGCACCAAGGAAGGGTGCAATGAAGGGGATTGCGGCGCCTGCACCGTCATCAGGGTCTCCCCGACCGCCAACGGTCCCTGGTGTGAGGCCATCAATGCCTGCATCCTGCTCCTGCCCCAGCTGCACGGACAGTCCCTCTACACCATTGAGGGTCTCGCCGACGGCGAGACCCTGCACCCGATCCAGCAGGCCATGATCGCCCGGCATGGCAGCCAGTGCGGATTCTGCACCCCCGGCATTGTCATGTCCCTCGTGGCCGCCTCGGAAAACAGCGAATCGGATACCGACCGCATCCTGGCCGGCAACCTCTGCCGCTGCACCGGCTACCAACCGATCGTCAACGCAGCCCGCGCCGCCGCCCCCATGGGCCGACTCGCACCCAACGCGACCCCCTCACCACCGGCCGTCTCGACCCCCGACTGTTATCTGCCCGAGACCCTTGAGGCCTTTGCCGACTGGTACCTTGACTCTCCCGATGCCACCCTCATTGCCGGTGCCACGGATGTCGGCCTTTGGGTAACCAAGCAATTCCGGTCCCTGCAGCCGGCCTGTTTTCTCGGCGGGCTTGCCGAGCTTGACCACATCACCCCCAACGGCTCGGCCCTCACCGTCGGTGCCATGGTGACCCTGAACCGCCTCCACACAGCCATGGCTCCCCTGTATCCGACCCTCGCAACACTCATTGAACGCTTTGGTTCGGTCCAGGTCCGCAACAGCGCCACCGTGGGTGGCAATATTGCCAACGGCTCACCGATCGGGGACCTGGCCCCGGCGTTCATCGCCCTTGGCTGCACCCTCGTCCTGCGGCGGGGGGACACACGACGCACGATCCCGATCGAGGACTTCTTCGTCGATTATGGTGTGCAGGATCGCCAGGCTGGGGAATTCGTTGAAGCCATCCACATCCCCACCGACCAGCCCGGGCTCCGGTGCTACAAGATCGCCAAGCGCCATGACCAGGATATCTCGGCGCTGTGTGGATGTTTCAACCTGACCATGGTCGGGACCCGGATCCAGACCGCTCGCCTGGCCTTCGGTGGCATGGCAGCCACACCCAAACGCGCCCTGGCCGCTGAACAGGCCCTGACCGGTCGGGACTGGACCCCGGCCTCGATCGCCACCGCCAAGGCCCGGCTGGCGGAGGATTTCACGCCTCTGACGGACATGCGGGCCAGCGCGGCCTACCGGATGGATACGGCCGGCAACCTGCTGGAGCGCTACGCACTCGACATGGCCGCGGCAGATGTCCCGACCTCTGTCTATGCCTCCGACCTCGTTCCATGACCGCAGCTCAGGTCCGCCAGGCACTCGCTCATGACGCAGCCCGGCTCCATGTCACCGGTCAGGCGACCTATATCGATGATATCCCGGACATCACCGGAACCCTGCACCTGGCGTTTGGCTGCTCGACAATCGCCTCAGGCGTCATCACCGCCATCGATCTTGCCGCGGTCAAGGCCGCCCCGGGGGTTGTCCGGGTCCTCACGGCCGCTGACCTGCCGCATGCCAACGATGTCTCTCCCTCCCCCTGGGATGAGCCCCTGCTGGCCGAGGAGCGGGTCCATTACATCGGCCAGCCCATCTTCCTGGTCGTGGCCACATCTCACATCGAGGCCCGCAAGGCCGCCCGTCAGGCCACGATCGACTGCCGCCAGGAGCCACCGGTCCTGAGCATCGACGAGGCCCTGGCGGCCGAGCAGGACTTTGAACCGCCCCTTCTCTGGCAATCGGGGGATACGGCTGCAGCCATCGAAGCCGCACCGCACATGCTGAGCGGCCGCATCGAGATCGGCGGGCAGGAACACTTCTACCTTGAAGGCCAGGTCGCCCTGGCCATCCCGGGTGAGGACGGCGCGATGCATATCCAGTCCTCAACCCAGCATCCAACGGAAATTCAGCACAAGGTTGCCGACACACTCGGGGTTGCCATGCATCTCGTGCGGGTCGAGACCCGGCGCATGGGCGGTGGCTTCGGCGGCAAGGAAAGCCAGGCAAACGGTCCCGCCTGCGCCGCCGCCATTGCCGCCCGACTGACCGGTCGACCCTGCAAGATGCGCTATGACCGTGATGATGACATGATGATCACCGGCAAGCGCCACGATGCCCGTATCGATTACCGCGTCGGGTTTGACAGTGACGGCCGGCTCAGGGGAGTCGAATTCAAGCAGTTCATCCGAGGCGGCTGGTCGCTTGATCTCACCCTGCCAGTGGCAGACCGGGCGATGTTGCATGCTGACAATGCCTACCATATTCCCGCCCTCTCGGTGGCATCCCGTCGCCTGCGCACCAACACCCAATCCGCCACCGCCTTCCGCGGCTTCGGGGGTCCCCAGGGGATGCTGGGCATCGAGCGGGTGATGGACCATATTGCCCACACCCTGGCTCTCGACCCCCTCATCGTCCGCCAGCGCAACTTCTATGCACCGGCCCGGGCCAGACACCACCACACCACGCACTACGGCATGGTGATCCAGGACTGCATCATCGATGAGATCACAGACAGCCTTGTTGCCAGGAGCGACTACCACCAGCGACGTGCCGCGATTGCGCTCTGGAATGCCACGTCCCCGGTTCTCAAGCGCGGTATTGCCCTGACCCCGGTCAAGTTCGGCATCTCCTTCACCCTGACCCATTTCAACCAGGCCGGGGCGCTCGTGCATGTCTATCAGGACGGGTCGATCTGTCTCAATCACGGCGGCACGGAGATGGGACAGGGTCTCTACATCAAGGTGGCCCAGATCGCCGCTGACGCCTTCGGCCAGACCCTTGATGCCGTCAGGATCACCGCCGCCGACACCGCCAAGGTCCCCAACACTTCGGCCACCGCCGCCTCATCGGGCACCGATCTCAATGGCATGGCCACCAAGATTGCCTGTGATCGGATCATGCAGCGTCTGGTCACCTTTGTTGCCGCCGAGCATCAGGTCGATGCCGGAGCCGTTCGCACCGAATCCGGCGACTTCATCATCGGCACCGAGCGGCGCAGCTTCCGGGAGGTGGTCAGGAGTGCCTATGAGAACCGGGTCCCGCTGTCAGCCAATGGCTTCTATGCCACACCGGATCTGCACTGGGACCGGTTCCGGGGCCAGGGGCGGCCCTTCTTCTACTTTGCCTATGGTGCCGCGGTCAGTGAGGTCGTCATTGACACGTTCACAGGTGAAAACCGCATTCTGCGCTGCGATATCGTCCATGATGTCGGCCAGTCCATCAATCCGGCCATCGACATTGGCCAGATCGAGGGCGGCTTCGTCCAGGGTGCCGGTTGGTTGACCATGGAAGAACTCGTCTGGGATGCCGACGGCGCCCTGCGCACCCACGCCCCATCCACCTACAAGATTCCCACCGCCTTTGACCGGCCCCGCGCACTCAATGTCACCCTCTGGGACAAGGGTCGCAATCGGGAAGACACGGTGTATCGCTCCAAGGCCGTGGGCGAGCCCCCCTTCATGCTGGCCAATTCGGTCCTCATGGCCCTCTCCGATGCCATTGCTGCCGCCCGGCCAGACGGCCCCTACCCGGCTCTTGATGCCCCCGCGACCCCCGAGCGTATCCTGTCCACACTCAAGCGCGCCGGCCACCGGCCCGACCGTTCATGATCGTGGGGTTCGCTCCCGACGCCATCGCTGCCCAGCTCGATGACCATGCACCACTCATGCGTCTGCTGGTGGTGACCACGGCCGGATCCACGCCCCGCGAGTCGGGCACGGACATGCTGGTCTGGGGGGACGGCATTGCTGGAACCATTGGCGGCGGTGCCCTTGAACATGCCGCCATCCGGTACGCCCGCACACGTCTTGCCGAACGGATTGACAGCCCCACCTTGCGAACCTTCCCCCTCGGACCAGGTCTCGGTCAGTGCTGCGGGGGCTCCCTGACGATTCTCTTCGAGCCCTGCACCCCCGCCATGCTGGCCAGGGCCCGCAAGGAACTCCAGACCCACGGTCTCCATGTCCGGCCCGCCTCGCCCGAAGCCCCACCTCGCAATCCTGCCATATCCGCCGCCATCAAGGCCATGCAGACCGAACCCCAACCGGCTCCCGTCAGGGTGGTCGAGGGATGGGTCCTCGAACCCGGATCCCGACCACCCCTTGACCTCTGGATCTTCGGCGCCGGCCATGTGGGGCGCGCGATCGTCGCCATTCTCTCGGCCAACCCATCCATCCACATCACCTGGGTGGATTTTGCCGCTGACCGCTTCCCGCCGGATCCAGGACCCGGCATCGACATCCTCGTCGTCCAGGACCCGGCCGATGCCACCCGCTACATCAAGCCGGGCGCCCGGTGCTACGTCCTGACACATTCGCATGATCTTGACCTCAGGATCTGTCACCGGCTGCTCGAGCACAAGCCCACCGATATCGGTCTCATCGGCTCGGCAACCAAATGGAACCGATTCCGCAAGCGTCTCCTGGCCATGGGTCACACCGAGGACGCCACGCGCCAGATCACCTGCCCTATCGGCGATCCGGCCCTCGGCAAGGATCCCTGGTCCATTGCGATCGGTGTGGCGGCCGCCCTCGCCGCCGCCAGCCACTGACCCCATGACCCGGTACGACACTCGGAAGCCGGAAGATGTGCGGTCGAGCGTTTCATGCACTCCCCACAGGGCCAAACCAATCGTCTTGCACCGTCTCCATCAGGGATAACAACCAGGAATGGCTGGGTGTAATGACCTGCAATCATCGGCTGATTGATACCATGATCCTTTCCGGAGCCGGTTTCGGCGGAGTCCTTCGCTAAAACTGTCCACTTGACCCCGGCACCGTCACGGACACCCGTTCCATGGCAGTGCCAAGCGCATGATCCGGGCCCTTGCGGCCCGGGATCGCGGCGAGGCCGGCGCCCTTGCCCGCGTGCGCAGTCCCACCCCTGACGAGGAGGACGCCAAGCGCCTGATGCGCCACCGGGCGCGCCGCGTCCCCGCACCCGTGTCCGGTTGCCCAACACCATCCGGGCCCGGCGCCGGCTGCACGGCATCACGGACCTTGCATTCGGCACGACCGGCATTGATGACCGCCGCCCGCACCTCCAGACCCCGTTCGGGACACCGCTACCGGTCGGGGGTCTGCGGGTGGTCATCATCGTGCCGCGGGCCGCCTGGTCCAGCGGCACCGTCAACCATGACCGGGGGCTCAGCACGACCGACCACCCGCCGGTCCGCCAGCCTCGGATCCCGATGGCGTGGCACTGGGTCCGCACCCAGACCGCGGGCCCGATCCCCCAGGGGTTCCATACCGACTGCGCGGCCCCCAATGGCCGCGTCCGCCGCGGGGCGGCACCGGAACAGAGATGGATCCCGGTCGCCTGGACCGTCGCAGCCCGGAACGGGGTCTTGGGGTCACGGGGCCGGCACCCGAACCGGATCAGAGGTGAGCGCGGCGTTGCACGCGCTCTGGGTCGCGACGGTCCCCCCGGGTCTGCCCGTCCACCAGGATGGCGATTCACCATGGACTGATGCACGACTTGCCATGCGGGGTTCACGAGAGAGGAACAAAGTGCGACATGGACTCCGGCACCCTTCCGCACCACTCCAGAGGCCGATTGCCAGTCGTTGCCATGCGGCCACCGCCTGGCGGGCATCGGGGCCATCATCCTTGAATCAAAGATGCGCTCTTCTTATGCTGCACATCAACCCGCTGTCCGGCTGTTGACGAGGTGACAGGATGATCGCATTTCGACGGGACGCGTTGCAGGATTTTGTCCTGCGGGGTGACAAGTCACCACCCCCGGTCTTTGTCGGTCGGGATGAGATTCTCAAGACGATTCTGTCGCTGACCAAGTTGACAGGACGGGACGGGCGCGCCCCGCCCGGAAATACCCGCATCATCCAGGGCGCACCCGGGGCGGGCAAGAGTTCGATCCTGCGGGAGTTGGTCACGCGGACAAATCAAATGGACACGTCGCGCACCGTCGTGATCTCGAATATCGAATTACAACAGGCGTTGCCGGATGTCGTGCAGGCCCTGGCGTTTGCCGGGGCCGCAACCCCGGAGACCTGGCGGCGCACCCTGTCCCGATACGGCGACAGTTGGGTCCAAAGAATAGACCAGATCAGCGCCTTCGGCCTGGGGATCAGTTTGACGGACACGCCACCCCCGGCGGCGCCCCAGGACCTGATGTCCCTGAAAACACAGGTGCCGGCGGACATGTGGCAAAGGCCGGTGATCGTGGCGGTGGATGAAGCCCAGAGATTGCCACCCGGGACCGACACGCCCCCGGCGCTGTTTCTGCAGGCGGTGCATGATGCGGCCACGTCGCTCCCCCTCACGCTGGTCTGTGCAGGCCTGGGCGATACCCAGTCGCGTCTGCGCGATCTGGGATTGACCCATGGGATCCGCGCCCATGCTCTCGGGTGCCTGACCCGGGCGGAATCGACCACACTCCTGGACCGGTTTTGCAGCCATTTCGGGATGACGATGGAGAGGTGCCGCGGCCGGGCGCGGGCGGTGATGGACACCACCGATGGCTGGCCCCGGCATGTGCACTGGGCGCAGCAGGCCCTCGCCGAGGCGGCACTGGAACCGGGCATCAACGGCGATCTCGACAGGATCACCGACTGGGACCGGGTGCAGGCCCGCAGCGATACCCTCCGGCACGGCTATTATGCCACCCAGTTCAGCCAGGACATGGCCGCCGCGCGCAAGCTGGTTGGACGCGTGATGTTCGCGGTGGGGACAGCCCAAGCCGAAGGAAAAGGCCTGCGAATCGATGAGATTTGCCAGACCATCAAGACACTCAATGACCACAACGCGGCGGGGGATTATGACCTTCCTGAAGGGGTCTCCCCGCAAAGCTTTGTCACGCATCTCATCCATTGCGGCGCGCTGCAGGACGATCCCGACACAGGCCACCTGACCTGTCCGATCCCCAGTTTTCAGCGTTACATCATCACCCGGGGCGGCCTGGATCCGGACCAGCTGCCCACACCTCCGGCCGCCTGACACACCATCGCGGGATCCGCCCGCCGGTTGTCACAGCGGGCGGGGCCGGAGACGCGGGGCGGACCCTTGGCGAGGTCCAACTGCGGGGGACGGCCCGCACACCGTCTGGCGCCGGTGCCCGGTCGTGAGGCCAATGAAACAGACAAACGGTCCAACCCCCACCAACCCCACAGTTTCCACCCGGGCCCCGTAAAATCACCAAGATCCCCATGGAAACGATGGGGACAGGCGCGATTCTGGGTAGATCGCAACGTCGATGCGTCAAGTCCCACAAGATGTGTGGGTTTATTCAATCTATCCCCCGTGCCACTCTGAAGTGCAACGCCTGGCGACGGGCCAGTCCCACCTGCATTGCCCGCGCGATGGGCATCGCGCGCGGCACCGTTCGCAAGGCGAAAGGGGCCACCGCACTGCCAAACGCCGCGTCATGACAGGTCGCCACCCCACCGCAGGACCCCGTTTGCTCTTTCAGATGTTCATGTATGCGCTTCAGGCCGTTTGGGCCTTGTCGGGAAGCCTACAATCGCGATCCATCCAACACAGATTGGACACATCCGCACATCCTGTGGGACTTGACGCATCGACGTTGGGATAGACCCCATAGAGGATAAATTTTCAAACTGAGGCACGACCATGGTTGGGCTTATTGCGAGCACATAAGAGGAGATAGCATGTTAAAGGCGTAATTGACTCCGTCCTTGCAATCATTGATACGAGAATTAAACCATGATTTCATTCTACCAACTTCCCGTTCAATTTCCTGTGTTCGTGACAAAATTTGGGTGTCACGGATCATTGGACAAATCACCGGATCGGTGCATGTCTTGTCGAACTCTGTGCCAAGATTGTCCCTACGATCATTGAGGCGTTTTTCAACTTTATCAATCAATGCCTCGCCTTTTTCAGAGCACTGTCTTAGGAGTGTGTCTCTCTGTGTACGCAGAGCAGAGACACTCCCAGAAGTATCAGAAAAAGATCCAACTGTATCACTCTCAACCCATGTTCGATTGGCATCCGACCACTCACCGAGCGGGAATTCACCAAGCGGCAGAGAATTGAAGCAAGATGATGCATGGGCGGCAGTGGTAATAAGTGTGGCAAGGGTTATCGCGATCAAAGTCTTCATCTCTTGCATTCCTTTTTGAAAAATCGGATGCCCCGCTCCTTGTTGAAACCCGTCTGAGCGGCGTTGCTGGTCATGGTGATTATGCGGCTTCTTGGAGCGTGTCAAGGTTTTTCATCTGACGCTGTTTGATGAGGGTTTCCCTGAGCAGAGGGAGTTGCTGATGGGTGTAGCTCAACTTTTTGACATCCGCGGACAGGAGACACCACATGACCCGACTGACGCACCCCTGACATTCCGTTTCGCCGCTGCCTTGGCGGCCCTGCTCACGTCCCTTACCTTCGCCCTGCCGGTCGCGGCGCAGGTGACTTGCACCATCACGGCCGACGAACTCTGGTCGGAAGACGATGACGCAGCCCTGTCGGGCGACACGCTGATGGTTGAGGAAGGCGCGTACTGGGAGTTCAACCTGATCTACAGCTGCACCGGTATCACGGACACGACCGCCTACCAGCCGTGGATCAGCATCACCAGGTCATAGGGCAGGTCATAGGGCAGGTCATGGGGCAGGTCATGGGGCAGGTCATGGGGCAGGTCATGGGGGCGGGGCGCGCTGTCCCGACCGGCCTCGGGCCAGACGGGCCGGGGCGGCCCGGGACCGGGTCGAATCCGGTCGCCACCGTCGCGGCCCCGAGCTGCGGACATCCAAGGGGGCATGGACCGCATCCGGGCCCATGGGGCGGCGGGCCTTGACTCCCGGGGGGATCATGGGGAGGGGTGGCGCTGGCGATGCGCGCCTTCAACCGCCACCGCCTCGGTGGGCGCAGGCGCACCCGGCTGCGCCAGCAGCAGCGGCGGGCGGCGCGCCAGCCGTCCGCCCGTCGGCACCTCTGACCCCCTGCCAGCCTGCCGCGCGGCCCGGTGCCTGTCTGCGCCCCCCCTGGGGGTCACACGGGCCCGATTGGGGCCTCAAGAGACCGGATTCGGGCCGCGGCAGGGCGATCGGGGTGGCAGAGCGAGGGTGCTGGCGTGACAAAAGCAGGGTTTTCTGGCAGGCACGATAGAATTCCCTAATCATTCATGTCGAGAACTCCAGTGGTCTGCCCATGCCTGGCAACATGATCTCGCTTCCACCTGAACCCTTCAAATACAAGGATGGCGAGCACGCCTCATTCCACAACGGGGCTGGATGGGCGGACCCGCCATCGAAATTGCCCCGATCCCCGCCAGAGGAGAAAGCAAGATGGGGCTATGCTCAGGTTTGGACTGACTTCCGGCGATGCATCTGGAAGAGGAAACAGACGATGAACCCTGCACTGAGAAACAGTGCTACGGCACCGTACAATCCCGACAGATCCACGACAGCGTAACGAAAAACGACAGCAAGGAGGGAACAGAGCATGATATTGATGAGGACTCTCCACATCGTCGCGATCAGTCTTTCCGTGATGGCGTTGAAATCGACTTCCTCCAATACCCCTTCATGGATTCGGCGGGCGATCTCTTCCCGACTGCTGCCAAAGACATTGCGGAAGAGAGACTCAATCAAGTTCAGCGATGTGATGCGCTCACCGACCTCATCCCTGATCTCGTCTTTCACGTTCTCGTGTTCCACACGATCACGGATCAGGCTCACGACTGCACTGTTTGCCGATCTTCGCAACGAGGCGAGATGGAATTTCTGTTCATCAACCGTCCAGTGATCGCGGAATTTCCGGAAAAACCCCCTGACTTTGGTGTCGAACAGGCACAACACTGTAATGCCAGAGATCTGGTAAATAACCGGAAGGAGAGGGAGCAGTGCAAGCAACGCAAGGAAGACCTCTGAAGGCTGACCGACCACCCAAACGCACAGCATCGCAATCAAGCAGACGATCGTCGCATAGAGATGGTTTCGGGATTTTCGTTGATAAGTCTCCAGGTCTGTTTCAGTCGAGTCAATCTCCTGGTTTAACCTGGCGATAACCTCCTGTTTTGCCATCTGGATTGCGTCCTGGATTGCATCGTCCTCTTTTGCTTGCACTCGCGCGCTTGAAGTGACTGCAGCCGCAGTCAAGGCAGCCATGATCAGGGGCAGTACCAACAATGGCGCAACCATTGGACAACCCCTCTTTTTGTTCAACAGGTAGCCAACGTGTGCACTCGCCTTGCCAACCTGTTGCGATTGGCACAAACCGTCAAGGTGGCTTGAAAAGTCAGGCGTAACCTCCGGCGTCGGCGTAGCAGGCGATGCTCTCGACCATCTCCTCAGGGGTGGCGGTGCGGGGATAGAAGGTGGCATAGCCGGTCCCGGGCAGCATGAGGTAGGTCTGGGTCGAGTGGTCCACCATGTAGAAGCCATTCTCGCGGGCTGGGCGAGGCTGGAAGTAGACCTTGTACTGGTCTGCGGCCGCCTTGACCTGCTCGGGACTGCCGGTCAGGCCGATCATGCGGGGATGGAAGGCGCCGACATACTCACCAAGGATCCCCGGAGTGTCGCGGGCGGGATCGACCGAGATGAAGACGGGTGTGACCTCGATGCCCTTCGCTTCGAGCATGACGACGGCATCGATGTTGCGGGCTGTGTCGACCGGACAGATGCCGGGACAGTTCGTGAAGCCGAAATACACCAGACTGGGGCGGATGATCACGTCCTGCTCGGTGACGGTCCGACCGGTGGTATCGAGCAACTCGAACGGGCCGCCGATGGCGGCATCTCCGGCCACCACGCCGCCCCCATGACAGTGGGCGAACAGTGTCTCACCGCGATTGACGACATGGAGCGTCCCGACCGTTGCCACAAGCACGACAGCAACAGCGGCCATGGCTGCCATCCGGGTTCGGTCCGGACGTCTGATGCCTGTGGTCATTGCGGGAAGGCAATCGACGAGATTGACTCAGGCGGTCTGGCCCGGTTTGTCTGCGACATCATACACATCCTCAAGTGTCCGCAACCCGGGACAGGGCGCCGAGATCATCACCGCCATATTGCCAGGCTTGTGCTCATTCCTGTACATCTTGAGATGGGCCAGCGGCAACTGGTCCCAGGAAAAAACTTCCGACATGCATGGGTCGAGACGTCGTTCAAGCATGAGTTTGTTGGCCTGGCTGGCCTGTTTGAGATTGGCAAAATGTGACCCCTGGACCCGTTTCTGGTGCATCCAGAGATACCGGGCGTCAAGGGTGAGGTTGTAGCCGGTGGTGCCGGCACAGATGACCACCATGCCCCCACGCTTGACGACAAAGGTGGATACCGGGAAGGTCGCGGCTCCAGGGTGCTCGAACACGATATCGACATTGTTGCCCTTGCCGGTGATGTCCCAGATGGCCTTGCCGAATTTTCGCGCTTCGGCCAACCACTTCTGGTACGCATCGGTGTTGACCGTGGGCAGCTGTCCCCAACAGTCGAAATCCTTGCGGTTGATGACACCCCGGGCACCGAGTTCCATCACGAAGTCCCGCTTGCTCTCATCCGAGATCACCCCGATGGCATTGGCACCGGCAGTGTTGATCAGCTGGATGGCATAGGAGCCAAGGCCGCCGGAGGCACCCCAGACCAGGACATTCTGCCCCGGCCGCAGGATATGCGGACGGTGGCCAAAGAGCATGCGATAGGCAGTGGCCAGGGTCAGTGTGTAGCAGGCGCTCTCTTCCCAGGTCAGGTGCCGCGGGCGGCGCATGAGTTGCTGGGCCTGCACGCGGGCAAACTGGGCAAAGGATCCGTCCGGTGTCTCGTAGCCCCAGATGCGCTGGGTCGGTGAAAACATCGGATCACCACCGTTGCACTCCTCGTCATCACCATCATCCTGGTTGCAGTGCACCACAACCTCATCGCCGACCTTCCACCGTCGCACCTTGTCACCCACGGCCCAGACGATGCCGGCGGCATCCGAACCGGCAATGTGATAGTCGGCCTTGTGGACATCGAACATCGACACGGGCTGGCCCAGACCGGCCCAGACGCCGTTGTAGTTGACGCCGGCAGCCATGACGAGAACCAGCACTTCATGGCTGTCGATGGACGGAACGTCCACAACCTCGACCTGCATGGCGACATCCGGTTCGCCCTGGCGTTCCCGCCGGATGACCCAGGCGTGCATTCTGTCCGGGACGTGGCCAAGGGGTGGCACATCACCAATGGCATAGAGATCCTGCCGTTTGGCATTCCTGGGGTCCGTGATGTCAATGATTGATTGGTTGTCAATAACTGCTTGGTTCATCGCCTGTCTTGCCATAGTCTTCCTCATGATTCGCCGCCGGGACGGAAGTCCGGTCCGGGGCAGGACGGAGTTTATCCATCCTCATGCTGCAGTGCAACATCAATCGATCTGTCAGCTGGATACGACGGGTGCCAATCCGCGTTCCGGTCGGGTGCCTCTGGGGTCTTGCCATGCTCCAGGCCTCCGCGCGTCCAGCCCATGCCCACGCCTCCGAGCAGGTGTTTGTCGCTCTTCTGCCCACCGAACTCTACACGGGTGTCGGCACTGGCATTGTGGCCCTGACCATCCTGTTGTTGTTGTTGCTTCCCCACCGCTATGCAGCGGGACTGTTCACCACCCGCAGCCTGCCGGGACGGACCCATCCTGCCTGGACCCCGAGGGCCACCTCGCTGATGGCATCGGTTTTCCTGGTTTTCCTGATCACCCAGGGATTCACCGGCACCCGCAATCCGCTCACCAATCTCATGCCAGTGACCATCTGGACTGTCTGGTGGATCGGCCTCTTCCTCCTCCAGGGTCTGCTTGGCGATGTCTGGCGGTGGATCAATCCCTGGTCAGGACTGGGGTGGTTGCTGCAGCGCGTCATGACCCGGCACCCGCTTGTCCGTCTGCCGGCGTGGTTGGGGACCTGGCCGGCGGTGGTCGGCTATGTCTGTTTCGTCATCTTCCTTCTCGCCGACCTGGCTCCCGATGATCCGGCGCGGTTGGCCCTGTTTGTTTCGATCTACGGCCTTGTCACCGTGGTCGGCATGACCGTCTTTGGCACCGATGCCTGGCTGCAGCGATGTGAGTGTTTCACGATGCTCTTTTCCCTGCTTGCCCGGCTGGCCTGTGTCCGCATCACGGCCAGCACGACCTCGTTCGGCCTGCCCGGCTGGCAATTGACCCGTGCTGATGTCCTGTCCCCATCCCAGGCGGTCTTTGTGCTGTCGGTCCTGGCCAGCAGCAGTTTTGACGGTCTGAACGAGACCTTCTGGTGGCTGGCCACGATCGGAGTCAATCCACTGGAATTCCCGGGGCGCTCCGCCGTGCTGGACCAGACCATTCTCGGCATCATCGGCGGCATCCTCCTCCTGATTGCCGTCTATGCGGTGATGGTGCAGGCGGGTGACATGCTGGCAAGACGGCTTCCGGGCACGACGCATCCACTGTCCCGGACGACAGCCTTTGGTCGCCTGGCTCTCTCCCTGTTGCCCATTGCCTTTGGCTACCATATCGCCCATTTTTTCCCGACCCTGCTGGTCAATGCCCAGTATGCGCTGGTGGCCCTCTCCGATCCCCTCTCGACCGGGGCCGATTACTTCGATCTCCGCCATCATTTTGTCACGCTGGGCTTCCTTGCCGAGCTCGGGACCGTCCGGATCATCTGGCTGACCCAGTGCGCGGCGATCGTCCTTGGCCACGTTCTGGCAGTCCTGGTCGGTCACCACATCATGACGGAACTCTATGGCAGGGGCTGGCGAGCCATCCTGGCCGAAGTTCCCCTCTCTGTCCTGATGATCCTCTATACCATGCTGAGCCTCTGGCTGCTTGCGTCGCCCCGAGGATTCTGAGACCGGCAAGCCGGCGGACAGCATTGTGTGGATTCGACCGAGATCGCATGATATGGTCGAAGGGTCTGCACAACACGAACAGGGAGACAGTCATGGGTACGCAGCATTCACGTCGTGATATTCTCAAGGGTTTTGGTGCCACCGGGGCGGCGGTGGCCGCTGGCAGTGTCATGACACGCTATGCCCAGGCCCAGTCATCCGAACCGATCCGAATCGGGTTTCAGGTGCACCGGACCGGGATCGGGGCAGCGTATGGGCGCTGGTATGAACGCGTGACGAATGTGGCCGCTGCACGGATCAACGCCATGGGTGGCATCATGGGCCGTCCGGTGGAGATCGTCGCCGAGGATGATGGGACCGACCCCAAACGAGGTGCCGAGGTCGTGGAGAAATTCGCCACCGAGCATCGATGTGATCTCGCCTTTGGCACGCTCTTCAGCCATGTCGTGATTGGTTCTGCCCCGCGGGCCGGCGAGTTGAAAATTCCCTACCTCGTGGTCTCCGAGGGCAACCATGTCGCCAGCGGCATCCTCAACCGCTACACGCTCCAGCCCTGCATCACCAATGTCCAGAGCCAGATCCAGGCCATGGCACCGTATGTCCATGACAACCTTGGCAAGAAAGTCACGATGCTCTTTGCGGATTTTGCCTTCGGACATGACCATCGGGACGCCTTTTCGGCCGCATTCGAGCAACGGGGGGGCACAATCCTGGAGAAGATCGCCATTCCGACCACAGCCACGTCCTTTTCGCAGTATTTCCCCCGGATCCCACGCGATACCGAGATCCTGTATCATGTCGTGGTGGGACCAGCCGTTCTCACCTTCGTCAAGGAACTCGGCGAGTTCTTCGGCGGCCAGGGACCGCAGCTGTTCGGTTTCATCGACAGTCTCGAGGCCGTCGACATCAACAGCCCGGGGCTCGAGTTCCTCGATGGCAGCCATTTCTGGGAAGGCATGCCGCGCTATGCCCAGGGCGACACCAGCGTGCTGCCCCATGATGCCGCCTATCGGGAGATGATCGGGGTCGATGCCAATGGCGCCTCGATGAGCGACAGTCGGGATGTCTCGACCTATGCGCACATGTTCGGGTGCTGGGAGACCCTGAATCTGGTCAAGGATGCCATGGAGATGGCCGATTACACGTCCGATCACGCCGGTCGGGTCCGTATGATCGAGGCCATCGAGTCGATGCGCGAGATCCCGGCCTCGATCAACCATCCCCAGGGAGACAAGATCTTCAACGGCAGGACGCACCAGGTGTTCGGCCACCAGTACATCACCCGAGTGGCCAACGGTCGCCTTGATCTGGCCCATGTGACATCGATCGAGGACACCCTCTATCCCGACCAGGTTGACTATACGACCATGCCGTTCTGAACGCACCCGGACCGCATCGCACGACCTGTCGCCCGTCGCTTGATGCATCGCTCGCATGGAGTTCGGTCCGCATCTCGTTCTGGCAACACTTGAGGGGTCGCTGACCGCTGCGGTCATTGCCCTCACGGCCATGGGGCTCAGCCTCGTCTTTGGCATCATGCGCGTCGTCAATGTTGCCCATGGCGAGTTCTACATGCTCGGCGCGGTCATCAGCTGGTATGTGGCCACGGCCAGCGGCATCCATCCGGCCCTGGGTTTTGCCCTGGCCCTGCTGGCCGCCCCCCTGCTGGTCGGCCTGCTCGCGATGGCAGCCAATGGCCTCGTGCTGGCCCGGGTCGATCATGATCCCGAGCGCACCATCGTGGCCACGATCGGGTTGCTCTATATCCTCCAGCAGGCCACATTGATGACCTTTGGTCCGGATGCCCGACCCGTTGTTGCCCCCTTCAATGACCGCATTGCCCTGCCCTGGCTGGCCTGGGGAGCCGACGGGTTCTCGGTCACCTGGCCCTGGGGGTTCGGCACCACGACCTACCGACTCTTCGTCATTGCCTCGTCGGTCGTGATCCTCGGGGGTCTCTGGCTGATCATGACCCGGACCCGCCTCGGTCTGATCCTGCGGGCCACCCAGCTTGATCGCGAGATGGCCACGGCATTCGGGATCCCGGTCCGGCGGGTGTATGCCATCGTTTTCGCCATCGGGGCAGCACTGGCTGCTCTTGGTGCGACCCTGATCGTCCCCATTCGCCAGGCCCATTACCTGATGGGTGCTGAACCCCTGCTCCTCTCGTTCATTGTCGTGATCGTGGGTGGACTGGGGAGTCTTTCGGGAACCATCCTGGCTGCCATTCTCATCGGTCTCAGTGATGGCATCATCTCCGTGTTCTTCTCACCCACCCTGGCCAAGATCATCGCGACCCTGCTGGTGGCCTTTGTTCTGGTGTTTCGCCCCCAGGGTCTCTTTGGCCGCGCATGACCGGCAGGGCCCCGGCACCGCTCATCCTCCATGCCGGACTGATCCTGGTGCTGGGTCTGGCGTATTTCATCCTGCCGGACTACCATGACGGCAATCTGGCCCGCATCATGGTGCTGGCCGTCTATGCCATGGGCTACAATCTCCTGCTTGGCTACACCGGCCTCTTGAGCCTCGGGCATGCCCTCTTCTTTGCGGCGGGCATGTACGGGTTCGGCCTGCCCATCCAGCACCTTGGCCTGACGGCCATCCCGGCCCTCCTGACCGGTCTTGGTGCGGCAGTGGTCGTGGCAGCAGCCGTCGGGTTCCTGGCCCTGCGAACGTCCGGCGTGGCCTTCATGATCGTGACCCTCATGTTCTCGCAGGCCGGCTATCTTGCCATCCTCTGGCTCGGTGCGTACACCCGGGGCGATGAGGGATTCGTGATCAACCCGGCCAGCCGGTTCATCGCCGGGGTGGATCTCGCGACCCCGACCGGGCGCTACTATGCCGCCTTCATCCTCTTTGTGCTCGGCTATGGCATCATCGCCTGGATCGTCCGGACGCCGTTCGGCAAATGCTTGGTGGCCATCCGCGAGAACGAACCCCGTGCCCAGATGCTGGGCTACAATACCGTGCATCTCAAACTCGCTGCCGTCATCATCTCAGGGACCATGGCCGGCCTGGCCGGCGCCGGTTATGCGCTGCTGTTTGGCTATGCCGGGGCCACCTTTGCCTCGGTCCAGTACTCGATCTATCCCCTCCTGTGGGTGCTGCTTGGCGGGGCCGGCACGACCATCGGGCCGATCATCGGCACGGCTTTCGCCTTCTATCTCGTTGATGTCTCCAGCGGCCTGACCAGCGCCTATCTGCTCATGGTCGGCCTGGTGATCGTCGTGGTGATCCTTTTCATGCCCAAGGGCATCGCGGGCAGCCTGCGGGACCGCTATGGGTCCTGGATCCCATGAGCTGTGTGGCCACACGTGGTCTGACCCGTCATTTCGGCGGCATCAAGGCGGTCGATGGCATCGATCTCGACATACCCGCCGGTCAGGCCCGGGCCCTTATCGGCCCCAACGGAGCAGGCAAATCAACCCTGGTTGGCATGATCAGTGGTCGGATTGCGCCAACCCGGGGCACAATCGCATTCGAAGGCCGGGACATCACCCGCCTGCCGACCTGGCGGCGCATTCAGCTCGGCATTGCCTATACGTTCCAGATCACCTCGGTCTTTGCCCAACTCACCGTCTTCGAGAACGTCGCCCTGGCGGCCCGGCGCCTGCATGGTTCGGCCCGCAAGACCGTCAATGCCATGACTGAGGACGCTCTGGCACGACTCGGTCTGGCGGACCGGGCAGGGGCGTTGGCCGGGGACCAGAGCTATGGCCACCAGCGCCTGCTCGAGATTGCCATGGGTCTGGTGCAGAATCCGGTTCTCTTCATTCTCGACGAGCCCACGCAGGGTCTTGCAGCCAGTGAGGTGGAAGACTTCAAGACGCTGATCCGGTCCCTCAGGGGCTCCATGACCATCCTCCTCATCGAACACAATATGGGAGTCGTGATGGAAGCAGCGGACATGATCACCGTCCTCGATCAGGGGCGGCTGCTGGCGACCGGGTCGCCTGCCGACATCCGAGCCAACGCCGCGGTGCAGGCTTGTTATCTTGGGCGGGACAATGCTGCAGATTGAACGGATCGCGGTGGCCTACGGACAGGCCAGGGTCCTGTTTGACCTGTCGCTGACCGTCCGACCCGGCACCATCCATTGCCTGCTGGGGCGCAATGGGGCCGGCAAGACGACGACCCTCAAGGCCATCATGGGTCTGTTGCCTCTCCAGAAGGGCACGATCCGACTCGATGGCACCGCGATCAACACCCTCCCTGCCCATGACATTCCCACCCGCCGCATCAGTCTCGTCCCCCAGGGACGCCGGCTGTTTGCCGATCTGACCGTCGATGAAAACCTCCAGATCGGCATGATGGCCCGCAAGAGCGGCCCGGAGGGTCGGGACTACGGGCTGGCCCTGTTTCCACCGCTGGCGGCGCGGCTGCGGCAGGTTGCCGGAACCCTGTCAGGAGGTGAGCAACAGATGCTGGCGATTGCCCGATCGCTGTGTGTCGAACCGCGGGTCCTGATGCTCGATGAGCCCACCGAGGGTCTGCAGCCGTCCATGATCGACCAGATCCATGGGGCCATCCGCAGTCTCAAGGCCGATGGTGTCGCCATTCTGCTGGTCGAACAGCACAGTGACGCCATTCTGGATCTGGCCGATATGGCAACGTTTCTCGAGAATGGTCACGATGTGGCGACACTCGATCGGGATGCACTGCACGCCGCCCCCGAGACACTGCAGCGCTATCTGGGGATCTGAAGCCGCACCGGGCACATCGGTCGCCGTCAGCCGACAAAAGCCCGCTCGATCACGTAATCGCCAGGGGCACTGTTGGAGCCTTCGGTAAATCCGGTTCCATCCAGGATCGCCTTGGTGTCCTGGAGAAACCCCATCGAACCGCAGATCATGCAACGGTCAACCGAGGGATCAAGTGCCGGGACAGCCAGCATCGAGGTGATTGTGCCATCCTGGAGCAGGGTGGTGATCCGCCCGGTGACCGCCGATGACTCCTGGGTCGTCGTGGCAACGTATTTGAGGGCCGCCCTGGCCTCCTCGCCCACCAGCGGGTCCCCCCGGGTCACCTCGACGAGGTCCACACCATACTGCAGTTCCGCCGCCGTCCGGCAGGTGTGGGTCAGGATGACCATGCTGAACTTCTCGTAGGTCTCGGGATCGCGGATGATCGAGGCAAACGGTGCAATGCCGGTTCCGGTCGAAAACAGCCAGAGACGCTGGCCGCCCAGCAGCGCATCATTCACAAGCGTGCCGGTCGGTTTGGGCCGCATGAGGATCTTGTCGCCAATGACGATCTTCTGGAGATGCTGGGTCAGGGGGCCATCGGGCACCTTGATCGAGTAGAATTCGAGCTCCTCATCCCAGTTGGGGCACGCAATCGAATAGGCCCGGTACACCGGCCGCTCGGCATTGGGCAGGCCGATCATGACAAACTCGCCCGACCGGAAGCGGAAACTGGCGGGGCGCGTGATCCGGAACGCAAACAGACGGTCCGTATAGTGTTTGACGGCAGTGACAGTTTGGCAGAATACCCCCTTGGGTAGCGGAAATGGCAGCGCGGAAACGTCCTCAGCGGTTTCACTCATGCTGGCCTCCATTCCCCTGTGTCTGTCCTGGCCCGGGGCCACAGACGCCCCAATGACGCACCAGCATGACAGTGAGCGGCCACTTATGATACTTTGCAGGGCGCATCAACAGCACTGCACGGCAGGAAGGGAGAGATGTCATGGGGAAACTCGTCATCGTGAATATCGGACTGATCCTGACCGGGGATCTCGAGCAGCCCATTCTCGACGGCGATTGCGTCGTGGCCACCGATGGCATCATCAATGCTGTCGGATTTGCCGCCGACCTTGACACCGGGAAAGCCGACACCACCATCAATGCCGCGGGCGTGGCCCTGGCCCCGGGTCTCATTGACAGCCATGTCCATCCCGTCATCGGGGATTATACCCCCCGGCAGCATCAATTGCACTGGATCGACTCGACCCTGCACGGCGGGGTGACCACGATGATCTCCGCTGGCGAGGTGCATATGCCTGGCCGGCCCAAGGACATCGTCGGTCTGAAGGCCATGGCGATCGCCGCCCAGCGCTGGTATGACAATTTCCGCCCCTCGGGTGTCAAGGTGCTCGCCGGTGCCCCCGTGATCGAACACGGGATGGAAGAGGAGGATTTCAAGACCCTGGCCGAATCCGGCGTCAGGTTTCTCGGGGAGGTCGGTCTCGGTTCGGTCAAGGATGGCGCCACGGCCCGCCAGATGGTCGACTGGGCACGCAAGTACGGCATCCAGAGCACCATCCACACCGGCGGTCCCTCGATCCCCGGTTCGGGCCTGATTGACAAGGATGTGGTCCTTGAAGCCGGAACCGATGTCATCGGGCACATCAATGGCGGTCACACGGCCCTGCCCGATGACCAGATCGTCTGTCTGTGCGAATCCTGCCGGAAAAGCCTTGAAATCGTCCACAATGGCAATGAACGCGCTGCCCTGCTGACCCTCAACACGGCCCGGGAGCTCGGCCAGTTGCACCGGGTCATCCTCGGCACCGACGGTCCCGCCGGTTCCGGTGTGCAACCTTTGGGGATCCTGCGCATGATCGCCCTTCTGTCCTCGCTCGGCCAGACGCCGGCCGAAGTCGCCATCTGCTTTGCCACCGGCAACACCGCCCGCGAGCGCAACCTTGACACTGGACTGCTCGCCCCCGGTTATGCCGCCGACTTTGTCCTCTTTGACCAGGCCCAACATGCCCCCGGCGCGACTGTCCTTGCCTCGATCGAGCAGGGCAACCTGCCCGGCATCGGCATGACCATCATCGACGGCATCGTCCGCTCGGGGCGCAGCCGCAACACCCCGCCGGCAACCCGCCTGCCCACCGTTGGGTAGTGGGCCCGTTTGCAATGTCCGGAATTCTCCGGTGAACGTCAGCCGGTCGCGGCACGTCCACGCCATCACACCTCGGCTGCGGTGTGGGCCATCGTGCGGTGCGCCCGCGATGCCCGCGCCGCGCGGGCCCTGGCACTTCATCGCCTGGCGGCCAAGTCCTGGCGGCGGGGGTCAGCCCGCGACAGCGGGCCCCGGTCGCGTCACTGGGTGCCGCCGAGCAATCCGCCGCCCGGCCCGACCCGCGCGCAGCCCTTGCCGCCCATGAACAGGAAGTAGGCGCCGCCTGGGGTCCGGTATGGAGTTGAACTTCCAGAGGGCAGGTCAAAGTCCTGCACCACCAGCTCGCCGGGGCCCTGAATGGGGTTGGCGGCATTGCGGTTGCTCCAGATGTGGGCGCCGGCCTTGGGGCGCACCTCGATGATGTTCTCGCCGAGCACGCCGCCAGCCCAGCCGATCCGATTGGAAGCAGGGTCACTCCACCGGCCGCCGTTCAGGCCCGAAGACCGCCACTCCCAGTCGGTGAATGCCGCCGGCCTGCGGTATTCACTGATTGCCTGGATGAAATAGCCGGCGACCGGAAAGCTGGCCCGCGTCACGCTGCTGTCGGTGCTCTCGAAGAAGATCTTCATGCGTCCCGGTGTGGCGTGCTCGCCACAGCCGTCAACGACCGGACGGTCCGGGGCTATCCGGACGGTGCAGATGCTGCTGCTGCAAGAGGTCTGCGCCTGTGCACTCGTGGCAACCACCAGGGCGGTGATGGCGGCCGCGAGGGCAATCGTCAGGCGGTCAAGGGGGGGGGGGGGCAGTGTCAAGCGGGTCATGGTCTTCCTCCGTGTTGCGTGGCCACCCGGCGGCACACAACAACCACCGGGTGGATCATCATGCTGGGGCGACGATAGCACGAGTGGGGGACGGGGGCAAGGGGCAATGTTCGGATGGAGCCATGACTCGGCGTTGTTACCCGACAGTGCATCGGGAAGGACCGGCTGACAAAGTCCGGTGCGGGCCATGCTGTCAGCCATTCAGGTCACAGCCAAGAAAAATCCGGTCATGGTCAATGGCCGCCCGCATGACCGAGAATGAGCCGGCTGCCGGATCGATGACACAATCGCCCCGGTTGCTGACGGCAGCCAGGAGCTTCCCCTGCAGGGCAATCGGTTTGGCATGCGTATGATCCCGTCTGGACACCTTTTCCTGATAGACATCGGGAATGGTGTGGTCGGACCAGACACCCTTGGCCCGACGGGGCAGTTTTTGCAGGATGATGCAATACTCACCCCGACGGCGGGTGCGATAGCCCATGCCAAAGGACTGCTTGTCCCAGGTGAGCATATCGACAATGACCAGCTGCGTGTCCGGCAACCATGACTGGACCCCCTGGCAGAGATGGAACTTGTCGACCCACAGGAACAGGTGACCGGACGGAATCAGGACCCGGCCCAGGCCCTGCATGAATTCGATGATGATGGCTTCCGGCATCTGCGTCAGAGCCGCCCGCCGCCGTTCGCGACCCACCCCTTCATTCCCATAGGCCAGTTTTTCCAACACACCGCGATACTGCGGATCAAAGAACGCCACCGGCATCGAATCGGCTGGCAGCAGGGACAGAAACTCACGACCATCCATCTTGAGACGGGTGTTCGTCTGCAACACTGCCGGCAAGTCGAGGTCCGGGGGTGAGACCGTGCGTTCGTTCGAATAGACTGGACTGGAAGCCCTGCCGGTCAGGCCACCGGTCGGCCCGGCCTCGGTCATCGCCCCGGATCTGCCATACCGGCCCTTGCCCATGAGGCCAATTCACACCTGATTGTCTTGTGCCATGTCTGCCTGTGATCCCCATCAGTCCCCATCAATGGTCTCCATGCCGCTCCACACCCGACCTCACCCTTGCGCGATTCGACCAGGACAGCACCGGCCGGCCGCATTGGACATCAATCGAACCCGCTCAAGATGGGCGGCGTCTTGCGAGAGATGCGCCGGGCCATGGGTCTGCTCACCGACCCGATTTGCGCCAGCCAGCGGCGGCGGCTTCATCTTCGGAGCAGAACCACCGTTCACCGCGGGCCTCGTCGATCCGGGTGGCCGCATAGTATGCACCCCCCGGCACATGGAAGATCCTGTTGCCGCTGCGGCTGATGTTCCCCTTGATGCGGCAGGACGGCTCCCTGTCACCGACTACTGGTTCGTCCGGATCGTCGAGGCGCTCTCCCCGGCGCCAGTCCCACGGGGGGATGAAGGTACCGCGCCAGAGGCCCCGCCCGGCCTCCTGCGCTGCAGCTTCCTCAGTGATGTAGTCACTGGCATAACGTCGGTAGGCAAGCGCCCATCCCATCGACACCATCCAGGCATTGAGGTTGATATCGCCGATGAAGCACTCGCCGATACTGCGGCCATACCGATCGCGGTCAAGGATCGTGCAGGTCAGGGATTCCCCGGCAATCCGGTCGCGCAGGGCTTGGGCGGATTCCTGCCCACAGGGCCATCGTCGGCCCGCCGCCACACAGGACTGGCGTGTCTCGGGTGCATCGATTCCATGCAGCCGGATGGCCTCATCACCGATCTTGATGGTATCGCCATCAGTCACCACCGCGCGGCCGGTGGATTCGGCCTGGGCCACGCCAGGCAAGAGCACCAGCAGGGCCAGGACGACGAGGCTCGCGAGGCCAGGCGGGCAGGTCATGACACGCCCTGCCGGAACAGTGAGCGAAAGTCGCCGGATCCCTGCCTCATCGCAAGCCATCCTGGCCCTCGATCTCATCCCTGGTCAGACCGCCGACCCGGGGCAGCGGTCGACCGCTGTCGGTGACCGCCACCGCAACGAGGATCTCGTCGGCGCGGGGTGCGTCGTTCACCCGCACCTCCATGCCATCGAAATGCGAGCGCACATAGGCCGCATCCTTGTGGCCAAGGGGGATATCAAGGGCCTGGCCCATGCCGCCCATCTTCTTGGATGACGGCACCAGAGCAGCACCTTGCCCGACAGCCTCGCGGAGCGGCGCGCCGAGTTTGGGATGCAGGATGGCCGCAGCGTGTTCGAGCTCACCCTGTTCACCGACCATGGCGGCCTTGCCATAGCTTTCAGCCTTGGCCGGGGCAATTTCGAGAGCATCGACGCAGCGCTGGCCCAGCAGGCCGCCGAGTTCGGCACCGATATCCATGAGATCTCCGAGATCCGCCGCATAGCGGCCGGCAAACGGGTTCCGGATCACGGCAAGTGCGGCAGCCTTGCGGGTGGGCGTGGCGATCACCTGACCGTTCTCGAGACGGGTTTCCTCAACGACAACGACAAGTTTGCGAATCTCGGCCCTGGTGTTCATCGCAATCCATCCTCCCCGACAATATCAACGGCAGCCAGACCACCGGACCGGTTGTGTATCCTCGGTCCCGTTGTCATGGCAAGCACAACGCAGAGCTCATCCGCCCGCGGACCATCATGCAGACCAACCTCGATGCTGTCAAAATGACTGCGCACATAGGCAGCATTGATATGGCTGATGGGAACGTCGAGCCGGGTGCCCGGTGCCCCGACTTTCTTGGTCGATGGGACAATGGCCCTGGTCTGGCCGAGAACGGCACGCATCGCATACCCACCCGGGGCATGCCACAGGGCCCCATGCTCGATCTCGCCACCCGAGCCGATGATGGCGCCCTTGCCATATCCTTCTATGATGGATGGATCACCACCGAGGGCAACAAGCAGGGTCCGGGCCATCTGCAAACCCAAGGGCTCCATCTCTCTCATCATGCCCGCAATCTCCTCCACATAGCGACCGGCAAAGGGATTGTCGAGCACTGCCAGTACGGCACCCCTCCGGTGGACACGATCCGGTACAGGCCCGCCCTCATGAAAAATATCCTCAATCATCGTGAGCGTCTTGCGGATCTCGATTGTGGTCACGTTCCCGGCTCCAGTTGCAGACCCGGGTCTCCCACCTGCAGGACAGTTTCCTGCAGACAGAGTGCCGCGGCCTTGATCGTGCCCTCGCGACGGAATCGTCGTGCCAGGCGGGCGCCATGGCCAAGCGCTTCCGCAATTTCCAGTGGCGTGAGCGGGGCGCAGGCGATGACAACCTCGCGGTCACCGAGATCACTCATGTCATCGAGGGTGCAGGCAGGAACCCGGATGATCCCTGGATGACCGGGCAAATCGGTGGCATTGGCGATCAGCGTGGCTGCCGCATCCGCAGCGGCTGCATCGGGGGCAAGGACAGTCACCGAATCGGCGATCCCGAAACTCAGGCTGCGACCACCCTGCCCGCTGGTGGCAAGGCCCCCGATACCCTGATCGTCGGTGATGCAGATCCGGCCAATCGTGCTGTCGGCGAGGGACTGCACGCCGACGGCAAACGATGCACCCTCCGCCAGATGCAGGGCAATGTCGCCGCCATTGTTGACGTAAGCTCTGGTCAAGGGACCAGCGGTCCGCATGGCTGCAAGAACCTCATCGGCAACCGCCCCGGCAACGGCGGCCATGGGCGTGATGAAGACGTACGGGGCATGCACACCGACCGCTTCATGCATGCGGCTGGCAACAGACCCCTTGGGACGGCAGGCATCCTGGGTGGGGCGACTTCGCAGCACGGGAAGTTCGGCAGCAAGTTCCGCAAGAATGGACCGGAATCGCTCGCTGGCCCTGCGATAGGCCCGGCGGGCAGTGGCTGTGCAATCCGCCGAAGCTGCAAGGACAAGGTCAATTGGACCGTGCTGGAGATGCAGACGCTCGTGATCCAGCCAGGTGGCTGTCGCAGTGCTCATGACTCCTCTCCGTCCGGATCGCCAGTCTGGGGAAGAGTGAGAATTCGTGTTGTCTGACCCATGACGGATTCGAGGGTTCTGACCTCATCAAGATGACCGCCAAGGGCAGCATAGTCATTGCGACGCAGGGTGAATTCCAGTGGGGAGACGAGAGCGGGTGTTGGCACATGACCAAAGGCGTTGTCGGGCATCTCGAGGATATCCACCATGAAGGTGATGCCGCCACCGGGCCAGAGATAGGCTCGGGCTCCACCGCAGGTGACGCGGGTCAGCGTTGTGCGTACGGACTGTGTCAGTTTGACGGGATTGACGGTCACACCAGCCCTGAGGGATCCTCCGGCTCCGGCCATGAACAGCACCGAGCACACCGAAGGTTCACAGTTCTCGGCGATCATCTGGACGGAGCGCTGGAGTTCAGGTGGGATATCATGGGGTTCGGGCACACAGGCATCGTTGAGGACAAAGTATCCCCATTGCTGGCCGGTTGTGGACACCATCAGGAGACGCAGGCCGGACCAGGCAATGCGTGGATCAATGCGCTTGATGATGTCGAGCGGGTCGGTGATATCCGTTCCACCCCAGCCAGTGCCTGACTGGGCGACCTGAAAGTACCGTCCCGGGGTGGAACGGCGTCCCCGGACCCGGATGCCAGCAGCGGTCATCCCGAGTTGCTTGCCGGCTTCATGCTCGGTGAGGACCCCCGTGATATGATCATCAACCACGATGACTTCATCGACATGGGGCTGCCATTGCCGGGCAAACATGCCGATGGCGGCTGACCCGCAGCCGACCCGCATCAGGGTTTCGGTCGCGCCATCAATGACGGGCGCCTTCCCGGCCTGGACCGTCAACCGGGCCCCTGCATCGATTTCGAGGTCAGCGGCCTCCTTGTTGCACAGGCGCAAAAGGGTATCGCAAGTCGCCCGACCTTCCTGTTTGCTCCCGCCGGTGAGATGCTCAACGCCACCCAACGAGAGCATTTTCGAGCCGTATTCGCTGGTCGTGACATGGCCGATGGCCTCACCCGCAGCCCGCACCGTGGCCTGTTCGGTGCCGATGTGACGATCCGTGTCGATCTTGACCTTGACCCCGCAGTAGCTGAAGATGCCTTCGGTGACGACCGTGACCATGTCGATCCCGTCGCGTTCCTGAGCGATGATGAAGGGCGCGGGTTTGTAATCGGGGTAGGTTGTGCCCGCCCCAATGGCGGTCACAAACGGTGTATCGGTCCGCAGGAGATCACCATCCCATTCCGACGGTCCCTGACCGCTGGGATGGAACGGGATTGCCTTGCCGCCCTGGGCCCTGGTTGCAGCAATGATCGTGTGCGGATCGAGACGGACCAGACGACCGTCACGATTGGCATAGCGGTCACACGCTCCCGACCGGCCTTCGGCAATGTAGCACATGACCGGACAGGCATCGCACCGGATCTTCTCGGTCCTGGCACCCCTCGCATCAGATCCCATCGCGCCTGCCCTCCCCGGCACCCTGGAGGGCAGCCAGCACCCGTGGCGGCGTTGCCGGCAGACTCCGGACCCGCACACCTGTGGCATTGGCGATGGCATTCAGGATGGCAGGTGCAGTCGGGATCAGCGCATGCTCGCCCAACCCCTTGGCGCCATAGGGGCCATTGGGATCGGGATCCTCGATGATGTGGCAGATGATGGGCGGCACATCGCCGAACGTTGGCACCAGGTAGTCGTGCAGGTTGTTGGTCACTTCCGGCACATAGTCCTCCATGAGGGCCATGCCGAGACCCTGGGCGATACCCCCCTGGATCTGTCCTTCCACCAGGGTCGGATTGATGGCCCTGCCCACATCATGGGCTGCTTCCATCGCAAGGACTGTCACGGTCCCAAGGCCCGTATCGACCTCAACCACGGCCAGCTGGGCAGCATAGCCGTACTGGGCATAGGGTGTGCCCTGGCCGTTGACATCAAGGGGTGTGATGGGTGGGTCATAGGTCTCGACGCTTCGAAAGGCATACCCCTCGGCATCGACCGCAAGGCTGCCCAGTGCCAGGGCCTGCTGGCCGCTGCCGATGGCCACAACCGTTCCGTCGTCGGCACATTGCAGGGCACTCTCCTCATCCACATTCATCTGGCGGGTCAACTGGCGGCGCAGTTGCAAGCCGCAGAGCCGGGCGGCATTTCCCGACACATAGGTCTGCCGCGATGCCGATGTCTTGCCGGCGTCAGGGGTCTGATCGGTATCGGCGCCAAGATATTCGAACCTGGCATCGGCAAGATTGAGCGAATCCAGGAAAATCTGGGTCATGACGGTATTCGAACCCTGTCCGATGTCGATGGCCCCCTGATGCAGCACCACTGTCCCATCGGGCCGGATCCCGGCCTTGATGGTCGAGGGGTTCGGCATGGCCGTATTGCCACACCCATACCAGCCGGTGGCCAATCCGACACCGCGGCGGCGTTGGGGTACGGGCTGTTCACGATTGAATCGCGCTGTGGATGCCAGCGCCCTGTGCCAGGCCGGGCGCAGGGCTTCGAGACACTGGGCCATGCCGACCCCGCCGACAAGCTTCTGGCCGCAAACCGTGCGGTCCCCGTCCCGCAGACAATTGCGCAGGCGCAAGTCGAGTGGATCCATGGTCAGTTTGGCCGCCAGGTCATCAATCAGGGCCTCGATGGCAATGGCCGATTGCGGCACACCAAATCCCCGGAAGGCGCCTGCGGGCACGCAATGGGTCAGGATCGCCCGACTCCGGGCCCGATAATGACCCACCCGATAGGGTCCGGAGGCATGGACGGGGACCCGGCTCGTGACCGCGGGTCCCCAGGATGCATAGGCACCCGTGTTGAAGGTGCCATCAAAGAGGATGGCCTTGAGATCCCCGGCCGCTGTCGCGCCGATCTGCATCTCAATCCGGGCTGGATGCCGTTTGGTCGTGGACATCATCGACTCGGAGCGCGAATAGGCCAGCCGCACCGGTTTGCCGGTCTTGAGAGCGGCCAGTGCCAGGTAGGGCTGGACCGAGAGATCGAGTTTGGTGCCGAAACCACCGCCGACTGCAGTGGGCACGATGCGAATGCGGTCGGTCGGGAGGTCCAGAATCTCCACAAGGGACTCCCTGTCGAGCGACGCTGATTGGGTACAGGCATGGATGACCACCCGCTCACCATCAAGATGGGCATAGCCGGCCTCGGGTTCGATGGAGGCATGCTCGACAAAGGATGTCGTAAAGGTCCCCTCGACCACCGCATCGGCGTCGGCCATCGCCGCCTCCGGCGTCCCGCACTGGACACAGCCACCGCACAGATGGTTGCCTTCACGGTGGGCATGCACCCGATCTGCGCCTGGTCGGGTGGCCTCTCCGAGTGTCATCACGCCCGCCAGGCACTCCCACTCGACCGGGAACTGTGCCGGATCGAATTGGGCCATCGCTGCCCTGCTTCCGACAACTCCAGCCACGGCCTCGCCCAGAAACCGTGTTTCGGTCTCGGCAAAGACCGGCTGATCGATGTGGTCGGGAAAGATGCCAAACCGGTTGCGGCCCGGGACATCAGCGGCCGTCAGGATGGCTGCAAGACCCTCATGCCCGGCAAGGAAGGAGGCAAGATCACCAAAACGGAACCGGCACCGGGACGCCGGCGACCGGATCAGCCGGACCACCAGTGCATCGTCCGGGGCCACATCATCACCAAACGCATCCTGACCGGTGACCTTGGCCCAACCGTCAAGGCGGGGCACACGTTGCCCGATGGCCATGGGCGTGACAGAATTCATGGCGGGTGTCCCGGCCCGGCATCGGGCAATCCCATCCATGAGTTTGCGATAGCCCGTGCACCGGCAGAGCACCCCGCCCATCACATCATCAATCCTGTCAGCCCGGCATGTCTCGTCCATCTCCATCGAGGCGGCAGCCACGATCATCCCTGGCGTGCAGATCCCGCATTGCACGGCCCCTTCGTTGACCAGAGTCTCAGCCAGCTCCCTCGCCGGGGACATTGCGGCAATCAGTCCGGCCGCGGTCTGGATCCGGCATCCCTGTGCCCGCCGGGTTGTCGTCAGGCAGGCACACACCTGTCGACCATTGATCAGCACCGTGCAGGCACCACAATCCCCTGCATCACATCCGACCTTGACATCCCTCGCCGCAAGGGTCTCACGCAATGTCGTCGACAGTCGATCGCCGGCACACTCCTGCGCCACCTCGACGGCCTGACCATTCAGTTCAAAGGTGATGACTCCAGACGAGAATCCTGTCACGCATCAACCTCCAGGGCCTCGGCAAGAGATGATTGAATGGCGCGGCGGCACAATTCTTCCGCCGCATGGAGCCGATAGGACGCCGGCGCCCGCACATCATCAATTGGCGTCAGCGGTGCCAGGGATGCCGGCGATATCGGGACCTCGGTCAGCAGATCCCGGGCCGGGCGATTGACCAGGTCTGCTTCCAGTGCCCGCAGCCGACTTGCCACAGGCGAGCATGAACCCACGGCAACGCGGATCTCGGACAGGACCTCCTGCGCATCCACCACACAGATCACGGCGATCATGGCAATGGAGATGACAAGATACTTGCGGGCCCCGAGTTTCAGGAAAGTGCTCGCAGCGCGCTCTGGCACCGGAGGTCCGTGCACGGCTGTGACCAGCTCATCGTCCCCGAGCGTGATCTGTCGGGGACCCCTGATGAAATCAGCCAATGGCATGGATGCAGCACCACGGCTCGAGGTCACCTCCACCATGGCATCAAGGGCCAGGAGAGGAGGAACCCCATCGGCAGCCGGGGATGCATTGCAGATGTTGCCAGCCACCGTGCCTGCGTTCTGGATCTGGATCGACCCGACTTCCCGCGCTGCGGCCTTGAGACAGTCGAAGGCCGCCGGCAGCGGATGATGAATGATATCGGTCCAGGGTGTTGCCGCGCCGATCCACCACCCCGAGGCACCGCACTTGATGCCGATCATCGCATCGATGCCACTCACATCGACAATCCGTCCGGGCGGGGCCCCCTTGAGGCCGGGAAAGTGGTCCGTGCACCCGGCAACAACCGTGGCCGGCTCCTGCAGTGATTGGACCGCACTCTCGATTGTGTCAGGCACGATGTAGGTCAGGGAACGTCCTCCTCGTCGACAAATCTACACGAACATCACCGATCATATCCAGTCGAATCCCTGCCCGCATCACCGATTGCCCGGCCCACACAACAGCATGCCAACCCTCGCAGCCCCACATCCAAGCACAGATCCCAGAAACACCGCCAACACGGCCCCCGTCGGCGGTTGCTGTCATGCCACCGATTCCTGTTCTTGCTTTCCTCCTGTACAGGCTCATGAACGCATCCCTCTGTTCATGGATCAAGCACCTCTCAATTCCAGAGAACCAGCAGTTCATGCTGTACGACATCCTGTGTTGCCGGCAGCCTCTGCATGCGGTCCACCACCGACCCCCACATATCCTCTTCAGGTGCCAACCTGATTCCGCGATCAGAACAAGAGAGAAATCCGGTCGGTCCCTGATCGGCACCCGTTCGGATATCGAATTCACCGCTTCAACAACAACCCGCCGGGTGACTGTCCTGTGACACAAAACCGTCCATTTTGACCCGCAAGCAGCCCCCAATTACGGAGTTCTCGATATGAATAATGGGAGCATGTCCTGGACGGTTTTGGGCGGGGGAATTGGGGCCAGATCCTGTGGCCATCGGCGGCTCCCTGAATCCGTTCCACACATTCCTGACGGATCCGCCGCTCACTTCACCAAATCATGCTTGCCTGGAGGAGTCCGGGTCGCGGCAGAAGACAGGATGTCTGCTGATCCCTTGATTGCTGATCGAAGGATGTCTGTATTGTCCTGTCGGTCTTCGGCCCATGCGGCACAGCGGTCAGTGATGAACTCCTCGCTGCAACCCGCGTTCTTCATTCGGACACAGCGGTCGGTTTCTGTTTCGGCTGTTTTCCGATGGCTTGCGTCCAAGAGAAGCTTGCACCCCGTTCCCACAACAATGGCAATGGGAATGGTAGCGATAATTGGTACCGGCATCCTCAGCCTCCTTGTCCAAGGGTGCGGACTTGACGGGCGGTCAACTTCCCCGAACTCGGGTTCACGGTCGGGACATATCCAACCCGCGATCCAACACCGATATCCCGCGGCCCCAGGCCGGTCAGCACTGCCGAGAAGTGGAAGTGGATGTTCTCCCCACCGTCATCGGGCTGGATGAACCCGTAGTCTCTGCCCATGGGCAGGTTGGTGACCGTTCCATGCTCAGTTCTGCCCACGCGCTCGGTCTCCGGACGGACCGCGGGGGCGGGGTCATTCGGAACCGGCACAGGCGAGGGTCGCCCTGTCCAACGACCCTCGGACTGTGCACTGGATGGCATGAACATCCCATCGACAAGAGGGTCTGGAGTCCGTCTGTCAATGCGGGGCGCCATCTCGATGGGATAGGTGGCGGCATTGATCAGGGCCTGGGCTGTGCGGGTCGGACCGATATCCCAGCCGAGGACCATCACGCGGGCACCCAGTGAATTGAGTTTGCGCACCAGCTGGACATGGTCGCCATCGCCCGAGATCAGCACGATGACATTGCAGCGCTTGACGCTGGCGAGTTCGTACGCCTCGAGGGCCAGCCAGACATCCACACCCTTCTCGCGGGGTGGTGCTCCATCCTCACCCAGGGCCAGCAAGAGGAAATGTGGTGTCACACCAGCCCGGATCAGCACATCCTCGAACCGGCGGTCGCCGGTGAGACTGTCGCGCCGTTCCGCTTCGTCGGCAGGGAACCGTCCCCGGAAGTAATGGGCCTCGGTGATCCGGCAGGTATTGAGTTCGGCCTGTTCACACGCCGCGACTTCCTGCCGGATGAATTCATGCAGGCCCTGGATGTGGATGCGGGCCTTGCGCTCGTGCTCGTAGGCATAATGATCGGAGATGCGGGCAAAATAGGACCCGTCATACACGATCCCGATCCGGATGATTTCGTTGGTTTGAACCATGGTTCTTGTCCTTGTCTTGACTGTTGGGGGGGGGGCGACTGGCGACCGTTGGGGCCGCCAGTCACGGAAGTGGAACTAGCCACGAATACGTCTGAGGCACCGTTTCTCGTGTTGCCGGGCGATCCGGTACGCAGTGATGACCTTGCCATCCTTGATGACGATGACGATCCCGACCGCCGGTTGCAGTGCTGGGTTATCCCCAGCGTCCTTCCGGCGCATCAGGATCATGTTGTCGTTGACCGGGGTCCCGTTCTCAAGGGCGGCCCTGACATCGTCGGGGCGAACGCCCCGTTGTGCCATGCGAGACGTGGCATGGCGTGTGTACAGAATGTACATAGCTCTCTCCTGAGACATTGCACCCGGAACGATACCGGGTGCTGGTTTCAGAGAGAGGGGCGGAGGAAGAGACCAGATCCATAGGCCGTACGGCCCATGACTTGGATTTCAAAATGTCTTTGATTTGTCGTTAGATCAATAGTATATGAAGTTAATGGCTTCCACCCCTCAGCGAAATTGTTGGCGTTGGCTCCTTTCTCCTGGTTTCCTTCGTGGAAACCAGATGGGGCTGGACCATTCACATTTCAACGCCAACAGCTCGATGGATGCATCACCGATAGCCCCTGTTGCCGATATATCACAGCAAATAAGTCGCCAGCGCTACTCTGAAGCATGACAGTTGCAACGGGGCATGACCCCTCGACGAATCTGTGTAGGGCCCTCAGCCGTCGCATCACGACGGAGAGCCCGCGGGGCAGTGTCGGGACAGTGAAAAATGGCTTTCAATCACTGGAAGCCTTTGGTGGCCATGGAAGATCTCGGTAAAATCCTCGCACCTTTCTAAAACAAGCCTCAAAATCTGGTAGGGTCCCTGTCTCCAGACGGATGTCATCCCATTCAACCTGTGCTTTCTCTTTGATAATCGGGTCGTCGATGGAATCGACATCAGGCGATGACGGCAAGCGGGTCTCGCACTTTCTGAGGAGCGAGTGGAGAATCTCGGCACGTTCCTTGTCGCCAAAGTCAGACCTGCCCAATAGAAAATGGATGTCATAAACATCCTGCCTTCTTCCTTTCTTCTTTCGGACCGCCTGCTGCAAAAGGGCGCGGATCTTCTCGGCAATCACGTCTGTCAGGCTGTAGGCGTAAAGCTCCAGGCCACCGATGTCGAGAACCTCGACCGATGTAATATCCGGCTCTTTGAATGAGATTTCGACCTTGAGTGGTTTTGGGCCCCGGGAGCCGTTTGGCAAAACATGTTCAATTTTGACTTCCAGTGCAGGGAAATTGGCCTCCTCGATTCTGTCAGAGAGTGGCTTTGGCATCTTCTGGACATTGTGCACTCGTGTTTGCGTCCCAGTGTATCCAAGCTCCGCGGCCGTAGCCGGAAGAAGCCGATTCAGTGCCGTCTCGATCTGGACATCAATGTCAGAAGTTGATGAAAAACCGGCCGTGAAGTCGACATCATCAGTCATGCGCTGATTGTTGTAGACCAGTCCGAGAAGGATCCCTCCCTTCAGGTACAGGGTGTGGTCATGGCGCATTTTTGCAATGGCAGCCAGCGTGATGTGTGTCGCCTGACGAAGATGAGTCACGACTGGATCGTCGGACTTGCTGTCTACCCAGGCAGCAACATCAATGACTGTCGGGTCCTTCGTGCACATTAAGGGATATCGACCACCTATCTGACCAAACCGGGGCATACGGGCGGGCCGGGTCAAGGACACGACTGCCACCGCGGCGAGCGAGGTTTTGCCACGCGGCCACGCGGGAATCCCTAATGCCAAGCCTCTCCTCGATAATATAGCCTGCCCGGCATTTGACAATCGGGTTGGCGGTCTCGACGGTTGTAATGATGGAATCCAGATAGAGGGCGGCGTGTTCCTCCCAGATATCGAGAACATGACTCATCCCTCCGCAGAGCGTGGGCCGGCGCAGTGTATCCAGAAACGTCTGGCCAATTGTTGAGATTCGTGCAAACCCGGAGCGCTCACTGACCGATTGACCGGATTGGCGACTTCTATAGAGTTTGACAGATCGCCCGCGGACAGTGGGCGGATGCGCGATATTGTTCAGTCGGAAGGGCCCCATCTCCCGGTGGGAGGGACGATGCCGCCGGGGAATGCCTGCATCGCCTTTGGCCATTGCGGTGACCGCCATTGCGGTGACGGTTTTTTCATCAGGCCGCGATATCATCAAGGCATGGGGGATCCGATCCGTCAGTCCCCATCGCTGCATGGCCGACAGGTAGGCAATGTGGCAGAACTGGTCAATCAAGCACACAGTGTCATCGGCTGGCGAATCCGGGATCGTCAGGACGCGGTAATGGCGCGGATAATCAGGATCGGGCCGAATGATGTTTTCTTTTTCCAGAACGAAAGCACATTTCCGGAGCCCGAATGGTGAAGGAATCTCTCGTGCTGCGTCATGGTAGGCCCGGCGTATAAGTACAAAAAGTTTCCAGGCTGTCAGGACAGGTTCTCCCCTGTATTCCAACCTTTCGGCAACATCACTCGGAACGCCCCACAGGGAGCGTTGGGTAGTTTGAGGCACTGAAATCTCCACAGACCGTTCCACCAAGCCACATGCCTCTGAGTAAGAGTATACCCTCCCCTGCTACCCACCAGCCTCGCAGCCATGCATCCCCACCAATTGCCTAAGGCAATTGGTGGGGATGCATGTGTATTAATGTATGCGTCCTGAGGACGCATACATTAATAATTGGGTTTTGTCAAGCAGCCAACGGCAGTTTAACTCAGGACCCACCAGGATCTGCTTACATCCCTGCCATCGGCCCGGGGACATCGTCGTGACACACCCAATGCGGTAGCGGGTGGAGGAGGACCACGGAGTGTACCCTACACCGACGCGGGTGACCTCGGAGAGTCGGGGATAGACGCGGAACAGTACCTTGAAGAGGTCCTGCGTCTCCCTGAGACACAGGGTGAAGAACCTATAGTGCAGATCCTTGTCGGCAGCAGTGTTGACACTGCTAAGACCGACCCAGCGCCTGTGCGACCGCCTCATTCGTCATGGACCCATCGGGTATGGCAAAAGGTGTGGAATGAGGCATGATGTGGCTCGATTCGGGGATAGATGTCCAAAGTCTACCTACGGTCCGGACCGTCTGTCAATCCCTCCGAGCAGAATCTGCATAGGCACCCGCCTGTGGCCCTGTGAGGCGACCCCGGTGTATGTGGGGGCTTGCCCTCCCCTGCCCGTAAGCGGTTTCTAGTGGATTTTTCAATACAGATACTTGCACATATCCTTAAGCCTCCTGCGTCGCTGCATTCGTGGGATCACAGGGGGAAGTACTTGATACTCCATGGTCGCATGATCGCAACAAGAAATCTGGATACCCGTCCGGTCAGGCGAAATGCTTGTTTTTGCGGGCCATGTCGCCGCCGAGCGTGGCCATGATCAGCACGGCTGTTCCCAGATCTTCTGGTGGGGGTCGTTTGCGTGCAACATCGCGCAGCACCTGGATTTCCAGCTCTGCAAAGAGCGTGTCAGCGGGCAATTCTGGAGTTTCCCGTCCCAACAACACCATGGCATGCAGGCGCCAGGCGATGACGCCCTTGATCGCGATGGCCCGTTCCAGTCGTTCTGCGGTCTGCAGATTCAGAAACGCGGCCCTGCATCCTGATTTGAGAATGCGGTGCCAGTCCTCAATGCGCCATCTCAAGCGGTAAGAGTGAAGGATCTTCCTGGCATCTGCCACATTCCTGACGGTCCGGGAGGTCAGCAACAGCCATTCCAGAGGATCACTGCCATCCGCAGGTGTTGCGTTCTCCCGCAGATGAACGGCGGTCAAGGGCAGAGAGCGGGCGGTGGTGGATTTGGCATGTTCAGAAATCGTTACCGTCTGCCACCCGAGTTCGCATGTGGCCAGCCGCGCCGCACGCAATGGCTTGCCTTTCTGTCTGTGCGCTGCCCGGCGGGCCGAACGTCGCATGGCCTCGATTTCGATACGGGCTTGTGCAGGGGCACCGCACACGGTCTCGAACAGACGGGGACCGCCCTTGCCCAGCCTTCGGTCAGGCCTGGCACGCACGAGGATGTCAGGGTTTGACAGTTTCCGACAATGGTCGAACAGCTCGTGGCAATCGCCTTCCCGGTCGATCACCGCAAGACAGTGCACATCCGGAACGCGCTGCGCCGCCCTGGCACTGTCATCCACGCCGCGACTCCAGCGCTGGGTCCGGCGTTGTGCAGCGTTGCCAGCGGTCTCTTGCCCATCAAACTCCATGCGCAGGAGACCCAGCGGCATGCCGGTGTTGGCGACGGCCATGGTGCCGTGCAGTTGCAGCCCCCAAGTCCCTGCACTGCCCCTGTTCTTGCCAATCAGGCCCAGACCCTCAGCGGCTCTGTGGGTGGCAAGGTTCAGATCCGTCCCGTCCTGAATCAGCACGACCGACGTCTGATCAGCGATCCGTTGGACAGTCCGCTCTGCATGCGGATGCAGAATATTCTCGACCGTCAGTTCCGATGCCGCAGGCTGTTCAATCATCCGGCAGTATCCCGCGATGGCGGCCGGATCCCCACCCGCGACCGTCGCAAACGATGCACCGGGGGCAAGCGCCATCAATCCTGCACTCTTGACCAGTCTTTGACTCGATCGTTGATCGCCCAGCGCCGCCCTGCCCATTAGTCACAAGTGGCGTTGCAGCAAAGGGAATTTTGCGTGACTGGCTTGGTGACAAATCTGATCGCTATCGCGTCGATTTCATCATCTGAACTTCATCCTGACTCAAAGGCTTGACAAAGGAAACGCGTCGGTGCAATACCGGGATTGGCTCATCAATCCGCTCACGTCGTCAGGATCTGTCCTGTGTAGGCACCGATACCCATTCGCGCCACGTTGATGCAACCCGAGAATCTCCGGACATTGTGTCAGCTTTTGGAGAAGCAGACCTTTCCAAGCCGGTGGTCGGTGACGGCGGCGGTCTGTTCTGCCTTCAACTTTCTGGATTCGAAGGGCAGGCCGCGGCGTCAAAGCTGTCTGGCGGCGTTGACCGCCATGGAACGCCGCGGCGTCGTTTGCTTGCCGGAAGCCGGGGCACCCGTTGCGAATTTCACGCCAAAGGTGCTCACCCCGGTTGCGCCGGCGCGCGGCGTTCCTGACCGTGTCGACAAGATCACGGATCTCAGGGTCGCGCTTGTCGCGTCGACCGCCGAGCGCCTGGACTGGCGTTCGATGATGGCCTGTGAGCATCCGTTGGGTCGTGTGCGTGCTGCCGGGTGTCAATTGCGATATTTCATTCGGAGCGAGAGGCATGGTCTTTTGGGTGGCTTTCTGTTTGCCGCTTCGACACCGAAGCAGCAGGCCCGGGATGCCTGGATTGACTGGCACCCGCAGATGCGGGACGCCCGCTTGCATCTTGTGGTCGGCATGGCGCGCTTCTTGATTCGACCAGCGGTTCGGTGCCTGAACCTGGCTTCCAGGTCATTGGCTCTTGTTCGCAAGCGTGTTGTTCAGGACTATGCGGCCGAATACGGAACGGTGCCGGTTCTGTTGGAGAGTTATGTCTCGCCGGCGCATGATGGTGCGAGTTATCGTGCGGCGGGCTGGGTCAGGGTTGGCGAGAGTTCGGGGCGCGATCGCCGCCGTCGTCGCGTGCCGGCGAAGGCCATTTATCTCTTGCCGTTGCAAACCGATTGGCGCCAACGGTTGGGCAGTGGTCCGTTGCCGATCAACGCCTTTGAGGGTCTGGATGGCGATCATTGGGCGCAGCATGAGTTTGGCCGGGCGCCTCTTGGCGATGTGCGCCGTGTTGCGCGTCTTGTGACCTCTGCCGCTCAGATTGCCCGTGCCCCCTCGAAATCCTTTCTCACGGCAGCACGAGGAAACCAGGCCATGACCACCGGTTTTTATCGCCTGATTGAACATCCCGATGAGGATGCGATCAATTCCAGAACGATTCTGGCTGCGCATCGGCAACGGGTCCGGGAACGAATCCAGGGGCAGGAGACGGTTCTCCTCATTCAGGATGGGTCTGATCTGAATTATTCGACGCATCGGGCTTGCACCGATATGGGGAAGGTTGCAAGGACCAGAAACTCGGAGGGGACACGGGGTCTGCACGCCCATTCGACCTATGTGGTCACACAAGGCGGTTTGCCCTTGGGGGTGGCGGCGATTGCGTTTGATCGGTCGGCGATCGCCACAACCGCGGAAGAGAAGGCCCGAAGACAAAAGAAAAAGCCGGATCGCTGGATACGCGGGCTCCGGGACAGTGCGGACCTGGTGCACGGATTGACGGCGGTGCGGAGTGTTGCGGTTATGGATCGCGAGGGCGATGACTTCGCCATCTTGCATGCGCACCGTCATCTCGAGAGCGATCTTCACATCCTCGTCCGCGTTCGGCAGGATCGTCGGCTCGGTCGCCAGACGCTGTTTGCGAGCTTGCAGCAGCGTCCGTCGCAAGCTTCCATGATGGTCACCGTTCCCCGTTTGTCGGCGCGGGCGGCAGGAAAGGGGCAAAAGGAAAAACCGGGGCGCATCGCTCGAGAGGCACCGTGCAACCTGCGATGGCGATCGCTCACCCTGCCGGTTCCGCAAGGTCGGGAAGCCGAGTTTGGCGAGACCCCTCTGCCACTTTGGGTGGTTCACCTCGAAGAGGAAACCGCGCCCGACGATGGTTCGGACAGGCTGGAGTGGGTCCTGTATACCAGTCTGCCGATTGACACCCCGGTCGCCGCAACAGAAGTCATAGACCTGTATCGTCGGCGTTGGAAAATCGAGGAGTGGCACAGAATCTGGAAGACCGGATGTCAGGCCGAGTCGCTCGCGCATGTCACATGCTTGCGGCAAGAACGGGCCCTCGCTATCCGTGCCGTTGTCGCCTGGCGTCTCGCCGCCTTGACCACACTCGGGCGCGAAACGCCTGGTCTTGCACCATCGGTGGTGTTCTCAAGGGCGGAAATGGCTGTTATCAATGACTTTGCCACAGATCGCAAAAGCCCTCGACCGACGACGCTGGGTGCAACCGTCAATGTCCTTGCGCAGATGGGAGGGTATCTCGATCGGCGGCAGGATCCCGCACCCGGCGTACAGGTCTTTTGGGAAGGTTACAGTTACCTTGCCGGGATGGCGGAAGTCCTGGAACGCGCCAGGCGCCTCGGACAAAAGGCGGATGCAGTTCAGTATCTCAAGCCCGAATAGGCAATTTTGCAACAGATTTTTCGACCTCCTTTGACTTCAGATTGCCCTTTGTTGCAACAGTATATGTGACTAATGGGCAGCCCTGCCCCACCCAATTCATGGTCTGCCCACTCCGTCCGGCTCAGACCCTCTGCACACTTCAGGGGAACCACCATCTCGGGCGCAATGCCCCAACCCGCGCCTCCAGTCAGAGCAGCGAGGCCGACACCAGATCTCGCGCTTTGGCACCGACGCATCCGACATCGAGCAACGCCCCCGACCTGCCGTCAGACCCACCCGGGTCCAGCCCGCCGCATGCAACGAAACCCCGGTATGGTGCGGAGGCTCGACAAAGGTCGCGGCCAGCACCGGACGAGAGCCATAATGCCTGTCAGAATCATCGCCGAGTCGATGCAGAGTGTGACGCACTGCCCAAGAGGCCAGATTCCGGCAATGGACATCCGGACGAATCAGAAAACGACTGAGATTGACAATCCGGTGACGCGACCGATGCGCCCGGTCCCAGCCAATCCACGCATTACGATCCCTGAGATCATAAGCCGATGCCGAAAATCCCAGACCGCCCAGCCAGCCATGCCGAGAACCAATCAGATAACGACGCTGTGCACCCGCATGCAATACACACCCCCTCGGATGCTCGCGTGCCATCAGCTCGTTCCAGATCCGCCGCTGCGAATCGTCGCTGACCAGACACACATGCAACCCTTCGATCCGATCAACCCGATCCGGCACACCAAACGGCAAGGCCACCGCCGCGTCGAGACCCCCGGATGCCCTCGCGACCCCCGCTTGACAGGCCGGGTCGGCAACGTCACATGACCCGATGCCTCAAGAGCAACCAAAACCGCATCACAGCTGCTCGTGCGCGGCAATCCAAATGGATCGTTCAACGCAAATTGCTCACAAGCCGCAAGCACCACCTGACGACGGCTGGTCCATTGCCCGGACTCCAACAACCGCTTCAGCCAGGACAAATTCCCAGACTCACATAATGTTGCGCGGATTGATCTCGGAGCTTCCATGCACCGGAATGCATAAACTCCAACTGACTATGTCAGGAGAATATTTGTGTGTAATGGGCAGGGTGGGGTGGTGGGAGCGCGTCTTCACCCCATGGTGATCCTTGGGCCGCCCCGGTCAGCTGGGGATCGCGGCTCTGCTCGTGTCATGTTGCCGAAATTGTCCCGTCTGATGAGGACTCCCTTGCGGATGGGAAACTGCCTCAGTGCCTTGCAACCACGGAAGCCAACATCGGCGGTAAGCATCCATCTGCTGGTTATCAGTCTATAGACTTGTTTATTTTGTTCATCTCTATCGCGCATCAATTTGAGTCAAGAAATCGCGACTGGGATGCTCCGAAGCCGGGATGTTCCATGTTGAATGTGCCGGGGGTATACAGAATCGGTGCGGGGGAGAGGGAATCGATGGAGAGCACAGAACAGTGAGTGGTGACAAGCCGGATCGACCGTGGATCTTCCGGACCTATGCAGGTCATTCCACGGCGAAGGCCTCGAATGAATTGTTCAAGACCAACCTGGCCAGGGGTCAGGTCGGATTGTCGATTGCTTTCGATCTGCCGACCCAGACCGGCTACGACAGCGATCATCCCCTGGCCAGGGGTGAGGTTGGCAAGGTGGGTGTGCCGATCTGCCACCTCGGCGACATGCGCACGCTCTTCGAGGGAATTCCCCTTGATCAGATGAACACATCCATGACGATCAACGCCACGGCCCCGTGGCTCCTGGCATTGTATGTCACCCTGGCCGAAGAACGGGGGGTGGACCCGGGATCCCTGCGGGGGACGGTGCAGAATGATCTGATCAAGGAGTATCTCAGCCGTGGGACGTATATCTTTGATCCCCAGCACTCCATCGAACTCATTGCCGATGTGGTGGAGTACTGCCACGAGACGGTCCCGAACTGGAATCCGGTCAACATCTGCTCCTATCACCTGCAGGAGGCGGGGGCGACACCGGAACAGGAAATCGCCTATGCACTGGCCACAGCCATGGCTGTGCTTGATTGCATTCGGGAGCGGGTGCCGGGTGATGATGTGCCCCGCATCGTTGGCCAGACATCGTTTTTTGTCAATGCCGGCATCAGGTTCATTCGGGAAATGTGCAAGATGCGGGCCTTCACAGTCATGTGGGACCAGCTCTGCCTTGAGCGCTACGGGGTTGGTGATCCAAAGTTGCGGCGCTTCCGCTACGGTGTCCAGGTCAACAGTCTGGGCCTGACGGAGCAGCAGCCGGAGAACAATGCCATCCGGATCCTGCTGGAAATGCTGGCTGTCACCCTGGCCAAGGATGCCCGGGCCCGCGCCGTGCAGTTGCCGGCCTGGAACGAGGCCCTGGGGCTGCCGCGACCCTGGGATCAGCAGTGGTCCCTGCGCATGCAGCAGATCCTGGCCTATGAGACCGACCTCCTTGAGTATGATGATCTCTTTACCGGCAATGTCGTCATCGAAGGGGAGGTCCGCAGCCTCATGGCCGCAGCGGGGGAAGAGTTGGCCCGCGTCGAGGAACTCGGCGGCGCCATTGAAGCCATTGAATACATGAAGCGGCGGCTGGTCGAGAGCAACGCTGAGCGCCTGCGCAAGATCGAAAGCGGTGCGACAACCATCGTGGGTGTCAATCGCTATGCCGAGAGCCACCCCTCACCCCTGCTTGATGACGAACTCCCGGCCATGGCCATTGATGAGGAAGCGGAGCGTGACCAGGTGGAGAGTCTGGAAGCATGGCGACAGAGCCGCGATCCCGTTGCCGTCGAAGACGCCCTGTCTGCCCTTCGGGAGGCGGCCGGGAGCGGCACGAACATCATGCCGGCGTCAATCCGGGCGGCGCGGGCCGGTGTGACGACCGGTGAGTGGGCCGATACGCTGCGCAGCGTCTTTGGTGAATATCGCTCCCCCACGGGGGTGAGTGCGCGGCCGTCCAACCAGACCGAGGGACTCGATGAACTGCGTGAGGATGTCGACACGGTCTCGAGATCACTTGGCACGCGGATGAAACTCCTGGTCGGCAAGCCGGGATTGGATGGACACTCCAATGGCGCCGAACAGATCGTGTGTCGGGCCCGGGATTGTGGCATGCAGATCTGTTATGCCGGCATCCGACATACGCCCGAAGACATCGTCAAGGTCGCCATGGCCGAGGATGTGCATGTCATCGGCCTGTCGATCCTGTCGGGCTCCCATCTGCCACTCGTCCTGTCCGTCCTCGATCTGATGCGACAGAATGACATCGACCATATTCCACTGGTTGTCGGCGGCATCATCCCGGATGCCGATCGTGAGACACTTCTTGCCAGTGGTGTGGCCCGTATCTTCACACCAAGGGACTACGAATTGAACATGATCATGGCCGAGATCATCGATCTGGTGAGGGATCGGGAACAGAGGGGTTCGCAAAACACCAGAGACCGACGGGAACCTTCGCTTGTCCAGTCATGATGGGGCCCTGTATGGCACCACCCTGCACTTGCGATGCCATCATCATGTGGTCCGATCCCGCCTTTGCCGACCATGGGTCCCCTTGCAGCCGCCCGGCATGCTGTTGCCGCTGAAACCCTGCCAACCCAGTCCGATGCCAGGGCTGTCTCCATGATGACCGTGAGCCCGGCCATATGGCCCGGTCTGCCATCCGGCTGCGCCACTGGCCATCCGTCCACCGGGTCTGATGCATCCATCACAATCCGCTTCCAAAGCCGCGAGTTCTGCCATGTTTGAGTCATTCTTTCCCAAGCCAAAATTGCTTTTCCTGTCCTTTGCCTTCTGGTCCATCCTCTGTGTGGTGGTGTGGTTTGCCTTCGGCAAGGCGGCCGGCGAGGTCTTCAGTCTTGGTGGCCTGTTCGGCTTCGATTTCCCGCCAGCCCTGGTGGCCGGGGATGACGAGACTGCCGAAGCGGCCTTCCTTGCGGCCCAGGACAGGGCAACCACCTTCTGGCTCTACCAGTACATGCTGGCCTCCTATGCAGCATTTCTGGGATTCTGGTGCTGGAGGGAGCCCCACAAATGGGCCCGCTGGTCGCTCTATGGCTCCGCTGCCATCATCTTCATCACCTGGTTCCAGGTCCAGCTTGATGTGATGATCAATGAATGGTTCGGCACCTTCTACGATCTCATCCAGCTGGCCCTCACCGAACCCGACAACGTCTCGGCCAGCGATTACTACGCCGAACTGATGACCTTTGCGGCCATTGCCCTGGTGGCCATCACCGTGGCGGTCTTCACCCGTTTCTTTGTCAGCCATTATGTCTTTCGGTGGCGCACCGCGATGAATGACCACTACATGGGTCTCTGGGACCGTGTCCGTCACATCGAAGGGGCCTCCCAGCGTGTCCAGGAGGACACGATGCGCTTTGCGGCCATCATGGAGGCGCTGGGCGTCAGCCTCATCGATGCCGTGATGACCCTGATTGCCTTCCTGCCCATTCTATGGGGTCTCTCGGCCTTCGTGACCCATCTTCCCATCATCGGTGAAGTCCCCCAGGCACTGGTCTTTGTGGCCATTCTCTGGTCGATTTTCGGGACGGCATTGCTGGCCCTGGCCGGCATTCGCCTCCCTGGACTGGAATTCCGCAACCAGCGGGTCGAGGCCGCCTATCGGAAGGAGCTTGTCTATGGGGAGGACGATGCGGTCCGGGCCCGCCCACCGACGGTTCATGAGCTCTTTGCGGATGTCCGCAAGAATTACTTCCGCCTGTATCTGAACTACCTCTACTTCAATATCGTCCGATACAGCTATCTCCAGGTGGGGGTGCTGCTGCCCTATATTGCCCTCGGCCCGACCATCATCTCCGCCGGCTTCACCCTCGGTGTCATGCAGCAGATCATTCGAGCCTTCGGCCGGGTTGAGGGATCATTCCAGTATCTGATCAATTCCTGGACAACCATCGTCGAGTTGCTGTCGATCTACAAGCGCCTCAGGGCCTTCGATGCTGCCATCGAAAACCAGCCCCTGCCCAAGATCGATCGTGATTTCTTCGCCGGCGATGCCAGCCCGGTCTGATCGCCGCTGCCGGTTGGACCCAAGCCCGGTGGTGGGAACGCCGACCGCTGCCGGTTTTGAGTCCGATAGAGCGTGTGGACAAACTCGATGATGATGGCAGTCGTCAAGCCAAAGATGATGAGCCCGTTGGCCGCCAGCAGACCGGACAGAATTCGCGCGTCGGGATCCAGAATGACATCCCCGAAACCGAGGGTGGTGTAGGACACAAGGGCAAAATAGACAGCGAGTTCGAAGGTCTCCAGCGTGCCGGACACATGGAAATAGGCCGCCCACGCCAACGATGAATTCAGCATGCTGATCAAGAGCCACAAGCCGAGGAGCACAAAGGCGATCACCAGTTTGACGGAATGGGGCGACCGGCAAAACCACCACCCGAGGACATCCAGAGTCCGGGCCGCCAGGACGATATGCACCGCATGCACCGCCAGACTGTAGAGAATCAACAGGGTACCAACACCAAATTGCTCAAGCATTCGTCTCTCCGTTCCTGCTGTACCAAGGGGCCGCGCTCCTGCCAACCGGGGTCCAGGGCCACCAGGTCAGCCGATCATGACCTCCAATCACCGCCCCTTCCCATCAGCCCCCTTTCACGCAAGCCAGGGGTTGCGATGGCATCCATTGGCCGGATATGCCCTTGCCAGCTGGTGCCAAACGTGCAACAGTCCGGCCCCATCAACATCTTCGGAAGCCAACCATGCTCTACAAGATCGATCCGCTCCTGTCGCCTGATCTCCTCCATGCCCTTGCCTCGATGGGCCATGGTGATGACCTTGTCATTGTCGATGCGAATTTCCCCGGATCCAGTTCAGGGCCGCTCTGCATCCGTGCCGATGGTCTCGATGCCAGCGATGTGCTCAGGGCCGTCCTGCAACTGATGCCGCTTGATACCTTCGTGCCTGATCCAGCCATCACCATGCAGGTCGTTGGTAACCCGGATGCCACCCCCGCAGCCGTCAAGGATTTCCAGTCAATCATCAACGAGACTGCCGACAACCCTGTCCCGCTGACCAGTCTGGAGCGGTATGCCTTCTATGCACGCGCCGCATCCGGATACGCCATCGTCCAGACCGGTGAGCAGCGGCTCTATGGGAATATCATCCTCAAGAAGGGCGTCATCGGGTCCACCGACTGAGCGCCCTGCTCGCACACAGTGCCTCCCATGCATGCGGGGGGGGTGCGGGCCAGAGGCCTGTGACCAAGGCACCTGACAACACGTCAAGCTTGCATTTCCAGCCAAACGTCTTCTCTATTGGCCCAGTAATCCTTGATTGTTTCAAATCGCTGTCGTCGTTCCACGATCTTCTCCATCTCACGTGGGTAGAAGTCCATCATGGTTGCGCACAATTGCAACATCCATGTTTTCCTTGAGTTTCGTGGAATGATTTGGATGTCATCTGAATTGGCGATCTGAATCTGTCCCCAGCCCAATGCGCCGACGGTCAGGCATTGCCCATCAGGAAACTCAATTGGCACAAACAACACTTCCGAGACCTCCAGATCAATTCCATCGACAGAATGCTTGATCATGATGAGTGAGAAAAAGTTTCTGTCTGACTCATAAAATCGTGCCAACCTCTCGACGGATACAATATTGGGCATATTGAACTGGGCATATTGAACCGGGTATCTTCTCTGTGAGTCTTGACGTCAATCACAGAGTAGAAGTCATCAGCGTCAGTGAAGGCCATATCTGCCATGGCCCGTCGTGAAAAGTCGCTGGAATACTCACGACACCAGTCCCCCAGCAAATCGTCAAATTTGTCCGCAACCAGAGACTCCAATGCATCTCCGACAGCTCTTGTGCTGCTGGCCGTTGGCGGAGAAAGAAATCCATTCAACGAATGGATATGTTCCTTTATCGCAATCGCAACCTGCTCATGGTGGCCCTGACAGTAAAATCTCGACATCATTCGGAGCGTGTTTCTTGAATGGTTTTCCGCCTTGCCGGGATTGGTGTTCTTTGTTGCTGGGGAAGTGAATTGCGTTCCCAGAATACGCCGGACGTGTAGCCTTGAATCAAGGGGTCATGTTGCGCTGCACAGATACGCTTCCTTGACCAGCAGAGATATTCGGGATTGATGTCAACGCCACACCAATTCCTGTCCAGTTTTGCCGCCACCACAGCTGATGTACCGCTGCCCAGAAATGGGTCAAAGACAAGATCGCCCGCTTTCGAACTCGCCAGGATCAACTTCGCGAACAGTTTTTCCGGCTTTTGTGTCGGGTGCGAGGTATTTTCTGGCATGGACCAGAACGGTACCGTCACATCTGTCCAGATGTTTGATGGATGTGTCAACCGGAAGTTTCCATCGCTTTCCTTCTGCCAATCCTTCGGTTCGCCGTTGACCCGATAGGGCGCCAATACCCTGCGCTTGAGTTTCACTGAGTCCACATCAAAATAATAATCCTGGGATCGTGTGCAGAACCAGATGTCTTCTGTGGTGTTCTTCCAGTTCCGCTTTGCACCTCGCCCCTTTTCCCGTTCCCATGTAATTCTGTTTCGGACGATAAAATTCTCCTCCAGGACAGGAAAAATCAGCGTTGATGTCCTCCAATCGGAACAGACATAGAGAGTGGCATTGGGTTTCATCATGGGAATGAGCAGGTCAACGAATCGTTTGGGAAAAAACCTGGCGATGTCGAGGAAGTCTCCCTCGATGAGCTGATGGGAAAGGTCGCGGCGGGTGATCGGGCCTTCAACACACAATAATGTCTCACCAAGTTGGAGACGTTCTTCTGGACTGCAGGTCAAGGTTCGATTTCTTCTGGCACGAACAGGCATGGTGTTCTCGCGGCGTTCCCGGCATTGGAGCCAGGACGGTCTGGCACGATTGGACGCTACAGGCAGACCGGTCCAGGGTCAAGAAACGCACGAATGGGCGTTTCAGTATCTGTCACCCCGCCGCAATGTGAGGCTGCACGCGCATTGATCTTGCTGGTCGGGTCCTCGCCTTGCGGTCCGGGTTGAGTAATCACGGGGTGGGGGTCTCGGGTTAGCGGTTAGTTGCTCAGACCCGCAAGAACAGGCGCTCCCGGCAAGGCCAGATCCGGTCTGCCATGACACCGTTGTGAGGAATGAAGTCAACGCCTGCTCTGACCCGGATCATGCTTCCCATCCCGTTTTTTGGACTTTTTATTGTTTTTCAATCGTTCGGCACGGGAGCGGAGCACGGCACCAATATTCGGGGAGGACGCGGCACCGGGTCGGGTCCGGGCGCGCAGGACCGGCGTGTTTTCCGAGCGGCCGCTCAGGCTCTCCCGGATCACGACATAGATGCCGGAAGCGATGATCACCGCCGCACCCAGGCCCGTCGTGAGGTCGGGCACCTCGGCAAAGAACAGCAGGCCCAGGCCTGTCCCCCAGATGATCTGTGAATACTGCATCGGTGCAACAGTTGCTGCATCGCCCTGCTTGTAGGCAGCAATGATGCAGAGCCCACCCACATAACCAAGAATCGCAACCAGGGCGAAGAGGCCCATATGCTCGATCGGAACAGGGCGATGGACGAAGGGAAGAAGCGCCCCCATCAGTACGACATTGGCCATCATCGGATAGAGCATCAGCACGGCCGCACGCTCTTGACGGCCGACCTTCCGGGTGATGACCGAAACCAGGGCCCCTCCGGTTGCCGCCGTGAGGCCGGCGATGTGTCCGGCTGTCAGCGGCTCGAGGCCTGGACGCAGGACAATCAGGACGCCCACAAGACCAATCAGAACCGCGGCCCAGCGATGGAGACCCACCTGTTCACCCAGCATCGGGATGGACAGGACCGTGATCAGGAGCGGAGCGGCAAAGATGAACGCGTAAACCTGCGTGATCGGCAGGACCGAGAATGCATGGATTACGGCCACCGCGGTCACGACGGCCGCCGCCGTGCGCAAAGCCACCCAGCCTGGATTGCGCGGGATCAGCGTCCCCGCTTCCCTGTCGCGCAGAAGCAGGAGTGTGGCAAAAGGAAAGCCGAGCAGAACACTGAAGAACAGAATCTGGAACGGGGCATAGCCGCCACCGAGAAACTTGATCACGGCATCATGCGACGAATAGGCGGCAAATCCCAGAACCGCAAACAGGACCCCACGCAGGTTGCCTGACCGGATCTCGCTCAATGACTCACCCTCGATTCGGTGGCGAACGCAACGACAACCCGGGAAGCGGAGACCAGCGCCCCGCCCTCAGGGGATGTTCCAACCCTTGTTGAATCATGCAAATCCGGTTTGTGACGCCTCCCCCTGCAATATAGGGGCTCGAGGTCATGGCCAGTGCGGAAAGAATACAAAACCATGACCCCATCTACCACACCACCAATCATGACTGCCACCGCATCGCACCATCCCTGCCTGAACCCAGCTTGTCCCTGCGAGTCTCAAATGGGTTGGCCAGGTCGCCGATATCGAGAGTTGTGCCCAGGTGATGGATGACGGCATCACCGCACTGGTGGCATACGCACCGGTCAAGCGGGTTTGCAGCCTGCTCAAGCCTGCATTTGGGCCGCACGGCCAATCCAATTGCACAGCGGAGACACGACAGGGGCAGTGAACGTGGAAGCGCTGCTCAAACGGTGCGTCTCGGTCGACCTCGAAGTTGGCCCGAAGACCCGACGAATACACAAGTTCGCAGCCGTTCGTTCGGACTCTGCCGAGACTTGCAACTACAGCGGGGGTGATCTGGCGGCCGCTTTGCAGGAGCTTGATGATTACGCTGCCGGAGCGGAGTTCGTGCTCGGGCACAACCTGATCAGGCACGACCTGCCCTGTCTGCGTGAAGCATGTTCCACGCTGCGACTCCCTGCGAAGCCACCGATCGATTCCCTCTGGCTCAATCCGCTTGGCTTTCCCCGCCATCCCTATCACCGCCTGGTCAAGCACTACAAGGACGGCCAGCTGCAGGCCGAAAGGGTCAATGACCCGGAACTCGATGCCGGGCTGGCCCTGACTGTGTTGCGCAACCAACTCACCGAGTTCCGGAAACGCGCCGATGGTGATGCCGATCTCCTGACAGCCTTCCACTGGCTCACAACATCCGGTGAGGACCCCGAGGGGTTCGAGTCCGTCTTCCGATCAGCGAGGGGAAGGCCGAGACCGGATGTCCTGGAGGCACAGAATGCGATCAGGCAGGTCCTCGCCAATCGGGCCTGCATCCAGCAGATCAAGGGGGTGATTCCGGACATCGAACGCAGCGGCTGGCCACTCGCCTATGCACTCTCCTGGATCTCGGTGGCCGGTGAAAACTCCGTGATGTCGCCATGGGTCAGGCACCAGTTTCCTGAGGCTGGGGCGTTCGTTCGAAGTCTCCGCGACACGTCGTGCACCGATCCCTCCTGTGATTGGTGCCGATCCCAGAGCGATCCCGGACGGCTTCTCAAACAGTGGTTCGGCTTTGGAGGTTTCCGGCCGAAACCGAGCGGCAAGGATGGACGCTCCCTGCAAGAAACCATCGTCACAGCCGCACTCGCCAAGTCTTCGGTCCTTGGCATCCTCCCGACCGGCACCGGCAAGTCGCTCTGCTACCAGTTGCCGGCACTCGCAGCAAATCACCGGACCGGTGCACTGACCGTGGTCATCTCGCCACTGGTTGCGCTGATGGCCGACCAGATTGCCAGCCTGAAGCGCCAGGGGGTCACATCATGCGTCACCATCAACGGCCTGCTGTCGCTGCCCGAACGGCATGATGCCCTCGATCAGGTGCGTCTCGGCGATGCCTCAATGCTGCTCATCTCACCCGAGCAACTCAGAAGCCCCTCGGTGCGGTCGAAAATCGAGCAGCGGGTCGTGGGCTACTGGGTCGTCGACGAGGTCCATTGTGTCTCGAAGTGGGGCCATGATTTCCGACCGGACTACCGATACATCGCCCGCTTCATCCGGGAATATTCCGGTGACAGCCAACCAGCGCCGCTCATCTGTCTGACTGCAACTGCCAAGCCTGGCGTCATCGACGATATCCGCAACTTTTTCAGGGAGACGCTGGACATCGGGCTGACGTGTATCGACGGGGGTGCGCACCGGGACAATCTCGCTTTCGAGGTCGTTGAAACCGACAAATCCGGCAAACTCGGTGACATCGTCGCGGTTCTTGACAGTGCACTGCCCGCGGAAGGCCGCTCGGGCGCGATTGTCTACTGCGCCACCCGGAGCGACAGAGCGGGTCACGGACTTCCTCAGGGAGCAGGGCCATGCCGCCGGGCACTACCATGCGGGTCTGAGGCCGGAAGCCAAACGGGAGACCCAGAAGCAGTTTGCGGAGGGCACGCTCCGCATCATCGTGGCCACCAACGCCTTCGGCATGGGGATCGACAAATCCGACATCCGTCTTGTCGTCCACGCCGACATCCCGGGATCGCTGGAAAACTATGTCCAGGAAGCCGGACGTGCCGGACGCGACGGCAAGCGCGCCCGCTGCATCCTGCTCTACAGCGGTGACGATATCGAGAAGCAGTTCAAGCTTGCGGCCCGATCGCGTCTCGACAGGCAGCAGATTGCCGCGATCCTGAAGTCCCTGCGGCGGATCGGACGGCGGATGAGGCGAGAGGGAGACGTCATCGCGACACCCGGCGAGATCATCAAGGAAGATGTGGGCCGCGAATTCGGACCCGACAGGCACACCGAGGATACACGGGTGAAAATCGCCGTCTCCTGGCTCGAGGAGGCGAAATTACTCAGGCGCAACGAGAATTTCGTGCGGGTGTTTCCATCATCGCTGAAGATCCGAACTCTCGACGAGGCGCGCACGCTGATTGAAAACACTGACACCGCCCGGGCCCATCGCGAGAAGCTTCTCAAACTCGTACACAGCCTGTTGAACTGTCCGCGCGACCGCGGCATCTCCACCGATGAACTCTGTGGGGGGTCCGGACTCACCCCGGCGCAACTCCGCAAGGCACTCAACCTCTTCCAGACACTCGGGATTGCCACGAACGACACCGCAATCACGGTCTTCATCCATCTCGCCGTGGCGGATTCCTCAACAATGCGGCTTGCGAAGAGTTCGTGTTTGGAGAGCGACCTCCTCGACCGCTTCCAGGAACTCGCACCGGACCTTGATCCGGATGAGGTCTCGACCCTCAATCTCAGGGAGGCCTCGCAATGTCTGAAGAACTTGACCTAAAAGTTGAGTGGTCGCCCAGGATGTGGCAGTCCATGTTGGAAACCCAAACCAAACATGGAGGACCCAATGCCTTGGAACGCAACCACTCAGGACCAGTATAGACGGCCCATGGACCGATTTGAAACCGATGTGACCGATGCGGAGCGGGCCGTCATCGAACCCCTGCTGCCGCCCCCGTCCCGGCTGGGCCGCCCCCGCACACTGGATGTGCGGGAGGTCGTCAATGCCCTCCAGTTCATCCTCGGGACCGGCTGCCAATGGCGGTCACTGCCCAAGTGTTGTCCGCCCTTTGCGTCGGTCCAGAACTGCTTCTATGCCTGGCGCGATGACGGGACACTCGAACGCATGCTGGATGCCCTGCGGACGCAGGCCCGCACTCTTGCGGGCCGGGCGGCCGCGCCCACGGCCGCCGCCATCGACAGCCCCCTCTTCCCTCTCCCCGGGGTCAACACGGAGATGGGTGGTCCATCGGGAGACGATGCCGGCAAGCGGAGCAAGGGCCGCCAGCGCCACCTCACGGTGGACGTCGAAGGATTCCCGATCATGATGGCCATCCAGCCCGCCTCGGTGCAGGACCGGGATGGGGCTCCCGAGGTGATCTTTGGCATGCTGGCCAAGGCTCCACAGATCCGGAAACTCTGGGCCGACGGGGGCCATACCGGACCCAAACTCCGGGCTGCCCTTGCGGAGGGCGGACTGGGCGCGTTGATCGAGAGTGTCCACCAACCCAAGGCGATCAAGGGCTTCACGGTTCTCTATCGCCGCTGGGTGGTGGAGCGGACCTTGGCCTGGCTGTCGCGATGCCGGCGTCTGGCCAGGGACGTCGAGCGGACAGTGGAGAGTTCCCTGGCCTGGGTGCCGCGGGCTGCCTGCCGGTGCCTGATGCGCCGGGTGGCACGGGGGCTAACGTCATGACGGTAAAATACTATTGTAACTCAGTGACTTATGATTCAAACTCTAAGATCAACTCCTGCCCACGCGCCCGATCAACCGTGGCTTCATGATGCGATTCGAGACTATGTTGCATCTGGATTCTCGGATTGGCCAGCACGCGATAGGCCGCTTTTCGCTCGGCGTGATTCGGAAAGATCGCCGGTCATGACTGACCAGGTTTCTGCATCCAGCGCTGACCCATCGCCATCACCCGCTCACGAATCCGACCATCCGGATACGTGCAACGGGCATAGTCCCGCTCCGCCCAGTCAACGATCTCATCCGATAACGGATGCGACCACCCCAAGGCGCGACGGGGTCGCGTGCACAATTGCTCACGCCAGCCCGACGACAAGGGCTTGATCCAGACCGCACGACGCATCCCGGAACGCCGCCCCGAGGTCAATTGCGCGGCACAGCACCAGCGGGCCACACGGTAACCCCAGCCCTGTCCCGGTGCGGTGAAAGTCTACGCCAGGACCGGACGCACATGATACTTGGCCTGCCAGTCGTCGGCAATCCGCGCGCAGGCCAGCTTGAGCACGTGCGCGGCCAGTTTGGGCACACGAACCCCCGGCAGGATCAGAAAGCGCTGATTGCAGACCACCTGTCCGATGGTGGCGATGCAGGCCTCATTCGACCACCCGATCCTCTGATCCCGCGGCGCCAGTTGCAACGTGGCCGCACCAAAACCGATGCCACCGAGACGGCCCTGAAGACTCGAGACAATCCAGGACTGAATCAACCCGCCCGATGCCAACCCTGCGGATGATGTGTCTCAAGCATCGACTCCCACCGCCGGCCATCGTCGCGATCAACCACCGGAACCAGGGATCAAACCCCCAGATCGCGGATCGTTCCTGAGACCTCCCGATCCGGATCATCAGGACAGGGACGGGGATGACCATCCAACGCCTTGCCCTTGGCCGGAGGCAATGCGACACCAATCCGTGCGGCAATCCTGGCCAACACCGGATCGCCGATGCCGGATTCACTCGACCCGCAGAGTCAAACCACTGCTCACGCTCACAGAATTCACGCGCCAGAGCCCGCCGCGACAGAGTGCCGCTCTCACAGGCCTGCCGAAACCACGCGATCGTGTCCGGAGAAAAGTGTTTGGTCCCCATAATCATGCCAGAAATTCTGGCGTGACCACTTTATGAAGTTAGGTGTGGGATGTTGATAGGACCGGGCCCGGCCATGGCAGGCAGTCGTGCCGTCGGACTCTCCGATCCGCTTCCGCGCGGTCGCTTCGATCGTGCCGCTCATCAGGCGGTCCAGGGATCGACGACGTCGATGCCCATGCCCTCGAAGTCCCGGACGTTGCGGGTCGCCACGGCCATGCCGTGGGCGCGGGCGATCGCCGCAATCTGGCAGTCCGCCGGTTGGGTGGGCCGTCCGGCGGAACGGCGCATGGCCGCAATGTCCGCGTAGGCGCGGGCCGCTGCGCTGTCGAAAGGGAGAATGCGGTCGTCGAATGCTTCGCGCAGAAACCGTTCGATGTCCGCGACCAATGTCTCCCGCCGCCGGCCCGGCGCCAGGATGGCGGCGCCGTAGCGCAACTCCGCCTCGCCGACGGCGGAGAAGAAGATATCCTCAAGGTCCTGGGTGGCGGTCCAGTCTCCCGCCGCCGGATCGGGCGCTTCGCGAATCAGTTCGGACACAACATTCGTGTCGACCAGCACGGACATCCCGGCGCGCTCAGTCGAAGAACGGCGGTTCGCGCATCGGGCCGCGCGGCGGCAGTTCCAGATCCACCCCGTTGTCCGGTCCGAAGTGCGAGCGGGCGATTTCCGCGAGGCTCCGTGTGCTCCGCCCGCGCTTGACCGCGTCCCGCAGGATCGTGCGCGCCTCTTCCTCCATCGACCGATGATGCTCGGCGGCGCGCATGCGCAGGCGCGTCTTCACATCGTCGTCGAGATTGCGGATAGTGATGTTTGCCATCTGCCTCGCTTCCTCCTGATGCGTCGGACGCCCAAGTTATCGTCTGCTTGCAGTGCAAGCAAGTATGCGTGATCCGATCCAACGCGGCCCCGGCGAGGCCCTCAAATCGGAGGCACACTGCGCCCCCTGACAGCTGACGTGCGAATCAAAATGTTTGCCAATAGTTTGCCAAACCGTCAAGGTGGCCTATGCCGGAATCGAAAGCCCCTGAAAACACCAATGTTTTCATGGGCTTCTTTGGTTGCGGGGGCAGGATTTGAACCTGCGACCTTCAGGTTATGAGCCTGATGAGCTACCAAACTGCTCCACCCCGCGCCAGAAGTGTGCTGCCCCCCCCCCGGGGGGGGGAACAGCCCGATGACCGATGGGTTGATTCGGTCAACGGCGTCAAGACAGCAAGACACGTGTGCGAACATGGCAAAATGGCATGTGCACGGCAGGACATGTGTTCAGCAAGGCTGGCGGCGACCTACTCTCCCACGTCTTGAGACGCAGTACCATCGGCGCAACGGTGCTTAACCAATGAGTTCGGGATGGGATCCGGTGTTTCACTCGTGCTATGACCACCAGACCAGCTGAGCACACGATCAGGACCCCGGGGCCTTGGGGATCGGATGACCCTGCAGGGCCCAGATGGGGCTGATGTCACAAGTCATGGCGAATCCATGGAGCAAGGGGACACCTTGCTTTTACTGGACCGAGTCAAGCAATTTGGAACATTAGTACCGGTCAGCTGAGTGCATTGCTGCACGTACACATCCGGCCTATCGAAGTGGTGGTCTGCCACTGTCCAAACAGAGACCTTGTTTTGAGGTTGGCTTCCCGCTTAGATGCTTTCAGCGGTTATCCATTCCGCACATAGCTACCCTGCACTGCGGCTGGCGCCACAACAGGTCCACCAGTGGTGCGTCCACCCCGGTCCTCTCGTACTAGGGGCAGCTCCTCGCAAGTCTCTCACACCCACGGCAGATAGGGACCGAACTGTCTCACGACGTTCTAAACCCAGCTCACGTACCTCTTTAAACGGCGAACAGCCGTACCCTTGGGACCTGCTTCAGCCCCAGGATGAGATGAGCCGACATCGAGGTGCCAAACGGTGCCGTCGATATGAACTCTTGGGCACCATCAGCCTGTTATCCCCGGAGTACCTTTTATCCGTTGAGCGATGGCCCTTCCACTCGGAACCACCGGATCACTATGGCCGACTTTCGTCTCTGCTCGACCTGTCGGTCTCGCAGTCAGGCGGGCTTCTGCCATTATACTCAACGAGCGATTTCCGACCGCTCTGAGCCCACCTTCGCACGCCTCCGTTACTGTTTGGGAGGCGACCGCCCCAGTCAAACTACCCACCACGCACAGTCCCGGATCCGGATAACGGACCGCGGTTAGACATCAAGAATGCCAAGGGTGGTATCTCAAGGGTGGCTCGACAGCAACTGGCGTCACTGCGTCAATGCCTACCACCTATCCTGCACATCACAAGCCTGATGCCAATGCGAAGCTGTAGTAAAGGTTCACGGGGTCTTTCCGTCTAACCGCGGGAAGCCTGCATCTTGACAGGCAATTCAATTTCGCTGAGTCCACGTTGGAGACAGTGGGGAAGTCGTTACGCCATTCGTGCGGGTCGGAACTTACCCGACAAGGAATTTCGCTACCTTAGGACCGTTATAGTTACGGCCGCCGTTTACCGGGGCTTCAATTCGGTGCTTGCACACCTCCTTTTAACCTTCCGGCACCGGGCAGGCGTCAGGCCCTATACATCGCCTTGCGGCTTCGCAGAGCCCTGTGTTTTTAGTAAACAGTCGCCACCCCCTGGTTTGTGCCCCCGACCAGCAGTTGCCTGCCAACCGGGCCTCCTTCTCGCAAGCTTACGGAGGCAATTTGCCGAGTTCCTTCAACGTGGTTCTCTCAAGCGCCTTGGTATTCTCTACCTGCCCACCTGTGTCGGTTTGGGGTACGGTCCATATGTGGGAGCTATTTCCTGGAACCGCTCAGCTGCACCCCCAATCCAATAAGGGGGCACAACACCTGCGATCCGTCACTACCCACGGGCCCAGGAATATTGACCTGGTTCCCATCGACTACGCCTTTCGGCCTCGCCTTAGGGGCCGGCTAACCCTGCTCAGATTAACTTTAAGCAAGGAACCCTTGGGCTTTCGGCGACAGAGTTTCTCACTCTGTTTGTCGCTACTCATGTCATCATTCTCACTTCCGCAAACTCCACCAATCCTCACGGACTTGGCTTCAACGCGGGATCAGCGGTGTCCCCTTGCGGGGAGTCCATTGACCCACATTGCGGAACGCTCCGCTACCGCCACATCGAAATGTGACCCAAAGCTTCGGCTCGTGGCTTGAGCCCCGTTACATCTTCGCCGCAGGATAACTTGATTAGACCAGTGAGCTATTACGCTTTCTTTAAAGGGTGGCTGCTTCTAAGCCAACCTCCTGGCTGTCTTGGTCGTCCCACATGCTTTCCCACTTAGCCACGAATTGGGGGCCTTAGCTGTTGGTCAGGGTTGTTTCCCTCTCCACTACGGGCGTTAGCACCCGCAGTGTGACTGCCGAGCAGTACTCACCGGTATTCGGAGTTTGGTTAGGATCAGTAAGCCTGTGGGGCCCCATTACCCATCCAGTGCTCTACCCCCGGCGGTATTCACTCGACGCTCTACCCAAATAGATTTCGCGGAGAACCAGCTATCTCCGAGTTTGATTGGCCTTTCACCCCTAGGCACAGCTCATCCCGACCTATTTCAACAGATGTGGGTTCGGCCCTCCAGCAAGTGTTATCTTGCCTTCAGCCTGGCCATGCCTAGATCACTCGGTTTCGGGTCTGATCCTGCGTACTCGGGCGCCCTGTTAAGACTCGCTTTCGCTGCGCCTACACCTAACGGCTTAAGCTTGCACACAAGACCAAGTCGATGACCCATTATACAAAAGGTACGCCGTCACCATCGTTATGGCTCCGACTGATTGTAGGCGTCCGGTTTCAGGTCTATTTCACT
>OZ244066.1:497500-3134200 GCA_965215545.1 Paracoccaceae bacterium
GGCTTTCATATCCTCGCTGCGCAGGCGATCAAAGACGACCATCTCATCAACCCGGTTGATGAACTCGGGGCGAAAAAAATCCTTTATGGTTTCCATGATGGCCTGGACCGCTGCTTTCGTTTCCCGCTCGCTGGCGGCAGCCGCGAGTTGGGCAGTGCCGAGATTTGATGTGAAGATGATCAGAGTCTGCTTGAAGTCCACCCGGTGGCCCTGCCCATCGGTCAGGATGCCATCGTCGAGAACCTGCAAGAGGACGTTGAAGAGATCGGGGTGGGCCTTCTCGATCTCGTCAAAGAGAATGACCTGGTAGGGGCGGCGGCGAACGGCTTCCGTCAGGACTCCACCTTCATCATAGCCCACATAGCCAGGTGGGGCACCGATCAGCCGGGCCACGGAATGTTTTTCGGCATATTCCGACATGTCGATGCGGACCATGGCCTGTTCATCATCAAAAAGGAATTCCGCCAGCGCCTTGGCCAGTTCAGTCTTGCCGACCCCGGTGGGACCAAAGAACATGAACGACCCCAGAGGCCGTTCGGGATCATTGAGCCCGGCCCGGGCCCGCCGGACGGCGTTGGCAACCGCCCTGATGGCTTCATGCTGGGCCACGACCCGCTTGCCAATCTCATCCTCCATGCGCAGGAGTTTCTGCTTTTCCCCTTCCAGCAGCCGGGCCACGGGAATGCCGGTCCAGCGTTCCACCACCTGGGCCACCCGTTCCTGCGTGACCTGCTCGTCGACCATGTGGATGGCATCACTGCCCTCGCTGGCCGCCAGGTCCCGCTCGAGTCCGGGGATGATCCCGTAACTCAACTCGCCAGCCCGGGCCAGATCGCCCCGGCGCTTGGCGATGTCGAGATCGATGCGTGCCTTGTCGAGATTTTCCTTGAGTGCCCGTGCCCTGGCCAGCGTGTCGCGCTCGGACTGCCATTGGGCTGTCAGGGCATCCGACTGTTCGATCAGTTTGACCAGCTCCGCCTCCAGGCTGCCCAACCGTTCCTGCGAGGCCTCATCGCTCTCATTTTTCAGTGCAGCCACCTCGATCTGTTTCTGCAGGATGTCCCGGTCCAGCGTATCCAGATCTTCGGGTTTGGAATCGACTTCCATACGCAACCGACTGCCCGCCTCGTCGATCAGGTCGATTGCCTTGTCAGGCAGGAACCGGTCCGTGATGTAGCGATTGGACAGGGTGGCAGCAGCCACCAGGGCATTGTCCGAAATCTTGATCCCGTGATGGAGCTCGTACTTCTCCTTGATGCCTCGCAGGATCGAAATCGTGTCACTGACGGTCGGTTCATGGACATGAATAGGTTGAAAACGGCGGGTCAGGGCTGCGTCTTTCTCGACATGCTTGCGATACTCGTCCAGCGTCGTGGCGCCGATGCAGTGCAGTTCGCCCCGGGCCAGGGCTGGTTTCATCAGGTTGGAAGCATCGACGGAACCCTCGGCACGGCCCGCGCCGATGAGCGTGTGCATCTCATCGACAAACAGGATGATCTCGCCAGCAGCCTCCGTGATCTCATTCAGTACCGATTTGAGCCGCTGCTCGAACTCGCCCCGCACACCGGTCCCGGCAATCAGTGCTCCGATATCAAGGGCCAGGAGGCGCTTGTTCTGGAGGCTTTCAGGCACATCGCCCTTGATGATCCGCAACGCCATCCCTTCACAGATGGCTGTCTTGCCCACACCGGGATCACCGATCAGGACCGGATTGTTCTTGGTACGGCGCGAGAGGACCTGCATGGTGCGACGGATCTCCTCATCGCGACCAATGATGGGATCAATCTTGCCATCCCGGGCCAACGCCGTGAGGTCCCTCGTGTATTTTTCCAAGGCCTGATAGGCGTTCTCGGCCGTCATGCTGTCGGCGGACCTGCCCTTGCGCAAAGTCTCGATGGCGCTCTTGAGGGACTGGGCCGTGATCCCATTCCTGCGAAGGAGTTTCTGAGCCTCTGAGGTCTCGTTGGCCATGGCCAGCAGAATGCCATCGACGGCAATGAACCGATCCCCGGCCTTGCCAGCGAGTGTCTCGGCCCGCTGCAGAATGGCGGCTGCGTCCTTGGCAAGATAGACTTGGTCTGGTCCATTGACAGTCGGGATCCGGGCAAATTCCCCATCGACTGCGGCCTTGATGGCCTCACTGTTCCCATCGGCCAGTTCCAGAAGGTTTGCCGCAAATCTGTCCTGGCTGTCCAGCGCCGCCTTCAACAGATGGATCGACGTGACGGTCTGATGGCTGGCCTGGCTGGCCTGCATCTGGGCCGTGTTGATCAGTTTGATCGCCCGTTCGGTGTACTGTCCTGCATCCATGGTCATCCCCATAAGCACCCTCCTGTCCCGACATCCGCTCGCGGCCTGTCGGGACCTGGTCTCGCCAAAGAGATGGGGGGCCAGCCTTGCGATTCAAGCCACCCTGACATCACTGTCCGGGTGACACAGGGTGGTCATCAGGGATTTGTCCGGTCCAGATGCATGGGGCAGACACTTCCACCATTGTACAGATGACGATGCCAACGGCAGCTCCTTGGGTGCCAGGACAACGCGGGCGAGCGTCTCGACCCCGGGGAGGACGAGGCCACCGAACAGGGTCAAGCCAGGAATCAGGCATTGGAGATTCCCCCGGCGAACGATTGGACGGTGGGCAGGATCATGAGACCGATACGGCGACCATGATTCGGAATCGATCAACGGGACCCGGGTCGCAGCTGATTCATCACCGATCGTTACCGCATTGATCACATCGGTCTGTGAGCACCGTAACCGATGAGGCCAGCCAGCAGGATCGCTGTCGGTATGTCCAGCCGGTCAGCACCGGGTTGCTGAACGCCCAGACGTTAGCCGCATGCACTGTCCGGGGATCGTCAAGAAAGATCAGGAAATTGATCAGTGCCATGGCCGACAAGGCCACGGCCAAACCAGGGAGCTGCAGGTGGGTTGCACGCCCGACCCGCAGATTGATGGGTCCTGGCACCTTCCCAGCCCATGCGGCCAGCGGTCTCTTGCCGGTGGGCCCTCCGTCCACAATTGCGGGACAGTCACGGTATTGTTGCCTGATGGCCATACCGCACCGTGTTTCCATTTCACCGCCGACTCGCGCGGCCTGGAAATGTTTCTGGCCAACTGGTCAGGCGGGGAAGGCGTCAAACAGCCGGCACCGTCCGTCCGCACCGACGACTCCACCGGAAGCCGGTGGCACTAATCAATATCGTCAGTGCTGATGTCGTCCAGCGAGACCTCCTCACCGGCATCAAGGGCATCCTCGCTGTCCTCGAGAACGCCGTCACCATCATCGGTATTCAGGTCGATACCGATATCAACATTTGGTGTGGTTTCCTCATCAGCGACAATCGATTCCAAGTCGATGGCAGGTCGCATCTCGGCGACAATCGGTTCCTGGCAATTGGGACAGACTACAGGGCTGCGCCGCAGATCGTAAAACCGCGTATCGCACTTGTCGCAACGATGCTTGGCACCCCATTCGGGTTTTGACATGTTCATTCCCCTTTCCAGCGGGACAGGCGGCGGCGCAGTGCCACACAATCGGCAGGGATGTCAACGGGCCCAGCCGATCTTCGCGAGCAGAGCATCCTCTTCAGGGCAAGACTCAGCGGGCGTGACTGTCTTCGTTCGCAACCTCGTTGAATTTCCACCTGCCCCGGGCACGTGTGGACTGGCGGCGGCATGAAGCGGCATCGCGTCGCAGACGTCGGGGCCTGCGACAAGAAGAATTCCAACTTTCCAAATTGGCCAATTGGGAGGGGCGAAGCCATTGTCATTGAACGCGTTCCGATCAGCTCCTGCAGTCAGAGATACCACACCCGGGTCGCATCAGCGGTCTGCGTGCCGGCGACGGTCAGGGGTGTGGCGCTGGGGGGCGCGATGGTGCGGGCCGACCGTCAGAATGAGGCGATCAGCTGCCGAGCAGGGTGACGAGATTGACGATGGCTGCCATGAAGAGGCCGACGATCCAGCGCCGGTTGTCCGTGTCGCGCTGGACCATGGCGGTCTTCCAGTGAGCCATGTCGGTCCGCAGGTGCTCAAACGCAGCATCGTTGCGAGCCAGGGCACTGTCCTGGTCTGGCTTGGGTGGCGCCAGGCCCTGCCCCATCTCGGCCCCCTGGCCTGGCCAGATCAATCGTCCTCCAGCGATCCGGCAGTCGCCCGGTGGCGTGGCAGCTTCGCAGGTCAGGCGGGCAGGGTGATCAGGATGCCGAGAATGGCGACGGCAAGGCCGATCATGCCGGCCATGGCCAGCAGCATCCGGGTCTCCCGCTGGGCCATGTCGGTCTTCCAGTTGGCCATGTCGGTCTTCCAGTGGGCCATGGTCTCGGCCAGGCGGGCGATGTCGGTGCGGTATTCGGCCTGCTTTGTTTCCATACGCTCCTCCAGGCGGGCGATCTGTTGGGCCAGATCGTGCATGTCCAGATCGGAAGTCATGCCGGCACTCTACACCAGGGGCCGCAGGTGCTCAAGCGCGGCATTGTTGCGAGCCAGGGCACTGTCCTGGTCTGGCTTGGGTGGCGCCAGGCCCTGCCCCATCTCGGCCCCCTGGCCTGGCCAGATCGACCGCCCCCGGCGGTCCGACGGCCGCCCGGTGGCGTGGCAGGTTCGCAGGTCAGGCGGGCAGGGTGATCAGGATGCCGAGAATGGCGACGGCAAGGCCGATCATGCCGGCCATGGCCAGCAGCATCCGGGTCTCCCGCTGGGCCATGTCGGTCTTCCAGTTGGCCATGTCGGTCTTCCAGTGGGCCATGTCGGTTTTCCAGTTGGCCATGGCCTCGCGCAACCTGGCCTGATCCGTCCGGAAGCCCTCCAGGGTGGCGGTCAGATTGGCCTGCATTGTCTCCATGCTCTGCTCCATCACGGCCACTTGCCTGGCCAGATCGTGAATATTGGGCTCAGGTTCCATGCCGGCACCCTACACCAGGAGTAGCCGGGGGTCAATGGCGCCACCCTCAGGGAGTGAGTCTCCCATGGCTGACTTTTCCTGACAGTTTCCGATGCGCCCCGGCTCCTGACCCGCTTCGACCGAATCCGGCCACGCGTGCCCGGCGGAGCCGGTTGTCGCCGGTCCCGCCCGCGCGTCCCCAGCGCGCCCCCGAAGGGTCGGACTGGCGCGTCATGCGGACGCCCACACGGGGTCTTGTTGGCCGCCGCGACGGGTCCGCTCGCTCTGGGCATGTGGGCATCCCGGGCCGCCCGGTCGCCCCTGCGGGTCCGGGTGGTGCGGCCCGGAGCGCGCAGGACCATCGGGCCGATGACGGCCCGGGTCGCGTCCTGGGGTGGCCGGGCGCGTCCGAACGGCTATCGTCCCGCCTCCGGTCGCCCCATTGCCGTCCGGATCCCTCCGTCGCCAGACGCCGGCCCACAGCCCAGACCCCGTCCGACCAACCCCCTGGGGGACCCGGCGGCTCACAGACGGCCCCGCGCCTGTCACTAGTGGTCAGCCTTATACAGATGCATGGTTTCCCTCCAGCCGCCGGTGCCCGCGCTGCGAGGAGGCCACGCGGTCATCCGGATCCCGGCGCCAGCGGCAGGGCCGGGCCCCCATGGGTGCCTCATGAGCGTTGGGGGCGTTGTGATGGGCGATAGAGGCGTCCACGGCGGCCCGGCCGTCGTCAAGCGAGTTGAAGATGGCATGCTTGAGGCGCTGCCGGGCCCGTTGCGAGACGACGCCCTCCACGGCATGCATCCACGACGCCGACGTCGGGGTGCCATGGACGGTCCCCAGTTGTGCAATCCCGGGGGGTGCGCCTTGCGCCACGCATGGACACGGGCCGACGTGGGAGGGGGGCCGACGTGGGGGCCGCGAGAGTGGCGAGGATGCCATGGACCTCCGTCTCGGGAGCAAGGCCGGCCGCGACAGGATCGAGGACGGCACCGACGTCCTCGGAGCGGTGGCGGTCCGTCATCGTGCCCACCCCCGTGCCGGTCGCCACATCAAGGGCCGCCAGCAGGGTGGTGGTGCCGTTCCGTTGGTCATCGTGCGTGCGGGTGGCCCTCGGCCCCGAGGCCGGTGGCCGGGGCTCTTGGGTCCGGCCGAGGGCCTGGATCGGGGTCGTCTCGTCAACCGAGAGGACGACGGCATGGTCGGGCGGGTTGGTGGACAGCCCCACCCCATCATGGACCCCAGCCTGTCCGTTCTGCCGGGCCGAAGCGGGGGTCGTTCGCGACCCCCGCAATGATGGTCAGGTTGGGGTCCTGACCCCGGGGGGCGCCGGCCATGGCGGCGGCGGATGGCGGGGACGGTGGACGCAGCCACGCCCCCGATCGCGGTGGCCAGGGCCCCACCCGGGTCAGAAACCGGGGGTCCAGGAGCTGCGGTGGGGCGGCGGTGGCGCCATGGCGAGGTCGATGATGGCCCGGACGGTGGCGGCGGGGATGGGCTTCCGGCCCGGTGGCCGGGTGGCGTCCCGCCAGAGACCATCCACCCCCTCGGCCAGGACGCGGTCCCGAGGGCGCCGGATGGTGGACCGGGATGGGGGTGGACCGGGACATGCCGGTGCGGCGCAGGGTCGCGGTGGGCCCGCAGCCGTCACCGAGAGCCAGGATGATGCGGGCCCGCCAGACGGGCTTCTGGCGGGTCGAGGGGTGGGTGGTGATGGCGGTCCGGCGCTGGTGGTCCGCTTCGGTGCGGGTGACGGGCGGACGGGTCGACGCATGGGCATGCTGCCTTGGGTGGTGTCCTGTGCGGGTCGCTCGGCGGCGACGGCCGTCGATGGGCCCATGGGGGGCAAGACAGCAAGGATATGTTGAGGATTGACCACTAGGCCCTTCCGTGAACTCCAGGGCCTGTTCCTGCAGAGAATACAAAAGCAAAAAATGATGACTTTGGATGGTGCAAGGGGTTGAACCTGATGGTCCTGCCGTCGAAGGTCGTGACCGATGATGAGAGGCAAAGACAGGTGGCCCTGGCTGTCAGGTCTGCCGTTCCAGAACTGCCTGAATTCCTGAACCCCCCCCCCCCCCAATGGCATTAACTTAGATTATGGTTTTATCTTGTGTGGGAATTATCCAGCTAATGTCGATATAAAAATCTGATTATGATTGATTTTCAAGTTTTATCCTGTCCATGACATTCGGGACTTGACTCGATTTGAGCGATCCTGTATCCCTTTCCTGATCGATTTTCTGGAGATGCAGTGATGGCCTTTGACCCCCAGACCTTCAAGGCGCTGACGTTTTTTGGCAAGCGGTTCACGGCCCGGCGGATCGACCAGATCCAGTCGATCCTTGCCAGCAATGCCGGGATCAGCCGCACCCGACTGGCGACGCGCGTCGCCGAGGCGCTCCAGTGGCGCAATCCCGATGGCCGCCCGAAGTTCCGCGCCTGTCTCGGCGCCCTCGAGCGTCTGGAGGCGCTCGGGGTCCTGACCCTGCCGGTCAACCGTGTGAAGACACGGGCGTCTGGCCTGGACGCGGTGCATCGGCGTCTGGCGATCCGGAAGACGCCGGTGACCGCGGTGCTGGCGGATCTTCAGCCGATCACGCTCCAGCGGGTGGTGCGTCCCGAGGCGGCAAAGATCTGGAACGCGTCGGTCGACTGTCATCACTACCTCGGCTACAAGCATCCGTTCGGCGGCCAGATGAAGTACTTCATCCGGGATGGTCAGCAGCGGATCCTGGGATGCCTGTTGTTCGAGGCGATCACCCGCAATCTCCGCTGCCGGGACGACCGGATCGGCTGGAGCAACGCCCAGAAGAACAGGACGCGGCATCGGGTGGTGGTCAATTCCCGCTTCGTGATCTTCGACGGGGTGCGGGTGCCCAACCTCGCCTCGACCGCCCTGGGCCTCGCCGCCCGGCAGCTGGCCGATGACTGGGAGCAGAAATACCAGTACCGCCCGGTCCTGATCGAGACCTTTGTCGATACCGCCCGCTTTTCCGGCAGTGCCTACAAGGCGGCCGGCTGGCAGCGCATCGGGTCCACCCAGCCCCGGACGAACAAGTCCCGAAAGGATGTCTACTGGAAGCCACTGACCCCTGATTTCCAAAAGATCCTGCGCAAGGACCCCATGCCGCCGGCCCCGCCGACCGCCCGCCAGAATCTCCGGGCCGGCGCGGCGATCGATGACACCATCACCCGGCCCTGGCAGGCGCTCGTCACCGCCGCCGCCCGCGTGGCCGCGGACTATGACGTCCAATGGCAGTCCCGCCGCCGGGCGATCAACAGCCTGCTGATCCTGCTCTTCGTCTATCGCCTGGTGATCGCGCCCAACCGGCAGGGCTATGCCATCACCGTGTCACAGCTCTGGCGCCAGTGCCAGACCTACGATGTCCCGCTGTACCAGGCCAGGCCGGTCTCGGCCGCCGCCATGTGCAAGGCCCGCGACAAGCTCGACCCGCAGGCCTTCCGGGACGTGCACGCCGCCGTTCTCGAATCCTTCGAAGCCACCGCAACGCTCTGGAACGGGCACCGGGTGTTCGCCGTCGATGGCAGCAAGTTCAACCTGCCCAAGACCCTGCAGCCGGACGGTTTCAAACGACCGTCCCCCAATGCTGCTTATCCGCAGGGTCTGGTCAGCTGTCTGTACCGATTGCAGGACAAGATCCCCCATGACGTGGCACTCGCACCCGGTGGCGATGAACGGGCCCTGGCCCGGCATCACAGCCGTCTGTTACAACCCGAGGACATCGTGGTCTACGACCGGGGGTATTTCTCCCGTGCCCTGCTCGCGCATCATGTCGATCAGGACCTCCACGCCGTCTTCCGCATCCGCCGCAAGGCGGACACCCAGGTGGACCGGATCCTCCAAAGCACCCGTCCCGAGACCGTGCTCACCCTCAAGCCCCGCAAGGTCGACCCCGCACCCCGCACCGTGCGGGTGGTCAAGGCCCCCGACTCCGACTGGGTCCTGCTCACCACACTCCTTGATGACACACGCTATCCCGGTCCCGCTCTCGCCGATCTCTACCATCAGCGCTGGTCCATCGAGGAACTCTACAAGACCATCAAACAGACCCTCGCCATGGAAGCCTTTCATGCGCAAGGGCTCCGAGGTGTGCAGCAGGAACTCATCGCGGGGATGACGCTCATCGCCCTCGCACGGCGGATGTCACAGGACTGCGAGACGCTCATCAACGGACCCGGCCACCGAAACAGACGCGGCGGTCTTCGCGCCAACCAGAAGAACGCACTCCCTGTCGTCTACAACGGTTTCGAAGAGATGCTCCTCAGCGTCACCACAAGCTGCGCCACCTTCGTCCGCACCGCCATCGCCCGCATCGCCGACTGCATGCAACCGGATCGCCCCCACCGGTCCTATCATCGGGTCTCCCAGAAACCGATCGGCAAATGGAAACCGCCCAAACCGTCCTGATTCCCGCCGGAACAACCCCCTTTCCAGGGCCTTGCTTAAGTTAGGGCCTGTTGACACTTACCGGGCTGCAATCACCCCGGCCACCAGGTAAATGAGAGCCGAGAAACTTGTCAGCGTCTTGTCGAAGCGCATCGCAATGCCCCGGAACTCCTTGATCTTCGCGAAGAAGTTCTCGATCTGGTGCCGCCAGGCATCCATGTCCCGATCATGCTCCCGAATCACGGATCGGTTGCGTCTGGCCGGGAGTGCGGCCGTGATGCCGCGTGATTCGAGATCGGCAAGGAGACTGTCGGCATCGAAGGCCTTGTCGGCAATGAGGGCATCGCCATCGAGGTCCTGGAGGACCGCTTCTGTCCCCTTGAGGTCATGGGCCTGACCGGGCAGGATGACGAAGTGGACAAGGTAACCAAGGGCATCGGTGACAGCCACGATCCTGGTGGTCAGACCGCCCCTTGGGCGGCCGATCCCCTGATCGCAGGTCCCCCCACCGGTCATGCTCCCGATGGGGCGCCGGCGGCCTTGGCGTGCGCCTTGACGATGGTGCCGTCGATGCAGACGTATTCGAGATCGAACTCCTCCGATAACGCCCTGAAAATGCGTTCGAAGACGCCCCGTTTGGCCCAGCGGCGGAAGCGCTGGAAGACACTGTTCCACTTGCCGAAGCGGGGTGGCAGGTCACGCCAGGGCGAACCGGTGCGGATGTGCCACAGGACAGCCTCGACGAAGAGACGGTTGTCGGCGGCGGTGCCGCCGGGGTCCCCGACCTTGCCGGGACAGAGGGATTCGATGCGGTGCCACATGCGGTCGGTGAGAAGGGATCGGTCACTGTTCATGGGTCTGCTCCTGCCAGAGGGGATGCCGCCCGTTCCGGGCGGTCGTTGGGGGGCAGGATAGCAGCGGGACGGGGGAGTGTCAACAGGCCCTAATACCCTCAAAAAATTAAGTTAATGCCATTGCCCCCCCCACCCCAGGGGGCATACAAAAGTAAATTCGCCGATACAATTGTAAACCGCAGCCTTTCATATCCTTGTTAGAGATTCCAGAATTCCGAGGAGATTCCCATGACCCTGCCAACCGGCGTCCCCGACCTGTTCCCGTTTCAGAAGCGGCTGCTTGCCACCGCGCATTCCGGCAAGTACCGCACGCTGGCCTGGTCCATGCCGCGGGGCAACTCCAAGAGCTTCCTGGCCGCCCGGTTGCTGCTCGACTTCATCTGGCCGGACAGCCCGCATTTCGTGAACAACAAGGAGTGCCTCTGCCTCGCCGCCTCGCTCGACCAGGCCCGCATCGTCTTCCGCTACCTGCGCGAGTGGCTGGAGCCGTCCGGCCAGTACCGCTTCGGCGACAGCCCGACCGCCGTCACCATCAAGCACAAGTCCACCAACACCCAGATCCGCGCCATCTCGTCCAAGGCCAAGACGGCCATGGGCATCGTCGGCGTACCATGGGTCATCGCCGATGAACCCGGGGCCTGGGAAGTCACCGGCGGCCAGTTGATGCAGGACGCCATCCAGACCGCCCAGGGCAAGTACGGCTCCGACCTGCGCGTCCTGTACATCGGCACCCGGGCCCCGGCCATGGACGGCTGGTGGATCGACCTGCTCGACAGGGGCACCGACGAGTCCCGGTCGCTGTTCGTCTACAACCTGGCCGCCCACCCCAAGAAATGGGACACATGGCGCGAGATCAAGCGCGTCAACCCGCTGACCGCTGCCCATCCTGACGGCGTCGCCGTCCTCAAGGCCGAACTTCAGGAGGCCCACAAGGATCCCCGCCTCAAGGCGCAATTCCTGTCGTATCGCCTCAACATTCCTGCCGGCGACGAGTCCACCGTGCTCCTGACCGTCGACGACATCGAGCGCGTCGTCGACCGCATCCCCGGGCCGCAGGAGGGCCACCCGGTCATCGGCATCGACATGGGGGCGGGTCGGGCCTGGTCCGCCTGTGTCGCCTGGTGGCCCTCCCAGCGCATCGAGGCTTTTGCCATCTGTCCCGGCATCCCGCCGATCATCGAGCAGGAGGAACGCGACATCGTGCCGCGTGGCGCCTATCAGGCCCTGGTCGACCAGGGTCTGTTGCTGGTCGCCGAGGGCTATCGCATCCCGCCGGCCTTCATGATCGTCCAGGAGATCAGCCGCCGCTGGGGCCCGCATCTGGCTGCCGTGTCCGACCGCTTCCGGGAAAAGGATCTGCTCGACGCCGGCATGGCGGGCCTGACCGGCCGTGTCACGCAGTGGTCCGAGGCATCGTTCGACATCCGCGCCCTGCGCCGGGCCGCCCTTGATGGCATGCTGTCGATCGGCGAGTCCCGTCCCCTGGTCGAGGCGTCGCTGGCGCAGGCCCTGGTCGAGCACGACAAGGCCGGCAACATGCGCCTCGTCAAGAAGGGCTTTCACAACACCGCCCGCGACGATGTGGCCGCCGCCCGGCATCTGGCAGCTCGGCTGACATGGACCGCCGCACCCTCTGGCGCACCGTCTACAACACCCGCCGCTGGCGTACGCTGCGGGCGGCCCACCTCGAGCGCCAGCCCCTGTGCCAGCGTTGCGACCGCACCGTCCCTGCCACCATCGTCCACCACATCACGCCCATCCGGGACGGTGGCGACGCCTGGGATCCGGACAACCTTGAATCTCTCTGCCAATCCTGCCACAATGCCATCCACAATGCGCCGGTCCCGGTGGATCCCGAGGTGCAGAGGTGGCGTGACAGGATGGGGTGGGTATGATACATCCCCCACCAGCGCGCAGGAAACCGCCCTCTCGTTGCCGGTAGCGTTCGGGGTACCGCAGAAAACCCACAGACAAACCAGAAGACACCCGCTGACGGCCACCCAGCGTGCGCTGTGGGGCGATTGCGGCCATGGCGGCGCGGCGACCTCGCCGGGCTTGCCATCCGGCCCGATCGGCTGTACCCTCGTCCCATTGATCAATCTGCCAGGTGGGTCTTGTGGCCACCTGGCAGACCCACCACACGGAGGACACCATGACCCGACTGACACTGCCCCCCCCCCCTGACCCTCCTGGCCGCCGCGCTGCTGGTGGCGGTGGCCGGCGGCCCGGCCCTCGCGCAGGTGCCGGAAATCGGCTTCCGCTTCACGTCGGGACTCGATGGCGACACAATGGAGGCCGGCAACTGCGTTCTCGCCAATAGCGATGGCATCAGTATCGCTGTCGGTCAGGCCGATCCAACCACACGGTTTGCCTCCGCCGTCGAGGCCCATGTGTCTGCCATCGTCCTGTCCGGCCCCAACCGCTTTGCGGATCCCCACGGTCACACCCCAAGAGAAGGACAAGCACGCCCCAGCAAGTTCCTCACCAAGGCCGATGGCACCGGTCTGATTGCCGCGAAAAATGGGTATTGTCTCAATTTGAAAATGTGAATAACACAAAAAGTAAGGGATTTCCCAAGAAATTGGTTGATTTCCCAAACTATTCGACTCATTCTATGATTAGTTGGAAAAAGGAGTCCTCCAATGCCTCAGGGACCACAAGGACAGAACCGCCCCGCTGATGTGGTTGGCTGTGCCGTCCATGTCGCCAAGATTGCAACGGGCGAGATCGAGGAGACTGCCGCCAAGATCCGCCAGCCACAGAAGGCCAACGGCGGCCGGATCGGTGGCAAACGTCGGGCCGAATCCCTGACGCCGGAGCGGCGCAGGGAGATTGCGCAAGTGGCAGCGAAGGCTCGTTGGGGCGGTTAGCTGCCGTGATACACAGAACTCTTCCGGGGTTAATTCCAGTCATCACAATTGCCTTTGCTGTCGGCCTATCCGGTTCCAGCGCGCAGGCTATTCACCCTTTGGCGGTCATTGGAGTGGCAGGGACAGGCTACGAAATTGTTTCTCTGACGGTCAGGAATGCGCCTCCAGGTGTTGTTCGTGGAGCGAGTCGTGCAATCAAGAAAACAAGGTCATTGGTTGTCAGCGGGACGAATAAGTTTCGCAACTGGTATGGAGGGTTGCCCTTCGGAGCCAATGCGAGCACACCCATCCGCAAGCACATGCCCGATCTCTACAAGAATCAAAAGGGGCGTGATGCCCTTTGCGGGACTCCGTTGCCTGTCCTGTATGTCGGTCCGCCTTGGAATCGCCGTTTGAACCCGGCTATCGAAGTGGATCACATTCTCCCGCGAGCTCGGGGCGGCTCCAACGATCCAGCGAATTTGCAGTTGACGCTGGGCACATACAATCGTCAAAAGGGAGATCGGCTTTGGGGTCCCGACCAACGCATGAAGTATTGTCCGACGTGACCAGTCCAATTACTGTAATCCAATCCAAGTGTTTGGAAAACTTGTTATGTTGACCCCATCCCCCCCCCCCAATAAACTCTACTTCGGGGACTGCCTTGATGTCATGCGGGAAGACATTCCCGATGAATCGGTAGACCTGATCTATCTCGATCCTCCCTTCAATTCCAAACGACTCTACAATGCCTTCATTGGCGGATCGCAATGGATGGCCTTCGATGACACATGGCGCTGGTCGGAAGCGGTCGATGATTTCCATGATGTTGCCTCCATACCCGGTGCTCTATCGGACACCATGGAGGGTCTACGTCGCATTCATGACGAGGGATCAAACCTTGCCTATCTGTCCACCATGGCCAACCGTTTGCGAGAGTGTCACCGCGTCCTGAAGCCGACGGGATCGATTTACTACCACTGCGATCCAACAATGAGTCACAGCATCAAACTGGTCATGGACAGCGTGTTTGGTCGTGCAAATTTTCGCAATGAAATTGTGTGGTGTTATTCCAATTCAGGTCGCGCCAAGCGCAATTTTGCCAAAAAGCACGACATCATTTTGTTTGGGGATTATATACCTAAGTGCCACAGTTTCCGACGGCCCGATCCGCCTGAACTGACCGCCAGATCCGTCAGGCATCCTTATCCTCCACGACCCTCACTTGCTGGAATGCTGACCGGATCAGGTCAGCAGGCGAGGTGTCAATGCGGACATCCTTGTCCAGTTCGGCCTTGCTCGGCTGGTAGTCCGATGGCTTGAGGTGGACAGTGGGGCGGGTTTCGGTTTTCTTGGTCATGGTTTTCCTTCTTAGAGCCAGTCACGAATCCGGTCTTCATGGATTGCCTTGCCATTGTACGGATCCCGCATGGGCGGCATGTGGAGACGCCGATCATCAAAGTGGTCTTCGATGGACCAGAGGTTCATGCGCTTGTAGTCCATGATGCCGATACTGCATGTCCCGGCATTGGTGGCTTCACGGATAGCTTCCTTCGAAGTTACCCTGTCGAGCGTGATGTAACAGCCGATGGCGGCGTTGTCCCGCTGGATGACATGCAGGAAGTCGTGCAGGTTGCCAAGATTGAACTTGCCGCCTTTGGCTTGAGCCAACGCCAGATCGGAATCCAGATCATCAGGGCGAACTGCCAGTTTCCCGCGGCCGTCCACCCCGCCATCGCCGACCTGCTTGGTGTTGGGGGCAAAGCCGGGAAGGCGGGTGACGGCCCAACTTTCGAACTGGAACGGGTTGTCCTTGGCCATCAAGCGAGCCGAATACATATCGACCGGGATGCCCTTGGCTGGGATGCTCATACCCATGCGCTTTTGCCGAATGAGGTCAATGGCAAAGGCGGAGATGTCGATACCAATGAAACGTCGGTTGAGGTTACGAGCGGATTCAACTGCCGTGCCGCACCCGCAGAAGGGATCCATGACAACATCGTTGGGGTTGCTGGAAGCACGAATGATGCGGTCAAGGAGTGCAATGGGCTTTTGGGTGGGGTAGCCGACTCGTTCTTTGGATTGAGAGTTTATGTATGGAATATCCCATACATCGCGCATATTGACATAATTGAAAACGCCCTTATCGTCTTTAAAAAATTCGGCATTTCCTGCTCCATAATTTATGATCCCTGGCTTGCGGCTTTTGCTTTTTGTGTAGGCTTTTTCTTTCAGAACATTGAAACATGAATTTGGACCTTTTCCATAAAACAGAATGACATCGTGTTTCTTGGAAAAATGATTTTTGCCCGCCCCTCCTGTCCGATAATGCCAAATGACTTCATTCCTGAATCCCCCCCCCCCCCCCTGCTTGACAATAATTTCGTCCATCAAGGCTTTCAGGTAGTGTGAGGCTGTCGGGTCGCAGTGCAGGTAGATGGAGCCGGTGGGTTTCATGAGGCGGTGCATCTCTGCCAATCTCTCGGCCATGTAGGTGAGATAGCCAAGCATACCGCACTCGCCCAGCATGGTATGCAGACCAAGAATGGCGCGATGAGCTGGGTGAGCGATGGCATCCAGCCGGTTGGCCGCTGCATCATCCCAGACCCATGTGTCGTTGAAGGCGCGGTACTGGGCGTCGATACCCCCGCTTTTGCCAAACAGGACATTGTACTGCGCCTTGGAGTTGAAGGGCGGGTCGAGATAGATCAGGTCGATGCTCTGATCATCCCAATGTTGCATCCAGTCCAGACAATCTCCGTAGTAGAGTGTGTCCAGGTCGGGACTCATGCAGCGCACTCCTGCGCTCCGCTGTCGAGGCCATTGTCGGCCTTCAGGGCTGCATAGGTCAGCCGCTTGCCCTGCATGCGCTCGACGGTCAGTTCCAGTTGCTGGATCGTATCGCCCTCGCGCATGTTATGACGGCCAGCGAACTCGTTGATGTAGCGTTGCAGGTGCTTGGGACTCATCTTGTGATAGGTGCCCTTGTAGCCGCGCTTGAACATCGACCAGAAGGACTCGATGCCGTTGGTGTGGACAAGACCCTTCACATATTCCCCCGATGAATGCTTGACCGACTCGTGATGGAAGCCCTCGATGCCCTGATAGCCCTTGTGGTCGTCGGTGTACAAGTCGGAACCCGGGGCGACTGTCTCGGCCACAAAGCCTTGCAGGGTTGCCTTGTCGGTGCTCTCGACCGTCCGGGCCACGACCGCATTGGTCTCCCGATCCTTGACCCCGGCAACGATTTCCTTGCCGACTGCCCCGCGTCCGGTCATGTCATCCCGCTTCGACTTCGGCATGTTCTTGCGCTTGCCACCCATGTAGGTCTCATCGGCCTCGGCCGGGCCGGTGAAGAGGGGAAGTCCCGCCTCATAGGTCTTGCGGAGGCGGTGGGCCAGATGCCAGGCCGATTTCTGGGTGATCTCCAAATCCCGATGCAGTTTCATCGAACTGACGCCCTTGAGACTGGTGGTGACCAGATAGGCAGCGATGGCCCATGTCTGGTATCCGAGTTTGCTGGACTGCATGACCGTGCCGGTCTTGACGCTGAACCGGGGCTTGTCGGCACAGTCCCGGCAACGATGGGTCATGCTGTGATGCTTGATGTTGCACTGGACATTGTCCGATCCGCAGTGGGGGCACCGGGGACCATCCGGCCAGACAATCGACTCGATCCATGTGCGGGCAGTTTCGTCATCGGGGAACATCCTGAACAACCTGGGCAGGCTGATCGTCTTGCGGTAGTGCTTGCCGGGGGCTTCGTGGGCCATGGTCAGTCTCCTTGTTGCGAGTCTGATATATGGCACTTTGCTGTAAATTTCAAGGGGTCAATGGCACCTTTCTCTATTTTTCCCGGCCGCCGGGCCGGAACAAGGCTGGCACTTAGGTATATAATCCCCTTTTGTTTTATTCGCGCGGCAAGAAATACTTCTGGTCCGATTATCGAATTCCAGTGAGCCAGAAATATCTTGACAGCCATTATCGCCAGTTTGATTCGCAAGGACGGCGATGCCGAATACGAATAGATCACCGAAAGGAACGTGTTTACTATCCTGCCGATGGGATGATTTGCAATGATTGGTGGACAGAATTTCCCTATGTCAATTCCCAAGCCAAGGAGCGCCTTGGTTACCCCACCCAGAAACCCACTGCCTTGGTTGAAAGAATCGTTGCCGCCAGCTGTCCACCGAATGGCGTTGTCATGGACCCCTTTTGTGGTTGCGGTACCACCATTGCCGCTGCCCAGAATTTGGACCGCAGGTGGATCGGCATTGATGTCTGTGTCAACGCCTGCAAAATCATTGAAGATCGGATTTGCAGCTCGTTTCCGAATTTCCTGTGGGGTGATGTCGAATTCGTAGGCATGCCCCGGACACAGGAGGATGCCAAGGTTCTGGCCGACCTGGACAAGTTCCGGTTTGAGCGCTGGGCTGCGGCCTTGGTGGACGGTATGGAGCCAAACAAGCGGCAGCGCGGCGACAAGGGCATTGACGGCTACGGTCGTCTTGCCATTCGCAAAGGCCAGTTCATTGATATCGTGTCACAAGTGAAGGGCGGCGGAACAGGACCGGGTCATGTGCAAGCGTTCAATGGTGCACGACAGCAAGCTGGTGCCGAGCTGGGTATTTTCACCTGCTTTGAAGACAAGGTTACACAGAATATGAAAGACGCAGCGGCGAGTACAGGCCGCTTTATGGATGTTCCGCGAGTCCAGATTTATACCATTGAAGATTATTTTGCGGATCGGACTCCCAAAATGCCCCTCGCTGCCTGATTCAAAAATAAAATAAACTAATGCTTGACAAAGAGGTTCCGAGAACCTATCTTGTCTGGCATGAACAGATTGTCCACAGAAAAACGCGTCATGATCCTCAACCTGCTGGTTGAGGGAATGTCCATGCGGTCGATTTCCCGCACCGTCGGGGTCTCGATCAACACCGTCACCAAACTGCTGGTTGCCGCCGGTGAGGCCTGTGCCGCCTACCATGATGAGGTCGTGCAGGATGTCGAGGCCAAGCGCATCCAGTGCGATGAGATCTGGTCCTTCTGCTATGCCAAGGCAAAGAACGTCGCCAAGGCCAAGGCCGCCCCACAGGAGGCCGGGGATGTGTGGACCTGGACGGCGATTGATGCCGACAGCCAGCTGATCCTGGCTTGGGAGGTCGGGGATCGGTCAGCACACACAGCCACCAGTTTCATGGACAATCTGGAACACCGCCTTGCCCACCGTGTCCAGCTGACCACCGATGGCCACCGGGCCTACCTTGAGGCGGTCGACAAGGCCTTTGTCGGCGATGTGGACTATGCCATGCTGGTCAAACTCTATGGCGATGATGGAAGAAAGTCACCCGAGCGTAAATACAGCCCATCCGAGTTCAATGGTGCGCGGGTCAACGTGATCGAGGGCCAGCCGGATCGGGATCACATCTCGACCAGCTATGTGGAACGCCAGAACCTGACCATGCGAATGTCGATGCGCCGCTTTACCCGGCTGACCAATGCGTTCAGCAAGAAGATCGAGAATCACATCCACATGCTCAGCCTCTACTTTGTCCACTACAATTTCGTGCGGATCCACCAGTCCCTGCGCTGCACTCCGGCAATGGCGGCTGGTGTGACGGACACGCTGCATGATATGGCGTGGATCGTGGGCCTGATCGATGCGCGGGCCCCCAAGCCCAACCGTCCCAAGACCTACAGGAAGCGGATTTCAAAGTGATACAGTACCGAAAAATGACAAGATCGCCGGCAGTGGCACGGTGACGTGGGGGCGCGGAGGCAGTGGCAACACGCAGCCGGGGATTCCGGAGGGGCGGGCCATCTGCTGGGCCGATGACAATCTCGACACCGGTGACACGGAGGTGATGCTCGTCATCGCCAACGGCCCCGGCTACACCGTCGACCCGGCGAACAGCAGGCACACCTTCACCATCCGGGACAATGACGACTGCCGCGATCCGGCGGCCACCCCCGGTGGCGTGGTCTACAGGATGAACGGCAGTTCGACCTGCATCTGCGCCACCGAGAGCCGGGTGTCCGATGTGCGGCGGGCGCTGACTCCCATCACGCGCCCATTCCGCACGGCCGGCCCGGACGGGATTTTCGGCAACGACGACGACGTGACAGAGACCCGGGAATTGACCCCGTCGAGTCCGGGATTCCTCAAACAACTCGCCGCGCAGTTCCACGACCCGCCCCATCTCTACTGTCCGGACTCGCCCTACAGGGGCCTGCCGGAATGACGGGCGGGGCCTGTCGCCCGACCCACACCCCCGGGGCGGCCACTCGGTCGCCCCGTTCATGTGAAGCGGCCATTGTAGCGGACAAGCGACCCCCGGGCTTGCCCCTCGCAGCCAGGGGGTGTTACACTGCTCCGATCATGATCCTGCCGGGCGGCCTCCAGCCGGCGCGGCAGCCCCTGGGCAAGGAGACCCACCATGACCCGACTGATGACCCTGATGGCCGCCGCGCTGGTGGCGATCGCAATCGCTGGAGAGGCGGGGGCGTGCATGTGGACGATGAGTTCCCCCCACCCCATCGGCGGCGGCTGCATTGACGCACGGGCGGATGTCGGCAGGAATGTGTATGTCGGTCCTGACAGCGCGGTCCATTGGAACACGACAATTTCCGGCAATGTCACCATCACCGGGTCAGAGATTCATTCCAGTGAATCGATGCCGACCACCATTTCCGGCAATGTCGTCATTCGTGATTCTGACGTGTGGCGAGGAGCCGCCATCTCTGACAACGCCGTCATCAAAAAAGCTTGGATCCATGGCCGTGTGATCGTTTCCGGAAACGCACAGATCGTTGGGGGGTCAGTTTCGGGTTTTGCAGAGGTCTCCGGAACAGCGCGAGTGAAGAGGGGCGCAACCATCACCGGCAACGGCCAGGTGGACTGCGGCCGCTGGGTCAACATCACCGTCACCACCGACCGCAGGGGCGAGTGTGGCCGCAACGGGAAAGTCCGCACCCGCGACCGACCGACGGACAGCAACACCCCGATCAGCCTCGGCGACCTGCTGTCCAACCCCCTCGACCCCGGCAACACCGGCCTCGGCGAGTAACCGTCTCGATCCCGACTGACACACACCCGCGGACGGCACCCGGCCGGCCGGGTGGGTCTGGTGCATGATCTCCCGCATGGCGTATTTGCCCTGACCGAGGGTGGTGGCGACGACACGAATCTCCTTGCCGGCGTGGAACAGCGGGTCGCCCGGCGTGAGACTGCGGGCAATCAGGTAGCCAGCCAGGGCCGTCTTGCCGTTCCCCCTGGCCATCGAGATGGCGACGGTGTGATACTGCGGGTCAAGGGCGTTTCTTATCAACTCCTTCTGAAACGGCAGGAGATCGAGTCCATAATCAACGCCGGATTGTGTGTCATGCATGGATGATGGCCTCCGTATCATGATTGTGCAATTCTCCGTATCATGATCGTGAATTATGATGAATGATACCATGGGCTGCGGTTGCGATTTGGAGCGGGTCGAGAGTGCACCCACCCCCCGTGGGGGTAGAGGTAAGTCATTGACAGGTCGTGCCCGGGAGCACTACCCTTGGTGCCCACCCGCCGGCCACAGGGAGCACGTCATGACAGCCATCGTCCTGGGCGCGGATGCCAAGATAGTGGACACGAACAAGACCGGCTTGCGGACGCATTTTTGTCCCTTGGAGTTCACCGATGCACGATGACCGCCCCCTGATAGATCCCTCTGCTGACAAGCTCGGGTTTGACGATATCGCGGCCCATCTTACCCGCGCAATCATGGGCGACACTCTGACATCCGGCTTTGTCTTTGGCATTGAGGGCGCATGGGGATCGGGAAAATCGTCCCTGATCAACCTGACTCTCGAGCACCTGCAGGCAAACTCCACCAAGCCAGAGAGCATTGAGTTCAGGCCTTGGCTGGTCGGCAAGCGGGAAGACCTTTTCAAAGAGTTGTTTGGCCAGATCTCCGCCGTGATTCACAAAGTCCTGGATGGACCCGATGCTCTTGATGCCCGGCGACTCCTGAAGATATACACGCATGTGGCATCACAGCTTGCCGGTGTCGCTGAGGTTGCCGAGCTCCTTGAGATTCCGCTGGCGGGCAAGGCCAAGACCGCCCTCAGATCCACCGGCAGGGTGGCAGGAGGCCTTGCCGAGCAGCCATTGGCCGCTCTCAAGGATGAACTGAAAACAAAGCTCAACCAAGCCAAGAAGCGAATTGTCATTGTCATCGATGACCTGGATCGGTTGGACCCCGAAGAGGTTGTGGAGGTCCTGAGGCTTGTGCGGGCGGTCGCTGACTTTCCCAATGTCGTTTATGTCCTGGCGTACGATCCCGGTCGGATTGCCTCACAGCTGAAGAAAGCCCTGCGCATCCATGACCACGACAGCGCCACCTACATGGAAAAGATTGTCCAGGTCTCGGTCAGCGTCCCCACGCCCATGAGTTTCGACCTTGTCAATTGGTTCAGGGACGAGGCTGCTGAATTGCTGGCAGTAGACATCGGGATTGATCGGAACAAATACCAGCGGTTCGAGGCTGCGGTGCAAACATGGGCGCCCCTCTGTGTGACGACTCCCCGGGATGTCGTGCGGGCCCTCAATGCCATCCGGTTGCATGCCGTGCCCGTGAAGGACGCGATCGATCCGGGCGACATGGTTGCCCTGCAGTTGATACGCATCAAGCACCCGGTCCTGTTCCAATGGGTCGAGGACTATGTCTCGACGCTTGCAAGATGGGGAGACGATTCCATGCTCGCGCGCGGAGCGCCCAAGGAAGGGGCCGCCAACCTCCTTGAGATCATTGGCCAAAGCTTTGTTCAAAAGACGCGATTCACCCAAGCACTGTCGCAGCTCCTGCCCGGGATCACTCCCCTGTACCAGGAACAAGATGAAAACGATTACACCGTTTATCCCCAAAGTTGGTCTGACGCGGAGCGGCGCCCATACTCCCGTGAGAAGCGGCTGGCCAGTGTGGATCATTTCCGTTTCTACTTTGCGTTCTCCCATCCCGCCGGGCGACTTTCCGATCAAGCTGTAGAGGACTTCATTGCTGCGGCAAGAGAGAACAAGGATACCGCCTTGGAGGGCTTTACAACTCTGGCGGAGGAACGGCGACCCCAGGGCGGCGTGCTGGCTGAAGTGTTGGTGTCGGAGATTGTCGCCCGCCGCGATCAACTGGATCCCGATACCATCCTCGCAATTTTCGACGTTCTGGGACGAGGAATGGACATCCTGGCCAGAAATGGTCGATCGTCAGGAGGTTACCCAAGCTTTCTGGCGGGGGACAAAACCTCGATCTTCGGATTGATCCAACAGCTTGACGTCCCCCAGCGGAGGACTGCCCTCAAGAATCTTTTCACTGGGAGCTCATCCTATGCCTGGCTCAGTGGAATCATCCGCGATACCACATTTGAACACGGTCGTTATGGAAATCGCGCCAAGCCGGTCGAGGAGCGGCTGCTTAATGTGGATGAGTGGGACATGATTGAACGGCTGTATCTGGACAGGATCCACAATGAGAAGCCCGAAACACTGCTGCAGACCCCTTACTTCCTCAACGTCCTCTTCTCCTGGTCGCAGCTGGGTAAAGAGAGGGAGGTTCGTCAGTGGATCGCATTACAATCGGAGACCGATGAAGGGTTCCTGAATCTGCTTGAGAGGATGGGAAATACGCCTAGATCACTAGGCAAGGATCACTATGATTTGAAACCAACTGATCTTCAAGAATTCTTTGAGAATCTTCATGCGATGGAATCCCGTCTTGCCGGGCTTCTGGACCATCAAGATCCAGAGATTCAAACGAGAGCAATAACGCTGCATCAAGCACTTGGAGACGGTAAGAATATTCACCACATCTTCATGACCTGATTGCACAAACCTCGATCAATCAACCTCCACCCGCCGCTTCCGCGCCTCCCTCGCCTCTTCGGCCCGCACCTTGCGACACTCGGCACAGCGGTAGCGGCCCTCGGACGGCTGGCCGCACTCGCGGCACCGGCCATCCTTGACGCGGGCGGCCCGGATACGGGCAATCGAACGGGCCTGTCGGGTGGGCATGGTCGCTCTCCTCTGTCGGTGATGGGGCGACCGAGTGGCCGCCCCGGGGGTCGGTGTCAGGCAGCCAGCTGGCGGCGCAGGTCGCGCTTGGCCTCGGCCAGGCGGGCGGTCCCGAGGTCGATCCAGCCGTTGCCGATGTCGGGCTGGAACTCGTATTCGGCATAGGCCGGATCGGCATCCAGGCACTTCGTCAGGTCGCCGATCATCTCGCCGTCCCTGAACACATGGCATTCGATCTTGTCGCATTCGCGGTCGGTCTTGCCGTCGGTGATGGTCATGGTGGGTCTCCTGTCTCTGTGAGGGGTGGGGAGGGGCGACCGGCTGGCCGCCCCCCCATGGGGGTCACTGCTGGAAGAGCGGCACGAATGCGCCGTTGACATGGGCCGCCAGCATCAGGCCGGGCTTGCCCCAGACGCTGACCGCCCGGCAGCGGCTGGCATACTTGACCCGACCGCCGCCCTTGCCTTGCGTGCCGCCCTTGTCCTCGTCGCCCTCGGCCTTGCCACCGGTGGCGGCCTCATCGATGCGGTTGAAGGCCAGCCCCTGCCAGTCATCGCTGCTGGCCAGCGCGTCATAGGCGGCGGCATACCGGCCACCCTCGACGATGGTGTGGGTGACGCGCTGGCCCGTGCCAGTCTTGCCATCCAGCGACACCGGCTCGAGGCCGATGGCCTGCATCATGCCGACCCATTCGCGGTTGTGATAGCCGTTGCGGGAGGGCGTGCCGGTGTGCTCCTGCAGACAGTGCACCATCTCGTGGACCAGGGTCGCCAGCACCTCGCGCTCGCCCTGGTCGCGGAACAGGGTGGGGTTGAGGTTGATCTCGTCGATGCCCCCGGCCTTGCCGTTGGCCCAGCGCCTGTTGGCGAAGTGGCCGGCCGAGCGCTTGCGCGGGTGGGCCGTCAGCACGCACTCGGGCAGGACCCCGTCGAACAGCGTGGCATTGAAGTGCGCATAGGCAGTCTCCAGCGTGTCGGCGTAGAGGGTGCGGTTGATTTGGTCAGCCATGTCTGTATCCTTTCGATTGGTTGACGATTCGAACATGTCAGCCAATATGGGGGTTGACGGGGACCTTGTCAACCCCCATCCCAAACTTTTTTCATCTTTTTTGTATTGTACAATACAATTTCTTGCGGATCGGTCCGGATCCCCGCCCATTCCTTGACTCCCGCTCCCGCCCTCTGGCAAGGGCAGCAGCGTCACAAGTTACGACTCGGCATAGGCCGGGTTATCCGCTGAATACGTCGATATCCGGCACGGGGGTTGCTCCCCATGTCCCGACCAATAGGCGGAATCATCTTCTTGTGAGTTGTTGACAATGGCCCGGCACCTGCCCGGGTCCCGTCGGCAACGTCCGGGAGGATCCCCATGGTCACGCACGCACTCGGGGCGTGAGCGCCAACTTCCCCTCCGGTACCGTCTGGACCGGTGACAACCTGCCCGTCCTGCGCGGCATGAACAGTGCCTGCGTCGACCTGATCTATCTCGATCCGCCCTTCAACTCGAACCGCACCTACGAGGCGCCCATCGGCTCGAAGGCCGCCGGCGCCTCCTTCAAGGATGCCTGGACGCTCGATGATGTCGATGTCCACGAACATGGCGAGCTGGCCGACCGCAGCCCCGCGGCCTATGCCGTCATCGAGGCAGCCCGTCAGGCGCACGGCAAGGGCATGATGTCCTATCTGATCTTCATGGCCGTGCGGATGATGGAGATGCACCGGGTCTTGAAGCCGACAGGCTCGATCTACCTGCACTGTGATCCCACGGCCTCGCACTATCTGAAACTGCTGCTGGATGGGGTGTTCGGGAAGGGGAACTTCCGCAATGAAATCGTGTGGAAGCGCAACTCTTCACACAATGACGCCAAGGCATTTGGCCGCGTTGCGGATACGATCCTGTTCTACGGTCCGCCCATCAACACCAACGCTGTCCGTGTCCCCCTTGACCCGACCTATGTCGCCAAGTTCTATCGGCACACGGATGCCCGCGGGCGGTACCGGGCGGGCGACCTGACAGCCAAGGGGCTGAGCGGCGGGGGCTATCACTATGACTTCTACGGACATCCTGGCCCCTGGCGCTTCCCGGAAGACCGCATGAAGGCCCTGGATACCGACGGCCGCATCCACCTGCCACGCAAGGCCAATGGTGTCCCCGCCCTGCGCCGCTATCTCCATGAGAACAAGGGTCATGTGCCGCCAAGCATATGGATCGACATCCCGCCCGTGCAGGGAGGTTCCAAAGAACGCACTGGCTACCCCACCCAGAAGCCTGTCAAGCTGCTGGAACGGATCGTAGAGGCCAGCTCCAACCCCGGAGACCTGATCCTCGACCCCTTCTGCGGCTGTGCCACGGCCCTGGTGGCCGCTGATCGGCGGCAGCGCCAGTGGGCCGGCATCGACCTCTCGCCGCTGGCCGTCACCCTGGTCAATGACCGCATCGTCCAGGACCGCGGCCCGCTGTGGGGTGCGGTGAACGCCTTGGAGACCCCGCCTGTACGCACGGACATGGGCGACCTGCCCAACTACCGCACGCACCGCCACCGCCTCTATGGCGAGCAGGAGGGCGTCTGTGCGGGCTGTGCGACGCACTTCCCCTTCCGCGTCATGGATGTCGATCACATCACGCCCTGGTCACAAGGCGGTCCGACCACGCCGGAGAACTGCCAGATGGTGTCGCGCGACTGCAACCGGCGCAAGGGTGCGCGGTAGGGCACACCTCCAGATCCTGTGCTCGGGCTGCAACCGCAGCAAGGGTGCCAGGACGATGGCGGAATGGCGAGCGGCGGGGTGAGGGGGTCCCGGGCGGATTGACAGGGCTGGTTTCCGTCCCTAATGGCCGCAGGATGATGGAGGATGCCGAACGCGGCAAGTGGACCCAGCGTGTCCTTGCCTATCTCAACCACGAAAAGCGCCGGTGCACCTACGGGGCACTCGGCGGCGTTCTCAATGTGCCTGCGCAGAAGGTCGGGGATTATCTCGGCATGCGTCGCCCCCAGGCCTCATGGGTTGTCTGCAAGGCCACAGGACTCCCAACGGGGTATACAGAGGACCAACTTGCCGAAGATTTTCCAAGCAAGCCCATCGAGTGTCCGGACGAACTGCGCCGCCTTGTGGATGGACATGACGATGGGGGCGGAATGTCGCACTTTGCACCCAAGAGGAATCCATGCGAAGAATCATGAACATCATGGCACTGTCCCTGTTGCCCGCCATGACGTTCCATGGGCTGCCAGCATCCGCTGCCGACATGGAAGCAGAAGTCAGGCAAGCCTTGGTGGCATGGCAGCCTACGGAAGTTGTGCGCACGGACAGTGTCCTGACTGTGGTGCTGCCACAAAGAAGCATCACCCAGAAAATCTATACAGCGTCCATGGCCTGGCTATGTGTCAATTCCAGCGTAGGCCAAGTTGATTTGGAGGATATAAACGAGATCAGGATCCCTCAATATGTTCGCCCATCAGGGGATGGTGTTTGAAGGCGGGAAAGAACTCTGCGAGGAAGTCAGTCAAGCACCAGTCGGTCAATCAGATTTTCTTTTTCTGGCCCACACCCATCTATATTAGGCACAGACATCTGAAGGGCCCGGACCGCTTCCAATGATGGGCTCCGAGATGTCTATTGCGCCGACCAGGCCTTGACAACACAGAAAGGAACCGTCCATGAAGTCTTTTAAGATTCTTCTTTGCCCCTGTTTTGGCCCATGCGCAAACCGGCATAATCAAAGGGGCCTATGCCGGATGCACAACAAAACAGTTGCTCGACGAATTTGTCACCGCCGCCAGCAAGAATGACTTACAGCACATCAACGCACTGCTTTATAGCGGTGATTGCATCAATCTTGACGGACTTCAATTTTCCATCGTGGATCGCGGTTTTGTGCGATCTCAAATCCGTGTCTATGTAAAGGATACATCAGCGGTGCTTTGGACGATAACGGAAGCAACGCGCTAGAAGTCCCTCTCGGACATTCTGCGTCAAGGAAGGGACTCGACACCGGCCTTGATGTTCAGATACCCTTGCCTCGATACACAAGGAGCCAGCCGCACAAACGACTGACTCCTTGCTCCGCTGAGGTTGTAGGCCGGTGCGGATCACGATCGCAGGGACACAATGCCCTGCAAGGTGTGCAGTGTCAACCGGCCTCCACCCTGATGATGGGTACCGGTCATGACTGAGAAACTCTTCAGAGCGCAGATATATCAGGTGGAGGTACCCGAGAATTTGCGTGCAAAACAACTGTCTTTTGCGGATGCCATCGCCGCGGTCAAACGATTGCCCCTGGCCCAGCGTGAAAGACACATCAAGCCAAAAGATCGGCGCCTGGAAGCAATCAGCCAAGAGGGCAATCTTGCCCTTATGAATCTCACGACATGCAGCTATTCCGGGCCTGGTCGAATAAAAAGTGGACTAGAATCAAAATCTTTTGAACTTGATGACGATGAATCCTTTGGCTTTGAAACCGCAATGCTGTATGATGCCCAGAGACACTATCTGTTTTTGGAAACGGGGCAGGGTGGCATGGCAGCGGGTGCAACGGCACAATACTTCGCAGGCTTTGCCGGACGTGGTGCAGCCTACGACATGATCCCGGTAGTTGATTCTGACGCAGCTGCGCGGGCACGACGATGCCGACAGTTTCGGAAGCTTGAGATGCGCATTGCCCTCGGCCAGGCTGGTGAGATGGATCGGCAAGCTGGACTGGGTGCTCTTGAGGCATTCAGCGAAGGATTGGGGGCTGGGATTGTGGACATATCGGTGAATGTTGGCCCCGATCGGGCGGGCAGTTTGTTGCCCGAGGGCGTGCGTGCCCTTTTCGACCGCATCGGGGGCGACGGTGATGCCATCAAGAAAATGCGTGTGACGGCCAGAGAAAATGACGGCGATCCCATCGAGATTATTGACCTGCTGCAACACCGGGAACGGCGCGAGCGCATGTTAGGAGTCGACCCCGATACCAGGAAGATCCCGATCGAAGCCAGGTGGATGGCCCTACGTGCCATGCATGCAGACTATTGCAGCAATGTCTCAGACCATTCCAACAATGTCTCGTAGAGGCGAGCGTCTGTGGCCGCTTGTTGTGGCCGTTGTGGCCGGCGGCCTGGCGGGCATGTATTTGGATCACATCCCCAGCCCGGAGCATATGGCAACTGCCACAATGGCGCTTGGGCTGATCGTTGCAGGATTCACGGAAACCCAGCGCAACATGCTCCTGAGCATGAGCGGTTCAAAGGTGCTGAGATTTGCGGCCACGTCTGGATACTACAAGGACATCCTGAACTATCTGGCTGACTGTGTTTGTGCTGGCCTGTTTGCTACCCTTGTCTCTCTGATCGGGATCTTCTTGGGAGATCACGACATGTGGCAGTCCGTTTGGTCGGCCTTCTGGATCGGGTCCATCCTGCTGATGATCCTTGTCCTGGTCAGGAACCAGTGGTTGATGCACAGGGTCTTCACCCGCTTCATGGAAGAGCAGAGGAAGCCCTGACTCAATAAGGCATCGGATCCTTCACAGGATCCCACTTCCTTGGAGTCATGTACTCTCAAACAGGCATCCTTTGTGATGGTCAGAACCCATGCCACAGAGGGGGCCGGTTGAAACTGCCGCCTGCCGCCTCCACCTTCTTGGGGAGTTCTGAATCCACACAGGAGGCCTGACATGCCGCTGCCACTCTTTGTAATTGCCATTCCCGTCCTGCACAGTTCGGGGGCATGGATCGCCTCCACCGCTGCTTCAGGCTATCTTGCGGGAACGCTGTCCAGCACCTGGATCGGTGCCTTTGTACTGGGCAATGCCAATCTCTTGACCTCGCTGGGGCTTGTGTCGACAGCGGGCGTCACCGGCGCGACTGGCGGCTTTGCTGCGGGCGCCGGTGTCACGCTGGGATCCGTCCTGTCATCGATTGGTCTGGGTGGTGGGGCGACCACACTGGGTCTGGCCCCGGCAACGTTCCTGGGCCTCACGCCCATTGGATGGGCCTTGGCCGGAACAGGCCTCTTGGCCACCACCGCCGGCTATTACCTCACGCGCAGGGTCATGCGCAGGCTCAATGACGAGCGGGCCAAAGGGGGTCTCCCGGCCCTCACTGCCGTGCAGCTGCTCGGGGAGGTCAAGAACCACGAACGCGATGCCATGCGCAGCATCCTGTCGGAGTTGGGAGAGAATGTTGCCCGCCTGTCTTCGGATGGCACGACGGTGGCCATCGATGGCACGACCTACAAGGCTGATGTGCTGCGCTATGCTGTCAACGAGGACGGCTCGGAAGAGATCGTGACCATCAGCAAGGGCGAAAAGACACGGGTCCTGTTGGTCAAGGCCTCTTTCTCGATCACTGACCGCAGCCAGTGCATGATCAATGAAGTGTTCAACCGGCTTGTGGACAACATGGAGGTCCACAGGACCACCTTCAATGCCTGCAGGAAGCAGCAGGAAGCCCGGTCAGGCTCCGCCGGAAGGATCCGGATGTAATTCAAGGCAACGAGTACGGACTGTTTCGGAGTCCTCCGGACAAAGACTATCAGCCCCCTATCGATGACCTCGTCCTGACCTTGGGCGGTGCCATCTCTGTTGTGAGCACACATCTGGGAGATCTGACAATTCGATCCCATTGGGACGAGGAGTCCAGCCAATGTCGCCTGACCATGGATGGTCATGATATGTCGCTTGATGAGATCTGTCAGAGATTGCTGGAACGCCTGATGGCGCCCGACGAACCGAGCGGCTCTGACTCAAATGGCAAGGACGCATCGTGACGGAGGAATTTTCTGAATCTGCAGAATTCAAAATCCTTCGCTTGACCAAGCAATCATGGCGAACGAAAATTGCGGAGGCTGCGGCCAAAGGCAACCGCAAAGCCAAAGAGCTTCGTGAAGCAGGGCATAAGGCCAAGGTTGAAATCCTGGCACCCAATGAAATGAGCGGTCAGGAGTCTGTCCAACTGGCCCCCGTCACATTGCCCCTGGACTGGAGACTTGCCACCCGGCTCGAAATGGTGGAGGACGCGCGGGGTCTCATCACCAAGGCCGTCTTGCTGAAGTCGCTCGATCCCGGCCTGCCTCTGATCCTGTCGGCGATTATCGAGGGCAGGGGTCTGTACGAACATGGGATCGGGGAGTTCTTTCTCCTCTATGGACGGTTCGAGGAGAAGTATGGAACCACCAAGGCCCAGACACGTAAAAAGATGAAGGAGATGCTGAATGGGGACCCGGAACACATGAAGGTCTGCAAGGGGAATGGTGGACAAGAAGAACACCACCCTCTTCCGTACGCAGTCCGCAACATTCTTGCGCACGTGGGCACCAATCCGAACAGTCTGGATCGGGAGGGTAATGAGCTGAGACAGGCCATTGATTTGTTGAAGGAGTGGACCAAGTGATCCGGACATGAGTCCCCCTCTTGCCCCTCCCCAAGACTGTCCAACACACACCCCCGCAAACAGTTCTTCCCAACCCCCAATTCCCCTGCCCAGAACCGTCCAGAACATGCCCCATTATCCATATCGAGAACTCCCATTCTCATAACCAATATCGGGGCCGTTTGCGGGTCCGAATGGACCGTTTGTCGGACAGCGGGGCCGGGACTCGTGTGTCAGGCGGGCTTGGCGTGATAGTCTGCCCGCAGCCGGAGTCGACCCGAGACTGTACGATGCCCCCGACAGGGGGTAGTGTGGCATGATGACGGATGATGACGACATGATCCTGGTGAGCAGGGCCGAGTGGCTTCGGCTGCGCCGCTTCAAGGAACGCACCCTGGCTGGCCGGCGACCGGCGCTGCGACGGACGCGGTGCCGCCGTGATGGTCGCCGCCGGTGTCACCACAATGCCGACAAGCGGGGCACCCGCGGAGACTGCGGACACTGCGTCGTGACGAGCCGGTCAGAAGTGGTATGAAGGACCGAATCAAAATGACCGATGCCCTCTATTGCGGAGCAGGCACCGGTCGACACATTCAGGTGGGTGAGATGATGGCAGAGACATTGCCGATCTTCAATCCTGCCGCAGAGAGAGGGCAGGATGATGACACCCCTGTACGATGCCCCAACACCGGCCTCGGCGAGTAACCGTCTCGATCCCGACGACGACGCGTGCCACCGCGGGGCAGCACCCGTTGCCCCGCGGAAAATTGTATTGTACAATACAAAATCCTAAACAAGCCCCGACAATGTTTGCACTTTGTAACGGCTTTGTCAGCCCCCGCAGCCCCGATCGCCTGTATGATTGGTCACGCGGGCAACCACAGCGCCGTTGACCGGGCGCCTGTGTGTGCCTGATGGCAACCAGTGCACCAACGCGACGATGCCCTTGGAACCCCATCGTTACCCTTCCGAGCGGTCGGTCACGTCACCGGTCGGTATGGGTATCGATTCTTGGTCTCCCAGCGGAGAATGGCATCGAGGCATTCCGGATTGTCGGCAGCATACTGTCGCCTGTTCGTGGAGTCGCTTTCTTCATCTCCTGATGCTGCCGCAATGCTCACCAGCGGGATGCGCCAATGCTGCCATGGTGAATACCAGGACTCTTGGCCGATCCACTTGTCGGCCAGACCGGTCTTGAGAGACTCTTGGAGCTGGCGGCGTGGTCCAGAAGATTCTGAGTGCAGCGGGACGGCTGTGCAGCGATCTTCGTCCACTTTCAATACCAGAAAATAGTGCGGACCCTCCACGGCGCAACCCTCTTCAGTATCAGACATCATGGATTGACCTGTCCCGATCCTGTCCCTGTATACAGGATCCAACGCCGGGGCCCCCAAGAAGGCCCGCCATGGAGGACATGTCAATGTCAGACTTTGAATACGGTGCCTATGTGGGTCTCGATGTCCACAAGGACTCGATTGCGGTGGCCATCGCTCGGCCGGGCCGGGCGCAACCGGAATGGCAGGGAACGATTCCCAACCGCCGGTCCTCGATCCGGCGCCTCATCAAACGCCTGAGCCCCGACGGACTGGCGCTCAGCGTCTGCTATGAAGCCGGCCCCTGTGGGTATGGCATCTATCGGGAGATCTCGGAGACCGGCCATCACTGTGTGGTCGTGGCGCCTGGACTTGTGCCACGGGGGGCCACGGATCGCGTCAAGACGGATCGGCGGGATGCGACGATGCTGGCGCGTGAGCACCGATCCGGGAATCTCACGCCCGTCTGGGTCCCTGACCCGGACCAGGAGGCCATGCGGGACCTGACCCGGGCCCGCGAGGACATGAAGGCCATCCAGACGAAAGCCCGTCAGCGTCTCGGTGCCTTCCTCCTCCGGCACGACCGCATCTATCCGGGCCGCAGCCGCTGGACGCAGGCCCATGCGCGCTGGCTGGAGGGTCAGGCCTTCGACAGTCCGGTGCAGCAGATCGTCTTCCAGGAATATGTGGAGGCTACGCGAGAGGCCACACGGCGGGTGGCGGATCTCGAGAATCAGATCCACACCGCCGCCCAGGACTGGTCCCTGGCTCCCTTGGTGACGGCCCTGATCAGCTTGCGTGGCATCCATATCCTGAGTGCCGTGACGATCCTGGCCGAGCTCGGCGACATCACCCGCTTCGACACGCCGCGGCAGTTGATGAGTTTCCTCGGCCTGGTCCCCAGCGAACGGTCCTCGGGACCCAAGCGCCGCACCGGTGGGATCACGAAGACCGGCAACAGCCATGTCCGGCGGATCCTGGTGGAAGCCGCCTGGAACTATCGCTTCCCGGCCCGCAAGACACGGCACATCCAGGCCAAGGCGGCCGGGGCGCCAGACCGGGTGCAGACCATCGCCTGGCAGGCCCAGAAGCGTCTCTGTGCGCGCTACAGCCGTCTCTGTGCCGCCCGCAAGCATCAGTGCAAGGTCACCACAGCCGTCGCCCGGGAGCTTGTGGGCTTCATCTGGGCCATCGTCTGCGAGGTCAACGCCCGCCCGCACGCCAGTCGGGCCCTGGCCTGAGGCACGCGGATCATGACCGTGTCAGGGTGCAGGCAGCCCGGAAGGAGAACCCTCGACTACGCTATGCGGCATAGCCTTTGGCCTGTGACCCGCGCTTTTAGAGAGAGGCAGCTCCGTGACGAAAGTGAAGTCTGGCGGTATCCAACCCGCGAATATCAGTATGATCCACCGTCGCAATCACTGCCGGCATCCTGACCCGGTCATGGAGTTGTGAGGAGTCACATGATGCCATAGTACACAAAGAGAGTCGGTCAATCCATATCAATATTGCTTTCACAGTCCCCGCGTTGGCGAAGTATTCCGGTATCCAAATGCACGACAAGTCCAGGCCGGACTTCATGTTGCTGAACGGTAGTCATTCTGATCTCTCCTTTGTTCTGGACAAGACACTAGTATACCATCGTCATTGAATTGATGGATACAGCGACGTCAGCTTGATCCGGGCATCCTCGGTCCGGAACCGCCAGCACACCGGTGTCCTGTCGGCATTGCGCCGGGCCTGCCAGGCCGCCACCTCCCGCACCAGCGTCGCCCGGTCGGGGATCCGACGATTGAGGCACTGGCGGGACAGGACATTGATCTCGATCTCCGCCATGTTCAGCCAGCTGCCGTGTTTCGGTGTGTGATGGATCTCGAAGCGCTCGGCCAGGCGGCGGGCCTCGGCCGGCGGGAAGGTGTCGTAGAGTGTCGACAGGGTGTGGGTGTTGAGGTTGTCCATCACCAGCACGATCGTCTTGTCGGGGAAATGGGTGTCGGCGAGGTCCCTGAGGACATGGGCAAAGTCCTGCCGGGTCCTGCGGTCCGTGACCTTGACATGCCGCCAGCCCGCCAGGGGTGCGGTCAGCATGAAGAGGTTGGCCGTGCCGTTGCGCTCGTATTCGAAGTCGTAGGCGGCGGGCTGGCCCGGGGCGGTGGGCAGGGGCGTGCGGGTCTCCCTGGTCTGCTGGCGGGAGGTCTCATCGAGGCAGACCAGCACTTCATCGCTGGCGAAGTCCCGACTGTAGGTTTCCAGCACATCCTCCATGGCACAGACGAAGTCGGCACTCGACTTGGGGGGAATGCACCAGCATTGGCTCAGCCAGGGCTTGAGACTGTTTTTTTGAGCGTCTTGTGGACGGTGGAGCGGGAGATGGTGTCCACGACCTTGAGGGCCACCAGCCGGTCGGCCAGCAGCTGCAGCGTCCACTGGGCCTGGCCTGCGGGTGGCTGTGAACAAGCGAGCATGGTCAGCGTTGCCTCGCCCGCCCCATCCAGGCGACGCGCCTTGCGGTTGACCTGCACCTTGCGTTCAAGAGCGGCGTCGACGCCGTCCAGCACACACTGCTTGCGCACCCGTTCTACCGTTGCCGTCCCGACACCGAGGACATCGGCAATGTCGGCATCCCTGCGACGCCCTCCCGTGCGGTCGGTGTCGGCCAGGAGGAGGATATGGGCCCGCTTGCGGCGTTCCTTTGACCCCTTGCCGCTGTCGATGATCGCCTGGAGTTGGGTGCGCTCGTCGGTTGCCAGTGTCACCCTGTAGATCTTGCGGCCTGCTGTGACGGGTGGCGCCGCTTGGGTCGTCGTGTTGTCTGCTGTCATGGGTCCCTGCCTTTGGTTGTCTGTCTGCCCCGATGGGCCGCCCCGCGGCGGCCCATCGGGGCGACGTGTGCTTGATTGGGGCCGCGATTAGACGAGATCGTCACGGATTGGAAGCGTGCGGGCCATCAAATGGCATCAATTCGATGACGACGGGATACTAGGCCACAGTTGACACTGTCATCGACTGTTGTCGCTTGAAAGACCTGTAGGCTGCGGCGGTGATCAGCATGTATTTCATTCCTTTCCTGATCTTCTCGGTCCCAGGGAGCGGTTGGCGCCTTGACGGGATGAACCTGACATAGCGGCCGACATCAATGGTGGCTTGGCGAATGGTAAGGTCATCGAAGGGCGGGGCACGGGTATCGGTGAATTTGTATTGGTGTTGCATGTCGATAGACAGGGCGGTGAGCTCGTCTTCGTCGAAGACGTCGAGGGCGGGCCGGTCCGGCTCGGCCTTGGCGGCCCGTTGGATATCAAAGACCCGCCAGGCCATGATGGCATCGAAAGCCAAGCAACGGCGCCGATCGTCGGCCTCATCAGGGCGGCGGTCCTCGATACGGGTCTGTTGCTTCAGGGTCTTGAAGTATTCCTCAATCGCCCAGCGGGCGGCATACTGATCGATGAGGGTGCCCGCATCGTCCGGTTTGGCATCTCCCTCACTGGTGAGGAGCAGCCAGTTGATGGCCTGTTGCCGGGTGGGTGGCTTGCTGGTCTCGGTGGCGAGGACGGCGGTCAGGCTGAGCGTTTCGGTGCTGCCATCGGGGGCCTTGAGGGCCACACGGGCCATCCGCATCGCCACTGTGGCGGTGCGCGCCGGTCGTGCGGGGGTTCGGATCCGTGCCGACCGCGGGAAGGAACCGGATGATCCCGGACAACACACCCGGCGATGAATTGGAGGGGAGTGGCGCTGGTCTCACCTCCGGTTCAGTACGGTGCGGGCGGTCGGATGCGACCAGAGGCAGGATCGTCCTGACAGAGGCAAGAGTCGGCGCGGGCCATCCGATGCCTGCGTGACCTGCACGATGTTCAGCCCGCTCATTGCCGATGATCAGGGACGACAGGAGTCGCACGGGCGGCATCCTGCCGCAAAGGGGTCAGAGCCTCACGATCGGGCCAGTGGTCGGGTACGGGGGCGTTGGCCCGTTCAGACGTGGATGGCCCCCGAGCCACAGGCCAGAGCGGCTTCACGCAGGGCTTCGGAATAGGTGGGGTGGCCATGGCAGGTGCGGGCGATGTCCTCGGCGGCGGCACCAAACTCCATGGCCAGGCACACTTCCTGGAGCATGTCGGAGGCCGCAGGCCCGATGATGTGACAGCCGAGAATCCGATCTGTGCTGGCATCGGCCAGCATCTTGACGAATCCCTCATCGGCGAAGACGGACTTGGCCCTGGCATTGCCCTTGAAGGGGAACCGACCGACCCGATGGTCAATGCCAGCCGCTTTCAGGTCCTCTTCACTGCGGCCGACTGCCGCGACCTCGGGATGCGTGTAGATGATCGAGGGAATCACATCATGGTTGACATGACCGGCCAGACCGGCAAGCCGTTCGGCGACCGCCACGCCCTCTTCCTCGGCTTTGTGGGCCAGCATGATACCGGTGGTGACATCACCGACGGCAAAGATCCCGTCCACAGTGGTTTGGCCATGAGCATCGGTGACCACCCTGCCCTGCTTGTCCATTGCGACACCGAGCTCGGCCAGTCCGAGCCCCTTCGTGTAGGCCCGCCGGCCAGTCGAGACCAGCACAATATCAGTGGTGATCTTGCCGGACTGGCCAGTCTTGTGTGCCGTGTAGGAGACCATCTGGCCGGTCTTGACCTTGCGAACACCCTTGACCTCCACCCCGAGGGTGAAGTTGATTCCCTGTTTCTTGAGGATGGTCAGGAGGGACTTGCGGATATCGGCATCCATCCCGGGTGCGATGGCATCAAGATACTCCAGAACATGAACTTCCGTGCCAAGCCGGGCATAGACCGAGCCCATCTCGAGACCGATGATGCCGCCGCCGATGACCACCATGCGTTTGGGGATGCTGGGCAGGGCCAGAGCACCGGTGGACGTGACGATGGTCTCTTCATTGATCGTGATGCCCCTGAGTGTGGCGGGTTCAGAGCCACTGGCAATGACGATGGAATTGGCGCCCACCCTTCCATCACCCACAGCGATGGTCTTCGCATCGACAATGCGGGCCCAACCCTTGAGCCAGTCAACCTTGTTCTTCTTGAAAAGGTAGGCAATCCCTCCCGTATTGGCACTGATGGTGCTTTCCTTGTAGCTCTGCATCCGCTCCCAGTCGACATCGACTGCACCACACCGGATCCCCATCGTATCAAAGTTGTGATTGGCCTCGTGGACCATATGGGATGCATGCAGCAGTGCCTTGGACGGGATACAGCCAACATTCAGGCAGGTGCCGCCAAGCGTCTCGCGGCCCTCGACACAGGCCACGGCGAGCCCCAGCTGGGCGGCCCGGATGGCGCAGACATAACCACCGGGTCCTGCACCGATCACCACGACATCATAGGTCTTCATCGCATGTCTCCCTCGGCTCGACCGGCCAGGTCGCTAGATATCGAGCATCAGGCGGGCCGGATCCTCGATGGCTTCCTTGACCTTGACGAGAAAGGTCACGGCGCCCTGCCCATCCACGATACGGTGATCGTAGGAAAGGGCGATGTACATCATGGGCCGGACGACAACCTCACCATCGACGGCCACCGGGCGTTCCTGAATCTTGTGCATGCCAAGAATGCCGGACTGGGGCGGGTTGATGATCGGTGTGGACATCAGTGACCCGTAGACACCCCCATTGGTGATGGTGAACGTGCCCCCCTGCATGTCGGGAATGCCCAGCTTGCCCTCACGGGCCAGCCCCCCGAGCCGCGCCACCTCCCGCTCAATCTGATCAAAGTGCAGGGACTCGGCCCGGCACAGCACCGGGACAACGAGTCCGGTCGGGGTGCCGACAGCCACACCCATATTGATGGAGCGCCGGTAGATGATGTCATTGCCTTCGATTTCGGCATTGACTTCGGGCACATCGTGCAGGGCCATGCAACAGGCCTTGATGAAAAACGACATGAAGCCCAGTTTGATGCCATGCTTGCGGGTAAAGTCGTCCTGGTATTGACGGCGCCAGGCCATGATGCTGCTCATATCCACTTCATTGAAGGTGGTCAGGATGGCCGCCGTGTTCTGGGCATCCTTGAGACGCTGGGCGATGGTCCGGCGCAGTCGGGTCATGGTGACCCGCTCGACATCGGCCTCCTGATTGCCGACCGGAGGTGCAGCATCGACGGCACCGGGTGCCGCCGCCAGTGCTCGCTGGACATCCTCCTTCATGACGCGGTCATCGCGCCCGGTCGGCGTCACACGCGTCCGGTCAAGCGAATGCTCATTCATCAACCGGCGGGCCGAAGGCGCATCCTCGGGCTGGCGGGCTGGCAGGGCCTCGGGGGCCGGCGCAACGGGGGTCTGTTCCGGAGCCTTGGCCGGAGGCTTGCCGACGGGTCTGGCACCGGGTTTGATGCCGGCCTCTCCCTCGCTCACCACGGCCAGAAGGGCACCCACCTCGACAGTTGCGCCGGCATCGGCCACGATCTCGCTGAGGGTGCCGGCAGCCGGGGCCGGCACTTCGATGGCAACCTTGTCGGTCTCGAGTTCGCAGAGGATCTCATCGACCTCCACCGCCTCACCGGCCGCCTTGAGCCAGGCACCAACGGTGGCCTCAGTGATGCTTTCCCCCAATGCGGGGACATGGATTTCCGTGCTCATGTGCCTTTCCTCGTGATATCCAGCGCCTGATCGACAATCATTGCCTGCTCCCGATTGTGCTGCTTCAAAAGACCGCCAGCTGGCGCCGCTGCCGCGGGACGGCCGATATACAGAGCGCGGCTGACCCGGGTCCTGGCCTGCCCAAGAGCCCACTCGATATTGGGCTCGATGAAACTCCATGCCCCCTGGTTCTTGGGCTCCTCCTGGCACCAGACGACATCGGCATTGGGAAAGCGCTTGAGTTCGGCAAGCATGCTGCGGGCCGGGAATGGATAGAGCTGTTCAACACGCAGGAGGTAGATCTCCTGGATGCCGCGCCTGTCGCGTTCAGCGAGCAGGTCATAGTAGACCTTGCCGGTGCAGATGACCACGCGGGCCATGGCCTTGTCGGGGGCGAGTTCCGTGTCGGAGTTCCCCTGTTCGGCATCATCCCAGAGCAGCCGGTGGAATGTGGTTCCGCGCTGCATCTCACTGAGTTTTGAGATGGCCATCTTGTGCCGGAGAAGGGACTTGGGAGTCATGATGATCAGAGGCTTGCGGAACGACCGATGCAACTGACGGCGCAGGATGTGAAAATAGTTGGCCGGGGTCGTGCAATTGGCAACGATCCAGTTTTCCTCGGCCGAGAGCTGCAGGATGCGCTCCGGTCGTGCCGATGAGTGCTCCGGCCCCTGCCCTTCATGGCCGTGCGGCAACAGCACAACCAGGCCCGACATGCGCAGCCATTTCCGTTCACCGGGACCGATGAACTGGTCGAACATGATCTGGGCCCCGTTGGCAAAATCACCGAACTGGGCCTCCCAGAGCACAAGCGCATTGGGTTCCGACAGCGAGTAGCCGTACTCGAATCCCAAAACGGCAAACTCGGACAGCATCGAGTCGATGACCTGGAACCGGGCCTGTTTGGGATCGATATGGTTGAGAGGGATGTATTTGTCCTCCGTCCTCTGGTCGACGAACGCGCTGTGGCGCTGGCTGAATGTGCCGCGGGTGCTGTCCTGTCCAGCCAGGCGTACGGGGAAGCCTTCCAGCAGCAGCGTACCGAAGGCCAGGGCTTCCCCCATGGCCCAGTCACACCCTTCACCGGTCTTGAAGACCTGCTGGCGGTTGCCGAGCTGGCGCTTGAGCGTCCGGTGGATGGCAAAGTCATCCGGGTAGCTGCACAGCGCCTTGCCGACCTTGCGGATACTGGTCGCCGTCACCCCGGTCTTGCCCCGGTCATAGTCCGAACCGGCGGTCTTCAGCCCAGCCCAGCTTCCGTCCAGCCAGTCGGCGGCATTGGGCTTGTAGTTCGCTGCCGCCTCGAAAGCATTCTCGAGTTTTGACCGGTAAGCCGACTTGCATTCCTCGATGTCGTCGGCGGGCACCAGTCCATCGTCAACCAGGCGCTTGGCATAGATCTCCAGGGTGGTGGGGTGGGATTTGATATGGTTGTACATGATGGGCTGGGAGAAGGTCGGGTCGTCCCCCTCATTGTGTCCGAACCGACGGTAGCAGAACATGTCGACGATCACATCCTTGTGGAATTTCTGGCGGAATTCCGTGGCGACCTTCGCTGCATGGACCACCGCTTCGGGATTGTCACCGTTGACATGGAAGATGGGAGCCTCCGTCATCAGGCCGATATCAGTAGGATAGGGCGAGGACCGGGAATGATGGGGTGCCGTGGTGAAGCCGATCTGGTTGTTGACGACCAGATGGATCGTGCCCCCGGTGCTGTGCCCCACCAGACCCGACATGCTGAAGCATTCGGCCACCACGCCCTGACCGGCAAAGGCGGCATCACCATGGAGCAAGAGAGGCAGCACCTTCCGACGCTCAACATCGTTGTGCTGGTCCTGCTTGGCACGGGCCTTGCCCAGCACCACGGGATTGACAGCCTCAAGGTGCGAGGGGTTTGCGGTCAGCGACAGATGGACAGAATTGCCGTCGAACTCCCGGTCCGCCGAGGCGCCCAGATGGTATTTGACGTCCCCTGAACCCTCGATCTCCTCGGGGTTGGAACTGCCACCCTGGAACTCATTGAAGATGGCCTGCAACGGCTTGCCCATGACATTGGTCAGGACATTCAGCCGGCCGCGATGCGGCATGCCGATCACGATGTCCCGAACGCCCAGCGCGCCGCCACGTTTGATGATCTGTTCCATGGCCGGAATCAGTGACTCGCCGCCGTCGATGCCAAAGCGCTTGGTCCCGGTGTACTTCACCTGCAGGAATTTCTCGAACCCCTCGGCCTGGACCAGTTTGTTGAGGATGGCTCGCCGCCCTTCCGCCGTGAACAAGACCTCCGTGTCATAGCCCTCGATCCGCTCCTTGAGCCAGGAGGCCTCTTCGGGATTGGAGATGTGCATGTACTGCAGAGCCAGATCGCCACAATAGGTCTTGCGGACCTGATCGATGATCTGTCGCATCGTGGCGAACTGCTTGCCCAGCACATGGTCCAGGTAGATCGGGCGGTCCATATCGGCCGCCGTGAACCCGTAATTTTCAGGATTCAGCTCCGAATGGGTCTTGTGGTGATGCAGCCCCAACGGGTCGAGTGTCGCCATTCGGTGCCCGCGAATCCGGTAGGCCCGGATCAGCATCAGGGCCCGGATCGAATCCACCACGGCCTGGGAAATCTGGTCAGGGGCCATCGTCACCCCACCGCTGGCGGCAGCCTTGCGGATGCGGGGACCGATCTCGGCGACCTGCTGAGCGACATCCTCCGGTGCCTGGCCATCAAACGCCGCTGTCAGATCACTCCGACCCCGATCCGGCCAGTCATGCCGCAGCCAACTCGGCCCGGTCTGTCCGTTCCGGCCTCGGGCCACGGCATCATCCAGTGCGGCAAAGTACCGCTGCCACGTCTCATCCACCGACTCGGGGTTGATGGTGTAGTTCTGCAGCATCCGCTCGACATAGTCGGCATTGCTGCCCGCCAGAAACCCGGTCGCGTGCAGTTCACTGTTGCTCACTGGTCCCTCCATTTGCCTCCGGTCTCTCCCCGTTCCCGCCGGCCTGCCGCCGGTCACCCTGCAATCGCCTTCATGACCGCCTCACCCAGCGTGGCTGGTGAATCCGCAATCACGATCCCCGCTGCCTGCATGGCTTCGATCTTGTCGTCTGCCCCGCCCCTGCCACCGGAGATGACCGCACCGGCATGCCCCATCCGCCGGCCTGGCGGGGCCGTGCGACCGGCAATGAAGCCGGCCATCGGCTTGCTGCGCCCCCGCTTGCGTTCATCGGCAATGAACTGCGCGGCCTCTTCCTCTTCCGATCCCCCGATCTCGCCGATCATGATGATTGATGTCGTCGCATCATCGCCAAGGAACATCTCAAGGGCATCAATGTGTTCCGTTCCCTTGATCGGATCACCGCCAATACCGATACAGGTCGACTGCCCCAGGCCGGCATCGGTGGTCTGCTTGACAGCCTCATAGGTCAGGGTGCCCGAACGTGAGACCACACCAACCGAGCCCGGCTGGTGGATATGCCCCGGCATGATACCGATCTTGCAGGCCTCCGGGGTGATGACACCAGGACAGTTGGGTCCGATCAGGCGGGAGTCCGAGCCTGCCAGGGCCCGCTTGACATTGATCATGTCGAGGACGGGAATGCCCTCGGTGATGCAGACGATCAGGCCGATGCCGGCATCGATGGCCTCGAGGATGGCATCGGCGGCAAATTGCGGGGGGACATAGATGACGCTGGCATCGGCCTCAGTGGCTGCCCGCGCCTCACCCACAGTGTCGAACACCGGCAGGTCGAGATGGGTGGTTCCCCCCTTGCCCGGCGTCACCCCGCCGACCATCGCGGTGCCATAATCAATGGCGTTCTGGGTATGAAATGACCCCTGGGAACCCGTCAGTCCCTGGCAGATGACCCGGGTCGAGGCATCTACGAGAACAGCCATGTGCCCCTCATTGATCCAGTCCCGTGCCTATGCATCCGATGCCCTCAGCGCCTGTCCTGACCGCCGCCACGACTTTCTCGGCTGCATCGCCAAGATTGTCAGCGGCGATGACATTGAGACCGCTCGACCGGATGATCTCCTTGCCCTCCTCAACATTGGTCCCTTCAAGACGGACGACAAGCGGGACGGTCAGCCCCACATCCTTGACCGCCTCCACGATGCCGCCGGCGATGATATCGCAACGCATGATCCCACCGAAGATATTGACCAGGATTCCCCTGACATTGCGATCGGACGTGATGATCTTGAAGGCCTGCACCACCCTGTCCCTGGTTGCACCCCCGCCGACATCGAGAAAGTTGGCCGGTGAGGACCCGGACAGTTTGATGATGTCCATCGTGGCCATCGCCAGTCCGGCCCCGTTCACCATGCACCCGATCTCCCCGTCAAGGGCAATGTAGTTGAGGTCGAATTTCGAGGCCAGGAGTTCCTTGGGATCCTCTTCGGACTCATCGCGGAGCGCCATCAGATCCGAATGGCGATACAGGGCATTGGAGTCGATGCTCATCTTGCAGTCAAGGCACTGCAGGTTTCCGGACTTCGTCACGATCAGGGGATTGATCTCCAGAAGTTCGCAATCCTTGGCCAGAAACAGCCCATACAGTCCCGAGATCAGGTTGACGCATTGCCGGATCCGGGCTCCGCCCAACCCGAGGGCTGCAGCCACCTTGCGGCCATGATAGGCCTGGATTCCAACCATGGGATCGATGGTGAACGTGGTGATCTTGGCGGGTTCGCTGTGGGCCACCGCCTCGATATCCATCCCACCTTCGGTCGAGCAGACGATTGACAGCCGCGATGTCGAGCGATCGAGCAGCATGGCCAGATAGAGCTCGCGCTCGATCTCCGCCCCATCCTCGATATAGACCCGGTTGACCTGCTTGCCCGCCGGTCCCGTCTGGTGCGTGACCAGTGTCCGCCCCAGCATGCTCAGGGCCTCGACCCCGGCACCCTCGGCCGACCGGGCAATCCGCACACCGCCACCCGAGCCCGCATCCGCTTCCTGAAACCTGCCCTTGCCGCGGCCACCGGCATGGATCTGCGCCTTGACAACCCAGACCGGACCATCAAGTTCCGCCGCAGCCGTCTTGGCGTCTTCAGCCCGCAGGACAGCACGGCCATCGGCGACCGGCAGTCCAAGCCGGCGCAACAGGTCCTTGGCCTGATACTCGTGGATATTCATCGGTTACGGTCCCCGCCCGGGTGCCGATGTCATGCCCCGTTCTGACCCAGGGCCGGATCGAGTTGCCGGCAGGCCTGGACCAGGTCCCGCACAGCCGCGACCGAGCGGTCAAACAGGGCCCGTTCATCGTCCCGCATGGCGATCTCGACAATCCGTTCCACCCCACCAGCCCCCAGAACAACCGGCACGCCGACATAGAGATCCTCGATGCCAAACTGGCCATCAAGCGCAGCAGCACAGGGCAGGACCCGTTTCTGGTCCTGCAGATAGGCCGTGGCCATCTCGATCGCCGCTGCGGCCGGGGCATAGAATGCCGATCCCGAACCGAGCAGGTTGACGATCTCGGCCCCACCATCGCGGGTGCGCTGGACGATGGCATCCAGAGTCGCCTCGGTGGTCCATCCCATGGTCACCAGGTCGGGCAAGGGTATGCCGGCAACCGTCGAATAGCGTGTCAGAGGCACCATGGTATCGCCATGACCCCCAAGGACAAAGGCACTGACATCCCGCATCGAGACGCCGAATTCCAGCGAGAGGAAATGACGGAACCGGGCCGAGTCAAGGATGCCAGCCATGCCTGTGACCTTGCACCGTGGCAGACCGGAATACTGCTGCAGGGCCCAGACCATGGCATCGAGCGGGTTGGTGATGCAGACCACGAAGGCATCCGGGGCATGGGCGGCAATTCCCTCGCCCACCGCCTTCATGACCTTGAGGTTGATACCCAGCAGATCGTCCCTGGACATGCCCGGCTTGCGTGGCACACCGGCCGTGACGATGCAGACATCGGCCCCGGCGATGGCCGCATACTCCGAGGCTCCGGCCAGTTCGACATCGATGCCCAGGATCGGGCCGCTCTCAGCGATATCGAGCGCCTTCCCCTGCGGCACCCCCTCGACAATGTCAAAGAGCACGACATCACCAATCTCATTCAGTGCCGCCAGATGGGCCAGCGTCCCGCCGATCTGCCCCGCTCCAATCATGGCCAGTTTCGAACGCATCGTGGCACACCTCGTTCCGCTGATCTGTCGCGAACCCCTCTAGTTTCATAATTCTATCATTGCAACAGGCATACCGACCGCTCGGAGACCCCACCAATCATCGACGCTCAGGGGGGCGGTCATCCTCCAATTCCACGACCCGACCTTCACCCTCAAACCGGGTCGCATACCATGCAATCTGCATCACTCCGCACAGGACCTGTAGCCCCACTGGCTCGGTCCCGGACGTGACATGCTATCCCATGGTCCGTGCCGACAGGGATTCGGCGCCGAACCACTCCGATCCCCACTCCAATCCTTTCGGAACGATCGCAAGATCGGCTTGAGCCTGATCCGGTTGACCCTCTCGAGGAACGCCATCCTCTTCCAGTGAAATATCAGGCATGCCAGATGGTCGGTGCAGCTCATCCGCTGTCGGCTTGCCATGACACCCTGTGACCGAAAATGCTGCCATCGACGCACAGGGATACCTCTGCCTTCGGCAGGATGTACCCCGAACCTCTCATTGGCACCAAGACCCTTGTCTCTCTGTCCTGCGCGATGACAGTGCCATCCAGCAGACAGGACACGAAAGGAATGGATTCCTTCCTGTGGCCTCGCAACGGAATAGTCGATCTTGGAAAGAGCAAGACATGATCCCACCACCATCGCTCACAACCCGTTGCATTGCGTTGTTACAAACGAAGGAGAGAGACAATGAATCCCGTTGTTCATTTGATCGCCAGACAGGTGACAGCGCACGTTGTCCTCTCGGCACTGGCCTATGGGTTTGGGGAGTTGCGTCTTCGGTATCTGAAAGATGTGTCGAAGGTCAAGCCGGCAAAACTGCATCGAGTGAACTCGACCGATGGCGGTTGAGTTTGACCCACCCCCGTATATGACTGTCTTCGGATGGTTGTGTGCGGGGGTTGAAGGGTTTTCGTTTTTTTTGTTTGCGCTTGACCAGCCAGTTTCCAGTCCATAGTATTCCGTCATTCCATCCACCATCCCCGGAGAAAATCCATGACGGACACACTCACCGAGGCCGCCCTTGATTTGCCGATAAAGACAGTTGTCGGAAAATCAGCCTTCGGAGGGGTGGAAAATCTCGATTGTCACCAATGTAAAACAATGACGGGACAGTGCCCGAAATTCACTTTTGGAAAGGAGCGAAGGTGAGCACTGTCCCTGTCTTGGTGTTTATCAGAGAGGGTACAGGGAAGCATCAAGAGTCCTATACTTCCTTACTTCCCTTCTAACGTCTTTCTCGCCCGGTACCTGGCCCGCGCCCGCGCATTCTCGCTTGCCCTGTAGTCAGGATCGGCCCGCTTGGCCTGCATCGCCGCGCGATTGCGACGCCCGCAGGTCGAGCGAGACTTCCCCGACACGGTGTCTGGAAAAGACATCAAAACAATTTAACGCTTATGGGGGATTGGGACGCGGGGTGGGCTCTATGGCGGGGCTGGGGTCGTCACTGACCCAAAACCTATGACATGCTGTTCGGGTATATCCGACGCGCTGGAAGTTTCTGCACAAAGGGCTGTGCCTTCACTGAAGCGGGCTCAGGGACACATGGGCCATACAGCAGATTCCAGATTCTATTCGTTGCAACGAGCCTGTCTCGTTTCCTCTCTCCCCTGTTGCCGGAAAATTTATCCTGCCGCATCTCGATCTGGAAATGGGCATCACAACCCTTTTCAGGACGCCATTTGACATGCAGGCCATAGAACTTCATTTTCACATTCAGTACATCACAATATTCCAGCCAATAGAACCCCAGATAGACTCGCTCATCCTCGTTGGGTACATATCCACGCTTGGCCTTCAGTCGAGCGTTGCCGGCTGCGGCAGCCGTCTCGCCATATCTGTGTACTTCACAACAGGTCCGGATAAGATGATACGAAACCACCGACAGGGCATAGACGGTTTTGTTTGAATCTTTCAGTGATTCGAATTGCAGGAATTGCTCTTCGTCAAAAACGTCTCTGTTTATCGCTCTCGGATAGATCACTGCCCGACAAATGATATCATGGGGCTGCACAGACCTGTTCTCAAAAGCAGATTTACAGCTTATATCAACGCTGTGCGATTTGATATGGGGGCAGAACGCAGCTTCTTGAGTATCTCTGGATACGGAATGCCGCTGCCTTGCGACAAGACCTCCTCTTGGGGCAAGAGATCTGGGGACAGAGACATTAGATCCACTTCATCATCTGCCACTGTCAAATACCGCTTTATGCCCTGAATCATCCAAGTGAAGGCAAGAGCTTCACCGCCGTGATTGAGAATCTTTGGAGGATTGATCGCCGCATGATCTTTCAAGAAACCCAAAACGGTCAACGCCCGTCTCGCAACTTCTTTATCCAAAAAAAGCTCATCGTCTTCCGACAGGCGAGACATACGGTTGATCGCATCTGCAATTTCTGCGTAGAGATAAGCATCCCAGTTCGACAATCGTGTATTCGCACTCTGGCCAGCATTTTCGTGAAAGACGTGGTTGCGGAATCTCTCTATTTCCATTGGCGGACTTGTTGTCGGGCCAAGGTTGCCACCCTGGGGCTGTGCATCCGGATACGGGGTACTCGATGCAGTCATGCAGGCACCTGCGGATCAAACATATCAAGGGTAGGATCAGCGGCAGCGGCAGACTCTTTGAGCAGTGCTCCGAATATCTGCCGCTGCTCGCTTGCGGTAAACTCTTCCTCCGAGGGCACTGTGTTGAAATCCAGCATGACTTCCACGGCATAGCGTACACCGTCTTGTGGTGAATAATTGAAAATCTTCTGTTGTTTCCCGTCAATGCTCATCATCACACGTTGCTCAATTGCCGCAGAGAACCTTGCCAGTCGATTGATTTCCACCCCTCCTACAATCCTTGTTTTACGATTTGCTTGAAATGAAAAATCTGACAGACCGTCAGGTTTGAGTGGAATGCGGCACATGTCGACCAAGATACAACAAGCCTCCCCCATCGTTTTAACTGGTTTTTTAAGCGTTGATATAACCGATAATCTTGTGACCGCACCTAAAATTCTGTCATTATTAGTTTTTGACGTTGTGTCCTGTATCATGTTCAATGATTGTTTCGTTGGCAAGAGTTTCTCAAACTGCAGCTCATCGGCTTCCAAGTGCATCGTAATAAACCAATCCACCCGACCAGCACCGACTCTTACATCATTAAGGATCCCATTGACCACACCCTGAGCCCGGGTCAAGAATTGATTTTGGGTTGTTAAAATCCGATTTTTTTCGGTTTGATCGGGTTCTGCCCCGGTCAGTTCCGTGTAGACGCATGATGCATCAACATGGCTTGGATCGCTTACAAACCATACAACCTGAAAGGCGCTAGCATTCCACACTTCTAACCTCCAAAATGAAGGGGCAGTGACTTGATCGGCGTGTCTGCCAGTCTCCAAGACTGGCCTTCATCCCAAACCCTGTTGCGGAGACTCAAGATGTTTACAGGCACAACAGTCTACACTCATTCTAAGTCCTTCAGATGTCTGCATATGAAAGATTCGAGCCGCTTGGGTTTTAGCATGACCACATTTGCCGCCTAATGGCACAGACACCTCACGGCCTTGGTGGCCCCGTGCGCTCCCAAGTTCGTCCTGGCTCCTGTGTTGGAGGCAGTGGCTTGTCACCGGGCTCAATTGTCACTTCACGCGGGTTTCGGACTTGGCCACCTTGCGGCCCACGTTCAGTGTATTCACCCGGCTTCCTCGGTGTTTCGCCTGGCTTTTGTAGAGTCATTCCTTGATCTCCTCCTTACTACCGACCACGCTTATGAATTTTTGGTGTTTCTGCCATCGGGCTCCTTGGCAACGCCTTTGAAGGGTCTACCATCATCCTTCACGCCCATGAACCCTCCCGTCCGCTCGTTGCGCTTTTGAAAATGCCCATCCCGACGCTTGAATTGGGTTCGACCTCTCACAGAGCCTCTTCGGAACCCCTTGCCTGCATTTGCTGCCAAGAAAGTTCGCCCCATCTATCCATTCAATACAGCAGATAAGGATTTGACCGTTCATGTTCAACCAGTCTCTGCACGCCCCCTCCCCCGTCAATCCGTCCGAGACACCGTCACGACTTGCCCGGTCGGCGGTACGACCTCGGCCACCACGATGCGGTCCAGGCCCTCCGGCGGGCAGCGACAGCCAACCCATGTCGCCAGGACAGGGCCCTGCCCGAGGCGGCGGGCCCACTCGGCTTCGGCCCGACAGGAGAAACTCTGGGCCCGGGTGCGATCGCGGGTGAAGGTCGGGGTATTCAGTGCCCGCCTACCTTGAGCCAGGCCTTCAATCGCATGGATCGGCCAGACTGCTTGGGAACACATGCTCAGCCTCAAGCACCTCATTCCGCCGCGCGAGAGTTTCGTACCATTCCTGGGCTTCCCGGTCCTTGATAAATGAGGCATCAGGGGCCAGCCGGCGGACCGCCTCTTCAACCTGATCAAGCGAGACTCGAAAGAATTCCTTGCGCAGGTTGGCCATGTTGACCCGTCTGTCTCCGAACTCCTTGTGGAGGGCAGCCTCGAGAGCCGGAGCTTCATCGGAATAGATCATGGCGTGGGTATCAAAACTGAACGGAACCGAGGCATCACTCAGTTCCTTGACACGATCGTCGGGATCCAGGCGGCGGGTCATGCCAATCTTGACGATGTCATCACCAAACGCCCCGACATTGGAAATGACATACCCATAGCCTGACTTCGTCCTCTCCGCCAAAGACCGGGACCGCTCGGCCTCGGCATGAGCCACCTCAAGCGCCTGCTCAAGCTCCTGACGGCGGCGCGAAGCAAGGCCTTTTCCTCGCACTCCTGGCGGCTGTTTAGCTCGGGCGTCCTTTTCCACCTTCTGCTGTTCGCGGTATTCGTGCGTCAGGTAGAGTTCGTGCAGTTTGAGGGCAACATAGGCATCTGTGATTTCCACCCCCAAGGATTGATTTGCGGCGTTGATCTGCTTGGCCGAATTCAGGATACGCTTTTCCATGGCGTTGACATTGTTCCACCGTGTGTTGGCAATGGCAGCCTCGCACTCGTTGTTGAAGGCCCGCATGGTCAGCCGCAGCTGGCGGTTGATCATGGACCTGCCTTTTGACAGGCTGTCGTCGAGGGTGAAATTGTCAGGATGGGTACAGCTGGTTTTCGCCGCGATGCTGTCCTTCTGTCTGGCCCGGCATGCCACAATCTCGGCCTTGAAGTGCTTGGAATCCCCGAAGTCGAAATGCGGCTCGTAGACACCCAGTTCAATGAAGGACAGCTTTTCGTCGTAGACGGCGATCTCCCGGCACAGCGTCTCATAGATGGCAAGCTTCTTCTGGTACTTGGCGTCCAAATTTCCCTCTCTGCTGAACATGCGCCGGCAGGCGGCGAACAATGAGGGATTCCTAGCGGCATCAGCGGATCTTTCCTGGCTGTCCATCCTCAAGGTCGCCTTTGCCGGCGGGCCAGACTGCTCAGCAACAGGCCGCCGTCCAAGGGCGATCTCGCAACTGCGCGTGCGTCCGCCAGGCGATGGTGCCGTAATGGGCCAGGAGGGTGGTGCCACCCGCAAGGGCTGTATGGATGGCCTCGGCAAGAAAGTGGGCCTCGCTCGGGCTGGCCGGGTTGTCGGCCAGCGAGACGAAGGCCGTGGGCGTGGGCTTGGCGCCCGGCGCGGGTTGGCGGGCGATGATCAGGGATCGTGGATGTTGGTGTTCTCCGAGAAATAGATCCGGCGGTTGTCGTGGCTTGTGACCACCAGTTCCAGCTGGAAGCGGTCCGGATCGGACAGGATGCGTCGATGGCCTTTGGCGGCGACCCCTGTGCAAGCGGCAAAGGGTTGCACGATCGCCACCGTTCCCGACCGGTTGAGCAGCCGGTCCGCAATCGGGGTGAAGAATGTGAAGATCGTGGACTGGTCAATGGCTTCCTGGTGGAGCGAATCGAGGGCGGCGCGAGCCAGTTCGATTTCGTGGTCCTGCACACGTTTGCGTGCGGCGGCCGGCAGGCTGCGGTTGCGGATGTCATTGCGGGTGAAGGGTGGATTCATGATGACGAGGTCACAGGTCCCGCCCGACCGGGACCATAAGAGCCGGAGACTCAACTTCTCGGGGGGGGGCGACTGACCGCATCCGCTGGAGGAATGACCACCTTGTCACCGGTGACAGTGAGATTGAGGTCGTGATCGTCGGCGGCAACCTCAATGACACCTGCGTCTGCCGGACCCATGCGGTGGCCGCCGAACATCTCATGCCAGCCCCGATACGATCCAACATCTTGCTGCATCATCCCCGGGCCACGATGGCCTGGGCCTGGCGGATCGATGCGTAGTCGATGAGTTTGCCGTCGAGTGTTGCTGCGCCCATGCCGCCCTGTTCGGCGTCTTCCATGGCAGTGAGGATACGGCGGGCCTGGATCAGCTCGTCCTCCGAGGGACTCATGGCGGTATTGGCAAGGTCGATCTGGCTGGGGTGAATCGCCCACTTGCCCTCACAACCCAGTGCGGCGGCCCGCCGGGCGGCGGCGAGGTAGCCATCAGGATCCGAATAATTGCCGAAGGGGCCATCGATCGGCCGCAGACCGGCAGTCCGGGCGGCAATGACCATCCTGGAGAGCGGATAGTGCCAGACATCATCCCAGTGGACAGCACGCTGACCATCCGCATCGGCATCCGTCAGCACGGCATAGTCCGGACTCGGGCCCCCGATATTGGTGGTCCTTGCCTGGGCAGAGGCAGCGTAGTCGGCCACGCCGAAATGCAGGCTTTCGTTCCGGGGTGATGCCGCCGCAATGGCCGGGGCATTCTGCACGCCCAGAACCGACTCGATGATCAACTCGAACCCGATACGCCGGGTAAGGCCCTTGGCGTTTTCGATCTGGCTGACCAGCATATCGAGGGCATAGACATCGCTCGCGCATCCAACCTTGGGAATCATGATCAGGTCAACCCACTGGCCGGCCTGCTCGACGATGTCGACAACATCACGATACATGAACGGTGTGTCGAGGCCATTGATCCGAACCGAGACTGTCTTGCTTGACCAGTCAAGGTCATTCAGGGCCTCGATGACATTCTTCCGTGCCTGGGGTTTCTCATCTGGAGCCACCGAATCCTCGAGATCGAGAAAGATCACGTCAGCTGCCGAATCAATGGCCTTGGCAAAGAACCGCGTCTGGCTCCCAGGCACAGCCAGCTCGCTGCGATTGCGCCGGGCCGGGACTTCGGGAATCTGGGTAAAACTCATGGATTGTCTCCCAACTGGACGCGCCCGCACTAGCCAATATCCACCCCGGCTGCCAGAGTCCGATACCTGCCAGACCAACAACGGGCTGCAAGACACCTGCTCCATCGTGGGCGCTCAGGACGTGGCAGCCCGGGACTTTCATGGGCTGGTCATCGCCCTGTTTGGCATTGCGGTCCATCATCGGTATGGCCGGCCATCGATTCATCGCAGCGGAGTTGAGGCATGGCAGACACACCGCGAGGCAAGGCCAGCCATGGTCGTTTTCTTGAGGATTTTTCCCCTGGACAGGTCATCACTCATGCCCCGCCCCGCACCATCACCCGGGGTGACTCAGCCGTCTACAACAGCATCTATGGGGACCGTCACGCCTTGCACTGCTCTGACCGGTTCGCACGTTCGTGTGGACTGGAAGCGAGTCCTGTCCATGATCTCCTTGTCTTCCACATCATTTTTGGCATGACCGTCGGCGATCTGTCTCTCAATGCCATTGCCAATCTTGGCTATGCCGAAGGGCGTTTCCTGCGCCCGGTCCATTACGGGGACACGCTGCACGCCCGGTCAACCCTCATCGGCATCAAGGAAAACTCCAATGGCAGAACCGGCATCATCTGGGTCAAGACCACAGGTCTCAACCAGGAGGATGAACCTGTTCTCACCTACAAACGCTGGGTCATGGTCCGCAAGCGTGACACCGGCGCCCTCTCGAACCCGGCCACCATTCCCACTCTGAAAAACAGTGTGTCCGCTGCCGACCTTCCCGTGCCCCGGGGGCTGGATTTTCGCACCTTTGACACCACCGCCACCGGTGAATCCTACCGGCTTGGGGACTATGCCATCGGCGAGACGATCGAGCACATCGACTGCGCCACCCTCAACGATACCGAACCCATGCTGGCCACACGCCTCTATCAGAACACGGCCCGGGTCCATTTCGATGTCAACGCCCGGCCCGATGGGCGACGTCTGATCTATGGTGGCCACCTGATCTCGCAGGCCCGGGCCCTATCCTGCAACGGTCTTGCCAATGCCCAGCTGCTGCTGGCCATCAATGGCGGCTCCCATGTCAACCCCGCCTTTGCCGGCGATACCGTAACGGGTCGGACCACAGTCATTGAACAGGCTGACCACCCCAGCCCGAGTGCGGGTGCTATCCGCCTCAGAACCCAACTCGGCAAGGTCGATGCCGCTGCGTCCGATCCCTATGATGATGCCAACCTGCTCCTGGATCTCGATTACTGGTGCCTGATGCCGGCGTGAGGTCCGTCATACCCGGACCAGAACGGACGCACCTTCCCATTCATCTTCCGTCCAGGGAAAGCCAGACACTCTGACCGGGCCGGATTCGACCATGATCGGCTTCCGCCCCCTTGCCAAGGACAGCGAGAGCAGGACTCCTGGTGGCGGGAACTTGCAGGACGCACCCGGGTGTTGCCGGACCCCCCATTCCGAGGGCCGGGACTGGCCGCCCGGGGTCCACAGAATCCCCTTGCTTCATTCGCGCACTTGCTGCAAAGACCCGGCGCAGTGAACATGATGGTGCCCCGGGGGCACGGATGAGGGATACAGCCCGTCCCGGAACGGATGGCACGAGACCGGACAGGAGCAGGATTTGGTGGGATGATACAGCCGACGCGACCCCTCTCACCGCATGTCACGATCTTCCGCTGGCCACTGAATGCCATCCTCTCGATCATGCACCGCATTACCGGTGTGGTGATGGCCGGTGGCGGGGTTCTGGTGGTGTGGTGGTTCCTTGCCGCCTCGATCTCGGAGTCCTACTTTGTCGTGGTCGATGGGCTGATGACCTCGATTGTCGGCGACCTGGTCATGCTGGGTCTGCTCGCGGCACTCTGTCACCATTTCTGCAACGGGGTCCGGCATCTGATCTGGGATACCGGTCGGGGCCTGGGGGATCGGGACATCACGCTCTCGTCCCGGATCAGCCTTGGCGGGGCGGTCAGTCTCTTCGTCATCATCATCCTGGTCAGCTGAGGGGCGATTTCCCGTGAGTTTCCGCACCGGTTACGCCAAGGTCCTCGGGTTGGGGAGCGCCCGGGAAGGCACCCATCACTGGTGGCAGCAACGGCTGACCTCGATTGCCCTGTTGATCCTGACCCTGCCCTTCCTGATTCCCTTTGCCCGAACCCTGGGCAGCAGCCATGAAGCCGTGCTCGACCTCTATGGCAACAGCGGCCACGCTCTGGTGGCCATCCTCTTCATCGGCGTCGGGTTCCTGCACCTCCGGCAGGGATTGCAGGTGGTCATCGAGGACTATGTCCACAACCGGTCCCTGGCCATGACCCTGACCATCCTGAACATCCTCGGCTGCTGGGGTTTGGGCATCCTCGGGATCTACGCGGTGGGCCGCATCGCTCTCCTTGCCATCGTGACCTGACAATGCCTGCGTACGATCTGGTTCGACACGATTATGATGTGGTGGTCATCGGGGCTGGTGGAGCCGGTCTGCGGGCCACACTTGGCATGGCGGAAGGCGGCCTGCGGACAGCCTGCATCACCAAGGTGTTTCCCACACGGTCCCACACGGTGGCCGCCCAGGGCGGGATCGCGGCATCGCTGGGCAATCTCGGCCCCGACAACTGGCAGTGGCACATGTATGACACGGTCAAGGGATCCGACTGGCTGGGGGATGTCGATGCAATGGAATACCTCGCCCGGGAAGCCCCCCGGGCCGTGTATGAACTCGAACATTATGGCGTGCCCTTCAGTCGCAATGAGGATGGCCGCATCTACCAGCGCCCCTTCGGTGGACACACAACCGAATTCGGCCATGGCCCGCCCGTCCAGAGGACCTGTGCTGCCGCCGACCGCACGGGTCACGCCATCCTGCACACCCTGTACGGGGAATCGCTGAAACAGAAGGCGGAATTCTACATCGAGCATTTCGCCGTGGACCTCCTGATGTCGCAGGATGGCATCTGCCAGGGCGTCATCACCTGGAGTCTTGAGGAAGGCACCCTGCATCTCTTTGCCGCCAAGATGGTGGTGCTGGCCACCGGGGGTTATGGTCGAGCCTATTTTTCGGCCACCTCCGCCCACACCTGCACCGGTGATGGGAACGGCATGGTCTGCCGGGCCGGGCTGCCCCTGCAGGATATGGAGTTCGTACAGTTCCATCCCACCGGCATCTACGGCGCCGGGGTGCTGATCACCGAAGGTGCCCGGGGCGAGGGTGGCTACCTGACCAACGCCGAGGGGGAGCGTTTCATGGAACGCTATGCCCCGACCTACAAGGATCTTGCCAGCCGGGATGTCGTCTCACGCTGCATGACCCTGGAAATCCGGGAGGGCCGAGGGGTGGGCCCCGACGCCGATCATATCCATCTCCATCTCGATCATCTGGCCCCGGAAGCCCTGGCCGAGCGTCTGCCCGGGATTACCGAATCGGCCCGCATTTTTGCCGGGGTCGACCTGACCAGGGCCCCGATCCCCGTCCTGCCGACCGTGCACTACAATATGGGCGGCATCCCGACCAATTTCCATGGCGAGGTCATACGTCCGACAGCAGATGATCCCGATGCGCTGCAGCCCGGCCTCATGGCCGTGGGTGAGGCGGCTAGTGCCTCGGTCCACGGTGCCAACCGTCTCGGCTCCAATTCACTCACCGACCTCGTCGTTTTTGGCCGAGCTGCTGCCATCCGCGCCGGCACCACCATCGATCCCGCCACCCCGGTCCCGGGGCCCGAAGCGGCTGCCATCGAGCAGGTGCTCGACAAGTTCGACCGTATCCGCCATGCCGATGGAGCCGTCCCGACGGCCGCCCTGCGCCTTGCTATGCAGAAGGCGATGCAGCGCGATGCCGCCGTGTTCCGCGACTCCGAGACCCTGGCCAACGGCGTCGAAACCATGGATGGAATCGGCCGGCAGTTTGCCGATATCAAGGTCACGGACCGCTCCCTGATCTGGAACTCCGATCTGATGGAAACCCTTGAACTCGAGAACCTGTTGCAGTGCGCCCTGGCCACGGTGAACAGTGCCGCGGCCCGCACCGAGAGCCGCGGCGCCCATGCCCATGAGGATCATCCGGACCGGGATGATGCCAACTGGCGCTGCCACTCTCTGGCCTGGATCAGGGATGCCGAAGTCCGCCTCGGGACCCGCCCGGTCCACACCACCACCATGACCCCGATCGACGAAGGCGGCATCGATCCTGAGGTCATCAAGCCCAAGGCTCGGGTCTACTGATGCAAGGGACCGTGCGCATCATGACAGGCCTTTGCCTGAGTGCGTTCCTCATGGTTGCGTGTTCGGACCGATCCCGCCAGACATCCGAGGGCCGGACTGGCTGCCAAGGGACACCCTCCCATATCGAGACAGGCGGCACCGCGGGCATGGGCTATCATTCCGAGGATGGATTTCTCTCGAAGGTCTCGATTCAGATCGGGATGCACAGCCGGCCGCGCACGTCTTGTCCCGATCAGCAATCCGGTCCGCGCTTTGGCGGGACCGTCACCCTTGCACAGGATAATTGATCATGGTTGAATTCGCACTTCCCAAACACGCCCGGGTCCGGGTCGGCAAGGACTGGCCCAGGCCGGGATCCGGGCGCAACCTGCGCCGGTTCAGGATCTATCGCTGGGATCCGGACTCCGACCAATCCCCCCAGCTGGACAGCTATCACATCGATCTCGATGACTGCGGGCCAATGGTGCTCGATGCCATCATCAAGATCAAGAACGAAATCGACCCGACCCTGACCTTTCGCCGCTCCTGTCGCGAGGGAATCTGCGGCTCCTGTGCCATGAACATCAATGGTGCCAACACGCTGGCCTGCACCGCGTCCATTCCTGCCGCCGGGGATATCCAGATCTATCCCCTGCCCCACATGGCGGTGGTCAAGGACCTCGTGCCCGACCTCAGTCATTTCTACGCCCAGCATGCCTCGATCATGCCCTGGCTCGCAACCCGGACCAACCGACCCAACGAGGAGTGGAAACAGTCCCGCCAGGACCGGAGCAAGCTCGATGGTCTCTATGAGTGTGTCATGTGTGCCTGCTGTTCGACTTCCTGTCCGAGCTACTGGTGGAACAGTGACCGTTATCTCGGCCCGGCGGCCCTGCTGCACGCCTATCGCTGGCTGATCGACAGCCGTGACGAGAATACCGGCGTCCGCCTCGACGAGCTCGAGGATCCTTTCAAACTCTACCGCTGTCACACGATCATGAACTGCACCCGCTCCTGCCCCAAGGGGCTCAACCCCGCCAAGGCCATCGCCGAAATCAAGAAGATGATGGTCGAGCGCCGGATGTAACCCGGCCCCCGGAGAACCGGGCCATCGACGATTATGGTGCCGACAATTATGCCAACACCAGTCACGCCGGTGGCTGCTTCGCCTCCGGTGGCACGCAGCAGCAGATCCTGGCCTGCCTGTGCGGGGCCCGGAACAGTTCCGGTCGGTGGGCGCGGACGGACAGCAGGGGGTGGTTGCACCGACACTGTTTCGGCCGCAGAGCGCATCCGGCTGGGCTGTACGACCAACTGACCGGTGTGACGGCCGGGACGACCACGGACCCGACCGGGGAAGGCGGCCCGAAGGCCGCCTTCTTCCCGTACCGACATGATTTTCAGACTGAGGCATGACCCGGACTGGTCCTGACTTGAATTCGGGTCCCGGCACTCTAATTTAGTTCCCGTGGAAGATGGCCGCTGCCCGACGGCACGGAGATTTGCAGACCGAATTCTCACTTCAGACAGAGACGGGACACAAGGTCATGAAGAAAGCCAGCAAGAGAACCGTTGCGGGGTTTTCCGTCGGTGATTACGTTGTCTACCCGTCCCACGGTGTCGGTGTGGTCGAGAAAATCGAGGCCAAGGATGTCGCCGGGACCCGCATGGAACTGATTGTCATTGCGGTCGAGAAGGACCAGATGGAACTCAGCATTCCCATCAAGCAGATCGGCAATGTCGGCCTGCGGGCCCTCACGCCCACCAGGGACCTCGATGAGACACTGAGGATTCTCAACGGCCGGGCCCGGGTCAAGAAGTCCATGTGGTCAAAACGGGCCCAGGAGTATGACCAGAAGATCAATTCCGGCAACATCAAGGACTTGACCGAGGTGGTGCGCGACCTGCACCGGCACGACAAGCAGAAGGATCAATCCTATTCGGAGCGCCAGCTCTATGAGTCCGCCTTCGATCGCCTCTCGCGTGAGGTGGCCGCGGTCTATGGTATCGATCTTGAGGAGGCCGGCGCGACTCTGGTCAAACACCTGACCGCCCGCAGCCGGGCCCGCTCGGCCGCCACGGCTGAAGAAAAGAAGGCTGCGGCCTGACGCAGCCCTGTCTCGCTCACAATGTCGGATCCGGCCACACTTGGGCAGCTTCCACGCCAGTCCCTGTGACATGGCGGAAATGGGGACAACCTGCAGCAAAAGAAACGTGTCACAGTGTCACATGGATTCTCATCCTGATTGACGCGCACCTCTCACCCAGATTGACGCGCCACAGGCCAGCCTGGAGAGCGGCTGCCACTGGGGTGCGGGTGTGTCAGTCATGGGTGCCTCCCGTCACGAGTTGCCACCCGGCTCCACCCGCACCTCCAGCAGGTTGCGCGCTTCGCGCCCGCAGACCACCGCGATCCGATGGAGGGGCGCGGGGCGGTCCCGGTAGCGGTTCGCATAGCCCTTCTCCCGCATCTGGGTGAAGGCCTCTTCCATCTTCGTCTCAACGTCCGCATCCGTCTCTGCCATCTTGAATTCCAGCACGAACACCTGCCCGCCCGTTTCGACCACCATGTCGGCGCCCCCATGGCTAGACGCCTCCTCGGCGCGGACATCGACCCCAATGGCGCGGAAACACATATGCAGCAGGCTGGCATACCAGGCCTCATAGCGCGCCAGATCCCCCGTGGCGTGCCACTGGTAGGGAATGCTGGCGAGATAGGCCTTGAGCGTCTCCGCAAAGCCGGCGAAGTCATGGGCCTCCAGACGGGCGCAGAGATCACGTCCCTGGCCCCTGACTTCCGTGACCGTCTTGCCCAGAGACTGCAGCAATCCCCGGTTCAGACTGATGCGCACCTCCTGATTGGGATAATCCAACCGATAGAGCGTGTCGAACCCCTCGCTCTGCTCATCTGTGATGGTCAGATAACCCGTCTGGAACAGCAGAGCCTCCGCTTCAATATCATTGACATCAAATTTTGAGATCAGGGGCCGCTCCACCACCCGGTTCTCCAGATCCATCGGACTGAGGGACTGGGCCTTGAGGGTCTCGAACAGGAAGCTCGGTGAGCCGGTCTCAAACCAGTAGGGCTCAAACTCCCGATCTTCGAACAGCAGCAACACATCAAAGGGATTGTAGAGCCGCGCCTTCCCGCGCCAGTTGTAACCATTGTACCAGCGACGGATCTCATCCCGACCCAGCCCGTCGAGTTCCGGGGCAAAGACGGTGTCGATATCGGTATCGGTATAGCCGCAGATCGTGGCAAAGCGGGGATCCAGGCTGATATCCTTGAGATTGTTGAGACCCGAGAACAGGCTGACCTTGGAAAACATGCTCACGCCGGTGACAAAGACGAAGCGGACATGCGCTGCACTCCCCTTGATGATCCCGTAGACACCCTGCAGATAATCCCGGTTGGTCTTCGCCCGATCGAGGTCAGGCAACGCATCCAGGATCGGTTTGTCATATTCATCGACGAGGACCACCACCCGCTGTCCGGTCGTGTGATGAAGGTGGTAGAGAAGAGTTCGCAAACGTTCGGGCGGGGCTTCTGCAGGGTTGGGCGGATCCAATCCGGCCGCATGTTCGATCAGGCCGAGTTGATTGGCGAGGTTGCGTTCAATATCCGCGGGCCTGTCAAACGTCCCATCAAAGCTCAATCGCAACACGGGGTGGGTGACCGACCAGTCCCAGTGATCATGGATGTCCAGCCCCCGGAACAAGTCCTCCTGCCCCGTGAACAGCGCCTTGAGCGTATCCACCAGTAGACTCTTGCCGAACCGCCGCGGGCGGGAGAGGAAGTAATGGCGGCCCGCGGACACTAGTTGCCGGATGAGTGGGGTCTTGTCGACGTAGTAGAATCCCTCGCTCCGGATGGTCGCGAAGTCCTGGATGCCGATGGGCAGAGACTGACGGGTCATGATAATTGCTCCACGCTTTGTGATACTCTCCTATTTTCTTGTGTGCCTGTTTTAGATCTCAATTTCATTTTTTTGATAAAATTATGAATAGCCTTTACCTCTGTGACAAGTTCTTCATGGGATACTTCAGCCGGATTTAGAGCACTGGCGGCATTGTGTAAGTTCTCAGATAGTCGCCCGCGGGCGGCAGTAATGATATCGACATCGGCTTGTGTCAGCATAAGAAGTTTGTAAAGGCTATTGCCTTTGATCTGGTTATCAAATCGACCAAGAACCGGCGCGATGAAATCTGCAATTACTTGATCCCAAGCTTCACGAAGTTTCTCAATCACGCCTTTGACCAGTATCTCGCGTCTACCCTCGTTGACCGTGTCTATCTGACCTTTGAGGTCTTTCAACTCGGTGCGCAGACTAACAACCATGGTCGCCGCGTTTTTGGCCTTAAGGGGGAGATCAGCGATGATGTGGCCCGGTGTTGTGCCACGGCGTTTTACGTGCTGGAAGTGAAGCGGTACATTGATGGCTTCGCATTCGCGGATTACCTCGAACAGAAACCCCAGATCATGCGTAAAAATCACCACTTGACGATACTGAGCTTCTTCGGCCAGCCGTTTCGCGACCCGTTCCCTGTAAATGTGATCCAGAGAGGACATTGGATCATCAAAGACAATCCCAGAATAATCCTTCGATGTAACAAGCTCGGCGAGAAAAGCCGCCAGCGCTACGCATCGGTGTTCGCCCTCGCTCAGGATTTCGCCAAGTGGTTGATCGGAATATCCGACAAACTCAACCTTGAAGAATGACTGTGCCTTGCGATCACGGGCCTTGTTCAACTCCATCGGGTTGGTCTGCAGATTGAGCTTTGCAATTTCACGAGCAAATCTGTCGCGTAGTGCGCCTGTAACCAGCAGTTCAGAAAGTTCTTTGTTCTTGTTGGTAATCGAATTGCGTGCTGTTGTCTTCAACTCGGATTGGAGCCGGGCGATGTCTTTAAGGCGTTCAATCTGAGCTTGAATGTCCTCTCTGATACTGGCAAGCAAGACGCGGTCTTCCAGTTCCTGTTTTTCACCCTCCAATTTGGCGCGACTTTCGGGGTCTAGCACAGATTCAGCGCGCACAATTCGATCACCAAACTCCTGAGAGAGCGTGTCCAGCAGGTCCTTCGGAGATTCTGCGTTAACTGATTGTGTGTTTTTGTGCTCTAGCAATGCCAAGAGCTTGGCGTTTGCAGCAGTCACCCAATCATTGAGTATTTCTGCGATCTCGGGCCGGGATAACTCGTCATTCAGTAAGGATTGGGCCGCAGCCAATGAGTCTGGAGACACAATTGTCGCTCCCAGTTCCTTTTTTCGATCGTCCAGTGCGGTAAGCGCCCTTTGCTCTTTTGCCTTGGTCTCACTCTTTATGAACTGTTCGAAGGTCTCAAAACGTTGTGTAGCATCCTCACCAAGGGGCTGCTGACACAAAACGCAAAGATCCTCATCAGTCCGAAACTCTGGGAATTTCTTTGAGGGATATGCAGCTCCATCAGAAAACTCTCTTGCAGCTTCCCAAAGTGCCCGCCAAGTGTCAGACCCGATTTTTGGCAGAGGAGATGCCTCAAAAAGCTCTCTGGAGGCCAAGTCCGCCGCGTTCTTTGCATGGCTGTGTGTCTCAACAAGTTTTTTCAGATCCACAATGCTTTCTTCAGACAGGTTCATCATTAGGGATTGCACCTGCCCGGAGATCGTATCAACCCGTTGTTTTTGTGCTTTGAGCGAACGGATGACCTTCTGAGGATCCTGAGCCAGATCAGTGCGTAGAGTTTCCAGCTTCCGCTGTTCCTCATCTTTCATCTCACACAGCAAAGCAAGCACATTCAGATCTGATTTAGATGTCAACCCGTCCAGATATTTTCCGGCAGCGGTTCCATCGGTCAGTTGATGGTTGGGAATCGCCAGGGGAGTCTTATCCTCAATTTGCCGAATGCGCTCTTCAAGTCTCGCTTTCAGCGCATCACATAAATCTCCCAATTGCTCCAAGATGCGCATTGGGAATGGTGTGTAAGCAACATTGTTCTCTGCCTGGACATACGTATTTGCACTGCGGGAGTCGAAGATACTGACCTGAGCGAGCGGAAGAACTGGATCCGCACAGGGCGACCAGATGGCAGTCTGCGGCGTGGTGCCAATGCGATAGTCGATGCCGCTCGATTGGGGAGTTTCATCCGTGTCGTTGATGTCGGGGTGGATCTCGAACTTGTTATCGCGTGTGCGGCAAGCGTGTTTCAGCACTCGGCAATACCCAGACTTCCCTGAGCCATTATCGCCGTAGACGATTGTGATGCCTTTATCTGAAAATTCCATTTGTTGGCCTGTTGCCAACGCGTTTACCCCCTGAACAGAGTGTAATCTGGAGATGGTCACCGCTTCACCACCTGTCCCCTGCGAAGTGTCATCAATTTCCCTCAGGAATTCTACATCATCGCGTTCTCCAACACAGAGTGCTTCGAGCCGATCAAGATCAATTTCCTCAGCTTTGGCACCACCAACAAGCTGCCGCAAAGCATCTCTTTGCCAATCAGGTCGACTGGCAGACCAGGTGACGATATCACGCAGGGCTTTTGATTGTGTATAGCGTTTTGGCTCTTCGGTGTGCGCTTCTGGAACCATGAATCTCTTTACTCATTCGATATAGGAGGGTACCGCAAACTGTGGGGAAATTGCGTTTGATCTGTGATGGTGCCAAGAGTCTCGCATGTCGGATGCCGTGCAGTTTGCGGTACTCTCCTACTTGTGACAGACAAGGCAGGATCCGTCTGCCTCGTCCACACCATACGCCTCATCGATATCTATATCGGTGAGGCGAGCACGCAACGCATTGACGGGCCTGCGCGCCTTTAGTCGTTCAACCCGCGCCTCGTAATCCTTCTCAATTTGAGCCACGCGCTCAGGTCTGGCGAGTTCCTCAAGCGACTCGCGCTCGCTCCATGTAAAGGGCGAACCGTGTTCAAGCGCAGTCTTCTCGTAGTTTTTGGCTTCTTCAAAAGCCTCTGGATGCTCCCGCATTAGCCGTACCCACTCGATTTTCTGTTGATAGAAACAGAAGGTGCATCCGCTCCGCGAACGCCATCGGTAGTAGGCCGGCAAGCCAATTCCTGAGCTTTCCAGAAGTCCAATGACCGCTGCTTTGTTGAGTCCGGCTTCCCGCAGCGGGAAACGAATCGACATGTTGGGATGGGTTGCGATCATCCCGGATCGTTCCGGTTCGTCCGCGCGGATTGCAACATAGCTATGGACACGCGTTCCAGCTTCGAGCTCCGGACGCAACCACTGCTCAAACGGATGGATCTTGAGTTTACGGGTGCACCATCGCGTACGGGGAGAGGGCAGGAAGTGGCCGTACTCTTTTAGCCAGAAATCAAAATCCCGCCCCGGATTGAGATAGGTAATTGGCTGACCCAGGAAGCCTTCGAGGCGGCCGAGATAGTCGTAGACCTCGTCCAGCTCTTTGCCCGTATCGGTAAAGAAGTATCGGATATCGAGATTGGGTCTGTTTTCTTGCATCCAGACGGCAAGCGCCGCACTGTCACGGCCCCCTGAAAGGCCGAGAACATGAATTTCTTTGGTCATTGTTCTGTTCTTTCCTCAGAGATCAACGGCAAGCTGATATCGCTCTCGCCGTCGCTTTCAAGCTTGCGTTGCGCAACCTCTGCCAGAACCGCCAGCAAGAGATCCTGATCAAGCTTTGCCGCATCGAGGACTTGGCCGACTTGCTCGATCACGGGTTCCAGGACGGCTTTTGCATCAAGTGACACCTGCGCGCGGCGAGTGACGCTGCGTTCGGTTTCTCCGACGCCTGCCATAACCATTACAGCTGTTTGCGTCGGCTCTTCGAGACCGTTTCCAAAAAGTTCCACCCGGCGGAAACGATAGGCATAGTCCGACAGCTGCATCCCTGCCCGGCTCGGTTCAAGATCGTGCCAGCTCGAGACCGGCATACCAGTCACTAGACTGCAGATATCAGCCATCTTCTCGGTAGACCCATCAAACTCGGCGAGCCGGGTGATAAACCCGTTCAGTTTGAGATCGTCACCGGCCATGCCTTTGATGGTGGCCGCACGTTTGCACAGCGGGGCCAAATCGTTATCGGTATGTTTAAGACTCGCCAGCATTATCGTCATGAGATCGCTGATCATCTTCGGATAAGCGTTTTTCAATTCGTCGAGGGCATCTGCGATTTTCAGGGGTGCCCGCGCTACGGTCGTGCCGACAGCTTTTGGCAGATCAACAAAAAACAGTTGGTAGGGATCGTCGGCATCAAGCAGGATACGGCGAACGTCCAAAGCTTGTTTTGATATCGCTGCTTGGGCCTTCCTAGACCAGTTTGGCAGGGTGAACACGAACTCTACGAGTGCCTGCGCAACCGGCAGTGGCTCAGCTGGCGGCTTCCAACCGACCAAGCCTTCTGCACGGGCCGCCAAGATCTCCAAAGATTTTCCACGGGTCTTGTCCTGACGTACATTGCGCATCGACACGCGCTGAGGATTCTGAAGCAGGATGTCCATGACGAGATCGGTCACATTGGGCTGAAATACACCTGCCACATAAATTGCCGTTCGTTCTCGTCTTGATTGCAGATAAGAGATAGCAAGAAGTGGCATAACGCCGCGGCGGATTCCGAGGGGCGGGTGCTCCCAAACATCATAGAGACCCTGAAACGTCACTTGTGAATCCTGTTCGAGGAGTCGATCCGCCGCCTGCCAGAGCGGTGCAAAAGTCGAGAGAGGTGCTTTGTCTCTTTTCGTGGGAACAACGAACCGCCATTGTCCGTCGATCTGCTGGTAGAGGTCCGATGCCTCCAAAACGGTCGATGCCAATCCGGACTCTGCGGGGTATCCCACCAATCCAAAACGAGGTTCGCCATCTGCGTTTACAATCGCATGAAGGAGCGCCCGAAGAGCGGCGTTGGTATTACTGGATGGCCGTTGGCGATTGATGAGTTCCGATCTTATCGGCGGGGCCTGGTCAAATGTCGAATCAGCCAGATCACTTGCCAGCCGCGAAAGCCCAGACATATCCTTGGCAGATGGCAGGACTTGACCGTCCAAGAACCACTCGGCACTTGCAAAGGCGATCCGCAGCTCTTCTTCCAGGTTGGCCTGCAAAGCACTCAATCGACCCTGCATTTCACGGCGAGCGGTCGCGTCGCCTTCCAACTCCGGACTGTTGCGCGCAACGTCAGCCGTCGCCGCCAGTTCGTGCCCGAGCGCCCGGATCGTCTCAAAGTTATTGGACAGACCAGCGACTATGGGCAGCTGACCTTTTTTTGTGCTGCTGAACCGGGTTAACTGTGCCTTCGCCTCATCGGACGTCACGTCCAGTGACGGCAGGACCAAAATAAATTTTCCGGCTGATCCCCAGCTTGACATCAATCCCTGGGCAGGAAGGCCATCATGTGTCAACTCTGCCAATTCCGCATCATACCAGCGTGGAGTACCCGTCTCGATATAGTGTTTCTTGGCAAGAATTGGCCGCAAATCTGCGAGGCGACTTAAACTTGTAATGTTGAGGGATTCCGTGCTGTCGAGGCGGGCGGTAACTTCTTTGTCGATATCGAAGTCACTACCTGCAAAGATGGCATAGGCATTGAGATGCCGCCGAAATACCAAACAAGAGCTTTCGGTCAAATATCTGAGTGCTTTGTGCACTTCACTTTTGTTTGCATTGGCTAGGCAAGTAGCAATAACAGACATCTCTGCCGCGACGCCCGAACCATTATGAAAGAGATCAATGAGCGCGACGGTCTTTGCCGCTTGTTCGTGAAGGGCTTGGCCGCTTCGGCGGGCGCGTTCGATGACTTCGGTCGCCTGCGCCCATCTATGTCCGTCGCTTGACGCCAAGATGGCGGGCTCCAGATTCAAGTGAAGGTAGTCCCAGAGGTCTGTGGGTTCATACACGCGCATGTCATTCAGAACAGTATTTTGAAGATGCTCGGTAAACCCTCCGGGTTCAGCCGAGGCAAGAAATCCGAAAAGACTCCGCTCGTTTTGTCCAAACCGTCGGCGTGTGATCGGCCCGAGAAGTGCGGCCACTACGGGATGAAGGGGCCAGCAACGATCAAGGCGCTGCGGCAAATCCCCGGGTGCCCCAGGTCTCCGCACGGATATGACCTGAGCCACGGTTTTGGCTGTTTTAAGACTGCTTTTGTGATCAACACTACAGGAGATTGCCTTGCCAAGGAGATCAATGACCTCATCAATGGCTGTTATGACCGGGATGTCGGCATAGCGCCCCTGGATTTTTGCCCACTCATTCTGGACACGCGCCCCGAGTCGTTCCGCGTATCGCTCAAATGATTGGTGAAGAATTCCGATCACGATCAGCCGTCCGTCGCTGCGGTTGGCCGCTTCTGCAAGATCTTGAAAAAAATGAATATCAACGGCCCTGTCTGCGGCCCCTTCCAAGTATTTACCCATCTCGTCGATGATCACAAGAACGCCACCATCAATGCGCACATCAGCCTCTCTGGTGAGGCGCTCAATCACATCGCGGCCGGATATATCTTTGATCCGTGAGCGCTTCGTACGAGCTCGACCAGGCGTTTCGGCCACAGCACGAGACAATCGGTCTCGCAGATCAGCGACGGGATCACCGCGTCGACCGGTCATCGCCACGGTCAGCCACTCGTCAGACGAATTCTTGAAAAAGGACGCTGTGCCATCGACCTCTTCGAGCGCCTTGCGCGCGCGTTTCCGAACGTCTTTGTCGGAATGAAGACACGAGGCAAACATCAGCGCGAGACTGGATTTTCCGCCGCCATAGGGCCCTGTCCATGTGAATGCGCCTTGACGGGCGGCGAGGAGTTTCAGGGTTGTCGCAAGCGTTATCTTTGATGTTTCATGAGCAACATAGCCTAAGAGCGCGTCCGATTGGCCAATATCTGTATCGAGCCGGATGGATCGTTGAAAGCGTCGCTCGACAGACACCACTTCATTGAGAAAGGATGAATTGGTCATACTGCATCCCGCGATGCTGGAGCCTCATAGGCGAGCGCGAGAAAGGAATGGGGATTTATCCTCTTCTTTCGTCGTGCGACATTGCGCACACCTGCCGTATCCGACCATGCATAAGTCCCGTGCGAAGCAGCATCGATTGCAACAAGGCGGTCGACCACTGCATGTTCACTAAGTTTGAAAACCCTACCTGGAGAGCCCGGTTCGTAGACAATGGCCTCAACTGACATAGTTGACTGCTCTGGTGCCCATTTTTGCCAAAACTCCTCAAGGGCAAAAAGGAAGATGCCATCATGCAAAGTGGGTTTGGCCCCGCGGCGAAACTCGAACGCGCGCGACGATATTTGCTTGATCACGCCTAGCTCTCCAAGCACCGTCTCAATCTGGTCATCGACCGCAGTGGCTCCAACCTTTGCGACATAAGATCGGACAAAACACTCCACGTCTCGTTTCAATGTCGCCGTAGACGGGCGAGATCGCTCCAGACGCTTGCGGAGCAATTCGAGAGATGTTGTCAGACTCTCCCGATCAAAGCTTTGAGCATTCAGGTGATTGAAAGCGTAAAACCATGTGGTCGCGCGCGCGGCGTCGCTCGCCACGAACCAATGCAGTAACCACACCGTGGAAATGCTTTCCATATAAGGATCAAGGCCGGTTTCATCGTCAAAAATGCGATGCCCCAAATCAGTCACCCGGTAACCGCCGGTTTCATCATTCTTTTCGATAACCCGGAACACCTGCGCCCAATGCCGGATGGCGGCAACCATATTTTTACCCACGCCGAACCGAATAATTCCATAATCCTTATCGAACGTATTGTTATTGCTTGTCTTTGAATCTTCATGCACGGCTTTATAAGCTTTCCGAAGCCACAGGCGGCGCAGGGGGAAGGTCTCATGGCCCGCGAAGCGCGTTTTGACAGCAGGGTTGCTCAATGGTCCTCGAAGCATATTTCAATCCTACTGGAGGTTTCTTCCGGTTCGAAGTGGCAGCATCGAACCGGTGTCAGAAATGGTTGTGAGGTTTTGGTCACGCAAGCGGATTTTCGCGATGGCGGCAACAAGCACCGCAACTCCTTGATGGATTTGGTCTTCGGTGGTTGTTCTTCCGAAGCTGATTCGAATGCTTTCGTCAGCTTCGGGTGCAGGCAAGCCCATGGCGCGGAGTACGTAAGATGGTTCGATCGAACCAGCATTACACGCCGAACCCATTGATATCGAGAGTTTGTTCTGAACAGTTAGAATTAGATCGGCAGCATTGACCCCTGGGAATCTGAGATTCAAAATACCCGGCACTGTGTTGGTGCCTGCATTCAATTCAACCTCACATTCATTTTCATGCAGCTGTTGAAAAAAGATATCTCTGAGTTCCTGAAGGTGGTTTGCGTCGTCGAATCGTCTTTGATTGGCGAGTGCTGCCGCGGCGCCGAGACCAACGCATAGCGTGGCTGGTACCGTTCCACTCCGCATCCCGCCTTGCTGTCCCCCGCCGTGGAAGAGCGGTGTCATCAGACGCTGGACATCGCGGGGAGCGATCAGGGCCCCAATACCTTGTGGCGCGTAGAGCTTGTGGCCGGAGAGACTGAGAAGCGTGTTGGGCAGATCAGAGAAATCGATGGTGAGCCTCCCCACTCCCTGTGCAGCATCCGTGTGAAACAACACGCCATGATCCTCACAGAAGCTTGAGATTTCATGAAAAGGTTGGATGGCCCCTGTTTCGTTATTGACCGTCATCACGGACACAAGAGCCGTGTCGTCGCGTATGGCGTTCGCCACATTGGAAACCGACACTTGTCCGTCAGGCATCGGCGGGATAACCGTAAGGTCATAACCAACTTGCTTCAGATGCTTGGCCGTCTCTAGCACGCTTTTGTGCTCAATTGCGCTGACAATCAGGTGTCGACCGACAATCTTGTGGGACATGAGAACACCCTTAAGGGCAAGATTGTTTGCTTCTGTTGCCCCTGAGGTGAAGATGATCTCATCCGGGGCACAGGCGAAAAGCGATGAAATCTGCTCTCGTGCCTGATCAATCGCGTTGGCGACCGCAATGCCCGTCAAATGGTCTGAGTGAGGATTCCCGAACTGGCCATGAAGCCCCGGCTCCATTGCATTGGCGACTTCAGGAGCAACGGGTGTTGAGGCAGCGTGATCAAAATACATTGGCGTCATGGTTCAACCCGGCGCATGAATTCGTCAAATAGCGGCACCGTAAAGGCAGCATATCCGTATTGTGGGCTGTAAATCATCCCGTTCGTGATGAGAGCGTCCCGGATCGGGCCGAGTTGAGACGATGTCTTCCCCAAGGCATCGGCAATATCCTTGGTCCGATAGTGACCCGGGCCAAGTTGAGCCATCGCGCGGAGATAGGTTTTCTGGGGGTCCGAAAGACGTTCGTAACGGGATCGAAAGAAGTTTTTGTCAAGGCGTTCTCTGGCCCGTTGCTCAGCTTTTTCGACGTCACCGAATTTAATGGGTGAGGTTTCAGCGCAGTTCCAGGCTTGGTACCCCCACTCTTGCAGAAAATACGGATAGCCCGCGGTGCGTTCGATGATATTTTGAACAGCCCTGTCTTCAAAATCGACACCGCCCTCCTGAGCCGGTGCGACCAGCGCACGACGCGCTTCCTTTGCATTCAAGGAACCGATCTCGGGGTAATCGAACAAACGTTCGGAATACGATTTGGCATCGCCAGTCAGCTTGATGAGGAAGGGTAAACCCGCTCCCACGACCATCAGCGGCAGAAGTTTCTGATCGGTGCGGTGGATCGCCATGATCAAGGCCTCGAAGTCTTCGCGGGACAGATTCTGAAATTCATCAACCAGAATAACAATTGCGGTTCTGTGGGCTTGCGCTGCTTCTCCCGCGGCGATGAACAGATCGGCGAGATCACGGGACAGCGTTCCACTATCCGCCGTTCCAGTCTCAGCATCAATATCGACGGAGAACTCGATATGATCGTACTTGACCTTGATCGCACCGACATAACTCTTGAGAACACGCAGCCCCTTCTTCACCTTTTCGCTGACACCTTTGGCTTGGTCGAGTTTCAACAAGACCATGCGCAGGGTGTCTACGATGCTGACCGAGAACGGTTCGCTGGATGTGGTCTCCAGAAAATCAGTCAGGGCACCGTCTTCATCTGCTATGGCTTGAACTTCATTGAGCAGAACGGTCTTTCCGACTCCGCGCAGACCCACAAAAATGAAACTTCTTGCGGCTTTCCCCCGCCGGTTGCGATGAAGAGCAATCCGCGCTTCGTCCAGTATCGAGTCGCGGCCCGCGAGTTCAGGAGGTGGTGTCCCCGCTCCGGGCGCGTATGGATTCGTTCGAGGGTTCAACTTGAGAGCCTATAGCCAGTTTATGATCCGGTTCAATAAAATTTCTATATCAAGACTGGGATGAACTTATAACTGGTTTATGATACCAACGGATAAACTCATTCAAGCTGTGTTCTCCGCGCGTGCAGTCAACACCCCCGCAACGGCAATGACTGTCAGCAGGGTGGGCGCACTTTCGGTTGCCAAAGGGGCGGTGAGGGTTAAAGAAGAGTGTGAACCGCCTATTTGGTGAGGGAAGATTGGGACTCAAAGTCATAGAACCGGATAAAAGCAACGACCTGCTGATGCAGGCTCTTTCGAACTGCAAGCCAATATATATCCTGCCGCGTGATGATGTGGCGAATGCTGTGATTTCTCCTGCCATGAGTTCGTCAGAAAGCGTTTCCGTAATGATGGGCTTCTTCTCAAGTGAATCTTTCGCCGAAATTGCCCCCGGATTGGCAGCGTTTCTCAGCCATTCCAAAGAAACGCTGCGTCTGATCATCAGCCCCTTTATTTCTGATGGAGATCAAAAAGCCATGAGAGAGGGTCTTCTGCATGCGGATATTCTGGCCGAAGACGCTGTAGCGGCACTCATTCCTGATGCGGATGATTTGGCCAACCATACTCTTCGTTGCCTGGCATGGTTAATATCAGCTGGCCGGCTCCGTGTGCGCATTGCCTTGATGAAGGATGCTCTTTTCCACTCCAAAGTCTGGCTATTCCGCAATGCAAACACCTGTGTCGCCTTGCATGGCTCTGCCAATATGACCGGTCAAGGTCTTCGCAGAAACCGTGAACAACTCAGTCTGGCGAGAAGTTGGGTGAGCCTTGAGACTCAAGAAACATTCGGCGCACTCTCTGCAGATTTTGAATCGCTTTGGATTGGTGGAGACGAAGACTGCGTTACCTTGGAACTTTCCGCTGCAATCTCGGCCCGCCTGATTTGTGAGTTCAAAGACGATAGACAACCGACCGAGGATGATTTTCGACGTCTGTGGCGGCGCGCCCACGGGCTATCTGAAGATCCTGTCGAGGTTGACAGGCCTCTTGCAGAAGAAGGTCAAAAAGGTTTCACCCTCCCAAATTGGCTAGAGTTTCGAAACGGGGACTACGCCCACCAGGGACACGCCATCGACGCATGGAACGCACAGAAACACCGCGGAATTCTTGAGATGTGTACTGGCTCGGGAAAAACCCTGACAGCTCTTGCGGCGGCTCAACTTCTCCATGAAAAAATTGGGCCGCTGCTTATCGTGGTTGCGGCACCCTATAATGTCCTCGTCGCACAGTGGTGTAATGAAATCCGCCTCTTTGGGTTGCGTCCCATTAATATGACCGCGGCATTGGGTAAAGCCGGCCGCGCGCGTGAGCTTGCCGCTGCGCGGCGGCGACTGCGCAAAGGTGTATCGGCCAGCGAGGCGGTCGTCGTATCAAATGATACGCTTTGTACCTCTGAATTTCAGAACGAACTTCAGAAATTCCAAGGCAAGAAACTGCTGATTGCTGATGAGTGCCACAACTTGGGTGCCGCGAATTTTATCTCCAGACCGCCTGATTTTTTTGATTATCGTTTAGGGCTTTCGGCGACACCTGTTCGTCAGTATGATGACGAGGGTACGGATATGCTCTTTGCCTATTTTGGCGAACCATGTTTCAGCTACACGCTTGAAAAGGCGATTGGAACATGTCTTACCCCTTACGAATACCACGTCACATTTGTGGAGCTGAATGCCGAAGAGATGGCAAAGTGGCGTGAATTAAGTGAGAAAATAAGTAGGCTGGCTTGGAAAATCGAGGCTGGAGAAAAAGATGAGTATCTTGACTCTCTCTTGCTTAAGCGGCGAAAGATACTCGAATCTGCGCACGCAAAAATCGCTGCACTTGATGACCTGCTTCAACAGGTCGGGGCCAGGAACCTCAAATACACACTGATATATGCGACCGACAAGAATCCAGAGCAGCTTCAACGGGTAAACGATCTGTTGAATTCCTACGGCGTCTTCTTTCGTCAACTGACTGCTGAAGAAACGTCTAGCCCGAAGAAGTCAAAGTCTATACTCGATCGCTTCCAGTCGGGTAGCCTCCAGGTTCTGACGGCGAAACGCGTCTTGGATGAGGGGGTAAATGTCCCGCAAATCATGCGGGCCTATATCCTGGCGAGCACGACTGTCCGCCGGCAATGGGTTCAGCGGCGGGGAAGATTATTGAGAACGTGTAAGGAAATCGGAAAAGATTTTGCAATCATCCACGACTTTGTCGCTTTACCTCCGGGAGTTACAGCAGGCGGTGAGTCTGATGACGGCGCAAGGAAGATTGTGAATTCAGAATTAGACCGGGTCTGGGAGTTCGCGAGATTAAGTCAAAATGGTGCAAAGACCGGCGGTTCGTTTGAGGCTGTTGAGAAAATGCGGGAACTTATTGGAGGTTGAATGGCTTATAAGGATGAAAGAATTGTGCACGTCCTCCTTGATGAGGCTTCTAAAGTTGAAGAGCGTTGCGAGGGATATCGCAATGAATTGACGGAGGCCTTGGCCGAGATTGTTCAAAGGGAGCGCGCCCATAGATTTCAAAGGAGCAACATCGTAGTCGATATTGCCGATATAATCGGGCAAGTTGGGAAATTAGTTGAGATAGGGGAAAAATTGGAATGAAGCTGCTCAAGGCACGTTTTGATGGCTTCAGACTGCTGTCAGGCATTGATCTCGACTTCTCTACGGATTCCAAGCGGAACATCACTGTTATTCGTGCGGCAAATGAAAGTGGAAAAACTACAATGTTGACCGCCCTTCAATGGGGGCTGCTTGGGGACAAGGTTTTACCGGAAGGATACTCACTGAGGCGGATGGACCTCGCTCCGCATGAGCCGTCGACCACGCGGGTCGAGATTGAATACGAAGTTGATGGGAAAACGGGGTCCAAGCGATACCGTGTGGTAAGGCGGGCAGAGACCCGGTCTGGTTCCGACCGAGCGAGATCCCGCGTGGAACTCTATGATGTCTCTGCCACCGGAACGGATCCTCTGTCGAGTCCGGAAAATCATATCCAGCAACATTTTCCTGTGGAGCTTCAAGAGGTGTTCTTCACGGATGGCGACCGTGCCCTGAGCTTTATCGAAGGTACCAAATCCGCGCAGCAAAACAAAGTCCGCAAGGCGATTGAGCGCATGATGGGGCTCGAGCTGCTTGATGAGACGATCAATCATGTAAAGACCGTTGAGCGTCAATTGCGGAACCGGTACGGCAAAGAGGCTGGCACCGCTGAAACGCGGAGCTTGGAAGAAGAGATAGAGGAGATAGAGACGAAACTCCCGGTTCTGGAACAGCAGCTTGAAGATGCCAAAGACAAGATCGCCAATCTGTCGGACAATAAGACTAAGGTCGATCGAAAACTCGAGGATGCGCTAAGTGCCGGCAACCGTGATGAGCTTTCGAAAGAGCTTATGAACACGCGCCGTCAGCGAGAGAGACTCGAGGACCAAAGAAAGTTAACCGAAAAACGACAAGCTGATCTTCTCAGTTCAGAAATTCTTGGGTGCCATTTGATGGCAACGCCATTTCAGAAAGCGGGAAAGATCCTTGATGATCTTCGCCAGAAAGGCAAGATTCCGAACAGAACCATTCCGATCCTTGAGGACCGACTAGAGCATTCGGATTGCATCTGCGGCGAGTCTTTGAATCAGGCGACGCTAGATGGAAAAAGACGCCGCCAACACATTGAACAACTGATCAAGGATAGTTTGGATGCAGACAACATCCGTGGGAAAGTGTCTGATCTTTACTATAAAGCCCGGCCGCTATTTTCAGGAATTCCTGAGAGCTGGAGTGAGCAGTATTCACAAGCATTCGTAGAGCGACAACGCATCGCATCTGTCTGCAAAGACATCGGTGAGAAAGAAGCGGAGATTGAGGCGAAACTCGATAAGATTCCTGATACCAACGTCCAACGGCTACGTGAGTTCAGGCAGACCTACGAAAAGGACCTGCACAACGAGATTTCCAAAAGAACCGAAGTTGAGCAGGATATAAAATTTTTCCGCGAAAAGAAAAATGATCTTGAGCGGGATTTTCGTACTATCTCGACACGGGTGTCGAAGGGAAAAAAGATTGCCCGAGAGCTCTCAATAGCCACAGATATTAGAGGTGTTGTTGACAATGCCCTGAACCGGATGAAGACGGTAGAGGTGCAGGCTGTCTCTGCTCGGATGAACGACCATTTCCTTTCGATGATCGGTGCGGATGAGGAAAGTGCTTTGATCACACGCGCTGAAATCACTCCGGATTTTCATATCATTGTGTATGGGCGAAACGACCTGGTGATGGATCCATCAATAGATCTCAATGGGGCCTCAAGACGTGCCCTGACGATCTCATTTGTGCTCGCTTTGACAACAATCAGCGGTGTCGAGGCTCCAAATGTGATCGACACACCTCTCGGGATGATGTCCGGATTCGTCAAAACGGAAGTCGTTCGGAGTGCGTCTGATAACAGCAGCCAGCTCATCCTTTTCCTCACCCATGATGAAATTCGGGGCTGCGAAGAGATTCTTGATGATCGCGCCGTGATGGCGGCAACGCTCACAAACCCGGCACACTACCCAAAGATCCTGAAAAACGATCCTGGGACACGAGAAGCCCGGGTCTTGCAGTGCTCCTGTGATCACCGAACCATTTGTAAAATTTGCGATCGCTATCAATCCGCTTCGCAAGCTTCGGTGGAGTCTGTTTGATGGATAATCCCTTTGCTGGCCAAGACATTGCAATTGACGAGGGTTTTCGTGAGCGCATGGATGATTTCGTTCAACTTCGCGAAGGGAAGAGAGCCTTACCTATTCACCAGCCGTTTCGCCGTAACATCGACCTTTGGTTCTTTGCAATCATGCTTGCGGTTAAAAAAGGTGTGAAGCCAACCGCTCCTTCCGGCAAGACCTATAAGGCGGCGGAAGGCGTTGTTATTGGCTCGGATGAATGGCGTCCGACCGCCCTCATTCTCCTTGCCATCGCGACCACCGGAAGCGCTGATATCGTCGATGCACCGGGCGAGATGATGCGAATAGCAAATGAATATGCACATGCCGGACTTCCACTTTTGTTTTCTCTCCTTGATGAACGTGGAGAAGATACGGCTCTAGACTACCTGTGCGATGCGGTGGACGATTTGATGGGTCGGCAATTGTCGTGGTGAAGTCTGTGCAGAATGTACAGATAGGTGTTTTCTGCAAGACAGTCGAAGGAGGGGATCTCACTCAAAACGCAATTGCCCACAGTTTGCGGGACTCTCGAACCCATCAATGATGTGTCACCCCGTTCCTGTCGGCCAACATCTCACCCACAGATTGGGCTTCCGTGTGGGCCTGACCCAATCGTCGGCCATGGCCCTGATCATCAGACCGATCACATCAGCGCGGTTCATGGGGTATTCTTTCGGGGCAGAGAGGCATGACGGGTCCAGCGAGGCACCGCCGCGCAAACTATCACCCTTAAATGTTGTTTTGCGCATTTGTGCTTTTACAGGAAACCACAAAATCATTCCCTGCTGATCCGCGCCTGTTTTTCCAATTCGGCTATACGTTTCTTGAAACCCCACTGCCAGTCTGAAGTGCAACGACCGGGTGTCAACCGGAGGGACGGTGGAGCCCGAGCGAGGGTTGACACCCGGTGACCCCGTCTTCTGCCCGCCCGTGCCGGTTTTCGGCCCGCAGGCAGCCCAATCTCATCAATCGCGAGCATAGCGAAGCCCGCAGGGGCCGGCAAGGCCCCCGCGATCCGGGGTGGCCGCTGGATGGCCTGTGCGAGACGCTACGGCCCCTGGACCCGGGCCAAGGCCTCGGCCGGTGTCCGGTAGCCGAGCACCTTGCGGGGGCGGTCATTGAGGGTGTCCTGGACGGCCATCACCTCGGCGTCGGTGATGGTCAGGATGTCAGTGCCGGTGATCAAGGGCCAGAAGTGGTCTGGCTGGGCCAAGAAGACGCCGGCATCGAGGGTCTTGGCAACCTGCCCATGGTGGGCAAACGCCTTGCCGTTGTCGGCGGTGATGGAGATTTGAGACTGCTGCACCATCAGCCCCCCCCCCATTGGATCACACATCTGGGGGCAAACAGGCGATGGATGGTCGAGGATGGCAATGGCATCTCCTCGGGAATATCTCCCGATCTGCGGGCCTGCCCGATCACCTGGCGGACGCTCAACTCGGGCATGTCGCGCTTGATCGACAGCAATGTCTCGATTGTCTCGGGTGACATGCGCCGCGGCTGAGCCCGATCTGATTGCTACTTCGGCATCAGCCCATCGAAACCGTCCCGCTGATAGTTCCGGATCCACTCCCACAGCGTCCCTGCGGCAACACGGGTCCGGGTGCTGCCCGGTATTGTGTAGCTACCTTCTGCCTTGGCCCGGATCAGGGCAGCGCGTTCGGCACCAGGCGGCAGTGGCAGGATGTCGGCCCCTCTGTGAGGATAGGGTCTTGGGGCCATAGCGGACCAAGGCAACATCCTGTCGCTGCTGTTCGTCGGAGGTCATCCGGTCAGTCATGGGGGCTGGGTTTCCGTATTCGAGTGCGAATCCGCTGAAGGTGCACCATCCGGCGTGGGGCTGGATCCGATAGAATCCAACCGGCATGAACACCGATTGGAGGTGCCGGGAGAGGGTCGGTCGGAAGTCGACGAGAACACATGCGCTTCCGCAGTGGTCGCGGAAGGCACCGACCCAAAGCGGGATGCCGCCATAGAGATCAGAGAACATGCTGACGATGGTTGCGAGAATCAATTGGACACAGTCGGCACGGCGACCCATCCAGTGGCGGGCCGCCCGCGCATCACCGTGATGGCCGGGGCGCGCCCGATCGGCACCGGCGGCAAGACGGCCTGCTGCCTCCATCCGACCACACTGTCCTCAATCGACTGGAGTGTGCCCGGCATCTCTGCTGCCATGAACTGGGGCAGCAGGCTGAATGTCTGATGGGAGTCGGGGAAGCAATACCGGGCCATACGGAATCCCGCTGGGGTCTTGCGCGTATAGGTGCCATGCCGGGCCAACCGGCAGGCGCCATTGGAATGACTCCGGGGATGGTTCGGACAGCATGCCAGTTTTGCATCACGCCATGTCTGCGTACTCACAGAGGTCTCGGCGGTCCGGTATGTCGTGTCGAGGAGCTGGTCCAAACCGCCGCGCTGCCCGGCGGAGTGGTTCCACGCAGGCCACCCACTCTTCCCGTGATCTGTTCAGGGCAGGACAGGCAGTCGGTCTCAGGACAGCAAGACCGTCTCCTTCGGGACCCTGCCTGGGAAGGCATTCTGCCTGGAAGGATGGTCTGCTTGGAAAGACACTCCAGGGTGTCTCAGATTATACCGGATTCCCGGCAATTCGGTGTCGGATCAATCCGGGAAATCCTCCTCGCATCCTGACGAGACAATCAGAGACACAACAGATGCTCCGGCAATTCTGTGTGGTTTTGATACCGGTCCAGCCGGCGAGTCCGCGGCCCGGCAGCTCATGGCCAGCACCCCTGGCCTGCAACGCTGGCGCCCCAAAGAGGGCAAGGACTGGAATGATCAATTGCTGATGAGTCGCTGGTTGTGAAGGATGGCCCCCTCTTGGACCATGGATGCATGTCTCCGTGGAATTCCCGCTGGGTTGGTCTGAACAGCACTGGCTGAGCTTGAGGAAGAGGTGGCGGTGCGACATCCTGCCGATGGAATGTGGGAAATCTTGTCCCACGACTGCCGAAATTCTGTGAGAATTGTCGCTCATTGTATTGTGAAAGACAACAATTGGACACCGAGGGGACGGACGCGGAGTGGGCTGTGATCGAACCCCTGCTGCCACCCCCGTCCCGGCTGGGCCGCCCCCGCACACGTGATATGCGGGTGGTCGTCAAGGCCCGCCAGGTCATCCTCGGGACCGGAGGCCAGTGGCGCGCACGGCTCGGAGGGCTGTCCGCCTCTTCCATTTGTCCAGAACGATGTCTATGCTTGGCGCGATGATGGGGTGCTGGAGAGGAGGCTGGCCGCCCGGCACAGCAAGGCCTGCGCCCTTGCGGGCCGGGCGGCCAAGCCCACCGCAGCTGCCATCGACAGTCCCGTCTCCCCCTCTCACGTTGGATGGCGAAGGGCTCCTGATCGTCATGGCCATCCAGCCTGCGTCCATCCAGGACCGGGATGGGGGTGATCCTCGGCAGGCTAGCCAAGGCCCCTGCGGTGCGGACACTCTGGGCCGACAGGGGCTCTGCCGGACCCCAACGCCGGGCGGCGTTGCAAGAGGGCGGGCTCAGGTGCCCGGATCGAGAGCGTATACACGCCCGGAGGCCATCACGGGTGGCATGGGTCTCAATCGCCGCTTCATGGTGGAGCGGACGTTCGCCTAGCTGGCGCAGTACCGGCGGTTGGCCAAGGACGGCCAGTGGACGGTGGAGAGGTTCCTAACCTGGGCGCAGCTGGCTGGCTGCCGGTTCCTGATGCGCCGGGCGGCGCGGGGGTCACGGCATGACTGTTATGACTCAGTGACTGATGATTCAAACTCTGAGATCAGAGAATGTTCCAGCTGCCGTTTGGCTGGCGGCAGGCCGAGCCACTGAAGTTGCCACGCTCGCCGGTATTGCCATCGGTCCAGATCGAATCAAACCCACGACAGAGCTGGCCAGCCTGTTCCCACTGGGTTGTCGCATAGATCGTGCCATTGACCCCATAGCTGCTCCACCGTTGATGCGTGCTGTTGTCAAGAGCGATGCGCATGGCGTTCTCGTGGGCACTGAGAATGGCCCGGGTCCGGGCATCACCCAACTGGCCATTCGGGCGACTGGCTGTCGACTGGACCGCTGGGGCCTGCTGCGAACCGACAGAATTGCCGGATGACAGGGCGTTGCCCAGCAGGGCACCCGCACCGCCACCGACCAGGGCACCCTTGAGTCGGTCATCATCGTTTGACACGGCCATCCCCAAACCGGCTCCGATCAGGGCACCTGCCGCTGTGTTGAGGGCCTGTTGCTCCTCGGGAGTATTGCATCCCGCGAGCATGATCACGGCAATCCCGACCGGGAGCAATTTGTAATTCCACATAATGGACCTCGTCAGTTCAATGGACATCATCAGTTCAAATGAAGTCTGCCAATCAATCGGATTGGATGTCCCCCTGATTAGAAAGGAACGGGGCACATTGCAAGTTGCAATTCAGACGCCGGGCGCCACAATCCTGACCATGCCGCATTTTCGCCTGTCTTCTGAGCCAACCGGGCCCGCGACCCCGGAATCTCCTGCCGGATGGTTTCGATGCATCCCGACAGGGACACCACGTGGCGGCTCGGGTGGTCGACCGGGAGTCCGCGGCGAGCAGGATCAATATGCATTGACACGGCTGCCGGACATCACCAATTGGCCTGGTGTCCCGATGTCAAGTCCAGACAGCATGTCTGTCCCCTGGCACGGGCGATCAAGCCCGAATGACCGGATCCGGAACGATCTGCGGCAGGATCGGGCGCAGGGCCCGGTTGCCAGAGATCGACCCGGATTGATATGGGGAACGGGGCAGCGATGCCGAAGCATCGGCAATGCTTGCAGGCATGGCATCCGAACGATGGAGACATGGTCATGCCGACATGGGGGGATTTTCGCAGCGATACGGTGACCTTGCCCGGGCGCAGGATGCGGGATGCCATGGCGGCGGCGAGTCTCGGCGATGATGGGTACCGGGACGATGCGACCGTCAATCGCCTTGAAGAAGCCTTTGCCGAAAGACTCGGCAAGGAGCGGGCGATCTTCTTCCCGACCGGCACCCAGAGCAACCTGGCGGCCATTCTCGGCCATTGCCAAAGGGGTGAGGCCGTTCTCGTGGGCCAGGATTATCACGTCTACACCACTGAATGCGGCGGTGCCTCGGCCTTGGGCGGCGTGACCTATCGCCCGATCCCCGTTGCCGGAGATGGCGGGCTTGACCCGGAACAGATCACGCTGCTGATCGAGACAGCATCGGCCAATGCGCCACGGATCATGCTGATCTGCCTGGAAAACACCCATGCGGGGCGGGCGGTTCCGCTCGCACGCATGCAGGCAGCCGCCCAGACCGCCCGCGACCACGGGCTTGCCGTCCATCTTGACGGGGCCCGTCTCTTCAATGCCGCCCAGGAACTCGGCATCGATATCGCGGCCCTGGCCGAGCCCGCAGATACGATCTCGGTCTGCCTTTCCAAGGGATTGGGAGCCCCCGCCGGAACCCTGCTCTGCTGTTCGGCAATGGCCGAATCGAAGATTCGGCACCTGCGCAAGATGCTCGGAGGGGGCATGCGCCAGAGCGGCGTGCTCGCGGCAGCTGGACTCCACGCCCTTGACCACAACGTCGAACGCCTCCTTGATGATCACCGCCGGGCCCGGAATCTGGCATCCCGGCTCACCGCTGCCCTGACCACCAACGATGTCGTCGTCACCCAGCACACCAACATGGTCTTCCTGCGCGTCGGTCGGGACGATCACGGCCGCCTGTGTGAGGCCCTGGAGGCAGCAGGCCTCTCCATCGCCCCCAAGAGGCCGGTCTTGCGTTTCGTGGTGCATCTTGGCATCGATGATGATGCCATTGCCACGCTGGCAACGGCCATCGAGGCGTTTTACGCGGACGCCCCTTCGTTCTGACGAGGTACCTTCAGCGCTTGAGCCCCATCCGGTGCAGAAGGATCTGGACCTTCTCGAACAGCCAGAGTCTGAGAAGGTAACCGAGGCGCCAGACGCCGAGGACCACGAGGCCAAAGACCAGGAAGCCTGCGATCCGGATCCAGTTCGTCGGTTGGTCACCGGGTGTGCTGACCAACCGGATCGAGAGGGCATTGGGATAGATCGACAAAAGGGTGCTGCGCCAGCCGTAATGCCGGACAACGGCCCACTCACCGACCATGTTCTGGACCGTGGCCTGCAGGTTCCCGCTGTTGAACTTGAAATACGGGGGCCAGCCGAAGGCCGTATCCTCATTCCTGTACACCCGGGGCCGGTCCTGCACGTCTACCGCATTGAGAAACCGGATGTCGCGACTGCCATCGCTGGTGAGGCCGGCATCCCCTGCTGACCAGAAGAAGGCCCCCTCGCCGATATCCATCCGCACCACCTCCGTCCCGACAATCCGGACCAGATCATTCGATGGCAGTGTGTAGTGAACCGCTGCTGTGCACAGGACCAGCACCAGGGCCTTGATCGAAGCCAGGACGATCCTCATGCCGCCGCCTGTCGAAGCGCACGGTCACCCCCGGAGGACCAGGGTTTCGCGGGGGTGCAGTGATGCGCCCCGGCGCCGCCCGGGTTGCCATCACGGACCCCGCTCATCCGTCGGCGGGGCCCGACACTGGCTTCCGGCGCGTCAGGCTGCAAGGGTCGAGCGACCCCATCGACCTGCCGATGATGATCCGGCCATCCGGGCTGCCGCCGGCTCCTGATGCTTGTGCCCTGGCTTCCTGCCACCTGTGCCTGCATGGTACGTCCCTCCGGGTCCACACCGCCCCATAGCAAGGAGGAAGAGAAACTGCCATCGATCCGGGCCCACAGTGCCCGATCGATCCCGATCAATCGATACGGGCAGGGATTGCAGGAATTGATTCCAATTGTCGATGATCTCGTGTACCGGGATGCAGACTGCAGCGATTTCGGGGAGGGATCGACGCACCGATGTCGTCACTTGATCGGCTTTATGAAACCATCGAGTCCCGCCGGGATGATCTGGTTGAGTTGACACAGTCGCTGGTGGCGATCCCCACCGTGAATCCACCGGGTGCATGTTACCAGACCTTCTGTGATCTTGTGGCCAGGCGGTTGGCCGGGAGTGGTTTCTCGATCCAGATCCTGCGGGCCAAGGGGACCCCGACCGACAGCGAGGCCCGGCCGCGGTTGAACCTTCTGGCCCGGCTTGCGGGCAGCCGGCCGGGTCCCTGTGTGCATTTCAACTCTCATTATGATGTCGTGCGACCGGGCAATGACTGGACCCGGGATCCCTTTGGTGGCTGCGTGGAAGGGGACCGGCTGTATGGGCGCGGTGCCTGTGACATGAAGGGAGGTCTGGCCACCTCGATCGTGGCTGCAGAAGCATTCGCGGCCTGCTTTCCGGACTTTGCCGGCACCCTGGAGATCTCGGCAACAGCCGACGAAGAGACAGGGGGCTATGCCGGGGTGGCCTGGTTGGCCAGCGAGGGGCACTTTGACCCGGACCGGGTCCAGCATGTCATCATCCCCGAACCTTTGCACAAGGATCGTATCTGCCTTGGCCATCGCGGTGTCTACTGGGCCGAGATCGAGACAGTCGGCAGGATCGCCCATGGGTGCATGCCGTTCCTCGGCGAATGTGCCATCGGGCATATGGGGGCGGTGCTTGCCGCCCTGGAGACGGATCTGCGACCGCGGTTGGTCGCCAGGCAGACCGAGGCCCCGATCATCCCGCCCGCAGCCCGGCAGTCCACCCTGAACATCAATGCCATCCATGGCGGGGAAGAGGAACGGGGCGGGGACGGGTTTCCGTCCGCCTGCGTGACCGACAGTTGTCGGCTGGTCCTGGATCGGCGCTTCCTGCCCGAGGAGTCGGTCGAGAGCGTCCGCGGCGAGCTCGTCGGGCTGCTTGATGGGATCAAGGTGACGCGACCGGGTTTTGCCTATCAATTCCGGGAACTGTTCAGCGTCCCACCCGTGATGACCGACCGGCAGGCCCCCATCGTCCGCCATGTCAGCACCGCCATCGAGGCGGTCCTCGGCCAGACCCCGGAACTGATCCTGTCACCGGGAACCTATGATCAGAAACACATCGCCATGATTGGTGGTCTCGACAATTGCATCGCCTATGGGCCGGGTCGGCTGGACCTTGCGCACCGGGCCGATGAATGGATCTCGATCACCGACATGATCGACAGTGCCAAGGTCATGGCCCACACCATGACCCTGATCAACACCTGAACACTTGCAACACATGGCCAATCTGAAAGGGAGAAAACGGCATGACATCATTGCGACGGATACTCATCCTGACCCTGACCGCCGGCTGCGCCGCCCTGGGCACAGCCAGTCTTGCTGCCAGGGATACGATCGTCATCGGCATGCAGCTCGAACCCCCCAACCTTGATCCGACCGCCGGGGCGGCGGCGGCCATTGATGAGGTCGTCTATGCCAATGTGTTCGAGGGGCTGACCCGCTACGCCCCCGATGGCTCCATCCGACCGGGGCTCGCCGAATCCTGGACGATCTCCGACGATGGGTTGGTCTACAGATTTGCCCTGCGGACCGGGGTCCGGTTTCATGATGGCAGCACCTTCGATGCCAGCGATGTCAAGTTTTCGCTCGACCGGGCCCGGGCCGAGGATTCAGGCAATGCCCAGAAAGCCCTCTTTGCCGGTATCGCGGATGTCAATGTGATCGATCCAGCCACCGTCGAGGTCGTGCTGACGGCCCCGAACGGGACCTTCACGACCAACCTGGCCTGGGGTGATGCCGTCATTCTTGATCCGGCCAGTGCGGCGGGTGCGGCCACCAATCCCATTGGCACCGGGCCCTTCACCTTTTCCCGCTGGGTCAAGGGTGATCGGGTCGAACTCGTCCGCAATCCCGATTACTGGGGTGAGCCCGTTGCCCTGGCGATGGCCACCTTCCGGTTCATCTCCGATCCCACCGCGGCGTTCGGGGCCCTGATGACCGGTGACCTTGATGCCTTCCCGGCCTTCCCGAGCCCAGAAACCCTCGGGCAGTTCGATGCGGACCCGCGCTTTGCGGTCATCATCGGCAGCACTGAAGGGGAAACCATCCTCTCGACCAACAACGCCTCCGGTCCCCTGCAGGATCGCCGGGTTCGCCAGGCCATTGCCCACGCCATTGACCGCCAGGCCATCATCGATGGTGCGATGTTCGGCTATGGCACCCCGATCGGTACCCATTTTGCTCCGCACAACCCCGACTACCTGGACCTGACAGCCAACTCGGCCCATGATCCGGATCGGGCCCGTTCGCTGCTTGCCCAGGCCGGACACGCAGATGGTCTGCAGTTGCGGCTGATGCTGCCACCACCCTCCTATGCCCGTCGCGGCGGCGAGATCGTGGCAGCCCAGCTGCGGGCAGTGGGCATTGATGTCGAGACCAGCAATCTCGAATGGGCCCAATGGCTCGAGCAGGTGTTCCGCAACAAGGATTATGACCTGACGATCGTCTCCCACACCGAACCCAATGACATCAACATCTATGCCCGACCGGAGTATTACTTCCAGTATGACAACCCGGCCTTTCAATCTCTCAACGAGACCCTTGCCATCACTGCCGATCCGGCCAAACGGGCCGCGTTGCTGCATCAGGCCCAGCGGATGATCGCTGAGGACTTTGTCAATGGCTACCTCTTCCAACTGGCCAAGCTCGGCGTTGCCGATGCCCGGCTCCGGGGCATCTGGGCCAATGCCCCTACCCAGGCCAATGACCTGACCGGGGTCTACTGGGTGGAATGAGGATCGGGACCGACTGGACGTGCTGGCTGCATCCGGGCCGGACAGCGGCTTGCCGCCGGCAAGCCATCCTCAGCTGTCCTGCCGGCGGGACATTGCCGCCTTGACCCACTCCTGGGGAATGCGGGGCACCGCCGCCAGCAGGGATCGGGTGTAATCGTGACCCGGTCGGGCAAAGAGGGTGGCGGGGATGCCCTCCTCGACAATGCATCCGTCCTTCATGACCAGCACCCGGTCACACAGGGCGCCAACGACTGAGAGATCGTGGCTGATGAACAGGTAGGACAGGCCAAGCGAGGACTGCAGGTCAGCCAGCAGGTCAAGGATCTGGGCCCGGATCGAGACATCAAGGGCCGAGACCGCCTCATCGAGAATGATGAGTTTGGGCCGCAGAACAAGGGCCCGGGCGATGGCAATGCGCTGGCGTTGTCCCCCGGAGAACTCGTGAATGTATTTCTCCATGTCCGACGGCTGCAGGCCGACCGCCTCCAGGGCCGCCGCCACGGCCCGATGGCGGACGGCCCGGGTGGCGGGCTCGGTCGCAAGATGAAGGGGTTCGGCCACCAGACGCTCAACCCGGTGGCGGGGATTGAACGAACCGAAGGGGTCCTGGAAGACGGCCTGGACCTTGCGCCTGACATGGCGAGGTACCCGCGCCGCAGCGGTGATGGTGTCACCATCAAGCCGGACCTGGCCCGCTGCCAGAGGATCAAGACCGAGCAGGAGGCGGGTCAGGGTTGACTTGCCGCAACCCGACTCGCCGACCAGACCGAGACTCTCGCCGACATGCAGGGTGAAACTCACCTGCCGGACGGCGTGGCAAATCACCGGACGGGCCCGGAGTCCGGGCAGATGATAGATTCGCTCGACGGACTGGACTTCAAGCAGCACCGGGGGCGCCCGGGCCGGCTGGCGATCAGGACGATGGGAAGTCGCGGCCAGGAGCTGGCGGGTGTAGGGATGTTTGAGGGTCCGGAACACTGTCCGGGTCGGTCCGGACTCAACAATCTGTCCCTCGCGCATCACCGCGATATGATCGGCCATGGTGGCCACCACCGCGAGATCGTGCGTGATCAGCAGCAGGGCCATGCCCTCGTCGGCCACCAATGTCCGGAGCAGGGCAAGGATCTGGGCCTGGGTTGAGACATCAAGGGCTGTCGAGGGCTCGTCGGCAATCAGGAGTTCGGGTCGCAGGGCAATCGCCATGGCAATGCAGACCCGTTGCCGCTGGCCACCAGAAAGCTGGTGCGGGTAGAGTGTGCGGGGAAACCGGTGGGCAGGCAGTCCGACACGGGCCAGGCGCTCCGAAGCGATGGTCCGGGCTTCGGTGACCGAATGAACGCCATGCACCCGCAGGGTCTCGGCCACCTGGTCGCCGATGGTCATGACCGGGTTGAGGGCGGTCATGGGCTCCTGGAAGATCATGCCAATGGCTGAGCCACGCACCGTACAGAGGGTTTTTTCGTCAAGGTCCAGGAGCTCACGGCCCCCCAGGGTGACTGACCCGGTGGCCCGGGATCCCGGCGGCAGGAGGCGCAGCATGGTCAGGGCAGTCAAGGACTTGCCCGATCCCGACTCGCCCACCAGGGCCAGTGTTGAACCGGCGGGGATGGCGAGCGAGACCGAGCGCAGGATGGGGGTCCCGTGGATGGCGAGCGAGACATCGGTGGCACAAAGAAGGGTCATCGGGTCCGTCGGATGCGCGGGTCGAAGTGATCCCGCAGGCCATCCCCGAGGAGATTGAGGCCAAGGACCATCGCCACGATGGCCAGACCCGGCAGGATGGCCAGGCGAGGATGGGCGTAGATCAGGGTCTGGGCATCCGCCAGCATGCGACCCCAACTGGGAGTCGGTGGCTGCACACCGAGACCGACATAGGAGAGACCGGCTTCAGCCAGGATTCCCAGCGAGAACTGGATGGTGGCCTGCACGAGCAGGAGATTGCCGAGATTGGGCAGGATGTGCTCGATGGAAATCCGCACCGGGCCCTTGCCGGCAACCCGGGCTGCCAGAATGTAATCCTGTTGCCAGAGACTGAGGGCCGCCCCGCGCGTGACCCGGGCAAAGACCGGGATGTTGAAGATACCGATGGCCAGGATCGCATTGAAGGCCGAGGGACCGAAGACGGCCGTGATCAGGATGGCAATGACGAGGGAAGGGAAGGCAAAGACCAGGTCATTGCCGCGCATGATGACCTCCTCAAAGGCACTGCGATGGCCGCCGGCGGCGGCCAGACCGAGAGGAATCCCGACCAGAAGACCAATCCCGACGGCCACGACAGCCACGCCGATCGAGGTCTGGGCACCCACGAGCAGCATCGAGAGCAGGTCCCGGCCAAAATGATCTGTCCCCAGAAGATGGGAGGGGGTGGGCCCCTGCAGGCGAAGGCCGATGTCAAGCATCTCGACCGGATGCGGTGTCCAGAACAGCGACAGGATGGCCATGAGGAGAAAGGCCAGGCTGACGGACCCACCGAAGAGGAGTTGCAGGGGCAGGAGTCTCACCGGACACGCAGACGCGGATCGATGAGGGCATAGGCTAGATCGACGAGGAAGTTGACCATGATGACGGCAAAGACCAGGATCATGACAACACTCTCGACCACGATCAGGTCGCGCTGGGTGATCCCCTGGAAGATCAGGCGGCCCAGACCCGGCAGGAAGAAGACATTCTCGATGATGATGGCCCCGGCCAGCAGGAAGGAGAACTGCAATCCGATGATGGTCATGACGGGGATGAGGGCATTGCGCAGGGCATGCCGGACCAGGGTCTCGCGTTCACTCAGACCCTTGGCACGGGCCGTCCGGATATAATCCTGGCTGAGTGTCTCGATCAGCGATGACCGCATGACCCGGGCCAGGATCGAGGCCTGGGTCACCGCCAGGGCAATGGCGGGCAGGGTCAGGGATTTGATCCCCGATGCGATCCCCTGCTCCCATCCTGGGAAGCCACCGGCAGCAAACCAGCCGAGGCCGATGGCAAAGACCAGCACGAGGATCATGGCAAACCAGAAATTGGGCACCGCGATGCCGAACTGGGTGAGTGCCATGATCCCGAAATCAGCCGCCTGGCCCCGACGCACCGCCGCCAGCATGCCGACCGGAAAGGCAATCAGGGCTGTCAGCAGCAGTGCATAGAGAGCGAGCGGCAGCGAGACGCCGAGGCGGTCGAGGACCAACTCGGTCACCGGCACACGATAGGTGTATGAGGTGCCAAAATCACCCCTCAGCATGCCGAGGACCCAGTCGAGATAACGGGTCAGGAGTGATCCCTGCAGTCCGAGTTGCTCCTGGAGCGCCGCCACCGTCTCGGGCGAGGCATTGAGGCCGAGCATGAAGGCTGCCGGATCACCTGGCACCACCTCGACGACAAGAAAGATGATCAGACTGGCCGCCAGCAGGCTCACACAGAGCGACAGGCCCTTGACCAGGATCAACCGGATCATGATCCGAAGTCCTGTCCCGGGGGCGTTCCCACCGGACCCCACCCAGACAGATTGAAACGGATCTCAGGGGTTGCCATGACACTGCCTGATGGTTTCCCAGGCCTCGTTGACCGTTCGCAAGCGATCATCGGCAAGACGCAGGGCCTCCCTGGGGACACCGCGGGCCACCAACACATCAGGATGGTTCTCCATGACCTTGCGCTTCCAGGCGGCCCGGATCGCCGCAAAGTCCGCATCCCGCGCCACCCCAAGGGTCTGGTAGGGATCAAGCGTCGTCAGTCCCGCAATCGCGCCAAGGCGCCGCCGGATGTGCTCATCAGGCAGGCGGAAGATCCGACTGATGCGGATGAGGGCGGTTTTTTCACTGTGGGAGAGAACCCCATCGGCCCTGGCAATTGCCACCAGGGCATCAATGACCACCTCGAGCACGGGTTGGCCATGGCCCAGCGAACGGGCAACCATGCGGGCATAGTGCTCATAGCCCAGTGCCGTCCGGCTGGCATAGTTGTACACACGTGCCGCATTGGCCATTTCACCACGGGGAATCTCGAACAGACTGCGAAATGTGTCGATTTCCTCACGCGAGACCCGCCCGTCGATCTTGGCCAGTTTGGCACTGAGGGCGATGATGGCGATGGTGAACGACACCTTGCGATCCCGGCTGCCAAGAGCCCGGACCAGTCGCCGACCGATCTGACCACCAGCCATCTGCTGCAGGGACCGCAGGGACTTTTTCCAGGTCAACCCCTTCATGTGCGCTCTTCCAATCTGCCCGCCGCCTGGGCCCCCTCTCCCAACTCACCTCCTATTGTCTCCATGGACCAAATGAAACACAATGCCACTCTTGTGACAAGGTCGCTCATCCCCACCACCGGGGATGCCAGGCCCATCATTCGAAAGGAACCGGCCTGATGCCAAAGACACTCTATCTGGCGAATCAATATGGATTCTCAGTCCAGCAGAAGGACCGGCTCCTGCCCGAGATCGCCAACGCACTGGCTGCCCTCGGCATTGAGGTCTGGGAACCCTTTGCCCGCAACAACCAGATCGACTTCAGCCGCACCGGCTGGGCCTACGATGTCGGCCAGGCCGATTTCCGTGACGTCCGTGACTCCGATGGCATCTTTGCCATCGTCAATGGCTGTCCGCCCGATGAGGGTGTCATGGTTGAACTCGGCATGGCCATTGCACTTGGCAAACCCACCTTTCTCTTTCGCGATGACTTCCGCCGCTGCACCGACAGCGACTCCTATCCCCTCAATCTCATGCTCTTTACCGGTCTGCCCCGCGAGGGCTGGGAGGCCTACTGGTACAGGTCCATCGATGAGATCGCCGATCCCGGCAAGGCCCTGGTCCAATGGATCGCCGCCGGCATCTGACGACATCCAGGACGCCGCCCCGGATCCTCGCAACAGCCCATCGACCGGGCGGACCCCACGCATGGAGGTTATGCCTGCACGGTAAGGGGAATTCCTGCATGCAACAGCGTGTGATCAGGCCTCGAGAGGGATGCGCTCACGCTCCTGGTTGAGTTCGTGGACACGGCGGGTGACGCGTTCAAAGGCACGGTTCTCGATCTGGCGAATCCGCTCCTTGCTGACCTTGTATTTCTGCGAGAGGACCTCAAGCGTGTCGGAAGGTTCCTTGAGGCGGCGGCACAGAAAGATGTCCCGCTCCCGTTCATTGAGAACATCAAGGGCTTCCTGCAGCAACTGGCGCCGGTAGACCAGCTGATCCTGTTCGGCATATTCGTCCTCGTGAGAGGGGGAGTCATCCGGGAGCAGATCGATGTATTCAGTTCCACCCTCATCATCACCGGAGACCGAAACGTTGAGCGAGCTGTCATGGCCGGAAAGCCGACCGTACATCTGGACAACATCGGACTCGTTCACCTTCAGGATGTCCGCCACCCGGCGGATCTGGTCCGGGGTCGGGGGCTTGCCATCGACAACACCGACCCTGGCCAAGGTCTTGCGGAGATTGAAGAAAAGTTTTTTCTGGGCCCCGGTCGTCCCGAGCTTGACCAGGCTGTAGGTCTTGATGATGAATTCCTGCACCTGGGCCCGGATCCACCAGATCGCATAGGTTGCCAGCCGGAATCCCTTGTCGGGTTGGAAGCGCTTGACCGCCATCATGAGGCCGATATTGGCTTCCGAAATCAGGTCGGGCAGCGGCAGTCCATAGCCACGGTAGTCATTGGCCACACGCGCCGCAAGCCGGAGGTGGGACGCGACAAGCTGGTGGGCCGCCTCCACATCCCCCTCAACCTCATATCGCTTGGCCAGCGTGTATTCCTTCTCGGCGGTGAGGATGGGGTACTTGCGGATGCTGGCGAGGTACTCCTGGATCCCATGTTCCTTGCTTGGTACCGGAAGATTCGAATAGTTGCTCATCGGCGCCCTGATTGTCGACAGTTCCCGCCAATGATAGGCCCCCGGCAGCCATCTGTCAAGTCACCAGGCACTCTGAATCATTCTAAACATCTGCCTGTCATGATGTTCTGTCCTGGTCATGCTGCAGCACAGCAAGGAGAGCACACATGTCATCAGGCAATGCAGCCACAAATGTCATCCGCTCACCGCTGACAGGATGATCGAACGACAGCTCGCCGGCATGCAAGGCCTGCCGCGGGAAAGCCTGCACCACCTCCTGCCATGCCGGGTTGACGTGCTGGGGCAAGGTCGTGGCGCCGGCCCCATAGAGCCGGTCCCCGATCAGGGGGTGGCCAAGATGGGCCAGATGCACACGGATCTGATGGGTGCGGCCAGTCTCGAGATGGCACCGGACGTGGGAACAGGTGGCCGCTGCCAGTGACCGGATGCACCGGACATGTGTCACTGCCCGCTTGCCATGGGCGACATGGACGGCATTGCGCAGCCGGTTGTGCCGATCCCGCCCGATGACCCCGGCAAGCCGGAAGGCTCCGTCCCCCTTGGCTGCAATCCGCATGTTGCGTACCGATCGGGTGCCAAGGGTCCGGAGATCCCCCCGAACGACAGCCATGTAGGTCCTCCGGGCGGTGTGGGCGGCAAACTGGGCAGTCAATGCCAGCATGGACCGCTCGTGCCGTGCCACGACCAGCAGACCTGTCGTATCCTTGTCGAGACGGTGGACAAGGCCGGGATCGGTCGCCCTGCCCCCTGATGCGCTCTGGCAATGATGAAGTACGGCGTTCAACAGCGTCCCCCGTCGATGGCCCGGGGCCGGATGGACAACCATGCCGGCCCGCTTGTTGATCACCAGGATGTCCTCATCCTCATGGACAATGTCGAGGGGGATGTCCTCGGCGGCAGCGGGAGTCTGTTGATGCGCTGGCAGCGTGAGATCATAGACCGCGCCGCTGCGGGCCGGCGCAGCACAATTGTTGATGACCACACCGTCGCGGGTGACGCAGCCGCAGCGAATCAGTTTGCTGATACGGGACCGTGACAGGCTGATCTCCGCTGGCAGGGATGCCGCCAATGCGGTATCGAGACGTCCGGCGGCGCTGTCCCTGATCCGGACAGTCATGCTGGGTTCGGGGGCCATCATGCAGAACGACTACGACCGGAGTGAGGATGAGCGAACCACCCTGAAATGGCTCCGGATTCTCGTGCTGGTCCTGACCGTGACCATGATTGGCGGATTTCTGGTCATCGTCGTTCTGTTCATCCTGAAATTCCAGAGTCTCGGGCAGGCCACCCTGCCCCTGCCTGAGGAGATCACCCTTGCCCCGGGGCAGGAGGCAGCCGGGTTTGTCCAGGGTGACCGCCACTTCTATGTCATTACCCGCAATGATACCATTCGCGTCCATGATGCAGTCACCGGCACGCTTGTCCAGGAGATCAGGCTGGTTGAGTGACAGCCTCTCCGGCCCTCGACCACCAGCGGCCCAAGACACTGCAGCGACCGGGAGACACCGGCTTGTCCTGATGGCCACAACGCACACGGGGAGTCCGTCCCTGATCCCTGCATGCCGATCGGGTCGTGTCCCGCGTCATGGGAACAGGATCGCGATCCTGGTTGCCTGATCATCCAACCCGACAGGATCCTCGCGCAGACCGGTGGCGGTTCCCGGCACCGGATACCGCTCCCGAGAGGATGGCAGGAATGTGGGCGAGGTGGGCAGAGGCACCCTGTGGAGACCATGGGGACGGTGTATTCGACCGGACAGGACAGTCTGGCCGGTGGGCCTGGACCTGGCGCATGGACACCGATTTCTCCGTTGGCCACGGCAGCCCTTGCCATCGGTCGGCTGGACCCTGAATGACCCGGCGTGCCTTGATTGAAATGGCAGAGATGTCGCTGGAGGCCGATGCGAATGCCCGCCGTGCAAGGGACCAGACGCCCCCGCACCCGGATGTCCGCAAAGGATGGGCTGGTCCTGTTTCGGTGAGACTCGAATCGGGAGCCAGCATCGAGACCCGTGACGGTGTCGGCTGGACTCCCCTGCATAACGCCGCCCGCGGCGACCTCATCGAGGCGACCCGGCTGATCGCCGCAGGCGGAACTCGAACCGTATGATTGTTTGCCTGACTCAGGGTGGCAGAGCGCTGAAAGCGTTCTTGGTGCAGGGGACGGAATCGATGGCATGGGGGCTGCCCGGTGCCGGGCCCAATCTCCCAATTGCCGCCATTCCCGAAGCCCAGAGCCGGGACAGTCTCGGTCTTACCGCCATCCCGGGACCGACACGGATCTGTCTCGAGACAGGTGATGCGTGGCTCTCTGACCTGACCGTCCGACCCTGCTGGCCATGACCGGCGATCGTCCGCCTCAATGAACGCCGTACTGGCCGGAGCGGTGTCCCTGTCCGCCAGCCGATCACGGTGCACAGGCGTCCGCAGTTGCGCGGTGCGCCCGGGATCCCTAGACTGGCCGGGTCTGACGAAGAGAGGATTGCCGTGATGGCGCTCGCCAGGAAGGAGCTTGCAGACTTTGTCAATCGCGACGAGGGCGATGCACCCCCGGTGTTTGTCGGCCGCAAGGATGTCTTGGCCGATATCCTGGCCGCTGCCGACCGGAGTTGGGCCGGCCTTGACGGGGTACAGGGTCGTGCCAAGGACACCCGGATCATCCAGGGCGCCCCGGGTGCCGGCAAGAGCACCATCCTCGCCGAGTTGGCCCGCCGGGCGGCGACCGCGGCACCCGACGGTGGAACGACGCAGGTTCTTTCTCTCAATTCTGCCGACATCAACGAACCCATCGACATCCTCCGACCACTGGCGGAGCGGGTCGATCCCGCCAGGGCCCAGGAGTTCCTGGCCCGGTTCCAGACCACCCGCACTGTGGGCGGCTCGGTGGGAGCATTGCAGACGGCCGTCACCGGCACCCGCACCACGACCACCACCCCATATGCGCCCGAGCCGACCCTGGCCGCCTTCCGCGACTGGGTGCGGGACACAACGGATAATGGTCTGCAGGGCCCCATCATCATCGCCATCGATGAGGCCCAGCGCCTGCGGTATCCGGACACACACCCGGTGGCCAAGGTGCTGCAGGGCCTGCATGACAACACGACTGGCCTGCCCCTGACTCTCGGGCTGGCTGGCCTCGGCGACACCGACGCCCGGGCCATGGACATGGGCCTGACCCGGGGCAAGCGCCGCCACGCCATCGGGGGCCTGACCGCCCCCGAGGTCACCACCCTCTTCACCGGCTTCTGCCGGCATTACGGTCTGGATCCCACCGGCCATGCAGACGCTCTCGAAGCCCTGGCCCGACCCTGCGAGGGCTGGCCACGCCACCTCCACTTCGCCCTGCAGGCCCTCGGTCGGGCGGTCCTGGCCACCGCAGGCGATCTGAGCGCGGTGGACTGGGAGACAGCCGCCGCCGAGGCGGCCGCGAGCCGTCTCGACTACTACCGGAGCCAGCAGCGCGGTGCCCTGCAGGCATGCCCGGCGCTCGTCGGGACCGTGCTAGCCGATCTTGCGCCCGGCCAGCGCCGCCTCCATGTGATCGACTTGATCGAACAGTATGATGGGGCACACCCGGGCCAGGCGTGGCAGGTCCCCGAAGGCATGACACCAAGGTCCCTGACCGACCATCTTCTCCATCGCGGCGTGCTTCAGGAAGAGCCAGACGGGTCCCTGACTTGCCCCATCCCCTCCTTCCGGTCCTATCTTGTCCGTGACTGGACCCGCATGGAGGTCGAGACGCTGGACAGCGCGGCAGAGGGCAAGACTCCCGGTGCCCACGCCACCCGAATCCTCGCCGCCACGGAGCCCCACACCGAGGAGGAGATCAGCCGCTGGGAGGCCTTGGCGACCACCTGGCGGCGGCGGCCGCGGATGCAGCAGCCCTGGCCACCGTCACCGACAGCCCCACCGATGCCGACCGGGCCCGCGCGGCCACCCTTCTTGCCACCCTGGCGGCGGCCGGCCCGGCCCCACCTGCAGGTGCAGACAGCCCGACCCTGCCCCGGGTGCTCCCGCATGCCGAGAGGGCTGTCGTGGCTCTTGAGGAGAGGGTCGACGTGGTGCGGGGCGCGGCCCAGGCTCTCCGTGATGGCAAGGCCGATCCCGGGCGGGCCGCCATACTCGCGGATGTGGCCGGTCTGCCCGGAGAGGCGATGGCCGCCAGCCCAGACGAGCGGCTCGAGTGGGCGATCGCATATCTGGCCGAGGAGAGGCCAGGGGCGGCGACTCCCGAATCACCGGTGGCGAGCGGGCCTGCGGTGGAAGTCTGATTTCTGCCACCTTGAATGCCCAACTCACGGAACAGCCAGCCGTACCCAAGTCCATCGGCGCACGTCTTGGGCGGTACGGTATCCGGCCCGCGGGTGCGGGCACGCCGAGTCGATATCATGGCGCGTTGGAGCCAGTCACTGCCTGTTGGGCCGACGTCCTGACCGGGCCAGGGACAGACCGACCGGATTGATGCCGCAGTGACCCGGTGGGCGGGGTCCATGCAAGGTCGATGCGAGTCCCCATGAACAGGCCAGGTGCAATGAACCACTCCAGGCCACAGGGGCCTGCTGGCAATTCCACCATGCCCGGTTCGGGTGAAGTTGTTTGGTTCTCGATCCGGGACAGGCCTCTGATCGGAGGGTCGTTCGATCGACGCTCGGATCGAGAAACAATTTGCCAAGCGAGCGGGAAGTGGCGATAATCGTATCATGACCATCCCCGAGGCATTTCTTGACGATCTGAAGGCCCGCACCTCCATATCAAGGGTGATTGGGCGATTTGTCAGTTGGGACGACCGCAAATCGAAGCCCGCCAACGGCGATTATTGGGCCTGCTGTCCGTTCCACAAGGAGAAATCACCGTCATTCCATGTCACCGAAAGCCGGGGTACGTACTATTGCTTCGGCTGTCATGCGAAGGGAAACGCCTTCACGTTTCTCAAGGCACACCGGAACATGAATTTCCGCCAGTCCATCGAGTATCTCGCCGGACTTGCCGGCATGGAGATCCCTGAGGAAACGCCAGCCGATCGGGCCAAGGCCGACCAACAGTCCCTGCTGTTGCGCCTGCTCGAGCGGGCCGACCGTTACTATCGGCGCTGCCTGCATGACCCTTCAGGCCGTCTGGCCCTCGACTACATCCGTTCTCGTGGGTTCCGGCCGGAAACTCTGGAACATTTTGGGGTCGGTTATGCCCCGGCCGGGAGCAAGTTGCTGGAGTTGTGCCGTTCTGAAGGCATCACTGATGCCCAGCTGATTGATGCGGGCCTGGCTCGGGAGAGCCGGGATGGCGCCGGAGTCTACCCGGTCTTTCGGGATCGCCTGATGATACCGATCACCGACCTGAAGGGCCGGACCATTGCCTTTGGTGGCCGGGCAATGCAGGACAGCGTACCAGCCAAGTACCTGAACTCGCCGGCAACCCAACTGTTCAACAAGGGCACGGTCCTGTTCAATCACCGGACGGCACGGTCGGCGGCTGTCCAGGAGCAGCGGCTTGTCGTCACCGAGGGCTACCTTGATGTGCTGGCTCTGCACGAGGTGGGGCTTGTGCGCACGGTGGCCCCGCTGGGGACTGCGATCACTGACAGCCATCTTCAGCAATTGTGGCAGATGCACCCCACCCCGATCCTGTGTCTTGATGGGGACGAGGCCGGGCGGCGGGCCGCCACTCAGGCCATGCACCGTGCCTTGCCGCTCCTCAGGCCCGGTGCCAGCCTGGAATTCTGCATCCTGCCCGATGGTCTTGATCCCGATGACGTGATCCGCCAGTCGGGAGCAGATGCCCTGCACAGGCAGCTCGCCAATGCCGTGCAATTTCAACACTTCCTCTGGGACAGGTTCGTGGGCGGGCGGCCACTCAAATCCCCGGACCAGCAGGCCAGACTGCGCTCCGAGCTCGGAAAGACCCTGGACCGGATCGAAAACACCAATGTCCGCAAGACCTATCAGTCCTACATCTTCAACCGGGTCTACAACGAAATCCAGAACAAGTTCTCCCGCACCAGGGAACGGGAACAGGGTCTGGCCACGGCCCGGGATCGGGCGGAAGCGGATCTCACCGAGAGTTATCTGCGGGCGGATCCCCGCTATTTCGATTCAGCCTGTGTTCTGGCACTCTGCCTGCACCATCCGGAGCTGATCGATGCCAACATGGCCAGGCTGGAAGGTCTTGCCCTGCCGACAACCCATGACCATCAGCAGATTCTCGCAACTCTTCTGGAGATCAAGGCGGCAAGAGCAGACCCCCCGGACCTTGAGCGGCGACTGGCCCAGCGTGTGGGGCGGAAATCCCTTGACAGGCTGCTCGGGCTGAAACAGCTGCAGATCCATCCGGAGCTCGCCGCGCCCGACCAGGGTGAGGCTGCCGCACAGTTGCTCGAGGATGCGTTGTTCCGGCTCGAGACCATCGCCTGGCATACGGAGTTGGTCGCCGCCATTGATGCAAGGCCCGCCGATGCGGAATGCGGCCATTCCGCCGAGCAGCTCTATCGGCTCGAGGCCGACATGCATGCGCGACTGTCGGCGGCCACGGCCGCACAGGATACCGTCATGCTTGGCCATGTGCCTGTCAGCCAGGAGGATCTCCAGCGACTCGATGACGAAATCAACGCCCCCCGCCCCCCGCGACGGGCCCGGGCGCGATCCCCCGGCAGCGAGACATCCACACGCCAGGCGGTCCCCGAGGACGATCTGGCAGCCCTGGCGGCGGAACTTGGCCAGGCATGACCCCGGACCCACAAGGGCTGGCAGCGACCTGCTGACTGTGGGGTGGAACCGATGGAAATTTTTGTGGCCGGGGCATTGCTGTTGGCAATTGGTGCCCTATCTTTAGGTGTGAGGCCGTATGGGTTGAGCAGGAGCGCGGGAGCAGACCGGACCACACTGTCCCGGATCTGCCGGTCAGCCTGATGTCGCAGTCATGACGGTTCACGGAGGTCAATCGGAATGGAAGAGACGAGTCTGACCGAGGTCACACTGCGGGAGTTGTTCCTGAAGGCCAAGAGTCAGGGCTGCATCGACGAGGCAGAACTGACATCCCAGTTGCAGGCGATCAATTATGACGCGGGCCAGATCGGCAACATCAAGGACCGGCTCCAGGAGAATGGTGTGTCGATCCTGGCTGGCGGCGCCAGCGTTGCCGTCAGTGCCGGATCGAGCGGAGCCGGGGACAGCCAGTATGATGGGACCGATCCCTATGACCTGCCAGAAGATTATTCGCTGGAGACAGAAAAGGCCCTGAGCCGGGTCATCGACGATTGGTCCGGGTCAATTTATCAGGCCCTGTTCCAGATCCCCCAGGCCTCCACCACCCTGATTGACTGGCATGAACGGAGCCAGTGTGGGGATATCCCGCTTGATGCATTCATCGACACACTGGCCGAGGTCCAGAAACGCCCGGGCAAGATTGCCTCGAGCAAGAACGGTGTCCGGTCCCACAGTTCCATGACGCACATGCTGCAGGACACACGGGGCAAGCTCAGTGATCGGGAACGTCAAGCCCTCGAGCGGGTGCTGACCCGCATCGCCCGAATCCACGAGGAGTACCGGGGTCTGCATGACCGGCGCCTCGAATATCTGGCCGGTCGAGCCGATCGCTACACCAAGGCCCAGGCCCGTCGCTATCTGCGGGTCCGGGACGAGCTGCACGAGACGGCGATGAAGATCGCCGTCTCCCGCACGGTCGTGGCCGACCAGATCAAGGATGTGACAACCCGGGTGGCAGAAATTCAAGCCGTCGAGACGCGCTGGCTTGAACTGGCGGCCAGGGCCGGCATCAGCACAGGTGACTTCCGGGCGGCCTGGCATGGCAAGGAGCTGGTGCCGGACTGGCTTGCCCACCGTGCGGGCAACGGCTCGACTCAATGGCAGAAGCTGGCCCGGCTGGCCGGTAACGAGGCCACCGAACTCGCTGCGAAGATGGAAACAGTCTGCCAACAGACAGGCCTTGATCCCGACGAATTCCGGCAACTGGCCGCCAAGGCCACAACAGCCCACACGCAGCTTGAGGCCGCCCGAGCAGAACTCAGGGACTACTTCCAGCCCGTTCTTGAGGCAATCATTGCCGAAAAGAAGGAGATCCACCCCCGCGAGTCCGGCATCAATGCCAAGGCCCGGGAGGCCTTGTCCCTCGCCATCGATTCCTACCATCATGACCAAGAGGACTTTTTCGACTTTGCCCAGCAGTTCCTGCGCAATGTGATCGGGATGCCCAGCACCAGCATTTATGCCGATGATGCGGAATGGGACTACGACAGCACCCATCTCTACTCCGAGGATGGTGAGGAGATCGTTGATGATGGGGAGCTCGCGCTCGATCGGGACCGGAGCGACGAGGCCCTGGAGGGCAAGGAAACCGACCGCGGTGAGATTGTCGAATACGCCAGCGGCACGACAGCCCTGGACCGCAGCACGGATCCGGTCCGGATGTATTTTCATGAGATGAGTCATGTCGATCTCCTGTCCCGTGAGGGCGAGATCGCCATTGCCAAGCGCATCGAGGCCGGAGAAAAGGAAATCATTGCCGCACTCTGCACCAGTCCCCTGACCTACAAGGCCATTGCCGTCTGGTACCAGGAGATCCTGGATGGAGAGGCCTCACTGCGGGATGTCATCGATCTTGAAGCCACCTATCACTCCTTCCGCAAGCCACGGGTGCTCGATATGGAGAAAGTGGTGGGCTCGGAGGTCATCAACCGCATCGCCCAGATCGCCGAGCAGGTGGACCAGCACATGCCCCGCGACAGGTCTTTGCTGAAACTTGAACTGGCGCGGATCCAGAAGAACCAATCGGCCCTGCTCGAGTCGGAAATCCACCATCGGGCGGCGATTCGGGCCCTGTGCGACTCCTTCGCCCTGCATGAAAACCAGAATTCAATGCTGATCCAGCGGGTCTCCCAGGTCCACAATCGCTATGTGAAGATTGATGCGGCCTTGAACCAGATCGCCAATCGTGAAAAGGTCGGGTCGGAATCCCTGCGGCGGATCCTCTACCAGTCTGCCGAGAATCCCGACTGGCTCAAGCAGCTGGGCAAGCAGGGCGGGACGTTCTGGGCCCAACTGAATCTGAAACTGCGCAACGACCTGCCGGTGCTGATCCGCAAGATGCGCGAATGCATCCGCCAGACCAGTCTCACGACATCGGAGCTGGAGATGCTGGCCACGCAGGTGACGGGCTATCGCAAGGCCCTGCAAGGCCGGGCGCGGATGGAATCCGAGATGCATCATCATGACATGTTCCTCTACGATGTGGAGGACTGGTTTGCCGGCATCGAATCCGGGGCCCTGGCACTCGATTCCGTCATCAACCTCAGTACGTCCCGTCTTGGCCAGGACAGGAGTGGTGATTCAGCCACTCCGGCCCTTCACTGTGTACAGGCCTATCGCCGGCAGTTCCGGCAGTTCCGGCAACGCCACACAGCGCGTCTCGACTACGTCTGTGGCAAGAATGACCGCTTCACGGTCACCCAGCAGCGGCGCCTGGACAGTGACAAGAGTGAACTGCTCGAGATCCTGGCTCCGATTGTCTTCAAGCGCCACCGGGTGGAGGCCAGCGCCGCCAAACTCGTGGCCAACTGGCAACGGTGGCAGGAACTTGAATCCCGCCTGGCCGCAACGGCCAGGTCCCACAAGATCAGCCGCTCCGACTTTTTCAACGCGGTGGCGTCCAATTGCCGCAAGAGTCAATGGCGCACCGTGATCAAGGGGAAGAAGGTGGCCGCCTGGCAGACGATTGACTGCCGCAAGGGCGGCACGTTTGCGACCCTCATTGCCGACATGCAGGCCTTTGTTACCGACCTCAAGAGCGATCCGGAGTCGTTTCGCAAGGGCATCTCGGCCAAGCTGATCAACCAGGCCAACCAGGATCCCCTGAAACTCCGTCAGGATCTCGTTACGCAGGTCGGCAGTTCCATGATCCTCGTGGATGCCTTTCTTGAGACCTATGTGGAGTTTCGCAAGGGCCACCTGCCACTGTCGGCCATTGTCGATACTGAAGCGATGGGCTTTGAGGACATCACCTGGGAAGCGGGTCGGAAACCCGGGGCCAAGACCTGCACCCTGCTCAATCAACTCGACCGCCAGGCCAAGCGGTGCCTGGCAGTCAAGGAACAGTTCTCAGTGCGTCTGCTGGTGGCCAGTGACAGTGGCGACAAGGACCTGGAAGCCAGCAAGATCCTTTATTTCAATGAGTGCGACAGCCTCACCAACCAGTTCCGGAAACTCACGCTCAGCGCCAACCTGATCGATGTGGTCTGTGACCAGATCCGGGATGTCAACAAGATCCTCGGACGCATCCGGGTCCAGACCCGGAAATTCGCCCAACGCATGAGCATTGATCCCGGCGAGATGGATGCCTTCATCGACAGCAACCTGCATGACTCGGGACTCCGGGAACGCAGCGGGCGGCAAACCGGGACCGGCTGGTCACGGCTTGCCAGGGAGCTGGCCCTCATCGATGAGGTCAAACGGTTGCGCAAGGAAATCTCTGATGTGGGATTTGAAGCCGGCTTGACCTACCAGACTTTCCGGCAGCTGTTCCCGGTCGACTGGTTCACCATCAAGGGACTGATCAAGCGTGAAAAACGGGACGCCCTGATCGGGAAATTGACCCAATTGCCCATGACCATGTGGGAAATCGCCTCCTGGAATGACAAGCTGGGCACTGACAATGTCGGCCTGGCTGACAAGATCAATATCGAGGCGACCTACGAGAAGTTCAACCGGGCCGGCATCATCGCCGCTGTCGATGCCACGGACTGGCCCGGTGGCAAGGCCGGGATTCCCACCGATGGCAAGGAGGCCGGGCCGGGCCCGACCGAGGCGGAGTCCGAGACTGGTCCATCGATTGCGGTCATGGAGGAAGAAATCCGGGATCAGGTGATGAACATGCTCGGGACGATCAGCAACTCGGGCAGGAAACTCAAGGAAATCCAGATCAAGCGCATTGCCAAGGAAGCCGGCGAGATCACCCGGTTCACCAAGGTCCAGGAAGGCCGCTATATCCGACTCCGCAATGAGATCATCGAACAGGTCCAGCAGCTGCACCTGCACCGCCGGCGCACCGAAACCCTGATCAAGCAACTCGAGGCCGTCTCAGCGCATTTCCTGGAACTGCGCAATGAGCTGATGCGGCTTGCGGATCGGTGCCGGATCAACCGCAAGGATTTTCGGGATGCCTGGCTTGGCCACGAAATCGAGCCCAACTGGTACGACAAACGGGCCCTGCGTGGCCGGCGGGGCTGGAATGACCTGATCCACAACCACCGCGACCGGGTCGAGGCGATCCGCAGCGAATACATTGCCTCCTGCAAGCATGTCGGACTGAAACTCGGCGGCGGCATTCCGCCCATGACCCATCTCCTGCAGCTCGGGCACCCCCTCACCGGCGCCCTGCGGGCCCCGCATGGCGATCTGGAGTTCAACAGCCTGATCGCTCGGCTCAAGAAGGGGGAACACGAGGCCAATCTGGCCAAGAATGAAATGATCGAGGCCAATCTGCGTCTGGTGATCTCGATTTCCAAGAAATACACCAACAAGGGCCTGCAGCTCCTCGACCTCATCCAGGAAGGCAACATCGGGCTGATGAAGGCTGTCGACAAGTTCGAGTACCGGCGTGGTTTCAAGTTCTCGACCTATGCCACCTGGTGGATCCGGCAGGCCATCACCCGCTCGATTGCCGACCAGGCCAAGACCATCCGGATCCCGGTCCACATGATCGAGACCATCAACAAACTCAACCGGACCTCCCGGCAGCTGCAGCTCGAGCTCAAGCGGGAACCCAATCCCGAAGAGCTCGCCGAAAAACTCGGCATGCCACTCGACAAGGTCCGCAAGGTCATGAAGATCGCCAAGGAACCCTCCAGTCTCCAGTCGCCGGTCGGTGACGAAGAGGACAGCCAGCTCGGTGATTTCATTGAGGACAAGCAGGCCATGCTGCCACTTGAGAGCGCCATCCAGAGCAGTCTCAAGGAAACAACCTGCCGGGTCCTTGCCACCCTGACACCCCGTGAAGAACGGGTCCTGCGCTTGCGGTTCGGCATCGGTGTGCCTTCGGAAAACACCCTTGAGGAGGTCGGACGCGAATTCCAGGTCACCCGCGAACGGATCCGCCAGATCGAGGCCAAGGCCCTTCGCAAGCTCAAGAACCCCAGCCGGGGCCGCAATCTCCGCACCTATCTGGAGGAATGACCATGCCTCCACGCCAGACCCGGTTGCTCCGGCAACCGTTCCCGGGGTCGCCCTGATGCGCTGTCCCTTCTGCAGCGGACCGGAATCGCAGGTCAAGGACACCCGGCCGATCGAGGAGAACGCTGTCATCCGCCGCCGCCGCTCCTGCCTGACCTGCGGGGGACGTTTTACCACCTATGAACGAATGCAGGTCGGTATCCTCACCGTGATCAAGTCCGATGGCCGCCGCCAGAGTTTCGATCGCGAGAAGCTCAAGAAGTCGATTGTCGTGGCCCTGCACAAGCGCAGCATCGGCGGTGAACGGATCAACCAGATCGTCACCGGTCTCATCCGCCGTCTCGAGGAGGGCGGTGAGACGGAGGTCCCGTCGGAACGGATCGGGCGCTATGCCATGGAGTCCCTCGAGGTCATCGACACCGTTGCCTATGTCCGCTTCGCAAGCGTCTACAAGAACTTCCAGATGGTCGATGACTTCGAATCCTTTGTCTCGGAAATCCGACCCAGCAGCGAGGCCGACGATGGAGTTGACGAACAGTGACGTGCGCTACATGGACCACGCCCTTGCCCTCGGTCGCCGCCAGCGTGGACAAACCTGGCCCAATCCAGCCGTCGGCTGTGTCCTGGTCAGCAATGACACCATCGTCGGCCGGGGCTGGACTGCCAGCGGTGGCCGCCCCCATGCCGAAGCCCAGGCTCTGATCGCCGCTGGCGACCGCGCCCGGGGTGCCACCGCCTACATCACCCTTGAACCCTGCGCCCACCAAGGCCAGACACCCCCCTGCGCCGAAGCCCTGATCGAAGCCGGCATCGCCCGGGTGATCACAGCCATGGATGATCCCGACCCGCGGGTCGCCGGGGCCGGTCATGCCCTGCTTGCCGCCGCCGGCATCTCTGTCACACGATCCTGTCTTGCCCAACAGGCCAGCACCGAACACCATGGTTACCTGACCCGTTGCCGAACCGGTCGCCCTGCCCTCACCCTCAAACTTGCCCTCTCCTTCGATGGCAAGGCTGCCCTGCATGCCGGCACGCCGACATCCATCACCGGCTCCGCCACCCAGCGCTTCTGCCATCGCCTGCGCTCGGACCACGATGCCATCCTCGTTGGCCGGGGCACCGTGATCGCCGACAACCCCCGACTCACCTGCCGCCTGCCCGGCATCGTGGACCAGCCGATCCGGATCATTCTTGATTCACGCCTGCAGCTGAACCCGGACTGTGCTCTTCTTTCCACTGCTGCCGACCACCCGGTCTGGATCTGTCATGGTCCGGATGCCTTCCCGGTTCCCGACCGACCGGGTCTGACCCCCATTGCCTGCCAGCCGGATGCCAACGGCCGGATCGATTGTGCAGACGCCCTTGCCCGGCTCGGCGACCGGGGTCTGACCCACGTCTTTTGCGAAGGCGGACCCCGACTCGCCGCATCCCTCCTTGCGGCCGATCTCGTCGATACAGTCTATGGCTTCATCGCCGGGACCATCTTTGGCAGCACGGGCCTGCCCGCCATCGGCATCCTGCCCGCCCCCCGGGGATTCACGTTGCATTCGGTCGAACGCTGCGGAAATGACAGCATCTGCTGCTGGAAGCGAGGTTCGGAGGGTCCAGGGTGCGCATAACAAGACCGGTTCCCCGCCATCACGCTCCGGTGCCCGGCAAGAGGGTTGCCGGGACAGAAGGTGCCTGAGCGATGTTTACCGGCATGATCAGCGAGATCGGCACAGTTGCGTCGATCGACCGCACGGGCGACTGGACCATCCGCATTGCCACCGACTCCCTGCGCGAGGGCCTGCAAATTGGTGCCTCGGTCGCCTGTCATGGAATCTGCCTGACGGTTGTGGCCCTGAGCCCACCGGGCAAGGCCGGCTGGTTCGAAGTGCAGGCCTCCCGCCACACCGCCAGCATCACCAACATCGAGACCTGGCAGACCGGTGTCCCGATCAATCTCGAACGCGCCCTGCGGGTCGGTGATGAGCTCGGCGGGCATATCGTCACCGGTCACATTGATGGGATGGCCCGCATCCGGTCCCGCACGGAGGCGGGCCAGTCTGTCCGCTTCCAGCTCGACTGCCCGGCCGGACTGGCCCGGTATCTCCCGGCCAAGGCCTCCGTCGCCCTCAACGGCGTGTCGCTGACCGTCACGGATGCCGATCTGGCCGAATTTGGGGTCAACATCATTCCCCATACGCTCAGGGCGACCAGTTTTGGCATCTGTGCGGCCGGCGACTCCCTCAATCTCGAGATCGATCCACTGGCCCGCTACGTCGAGAGGTTGCACAACCCATGACCGGGGGGGATGCCACATTGGGTACCGTTGTGCCCATCGAGACACTGATCGAGGATGTCCGCAATGGCCGCATGGTCATTCTGGCTGATCATGAGGATCGAGAAAATGAGGGTGACCTGATTATCCCGGCCCAGATGACCACCCCGGATATCATCAATTTCATGGCTACCCATGGCCGCGGCCTGATCTGTCTGGCCCTGACCGAAGCCCGCATCACGGCCCTCGGCCTGCAGCTGATGACGGCGGTCAACTCATCCCGCCACGAGACAGCCTTCACGGTCTCGATCGAGGCCCAGGAGGGGATCACGACAGGAATCTCCGCCCATGACCGGGCCCACACCGTCCAGGTCGCCATTGATCCGGCCACCACCGCCAGGGATATCGCCACGCCAGGCCACATCTTTCCCCTCCAGTCCCAGAATGGTGGCGTTCTCGTCCGCGCTGGCCACACCGAAGCCGGGATCGACCTGGCCCGGCTGGCCGGCCTCAATCCCTCGGCCGTCATCTGCGAGATCCTGAATGCCGATGGCACCATGGCCCGCATGCCGGATCTCCTGACCTTCTCGAACACCCATGGCATCCATGTCGGGACCATTGCGGATCTCATCGCCTATCGGTTGCAGCATGACCGGACCGTCGATTGCCGTCTGCGCACCCCCATCGAGTCCAGCTATGGGGGCACCTGGGATATGCACATCTTCCGCGATGCAATCCAGGCCGTCGATCACCTGGCCCTGACCAAGGGAACAATTGATGATGGCGAACCGGTCCTGGTCCGGGTCCACGCCACCAATGCCTTTGCCGACCTGCTTGGCTTCACCCAGCACCGGCAGCACCAGATCCGTGGCGCCATGGAGCAGATCGCCGCTGCCGGTCGGGGGGTTCTGGTCCTGATCCGCGACACATCTCCCGACCTTGATCCCGGCCTGCATGAATCGCCCCCCACGCTGCGCCAGTATGGTCTCGGGGCCCAGATCCTCAGCGGTCTCGGTGTACAAAGGATGATTCTGGTGACGAACTCCCCATCCCCCCGGATCATTGCCCTCGCGGGGCATGGGCTGACAATCGACGGCACAGTCCCCATCACGCAAGACGACCAATCCCATGTTGCGCACGGCCCGTGAAGATCTCGACCGGATCGACTGGTCGCCAATCATCCCCGCGAGGATTCTCATCATCGTGGCCGATTACAACACTGCCATCTCCGACATGCTGCTGACCGGCGCCGCCCGCCGCCTCGAATGGCGAATTGCCCCCCGGATCACCACCGCGCAGGTCTCGGGCGTCCTGGAGATCCCGCCCCTGATCCACCAGAGCCACACCATGCGGCCTCATGACGGGTATCTGGCGCTTGGCTGTGTCCTGCGCGGCGCCACCGCGCATTTCGATATCGTCGCCCGGGAGTCGGCCCGCGGCCTCACACTGCTTGGGCTCGATGGAGTCCTCATTGCCAATGGCATCCTCACCGCCGATACCAGCAACCACGCCCTCGAGCGGGCTGACCCGGACCAGGCCGACCGTGGCGGCGAGGCTGCTGATGCCCTTCTGCGACTGATGCTGGCCACCAGGTCACTGTCCCGGTCCGATGACTGATGCTGCCCCGATCGACGGGCCGGACCCCTTGCAACATCACACGGCCCGGGCCCGCCGCACTGCCCGGCTGAATGCCGTCCAGGCCCTCTACCAGATGGAGATCAGTGGCCAGGGTCTTGACTATGTCGTCGAGAACTTCACCCATCAGGGTTCCCTTGGCGAACCCGATAACCAGGAAACCCTCTGCGACCAGGTCCTCTTCCGCACCCTCGTGGCCGCCGCTGTTGCCCACCAATCAACCACCGACACTCTCGCAGCTGCTGCCCTCCGCCAGGACTGGCCACTCGCCAGCCTCGACCCGACCCTCCGAGCCATCTTCCGGGTCGCCACCGCCGAACTCCATGATCGCCAGCGCCCACCCCGCATCGTCATCCGGGACTATCTTGACATCGCCAGCGCCTTCTTCCCCCAGGGCAAGGAAGTCGGTTTCGTCAATGGCATTCTCGACACTCTCGCCCACCACCTGCGCCCCGATGCCTTCAACCATGACCCCGCATGACAACCGGGCAATCCGCCAGCCCATCGGCCGGAAGGTCTCGAAGATCACGTCACTGTTCAGGGTCCTGCCCCACCGCCAGACCCTGTCCGCCGGCAGGCTGTTTGACACCGTCTGTCGCATCGCCCATCCACCCACCAGCCAGGACGGCCAAAGCCGCGGCGACAGGCAGCCGGCAGGCATCCCGTGTCAGGACCCATCGACGATCGTGAGTCATTGGCCAACCCGAGCACCACCCTGACAGCAGCCCTTGCCGACCGCGATGCCGTGATTGCCGAGCACCGCACCACCGTCGCCGTCCAGGCCGCCCCATCGCCGAACCGGAGCGCCGCCTCGGACTCGACGGTGCGGGCAAAGCCACCGTCCGTCGCGCCAGCCAAAGAGCAACCGGATGCCGGGCGGCCCGCGGCGCCGTCCCGACCCCATCGCGGACCACGATCCTGATATCTGCACAATCTGTGGCGCGGGGGACCAATAATTGGGGGATTTCTCGTAGGCGGGGCAAGATGATGTGGATTGGGGCGTGCCGGGGAGGCTTACGGTGAGGTCTGGTCCGGAACAGCACGACGGCTCGTTATGAAAGCCTCAGGGTTGTCATTCCCGGCGTGCCCAGCGAACACTTCCAGGCAGTCAAGGAGACAGTGCCTTGCCAGCTGCTCACCAAGTGCTCGATCATGCGTCCAGTCACAACCCAGACGATCGCTGACACCGTGGAGGAGGCGGCTGCGACCGGGATCGTCGTAGAGTTCATCAATCCTGTTTCTCAGAGCTTCATCGTAGCTGTCAGGAAGGCAGACCTCCACCAGCTCCCGAATCCCAATTTTCCTCCGCCCCTTTGTGAGGGCATCCAGTGAGGTCATGAAATTGGCCAGAGCCATTGGGTTGACCTTCTGCCGACATCCTGCATGAAACCACAGCAGGGCCTGATGCAGGGCTGCTGCCATTTTGGGGTGATCGGTAACGGCATAGTCAGACCCTTGGACAAACCAATCAATGGCATCACCAGCGGCCTTGAAAACCTGAGCATGGTCGCTGCAGTATTCTGACCATTTTTCCTTTGACATGAAACTGCCTATGCCGCCCTCGGAATATTCCCACACTGTCCGAAGGGCCCATTCCCTGCTCTGGGAACGTCGGGTCACCGAGGCCTGTTCATGGGGGATATCATCCCAGGTCAGACGCATGTCCCTGAGGGCTTTTGATGGCGTCGGGAAACCAAGGGAGATTGCTGTCAATGCCAGATGGGCGGCCATTAGGGCAATATTATGCCCCGCCTCCGCCCCCATTGGCCGCTTGACAGTGACACTGCAGACAAAGTCCGCCCCACCCACGGTTCTAGCAATCCTCCCGGCAGACCCGGTGAGGTTTGCGTCTCCTGATTGCCCGTTCTGCCAATGATCCCTGAGGACCGTGGCATCGTCCAAATCCAAGCGGCCTGCCTCTGCAGTCTGACCAACCCAGTCCAGTCGCGGTTCAAAGGCGACCGGTCCGATTGCCGGCAAGCCAGGGAAGTCGGAAAGATTGGAGAGATGGCAACCGAACAGGTGGGTTCGGGGGCCAGTGGCGGCCTTCTCTTCACTCTCGATACTGGCTAACAAAGTTTGATAGAATGTATCGGACGGGATTGTTTTGACGTTATCGGTTGTTGCTACAACATCAGCGAAACAGTGGAAAACGATTTCAGTCCATTCCTTGTTTTTGAATGCTGTCTGCCGTTCCTCATTCATCTCTGCGTAAAGAGTTGCGGCAATTTGGGACAACAGTTTTTGACCGTCCGGGCCGATATAAACCGGTGCGTCGGTGTTTAGCCTCAGCCTGTAAATGTCCCTGAAACGCAGAAGCGTCCAGTCTCCGAACCGGCCATCCTGCTTGACCCCGACCTCAACCCTTCCACTTGGAAATGGCTTTATAAGAGATTTCAAGTCCTTGAGTTCATCAAGCACGGCAGGAGCGGCCATTAGGTGGAATCCTTGTGCAGATTCGGGATAAGGAACACCACTCCCCATTTTGCCCGGGAATACAAGAAAAACCATAGAGCCGACTTGCATGAAACCCGCTCAGATAACCAACCCCAAGGACGGACACGACGTCTTTATTCTGGGGGCAGGATTTTCAAAGGCAATCAGCAGGATCATGCCGACACTGGATGAGCTGGGCCAAAAGATCCGCCAGGAATCTCGTGGTCAGGACGGACCGGGCTATGACATGGCCAAGTGGTGCAACAATGTCGAATTGTGGATGACGGACATGCTGCATGCCCAGCCCTTTTGCCTGATCTGGTCCACGGCTGCCAAGCGATCGGGCTCTGGACGCGCAAGACCATTGGGAGAATCATTCAGGAGCGCTCGCACCAAGCAACAGAGATGGCAGCCCCTGCATGGCTCTGTCAATTGACGCGGGCCTGGCAAGACCACAAATCTGTCATTATCACCCTGAACTACGACACCCTTGTCGAACAGGCTGTTCGACAAAGCACACCCACACGGGGTCTCTACCCTCCCCACTTCGCCGATATCAAGACACGCAGAGGAGAGGCTGTATGGGGTTCAGACAATCAGGCCTTCCAGTTGCTCAAACTGCATGGATCAGTGAACTGGCACTACTCCGGTCAGGAAGACTTTTATGGAGAGACAATCTTCTACTCTGACGTTGCCGAGTTTGGCCATAAGTCCGGTGCATCTTCTTCTGAAACGTTTGAAATAGCTGAAGATAAGATGATGCTCTTGGCCCCTCCGGTTTTTGACAAAACCCCATTCTTCAAGAACGGGGCCGTCAGAGCCCTTTGGGCACGGGCTGCAGAGGCCCTGCAAACCGCAAAGAGAATCTACCTGATTGGATACTCTCTGCCGGCTTCTGATTTGGGCATGCACTCATTCCTCATTCAAAACTGCCCGGAGGAATCTGTTCCCTTTTATGTGATCAACCGTGATGCAGAGGCCCCAAATCACTACCGAAATATCCTCGAAAGCCGCTGTTCTGTCGACATCAAAGACACGTACATCAGAGTGAATGATCCCGTAGGCCGGTTTGTGAAGGATTACCTGCAAGAACTTCGGTGAAACAGACCGGAAGATGTAACTGTTCAGGTTCCTGAGCCAGGAACTGCCGGCCCGCAGCGGCGATCAGCGGAGCGGAGCGGACGCCGACTCTGCGATCCGGTCCATCAACCCCTCCGGTGACGCCCGCAGCGTTGCCAGCCGGTCTGCAGCACGGCATGACTCTGGACCCCCTCGGTCCTGCAGACACGGCCGGCGATCGTCGGCTGCAGCTTGCGGGGGCAGCACGGACAATCCGGATGGCGAAGGTCAGGCTCAAACTGTCCGGCTGCTTCCGCCCCCAGCGCAACGCCGCGGCCTGGTGCCGGATCGCCAGCGGCCTGCGTTCAATGGCGGCCCGCGGCTGCCATCCACTTGCTGCCATTGCGATTGCACTGGCCGGACAGGTGGCGCGCATGATTGATCACGATGACTGGCCATCTGTACTTGAGAAGGGGTGAGCAGTTACGACGATGGCCATGTGTGTGCAAGGTGCCGAGAACGGATGCCCCGGGGTCGTGACAGGCATTGCTGACTGCGATGATTTTCTTCCAGCCGACAATCAGGCATCTCCGGACCCTGATGAACACAAGGACCCATGCCGGGATACGCCATGGTCTCCCGATGTTTGAACCAGCCCGATCCGGTCAGGGGTCACCGTCATGGCATCAGGGTATCGCGAATGAACAGCGGCAGTATCAGCAGCCTGTGGCAACTCACTGCGCACTGATCGATGCAGCGACAATTGCCTCCTCCTTGCATTGCCGTTGGTTGTCGTTGTCGTCATCCATTCTCATCGGCAACTGTCGGCTGCAGCCTGCCTGTTGACGGTCTGTATCCGTCTCGATCCCGGAAGAAGTCCAGTGAGGCAGGGGCACAGTTGCCTGGACTGGTCGGTCTGGACCACCGGGCCGATCTGGCACATCAGCCCGGCCTGATATAAGTCACCGGGCGTTACAGAGACTGGATGAGTGCCATGCAGCGGGTCCTGATCACTTCAGCACTTCCTTACATCAATGGAATCAAGCATCTTGGTAATCTGGTTGGCAGCCAGTTGCCTTCAGATCTCTATGCCCGGTACCTGCGCCAGCGCGGCGTCGAGGTCATGTTCATCTGTGCAACCGATGAACATGGGACTCCGGCCGAGATCGCTGCCACCAAGTCTGGAATGTCGGTCGAGGACTACTGTCATGACATGTACAAGACCCAGAAGGCTCTCGCCGACGGGTTCCTGTTGTCCTTTGATCACTACGGTCGATCCTCGAGCCCGCAGAACCATCGCCTCACCCAACATTTTGCCGGTCGCCTGGCAGCCAACGGTCACATCGTCGAGATTGAGGATCGCCAGATTTATTCCGTGGCTGATGGCCGCTTCCTGCCTGATCGTTTCGTCCAAGGGACCTGCCCGGCCTGTGGCTATGAGCGGGCCCGGGGTGATCAGTGTGAAAACTGTACAAAGCAGCTCGATCCCGAGGACCTGATCAACCCGCGATCCGAGATCTCGGGATCCACCGAGCTGGAGATGCGCCAGACCCGTCATCTCTACCTCCGCCAATCCCGGTTCCGGGACGAGCTGGATGCCTGGATTGCCTCCAAGACCGACTGGCCGGTCCTCACCACATCCATTGCCCGCAAATGGTTGCATGACGATGATGGATTGCAGGACCGGGGCATCACCCGCGATCTGGATTGGGGCATTCCAGTCCGATGCGGCACCGAGACCTGGCCCGGCATGGAGAACAAGGTCTTCTATGTCTGGTTTGATGCCCCGATCGAGTACATCGCCGCCACCGCCGAGTGGGCCGAAGCCAATGGCTTGCCGGACGCGGCCTGGGAACGTTGGTGGCGCATCGACCGGGGGGCGGATGATGTTCGCTACGTCCAGTTCATGGGCAAGGACAATGTCCCCTTTCACACCCTGTCCTTCCCGATCACCATTCTCGGCTCCGGGGAACCTTGGAAACTCGTGGATTACATCAAGTCATTCAACTTCCTCAATTACGATGGTGGCCAATTCTCAACCAGCCTGGAGCGGGGCATCTTCATGGATCAGGCTCTTGATATCCTGCCCGCTGATACCTGGCGCTGGTGGCTGCTCTCACACGCACCGGAGCATGCCGACAGCGAATTCACCTGGGACAACTTTGCCGATACCATCAACACCGACCTTGCCAATGTGCTCGGCAACTTCATCAGCCGGATTGCCGGATTCTGCCGCAATCACTTTGCCGGTCGTGTGCCAACCCACGGCGACTGGGGACCCCCGGAACGAGACACTGCCGCACGGGTCCAGACCGGGCTCGAAGCCTATCAGGAGACCATGGATGCCATTGAGGTCCGCAAGTCAGCCCAGGCCCTGCGGTACCTTTGGACCCTCGGCAACGAGTATGTCCAGTCCGCCGCCCCCTGGACTGCCATCAAGGAAGACCCCGACCGGGCTGCCACCATCATTGCCTTTGCCCTGAACCTCGCGCGTCTCTACGGGATCATCTCCGCCCCGTTCATCCCTGCAACTGCCGACAGGATTCTCGCCGGTCTTGGTGCGGACACGGCCCCCTGGCCTGCCGCCGTCTCCGACGCCCTGACCACCCTGCCCGCCGGAACCCCGGTCGCGTTTCCCGACGTCCTGTTTCGCAAGGTCACCGAGGCCGAAATGACCGGCTGGAAGACACGTTTCGCCGGCAAGGCGTGATGCCACCTGTCGTGGTCAAGGATACAGGCCCTGGCCAGAGTGCACCGGCACCACTTGATCTCACCAAAATCCGGGAACATTTCCATCTCTGGGGCCTGCCGCCATCGTGCACTCCCACTCTCCTCAATCATGCCGAGAACATCACTGTCCTCCTCGAGGATGCCGATGGCGGCAAGAGCGTCCTGCGCATCCATCGGCCGGGCTACCAGTCCCGTGCCGCCATCCGCAGTGAGTTCGCCTGGATCAGGGCCCTGAGGGCCGAGGAGGTCATCAGCACACCGGACATCATTCCCGGCTGCAATGGCCATGCCATCCAGTCCGGGGTCGTCGGCGCCCACCGGGCCCCTCGGCTCATGGTCCTGTTTGCCCACGTCCCCGGTCACCATCCCGACGAGTCCGGTGACCTTGCCACCCTGTTCCCGATGCTCGGCAGGCTGGCAGCCCGGTTGCATGACCACGCGGCCCGCTGGCAGCCTCCAGATGACTTCACCCGACCCCACTGGAATCTTGAGCGGGTCCTCGGCCACCGGGCCATCTGGGGCAACTGGCAGGACGCACCCTTGATGACAGGCCCGATCAGGAACGTTCTCGACCAAGCGGCAACAAAACTCTGCCACCGCCTGCACCGCTATGGAACCCATTCCGACCGGTACGGCCTGATCCATGCCGACATGCGTCTTGCCAACATCATCGTGCGGGACAGCACCCGAACCCTCATTGACTTCGATGACTGCGGCTTCGGCTGGCTGCTGGCGGACTTTGCCGCTGCGACATCCTTCCTCGAACATCTCCCCATGCTCGGTGACCTCTGGACGGCCTGGTCGGCGGGATATCAGGAGGTGCGTCCCCTGCCTCCCGAGCATCGTTCCGTCGTGCCCTCCCTGGTCATGCTGCGCCGCCTGGCATTGCTCGCATGGATCACCAGTCGGTCCGATTCCTCCGAGCCCCGCAGACTGGCCCCGACCTTTGCCGCCGACACCGCCGAGATGGCCACCCGCTATCTGGCAGGAACACTGCTGCACTGATCCTGATGTTCGTGGCGGCCTGGCTTCGCACTCCGGGTTGACGTTCACGGCTGCGGGCAGGCGCCGTTGCAACAGTGTTCCACGTGCATCGATTGTCAGGACAGGCGGCCGCCTGTCATCCATTCGGGCCGGACGTTGTCCGCAGTGCCGAAGGTGCCCGGCACCACGCGGTGTTGCGAACCGTACTGGACACGGCTGGCCGCCAGAGCTGGAACAGGCTGGTGACACTGAGGGGGCAACCGGAGGAGCCAATGGACCAGATCGCAGAGATGGAATCCGCTCCGGCCCGCTGATTCCGGTTCCGGACCGGCAGTTCCTGTCTCAGGAACCTGAACAGTTACGGCTTGGTTCTTGTTCTCTCGCATGGTGTCCTCTGGAGAAACAACACCATGCGGCAGATCCATGCAGAACCTTGCAGCACTTTTCGAGGGGACCCGTGACCCCCGCACCAGCAATGCCACCCGTCATGACCTGAACGAGATGCTGATGATTGCCCGTCTTTGCATCATGTGCGGCGGCCTGACATGCACTGACATGGCCTTGTTCGGGCCTTCGAAAGAAGCCTTCTTGCGCCGTTTCCTGACACTGGAGCACGGCATCCCGAGTCACGACGCCTTGTCTCGTCTGTTCCGCTCCCTGGATCCAGACGGTCGCCAGCGGGCCCTGGTTCGCTTGACCAGGCGTGGGTCCACGCGGCTGGGAACGGGGGTGATCGCCATTGATGGCAAGACTCTCCGACGATCGTTTGCGGTGGCGGCGCAGCGCACGCCCCTGCATGTCGTCAGATCCTTTGCCGCCGAAGCCCGCCTTGGGCTCGGTCAGGTCAGGGTCGACGGCAAGGCGGGCAAGATCACGGCCTTCCCCGCATTGCTGGACCTGACCGACCGGATCGTGACAGCGGCTGCAATGCCCATGCAACACCGGACCGCAGACGCGATCATCGCGAAAGGTGATAATGATGTCCTGGCGCTCAAGGACAACCAAGAGACACGGCACGACGATATCCGTGTCCGCATGGCGGACCCCGAGACGTGGCTGCTCTCGCCGGGCCACGGATATCAACAGGGGTCATGGACGCATGGAGATCCGCACCGCCACAGTCTGCCATGATCCTTGGCCGATTCAGGACACGCATCACCGGCCTGGCCTGCGGGCTGTCGGGAGGATCACTGCCACGCGGGCGATCAAGGGCCAGCAGAGCCGGGAGACAGGGCATTTCCTCCTCAGTCAACCGCTGGACCCGGCGACGTTCCCCACGGCAGTGCGGACGTACTGGACCATTGAAAATTCCCTCCATTGGGGTCTCGATGTGACCCGCGGAGAGGACGATCTCCGCAACCGCAGGGATAAAGGGCCGGAGACCCTGGCACCGATGCGGATACGGGCCTTGAACCTTGCACGGATGACCGATGGCGGGGCCGTCATGTCCATGCGGGCCAAACGCAAAAAAGCCGCCTGAGATGACACGTTTCTGTTTCAAACGCATCCGTTCTGCAGGACAATTGACGGACACCGGAGAACCGGCAATGGTTCAAGTGCGATAGCCCTGATCACCCCCCCCCCAACGTTCTCAACCGCACCATATTATGCAAGGACAATCTCGATGTTCTGCGCTGTCTGAATTCCGGCTGGATTGACCGCCCCCGTGCCACTCCCCTTCCGTCATGTCGGCACCCGGACCCGCTGGTCGGAGATCGATCGGCGCAATGGCCTCAAGGACAGTGAATCCGCCAACCCGGCGGAGATCAAATCATCGCTGACTGTGTCCTCCTGCCGCCCCGGTGACGGGGTCTGGAGTCCGGCGTCCATCCCTTGCCAATCCGGGGCGGGATCCCTATGTCGCAAGGGACACCGCTTGTGGCACGACAACTGAGGGAAAGACGCAGATGGGGGAATGGTCCAGATGACGTTGGACCGGGCAGGGCTTGCGGAGTTTGTTGACCGTGACGAAGGCGATGAACCCCCGGTCTTTGTCGGGCGGGATCCGGTCTTTGCCGACATTCTAGCCACGGCCGACCGGAGTTGGATGGACAGGGATGGAGTGCAGGGTCGCGCGAAGGATACCCGCATCATCCAGGGTGCCCCCGGGGCCGGCAAGAGCACGATCCTCGCCGAGCTGGCAGCCCGCACCAGGGCCGGCGGCGGGGGGACGGGTAGCATCAGGACCGAGGTCCTCACGCTGAGTTCCGGTCGCATCCGCGGACCCATCGACATCCTCGGACCGCTGGCGGCACTGGTCGATGCCGCTGCCGCCAAGGACTTCCTGACCCGCTACCAGACGACCTCCAGCCGCGGTGCCCATCTCGGCGCCTTTGGGTCATCGATCGGGGTCGAACGGGCCACGACCACAACCTCGTATGCGCCCGAGCCGACCCTGACGGCCTTCCATGATTGGGTCCGCGATTCAACGGGGGGGCTGCCGGGCCCCATCATCATAGCCATCGACGAGGCCCAGAACATGCGGTTTGGCAATGATGATCCCCGCACCAGCCTCTTGCGGTGCATCCATGAGGCCGACCCGCCCCTGCCGTTCACTCTTGTGCTCGCCGGCCTCGGCGACACCGACACCCGGGCCACGGACATGGGCCTGACCCGGGGCAAGATGCTCCACACCATCGGGGCACTGGACCCGAACGAGGTCACCGATCTCACCCATCGGTGGTGCGGGCACTTCGGCCTGGACCCAACTGGCCATGCGGACGCTCTCGCTGCTCTTGCCGGTCCCTGTGAGGGGTGGCCGCGCCACCTCCACTTTGCCCTGCAGGCCCTCGGTCGGGACATCCTGCGCACCCAGGACGCAGGACCCGGGGCGCTCGCCGCGGTGGACTGGGAGCGGGTGGCCACAGCGGCGGCTTTCAGCCGCCTCAACTACTATCGGGGCCAGCAGCGCGGCGCCATGGCAGCGTGCGCCGCCCTTGTCGGTGCCGTTCTGGACGATCTCGGGGCTGCGGCCGCGCCGTCTCTCCTACGCCGTTCCCATGTCATCAACGGCCTCCATCGCCATACCCTGGCCCATCCCGATGCCAGCGCGTGGCAGATCCCCAAGGGCATGGATGCCGACTCCCTGGCCGACCATCTCTTCCACCGTGGTGTCCTGCAGGAGACCCCGGATGGCTCCCTGACCTGTCCCATCCCCTCCTTTCGCTCCTATCTTGTCAGGGAGGCAGCTCGGGTGGAGGTCGGGACGCTCCTTGCCGGCGACCAGGGCCCGTCGCCGGTCGACCGGGAGGCTGACCGGATCCTGGCTGCCACCGAGCCTCACACCGAGGACGAGATCGCCCGCTGGACGGCCCTGGCATCCACCTGGCGCCGCCACTGTGGGGCCCTGGCGACCATCGCCGGGGATACGGCCTGCCTGGCGACCGTCAAGGGTGCCCCCACCGACACCGATCGGGCCCGAGCCACCACTGTCTTGGCCACCCTCGATGCCGACGGGACGACCCCGCCCGCAGCTGGGGTCGTCCCGGACCTGCCCCACTCTCTCCCACACGCCGAGCGGGCGGCTGCGGCACTGGAGGGAATGATCGACACGGTCCGTGATGCGGCGAGGGCCATCCGTGATGGTGAGGCCGATCCCTGGCGCGCCGACACACTCGGCGCGGTCGTGAACCTGCCTGAAGAGGCGGTGGCGGCCAGCCCGGAGGAGCAGCTCGCATGGGCCCTCGAGCACCTGACCGGGGCACCACCGGAGGCACCGGAAGACTCCAGCCCTTCGATGGATCCCTGAGGCCTTGATGGTCTGAATCCCCGGCCTTTTACATCACTTGTCAGACACCTCTTCCAGTCGGTATCTGTTGCAACGACGCCGATGGTCAGTTGAACAATGATACACTCTCCGAGTGTATTATTTGGGGCCCGTGCCACCCTGAAGAGTCCATGGGCTTGACGCACCCCGCCTCGGCTGTCTGACAGCCGGCATGCGGCGCGGTCACGCCGTGTGTGACCTCTCCATTGCCAACCGTCAGGACCGGCGTCAGGACCATGACCACGCCACCATCGCCTCCACCGACCGAGTCGGGTCTGACCACGGTCTCGATAGCGGCGACCGACACCCTCCCCGGACCCACACCCTGGCCCCGCGCCTTTCAACAGGACACTGCTGACTCGGTGTTTCTGACGTTGTATTCTCGGCTGCATGAGAATCGGTCTTCGACATTACGCCCACGAGACGGTTGACTGGCTGAAGGCGGGGCTTGCGGCCAGTGACTGCACGCGCACCTTTCTGGCCCGCGGGCTCTGCGAGCGCGAGGGCTGGCGGAACGCGAAGGGCGAGCTGTGTCTTGCCTCGGCCCGGGCCGCCCTTCCGAAACTGTCCTCGGCCCCCATCGACCGCTGCCGCCGGCAGCGGTCGATGATGGCGACGCACCACCCCCGGGGCGATGCCGGCTGTCCCGGCGGGCGCCTCCGCGACTGGATCCGCTCGCCATCGCACGGCATCCTCGGCGGGTTCACCGTCGGTGCCGCTGCCTGGCACCACAGGGCGCGTGACCGCCACATCGGCTGGTCGCAGGCGGCGCGGGACGCCAACATCGGGCGCGTGGTCAACAACGACAGGTTCCTTTTGCTGCCGGCCCGAGCGCCGCTCGACTGGCTGCTGCTGACCACCGGGGGCGGGCCCGACGCGGCGAACGTGCTCCGCGTCGTCACATGGTACGAGAAGCGATGGCTGATCGAGGAATGGTTCGCGGCCCTCAAGGTCGGAACGCGGATCAAGGACCGCAGGCTCAACGCCGGCGCCGACGGTCGTCCACCCCGACGCGATCCATGTCCTCGCCGTGCACATGGCGAAGCCCAGCCACCGCAGGCAGCGCGGCCCGGACCAGACGGTCGCGGCGTTCGCGGTCAACACCGCACGCCTCGCCGGCTTCATCCCCTCGACAGGGCAACCCACTCCGGGAACCAGGAAACTCTGGGAAGGATCCCTGATCCTGTCACTCTTCGTCGAACATCACGGGGCCATGCGCGAATACGCAAACACCGAGTCAACAGTGTTACATTGAAAGGGGCGGGACCCCCCGGATCCGGGGCCAACACGCAGGGGCTGTCGGCATGGCTCTGGCGACCCTCAGCGGGGGGTCCTGTCTGCAGGCGGTCGGCGGTGCCTGGCCACGCGAGGGCCCGACAGGTGACCGTCCGCGGGGATGGGACCGGCATCCGGCCCCAATTCCCCCTCTCGATCGCGGCCGCTAACTGGGACTAGCGGCCGTCTGGAAGCAGGCTTGGGCTTGCTCCCGTTGATTGGGCTGACAGTGCCGCCACCGCCCCCATCCGTCACAACCTCGCCATTCCGTTTCCTCAACTCACCAACAACAACCTGCGCCACATATGTCTTCGATGAGACCAGGCTCAGGAATGTTGCGGGACTGGGGATCAGGCCGCGGCGGGTGACCTTCCCCGCGTGCAACCAGACCCCATGGACAAGATCGCCGTCGGCGAAGTCGACTCGCCGGGTGTCCTGGGTGCCATCGGGGTATCCGTAACCCCTCACGCTGAAACACAGAGTGGCGTTATTCCAGGCGCCCGGGTAATCTCCAGTGACATCTGACAAGTTGTTGATACCCGTTGTGGTTATGGGGGTAGCGCCTCGAAACGTGACCCTGTCGTGGGCGACATCACTCACAAAGAATAGTGAGAAAGTATCTTTCTCCGCCACGCCGTCCGGGCAGGCCGCTTGTCCAATCGTCTGCGCCTCGGCCTCACCCGCGGGCAGGGCGAGGCCCAGCGTGAGGGCGACCCAGGGCGGGGGTGAGACCGACCGTCAGGCGGTCAAAAAAAGGGGATTATATACTTGAAAACAAGAAATGAAATTAGCCGATAAGAATCAAAATGTTATGCTTTGATCACCACCAATGAGCAAAGATAGCTTATGTCAATGATTATATTGGAGTAATCTAGGGCCTGTTGACACTCCCCCGCTCCGCTGCGATCCTGCCCCCCAACGACCGCCCGGAACGGGCGGCATCCCTTGGCAGGAGCCGACCCATGACCCGCGACCGATCCCGTCTTGCCGACCGCATGTGGCACCGCATCGAGTCTCTCTGTCCCGGCAAGGTCGGCGACCCCGGCGGCACCGCCGCCGCCAACCGTCTCTTCGTCGAGGCCGTTCTCTGGCCCGGGATCTGAGTCCCCTGGCGCACCGGTTCGCCCGGGCGTGACCGGCCCGCCCGCTGCGGCCCGACCGCCTGATGCACGGCAGGGGAATTCGGTCTTCCAGCGCTTCCGCCGCTGGGCTAGGAAGGGTGTCTTCGAACGCATTTTCAGGGCGTTATCGGAGGCGTTCGATCTCGAATACGTCGGCATCGACGGCACCATCGTCACGGCGCACGCCAGGGCCGCCGGCACCCCATCGGGAGCATGACCGGTGGGGGAACCTGCGATCAGGGGATCGGCCGCCCAGAGGGGCGGTCTGACCACCAGGATCGTGGCTGTCACCGATGCCCTTGGTTACCTTGTCCACTTCGTCATCCGGCCCGGTCAGGCCCATGACCCCGGAGGCGGCCAGCGGATGGGGGACAGACGCGGTGCTGGCGGGCCTCGATGGCGATGCCCTCATTGCCGACACGGCCTTCGATGCCGACAGCCTCCTTGCCGATCGCGAAGCACGCGGCGTCAAGGCCGCACTCCCGGCCCAACGCAACCGCACGGCGATTCGGGACCATGATCGGGACATGTCTGCCTGGCGGCACCCGATCGAGACCGTCTTTGCCAAACTCAAGGCGTTCCGGGGGATGGCGATGCGCTTCGACACGACGCTGACAAGCTTCGCGGCCTTCATTGCCCTGGTGGCCGGGGTGATTGCAGCCCGGTACGTGTCAACAGGCCCTAGGCTGTGTACTTAAATATTGACAGATCTGTCTGGAGCTGCGAGAGGAGCCAAAAAACCATCAGGCAGGAGCAGACCCATGAGCGGACACCGCCACGACATGACCGATGCCGAGTGGGCGATCCTCCGCTCGGTGCTTCCCCAGAGACACCAGGGACCCCGCCGGATCCATGACCGAAGGGTCATGGATGGTATCTTCTTCGTGTTGCGCACCGGCATCCCCTGGCGGGATCTCCCCGAACGCTACGGTCCCCACTCGACCTGTTTCAATCGCTACAACCGCTGGAGCAGGAACGGCACCTGGGCCCGGATCATGCGGGCCCTGGCCGAGCGGACGGATGGTGATGGAGGCCCGGTCGGACCCGTGCGCCTGCGCATGCTGGACTCCTCCGTCGTGCGGGCCCACAAGCATGCTGCCGGGGCCCGCCGCGACGGCCCGCCGCCGCCGATCGGCCGGAGCCGTGGCGGTCGGACGACCAAGGTCCATCTCGCCCTCAGCGGGACGGACGCGGTGCAGGCCCTGGTCCTGACCCCGGGTCAGGCCTCGGACTGTGCCCAGGCCGAGGCGCTGCTTGCCGACCTTCAGCCGGGGACGACCGTCCTCGGTGACAAGGCCCATGATGCCAATGCTGTCGTCCGGTGCATCGAACGGGCGGGGGGCCAGGCGAACATTCCCTCCCGGTCCTGCCGCAAGATCCCCCGGCCCTTTGACCGCACCCTGTACAAGGGTCGCAATCGGATCGAGCGGTTCTTCGGCAGGATCAAGGAATTCCGTCGCGTTGCCTCGCGCTACGACAAGACCGCCCGCAATTTCCTCTCGGCAATCCAGCTGACGGTCAGTCGCTTCCTGCTGCGGGCTCTGGCGAAGCAATTAAATGGGTACACAGCCTAGAAATTACTTTTTCAAGTATATAATCCCCAAAAAAAAAGGGGATTATATACCTAAGTGCCACAGTTTCCGACGGCCCGATCCGCCTGAACTGACCGCCAGATCCGTCAGGCATCCTTATCCTCCACGACCCTCACTTGCTGGAATGCTGACCGGATCAGGTCAGCAGGCGAGGTGTCAATGCGGACATCCTTGTCCAGTTCGGCCTTGCTCGGCTGGTAGTCCGATGGCTTGAGGTGGACAGTGGGGCGGGTTTCGGTTTTCTTGGTCATGGTTTTCCTTCTTAGAGCCAGTCACGAATCCGGTCTTCATGGATTGCCTTGCCATTGTACGGATCCCGCATGGGCGGCATGTGGAGACGCCGATCATCAAAATAGTCTTCGATGGACCAGAGGTTCATGCGCTTGTAGTCCATGATGCCGATACTGCATGTCCCGGCATTGGTGGCTTCACGGATAGCTTCCTTCGAAGTTACCCTGTCGAGCGTGATGTAACAGCCGATGGCGGCGTTGTCCCGCTGGATGACATGCAGGAAGTCGTGCAGGTTGCCAAGATTGAACTTGCCGCCTTTGGCTTGAGCCAACGCCAGATCGGAATCCAGATCATCAGGGCGAACTGCCAGTTTCCCGCGGCCGTCCACCCCGCCATCGCCGACCTGCTTGGTGTTGGGGGCAAAGCCGGGAAGGCGGGTGACGGCCCAACTTTCGAACTGGAACGGGTTGTCCTTGGCCATCAAGCGAGCCGAATACATATCGACCGGGATGCCCTTGGCTGGGATGCTCATACCCATGCGCTTTTGCCGAATGAGGTCAATGGCAAAGGCGGAGATGTCGATACCAATGAAACGTCGGTTGAGGTTACGAGCGGATTCAACTGCCGTGCCGCACCCGCAGAAGGGATCCATGACAACATCGTTGGGGTTGCTGGAAGCACGAATGATGCGGTCAAGGAGTGCAATGGGCTTTTGGGTGGGGTAGCCGACTCGTTCTTTGGATTGAGAGTTTATGTATGGAATATCCCATACATCGCGCATATTGACATAATTGAAAACGCCCTTATCGTCTTTAAAAAATTCGGCATTTCCTGCTCCATAATTTATGATCCCTGGCTTGCGGCTTTTGCTTTTTGTGTAGGCTTTTTCTTTCAGAACATTGAAACATGAATTTGGACCTTTTCCATAAAACAGAATGACATCGTGTTTCTTGGAAAAATGATTTTTGCCCGCCCCTCCTGTCCGATAATGCCAAATGACTTCATTCCTGAATCCCCCCCCCCCTGCTTGACAATAATTTCGTCCATCAAGGCTTTCAGGTAGTGTGAGGCTGTCGGGTCGCAGTGCAGGTAGATGGAGCCGGTGGGTTTCATGAGGCGGTGCATCTCTGCCAATCTCTCGGCCATGTAGGTGAGATAGCCAAGCATACCGCACTCGCCCAGCATGGTATGCAGACCAAGAATGGCGCGATGAGCTGGGTGAGCGATGGCATCCAGCCGGTTGGCCGCTGCATCATCCCAGACCCATGTGTCGTTGAAGGCGCGGTACTGGGCGTCGATACCCCCGCTTTTGCCAAACAGGACATTGTACTGCGCCTTGGAGTTGAAGGGCGGGTCGAGATAGATCAGGTCGATGCTCTGATCATCCCAATGTTGCATCCAGTCCAGACAATCTCCGTAGTAGAGTGTGTCCAGGTCGGGACTCATGCAGCGCACTCCTGCGCTCCGCTGTCGAGGCCATTGTCGGCCTTCAGGGCTGCATAGGTCAGCCGCTTGCCCTGCATGCGCTCGACGGTCAGTTCCAGTTGCTGGATCGTATCGCCCTCGCGCATGTTATGACGGCCAGCGAACTCGTTGATGTAGCGTTGCAGGTGCTTGGGACTCATCTTGTGATAGGTGCCCTTGTAGCCGCGCTTGAACATCGACCAGAAGGACTCGATGCCGTTGGTGTGGACAAGACCCTTCACATATTCCCCCGATGAATGCTTGACCGACTCGTGATGGAAGCCCTCGATGCCCTGATAACCCTTGTGGTCGTCGGTGTACAAGTCGGAACCCGGGGCGACTGTCTCGGCCACAAAGCCTTGCAGGGTTGCCTTGTCGGTGCTCTCGACCGTCCGGGCCACGACCGCATTGGTCTCCCGATCCTTGACCCCGGCAACGATTTCCTTGCCGACTGCCCCGCGTCCGGTCATGTCATCCCGCTTCGACTTCGGCATGTTCTTGCGCTTGCCACCCATGTAGGTCTCATCGGCCTCGGCCGGGCCGGTGAAGAGGGGAAGTCCCGCCTCATAGGTCTTGCGGAGGCGGTGGGCCAGATGCCAGGCCGATTTCTGGGTGATCTCCAAATCCCGATGCAGTTTCATCGAACTGACGCCCTTGAGACTGGTGGTGACCAGATAGGCAGCGATGGCCCATGTCTGGTATCCGAGTTTGCTGGACTGCATGACCGTGCCGGTCTTGACGCTGAACCGGGGCTTGTCGGCACAGTCCCGGCAACGATGGGTCATGCTGTGATGCTTGATGTTGCACTGGACATTGTCCGATCCGCAGTGGGGGCACCGGGGACCATCCGGCCAGACAATCGACTCGATCCATGTGCGGGCAGTTTCGTCATCGGGGAACATCCTGAACAACCTGGGCAGGCTGATCGTCTTGCGGTAGTGCTTGCCGGGGGCTTCGTGGGCCATGGTCAGTCTCCTTGTTGCGAGTCTGATATATGGCACTTTGCTGTAAATTTCAAGGGGTCAATGGCACCTTTCTCTATTTTTCCCGGCCGCCGGGCCGGAACAAGGCTGGCACTTAGGTATATAATCCCCAAAAAAAAGGGGGGGGGGGCAGTGTCAAGCGGGTTATGGTCTCTCTCCGGGTTGGGTGGCCACCCGGTGGCACGCAACGGCCACCGGGTGGATCATCATGCTGGGACGGCGATAGCACGAGCGGGGGCCGGCTGGCAAGAGCGGAATCCCGCCCGCATCCGCCGCTAGGGCTGAGTGTCCGCGCCCGCCGTGCCGCTGCGGGGGCAGTCGGTGTCAGCCAGGCGGCGGTCCCTTGACCCCGTGCCGCTGTCGACGATCGCCTGGCGCCGGGGTGCGCGCGTCGGTCACCAGTGTCCCCCTGTCGATCGTGCGACCCCCTGTGATGGCCCTGTCGTCGGCTGTCATGGTTCGCTGCCCTGGCGGGGCGGCCCATCGGGGGCAACATGTGCCTGGCTGGCGCCGGCGTGCGACGAGATCGGCACGGATTGGCAGTGGGCGGGCCAGCAAATGGCCGCAATTCGATGACGACGGGAGACCCGCTTGCAGTGGCCACCGCCCCCCGGATCAGTCGTTATCCCGGATGGGAATGCGCAGATGACGGGTCGGGTTGCGCATGATGACGTGGATGGCATTCTCCCCTGTGTCCCGGACACTGTTCTCGCGGGGGGTCAGCAGGCCAGACGTAAAGCCTTCGGCCTCGGTCATGGTGTTGCACCGCTTGAACGCGCCGGCAGCCTGCCAGCGGTCGCCCTGAAGGCCGCTGGCCCCGGCAACATTGTTGGGCAGGCAGTTGGTCGCGCTGGCATCGCACGGGGTGGTGTCGAAAATTTCGGCGCAGAAGGGAATCCGGTACTCCCGGGGTGTCTCGAAACTGCCGAAGTTGTCGCAGTTTTCCAGGATGAACTGGATGATCACACCGCCATCAGTACCTTCTGTTGCCGGCGTGCCCGCCATCGGGAAGCCCTGGTATAACTTGATATGGGAGGCATTGCACTGTTCGGCCAGCGCCGGGCCGGTCGGCAGGGCCAGGAACAGGGTGACAGCCAGGGCGACCGCGAGGGCCGTCAGGCGGTCAAAGGGGGGGGGGGGCAGTGTCAAGCGGGTCATGGTCTCTCTCCGGTTTGTGTGGCCACCCGGCGGCAAGCAACGGCCACCGGGTGGATCATCATGCTGGGACGGCGATAGCACGAGCGGGGGCCGGCTGGCAAGGGGGGTGTGGCCGCCGGCGCCTCGGCCCACTTGCCTGGCCCCGGTGGTCAGGCGGGGGCCGGTCCAGGCGACAGCAGCACCGGTGACCGCGAGGGCGGGGCTGGCCCGGTCAAGCCGGGTGCCGGTGCAGGAACTGTGGGCTGGCACCGATGAGGTCAGGCGGAAGCCTGGATGGGCCCGGAATTGGCGGACCTGTCGGAACGGTTGGCGGACATGTTCCTTTCATCGGCTGGGGGTCAAGGGGGTCGGTGCTGCACGGTGCTGGTGCAGGGAGTCATGCAGCGGTCGTCATCGACAGGGCGGACAGGACAGTTGGTTTGAGGGTGGCCGGTAGTGGGGAAGCGGAAGCGTCCGGGTCGTTCGTTCCAGCGAGGGCGGCAAACCGGGCGGCATCGATATCGGGACGGTCCTCTTCGGTCGCCGGGGACGCGGGAGGGACAGGTTTCAAGGAGTGCTGTGAACCCATCGTCCACACCGGAGACGATGAGCTCCAGAGCCAACGGGGTCGCCCCACCTCATCAGGGGAGGACAGCTGGCTCCGCCCGGACTTCGAGAAGGTTGCGGGCGTCGCGCCCGCAGGCGATGGCAACGAGATGGACAGTCTGGCCGTGCTGGGTGTCGGCATAGCCCCGGTCCCGCATCTGGGCGTGCGCGGCATCAAGGGCCGCCTCGGCACCATCGTGGCTGTCCGCCATCTTGAATTCGAGGATGAAGACCTGGCCGCCGAGATGGATGACCATGTCGGCCCGGCCATGGCTGGTGGCGGCCTCGGCGTGCACATCGACGCCGATGGCACGGAAGACCATGTGCAGGAGACTGGCATACCAGGCCTCGTAGCGGGCGAGGTCGCCTGTGGTGTGCCACTGGTAGGGAATGCTGGCCAGCCAGGCCTTGAGGGTCTCGGCGAAGCCTGTGAAGTCATTGGCTTCGAGCCGGTCCCGCAGGGTGTCCCCCTCATCGAGGGGCACCCGGCCCTGCGGGTTCAGGGCCGCCAGCAGATGATCGTTGAGGCTGAGCTTGACTTCCTGATTGGGATAGTCGAGCCGGTAGAGGGTGCGGTGGCCCTGGCGGATCTCGTCCGTGATGGTGAGGTAGCCGGTCTGGAACAGCAGGGCCTCGGGGCTGATGGCATCGACATCGAACTTCGAGACCAGGGACCGGTCGGCCAGGCATCCCTCCAGGTCCAGGGGGCTGATGGACGTCCTCTTCAACGTCTCGAACAGGAAGGTCGGCGAGCCGGTCTCGAACCAGTGGGGTTTGAACTCCCGGGTGTCCAGCAGCAACAGCACATCGAAGGGATTGTAGAGGCGCTCTTCACCCAGCCAGCTGTAGCCATTGTACCAGGTGCGGATCGCCTCGCGATCGAGGCCTGTAAGCTCCGGCGCAAACACCGTGTCGAGATCGGCCTCGGTGTAGCCGCAGAGCGTGGCAAAGCGGGGATCGAGACTGATGTCCTTGAGGTTGTTCAGGCCCGAGAACAGGCTGACCCTGGAGACCATGCTGATGCCGGTGACGAACACGAAGCGGACATGGGCGGCGCTGTCCTTGATGATGCCGTAGAAACCCCGCAGATAGTCGCGGTTGGCCCGGGCCCGGGCGGGGTCGTGGAGGGCATCGAGGATGGGCTTGTCGTACTCGTCGACGAGGACCACGACGCGCTGGCCGGTCTGGTGATGGAGGCGGTCCAGGAGATTGCGCAGGCGGCGGGGGCCGGTATCCGAAGTGGCGGCTGGTGGGAGGCCGGCATTCCGCTCAATGGCCTCCAGCTGTTCGATGATGTCGCCTTCGATCTCCTCCGGTCGGTCATACTTGCCATCAAAGCTCAGGCGTACCACCGGGTGGGTGACCGACCAGTCCCAGTGTGGGTGGATGGCGAGCCCCTGGAAGAGGGCTTCCTCGCCGGCAAACAGGGCCCGGAGCGTGTCGACCAGCAGACTCTTGCCGAAGCGGCGGGGGCGGGACAGGAAGTAGTGCCGCCCCTCTTCCACTAACCGACCGATAAGGGGTGTCTTGTCGACATAGTAGAACCCCTCGCTTCGGATGGTCGCAAAATCCTGGATCCCGATGGGCAGGTGTTGGCGGGTCATGGGTCCTGTCCTTCGTTGCAGGTGATGGGTGCTCCGTTATGAGGGCCAGGCATCGGGGTGGATGGCTGGGGTGTGGTTGTCATTGCCGATCACCTCCGACTGTTTTCAGATGTCCATCCCTGCCGCTCCGGGCCGGATGGGCGGATCGGTCGGGTGGACGCCGCCAGGGACCCCATCCCCGGGGTCCGGCCGTCAGACAGGGCAACGCCTTGGGGATGGCTCCCGGTTTCAGCATGGCCTGTCATGACCTGCAATCATTGCCAGATGTCAACCCGCCTTCCCTGCAGGCAGGACTCGATCCGTGCCAGCCCATCACGGCGGGGCTGGCGAGCGGCACGATCAGGCATCGGTGTCGGCGGCATAGAGGAGCTGGGCATCGGTCTTGCGGGCATTGATGAGCGCCCGATGGGATCGACATCCGCTCCCGGGGCGGCCGAGCCGACCATGGACCGGGTCCGGACCCGGTCTCGACGGCAGAGGGTGGCGGTGCGATGGTGGTGCAAGAGCGCAGGCATGGTGGCTCTCCCTCGGTTGTCGTGCCGCAGGCGTTGTCCCCTGTGACATAGAGGTCCGGCCCGGGCTTGGCAAGGGCTGGGTCACCGGAACACGGGGGTGGTCCACCCGACGGGCCGCTGAGGGATTCCGCCATGGAGGGCGGCCCGGGTCCGGCTGGCCGGGGTGTCAGTCCCGATCTGGCGGCGTTGGGATCCCGATCAGATGAAGTGTGGATCCCGATTGGACGCCTGGCCGGTCGCGATGGGTCGGACAGTCAGTCCCGGTCAGACGACCATGACCCCCTCACACGCATCACCCGCATGGACCGCCGCTGGGGGACATCCCAGCCGATCCTGACCCGGCGGGTGGCCAGGGCCTGGTGGTAAGGCGGGCCGGGGCGGTGTTCGGCCAACGGTGGGCGGACTCAGAAATCCGGTGCGGGGCTGTCGTCTGGAGAGGGACTGGGATCAGGCGTGGGCGCTGGACCCTTCGGCAGGCCGATGGCCGAGGACAGTTTCGGAAGGGCGGGCCGAGGCGAGACACAGCTCGCCCTTCGCATTCCGCCAGCCCTCGCGCTCGCAGAGCCCGCGGGCCAGAAAGGTGCGCGTGCAGTCCCCGGCCGCAAGCCTCGCCTTCAGTCAGTCAACCGTCTCGGAAGCGCAGTGTCGGAGGCCGATTCTCATGCAGCCGAGGATACGACGTCAGAAACATCGAGTCAGCAGTGTCCTGTTGAAAGGCGCGGGGCCAGGGCGCTGTGGTCAGTCATCGCCGCCGGGGCCAGGGTGTGGGTCCGGGGAGGGTATCGGTCGCCGGGCAGTGGCGACCACCGGGGGATGCGCGGCGGACGTCCACCGCCATCGAGACCGTGGTCAGACCCGACCCGGTCGGTGGGGACGAGTGTGGCGTGGTCATGGTCCTGACGCCTCTCTGACCGGTCATGGATGGCGAGGTCATGCCACCCATCGACAGGCCTCGCCATGTCCCGGACAGGACAACAGCAACGTCCGGGGGCTGGCAAGAGTATGGTATCTATATGATCGCCATAAGAATCCCCTTTCAATTCGCCAGTGCCGGGGTGTCAACCCTGAGCGGGCCGGCAACCATGGGGATTCTCCTGAATTGGCCAGATGTCGCGACTCAGGTTGCGATAGCCATTTGTTGCCGGGTTGCTCGGATACGGTCCGTCGATGGCGACATACAGGATTTTCGAGGCAATCACGGAAAACGCATCGTGGAAGTGATTCGTGGACTTCACAACGAGCATGGACCGTTCCCTTGGATCGATGCCGAAATTGGCAAACACGTCTGGATGAAAGACCTGGCTGCGCACGGTGTTCAGGATGACGTCGATGCCGCCGACGTCAATTCGAACACTGTCTCCGAGCGGCACAACACTCTCACCAAAACTCTGAACCGCTTCATGCAGAATGCGGTGCACCCTGACTCTGGCATCAAGCGGCTCGCCACCTGCGTGCCCCATCTTGCCCCCGAAGCGAAGCTGCAATTCGGTGCCCTCACCCGCTGATATGCATGTGCGAACCGCCATAGGATCCCAGATGGTCGCCAATGCCGCATTGTCAATCTTGCGACGGATCATCTCGCGCAGAATGATTGTGGAGTCGCCGGGCACACCGCCTCCGGGATTGTCCCACACATCCGCAATGACCAGCGGGCCACCCATCCATGCCTCAGCCCTGTCCAGTGCTTCGCCTGGCGAATGGAAAACCGGCCGTGTCCTGCCTCTCATCGAGAACAGCTCGAGCCCGAGCCTTCTGGCAAGCACGTCGCCCTCGTTCTTCGCATCATCCGTAATCACGATGATCTTGGCTCCAAGGTCGGGCACATCGCCTGCCATGAAACCATGGATGACGGAAACGGACAGGATCCTGCCACACCCCTCGAGCGCCTTCAAGGCATCAACAAAGCCGCGCATGGGTTCATGGCTCGTCGGGAAGACATCGACAATCCGGCAATCAAAGGTCGAGATCACCGGCATGATGCTCCTGACCGAGGCACGGTCCACCAGATCGATCAGGTTTTCGGCTGTTTCGACGAAGTCCGTATGAGGAAACTCCTTGAAGACCGTGATCAGGTCGGCATTTTCCACCCGCCTGTCGGACAAGTGGCTGTGCGGGTCGAAGGTGACCCCGATGATCGCATCACGTCCGACGATCGCACGAACTGCCTCGATCAGTTCGCCTTCACAGTCGAGACATTCCTGGGACACCATGGCACCATGCAACCCAAGCAGCACGATGTCCACCGGCAGCGCGACACGAAGCTCCTTGAGGAGCTGGTCGCGAAGAGTCTCCCAAGTGCGCTGGTTGACAATGCCGCCCGGCTCCGCCCATGTCGCCGTGCCCTCGATCAATGTCCACCCGATTGCGTCAGCTTTCGCGCGTGCAACCGGGTAGATCGCACTGCACAATGTGGGTGTCGAGGGGTGCGAGCCAGGAGGTGCAAAGAAACTGTCCTTGAAATCGCGCATGTCCGTCCGCAATGGAGAGAATGTGTTGGTCTCTGTTGCAATCGAGCCCAGGAAGACACGTTTCCGGCTCATCATCCGGTCCTCTTGCCAAGGCGCGGAATCGAGGCCAGAAGCCTTTGCGTATAGGCGTGCTGCGGTGCCTCGAAAATCTGCCGCTTCATTCCGGTTTCGACAAGTTTTCCCCCATACATGACTGCGACCCGGTCACTGATGTGGCGGACTGCACCGAGATCGTGACTGATGAACAGCATCGACATGCCGCAGTCACGCTGGAGCTTCTTTAGCAGGTTGAGAACCTGGGCCTGGATGGAAACATCAAGCGCCGAGACCGGCTCGTCGGCAATGACGAGACGCGGAGTCAGGATCATGACTCTGGCAATACCGATACGCTGTCGCTGACCGCCGGAGAATTCGTGCGGGTAGCGTTTCATCGAGTCCGCCTCCATCCCCACACGTTCAAGCGTTGCAGCGATCCTCGCGCGCGCTGCCGGTCGGTTACGCACAAGTCCATGAATGAAAAGCGGTTCGGCCAGCATCTGCTCGATGCTGAGACGTGGATTGAGTGAGGCAAATGGATCCTGAAAAATCATCTGGATATCCCGCCGCAACGGCCGGAATGCGGCCGGCGACAGGGTCAGGATATCCCGCCCGTCGAACAGTGCCGTTCCAGCCGTGGCCGCTTCCAGATGGGTCAAGGTCCGTCCGACCGTGGACTTGCCACAGCCACTCTCGCCGACCAGGCTGAGAACTTCGCCATTGTGGATGGTGAATGAAACGCCATCAACGGCCCTGAGCACAGACGTCCTGCGCATGAACCCACCCCGTCCGACACGGAAATGTGTCTTCAGCGCGTGCACTTCCAGCAGGGGATGGGTCATGGTGACGATCCTTGCGGAAAATGACAACGGACGACGTGGGAGGGTGCAACGGCCACAACGTCTGGATCTGTTGTCATGCAGGTTCCCTTTGCCGCAAAGCAGCGTGGGTGAAAGGCGCAGCCGGGCACTGTTTCGTCCAGCGTCGGCACCCGACCGGGAATGGCATCAAGCCATTCAACATCGCGATCGAGGGCTGGAATCGAGCCGAGCAGCCCCAACGTGTATGGGTGGCACATGTCTGAAATGAGTGCCGAGGTCGACGCCTGTTCGACTATCCTGCCGCGGTACATGACAGCAACCGTGTCACACATCTCGGCAACCACCCCCAGGTCATGCGAGATCAGGATGACGGACATGCCGGTCCGTGACTGCAGGTTGCGGATGAGTTCCAGCACGTCTTTCTGTACGGTGACGTCCAGTGCCGTTGTCGGCTCGTCGGCAATCAGGAGCTGTGGATCGCAGGCAAGCGCCATCGCGATCATGACCCTTTGCCTCTGTCCGCCGGACAGCTGGTGCGGAAAACTGTCGATTCGGTGCTTCGGGTCGGGAATGTGCACGAGTTCCAGCAGTTCCAGCACACGTTCCCGCACCTGCCTTCTGGTCATGCTGCGATGCTGCAGAAGGGCTTCCCGGATCTGGTCACCGACCCGATAGACAGGATTCAGGCTGGTCATCGGTTCCTGAAATATCATGGCCATCCGCGCGCCCATCACCCGCCGCCGCTCGTCGGGAGAAAGCGCCAGGAGGTCCTGGCCCTGGAATCGAATTGACCCTCCGACAATCCGCACTGGCGAACCTTCGAGCAACCCCATGATTGCCAATGCGGTCAGACTCTTGCCGCACCCGCTCTCACCGACGATGCCCAGCGTTTCATTTTCCTCGACGGCAAGTGACGCCCCTTGCACCACTGGCAGGAATTCGCCGCCCCGGGCGATGCTCAGTTCCAGGTGTCTTATGTCAAGCAAGGCCATTGTTCAGACCCCCGCAATGTCGCCCTTGAACCGAGGATCGATGGTGTCACGCAACGCGTCCCCGACAAGGTTCATCGAAAAGACCGAAAGGATGATCAGCGCACCGGGAAAGATCAGCAGCCACGGTGCGCGCGTCACATAGATCCGTTCCTCGCTCAACATGTTTCCCCAGCTCGGAACTTCCGGTGGAAGGCCAAGTCCAAGGAAGTCCAGCGCTGCGGCCTGCAATTGTGCGAAGGCAAAGATGAAACTCGCCTGCACCAGCATGGGGGACATGAGATTCGGCAAGATATGACGGAACAGGATCGACATGTGCCCCGCGCCGGAACAGATTGCGGCATCCACAAAGACATCACCCTTCAACTTCAGGGTCATGCCAAACACGATCCGGGCCGTTGTCATGGCGTAGACAATGCCAATGACGATGATCGTGTTCAGCACGCTGCGCTCGAGGAGCGTCATCAGAACCAGCGCCAGAAGCAATGCCGGGAACGCCATCAGCACATCCACGACTCGCATCAGCAAATGGCCCAGACGGGCAAAATGGGCGGAAAGCATGCCGATCAGACCGCCAGCAGTCAGGGCGATCAGCACACTGCCCGACCCAATCAGAATCGCCATGCGCGCACCGTATATGGCCCGGGAAAGCGAATCCCGACCAAAATGATCGGTTCCGAAGAGATGGGGCCAACCGGGTTCGGAAAGGCGAACGAGCGGGTCGAATTCCAGCGGGTCGAATGGTGCCAGAAGCGGTGCCCAGAGCGCCGCAATGCCGACGATCAGCAGCCAGCACGCACCGATCATGGCAAGCACGCGACCACGAAAGACCGGCGCGATTGAAAGAACCGTGCTCATTGCAGCGACACTCTCGGATCCAGACTCGCATAGGCAAGGTCCACCAGGAGATTGATGACCATGTAGAAGACCACAATGATCAGTATGACGCCCTGGATCACCGGATAATCGCGCCGCAGGATGGATTCCACCACAAGCCGTCCGATGCCAGGCAGGGAAAAGACGGTTTCGGTCACCACCGCTTCGCTGACCAGTGTCGCGAAAGTGAAGCCGAAAGCCGCGGCAACGGCAATGAGCGCATTGCGGAAGATGTGCCTGATGGTCACCCGGGCCGGGTGCAGGCCCTTGGCTCTGGCCGTGCGCACATGGTCTTCCCGCGCGACATCAAGCATGGAGGCGCGTATCAGGCGGATGATGAGAGCTGCGTTGGGTGCCGCCAGGGTCAGGCTGGGCAGAACGAGGTAGCGCAGGTTCGCTGCTCCACCCTCATCGGCTAGCGACGGAAATCCAGAAGAGGGGAACCAGCCCAGCCCGACCGAGAAGATCAGGATCAGATAGAGCCCCAGCCAGAACGTCGGCACCGAAGCAAACAACATGGCTCCACCAGAGGTCACCTGATCGACCCATGATCCGTGACGCATGGCGGCAATGATGCCAACCGGAACCCCGAACACGACAATCCAGAACATGGTCATTGTCGCCAGGAGGATCGAGGTTTCGGCACCGTCGGCGATGACCGAAAGAACAGGTTCATGAAAGAAGACTGATGTCCCGAGATCGCCCTGCAGGACATTGCCGAGCCACAGAACATACTGCGTCCAAAGCGGTTCATCCAGACCGAGCGCGCGAGAGAGTTCGGCAACGTCCTCCGGTGTTGCCGTGTCACCCAGAAGGATCGAGGCCGGATCGCCGGGGATCAAGTGAATGAACATGAAGACCAGAAACGAGGCGGCCAACAGTGTGGGGACAAGCGTCAGGGCTCTGTTCAAGGCATAGATCAACATGAAACGGCCCGATGAGAGCGGAAATCGGCCTCCCCGCCTTTCAACGGCGGGGAGGCCGAAGGATTATCACTTATTTTGAAACGTTCCAGAAGTGTGGCCAGATCAGGGTCGCCTCACCGAGGCCTGCCAGATCAGGCGATGCGATATTGTAGGTATAGACATCACCCGTCTTCATTGTCGGGACCTGCTCGTAGATCAACGCCTGGATCTCGGTCCAGATCGCCTGACGTTCGGCTGGATCCGAGCTCTCGGTGAACTGCGCCTTCAGGGCGTTTATCTCCTTTGTTGCCCACCAACCGGGATAGCTGTCATTCATGACCGAGATCAGGATCGGGTCGGGCACAAAACCATGATGGGTGAAGAACATGTCCCACTGGTCCGGCTGGGCCCGCTTTTCAATCAGGGTGGCCCAGTCATAGACCTGGAGGTCGATGTTGAATCCGGCCTGTGCCAGCTGCCGGGTGTAGACAATCGCGGTATCGTAGTGGAACGGGTAGTTCGTCGAGACCATGAACTTGATCGGCTCACCGCCATATCCGGCATCTTCGGCCATGGTGCGGGCGGCATCCGCATCGCCCATGCTGAAGTGCTCGGTGCCGGCTTCCGTGAACCACACGTTGCCCTCGGGCAGGAACGAACCATTCGCACGCCACAGTCCCTCTGGACCAATGGCCACGTGCAGTGCGGGAACCTTGTCCAGTGCCGTCTGGATCGCGCGCCGCAGGCCAAAGTTGTCCTGAAGCGGGCCATCCTTGGAATTCATGAACACCAGGCCGAAGATCGGTCCACCGTTCAGGATCGTGACAACCGAGGGATCGGCCTCGAGGTCGGCGTAGAGATCACCGGGAATGCTCTCGGCATAGTCATAGTCACCGGCCTTCAGGCCAGCCACACGCGTCCCGACGTCAGGAACCGGGATGAACCGCAGCGCGTCGAATTCGGCCACGCGTGCCCCTCCATAGCCATCTGCCTCGCCTTCAGGCGAGACATAGCCGTCGAACCTCACCAACTCCACATGGCGGTTTGGTACCCACTCGCTGAACATGTAGGGCCCTGTTCCAACGTAGTTGTCGGGCGCAATCGGCTCCTTGCCAGCGTCTTCGGCAACCGAGGCCGGGTAGATTGCTGGCCCGCCGTTGATAAAGGCCAGCAGGTTCTTCCAGGGGCCAAAGGGCTGGACAAGCCTGATCGTGATCTCGTGGTCCCCTGTCGCTGTCACGTCCTCGACATTCGCGAACAGAAGTCCGCCCCGCGACCCGAATTCCCCCCATCGGTTCAGCGACGCGACGACATCCGCTGCTGTCATGTCCTGACCGTTGTGGAATTTCACACCGTCCCGGAGCATGATCGTGATCGTCTTCCCATCATCCGAGACTGCCTCGCCGGCGGCGAGCAGGCCAACGGGAGAATTCGAGGCATCGAATGTGTAGAGTCCCTCGAAGATGTGATGGGCAATCGTGGTTGACAGATCGGACGTGAGAACCTGCTGGTCAAGACTCGGTGGCTCGCCAACGGTCGCATACCGTAATGTCCCGGCCGCAAGTGCTGCACCGGCAAGCATGGTGCATGCACCCAAGGCAATCGCCGAGCGCAACAGCATTCTACAGTTCATGGTCATCTCCTCTCTCAATGGTTCCATGTGAAAGATCAATTCTGTAAGTTCATTATATTTTGCTTCCAAAACCATCAAGTGAGTTGGATGAATTTCTTTGATATGCAGAAAAAGAATTCATTTAGTTACTATCAATATTATACTTTTAATCATTATATCATTTATCAAGCAATTCTAGATTACGATACTTACTTTCATATTGGTTACTTCAGGGTGATCCACGATCCGTCATGATCATGGACCGGGCGGACCCCAAACGGTGCTTCACTGCGAGGTGCAGGCCCCGAAACGGGCATTGGGTCGTGTCTCAGTCGGAAATGATCTCTTCCTTCCGACCGCCAACCCTGCTGCAGACCGAGAGCCCCACAGCATCCGGAGCCTTGACAGTGATGCCCCGTCAACGACCAAAGACATCCTCATGACCCGTTGCCACCCTGACCCTCACTGCCGCGCTGGCCACCCTTGTTGCGTCGGTGACAATATCACCCGTTTTCGGGTGACGCTCACGACCCCGGGATCGGCAGCTGTGTCACTACTGGGTCGACCCGTCGGTCTCGCCCCACTCGTCGAGTGTCGCACAGCCCTTGCCGCCGGTAAACAGGAAGTGGGCGCTGCCGGCGACACCGTGATTCGATCCTGGATTCAGCCGAAAGTCCTGCACCACCAGCTCACCGGGGCTGCGCTGGATATTGCTGAGATTGCGATTGCTCCAGATTTGGGCACCAGCCTTGGGGCGGACCTCGATGAGGTTCGCGCCGAGCACGCCGCCGGCAAAGCCAATTCGATTGGCAGCGGGGTCCTGCCACTGGTTTCTGTTCGAAGCCGTGGCGCGCCACTCCCGGTTGGAGAATGCCGTCGCCCGGAGATCGCTGGTTGCCTGAATCCAATAGCCAGAGATCTGAAAGCTCGCCCGCATCACGCTGGGATCGGTGCTCGAGAAGATGATCTTCATGCGGCCGAGCGTGGCGGCCCCACCGTAGCCGTCCACGACCTGGCCGCCGTTGACTGATGCCATCCGGACAGTGCATTTGTTGCGGTCGCAGGTAGCCTGGGCGTGCGCCTCACCCGCGGGCAGGGTCAGTGTGAGGGCCAGCAGGGCGGTGGCCAGAAGGGTCAGGGGGGGGGGCGGGTGGATCAAGTGTCGCATGGAGAATCCTCCAGATCAAGCTGTGGCTGCTCCCTTCTATCAGGGGGGGGGGCGGGCCGCCGGCAAGGGGCAATGTTCGGATGGGGCCATGACTGCGCGTGCGCTGGGTGTTGACGATTTTGGCGGTATGTGCCTATGCAGGCAAGGCACTTGTACACGGAAAGGGGCGCAATATGGTGACCGGGATAATGCGTTTCGGCATCGCCGATGGCACCTGTTGGCCAAGGCAGTCCGGGCGGGTGATGCCGTCTTTGTTTTTCCGGTCAGTCCCGCCAGCGATGGCAGGATTGCCGCCAACGACATCGCGGAACAGGCGGAACGGGTCATCATGAAGCGTCATTGCCACTCTCGATGCGGCGGATTGCGAACTGGCCCATGTGGTCGATGTCTGGCTGGACAATCCTCGGGATGTCACGAGTCTCGATGCCGTGTTCGAATGCCATTTCCATGATCACCCACCTGCCCGCTCAGCAGCCCGGTCCACGCTCGTGGTTGACGCGAAGGTCCAGATGGGCGTGATCACATCCGGCCCCGACGAGCCGGAACGCGGCTGCATGCAACGAGATCATGACCAAGATCATTGATGTCATATCGCAGATGCGGAAACTGGATGGCAGGTTTCCCAAGCGCGAACAGCGCGTGGCGGACTTTGTGCTCTCCAGCCTGGAGCGTGCGCCCCGCCTCACGCAGAACGACATCGCGGAAGCGGCTGATGTCTCCGTCGCGACAGTGAACCGGTTCTGCCAGACCATCGGTTGCGAGGGTTTCCGGGACTTCAACATCAGACTCGCCCAAAGCGTGGCAGTCAGCCTGCAATATCTCGGTGGGCCAAGCCGCACGGATTCCGAATCCGAGCAACTCGTCACGCAGGTCTTTGGCGCCTTTGTCGATACCCTCAACCTGGCACGGTCCCAACTTGACAGCGACGCCGTGCAGCAGGCCGTCTCGGTGCTCGCGGATGCACGACGGATCACGTTCATTGGCGTTGGCGGTGGCTCGGCCAATGTTGCTCGCGAAGGTGCAAACAGGTTCTTTCGCCTCGGAATTCACACCGAAGCCCATTCTGACGGTTACTTCCAGCGCATGCTTGCCTCGACCCTTTCGGACGGTGACGTGATCTTTGCCATATCTGCGAGCGGCCAGCCGACCGAACTCCTCGACAGCGTGGCCATCGCCCGACAGTATGGTGCAAAGTCAATCAGCCTGACCAGGACCGGATCGCCCCTCGCCAGATCAGCCGACGTTTCTGTCGAGATCGACATTCCCGAAGATCAGGACATCTACAAGCCTTCCGCTTCACGGCTGGTCTTCATTGCAATCATCGACGTGCTGGCGGCGGGCACAGCCCGCAAACATCCAGAGTCGGTCAAGGAGTACATGCGCCGCATCCGCACCTCGATGGTCTCGATCACCGACGATACCGATCCGAAGCCGATTGGTGACTGACCCCGCTGCTTGACTCGTGCATCACCTCAGCTGCCAGCATGGAAAGCAATTCATGTGACAGTTGGCACGACCCGGATTGTCAGGGACCGGGCCGCCCTGGTTTGCCCTTCCACAACCGGCAAGGATGGTGCCGAGCCTGGTGGCGGGGCATCGGTCGCACACCAGCACCCGGACGCAGCCCGGGGCACTGCCGACCGGGCCTGGACAGGGACTCAGAAAAGACCGTCGATCTGACCGGCGTCATTGAGACGGATGGCTTCGGCCGCTGGAACGCGTGGCAGGCCGGGCATGGTCATGATGGCACCGCAGATGACCACGACAAATCCGGCACCGGCGGCCAGGCGAACCTCACGGATTGGAATCGTGTGACCGGTGGGGGCCCCGCGGGCATCAGGGTCGGTCGTGAAACTGTACTGGGTCTTGGCCATGCAGATCGGCAAGGCACCGTAACCGGCGTCCTGCCATGCCTCGAGCTGGGAGCGAATCCTGGCATCCATGACAATCCCCTCCGCACGGTAGATGGTGCGGGCGATGGTCTCGATCTTGTCGATGAGACCGAGACTGTCGGGATAGAGGGGCGTGTAGGCAGCCTGGCCGGATTCCACGAGGGCCGTGACCTTGTGGGCGAGATCCTCGGTCCCCCGCGACCCCTCGGCCCAATGGCGACAGACCGAAATCCCGTGACCGGTGGCCTCGACATACTGGCGCACGACATCGACCTCGGTATCGGTATCACCGGTGAAATGGTTGATGGCAACGGTGACCGGGACGCCGAAGTTCTGCATGTTCTCGATATGCCGGCCAAGATTGGCACAGCCCGCCTCGACGGCACGACAGTTTTCCTCACCGAGCGCGTCCCGCCCGACCCCACCGTTCATCTTGAGGGCCCGGATGGTGGCCACGAGCACAACAGCCCGGGGTTGGAGACCGGCATGGCGGCATTTGATGTCCATGAACTTCTCGGCACCAAGATCGGCCCCGAAGCCGGCTTCCGTGACGACATAATCAGCAAGTTTGAGTGCCGTGGTGGTGGCGATGACCGAATTGCAGCCATGGGCGATGTTGGCAAAGGGACCGCCATGCACGAAGGCTGGATTGTTCTCGAGCGTCTGGACAAGATTGGGTTGCATGGCCTGCTGCAACAGCACGGCCATGGCCCCATCTGCCTTGATGTCCCGGCAATGGACCGGGGTCCGGTCCCGCCGGTAGGCAACAATCATGTTGCCGAGACGCTCCTGGAGATCATCCATGGTCCGGGCCAGGCACAGAACCGCCATCACTTCGGATGCCACGGTGATGTCGAATCCCCCCTCGCGCGGGAACCCGTTGGCGACACCACCAAGACTGCAGGTGATGGAGCGAAGCGCTCGGTCATTCATGTCCATCACCCGCCGCCAAGTCACCCGCCGGACATCGATCCCCTCCTTGTTGCCCCAGTAGACATGGTTGTCGATCATGGCGGCCAGGAGGTTGTGGGCGGCAGTGATGGCGTGGAAATCGCCGGTGAAATGCAGGTTCATGTCCTCCATGGGGACAACCTGGGCATGGCCACCCCCGGCCGCACCCCCCTTCATGCCGAAACAGGGGCCGAGGGAGGCCTCCCGGATGCAGATGGCCGCCCTCTTGCCGATCCGGTTCAACCCATCACCGAGACCCACGGTGGTGGTGGTCTTGCCTTCACCGGCCGGCGTCGGATTGATGGCCGTGACCAGGATCAGGTGCCCGTCCTCCCGATCGGCCAGCGAGTCGATGAATTCAGCTGTGATCTTGGCCTTGTCATGGCCAAAGGGGATCAAGTGCTCGGCCGCAATGCCAAGTTCCGCCCCGATGTCCTGGATGGGACGTTTGCTGGCCGCGCGGGCAATGTCGATATCGGCTGTCATCGTTCAGTCTCCTTCTTCACCGAGGCGATGGCCCACGGCCAGACCGGCCTCCCGGGCCCATGTCCCGGCATCGACCTTGCCACCGCCGGTCGGCCGAACCCGCTGCACCTCGATCCTTCCACCGTCGGCCTGGACATGGATCGACTCTTCACCGATCGCCGCGACCACGCCCGGTTCACCCTCGCCGGACCGGCATCGTGAATCATAGATCTGCAGTGTCTTGCCCTGCCAGAGCGTCCAGGCACCCGGCTGGGGATTGGTGCCCCGGATGAGATTGTAGACCGCTGGGGCCGACCGGTCCCACGCAATCCGGGCATCGGCGGCCCGGCACCAGGATTCATAGGTGGCCTGGGACTCGTCCTGGGCGACCCGGGGCGGATTGCCGGTCCGGAAGAGATCGCAGACCTCATCAAGGGAGGCGATGGCCGCGGGGTAGATGGACTTGAAATAGACATCACCGAGCGTGTCATCAGGCCCGATGGGGCACGCCCGTTGCAGGAGAATGTCCCCCTCATCGAGACCGTCGGTTGGATAGAACCAGCTGAATCCGGTTCTGGTGGCCCCCGTGATGATCGGCCAGTTGATGGAGCTGGGCCCTCGGTGCAACGGCAGAAGCGACGGATGAAAGCAGATCGATCCCAGACGGGGGATGTCGCGGGCACTTGCCGGCACGAACAGGGTGACATAGGCCATGATCATCAGGTCGGCATTGTACGAACGCATCACATCCAGCACGTCCCCATCCTTGAAGCCGGTCGGCTGATGGACCGGGAGATTGGCGGCAAGGGCTGCTGTCTTCAGCGGATCCTCCGGTCTGCCATCCCGCTCGGGGGCACAATAGACAGCCACAACCTCATCAAGCCCCCGGGCCCGGATCCTCTCGAGGGCCGACCGGCCGAAGGCCTGCTGGCCCATGATGATCAAACGCATCTCGGTCTCCTGTCTCTGTCGCTGGTCACGGGGTGCCGCTTTCACCAGGGTCAAGTGTGCCCACAGCCCCGGAATCCACGATGGCCGCCAGATCCGAACCGTCATAACCGAGCACATCCCGCAGAATTTCGCCTGTATGCTCACCAAGGAGCGGAGCACGTGTCACCGGCACGGCACAGTCGGACATCTTGATCGGACAGCCAACCGAGAGGTAGGGGCCCCGTTCGGGGTGGTCGACCTCAACGATCGTCCCCGACGTGCGCAGACCCTCATCAGCGGCCAGTTCCTCCATCGAGAGAATGGGACCGACGGGAATATTGAGGGGATTGCACGCCTCCATGACCTCGAATTTGGTCTTGGTCCGTGTCCACGCCTCGATCGCGGCGAAGATCACATCAAGCCGGGGCAGACGGGCGTCGGGCGTGGCATACTCCGGATCCTCCTTCCAGTCCGGTCGGCCGATCAGATCACAGACATTGCCCCAGACCGCGGCCTGGGTGATGAAATAGGTATAGGCGTTGGGATCATCCTCCCAGCCCTTGCATCTCAGGATCCGACCGGGCTGTCCGCCGCCGGAATCATTGCCGGCCCGTGGGGTCGCCGCACCAAAGGGGATGCCCTTGCCGTGCTGGGAGTACTCCCGCAGGGGGCCGGCAGCCAGGCGCTGCTGATCCCTCAGTTTGACCCGACAGAGATTCAGGACACCATCCTGCATCGGCGCCAGGATCCGTTGCCCACGCCCCGTGCGCTCACGCTGGAAGAGAGCCGTGACGATCCCGAGGGCGAGATGGAGTCCCGTACCGGAATCGCCGATCTGGGCCCCGGTGACCAGCGGCAGACCATCATGGAACCCGGTGGTCGAGGCCGAACCTCCTGCGCACTGGGCCACGTTCTCGTAGACCTTGCAGTCCTCATATTTGCCCGGACCAAACCCCTTGACCGATGCCATGATCATCCGCGGATTCAACGCCTGGATGCGCCCCCAGCCGAACCCCATGCGATCAAGGGCACCCGGCGCGAAATTCTCGACCAGCACATCGCAGACCTTGACCAGCCGCTCGAGCACCTCCTGCCCGGTGGCGGATTTGGTATTGAGCGTGATCGAGCGCTTGTTGTGGTTGAGCATGGTGAAATACAGACTGTCGGCACCCGGTTTGTCGACCAGCTGCCTGCGGGTGGCATCACCGACCCCGGGTCGCTCGACCTTGATCACATCGGCCCCGAACCAGGCAAGCAACTGGGTACAGGTCGGACCCGACTGGACATGGGTGAAGTCCAGGATGCGAATCCCGTCAAGTGCTGTCATGTCCCTCTCCCCATTTCCCAAGGGTCGGCTGCTTCCGGCATCCGGGTCACTTGTACATCGTCTGGCGCTTGGTGCCCGGGGCATACTCGTCGGGATCGATCCACACATTCACCACGGCACAGTTGCCGGTCCTGGCAATGGCGTCCCGGGCCCGCTGCAGGGCTGGCTGCAATTGGCTCGCCTCACGAACCTCTTCACCGTAACCACCGATCATCTCCCCGAACCTGCCAAACTCGACATCACCAAGTTTGTTGCCGATATCGCCCCGGTTGGCACCGTATTTGGCAATCTGGCCATAGCGAATCTGGTTCATCGCTGAATTGTTGCCCACGATGGCGAGATAAGGGGCCCCGAAGCGCTGGGACGTCTCCATGTCGAAGGCCGTCATTCCAAAAGAGCCATCTCCGTACAGGCAGACAACTTCCTTGGCAGGATGGGCCAGTTTGGCGGCCATGGCAAATCCGGTGCCGACCCCGAGCGATCCCAGCGCCCCCGGATCCATCCACTGGCCGGGTTGCCGGGGCCGGACGGCCTGGGCCGAGATGGTCACCACATCCCCACCATCACCGATATAGATGCTGTCATCGCCCAGAAATTCATTGATCTCCCAGGCCAGGCGATAGGGATGGATGGGTGACTGATCCGTCGTGAACAGAGGCATCAGGGCCTCAAGTTTGGTAGCCTCGATTGACCGCAGCTCCTGCATCCACTGGCGGCGCTGCTGCTGCCGATCACGCTTGATCCGTCCCGAAGCGGCATCCACGACCCGGGACAGGATCGCCCCGGGATGACCACTCAATCCCAGGGTGATGTCGCGGTTCTTGCCGACGGTGCGGTAATCGAGGTCAATCTGCACCAGGGTCGGAACCTGGATCCGGTTCCCATAGCCCATGCGGAAGTCAAAAGGCGTGCCAACGATCAGGATGACATCGGCGTTCTTGAAGGCATCGGACCGAGTACGATCGTAATGATGGGGGTCACCCTGTTCCATCATGCCCCGGGCGGCACCATTCATGTAGGCGGGGATGTCGAGCGCCCGCACGAACGCGATGCCGTCTTCATGTGCACGCGAGGCCCAGACCTGTTGACCAAAGAGCACCGCCGGGCGTTCGGCATTCACCAGGATATCCGCGAGTCGTTCGATGTCGTCTGGGTCCCCCACCGAGCGCACCGACCCCCGATAGCTGCCCGGCGCCGGGATCCGGGCCTTGGCAAGGGGGATTTCGGCATCGAGGATATCCCGCGGAATCTCGAGATAGCTGGGCCCATACGCCCCCGAGAAACTCTCCCGCGCCGCCATCGAGATCATGTCGGCGATCCGCTCGGTGGAATAGACTCCCGAGGCAAACTTGGTGATCGGGGTCATCATGTCGACATGCGGCAGGTCCTGCAGCGAACCCATCTTGTGCTGGGTCAGCGAGGACTGCCCCCCGATGTGCAGGATTGGACTTTCGGACCGGAACGCCGTGGCCACACCAGTCACCGCATTGGTGCACCCGGGCCCGGCAGTGGTGACCACGCAGCCAAGCTTGCCGGTCTGGCGGGCATAGCCATCGGCCGCATGTGCTGCGGTCTGTTCGTGTCGGACATCGACGATCCTGATGCCTTCATCGATGCAGCCGTCATAGATGTCGATGATATGCCCTCCGCACAGGGTGAACACCGTATCGACACCTTCGTTCCGCAGAGCCTTGGCAACGAGCCGACCCCCAGACACGATCGTGTCATCAGTGCTTTTCTTGGCCAGCGTGTCATGGGCCGTGGCTGAGTGTGCTGTCATGTCATCCTCCGTTCTGGTCGACCCGGCCATCGCCTGAGCGCCAGTTCCTGCTGATATAGGACCCAAGCTGCATCGTATGGTCCCGGACCAGGCGGTCGGCCCGGTCCGCATCCCGCGCCATCAGGGCATCGACGATGTTGGAATGGTCGACGATCGATCGATCGGTGCGGGACGTGTCCCGCATGGCATGCCGGCGCACCGGTTCCAGTTTGGCAAAGAGTTCGTTGCCCATCTCGGTCAGGATCCCACAGCCCGACAGCACCAGGATCCGGCGATGGAACCGGATGTTGTCCCGGGAATATTCATCAATCTGCATGCGGGCCCGATCCGATGTGTAGCTGCGGCCGATCCGGGCCAGTTCTGCAATGTCCTCATCGCTGGCATGGACGCAGGCCAGCCGTGCCGCCATGCTCTCAAGGGCCGCCCAGACCGTGACCAGCTCGACCACCTCATCAATGGCCCGGCGTACGACATAGACCCCGCGGCGTGAACGGATCTCGACGATCCCTTCATTCTCCAGCCGGACAAGGGCTTCACGCAACGGCGTGCGCGAAATACCCAGCTGCGCCGCCATCTCCCGCTCATCAAGTCGCAACGGAACAGCATGGTCATAGATGTCCATCGCCAGGATGGCCGTGCGCAGCTCGTCGTAGATCCTGTCCTTCAGCGTCACACCATCAACTGGTTTGAGTGCGATGACATCCCCCATCGGTGCTCCAAGCCTCCACTTGTGATATTTTTTATGTGGTATACCTTATACACATCAATCTGTCAACGTCCCTTGCTCTCCCGACTCCCCCAGAATCCCGCCAAAGCCAGTCCGGTAACCACCCCCGCTGCCCGGACGCTGTTCGGCTTTCCATTCCAGCGTCCTGCCATGGAACCGGCTTCCCGCCCCAGCCATCCCAATCGTCCGGAACGTCTTCCGCGGTCGTATGTCCCTGCCCCGTCCATCGCCCCTTGCCGGACCCCGAATCTGCGCATGGCTGTTGACTGGGCAGCCGGTCTGACCTTGATCGGGGTGTCAGGGGCCGCAACGCAAGCCCCTGCCTTCCTTTGCTGGCCGGGATGCAGTAAGGTCTGTCGCGGGATGGATGGCCGTGGGTTCGCAACTGCAGATGCCGGCCCCGGCAGACATGGAGTGAACATGATCCGCTACACGCTGCGCTGTGACAACAACCATGACTATGACAGCTGGTTCCAGTCGAGCGAGTCCTACCTGCAATTGCGGGATGCGGCGATGCTGTCATGCCCGCTGTGCGGGTCCAGCCAGGTCGAGAAGGCCATGATGGCACCTCAGGTGACCGCCGGCACCCGGTCGGACGCGGCAACGGAGCAGATTGATCTGGATGCACCCATGAGCCGCTATGAGGAAGCGGTACAGGAATTGCGCAAGACAATCGAGACACACTCCGAGGATGTGGGCCGGAACTTTGCTCGGGAGGCCCGCGCGATCGCAAGCGGCGAGGCCCCCCGGCGGACAATCCGAGGCGAGTCGCACCACAAGGAGGCCAGGGGGCTGATTGAGGACGGCATTGCTGTGCTGCCCCTGCCCTGGTCGCATCATGTCAACACACACTGACAGCCACCACTGACGTGGAACTGGGCCCTTGAGTCCAGAACGCACCTGATCCGGCACCGAGATCCGATGCCCTGATGAGGGCTTGCCTTTGGTGGTGGGTCTTGTAGATTCCCCGCAGGTGGACAGGTCAGGGACGTACACATTCCATGACACCGGTGGTGATGAAGTTTGGTGGCACATCCGTCGCCACGATCGAAAAAATGCAGAAGGCTGCCAGTTTCATCAAGCAGGAAGTCGATGGCAAGTCACCTGTCATTGCCGTGGTCTCGGCCATGGCGGGCGAGACCAATCGCCTCGCGGACCTGGTCGGTGCGGTCTCCCCGGTCTTTGATGCCAGGGAGTATGACAGCATTCTTTCAACTGGCGAGACGGTCACCAGCGGCCTCATGGCCATCATCCTGCAGACGATGGGGGTGTCGGCCCGGAGCTGGCTGGGATGGCAGGTTCCGGTCCGGACGAGTTCGGTGCATGGTGCAGCCCGCATCCTCGGCATTGACCGAGCCCCTCTTGAGGCCCGGTTTGTCGATGGCATGGATGTGGCGGTGGTGGCCGGGTTCCAGGGGCTGAGTCCCGATGGACGAATCACCACCCTCGGTCGCGGTGGCTCGGATCTGACAGCTGTGGCCTTCGCTGCCGCCTTTGACCGGGCCCGCTGCATGATCTACACCGATGTGGATGGAGTCTTTACCGCCGACCCCCGGGTGGTGAAGGACGCCCGGAAACTCGGTCGCATTGCCTACGAGGAGATGCTGGAACTGGCCTCTCTCGGCTCCAAGGTGCTGCAAACGCGTTCGGTGGAGCTTGCGATGCGCCATCGGGTGCCCGTTCACGTGCTGTCGAGCTTCACCGGCCGGCCAGGCACACTTGTCACTGATGAGGAAACAGACATGGAAACACGGACGATTTCAGGGATTGCCCACTCGCGCGATGAAGCCAAGGTGACCCTGCAGTCCGTCGCGGACCGTCCGGGGATTGCCGCAACGATCTTTTCCGCCCTGGCCAGCCACAGCATCAATATCGACATGATTGTCCAGAACATTGCCGAGGACAACCGCACCGATATCACTTTCTCCTGCCCGGTGGCCGATGTCGTCAAGGCCAGGACCGCCATCGAGACCTTGCGCGACAATGGCGACCTCAACCTTGCAGGCCTGAGCTGCGACGAGGCGGTTTGCAAGGTCTCGGTGGTCGGGATCGGCATGCGGACCCAGTCCGGCATCGCCGCCAAGATGTTTACCGCACTCGGTCGCGAGAACATCAACATCAAGGTGATCTCGACCTCGGAAATCAAGATCTCCGTCCTGGTCGCCAGGAAAGACATGGAACGCGCAGTCCGGACCCTGCACGAGGACTTTGGATTGCATCAGCAATGATCCAGACCGCCGACATGCCCGATGCGACCCTGGAAACCCGCTCCCAGGACCTGCTTTTACGTCTCAATGATGCCTTGGCCAGCGCCGGGGACGGCCAGCAGCGCCTCGACCTGATCACCAATGTCGTTGCCAACACCATCGGGGTGGAAGTCTGTTCCATCTACCTGCATCTTGATGAGACCACGCTTGAGCTCTGTGCCACGACCGGCCTGCGCTCGGAAGCGGTCCATAGGTCCCGGATCAACACATCCGAAGGTCTCGTCGGCAGGATTTCACGCGAACGCATCGTCATCAACACCCCGATCGCCAGGGATGAAAGCGGCTTCCTGTATATCGAGGAGACCGGGGAGGAACGCTACTCCTCATTCCTCGGTGTGCCGATCCAGCGCCTCGGTCAGATGCTGGGCGTTCTCGTCGTCCAGAGCACCGAGGCCACAGCGTTTGCCATCGATGTGGTCAATACCCTCGCTGTCGTCGCCACCGTCATTGCCGAGATGCGCGAGACCGGCATCATCACCGGTGAAGGCCAGGCGCTGTCACGCATGCACACCCAACCTGTCACGTACACCGGCATGACCGCCCATGAGGGTCTCGCACAGGGACGGGTGCTCCTCCACGAACCCCGGGTGGTCATCACCAATCCCTTTGCCCGGGATACCCGGGCGGAACTCCAGCGTCTTAGTGAGGCCATCGCCACCTTGCGAGGCAATGTCGACACCCTGCTCGACGGCACGACCGCGCCCTCCCTCGAACAGCGCGAGATCCTGGAAACATATCGCATGTTCGCCAATTCACCCGGTTGGGTCAAACGAATGGAAGGCAACGTCCGCACTGGTCTCTCGGCAGAAGCCGCCGTCGAAATGGAGCAGACCGAGGCCCGCAGTCGCATGGAAAAGTCCTCCGACCCCTATCTGCGCGATCGCCTCCATGACCTCGACGATCTCTTCAACCGCCTGTTGCGCATTCTCACAGGCAAGGGCCAGACTGCCATCGAGGACATCCCGGATGACCCCATTCTGGTGGCCCGCAACATCGGGCCGGCCGAACTCCTCGATTATGGCCGGACCCTCAAGGGAATCATTCTCGAAGAGGGTTCCATCGGTTCCCATGCCACCATCATCGCCCGGTCCATGTCCATCCCCCTGCTGATCCATGTCGCGGGCATCACCACTGAAGCCCTCGAGGGTGACACGATCTGCCTGGACGCCGAACGTGGCAGCGTCCACCTGCGTCCCGATGAGCTGATCAGCGAAGCCATCCGCAACCGCATCGACATGGCTGCTGATGTCGAGGCCGTCTACACCCAGATCCGTGACAAGCCGGCCACAACCCTCGATGGCATCCGCATCGGCCTCATGATCAATGCCGGCCTGCTCGATGACCTGCCCAACCTCGAGCGCTCCGGCGGCGAAGGTGTGGGTCTGTTCCGGACCGAACTGCGCTTTCTGGCCGCCAACAGCATCCCGTCACGCACCGAACTGGCCAACCAGTATTCCAGGGTGCTCGATTCGGCCAAGGGACGCCGCGTGGTCTTCCGCACCCTCGACATTGGCTCGGACAAGGTCCTGCCGTACCTCAAGCGCGACGAAGAGCCCAATCCGGCCCTCGGGTGGCGGGCCATCCGGATCTCGCTCGACAAACCCGGTCTGCTCAGGATGCAGGTCCAGTCCCTTGTCCGGGGGGCCCGCGGGCGGCCCTTTGCCATCATGTTCCCCATGGTGGCCGGCCTCATGGAATTTCTCGAAGCCCGCGATATTGCCCTTGCGACTCTCCAACGCGAACGCACCGCCGGCCAACCCGTCTCTGACGCCATCGAGATCGGCGCCATGCTCGAAACACCCTCGCTGGCCTTCGCCCCGGACCGCTTCTTTGCCATGACCGACTTTGTCTCCATCGGCGGCAATGACCTCAAGCAGTTCTTCTTTGCCGCCGACCGCCAGAACGAGCGCATCCGCTACCGCTATCACAGCCACTTCATCAGCTACCTGTCCTTCATCCGCATGATCGCCGACCGCTGTCATGCCCACGACACCCCCATCAGCTACTGCGGTGAGGATGCCGGTCAACCGGCTGTCGCGGTCTGCCTTGCGGCCATGGGTGTCCGCAGTTTCTCGCTGCGCTCCTCCTCCCTCGGCCGCGTCAAATACGCCCTCCACCGCGTCGATCTCACTGCCATCGCCACCCTCATCACCGACGCCACCCAAGCCGGCAAGACCACCGTCACCGATGATATCAAGGCCTACCTTGACCACGCCGAGGCCGAGATCTGATCAACCCGCACCATCAGGCCTTGCCGGCCCCAACCCCTGCGATGACAAATCGGCGCCCCCGAATGATCGCTGTCGGGAACGCCCGGAGGACAACCGGGATTCGCAACCCACCGGGACATGCCCAACTGCCGCGCAGGCCTTCGCAGACACGACCACGGACCCAGATGTCACATTGCCATCTGCAGTCATCCTGGCGCGCTGCCACCTGACGCGATCCCAAGCAACCAGGACAGTCATGGCATGACCCGGTCGACCCTTGCCATGCCCCGCTGCCACTTGAGAAGGCAGATCAAGGCACGTCAATCCGGGTCAGAGACCCGCAGCCAGCAACCAGCGGAGATCACGCCTCCCCTGACAGTAGGCAGGGGACAGTCTTCCCATCATCCGGGGCCGGGCCCAGCGGGCGCGCTGGACTGTCCGACCGAAACCGTGTCCTTGATGGAGCAATTCGGAGACCTGGTGCAGATCAGGCCACATCCGCGTTCGGCTCTCGTGCTGTCTGTCCACCGGCTGGCGTACCCTGCACCGTCTCCGGTCTGAAGATCTGGTGGTCTTTCAGATCATAACTGGCCTCGAGGTCGTCCGGGACATCCCTCGGAACCCAGTCATAATCCACCCGTGGTGGCGCGCGACCAGCATCCTCGATCTGTTCAAACAGACCAGTCGCAGAGTCGATGACGCCCATCCTCTCCAGAGCCACGGCAAACGACCAGGTGGACATCACCCGCATGAATGGGCCGAACCTGATCCGCTGAACACCCTTGTCCTCAAACAGCACCAGTCCGGAGGCCTTGCGGGACAGTCCATGGGCGAGCTCTTCGGCCAGATCACGAATTGAACGTTCTCCGGCATCCTTGAGTTTCGGGTTCCGGGGCACGCTGGCCCTGCCCCCCGGAGGGAGTTTCTCACGGAGCCGAAAAATCTCCATCATTGCTGCACCCCAGGCGGTCTCGACCACGCGGACACGATTCCCACCAGTCGCCAACCAGTCCCGAAGCCGATCCTGATCGGCAGTTCGCAACCGCCCCCCGAGAATTTCAAGCCTGACCGCATCCGTGATCAGGATGGGGCACGCAAATCTGTCGAGAAGGTCCAGCCGGTCAGCCCGGGCCAGCGAAATGAGTGGGCCAGCATCCGGGATGACGACAACGATCATGGAACCTTGCGCCCACTTCGATCATCCCCGTCTCTCTCCTCTTCCCCCCCGTCCGGGCGGCCGAGCAGTTGGCGCAGGATCGGGAGTCCCTCCCGCACCTCGCGTTCGGTTTCCTCTTCGCGGCCCTTGCCTTTCGGCAGCGGCAGATCGTGACGGGCCATGGCATCAAACAGGTGACTGTAGCCAAGACCCCCGGTGGCCTGAATGGCTTCCTGTGGCCCGATCAGACCCTCGGAATAGGCCCGCAGGACCTGGGCTGTCGTCGTGTACCGTGCCATCCTGACCTCCTTGCGCCGGTGTCTGTCCTTGTCCTGACAGCGTGCGTCGGCTCCCGACGAATGCCCCCGGTCCTCGTGTCCCGGACTCGTCGTGGAGCCTGAAAACTCTTCCCCCTGCATTGGTGGGAGAGTGATGCGGCATCTGGCGAAATACGATGCTCCATGAACGCCCGAATGACAATCGGGACCCTTTGGTCCGGTTGATGGCGATTGTCATGTCAGCCCATGGAGTGCGGTCCCGGGCACTTTGTCGAGGACCCGTGCTGCGCCTGCTGGACAGCGTTTGCCTTGCCCCAATTGCCTCTCATCCCTTCCGGTCCTGTCGGGCAGCCTCCACCTCCGTGGCTGCATCCACATCGGCAGGGTCGATCCGTTCCTCTGGAAGGCAGGGTCGATCGTCGGGATCGATCCTGCCACGCATTGTGCCCACAGGTTGGAGTCGCCCTTGTGTTGGCCCTGCGAACCGCAATGATACGAATTCGAGCCTGTGTCAACGATGGCATTGCGCCCACCCGGCAACCATTCCGATCAGCCGATAGCGGTCCTTGCCATTTTCCATCGCGCGTCCCGTGCCGATCAGCCGCAGCGGATCGCGGCAGGCACGAGTGGTCATGGCAAAGTCGAGGCCCCGCTGCGTCAGACAGGCATCGTCCCCGGCATCACCCCGCTCAAACCCTTATTCCATAGGCCAATGGCCCACATAGATCAACTCGCCCCGGGCTCATTCGCCCCCACTGCCACTGTGAACAACGATCTCCACTGGCTCAACAGCATGGACATCGCGGAACTCCGTACCTGCTCCAGTTCCTCCAGCCCGCCAAGCAGAAGAAGATCGCCCTCGATACCCTGGTCGATGCACACAACGCGACCTGTGTCCGATAAGATCGGTTGGAGATCACGTCCTGCTCACCCGTGTCGGAAGAGCGCTCTTGCGGTCCATGATGCCGTGATGGCTCATCGCGGCACATGATATCACATAAGATATTTGCTTTCAATGAATGCAAAAAGGGCTTATGATATCATAAAGGACACAGCGTTGGAGGATAGCATGGCGAATATGACGGTCCGGAATCTGCCGGATGACGTGCATTGCCGGATCAAGGCGATTGCGGGTCAACGGGGCATCAGCACGGAGGCCACGGTCCGGGAGCTGCTGGATGAGGCCACCCGGCCTGCGGAACGACTCGGCGACGTTGTCGCGGCCTTTGCACGGGACCTGGACGTTGTGTTTCCGGATCCGGACCGCAGCCCGGAACCGGTCGACGCCGCGGACTATTCATGATCGTACTGGATACGAATGTCCTCTCAGAGCCGATGCGGTCGGCTCCGGCAAAGACGGTGATCGCATGGCTGAACCGGCAACAGGGCCCGACATTGTTTACCACCGCCGTCAATATCATGGAGTTGCATGCCGGTCTTGAGACGTTGCCGGATGGCAAACGCAAAACGAAGCTCTGGGCCGCTTTGGATTTTACACTGTCGACGTTGATCGGCGCCCGTATCCTTCCGCTCGATCCTCCCGCGGCCCGGGAAGCGGCCCGGATCGCGGCGGCGGCTGAGAGAGCCGGAAGGAAACCCAGTATGGCAGATGGTCTGATCGCCGCCATCGCCAAGATCCGGGGCTATGCAGTGGCAACGCGGGACGTTGATCCGTTCCGAGCTGCGGGAGTGACCGTCATTAACCCGTGGGACATCTAGTATACCATCGTCATTGAATTGATGGATACAGCGACGTCAGCTTGATCCGGGCATCCTCGGTCCGGAACCGCCAGCACACCGGTGTCCTGTCGGCATTGCGCCGGGCCTGCCAGGCCGCCACCTCCCGCACCAGCGTCGCCCGGTCGGGGATCCGACGATTGAGGCACTGGCGGGACAGGACATTGATCTCGATCTCCGCCATGTTCAGCCAGCTGCCGTGTTTCGGTGTGTGATGGATCTCGAAGCGCTCGGCCAGGCGGCGGGCCTCGGCCGGCGGGAAGGTGTCGTAGAGTGTCGACAGGGTGTGGGTGTTGAGGTTGTCCATCACCAGCACGATCGTCTTGTCGGGGAAATGGGTGTCGGCGAGGTCCCTGAGGACATGGGCAAAGTCCTGCCGGGTCCTGCGGTCCGTGACCTTGACATGCCGCCAGCCCGCCAGGGGTGCGGTCAGCATGAAGAGGTTGGCCGTGCCGTTGCGCTCGTATTCGAAGTCGTAGGCGGCGGGCTGGCCCGGGGCGGTGGGCAGGGGCGTGCGGGTCTCCCTGGTCTGCTGGCGGGAGGTCTCATCGAGGCAGACCAGCACTTCATCGCTGGCGAAGTCCCGACTGTAGGTTTCCAGCACATCCTCCATGGCACAGACGAAGTCGGCACTCGACTTGGGGGGAATGCACCAGCATTGGCTCAGCCAGGGCTTGAGACTGTTTTTTTGAGCGTCTTGTGGACGGTGGAGCGGGAGATGGTGTCCACGACCTTGAGGGCCACCAGCCGGTCGGCCAGCAGCTGCAGCGTCCACTGGGCCTGGCCTGCGGGTGGCTGTGAACAAGCGAGCATGGTCAGCGTTGCCTCGCCCGCCCCATCCAGGCGACGCGCCTTGCGGTTGACCTGCACCTTGCGTTCAAGAGCGGCGTCGACGCCGTCCAGCACACACTGCTTGCGCACCCGTTCTACCGTTGCCGTCCCGACACCGAGGACATCGGCAATGTCGGCATCCCTGCGACGCCCTCCCGTGCGGTCGGTGTCGGCCAGGAGGAGGATATGGGCCCGCTTGCGGCGTTCCTTTGACCCCTTGCCGCTGTCGATGATCGCCTGGAGTTGGGTGCGCTCGTCGGTTGCCAGTGTCACCCTGTAGATCTTGCGGCCTGCTGTGACGGGTGGCGCCGCTTGGGTCGTCGTGTTGTCTGCTGTCATGGGTCCCTGCCTTTGGTTGTCTGTCTGCCCCGATGGGCCGCCCCGCGGCGGCCCATCGGGGCGACGTGTGCTTGATTGGGGCCGCGATTAGACGAGATCGTCACGGATTGGAAGCGTGCGGGCCATCAAATGGCATCAATTCGATGACGACGGGATACTAGTGGTCATTCCTCAACATATCCTTGCTGTCCTGCCCCCCATGGGCCAATCGACGGCCGTCGCCGCCGAGCGACCCGCGCAGGAAATCATTCAAGGCAGCATGCCCATGCGTCGACCCGTCCGCCGTCCGCCCGTCACCCGCACCGAAGCCGACCGCACCCGCCTGACCGCCATCGCCACCCACCCCTCGACCCGCCAGAAGCCCGTCTGGCGGGCCCGCATCATCCTCGCCCTCGGTGACGGCTGCGGGCCCACCGCGACCCTGCGCCGCACCGGCCCATCCCGGTCCACCCCCATCCCGGTCCACCCCCATCCCGGTCCCACCATCCGGCGCTGGTGGGACCGCGACCGCACCGAGGGTGTGGATGGTCTCTTGCGGGACGCCCCCGGGCCAGCCGCCGGTCCCTGCCGCCACCGTCCGGGCCATCATCGACCGCGCCATGGCGCCACCCCCGCCCCACCGCAGTCACCCGGACCCCCAGTTTCTGACCTGGGTGGGGCCCTGGCCGCCGCGATCGGGGGCATCGCCCTCTCCACCGTCCAGGCCATCCTGCGCCGCCATGGTCTGAAGCCCCCCGGGGTCAAGACCCCAAACGGACCGTCATCGTGGGGGTCTCGAACGACCCCCGCTTCGGCCCGGATGCATGACGACAGGCTGGGGTCCATGATGGGGTGGGGCTGTCCACCAACCCGCCCGACCCTGCTGTCGTCCTCTCGGTCGATGACAAGACCCGGATCCAGGCCCTCGGGCGCACCCGGGTGCCCCGGCCACCGGTGCCGGGGCAGAGGGCCACCCGCACGCATGACGACCAACGCAACGGCACCACCACCTTGCTGGCCGCCCTCGATGTGGCGGTCGGCACGGTGGTGGGCACGATGACGGACCGGCATCGCACCGAGGATGTCGGTGCCGTCCTCGATCCTGTGGCCGCCGGCCTTGCTCCCGAGACGGAGGTGCATGGCATCCTCGCCACCCTCTCGGCCCCCACGTCGGCCCCCCTCCCACGGCGGCCGCCGTCTGGCACTCCACCCGTGCCAGCAGGGTGAACGTGGTGGCCCTTGTGGCCCCCGGACCTGTCATCACAGGCTGGCGATGAGCGTGGCGGCCCGGATGGATGGGTCGCGCCCCCATCAGATGATCATGCTGGGCGGCCGACCACGGGACAGTCGTCCCTGCGGGCGCGGTCGGCGATCGGTTCAGGACTCCAGCCCCTGGCGGGGTCGGCGTCGATGGGGGCGGTGCTGGCCGGCGTCCACCGCCGGGGGGTGGCGGGGTGGTGGCCCAGCGCACGCGCGATGGCGACTTGCGACAAGCCGCTTGTTCGCAGGGCCTCGATCTGGTATCGTTCGGCAGCGGTCAGGTGGTGGGGCGCGATGGCATGACAGTCTCCGGTTGTTTCACTTACCGAGACTGGGGCGGCCATCGGGGCCCGGTGGCATCACCCCTCCGGGCAACCGATCCGGTCCGCACGGGGCGAACCGGCCCCGCAGCGACCATTGCACTCCGGAGTGGCACGGGAGGAACAAAATTGGTGACAATGATCAAAGGTATATTTTTGGAAAGAAAAATGAACAAATTACATAAATCACCTCTCATCATGAAATCAGCGACCCTGTTACTGCTTGCAGTGGTGGCGTTGCCGGCAACTGCAGAGAACTATTGCGGCCTCCAGAACATCAAGATGTCCGCGGCGACCACCGCTAATCCCACTGGATCATTCAGGCAGACGATAAATGAAGGCGCGGGTCTGATGGATCAATGGTTTCAATTTGAGCTGAAGGGGACGTGCGCATTTCCACCCAAGAGAGAGAAACCAACAGATTTGGGCCCGGAAAGAGAAACGATATTCGGCACTGTGAGAGATACGATATTCACGTCGGTCTTTTACGACCTTGACTTCTGCTTTCAAGTGGATCAGACCGCTGGCGAAATGGTTGTCATGACCAATACGTCTGCCAATCCGGTACCAAGACTATTTGAAAATGAACAACCAGTCTGTGCCAAATTCGACAAATTGCAGGCCAAGACTCAGAAGGTCAAGGTCTATGTTCAGCCCAAAAACAACGAATGCAAAGACAGTCGATACATGAACAGGATCATCGCCTCGATGTCCAACCCCTTCGGTTATGCGTTTTTCGAGATCATCGACGATGATACAACAGGGTGTTGGTAATTCGTGCCTGCAAGAAAACCCCATTTTCTATCATAAACGCTGACTCTTCTGTTGAGATACCATGGGCTTGACAGTCCCCGGATGCTGCTGCTTCCCTGTCCGGGGCATGGCGAGGCCATGGTATCTGACTATATGGTCATTTTGGAACCACGGTCGGGTTCGTCATCAACTGTATCGGTCGAAATCCTGGCATCGGCACGGTGCCAGGGACGCACGGCTCCTGTCAATGGCGGCAGTGCGTCGTCGGCCAGATCAAGCAGCAGGGTTCGATCGGGGTTTGTGGGTGGCGGCATGGTGATCGCGGCGGCCCTGCGGAAACCGAACCGTCCGTAATAGGGCTCGTCACCGACGAGCAGGATCCCTCGGCAACCAGAAGCCCTGGCATTCTGGATTCCCGCCGTGATCAGGAGATAGCCGATCCCCTCGCCCTGCCGGGTCGGGTGCACGGCAACAGGCCCGAGCAGCAGTTGCCTTGCTGCACAGTCCCCGACCCGCACAGGCCAGAACCGGATGGCGCCACAGAGAGTCCCGTCCTCATCAATGGCCTTGCGAGCCAGGTTGGCAATGTCCGGCACGCCCTCGCGCAATCGATAGGACGAAAGACCCTGGCGGCCCGGACCGAAGGCGAGATCGTAGAGCCACTCGACTGCATCATGATCGGATGGCATGATCGGTGCGAGGGCGATCATCGACATGGCATCCTTGCGTGTCCTTGCCGACCATTCTGGGCCATGATCATCGGTTCCTGTCCTGATCAGATCCTGTGTCAAGCGGTTCATCACGCCTGTCCGGCATCGGGTGGCACGCGGGGCATGATGGATCCCGGAATGGCATTCCCCTACAGGATTTACCGGATTCTGACGAATTGCCTCCCCTGGCCTGCAGGGGCCGCTGGTCAGACAGGCGCGTGATTTCGGGCCTGGTGGCTGGGGAGGGGCCCGTGTCTTGTGACCTGATTTGGCACCATGCGCCGGCATGCCGGCGCATGGTGCCCCGCGAGGGCGAGAGTTCGAGCATCAGGCAATGATGGCACCGGGATTGAGAATCCCACGGGGGTCGAGGGTCTGTTTGATCGATTTGATGATGCGGTAGAAGGTGGGGTCGCCGTCATCCCTGAGACGCGCGGCCTTCATCCGTCCGGTACCGTGTTCGGCGGCAATCGAGCCGCCATAGTCCTGGACCAGGCCATAGACACAGTCCGCGATGGCATCCCGCTCGGCAGGCGTGGCTGTCCCACCCTTGGGGGGGAAGACGTTGTAGTGAAGGTTGCCGTCGCCGTAATGACCAAAGCAATTGATGCGATAGGGACCGAGTCTGGTCACGGCGGCATGGGCCTCGGGGATGAAACGGGTCAGGGCGGAGATCGGGACGGCGATATCATGCGAGACGAGGGAGCCGATCCGCTTGTTGGCTTCCGGGATCAGTTCGCGCAATCGCCAGACCTGCTCCGAGACACGACCGGAGGTGGACATCGTCCCATCGATGACCGGGCCGTCCTCGACGAGGGACTCGATCATGCGATCAGTCCGGTGGCCATGGCCGGAATGTCCCTCGCAGTCGACCTGGATCATCACGGACCATTCGGGAATCGTGGCGCAGGGCAGGGTCTGGATGAGTCCGGTCTCGAGCAGGAATTCGAGACCGACACCGCTGATGAGTTCAAAGGCTGAGATCCTGGTGTCCGGTTGGCGGCGAAACATGGCCAGCACTTCCTCGGCGGCAGCGAGATCACGCAGTTCAAGAAAGCAGGTCAGGGGCGGTTCGTTGCAGAATTGCAGCTTGATTGTGGCAGCCGTGATGACCGCCAGCGTTCCCTCGGAACCGATGAGGAGGTTCCTGAGATCATAGCCATGGTTGTCCTTGTGCAACGGCTCGAGCCGACTCCAGATGGATCCATCGGCAAAGACTGCCTCGATGCCGAGACAGCGATCCCGCACCGAACCGTATCGAAAGGCACCACTGCCGCCGGCGTTTGTCGCCAGCAGTCCGCCGAGTTGGCACGAACCCCGCGAGGGGATGGAGATCGGGTAGGTGAACTCCTGCTCGGCTGCCCGGGTCTGGAGTTCCTGCAGCACGCAGCCTGCCTCGGCTGTCAGGGCACCATCGGTGGCTGAGAGCGCATGAATCCTGTTCATGCGATGCATGGAAAGGACAACCGGTGTGGGCAGGTCGTGGCCAATCTGGCCACCCACCAGACCCGTCCCCCCACCAAAGGGGACAACCGGGACCCGGGCATCGTTGCAGAGTTTGAGGAGGATGGCCACCTCATTGACACTGGCAGGCTGGACAAGCAGGGCATCCGCGCAGGTATACAGGCCCCGAGGGTCCTCACGGAAGCGGGCCGCATACTCACCAATGCATGCAGACGGCAACCGGGCCGCGACCCGAGTGCGGAATGCATCATCAACAGCATGCAATTCGGGCATCGTGTCAGCCTTCCTGGCCATGCGGTAACGGGTCAATCCGATCCGGGTGCACCTTGGCATAGAGAGCATGGTCACGCCAGCGTCCGGCGATCTGCAGATAACCACTGGCAATGCCTTCGCAGGTAAAACCGGCCTTCTCGAGGACCCGGCGGGACGGCATGTTGTCAGGCAGGCAGGCCGCTTCCACCCGGGTGATGTCCTCGGCAAAGGCGAATTCGACCACGGCCGGGATCGCCTCGCTCATATAGCCCCGACCGGCATGGGCCTTTCCGACCCAATAGCCGAGGCTGCAGGTCCTCGATGCCCCGCCCCGGATGTTTTCGAGCACGACACTGCCGATCAGATCACCACTGTCGCGCTGCAAAATGAAGAACGGAAAGGCCTCCCCGGTCCGGATGGACCGACGCGACAGGCGGACACGGGTCCAGTAGCCGGCAAAGGTGAGGTGCCCCTCCTTCCAGGTTGGCTCCCACGGCGCCAGGAACTCCCGACTGATGCGCCGCAGCCGGGACCAGGCCGGGTAATCCTGCCAGCGCGGTGGCCGCAGCACCAGTCGTTCGGTTGCAAGGATTGGATTGTTCAACCCCAGCAGGGTCACGCCCGCAACCGTTTTTGCAGGGCCCGGCGGGTCGGCGCACGGCCCAGGGGCCCATACAGGACCAGCGACAGGTCCCGCTCACTGATCGTCTCCTGGATATAGGCCGCGATCCGTTCCCGCGTGACGGCCTGAAACCGTTCATTGGTCTCCTCGATCGTTTCCACCCGACCAAAGTTGGCAATCATGCCACCGGCGCGCTCCACCCGGTTGAAGGGCGATTCATACCCCATCAGGATTCCCACCCGCACCTGGGTCCGGGCCCGGTGCACCTCCTCTTCATCGAGATCCCCGGCCGAGCGGCGGATTTCATCGATGCAGCACTCGGCCAGCTCCTGCAGATCCTCCTTGCGCGTCGAGGCATGGATGATCATGGTCCCGGTATCCAGGGCCGGCACATAACCCGCCGAGATCGAATAGCACAGACCGCGCTTTTCCCTCACCTCGGCAAACAGTCGCGAGGCGCTGCCATAGCCCATGATGACCGACCAGGCCAAAGCCGGGATTTCCATCTCCGAGCGCAGGGGCGGGGCCTCAAACGCCAGAACGAACTGGGTCTGTTCCACCCGCTTGTTCTGCCGGAACTCGCCCCCCACATACCGTGGCACCTCGAGCTTCGGAGCCGGCGTCCCTGCCAGGTGCCCGAAATACCGCCGGGCCAACCCCTCCAGCCGCTCATGATCGACATCACCGGCTGCCACCAGGATCATGCGGTCGGGTTGGTAGTGCTCGGCCACAAATCCCTGCAGGTCCGTCCGCCCGAAGGCGCTCACATGCTCCACCGTTCCGATGATCGGCCGGCCGAGGGCCTGCTCGGGATAGAGGAGGCGTTGCAGTTTTTCCATGACCATCTCTTCGGGATAGTCCCGGTACTGGTGGATCTCGTTCAGGATCACCTTGCGCTCCCGTTCGATTTCCTCCGGTGCAAAGGTCGAATTCAGCACGATATCGGCCACGAGGCCAATTGCAAGGTCCATATCCTCCGTCAGCACCCGCACGGTATAGGCGGTTCGGTCCCGGCTGGTATAGGCATTGAGCGAACCTCCGACATTCTCGATCGTCGTGGCAATCTCCGCCGCCGTCCGGGTCGCGGTGCCCTTGAAGGCCATGTGCTCCAGAAAATGGGCAATCCCATTCTGTTCAGGTCGTTCGTTGCGGCTGCCGGCCCGCACATAAAGGGCAATCGCCACCGACTTCAGTCCCGGCATGGTGTCCGTGGCCACCGTCAGGCCATTGTCCAACCGGGACACGACGGCATTCATGACGTGCCCAACCCGTCAATGAACGTCCGCACATCATCCATCCCTGCCATGCACGGCATCTGACGCTCTGTCCTCGCCAACACTGCCGCCAGACGCTCCGGAATCTCCGGGGTCTTGCCACATGCCCTTGCCACCGCTTCCGGAAACTTGGCCGCATGGGCGGTGGCCAGACTCACGACCGGACCTTCAGCCTGCTCCTGCACCTGCCGGGCGACATGCATGCCCACTGCCGAATGGGGGCACAGCATCACCCCCTGCTCGCGCCACACCGTGGCAATCGTGGCCAGGGTCTTGGCCTCACTGCAACTCCAGGCAGTCAATTCCCCCCGCAGACAGGCCAGCACCGCCGGCCCCAGCGTGAACCCGCCCCGCATCAGATCAGCCATCAGGACCCGCACCTGGTCGCCATCCTGCCCGCAGGCATCAAAGAGCACCCGCTCGAAGTTCGAACTGACCTGAATGTCCATCGAGGGACTCATCGATGGAATGACCGCCTCGGGGCGATAGGTGCCACTCGCCAGGACCCGGCACAGGATGTCGTTCTGGTTGGTGGCGATGTGCAGACCCCCCATGGGCAGGCCGCACCGACGGGCGGCATAGCCGGCGTAGATGTCCCCGAAGTTCCCGGTTGGAACCACGAACGCAACCCGTTCCTCCGGGGCACCCAGCCGGACCGCGGCAGCAAAATAATACACCATCTGGGCCACGATGCGGGCCCAGTTGATCGAATTGACAGCTGCCAGCCGGTTGCGGTCCCGGAAATTCAGATCATTGAACAGGCCCTTGACGATCGCCTGACAGTCATCGAAATCCCCATCAACCGGGACGGCGTGCACATTGGTCTCCACGGGTGTCGTCATCTGGCGACGCTGGATGTCCGAAACCCGACCATCGGGATAGAGAATCACCACCTCCACTGCCGGCAGCCCCCGGAAGGCATCGATCGCCGCCGAGCCGGTATCCCCGCTGGTCGCTCCGAGGATGACCACGCGCTCGTCCCTTGCTGTCAGCACGGCATTGAACATCCGGGCCACCAGCGCCAGGGCAAAGTCCTTGAACGCCAGTGTGGGTCCATGATGAAGTTCGAGACTGTACAGTCCCGGCGCGCACGCCACGAGCGAACAACGGTCAGGACTGGCAAATCCCGCATACGCAGCCTCCACCAGCCCTGCCAGCACCGTGCCGTCAAAAACGGGCCGAACAAACGGTGCCAGGACCCGACAGGTGATGTCCTCATAGGACAGACCAGCCATGGCCTCAATGTCCGCTGTATCGAACTGCGGCCATTCGGTGGGCACAAAGAGCCCACCATCCCGGGCGAGACCCGCGCGCAGGGCACCTTCAAAGTCGACAGGTGGCGGGACTCCGCGGGTCGAGCGATAGAGCATGGCGCGCCCGCTCATACCGCACCGTCCCGTCTGATACGCTGCACCCAGAGACCTGTCATGAACGCCCAGGCCAGGGCGAGGCCGAACCAGGTCACGGCATAGGCAAAATGGGTATTGCGGAAGTCAGAGCCTGCCAACGGCCAGGCGTTCACGCCCGCCACAGTCGGCGTACTGGACCGCTGCACCACCAGAATCGGTTCGGTGACCAGGGCCGCCGCCATGGCGGGCACATCCCGGGCAAACCACACATCACCCTCGGGAGCTGGTGTGAACCAGCGGTCATGGTCATCGGGCCAGTGCAGATTCCCCTCGATGCGGTGGGCTGCCATCGTCAACCGGGCCACCCCGGCTCGCGAGGGGCGGAAGCCGAGGTCGACCAGGATCCGCCGCCCATCGGTCTCCATCACCGCGATCTGGCGATAACCTGGCTCCTGACGACTGGTCAGGACCCGGAGACCCTCGCCAGTCAGGATGCCCTCCACGGTCACGGCAAGATAGGCATGCAGGGCCGGATCGGGGATGGCCGGCAGCGTCACCGGCTCTGCCACAACGGCCGCGTCAATGGTGGCAATCAGTGCCTCCTTCCAGGCCAGCCGCTGGAGTTGCCAGAAACCAAGACCGACCAGCAGGGCAAGACCACAGGCCCCCAACCCGAGCGGGAAGACCATCCGCACCCAGATCATGTTCCACCAGCGCCCGACCTGCCACAATCGGCGGTGCTGACCGGACCAGACAGCTGGCTCCCCGAGCCTAGGATCCCCAGATGTAGACCACAAAGAAGAGGAAGAGCCAGACGACATCGACGAAATGCCAGTACCATGCCGCCGTCTCGAAGCCGATGTGATCGGTGGGCGTGAAGTGACCGGCAAGTGCCCGACCGAGGCATACGGCCAGGAAGATGGTTCCGATGATGACATGGGCCCCATGGAACCCGGTCGCCATGAAGAAACTCGCACCATAGACATTGCCGGCAAAGCCGAAAGCCGCATGACTGTATTCGTAGGCCTGCATGGCGGTGAAAAAGACCCCGAGCACGATGGCGCCGATCAGGCCATCGACGAAATCCCGGCGATTGTTCTCGTGCACGATCGCATGATGCGCCCAGGTGGCGAAGCAGCCCGACAGAAGGAGGATCAGTGTGTTCATCAGTGGCAGGTGCCACGGGTCGAAGGTCTCGATCCCGACCGGCGGCCAGACGCCCCCCGATCCCATCTCCATCGGGTAGAGGGCATGTTTGAAAAACGTCCAGAACCAGGCGGCAAAGAACATGATCTCGGACATGATGAACAGGATGAAGCCATACCGCAGACCAAGCTGCACCACCGGGGTATGATCACCGCCATGGGCCTCACGGATGACATCACTCCACCAGGCCACCATCACATAGGCAACGACCGCGATCCCCATCAGCATCAACCAGGGGCCCAGCCCATGGAAAAGGAGCACCGCACCGAAGAGCATCACGAACCCGCCCACAGCGCCGAGGAACGGCCACAGTGACGGACTCAGGATGTGATAGTCATGTTCTGCGTGGGCCATCATCACCTCTGTCAGAGTACAAACCGCTGGCGCGTACTATCCCCAACCCGAAGTGGGTTCAAGACATCCCGAACTGATCGATTGCCATCAGCATCCACCGATGCCTCACTGCGTGGCCCTTGCCGTCTGCTCGATGGGATAGAAGGTGTAGGACAGGGTAATGGTCCCGGCCTGGCTGGCCTCGGGGTCATCGACAATGGCCGGATCGATGTAAAACAGGACCGGCATCTGCACGGTCTCGCCCGGTCCGAGACTCTGCTCCTGGAAGCAGAAGCAGTCGATCTTGGTGAAATACGCCCCGGCAGCGAACGGAAAGACATTGAACGTTGCACTGCCGGCAGCCCGGTGGGCCGTCGGGTTGTGCGCAACATAATGGGCGAGCGTCGTCTCACCGATCCGCACCGTGACCGCCCGCTCTTCAGGACGGAACCGCCAGACCATGTCGCGTGCCAGCGATGCATCGAAACGGACGGTGATCTCGCGTTCGAGGATCCCGGCCGCATTGTCGCTGGCCACGAGCGGTGTGCCCCCATACCCCGTCACCCGGCAAAACCAGTCGTACAGCGGCACCGAAGCCCAGGCGGCCCCACACATGACGAGAACCAGCACCAGCAACATTCCCGCCGTCCGCTGGATATCAGTCAACCGGACTCCCATCATGGGTTGGTCTTGGTTCTCGACAGGTGCCCCGGGCATGGATTGGAGTCATTCCCCAGGCAACAACGAGGGGCGCAGGGCATGATCAAAGGCCTCAAGCAGCTGGCCGTCCTGCAGTTTGACAATGGTGATCAGGAAGACCAGCACCACGAAACCCCCCAGCAACAGTGCCACCACGCGGTTGCGGCCCTGCCGGGCCATGTGGGCGGAATGATCCCTGGACGGTTGCATGGCCTAGATGAACGTCGGCCAGGCCATCCCGATCCGCACCGACTCCCTGAGCATGGCATCGACAGCCAGGGCACTGAAGATCCCGAAGAGATAGAACAGGGTCTGGCGGAAATACAGGCGTTCGGCCGCATAGGAGTCCGTTGCCGCAAGAGCAGCATTCCGGCGGACAAGGTGCACCGCCCCCCGCAGCATGACAGCATTGACCACCAGAGCGACTGCTGCTGTGGCCGGACCCCCGATCGAGGAGAAGACGAGGAGGGTACTGACGGGCAGGAGCGTGAGGCTGTAGACCAGGATATGCCGGCGCGTGGCTCGTTCACCACGGGCGACAGTCATCATCGGCACGCCGGCCTGGCGATAATCGGTGCCCGTATAGAGGGCCAGGGCCCAGAAATGCGGTGGTGTCCACAGAAAGATCAACAGGAACATCAGGACCGGTTCCAGGGCCAGCCCACCAGTGGCGACGGCCCAGCCGATCATGGGTGGCAGGGCTCCGGCGGCCCCACCGATGACGATATTCTGAACCGTCCGGCGCTTGAGCACCATCGTGTAGACAGCAACATAGAAAACGATCGAGAAAGCCAGCAACCCGGCCGCCAGCCAGTTGGCGGTCAGGGCCAGCATGACCACAGCAAAGCCAGCCAGCCACAGCCCCAGCGTCAGGGCCTCCCCGGCGGCCACCCGTCCCGCCGGGATGGGCCGGTTGCGGGTCCGGGTCATGCGCCCGTCGATGTCGGCATCATACCACATGTTCAGTGCACCTGAGGCCCCCGCACCGATGGCAATGAACAGCACCGAGGCAAAGCCGATCACCGGGTGCACCGCCACCGGGGCAACAAACATGCCAATCAGTGCCGTGAACACGGCCAGGGACATGACAGTGGGCTTCAGGAGTTCCGCATAGTCAGCCAGGCGGGACTCGTCATACCGGGATTCAAGACTGGTCATCATTCACCTGCCGCGGTGCCGACCCACCCTCACGGTCATCCCGCAGTGACGGGACTGCACGGTCCTCTTCACAATGAAATGACACCCGGCTCAGTTGCCCATGGCGAGCTGGACCGGACCTGGGTCAATATCGACAGCCGCATACTCGGCGACGGCCCGTTCGAGCCAGTCATCGTAGACCTCCTGGCTGACGACCTTGACGGTAATGGGCATATAGGAATGATCCTTGCCGCAGAGTTCGGAGCACTGGCCAAAATAGATCCCCTCAACCTCCGGCTTGAACCAGAGGCCGGCGAGCCGGCCAGGCACGCCATCCTGCTTGACACCAAACGCCGGAATCGTCCAGGCATGGATCACATCCGCCGCCGTCACATGCACCACAACAGTCTTGTTGACCGGCAGGACCACCGCTGTATCCGTGGCAAGGAGGTATTCATCATCCCGGTACCCGTGATCCGCCAACGCCGCCCTCGGGAGCATGAAACTCTCGAACGAGAAGTCGTGATCGCTGTATTCGTAGGACCAGTACCACTGGTGGCCGGTGGCCTTGATGGTGATGTCGGCTTCCGGCAGTCTTTGCTGCTTGAAGAGGATCGGCAACGAGATGATGGCGATGGCGACCAGAATGACGATCGGCACGACCGTCCAGGTGAACTCCACCGCCGTATTGTGCGTGAATGTCGCCGGTTGGGGATTCCGGGTCTGGTTGTAGCGCACGATGACGATCAGCAGGAGGCCCATGACCACCGCACAGATCCCGGCACTGATGTACAGCAGCACTGTATCCAGCCAGAACAGATCCCGCGCCACCTCGGTCACGGCCGGCTGAAAGTTGATTCCCTCGGGAACCGGCTTGCCAATCACCTCAAGTTCGACCGGGACGTCAACAGCCCCCGCCGCGCCAGCCGTCGCAAGAAGGCCCGCCAGGACCATGCGCACCATCTCTGGAAGTTTGCGGATCATCATACCCTGCTTTCCTAACCTGTGCCCGTCCCGCTATACCAAGCATCTCATACAGGCAAGCCCCCATCCCGCCCCACCTTATCCCATGCACAGGGTGACAAGGCCGCCTGATTGACATAGGAGACGCCCCACACCTGCCAAGGAGAGCATGCACAATGCCAAGTACCCATCTCGATCCCCCATCCCCCACCTTTCAGCCCTTTGCCACGAACCTTGATCGCGACACCGCCCTCAGGATCCTGCAGTCGGCGGCCCGGGGCGGTGACGATGGCGAGATTTTCCTCGAGAGAACCCGAACCGAAGAGATCACCTTTGATGACGGGTGCGTCAAGTCAGCAAGCTCCAATCGCCATGAGGGGTTTGGTCTTCGCATCGTCTGCGGCACCACCACCGGTTATGCCCATGCCAATACCCTGTCCGAGCCGGCCCTGGCCAAGGCCGCCCGGACCGCCCGCCTGGCCGTCCGTGATGGGGGCGGGACCCTCGCTCCCTCACCCGAGCGCACCAACCGGACACTCTATACCGATGAGGATCCCCACACATCCTGCAGCTTTGCCCGGAAGGTCGAGCTCATGCAGGCCATTGATGCCCATGTGCGTGCCCTTGATCCCCGCATCATCCAGGCCACCGCCACGCTGACAACTTCCTTCCAGGAGGTCGAGATTCTCCGCGTGGACGGGCAGCTTTACAGTGACTGCCGGCCCATGTCACGGATCAACGTCGCCGTCATCGTCGAAGACAATGGTCGTCGCGAGTCCGGCTACAGCGGCACCGGGGGCCGCATCACTCCCGACGATCTGATGGACCCCGCCTGCTGGCAGGAGCTGGCCGCCGATGCGCTGCGCATTGCCACGGTCAATCTCGATGCCGAACCGGCCCCCGCCGGCGTCATCGATGTCGTGCTCGGTCCCGGCTGGCCCGGCATTCTCCTGCATGAGGCCATCGGCCATGGTCTGGAGGGGGATTTCAACCGCAAGGGCACCTCGGCCTTTGCCGGGCTCATGGGCCAGCGCATCGCCGCGCCCGGAGTCACGGTCCTCGATGACGGAACCCTGCCGAACCGGCGGGGCTCAATCTCCATCGATGATGAAGGTACCGCCAGCCAGGCCACCACTCTCATCGAGGACGGCATCCTGACCGGCTTCATGCAGGATCGCATGAATGCCCGCCTCATGGATACCGCCCCGACCGGCAACGGCCGGCGCCAGTCCTACGCCCACGCCCCCATGCCCCGCATGACCAACACCTACATGCTCGCGGGTGATCAATCCCCCGATTCGATCGTCGCCGACCTCAAGGATGGCATCCACGCTGTCGGGTTCGGGGGCGGCCAGGTCGACATCACCAATGGCAAGTTCGTGTTTTCCTGCACCGAGGCCTACCGCATCCGCAATGGTCGACGCATCGCACCCGTCAGGAATGCCACCCTCATCGGGGACGGCCCCACCGTCCTCCGCAACATCCAGGCCATCGGCAACGACATGGAACTTGACCCCGGCATCGGCAACTGCGGCAAGAACGGCCAATGGGTCCCGGTCTGCGTCGGTCTCCCCACCCTCATGATCGGCGGCCTCACCGTCGGGGGCAGTGCTGTCTGACCCACCTGTTGTTTTCCAACCCCCGTGCCACTCTGAACACATTTCTCAGATTGGTCCAAAGCATTCGGGACAATTTGTCCCGGTTTCTTCCAGGCGCTGGCCGGCACCCACACCACCCCGACCGCCTTGGCCGGTAGGTGGCGCGTCTGGCGGGCCAGGACATGAGAGATCCACGCCGCGTCCACCCGGACAGGACCGGTGCCAGTTGTCGTGATCCCACCGGTGCGGTCCCGAGGAATGCTCGCTCGGAACCAGGCCCAGGACCTATCAATGCAACACACCTGACTCCGCATCCGTCATCTGCACCTTGCTGTTCTCCCAGGTCCTGATGGCCAACACACACTCGGCAAGGTTCCGAATGCCCTGCCAGAGTGTCCCGGTCCCGGGCAGGGGCTGACGCTTCGCGGGATGGAAGCCGGCCAGACCACCAGTCAGGACCACGAACCGCTCGATCGTCATCGCCCGGGCCGCCCCAGCCCATCGACAGGACACGCCTGACCCGTCCCTGCTTTCATGCCCTACCGTTCCGCACTCTGCCGATCGGCATGCAACAGAGATCAGCCGAGACAGCTGCAGGGTTCGTCAGGGCCTGCCGCCTTGCCGCGCGCTCTCCTGTTGATCGGACCCCTGGTCCCTGCCACCAGTCACGGCTGGCGAGGACCACCGCAGCTGGGAGGCCATGCTGGCCACGCATCACCCGGAAGGATGGTCCCGCGCCCCCGGGGCGGTCAGGTCCGCCCCATCATGGGATTGGCAACCGGGATCCATGCCGAGGCGCACGGCATCCTCGGCGGCATCGGCTGGTCCGCCGGTGCCCCGGAGGCTCTCCATCACCCCGAGGGGCCAATAGCGGTCGGATCGTCACCAACCATCGCTTCCTGCTCTTGCCCGGTGTGCAGGTGAAGCGGCGGGCTGGCCATGGCTCCGGCGGACGGTGGAGCTGAAGCCCCTCACTGACGGGTGGCAGGCGACACTGTGCACGGTGCCCCGGCGTGTCCTCGGCCTCTGCCTGGCCCATGCCGACTGCCGGCAGGCCAGGACCTTGCAGCAAGCTGCGGGCAAGGCCAGGTGCCGCTGGTCCGGGCCAACAGCGGTGTCCAGCGCCGGGCGCGGGTGGCCAGGCTGACGGTGCGCTGCCAGCCCGTGTCCGCCGCCAGGCGGGCGGGCCACTGCACTGGCTGCTGCTGATCGGAGGCGGTGCTTGGAGCACGGTGGCAGATGACCTTGACTGTGCCAGGACCATCCTGCACCGGTCCGCACGGTGCTGGCGCCTCGCGTGCATCTTCCACGCCTGCAAGCCGGGCACCCGCATCGCGGACCGTCATCTCGACACCGCTGACGATCTCAGGACGTGCTTGGCCTTCGATGCCATCACCGCCCGGCATGATAACCTCGGTCCGGGATCGTGCGCATCTTGCCCGGACCCGGGCCGGTGTGCCCGCCAGGTCCTTCGTCGGCAAGGATGCGATCATGGGACTCTGTGTGCTGGCAGCCGACGGGGTGTCCGCAAGGCCCGGACCCCGCCCGAGGCGGCGCGGGCGATGACGATCGAGCGGTTCGTGGTCCTCACGGGTGGTCTGGCAGGGCTCCATCCCGCAAAGCGTCAGCCCCTGCCCGGGACCGGGACGTTCTGGCAGGGGGTTCGGATCCTTGCCGAGCGTGTGTTGGCAATCAGGACATGGGAAAGGGCCAGGATGCAGGGGGATGGTGGGGAGTCAAGTGGTGTGTTGGATTGATAGGGCTGGGGACCCACCGTCCGTACCGGTACCGTTGGTCTCCAGAGCCATCGGACTCGAAAACCCCATCAGTCGATGCCGACCCCCTCCGCCCGCACCTCCAAGAGGTTGCGGGCCTCCCGTCCACAGGCGATGGCAACGAGATGGACGGGCTGGCCATGATGGGCGTCGGCATAGCCCCGGTCCCGCATCTGGGCAAACGCCGCGGTCAGGGCAGCCTCCGCAGCGTCCGCACTGGCCGCCATCTTGAACTCGAGGATGAACACCTGTGCCCCGAGATGGACCACCAGGTCGGCCCGGCCATGGCTGGTGGCGGCCTCGGCGTGCACCTCCACGCCAATGGATCGGAAGACCATGTGCAACAGGCTGGCATACCAGGCCTCGTAGCGAGCGAGGTCGCCTGTGGCGTGCCACTGGTAGGGAATGCTGGCCAGCCAGGCGCGGAGCGTGGCCGCGAACCCTGTGAAGTCGTTGGCCTGCAGAAGTGCACAGAGGTCATGTCCCTGCCGCGTCGTTTCCGTGACGGTCTGGCCCAGATACGCAAGCAGGCCCTGATTCAGGCTGATGCGGACTTCCTGATTGGGATAGTCGAGCCGGTAGAGGGTGTTGAAGCCCGCCTGCTCCTCATCGGTGATGGTCAGGTACCCCGTCTGGAACAGCAGGGCCTCGGGGCTGATGGCATCGACATCGAACCTGGAGACCAGCGCCTCGTCGGCCAGGCAGCCCTCCAGGTCCAGCGGGCTGACCGACTTGGCCTTGAGGGTCTCGAACAGGAAGGTCGGCGAGCCGGTCTGGAACCAGTAGGGTTTGAACTTGCGCTTCCGCAACAGCAACAGCACATCGAAGGGGTTGTAGAGGCGCGCGGTGCCCAGCCAGTGGTAGCCGTTGTACCAGCTGCGGATGGCGTCGCGGTCGAGACCGTCCATCTCGGGAGCAAAGACGGTATCGAGATCGGCCTCGGTGTAGCCACAGAGGGTGGCAAAGCGGGGATCGAGGCTGATGTCCTCGAGGTTGTTCAGCCCCGAGAACAGGCTGACCTTCGAGAACATGCTGATGCCGGTGACGAACACGAAGCGGACATGGGCGGCACTGTCCTTGATGATGCCGTAGAAACCGCGCAGATAGTCGCGGTTGGCCCGGGCCCGGGCGGAGTCGTGCAGTGAGTCGAGGATCGGTTTGTCGTATTCGTCGACGAGGACCACGACCCGCTGGCCGGTCTGGCGATGGAGGCGGTCCAGAAGATTGCGCAGGCGGCGCGGGCCGGTATCCGAGGTGGCGGCTGGCGGGAGGCCAGCATGCCGCTCGAGGCCTTCCAGCTGTTCGATGATGTCGCCCTCGATCTCCTCCGGGGCGCTGTACGTCCCACCAAAGCTCAACCGCAGCACGGGGTGGGTTGTCGACCAGTCCCAATGGTCATGGATGGCCAGCCCTTGGAAGAGGGCCTCCTGGCTCTCGAAGAGGGCCCGGAGCGTGTCGAGGAGCAGACTCTTGCCGAAGCGGCGGGGGCGGGACAGGAAGTAGTGCCGTCCCTCGGCCACCAACTGCCGGATCAGTGGGGTCTTGTCGACGTAGTAGAAGTCCTCACACCGGATGGTCGTGAAGTCCTGGATACCGATGGGCAGGTGGGAGCGGGTCATGCTGGCCTTCCGTGGCTGGCGATCATGGCAAAGATCAGGCGGTCGCGCGGCGGGTCATGGCTTCGTGCAACTGGACCTGATCTGTCCAGACACCCTCAAGGGTGGCTGTTCAGGTTCGCGGACAGCGTCTCCATGGTTTGTACGGGTCCGCAGGGCGAGTATCAGCTGCCAAACGCAAGCCCGAGGGTGATTCCGGTCACGACAGCACCGAACACCAAGGCAAAGATCCAGACCCGTTGACTGGCCATATCCGCCCGCAGACGGTCAAACGCAGCATTGTTGCGATCCAGGGCGCTCTCATACTCCGCTTTCAGCATTTCCATACGTTCCTCCATCACGGCCACGTCCTTGGCCAAAGTGTGCATGTCGGGGTCAGGATTCATGCCTGCAGGATACAGCAGGGGCCGCGGGCGGTCAACGGGTGGGATGGACCCCCAATCCGCGATCAAATCCCCCGCATCCGCCACGGGGGCCCAGTGTTCCCGCATCCCGCCCCGCTTCGCCCCCTGTGCCGGTGCGGGGGCGGCTTGCATCCCAGCCAGGGGGTAGCAGTGGACCCGTGGCCCCGAGTCCGACCCCAAGGACCATTGCCGCCACCGGGGCGACGGGGGTGTGCACGCCGGGGGACACCGGGTCCCGCCCGGTGCCGGGGCCGACCCGAGAGATTGTTCTGCGGAGGGTCCGGGGTCAGGCGGGCACCGGGGCGGTCGGAGTTCATCGTTGCCCTGACAAGGATGGGCGAGCACGACCCCCCTCCCCCTGCATGGCGGGCGCGACGGCCTGCCACGCTGATGATGCGGGCCCGGCACCGCGTCATCCGGACCCAGTGCCAGGCAGGATCGCGGCGGCGTCGCTGGCCGCGGGCAACGGTGGTGTGATGCCAGCCGGCCTTGGCCCCGAACTTGCCGGAGGAAACCGGGCCACCCGACCACCGGATCGGGTTCTTGGCCGACCCGATGGACCGGTGCGCAGCCGCCGCGCGTCCGCAGTGACCGTTGGCGGCGGCAAGGTTGGCGGCCGCGGGGCCAGGAGTCGCAACGGTGCGGGTCGCAGCGCCAGCATCGGCTGGACCTGTTGCCGCATGGGGCACCCGGGCAGCACGCCCGGGATCGCATCGGTCGCGGTCGGGCAGCGATCGATTGCCAGAAGATCACATGGGAGGGCGTGCTGCGACACAGCGCCCATCCGCGTCCGGCGCGGACCCGTCCGCCGGCTGCGGCGCGCCGAGCGCGTCCCTGGTCACCGTCTGGATGGGTGCCCCGGTGACGAAGGGGATGCGGTCCCAAACTTTGACATGGCCGGTCGAATTCGCAGGGTCCAGCCACAACCCAGGGCAAGGTGGATTGAGTTCCCGCCGTCAGGGCAGGCAAACTGGGCCGAAAGGCGAGGCAAGAGCCCGGATTTGGTCAAAATGGTGACTCATGAAAACGCCTGAATTTCGCCGTCTTGACAAATTCGGACTTGACGGTCCACATATGAAGCCACACATAAGGTCACCCCTGATTGTGCTTGAGGTGGAGTATTCCCATGCCGGTACTCGTTGTTGAATCCCCTGCCAAGGCCAAGACAATCGGCAAGTATCTTGGCAAGGACTACACCGTTCTGGCCACCAACGGGCACATCCGCAATCTCGTGCGCAAGGATGGCTCCGTCGACCCCGATGATTCCTTCCGCATGACCTGGGAGATCCTTCCCGAGAAGAAAAAACAGATCGATGCCATTGCCAGGGCCTGCAAGGACAGTGACGTACTGATCCTGGCCACGGACCGGGATCGGGAAGGCGAGGCAATCGGCTGGCATCTGACCGAGGTGCTGGGCAGCAGACGGGGCAAGGTCCTGCCCAAGGAAGTCTGCCGGATCACCTTTGATGCCATCACCCGCAAGTCGATCGAGGAGGGGCTCAGGAATCCCGGTGTCATCAATCAGGATCTCGTCGAGGCCTACCTGACCCGCTCAGCACTTGACTATCTCGTCGGCTTTGGCATCTCGCCCGTTCTCTGGCGCCGGTTCCCGGTCGGCAGGTCAGCCGGTCGGGTCCAGTCCGCCTGCCTGCGGCTCATCGCCGAGCGTGAGACAGAGATCGAGGTCTTCGTCCAGCGCGAATACTGGACCCTCACAGCCCGGCTGGCCAATACCGGGGACCGGGACAAGGCCTTCGATGCCACCCTCAAGGTGCTCGATGGCCGGAAACTCGGCAAGTTCGCGCTCGCCACAGAGGAGGCCGCCAGGGCCGCCAGGGCCAAGGTCATGGCCGCCGACCTGCAGGTGGCCGCAGTCAAGTCGGCACCGGTCTCCCAGTCACCACCCCCACCCTTCATCACGGCCACCCTCCAGCAGGCTGCCATCCAATCGCTGGGATTCAGTGCCAGCCAGACGATGTCGGTGGCCCAGAAACTCTATGAGGACGGTCTGATTACCTACATGCGGACCGACTCGGTCACCATGTCCCCGGAAGCCCACGCCGAGGTCCGTTCCGTCATCAATGACCGTTATGGCATGCCCTATGCCCTGTCCCGCCCCCGTGTGTACAAGAGCAAGGTCCGCAATGCTCAGGAGGCCCATGAATGCATTCGACCCTCATCCTTCGGGATCCACCCCGATGAGATCCGCAACCGGACTGCCGACCAGCGGCATCTCTACGGATTGATCTGGAAGCGGGCGGTGGCCAGCCAGATGAAGAATGCCACCTTCAACAAAACCACAATCACCGTCAGCACGCCCGATGAGAGCATCATGCTGTCGGCAGCAGGTCGGGTCCGCACTTTCGATGGCTACCAGAAACTCCTTGACAACGAGTCGGAGGGAGCTCGCCAGAATTCCGACGAGGCCACCCGGCCCCTGCCTGACATCGCGACCGGTACATCCCTGACCACCGAGGACGTGACTCCCCACCAGCACTTCACCAAGCCGCCCCCGCGTTACACGGAAGCGTCCATCGTCAAGGAGATGGTTGAACTCGGCATTGGCCGCCCCTCGACCTATGCCAGTGTGCTCTCCACCATCCGCGAGCGGGGCTATGTCGAACAGGTCAAGCGCACGCTGGTCCCGACAACCGCCGGGCGCCTTACCATCGTGTTCCTGGCCTCCTACTTCAACCGCTATATCGAATACGAGTACACGGCCTCCCTTGAAGAGGATCTTGACACGGTCTCGCGGGGCAAGGCCAATCGCCTCCAGGTCCTCGAGGCCTTCTGGTCGGGGTTTTCGGCATCGCTCGCGGCAGCCATGGATCTCAAACCCCGGGAGGTGAGGGAAAACGTCACCGCCGCCGCCCTCCCGCTTCTCCTGCCCGACGAGGTTGCCGAGTCCGGCACCGGCCTGCTCCCCTGCCCCGCCTGTTCCGAGGGTCACCTTCTCATCAATGTCTCCCGCAAGGGCAGTGATCCCTTCCTCGGCTGCAGCCGCTATCCTGACTGCACCCATCTGCGCAATCTGACCCAGCGCACCGAACGACGCATCGGGACAGCCGAGCCGCCCGCGAATACACCTGACATCATGCTCAAGGACGGCCGCTACGGTCCCTACATCGAGTCCGGTGACCAACGGGTCAGCCTGCCCCGCGACATCAAGCCCGACGACCTGACTGAGGACCTTGCACTGCAGCTGCTCTCGCTCCCGCGCACTCTCGCTCCGGCGACCCCGGATGCCGAACCGATTCTCGCCCGCCTTGGTCGCTATGGTCCGTATATCTCGCAGGGCAAGACCAATGCCCGCCTCCGGGCCACCCGCGATCTTTTCACCATCGATGCTGACACCGCCCGCACGCTGCTTGCCCAGCGCAGCCAACCCCGCGGCACCCTGCGCGAGATCACCAACGGCACCGACACCCTCCGCATCATGCAGGGCCGCTATGGTCCCTACATTGCCTGCAACGGCCAGAACATCACCATCCCTGCCACCGTCTCACCCGACTCCCTCACCGACGAAGCCGCCTGGCAACTCGTGACCGAACACACGGCCCGCGCCGCCGCTGCCGCCCTCGGCGACCATCCCAAGGGCGGCCCGATCCAGCTCCTCGACGGCCGCTACGGTCCCTATGTCAAATGGAAACGCATCAATGCCAGCCTTCCCAAGGGCACCGACCCGGCCAGTCTGACCCTCGAGGCCGCTGTCACACTCATTGATGCCAAGGCCAGCACCCGCCGCCGTTCCAGGCGGTGATCCCGGCTCCGCAACGCCTGCCCCTGACATCCATCCCGTTCCCATCCCCGACCACACAGGATGACCTCCATGCTCGGCCCCCTCAATCACATCGCCATCGTGGTCCCGGACCTCGCGGTTGCCATCGACCTCTACCAATCCTCCATGGGTGCCACCGTCTCGGCCCCTGCCCCCATGCCTGAACACGGGGTGACCGTCGCCTTTGTAACCCTGCCCAACACCAAGATCGAGCTCATGGAACCGCTCGGCGAGGCCAGTCCGGTGGCGAATTTCCTCACGCGCAATCCCGCCGGCGGGATCCACCACATCTGTCTGGAAGTTCCCTCGGTCGATGCCGCTGTCGAAACCCTCGCTGCCTCGGGCATCCGCACCCTCGGGACGCCCAGGGCCGGGGCCCACGACAAGCTCGTGGTGTTCCTGCACCCCAGGGATTGCCACGGCACCCTGATTGAGTTCGAGGAGGTCTGAGCCATGGGGGTTGCCGCCGCCCTTGTCCTCTATGCCGTGATCTGGTTCCTCTGCCTGTTCATCATGCTGCCCCGCGCCATCCGCACCCAAGGCGACTCTGGCCCGGTTGTCTCCGGGACCCCGGCCTCGGCACCCACCGATCCCCAGCTCGCTGTCAAACTCAAATGGACAACCCTGCTGACCACCCTCATCTGGGCCCTTGTCTGCAGCCTCATCATCAGCGGCCTCATCACCATCGAGGACATCGACCTCTTCAATCGCTGGTCCTCCGACCCGGCCCGATAGGCCCTGGCCCGCCACAAGGACTTCCACCCCATCCGCCTGGCCTCGCAGCCTCGGGATTCACGCCCCTCTGGCCGATGCCATCAGCCGCCCCAGACGGCCTGCCAGGTCGGCAGCCGGTCACCCACCTCCCGCGTTGCCGCATGGATGCCCCGGGCGATGGCCCGACTCATGCACTCGGCTGCTGCATGGCAGATCTCGAACTGGGCCATGGCGGAATCCTCGGGGCGGCGAGCACAGTTCGACACGGAAAAGACCAGGTCCCCGTCAAAAAGCGTGTGGGACGGGCGCAGGGCACGGGCATAGCCAACCTGTCCCGCCAAGGCGATCCGGCCCAGGGCAGCCCTGTCGAACACCACATCCGTGGCGATGATCCCAATGGTCGTGTTGGTACCAATCTCCCCGGCTGTACCGCCAGGGTCTGGCTCCCAACCGGGGTCGAGGTCCCCGGGGCTCCCGCTTCCCCCGAACTCGTTGCCAAACTCACTCCCGCCGGCCCAGAAATGACCCGTGTCGGGATGGACCGCTGTGCCCACGGCATTGACAGCAACCAGTGCGCCCACCGTGTGACCGCTTCGCGTGATCGCTGAGGCTGTCCCGAGACCCCCTTTGAGATCACGGGTGGTGGCCCCGGTTCCGGCCCCGACACTGCCCGTGGCAAAGTCCTCGTCGACAGTGCGCAGGGCAGCCAGCCCGAGAGGACCGTAGGGGTTGTGGGACCAGTTCTTGTCACCGCCATTGAGGAGATCGAAGAGGATGGCCGCCGGGACAATTGGCACGAGGGCCGTCCCGACCGCAAATCCCTTGCCGGCGGTCTGCAACCCATCGGCCACTCCCGAGGCGGCATCCAGACCATAGGCGGACCCGCCCGCCAAGACGAGGGCATCCACCGATTCCACGAGCGACCCCGGGGCCAGAAGATCCGTCTCCCGGGTGCCCGGCGCTCCTCCGAGAACACTGACCCCGGCAGCAAAGGGCTCATGGCCCACGAACACGGTCACACCGGTCTTGATCTCCCGATCCTCGGCATTGCCGACAAGAAACCCATCGACATCCGTAATCGCATTCCGGGGACCAGGTCGCATGGCGTTCAGGATCTTCAGCCGTCCAGCTGCTCACCATCCTGCCGGACCGACTGCCGGGCCCGGAACCACCGCCGCCCCCTCAGGCCACCCCACACACCGAGGGCCGGCAGGCAGCCGACCAGGGTGGCGAGAACAATCGCCACCGGGCCAAGCAGGCCGGCAGGCAGCACGAACAGGAAGGTGAGAAAGGCCAGGGGTCCAAAGAGGGCCCAGGCCAGGACACCGTGCCCCATGGCATGAATCGACCGGCAGGTCACGGCCAGCGGCACACCGAGACCCATGAACACGATGATGTCAATGGCCATCATCGCATCGAACTCGAGAGTGTATCCCCGCAACAGACCGAACAAGAGAAAGGTCGCCGGCAGCCACAGCAGGGCACCAACCACAAACGTCCAGCCCCCCGGCCAGCCCTTGGGACCTCGGGCCCTCCTGCCTTCGCATTCAGCCATCACCGGATTCCTGCCCCGGTCAGACGCCATCGCTCCCATCAATCATCCTCCATCCATCGCCAGCGCACCTGCTCTGGCGGCCCGCCTTGAATTCCGCCCTTCAATGGTCAAGATAGACGCCGCCGCTGTCCCAGACAAGGATTGACTGATGCTTGAGCACACAGATCTTGCAACCCTCCTTTCCAACCCCCGCCTCCTTGCCACCAAGGCCTATATTGCCGGCACCTGGTCCGACGCCGATGACGGCAAGACCTTTCCCGTCACCAACCCGGCCCGCCACGATGTCATTGCCAATGTGGCCGACCTCGGTGTGGCCGAGGTCAAGCGTGCCATCACGGCAGCCCAGGCAGCCCAACCCGCCTGGGCTGCCCGCACCGGCAAGGATCGTGCCGCCATCCTGATGCAATGGTACCAGCTCATGGTCGCCAATGCCGATGATCTGGCCCGCATCCTGACCGCCGAGATGGGCAAGCCGCTCGCCGAGGCCAGGGGTGAGGTGTTGTACGGCGCGTCCTTCATCCAGTGGTTTGCCGAGGAGGCCAAACGGACCTACGGGGAGATCATCCCCGGCCACCAGGAGGACAAGCGACTCCTTGTCATCAAGCAACCTGTCGGTGTGGTGGCCGCCATCACCCCCTGGAACTTCCCCAACGCCATGATTGCCCGCAAGGTCGCCCCGGCCCTGGCGGCTGGCTGCGCCCTGATTGCCCGCCCGGCCAGCGAGACACCGCTCTCGGCACTCGCCATGGCGGCGCTGGCCGAGGCGGCCGGGGTGCCCGCCGGCCTGTTCTCCGTCGTCCCCTCGACCCGGTCCCGGGCCATCGGCGAGGAGTTCTGTTCCAATCCCGTCATCCGCAAGATCACCTTCACCGGTTCGACCGAAGTGGGTCGGATCCTCATGCGCCAGGCCGGCGATCAGATCAAGAAGGTCGCGATGGAACTCGGCGGCAATGCGCCCTTCATCGTCTTTGATGATGCCGATCTCGATGCCGCCATCGAAGGCGCGATGATCTCCAAGTACCGTAACAACGGCCAGACCTGCGTCTGCGCCAACCGCATCTATGTCCAGTCCGGCATCTACGAGGCCTTTGCCGAACGCCTCGCCGCGGCCACCGAGGATCTCATCATCGGTGACGGGCTCACCGATGGCATCAACACCGGTCCCCTCATCAACGCCGAGGCTGTCGACAAGGTCGAAGCACACATCGCTGACGCCCTCGCCAACGGTGCCCGCCTTGTCACCGGTGGTCAGCGCCACGACCTTGGCGGTCTCTGGTTCCAGCCCACCGTGCTCGCTGATGTCACCCAATCGATGCTTGTGGCCCATGACGAGACCTTCGGTCCCCTCGCACCGCTGTTCCGCTTTACCGATGACGCCGAGGTCATCGCGCAGGCCAACGATACCATCCACGGTCTGGCGGCGTATTTCTACACCCGCGACCTCTCCCGCGCCTTCACGGTCGCCGAAGCCCTCGAATACGGCCTCATCGGTGTCAATTCCGGGCTCATCTCCACCGAAGTCGCCCCCTTCGGCGGCATCAAGCAGTCCGGCATCGGCCGCGAGGGCTCCCGCCACGGCATCGAGGACTTCCTCGAGATGAAGTACATCTGCCTGGCCATCTGATCCATCCGGGTCCGGCATCCACCGCCGGGATCCGACCCGCATCACGGCCGCGTGACCTGCGCAACCGGCGGTCTCTCCATCATCCATGCCCGAAACCGCTCCGAGCCTCAGGGCATGCCCAATCTGCCAAAGCCCCGGCAGCACCGCCCATCGGTTGCACGCGTATGACTGTGACCCATGGAAGATCGGATGCTGTGCACGCTGCCGCTTTGTGTATCTGCTCAACCCGCCGAATCAAGACGAACTGATTGACACATTTGCCTTCGAGCGGACATTCCCGGAACGCAGGGACCAGCGCCGGTCCGCACTGCGAAGTGCCGCGGCACAGGGCCGGGCTCTCCTGGCCCGATGCCAACGCCGGGGGCCCGATCCCGCCACCCGGTTTTTTCCACACGGCCGGATTCTCGATGTCGGATGTGGGGGCGGGGGACGCATTCAACCACCAGCCATCCCATACGGCATCGAGATCTCCCGTCACCTCTTCCATGTTGCGGACCGGACCATGCGGGCACGGGGCGGCTATTGTGTGCATGCCACCGGAGCCGAAGGGATCAGGCAATTCGAGGACGATCACTTCGATGGCATCCTCATGCATTCCTATCTTGAGCATGAGGTGGATGTCCTGCCGGTGTTGCACGGTGCCCATCGCTGCCTCAAGCCTGCTGGCCAAATCTATGTGCGAGTGCCGAACTTTGCATCGATCAACAGGCATGTGTTCGGATCCCGGTGGTGCGGCTTCCGGTATCCCGACCATGTGAACCACTTCACGCCAACATCATTGCGAGCCACTGCGGCAAGAGCGGGATTCCGGTTCAGGATCCTGAACCGGCTCCGGCTGCCGATTGACGACAATATCCTGGCTCTCCTGACCAAGATCGGTTGATCCGATCCATCGACTCCCGCAACCATACCGATCCAAGAGACTCCTGATTGAGACGTTCACAGACGGGGCACCCTTGATCGGCCATCACACTCGGTCCATTCCGGCATCGCCATTGACGGCAGACCCCGGTGTTGGCGCGGTAAATGGTGCAAGTGCAATGGTGGCCTCTGTTCGACCCGATGGCACTGTGAGATCGACTTGGCTGGATGGCCAGCAGGGTGTGACCATTCCGCACGGACCGCGGGATGGTATCAGTTCCGAGAGATTCGGGAGCCACCCATCATTCGCGGACCTGCAATCGCTGGAAACGCCCCTTCCCCCTCGAGCTGTGCTATACGGTCTCGCGGCAGGAAATTGACGCTCCCGACCTGGATCGGGAGCCGGACTGGGCAAGGCAGGGCGCGCATGACAGGTCTGAGAATGGGTGATGCCGACATCCTGATACCGAACTTCAAGTCCGGGGTGACGGGCGTGACGGCAACGATCATCCAGTTGACCCGTGTGCACCATGAGACGGCCCGGGTTGCCATTGTGGGACGCACACCCGGCACTGACCTGCCGACCCTCTCCCTTCTGCGACTGGTGCATTCGTGGCGCCGGAGGCGCATCTGGCATGCCCGACGCAACAATGATCTGGTTGTGGGCCTGATACTCAAGCACGTCCTGGGTCTCAATCTTGCCATTGTCTTTACCTGCTCCAATCCCCGCCCCCGGACCCGGTTGACGCGGGCGATGCTCAGCAGGATCGATGCCATCGTGGGAACATCAGCGGCCATGCAGGACTGCATGCCACAGCGGCTGGCGGCGGTGATCCCGCATGGGATCAACCTCCAGGCGTTCCAACCGACCGGTGCCAAGGCATCCCTCCGCCAACAACTCGGTCTGCCCGAGGGCATCCTGATCGGCTCGTTTGGCCGTATCCGGCCGGAAAAGGGCACCGACATCCTGGTCGACGCCGGGCTGGAGTTGCTCAAGGAGACCCCTGATGTGCACCTCCTGATTGTCGGCAAGGTGGGTCACGACCATCAGGGGTATTTCCGCAAGCTGCAGACCACGATCGCCGAGGCGGGTGCCGGGGACAAATTCCTCTTTCGCGAGGAAGTGCCCTATGCGAACATTCCCCTCTGGTACCAGGCTCTTGATCTCTTCGTGGCCGTGCCCCGTTGGGAGGGATTTGGCCTGACAGTCCTCGAGGCCCTCGCGAGCGGCGTTCCCTGCCTTGCCACCCGACAGGGGATCTTTGCCGACATTCTCATACCTGGCAAGACAGGCCAGGTCGCTGACACAACACCCGGAGCTGTCGCGGCAGCACTTGCCGAACTGCTCGCCGACATCACGGGCCCGCACGGCGCCTATCGACGGGTGGCCGAGGCGATCCCGACCACCTATCTCATCGAGGCGGAGGCCCAATCGCTGCTGGACCTGTACACACGGCTCCTTGGCCGTCCGCTCAATGACCGTGGTCCGGTCCACACAGGGCCAGCCGGCACACAAAACTGAAGGAACGCAAGGATCGGTCATGAGGAAGGTCGTCAGCAAGAAGGCGCTTGAGATCATCAACACCGAGGTCGAGTACCACAAGGACCTCGGCTACGATCACCCACCCGACACACCAGAACCGGTGCATCCCGCTCCGCCACCGCCGCTGGAGACTGGATCCCTTGTCCGGATGCTGGCCAGCGTGTTCCTCTATCGGCTGCTGTCGGTTCTGCTCATTCTCGGGAGTGCACTTTGCCTGCTTGCGGCCCTGGCCCATGTCCATGCCGATTCGATTGCCCAGTCGTATCCCGGTTCTGCACCCCATCTCGAAGTCCTTGCCGCGATCGTCGAGCAGATCATGGTCGACTCCGATGAATGATCGCATCCACGGACAGAACCGGAGCCCCATCCAGCGTCGGGTGGGCCATCAGGGCGCAGGGGCAGCCTGCCATCATCCTGCGGACTCCGCCCGAACCTCGAGAGGGTTGCGCGCTTCGCGCCCGCAGGCAATCGCGACCAGGTGGACGGTCTGCCCACGGTAGGTGTCCGCATAGCCCCGGTCCCGCATCTGGGCGTGCGCGGCATCGAGTGCGGTCTGGGCAGCGTCGGCACTGTCTGCCATCTTGACCTCGAGGATGAAGACCTGTGCCCCGAGAGGGACCACCAGGTCGGCCCGGCCATGGCTGGTGGCGGCCTCTGAGCGCACCTCCACGCCGATGGCGCGGAAGACCATGTGCAGGAGACTGGCATACCAGGCCTCGTAGCGCGCAAGATCACCCGTCGTGTGCCACTGGTAGGGGATACTGGCCAGCCAGGCCTTGAGGGTCTCGGCGAAGCCTGTGAAGTCGTTGGCCTCGAGAAGGGCACGCAGTGTCTGCCCCTCCTCGAGGGGCACCCTGCCCTGCGGGTTCAAATGGGCGAGCAGCTGATCATTGAGGCTGAGCTGGACCTCGAGATTGGGATAGTCGAGCGTGTAGAGGGTTCTGTGGCCTGCCTGTCTCGCATCGGTGATGGTGAGGTACCCCGTCTGGAACAGCAGGGCCTCGATGCCGATATCATCGACATCGAATTTCGAGACCAGCGACTCGTCCATCATCCGGCCTTCCAGCTCGGTCAGACTGACCGACTTCGCCTTGAGAGTGTCGAACAGGAAGGTCGGCGAACCGGTCTGGAACCAGTAGGGCTTGAAGGTGCGATTGCGCAGAAACAGGAGCACATCGAAGGGATTGTAGAGGCGCTCGCTGTCCCGCCAGTGGTAGCCGTTGTACCAGCTGCGGATGGCGGCCCGGTCCAAGCCGTCCAACTCGGGGGCAAAGACGGTGTCGAGATCGGCATCGGTGTAGCCACAGAGCGTGGCAAAGCGATCCTGATGGGGCGCCGGCGGCCTTGGCGTGCGCCTTGACGATGGTGCCGTCGATACAGACATATTCAAGGTCGAACGCCGCCGAGTGCGCATTGACTATCTTCTCGAAAACGCCCGTCTGGGCCCAACGCCGGAAGCGCTGGAAGACACTGTTCCCCTGCCGTGGGTCAGACGGTTGGGCCGCAGCGGGGTGGCAGGTCGCGCCAGGGCGAACCGGTGCGCCCCCGGGGACTCAGGTCCTGGGCCAGAGGACGGCTTCGACGAAGCGGCGGTTGGCGGCGGCGGGGCCGCCGATCGTGCCGGGGCAGAGGGATTCGATGCGGTGCCACATGCGGTCGGTGCGAAGGGATCGGTCGCTGGTCATGGTTCTCGCCTGCCAGAGGGATGCCGCCCTTTCCGGGCGGGTGTCGGGGGGCAGGGTCGCAGCAGAGCGGGGGCATGTCAACAGGCCCTAAAGGGTTTCGCTGAGAATCGGAGAGCATCGCAAACTATGGGGGCAATTGCGTTTGATCTGTGATGGTGCCAGGAGTCGTGCATGCTGGAGGCTCACAGTTTACGGCACTCTCCTGAAAGACCTGTCATTCGGGATGTCAATTTGTCCTTGAACCACCGAATAGAAAATCTTAACTTGCACACGCAATCGAATGAAGGTGAAGGCATGATGGAGCAGGCATCGAATGCCCCAGACCTGATATGGATTGCCGTATGGCTGACCGGTCTGATCATCGGAACAGCTTTTACGCTTTTCCAGTTGATGAAACGTTCAATTTCTGAGTTGAAGACTGAGATTGGCGGGCTGAGGCAGGAAGTTTCCGGTCTTGGAGATGGCATCACCAGATTGCGGGAACGAACATCAGGTTTGGAAGCAAAACTGCAGATACTCACGCCGATTGTTCTCCCGCCGGAGATCAGAAAAGAATGAGTGGGACATATATATGGCGGGGCGCCGATGGAGCGCCGTATGAATACCGGGTCTATGATCTTGGTGCCGTTTGGAACGATGTGCCAGGCAACTACATTTTTGCCAAGAAAGTAAGTGCTTTGGCGGGGCAGTGGGTGCCCCTGTACATCGGAGAGACGGGGAGTTTTGAGAGCCGTTTGATTCCATCCCACGACCGTTGGCACGCAGCCTTGCAGGAAGGTATGACGCATATTCACGCACATACAAGCAGTGCCGTCCAAAAAACACGACGCTATGAAGAGTGGAACCTCATCAGGCAATACATGCCCTCTCTAAATTAGGGATCTGCGGCTGATTGGAACGGTCAAGGGATATGATTGCAAGTGGGCAACGGAAGGAAACAGGCGGCCTGTCAAGACGGCGACGACACGTCGTCAAGTCTCGGAGAGACCAGGCGGGATGCCCATGACCCCCTCGACAGTCACACCGCTGAACAGTCCAGCCGAATCCCCCTCGGACGCCCTCACCGAGGTCCTGCGCACCGGCGCCCGTACCCTGCCGGGGCGGCCATTGACGCCGAGGTGTCGGCTGTCCTGGCCGCCCACGAAGCACCGGTCGCCGACCCGGGCCGCCGCCGCCGCGTCCGGCATGGCGACCGGCCCGAGCGCCCCATCCTGACCGGGATCGGTCCGGTGCCCGTCCGGGGCGCGGCTGCCGATGGGCCAGACCGGATCCGCTTTGCTTCATCCATCGTCCCGCCCGACCTGCGCACGGCCAGGTCGGGCGGGACCCGGCTCCCCGGGCTCTCTCGCCGGGGCCTCTCCATCGGGGTGGATGGCATTGCGCGATGGACGCCGCCAACGGAAGGACGGCGCCTGATATGGGCCGTCACCCACTTTCAATCATATCCCCGGTCAAATCGTCATAAGAGGATAGGCTACGGCTGAGTGCAGCATATCACTTTAAGGATCTTTGGAGTGGTGTTTGGCACCCCCACTACCACTCTGAAGCACAACCCTCGCAGCGGGGCCGGTGCGCCCCGTGCGGACCGGCTCGGTTGCCCGGAGGGGTGATGCCCGGGGCCCGATGGCAGCCCCAGTTTCGGTCAGTGCAACAACCGGCGACTGTCATGCCAGCGCGCCCCACCCCCTGACCGCTCCCGAACGATGCCAGATTGATGCGTTCAGGACACGCAGCGTGTCGCAAGCCACCATCAGCCGGGAGCGCACCCGCAACCGGGGCCAGCATGGCGATCGCCACCAACAGGCCGAGCGTCTGGCATCCGAGTGCTGTCAGGCCGCCATCCCCCCCCCGACGGTGGACGAAGCCAGCGCCGGCCGCATCGACCCCATGATCGGCAGCACTGCTCTGATGCGTTGCAACAGGGAATGGGACATCCCCACGGGCAGGCGTTGATGGGTCATGGGTGGTCTCCATGCAGGATGCTGCTGTGGGTCTGTCGCTTTGGCTGAGAGGATTCCAGGTTATGCCCAAATATGGGCGATGGCAAGAAAATGGCGACAGGCGAAGACAACGCCGTCAAGTCTCGGAGGGACCCGGAGATGATAGCCCTGGACCGGATCGTGCCCCTGCCACTCTTCGAGGGGGTGCCCCTCGGCACGGGACACTTCGGCGCCCTGGAAGACTATCCCGTTCCGGGAGGGTCCTCAAGCCAATCCGGCATGATATCCCGGCTGATCATGTCCTCGGTGCTGGGCCGGGCGCGGATGACGGCATGAGTCCTGCCATTGACCAGGACCTCGGGAATGAGGGGACGGCAGTTGTATTCCGAGGCCATGGCGGACCCGTAGGCCCCGGCATTGAGGAAAGCGACCTGATCACCAGCAGCCAGAGGCGGCAAGTGCCGGTAGCGGGCAAAGGTGTCGCTGCTTTCGCAGACCGGGCCCACGATATCATAAGGGATCAGCTCCTCGCTTGCATCGGGCTCCCGCAGCGGGACGATGTCATGCCAGGCATCATAGAGCGCCGGGCGCAGGAGATCATTCATGGCTGCATCGAGAACAAGGAAGGTGCGATCCTGACCTTCCTTGACATAGAGCACAGTGGTAGTGAGGAGGCCGGCGCTGCCCACGATCGAACGGCCGGGTTCGAGGAGAAGTTCGCAATCGAGGTCACCAAGGGTCTCCTTGACCATCCGTGCATAGTCCGCAACTGCCGGGGGGTGATCCTGATCGGCTCGGTAGGCCACCCCGAGACCCCCGCCGATATCGAGACTGTCGATCACCGCACCGGATGACCGAAGGCTGCGGATCAGAGCGGTTGCTCGCGTCAAGGCCAGCCTGTAGGGTTCAAGCGAGAGGATCTGGGAACCAATATGGAGTGCCAGACCCACAGGGCGGATGTGGTCCATGGATTCGGCCGCCCGCCACGCCGCCGGGACCCCATCCATGGCAATCCCGAACTTGTTGGCCGATCGACCGGTGGCAATCTTTTCGTGGGTCCCTGGGTCCACATCGGGATTGACCCGCAGGGCCACCGGGGCCTTGACCCCAAGCGAGGCTGCCACGTCATTGAGCGCAGCCAGTTCGGGCAGGCTCTCGACATTGAACTGCCGGATCCCGGCTGAGAGCGCTTCGTGCATCTCGACCTTGGTCTTGCCCACCCCGGCAAAGACCAGATGGTCAGGACTGACTCCCGCTGCACGGGCCTTGGCAATCTCACCGCCCGAGACAGCATCGAATCCAGCCCCGGTATTGGCGATATGGCGGATGATGGCCAGATTGGCATTGGCTTTCAGCGCATAGCAGATCCGGTGACGCTGTCCCCGGAACGCGGTCTGGTAGGCAGCGAGATTCCCGGCGATCGTCGCAGCCGAGTAGATGTAACAGGGGGTCCCGACCGCAGCTGCAACCTGATCCACCGCCACATCCTCAACAGACAGGTGGCCGCTGCTGTATTGTACGTGGGCAAGGCCCTGTATGCGAGAGAGGCCCGGCAGGGCCGCAGGCTGGGTCATGATATCAGGACTGCCCGCAGGTCACGGCACTGTCTTCCCCTCAAGGAAGTCCACATAGATGCCTTCGGGATAACTTGGCTCCCCATACTGGCCGCAACTGGCCAGCCAGAGGCCAACGAGGCAGGCGATCAGGAGACGTGCAGTCGTTCTTGCCATATGTTCACCTGTTTCTGGACCTCATCTGGAGCGGTGCCGCCCAGGCTGGAGCGGCTGGCCACCGAGCGGTCAAGCGTGAGCCTCTCCTGGACTGCCGGGGTCAACAAGGGAGAAATCGCCTTGAGCACCGTCTCTGGAACCTCCGTCAAGCCGCAGCCCCGTTCCTCGGCCGCACGTACGAGCGCTCCCACGATATGATGGGCTTGCCGGAATGCCAACCCGTGTTCCCTGACGAGCCAGTCAGCGAGATCGGTGGCCGTCCCATGGCCCCGCAGGGCGGCCTTGCGCATGGCTGCCCCATCCACCGTGATGCACTGCATCATGCCATTCATGACCACCAGGCACATCATCAGTGTATCGGCGGCATCAAAGAGAGGTTCCTTGTCTTCCTGCAGGTCCTTGGCATAGGCAAGCGGCAGGGCCTTGACTGCCGCCAGCAGCCCCGCCAGCGCCCCGAAGATCCGCCCGGCCTTGGCCCGGATCAGCTCGGCGGCATCCGGATTGCGTTTCTGGGGCATGATGGATGAGCCCGTGGCGAAGGCGTCCCCCACCACGATGAAGCCGAACTGTTGGGAGGACCAGAGCACGATCTCCTCGGCCAGCCGGGAGAGATGCACGGCGGCAATGGACGCGGTTGCCAGGAATTCCAGCACGAAGTCACGGTCACTGACGGCATCAAGGGAATTGGCCATCGGGGCCGCAAAGCCCATCTCGCTGGCGGTCCAGGCCCGGTCGATCGGGAAGGACGTTCCGGCCAGGGCCGCGGCGCCCAGAGGACAGACATTGCAGCGCTGGCGGGCACCCTGCAGGCGACCGATATCCCGCTCGAACATCTCCACATAGGCCAGCAGGTGATGGCCCAGGGTCACGGGCTGGGCATTCTGGAGATGGGTCATGCCCGGCAGGATCGTCTCCACATGGTCCCCGGCCAGGCGCACCAGGGTCGTCTGCAGGGCCTGCAACCGTTCGATGGTGCCGTCAATCATCCCCCGGACCCACAGTCTGAGATCGGTGGCGACCTGGTCGTTGCGGCTGCGGGCAGTGTGCAACCGGCCCCCGGCTGGCCCGATCGTCTCGGTCAGCCGGGCTTCGATATTCATGTGGATGTCCTCGAGATCCCTGGCAAAGGAGAATGTCCCCGCCTCGATCTCCTGCTCGATTTGCCGCAGACCGTCCTCGATTGCCTCGGCATCCCCTGCCTCGATGATGCCCTGACGGGCCAGCATGCGGGCATGGACAATTGAGCCCAGGATGTCTTGGCGGTATAAGCGCCGATCATAGGTGATTGAGGCGTTCATCTCCTGCACCAGCGTGTCGGGTTCCAGACTGAACCGGCCACCCCACATCTGGTTCACCGGACCCTGTCCTGCCATACTCTGTTGCTCCATGCTGAACGAGGAGTTCCATCGATGCGGACCACACTCTCAACGATCGTCATTTATGTGCTGGCCTGCCTGTTGACAACACACGCCGCGCCCGCCAGCGACCCCGACGCACTGGCCGCTCTCCGGGATGGCAGCCTGCGGAAACTCATCGTCCATGACACACCCATTGCCAACTCCTATGATACGCTCCTCGACAGGACAGGACAGACGGTCGACCTTGCCGACGTGCCAGGTTCGGTTCTGGTCGTGAACTTCTTTGCCGTCTGGTGTACCCCCTGCCGGATCGAAATGCCCTCCCTTGACCGTCTGCAGGACCGGTTCGATCCCACCGACCTGACCGTCGTGGTCATTGCCACCGGCCGCCACGCCCCCGGCGCCATCGACAGATTCCTTGCCGAGACGAATATCCAGCACCTGACTGTCCTCGAGGACCCGACCGGTGCCTTCACCCGTTCCCTCGGCGTCTTTGGCCTGCCCACCACCCTGCTCCTTGACGCCGACCACCACGAAGTGGCCCGCCTGATCGGGGATGCGGACTGGGACAGCGACGCATCCATCGCCATCGTCACCCACATGCTGGAGGATTGACATGCACGCCGATCCCCCCGGTGTTGCCACCCCTGCCCCGCCAACAGCCGCCATCCAGCAGCGCTCCCCGCCGTGCGGATACCGGCGCCGCCGGACCGGGACCACCAGATCCACAGTCCTCTTGGCTGATGGACGGGCACCGACATCCCCCGCCTGCCCGTCATCTCTGGCCCGCCCCATGCAGGATCATGTCCAGCGGACCCCGCGCCTGACCGGGTGATCACGACAATGGACGAGGTCCCTGCCAGCGCTCCGGATCCTGCCGGTTCCATCCTCCATCCCTCGGCGTCACCCGAGCAGGTCCTTGGCGCCTGCCCGGCGGGGGTCAGACTGCCCGGGAGTCTTGTCTGGATCCTGCCACCCCGTCCGCCGCGTCCTGAGCGACCGGTCGTTCTTCCCTATCGCCTCTATGGGGATCCCGAACGGGGCCAGCAGTTGCTGGCCGGTCGGGATCCCTTCGGGACGTTGACCGCACCGCTGGATGGGAACTTCTGGTCGCAGGTTGCAACGCAGCCCGAGACAGACCACCGGGTGCATGGATTGGGCTGGCTGGAGGACCTCCTTGCCGTCCGGACAGGCCAGGCTGTCCGTCTTGGTCAGGACATCACGGCCGCCTGGCTCGATATCCACTCCAGTGGCCACACCAATGGCACCGGTCATGCCTGGCACCTGAGCCTGATTGCCCGCCGTCTCATCACATGGGTCCGGACGGGCTCGCTCCTGACCTTTGATGCTTCCGAGCCCTTCCTTGCCGATTTGACCCGGGCCATCGCCCATCACGCGGCCCTCCTTGCCCGCTGGCAGTGGCTGGCCGGGACCGGCGAGACCCGGATTGAGATCGAGACCGCTCTCGGACTCGCTGGTGTCACGCTGGCCCGACCGCACCCGCTGGTGCCCCGGGTCCAGAATCGCCTCGCCCGCCATTTGCAACAGTGGTGCAAAACGGCCGCCCGGCAGGGTGATGGTGATCCGCAGGCCTTCCTCCGGATGGCATTCTGCCTGTCCCTGATCCTTGAGAGCTGCAGGCAGATCCACCAGGAGATCACACCTGTCACGAGGGCAACCGGCGAGGCACTGGCATCTCATCTTGCCTCCCTTGCGCTGACAGGCCGGGACCTCTGCCGCCTTGGGACCGGGGGGATGACACCTGCCGGTCTCCTGCCCGGGACCCTCGCGGCTCTCGGGGCAGTCGCGCCGACCCGCGCCCTGCCTCGCAAGGCTTCCTGTGTCCATCTTGCCGCCAGTGGAGTCCATGCTGTCCTCAACACACGGGGCCCGCGGCACGGCACGGGCACCCTCCATCCCTCCTCTCTCTCGATCGAGTGTGCCGACGGCGATGACATCCTGCTCGCTGATGCAGGGGTCGGGCGGGGTTTTGGTGGCGGGGTTGCCGCCTGGACGACCGCCGGCCATGGCTGCAGTACGCTCCATCTTGCCGAGACACCCTTTCCGACGGGGTTGACGGCAGGATCACCCGCGGTCGGGATGGTCGGCACCATCGAGCGGTCCTCGAAAGAGACGGCACGGGACCTGCAGGTCACAGCATCCCGGTCCATCAGTCCGGGTTCCGGTCCGGCGTCCTGCACCCGGACCCTCACCCTCGCCCGCGACGGGGCACGGATTGCCGGCCTGGACATCCTGGCACTGGATGCAGGTCGGCACCCTGACCCCATCCACATCCGCCTGACGTTCAATCTCCATCCGATGGTGGCCATCCTTGATGATGGGTCAGCGGGCAGCCCGATCCAGTTGCGCCTGCCCTCAGGTGCCCGTTGGCAGTTTGCCCTGAATGACGGTCCGTCCCCCATCCTGGCCGACTCGCTCTTCATCGATGATCTGCGCCACGAGATCTGGAAGACATCCCGGATTCTCATTCTCGATACACCCACCACCCACCAGGTCCGGTATGCCTGGTGTCTTGAACGACTCCCGGCCTGATCCCCCGGCCCCGCCATGTCCAGCCCGAATCCGGCCCTGCTCCCCCTCCTGCTTGTGACAGGCCTGATCCTGCTTGCCGACCAGGGCCTCAAGTTCGGGATCCTCGTCCTTCTCGATCTCGACACCCGGGGGGTCCTCGTGATGATTCCCGACCACCTCCGTCTGGTCATGGTCTGGAACCGGGGCATCAACTTCGGTCTCCTGGACAGCACCGCCCCACTTGTCCGCTGGGGACTCGTGGCACTGACCCTCCTGGTCGTTGCCGTGGTCGTCTGGCAGATCCTGCGCCAGGCCAGCACCCGTATCATCGGTGTCCTCGCCGGCCTCCTTTGTGGGGGTGCCCTTGGCAATGCCATCGACCGTGTTCTCCATGGGGCCGTTGTCGACTATCTCAATGTCGCCTGTTGTGGCCTGACCAACCCGTGGGTGTTCAATTTTGCCGACATGGCGGTCTTTGCAGGTCTCGCGGGTTTGCTGTATTGCTGGCCGCAATCGGCCGGGGAGACCCCCGGTCGGAACCGATGATCGCTGCAGGGAATGGGTGCGATGGGTCAATTCAGGTCTTGCCGGCTGCCGGCCTCGCTGGTTCTTCTGGCCCTGCTGGCCAGCTGTGCCGGTCGGGAGGACAGCACGCCGGACCTGGTCCGCTACCACAGCAAGGGGGCGCCCGACGAGTTCGCCGTGGTCGTCTACGACCGCATCAGCATCCCCGAGCGCACCACGGACCGTCCCCCGCCCGGCGTGGTCGGCACCCGGGTGCGCCAGGATCCCGAAGCCATTGCCGACCGGGCCCTTGGCGGCCAGCCCGCCCCCCGCCGTGACGACCGGACGCCCTCCACCGACACCGCCCTGGTCAACCACATGACCGCCCGCGGTCGCGAGGACGACATCCGCCAGACCGTGGCCCGCGAGGACCTCGAAATCCGCCGCGCCAATCCCGGTCGGTTCCTCGAACGTGCTTTCGGGACCAACGTCTACAGCCGGGCCTACGAGGACATGACCCTCGACCCCGCCGCCGAAACCGAGCGTCTCGCTGGTCTCGGCTACCCCGTCCTCCGGCCGCCGCCGGACCCGCGTTCAGCCGTCAGGACCCCCTGACCTCGCCACCCATGATACCGCCATCCGGCACTGGCCACGGCAGCGCCGGTCTTCAGTCGTCACGATGGCACCCATGCCACGGATCATGACCCGGCAGGGTCAGGGTGGCGACCCGGGCAGCCCCGGCAGGCACCATCCATGGCAGGATCGTCACATTGACCGGAACGACCCGAAGGCCCCTGCCGGCCCTTGCTGCCGTGACCCGGGTCCGCACCACAACCGCCGGCCCCGCCCGATCATCCCTGAGGATGGAACGCTGCCCCCTGTCTTCCGGTCGGCCGAACCAGGGCATGCACCCGCATTGACGATGCTCGGTCGGCCAGCCGCGCCCGCACCACGGTCAGCCGCCTCGCCCCATCATGCCAGCACCTCCTCGACCCGAGCGGGTTTTTGTCCGACGAACCGGGCGATATCGACGATGGCATAGCCCCGCCTGGCCAGTTCACGGATAACCCGGGTGTGGGTGAGATAGGTCTCGTAGAGTTCGGTGACATTCTCGTTGCGGATGTCGTGCGTGCCCTCGGAAGCCCGCATCGTCCGCAAGGTCTGGGTCCATTCGAAATGCTCCGGCAGGATGGGCGGGCGGGGAAAGAGTTCACCCATCGGAATCGATTTGCCATTGGGCTGGACGATCCGCACATGATCCCGGGTCAGACGCCGGGGTCGGACCACGCCACAGGAGTGGGAGATGACCTGGACTTCCTTGACGATGCGCTGACAGTAGTTGGCGACCCGGACCGACTTTTCAGTCGGATTCAATCCTCGCTGCAGCCGGGGGTTGTGGGTGGTGATGCCCGTCGGGCAGGTGTTCTTGTTGCATTTGAGGGACTGGATGCAGCCGAGAGAGAAGAGAAAGCCCCGGGCCGAGGTGACAAAATCCGCCCCCGCCGCCAGCGCCCAGGCGACCTCCGAGGGCGTGACGAGCTTGCCTGACGCAATCAGTCGGATCCGGTCTCGGAGGCTGTACTTGTGGAGGACATCGGAGGTCAGCGGGAGGGCTTCCTTGATCGGCAAGCCGACATTGTCCATCAGCGGCATCGGTGCCGCCCCGGTGCCGCCATCCCCACTGTCGACCGTGATGAAGTCCGGTGCCGCCTCAACGCCTCGCCGGTGGATCTCCCGACAGATGTCTTCCAGCCACTCGAAATTGCCAAAGACGGACTTGAAGCCGACCGGCTTGCCTGTCACCGCCCGGATATGGCTGATCATGTCCAGGAGTTCTCGAGCGTTGCCGATCTCGGGGTGGCGGTTGGGTGAGATCGAGTCCTTGCCGGCCTCGATCCCCCGGATCCGGGCGATTTCCTCCGTGACCTTGGCACCCGGCAGGATCCCCCCCTTGCCCGGCTTGGCCCCCTGGCTGAGTTTGAGTTCGAACATCCGCACGGCATCAAGCGCCGCCACCTCCCGGAGTTTGGCATCCGACAGCCCGCCATCCTGGTCCCGCACCCCATACTTGGCCGTGCCGATCTGGTAGACAATGTCACATCCCCCTTCCAGATGATGGTCCGACAGACCGCCTTCACCGGTGTTCAGCCAGCAGTTCGCCAGCCCGGCCCCCTTCGACAGGGCCCGCACCGCCGGTGTCGACAGGGCTCCGTAGCTCATGCCCGAGATGTTGAAGAACGAGGGTGCGTTGTAAGGATGCTCACAGGTCGGCCCGATCTGCATCGGGATCATGTCAACCGCATCTTCCGACAGGGTCGGGAAGGGGTAGTTCACAAAAATGGCTGTCCCCGCCGGTGTCAGATTCCGCGTCGAGCCAAAGGCCACCGTATTGTCGTGATTGCGCGATGACCGCTCCACCCACTCGCGTTCGGCCCGGTTGAACGGCATTTCCTCCCGATCCATGGCAAAGAAGTACTGCCGGAAGAACTCCCCCAGCATCGAGAACAGATACCGGAACCGTCCCAGCACCGGGAAGTTGCGCCGCACCGCATCCCGCGTCTGCGACACATCCGCCACAAAGATCAGAACGACCGTCGCGAACCCCACCCCCACCACGAACACGAACAGTGCCGACAGGAACTGCAGCACACTCAATGTAAAATCACCACCCAACACATCCGCTCTCCCTCAACGCATCCATCCCCGCTCCCCGCCTCGGTCACACCGACACGCAACGGTCACGACAACCGCCCCACTGACCTTCAGGGGTGTCGCCGGCAAGTCAAATGATTGAGACTTTCCCCCAACACGTTTGCATCACCAGCCCCGACTGCGCCACTGCCAGAAAACACCACCATTGTCACCGTCCCTGCGTCACACCCACCCCCGCCACGAGGGTACACAGGGTCCCCGACCCCGTCCCATCGGCCCCAGCCGGCCACCCGAGACACCCCGATCCGTACGCAGGACACACCACTCCACTGGCACTCTGTCTCTGGCCGGCGTCCCCTGATGCTGGCGCAGGGGCGTGATTCGCAAGCTCTGCCGCTTGGCGCACCGGGTGGTGGCTCAGCCGGGTGACAAACAAAACCCGCCGCAATCAATTCGATTGTGGCAGGAATGCGGGAAGACTTGTCCCAACCAGCCCGGATCAATCTCGGGAATGCTTTCTGCAATCCCTGCCCCATGCCACTCTGAGGTGCAACGCTCGCAGCGGGGCTGGCGGTCTCATGAGGCACGGCACGCGCTCGTTCAACGGTACCGAACCCGGACTCCCCGATGACAAGGAAAACCGGTGTGTTCGTGTCCGGTTTTGTCTTGATCCCGAATTCTCCGAAGCAACGACATGACAGGCAACCCCTTCCTCTCTGAAGATCCCAATGCCTGCCGGGCCCCGCCTCGACTGTCCACCCCGCCGGAGTGCGGCGAAGCCGCACAGTGAGCGGCCTCTCCCCTGAAAACCCACCCGCCCCGGACCTCCAACCACATCCACCCCGACAGGGCCCGACCTTCATACGATCGCCCGGACTGTGGACACCCGCCAGTCACCCCATCCCTCGGGAGTCGACCGACCCTGTCTGGCGGCTGCAGCGCGTCACCACAGGCGATCCAACCCAGGTCCATATCCACAAACTGACGTTAGCCGCGCTTGTCGCCATCCCTGGCCTGCACGCACGGCGTCGGCCTCAAATCCCCCACCCTCCCCGGGATCCACAGCGCCCGGAGCGATGCGGGCAGACCCTCCGGGAACGGCTCTGCTTGCGCATGACGCGATGCACTGCCTGAGGGGTGGACAACCATCATGCGGGGTTAAAGGATGGGATCACCGAGCGTCAACCCTCGCTGAGGTCAATCCCGGTCATTGCGCCCTGCCCCGGACGCGGGATCCCTTGAACACTGGTACGGAACATGGCCATGCTGATCGCGGCAGGAACGTCAGAAGTCCACGCCCTCGGACCAACACTCAAGACGAAACGAACATGAAGCCCGACCTTCGACTTGATTGCGTCGCAATCACTGCGTAGGGTTCGCCCCGCAGGAATGGCAGAGGGCATGAACATGGCGAGCATCACGATCCGTAATCTGGACGACGATGTAAAGGCCCGGCTTCGAACGCGGGCTGCGGGCACCGGCCGCTCGATGGAAGAGGAGGCAAGGCTGATCCTGCACGATGCCGTCGGCCAACAAGACGAACCGGAGAATCTGGCCACCTTCATCCATGAGTGCTTCGCACCCTACGGCGGCGTGGAGCTCGAACTGCTGAGGCGCGGGTCGAGGCGCGGGCCACCGCGTTTCGACTGAGGTGCTGTCCGTGCTGGTCTTTGACACGAATGTGCTGTCCGAACTGGTGCGACCCGTACCCGATGCCGCGGCTGCCGCTTGGGTCGTGGAACAGGCCGCATCGCGCTTGTATCTCACGGCGGTCAGCGAGGGGGAATTGCGCTATGGCCTCGCGATCATGCCGCCGGGCAAGCGACGAGACAGACTGGCACAGGGATTGAAACGGATGCTGTGTGCAATGCGATTATCCCTGGGGCCGACGCGGCGGCGGTGGTCTCGGTGGCACCCGCAATGATCCCCCGTCCGGCCCCGATCCCCAGAGCCCCGTCATGCTGGGGCCGGACGGGCGCGCCGCGTGCGCCAGTTCCAGCTCCACAAACTGGCGGCCAACCGGGATCGTGCCCCACCGGTCGCTGGGCGTGTCGGCAGTGTGGCTGGTGCGCGCACCCCGGGGTCCGTGACATCGTCGTCCAGCAGCTGGGTCAGGGCTTCGAGACCGGCTGTCAGGCAGACCCGTGCGAAACCTCTTGTGGATGTCCTTCGGTGCCGGTCGCGAGGGCGGGCGATGGGCAGGATGGGGTGGCAGACGGACTGGACGGTGGGGTCGATCGTGCCATGGTGGCGGGTCCTTTCAAATTACAGAGGGTCCCGAGCCCCGAAAGCTCAGGTGGAAGCAACACCACCCCGGTTTGAACGTTTCAACAGAGAATTGGACAATCCCTCTCCTTGATTCCGCTAGCGTCAAGTGAGATATACCCCGATCCTTGGATATCGTTTCCATATTCTACGAGCAATTCGTTGTTGAAATCTAGGGCGGGGTAAGGGCACATGGCGGTCCGAACCGATATGCCGAACCGCTGGCTCACGCAGCAGCGCCATTCTAAGTCCAGCATCTAAATAGGCGATTGATACATCACCTTCCTGACAGTATGGTGCGATTTTGCCATAGGGACCCAAGATATTGTAGTCGCTCATCCTTCTAAGGCCAGGATTAAAATGTATGCCGGCAATGTCTCCAGCGACGGCATCGGTTGCAACAAAGTAATCTCTGCCCCCTTCCAATCCCACGACAGACTCCTTCCAGAACCCGGGTATGAAGTCAGTTCGATCGCGCAAACTTACGGAGGATATCCCTCCGTCATTTTGCAATATTTGGAAGGAGTCGTGGATGAAACCGTCGCGATAGAATTCCCAATCATCCTCGCAATGAAAAACCCATTCGGTTTCTACCAGAGAGTAGGCTTGATCTATATTCCGTGTCGTGCCGAGACGGTGCGTGTTGACAATGACATCGATTGGTGGAGAGTTTGCCCGGAAGCGTTCAACTGCGCCAAATACTCCACAATCACCACTATCCTCACTGATAACTATTTTCTCACACGGGCCTTCAAGCCTTGGAATCAAAGAAGTTAGGCACTTGTTGAGCAAATCAAAGCGGGCGCAACTCGTAATGCAGACGGTATATGGTTGCATTGGGGTATGATTGAAAGTGAATGACGGGGTCAATTTATCAGCCTTGTGGATGCCTCAAGTTCATACTTCGTACTTTTCCAAGCATTGAATGCACGATATGTGTATCTGTTTGTGATGGGAGATATTCTCCATGACTTAACCCACGGTTTATATGTGGTAAAATGAAATATTTTTGGTCCAGATATTCCCTCTTCTACTTGCTCCACAATATCATTTGATGCGACCTGAGACATGCTCCTTCTCCACCCTGCTTTATCAACTACACTCGGCATTAGGTTCCACCGTATGTGTATATTAAACCAGCGCTTAGCGAAAAACTCATTTAATCTATCTTGATCACGAAGATAACAATAGTGCGGTCTTAACTCATCCATGCTTGATAATTTATCATGGTTTATGTGTGGGGGTGAAGATCTGATTGAGTCACAGTCTATGATAAGCACACCAGCATTGAAATAATTCTGGCGGGGCATGAAACCTAGATTTAAGATCCAGTGAATTCGATTATTGCGGCGCATTCGGGATCGTGAAGGATGGAGGATATCTGAAACTCTTGTACCCAGAACATACTCATATATGATGGTTAGCATTCCCATATCTGGACATGCACCAATGGCCATACCGTCCAGATCTTGCGACAATAATTCCCACACATCGCCGAGTACCAATGTATCTGCATCAATAAACAGACAGCGACCGGAAAATATCTTTGGAAGAATCAATGGTAGCATACCTACGGCAGGATAGCAGACACCCTTCGGACGATTGTGAATGTAATCGTCAAATATTTTGCTATCAAATCTTTGAAATTTAATTGAATTCCCGCATATATTGCTGACGCGATGGATGGCATCGTGATCTTGCTTGCAAAGCCCCTCTCCGAAAATCGTTATGTCAACGGGATGACTTGCGTTTTTCCAGACACTGTACGCTGATATCAATGCAGGAATAAGATATGATTTATCAACGCCATAAATTACGTTCATGATAGCCCCACTGCCACTCTGAAGATACCATGGGCTTGACAGTCCCCGCCTCGGCTGTCCAATCACCCGGCATGCGGAGAGGTCACGCTGTGTGTGACCTCTCCATTGAAAACCGTCAAGACTGGAGTCAAGGGGATTCTCCCATTCTCTGTTGAAACTTCACTGAGCGGTGTTGCTTCATCTGCTGCATTTATGCGACTTTCCTTTCCTGCTCAAGCTGTGACATCCGACGGTGCCTCACCAGGGTCTCCCTGAGGATGGGGAGTTGCCTGTCGGCCTTCAGACGCCGGAACCCCTTCTGGGCTTCAAGCATCCCCGCTGCTGTCCAGCGCAGGGCCATCCTCGCGCCCTGCCACCGCTTCACAGTCCGGCAGGTCTGGCGGATGACGCTGTGCATCGATTCGATGATGTTGGACTGGCGAGCGACTGGCGCAGCTCCGGGGGCAGACCCAGCCTGGTCAGGGTCAGGATCTCATCCAGCCCCCGGAGGATGAATGTAATTGGGGATCGAGCGGGCGACATCAGGTGCCCCATCCTCGAAACTGCGGGCGAGGGTGCGCAGGGTCGCCTCGGCCGCATCCGCATCCTCCATCGCCCAGGCATCCCTGAGGGCCTGGCGGACGCGCTTGTGACCCCGGGCCGGCAGGCGGTCGATGATGTTGCGGGCCCCTTGGAGAGATGGCGGGGGGATCTGGCAGCGCTGGATGGGGACACCCGCCCCGAAGGTGCGGCGCAGGACGGTGCTGAGGGCCTTCGCACCATCGACGATGACGAGGCCGGTGCCCGCGGGATCAAGGCCCCGCGCGATGAGGGTGTCGATGAGGGCCTGCACGGTGGCGGCGGTCTCGGTCGCCCCCTCAATGACACCGAGAGGATGCGTCCTGCCGTCTGTGTCGATACCGACCGCACCGATCATCAGCAGGTCCTCCCAATCATCATGAAGGATGGGGGTGGAGACCATCGATCTGGATGGCGACGCGGTCCAGTCCTGAGAGGTCACGGCCCATCCACTCTGCAAGCCGGGCCTCACTGAGGGCCTTGAAGCGTCGGGAGACGGCGGACTTCGAGAGACCGCTGCCGTTCGCCGCGGGCCGGCCGGTCCCGGGCATGCGGACAGCACGGCTGTCCTTACGTGTTGCGACATCGAGGAGCATGAGGTTCATGGTGCACTGGCTGAGGAGGTCATGGGAGCGGACCACCTCCCAGGTGGGCAGGCAGGGCCATCTCCTCCCTTGTGGCCTTGCTGCGCACCCGGGGGCGTCGCACGTCGACCTGGCCGCCATGGAGGGCAACCTTGCTCCGGGTGTGGCCCCAGCGACAGCCCGGCTTGTCCCGGGTGTGGCCGTAGCGTTCTCCGGCGATGGCATCCACATCCGCGTTCATCATCTGGGTGAGAGCCTCTCAATGCCTGTGGCGAGGCAGACGTGCTCGAAGCTCTCTGCGAGATCGGCACAGGCTGCAGCAGCGGGTGATCCCTCCGGGGGAGTGGCAGCGGTATTTGAATGTGTGGTAGATGGTGTCATGGTGTTGCTTCCTTTCAAGGTTCCAAGATACCCCGAGCCCTACAGCTCAAGGGGAAGCAGCAGCGCCCTGATTCAAAGTTTCAACATCATCTGGGACAATCCCCACGCTGAAGCACCATCCGTAGATCAAGAGACACTACCATTGCACCTCAAACTGGAAGTGGGGAGGGAAATCATCATCTCCAAATGCCATAGTTCTCTCTGAAGTATTGAACACAGGCCTTGTTGGCTTGGAGTCTAGTGTGGCCATCAAAAGACTTCTCGCGCAGGGCAGAAATATGGCTAACCGGGTTTAGGCGGCGATGATGCAATGGTAAACCGACTTCCTTTTCCACCCATATATTGATGCCTTGAAGCCTCAAACAACCAGACAACCAGTAATCATCAACTGACCACAATACTGATGGGATATCATATGCGAGATTATCAAAGAATCTGGGTTGTACTACCACGCCTCCACATCCAGCAGCAATGTCAGCGTACCCAGAATTGGTAGCAATATTCATCATGGGCGGATATATCAATTTTGTATTGATCATCACTCTAAGACACTCGCGCCACACCCAACGTGGAATATTTTTATGAAGATTCTTTATTCCGCCCTGTGGAAACGATCGATGGGTAACCCTAGGGGTGGGTTGGGCTCGCTCGCTGCATTTCACGCCGCTATTATCGATTGAGATATCGTGTCCGCAACCAGCGATACACTCATTAGGGCGCTTTGCAGTGGATTGTAGCAATTTTTCAATCCAGCGGGGGCCATAGACTTGGTCATCGTCGCAGTAGATTATTCTTGTATGCTCTCCAAGGTACTTCTTCGCACAGTACAACACCTTTGTTGATGGGCCTAGATCTTTCTCAACTACTTCAATTGTGACGCCTTCTGGCACTTCAGGGGAATAGAATGAGTGGGTAGGAAAGCGCCGGTAGAATCGAGGAATGTACAATTCAATCTTGGTTGGCATGACGCTTTGCCGCATAATGCTGCGCATCACTCTTCCGATGAATGGGAATCGGGGAGGGATCGTGCTTAGTGACACCACAATTTTCCCAACATCATTCATATATCCCCTCTCTGCTTCATGATTGAATGGTACGGACCTTCATCGTTCTACCTGACCTCGGCTGTGTGCGCTTGCGCCCCGAAACGCAGGGTTCAATCTGTTCAACCTGGGTCAGCGATCTCTGGATATTCCTTGGGCCAACAAGTCGGTTTTGGAAGGTGCCGACAAACTGGATAAGTGTCCATGTTCCAGTTCAATCTCATAGTTCAGGGCGTTCTATCCAACGGGATTGTCCCCACGTCTCTACAGAGAACCCTGGAGCGACCCCGTTTACATCCCTACCGCTCTCCCTTGCGCCGGGGCACCCAGTGTCGACTGTGCGCAGTATTTGAGGGATTCTCCCATTCTCTGTTGAAACTTCACTGAGCGGTATTGCTTCATCTGCTGCATTTATGCGACTTTCCTTTCCTGCTCAAGCTGTGACATCCGACGGTGCCTCACCAGGGTCTCCCTGAGGATGGGGAGTTGCCTGTCGGCCTTCAGACGCCGGAACCCCTTCTGGGCTTCAAGCATCCCCGCTGCTGTCCAGCGCAGGGCCATCCTCGCGCCCTGCCACCGCTTCACAGTCCGGCAGGTCTGGCGGATGACGCTGTGCATCGATTCGATGATGTTGGACTGGCGAGCGACTGGCGCAGCTCCGGGGGCAGACCCAGCCTGGTCAGGGTCAGGATCTCATCCAGCCCCCGGAGGATGAATGTAATTGGGGATCGAGCGGGCGACATCAGGTGCCCCATCCTCGAAACTGCGGGCGAGGGTGCGCAGGGTCGCCTCGGCCGCATCCGCATCCTCCATCGCCCAGGCATCCCTGAGGGCCTGGCGGACGCGCTTGTGACCCCGGGCCGGCAGGCGGTCGATGATGTTGCGGGCCCCTTGGAGAGATGGCGGGGGGATCTGGCAGCGCTGGATGGGGACACCCGCCCCGAAGGTGCGGCGCAGGACGGTGCTGAGGGCCTTCGCACCATCGACGATGACGAGGCCGGTGCCCGCGGGATCAAGGCCCCGCGCGATGAGGGTGTCGATGAGGGCCTGCACGGTGGCGGCGGTCTCGGTCGCCCCCTCAATGACACCGAGAGGATGCGTCCTGCCGTCTGTGTCGATACCGACCGCACCGATCATCAGCAGGTCCTCCCAATCATCATGAAGGATGGGGGTGGAGACCATCGATCTGGATGGCGACGCGGTCCAGTCCTGAGAGGTCACGGCCCATCCACTCTGCAAGCCGGGCCTCACTGAGGGCCTTGAAGCGTCGGGAGACGGCGGACTTCGAGAGACCGCTGCCGTTCGCCGCGGGCCGGCCGGTCCCGGGCATGCGGACAGCACGGCTGTCCTTACGTGTTGCGACATCGAGGAGCATGAGGTTCATGGTGCACTGGCTGAGGAGGTCATGGGAGCGGACCACCTCCCAGGTGGGCAGGCAGGGCCATCTCCTCCCTTGTGGCCTTGCTGCGCACCCGGGGGCGTCGCACGTCGACCTGGCCGCCATGGAGGGCAACCTTGCTCCGGGTGTGGCCCCAGCGACAGCCCGGCTTGTCCCGGGTGTGGCCGTAGCGTTCTCCGGCGATGGCATCCACATCCGCGTTCATCATCTGGGTGAGAGCCTCTCAATGCCTGTGGCGAGGCAGACGTGCTCGAAGCTCTCTGCGAGATCGGCACAGGCTGCAGCAGCGGGTGATCCCTCCGGGGGAGTGGCAGCGGTATTTGAATGTGTGGTAGATGGTGTCATGGTGTTGCTTCCTTTCAAGGTTCCAAGATACCCCGAGCCCTACAGCTCAAGGGGAAGCAGCAGCGCCCTGATTCAAAGTTTCAACATCATCTGGGACAATCCCGCATTTGAGGCGACAACCTGTAACCGCATCACGGCGATGCGGGTCACAGTCCTCACCTCGCCCCCTCTCACTTTGATTGCCCGCTACAGCCTATCCATCATTCTCTGTATCGCGATTTCATGATCGTCAAGTCGATGTACCTACCGCCGATGGATTGACTCAACGAGCATTCAACGCCACGCGCTTATGGAGAATCTTGCGTGGGAGATTCTTGAGATTCGTACCGATCCTGTTTTGTCGCTTTCGGAGCGCACACTCTATCGTTGATGGGAATTGTTCACCCGGTGGCGGTAATGTGATCAGTGCCGGCAGGACGATTCGAACCTCACGCATTCTGACCAAGTTCCAGACGCAGCTAGGCCAGTCAGCCGGCCCGGTAACGGGCAAGGCATGTTCAAGAATATACTTTGCCGCTTCGAGAGCGATCACATACCCGGTTGTGCCCCACGATTTCCAGAGTATGGGGGGGACGAGCCAGGAGGCGTAATGACCAAAGAGTCGGCGCTTGCTGCCTCGCACAACATACTGGCTATATCCCCAAACATTGAGGTCCGTGAGCCCCCCCCCACTGTGGTAGTCCCCGGCAAGAAACCGGGGTAAGTCAGGGAGCGGAATCGCATCATCTTCAAGTACCAGTGCATAAGGTATCGCATCGGCTACGATCTGGCGATAGATTTCGATATGGGACAAGGCACACCCGAATTCAGTATCGCTCAAGTGAGTGCCTCTGCGGTCGATCTGACTTTCCCAGACCGGTCCAAGCCCCTGCCGCCCGTCAACTGCATCAAAGAATTCGAATTGGATTGCGAGGTCCTGAAGGCGTTTTGAAATTGCCTCGCGCCGGTCATGACAATCGGGAAGGGACAAGACGAATACGGGGATCATTGAGGAGTGTATCCAATTTATGCTGAAACTTGACTGTGTGACATTGTCCTGTGGGATATGATTGAAAGTGGGTGACGGCCCATATCAGGCGGCGTCCTTCAGTTGGCGGATTCCATCGCGAAATGCCATCCCCTCAATGACCTCAGCGAGGCGTTCCGATCCCGCCAATCGACGCCAGCGCTTGCGCGCTGACAGGACCCGTTTGAAGACCATGACGAGTGCCGTCCTGCGGCTCAGGCAGCCCCGCGTCTTGCGGGTCCGGTTGCGTACGGTGGCAAAGACGCTCTCGACGGGATTGGTGGTGCGGATGGGCTTCCAGGGCTCGGCCGGAACGTCATAGACGGTGAACAGCTCTGCCTTGTCCTTGGTGAGTTTGGCCACCGCCTTGCCGTATTTGAGGCTGTAGCCCGCAACGAAGCGCTCGAAGGCGGCTTCGGCGTCGACCCGCATCGCGGCCATCCCGATGTCCTGGAGATCCCGCCTGGCGGTGTCCGGCAGCGACGTCGGCAGCGCCCCGGTGCCATGCGCCGTCTTGTGGACCCAGCAGCGCTGTTCGCGGGTTGCGGGGAAGACATCCCGCACCGCGGTCCGGATGCCGAGCGCCCCATCCCCCCGGAGGCCATCCGATCCCCCGATGGCCAGACCGGGGGCTGTCAGTCCCCGCCCCTTGCGAGCGCGCCAAGGGTCCCGCCAGCTGTCGGCAGTCTCCCGGAAGCCGTCCCCGGATCCCCGGGATCGCCTTGCGACCGTCCGCGTCGGCCCCGATGACCACCCGGAGGCCCTGGGGGTCGCTCGCGAGCCGGGGCTGGAGAGAGATGCCATCCACCCCGATGGAGAGGAACCGGCGATCGGACAGGTCCTGGCGGCGCCAGGCGTCGTCGTCCTGCGCCCGGGGACCGTTGCAGCCGCGCGATGACCCCGGGCGACAGCCCCGGGGCGTCGGGGCCCCGGTCAGGGTGGGTGGGGGCTGGCCAGCTCCGCACCGAAGTCCCCCGTCGAGAGGCTCCCGAGAGAGAGCACGGGGCGCCGGTCCTCGACCGACCTGGCCTTGCGCAGGTCGGGCGGAACAATGGATGAAGCAAAGCGGATCCGGTCTGGCCCATCGGCAGCCGCGCGGCGGTCGCGGACCGCTGCCGCACCCCGGACGGGCACCGGACCGATCCCGGTCAGGATGGGGCGCTCGGGCCGGTATCCATGCCGGACGAGGCGGCGCCGGCCCGGGTCGGCGACCTGTGCTTCGTGGGCCGCCAGGACAGCCGAGACCTCGGCTTCAACGGCGGCCCCGGCAGGGTACGGGCCCCGGTGCGCAGGACCTCGGTGAGGGCGTCTGAGGGGGATTCTGCTGGACTGTTCAGCGGTGTGACTGTAGAGGTGACCATTGGCATATCTCCTGTTCTCTCTGAGAATTGACGACGTTTTGTAGCCGTCTTGATATGCCGCCTGTTTTCTTCCGTCACCCACTTTCAATCATATCCCAATTGAGAAGTTACCCCGTATGCCTCATGTTGCAATTTTAGCCGAGTCTCTTGGGGCCGGAGGTACCGAGCGGGTCATTACCACGCTTGCCAGTGGACTTACATTGAGCGGGTATAGAGTCGACATCGTCATCTTTACACCAGTGTGTGCATGTCCTCAAGATATCCCGGAGGATGTCCGTGTCCTGGTGCCTTGTGATCTAAAAAAATGGATGATGCATCTGCCAAGCATACCAATCGACAAAATCGCAATACAATGGGTTAACACAAGAAAACCGTCCTACAAATTTTTGAGAACCAAAGCCGCTCTGATGGCAAAACTTCTGAGTTGGCCATTACAAATTCCAAGCCGTCGCGGGCTGGATCGCGGTGTTCACCTATATCACTACATGCAGCACGAAAAACCAGATATACTAATTGTAAACCAGAGGCTTCCCGAGTATGCTTCGTATTATTCCAAGAAACTTTACCAAGAGAAGATGTTCCCTCCTGTGATATCAATATATCACAGCGTGGAAGGAAGTGAGGGAAGACCCGAGCAATCAACCAATTTAGAAAACCTTCCCTATATAGGGACCGCAATAAACAAACTATCCACAAGAGCCCGGAGACAGAAAGTGCTCGTCAGCACATCCGACCACGTAATTGCAGTGTCAAATGGAGTCAAAGAAAGCCTAATCAATGCGTGTGGCATCTCTAATGAAAATCTCTCAACGATATACAATCCAATGGATATTTCCGCCATTCGGCGAAGATCTAAGGAGAGGGCAGAGCATGCATGGTTCAATGACAACGGCGCTCCGATTATTCTCGGAGTCGGCAGATTTACACGCCAGAAGGATTTTCATGCGCTTATTGACGCATTCCAACTGACGTTATGTCATCGACCCTGCCGACTGGTTATTCTTGGTGATGGGCCTCAGCGAGTTGAGTTGGAGAACAAAGTAAAATCGCTTAGTCTGGAGCCGTATGTTTCACTACCTGGCTGGGTGGAAAATCCTTGGTCCTATATGAGCCGATCAGCACTCTTCGTCCTCTCGTCGCGATATGAGGCCCTGCCAACCGTGCTAATTGAGGCGTTGATATGTGGATGCAAGTCTGTTGCAACAAAGTGTCCTGGGGGTGCTGCTGAAATTTTAGGGAACTCAAGCTTGCTAGCTCCTCTTGATAATCCAAAAGCACTGGCAAAAGTCATGCTGGAAGAACTGGAACGTCAGGTAACGCAATCTGAGTTTGAGAAAAAAATACTTAAGTTTTCTACAGAACAGATAGTTCCTCAGTATGAAAATATCATAAATAAGTTCATAGATAATCATACATAATGTAGACCCACTGCCACTCTGAAGTGCAACGACCGAGCGTCAACCGGAGGGCGGGTGAAGCCCGAGCGAGGGTTGACGCTCGGTGACCCCCGTCTTTTGCCCGCCCGTGCCGGTTTTCAGCCCTTGGGAAGAAAAAGAAAATGTCCCACTTTCGATCATATCCCTTAGCCAGCCAAGCCAGAGTTGCTCTCATCACGGGCATCACCGGCCAGGACGGTGCCTATCTTGCAGAATACCTGCTTGGGAAAGGTTATGTGGTCCACGGGATCAAGCGGCGGACATCCCTGTTCAACACCGCCCGCATTGATCCCCTGTTCGAGGGGGACTACGGGGCATCGGGACAGTTTGTCCTGCATCATGGGGATATGACCGACAGTTCCAGCCTGACCCGTATCCTGCAGGATGTGCAACCGGATGAGGTCTACAATCTCGCCGCCCAGAGCCATGTCGCTGTCTCGTTTGAAGAGCCTGAGTACACGGCCAATTCCGATGCACTCGGGACCCTGCGCCTCCTGGAGGCCATTCGGTTTCTGGGACTGGAAACAAAGACCCGGTTCTATCAGGCCTCGACCTCTGAACTCTACGGCCAGGTGCACGCGACGCCTCAGTCCGAGACCACCCCCTTCCATCCCCGCTCACCCTATGGAGTGGCCAAACTCTACGCCCACTGGATCACGGTCAACTACCGCGAGGCCTACGGACTCTTCGCCTGCAACGGCATTCTCTTCAACCATGAATCCCCGCTGCGGGGCGAGACGTTCGTCACTCGCAAGATTACCCGGGGTCTGGCCCGGATCAAGCTCGGCTTGCAGCAGGAATTGCGGCTCGGCAACCTCAATGCCCAGCGTGACTGGGGCCATGCCCGGGACTATGTTGCGATGCAATGGTTGATGCTGCAGCAGGAGACCCCCGAGGACTACGTCATCGCCACCGGTCAGCAGCACTCGGTGAGGGAGTTCGTATATGCTGCCGCCTCTGTCCTTGACATGGAGATCACCTTCACAGGTGAGGGTGTCGATGAAGTCGGACGGGACAAAACCGGGCGGCCGATTGTCGTCGTGGATCCGACGTATTTTCGCCTTGCCGAGGTTGATGCCCTCTGCGGTGATGCTGCCAAAGCCCGCAGGATCCTTGGTTGGAAGCCCCAGGTCACCTTTCCGGAACTGGTTGCCGAAATGGCTGGAGCAGACCTGGCGATCGCCGAGGAAGAGCTGGCAAGGCGGGCACGGGTGCACAATGATGGAACTTCCCCCTGACCATGTCCCGCATTCTCATTACGGGCGGTACTGGCATGGTGGGCCACAATCTCCTGGAGCACCCGGCTGCGCAAGATCATGAATGTCTTGCCCCGGACCGATCTGGACTCGATCTGACCGATGCAGATGGTTGTCTTGCGTATTTACATCAGGCCCAGCCCGATCTGATCATTCATGCGGCCGGCAAGGTGGGCGGCATTCAGGCCAACGTGGCCAATGCAGCGGGGTTCCTGGTCGACAATCTCACTTGCGGCCTGAATATCGTGATGGCCGCCCGCAAGGTGGGTGTGCCAGCCCTGCTGAACCTTGGCTCATCCTGCATGTACCCACGGGATGCCTCCAACCCACTGGCAGAAAACTCGATTCTGACCGGGGCCCTTGAGCCGACCAATGAAGGCTATGCCCTGGCCAAAATCACTGTGTCGCGCCTCTGCGCGTATATCAGCCAGCAGGACGGACTGGCCTATCGCACGTTGATCCCGTGCAACATCTACGGACGCCATGACACGTTTGACCCTGCAGTGTCTCATCTCGTGCCTGGCATTATCCACAAGATGCATCAGGCCCTGATCCGGCAGCAGTCACAGATCGAGATTTGGGGCGACGGGACAGCCAGACGGGAATTCATGTACAGTGCCGATCTTGCCGATGGTATATGGCATATGGTCCAGCGGCTGGATGCATTACCAGCCATGGTGAACCTGGGCGTGGGGGAAGATCACTCCGTTCTGGATTACTACAGGGCTGTCGCCGCGATCATCGGTTGGCAGGGGACTTATCTCTTCAATCATGACAAGCCAGCAGGCATCCCCCAAAAACTGGTTTCGACCGAGAGACAAACACAGCTCGGCTGGTCACCGAGCACATCACTGCAGGATGGTCTTCGACTGACTTGCGAATATTATCTCTCCTGTCTCGAATCTCGTTAAAGGAGCGCAGACATCACCGCAGTTCACTATCCTCTGGCCACATCCTCCTGGGACGAACGGGAATACGCGGCCATGAAGCGTGTCATGGCATCCGGTCGCTTCACGATGGGGCCAGAGGTCGCCACCTTCGAGTCCGCCTTTGCCCGGACACTCGGGGCCAGACATGCCATCATGGTGAACTCCGGCTCCTCTGCCAACCTCCTCATGGTGGCAGCACTTCGCTATCACTCCATCCATCGCCTCCAACCCGGCGATGAAGTCCTCGTACCAGCAGTGTCCTGGTCAACGACGTATTCTCCGCTATCCCAGCACGGCCTTCACCTGCGGTTTGTCGACATTGATCCCTGTACACTCAATATCGACATCGATGCCCTTGCAGATGCGATCACCGACCGGACCCGGCTGCTCCTTGCTGTCAATCTGCTCGGCAATCCCAATGACTTTGCCACCATCAAACCGATCCTTGATCGTCATGAGATTATCCTCATCGAGGACAACTGCGAATCCCTTGGCGCCACCCTACAAGGCCGGCAGGCTGGTACCTTTGGCGTGGCTGGGAGTTTCTCGTGCTTTTATTCGCACCATATCTCCACCATGGAAGGCGGTCTTGTCGTTACCGATGATGAGGAACTCCACCACATCATGCTCTCGCTCCGGGCCCATGGTTGGACCCGCGATCTCCCAACGACCAATCATGTCTCCGGCACCAAGTCCGGGGACAGTTTCACAGAATCCTTCCGCTTTGTCCTTCCTGGCTACAACCTCCGCCCCATCGAGCTGTCCGGTGCGATTGGCAGCGAACAACTCCTCAAACTTCCAATGATCATTCGCGAGCGCCGCTCCAACGCCCGACTCTTCCAGAAGGTCATGGCTGCCCATCCTGCATTCCGCACTCAGTTCGAGACCGGCAAGAGCAGCTGGTTCGGGTTCTCCATCATCATACGCCCCGATGCTGCTTGTACCCGCCCCTCCCTCATCAGTGCTCTCGCCAGCGCCGGGATCGAGTGCCGCCCTATTGTCGCCGGAAACTTCGCTCGCAACTCCGTCGTGACCCACCATATGCCCCACTCCATTCACGGCTCCCTGACCCACGCCGACCACCTTGATCGGAACGGCCTCTTTATTGGCAACCATCACTATCCCCTTCAGAGCCAGATGGACTGTCTGGACCAGACGCTGCGGACACTTGCAGGATCATAGATCCCGGCATCGTCCAGGTTGGGAGCCAACTCAGGCAACAGTCAGTTGGGGGCCGTCAGCCAGCCTGCCGGAATGATATCCGGGTTCTGCGGATGCTCCGGTGCAAGCCATGCTGCTGGCGCGATGATGATCTTCTCCTGATTGGGGTTCAGCCAAGCCCCCCACCAGGAGAAGGTTGAATTGGCAATGATATGATGCCGGCAGGCTGCCATCAGTCGCAGATCCTCATAGGCCTGATCTCCCCGGTTTCCGCAGGATATGACTGTCGGAACGTCAAACTTCAGCTTGTCCTGTGCCCAGCCTGGATCATCAGTGAAGACATAGAGCACTGGCGGGCCAACCCGCGATGCCAGGTCGGCCAATGCTGTCTCATAATACGCCAGACTGCAGGTCGCGTAGACCGACCGATTCCCATCCGCGAGGTAATCACTGCGCCGGATGTGGAGGGAGACGGCATTCTCGGTTGCAATTCGCGCCAGAAGATCGGCATTTTTCCGACTGGGCGGGGTGCGGATTTCCAACTCCCTCCTCAACCGATCGGCAATGTCCTCGAAGTACCGTTCCGATTGGAAATAGCCGTGCAGGTAGCAACTGGTTTGGACATTCCTAATGGATGCATCGAACGCCAGGCCTCGCTCCCGCACGAACACCGGATTCGTGCCAAAACGCCGCCAGAGAAGGTAGCGAAGCCTGTGTCGACGAGATGGTGGCAGATCAGCATCCAGGGCGGGCTTGCCGTCCAGGTTGAAATGACTGAGCGCAAAGCCCTTACCATCCCCATTGGTATCAAGATCCCGGATATCCAGGAGGAGATTGGCCCTCATACGATGCGCCACCGCCCGGGCATTGGCGTACTGAAACAGCTGGTTTCCCAGCCCACCTGTCAAGCGACAGATCACCTCTCGGTCTTTTCCCATGGGCGAAACGCTTCCCCGACTTCAGCATGTAGCCGTCCATTGGACACTAACGATCTCCACCGACCCGTGAAGCAGGATTGTCTGTGAAACATCATCGGAGCCCCCTTTTACAGTCTCTCCGGACCTGGCGTATGGGACGTCAGTCAGCAAGAACAATCAGGATGCGAGTCTGGCAGCAGGGCAGTTGCCGACAAGGAGGGAGGGATATCAGATGAACGGTCTCATGCCCCCGCCACCGCGATGCTGAGCCTGTCCCCGAACTGTGCAGTGGCACAACATGCGATGAGGGCCGGAGGCCTGTCCCTGTCCAGGGCATGCCGGACCGGGTTTGACCGTCCATGGAGATATTGACGGGATGAATGATACAATGGCAGAAGCTGTTCAGATTCCCGAGCCGGGGACTGCAGGCCCGAAACGGGGATCGGCAGCCGGAACAAACTTATCAAGCGCCTCGAGCCGCCTCGAGCCGCCTTTCGGGCTGGAAATGCCGAGCGGAAACCCGAACAGCTACGTTCGCCGTTTGTGAAGCGAATATCAGCCGTGGTCAGGCCGCGCGCCGGCATCATCCCATCCGGTCACACGGGGCGCGAGAGGCCTCCGGGAGCAGGGACAATCCAGATGGTGCTGCCACCCGGGGATCCGGCGGGCGTGACGGTCAGCTGCCGAGCAGGGTGACGCGATTGGCGATGGCGGCCATGAAGAGGCCGATGTTCTGGATCAGGAGAACAGGGCCACGGCACCGATGACGAGCGCGGTGCAACCGAGGACCAGGGTGATCGTCCAGCGCTGGTTGTCCTTGTCGCGCTTGACCATGTCGGTCTTCCAGTTGGCCATGTCCGCCCGCAGGCGATCAAGGGCACTTTCCTGTTCTGCCTTGAGTGTCTCCATGCTCTTCTCCATCACGGCCACGTGCCTGGCCAGATCGTGAATATCCAGATCGGAAGTCATGCCGGCACCCTACACCGGGGACCACCGGGGGTCAATGGCGGGTCAGGGCGGTCAGCTGCCGAGCAGGGTGACGAGATTGGCGATGGCGGCCGAATTGGACAGGACCGGGATGATGACGATGGCTGCAATGAAGAGTCCGACGATCCAGCGCTGGTTGTCCTTGTCGCGCTTGACCATGTCGGTCTTCCAGTTGGCCATGTCGGTCTTCCAGTTGGCCATGTCCGCCCGCAGGCGATCAAGGGCACTTTCCTGTTCTGCCTTGAGTGTCTCCATGCTCTTCTCCATCACGGCCACGTGCCTGGCCAGATCGTGAATATCCAGATCGGAAGTCATGCCGGCACCCTACACCGGGGACCACCGGGGGTCAATGGCGGGTCAGGGCGGTCAGCTGCCGAGCAGGGTGACGAGATTGGCGATGGCGGCCGAATTGGACAGGACCGGGATGATGACGATGGCTGCAATGAAGAGTCCGACGATCCAGCGCTGGTTGTCCTTGTCGCGCTTGACCATGTCGGTCTTCCAGTTGGCCATGTCGGTCTTCCAGTTGGCCATGTCGGTCTTCCAGTTGGCCATGTCCGCCCGCAGGCGATCAAGGGCACCTTCCTGTTCTGCCTTGAGTGTCTCCATGCTCTTCTCCATCACGGCCACGTGCCTGGCCAGATCGTGAATATCCAGATCGGAAGTCATGCCGGCATCCTACACCGGGGACCACCGGGGGTCAATGACGGGTCCGGCCTCAGCTCGACTTTGTACAAAATCTGATCAGGCCACGGCACTCTGCCCAGAAGGTACATGCACCAGCCGGGCCGCCTTGCGCCTGGCACATTCCGGTCGCCGGTCATCGTGGGTGGTGGTGGCCGGGTTGGGCGAATTGACAGGGACGGGGGCAATCCGTAGGGGCCATGGGATAATGGAGGATACCAAACGGTCAGAGCGGACCCAGCGCGCCCTTGCCTGCCTCAATCATGGACAGCATCGCTGCACGTAGGGTGCCTTGGCTGGCGTTCTCCATGTAGCAAAATCAGGGCGTTGAGCGTTATCTTGGTGACCCCTGCCCGCAAACGTCATGAGTTGTTCTCAAAGCCAAAGGCAAGCCTGGAGGGGACTGGCTACCGGATCAGCTGGCGGAGGGGCTCTGTGACGGACCTATCACCTGTTCCAAAGAGTTGCAGCGGCTTGATTCCAAATATGAGGACAGGGCGGATACAATGAACGACCCGCATGTCGTGCATCTTGAATACCGTATTGCCAACAAGGACCATATCGACTGGTCAGCGGCCAAAGCGGTGGTCTTCAAGGGCGATAATTTCACCGTCGAGGTCAAGGACCGGCGTGTGCTGTTCCGGTTCAGGACCCATTACGGATCGGAAGACGCAGCCAAAGCGGCGATCGACTCCTATCGGCGAAACTGGGAACTTGCGGCCGGTCTCGCGCGTGGGCCGGATGCGTTCACCCTCCGCTTTGTCCGATCAGAGATCATCGACCGCAATCCTGCTCCCAGCGACCCCCATACGCTGACAGTTTCCGGCACAATCGTCGGAGACATCAGCTTCGATCCCAACCTCGTCTTGCGCCCAGCCCGCTACCCGGAGCCGCCTGCCCCGAACATGATGAAGCGAACGCCTGACATCGACAGCATGTATCACCGCTATCTCGGCTATCGCGCTGGTAGGGAGCCCCTTCCATCGATGGCGTATTTCTGCCTGGACATGCTGAAGGGGATGGCAAGCCAGGACGGAGAAACCGCGGCGAGGGTGTTTGGGATTTCTTCCAAGTTTCTCAAGGAGATGGGCAGGGTGAGCAGCACAATGGGTGGGAAGATGGCACGAAAGCGGAAGGGTCTCAAGCAGCCCTACGGGCCCGATGATATGAAATTCCTGGACGCCGCCATTCAACGCATGATCCTGCGGGCCACTGAAGTTGCCCGGGATCCGGATGCCAAGCGGGACCAGATTACTCTGAACACGATCAGGTCGAGCGGTTGAATGAGACCGGCTGCTGGTCACGCCGCGGTGAAAGGGGCTGCCCAGAGCCTCAAGACCGCCCTGCCTGCGCCCGGGCAGGGGCCGTGACGGAGATAATGCGGGCAAGGTCGGCGGTGGAAGGTGGGTCGAAGACCCGAAATTGACAACCGGTCCGGATGGGCTGCAGACTTGCCCCAAAGGAGGTGAAGGTGCTCCTGAGCAAGCCATGACAACCCCATGCTCCCGGATGAAGGGCAGGTTGGGGGTGCAGCAGATGATCACAATGCCGGAATCGATCAGTTTTTGGCAAAGGCTCTGGCTATCCCATTCTCAATCCGCTCAAGCGGCAACGTGGACACATGCTTGCCAATCGGGACCGGATTGATGCTGCAAGAATGCCCCAAGGACCTTCCTCGGCTTCAAGCGCTTCCCCGGACGCGGTTTGTGCCATGTTGCAACTTGGCGCGATCACTGGCTGGCGTTGGCTGGCTGGCAAGCGGCGGCACTCAAACTCGAGGATCGGGATCGCTGGATCGGTTGGTCCGCAGAGCAGCGATCAGAACGCCTCAAGATGGTTGCTTCCAACGCCCGTTTTCTGACCCTGGCCGATTCCGGTGCGCTCCCAAACCTTGCGTCGTGCATTCTGTCGACCATGACCCGCCGCCTCAGTGCCAATAGGCTTTCGGCCTATGGGCATGGCCTGCTCCTGGCCGAGTCGCTCTGCGATCCCGAACAGCATTCAGGTTCGATGGACAAGGCCGCGAACTGGGAGGAGATCGGAACAAGCAAGGGGCATGCCCGTGCAAACGGGCGCTATACCTCGCGACACGGCAAGCCAAAGCACATCCTCGTCTGTCAATTGCGGCGCGATGCCAGGCGACTGCTGTCAAGGGAAGATCCAGTCCCGCCGGATATCATGCCGCCCTCTGAAGCAGATCGGGAAGCCGAAGGTTCATGACGCAGCCCTTGAGCGCCAGCATGGCGTTGGCACCCCTCTCCGACTAGCGGTTGCCGGGGCGCTTCAGCCGCAGCCCGAACGTCCGGCATCCGCTTTCCACGACGCCGCTTCCGACCTGGATGCCGCGCGCCCGGTATTCGTCGTAGCGCATCCGCTCCATGTTCCGCGGAAGGACCGCACGCACCACCTTCGCGTCGCGGCCTTCCATGATGTCGGCCCTGACCTCTGCGAACCGCCGGTCCCGCGCCGCCCCGGTCGGGCAGAGCGCCTTCACGGCGGCGGCGGACTCCAGGCAGTGGAACATGTCCAGGACGACGGTGACCTTCCGACCTCCGAAGATCGCCTCGCACGTGCCGCGTATCCATTCCGCCCCGTCCGAGACGACGACCCGTTCATCGGCGTCGTGCAGGCCCCGCCGCCGGGCCTCGCGGTCCAAGCGCGCGGCGAGGCGGCAGGGCCACAACCTGATCCTGCGGCTCGGGGACCACCGGGACGGACTCCTGCGCTTCACCCGTGACCCGACGGTTCCGGCGACCAACACTGCGGCCGAGCGGGCGCTGCGCCCCCGCAAGGTCCAACAGACGATCTCGGGCAGCTTCCGCAGCGCGGAAGGCGCTCGGCACCATGCCGTGTTGCGAACCATACTGGACACGGCCCGCAAGCAGGGCTGGACCCGGCTGGTGACGCCCGCAGTGTCACCAGAGGCGCTGATGGGCCGGATCGCCGCGATGGAATCCGCTCCGGGCCTGCAGTTCCTGGCTCAGGAACGTTACGAATTGAAAAAGGAGCGACCCGCAGGCCGCTCCTTGCGCATGTGGTGATCTGACCGCGGTCAGAAACTCATGACCACGCCAACGCTGGCCTTGGTCTGGTCCTTGACCTTGCCGAAGCCGGCTTGCAGGGTGGCTCCACCGCCGAGCGCGTGCGTGACACCGGCACCAAAGCCCTTGTCGGTCTTGGCGACAACGCGGTTGTTGGCCGTTGTGTTGCCTGAAGCGGCAGTTGCGCCTGTCTGGTACAGCGGATTGTCATGCTTCGCCTGCGTGTAAACAGCCGTGATGGTCGTTCCATCAATGACATCCACACTGACGCTGGCACCCAAGGCCGTGACCTTGTTGTTGACGGTCTTGGCAGGTGCTGTGTCCGTAGCCGCTACGCGCATGTCATCGTCACCTCTGTTCGTGACAGATTGCGTGTGCTTCTGCTGCGCGTAGAAGATACCACCCGAGAACATGCCGAGATCGGCACTGACAGACGCCTGGATGGCATTGCCCTGGTCAACCTGGTTGGGTTGATACCGAGGCGCAAGTTCCCCATCGGCAGTACTGTCGTAGTTTTCAAACGCCAGACCCTGCTTGCCGCTGTCGACACCGAGTCCGATTGTCACCGGACCCGCGTCAAACTTGGCGCCCACGGCCCATTCGTTCTTCTGCTTCAGTCTGGCCGCGGCAGCAGCTCTGGCATCACCTGTGATAGCGGCTGTTCTGGCTGGAGAGCCTACGGTTGTTTCAGTCTTGGCGGCGTCGTCCTCTCCCGGTGTGACAAACCCGAAACTCACACCAACAGTGGCCACACCGAAGTTGAGGGTGACGCCGGCATCCGCGGCGGTGTCAGCCGTGGCTTCTTCGGCAACGTTATCGACACCGATGTTGCCGTCGAATCCGACATCGGGGAGGTTCTCGGCCATATCCGAAGCGGGATCGATGGCACCGACATTGACGCTCCACATTTCACCACCGATATAGACCTCGGCATCATCCACCTTGTCGGTGTTGATCCGGGCACTGGCTCCGAAGGTCAGGCCGCCATCGGTGACGCCTTCGCCCTTGAGGACGAACTTGACGAAGTGGTTCACCTCCGAGCGGGACTCGGCGGGATCGACGCCTTTTTTGAGGACAACATCTTTATTTGCGCCATTACCTCCGACCGTCTGGGGATCCACCTTGTCAATATCCCCATGGAAGGTCAGGCCCAGCCCGGCACTGCCGGACAGGCTGATCCCGCCGGACATCATTTCATCCTGCGCCACGGCACCACTGAGGGACAAGCCCAGCATGGTGGTGGCAGTAATGAGAATTGCTCTCATCATATTCCTCTCTCCTATGTTCTGAACATTCGTTCTTGATGAACTGTGCGGCTTGCGCTGCACGGAGGAGATCAATGGTCTGCCGACAATGGCATTTACCAGAAAACTGAGAGCGGCCGATTTCGAAAGAAAATCGTGTGTGAAAAATGCAACAAAAGAGGTTTGAACCTACATTCGATCCCAAGTCATCTATTCATCGATTCTTGTGCCTTTCACCATGGCTAACGAATTCCGAAATATCGGATTTGCATTGGATGGGCAGGAACTGTTTGGGCTTGGTAGGGCTCAAACAGTTCCAGTTGATAATTCTGCAACTCAGAAATACTTCTTCACTGCACCACGCTGTGCCCTCGCACCTGCACTGTAATGTGCGACCATGCGCGCCGAGCGCCAGGCGCCGGCCAGCATGACTTCGGTGGTGGATGCACCCCGGCTTGTCAGTTCAGATGCCAGACCAACCCGTCCTGAGTGGGCGCTCAGCCCATTGACACCTGCAGCTCTTGCTGCGCGCTTCAAACGGTTGTTGATCGTCTCGGGACAGCATCCAAAGACCGGCGTCATCATGTCGCAATCCTTGCTCCGGATATTCCGCACAGCCTGCGCGAACCCGTCCTTGAGGTAACGCACATCCCGGTGCAATCCGTCTGGATTGGATTTGCTCGTACGGACATTGATCAGCAGTCCCCCATCACCAACCTCTTCGATGTCGCCCCATGTGAGAGATGCGACTTCCGATCGACGCATGCCCCCCATGAACAACAGGGCCACGATCGCGGCATCCTGATCCTTGGCCAGCACGATCATGCGGGAAGCGTCCATATAGTGGAGAGGTTTGGCCTGCCCTCTGCCTCGATTACTCCCCTTTAATGAGAGTATCTTCATGATTGCCCTCGTACGACTGCCAATCGGCGATTGTGTGCTTGAAGCTCTTGCCAACCAAGCCATGGCTGACAAGGAAAGTCTCAAGGTACTTGGAGCAACACCATCCTCAAACCTTGCCAAGAGGTAATCAGCGATGGTTGTATCGCTTGGCCTCCTCTTGCCGTGCCAGCGCGCCATTATGGTTAACTGGGTTCGATAAGCTCGTCGGGTATTTGCCGCCAAACTCTCAAATAACAACTCTGCCATGTCATTTGACATCCTGTCGTCATCCATGAGCGCCAATAGTTCCATCTTGAATTCTCCATTTTGAACTTCGGACGCTCTGCCATCCAGACAGCATACGATTTCGGCAAGATCTATCGGCCCGAGATGCTCTACTGCTCAATCATGGTTCATCTGAATGCCTCAGGTGCTGATAAGCACCATATCCGGGCTACCTGCATGCTCGTTCCAAGCCGCTCCCTGCGTAGCCAATCCTTCCCGATAAATGCCATTGTCGGCAGACCATTGCTCTCCTCCATGCGGCGCAAGCCGCACAGTTCATCAAGAACGAATGTTCAGAACATAGGAGAGAGGAATATGATGAGAACGTTTCTCATAACCGCTGCCACACTCGGCCTGCTGGCCGGGAGTGCGGTGGCACAGGACGAGATGGCCATGGCCGACGGGCCGGCCCTGTCCCTGTCGGGCAGCGCCGGACTGGGGGCCACCTTCACCGGTGAGGTGAAGAAAGGTAACACGGTCACGAGCCAGTCCAAGACCGAGTTCAATCACTTCGCCAAGGTCACCTTCAAGGGGGCCGGTGTCACCGATGGCGGTCTGACCTTCGGCATGAAGGTGCGGGTCAATGGGGGCAACGAGGGCAAGGTCGATGATGCCGAGGTGCATATCGGGGGTGAGTCCTGGACCCTGACTGTCGGGGACAATGATCCGGCCTCGGATCTGGCCTACTCACTGGGGGATGTCGGCTTTGACGGCAATCTCGGGGTCGATGATGTGGCCGAGAAGTTCCACAGTCAGTTCAATGACAAGGCGTACGGTGTCAAGGATGCCGCCCAGGCCCGTCTGGACCTGACCTTTGGTGTGGCCACCATCGGGGTGTCTGTCGGCCAGACGGCAGGCAAGGCCCGCGTTGAGGGCAAGGACGCGGTGCCGGCCATGTGGCAGCAGGGATTGAAGTTCAGCACTTCGGCGACGGATGATGACATGTCCGGAAAAGCAACATTCAATTACCGCATATTGCCAACGGCTTATTTTGTCGCTGGCAACACCCCCAATACCGGTGATCCTGCCGCTTTTTTCAACACCATTGTGACCGACATAACCTTTACCACTGCTCCCACTGCTACCACTGCCCAAGCCTTTACGGTTCCTAATGATGCAGGGATAGGAGTTTCAGCCGCCACCGCGGGGGGCGAAGAGCGCTATTATGCCGTGCGGACAGGAACGAACACGTACAGCCTCTACCGGTTGAACGACAATCCTGACAAGTTTCTCTTGGGCGCAGCCGCGGGTCAGTACACATACTCTGGTGTTGGCGAAGACACCGGGTCAGGCGATGACAAAAAAGCGGACACAGCCGATACCCTGATTGCATCCGGCATTCATGATGACGACATTACTGATGGTGGTCTGGGACTTGCTCTTGACGGCAGCCCCCAGCTGAAAGCCGCCCAGGACGCCGTCACAGCCATGGCCGCCACCAAGCAGAAGACCAACTGGACGCTCGGCACCAAGTTTGACCTCGGTGTGGCCAAGCTGGGCCTCGGCATTGACAGCGAGAAAAAGCTGCAGGCCAGCGTCGGTGGCGACTTCGGCCAGTTCGGCGGCAGTCTCTTCTATGCCCAGCAGGATGTCGACATCGCTGGCAAGGAGCACAAACTCACCGGCCTCGGCGCCGAGTTCAAGGCGACTGTCCAGGAGGGCACGACCCTCAATGTCGTGGCCACGCAAGCCGACATGGACATGGCGGGTGTGGACAAGGTCAAGGGCTTTGGTGCCGGGGTCAAGCACGCGCTTGGCGGTGGGGCCACCCTGGAAGCGGGCTTTGCCCAGGTCAAGGATGTCAACAAGGCCTCGGTCGGCGTGACCATGGCCTTCTGACCGATTGCGGTAGATCCACAAATCAGGAAGGGGCGGCCTCGGCCGCCCTTTTCACATCCAACCAATAAGGGATATCATGATGCCGAAAACAGTGACGATTGAGCACAAGACCAAGACGAAAGTTGAGATTGAGGTCAGGGACAAGAACAACCACCTTGTCCGCGGCGTCCGCGTGTCAGCGGCGGGTGTTGCTTTGCGGGAGCCGTATAATTCATGGAGCGACACGCTTAGATATGAGGACATGACCAAGCCAAAGAAGATTGATGTTCGCAAGGACAACAACGATGAATAGGCCCATGGCCATTGTTCTTAGTGGCGGCGTTGGAGCTGTCATTGGTGCGGTTCTCGGCAACAGCATCGGGATTGCCGGTGGCTTTGGCGGCATTGCAGGAACGATCCCCTGCGCAGTGATTGGATTTGTTGTGAGTGCCCTTGTGGTAGCCTTGCTGACCAAATCAAACGACTGATTTAGGCATCGCTGGAAGGGCGGCTTGGAGACCGCCCTTCCTTGTGTAATGATCTGACCGCGGTCAGAAACTCATGACCACACCAACACTGGCCCTGGTCTGGTCCTTGACCTTGCCGAAGCCCGCTTGCAGGGTGGCCCCGCCGCCGAGCGCGTGCGTGACACCAGCTCCGAAGCCCTTGTCGGTAACCGAGATCTTGCGGTTTGCCGCAGTAGCAGCAGCGTCACCCGTGATCGCTGCCCCAGTCCGGTATTTCGGATTGTCATGCTTGGCCTGCGTGTAGACAGCCGTGATGGTCGTTCCGTCAACGACATCAACGCTGACACTGGCACCCAAGGCCGTGACCTTGTTGGTTGCGGTTTTTCTGGTGTCAGCGGTGATTTCCGCGCCACTGTCCTGACGATCTTTGACAGATTGTGTGTTCTTCTGCTGCGAGTAGAAAATGCCGCCGGAGAACATGCCAAGATCAGCACTCACGGATGCCCGGATCGCGTTGCCGTAATCGACTTGGTGGGGATCGTACCTTGCGGCCTGATCGCCGGGGGTAGCGTCACTATCTTCTTTACCCCTGATGAATTCCAAGCCAGCATTACCACTGTCCACACCAAGACCGAGTACGACCGGACCAACATCGAACTTGGCACCCACGGCCCATTCGTTTTTCTGCTTCAGGGTGGCAGCCGAATCTTCCGCCGAAACATGGTCCCCGTCGACTCCATCAGTGCTGTTTTCTTTGTTATCGGTATCCTTTGTGGGAGTTTCAAACCCGAAGGTCACACCAACGGTGGCCACGCCGAAGTTGAGCGTGACACCGGCATCCGCCGCTGTATAGCTTGAGGCATCCTCGGCAATGTTATCGACACCGATGTTGCCATCAAAGCCGACATCAGGCAGGTTGTTGGCCATGTCTGAAGCCGGATCGATTGCGCCGACATTGACGCTCCACATCTCGCCACCGATATAGACCTCGGCATCGTCGACCTTGTCGGTGTTGATCCGGGCACTGGCCCCGAAGGTCAGACCGCCATCGGTGACGCCTTCACCCTTCAGGACGAACTTGACGAAGTGGTTCACCTCTGAGCGGGACTCAGCGGCATCGACACCATCCTTGATGATCACCGCATCATTTGCACCGCCCTCCTGTGGGGCCACCTTGTCAACATCCCCATTGAAGGTCAGCCCCAGACCAGCACTGCCGGACAGGCTGATTCCGCCAGCCATCATCTCGTCCTGGGCCACCGCAGTCCCGGCCATGAGGCCGAGGGCAGCAGCGGTTATGAGAAACGTTCATCTGAAACCCAGCTGCAAAGGAGTCTGTGGGGACGATTCTGTCACGCCTCGACCTCCCCTGACTAATCATGGGGCTGGCTTGGAAATGTGAGAAGTGCGGCATCTGACCAATCACTGACCCGGTCTCTGTGACACGGTCGGCGGACGGGAAATGTAGTGGGCTGTGGGCGAGATCTGTGATTTCTGGATGTCAGTTCGAGATGCCTTGCTGGGTTGGGGGATGTGTCCACAGGAAGTTGGGAGTGGGTCTTTGGCAACTCTCCGGGTTGGGCCAGATTGGATCCGCGATTGCGTGTTGGGAACGGGGAGCGGGATGATGCGGATTGGCTGGGTGGTGGTGAGTGTGTTGATGGCGTGGGGTGCCGTGGCCGGGGATTCGGCAGGACTGGCGGGGGATCTGAAGGCAATGAAACGGTCGGAGGCGTCGATTGTGGGAAATGTCCGGGATGGCATGACCTGCAAGTATCTGACGCGGGATCGGAAGATCCATTGCACGTTTGGCGACAGTCCCGAGCAGGCGTATGTGGTCGAGAAGACCATCCAGCCGGCCTATTCGCGGTTCCAGCCCAACAGGCCGGGCAAGGTGACGATTGCGGCTGGGGCGCGCTATGCCTTTGTCAATCCTGTCAGTGAGACCCGGTCGGGGTCGACGGTGCGCATGTGCAGACTGGTCCTGCAGTTCGTGACCGAAAAGAGCGAGATCATCTGGATCTGGCATGATGAGTATCGCCATGGGGGTGGCGGGACCTATGCTGCGCTGGATACCAATGGCGATGGACTGATGGATCTTGCTGTGAGGGGGAGCTGGAATGGCCGGGTCCATGGTGTGGCACGGTGGCGGTCGACGACATCGGGTACTCTGGCTGCGGTGGACAGGAACTATCCGGCCCGTCCGGACATCACGGCCGTGTCGAGTGCGATGGGCAAGCGCGGATGCCAGCCGGCAGCGCGGGTGGCGGTGATGGTGCCCGCTGTGCGGGTTGGGACGGTGGGGACTGCAGTGCCGGTCTGGCGGACACCCCATGCACCGTGAGGGCCGGGCCGAGAGAGGGAGATTGAAAGATCTGGGCAATTTCACTCACAATCGTCCAGCTTGGTTGGTGCTCCCTGGCAGGGTGTCCTCCTGGAGCAACGCCACGGAATCGATCCCCGCCAATCCTTGCCACAGGCTTCCGCGAGCCCGGTGACCCTCGCACCCGAACAGCCAGATGTCAGGATCGGAACAAGGGGCCGGGGATGACCTGTCCCGGTATACCGTGCAGTGCCCGGACAGGGAAACAGCAGCGTCCGGGGACTGTCAAGCCCATGGTCTCTTCAGAGTGGCAGTGGTGGGGGGGGGGTGATTGGGACGAAATACCGTCACAAGGCATCCCATGGCCTGCTCCCAGGCGAAAGGTGTTTGCCCCGGGCACCCCCCCATGGCCCGGTCAATCTTGCGTGCCAAGAAAGAGCAGTTGCTCTATGTGGAACCCGAACACTCTGAGCAGGACGCATCAATGACGGCATGGTTTGGATCAAAGGGAACGACAGGTCCTTCACAGGCCATCATCAGTTGCATGCCCCCACATCACACCTACGTCGAGACCCATCTCGGGGGCGGTGCCATCATGGCACGCAAGCCTCCGGCGCAACGCAGCATTGGCATTGACCGCAATCGCCAGGCGGGCAAGCGATTCCGCTGCGACTATCCGGTTGATCTTCACCATGGCTGTGCGCACCGCTTCCTGTCCGAATTTGACTTCGACGGTCACGAGCTGGTCTACAGCGATCCGCCCTATGTGCAGTCGACCCGGAAGTCGGGGCATCGCTACCGCTTCGACTACACGGACACCGACCACATCACGCCTCTCAACATCCTGAAGACCCTGCCGTGTCCGGTGATGGTGTCCGGTTATCCCTCGCGGCTGCATGACGAGCATCTGGAAGGCTGGCAATCGCTTGAGGTTCAGGTCAACAACCAGGCCGGAATTGTCACCAAGAAACTGTGGTTCAATTTCGTACCGGGCCGGCCGCACTGGCACACCTGCGCCGGCAGGAATTTCACCGACCGCCAGCGAATCAAGCGCAACGCTGCGAGTTGGGCGCGGCGCTACCGGAAGATGCCGGCAGGTGAGCGGCTGGCAGTTCTCGCGGCAGTCATGGCAGTGGGGGCAGAGTGATGACGACAGGGAACAGGGCTCTGCCTGTCGCACACCTGGATGGTTTCTGGAACCGACTTGATGACATCATGCACACGGGAGAAGCGAGCACTCCTCCTGAAGAGGCTTTGAGCATCCGCCCCATTTGCGTTAACTGGATGCCCTCTTGAGATGACCATGACAATCAACGTGAACCCCGACATCCTCGTATGGGCCCGCAAGACAGCCGGTCTCAGTGTAGAGGATGCAGCACCAAAATTGCAGCTTGGGACCAGTGCCCGAAGCAGTGCGGTCGAAAAACTGACAGCACTGGAAAGCGGAGAGAAATCCCCGACCCGCAACCAACTCAGCATCATGGCCAACGTCTACAGGCGTCCATTGCTGACCTTCTACATGGCGGAACCGCCGCGGACAGACCCCCGCGGGACCGACTTCCGGCGGTCCCCAGGCACCTGTGGGGTCCGTAAGAACGCACTCCTCGACGCACTCCTCCGCGATGTCCGCGCTCGCCAAGAAATGGTTCGTGACATACTGATCGACGAAGATGACTTCGAGTCTCTGGACTTTGTCAGTTCGATCACCAAGAAACAGGGCGTTGATGCTGCTGCTGCTGCGATCGCCGACGTGTTGAAGTTCGATTCATCTGAGCCACGCCCAAGGGATGAAATCGCACTTTTTCAGCACCTCAGGGAGGCTGCAGGAGACGCAGGGGTTTTCGTCCTGGTCCTTGGTGATCTTGGCTCCTACCATTCCGCAATCCCACCCAGCGTGTTCCGGGGCCTTGCCATTGCCGATCCGGTCGCACCGTTCATTGTCATCAACGCCAGGGATGCCCGAACCGCCCGGGCTTTCACTCTGATTCACGAGTTGGCGCATATTTGTCTGGGACAGACAGGGGTGAGCGGTTCGCTCTCTACCGACAGACCAAGGACACGTACGGCCCGGATCGAGCGCTTCTGCAATGATGTCGCAGGTGAGGTTTTGCTTCCCGGGCAACAGTTCCTGCAATGCGCGGACTCCATCAATACCCACGATACCGATGCCTGCCGGACTGCAATCAACACCATTGCTCGCCGCTGGTCTGTCAGTGAGCCAATGGTGGCCTATCGCCTCCACCGCATTGGCGCTCTGAATGACACCACTTACAATGTTCTGAGGAAAGACTTCGAGGAGCGATGGCAAGCGAAATTGGCACGCGATCGAAGGTCCGGCGGATTCCCAGATCCAAAAGTGATGAAGCCGTTCTCTCTCGGAGATGCACTGCTGGGTGTGGTGCATCGACATGTTCGTGACAGCACGCTGTCCCACACCAAGGCAGCCGTGCTGCTGGGGTCGAAACCCAGCGCAGTGGAGCCGCTGCTAAGGGAATTCGAGGCCAGGCAGGACTTTTTCGTCTCTCGGGCAGAGGCCTGATGTATCTGCTTGATGCCAATGTCCTGATCCGAGCGGATGCCGATTTCTATCCCCCTGACCGGATCCCCCAGTTCTGGGACTGGCTGATTGAGAAAGGTAACGGTAACAAAGTGAAGATTCCACACGAAATCTACAAGGAGATCACAGACGGCAACGGGGCATTGCCTGATTGGCTCATGGACCGGGATGTCAAGGCTGCACTGTTGCTGGACGAGGAGCCTGACACTGCACTGGTACAACAGGTACTTGATGATGGCTATCAGGCTCAGGATCCGGCTTTCAACGAAATTGAGTCAAGGAAAATCGGAAAGGATGCTTTCCTTGTGGCTTACGCGCTGGCCGAAGACGGACGGGTGGTTGTGACCCGAGAGGTCTCGAGACGGACACAGCGGCTGGGTTCCAGCAAACTGCCGGATGATTGCAAAGATTGCAATGTTCGATGGACGACCGACTACAAGATGTATGAGCTGCTCAACTTCAATTTGCTGGGTTTTCATTGTCAGGGAGCATCGGAGAGTGTGCGCACTGAACTCCGCTAAGCGTGAACAAACAAGGACTATCCTGACTCATGGGCTGTCCGCATCTGCTGGCCAGCCGAATTCCTGGCCAGCGTTCGTGACGCGTGCGTAACAGATCCCGGGCATGGGCAAGCTGTCAGATTGGGGGGTTCGGCTCCGATCGTATCACATGCACCTGTCTCGTATGGGTCCAACCGTAAGGGAGGGAGCAGGTATGACACGCAGCCGGCCAGGTCGGTGCCTGGTGGTCAATCTTATACAGATGTATGTTTCCTTCCAACCGCCGGTGCCCGCGCTTCCAGGAGGCCACGAGGGATTCCGGGCCCGCTCCTCCTCGGTACGGGCAGATCCTGCTGCGCCTGTTGGGCCTCGAAGCGGCACGGTGACACCATGGCGGCCCGGAAGTGGAGAGACTGGAACCTGTTCCTGCCGGATGGCACAATCGGTTTGACAGGGGAGAAAATTCTGTCAAGAGGGGCCGGACTGTGAACGATGACTGTTGGCGGCTGGACGACATCCCGGCTGGCTGACGGGAGACGAGGAGTTGGATGATGTCGATCGATCGTGAAGAAAAGCAACGCTTGATCGCGGAATACGGGACAGGAGAGGGTGACACCGGGTCACCGGATGTCCAGGTGGCAATCCTGTCCTCGCGGATCAAGACCCTGACCGAACATTTCAAGATCCACACGGGCGACAATCACTCACGACGGGGATTGCTCAATCTGGTGGCCCGGCGGCGCAAGCTGCTCGATTATGTTCGAAGGAAAGACGAGGACCGGTACAAGCGCCTGATCGCGAGGCTGGGGCTGCGTCGCTAGGATGGGCCGCCGGGGGCGGCCGATCGTCCACGCATCATGACATGACTGGCAGGCCGGGGCCCGGCGGGTGACGTTCGGGCAAGGCCTGTGTGTGAGGTGGGAGCCATGGGCTCGCACCGATGGAGATCCGGGTGGGCAGGGGCCTGACCGGGATGAGATGAAAGGCAACATGGAATGTTCAATACGGTAACCCGCTCGATCAGCTGGGGCGGTCGCAAACTGACACTGGAGACCGGCAAGGTGGCCCGGCAGGCCGATGGCTGCATCATGGCCAGCTATGGCGAGACAACCGTCATGGCGGCTGTCACCTTCGACAAGATGCCCAACACGGAACTCGATTTCTTTCCGCTGACGGTGCACTATCAGGAAAAATACTATGCCTCGGGCAAGATCCCGGGCGGTTTCTTCAAGCGGGAAGCCCGTCCCTCGGACACGGCCACCCTGACAGCCCGCCTGATCGACCGACCGGTGCGGCCCCTCTTTCCCGACGGGTTCCGCAACTCGGTCGATGTGATCTGCACGGTCCTCTCGCACGACAAGGAAAACGACCCCGACATCGTGGCCATGATCGCGGCCTCGGCGGCCCTGATGGTCTCCGGGGTGCCCTTCGAGGGGCCGATCGGCGCCGCCCGGGTCGGCTTCGTGGATGGCAAGTATGTCCTGTGCCCGAAGATCGCCGACATCGAGGAATTGGGGGGCGACACCAACCACCGGCTTGATCTGGTGGTGGCCGGGACCCGGGATGCCGTCATGATGGTGGAATCGGAAGCCGTCGAGCTCACCGAGGCCGAGATGCTGGGTGCGGTGGAGTATGGCCACAAGCAGATGCAGGCCGTGATCGACATGATCGAGGATCTGGTCCTGGAAGCCGGCAAGCCGAAGTTCGAGGTCGAGGGGGCGGACCGCAGTGCGATGGACCAGGCGGTCAGGGATGCCGGCGGTGAGGCCATGCGGTCGGCCTATGCCATCGTCGACAAGAGTGAACGCAAGGATGCGATCGGTCAGGCGAAGAGCACGATCGTCGAATCTGTGGGCGAGAGTGCCGATGAGAGGGAGTTGGGAGCGGCCATCAAGGCCCTTGAGTCCGACATCCTCAGGGGCAGCATCCTGGATGATGGACGGCGGATCGACGGGCGGCGGCTGGATGAGGTCCGGCCGATCGAATGCGAGGTGGGGCTCCTGCCCCGGACGCATGGCTCGGCACTGTTCACGCGGGGCGAGACCCAGGCCATCGTGGTGACCACGCTGGGGACCGGCGAGGACGAGCAGATCGTCGACAGTCTTGTGAGCAATTCGCGGCAGAACTTCCTGCTGCATTACAATTTCCCGCCCTATTCGGTGGGGGAGACGGGACGTCTTGGCCCGCCGGGTCGGCGCGAGATCGGCCATGGGAAACTGGCCTGGCGGGCCCTCAAGGCGGTGATGCCGATGGGGGAGACCTTCCCGTACACGATCCGGATCGTGTCGGAGATCACCGAGTCGAACGGGTCCTCGAGCATGGCCACGGTCTGTGGTGCGAGTCTGTCGATGATGAACGCCTCGGTGCCGCTCAAGGCGCCGGTGGCGGGCGTGGCCATGGGCCTGATCCTGGCTGACGATGGCCGGTATGCCGTGCTGACCGACATCCTCGGAACCGAGGATCACCTCGGCGACATGGACTTCAAGGTGGCGGGCACGGAGGCGGGCATCACGTCCCTGCAGATGGACATCAAGGTGGCGGGCATCACGTCCGAGATCATGGCCGATGCCCTGGAGAACGCCCGGAATGGACGGCTCCATATCCTCAAGGAGATGGGCAAGGTCCTCTCGAGCGCCAGCGAGATGTCGGTCCATGCGCCGCGGATCGTGAGCATGAAGATCCCGGTGGACAAGATCCGGGAGGTCATCGGCTCGGGTGGCAAGGTCATCCGGGAGATCACCGAGACCTCGGGGGCCAAGATCGATATCAGTGATGACGGGGTGATCAAGTTCGCCTCGCCCGATGGCGAGGCCCTGGAGGCGGCCCAGAGGATGGTCAACGATATCGTGGCCGAACCCGAGGTGGGGCGGATCTATCGCGGCAAGGTCGTCCGGATCATGGACTTCGGAGCCTTCGTCAACATCACCGGCAAGCGGGACGGTCTGCTGCATGTCAGCCAGATCGCCAAGCACCGGGTGGGCCATCCCTCCGAAATTCTCGAGGAGGGCCAGATGGTCAATGTGCGCCTCAACCGGATCGATGACCGGGGCAAGATGCAGCTGACCATGAAAACCATCGATCAGGATCCGGGCGCCGCTGACTGATCCCGTTCAGGATCCTGGCCGGGCCAGCCAGTCGGCGATGAGGTCGGTCGCGGCACTGATGGCCTGACCGGGCCGGGCCACCACCTGGTGGGCGGCCCCGGTCAGGGTCTCGAGCACCCTGGCGTCCTGGAGGCGGTCGACGGCCGCCGCGACCTCGATGGCGTCCCGCACGGGGATGCTGGCCCCGGCCGTCTCGAGATCACGGTAGATCTCGGCAAAGTTCTCCACATGGGGACCATGCAGGATCGCTGAATGCAATCGACCTGGCTCCCAGGGGTTGTGCCCCCCGATGGGAACCAGGGATCCGCCCAGGAGGGTGATGCGGGCCAGACGATACCAGAGTCCCATCTCGCCGAACGTGTCGGCAAGATAGACAGCGTGATGCGCCTGCAAGGGTGGCCCTGACGAGCGTCGGGCGTACGCCAGTCCGGTCGCGGTGATGGTGGTCTCGATCGCCCCGGCCCGCTCGGGATGGCGGGGCACGATGATCAGGAGCAGGTCCGGGCGGGTCTGGCGGAGGCGCTGGTGGGCGGCGAGGGCGATGGCCTCCTCACCATCATGGGTGGAGGCGGCCAGCCAGACGGGCCGGTCGGCAAGAGTCGTCCTGAAGGCGACGAGGGCGGCGGGGTCATGGGCCAGTTCTGGATTGGACTGTTTGAGGGAGCCGGTCACCTGCAGGCGCTCGGGGGGCAGGCCGAGGGTGAGGAGCTGGTCACCGATCCGGGAATTCTGGGCATGGACTGTGGCAAGGAGAGCCAGGAGCGGCCTGACCAGCCAGGCCCATGTGCGCATCCTGCGATAGGAGGTGCCGGAAATCCTGGCATTCAGGAGGGCAATCGGAATCTGCCGACGGTGGGTCTCGAACAGGAGAACGGGCCAGAGTTCGCTCTCGACAAGGATTGCCATATCGGGCTGCCAGTGCGCAAGGAAGCGGCGTACGACGGGGGCGATGTCGACAGGCACGAACTGATGCCGGACCCGCGGCACATGGATCCCGGCCAGATACTGGGCTGACGAGAGCGTCCCCGTGGTGAACAGGATGGCGGTGTCCGGATGGGAGTCCACAACCCGCTCGATGACTGTCATGATGGCCCGGGCTTCCCCGAGGCTGGCGGCGTGGAACCAGATGAGCGGACTGGCGGGCCGACGGGCCGACGGGGACCCGAGACGCTCCGTGCTGCGCTCCGGATCCTCCTTGCCCCGCCAGCGGCGATAGCAGAGGACGAGGGGGGCGATCGGGACGAGGAGGGTCGTCAGGCGAACATAGGCGGCAAGAACCCGGTGCGCGAGTCGGGTCATGGGTGATCCCCACGATCGGGAGGCCTGGCAGGACCAGAGTGAACCGACGCGGGACCGATGGCCCGGGGACGGGGAGTCGAGGGGACCATTGGCGGCATCAGCGGGCCGGCGGGCGGGCCCGGTGCCAGTTCCAGGCATCCCGGATGATGGTCTCGAGGGCAGAGTGCTGGCAGGTCAGGCCCAGGGTGTTGGCAGCGAGGGTGCAATCGGCAGTGGTGCGGGGGATATCACCAGGGCGCCGATCAGCCACGGTGGCGGGAATCGCGACCCCGACATGGGCCTCACAGGCCGTGAGGATCTCGCGGATGCTGGTGCCGGTGCCGGTGCCGATATTGAGGGCCGCAAAGCCCTGATGGGCCAGGGTCCACTCCAGAGCCCGCAGATTGGCTGCGGCGACATCCATGACATGGATGTAGTCGCGGATGCAGGTCCCGTCCGGCGTGTCATAATCCTGCCCGTTGATCCGGAAACCCGGTCCACTGCCGGTGGCGGCGGCAAGGATGGTCGGGATGAGGGCGGTCCCGGGTGGACTGGTCTCCCCGATGGCGCCATCGGGATCCGCACCGGCAACATTGAAATAGCGCAGGGCCAGACACCCCATGGCGTGGGCCCTGGCAACATCGGCCAGCAGCAGTTCGCCGGCAAGTTTGCTGGCTGCATAGGCGTTGGTCGGTCGGGGCGGGAGACTCTCACTGAGGATCGGCGTCGCCTGGGGGCCGTAGACGGCCGAGGTGGAGGCAAAGACGACGCTCGTGCAACCGGTGTCGATGGCGGCGGTGAGAAGGGCAAGGGTCGTGGCCAGATTGTTCTGCCAGTAGGCCACGGGATGGACGGTTGAGTCGGCGACACGGGTTGAGGCCGCAAGATGCAGGATGGCAACCGGTTGGATCTCGGTCATGACGTCGGCAAGGGCGCGGGCATCCTCGAGGTCGGTGGCGATCAAGGGGCCATAGCGGACAGCCTGGCGGCGGCCTGTCGAGAGATTGTCGAGGGTGACGGGCGTATAGCCGGCTCTGGCCAGCAGGAGGCAGGTATGCGAGCCGATATAGCCGGCCCCGCCGGTGACGAGGACTGTCCTGGTGGTCATCGGAACCCCTCTCTGGCACCCGGGCATGTGGGGATCCCAATGCCCTGCCCCGGTGGCGAATGGAAGTCGGGGATGAGGGAGACCGTCAGGGGCATGGCTGACCCCAATCCGGGGACTGCATCTCGCGGAGGCGGGACGCGGTGCGCTCGAACTCGAAGGAACCGGTGCCCTCGATGTAGAGATGTTCGGGACGCTCGACGGCAGTGGCGATGAGATCGACATGGGCATCATAGAGGGCGTCGATGAGCATGACGAAGCGCCGGGCTTCATTGTAGTTGGAGCGGGAGAGCTGGGGGATGCCTTCGAGGATGAGCATGCGAATGTGGCTGGCGATGGCAAGGAAATCCGGCGGGCCCAGCGGCTGGCCACAGAGCTCCCAGAAGGAGGACAGGAGAACCCCGTTGGCGAAGTTGGGCAAGACGATCTGGCGGGCATTGATTGCAAGCGTGAGGGTGGCACTTCTGCCGCCCGAGAGATCATCCCAGATGGTGCGGACAGTGGCAGTGGCGACATCGGTGAGGGGATGGAAGTACTTGTGCTGGCCGGCGAGGCGCTGCTTGCGATAGTCCCGGTCACCCCCGAGGGCATGGATCGTCAACCGCTCCCTGAGCATCCGGGCATAGGGTGTGAAGAGGTGGCGGTTGAGACCCTCCTTGCAGAGGTCGTCGGGATGACGATTGGACGTCGTCACAAGGAGAACATCGCGAGTCAGGAGCTGTTCGATGAGTCGGCCGACCACCACACCGTCGGCAATGTCACTGATCTGGAACTCATCGATGCAGAGGAGATCGACCTCGGCGTCGAGGTCGTCGGCAACGGGGAGAATGGCATCCCGGACCTCGGTCTGGCGCGCAGTGTGCAGACGGGCATGGGCATCCTGCATGAACTCGAGGAAATGCAGCCGCCGCTTGCGTTCCACCGGAGCTGCGGCAAAGAAGAGGTCCATGAGCATCGATTTGCCGCGCCCTACCCCACCCCAGATATAGAGACCCTTCGGGGCCGACTCGCCCCTGCTGCCAAGGAGACGGCCCAGAAGACCCGGTGCCGGGGCCCGTGCAGCAAGGGCGACATGGGTATCGGTGAGGAGGTCAACGAGCGCCGCCTGATCGGGATCCGGCTGCAAGTCGCCGTCAGCAAGCCTGGCTTCGTAGAGGGCCGGAAGGGACATCAGCAGAGCCGGTCCGTTCGGGCCGCATCCGGGGCACAGATGGCGCGTGTCATCCCGCCTTGCAGGGGATTGAGGTGCAGCCACTGGCCTTTGCCTGGGATCGGGACAGGATGATGCATAGACGGCAAGACCACTCAACCGGGGGAATGTCCCACTTGATGTCGAAACGTTTCAAAACCCAGGGTGGCATTGCTTCCACCCGAGATTGAGGGACCCGGCATCACCTGTCGTTGGCAAGGAACCAAAGCCATGGCACGGTTTACCACATCCTCCAGCCCGTCTGCCACCTCATCCTGCCCTCGCGATGTGCACCAGGGACATCGCCAGGGGTTTGAGCCGGTCGGCATGACGGACGACATCAACGCCCCGACCCGGGATCGATAGCGTCTCGGTTCGAAAACAGACCTCTGTCATCCAGACCGTATCTGCATGGATGGAATGAGGGCCACCCCACAATCGTCAGGCCCCATCATGGGGTCCTTGACTGCCTTCCCCAATAACATGAAATCGCGTGCCAGCATGAAATCCTCGCAGATGAGGCCACCAGACTGACAATTGGTCCATGCCGTTCACTGGCCGCCAGCCAAGCCATCACTGTGCGCTGGTCATGTACGATCCTCGTGTCGGCCCTGCCCGACCTCTTTCCCGCAAATGCTTCCTGCCAGACGGCGATCCAGACGCGTCCGTCAGGACATCGGATCGCCGGTCAGGATATCAGCCGGACGGTGCCTGCGCTGACCGGCAACCGGTCCGACACCCACGCGGCGCGGTCGGTCGCGCCTTGGGTGCGGAGTCCGACGCGGGTCAGTTTGTCGTGCAGCCCACGCTCTGTCCCCAGGCGGCGTCCATGATATAACCGTAGCCGTTACCTCCGTCCCGCAGGGGCCGACCTGGATCTGCGCCGGGTGCCAGCATCGTCGGTGCACCAACTGTCGGCAGCCCGCGTTGTGTCGAGAACGGCGACATGGGGTGTGTTCTGCTTCAGGCTGCTGAACCCCCAGCCGCCACCGTTCAAGGAATTTGAGGAAGTCGCAGCACCAAGGCTCTGTCCGATCCCCGGGGAGGGAGACAGCCGGATCTCCTGGCCACGCTGAACCAATTGGCCGGATGGAAGTCTCGGTGGTCGCCCTGAACGGGCTGGCCCTCGAACTCGGCACCTCTCATGGCCGGGATTGCCCCAGTTCGAACAGGAGCTGATCAACGAACGGGTCAGGTCCGGACTGGCGGCGGTCTGGGCCCAGGGCGTGTGCCCCGGTCGACACACAGGCTCCCCGGGTTCTCGAGGCCGGCGCGGGCGGACGCAGCTACAGATGGATCGCGCGCGATCTCGGGATCAGCAGGAACACTGTGCTGGCCATCGTCAATCGCCACCACACCAAGGCCGAGGCGGCGGATCCGACCCCATGCCGGAACCGGGCCCTCCAAGGACCCCCAAAGTGATGGTCTGCCCGCAGCCGACCCGAAGCGGAGCAAAGCCGGATGCCGGCTCGGGCCGTTTCGCTGCCCCGCACGTTGTGGCACTCTCCCTTGCACGTCAATTCGGCAGCCGCCCCGCCCATGCGAGAGGTCAGTCTCATTGTTTCAACCTGTCAAATTCTTCACAGGACCGGACCAGGGATGGAGGAGCGGGCTGATCAAGCCGTTGATGCCCGCACATTTTTACCAACTTGTCCACATGTTGCTTGCAGTCGCGGGCACGGTCCAGAGAGGGAGTACCTCGACGGCTTTCGTCGACCTCCTGGCCATCAAGACAGGCAATCCACGATTCAATGTGCCAGGTCGGAACAAATATCGCCACCGCCTCGTCGCCATGGCGGATCTCGACTTCATGCTTCCTGCATTCATCATCACGTTGCCGGAGTCGTTTCACGACCCCCCTGGCTGTCACCGTCGATCATGACCGCAAGGCCACATCGAACCCTGTGTCTGCGGGTTCGATATGCTTCCAGTTCCTTGGGGAAATTGCGTCGGACATGCTGTTCGCCCGACATGTTGGGAAAGGGAAGGACCCGGATCCTGCGTTTGTTCCAGCCCATCGCAGAAAAGAATCGTCCCATGAAAGCTGATTGCTGCTTGTCCTCGCAGAGCAGGACCAGTTCCGCACTTCGTTTCACGCTTCCCAGCCTCTCGCCAGAATTTCAGACAATCTCAAACCTGTCCTGCTGTCATTCGTCGTGTCGCTGCGTGAAATTTCCGAGAGATGCTTGATCCTGGTGGCACCGGATTGTTCACGAAGCAGGCAGAGACCATGATCAGTACCAAGAAAGTCAATAATTTCTGGATGGTGCGTACAAATGACTGCTTGCGGGATCGATTCTCCACATCGTTCATCCAGCGCCATCAGCCAGGGCTGGATTTCTGCCAGCGCGACATAATTTTCAGGTTCGTCAAGAAACAGTGCGTGTCCGAACTCTGATTCGGATGACCTGCAGATCAATGCATACAGCGCAATCAGTGCCCTCTGCCCATCCGAGAGCGCATCCAGTGCCAGTTCATACCGATTGTTGGCATCCCCAAACCGCACCATCAGTGCCCGCTTGTTCCGTCCTGTTTGTTGAAGCCGGATCTGGTCCAGACCATCAATGACATTCATGATCGCCGTTTTGAACGCTTCGACCTTGCCCGGATCTTCAAGTTGAACATGCTGGAACCACGAGCTGAAATTGCCGATGTCCCTGTCAGGCATGATCTCGGGTTGACTGGTTTCATGCTCAAAGCTGGCAGGGTTCAGACTGCAGACAATCATGTTTCTGATAGCCCCGAGAAACCCAGACAGACGTTTGTTGTCATTGCGCTCGGGCACCCGGGCCATCGCGGAATCCGACCAATCGGCAGAGTAAACCGGCCCAGCAGAGTGGTCATCGCGAAACAGCCTGACATCACCTCTTTCGAACTGAAAGAGTGGATTTTTTCCCCCTGCCAGTCAACGATTCATGCGAGATGCGGGCCGGGTTTCTTTGCGGACTGTGTTCAACTTGCAGCCGATAGCACAATTCGTCACCACGAAGATCAGCATGGAGCTCAATGGTCTGGACATCTGTTTTCTGCCAGGCCGTCTTGCTGCTGGCAGGAAACATCCCCGGGTCCGAGACCCTGGCCCGACCCGTCAGCAATTCGCGAAGAGAGTGCATGATATCCAGCACCGATGTCTTGCCGGCCCCATTGTACCCTGCCAGCAATGTCATCTCCTGGAGATCAAGGGTGAAATTGACAAAGCACCTGTAGTTGTCCACGAAAAGTCGCTTGAACACCGTATTGCCCCAGTGGTTGGTCCGATGAATGCAATCGGTCCATCGCCTGACCTCCGTACGAGATCCGGTCATGTCGATCATGCTCCCGCCATGAAGCACCTGATATCCTTGCTTCCACGCGGTGACAAGGTTGCAGACGCTGGAAAAACCAGCTGCAGGCAGACGACGGCTGTGTACAGAAGACCACTCCAAGCCCGTCTGACAAGACACACATCATGACAGGTCGGCCTCTTTCCTGTCCTTCAATTGCACCAGGATTTGTAACTGTTCAGGTTCCTGAACAGTTACAGAGTCTGAAAGAATTGATGGTTTGGGGTAATCATCATTCTTGGCAGGGTTTGCTTAAGAATGGCACGGGGTATATAATCGCCTTCCCAAGACCCCAGAGTAAAGGTCAGACCTGAATTAATCAGTGTCTGACCTGATCGGGGGCCTGACTGAAGGAGAGTCCAATGCAGAAAACCGGTCCGGCGGGATTGTTTGACCAGTTGCAGGCGAGCCGCGCCTCTCACGGTCGCAACGCGCCAGTCGTGGGTCCCGGGGTCTATGCGCTCTTTGCCCACAGGCCACACTGCTTGCCCGGACTCGGGCTTCCCGAGACCGGACTGGTTTACATCGGCCAATCGGGACGGATAAGCGGTCGGGATCATTTCACCATGAAGACCGGCGGGTTCAGCACGCTGCGCCGGAGTCTGGGAGCAATCCTTAAGGACTCGCTCCGCCTGACAGCTGTGCCGCGTGGTTTGGGCGCAGCGAAATCCAATGTCACAAACTATCGCTTCACTGACAGTGGTGAGCAGCGATTGAGCGAATGGATGGCGGCCAATCTTGACCTTGCGGCTCTGGCAGACTCAAAGCCCAAGGCGCTGGAAAAACAACTGATCCGGCATTGCGAACCGCCCCTCTGCCTGCGTGGCTGGCCCAACCCACAAGCCCAGAAGATCAGGCATCTCCGGCACCTGTGTCGAGACGAAGCGGCGCGGTCCCCCATCAGAAGGATGGACTGATCCAGAGGCGACTGCTCTGGACGCAATCGCAAAACGGCCACAACGCTGCCAACCGGACCCGGTCGGGGAGGCCTCGGAAACTTCATGACCTGCAGCGCTGCTCTGATGCGTTTCAACAGACTTCGGGACAATCCCCACGGTGCGTATTCTTGACAACTGCGCTGCAATTCATAGGCATGGGTTATCTATGATCGAGTTATGCGCTTCGAGATTGGAGAGAAGGTCCTGAAGATGATTGAGCAACACAGCAGGTGGACTTTCAGGGATATTCCGTTCGCCAATGGTCTGACTGTAATCCTTGTTATCCTCAGTCTCTGGCACTTCAGCAACGGTACCAATACGAGGGTCGAGTCCGTGAACGAGAGGATTGACGGTACCAACACGCGGCTTGATGAGACCAACAAAAGGATCGATGAGACCAACACGCGGCTTGATGAGACCAACAAAAGGATCGATGAGACCAACACGCGGCTTGATGTCGCTCTCATGCGATTGACCGAGTTGACCGGCATTCAACAAGAGACTCGGTCTTCATTGAAAAAGTACCAGAATGACCTTGATGAGGTCGTCAAGAGGCAGGGTCGTCTTGAAACCGAAATTCAATTGATCAGTGGTGAGTAGTCAAGTTCGGCCCGACGATGATTTTTGTTGTTCGGCTGGAGTTGGGCATATAATCGCCAGATCAAGTGGGATATCCCCACGAGTTTGACAGGCTCTGTGGACCCTTGATGATGCACGCCAGGGCCAACCCCCAGCTGATCACGCCCGTCCTGATCGCAGGTTGCATCATCATCTGCATCAGTTTCGCAATCCGGGCGAGTTTCGGGGTCTTCCAGATCCCGATTGCCAACGAGTTCGGCTGGGCCCGGACCGAGTTCTCCATGGCGATTGCCATCCAGAACCTTGCCTGGGGCATCGGCCAGCCAATCTTCGGGGCCCTGGCCGAAAAGATCGGCGATCGGGTTGCCATCGTGTTCGGTGCCCTTCTCTATGCCCTCGGTCTTGTCTTCTCGGCAGTCGCCACCATGCCGCTTGTCCACAATGTGCTGGAGTTCATCATTGGCTTTGGCATCGCCGGTACGGGCTTTGGTGTGGTTCTTGCGGTGGTCGGACGGGCAGCCAGTGATGAGCACCGCTCCATGGCCCTCGGCATTGCGACTGCGGCGGGATCCGGTGGCCAGGTCATCGGGGCGCCAGCCGCCGAATTTCTCATGCGCATCATGCCCTGGCAGTCGGTCTTCCTGGTCTTTGCCCTCACGATCCTCGCCGTGCTGCTGACCCTGCCGATGTTCCGGACGCCGCGACTGGCCTCGCGCCAGACCCTGGAAGAGAGTCTTGCCGGCACCCTCACCCGGGCCTTTGCCGATCCCTCCTACATCCTCATCTTCGCCGGCTTCTTCTCCTGCGGGTACCAGCTGGCCCTCATCACCGCCCATTTCCCGGCCTTCGTGACCGAATTCTGCAGCTCGATCTCACCCACCGGCCTCCTCCATGCCCTCGGCTTCAACTCCACCGCCGCCCTCGGGGCACTGGCCATCTCGATCATCGGTCTTGCCAACATCATCGGCACCCTGCTGGCGGGCCATCTCGGCAAGTTCTACTCGCGCAAGTATCTCCTCGCCTCGATCTATGCTCTCCGGACCGTCTCGACGCTCATCTTCGTCATGCTGCCCATCACCCCGACCAGCGTCCTGCTCTTCTCGGTCGCCATGGGAGTCCTCTGGCTGGCCACCGTTCCCCTCACCAGCGGTCTTGTCGCCCACATCTATGGCCTCAAATACATGGGGACCCTCTACGGCATCGTCTTCTTTTCTCACCAGGTCGGTGGCTTCCTCGGGGTCTGGCTCGGCGGCACCCTCTATGACCTCTATGGCAACTACGATATGGTCTGGTGGATCGGCATTGCCGTGGCCACCTTCTCGGCCCTCGTCCATCTCCCCATCAATGAACAACCCCTGACCCAGCGATCCGCCCCCGCCTGACGGTCCAGCCGGCATCCTTGGTGGCACCGTGTCCGTGGACGGGAGCGCTGGCTGGCATGGTTGTGGTCCCGGGTGCATCGGAGGCTGTTGCGCAATGCTCAGGATGCATGGGTCCAGGATGGGATGGATCGACCAGGCCCCACCATGGAGACCGGCCGTTCCCGGGTTGCAGCACCGGGCGACCATCACCTTCACATTCAGCCCCTCGATCGGGGGCTTGCACAGGCATCCACGGTCAGGCTGTGGGTCACAGGACCCGCGGCAGGGCAGGCAGTCAGATCCTGCGAGCGCCAATCTGGCCATGGTATCGAGGCTGGCGCGGGTCGCGATGCCGACGGCATCACACTCCGGATCGGCATGACCGACAGGGAGATGCTGGACTGAATCCGGGATCCTCATGGCAGTTTCGGATCGGTACCTGTGTGGATAAGGATGGGATCGCCCGGTCAATGGCGGGCTCAGGGTCGGTTTTGAGGCGAGGACAGATCGCGGCGATGGCGTGCCGGTGCAAGTCGGGAGATGCGGCTATGGGTCCGGGTTGGCGGGGATGTTGACATCCCTGGTCTGACGATGAATTGACCCACCGGGAGGCGTGTGCCTGTCGCGTGACCCGACGGTCATGGGTGTGGGGAGCAGGATGGTCATATGAACGGATCCGGTGCACCCCTGACCTGCAATGATACCGGGGATGGGAGGGCCCTGACGGACGCTGACATGAGAGGGGCTGGCTTCCATCGGGATGGACGGACGGTGATCAGACCGGGCTGGCACGGGGGTGCGGGTGCGGGTGATGGTCGGATCCCTGCCAAGGGTGCTGAAGCGCCGGAGGCGATCGTTGCGATCGCCGCTGGGGGCAGTGATGTCGAAATGGTGGGCGCGATCGCCCTGGCCATTGAGCGGGGGCAGCCATTCTTCCTTGACCCGGGAGGCAGGAAGAGCGGTGAGGTCGCGGCAACTCAGGGCCGGAAGCTGGAGGTATCGGCTGGCCTGGTGGGTCTGGACAGTTTCGCCTGCCCGGTTTTCGGGGTGCTCTCGGGCGGGACCACCGGGACCCCGAAACGGATCCTGCGCAGTCAGGCATCCTGGATGGAGAGTTTCCGGTATCATGGCCAGCGGTGGGGCCTCTCGCACCGGGACACCTATGGTATCCTCGGTGCCGTGGCGCATTCTTGGGCACTCTATGGTGTCCTTGAAGGTCTGCATTTCGGGGCGGATCTCCAGCTGATGGCTGCTCTGGGACCCCGGCAGCAGGTCGACCGGATCAGGATGGGCACCATCACCGTCCTGAATGCCACCCCGGCGCAACTGCGGCGGCTTGTGCGGGCGACTGACCGCCCCATGACCAGTGCAATCCGCCTGATTGCGGTCTGTGGTGCCCGGCTGGAGCCGGCATTGGCTGCAGCGACCCGGGAGACCTTCCCGGGAGCGAACCTTGTGGAATTCTATGGAACATCGGAGACGAGTTTCATCTCGGTGCGCGTGGTCGGGGCGTGTCCCGGTGCCAGAGCCGGAACGCCCTACCCCGGCGTTGCCCTCAGGATCAGCGGGGCCGCGGGCGAGATCCGGGTCAGGAGTCCCTTGCTGGCCCTTGGGGAAATTGTCGATGGCCATGATGGCGGGGAGAAGAGATTCCCGACGCCTGCTGTGCGGTTGCTGGCCACGGACAGGGATGGATTTCTGGCCACGGGCGAGTGCGGTCACCTCGATGAGGCCGGACATCTTGTGGTCGAGGGGCGCCTCGATCGGCGCTACACGGTCGCCGATATGAACGTGGATCCGGAAGCCATTGAAACCCTGTTGATGGATATGGATGGAGTCCGGGCGGCCTGCGTCTATCCGGTGGCTGATCTGGCCCGGGGATCTGTCAGCCATGCCGACGTGCTGATTGGTACAGGGGACGATGCGACCCGGATCCAGGCAGCCTGTCGCCGGGAACTCGGATCTCTCATCGCCCCGCGCCGGTATCGGATCTTCACCGATGCACGGCAGTATCGGCAAGCCGGTCATGCCCACCCCGGCCCGAAGTCCTGACCCGGCCCGACCGTGACCAGCAGTTTCATTCTCGCCGCGGCCCGGAGCGCCGTCACGCCTCGCAATGGTCCCCTCGCAGCCCTCCAGCCCCACGAGCTGGGCAGCAAGGTTGCCCGGGCCTGCCTGGATCGGGCCGGCATGGCGGCAGACCAGGTCGACGAGATCATCCTTGGCAATGTGCTGGCCCTTGAGGGCAATCTCGCCCGCATCATCAGCCTAGGCATGGGACTGTCACCCCGCGTTGGGGGCCTGACCATCGACCGCCAGTGTGCCAGCGGTCTCGATGCCATTGTGCTTGCCGACAGCCTCATCCGGTCCGGTCAGGCGGACGTGGTGCTGGCCGGCGGAGTCGAGAGCTACTCGCACCGTCCGGCCTGTTTTCCTGCCAGCGTGCCCATCATCCCCGCTCACCTCTGCCGACAGCCTCCGTTTACACCCTGGGCAGATGCCGATCCCGACATGTTTGCCGCGGCCGAGGCGCTGGCACAGGCCTACGGGATTGCCCGGGAGGACCAGGATGCCTGGGCATGCGAGAGTCATCGCAAGGCACAGGTGGCAGCGACGGGAATGGGTGGTGAGATCGTCACCGACCTTCAGACTCTCCCGAGTGCGGATTCCCATACCGGTCGGGTGTCGGCCCGGATGGCCGCGCGGGTCCGGCCGATTGTGGGCTCGATTACGGCTGCCAACACCGCCATTGAGGCCGATGGTGCGGCATTCTGTCTCATTGCCAGTGAGGCCATGGCTCACAGGGTCGGGGTCCGTCCTGTCCGGATCATCCACGGGTGTACCGTCGGGGCTGATCACGAACTGCCCGGCCAGGCGCCGATTGTGGCCATCAGGGAGGCCTTGGCGCAAGCGGATCTTGCTCCCGGCGACCTCGGCTGTGCCGAGATCATGGAGGCCTTTGCTGTCCAGGCTGTTGTCAATGTCCGGGAATCAGGTCTCGATCCATCAATCGTCAATGTCGGCGGCGGTGCCCTTGCCCGTGGCCATCCTGCCGGTGCGTCCGGCGCCATCCTGGCCGTGCGCCTCGTCCATGAACTGCTGGGGACGCCCGGCACGGGCCTGGCAGCGATCGCGGCGGCCGGGGGGCTGGCCACCAGCCTCATCCTTGAATGCGCCGATGTCTGATGGCGCTTCAGGGTGGTCCGGAAAAGCTCCGCTCGGCACCGGAACCCTGGTCGGCTGGCGCGGGGATCTGGTTGGCCTCCACTGTTCAGGGGCGAGCGTCGACCTTCTCCGCAAGCCATGCCTTGATCAGGGACTGATAGGGCATATCCCGCCTGTTCGTGGCGATCCTGATCCGCTCAGGCAACGGCACGGGTAGCCTGAGGGATATCGAGATGTTTGAGGGTTTGAGGTTTGGCATGCGGACGCGTCTGGCTTGCGACCAGTCCACATGTCCGGCGGAATCCTCGCGCTCCCAGAAGGCGCGCTCTTCTGCCTCGGTGACGAATTCGGGTGTCGGGTCAAGCTTTCGTGACATAAAAGTCCCTCTCCTTGCGACTCATGCTGCGCGCCGAAACCACCCGGATCAGTGTGTCCGCTTGCCGCAGGGTGAAACTGATACCACGACAGCAAGCGACCGGTACTCAATCCGGGATCAGTTGGCGTACCTGACACCCCGTCCGGGACAGGATGGGCTGGCATCGCTTGTCGAGGGCAATCCCCACCACCTCCAGCAGTTGCGTCAATCCCTGATCGCCCGCACCACAACCCGCCGCCCGCCACGGCACAATCCCAGGCGCCAGCCCATCACCGCCCAGAACATCCGCCTCGTCCGGGATGAGCTCCGGCGGGATGCCACCCTCCTTGATACGGTCCTCGACCCGGACACGGCCGGCCCCGCCCCCGTCTGCTGGCCTCCCTGATCGTCGAGGCCGGTTGGCTCACGGGTCTCCGTCCGGCGGAATGGGCCACGGCCGGCGTCTTCACCCGCTCGAGGACCGAGGGGCGTGGCTGGGGATCCTGGATCCCGGTGATCCATCGCCTCGGCGAGACACTCAGGACGCTGGGTGACGCACCCAACCGCCATGCCCCGCACGCCCGTCTGGCCCACCCCCGATCAGATTGCCGCCGGCTACGACTGGCAGCCCCCGGCACCGGGGGACGGCGGCATGTGGTCCCCTTGTCCCGCCCGTCTCATGACCGGCCCCTGGTCCGTGGACATGCGGGCAGCCCTGGACCGGCTGGCGACCACCCACGCCTGTCCGATCCCGGCCGTGGGGGGCGATGACTGCCCCTTCCAGGCATTCCTGACGCAGGCTGCCGGTGCCCGGCACATCCTCTACGGCGAGGTGAACTTCGCCGCCCATGCCGAGGACAGGACACTCGGGATGCGCTGGGATGCCGAACAACAGCTCGTCGGTCCGGTCTTTGACCAGGACTCCGACACAGGGCGCAGCGTCTGGTTCGCCCTGACACCGCCGGGCGGGCACCCCCGCCTCATCAGCCGCTGGAATGCCCCCGAACTGGCGGGCGGGGATCTGGATATCCAGCCCTTCCATGACCCCCTGACGCTTGTCACCCGCATGGACCGCCACTGGGGCACACCCCAGTCGCTCCTGACCCGGCAGGTGGCCCGGCCCTGGTGGTGAGGGGCGGGGCCGGGCTGTCAGTCCCGATCTGGCGAAGTTGGGTTCCCGATCAGACGACGTGTGAATCCCGATTGGACGCCTGGCCAGCCGCTATGGGTCGCGCCGGCCGTCCCGATCCGGGCCATGACCCCCTCACACTCATCACCCGCATGGACCGCCACTGGGGGACGCCCCAGCCGCCCCTGACCCGACGGGTGGCCCGGGTCTGGTGGTGAGGAGGGCCTCAGAAATCCGGTGCGGGGCTGTCGTCTGGAGCGGGTGACTCGGCGGTCGGCGGCGGGGCTGCCCGGGCGGTCCGGAGAGTCGCACCGCGGTGCTCGTCGTCCAGGAAGGCCTGGGTGACAGACTCCAAGGGATGGCCGGCACGAGCATCGGCAAGGATCTGCTCGGACCGGACCAGGGCCTGCTCCTGGTCCGCGATGATTTCGGGAAACATCTCCTGGCGGGGGTCGGCGTCGGCGGCCTGCACCGCCGCAAGGCCCTGGCGGGCGCGCTCGACCCAGGCCTCAAGCACCCGGAGGTCAGCAGGACTGGCGGTGCGGGTGCGGGGTGGTGGTGGCACGGTGGGACCGGACCGAATGCCGGTGCGATCATAGCTGGCAAGGAAGTCATCCGGTGCCCCGGGCCCGATGGCATCCCACGCTTGCCTGTCCAGGGACCGGCCCGTGGCCTCGATGGCATCAAACAGGATGTCGGCGGAATCGAGCACACCCAGGGTCTCCAGGATTGTGGCCAGGGCCCAGGTGTTCATCACACGCACATACGGCCCGAAGTTCATCCGTGTCACCGCCTTGTCCTCGAAGAGGACAAGGCCCGTCTCCCCGGCAGTCAGGCGACCCTGCAGGGCCGTGGCCATCTCGAGGATGGCCACCTCACCGGCATGGCGCCGTTTGTGGCGGTGGGCCGCCCGGCGCTGGGCCGGCGCCAGGAGCCGCTCCAGGTCATGGAGTTCGCGCAGGACATCGCCGATGCGGGTGGGCACGATCTGGATCCGGTTGCTGCTCTGGGCCAGCCATGCCTCCAGACGTGCCCGGTCAGGCGCCGCAGGCGGGCCGTGCCGGAGTTCCATGGCCACCGCATCGGCAATCAGGATCGGGCTATTGAAGCGGTCGATGAGGTCAAGACGGTCAGCCCGGGCCAGCGAGATCAAGGGTCCGGTGTCGGGAATGACAACCGTGATCATGGGCGGGCGGGAGTGTCCGGCGGTACCGGGCAGAGGGCGGCCCGCACGAGCGGCAGACAGGTCGCGACCTGACGGGAGATGGCGGCCTCCTGCCCGGCACCGCGCGGCAGGGGCCAGCCATGCCGGGCCAGCGCATCCAGCAGGTCGGCAAACCCCCGTCCCCCGATGGCCTGGATGGCTTCCGCGCACCCGATGGTCCCTCGGGAATAGGCCTCAAGGGCCCGGGCCGGGGTGTACACCACGGCGGGTGGTCGGGTGGTTGTGAGCAGGGGACGGGGTGCGGTCATGGTGTCTCTCCCTAGGCGATCTCTCGGCAAGCGGTCGCTCCCCGAAGATAGGGACCCGGCTTGGGATTGGCAAGGGATGGGAGATGGGCTGAGTCCGGACCCGGTCACCGGGGTGGCAGTCCCGATCTGGTGGCGTTGGACTCCCGATCAGACGATTTGTTTGTCCCGACTGGACGACTGTCCGGTCGCGATGGGTCGCACAGTCAGTCCCGATCCGGGCCATGACCCCCTCACACTCATCACCCGCATGGACCGCCACTGGGGGACGCCCCAGCCGCCCCTGACCCGACGGGTGGCCCGGGTCTGGTGGTGAGGAGGGCCGAGGTCGGTGGTCGGCCAACGACCGGCGGGCTCAGAGGTCTGGAGAGGGGCTGGGATCGGGCGTGGGATCGGAGGCGGCCGGCCCCCCGAGAGCCTGCAGCACGGCGGTGCCCTGGAGCTGCGGGTTGGCCTGGGCCAGATCACGGGGCGTGCAGCCGTTGGCATCGGGTATGTCGAAATCGGCCCCGGCGTCCAGCAAGCGCTGGACAAGGGCGGCACTGCCCTGGCGGCAGGCCTCATGGGTGGCGGTGCGGCCAGCGGTGCGGCCAGGGATGTTGGGGTTGGCCCCGGCATCGAGAAGCGATTCGATCACTGTTGGAGCGTTGACGATGGCGGCCCGCAGCTGGCGGTCCGCGGTCCATGCCTCTTCGGTCACATCCTCCAGCAACGCCTCGATCTCCCGCGCCCGCGCCACGACATCGCGGAGGGGCTGGGTGGGATCAGGTGCCGACGTCGGCGGCATAGAGGGGCTCAGCATCGGCCTCGAGAGAGGCGATGAGATCCGGTTTCCGCAGATTGGCCCTCTCGAGAAGGTCCACCTCCCGCTCAAGGAGGGCCTCGAGATCGACGATCAGCCCCATGTGACGGTCGAACCAGTCCTCACGGATGGGCGGGATGTACTCCACCAGGAAATCGACATCGCTCCGGAACGGGTTGAAATCCACCCCCGGGCGGCCGAGCCGACCACGGAGAGGGTCTGGACCCGGTACTGGCGACAGAGGTCCTGGATGGCGGTGCGGTGGCGGCGCAGCAGCGCGTGCATGGCATCTCTCCCTGGGACAGTCTCTCGGCAAGCCGTCGCTCAACAAGAGATCTCCTGTCCAGGATAGGGACACGACCCGGGATTGGCAAGGGGTGGGTGGCACCGGACTCCAGACTCCCGGGTCCGGCCCCATCACCGGGGCGGCAGGAGGAAACAGTCACCCACGGTGACGGACTCGCCGTCCTTGAGGTCATTGAGCCGGACAATCTCCGGCCAGCGGTCCCGGTCCCCGAGATGGCGCAGGGCCAGATCGGAGAAGCGGGTGTCGCCCTTCTCAAGACAGACGGTGACGGGTTTGGGGTCGGTCGGCGTGCCGGAGAGCGCCGCGGGGTCGGCGTCCATATAGGCCCGCATGAGCTCCTCGAGCTGACGGTTCTTGTGATTGCGGGAATAGCGGATGCCGGGAATGCGTTCGCCGGAGACCGCGCTGAGGGGGGAGACGCCAGACGCATCCGGGAGGGTGGGATCCGCGCCATAGGCCAGCAGCAGCTCGACCAGCTGTCGGCGACTTTTCCGGCTGCTGACGAGAAGAGCCACGATGAGGGGTGTGCGGCCGACCATCGCGTATCCGCCCGTGTCCTTCAGCGTGGAGGTCGCCGGCACCTGCCAGTTGGGATCGGCGCCGTGGTCGAGGAAGAACCGCGCCTCCTCGACCATGCCCCGGTCGGCGGCGGCGAAGAGCGGCGTCCAGCCGTGATTTGTCAACACATCGATGGTGGGCAGGATGGTGGTGGGCTGCTAGGCTGTGTACCCATTTAATTGCTTCGCCAGAGCCCGCAGCAGGAAGCGACTGACCGTCAGCTGGATTGCCGAGAGGAAATTGCGGGCGGTCTTGTCGTAGCGCGAGGCAACGCGACGGAATTCCTTGATCCTGCCGAAGAACCGCTCGATCCGATTGCGACCCTTGTACAGGGTGCGGTCAAAGGGCCGGGGGATCTTGCGGCAGGACCGGGAGGGAATGTTCGCCTGGCCCCCCGCCCGTTCGATGCACCGGACGACAGCATTGGCATCATAGGCCTTGTCACCGAGGACGGTCGTCCCCGGCTGAAGGTCGGCAAGCAGCGCCTCGGCCTGGGCACAGTCCGAGGCCTGACCCGGGGTCAGGACCAGGGCCTGCACCGCGTCCGTCCCGCTGAGGGCGAGATGGACCTTGGTCGTCCGACCGCCACGGCTCCGGCCGATCGGCGGCGGCGGGCCGTCGCGGCGGGCCCCGGCAGCATGCTTGTGGGCCCGCACGACGGAGGAGTCCAGCATGCGCAGGCGCACGGGTCCGACCGGGCCTCCATCACCATCCGTCCGCTCGGCCAGGGCCCGCATGATCCGGGCCCAGGTGCCGTTCCTGCTCCAGCGGTTGTAGCGATTGAAACAGGTCGAGTAGGGACCGTAGCGTTCGGGGAGATCCCGCCAGGGGATGCCGGTGCGCAACACGAAGAAGATACCATCCATGACCCTTCGGTCATGGATCCGGCGGGGTCCCTGGTGTCTCTGGGGAAGCACCGAGCGGAGGATCGCCCACTCGGCATCGGTCATGTCGTGGCGGTGTCCGCTCATGGGTCTGCTCCTGCCTGATGGTTTTTTGGCTCCTCTCGCAGCTCCAGACAGATCTGTCAATATTTAAGTACACAGCCTAGAACTGGGTGGCCGATCCGGTCGCAGGCGACAGAACCAGCAGGAGGGTCAGCAGGAGGGATCGGATCATCGGCGGGGTCCTTTCGATGGACTCTTCATTTGGTGACCGAGGGCTGCGGTTGCAAGGGGGCAGCCTGTCTCATGGGTCAGTTGTCGGATTGTTCTCGACATAGCTCCCCGAGTTGTTGTTGTAGCCACCCGGCCCCGCTGATCGGTAATCCGACCCACTCGGCCTCGACCCATTGCTGGGGCTCGGCCAATTGCCGTCATCATCGTCGCTCCCATCGTCGCCCGTGCTGGTGGGAATCGGTGTACAGGCCGACGCGATGGTCGTCCAGGCACTCCAGGGGCCCTCGCTGCCGGGCTTGCGGTCCTCGGGGATGCCGGTGCGCTGGCCCTGGGCGATGGGCAGGGCATAGACCCGGGCCACATAGGGCCGGGTGCGCTCGAGGGTGGTGGCGCCGGTGTAGCCCGCGGTGCAGGTGCCGCTGGCCTGCTCGGCCTCGGTGCGGGCAGCCTCGAAGTGACAGCTGTCGGTCCAGACCCGCCAGGGGCCGGGTGACCGGCCCGTGCGAGCCGGCTGCCCCGTGTGGGCCGGCCAGGCCTCGGTGGTGAGACGGATGACCCGCCGCTGGCGCTGGGGACTGCCGGTCGGCACGGCGAGGGGATGGCCTGGCCGGGCGGGCGGCCAGGGTCCAGGCATGGTTGGGCGCGGACCTGTCTGGCCACGATCGGGTGGCCCTCCCGATCGACGGGCCGGCGGGACAGGCTGCAAATGATCGGGGTCGTGGTCATCCTCGAGGGTCTCGATGCGAGCCAAACGCTGGGCTGGCCCGCGCCACCATCATGATAGCAATGCTCAGTGTCGTGCGACAGACCTGTGGGACCGTGCAACGCTGGTGCCAGGCCTCGATGGGGTTATGGCAGACGGGTCCGAGCCGGCTCGAGGCAAAGACGGGTGTCCAGCGTTGCCATGCCAACTGGCAGCTGCCTCTCCTCAGGGCGGCCCGCATGCACCACTGGTACAGACGTCACCTTGACCCGGTTGGGGCAGCCGCATGGATATCACAACCGGCAGCACCGCTCTGATGCATTTCAACAGAGACTGGGACGGGGCCATGAAACAGATCGCCTCCTATCCGTTGAGACTGCCGGTATCTCTCGAGAACACGGCTGCGGAATGAGTCGGGAAGGGGGAACGAGCGCCAACCGGTTCATCACCGTCGCGGTGGCCGAAAAGCTTGCAGCACTTCGTAGCGAACGCTTTCTTGCCGAGCGGCGTGCTCGGGCCGATGCGGCACAGCGCATCCTGTTTCGGGATGGCGGGCACCCTCCGGATCCAGAGGACCGGCTGCCGCAAGTCGATGCATCCGAATGATGCTTGTTTGTCACCTCGGCCCCGACAGAGTTTGACTGACCGGGAGGCGTCCCGCGTGATGGCGCGGCACATTGCCCTGTTCTGTTCGCGCAACACCGGAGCTCACGGGGGGCCTGATTGCCGGATTCCGTAGGGCTCTCGGCGGCCAGGGCAAGGCCCCAGTGGCCGCTGCGCACGCATGGATACGGATCCAGGTGGCGGTGGGCGGGCCGTGTCTGCCGACTCCGGAGGGATGGTCACCTGACCTCAGGCGCCAGGGTCATCATGGCAGGATCCTCCTCAGTCGGCGGCGATGATGGTGTCATGATGTCCGGGTTGACCGTTGTGGTTTGTCAAGGCCGCCGGGTCGGGAGGCCTCTCCATGGAGTTGGTCGATTGAATCGTCGCACTGGATGAAAACCCGCACATGCGAGGCGGGGGTGGGGATGACGGCTTGGCGACAGGGATCCACTGGTGTCAACCGGTCCTCTGGTCGGATGTCTGTGATCGAGGGTCCGGAGGGCGGGATCGATGATGGGCGTGCCAGGTGTTGAGGATATAGTGGGCAGTGATGAGGTCGAGATGGGCACCGCCACCATTCTTGAAGAGGGTGATCTCGCTGGCATGGCGCCGGGTGAAGCGGCCGGTGGGAATGTCGTGGAAATCGGCCCGGATGGACGAGGGTTTGAGAGTGCCGTTGGCAAGGGGGTCGATCAGTTCACCGATATGCTCAAGCGTGGTGGCCCGGGAGTCGACAAAGACTGAACTGCGTTGCATGGCGACATCATCGGTTTCCCGCATCCCGGCATGGAAGGCACCGATGAGGTCGAGATGGGCGCCGGGTGCCAGCCAGGCCCCATCAATGATGGGGGTGGTCGAGAGTGTTGCTGTGGAGATGATGTCGGCCGTGCGCACGGCAGCCTCGAGGTCGGTCGCGATGGTCAGGGGGGCGACATGGGCCATGGCATCGGCCAGGGCTCCGGCATTGGCCGGCGTGCGGTTCCAGAGGGTGAGAGAGGCGTTCGGGAAAACGGCTGCATAGGCCTCGATGAGGGAACGAGCCACGGTGCCGGCACCGACGATGAGGATCCGTTCGCTGTCGGGACGGGCCAGCAGGGAGGCTGCGAGCAGGGAATCGGCGGCAGTCTTCCACTTGGTGACCAGGTGGAAATCGAGGAGTGCCTGTGGGGTGCCCTCGGTGGCATCAAAGAGGAGCACGGCGCCGTTGATGGATCGCTGGCGACCTGAATCGCTTGGCGTGACATTGGCGATCTTGGCGAGGCGCCCCAGACCCTTGGCCCAGGCGACACGGGTGAGCATGGTTCCGGCATTGTGGTGCAGGAACACGTCACCGATGGGGGCGGGAATGCCGGTATGGCCGGCTTTGAGGGCCTCGATGAGCTCATGCCAGTCAAGCAGAGGTTCGATGCGGGCCGGGTCGAGCGTCAACACCATGCTGTCGTGTCTCCGCGGTGCTGTGGGTCGGACCGGTCCGATGGGGATTCGGCCGTGTGGGCCAGGGCATGGATGATCATGAAGACGCGTCCGTCAGCTGTCCGGTTGATGGTGAATCCCTCGTCGACATTGAGTTGACGGCACTTCACCATAAAGACACCAAGACTGTCAATGAGGTCACAGAGGTGATCGACCACCTCTGCATGGCCCGGCCATCGGCGGGAATACGCGTTGATCCTGAGGATGGCATTGCGGGCTGTGGTGTGATCGGTCCGACCGAGTGCCTCGGCAACCTGCAGCAGGGTCTTGTTTGACGTCCGGTAGAGAATCGACATGATCAGGTGCCGATAGTAGGCGATCTCGGCCGTGCGCGATGGTCCCTTCATCGTCTCGATGTCGTGGCCTGTCAGGGAACAGAGCAGCACAAGAGCCTGATCACCCGGCATGCTGGGAAGGCTTTCCATCCGCGGCCAGTAGGCATGGCGCTGGCGGTCGGTGGGCAGTTTGAGCAGTCCCAGTTCCTTCATGATCTCGAGAACCTGATAGCGGGTCAGGAAGCCCGGATACTGATTCCGGATCCCCTCCCGGCTTTCGGCTTCATCCAGACAGCCAAGATCGAGAACCCCGTTCTTGCAGACAACCAGGTCCGTCCTGGCCAGATGGCAGATCATGCGTCCGATGGCCCGCTCCTGCATCGCGCCTGCGTCAAAGACGTCCTTCAGCAACTGCTTCTGTTCATCGCTGGTTTCGCCGAGAACGCCGCGCGCATACTGATCCGACCAGGCATGTTCCAGGAAGTCGCGGGTGACATGCGCTGGCACCCGTTTGACCCGGCGGTCCGTGGCGTTGACACGCCACTTGATCACCGGTCTGTAGGTTTTCATGGTGCCATTGCGTTTGCGACCGAGCTGAACCGGTTCGGCTGTCATGACGACCTGGTTGATGGATGGTGCCGAGCGGGCAATGATCCTGTTGATCCATCGCATGAGCGTCTTGGCCGTCAGGAGCATGCCCAGTGCCGTTTTCTGGTGGACAATCAATCGCTGGCCGCCGGCCCATTCCTCGATGCGAAGTGCCATCTTGCCGAGCCACGGCATGCCCCTGCCCTCCCTCTCCAGGGCCTTGCGTATGGGACCTGTCTTCGCTGGCTGGCTGTCCCCGTTCCGTGGCCGTGCGGATTCTGACTGCGCCGCCTCTCGCTCATGCCTTCGGTGTCCTGGCATCATTCGCTCCATTCTCCTGTGGTGATTGAAAGGTCGCCGGCCTGCCAGCCCCCGGTCAGCAGACCGCTGGCCAGAACTTCATCGGCCCGATCAGGACCAAGAAACCACTCTGCCATCCGGGCAAATGGACCGGTCCAGGTCCGGGATTCGCCGGGTTCAAGATTGAGTGTGGCTTGCGTGCCGCCGGGCCCGGACCGAACCCACACCCTGAAGGCAATGGGTGGCAGGGAGTCATCGGCTCCATCCATGGGCTGCTCCCCATCGGGCTTGTGTTGCAACGGCCCGGAATGGAAAAGCCCATCAGCGGTGATGGTCATGGTCCCGGCACCCGGTTGGCGGGTCACGGACAGGTTCCGGAATTCCAGAAACACCCGTCGTTCCGGCTGCCCACCCGCCCCCGGTCGACAGAGGGACGAGGCCCCGCACCCGATCAGCAAGTGGTCGCCATGGAGACGGACGAGATGGTTGGTCGGCGGAGTGCGCACGAGGGCAACATGGCCGGCATACCCCCTGAGGCCCGCCAGGACCGATGCCTGGTGCACGGGAACTTCGACATGGAGACCCCTGGCGAGGGCCTCCGTTGCTGTCAGTTGGGCAAGGTGTTCGATGTAGACAGCCAACCCCGGCCAGCCCAGTTCGACATGGCTGGCATGGGTGCCCGAGGGTGGCCAGACCGTGGACATCGCGGTTGAATCAGTCTGGCCGGAGATCGGAGGCACGGGACCGGCACCCATCGTCAGGACAAGCCCGATGATCCAACCGGCCCGCCAGCGAGAGAGGCACGATGGCGGTCCGGTCATGCCGGAACCATGCCGGGCCCGGGAGCCGGAACCGGCGGCTTGGGAGCCCGCTGCGGTTCCGATCGCCTGTCCCATGCCTGCCGGAACCATGCCGGGCCCGCCACTGGATCCGGCTGGGGCATCCAGCGCGTCCTGTCCCGGTGACGGGAGGGGCGCGCCGACTTGCCACCATAATGTCGGGCTGTCTTGATGGAGGTATGGCCAGACAGGGCCGCCACCGCATGGAGTGGCAACGTGCGTCGGCAGGTGTCGATGAACGCGTGGCGCAGGAGTTTCAGATTGATCCGGTGAACGCGGTCCGGCAGGGCGATCCGGGACGCCTGGCCAAGCCGGACCGTGCAGTATCTTCTGCAGGAGTCCATCCGGGTTCGGGTGAGATTCAGCGTGCGGAACTGGGCTGACATCCACAACCGCAGGAGATCATCCGGATCGATGCCGGCAAGGTGCAGACAGCGCAGGCGATTGTCGAGTGTCGGGGCACCGCAGCGTGTCTTGGCTGTCCGGATCGCCAGAACAGCCACCCGCTCCGCTGCATGCACCGCGATGTCCCGGCGAACCTCGGCAAGGCAGCGCATCGGGTCCACCGGATCGAAGGCAGGGAAATCGGACGGGTCCGGGGGCGTGCCGGATACGGGATCACTCCAGCCGAGACGGCAGCTGAACACTTCGCGGGGCCGCATACCGGTCAACCAGATGGTTCGGGCAAAAAGACGTGTCAATCCGGGGCTGGCACCCTGATGCCGGACGAGGTTGAGCCATGCCTGGTCTTCGGATCCCGGCGACAGGTGGGCAAGAACCGTCTCGAGGCAGGCGCGCGAGATCGGCTCCCAGGCCTGCTTGATCGTCACACGGCTCGTGGCGGGGGTCCTGCCATCCAGACCAGCCAGCATCATGACAAAATCGTTGGGATCCGCAATGAGAGACTGATTGCCGGCATGCGCCCGGAGGGTATCGACCATCGTCTGCCCCCGGACACGAAGTGCCCTGTGGGAGGTGGCAGCCAGGGCATGGTCAAGACCAGCGATGGTGGCAAGCGGCTGGGCCAGAAACCATCGCGGCAGTTCCAGGACAACCGGCAGGCCTTCCCCTGGACCCGCGACCCTCTCGACGTCCAGCGCCGCATGGCCAAACCGCAGGATCCGTGCGGTCACGGCCTGCAGGACCTTGCGGTCCTTCCGATGGGCCCCGCGCCCGGTCACGGCCGCCCGCAGGGCTAGCTGGTCCACAAGGGCATCACAGTTCCGCGGGCAGCCTGTCGCCATATGGCGACGATCAAGCGATCGAAACAGGTCCTCGATCCGTCCCTTGTGGTGAGGTGGCAGTGCGGCACCCACCGGGGCCGCTGTCGATCCGGTCTTCATGATTCCGGCTCCTCCTTGCGCAGCACGCATTCAGATGGCGAGGATACCGATCCTTCACGGACAGCCCGGTCACGACAAGACCCCGCCGCTCATTCCATGTGGATAAGTCCACCCCCATTGTCCCGGATGTCGCCTGCCCCGGCCGCAGGCCGGTTGACCGCACTCCGGACCCCTGACCGACAAACACTATCTTCAATAAAAATAATGACATGATATGCAATTTGTGGAACATTCCACCCCGGAGCGGCAACCAGGGACAGGACCGCAACCGGGTGCCTGTCTTGCCACCGGGATCTCCTGATGCCGTGACATTCCGGCGCGGTTTTACCGGGTGGCGGAGGACAGATTGACCACTCCGGAGGGCCTCCCGGTCCCTGATGCCAGCTGCCCGGACCACAGGAATCATCCGCAAGCGGCGCCGCGAGTCCGCTCTTGGACCACCCGGGATCGCCCCTCCTGTCGCCCCCTGCAGGCTCGATCCGCGATCTTCTCCACATGAGTCCTGTCCCCTGGCGCCGACCTGGCGGCGGGGGTTTCACGCAGCCGGGCTAGAGGCAACGGATGACCAGAGTTGCCGGAACAGTCTCCCTGCAGGCCATCCTGCTCACCATCGCCATGCTCGTGGCCGGATGCACACCACAACAGCCTGACCCAACGCCCGAAGATCCGATTGCCTATCTTCTGGCTGACGCCATGCTGCAGGCCGCAGCCGTCCCGGTGGACCCACCGGACGCTGGAATCTACCGGGTGCTCGGGGACGAAGAGGCCGTGGCGCCGGCCCGTGATGACCATGATCGGGGAACCGGGGTCAGTATCGATTGGACCGGACCCCTTCTTGGCTTGATGGAACTGGCGGGCGGATATTTTGACTATGGTGTCGTCAGCGACCCCGCGCCACCGGCAACGCCGGTGCTGGTGGGTCTCAAGAGCGATCGGATCGAACTTGACCGTCTGGCGTCCCTGGCCACGGCGGCGGCTGGTGATGCTGCCAGCATCGATGTTGATCATGGGGCCCGGCGCATTCGCATCACCTATGCAGGGGGACAGGAATGAGGCCTGTGGTGCTGGACCCCCGCTCCCACCTCCTGATCCGGTCGTGAAGGCGGCAGGGGGCGGCCATGCAATGCGCGGTGTGGTGTGTCTGGTCATCGGTCTTGCCAGCGGTTGCAGTCAGGGACCACCGGCCCCGGTGGTCTATGCGCCGCACGTGATCGGCCAGGACCCGGTGCTGAATTCCACAGCGGAACCCCCTGCCAGCCCGGATGCGGTGACCTTCCGGCGTGCCCGGCATGGCTCGGGGGAGACGCTGGGTGCCTTGCGCCGGAAGGCATTGCGGACAGCGGCCACGGCCTATGGCAGCCAGCATGGCTACCAGCGCCGGGCCTGGGAGATCAATGAACATGTGGCCATGCATGCCGCCGAGGCCACGCGGCTGTTTGATTTCAACCGGGTCGTCGCCCGCCTGCCCGACCAGCGGGGTGTGGTCATCCCGCCCGTCATCGTCCGGTCGCACGACAATCAGCAACTCGCCGCCGAGGCGGGGCAACTGGCGCTGTCTGATGTCAATCTCACCCTGGCCAGACCCGGCACGCTGGCCATTGCTGTCCCCTCGGCACTTGACTACCTGGTCATGCCCGTCGAGACACCGGTTCGACCCCAGCCGGGACTGCTGCCACGCACTGCAGCCGAAGCCGAACACTACAGGCAATGGTTCAACGATGGCTGGTCGGCCGGACGGCAACTGGCGAGGGACGAATTTGCCACCCGCCTGCAACGCCTGGTGGATGACTATCAGGGCATGCTTGAATACCGGCGTCTGGTGGCGGCCGGCACCATGACCCGCATGTATCTCACGGAGATCGCCTTCGGCACGACGATTCTCGGCAAGACCATGCGGATCGGGGATCGTGTGGTGCAGGTGGAACGCGTGCCCGGATTCCGGAGCGGTGAGGACTGAGCGCGGCCATGGCACAGATCCGCCTGGACGCAAGGGACGGGGCTGTGCTGCATCCCGCTTCCCTGTTGACCGGCGGGCCGATGGCAGGACCGTCGGTGCGGGCCATCCTGGCCGCTGCATTCGACGTGGGGGCATCGGACATCACCCTGCAGACCGACGAGCCGCTGCGACTGCATGTGGAGGGCCGTCTCCATCGGCTGGAGCGGCGCCGCTGGCAGCCCGTGGACATGGAAGCGGCCCTGGTGGAACTCTATCAGGCGGCCAATGGGATCGTGGAGATCCGCGCCAGGAAATCCCTCGACTTTGCCTATGAGATCCTGCGGGACGATCGCCAACGTCTCCGCTTTCGCATCAATGCCACCGGCATCGAGGCGGCCGGCGGCCACGGTCTCGAGATCTCGATACGCTGCCTGCCCCATGCCACGCCGACACCGGCTGCCATCGATCTTCCGGATGAGCTGGTGGCGGCCATGACGCCACGTGATGGCCTCGTCGTGGTGGCCGGGCCGACAGGATGCGGCAAATCGACCACGCTGGCAGCCCTGGTCCGGCACCACTTTGAACAGGCCACGACGGGCCGCAAGATCATCGATCTCCAGTCACCGATCGAATACACCTATCGGGATCTCAAGCGGCCCGTGACCGGTGCTGCGACGCTGATCGGGCAATCGGAAATCGGCAAGCATCTCGGCGACTATGCCACAGGGGTCCGGTCGGCCCTGCGCCGCAATCCCGACATCATCATCATCGGTGAGGCCCGGGATGCCGAAACCATCACGGCGGCTCTCAACGCCGCCCTCACGGGTCATCTCGTCTACACCACAACCCATGCCAACTCGCCGGGTGAGTGCCTTGCCCGACTCCTGCATGGGGTGCCACGCAGCGACTACCACCGCCATGCCTTCGACCTCGCCAGTGTTCTCCGTCTGGCCCTGACCCAGTCCCTGATCATGCCCGAGGGCCAGACGCGGCGCCGGGCGGTCCGGGAGTGCGTCGTCTTCGATGCAACACTCCGTCAACAACTCGAAACCCATGATCCGTGGTCCTGGCCAGCCATCATCAATCGCCACCGGCGTGTGTGCCAGCCCCGCCAGGGCCCGACCAACACGGGGGCATCAGGCCGGGATCACACCAGCCGGATCCCCGGTCGATGCATGGGCGACGGACCGATCTCATCAGCCCCGGGTGAGGACCCGAGACATCGCCGATGACTGAGGAGGTGAATGTCTGGCGCGAGACCCAACGCGAACCCCGGTTCTTCTTCGTCGATGCCCGCATCTTTCCCTTCGTGGTCCTGGCCATCCTCCATGTCCGCCTCTGGACCGTCATTGTGCTCATTGCCACCGGCATTCTCTTTGTCGGCCTCGAAGCCCGGGGCATCCGACCCGGCCGACTCCATCGCCACATCCTGACTGCCCTGCGGGGGCCCGTCATCCATGCCCGGCACCCCTCCCACTATCGCCAGTACTACAATCCCGGCGCCCACCCCCGCGAACATCGGACCACCCGGGTCCGGCGCCAGACCGTCCGGACCGGAGACCCGATCACGGTGGGCAGATCCGGACCGCCCATTTGCGGACATGGGAACAGCAGCGTCCGGGGACTGCCAGGCCGATGACAGCGATATATCTGACAACAATATGCAAGTCTTGTTGCCAGTCAGGTCTGGGAGCCCTCTCCGGAGGCAAGGGTCTTGCCCACATGGTAGCAGAACAGGGCGCAGGGGCGGCGCCAGATTTTCACCCCATCAAGCACGGTGTCATGACTGAGTGTCTTGCTCGTTGCACCCAATGTGAGCGTGTGGGATCTGTTGTGCCTGGCGAAGTGGACAAGGCCCTGGAGGCCTCCCGCCTTGCCGGCAGAATGGTGATCCGACCACTTGATCTCGGTCGCCGAGCGGGGCTGCAGATTCAGGGGATCAACGCGCACAAAATCCACCTCATGGTGTGTGCGACCCTGCTTCCATCGGGCATAATGGATCGTGTCGACCCGATCAGAGCCGAACCACTGGGAAAATGCCGCAGTTTCGGCCAGTGCTCCGAGGGCCTCATCACCATCCTCGATCGGGGCAAACAGCGCGCTTCGCATCGCCGGATTGGTCAGATACACCTTGAAATTGCGCATGCGACGGAACGGCTTGCCGGTCTCATCAACACGCCTGACGCGGGCAATGAGGAAAGCGGCTTCCAGGTATTCCAGGTATTTCATGATCGTGTTCTTGGCAAGACCCGAGCTTTGGGCCAGGCCCTCAAGACTGATCTCGCAACCGGTATGATAGGCGAGTCTGGCAAACAGACGATTCAGTTCCTGGACATCCTGAATTCCGTAGAGACTCGGCAAATCGCGCAACAGGACCTTGTCGATGATGTCCCGGCCGAGGAACCTGTGCACATTGGACTGGATATCCACATTGACGACGGCTTCCGGATAACCTCCAAAGTTCAGGTAGTCGATGAATTCTCCATTGAGCCGCTGGATATCCGGAGTCGAGAACTGAACAGGATCCGATGCCATGTTGCAATGAATCAACGTCTCTTCATGCCCTCTGAGGGCCAGGAACTCGGCAAATGTCAGGGGCGGCAACAAGAACTCGGTAAAGCGTCCGGCACCGGATTCATGACTCTTCAACTTCAGTGCTGCCGCTGCGGACCCGGAAGCAACAAATCGCGTGTTCGGGTATCTGTCTGTCAGCACCTTGAGGTGGATTTCCCATTCCCTGAAATGCTGGATTTCGTCAAAGATCACAACACGGCGTGCATCGGGATCATGACCTGTTTCTGCCTCGAACAGTTCCAGTATGCCTTGCAACGGCATATCGCTGTACAACGGTGTATCGACCGACAGGTACAGGATACGTTTGCCATCGAAGCCCTTCCGGATCATGCGCTCGATGAGTTGGTAGAGCATCACTGTCTTGCCGACACGGCGCGGCCCCATGACAATGACCGAACGTTTGAGATTCCAGTTGCAGGTGAGCGCGGCAAACGGGGAGAACTGGGCCCGTTGCAATCTGATTCCAGCCCCATACCGATGCCCGGCAACCCACCAGGGATTGTCCTGTCGCAGGCTCTTCTGCATGTCGGCGCGGGCGATCTCAAGCATTGGGGACTAAGGCCCGTTGACAATTGCCTTGCGTCTTGAGCACTTATCGTGTCTTTGTGTCGGCATTGCACGCCGAAAAAGGCGGCACGAGCAGACGAGGTGGGTGACAAGATGAATGCAGATCGCACAGTTTTGACGGATGAGATGTGGGCGCGGGTGGCACCGCTGTGTCCGGGCAAGGTGACCGACCCGGGGTGCACGGCGGTGGACAATCGTCTTTGTCTGGAAGGAGTTCTCTGGCGGTTTCGCACGGGCACACCCTGGCGTGATCTCCCGCCGCATTTTGGGCGGTGGACCCGTGTCTTCAAGCGGTTCCGGCGTTGGACCCCCGCGAATCTTTGTGAACGTATTTTCAATGAGTTATCCGGTGATCTGGATCTGTCGATGGTGTCTGTGGATGGCCCGATCAGGCCCGCGCACCGATGGGCCTCCGGGGCCCAAAAGGGGGATCGGAATCGGAAGGAATGGGTCGCTCGAAAGGGGGATTGACCCGCAAGGTCGTGGCTCTCACCGATGCTGTCGGACATCGGATCCGGTGTGGGGTTCTGCCGGGTCAGACCCACGATCTCAAGGCTGGACCTGAACTCCTGGACGACCTCACCTGTGAGACGTTGATTGGCGACAAGGCCTTTGACGCGGATGGGGTGCTGGACACATTGGCAGAACGCGAGATGACGGCGGTGATCCCGCCGCGGTCGAACCGAAGCACGCCACGGGACTTTGACCGCGACGCCGACAAGGAGCGACACCGAATTGAGAATGTCTTTGCGAAAATCAAGGAGGTCCAAAGTCTCGCCACGCGAGACGACAAGACCCGCGCAAGCTTCGCAGCCGGGATTTACCTGATGGCGGGCGTGGTGGCGGCACGATAATTGTCAACGGGTCTTAATATCAACATATTGATACAAATAAAAATAATTCATTCAATCTTTTGATATCACGGGATTTTTCGTGTTCCAACAAGGCAGAAGGCCCTGGCATTCCGCGCCCGGACCCCGACTGCAGATGGCCGTGGGCATGGCACGCGGTGTTTATCATTTTAATGTCATGAATTTGATATTGGATACGTTCATTGTTCCATCCTACTGATCGATTGTTTCTTTCTGTGGTCCGTCAGGACAGATTCAACTCGAGATTCTCCTCTCGCAGGCCCTCCTGCATGTCGGCGCGGGCGATCTTGGGCATTGACGCCTCCGTGCCACTCTGAAGTGCAAGGGTCGCGTGCGCAGGGCCGGATGCGGTGGAGTCGTTGTTGGCCCCACATGATGATTCTGACCGGGCGCGGGACGGTGGATGTCCTCGTGATCAGACGGAGACGTGGTCCAGATCCTCGTTAGGGCCCGCGATGGTCAGGATGGCGGCCATGTCAGCGTGGAAGGGGGACATGGTGGCACCAGGGACGGGTTGGCGGGTGCGCATGTCAGCGGCGAGGGCAAGAACAGCACCGTAGGTGTCGTGGGGGTCGAAGGGGCAGGAGGCAAGGATGGCATGGAGAGTCGCAAGATCCTTGAAGAGTGTGGCCAGTTGGACAAGACTGTCGGTGAAGGCGATGGCGTCCGTCTGGTCAAGGCCGGGGGCACGATCGCGGGGCCCCCGGACGGGCAGGAACTTGTTGATCGAGATCTCGGGCGCCCAGAAGGTGCCGACATGGAAGGTCCGGGCCTTGACGAGGCGGGATTCCATCAGAAAGTAGAATTCACCGGGCGCGAGTTTCTGCAGGTCATCGATCCGGATGCGATCCTGTTCGACATAGTTGACCCCGGGCCGTTCGACAAGGCGTGGGCCGAGGAGGCCGGGTTTGAGATCGCGGCCGGAGGCCAGGGGGATCCGCATGCGGGCGAACTTGCGCTGCAGGAACTGCCAGGTGCGCTGGGCATCCTCGGTGGCCCCGGCGGCCGTGAGGCGGGCATTGGCGGCCACGGTCTCGGCAATCTGGGGAGAGAGGGACTGCATGGCAGCCATGTCCTGACCGGCAATCACCATCATGAAACCCAGTGAACGGGCCTGGGCCATCATGATGTCGATGCCCTTGACCATGTAGTAACCGGCCTCGTCGAACACGATGATGAACGGTGAGGCAGACTGGGTCGAGCGGGCATCGACAACGGACTGTCTGGTGCCGACCAGGCGGGTGCCGGCGGCCTTGCCCATCATCATCTTGAGCATGGCGACCACGATGCGGCCACAGTTCTGCATCTCGGCCGGGGCCTTTTGCAGGGCCGGCAGGAGGACCACCAGGATGCGGCGGTTGAGGACGACATCCTCGATATCGACATCCCCGATCGGCGTGGCAAAGATATGACCGAAATCATCGGCCAGTGAACCGAGCGGCTTGGTCAGCTGCATGGTCAGGAATCCATGCTGTTCTGCGGCCTTGCCGATCTGGGGATCACCGTTGAGGGCCCGGGCCAGATCGAAGCCGGGCAGGGAGTCGAAAAATCCCTTCAGGGCCGACCGGGACGTGTCCGAGAATTCGTCATTGAGGGCCCGCAGATAGAGTTCGATCATGCCACCGCGGCCATGCATCTCGTCCCAGACGGCCCGGGGCAGCTCATGGACATCGTTGATGATCCGATCCCCGAGAAGATCCTTCCTGACCCCGATGCCGAGCGGCAGGAAATCCCGGATGGTCTGGGCATTGAGCAGCACATCCCCGGCATCGCGCATCTCGCAGAGCGCCTTGACAGCCGATGTCACGAGGGCCATGGCGCGCTGGTGCCACATGCCCGAACCGACCCCGGCCTCGCCCATGAGGGACACGATCAGGTTCATCAGCTGATCCGATGTGCCATGGGAGAACGGATTCAGCGTATTGGACTGGATGGGAGAGAACACCGACGCCCGTCCACCGGGCTGGCCCGTGCCGGTAAAGTTGAGAAGGCGATAGTCATCCTGGCGGCCAAAACGCTTGGCCAGCGACCAGACCCGGGCGTGAAACTCGTTCGTGCCCTTGCCATCGACGAAGAGGAATCCCGAGGACCACATCAGCGCCTGCGACACCATGCCGAACAGCATCTCGGTGTTGTGGGTGGCAAGATAGGACTCGATCACAAAGAGTCCGTCCGGTGCCTCGACCTCGATGCAGGTCATCGGCACGGTCTGGACAGGGGTCCCGATGCGGGCACAGCCCTCGATGCTGACGATCGGGTTCCCGAGGGCAAGGAGCGTCCGTGCACAGGGGTCCACTGTTGGAGCCAGGCGTTCCTGACCAGGAAACGCCATCCGGATGATCCGGGCTTCGTCAGTCAGGAGATGCAGGGCTGTCCCGCCCAGCGACCAGGCCATCTGCTGCAGGCCATTGGCATCCTCGATATCCCGGGCGTGCACATCAATCCGGCAGCCGGTCAGCTCGATGGGATGCTGGCGCTGACGCTCCGAGAGGAGGCGCAGGAACCATGCCAGACGATTGGCTGCAGTGCCGGCAAGCGGGATGAGACAGTCCTCGGGCCGGAATCCCTCTGCCGCGATCCGCATGGCCATCGATAGATCAGGGGCCGGCAGGCCGGCAAGGCCCGGCATCGGCGCCACTAGCGGCAGACAGGGGCCGCCGCCGGCTGCATCCCCCGGATCAGTGAGGTGATTGACGGCAAGGAGAAAGGCAAGGTCGGATGTGGTCATGACCGATTGGTCGAGGACGGCAGCCGGCCCTGTCCCCTGGCATTGGCGGATGGGCCAGAGATGGTCCCGTGAACACACCACCGAGCGTCCATCAGCGAGCGTCAGTCGGGCTCCCGGCAGCCGGCCCTGGGGATGGATGCCCCTGATACGGGTGCGCTGTCCTGTGGGCTGGATCAGGGTCGTACCCACCGACAGACCGGCAATTGGCGCCCATCCGGCCTCGGTCAGGACGGGTGTGTCATCCGGCAGGGCCTTGCCGGATCCTGTGGTCCCCAGCACCAGCGCATGGCGGCGGGTGTCGCTGTTGGAGATCCAGAGCTGTTCGCCGGTGGTCTCCTCATTGCCAAGATAGAGCAGGCCGTCCCCTGATTGCCGTGCCCCCCGGTGCTGGAGCGGCAGGCGGTAGGGCAGACGGTACCGTCCCGCAAAGAACACTGGGGGGTAGACAAGGATCACCAGAACCCAGATCAGCCACAGGGCTGGCATCAACAGCATGCCAGCCAGACACAGGACCAGGACAAGCCGAAAGAGAACCGGATGGCGGACCAGGTCCAGCAACCCCGCACCCTGATCCTGGCCAGGACCGGGCGTGACCGGATCCCGATTCGCAACGCGGGTCACGGGTCCGGCTGCGGTGGGCCGCTCTCATTCGCCCGTGTGTTCATCGGTGAAGATTGCCAACTGGGCCGCCTCGACGATCGCCTGCCGTGATGCCAGTTCAAGGCGTTCGAGATTGATCCGGGCATTGATGGCGGTGATGTCGATGAGGTCCTGCAGGAGGGCGTTCACAGTCTTGGTCTGGCGCAGATCCAGCGTGGCGATGCCCGGATCTGCATAGTGGGTGACCCGGATCCCGAGTTTCTGCAACTCGCTGATCTGGTCAGGGATGGCCTCGGCATATCCCGACGTCTCGGCCACCACCCGATAGGGTCCGGCATCCGTGGTCGGGATCCGCAGTTCGAGACTCTGCTCGATCAGGGCCAGGGCGGCCTGCAGACGGGCGGCCCGGGCATCCCGCAGCACCGACTGCGAGAGACCGACCGGCGTCCGGAGTTCATCCTCGGTCAACGCCGCCGGCGGCAACGGATCGATCGTGTTGGCAATCAGGCGACTGAGCACCCGATCCAGCCCAGCGGATGACGTGGGCAATGAGGGGACATCGAGTGCGACACCCCAGTCCGTGGTGGGGGTCGCGTGCCCCCCGAAGTCCGCCAGCTGAGCCCTTTCCTTGCGCAGCCATGCGGCCATCCGTGTTCCACCAGTCCTGACCGGAGCAGCCGTGCCCGATGTCCAGTCCTCGACCGGTGCCACCAGCTGATCCACCGACATCGGCACCGTCAGTACCGTGCGGGCATTGTGCATGTCGTACTGCAGGCAGGAATCCGGATTCGGATCAAAGGCACCACTTTCGGCCCGGGCCCGGATCTCCTCACGCAACCGTTGGGTCTCGATCTGGGCCTTGGCATCCGTGATGCGTTTTGCAGCCTCGACCTGGCGGTCGAGAAAGTCGCTCAACTGACGGGTCTGGGCCCGCAGGCCCTCGATGATCTCCCGGGCCGCTGTCGTGGTCTCCTGTGTCACATGGGCCCGCGTCTCGGAATGCTGGCCGGCCACCACCCCGCAGGGACAGCCGGTCGCAAGGAAGGACCAGCCCGGCAGGGGCTGGATCCCCATCAATCCGCTGATGAAAAGCACCTTGATGACCCCGGGATGGTACCGCATCATCAATCACCGGTCAGGGCATGCCAGATGGCCCGGATCCCCTGTTTCCCGCTCTGGCGGCCATCGACTGCAGCCGGCCCGGCTTGACCCTGTTGGGCGGGTCTGGCAGCCGGTCGCTGCCCGGGACGTGCCGCAGTCGGTTCGGATGCGACCTGTGCACGGAGTCCTGGCAACAGCGTGCCGGTGCCAGCCACAAATCCCGTCAGTGGTGATGTGGTCCTGCGCCATTCCCGCTCGGCAACGGCACAAAACCGACGCAGAAGATTGCCGGAGGCATCGTGCAGCGGATCAAGGGTGCTGCCAAAGAGCCGGGTCCAGGCCTGGCTGGGGGCGAATGTACCAAGGGGGAGCTGCATGAGAGATCCGAGACAGGCAAGGGTCCCCACAGGTGCCGGAGGGGCGATCGAGGCCTCGGCCCGTCGGACTGCATGTTCGATCTGCTCACGGGCGATCCCGCCCACCCGTTGCCGTGACTCCTCGCTGCAGCGGGGGCTGGTCATGGCAACAGTCCAGTCCGCATGGGCCGGCAGGCCCACGAACACCACCACGATCAAGAGCCAATGACGTCCGACCATATCCGACTCCCGTGGATCGCTGCACCGGGTGCACACCACACGATGATGACGAAACCACCAAACAGTCGGAATGACGACCAGCGGTTTCCTTGTGGAGAAGTGTCAATCGATGATCGCTGACTGCCTCGATCCGGAGCCGGGAGGCCTCACACCCTCCGGGTGCTGGCCACAGCCCGTTGCCAGCCCTTGAGCAATCGTGCCCGCTGCATGGCATTCATGCGGGGCTCGAAACGGCGCTCCTGCTGCCATCGCGCCGCCAGGGCATCCAGATCATCAATCAGGCCCAGCTGCAGGGCTGCCAGCGAGGCGGCGCCAAGAGCGGTGGTTTCAATGATCGCCGGTCGGTCGACGGGCACATCGGCGACATCGGCCAGGGCCTGGAGCATCCAGTCGCTGGCGGCCATGCCGCCATCGACGCGCAGGACGATCCCGTCAAGATCCTCGACATCACCCCGGGCCGCCGCGATCAGGTCATGGGTCTGCAATGCCACACTCTCGAGGGCCGCCCGGGCCACCTCATTCGGTCCGGTCTGGCGCGTCAGTCCGAAAAGAGCCCCACGGCAGTCCGGATCCCAGTGCGGAGCCCCGAGCCCGGTAAAGGCCGGGACAAGATAGACCTGCTGGTCGGGATCGGCCCGGGAGGCCAGGATCCCGGATTCGGCGGCATCGTCGATGATCCCGAGGCCATCGCGGAGCCACTGGACGGTGGCCCCGGTCGAGAAGATGGAGCCTTCCAGTGCATAGGTGCGCTCACCCTTGATCTGATAGGCGAGTGTTGCAAGCAGGCGCTGGCTGGAGTGGGCCCGCTCCGGGCCGGTGTTGATCATCAGGAAGCACCCGGTCCCATAGGTCGACTTGATCATCCCCGGTCGCAGGCAGGCCTGACCGATGCAGGCAGCATGCTGATCACCGGCAATCCCCCCGATGGGAATGGCGGCCCCGAACACGTCATTCGCCGTCACGCCAAAGGAATCAGCCGAGTTCCGGATCTCCGGCAACATGGCCGCAGGCACATTGAACAGCCGGAGCATGTCCTCGTCCCAACCGCCCGTCTCGAGATTCATCAACAGGGTGCGCGAGGCATTCGTGGCGTCGGTGACATGAGCGGCTCCGCCCGTCAGCCTCCAGACCAGATAGGTGTCGATGGTGCCAAAGAGGACCCTGCCGGCTTCGGCTGCCGCCCGGGCACCTTCGACAGTGTCCAGGATCCAGGCGATCTTGGTGGCTGAAAAGTACGGATCCAGGAGAAGCCCTGTCTTCCCGACAACATCCCTCTCCGCTCCTTGAGCCCGCAACGTCGCACACAGGTCAGCAGTCCGGCGATCCTGCCAGACAATCGCCGGATGGAGGGGGCGACCCGTCTCCCGGTCCCAGACAACCGTTGTCTCGCGCTGGTTGGTGATGCCGATGGCGGCGATCCGTCCTCCCGCTGCGAGGCGCTCCTGAACCGCACCGCAGGTATTCAGGACCGATCGGAGGATTTCATCCGGCTGATGCTCAACCCAGCCCGATGCCGGATAGTGCTGTGCGAACTCCTCCTGGGCATGATCGCAAGGGCGGATGTTGGCATCATAGAGAACCGCCCGGCTGGATGTCGTGCCCTGATCAATCGCCAGGATGTAGTCATGCATGGCCTTCTCCTCCATCCCGGCGTCCACAACATCCGCCGGGTCACCGCCGTCAATTCCGGCCTGATCATCGCTCCGGTCATGGCCCTGTATCCGATGGATCCTTGTCACCATGATAAATGGCCCCACTGCCACTCTGAGGTGCGGCACTCGGTGACCCGTCTTCGCCCACCCGCGCCGCTTGTCGGCCCCCTGGCAGCTCCATCGCGTCAATCGCGAACATAGCGAGGCCCGCAGGGTCCGGCAAGACCGCGGTCCGGGATGGGGAGCGATTCTCCCATGGCTGACTTTTACCGACATGTCCCGACGTGCCCCGGCTCCTGACCCGCTTCGGCCGCATCAGGCCACGCGTGCCAGGCGGAGCCCGTTGTCATTGACGGACCGGACAGTCCCGGGCGGTCGCCATGGCGACCGCCATCCGGGACCAGGCCGCATCCAACCGGTCCGACTTGAGGAAGGCCAGGACACCCGTCCCGCCCGCGCGGCCCCAGCTGGCCCCCGAAGTGTCCGACCGGCGCGTCATGCGGACCCCGACAAGGGTTGGGTTGGCCGCCGCGACGGTCCCGCTCGCCATGGGGACATTGGCATCCCGTGCCGCCCTGTCGCCCCTGCGGGCCCGGGTGTTGCGACCGAGAGAGATCATGATCCATTGTGGGCCGATGACGGCCCGGATCGCGTCATGGGCCGGGCGGCCCTCCGTCGGCTGGCGGAGGCGGTCGCGCCGGGCGTCGATCCCCGTGCCCGCCCCATGGGTCTCCCCAGGCCGTCTCGCCGTCCGGGTCGCAACCCAGTCCCGGCCCGACTTGCTGCCCGCCCCGCAGGCAGCGGCCGCCCCGGAGGCTGGACCCGATGCCAGCCGTCCGGGGCGCCTGCAACCCGGGCTGACCTGTGCAGGAAAGGACCCGGTGTCCTTCGCACCCCGCTCCCTCTTGCCAGGGGGCCACGGCCACCAGCGTCAGGCGGCGTCCCGCGGCCCTGGCCTGCCCCACCCGGTGCCAGACCCCAAGGGGTGATCTCTTCAGGGCACTGATCGGTCGCTGGCGGCCCGTCCTGCCGGTCGCGGGCCGGCGGGCCTCTGGCCGCTGGGGCCGGATCGACCCGTTGGCATCGCGCCCGGCCACCCCGCCGCCAGCCCCGCGCAAGGTCCTGTCCCGCCCGTGTCGCGGCACCCATCCGCACCATGACGCCGCCGGCGGCGTCATGGTGCGCTGTCGTCGCGGGATGCAGGGGCTCGTCTGAACGGATAGCGTCCAGCCTCCGGTCGCCCCATCGCTTGCCGGAGGGTGCCTCCGTGTCCCCATGGGCCGTGTCCCCGTGCGCATCCAGACGCGTGCCCACAGCCCCGGCCCCGTCTGATCACCCCCCTGAGGATCAGGCTGCTCACAGACGGCCCCGGCCCGCCGAACCGCTGCCCGAGGTCCGCCCACGCGCGCGGGCCTGCCCGCCAGCCTGGCGACGGTGCCGAACAGCGTCGCGGTCGGCCCGCGCGAGGCGGGAGCACGGCGATCGCTCTTCCCCTCATGCTCGATGGACGGGGGGCAGTCATCCAGAGCTTCGCATGGCCGCCAGTGTCGCCGATGGATGGGGATCAGGCCGGCCATCCGGCCTGCGGCAGCGCGGCGGGCGCTCGCGGCCCGGGGTCGGGATCGCATGGGGGGGATCCGCCGCGAACGCCGTGGCCAGAGCACGGGTGCGATCCGTCTCTGGCCGCCGGGCCGTCGCTGCCGCCTTGCGGGTCACGGTGCCAGGGCGTCAGGATCGGGGGCTGGCGGCGGGCGGCCATGTCGGTGGGGGTCTCCCCCTGGGGTGGTGACGACCTCTCTTGTCCTGGCAAGGGGTGGTGGCGAGTGTCGATGTGTCATCGGAGGGCTCCTGTTGTGTCCTCCACAGGCGGAGGGGTTCTGATGGGGAGCCCTCGACCCGGTTCCCGGTCACAAACCCGGGGACTTCGCCGGGCCGATCGGGTGGATTGACCACCCGGACGGTGGCATGGATCGGTGCGGCTGCGCAACATGCGGGCAACAGGGTGGATGTTGCGCCGCAACGCGGATCGGGGGCGAAGGCGATCTTGGCAGATCACCGATGATCAGGGACTGGCAGATTTCCGAGTCCGCCATACGAGGATCACACCCTCCGGGATGGCCTTTTCGTGGCCCTGCGGCCCTTGGGCCCGGGTGATGGCGGCCACAATCGGATCCTTGTGGGCACCGGGATCCACGCAGGCACTCCCTTCCGACATTGGCATGCCCTCCATGATGGCCTCTTCAGGTCCGGCGTTGGGTCCTGTCTGCAGGGACAGGTCAATCCATGATGGTTTTGGGGCCTTGGGCAAGCAGTCGAAGGGTGAACCTCTCATCATGCTCGATCAGTTCGGGATCGGTGCCGTTGTGTTCGTTCATACCCTTGATGATCTTCCGGGGGATCCCCATCCCCATATATTCGAGATACCGGTACTGAAGCATCACGTTTTTCAGGAGATGATTTCGTGTCGAGCTGTTTCCAGCTCGCATCCGTTCTGGTGTGACACCGTTGGGCAGCCGTCCCGGCGAGACGATTTCCAGGCGGTCCCTGTAGACGGCCAGTTTGATATCGGTGTTGGTGAGTTGGTAATCACGGTGAATGAGGGCATTGACGATGCCCTCGCGGAGGACGTCGCTGGGGTAGATCGGTCGTTGCAGACGTCTCCCGCCTTGCGATATGACGGTCGTGCCCGTGTTGCGTTGTACGAAAGCCAGGGCCTGCTCGACCAGGCCGTTATCGACGATCTCGCTGGGTGGGTTCAGCAAGGGAATCATGGGACCATGCAGGGTCATTCGTTCCTGCATATCATAGTCCATTTCGGTTCCGGGATAGGCGACGGCATCGATGCCTGCTTGCGGCAGAAACCGTTTTGGTTTCGTGCCGAATAACAGCAAACCGCCCACGGTGACACCGTCCCGGGTCATGATATCCGTGTTGACAAGAAGTGTCCGCCAGGCATCCGCATCATCGCCGGCAGGGACATCCTGACCACGGATGTTGCCGAAATAGTCCTGCAGGCGCCGCAGGTCCAGCTCCGCGAACGTCGTGCCTGATACAGGTCGGAGGTCAGTTCGCATCAGACCTCTCTGCTGAAACAGGCGCGCAAGCTCTTCCTGCGATGCGTCCCGACTTTGCGAGCCGACACGGATCAGGTATCTGTTGGTGCTGTTATGCCAGAGTGCATGTACGGCATACCCATGCGTCACGCGGATGATGGCCATGTCCTTGCCATCCTCGAGGTCATGGATCATTTCGAAAAACGGATTGATCGGCGGTCGGATCTTGTCACGGCAGACATTGACGACCCATTCCTCGAGATTATCCCGGGTCAGGCCCATGATGGACCCATCATCCTCGACACCGAGCAGCACCATACCGCCCTGGAGGTTTGTCAAGGCGACGAGTTCCTTGGCGAGATCCTTCGGTTGCAGATCGTCCCTCTTGAATTCCACGCCGGAATTCTCGCCATTCTTGATGATTTCCAGCAGTTCGGTCTGCGTCGTCATGGCCTAGAACCCATATTTGGAGCGGCGCATCTCAAATGCATCCTTGCCTCCCTCGAGAATTTCCTCGACCAATTCGCGGACAGGTCCGGAGTCGATGGAGGCCATGTGTTCGGAAGCAATCCGTGCCTGACCACTCACCCCACCTGTTGCAGTCAGGCCAAGGATCAATTCGGCATCGCCGAGGACAGGGATGTTGGCATTATGTGTCGAGAAGATGAACTGGCGGCAGTGCTTTTCCTTCCGCATGATCGGGACCACTCCCTCCGTGACGAAGCGGTTGTCAAGATCGTCTTCGGGCTGATCGACGACCAGCGGTGCATTCAAATTCGACTCCAGCAAGAGAAGCAGCAAAGCGGCTGTTGCCTTCTGGCCAGTCGAGAGAGTTTCGAGCCTTTGCCAGTTGGCCGGCTCCCCATCGGGAGCCGTGTTGAGCTTGATTTCCGTTGTCGGGGGCAATTCCAGTTCCTCGATACGCATGAACAGTTCCCGATCAGCCTTCGCAATCCGCTCAGCCGCACCGGACGGGAGTCCGTAATGCGAAATGAGGGATTCCTTGCCCTCCCTGCACCGTTGCGCAAGGTCCCGCAAGGATAACTGGTCGATATCATGCAGACATCGTAGCGCGGTTTTAAGGTGACCCCCGACCACCTCACGCAGGAGGTCTTCAAGGGATTCACGATTTCCGGCCATGGTCACACTGACATCGACGCGGTCACGAAGCTTCCCGGAGACATGCCTCGCTGCGTCATTGACTTGTCTGTACTCGGATGCCTTGAGGTCTTCCCACTCGATCAGAAGCTTGATGCGCTGTGCCTTGTGCGTGTCACGTTCGCGTCTGAGGCGTTCCATTCTGTCATTCAGTGGACGCAATTCCTCAATCTGCTCACGCAACTGAATGAATTCCGAGCCGTCGATCCTCGATTTCTGAAGTTCGCGGAGGAGGTCTTCGTATCTCTCTTCGATTGCAATCCTGCGCTCGCCCCAGCGCAACCTGGTCTGCGCAATCCCCCGACAGGCCTCTGTGAGGGCAGCACCAAACTGTTCTGCGAGGGCGTTCAGTTTCCTGCCGAGTTCTTCAAGAGTTCCCTCGATTTCGGACAAGGTGTCGGCGTTCGGCAGACCTTCGAGGGCCCTGCTGGACACCAGTGCGGTGTCGACAGGCAATTCCTCGATCAGTTCGTTTTTCAGGTCACTGTAGGCCTTGATGCGTTCGTTCAGAATGTCGAACAGCCGCTCTTCACGAACGAGTTGACTCTTTTCCTTCAGCCGCTCTTCGAGGCCAGCCTGCTGGAATCGCATCTGCATCTCCTCAAGGCCCGGGAGTGCCGCGACGCGCTCCTCGAGACGCTCAAGTTCGCGATGGGTATCAACGATCCGACGGCGCGAATGATCCAGTTCAACCTGAATCTGTGATTTCCGCCCTGAAAGAGTGGGGTCTCGTTCGACGAAACGCTCCAACAGACGTGTGCGCTTCACCGGGCTTTTCGTGAGTTCGGATATCTCGTGCTGTCCGAAGACTTCCACACCTGGCATCACATCACTCGGTGACAGGGTGAGGACGTCTCCCGCATGATCCCTGACAACAGGTGGATTGGGCACCGTTCTCTCGATCGTGTAGCAGCGTCTGGACGGCTTGTGTGATCGGACCAGCAACGAGACCCTGGTCCCGGGTTGCAGGACATGTTTGATCATGCCCTGATGCATCTTTCGTGCATCGTCACCCAGAGGATCGAGACCGAGCACATAGCGAATGCTCTCGATCATCGTTGATTTTCCGGCACCGCGCCCACCGACCAGCACATTCAGGTTTTCATTGAAGTGCACGAAAGTATCGTGGAGGAAACCGCCTTCCCAACCCATCGCAAGGAACTCGGCATGAGGATCGGGTTCCGGATCACTGTGCAGACGAATGCGGGAATCCGGATCAAGAAACGCCTGCCTGAACGCCTCGACGGACACGGAGGACATCTTGATGCAGCATGATACACTGGTCTTCTTGAGATCATCCGGACCATTGACATCCGACGCATTCAGTATGGCAACAGGGCGTTGACGCCTGTGCCGGTCATCCCTGTTCTGAAGGATCGACTTGATCCCATCCGGTGCATTGTCCACGGGCCCCGGCAGTGCGCAGGCATGCAGGTCGGGATGTCTCCAGGCATTGATCCGCGTTTTCCCTGAGAGTTTTTTCAGCAGGCCGCCGGTGGACGCGGCATGGGCAGCGATACAGACCGCTCCCCACTCCCTCGCAGCCTCGAGCAATTCAACGGAATCCTTGTTGCCAATCGGGGACGCTTCACTGGTCTCGTGGATACCACAATTCCCGATATAGCGCTCAAGGCGTTCATCCTTGTCAGGATCGAACAGGCACAGAAAATGGACACCGTCTTTCGTGACGGCCTCAAAACCGCTGAACGCATGAAGATTCGCTCTGCGCGCTGCGTGGACAAGGCTGGCCGAATGTTTGACGCGGTAGTGATCCGTAACCGCTATGACCTCGATTCCGGTATCAAGGCAGGTCTCAACGATTGCAGAATTGTATTCGTCTTCGGACCGGAAGGCAGTCGATATGCTGTGCCTCTCGAGATAGGCGAACGGATTGACCTGAAGGGCACACCGGTAAAACCGTGCACCGCTCGGTAAATCAAGCGCACGCTGCATCTGATCCGCAATCGAATGCGCGCAGCCTGTCGTCACCGCAGTCATCCGCGATTCTCCACTGCGTCCACTGTGCCGCGCCTTGTTTCTATCACGAAGGGCCCTTTGCAGAGGATATGTCACGTGATCGAAGTCCGCAATCCGGTCCAGAGACTGCGTCTTTCGCCTGGCAAGCTGTTCCGGAGTCCGGGCATCCGATGCAAATCGGTTCGATACACATATCGGTCCAACCCCTTCAGGCCTCATGCCCAGTCTGTCTTCTGTCCATCCATCAACCGCATCATGGCCCAAGGTGTGGAGTCAACCATACCCTGCGGTATCGGGTCAAGGGTCATGATCAATGCGCATGACCCGGTGCGCAGTCATCTACAGCATGAGTATCTACTCACCCCTTCTTTGGGGTGTGTGCGGGATTGTCCCGAAGTCTGTTGAAACTTTCAAATCAGGGTGGTGTTGCTTCCACCTGAGCTTTCGGGGCTCGGGATCACCTGTAATTTGAAAGGAACCAACACCATGGCACGATCTACCACACCGTCCAGCCCGTCTGCCACCCCATCCTGCCCATCGCCTGACCTTGCGGCCGGCACCGCAGGATATCCACAAGAGTTTTGAACGGTTCGGCCTGACAGCCGGCATCGATGCCCTGGCCCCGAGGCTGGATGAGGATGTCACGGACCCCCGGGTGAGCGCACCCGCCACAACGCTGACAAGCCCGGGCGACCCCCGGGGCACGACCCCGACCCGGGGTCGTGCCGCCATGGCGGCACGGTGGCCCTGAGCGCCCCCGGGTGCGCTGAGGGCCAGTGGCGAGGCGATGACGCTGCCGAGCTGGGCGGCCCTCCAGGACCGCCCGCGCCTTGGTCTCAGTGTGGTCAATGCCATGCTGGGCGGGGTGGCCACCCGCACGTCGGGTCGGGTCGTCCGTCCCGCCGAGGCCCAGCTCCCGTCCGGCCCTGGCCATGGGCTGGCGACGTCCACGGTGTCCCGCCGCGACAAGGCGCGCCCGGAGGCCCGGTTCCAGGCATGGATGGGCGCGGACCTGTCTGACCTGGATCGGGTGGCCATCGCGATCGACGGGCGGCACCGGCATGACGGGCGGCTGATGATCGGAGCCAGTTGCTGATCAGGACTGGGGGCATCGATGTCGAAGGCCACAAGCACCCGCTCGGTCGCAGCGCGGGGGCCACCGAGACCGCCGCCACCGGGCCGGCCCCCGGGATGATCTCATCAAGCGGGGCCTTGATCCCGCCCCACCCCGCCTCGTCATCGTCCCCCCGCCTCGTCATCGTCGATGGGGCCAAGGCCCTCAGTGCCGTCCTGCGGCGCACCTTCGGGGCCGACGTTCCCATCCAGCGCTGTCAGATCCCCTCCCTTCACATCCATGGGGCCCGCACCAGCATCGACCGCCGGCCCGACCCCTTGCCGGCCGCAGTCCGGGCGGCTCTCCGGAAGCCCCGGGCCGGCCGGCGGACCGGCGTCCGTCGCTCGCCAGCACCAACAGCATTGATGCACGGCCCAGTGTCGGGCGGCCGACCTGTCGGAATGTCAAACGCTGGCGCCATGCCAGGATGGGGCTGCGGTGGACGCAAGCAGGCATGCTTGAGGCCCAGAAGGGCTTTTGGCGTCGCACTGCCGAACAGCAGCGTCCTCTCCTCAGGGAGGCCCGCGCCCGCCACCGGCGAAGCCATCACCTTGACACGCTCCAGGACGCCGCATTGACCCCATGACCGGCAGCACCATTCCGATGCGTTTCAACAGGGAATGGGACATCCCCCTCCCAGTGCTTACGGCCCTTGTTATATCGCTGCCTGAAGATTCTCAGAAAATTTCTGACTGACCTTGCCACCGAAAGCAGAAAGAAAGTGATCAAGAATCAGATTTTTGGGCAGGGCAAGATGGGGATGAATGGGATGTGTAGTGGAGCTTATGACGGGTGGACCGTTTGGCTCAGTCCAAAGGCATCTTCGGTGAGATAACCCCGATCCGGACTAATGGGAACACGGGCAGTCAAGGGAGTCGGGGAGTCAGAAGGATGGCTCGGATACCTCCTGAAATCCCAGGAACTTCTCAACACATTCATCTCTGGAGAGTCCAAGGAGTTTGAGGGGTCCCCATCGCAATATTCCAACAACGTCAAGTCCAGATCAAGGACCATGTCCCGGGACTTCTTTTTCAGGCTGGACCTGGTCTTTGTAGAGCGAACATTCCTGTGGCATATATCCCCACTTGTGGAGGGCTCCCGCGTGAGATGACATTCGCCGGGGAGCGCGTCCGACTTGATATACCAAAGGACTGGAGGGGTTCCGGCTGTTTGCTTGTAGAACCTTTCAATATGCAGGCATTCTTGCTGACTATGCGCAATGGCACAGTCTCGGTCAAAGACAGAAATCCCACCTGTCCCTGAAGACTCACTGAAGGCAATGCTCTTGAATCTTTTTTTGTGTTCGCAGAATTCTTCCGGGTGGAGTAATCGAACCAACTCCTTGGTCGCCATTCCAATCCTCCCAGAAATTTTTTCAGACCGTCCAGATCTTGGCCTTCTTTCTCAACCTCGAGATTACCCTCATTTTCCAACACAACATTAAGTCGATCGTCAGGGCGGCAAGTCACATCAACCGTCTGCTCGCCATAATATCCAGACACCAAGACAGACCCATCAACGCATGGAAAGACTCCCGTCGCTTCTGCCTCGTTGAGCGCAAAGATGTCATGAACGCAAAGGGCGAACGTGACTGTACTGGCTTCGAACTTAACACCTTCCCCATAGCGCCATCCTGTGGGCAGATTCAGAAACGAGTTGATCCGCTTCTTTGTCTTCTCAAAGGAGGCCTGTTGCTTTGAAATATCAAAACGGAAGTCCGGTGCGGAGATTGCAATACTTCTCATTCTCATCCTTGCGTTTCGCCCGCTGGATAGATTTGAACATTCATATTGCCCGAAAAGTTGTAGATTGGTTTGCCGTCTTCGTCTGTGTCGTCCAACTTCAAAACTTCTGTTGCTGAATACTTGATCCGAATTTCGGTTCCATCCTTCAATCTCAGAGACGTGATGGGCTCGTTGGCCAAAACAATATCCATGACGGTCGCGCCTTGCTGCCCGTCCGGTCCGTCAACCGTTTTTCGTATCGGCATGGAAATATCCTTTTGAAACTTGAATCCCCAGTATAAGTTCGAAGGCAGCGCATTTCCATCCCAATGAGCAATTGGGCTACGGCCATCGCTACATCTAACCCTCCCCTTTCGCCCGCATCGTCTCCGCCGCCCCCTCGACAAACCCGGCCCGAACCCTGAGGCCGTCGTATCCCGATGGAGAGTCTGCAGGACGATCTCCAGCATCATGGCGGACAATCAGCAACGTACTTGTGGCGAGTTGGGTCCTTGCACCAGTCCTGCAATGGGTCTCCGTTTGGACTTAAAACCATCGTATAAGCATCCATGTTCCAAGGGGAGCCATCCTTTACAACCAGAAACTCACCAGCAACTGATCATTCCAGTCCTTGCCCTCTCTGGGGCGCCGGGCGAAGGTCCTCCGGCTGGTCTGGACCCTGGACGATCCCGCGCAGGTGGAGAGGCGGCTCTGCAACCTCGCCCGCCGCTTGGAAGACGATGCCCCGAATGGGAGCCGCACCATCCTTGCGTATCTTGATGCGATCCTGACGCTCGTGCGGCTGGGCCGGCTTGCGGTGCTGGACAGCAGGGGGAGACGGAGCAATTGCCGGATCGCGCAGCAGGTGACGAGGCCGGGGCCGCCTCGAAATGGCGCGGGGGATTTTATTCTGCAACTTGAAATTTGATAATCCGGACTGCTATGCGCAACAAGGCATGGAACGGGTTGAGAGCACATATGATCGCAAATAGGAAAACGACCGCACCGGGTCGTGCCGTGCAGGATGCCGATCAGGCCAGCCAGACGCTGGCCAACAATGCACGGACCTTGCGAAAAGAGCGCGATCTCAGTCTTGATGAGCTGTCTCGCGCGAGCGGACTGTCAATCTCGACACTCTCGAAGATCGAGAACCGTCAAATTTCTCCAACTTTCGATACTCTCGTGGCGCTTGCAACTGGGCTTGATGTCGGCGTTGGCACATTGCTGGCGCCGATCCAGGCATCACAGACCATCGGTCGTCGCTCCATCTGCCGCGCCGGGCAAGGCACGGTGCACACAACAGAAGTCTACGACTACAATTTTCTGTGTACCGAAATCAGGAACAAGAAGTTCACACCGCTACTGGCAACACTGAAAGCCGACACGATCGAAGCATTTGCAGCCTTGTCGCAACATGACGGTGAAGAATTCTTCTATGTGCTTGACGGAGAGGTGGAATTGCATACCGACCTCTACGAACCCACCCGGCTGGTCGCTGGTGATTGCGTGTATTTCGACAGCACAATGGGACACGCACTGGTTGCGGCGAAGGTCGACACACGGGTGATCTGGGTCAGTTCCTCAACTGAGTCCATGAAAGAGGTGGCGCCATAACCATACGCAGCCGTTGGTGCGGACAGTCTGGAAACACTTCCCGGTTGGAACACGTTTGCAGTTGCCCAGATCCCGGGCCACAAACTGCCGCGCACGACTGTCGGAGAATGCAAAGATCGGCAGCATCGCATGTCGGCGCTACGGCATCACACAGTTGCCGCCAGAAACCTCCCGAACAGGAATCGGAACACTGTGACCGCCGCATTGTCCACTGGCGGGATGGGTCTCGCCAATGGTGCGGCACCGTTTCCGGTCCTGGCGTTCTGTTCGGTCCGAGGATCATGCGGTGATGGTGGGCATTGGCACCGACGCCCTGGATGCGTTATCGGCCCGGGGTCGGGTGACATCGGACACTCTCTGGTCACAGTTGGCATGAGACCCCGGACGATGTCACGACCCTGGTGATCACCCACGCGCATCTGGACTCTGTTGGTGGCATGATGCGGGGGAGCCTGCCTGAACGCTGAAGTCGTCCTTGTCCAGACCGAGCATGACTTACGGGACGATGTCGACATCATATCCGAGTCTCCGGCAGATGCGCGGGGCGTCCTCGATTTGGTGCAATCCACCATTGCGCTTCACAAGTTTCCAGGTGCGGTGGATCGGTGATGGTGCAGAGACTGTATCCGATATCCGACTGGAACTGGCGCCAGGGCGCACCCCGGGGCACTCAACCCTGCACGTTGATGCCGGGGACCGTGGTGAATTTGCGAGGCTTGCAGACATCGTACACAGCGCGGCCCGGCAAACGGTATGACCGGAAACCGGATTTGTGTTTTGATGTCGGTCCTGCACAGCCTCCCGTTGCCTGTCCGGAGTTCGGTCGTTTCCTGCGAAAAGGAGATCCATTGGGCCATGTTCCGTCAAGCTTGGCATGATCCTGCACCGGTGACACTGTGGGGGGCGGCATCGCTCGATCGTGTCTGCCGCGGTTTTCGCGACACCTTGATGGAACGCAATCGGCCTCACGCCCAGATATCTCCAACCATAAAGCCCCTCTGGAAGGGGTCAGACGGATCAAGCAGATGTTGGCTCATGCCGGTGATCCAACCCCGGCCCGAAAGGCTGGGTACAATCGCGTCATAGGGGCCAACCTTCGCGCTGCCCTCAATACGACCGGTAAACGTCGTCCGCAGGGGGCCCGCGTTAATGTAGTCCTGACCCTGTCCAATCTGCCCCTTGGCATGCAGCACAGCCATCTTGGCACAGGTGCCCGTTCCGCAGGGCGACCGATCCAGCGCACCCGTGATGCCACCCGGAACAAACGCTCCACCGGACACGCAAGCGGCACTGATCCCGTCATGCCCTTCCCCGTCCGGTGCTGCGGTCAGCTGCGAGATCGTGGGGCCTGCAAATTCCGCAATCTCAGGATGCGTGACGGGAAATTGTTCGGCGCCGGCTGCCCGCATTGCCTCGCAAGCGCGCACGATCTGCGCACCTTCCCGGGCAGTCAGGGCTAGGCCAAACTGCGCCGCATCGGCGATGACATAGAACATGCCGCCCCAGGCAATATCGGCAATGATCTTGCCATAATCGGGCACATCCAACTCGATATCCAGATGCATCGCAAAGGCTGGAACGTTCAGAAACTCGACACGTTCGACCTTGCCATCCTTGCATGTCGCCTTGATCTGGATCAGTCCGGCCGGGGTTTCGAGCGTCAGATGCGTGACGGGTTCCTGCATCGCGATCACTCCGGTTTCAAGCAGAACGGTCGCGACACAGATCGTGTTGCTTCCCGACATCGGCGGGTACTCGGCTTGTTCCATGATAATGAAACCGGCATCCGCCTCTGGATGGCTGGACGGTACGATTGCATTGCAGCACAACGCCGGGTTGCCACGGGGTTCCTGCAGCATCAAGGTGCGGACATCATCGTGGTGCGCTTGCATATACAGCATTTTGTCCTTGACCGAAGCGCCCTTTAGCCGCGGCAAACCGGCGGTGATCACGCGGCCCCCTTCGCCCTCGGCATGAGCCTCTATCGCGGTGATAACTCGACTGGTGCGCATGGATTGTCTCCCTATGTCTCCCATCTCAGGCGTACATACGAGATGACAGGACGGTTTACGGCCCGAAAGGTTTTTGTATGACTACAATCGTCTTGACAATGCTTGGTATTTGTCAACACTCTTCGGCCATGCCAAGGACCGCAGCCGCCGCTTTGTCACTGCACCCAGCTGCCCTTGGAAGCAAACTGCGCAGGTGCCGCAAGGAATTGAAGCAGGCGCTGGAAGCCGCTGTGAAAACGCCGGAGGTCACCACGGGCTTTGTCAACCAGGTCGGACACAACATCACCCCACAGCCGCTCGCCTCGCTCACGACTGAGGCCGAGGCTCTGGACGCCCACATTCCCGGGGTTTGCGACCCACGCCCAAAGCCGGATCAAACCAGACGCGCCAGGATGCGGGACGTCCAGACTTCGCCCGGTAGGGGTTTCGTGCTCAAGCGAATGTCGACAGCCTTTCCCGACAATATGGTGAACTTGTTGCTGGTGCTTTCTTCAGCCCACACCCAGGTTGAGGACATGAGCCGCGATGGCGAAGACCTCTGCGACGTGATTGACGAAACCCGGGCGATAAAGATTGACAGTGCCTGCACCACGCTCGGAATGGGAGAGTCGATCCACTTGAACGGTTCACCGTCATTCCATCATGAACGAAGCCGACAACCGCGTCACCGTGCTGCGCATCAACACAATTTCGCTGTTTGACGGGATCCGCGAAGGAGACGAGGATGGTGAACACGATGGCGAATGCTCTGGCCGCACCCGACCCCACGGAACCCACCTTCATGGCACTGCGCCAATTGGCTTACGACCTGCCTGATCTCAAACAGTTCACCTTGATGGCGTTTGATCAGGCGCGAGGCGTTGCACAGAGGATTTATTCGGATGATCCCGGACCATATCCGGTTGGTGGCGCAAAACCCATCCTTCCGAATGCCTGGACCGAAACGGTTCTGGTGCGACACGAAACCCATATGGGCAATTCGATCAAGGATCTGGCCACGGTGTTTCGGGACCGGGAAAAGATCCAATCGCTGGGGCTGGCAAGCTGTCTGAACCTGCCCATTGTCGTTGGAGGTCACGTTGTCGGAACACTGAATTTCCTGAGTGTTGCCGGGCATTTCACGGCAGACAGGGTGCGTGCGGCGAATGACTTCAAACTCCCCGGTGCTGTGGCCTTTTTGCTGACCGCCCGGGCAACAGGGTCACCAACATGAGCAAAACGATGCGCCGTGTCGCCACTGATGTGGGCGGCACCTTCACCGATCTTGTCGCCTTTGAGGTCGGCACCGATGGCGGTCTGACAATCACGACCGCCAAATCCGACACCACACCGCCGAATTTTGAGGTTGGCGTTCTGAGCGTTCTGGAAAAGGGCAACATTGATCCGGCCTCCGTTGACTTCATGGCCCATGGGACCACGGTGGTGATCAACGCGCTCACTGAGCGCAAGGGCGTGTCGGTGGGCCTGATCACGACGGAAGGCTTTCGGGATGTTCTGGAAATCGCACGCGGCAACCGGCCCGATTTCTTCAACCTGAACTTTTGGAAACCCGTCCCTTTCGTACCGCGCCATCTGCGGACCGAGGTGCCTGGGCGGATGACCTATCACGGGGCGGAACGTGCGCCGCTGGATCTGTCGGGTCTGCCTGCAATCCTTGATGCGTTCCGCGCCGAGGATGTGAAGGCCATCGCCATCTGCCTGTTGCACGGATATGCCAACCCGGCCCACGAACAGGCCGTGCTGGCCGAGGTGGTCCGACTTTGGCCCGAGGTCTCGGCTGTGGCTTCACATCAAATCACCCGGGAGTGGCGCGAATATGAACGCACGAACACCACTGTCTTGTCGGCCTATGTGCAGCCGGTTGCCGCTCGCTATCTGAGCCGACTCGACAGCGGCTTGAAATCGCTCGGTTTGCCGAAATCGCCCTACATCATGCAATCCAATTGCGGCATCGACAGCCTTGAGGCAACCTCGGCCATTCCCATCACCATGGTCGAGAGCGGACCCGCCTCGGGCTTCTGGGGCGCGGCAGAACTTGGCAAACTGATCGATGAGCCAAATCTCCTGGCACTCGACATTGGTGGGACGACCGCCAAATGTTCGCTTATCGAGGGGGGCGAGGTCAAGATCATGACCGATTACTGGATCGAGCGCAGCCGCAAATCGGCAGGCTACCCGATCATGGTGCCGGTCGTCGACCTGGTCGAGATCGGCAATGGGGGCGGCTCGATCGCGCGGGTCAATGACTTTGGCAAGTTGCATGTGGGACCGCAATCGGCAGGCGCGCTGCCGGGCCCGGCGGCCTATGGCAAAGGCGGGACAGAGGCGACAACGACGGATGCCAACCTCTGGCTTGGCCGGATCAACCGGGAGTATTTCTGCGGCGGCGCGATCAAGGCGGATATGGCCGCCACAGAAGCCGCGCTGAATGCTTTGGCCGCCAAGCTGCGTGTCCCGGTTGATGAGGCCGCGCGCGGCATCGTGCGCATCGCCAATGACAACATGGTCAACGCTTTGAAACTCGTCAGCCTCAACCGCGGCCATGACACGCGTGATTTCACCCTATTGGCCTTTGGTGGTGGTGGTGGGATGCACGCCGTAGCTTTGGCGCAGGAATTGCAGATCAGGAAAGTGATCGTGCCCGCTGCGGCCAGTGTCTTTTCCGCTTGGGGCATGATGATGAGTGACCTCAGGCGTGACTATTTCGCCACACGTCTGATGGACATCGACACCGGTGCCGGTGCCCGCATCGAGGAGGTTTTTGCCCGAACCGAAGCCGAGGCTCGCGCGACGTTTAAGGCCGAGGGCGTGGAGGATGACAGGATCAATTTCCTGCGCTACGGCAGGTTCCGATATCAAAATCAGGAACATACCACGGAGGTACCGATGGCAGGCACCATGACCGACGCCGCTCTTGATGCGATCACCGAGGAATTCCATGCACTTTATGAAAAGGAGTATACCTACCGCCTTGATGCGCCGGTCGAGATGGTCGGCATTCACATGGTCGCCCGGGCCGAGGTGGGCAAGCTGCAAATGACGCCCGCCGACCTTGGCCCGGCAGATGCGGACGGTGCTCGCAAGGGCACGCGCGTGGTGGATTATGCACTGGAAGGCACCCATGAGGCCGCGATCCTTGACGGCAACGGGCTTGTGCCCGGCATGGTCTTCGGTGGCCCGGCCATCGTCGAGGACAGCGGTTCGACCGTGGTGATCCACCCGGGCAATCGGGTATCCGTCGATGCCTACCGCAACATCCATATCGAACTGGGGGGTTGACACATGCAAGACGATCCGATCACGCTCGAGATCATCCAAAACGCGCTGCAAGCCACGGCGGACGAGATGTTTGCGGCGATGCGCAAGACGGCCATGTCATCGATCATCTACGAAGTGCTTGACATGGGGACCGGGATCACCGATGCAAACGGGCGTATCGCCTCAAGTGGTGCGGGCATTCCGGCCTTTGTCGGGGTGCTGGATAAATCCGTGCAGTTCATCCTGTCCAAGTACAACGATATCCGCCCTGGCGATGTCTTCATCACCAACGATCCCTGGCATGGTGGGGTCACTCATCTCAACGATCTCGTTCTTGCCATGCCCGTTTTCGCCGACGGCACCCTGATCGCCTGGACGGCGAATATCGCCCACAACTCCGATGTTGGCGGCATGGCGCCCGGATCCCTGTCCGGCGACGCCACAGAGGTCTTCCAGGAAGGGCTGCGCCTGCCCGGCGTCAAGATCATCAATGAAGGTGTTGCCGATCAGGCGGTGATGGACATCATGACCTGCAACAGCCGGATGCCCGATTTTCTCAAGGGCGATGTCTGGGCAGCCATCGCTGCTGTCCGGGTTGGCACCCGCCGCCTCGCAGGGCTTGCCACGAAATATGGCACTGACACCTTCCTGCGCGCCATGGACAGTTTCATGGATTTTGGCGAAGCGGCGGCGCTGGCCGAACTTGCGAAACTGCCCAAAGGCACGTTTGAACTGAGCGAGGAGCAGGACGACGGTCAGACGTTTCACGTGAAGATCACGATCAGCGACGACGCCTTTGTCGTCGATTATCGTGACAATCCTGATCAATCGCCGGGCCCCGGCAACGCCACGCGCGATGGGACCATCATTTGCGCGCAGATGCTCTTCAAGGCTCTCACGGGACCCGAGACGCCCGCCAATGATGGCTCCTTCCGCCCGCTCCACGTGCTGACACGCGAAGGCTCGGTCTTTCACGCGAAAGAGCCTGCCGCGATTGGCTTTTACTACGAGACCGAAATCCGCTCGAACGATCTGGCCTGGCGCTGCCTGGCACCACATATTCCCGAGCTTCTGCCGGCTGGTCATTTCAGTTCGATATGCGGCACGTTCATTGGCGGCATCCACCCGGACACAGGCCGACAATACACCATCATCGAACCGCAAATCGGTGGTTGGGGCGCGAGTGACCGCCGGGATGGTGTCTCTTGCATGTTCAGCAACTTTCATGGTGAAACCTTCAACACACCCGCCGAAATCTCTGAGGCACGCAACGGGCTGTATGTTGACCGGATGGCGCTGAACGTGGCTCCGGGTGGCGAGGGGAAGTTCACAGGGGGTCGCGGACTGATCCTGGAATACCGAATTCGCACTGAACACGGCTTTCTGACCATGGGCTACACACGGTCAAAGGTGAGACCCTGGGCCATGGAAGGCGGGATGGAGGGCTCTGGCAACTCTGTCGATGTGATCAAGGCGGACGGCACCAAAGAGACCTACACCTTTGTCTCGGGCCTGCCACTCACCACCGATGATGTTGTCCGCGTCGTCACCTCATCTGGCGCAGGCTTCGGCAATCCGAAAGAGCGTGACAGGGCGGCTGTCGCGGCAGACATCAAGGCCGGTCTGATCACGCCCGAACGGGCCGCAGATATTTACGGAGGTTAGTCCAGTGCCAGGAGAATGGGCCATCAGTGCCTATGACAGGCATCAGAGCCTTTGTCTGCAAGATTGCGCTGCGGAAGAGCCGGGACCGGTTGAGGTGCGCCTGCGGGCTGAGGCATTTGCCGTGAACCGGGGTGACATGAACCTGATGAAGGATCAATACTCCTTCAGTTCCAGACGTTTCCCAGACCGGATCGGTATGGAGTCTGCCGGCAGTGTCGAGGCGGTGGGGGCGAATGTGACCAGGATTGAGGTTGGTGCTCGCCACTGCACACCACCCCACTTCTGTGACAATCGCGGGACCAGTGCCGGCACTTTGATCATCCCGGCTGACTCCATGACCAAGGTTCCCGATGGCATGAGTGCTGTCGAGGCCTCTCTGGATGCAACTCATGGCCGCTTATTCTCCGGTGATCAATCTTTGCAAGGCAGGTCCGGGCATCAATTTCCTCGCTCCCGCCGGTGTCAGCACCGCCGGCATTGCCACCTTGCAGACCGGGCGAGCGGCCGGGGCCAACAGGATTGCGACGACCCGGTCCAACGGCAACCGCGGTTTTCTGGGATGTCTGGGTGCATCGCATGTCCCTGTCGATGACAGAAGCGATCTGGCGGCCTTCCTGCTGGCCACCACGGATGGCGTTGGCATGCACGGTGCGTTTGATCCGGTTGGTGGAGATGTCCCAAAACGTTGTGGCCCTGCCCTGGCCCATGGCGGAAAAATCCTGATGCACGGCATGCTGACCGAGGCTTTCCCGGCGGTGCCCTTTGTGAACATGTGGCAAAAGAATGTCTGGCTGCACACCTATTCGCTGTTCAACTCTGTCGAGGACCTGGCCGCCCGAAAACACGGCACCGACTGTGTCCATGCCGGACTTGCCGATGGGCGGTTGACGCCGATGGTCGACAACATCTTTCCCATGGCAGGCCATGTCGAGACCTGGCGCCAACTCGTACAGCCCCGGCCCCGGCATGGCAATGTCGTCATTGAGACAGGAGCCTGAGATGAGCAAGATCGACGCTGTGCGGGCGAAGATGGCGGATGAAGGCATCGATTTGGTCGCGCTCGGCCCCGGTGCGCACCTGGAATGGCTGACCGGCATGCATCCCCATGCCGATGAGCGCCCGCTGATCTTTTGCCTGACAGCCGATCAGGCCGGGTTGCTTATGCCGTCACTTGAATCTGAAAGCGCGCGGCGCCAGACCGATGTGCCGTTTTTTGAATGGTCCGACGCCGAAGGCCCGGCTGGGGCGCTCAAGGCGCTGCTTGAGGCCACAGGCGCTGACACTGCCCGCTCTATCGCACTGGATGAGACGATGCGCGCAGACCATGCCGCCCTGGTCCAGGACAGGCTGGTGAACGCCAGGCGCCAGTTCTGCGAAACAACAGTCGGTGCATTGCGTGCCCGAAAGACACCTGCGGAATATGTCGTGCTCAAGGCCAATGCCCGGATTGCCGATGCCGCGATGCAGGCGGCGTGGGACGCCATGCGCCCGGGCATGACCGAGATTGAGGTCGCCGACATCGTCCGCGGCATATTTGCCGATCACAACGCCAAACCGCTCTTCACAATCATCGGGGCTGGCGACAACGGTGCCATGCCCCACCATCAAACCGGCGAGACGGCCCTACAGTCCGGCGATGCCGTGGTGATGGATATCGGTGCGGGCCGCGATGGCTTGAGCTCTGACATCACACGCATGGCTGTTCTGGATGAACCGCCCGAAGGATATGCCGAGGTGCACGCCATTGTCGAGGCTGCCGTACAGGCGGCGATGGATGTGGCCCGCCCGGGCGTACGTGCCCACGTGCTCGATGATGCGGCACGCGGAGTGATCACCGAAGCGGGTTATGGCCACCATTTCATGCATCGATTGGGCCACGGCATGGGCGTCGAAGTGCATGAGCCGCCCTATATCTCTGCCTCGTCCCAAACTGTGCTGGACGAAGGCATGGTCTTTTCCATCGAACCGGGCATCTACCTGCCAGGGCGGTTCGGGCTCCGCCTCGAGGATATCGTCATCCTGCGGTCTGACGGGCCGGTCATCCTGTCTGACCTGCCACGCGACCTGACGGTGATCCGTTAGGCCGCGCTCTCAGGCCACCACTCCAGGTACGTCACAACTCATTTTTTCCGGTCAGCGACGCGGCACCGCCCCACCCGCTGCTGAGAGTTGGCATACGCCTGAATGGCGCGTCCAGACGCATTTGCGGCAGGGACACGACTGGATATTCGACAATGAAGTCATCATTTCGATCCACCGGGCACGAATGAAATCATGGGCAAACCATAGGCGATCGGCAGATCGTCCCGAGGGGCTTTCCACAACGCTTGGTTGTGCTGGTGGGGATCGGCCACGAGCGTGCGCCATCGAGGCCGAGTTCGGTGGGGAAAGCGAATCCGGCAATGCAGCTGGCGAGTGCCAGGACGTTGCTTGCACCCAGGGGCGGGACCCATTGCGGGGGGAATCAGAAGGTCGCGGCTCCAGCCGGCGTGCTCCAGCCATCCCTTCCGGGGGTTTCGCTGAGAATCCGGGAAGATGTGTTTGTGGCCCAGATGGCCGCTTCCTTGATGCGGACCGGGCGGCCAGCACCATTCTGGATCCACCCTGGCGGCAGGCGGCGGGGCAGACGATCCATGATGTGCTGACCGCGGTCCAGACGGCACTGCGCCCGCCGAACGCGCCCGGCACCTCAACACCGCCCTCTTGCGGTCTGCCATCGTCAACGCCCCAACGGTGGTCGAATCACTTCTCGATGCCGGGGCCAACCCCAACATCCCCGGTCGCATCGTCATCCATCAGGCCTGCCACCACGACAGTGCGGCCCTTGTCCAGCTCTTTCTCGATGCGGGTGCCAATTTCGACACACCCGATGCCAACGGCTGCACACCCCGTGATCTGGCCCAAGCCAACCCGCAGCTCCAGGGCACCGCCGTGCTGAAGTCTCTCGCGGCGCCCGCAACCTCCTCTCCCACACCGGATCCCAGTCTCTCTCCAGACCTCTGAGCCCGCCCGCCGTTGGCCGAACGCCGGCCTCGGCCCCGCCGGTTCAGGATCGGCTGGGGTGTGCCCCAGCGGCGGTCCATGAGGGTGATGAGTGTGAGAGGGTCATGGACGGGCTGGATGTCCGGCGCAACGGTCGCAAGGACGGTGAGTCCGTCATCCCATGGAGATCAAATCATCGCCGCCTGTGTCCTCCTGCCGCCCCGGTGACGGGTCCGGACTCGGGAGTCCAGACTCCATCCATCCCTTGCCAATCTGGGGCCGGGTCCCTATCCTGGACAGGAGATCTCTTTGCGGAGAGACCACCGAGGGAGAGCTGTCATGCACGCGCTGCTGCGTCGCCACCGCACCGCCATCGTCAACGCCCTTGACGACGGCCGGGCCGCCGTGGACGCCTCTATCGCGCCACCCAATGCCCCCAACGCTCATGAGGCACCCATGGGGGCCCGGCCCTGCCGCTGGCGCCGGGATCCCGGATGACCGCGTGGCCTCCTGGACGCGCGGCCACCGGCGGCTGGAGAAAAAGCATGCATCTGTATCGAAATAACCACTAGTCTCTGGAGCCGACGCTCAATCTGTCGCGGAAGACCATCTCTTCCGGTGCGACCACCGGCACAGCCCCGATCAGGCTGCGGGTGTAGGGATCTTGCGGGTTGGAGAACAGCGCCTCGGTCGGGGCTGTCTCTACCGATTGACCGGCTTTGAACACAGCAACCTCATCGGCGATATTGCGTACAACGGAAAGATCGTGGGTTATGAACACATAGGTTAGCCCCCGCGTTCGTCTCAGATCATCAAGCAGGCGCAAGACGCAGGCCTGCACAATCACGTCAAGGGCCGAGGTTGGCTCGTCCAGGACGATCAGTTCTGACTGACAGGCCAGCGCGCGGGCAATCGCAATCCGCTGGCGTTGCCCGCCCGACAGGGCCAGGGGGCTGCGATGGGCCATGTCGCGCTCAAGTCCAACGTCTTCCAGGAGACCATAGACCATTTCGGGGCGCTCGGACGGCCTGCCCCGACCATGAACATCCAACGCCAACCGCAAGGACGCGGCGACACTGCGGCGAGGGTTGAGTGCCGAAAGCGGATTTTGCTGCACCAATTGAATGCGCCGGCGATGAACCAGCGTCCGCTTGGTCGGCAAGACGGAACCACCCAGCAGGATCTGGCCCGAGGTCGGCGGATAAAGCCCCAGGATCATGTTCGCGACCGTGGACTTGCCCGACCCGCTCTCACCGACAATGGCCATGCAGGTGCCTGCCGCGACATTGAGCGAAATGTTGTCCACTGCACGAATGGTGCGTGCGCCGATACGGAACTCCTTGGTGACGCCGTCGATCTGCAGAAGCGGTTCAGTCATGGCTGACCATCGGGTCATAGAAGGCCTCGGATGCTTCCTGAATATCAGGGATGCCGCCTCCCGTCAGACGCGGGATCGCGGCCAGGAGCGCCCTGGTATAGGGATGTCGAGGGTCTTCGAAGATCGCCCCGGTCAAGCCGGTCTCAACGATGCGGCCCTTGTAGATCACGTTGATCCGGTCGGCGAATTCGCGCACCACGCCCAAATTATGGGAGATGAACAGAACCGAGGTGCCATGAGTTTCGACCAGATCTCGCATCAGCCTGAGCGTCTGAGCCTGCACTGTCACATCCAACGCGGTACCGGGCTCATCGGCCAAAAGCAGCTTGGGTTCGTTGATCAGCGCCATCGCAATCATCACCCTCTGGTTCATGCCACCCGAGAGCTGGAACGGATAGCTGTCCAGCACGCGGCCAGTGTCGGAGATCGAGACCTCGCGCAGGATCGCAGCGCTTCGATCGCGCGCATCCGTTGCCGCGATGCCCGCATCGGCGCGACGCAGCACCTCGTGAAACTGCCGCCCGATTGTGTAGACGGGGTTCAGCGCTGTCGTCGGATCCTGAAAGATCATCGACACATCAGTACCGCGCAGTGCCCGTAGCGCACGGTCCCCCATGGCACCCATGTCCCGGCCGTCAAAGACAACACCACCGCTGATCCGCGCCGTTTGCAGCTCCCGCAGAGTGCCCAGGATGATCCGCGCCGTCACTGATTTGCCCGACCCGCTTTCGCCCACCAGCGCCACACGTTCGCCCTTGCCGATGTCAAAACTGATGTCGTGCAGGACCTGGCTCGACCCGGACCAGGTTTTGAAGGACAGTGACAGATCACGTACGGACAGCATCTGGGTCACAGGTCGGGATCCAGCACTTCGCGCAGGACATCGCCCACCAGATTGAATCCGAACACCGCGATCAAGATCGCGACACCGGGGAAGACCGTCAACCACCAACTGTCCGGCAAATAGCGTGTGCCTTCAGACACCATGGACCCCAGGTCTGGCGTGGGTGCCTGCACACCAAGGCCCAGGAACGACAGGGATGAGGCGATCAGGATCACAAAGCCAAAATCCAGCGTCATCTTGGTGATGATCGCGGGCAGGCAATTGGGCAGGATTTCGCGGAACATGATAAAGGCCCTGGAGGCACCGATCACCTCGGCAGCCAGCACATAGCCTTCGACCTTCTCGCCGCGCGTGATATTGTAGACCAGCCGTGCATACCATGGCCACCACATGGCGGTGACGGCGATCATGCCGTTCAGAAGCGTGGGCTCGAGCAACCCCATGATTGCCAGCGCCAGAACCAGCGGCGGAATCGACAGGAACACATCGGTGATCCGCATCAGCACATAGTCCACCCAACCGCCCATGTACCCCGCAACCAAGCCAACCGTCACCCCAATGGGCACCGCGATGGTCAGGACCACAACGCCGATCGACAGCGAAATTCTGTAAGCATAGACTATCCGGCTCAGCAGATCGCGCCCGACCACATCCGTGCCCAGCCAGTTCTCGGCGGAAGGCGGTTTGTTGGCGTTCAGAAAGTCGATGACAGACCCGGCATGTTCGGGGAACGGTGCGATGGCATCGGCCAGAAGGGCCGAGAAGACAACGAAACCGACAAGGATCAGCCCAATCAGCGAAAGGGGATTGCGCAGAAGGATGGCAAGCGTGCGCGTCATTTGGCCCGCTCAGCGTACCGGATCCGTGGGTTGAGAATCGCCACCAGCAGGTCAACGATGATATTGGCGATCAGGAAGGTCGCCGAAATGATCAGCACAACGCCCACGATCGCATTCAGATCCTTTTGCAGGATCACGCCGACTCCATACCGAGAGATGCCTGGCCAGGCAAAGATGTTCTCGACCAGGAAAGCATTCCCCAGCAACGCTGCGAAGTCGAGCCCGATGATTGTCAGCGATGGGATCAGCGACGGTTTGAACGCGTAAGCCTGCGCGATGCGCTTTTCTGGAAAGCCGTAGGACCTGGCCATTTCGATGTAGGGCTGCTGGTAAGTCTCGACCATGTTCGAGCGTGTGAGCCGTGCAGCCTGTCCAATGCCCGACAATGACAACGCGAAAGCAGGCAGGAACAGATGGTGCAAGGCCGACCAGAACCCCTCCCAGTGTCCCGCGATCACCGTGTCGATCACCATGAAACCGGTGACGGGGGCAATTCGGATTGCCTCGTGAATGCGCCCGGCGATAGGGAATAGCGGGAGGTAGAACGAAAAGAGCAGAACGAAAATCACCGCCCAGACGAATGTCGGGGCCGAAACTGTCAACAGTGTCAGTACCCGGATCACATGATCCGGCCAACCCCCTCGGAAGCGCGCAGATATCGCCCCCAGGGGTAAGCCAATCACGACCATGAAGACTCCGGCCAGCAGCACAAGCTCCAGCGTGGCGGGCAAGAACTGTGCAATGTCGGTGGTGACTGGACGGTTGGTAAACAGTGAGATGCCAAGATCGCCGCGCACCAAGTCTTTCATGTACAGAACATACTGCACGAAGATCGGCTCATCGAGGTTCAGTCGGTCCCGCATCTGCGCCACCATCTCCTCGGTCGCACGTGGGCCAAGCGCGATCCGCGCCGGATCACCCGGAATGATCCGCGCCACGAGGAAGATCAGGATTGATACCCCGATCAGGACAAGGATCGTCGACAACAGGCGTCGGATCAGAATGTCGAGGATGGAAGGCATGGAGCCTTCATATGCCGGCACGGGCGCGCACAGAACCGTGCACGCCCGTGCTTTGGGTCGTTAACCGCGATCAGTCGTTGATCGAGATGTCTTTGAACTGGAGGTTGTATCCAGACACGGCATAGGTGAGTGCCGGATCTTCCAGATTGTTGAGGGCGACACCGTCGCGGACGGCGAAGACACCCAAAAGCTCATAGGCGAAGATGTCAGGCACCAGATCCGCCAGCAACTCGTTGACCTCCTTGTAGAGCGCCTCGCGACTGGCTTGATCGGGCTCGACCCGCGCCGCATCCAGGAGCGCATCCACCTCAGCATTGTCCAGATACGATGCCGACTGCCATGTGTGCGGCTGGGAACTGTGATACATCGTGTACAGCAGCGAATCCGTATCGGGCGACGACGCATTCACCGCGATCTCGATGATATGGGGCGCGGTCTCCGGGTTGGACACCTGCTCTGTCACAAGCGCCCAGGGCGTCCGCGTGATCGAGACATCAAAGCCAAGCTGCGAATAAATCGCTTGCATCATCAGCGCTCCACGTTCACGCGCGGGTGTCTCGGCAATCCAGGTCACCTCCAGCGGATGGTCACCGGGCGTATACTGGCACTGGGTCAGTTCTTCCATTGCCCGGTCCATATCCGTCTGGAAGACCGGAAGGTCCGGGTCAAACCCCAAAAGCCCAGCGGGCAAGGCCGAACTCATCGGGCGGCCAGATGTGGTTTCGTCGTTGATGCTCACGAGTTGCTGCATCGTGCCATAGTCGAATGCATAGGCCAGCGCCCGGCGGCAGTGCACATCATCCAGCGGTGCGCGCTGGGTGTTCAGTCGGAAATATTCGCCGACATTGCCAGCCTCGTTCAGAAGCTTGGCACCGTCCTCGGCCAGCGCGGCGAAAACCTCCGGTGGCAACCACTGGCTGGAGATGTCGTGCTCGCCTCGGCTCATCAGTGCACGCACGGTCGGCGCATCGAGGCCATAGCGGTAGCGCACACGCTCGGGATAGTTCTCGGCAAACTCTCCGAAGTAATCGGTGTCAACCACCATGACGGTTTCGGTCTGCGGGTCATGGCTGACGGCGACGTATGGGCCGGAGCCGGCGCTGTTCTGCGACATCCAGGCTGAGGCATAGTCACCGAATTCTCCGTGATCACCGTCAACGAAGTGTCTGGCTGCTTCCACGCTGTCAACCACTGCGAGACGCACGAGGTTGGACAGGAATGGTGCGAAGGGTTCAGTCAGGGTGAACACGACCGTTGCATCATCCGGGGCCGCAACACTTTCGACGACGCCTTCAAACAAGGAAGCACTGCCCTGTTGTATGGCCATCAGGCGGTTGAAGGAAAAGACAACGTCTTTTGCCGTCAACGGGTTGCCTGTGTTGAAGGTGACATCGTCGCGCAGCGTGAACGTGTAGGTCGCGCCATCAACCGTCCAGGCGTTGGCGAGGCTTGGTTGCACGCCCGTGCCTCCCTGAGCGGGCAGAACCAGCGTGTCGTACAGGTTCACAGCAAGGACCGTATCACCGTAATCGGTGCCTTTGGCTGGATCCATCTCGCCAACCGGGGCCTCGTCAAGACGCAGGATGCGTTCGGCGGAGGCGGGTGCAATCGCGAACCCCAGAACCAGGGCGGATGTCGTTATCAGATATGGAAGAAATGGCATATGATGGCTCCTATATCGTTGGCATGTCAGCGCACTCGTGCTTCCTGTTGTGTGTCGAGATTGACTTTCACCGTAGTTGAAAAAACATCGAATTCAAGCGTACTCATTCGGAACGCCACTGTGGATAATGTCGGCGCGCGAAGGCCTCGGAGATGTATCCATCGGCAAGATCGCTTTCGACCGCGGCAAGGGGCCGGTCCCTCGGATCGCCGAACCCTCCGCCACCACCAGTATGAAACTCTTGCCGTTCACCTGCCGGAATCAAGATGCCCGTCTCCTTCGAGATATTCTGCAGTGGCTGGCCCTTGATATTCAGTTCGCACAGATTCGCGCGACCTTCACCGCCGCCCGACAGTCCCCAAGGCGCAAACTCCGTGCGTTCGAACACCGTGGTGGCATAGGTGTCGCGCAGCATCCGGAAGGAAAAGTCGATACCCGCACCGCCGCGCCACTGGCCGGCACCACCGGAGTCGATGGCAAGCTCCATCCGCTCGACAACCCAAGGGTTGCGCGTTTCCTGAATCTCGACCGGCGTAAAGCGGGTCGCGCTTTCCGCGATGTGCAGCATCGTGCCGCCGTCTCCGCCAGCCCAGGCGCCCTGCCCCACGGGATGCGGTGCGCCATCCATCCAGCTATCGCCAGCGGCGGTTGTCCCCCACCAGACACAGGCAACAATACAACCGCCAGACGAGGCGGGCACTTTTTCGGGGATTGCCTCGGCCAAAGCACGATAGATGATCTCGATGGCCTGCAGTGCAGGCCAGCCGTAGATAAAGCAGGGTGCAGGCGAGACGGGGTGAAACATCGACCCCTCGCGTGTCACCACCGTGATGGGGCGGAAATGGCCTTCGTGTGGAGGTTCGCCGTACCCGGCCAGCATCGTCACTGCGACCCGTGCGGCCGACATTGTCGAAGGCAGAGGACAGTTGATCGGCCCTTGTTTCTGATCAGGACAATTCGAGAAATCGATCATGACATCCGAGCCCCTGACATCGAGCGCGACTTCGAACGGCACATGACCCGGACTGACACCATCGCTGTCCATCTGTCCCCTGCCCACATAACGGCCATCAGGGATCTTGTCGAAATACGACCGGATGATGCGGTCGCCGTGGTCGAACATGTCCTCGACAGCCGCCAGGAACGTTTCCAGGCCAAAGCGTTGAACAACTTCCTCGAACCGCTCGACTCCAACGCGGCACCCGGTGACCTGGGCACCCATGTCACCTGCAACCGCCCTGGGCATGCGCGTATTGGCCATGATGATGCGATAGACATCGTCGTTCAGCTCGCCCTTGCGATAGAGTTTGAGGCCTGGGTAGACTGTGCCTTCCTGAAAGATGTCAACCGTATCTGTGCAGTACGGTTCCTTGGCCGCGATATCCAGCCAATGGCCCTTGATCGCCGCATATCCGATGACCCTGCCGTCATGGAACGCGGGCATAACGATCACCACGTCCTGCGCATGGCTTCCGGTCCCGAAGGACCAGTTGTAGATCAGGATATCTTCGGGATCCAAATTCTCCGGACCACCGACGGCCTTCACGGCCTCATCCACGGCGAAGTTCAGCGTTCCCATGAACAACGGCAAGCTTGGCGCCTGCGCCAGCATCCGAAGATCACGGTCGTAAAGCGCAACGGCGAAGTCCAGCACTTCGTAGATAATCGGAGAGAACGCTGTACGGATCAGGGCCCGTTTCATCTGATTGGCGGCCGAATTCATCGCATGGCGGATGACTTCGTTGGTGATTGGATCGGACGTGCCGCTCACCGGATTGCGGGGCAGACCTCCTGGATGGGTCAGACGATCTCCTATCGCCATGGCTCAAATCCTTTCGAGAATCAGTTCGCCAGATGCCCCGGCGCGTACGCGCCACCCGGCATCGACATAGGTTGTTGCCACAGTTTCGGTGATGATCGCCGGTCCCTTGATGCCGTTTCCAACGGCATCGCGCGGGCAAATCCGGAACGGCAAGCGGGCGTGCTGGCTGAAGGAATAGGCATCCATGGCTCCTGGAGCCATCCCGGTGCTGGCCTCGGTCGGTGCGACGATATCACGCTCGGGCAGAGCAACTCTCAATTGCGCCCGCACCGAAGTCACCTCCAACCCGTCATTCAAGGTGGCCCCAAAACTGCGGGTGTACAGCGCCTTGAAACGGGCTGCGATATCGGCCAATGGCTCGACCACCGTTTCGCCATCGATGTCAATGGGAACACTGAGCGTATGCTCTTGCCCGACATAACGAATATCAAGCCTCAGCGAAGGCACCGCATCCTTGGCCTCCCCCCGCGACCGAATGCTTCCCAACAGCTTGACAAAGGTTGAATTGATACGGGCAAGCGCCGCTTCCGTCAGCGGCATGACCAGGGTGCGTGACTCTGTCTGGATCATGTCGGCTCCCAACAGTCCCCAAGCCGAAAAGATGCCCGCAAAAGGCGGGACAACAATGCGCTGCATCGACATCTCTTCGGCCAGAAGCGTGCCCATCATCCCACCCGCGCCGCCAAAGGGCAAGAGCGTCATCTCGCGCGGGTCGAGCCCCTGCTCCACCGAGATTTCACGGATCGCATTGGCCATGGAACTTGCAGTGATGCGCAAGACCCCTGCAGCGGTCTCTTCGATAGTCTGGTCGATCGCTGCGGCGACCGGGGACAACGCCCTTTCCGCAGCGGCGATGTCCAGCGTGATGCCAGAGGCCAATTCCCCTGGACCCAGCATGCCCAGACAGGCTGCAGCGTCGGTCACTGCAGGTCTGGTGCCGCCCTTGCCATAGCAGGCCGGACCCGGATCGGCCCCCGCACTTTGCGGGCCAACGCGCATGAAGCCGCCGCCATCCTCATAGGCCAGGGATCCGCCGCCCGCACCGATGGAACGGACATCGACCCACGGGCACAGGATCGGCATGTTGTCGATCTCGCCCTCGTAAAGGACTTGCGGCTCCGCGTTCAGGATCAGGGCCGTGTCAAAACTCGTGCCGCCCACGTCGGCGGTGATCATTGCACTGTCCTTTATGACGCGCGCAAATTCTGCCGCACCACCGGCACCACCGACCGGTCCGGACATGATGGTCTCGAAGGGACGATCCTCGGCCTCGGCAAAGGTCATCGACCCGCCACCGGACCGTGTGATCAGGCATGTCCCCTGAAAACCCGTATCGCGCAACGTGCCTTCAAGCCGTCTCAGGTAATTGGCCATGCGGCCACGCACGAATGCGTCGATCACGGCGGTCGAGGTGCGTTCGTATTCCCGATATTCACCGCATATCCGATGCGAAAGGGTGATCCCGCCGACAAATCCCGCATCCCGAAGCAACGCTTCAACCGCCAGTTCATGGGCAGGGTTGGCATAGGAATGCATGAGGCTGACGGCCACACTGGTCACGTCGTGAGCCTTGAAGATGGCGACAGACTCGGCCACGGCCTCCGCCGTCGGGGCACCCTCGGTCGAGCCATCGGCCAGTGTCCGGCCCGGCACCTCAAGACGCAGGCGGCGTGGGACAAGAGGCACCGTCTGTTGCCAGAAGAGATTGTACATCTCGACCCGGTCACCGCGTCGGATTTCCAGGACATCCCGAAACCCTTGGGTCGCGATCAGCCCGACCTTGGCGCCACGTCGCTCCAAGAGCGCATTCAGCCCAACCGTTGTGCCATGCAGGAAGTATTCGGCCCGACAGATCACGTCTTCGGGGACATGTGTCTTCAACGCGTTGGCGACACCCTCTTCCGGAGCGGCGGGTATGGTGAGCACCTTGCCTTGCACGGTCTCACCGCTGCGCGCATCGAAATACACCAGATCGGTAAATGTGCCCCCGATATCAGTCGCAATCCGCGTCGCCACCCGCCACGCTCCAACTCTGCTTACCAAATAAAAAAATTTCTTAAACGAAAAAAATCCCCATTTCTACTCTGAAGCGCAATCCCGAATTCGCGATCGAATTCATTCGAAGCCGCCGCCAGGGCTGATTGTCCGCGATATCCGCGCCCAATTCGCTCTCTGGGGCCCGATTGGAGTGCGGATTTGGGTATGACGAATTGTATTGATTCCGGAGTCGATCCTCCCTATCACCGAGGCAGGCCTGTGTTGGACTGGAGGACAGGGGACATGAGAACCAGAGCTGCGGTTGCCACTGAAGCCGGCAAGCCACTTGAGGTCATGGAGGTCGATCTCGAGCCGCCGAAGGACGGCGAGGTCCTGGTCGAGATCAAGGCCACCGGCATCTGCCACACGGATGAATTCACCCTGTCGGGCGCTGATCCCGAAGGGCTGTTTCCATCCATCCTCGGTCATGAGGGTGCCGGTGTTGTGGTCGATGTCGGCCCGGGCGTGACATCCGTGGCCAAGGGCGATCATGTCATCCCGCTGTATACGCCGGAATGCCGGACGTGTCCGTCATGCCTCTCGCGCAAGACCAATCTCTGCCATGCCATCCGGGCCACCCAGGGCCAGGGTGTGATGCCGGACGGGACCTCGCGGTTCTCGACCCTCGATGGTGATCCGATCCTGCACTACATGGGGACCTCGACATTCTCCCAGCACACGGTGCTGCCGGAAATCGCCATTGCCAGGGTCCGCAAGGACGCACCGTTCGACAAGATCTGCTATATCGGCTGCGGGGTCACCACCGGTCTCGGGGCCGTGATGAACACCGCCGATGTCGAGCCCGGGGCCTCGGCCATTGTCTTTGGTCTCGGCGGCATTGGTCTCAATGTCATCCAGGGACTGCGTCTCGTGGGAGCCGACATGATCATCGGCGTCGATGTCAATCCCGACAAGAAAGCCTGGGGCGAGCGATTCGGCATGACGCATTTTGTCAATCCCGACGAGGTGGATGGTGATCTGACCGCCGCCCTTGTCGGCTTGACCCAGACCCGTGCCGACCCGATCGGGGGCGCGGACTACACCTTCGACTGCACCGGTAATGTCGATGTCATGCGGGTGGCACTTGAGACCAGCCACCGGGGCTGGGGAGTCTCGGTCATCATCGGTGTTGCGCCTGCCGGCGCGGAAATCGCCACGCGCCCCTTCCAGCTCGTCACCGGTCGGACCTGGAAGGGGACCGCCTTCGGTGGTGCCCGGGGCCGGACGGATGTGCCGAGGATTGTCGACTGGTACATGGACGGCAAGATCGAGATCGATCCGATGATCACCCACACGATGGACCTCAACGCCATCAATGATGGTTTCGATCTCATGCACGCCGGCGAGTCGATCCGCTCGGTTGTCATCTACTGACCGGCGTCGGATCATGCCTGGACGAGCTGCGTGAGCAGGGCCCAGAAGCGGGGGAAGTTCACCGCCAGCCCACCGGCAACCAGGAACGTGATCCCGGCGCCCACCGGGGCCCGCCCGGAGGCAGCGGCATTCAGGACCAGGATGCCCCGGGCAATGGCGACCAGTCCCACGAACTGCACAAGCCGGATGATGGCCGTCACGAGTCCACTGGCCTCCGCTGGCAACCCGACGGTCTGGCCGGAACCCGGCAAGGACAGGATTGCCTGGGGCGAGGTCCGACTGGCCGTGCCGAACAGGGAACCGAGGATGGTGCCAACCGTGACCGGAAACGCCAACAGGGCCACACCCGAAACGCAATACACGATCGGCTCCAGCCAGGTCCCCGAGCCGGGTCCCAGTTCGGACCTGCGCACCGCCCGCCGGAGCGCCTGAATGACGAGGGTGGCCCCCACCAGATAACAGACGGCCCGCAACAGGCCCTCAAAGGCCTCGAGATGGCTGGCAAGCGCCGCCAAGGCGGCTGGCAATCCCCCCACGGGTCAGGATCAGCTGCTATCGGGACGCTGGCCTATTCGAAGATCAGGATCCGACCCGCTGCTGCCTGATGGACTTCCGCGACCCGTCCATACCCTTCGACCCTGTCCCCCACATCAACCGTTGCATGACCTGTGGTCAGCAGGACAGATCGGGCATCCGCGTCCGCCACAATGATCGGCTTGGTGTCTCCATCAGCAACCCCATCCGTTTCCCTTGCGGTCCTGTCGACTCCGCCAGCGGGTGCGCTTTCCTCGCCTGCCGTCGGGGTCACGGGGTCCGTCCCCATTGGATCAGCAGGGCCAGCATCATCCCTTCTGTCCGGCAGTGACAGGCCACCTGTCTGCAGCAGGACGCGCAGGTGCTCCAGATCCTGTGCAAGTGCCTCGACCGTGCGGGCCAGTGATGCCGATGTCGCGGGGGATGGGAAGGCCGCATCCGGTCCGGTTCCGGCAACGCTAGGCGGACTGGCCGGATCGGGATCAGTGACCGGTTCGGATGGAGCGGTCGCATGGACCACGGCCGGATCGGGGATTTGCCGTGCCATTGGGTCGAGTGGGGGCGGTGGAGCAATCGGGCCCGTGGCCTTGACCGGGGCTGGTGCCGCCACCAGGGCGGCAAACATCTGGCGGGCGGCCGCCAATTCGGTCGCACGCATGGTTGGGCTGGGTGCGTTGGGCGAGAGGGGTGTGAATTCAACCCGCCAGGCATCATGCTGGTCCGGCGCGTGCGTGATCGGATCTGCGACCGGTGCATCCTGGTCGTGATCCCGGGTCAAGTCCAGCGTGGTCGGTGGTGATGGGAGACGTTCGGGACCGGGCGGTGTCCCGGCAATGACGTTGCGGTCCTCGTGCCATTCCGGCTCGGCAAGGATGTTGGTTGCCCACTGATGGATACCAGGGGCCCACAGGGTGATGCAGGCCACACCTGCCAGCCCGACAGCGGCAGGGATGAGGCCGGCACGGCGGAACCGTTTGAACACACCCATCCTGACTGTCCTGTCGGCAGGGGCCACTGGATCCGGGGCGGGCGGGGTCTGGGGCGAGGGTCGGGGGCCGGACCTGTGGAACAACGGTCGTGTTTGGGTCGGGGATGGCGGGGGAACGACTTCGGCTTCCGGGCCCGGACCACCTTGGCTGCCGGTCTCGTCACTCTGGGCGACTGCGGCCTCCCCGGGAGCTGACGGGATCATGTCGGCAACTTCGGCGGCTGCCTGGCGGGCAGGGACGACATCGACATCCTGATCGGCGTTTTCAAGCGCCGTCAGGTCACAGGGACCGAACATGTCATCCTCGACGGCATCGGGGTGCGCGTTGGGGTCATGGGGTGGCGGGGTGGCTTCCATGGTGTCGTGGCTCCTTTGGTGCGTTGGTGGTCAAGGGGTCGGGTCCAGCCGGTTTGGGGCACTCAACCGACGGGGATGGTGAGGGTTTCAAGCATGAGAATGCCGATGGGGTGACCAGCGGCGACCGTGACGCGGGGGCCACGGGGACGGGTGGCGATGATATCCTGCTGGGCCTGGTTGGCCGCCGCTGCCACGCCCGCATGGAGACTGTCCCTCATGGTCGGGGCCTCCCGGACGAGCGTCGGGGTACCGACACCGTCGAGGATGACCGTGCGGGGCGTGGCGGCACTTTGCGCCAGGCCTGCCAGGAAAGAGGCTGCCAGAATCGGACCATAGCGGGCCAGGAGCCGCTGGTCGACATGACTGAGCACTGCTCCGGCCCCACTCACCCCATCAATGGCATGGGCGTTGATGGGATGGTCCCGGCCCTGGGGATCCACCAGGGTCCTGAAACTGATGATCAGTCCGGCATGCTGTTCGGCCGGAGTGAAGGACCCGATGAGCCGGGATCCGGCCAGTTCACCACTCTCGATGCTGGCCACGACAGGGGACGTGGTGACGGAATCGGCCGCCAGCAGCATGGCGCCATAGAGGATCGTGCCTGCACTGATCCGGATCGCCGCGCGCCCGGTGGCGGCCTCGGTGGCCGGGTCCCGACCCGGCATCCCGGTCTCGATCAGGATAGCGCCACGCATGGATCCAACCTTCATCCCGGCGGCAATTGAACCCATCTGGGCCAGGATGCTCTCCGTATAGGCATCCCGCAATTCGGGCTGGACGGGGGATCTGGCCGGACTGGCACCTGGTGGTGGGGTCGGGTCGGCATCGGTTGGGTTGGCGGCTGGCGAAACATCGACGGGACTGATGGCCGTGCCATCAATGGTCTGGACGATGCCAAGGGCAGCATTGAGGTGGGCGGTGGCAGCATCCCTGATGTGATCGGGGGCGGGATCCGGGGTTGATGACGCATGGGGCCGGGGTGTGGGGGGATCGGTGGGGATCGGGCGGTCCTGACCGGCAGCGTTCATCCAGGGCAACGTGCCCCCGGACTGGCGGGTTGTGCGTCCCTCGGGGATCGATTCGGGAATGGGGAGGTGGGAGGCACCCTCGGCCTCGGCCCGGGTGATGTTCTGGTCGTTGGCCGTACGGATGGTCTCCCGGTAGTGGGCCGAGTCCCGCTGGCGGTCACCGCCGGGGGTGGCATCCATGCTGGGGAGATTCCAGAGGCTGGAGATCAGGGGTGCCCTGTCGCCGAGGATGACAAGGCCGGCGATCGTCATGGCTCCGAGCGCAATGAGAAGGAGGATGAGACGGGGGGAAGGGAAAGCGGGCCAGCGGCGGCGGAAGGAGATCATGGTTCGGTGATGCGGGCCCGGATGATCCGGTCCCCGGCGGCAAGGAGCAGGTGCGCGTGGCGTTTGAGGCGATAGGCGCGGACACCATCGGGGGCGGCCATGTGGGCCGTCCAGGCTGGCGAGAGCAGGGGGTTGCGGGTTCGCAGGAGGAGGTCATCCCCGAGGAGCCAGACATCGGCCTCGATGCCGGATATCTGCATCCGGCGGGCTGTTGCCGGCAGATGATAGCCGATCAGGGCGGCAAGGAGTTCGGCGTCCCCGGCCCGGAGGCGTGGGGCGTGGGGGGCAGTGGGGGCATGGGGGGCCGCTTTCATGACCTGGACTGCCGAGCGGAAATGTGCCGCCTCGGCCCCGATGCGGAGCCGCAGGACCACCGGGGCAGGTTCATCCGTGAGCGCAACGACGAGGTTTGACCAGCCCAACCGTGCCTTGGGCGCAATGGCCAGGGTGTTGGCGTTCTCACCGAGTTGCACCACGTCATAGGTGTCGCCATCACCGATGACGTATTGCCGGACCGGCCAGGGATGGCCGGCCTGGTCGTAAAACCCGACAACCGAGGCAATCCGCGGGGCTAGATGCAGGACCGGTGCCTGGGCACCCGGTTCCAGCCAGACCGGCAGGGTGTCGATCAGGGCCTTTGGCTCCTCATCGGTGAGGATGGCCGATTCCGTGGCATCATAGGCGTCCCGATAGTCATGGATCATGGACGGCGTCATCGGGAAGGCCTGCTCAAGGGCGCCGGCAAAACCGGCCTCGCGGTCCGGATTGGTGACAGGTGCCTCCTCGGTCGCAGCCGCAGAGGCCAGGAGCAGCCCGACCGGCAGAAGCGAGCGGATTGGCCAGCATGCCCGGCTGGCTGGGTGCACCATCACAGGGCGGAATCAGCCCGGCCCGGGCGGACGATGATCTGGGTGATGCCGACGGCATCGGGCGATTCCCAGGTTGGCAGGCGCGAGACCACGACCTCGGCCAGGAGGCGTTCCCGACTGATCTCGCTGGCGGATTCATAGGTCATGCTGAGGGGAATCTGCACCTTCCAGCTGTAGCGCTGGCGGTCGTCCAGACCCTGCTCGACGATGGCTGCGCCGTTGGCGACCACGGTAGACACCAGCCGGTGATCGCGCAGGTAACTCAGCATGTCCGACTGTTCGATGGCATCCAGAAACCCGTTCCAGCCATCGGGTTGCTCGAAGTAGCGTGCCGCTCCCGTGAGATCATCACGCCAGTTGGCAAAATCGAGAGTCAGGGCCCGGGTGACGGCCCGGACGGCAAAATTGGTCACCTGGCCCTCCGAGAGAAAGGGCGTCGAGACCGGGACCAGTGGCAGGATGCCCCCATCGACCCGGGTGGCAAAGTAGACCGGTTCCGGTCTGGCCAGCACCGACCAGAACGTCATGCCGACGGCGAGGGCAGTCACGGCGCTCATGACCAGCACCGTACGCGACATGCGCGCATGACTGCGGATCCACTCCTCGTGGCGCCGGGTGGCCAGCTGGACACCATGCATGATGGGATGCTGTCCGTCGGTAGAGGGCTGTCTATCGATCAAATGTCCAGGTCAGGGACACCTCACCATTGGATGCATTCGTCGAGCAGAAAGTGGCAGCTTCCGCTGAGGTCAGGCCATCGGAGTCGGTGGCGGTGCCATCGGAGACCGAGGCGATGCCGTTGCCGACGAGACCATTGCCGCCCTCGTCGAAGGGGACGACCCGGGTACAGACATCGATGGGAAGTTTGGTCATGTTGATGGTGAACTGTCGGCCCGCGCCGGTCACGGTCACCACGCCCCCGAAGGCATTGACGATCGAGTCGTATTCATTGTCGTTGTCGGAATCATCAAGCATGCTGGCGGGCACCGCATTGGCAGAAATCAGGACCGTGGTCAGGGCCGCGGTGCCAAAACTCGATTGGGTCTGGAAGAGGGCCTTGACCTGCGACTGCAAGCCGGCCATCGTGCGGACAAGGTCATTGGCCCGGGCCGAGTTGGAGGCCTGTTCGAAAAAGACGATACCGCCAATCACGATGCCCAGCGCGATCACGGTAAACAGGGCTGCCTCGATCAGCGTGGCACCGCGCTCGGCGTTCGCCTCTGGCCGCTCCGGCCACCCACATGTTTCTGGCATTGGCTTCCTTCCTTCCAGTGTGTTGATGGCCGACAGGACCGGCCCCGTGCAACAGTGCACAGGGCTGCGAAACTCCGAAGGGCATGGACACCGGTGGAGGCAGGGTTCATGTGGACAACGGTGGCCTCGACAGACTCAATAGGCCGTGGTGATCTGGCCCTGGAGTTCATACATGGCGGCCACGGTGGCCGTGATGATGCCAAAGACGATCAGGAAGAGGCTGGCCCGGATCAGGGACAGGTTGCGCAGGATGCGGTCCTGGCTGGCCGTCATCCACTGCCCGGCAATCATCCGGAGGTGCTGGGGGAAGTCCTGCGAGCGGGAGAGAATGCGCAGGGTGAGCACCAGTTCCCGATCCGGCCAGCCCCCGGCCGTGTGCTGCATGGCCAGACCAAGATTGGCACCGTTGAGCATCTGATAGTGGATCTGATCGATATGGGAGGCCAGATAGGCACTGGCCGCGGGCCGCAGTCGGGTCAGGGCCTCGACCGGGGTCAATCCCGCCGCCGCAAGGCAGGCTATCGACTGGAGCAGCATGACCCCGGACCGGAGCCGATACATCGCAAAGATCGGCAACCGGTCGGCCTGACGGCGCCCGGCACCGGTCCAGCGGGGCAGCAGGATGTGCAGGGACAAGGGGGCAAGGAGGGCGACCAGCGCCACCAGCGGCATCCAGGTCCCGAGGACCGCACCGGTCCGGGTGACGGTCCGGGCGATGCCCGTCCAGTGCTCGATCGGCAGGAGCGGGTCGAGTTGTGGCGCGATGCCTGCGGCAAAATACACCAGCATGCCATAGGTCATGACAAGCAGCAGCAGCGGGTAGGCCAGGATGCTGAGAACATCGGAGCGGATGCCCTGGTTCATCTCGAGCATCTGGCAATGACTCTCGAGGTTGCGGCTGAACTGGTCACTGGTCTCGATGGCGGTGATGGCCATGTGTTCCGCCCGCGGAATCCAGGGTTGCAGGGCCACGCCAAGATCCTGCCCGTTCCGCAGCCCTGTGCGCAGACTGGCCAGGATGCGACCGACCGGATCGTTTGTGTCGGCACCGTCGCGGGTCTTGATTCGCCAGATCGCGTCAATGACCTCACTGCGCGAGAACCCCGTGTCCATCAGGACAATCAGTTCCCGATAGAAGCGGCAGCGTTTGTCGGGATTGAACTGGCTGCGGATGAAGACCTGGATGATTCTGCGGACGAGCCGGTCAAGGAGAATCATGCGCACCCTCCATATCACGGACCATGTTCGGGAGGCGCTCGGCCAGACTGCGGTAATCGCGTTGATAGGCGCGCACAAGATCGATCTCCTCCTCGACCTCATTGACATCGCAGTCTCCGGTGCCGACACGAATCATGGCATGGTGCATGACCGGGATCCCGCCGGCGCCTCCCTCGCGTCGGGTCAGCAGCCAATGCTGGCGCATCGCCACGCGGTTCCCGTTGGCATAGTGATCAAGGAGGCGCGGATCGGGCAGGACGGTCTCGGCAACCACTGTGCGCCCACCGAGGCCCCGGCTGCACCGGTCGCATCCGTCGCCCCGGATGTAGAGATGCGGGGCCGGCTTGCCGGTCAACGCCACAACCTCCCCGGCAAGGTCATCCGAAAGACGCCCATCTCCAATGGCGGTGGGGTAATCGATCCGGCAGGCGGGACAGATGACGCCGATGAGGCGCTGGTACATCAACCCCCGGATCACCGAGGGCTCGCAGAGTTTCCACGTATCGACCCCGAGATCGTGCAACCGGTCCAGAATGCCGAGTGCTGATCCCGAATGGATCGTCGTCCAGAGGGCATGACCGGTCATCGCAAGTTCGATCGCATAGCCGGCCAGGGCCCGGTCGCGCAGCTCGCCGAGCACCACGACATTCGGATCCGACCGCAATGTGGACTTGATGGCCTCGACAAATGCCTCACCCCGCGTCTGATCGCTGCGGGGGGCGATCGCGACGTGGACCGCACCCTCGATCGACAGTTCCACCGGTTCCTCAAGTGAATAGGCCGAAATCTCGAAGCGTTTCTCATGCACCATGGCATTGAGGATGCGCTGGAGCGTCGTGGTCTTGCCCGACGAGACCTTGCCGGCCAGGAGATACATGCCGCTGGTGCGCCGGCGCATGACTGCGATGTCCCGGATCTGGTCGGGCAGATAGCCCAGCTGCTCGATGTCATGCCTGTCCCGACCAAAGGCGTATTTGAGACGCATGACCAGCGAGGCCCGATGGCCTGATGTCGGCGTGTATTGCAGGCGGATGATGTCGACCGTGGGCGGAAGGAGGCCCGAGGCCCGACCGAGGGCACCTTTCATGTAGCTGGTCGTGCCGGTTTCCGATCCCTGATCGACAGCCACGGCAAAGGCGGCGTTGATCAGCGAGAGACCCTCATGGCTCGTGCGGTTGATCAGGTGACACAGTCGGCCATGGACCCGGATCCGCACCTCGCAATGGGAGGCATGGACATGGATATGGATATCCGAGGCTCGCTCCTCGGCGGCCATGGCGATGATCCGGCGCAGTTCACGCTGCCGCTCGATCTGGCGGGGGGCGGAATCGGCCTCCTCCGGCCCGGCCATGGCAGCATCATAGAAACCATGGATGACATCACTCTCGATTTCGTGAATGGCCACGATCTCCTGGCCCAGCTGCCCGGCCCGATCCAGGACCGCCTTGACGTCCACCGACCAGCGACTGCCCTTGGCCACCACGACCTGCCCGCTCTGGAAGATCGCCACCAGGCCCCGCTGCTCCTTGGGAATGGCCAGCAGGCCTCCGGGTCCGGTCACCAGGGTCCCGACCATCTCCGGTGTGAACTCCGGCGGCAGGCCGATGCCATCCGGCAATGGAATCGATTCCCCCGGCTCAGTGCCCGAGTCCATACCGGACTTCTCCATCGCCTCCCTCGACCACGACACCATCCCGGTCGATGCCCGTCACCGTCCCGAGACCCTCCACGACATCCCCTGGCCTGAGGATCTGCAGCCTCTCACCGAGGGCCACGCGCGCTTCATACGCGCCGTCAACCCCGCTGATTTCATGCACCTGCAGCACCGGTCGCAGGTCGGCAGGGGCGCCCGTGCCACCTGCTGCCGTTGCCATCCCGGCCAGCGGGAGCACCAGACCACCCCCCTGCCCTTCAGCCGCCCTGATCTCGGCTTCGAGACGCAGCCGATTGATCCGGTGCTGGAAGCGCTGTATTTCCAGTTCCGCTGCCACCCGCTCACCGGCCGGCGTATCGGCAAAGCTCCGGAACGCCCCCGGCAGCACCTCGATCATCGTCTCGGGTCCATAGATCGCCATCAGTTTGCCAACCAGCTCCGCCTGGCGCAGCTGTCTCTCGAGCAGCAGGATACTTGCAGCGATCTCCGACTGCCGGCCCAGCAGACTGTCGCTTGCTGCCATCCCGTCCCGTGCATCACGTGTGGGCGGCGGATCCGGGTCGGTCGGCATCGCGGCGGGATCGATCCCGGTCATCGGCCCTGGCGCACTGGCCATATGGCGGGGCCGTTCCGGGAGAGTTGGGGCTGGTGCCGCTTTTGGAACACAGAGAGGCAGCAGGGCCAGCAGGAGAATCAGATGACGGAACTGCATCACTGGCATCAGGACACCGATTCGCGATGATAGATCCGGGCCGTGAGCAACCATCGATCCGTGGCGGGTGTGAAGGTCAGTGCCTCCGGCACCAGGGCTGGCACATCCTCAAGCAACACCAGATGATCATGGAGGCCGCTGGCCACATCAAGGCTGAGATCATGATAGGAGTCCCTGACTGTCGCCGGCTGATCATCCGGTCCCGGCAGGGCGCGCAGGGTCATGTTCAGGTTGACACCAAGATCATGGAACCGCTCACGCAGACGGGTCTCGGCGAGGGCGTCCGGCCAGCTTGCGGTTGCATCATGCAGGGCGGGGGTGGTCAGGGATGCAGTCAGGGTCAGGGTGGCACATCTGCCGGCGCAGTCGAGTTGTGGATCAGCTCCGAGGCGTTCCCTGATTGCGGCCCGCAGGCGGCCGTAACTGCCACCGGTGCGTTGCCATTCGGCTGTGGCCATGACCGACTGGCCATGCCAGGTGCAGGTGATCGGAGCCACCCGCCAGCCGAGATACGGGATATAGACCGCGCCGACCAGATCGATGCAGTGGGCGGCAAACGCCTCGATCCGGGGCTTGTTGAGCCACGGTGGGGCATGATCCGGGCCGGACACAATCGCCGGAGCGACGGCGGGCGGGCGCAGGAGTCGCTCGATGCCGGCAGGAACAACGGTCCAGAGGAGGGCTGCCACGATACCCAGGCCAGCGGCACCGAGCAGCCAGGGTGTCAAGGCCACGACCCGGTTGACAGGCTGCAACCGCCCCTGCGGGCGGGCATCCAGAACCTCCTCGAGGGCCATCGCCTCGGCATCCTCGATCTTCCACGCAGCGGGGGCAATGCACGTTTCCCAATCCGGGGCACCGGAGAGTTGCAGGTAGGTCTGATGGGCGGTGGCGGCAGTCTCGTGCACACTGTCCTCGTAGACATCACCGTCCCGCATGGCCACCACCCACATCGGTCCGGGTGTGGCGGTCAGAGCAAACGCCGCCAGCCAGTTCGTCCCGAAACTCTCGGTCTGGATCTGCAGGACTCCGATCAACATGCGGGCGGCATGACAGCCAGATGAACGGGCAAAGCAGATCTGCTCCCGTCCGGCCACCAGGGCATACAGGTCATGGACGGGAGCATGTCCGGCGGCGGCCAGGGCCTGTTGCCGGATTGTCGTGCCGCGGAGTCGTTTCTGCCAGAGGAGGCCAAGTGCCACATCCCTGCCATCGACCCGGATATGCCCGGGTGCCACGGATTCCACAATCATCGGGCCTGAACCCTGATCCCGGTCATGTGGCCGGCGTGCCTGCCAGTCGGCGACCAAGGATACGAGCGCGAATCAGGATCACTGTGGCCACATGGTCAACCGAGCGGGTGTCCTTGCTGACAAGGAACAGTCCCCGGCTTGTGTCAACGGCGGTCCGGTCGCGTTCAAAACCAGCCAGAACGAGGGTTTCGCCGTGGCCGAGAATGGCCTGCTGCTCAAAGGCCGTCGTTGAAACGCTCGGCAGCTGGATCGAACTGGCCGGGGTGTTGAAATCATCGAGGCGATCGAGTTCGGAGAGTTTGATGCTGTAATTGAGCAGGACCCGCCCACCCGCCAGCACGCGGGGGTAGAGTTGCATCTCGAAACCGGTGATCAGGCTGCCGGGCTCGATCGAGGTCTGCAGGGTGCCATCGGCATCCGGAGTGGTGTTGACCTGCTTGACATAGGCCGTCTCGCGCACCACCTGAATCGGGATCATCTGGTTGTTCGACGTCGTGGCACCGGTCCGGGTCTCAACCGTCACCTTGCCATGCCGGTCAAGGGCCTCCACCAGGAGATCGAGGACAAAGTCGCTCCTGGTGATCCCGACATTGACCGTCTCGGTGGGTTTGACCAGCGCCGTGTCACCTGCCCATCGAATCCGGGTCTCCCTACCCAGCAGATCGAGATTGAACCGAGTCCCCGCGCCCCGCGCCTCCGTATCGGCCACGGTCAGGACATGGATGTCGAAAGCCAGCTGCTGCTCGAGATCCCCCTCGATGTGGCCAAGATGATCGGCAATCAGTTGCTGCGCGCTCGGGCGGGCCTTGACCATGAGCATGCCTGTGCCGCCTGCATAGGCAAGATCAACGCCCGGGCCCGCAATCGCCGTGATGGACTCGATGATCTCGCGGGCGGAATCCAGACTGGTGGCCACATTCACTGACCCCACGGTTCGCGATGACGAGAACTGTTGGGGCAGGACCGGCAACCGGTGCAGCCGTGTCACATATTCGTGGACCTCAACCCGCCCGGCACGGTACCGCCATTCGAGATCATGCCGGGATGTGATTGCATCCAGCACAGCGGCCAGGCTGCCCGCATAGACATGACCGGGCAAGTCATCGGCGGTCGGGGCCGGGCTTTCTCCGGCCGGGGTCAACACCTGTCCGGGTCCAGCAAAATAGATGTGGGGCAGGCCCGTCATGCGCTCAAGCCGGGCCAGCAGGTCCGGGATTGCAGGATGCTGACGGACAGCAAGATAGATGGCATCGGCGGCGGCAAACCGGTCGGGCAGTGGTGTATCGGCGGCAAGTTCCGGGGTCCCGGCATGCGGCGGGTCAGCATGTCCGTACTGACCGAGTTCCACCAGTGAGGCGGCGGCCTTGGACCGCAGGGCGTCGGCACTCTCGTCGGCCTCGCCCAACGGTGCCGCGCAGCCCGCCAGGAGAGTAGCGATCAGGACGCGTGCGGCCATGTGCCCTGTCACGGGAAACCGACGGGGTCGGCAATGATGTCCTTGACGCGTGATGGCGGGCTCCTGGTGCCTGTACTTGCCATCGAGTGATGACACGATCTGCCTACCCTCCTATGGCGGGCCCGCGAAACCCCCGCGCCCGGGCAGGGCAGGCAGGATCGATTTGGTGTGGAGAATTCGCCATCGACCGTCCCCGTTGGCACCATCCGGTGCCCGGGAAGCGGGTTGGGTCCGGTCCGTCCGACCCTCTCTCATGAAACCCCGCATGGCAAGTCGTGCATCAGTCCATCATGAATCGCCATCCGGGTGGCCATGCCGAGCGGCCCCGGGCGGACCGTCGCGACACAGAGCGCGTGCAACGCCGCGCCAACCGCTTGTCCGGTTCGGGTGCCGCCCTTGCGGTCGGTCCCGTGACCCCAGGACCCCGTTCCGGGCTGCGATGGTCCAGGCGACCGGGATCCCTCCTGGTTCCGGTGCCGCCCCAGGGACGAGCCGATCCCCCAGCCCCCCGGTCGGGACCCGGCCCTGCCTGGCGAACCGTCCCCCGGTCAAGAGAGAGGGGGCGGGGCGATCAACCGCTGGCGGCCACGGCCATTGGGGGCCGCACAGTCAGTATGGAACCCTTGGGGGAGCGGGCTGGCGGGCGGACCAGCGGGTGGCCTCATTGGCCCCGCTGCCCACGCGTGGCCCAAGGGTGGCTGCCATGGACGGTGCCCCATCGGGACGGGTCGGGGGCGCCACCCGTTCGGCCCTGGCAGCCGCGATGGCGGCCAGTTGCTTGACAATGACCGCCCGCTGGTCCCGCCGGCAGGCCAGCGCCCCGCGGCGGCCCGCCGGCAGCGGTGTCCCGTGTGGGGTCCGCAGGGGCGGGCGGCGGTCATCGAAGTCGACCGCACCGGGCGCAAGGTCCGCAAGACCGTACAGCCGGTGCCGGGCCCGGCTGGTGTTGGGCAGCCGGACACGGGTGCGGACAAGGCGCTCCCGGTGCCGCATCAGGCGCCTGGCATCGATGGGGTCGGTCTTGGCCACCCTGGCCCGGCGCCCGACCGTGCGGCGGGCCGGAGCCCCCATCACGATGGCGATGGCGGGGGCCGCCTGGCCGCCAGCGGGCCAGCCAGATCCCGTCAGAGCCGACGGCATCGGTCAGGAGGATCCGGTCGGTTGGCGTGGCCCCGGGCCTGGCGACCAGGCGCGCGGTGTCGCCGGCCCCCAGCGTGGGGATGCGGAGCGTGTTGGGCGCGTCGGGACGGCTGATCCCGACCCCCCAGCGCCTGGGGCGGACCCAGGCCGCGATCGACAGGGCCCGGGCCGGGGTCCCGGACGGCGGGCCATCATTGAGGATCGGTGGCAGGGTGCCTCGCCTTGCCGGCGCTGGGCACGGCCATGGAACACGCGTGTCACGGATGTCCGTGGCGGTGCCGGGGTGGACGGAACGGTGTTCGCGCCGGATGGCGCGGACACCGACTCCGGAAAGGATCATGGGATCTTGGTTGGGATGGACCCGTAGTTGAGCTAACAAACTATACGATGCCCCCTGATTGCAAGCCGTTACACCTACTTTCGGTAAATGTCACGCCGATGGCCGACACGCAGGACAATGATCTGCGACGCATGATCATCGATAGTTACCACTATGCGGTAATTGCCGACGCGATATCTCCAGAATCTTTGGTGCTTGTTACGACGAAGAGGTTGCCCAGCAACCCGCGGATTATCCTCCGATACACGTTCCTGCAGGAAAGCAAGAATCCGCCGGGATGTCTGGTGGCCAAGTTTGTTGATCTCTCGCTCTGCGCGGGGATCCAGTTCAACCTTCCATGCCATATTGCCTCAGGACATCTTCAAGCGGAATGGCTTGCGATTTCCCCGAACAAATGTCGTGCAGACGACTCTCAGCAAGAGTTAGATCCTCAAGATCGTCCAGATATGAAAGGAGAGCCTCGCGGGCGTGAAAGGCTTTGGTTTCTCCTGTGGTTATCGCCAGATGCGAAAAACGTTCCTCAAGATCGGCGGGAAGGTAAAAAAAGGATTTGGACTCGGCGGTGTTCCCGGGGTCGGCAGTGTGTTGGCCAACAAGAGAGCTTCCGCGCCCGCCAAGGTCAAAAACTGATGCCCATCCCTCACTCTGCAGGTTGGTGGCTGTCTGCGTATTCATGGTTATGTCATCCCCTGTCACCCTTGTGACACATCGCGGTTTTCTAGAAGACGATCAATCAGTTCCCTGAGTTCGGCAAGATCTGATGTGTGCATGGTAATGTGCGTGTGGAACACGACCTCGCCGTCTTTCAAGACCTGATCTCCGAAATAGAGCCGAGAGATCGATGGGCCAACAAACAGATGAAACCTGTTCGAGAAGTGGGACGATAAATCCCCGAAATGGCTCTGATCCAGTACCTCTTCCCTGTTTGCTTCTTGTTGAGTATTCATAAGGTGCTACCGCTCGTTGATGTGTCACCGACAATATATCTGAAATCTATGCCCAGATCGGGGATGTCCCATTCTCTGTTGAAACTCATCAGAGCGGTGCTGCCGGTCATGGGGTCTATGCGGCTTCCTGGCGCATGTCAAGGTGACGGCTTCGCCGGTGGCGGTCGAGGGCCGCCCTGCGGCGAGGACGCGGCGGGTCGGCATGGCGACGCCGGAAGCCCTTCTGGGCCTCGAGCCTGCCCGCTTGCGTCCACCGCAGCCCCATCCTGGCCTGGTGCCAGCGTTTGACCTGCCGACAGGTCGGTCGGCCGCCACTGGGCATTGATTCAATGATGGTGGGACTGGCGAGCGACGGGCGCCGGCCCCTTGGCATCCCCATCGCGTCAATCGCCAGCAGAGTGCCGCCCGCCGGGGGGCGGTCATTGCGGGTGTCCTGCACGGTCGTCACCGCGGCATCGGTGCGGGTCAGGACGTCGGTGCCCGCCCGCACAGGGTGGGGGGCAGGGCCTTCCCGCACCAGGCCGTTGGTGGGCGCGTTGCGCCCCCCATCCCATGATCACCGGGGGGTAGGCTTGATCGGGCCAGGGCCAAGGCAAAGCTGGCAGCGCGGGCCTTGGCCACCTGCCCATGGTGAGCGAACGCCTGGCCGCCCCGGCGGGGCTGGTGGGGACGGCACAGCGTGCACAGGGCATCAGCAGGGCCTGGAGGCTGGCGCCCACGGCGGCGGCCGTCTGGCGCTCGACGCGCGCCAGCAGGGTGACCATGGTGGCCCGGTCCACCAGGCTGACCAGCGCCCCCTTGTGGCCCCCAGATCCATGATCGCGTGTTGGCGATGATCGTGTCGGTCGCCCGGGTTACCGACACGCACCTGGCACGCGACGATGGCAGGCCGTTCAGCACTGGCCACCCGGGCGGGGCTGGGCCCCGCCTGGCCTGGCGGCCGGCGATCGGGTTGGCTCGCTGGCCTCGGAGCCGGGGTGCCGAGGAAGCGGCCTGACGGCGGGTGGTCGCCAGACGCTGGGCCTGTTGGTGACGATCGGCGCGATGGCAGCCTGGGACAGGCCGCGTGTCCTGAACGCATCAATCTGGCATCGTTCGGCAGCGGTCCGGGGGTGGGGCGCGATGGCATGACAGTCGCCGGTTGTTTTACTCACCGAGACTGGGGCGGCCATCGGGCCCCGGTGGCATCGATTCCTCCGGGCAACCGAGTCGGTCCGCACAGGGCGAACCGGCCCCGCAGCGAGCGTTGCACTTCAGAGTGGCACGGGGGTGGATTGACCGCTGCGATGTCTCTGTCATGGCATCTTGGGACTCCTCGCAACATCATGGCCTGCTCGGGATGCGTGTAAAAAGTTGTCATAGACATCATGGATTGACCTGTCCCGGTCCTGGCCCTGTCGACAGGATCCAATGCATGGCCCCGAAGAGGGTCCGTCATGGAGGACATGTCAATGTCAGAGTGTGAAGACAGTGCCTATGTGGGTCTCGATGTCCACACGGAGTCGATGGCGGTCGCCATCGCCCGGCCCGGCCGGGCCGGGCCGGGCCGGAGTGGCAGGGAACGATTCCCAACCGCCGGTCCGCCCTCCGGCGCCGCATCAAACGCCTGAGCCCCGACGGACTGGCGCTCAGTTTCTGTTATGAAGCCGGCCCCTGTGGGTCCAGAGTGGACCGAGAGATCGCAGAAACCGGCCACCACTGCGTGGTCGTGGCGCCGGGGCTTGTGCCGCGGGGGGCCACGGATCGCGTCAAGACCGACCGGCGGGATGCGACCATGCTGGCGCGTGCGCACCGATCCGGATCGCTCACGCCCGTCTGGGTTCCCGACCCGGACCAGGCGGCGATGCGGGACCTGACCCGGGCCCGGGCGGCCATGCAGGCCATCCAGACGAAGGCTCGTCAGCGCCGCGGCGCGTTCCTCCTCCGGCCCGGGCCGCATCTCTCCGGGCCGCAGCCGCTGGAGTGAGGCCCACGCACGCTGGCTGGCGGTGCAGGCCTTCGACAGTCCCGTGCCGAGAGCGTCTTCCGGGGAGTCTGTGGATGCCGACCAAGAGGCCACCCGGCGGGTGGCGGATCTTGAGAATCCGATCCGCGCGGCGGCCCAGGATGGGTCGCTGGCCCCGGGGATAGGATGGGCAGGGGGGTGACGGCCCTGATCAGCCGCCGGGGTCTTCACATCCTGAGCGCCGTGACGATCCTCGCCGAGCTGGGTGACATCACCCGTTTCGACACCCCGCGCCAGCTGATGCGTGTCCTCGGCCTGGTCCCGAGCGAACGCTCCTCGGGACCGCGGCGGCGCACGGGCGGGATCACCAAGACCGGCAACGGCCATGACCGGGCGGTGCGGGTGGCGGCCGCCTGGAACACTCGCGTCCCGGCCCGCAGGATGCGCCTCCTGCAGGCCAAGGCGGCCGGGGCGCCAGACCGGGTACAGGCCCCACCAGGAAGACCCCCTGGGCGCCTCGGCGCGCGCACCAGCCGTCTCAGTGCTGTGCGCAAGCCTCCGTGCAAGGTCACCACAGCCGTGGCCCGGGAGCTCGTGGGGGTCATCCGGGCCATCGTCTGTGCGATCAACGCCCGCCCGCAGGCCAGCCGGGCCCTGGCTTGAGGGTCCCGGTCCACGACCATGACCGTGTCAGGGTGCAGGCAGAACGGAAGGAGACCCTCGACGACGCCATGCGGCACAGTCTGAAGCCTGCGACCCGCGCTCTTCGAGAGAGGCCGCTCCGTGACGAACGTGACGTCTGGCGGGACCCAACCCGCGAATATCAGCGTGACCCACCGTCGCAATCACTGCCGGCATCCTGACCCGGTCATGGCGTTGTGAGGAGTCACATGATGCCATAATGGAGACATCCCTTGGGTCAATCCATATCAGCGCAGGATGTCGCGGAAACTGACTCCGGAAAGGATCATGGTATCTTCGATGGCTGGGCAGGACCGAGGTCGGGATCGGTCGGGGCCCTTGCTGTCATGCATGGCGGTTGTGTGATACTGCGCGTTGCGTGTTCATGCATGGCGGGCGCAATGCCCAGAAAGACGTGTGAGGCAGGGATCAGATGGAAATCAAGCGGGTTGGCGTGATCGGCGCGGGGCAGATGGGCAGCGGGATTGCCCATGTCTTCGCCGTTTCGGGCTTTGACGTGTGCCTGCACGATCTGAGTTTCGAGCTGTCCTTCCATGCCCTGCAACGGATCCAGCATGACATGGATGCGATGATCGAACGGGGACGGTTGACCGAGGAGGAGAAAGTCGCATCCATCGGTCGGATCACCACGACCATTGACATGGCCGATCTTGCCGATGTTGACCTGATCATCGAGGCCGCCAGCGAGGACACCGCGATCAAGGAGCGGATCTTTTCCGAACTCTGCCGCAATCTCGGCAAGGATACCCTGCTGGCCACCAACACATCCTCGATCTCCATCACCAAACTGGCGTCCAGGACCGACCGACCGGAGCGGTTCATGGGGGTGCATTTCATGAACCCGGTCCCCAAGATGAAACTGGTCGAGTTGATCCGGGGCATCGCCACGGATGACCAGACCTACCAGATCCTCCATGGCGTCATCCAGAAACTGGGCAAGGAGACGACCTATGCGGAGGATTTCCCCGGTTTCATCGTCAACCGGATCCTGATCACGATGATCAACGAAGCGGTCTATGCACTCTACGAGGGTGTGGGGTCCGTCGACTCAATTGATCGCTCCATGCGCATGGGGGCCAATCATCCCATGGGCCCCCTCGAACTGGCCGACTTCATCGGCCTTGATGTCTGCCTGGCCATCATGAATGTCCTGCACGAGGGCCTGGCCGATACCAAGTATCGCCCCTGTCCCCTGCTCACCAAGTACGTCGATGCCGGCTGGCATGGTCGCAAGACCAGGCAGGGGTTCTACAACTACCATGAAGACCCGCCCGTCGCCTCACGCTGATGCCCTGCCATCGGGGTCGTTGGGCTCCGTCCTGCCCATTGGCTCACTGGACCCCGCCGAGCGCCAGTGTCCTTGAGCGCAGCCATGCCATGAACTCTTCGGGGTTGGCGGCCTGGCGATCAATGGTGGCCCGGTCGATCGGATGGCCGATATAGGGCCGCTGGGGTTTATGCATGGCATTGACGATCTCATGGAGCAGGAGGGACTGGCGCAGCGCGCTCGAGATGAGATTGGCCCGGGTATAGAGGCGGCTGTTCTGGCCGGCAAAGTAGATCGGCACCACGACAGCCTTGCTCCGGCGGATCAGTTTGGCGGTAAACGGTGTCCAGGGCGCCTCCTCTGCCGACGCATTCCAACTGGGGGCTGCGGCCACATTGCCGCTGGGAAACATGATCAGGGACCCACCGGCGGCAAGATGCTCCATGGCGTCCTTGCGCATGGCAATGTTCTTCCTGATCATGTCCTCTTCATGTGGAAAAGCCACTGGCAGCATGTGCTCGTTGATCTCGGGGACGGTGTTGAGCAACTCACGGGTCAGGATCTTGAAGTCGGTCCGGATCGTCTCGAGCAATGTGGCCATGATCAGGCCATCCACCAGCCCATGGGGATGATTGGCAACCAGGACCACCGGCCCGCGCGCCGGAATCCGGGCGATCTCCTCAGGTGGTGTCTGAAGATCAATATCCAGCAGCTCAACCGCCCGCGAAAAAAACGACTGGTGGGCCGGTCGGGGCGTTGACTCGTAGATCCGCACGAGCCGCAGGAGTGTGATCTTGCCTGTGAACCATTCAATGGTCCGGATCACCGGTTCGCGCCAGGACCCCCTGAACGTGTTGCCATAAGAGAGGCTGCGCGCCCGGTACGGCTTGTAGCCGGGATCCTCCAGCATCGGTCGCCGGCATGGCTCCATGGGGATGCCCGGTGAGGCTGCGCGGCTGTGCCCGACCGATCCCTTCACGTGCGCTCGTCAAACCTGCCGGCAATCAGGGCCCCGATGGCGGCCGCCAACTCCTCTTCATCCGGACCCTCGATCTGGACCTCGAGAGACATGCCCTTCGAGACTGCCAGCGTCAGAAGACCCATGATGGAGTCACCATTGACCGACACACCATCACTTGTCACCTGCACATCCGACCGGAATCCCTCGACACATTCGACAAGCTTGGCTGAGGCCCGGGCATGCAGACCCCGTTCATTGATGATTTCAAATGTCCGTGTCACCGCCATGGCTGCCAGTCCTCAGTCAATCATCCGGATATGCTGCTTGCCGGCCTCGCAGGCAAGCCGTGTGGCCTCTGCGAGACTCTTGCGGCGGGATTTCACCAGCTTGAGCAGCATGGGCAGGTTGGCCCCCGTCAACACAACCGTCTTGTTCTGACCGCAGGCACACAGCGACAGATTGGCCGGCGAGCTGCCATAGACATCCGTGACCACGGCAATCCCATCACCACCGTCAACGGCACAGAGTGCATCACAGATTTCCTGCTGCTTGCTCTGCCGGTCGTGATCATCCTCGACCACGATCGAGACAAAGTCCTCCTGCTTCCCCAGGATGCTCACGACACATTCGTGCAATTCCACCGCCAAGTTCCGATTGGCAACAATGACGATACCAATCATACAACCTCATCCACGAAGGCAATCCAGCATCGCAACAACCGGCAGGTCAAATGCATCACGCCCCAAGGCAGGCTGTCCGACCCGCCTCCGGTGCCGACCAAAATGTATCAGTCATCCCCTGCAAATGATAGGGCCCATGCCATCCTTGGTCCGGTCTTCCAGCTGATTGTGACCCGAGGGCGGGGCTCCAGAAAATCCTTGCCAACGCTGTGAACAATCTCCGCGTTGCGGGCACGGAGAGAGATGGGGCATGAAGACATGGGGCGTCAAAGCTTTCGGTTCGACCGGATCGCCGGAACGTTCCAATGCATTGCAGTCAAGACATTCCTGGTTTCGTTCCCCTGTGCCACTCCGAGGTGCAACACTCGCAACGGCACTGTCCGGGGCGACCGATGGGGGCGGGAAGGGTCCCTGGTAAGAGGTCTGTCCGGACTCAGGCGGGCAAGGTGATCAGGATGCCGAGAATGGTGACGGCAAGGCCGATCATGCCGGCCATGGCCAGCAGCATCCGGGTCTCCCGCTGGGCCATGTCGGTCTTCCAGTGGGCCATGGTCTCGGCCAGGCGGGCGATGTCGGTGCGGTATTCGGCCTGCTTTGTTTCCATACGCTCCTCCAGGCAGGCGATCTGTTGGGCCAGATCGTGCATGTCCAGATCGGAAGTCATGCCCGCAGGATACAGAGGGGTTCGCGGACAGTCAACGGGCGCCCAACTCACGGACAATTTCCGGTGTCCGCCGGAAATTGTGGAGGCCGCCAATCAGCTGGTTGTCTACAAAGTCCAGCGCAGTGTGCCGAAGCGGGCGGCGGTGGCTGTGAGTTCACATGCCGAGACAAGGACAAATGGGTCCGCGATCCAATGCCTGGAATTCCACAACGATACCGACGAGGCAAGGGAAATTGCAGGGAAAATTGCCGAGATTGATGCAGAGAAGCGTTGTCAGACCGCAATACTGGCGCGCAATCGAGCCCTAACCGTTCAGGATGACCTGTCAAGCCACAATGTGCCCACCACACTCCTCATGAGGAGGGATGATTTTCGCATCCCCGCAAATGCGTTGGCTGGATGCGGTGCTGAAACAAATCAACCGACCGCTGGATCGGCGCAATATGGTGACCTTGATCGAATCATTTCGGAGCTTCGCTGGCATTGCCCGGGATTTCGAGGAATTGGAAATGCGGTCGGAAATCGAACAAGTGCCTCTGATGACGGTCTGGGTTGATTTCGCAAGGCAGGCCCTGCCTCCCACACCGATCATGAAAGCCGTCGAGTCTCTCATACGCCCTGCTTCGGGACCCGGGGGGCTGGCTGATTCAATCAGAACGGCCATTGACTGTTTCAAGTGTGAGGATGTGGATGGTGATTTCAGGGACGACTTGAGTGCATGGAACCGGATTGAGAGAGATACGTCGGGACCATGGTGTTGTGTCGCTTGACCGGTTCCTGCAGGAGATGGCATCGCGTTCCAGGGAACCGGAACCTGCGCCGGGATCCGCCTCCCTTGGCACCATTCATGCTGCCAAGGGAATGGAATTCGATCGGGTGTATCTGATCGGCCTTGCCGAGGACATGCTTCCATCATGGCACAGTGCGAGGCACGGCAATGGCAGTGCGGCATTGGAGGAGGAACGCCGCAGCTGCCTTGTTGCCATCACACGCACAAAACGACGCCTGGTCCTGTCAAGGGCGACAATCTACAAGGGTCATGCAAGGAAACCATCGCGGTTCCTGAACGAGATGGGACTCCTTGCCGACGGTCCGGGCCCCTGACCGCGTGAGGGGGACCGATCGGCAATCATCAGTGCCACACCACATCCGTGTCCATCCCTCGGGATCCTGCCCCCTTGCGCCCGGCGCCGCGGCAGGGAGTCCGGGGTGGGCTGAGGTCGTGGGGACAGTGAGGGAGCGCGGTCGGGATGCGGCCGTCAATGGGCGCGGCCATGGGTGAGCCAGAGGCGGATGGCGGCGGCAAGGCCGGTCTGGTTGCGGGCATGGATGACGGGCAGGGTTCGGTCGAGGAGATCGACTGTCCGTCTTGGTGGCAGTCGGTCGGTTTCTTCCTGATCAAGGTCGATGGCGAGGAGGAGCCGGGCCTGATCAATGAAAGGGCAGCGCAGAATGCCGATGCCCCGGGCCTCGATCAATCCCCTGGTGGCACCGGGGAGCGGGCCGGCCCAGAGGGCACTGCCTTCAGCCGTGATTTCGGTGCAATCATCGGCAATCAACCGGGAGCCGCGACTGATCAGCTCAAGGGCGAGGGATGACTTGCCGGCGCCGGACCGGCCGAGGATCAGGACACCATCCTGACCGATGGCGACGGCAGTGGCGGGCAGGATGCGGGAAGGGGGGTCGGGGTCGGTCAGGGGAATGCGGATCTCAATACTTGATCGTCTCGATATCCGCCTTCGCGTGCTGGAGGGTTTGGCGGACAGCGCCCACATTCTCCGCAGCAGCCGTATCGAGGAGTTTGGTGTCACTGTTCAGGGTGACAAGATTGTAGCCCCAGCCGGCGGCACGGACAGCATAGTCGGTGGAACCCGTGTGCAACCCGGCCCGGATGCCCGCTGATGCACAGACCTGCTGGATCCGCTGGATCGCCTTGATCATGTCGGGCTCTTTCCGGTCGAGACCGGGCGGTGCGGCGCCATTGGTCAGACCGAGAGTCAGGTCTGACGGTCCGACATAGATCCCGTCCAGGCCAGGTGTGGCGACGATGTCGTCAAGATTGGCAAACCCTTCGGCAGTCTCCACCATGGCCAGGGTCACGATGCGGTCATTGGCTTGATCATAATAGTCAGGTCCATGGGCAATCATGGCACGGATGGGGCCAAAACTGCGGGTGCCATGCGGTGGATACCGGCAGTAGGAGACGAATTCCTCGGCCTCGGCGCGATTGTTGATCATCGGACAGATGACGCCGAGAACGCCAGCATCCAGCACCCGCATGATCGCGGCCGGATCAAGCCAGGGGACTCGGGCCAGGGGCGTGACATCGTAGCCGTGCATGGCCTGCAGCATGGGAACGATGTCGGGATAGTCGGCAATCCCGTGCTGCATGTCGATGGTGATGCTGTCATAGTCGTGACGGGCCATGATCTCGGCCAGAAACGGGTCCGGGATGGACAGCCAGCCATTCAGTGCCACACGCCCACCCTGCCAGGCATTCATTACACGATTATCAATCATTGCATCTCACCAGTGAACGTCTTGCGGGCTCCCTTGTGGACCTGAAGTTGTCCACCCAATTCAAGGAAAGACAAGGTGATCAAACACATCCCGATTGTCAAATTGATTGTCGTGGTCGGGTGGGTTGCAGACCAGGGGGACGCCAGGGACTCTATCCAGAGGACTCTGGTCGGGATGGAGGGGCTTCCTGGTCGGGCTCGCTGTGGTGGGACCGCAGGGCGATGGCGCAGCCTGCGCAGGTGATCAGTGCGATACCGAGGATGCTGAGGAGGTCCGGGAGCTGGTTCCACAACAACCAGCCCCAGATGCCGGCAAAGAGAAGAAAACTGTACTCATAGACCGTCACGCGGGTGGGTTCAGCGATCTGATAGCCCCGGATCAGACACGCCACGGCAATGTTGGATCCCACCGCCTGGATGGTGGTCCAGAAGAGGAAGTCCGCAGTCACCGGTCGCCAGCCGGAAAACAGGAAGGGAACTGTGGCCACCCAGCTGTCCGGGACCGGAAAGAGTGTCAAGGCCAGGGTGCCGAGGGCACCGAAGAGCCCGATCATCACCAGGAAGCCGAGCAGGATGGTCGCCGTTTCCTCCCCGGCACAATAATGTCGGGTCCAGAGCTGGGAAAGGGCATAGAGGAGACCGGCCATCATGGGAACGAGGGTGAGCAGTCCGAGATGACTCGGGTCGGGTTTCAGCACCAGCAGCACGCCACCGAAGCCCACGAGGATGGCCAGGGTGAGCCACAGACCCACCCGGATCCCGAAGAACAGCATGGAGATGATCAGGATGAAGATCGGCGAACTGAACAGGGCCGCTCCGGCTTCGGCAATGGGCATGAGTGAGATGGCGGTAAAATAAAGGATCATTGCACTGGCAATGAAGAGCGAGCGCACGACGACCGGCTGCAGGGTGTGGGGCCAGATCCGCAGGCCCCGGTAGTGACAGTACAGCACCACAAGCAGACCGGCCATCATCGACCGGATCATGTGAAACTGCCAGACGCCCGACAGTTCAGCGATGATGGGAACAAAATTGTCAATCAGCCCGATGAGGGCCGTGCCACAGATGATGTACAGGCCGCCGCGCAGCGTGTTCGAGACAGCCACAACCGAGACTCAATCGCAATGGACAGGCCCGGGAAGCGGCATGGCAACCGACAGGGGACCAGAAGGTTGATGCTCTGAGCAACCGGCAACCCGGACCGTCCCTGGGGGTCCTGCACTCCTGCCCGGATCCGTCACAATCGGTCAAGACACCAGAGCATGATGGCTTTCTGGACATGCATCCGGTTCTCGGCTTCATCAAGAACCACGGACCGGGGGCCGTCGAGGACTGAGGATGTGACCTCCATCCCACGGTGCGCCGGCAGGCAATGCATGAACAGCGGGCGCTTGCGAGCCGCGGCCATGAGATCATCGTTCACCTGATAGGGGCAAAACTCTGCCTCAACATCACGAGTTGCCGTCTCGTGCATGGATTGCCAGACATCGGTCATGACGAGGTCGGCATCACGCACGGCACGTTCGGGATCCGGGGTCAGGCGAATCTCAGCTCCGGTTTGTCGGATTGTCCTGATGCGTTCGGGGCTGGGCATGGCGTGGTCGGGACCGCTGACCGTCATCGCAAACCCGAACTTGCCAGCTGCCTCCATCATCGTTGCACAGACATTGCTGCCGCTCCCCAGCCAGGCGACCTGTTTTCCTGCAATGGAACCGGCATGTTCCTCATAGGTCATGATATCCGCCATGATCTGGCAGGGATGGCTGTCATTGGTCAGGCCATTGATCACGGGCACACTGGCAAAACGTGCCAGCTCATGGAGCGTTGCGGGCGCGAAGGTGCGGATCATGATCAGGTCCACATAACGCGAGAAGACGCGAGCCGTGTCGCCAATGCTCTCCCCGCCGCTGCCGAGATGCAGGTCCTGGCTTGACAGCACGACGGCCTGCCCGCCCAGCTGCCGGATCCCGATGTCAAACGACAGGCGCGTCCGCGTCGATGGCTTTTCAAAGATCAGGGCGGCCACATGCCCGTCGAGCGCCGGGGCTGGATCCCGGGAGCCATTCGGCAGGGTGCCGCGGGCAGCCTTGATCCTGCTGGAGGCATCGAGAATACCCCGGAGTTCGGCCGCGGGCAGATCGATGATGTCAAGAAAGTCAGGCATCCGACCCTGTCCGGATTTGTTCAATGGCCTGACCGAGCCTCGCAATGATCAGATCGGCCTCATTCCTCGTCATGGTGAGCGGGGGTAGAATTCGAATCACGTTTCCGGCCGCCGGGACGGTCAGGAGTCTCCGGGCATGCCCCGCGGCAATCAGGTCCGTGTTCGGCATCCGGCACTTCAGCCCCAGCATCATGCCGCGGCCCCGGACGCTCTCAAGGAGATCCGGATGGGCCACAACCAGCGCCTCAAGGCCCGCCCGCAGGCCCGCTGCAACGTCCTCCACGCCCTTGAGGAATGGTGCACGGGTCAGAATCTCGAGAACCTTGGCCCCCACGGCGCAGGCGAGCGGATTCCCGCCAAAGGTGGACCCATGCGAACCCACAGTCATCCCGGCGGCCGCGGCTTCCGTTGCGAGACAGGCCCCCATGGGGAACCCGCTCCCGATACCCTTGGCAATGCCCATGATATCCGGCGTGATCCCTGCCCATTCATGGGCAAACAGTTTGCCGGTCCGACCGGCACCACATTGGATTTCATCAAGGATCAACAGGGCACCACTGGCATCACAGAGATCCCGCAACAGCCGCAGATACGCGTCAGGCAAGACCCTGATGCCACCCTCGCCCTGGATCGGCTCAACCATGATGGCCGCTGTTGCCTCATCAACAGCGGCTTCCATTGCCTCACCATCACCCACGGGCACCTGCACAAATCCCGGCAGCAACGGGTCAAAGCCTGCGACCAGCTTGCTGCTCCCCGCCGCCGAAATCATGCCCAGCGAGCGACCATGGAACGATCCCTCCAGGGTGATGATGGTCTGCCGTCCCGTCTCGCCCCGGACATGCCAATACCTCCTTGCCATCTTCACGGCGGCTTCCATCGCTTCGGTGCCGCTGTTGGTCAGAAAAACCGTATCGGCGAATGTCGCCCTGACCAGCATGTCCGCCAGTCTCTTCTGGCCGGGTATCGTGTAGAGATTCGAGGTGTGCCACAGCATCCCCGCCTGTTCCCGCAATACCGCCACCAGTTCCGGATGGGCGTGACCGAGCGCCAGGACCGCAATGCCGCCCCCGGCGTCAAGATAGGCCTCTCCATCCTCATCATAGAGCCAGCATCCCGCCCCATGCCGAAATGTGAACGGTGCCCGCTGATAGATCGGCAAGACTGAATCAATCATTCCACCATCCCTGCAATATCCCGGGATTCCCTGAACCGATATGGTGATGCCCCAGGCCGTGCGCCCGTTACAATGAACCATCCGGTTTTGCGAGACAGGCGGGGCACCCGGGATACGACCCGGGGCGTGACCACGAGGCAGCATAGCGGACACGTGCCTGCAATGGCAATTGCCGACCTCATCATCGCCATCACGGGATCGCCACATCGCCTGACCACCCTGGCTGGCAGCCCTGGACGCCGGAGCCCTTCTGGACATCCCTCATGCCGATACGAGTCGGCAAGGCAGCGAGGGCTGGCATGATGCGTTGTGGCGGGCCCCCGGAAGCCCACCGGGCCTTCCCCACGCCGGGCGTGGCTTGCAATGGTACGCCACAGTGCCTACCTAGACAGACAGTGCCACTGCAATCGTCAGCCAGCGTCAACTGACACGATCGGACAGCCGGCCACCGCAGGGAGGATCTCGGAGACATGGCTCAACTCATTTGGACCGAGGAACAGATCGAACAGGCTACCGAGATGTGGGCCAACAAGGAAAGTGCCCAGGCCATTGCCGATGCCATTGGCAAATCCCGGAATGCCGTCATCGGCAAGATGAACCGGATGAACATCAAACGGCGGGGCCTCGACAGCCCATCGGACCCCGATGACCGGGACGGATCGCCCGGTGAGTCCGAAGCAGGTCCGGCACCTGCAGACAGCCGGACCACGCCATCAACGGACGTGGTCAATCCCGATGTGCTCTTTGCCCAGCTCAAGGATCAGCGTCTGCCGCTGATGTACCTTACCAGCAGAACCTGCCGCTGGCCCATCGGTGACCCCTCGACGAAGAATTTCTGGTTCTGTGGCAAGCAGAGTGCCATTGACAAACCCTACTGCGCCGAGCACAGCGAACTCGCTTTCCAGAATGCTCCAAGGACCGGGGCACCGGACAACAGCAACACCAAGTGACTTCCCACCAACGCCAATCGCCCTGAATGGTCCAATCAAGGCTGCCCCGCTGCCACTCCGAGCTTTCATGTCGCAAAAGATCTGGCCACATTAATCATGACTCGTCAACGCCTGCCCATCGGCATCCAGGACTTCGCCCGGCTCCGCAAAACTGACAGTTACTATGTCGATAAGACCCCGCTGATCCGTGACCTGATTGATCGCGGCGATTACTGGTTTCTCTCTCGACCGCGACGGTTCGGCAAGAGTCTGCTGCTGGACACGATCAGTGCCTTGTTCGCGGGGCAGGAGGAATTGTTCCGGGGTTTGGACATCCATGATCACTGGGACTGGTCAGTCACCCATCCCGTCTTGCGGTTGAGCTTTGGCGGAACGTACAGCACGCCCGCAGAGATCGACGGGGACGTCATTGAACAACTGGAGGGTGTCGAACGGGAATACGGCCTCGCGCCCGCCCCGACCTCTGATACCGGCCCGCGGCGTCTGCGCAATCTTCTGGATCGCCTTCATCGCCAGACAGGGCAGCCGGTCGTGGTCCTCGTCGATGAGTATGACAAGCCGATCCTGGATGGGCTGCCCGACCCTGATCGGGCCCGCGCCAACCGGGAGGGGCTGCGCAGTGTCTACGGCATCATCAAGGACAGTGCCCAACATGTCCGCTTCGTTTTTGTCACCGGAGTCAGCCTGTTCTCCAAGGTCAGCCTGTTCTCGGACATGAACAATCTCGAGGATATCAGCCTGGATCCGCACTTTGCCACGATCTGTGGCTATACCGACGCGGATATCGACACCGTGTTCGCGCCGGAACTGGAGGGTCTCGACCGGGATGAGATCCGTCGCTGGTATAACGGCTATAACTGGCGGGGCGAGGCGCGGCTCTACAATCCTTTCGATGTGCTGCTGCTCTTGCGCAAGCGGGAGTTCAAACCCTATTGGTTTCAGACCGGTTCGCCGCGTTTCCTGTTCGAGACACTGAAGGCCAAATCGGTCAACTCGCTGGACCTGGAGGGACGTTTGACCGACGAGTCATTGGTCACGAAGTTCGAGGTGGAGGATCTCAGTGCCGAGGCCTTGTTGTTCCAGACGGGCTATCTGACCATCACAGACGAGAGACAGCAGGCACACAGGACCGTGTATCGGCTGGACTCTCCCAATCAGGAGGTCAGGCTCAGCCTGAATGACGCGTTACTGGCCGATCTGAGCCCACAAAACCGGGTGCCTGCGGAGGAGGGGGCGACACTGCGTGACCGGCTCGAAGCCAACGACTTCGCCGGCTTTGCCGAGACGCTCAGGGCTTACCTCGCTAGTATTCCCTATGCGTGGCACAACAACGATCTGGCCCGCTACGAGGCCTGGTATGCCGGTCTCCTGCAGATGTGTTTCCGTACCATCGGTGTCGATGTGCGAGCGGAAGAGGCCTCCAGCCATGGGCGGGCGGACATGGTGGTGCGCACTGGCGGGCAGGTGTTCATCCTCGAGTTCAAGATGGCAGAGACGGACGCGGACATTGAAACGAAGCTGGCCGAGGCCTCCAGCCAGATGCGCCAGCGGGGTTACGCGAACAAATACCGGGACCGCGATGAGCCTGTCCATCTGGTCGCGGTCGTCTGTGGGCGGGAGGCGCGTAACCTGCTGGAGGTGCGGGTTGAACCCGCCATCCTCACGTGAGGAGGCCCCCCATGACTGACACCCGCACACCTCAGTGGCAACCACTCTCCAGGCTGCCGATGTTCACGACGATGATCGATGAGGCCGGAGCCGAGGCCAGGGCAATGCTGGAGAACGTGCAGGCGGGTGTCCAGACGCCGCATGTCCCGGACGATCACATTGTGGACCGGATCCTCAACCTGTATATGTAGCGAATTGAGATTCCAATCGCCCCTGCTTGAGACTGGGGATATGTTGAAAGCCACCATTGATGACGCTATCGAGATTCTAGCCAAGGTGAGCCCTTGGGACGACAGGATCCTGAAGGAGCAGGTGCCGTCAAGTTCACGAACTTCGGGTATTGAAGTTTGGCTTCAAGCCGGGAGAGATCGTGATCAGCCGCGCCGAAGCTGAGGAGCTGAGTGCTACGTAAGCAGTCTCTTCAAAGTGATCCCGTACCCAGCGGCCCGATCCCTGCCCAGGACGCTGACCTGCGCGCTTCGGGACATGGCCCGGCGGTGCCATTGTCCTTGATCGTGATGATGGGCGCCAGCAGCCGAGGAGCACGGGCGCATCAAGACTGCGATGTGGAGTCCGGCACGAACGACGGCTGTCCCGTGAGATAGTGGATGGCCCAGGTCAGCTGGTCCTCTGGCGATGCCTCGAGAGCCCTGTCGATATGGCCCATGACATCGCCGAATGTGTCCCTGCACCAGCTGTCATCCTTGCCGTCAAGGATGGCTCGGGCTGTCGTGCGAAACGTCTTGATCTTGCCGGCAAGAACGTCCACGGCCCGCTCGGCATGAGGGAGAGAGGCGGGAAGAGAGGGGGCGGCCGCAAGACCGACCGGTCCTTCCAGGGGTCCATCCAGGGCCGAGATGACTCGCCTGACTGCTGCACGCGCTGCGTCCATGGTGACGGCCTCGGGTTCCGCCAGTGTTGCGGCAGGCTCCACGACTGCTGCCAGGGCAGAGCAATGGTTCTGCCAGGCGGCATTCAGCACGCCCCAGTTGACGATCTCGTCCTCGGTATGGGGTTCGGTCGCCGCGATGATGCGCTCGGCCAGCTGCGATTCGGGTGCTGGCAGGACCGGGTCGACCGCCACCAGCGCCTCGACCTCCAGTCGCGTCCCATCACGCACAAGATAGGACCGGAAGGACGGAATCGGTGCACTGACGGTTTTCCTCTCGGTCGGTTGCAACGCGCCCTGATGGATGAGATGGTCGGTCAACATATCGGCATCCATACCCTTGGGGATCTGCCATTCGCGATCGTCGGGGTGGGTTCGGGCATGGCGATTGATGCTGTTGATGACATGGGAGCGGCGATGGCGATCCTGCAGATCCTGCATCACCGCCCCGACGAGGGCGGCGGAATCCATCATCGGAACCGACTGCTGATCGCAGTAGTAGCGGATCCGGCTCGCAGCTGTCTCTGCGGTCACTTGCACCCAGTTCACCCGATCAAGTGAACCGGGTCCCGCCAGATGATCCTCATTCGTGGCCAGGATTTCCCGACCCAACGCTCGCAAGGCAAAGTGCAGATGGCGCGGCCACCCCTCGCAGGGCGCGGCCAGATCCTCAAGCCGATCCTCGAAACCCGCGGCATCGACCCCGAAGTGCACACAGAACCCGGTCATCAGTGCGACATCATCGCCAGGGGGCAACGCCCCGACAGGATGGACCGTCAGGCCCCGGGTCAACCCGACACGCCGGGCCCGATCTTTCGTATCGCCCAGCCCGGCCAGGACAAGGGTGGTGGGCATGTGCAGACGCCCGCCATGGATGGCCATCAGGAAGGCGTTGTGGTCACTGCCCTCCTCGACGGGAATGCCCTGCGCCTCATCAATGGCCACGATGAGCGACGGGGCATCCGGTGGCGCCGGATGATGTGAAGTCAGGTCCGAGAATGTGTTCACGGGTTCCGGTGCCCGCAAACCTTCCTGAACGCCCACACCAATAGTCTGGATACCAAAGTCCATCCGTTCAAGCCAGCCCTTGACGCGCTGCCGCCACCGTCCCGGATCGGGTGCAGCGGCCTCCCTGATGACCGTGATCACGGACTCCATGCTCTCGATGAGATGGCTGGACTGCAAGACGACAACCCGGAGGCCGGTCTTTGCCCAAACCCCACCCTCGGTGCATCGTTTCAGCATCTCGGTCAGGATCGTGCTCTTGCCGGCCCCCGGGGCACCCTGGAGGATCTGCGTGTTCTTGGGGGTGCCGGCCCTGTCCCGGGCGGCCTGGCCCAGCGTGTCAAGCAGCGCGGCGCGTCCGACACACACCGGTGGTGCCTGTCCCTCGCCCTGCCTGAGGAAGGCCACAAGGCCTCGTCTGTCGAATTCCGGTGCCATCACAGGATCTCTGTCAGTCACTCTCCGACCTGCTTTCCCTGCCAGTACAGGGATCAGATGGGTTTATCCACTCCCGGGATGACCGGAGGTCCTGCGGGGCTGCAAATCCGTTACCATCAGGTCTGGTGATCGCACCCCTCTGTCCCTTGCCACCAACAGCGGCAGGAAGCCGTCGCAAGCCACGAGCCGGGATGGCAGTCAGGGGTGCAGGTGGCGTCCTGGGGACCATCGGTGCACGGGATTGCCGGGCTGGATGACGATGTCCTTGAAGAAACAGGTTCCGGGCTTTATGCAGCGAACGAGATAATCTGCACAGGGGGTCCCTGCCAGGACCCGATCCGCCAGTCCGGGGGCTCCATGACGACTGTCACGCTCACCTTCGAGATGATCGTCGTGCTGGGTTTTCTTGCGTTCACAATCTTTCTCTTTGTCTCCGAGATCGTGCGGGTGGATGTGGCGGCCATCACCGTCATGGTGCTGCTGGGGATTGTCAGTTACGTGCCCGGTCTTGACACCATTGCCGAGGTCAGAAGCCTCTTCACCGGGTTCTCCTCCAACGCCGTGATCTCCATCATTGCCGTGATGATCCTTGGCTCGGGGCTTGATCGGACCGGTCTCATGAGCACTCTGGCCGGGGTCATCCTCCGCTTCGGTGGTTCCTCCGAGCAACGGATCATTCCAATCGTCTCGAGTACAGTCGGGATCATCTCCAGCTTCATGCAGAATGTCGGTGCGGCGGCTCTCTTCCTGCCGGTCATCAGCCGCATCTCGGTCCGGGCCGGTCTGCCGCTCAGCCGCCTGTTGATGCCCATGGGGTTCTGCGCCATCCTCGGCGGCACCATGACCATGGTGGGCTCATCGCCTCTCATTCTCCTCAATGACCTGATCCTCTCGAGCAATGAGACCCTGCCGCCGGACCTGGCAATGGAACCGTTTCATCTCTTTTCCGTCACCCCGATCGGCGTCGTGCTTGTCCTGACCGGAATCGTCTATTTTGTGCTGTGCGGCCGCTGGGTCCTGCCCGATACCCAGATCCGTGAAGAGGCCACATCGGCCCAGTCGATGAAGGAGTATGTCAAGTCCCTCTATGGCGTTGATGCTGACATCTTCGAGATCGTCGTTCCCGACAACCATCCTCTTTATGGGGAGCGTATCGCCGATCTCATGGAAGCCTTCCACCTGTATGTGATCGGCACCTATCACGACGGCAAGAAGTGGCTCTCGCCGGCGGTTGATGTGGTCATCGAAACGCCCTGCCGCCTCGCTGTGCTCGGCCACAGGCAGGTCATCGAGGACTTCGCCAATGATTTCAATTTCCTCATCGACCACGAGATGCATATCTTCCGGAGTGATTTCGAAGTCGACAAGTCCGGTATCGCCGAAATCGTCATTCCACCAAACTCCCGCCTCGTTGGCACCACCGCCCGCGAGGTCAACCTGCGCAAGAACTTCGGTCTCAACCTCCTGGCCATCCACCGGGGTGAGGAGTCCTTCAGCTATGTCGAGACCCGGGACCACAAGGCCTCCATCCTCGGCGCCATTCCCTTCCAGGCCGGTGATTCGCTTGTCGTCCAGACCCAGTGGACCGTTCTTGCCGGCCACAAGCACAACCGGGACCTCGTCATCGTCACCTCTGAATTTCCCCAGGAGGAACTGCGTCCCAAGAAAGTCGGCTGGGCCCTTTTCTTTTTCTTTCTTTCGCTGGCCATGATCCTCTTCACGGACACCCTGCTCTCCCTGTGCCTGCTGACCGGGGCGGTCGGCATGCTGCTGTCACGTGTCCTGACCATCGATGAGGCCTACCACGCCATCAGCTGGAACACGGTGTTCCTGCTTGCCAGCCTGATTCCGCTCGGCCTTGCCGTCCAGAACACCGGGACGGCCGCATGGTTGGCCCAGAAAATTCTCATCCTGCTTGACGGCTGGCCCATCTGGTCGCTGCAGGCCGGCATTGCCATCCTCGCCACCTTCTTCACCCTTGTGATGTCGAATGTCGGTGCCACGGTCCTGCTTGTCCCCCTGGCGGTCTCCATTGCCCTGACAGCCGGCGGTGACCCCGCGCTGTTTGCCCTCACAGTCGCCATCTCCACATCCAATTCGTTCCTCATCCCGACCCATCAGGTCAACGCCCTGATCATGGGGCCCGGCGGCTACCGCGTCATCGACTTCGTCAAGTCCGGGGTGATCATGACGGTGCTGTTCCTGGTCGTGTCTCTGACCATGCTGAATCTGGTGTTCTGAATCTGGGTGATCTCCGCCACCCTCAGCATGGTGATGCCGGCCTGTCGGGTGCCGGATCCGGGCGTCAGGGCCTGATCAGGATGGGCGTGCCGACGGCGACCTTCCTGTAGATGGTCTCGATCTGGCGGTTGGTGACGGCAATGCAGCCCTCTGTCCAGTCCGGTCCCACGGCCCGGCCATCGTTGGGCAGGCCATGGATGAAGATATCGCCACCGGGGCTGACGCCCCGGGCCCGGGCCCGGGCCGTGTCGTGGGCGTTGGGGTACGAGATGCCAAGACTCAGGTGAAAGCGGCTCTGAGGATTCTTGCGGTCGATTCGGTACCACCCCTCCGGCGTCCGGCCGTCGCCCTGCCTGGCCTTGTGACCCTGGGGATTGGTCCCGAGGTCAATGGTGTAGGAATTCAGCACCCGGTCATGGTGATGGAGCCGCAGGTTGCGATCTGACTTGTCGACCACGATATGGGTGACCTCAGGCCCCTTGGCGGCAGGCAAGCTGTCAAACCCCGGAAAGACATCGCAGCCGACAAGGGTCAGGGCCGCGAGCATCAACAGGAGCAGGCGCCGGGCTGCGACCACTCGCAGGCTCATGCCCGGGGTCCGGTCCATGGCTGATCTGGCTGCTGGCCGCACGCATCACCGACCATGATTCACATGCCAACATCGAGCATGGCACTGGCCATCGTCGGGATGGCATCGGGCGTAAGTCCAGCCACATTGATGCGGCTGTCGCTGACGAGGTAGATGCCGTGGCGTGATTTCATGAGGTCGACCTGGTCAGTGGTGGCACCCAGAAGCGAGAACATGCCCCGGTGCGAACGGATGAAGCCGAAGCGGTCCGACCCCGAGAGTCGGCACAGTTCATCGACCAGCTGCTGCCGGTTCCCCTGGAGCGTTGTTCGCATGACGGCGAGCTCGTCCTCCCATCGTTGGGCCAGATCCTGGTCCGTCAGGATCATGGTCACAAGGCGGGCCCCGTGATCAGGGGGAAACGAGATGCTCTGTCGGTTCAGATGGCCCAGCATGGGCTGCGTCCGCTCGCGGGTCTTGCCGTTCCTGGCAATGACGAACAGAATTCCGACCCGTTCCCGATAGAGACCGAAGTTCTTCGAGCAGCTGGCGGCAAGCATCATCTCAGGAACGCGTTCGGCAAGGGACCGGACGCCCCTGACATCATCGAGAAGCCCGTCACCGAACCCCTGATAGGCCAGATCAATGATGGGGATCACCCCGCGCTCCAGCAGGAAGGTTCCCAATTCGGACCATTCGACAGGGCTGAGATCGGCACCGGTTGGATTGTGGCAACACCCATGGAGAACGATGGCATCGCCGGGTTGTGTCCGGGCAAGATCGTCCATCATTGCACCGAAGTTCACGGATCGGGTCGCGGCGTCAAAATACCGGTATTCGGCCTTCGGCAGGGCGAGGAAGGTCAGCATGGCGAGGTGATTGGGCCAGCTCGGTGCCGAAATCCAGACCTTGCGCCCCGGCGCCGTGAGCCGGACGAGTTCAAAGGCATTGCGCACCGCACCGGTGCCACCGGGTGTGTGCAGGGCAGCAATCCGGCCCTGATCCACGGTACCCCCCAGAATCAGGGACTCCATGGCTTCGTGATACGCCGGATCACCAGCCAGTGCGGTGTAGGCCTTGGTTGTCTCCTGGCACCAGAGCCGGTGTTCGGCATCCTTGACGGCCTGCATGATGGGTGTCGTGCCATCGATGTCCCGATACACACCGACACCAAGGTCAATCTTCTGCTCCCGCGGATCATCCTTGAACTGCTTGATCAGCATGATGATCTTGTCGGGACTTTGGGGCTCGATCGCTTCAAACACTGTCCTGCTCCATTCCGGGGACTTCCTGTCCCGGAGTCTGCCGTTCAGGCAACGGGGTCCGTTGGTTCCGGGGCATCGAACCCATGGTCATCTCTGCCCATTCTGCCCATGCGCCATCGTAGAGCGAATGCCGCCGGTGGCCAACGATCTCGAGCGCGAGAGACAGGATGGCGGCGGTCACGCCCGAACCGCAGGTCGTGATGATCGATTCATCAAGATCAACGCCGGCCTTGCGGAATTGCTCGACCAGCGCATCCTGCGGCTTCATGGTGCCGTCTTCATTCAGCAGAGTGGCAAAGGGCACATTCCGTGAGCCCGGAATATGGCCGGAAGGAATATTGCGTGGCTCGGGCAACGTCCCATTGAACCGGCCTTCGGGGCGGGCATCGACAATCAGGGTGTGGCCGGAACAGGAGGCCTGCTGCACATCATCACGGGAACTCAGGAGATGGGACCGACGTCTGACGGTGAAATGCCGCTCCTGGTGAATGATGGGCAGATCATCAACAGGACGATTTTCGAGGAACCATTTGCGCAGCCCTCCATCGAGGACCGCAACATCATCATGACCCATCAGCCGGAAAAGCCACCACACCCGGGCTGCCGACAACAGGCCGGCGCTGTCATAAGTGACGACCTGATGGCCATTGCCAATGCCCATTGATCGGATTTTCGAGGCAAAGACCTCCGCCGGAGGTGCCATGTGAGGCAGGTCGGACTGCGGGTCGACGACCTCATCGATGTCGAAAAACTGTGCTCCGGGGATATGGCCCTTGGCAAATTCGGCCCGGCAGTCCCGCTGGTCATCGGGAAGATACCACGAGGAATCAAGGATCCGGAGATCGGGATCATGCAGGTGTGCGGCCAGCCAGTCGGTCGAGACCAGTGTCGTTGGGTCATCAGCCATTGTCGATCCTCCACGCGGCGGTTGCAGGGACCATCCCCGACAAGGCACCGCTGTCTAGTTCTGCTTGAGCAGCCGTGCCTGCTCACGCGACCAGTCGCGGCGCTGGATGTGCTGGCGCTTGTCGGTGCGCTTGCGGCCCTTCGCAATACCGATCCTGAGCTTGGCCATCCCGCGATGATCAAAATAAAGCACCAGCGGTACCAATGTCATTCCCTCTCTCTGGCTGGCTTTCCACAATTGGCCCAATTCCCGTCTGCTGACCAGCAGTTTGCGCTTGCGGCGCTCCTCATGCCCGAACATGCCCGCCCGCACATAGGGGGCAATGAATCCGTTGATCAGCCACAATTCCTGCCCTTCGACATTGACATAGCTTTCCGCAATCGATGCCTTGGCTGTCCTGAGGGACTTGACCTCGCTCCCTGCGAGGACGATGCCACAGTTCAGCTCATCCTCAATCGCATAGTCATACCGGGCCCGACGGTTGACCGCGATGATCTTGGAGTTCGGATTGTCCCGTTGCCCTGGCATGGTCCCGGCCACCATCCACCGTCATCGTGCCTGTGCTGCCGCGCGCCCGGGCCCGATGATGTGGGCCGACTCCATGGCCCGCCGGATCGCTGTCTCGGTTGCCGGGTTGACCGGCGTCAACGGCAATCGCACTTCGTTGCGGCATTGGCCCAGCAGCGACAAGCCGTATTTCGCCCCGGCCACACCGGGCTCCAGAAAGATCGCCTGGTGCAAGGGCAGCAGACGATCCTGCAGGACCCGTGCCGTGTCCAGATCGCCGGCCAGGGTGGCTGCCTGGAACGCCTGGCAGAGACCCGGCGCGATATTGGCCGTCACCGATATGCATCCGCGGCCCCCATGGGCATTGAAACCGAGGGCGGAAGCATCCTCACCTGACAGCTGCAGGAACTCGGTCCCGCAGGCCTCGCGCTGCATGGACACCCGCACGACATCACCCGTGGCATCCTTCACCCCGACAATCCGTGGCAGTTCCGCGAGGCGGCCCATGGTCCCGGGCATCATATCAATGATGGAGCGCCCGGGGATGTTGTAGATGATGATGGGAAGGCCGCAGGCATCATGGACGGCCTTGAAATGCACATACAGCCCCTCCTGCGTTGGCTTGTTGTAATAGGGCGTCACCACCAGAGCGGCATCAGCCCCCACCTCCTCGACAGCCCGTGTCAGGTCAATCGCTTCCCTCGTGGAGTTCGAACCGGACCCGGCGATGATCGGGATCCTGCCCGACGCAGCCCGGACAACCCGCTCGACAACCTGCACATGCTCGCGATGGCTCAAGGTCGGGCTTTCCCCCGTCGTGCCGACCGGCACCAACCCGGCAGACCCCTCATCGATGTGCCAGGCAACCAACCCCTCAAGAGCCACAAAGTCGATGTCGCCATCCCTGAATGGGGTGACCATGGCCGGAATGGAGCCGCTCAGCATCACGATGACCACTCGGTGCAAAAGAATTCGACCGCTGTATAGTCCCCACCCCGCATGCCTTGCAATGCCATAGTCCGCGCCCGGCCTACCCGCTCGCGATGGTCATCGGTCACCAGGGACCAGGCGAGATTCAGTCCCGGTCGGGCACCGACTCACCCGTCTGGCTGCTGTGGAGAGTCTGGAGCCGGCAGATGGTGATGGGGCCGGCCTCACGATGGGCGGCCATGACGGCCCGCGCCCCGGCCATGGTGGTGAAATAGGTAATCCTGCGGAGCAGGGCCTCGCGCCGGATGGCCGAGGAATCCCTGTAGCTCCGGGTCCCGGATGTGGTGTTGATAATGAGAGTGAAGTCGTCATTGCGGATGCAGTCGATGATGTTGGGGCGGCCCTCGGCCACCTTGTTGACCCGCGTCACCGACAGGCCGATGGCGGCGAGCGCGGCGGCGGTTCCCTGCGTGGCTGCCAGGTCAAATCCCGCCCCGGCAAAATACCTGGCGACGGGGAGGACGCTCGCCTTGTCTTCAGCCCGGACACTGAACAGGACGGTGCCGGAATCCGGAATCGGGTCGCCGGCCCCCTTGATCGCCTTGCCGAAGGCCTCGCCGAAGGTCCGGCCAATGCCCATGACCTCACCGGTGCTCTTCATCTCCGGCCCGAGGACCACGTCGGTGCCAGGAAACTTGATGAAGGGGAATACGGCTTCCTTGACCGCAAAGTGATTCATGATCCGGTCGCGGGCCAGGTCCTGATCCGCCAGCATCTGACCAGCCATGCAGCGGGCGGCAATCTTGGCAAGGGGCCGCGCGGTGGCTTTCGAGACAAACGGAACCGTCCGCGAGGCCCTGGGATTGACCTCAAGGATATAAATGTCCTCGTTCCTGACCGCGAATTGGACATTCATCAGTCCGACCACATCCAGCGCGAGGGCCAGGGCCCGGGTCTGGCGGACCAACTCGGCCTGGAGGTCCGGGCCGAGGCTGAAGGGTGGCAGGGAACAGGCGGAATCGCCCGAGTGCACCCCCGCTTCCTCGATGTGTTCCATGACACCCCCGATGAGAACATCCCGACCATCGCAGACCACGTCCACATCCAACTCCGTGGCATCCGCCAGGAACCGGTCGAGCAGCACCGGCGAATCAAAGGACACGCTGAGGGCAGATGCCATGTAGGCCCTCAGGTCGTTGTCATTGTGCACAACCCGGATGGCCTGCCCCCCGAGCACATAGGAGGGCCGCACCACCAGCGGATAGCCGACATGGTGGGCGCATTCGAGGGCCGCCTCGGGGGTGCTGGCCGTCCGGTTGGCAGGCTGCTGCAGACCCAGACCCGCAATCAGTTGCTGGAAGGACTCCCGATCCTCGGCCCGATGGATGGACGCCGGAGAGGTGCCGAGGATGGGCACTCCTGCTGCCTCCAGGTCCCGCGCCAGTTTGAGTGGGGTCTGCCCACCATACTGGACAATCACGCCGCCGGGACTTTCCACCCGGATCACTTCCAGGACATCCTCAAGCGTCAGGGGCTCAAAATACAACCGGTCCGATGTGTCATAGTCGGTTGACACGGTTTCAGGATTGCAGTTGACCATGATGGTCTCATAGCCGTCGTCCCGCAGGGCCATGGCGGCGTGAACGCAGCAGTAATCGAACTCGATTCCCTGGCCAATCCGGTTCGGCCCACCACCCAGCACCATGATCTTGGGCCGGGCGGTCGGGGCGGCCTCGCAGGCCATGTCATAGGTCGAGTACAGATAAGCCGTGGAGGACTCGAACTCCGCCGCACAGGAATCCACCCGCTTGAAGACGGGATGCAGCCCATGTCGGTGACGATAGTCCCGGAAATCCTGTTCGGTCACTGACAGGAGTTTCGCCAATCGCCGGTCCGAGAACCCCTTGCGTTTCCAGTCCAGGACCATCGCGGGCTCGATGGCCTGGAAGGCAAGGCTGCGCAGGGTGCTTTCCGTTGCCACCAGGTCTGCAAGTTCCGCCAGGAACCAGGGATCGATCCCCGTGAGTTGCCGGACCTGGTCCGGACTCATCCCGGCCCGCAAGGCCGCCGCCAGGCACCAGATCCGTTGCGCACCGGGCACCCGGAGCCGGGCAGCCAGGTGCTCCATCGGCGTGGCGTCAGATGGGGCAGGATCGATATCGTCAAGCCCGTCACTGCCGATCTCGAGGCTGCGCAAGGCCTTCTGGAACGACTCCTTGAAGGTGCGGCCAATGGCCATGACCTCACCGACGGACTTCATCTGGGTGGTCAGGGTGGCATCAGCCCCGGGAAACTTGTCGAAATTGAAGCGTGGAATCTTGGTGACCACATAATCGATCGTGGGCTCGAAGGACGCAGGGGTCCGGCCACCAGTGATCTCGTTGCTCAGCTCATCGAGCGTGTAGCCAAGCGCGAGTTTGGTGGCCACCTTGGCAATCGGGAATCCGGTGGCCTTTGAAGCCAGCGCCGAGGAACGTGAGACCCGGGGATTCATCTCGATGATGATCATGCGGCCATCGGCGGGATTGATGGCGAACTGCACATTCGACCCCCCGGTCTCCACCCCGATCTCCCGCAACACCGCGATGCTGGCATCGCGCATGCGCTGGTATTCCTTGTCGGTGAGCGTCAGAGCCGGGGCAACGGTGATCGAATCGCCGGTATGCACCCCCATCGGATCGACATTCTCGATCGAACAGACGATGATGCAGTTGTCCGCCCGGTCCCGCACAACCTCCATCTCGAACTCCTTCCAACCGAGAATACTCTCCTCGACCAGAAGTTCGCTCGTGGGTGAGGCCTCCAGTCCCCGCGTACAGATCGCATCGAATTCATCGGGATTGTAGGCAATGCCACCCCCCGAGCCCCCAAGGGTGAATGAGGGTCGGATGATGGCGGGAAAGCCGACCGTCGCCAGAACATCGCGAGCCCCGTCAAGGTCGTGGGCAATTGCCCCACGCACGGTTTCAAGACCGATGCGGTGCATGGCCCGGCGGAACTGGTCACGATCCTCGGCCTTGTCGATGGCGATGCGGTTGGCACCGATCATCGCCACGCCATACCGGTCGAGGACCCCCAGACGGTCGAGATCCAGGGCACAGTTCAATGCGGTCTGGCCGCCCATGGTGGGGAGAATGGCATCGGGCTGCTCGGCCTCGATGACCTTCTCGAGCGTGCGCCAGTGAATCGGTTCGATATAGGTGGCATCGGCAAAATCCGGATCCGTCATGATCGTTGCCGGGTTGGAATTGACCAGGATGGTCCGGCAGCCCTCTTCCCTGAGGGCCTTGCAGGCCTGCACGCCGGAGTAGTCGAACTCGCAGGCCTGACCGATGACGATGGGGCCGGCCCCGATGATCAGGACGGAACCGATCTCTTCCCGCCGGCCCATTACGCAGTGACATCCATCATTGAAATGAAGCGGTCGAACAGGCCATGCATGTCCCTTGGGCCCGGGCTGGCCTCGGGATGGCCCTGGAATGCATAGGCCGGGCAATCAAGACGCTCGATGCCCTGGATCGTGCCGTCGAACAGCGAGCGGTGCGTGACCCGGAGCGAGTCGGGCAGCGACTCATCGGCGACGGTGAAGCCATGGTTCTGGCTGGTGATCAGGACCTGTCCGGAGGCGAGATCCTGGACCGGATGATTGGCACCATGGTGGCCGGTCTTCATCTTGTGGGTCCGGGCCCCGCTGGCAAGCGCCAGCAACTGGTGACCAAGACAGATGCCGAACATCGGCATGCCATATGCGGCAAGATCCCGGATGGTCTCGATGGCGTAGGTACAGGGCTCGGGATCACCGGGCCCGTTCGAGAGAAACACACCATCAGGATCGAGTTTGAGGATGTCCCGAGCGCCGGTCTGGGCCGGCACCACCATGACCTCACAGCCCCGGCCCGCCAGCAGTCGCAGGATCGTGTGCTTGACACCGTAGTCACAGGCCACAACCCTGAAGCGGGGCTTTGGTGCGTGCGCATGACCGCCCTGAGGCGTCCAGGCACCATCCGCTGTCCCCTGGTTCCAGCGCCAGGGGGCGGATGCCGTGACCTCCCTGGCCAGATCCATGCCGGCCAGACCCGGAAACGCCCGCGCCAGGGCCAGGGCCCGGTCGGGATCGACATCCGCACCGGCCATGATGCAGCCGGCCATGGCACCTTCGCTGCGCAGACGCCGGGTCAGGTGGCGGGTGTCGATATCGCTGATGGCCACCACATTGCGGGCTGCGAGGTATGAGGACAGGGAGTCGGTGGACCGCCAGTTGCTGTGGGAGGCCGGCAGGTGCCGGATCACCAGCCCGGCTCCGAACACCCGGTCGGATTCCGCATCCTCACCATTGGTGCCCACATTGCCGATATGGGGACAGGTCAGGGTGATGATCTGGCTGGCGTAGGAGGGATCCGTGAGGATTTCCTGGTAGCCGGTCATGGCGGTGTTGAACACCACCTCGCCAACGCTGGATCCAGGGGCACCGATGGAGCAGCCATGGAACACGCACCCGTTCTCCAGCGCCAGGATTGCACTGTGATTCAAATCATTCTCCCGGCAGACCCATCAGGACTTGTGGCCGCTGCAAACCGCACGCCTGAACCATCTCCTCATTGTCCAGAGTCTTCGGCGGGATTTCAATGGGGGCTTATTATACTTGACACCACCTAGTGGATTTTTCAATACAGATACTTGCACATATCCTTAAGCCTCCTGCGTCGCTGCCTTCGTGGGATCACAGGGGGAAGTCCTTGAATCTCCTATACCCCATGGTTGCATGATCGCAACAAGAAATCTGGATACCTGCCCATTCAGACGAAATGTTCCGTACTGTAATGACCACTAGTATCCCACCATCATTGAACTGATGGAGACAGCGGCGTCAGCTTGATCCGGGCATCCTCGGTCCGGAACCGCCAGGTCACCGGCGTCCTGTCCGCATGGCGCCGCGCCGGCCAGGCCGCCACCTCCCGCACCAGCGTCGCCCGGTCGGGGATCCGACGATCGAGACACTGGCGCACCAGCACAGTGATCTCGATCTCGGCGATGTTGAGCCAGGAGCCGTGGCGGGGCGTGGGATGGATCTCGAACCCCGATCCCTTGCCACCCCTGGGGCCAGGCACCGGGCCTCGGCCGGCGGGACGGTGTCGTCGAGCGTCGACAGGGTGTGGGTGTCGAGAGTGTCCATGACCAGCACGATCGTCTTGCCGGGGACATGGACATCGGCGCGGTCCCTGAGGACATGGGCAAAGTCCTGCCGGGTGCGCCGGTCGGTGACCTTGCCAGGCCGCCAGCCCGCCAGGGGCGCCGTCAGCATGACGAGATTGGCGGTGCCATTGCGCTCGGACTCGAAGTCACAGGCCGCCGGCGGGCCCGGGCGCGTCGGCAGGGGCGTGCGGGTCGCCCTGGTCGGCTGCCTCGAGGTCTCGTCAAGACAGACCAGCACCTCATCGCTGGCGAAGTCCCGACCGTCGGTCTCGAGCCCATCCTCCATGGCCCAGACGAAGTCGGCATTCTGTTGGGGGGGACGGCACCAGCCCTGGCTCAGCCAGGGCTTGCGACTGTTGTCTTGAGCGTCCTGTGGACGGTGGAGCGGGAGATGGTGTCTGCGACCTTGCGGGCCACCCCACCCCGGCACCCCCTGGGGTCGGCCAGCCGCGGCAGGGTCCCCAGGGTGGCGATGCCCGATGGGCCCGGCCTGCCGGTGGTGCCGAACCGGCCAGCATGGTCAGTGTGGCTTCCCCCGCCCCATCCAGGCGACGCGCCTTGCGGTTGACCGGCACCGTGCGCCCGGCAAGGACCAGGGGGTGGGGGCGGCCGCCAGACCGTCCAGCCCACATGGCTTGCGGACCCGTTCCACCGTTGCGGTGCCCACGCCGAGGCCAGCGGCCCGAGGGGGATGGGAGGGGCGGCATCCCTGCGACGCCCTCCCGTGCGGTCGGGGTCGGCCAGGAGGAGGCTATGGGCCCCAAGGGTGATGGGGTGGGCGGCGTTCCCTTGACCCCTTGCCGCTGTCGATGATCGCCTGGAGCTGGGTGCGCTCATCGGTTGCCAGTGTCACCCTGTCGATCGTGCGGCCTGCTGTGATGGTCCTGTCTTCTGTTGTCATGGGTCCCTGCCTTTGGTTTGTGCTTGGTTGGGGCAGAGATGAGACAAGATTGGCACGGATTGGAAGCGTGAGGACAACCAATGGCATCAATTCAATGAGTATGGGATAGTAGGTGGTAGGCTGATAAAGGCTTCCCGGATATTTCCGCAATGGCCTTTTCGACAACCGGATCAAAATTGATCGTGAACGCCATGCGGCACAATCCGCCCGCCAACAAAGCGCCAAATACGCGGTTTCCTACGGCTAACCCAACACGTTCTTCTGCCAGAATACTCGAAATATAGTTCCGCTGACGCTCGCGATCTTCGCCAAAAATTGTCTCAAAATACGTCGTGTACTCTTCCGCAGACCAGCACTCTGGAAACCCGCGAGAGCGCAAGTAACCTTCAATCTGCGCTCACACCGCGTCGTTCTGAAGATCTTAGGTGGAAAAATTCTGGTTTTCTTCGCTGCAATAATACCGCCGCTTCAGGCCAGTGATGATGTATTCCACTGTCGGAAGATTGGCATTACGCGACGCGCCCGCCCCGAGGAACCAAGCGAAGATTTAAGGTCGCTCGTAAAAAATTCGTGCAAACTCAGATTGATCCATAGTTCTTAACCAAAGCTCTAATGCAGAAGCGAATATAAACTCGCGTAGACATCAGTTTACCTCAATGATTTCAGACAATCCTATGGCCTCAGCCAGTTCATCAGTGCACACCCACCGGTCGCCGGGAATCAGAGCAATTAAATTGGTGAACACCCTCAGGAAGGCCGCGCGACCGGCCGCAACATCAAGAGCATCGGCCTGATCGGGGGTGAGGAGAGCGCGAATATCCCCCAACAAATCCGGGCGGGCGAACTTCGCCAGCATCCGTTGCTCAGCTTCCGCCCGCGAAATAGCCTGACCCTGTTGACCGAGATATCGGACAAACAGCTCTACTACTCGATGGAGATTGAGATCCGGAAGCGCATCGAGCGCATGGTCAAGATCAAATAGATCGCGCCCTTTATCGCGCTGTAGCAAAGCCCTTAGCTTCGTTGCCAGCAGCTCTTCGGGAGAGAAGGACGCTATGGTCGTCCTACCCGTGAACCATGGGTTTTCGACAGAGTACGGAATTGATGCCGGCGGATCGAACGCTTCGATCTCTGCGATGTTGATCTCGACCTTCAGTCGAAGCTGCGCGTCGGGATCATCTTCAGCCGGCACGCGAAAGCGCAGCTTCGGTGCGACTGGACTTGCGGCATAATTGGCTTGTCCCAGCCACGGCTCCAACACTTCTCGCATCGCATCGAGAAGCGGGCCGATCGGGCCTGCGGTCGTACGGACCAAATCGATATCTTCGGAGTACCGCAAGGGCTCCGGTAAAATGATCTTGTTGAGCGCAGTGCCTCCGCGAAATCTCAACTCGGCGCTTAGAAGGTCGTGATTGAAGATCTCGATCAGCGCACGCGAGATGATCAGGTCCTGTTCGACCTGACTCGGTTCAGCCCATGGAGCCGTAATGCTCCAAGCCGTGATGTTCGTCTCGGGGATCATTGTTCATCGACCTCGATTGGACGGCGGACGTTGATGTGCCAGCGTGAGCTGCGTTGCCGCTCTTCGCTGGCAGCAATGACGCTACTCGCACGCGGCTCAAGCTCCACCCATGGCGCATTGCCATTCTGGAGGTGTCTCTCCAAACAGGCTGCAAGCTCTTCCTGGCCCAACATGTCGAGCAGGTAACCGAGGCGCTGGACAACCGACCGTTCGAATTTCGGCACCAGCGCGTCGAGACGCGTCAGATCAATCTGGGTACCAAGCTCGTTGAGTATGCTCGCAACATGGCTAATGCCGCCACTTGAATGCGGATAGCGCACCAGATCCAATGCGGTTAACGCAGGCGACGACAGTCGCATTGAACCGGTGTCAGTCTTTCTTGTTACAATCCCCCGTTCGATGCTTTCCATGTCTTTTCGGAAGTAGAACGTAAGTTTCGATCGCCCTGCGCGAATAGGCTTCCACTGACGATCGGTGACGATTTGAAATTCCATCACAGCCTGATGCGCTGCACCCTGCAACTCCGCAGCTTTTAAGAGCGCGACATAGTATGGCCGCCCTGCATCCTTCATCATGGCATCAATGTACCAGCTCGGCGGAGGCGCTCTCCACTTGAGATACCGCGTTGGCGTAATGACATAGAAACCTCGGCGCGGCGCGAAGACATGACCCCGCTTCTTCAACCGCGCAGCTGCGTCGAGGAAGGCCCCGTGGCTGACCCCTAATGCCTCCATCGCATCCTCACGCGCGAAGGTGGTCCGCCCGGTCGATGCAAGCTCTTCAACATAGCTCGCCAAAGTGGTGATGCGCTCAGGTATCATATTGCAAAATCCGCTCTGTCAGCCCACTTTGTAATATGCACTTTGTAATATGATAATGAAGCATGGGCAAGCTTGATATAGCTAAATCCGCGCAAGACACGGAGTTTCGCATACGATTATAGAGGCGGCGTTTGTATAGCCAGCAGAGGCGGTTATCTTTGGATCTCGGTATGTTGGAGGGCCGAAGCCGCTCACACCAAGGATCCAATAACACAACCCATCTACGCAACGAACCGAAGCACCTGAAGGACCACTCAAACCATGCAGTTAGGCCCCGTTGCCACTTGTCGGGCTGCACTCACCCCGGCCACCAGGTCCATGAGGGCCGCGAAACTCTCCACCGTCCCGCCGGCCCGCATCGCCAGGCCCCGGACCCCCCTGCGTCGGGCAAGGACGGTCCCGATCGGGGGCCGCCAGGCCGACCTGTCCCGGTCGGGTGCCCGCAATCCTGGACCAGTGGCACCGGGCCGGGAGCACGGCCGTGATGCCACGGGCCTTGCGATCGGCACGGCGAGGGTCGGCATCGACGACCATGCGGGCGTCGCCGTCGCGGCCGTCCAGCACCGCATCCACCCCCATCCCGGTCCACCGCCCGGCGCTGGTGGGACCGCTTCCTGGCCGAGGGTGTGGATGGTCTCTTGCATGATGCCACCGGGCCAGCCGCCCATCCCCGAAGCCACGCAGCAGGCCATCATCGACCGCGCCATGTCACCCCCGCCCCTTGGGCCGCAGTCACCCGGACCCCCATGATCGGAAGAGACAGGGGCCCTGGCGGCCGCGATCGGGGGTGTGGCCGTGTCCACCGTGCACCGGATCGGCCCGGATGCATGACGACAGGCTGGGGTCCATGATGGGGTGGGGCTGTCCACCAACCCGCCCGACCCTGCTGTCGTCCTCTCGGTCGATGACAAGACCCGGATCCAGGCCCTCGGGCGCACCCGGGTGCCCCGGCCACCGGTGCCGGGGCAGAGGGCCACCCGCACGCATGACGACCAACGCAACGGCACCACCACCTTGCTGGCCGCCCTCGATGTGGCGGCCGGCACGGTGGTGGGCACGATGACGGACCGCCACCGCACCGAGGACGTCGGTGCCGTCCTCGATCCTGTGGCCGCCGGCCTTGCTCCCGAGACGGAGGTGCATGGCATCCTCGCCACCCTCTCGGCCCCCACGTCGGCCCCCCTCCCACGTCAGCCAGTGGCCATGCGTGGCTTGCGGCCCATCCCCCGGGATCGAACCACCGGGGGCCGTCCACGTCACGCCCACCTCGGCCTCCTGGATGCCTGCGGTGGAGGGCGTCGTCTCGCAACGGGCCCGGCAACGACGGAAGACCGCCATCGTCAATTCCCTTGACGACTGCCGGGCCGCCGTGGAAGCCTACATCGCCCATCATAATGCTCATGAGGCCCGGCCCTTCCGCTGGCGCCGGGATCCGGATGACCTCGTGGCGTCCTCGCAGCGCGGGCACCGGCGGCTGGAGGAAAAACATGCATCTGTATAAGACTGACCGCTAGGCGCCCGGCCTGACACCCACCCCGCCTGACACCCCCGCCAGCGCAGGAATGATCCCATGACAGGGTTACGCTGGGCATCGTGTCAGATTGCCCACCGGGGACTGGCCTGCCGCCCCCGGGGCCGGATGAAGGGGCAGGCCCCACCACCACCGCCCCCCTGCGGGGCCTGACAAAGCCGTCACGCAGGGCAAACAGACAGCAACCTGGTCAGGATCCTGTCCTGGACACGACAGGTTGCCGGCCCGACCCCCGCAGCGCGGCTGGCCCGCCGGCGTCTCGAAGCGGATCACCGGCTCGACCGGCTCGCGCGGCCGCGTCTCGCGCACGCAGTTCCGCACGCTCTCATCGCCGCCCGGATGGCCCGTCCGCGCGGACCTCGTCGAACAGCCGCTTCGCAGACAGATTGGGGAACGCCTCGAGGCGCACGTCGATGATCCCCTTGTCGGGATCCAGCTTGTGAGCCACCGGCGGCGGCGGTGAATCCTCTTTCGGACCGGCCGACACGTCCCGGTCCAACCGCCCCGTCCTGATCCAGTGGTGGATCGTCGTGCGATCGATCCCGAACCGCCGCGCCAGTTCCGACTTCGGGACGCCCGGGTCGAGAGAGTGCTTTGGCAACATCCTGATTTCCCATCTGTGCATTCGTGCCCCGCATCCAGCTCCGTTGGAAACCCAACGGAGCTGGATGCGAAACCTGGAATCGACAAGCCAGAACTGTTGAATTTTGGATTGCCACAAATGTCGGATTTACAGTTGCCGCCAACACTTCAGGCTGGCAGGGGGTCAGAGGTGCCGACGGGCCAGGCGGGCGGACCGCTGGTGCTGGACGGCGAGCATCGCGAGCGCCACCCCTCCCGGGATCGCCCCCTTTGGATGTCCTCGACCCTGGGGACGGCCGCCACCCTGAGCATCGCCCGGGCCCCTGACGATCCAGCTTGTGTGCTCCTCGAGGACCGGGAGGACCGTCGCACAAGACCGTCGCACTCTGGGGGAGGATCGCCCCCTGGCGGCGCCGGTGGTCGATCGGGCCCCACAGGTGTCCCTCAGCAGGGAGGGCGTGGCGGAGCCTGCTGTCGATGGTGATGAGGGCGGTCGGCCTCGACCCGGGCAACCCCGATCCCCCGGTCATCATGGACGGCCGGATGGGGGCGGACAGGACCACGCATGGCGTCCGCAAGGGTGTGATAGGGGGCAGGCTGACATCGGTGGGGACGTGGACGTCGCCGGGCAGCTGACAGGAGGTCATGGCAGACAATGGGGGTTTCTGGCAGGCACTATATAGTATTAATTCGTTGATTTATATCACATATTATACAATATATAGTATGTAGGCTGGAATTTTAGGTCAAACTCTCAGTCTGAAATCGCCGCCATGGACCGGCAAGGAGGGCGGCCCGCAGGTCGCCCCGTGGGGAGGGTGCCTGACGCCGGTCAGCTCGAGCTGCAGCCGAGCGTGGTCCGGGACCCCGGCGAGCTGATGTATGTGCAGCCATCCTCGTCGTCCGTCCGTGCCCACTGGCCGGACCCGTTCCGGGCCCCGCACAGGCAGGCATTGACCTTGGCCTGGTTGCTCTGGACAGAGAGGTCGACAAAGGCATGGCAGCCGCCCGCCGTGCCGGAGTGGTTGATGTCGTCATGGTGGGCGAGGGGTCGGGACGGGTCCGCCGGAGTCTGCCCCGTCCTGAAGCAGGCGGTGACAAGGACGGTATCGGGATCCCCTGCCACCAGCTCCGCGGCATGGCGCGTGTTGGACCTGAGGCCTGAATGGGTCCGGGTGAAGCTTGGTGGATTAGGATGCACCAAAGCCGAACAGGCCAAAGTGATACAAGGTGGGGAGAGTGCAGGTCCACGACGCCTTAGGCGCCATCACGAAGTTGGCTTCCGAATGGCGGTGTCGACACGGACATCAACGCTCGTGCGGGTCGCCAGAGTTGGAGCAGGAGGTCGGATGTCAGCAAGAGGGATCACAACAGATGCCCCGGCCTCGGCTCGATCTGTTGTCACGGTTCCAGGGTTTATGCGGAAGACATTGCCAGCATGTGTCTTGCCCGGCGGGCAGTGGGCCTGGCCGATCTCCCCGTCAAAAACGGTGTCCCGATTGATCTGCGCCGTCGCAGGCGCGGCCAGGGTCGGGGCCACCAGCGCGGCGATCAGCGCGGCAGCGGCGGCGCATCCTCGAATGCAATGGGGGGGGGGTGAAGAGCGTCATTGTCTGTCCTCCTGAGGTTTTTGGATGGACTGTTCCTATCGGTTTCGCTCGCGAAAGGGACGGGAAATCTCAAAGTGAGGCACGACCGCCCTGCGTGATATTCAGGCATTGAAGACAAGGGGCATCTTTGTCCAGAATCCCGGTCGCGGACGGAGCACCAGTTACAGACTGCCTGATCGAGACGCTTAGACGGGTCGTGGATCACTGCCCCGCTTCCACTCTGAAGATCCCATGGGCTTGACAGTCCCCGGTCCGGCTATCCAATCCGCCGGAGTGTAGAGGGGTCGTATCGTCCACGACCCCTCCATTGAACTCCGTCAAGGATCTGTCGGGATGCATGGCATTGCACCTGCTTGGTCTTGTGCTGCCCTTACGGGCTCAACGGGGATGCATTTGTCGCGGGACTCCTGGCCGGGCTTGCCAAGAGGTGGATGCGGACAAGATCGGTACAGGGGTGGCGGACGGCAGCAGGCAGGTGGCCCTCGCGATTGCCGAGGGGCTCACGCGCAAGATTGAAGAGGGCGGTGAGCTGATCGTCCGAGGCAAAAACGGTACGCACGAAACCGTGATCATTCCTGGCCTGCGGTCCCGCTCATCTTGATGGACAAGGAATCAGATCCCCTTGCACCGAATGGGGCTCATCGGACCCGCCCCTGCAGCCGGCATATGGTCGTGCCTATCACGATGACAGGCTCTTCTGCCGTGTCGTGGTCATTGCGCTTGCTCTGGTTGCTGTGGGCACTCTGGTTGCATTGATCGACTTGGCGGTCACGGGCAAGGATATCCCGCAATACATCGTTGCTCTGGGCCTGATGACCGGCGGTGGGCTCGCCGGCGTGTTGATTTCCGGAAAGAGCTGATCGGGAAAGGGGTCTCAGCTCAGGACCGCTCTTGTGATGGAATGTCTGCAGGAATGGCAATGCCCCGATCAAGGAGGAAGTTTCCAGAGTTTCCCATCATTCGGGACGCGACCCGTCATCCATCCCAACTCATCCGGATGAGGGTGAGCCGTCATCCGGGACGAGGGTGAGAAAGAGATAGGTGTTGTGCCTGATGAAGTCCTCGCCAGTGCGGTCCCTGCCGAGGAGGCGGTTGTTCAGTTTGGCAAGGCGGTCGGTGCCCAGAGTGGTCTTGATCAGGGTGCGGATGAATCCAAGCAGACGGGGCCGGGTCGGCGCGAACGCATCCCGGGTGCGCGTCAGCGCGGTGTGGAGAAAGCGATAGATCTGGCGTTCGAGATCGATCGACGGGGCCACGGCGGTGGTGACATCATGGGACTCGCGGATGGCAAGACCGGTCTGTCTGACCTCGGCATGGAAACGGTCGAGGGGGAAGCCGCCGCCAACGGGGCGGGATGTGGATGGCACAGCCTTGCGGAAACAGTCGGCGATCAGGATGGTGCCGCCGGGATTGAGCAGCGAGCGGGCCTTGCCGAGCCCGACGTCAAGGCGGACATACTGGAAACTCTCGGAAAAGAGACACACATCATAGGTCCGATCAGCATCGAAGTCCTCGAATGTGCAGGGGTAGAGGCGGGCGCGGGTGCCAAGATTGGCCCGGCAGCGGTCAATCAGGGTCCGGCTCGGAACGACGACATCGACCGTGTGACCCATGGCAAGCAGGCGGTTGGCGGTCTCGCCGGCCCCGCCACCGATATCAAGGATGGAGAGACTGGCCCCGGCAGGCAGGAGGGTGAGAAGCCTGTCGGTGTAGGCCTCCTGGGCAGCAAGGAGGTTGGCCAGGGTGACGGGCTGGCCGGATTGCCAGAGACCGTAATGAAGATGCTCACGCCCCGTGGCCAGGCGAATGAGATCCAGACCGATTTCGAGACCGAGAGCGCGAGTGTCGGGCCCTGTGGCGGACCGGTTCATGAAGCCGCATCGGGAGAGCCGGTCGGAGGGGATTGGCCGAGAAGGGTGGCAAACCCTCGCATGACTTCGAGATAGAGGGCGTGTTTGAAGGGGACAATCCGGTTGGCAAGCTCGGCAAAGGGCAGCCATTGCCAGTCGGCGTATTCGGGGGTGGCGGTCGCCACACAAATCCTGTCGTCGGTCCCGATATAGCGGTACAGCGACCACCTCTGACGCTGACCGAGATACTTGCCGCCCCAGAGTTGTGGGACAAGTTCGGTCGGCAGATCATAATAGAGCCAGTCATCACGGGTGGCGATGTGTTCGATGAGATCGGGTGTGATGGCTGTTTCTTCCTCGAGCTCGCGCAGGGTGGCGGCGATGGGATCCTCACCCTCGTCAATGCCGCCCTGGGGCATCTGCCAGGCTTCCTGCGTGCTGTCGATGCGACGGCCGACAAAGATACGACCATCGGCATTGGCGAGCATGACCCCCACACAGGGCCGATACAGGGTTGGATCAGCGCGGGAGGTGGGGGCGGTGGTCACGGGGGATCGGCAACTCAGGAATTCAGGAGCGCAAGACTGCGCAGGATATCGAGGGCGGTGGCAAGCTGGGGATCGGTCCGCATGAGCTCCTCACGGCTGACTTCCTCCTCGATACGCTTTTCGGACTCCTCGATTTCCTGGTTGCTGCGGATGGTCTCAAGACTGTTTGGCAGGTCCGATTCGGAGCGGAACACCTCCACCGCTTCCTCTTCCTCGGGTGCCGGGCGCTGGATGGGGCGCTGGACGATGATGTCCGGTGTGATGCCATTGCCCTGGATGGAACGGCCCGAGGGCGTGTAGTACCGTGCCGTGGTGAGTTGCATGCCACCGAATTTCTCACCGAGGCGGAAGACGGACTGCACGGATCCCTTGCCGAAACTCTGGGTCCCGACGATGACGGCCCGCTTGTGATCCTGAAGTGCGCCGGCCACGATCTCGGAGGCCGAGGCCGAGCCCCCGTTGATCAGGACCACCACTGGCATCCCGGCGTAGGTGTCATTGTCGTTGGCTGAATACGACTGCCAGGAGTCGGCCCGATTCCGCACCGAGACAACCTCATCGCCCTCAAGGAACAGTTCGGCAACCCCGATGGCCGTGTCAAGGAGACCGCCGGGATTGTTGCGCAGATCGAGCACCATCCCGTCAAAGGAGTCGAGCGGGTTGCCTTCGGCAATGATCGCCTGAACACCCTCGAGGATGCCGGAGACCGACTGGCGGTTGAAGACCTTGACCCGGACCACAAGGGATCGGCCCTCGGTGTAGACATCAGTCGAGGAGATCTTGATGATGGCCCGCTCGATTTCGACATCGAACTGGACCTCGTCCTCTTCCTCCATGCGCGCGATGGTGAGATTGACAGTGGAACCGGGTTCACCGCGGAGTTTCTTGACGGCCTGGTCGAGGGTCATCCCGAGGATCGTCTCGCCGTCGACGCTGATAATGAAGTCACCGGCTTGCAGACCGGCCTCGGCAGCCGGCGTGTCGTCGATGGGCGAGATGACCCGCACAAACCCGTTCTCCATGGTCACCTCGATGCCAAGGCCACCAAACTGGCCGGAGGTGCGCTCCTGGACAGCTGAATAACGCGTCTCGGGAAAATAGGCCGAGTGGGGATCGAGCGAGAGCAGCATGCCGTCAATGGCCGCCTGGATGAGTTCGGTCTCATCCACATCCTCGACATATTCCTCCTGGATCCGGGTCAGAACCTCACTGAAGAGCGAGAGGTTCTCGTAGGTGGTGAGCGGCAGGGGCTCCCCTTCCTCCTGGGCCAGCGTGGGTGCCGTGAATGCCACAAGGACAGCGGCGAGAACGATGCCGGTATACTGGACTCGCATGGATGCTCCTGTTCAATCCCATGACCCCCAAGACCATGACCCCACCCTGCCCCGATACCATCATCGGGGATCAGTCGGACCGGCCCCGTCTCTACCACCAGACGGACCGGATACCAAGCCGGATACCGGGACAGGCCCGGTCAGGCGATCAGGGAGCGGCCGGTCATTTCGGGGGGCACATCGAGGCCAAGCAAGGCCAGCGAGGTCGGGGCGATGTCAGCGAGGGTCCCGTTACGCAGGGCGGCAATGGATGGATCGTGCGCGATGATGAGGGGGACAGGGCTGGTGGTGTGGGCTGTGTGGGGCTGGCCGGTCGCGGGATCGATCATGACCTCGCAGTTGCCGTGGTCGGCCGTGACAATGAGACGGCCACCCGCTCGGGCAACGGCCGTGCTGATGATTCCCAGAGCTGCATCAGCAGCCTGGCAGGCCTCGATGGCGGCCGGGATGCTGCCGGTGTGACCAACCATGTCGGGGTTGGCCAGATTGACCAGGATGAATCTGTGCCCCTCGCTGAGGGCTTCGGTATAACGCGATGCGATCTCGGACGCGGCCATGGCGGGCGCGAGATCATAGGTGGCCACCTTGGGACTGGGAGCCATGCTGTGACTCTCGCCCTGCGAGCGGGTCTCGCTCCCGCCATTGAAGAAGTAGGTCACATGAGGAAACTTCTCGGTCTCGGCGAGGCGGAACTGGGTGCAATCGTGCCGGGACAGCCAGGCACCAAGCCCGTTCGGGATGGCAAGGCGATCGAAGAGATGATCCATCCAGGGCCGAGGGGGATCAAAATACTTGACCATGCTGAGAGCGGCACCCGGTCGGGGTCGGTCCTCGATTGCAAAGCTGCTGAAGTCGGGGTCGGCGATGGCGGCCGTCAGCTGACGCATGCGGTCAGAGCGGAAATTCGCAAACAGGAACCGGTCGCCAGGCGAGGCCCCGGGATAGCCGGAAACGACGGCTGGTTGGAAAAACTCGTCGCTTTCACCAGCGGCCCGGGCCTGCAGGACAGCGTCGGACGGTGTGCTGACCGCTCGCCCCTTGCCAAGCATGATCGCCTTCCAGGCCGTTTCGATCCGTGGCCAGCGTTGGTCACGATCCATGGCATAGTACCGCCCGGAGATGGTGGCGATGGCGACCCGAGCTGGCAGGCGGGCAGCAAGGCTGGAGAGTTGGTCTCCCGCGAGACCCGGCAGGGCATCGCGACCGTCAGTCAGGGCATGGACCCGGATCGTGGCGCCGGCTGCTGCGAGTCCGGTGCACAGCGCCACGAGATGGTCACCCAACCCATGGACACCCGAGTCCGAGATGATTCCCACGACATGGATCGTGGTGCCGGCGGCATCCCGGGCAAACCCGGTCAGGATTGGCGAGTCGAACAGGGTGCCGGATGCGATTGCGTCATCAATGCGGACCCTGTCCATCGGTACGACCCGACCGGCACCGATATGGAGGTGACCGACCTCGGAATTGCCAATGGCACCCTCGGGCAGGCCCACGGCGGGACCATGGGTCATGAGTTCGGAATGAGGCCAGCCCTGCCACAGCTGATCAAAAACCGGCGTTACCGCCTGCGCGGGTGCGTTGCCGGGCCCCGGGGGTGCAATCCCCCAGCCATCAAGGATGCAGAGGGTCAGGTGATCCGACCGGGCCATCAGACGAATGTCCGCAATGGCAGCACGTCAGGCATGACGGCAATGGTAGGGTGTGCCGGCAAGGATCGTGGCGGCGCGATAGAGCTGTTCGGTCAGGATGACGCGGGCCAGAAGATGAGGATGGGTCATTGGGCCGAGCGAGAGGCGCTGGACGGAAATGGGCAGATCCTTGCCGCCGAATCCATCAGGACCACCGATCATGAAAGTGAGATCGGTGATGTTGTCGGCCCGGTGATGGGCCAGACGAGCGGCAAAGGCCTCGCTGGACAGGCGTGAGCCGTCAACCTCAAGCGCATAGCGGACCGCACGGGGGGCGCTGGATCCACTTGCAGCCCGGATCGGGTCACGGCGGGAGGGCTCGATTTCGTGCACGGTCAGCGGGCCGATCCCAAGGGGCCGCGCCAGGCGGTTGAAGCGGACAAGGTAATCCTGCGTGAGATTGGCCTCGGGACCCGAGCGGATCTTGCCGATTGCCAGCACGCGCAGTTTCATGGCGCCCCACTGTCAGCTGTGGGTTCGGAGCGCCACATCTTTTCGAGTTGGTAATAAGCCCGGACTTCCGGTCGGAACAGGTGCACGATAATGTCACCGGCGTCGATGAGGACCCAGTCGCCCTGCTGTTTGCCTTCGACACCCACCCGCATCCCGAAGGCGGATTTGAGGGACTCGATGATCTTGTCACTCAGGGCAATCACCTGACGGCTGGATCGTCCCGATGCCACCACGAGGTAATCCGCAATATCAGACTTGCCGGCGATCTCGATATCCACGACATCCTCGGCCTTGCCTTCGGCCAGCAGGCCGAGAATATGGTCAAGCTGCCGTCGGGATGAGAACGCGTCCTCCTGGGACACACTCACGTTCACTTGTGGCTCTGGTTCCTCTTCTCCACACACAACCGGGGATCTTCATCGGGCAATCTAGTCGGACAGGCCGCAAGAATCAACTGGCATGCACCGCACCGGGTACCCCTGCAGACCCGGGGATGGCCTCGATGACCACGAGTGCTGTGGCGAGGGGCGGTTCATCACTCAACGAGACATGCAGCACTGCAGTATGATCGTCAGGCAGCATGGCGTTCAGCCGCCGGGCCGTCCCCCCGGACAGAGCCAGGACTGGCATGGCCTGCGCATCGGCGCGGATCTCGATACAGCGCCAGGCGACACCAAACCGCATGCCGGTGCCGAGCGCCTTGGAACAGGCTTCCTTGGCCGCCCACCGCTTGGCAAGAAATCCGATGGGGTTGGGCAGACGCCGGGCAGTGGCGAGTTCGGCCGGGGTGTAGATCCGCTCCTCGAACCGCTCGCCAAAGCGTGACAGGGCGGCCTCGATGCGCCTGATGTCAACAATGTCAGTCCCGATGCCGAGGATCATGCAGTCCGCTGCCCGTTGATGAAGGCGTCGATGGCGGGGATCGGCATCAGGAGCGGGCGGCATCCATGAGGGAGCGCATCGTCTTGATGGCATCCTCAAGACCGCAAAAAACGGCTTCGCTGATCAGGAAGTGTCCGATGTTGAGCTCGCGGACGGCATCGATGGCCGCGATGGGCGCGACGGTCTCGAAGGTCAGGCCATGGCCGGCGTGAACCTCGAGGCCAAGGTCATCGGCATGGCTGATGGCATCCCGGATGGCGGCGAGTTCGGCCTCGCATCGTGCCACGCTGCCGTCGGCATGGAGATCGCAGTACGTACCTGTATGGAACTCGACGACATCGGCACCGACCGTCCTCGCAGCGTCGATCTGGACCCGGTTGGGAGCGATGAAAAGTGACACACGGCTGCCAGCCGCCTTGAGTGGCAGGATGAAGTCAGCGAGCGAACTGACGTTGCCGGCAACATTGAGACCGGACTCGGTTGTGAGCTCTTCCCGCTTTTCCGGCACGATACAGACGGCATGCGGGGCATGCCGGACGGCAATGGCCTGCATCTCCTGTGTGGCAGCCATCTCGAGATTCAGGGGCAGGGTCAGCGCCCCCATCAGGTCCTCGATATCCTGATCGCTGATATGCCGGCGATCTTCACGCAGGTGGGCAGTAATGCCATCGGCACCGGCCTGTTCGGCAAGCAAGGCCGCTCGGAGGGGCTGGGGATACGCACTCCCCCGGGCATTCCTGACCGTGGCCACATGATCGATATTGACGCCGAGGCGCAGTGGCGATGGTGTCATTGTCATCCTCCTGTCCAGTCAGATCATCCAGCAGTCAGTTCCGCCGACCCTGCCGATCACCCATCCGATTTGGGTTGCCTCGCAGCCGCCCTGGCCATGCGCCGGCCCTGGAGACCGGTGACGAATCGCCGCGTGATGCTGCCGACGACAAGCGCAGCCACCAGACCGACCGGCAGACCCCCGATCAGGTAGGGCAGGAAAACCAGATCCAGGAACCCCTGGACAACACTCCAGTCAACGGACCGATCCGTAAAGATCGCCAGAATGTTTTGCCAGAGGGTACTGGCAAAGACCGTGATGTCATGGGCAGGGTCACTGTCATGGATCCGGGCACCCGGGCCGCTGCCAAGGATGGCATTGCCGATACTGATTGACACAGCGGCAATCGGGGCCACGGTCAGCGGATTGCAGATCATCACGCTGATGAGACTGGCCAGCAGGTTGCCGCCAAGGGCAAAAGCCAGAAGGGGCGCAATGAAGAAATGGAGACCATAAAGGGGGGTGAAGGCAATGAGGGTGCCGGCAAAGGCCCCACGCGAGACCCGCCCGGGACTGTCCTGCAGGCGGCGGAAGCGATGGGCCAGATAGAGAAAGGCACGATACCAGCCGCCCCGTGGATAGATCGCCCGCAGAGCGGCCCGGGTCCATGTGCGTTTATGGGGTCTACGAAACATGCCGCCGCTCAGGTGTTGCCGAAGTCAGACCATGGTCCCTCCTTATTGATGACCTCATGGTACCTGTCAATCTTGATTGTGCTGGCCTGGGTCTTGACGGCATCCATGACGGCATCCAGGTGCTCCTTGTCCTCCACTTCAAGTTCGATGCTGAAATCGAAATAGTCATGGGTGCGGCCCATCAGGATGAGGTCGTTGATGTTGGATTTCTGCTCGCCGATCACGGTGCAGACCTGACCCAGCACGCCGGGCAGATTGGTCATGCGGATGGCGATCTTGGTCGGATGAACGGCGGCAAACGGCCCCTGGTTCCACTCGATGACCTCCTGACGCCGGCGGCGGTCGAATGAGGTGCAGTTGGCCAGATGGACCAGGATGGAGGTCTCCCCATCCCGTATCCCGATGACATCGTCATGAGGAACCGGCTGGCAGCACCGGGCCATCCTGACATCAACGCCCATCTCAAGATTGGCAATCAGCTGTTCGGGGTTCTCGATATCGGTGAACTCCTGCAGAGGCACGTCCGGATAGAGTGTCTCGATGATCGTGCGGGGGTGGACCTCCCGACGCCCGATCCCCCTCAGGAGGTCCTCTTCCCCGGCATAGCCGAGCAGTTCCCTGGCGGTCCGCAGTGCAGCATCGGTATAGGTGACCCCGTAGCGGGTGAAGGCCCGCTTGAGATAGAGGGTCCCGTGCTCCATCTCCTTGCGCTCGGTGAGCTCGGCCTGCAGTTCACCGACCATGCGCCTGGCCGCCGCCGTTGTGGCACTCTTGAGTTTCAATTCGTTGGCGTGAGGCAGCGGCGAGAGAATCACGTTGATGGTCTGGCCCTCGACGACCGGATCATTCAACTGGAGCTGTTTCATGTCAACATAGGCATACATGGCCCGGTCCCCGACATCCCTGTCAAGTTCGTAGGCAAAATCAAGAACGGTGGCCCCCTTGGGCAGCCAGATCACGTCGGCATTGGGGGCAAAACAGTACACGCTGCGGGCCAGGGTGTTCTCCCGGAATGACTTGTAGAACTTCCGCCAATGCGCCGAATCGATCGAGACCAGTTCCTGCAGACCCGTGCGCCATTCCTGGCGGATTGTATAGGGATTCCTGACCAGCCCGTTCTGGTGATGGACCCAATGGGCGGCAATGCCGAACTCTGCCACCTCGTGCATCAGTTTCGAGCGGATCTGGAACTCGATCTGGCACCCGGACTTGTGAGTGATTGTCGTATGCACGGAGCGATACCCATTGGCCTTGGGCAGGCTGATGTAATCCTTGAATCGGCTGAAATCGGCCTTCCACTTGCGGTGGATGATCCCGAGCGCCGTGTACACGTCATTATCATTGTCGGTGATGATCCGGACACCCAGGATGTCGGCAATCCTGTTGACGGACATATTCTGGCGCTGCATCTTCCGCCACACGGAGTACGGCCGCTTGATCCGCGTGCTGACGATCACGTCCTTGAGCCCCTGCAGCTCGAGATTGGACTGCATGCGGTCCCGGACCTCCTCCACGACCGCACCGCCCGTCAGGTCCCCCTCGATCAGGCCACCGACAACGGTCTGGATATGATTCTTGACGAATGTCCGGGCATTGGGGTTGAGAATCCTGAAACAGAGATCCTCGAGTTCCTCCCGCCAACGATAGAGACCGAGTTGGGCCGCCACCGGGGCATAGAAATACAGCGACTCCTTGGCCTTGAGGCGCTGCTTGCCCTGCACCATATGCCGAATGGTCTTCATGTTGTGCAAGCGATCAGCCAGTTTGACCAGGATCACCCGTTCGTCTGATGCCACAGCCAGCATCAGCCGCTGGGCGTTGTGTTGCCGCTCATCGACCGACGAACTCAGATGCAACCGATCCAGTTTGGTCACGCCGTTGACGATGTCGGCGATTTCCCGTCCGAACATTGCAGCGATCTCGCTGAAGTGGGAATCCGTGTCCTCGATCGTGTCATGCAGCAGGGCAGCGATGATCAGGGCGGGATCGAGGTTGTTGCTTTTGAGTATCCTGGCCACCTGCACCGGGTGCTCGATGAAGGGTTCCCCCGACTTGCGCAGCTGACCATCGTGTTTCTGGAAGGCATACCGGTATGCCCTGGTGATATCGTCGATATCACCCTGGCTGAGATACTGCTCGCCCGTGGCCAGCAGGTCTTCTAGGTATCTGGTGCCCCTATCGTCATCGAGACCCCGGATATCACTGGGCTGAGTCACCTCTCTCGATCATCTTCAGCAATTGATCCTCGGACATATCCTCATCGGGAACATCGGCCGAGATGTCAATTGATGTCGTGATCCCGGAACGATTCTCTTGATCCATGTCAAACAGCCGGACATGCTGGAAATCATCAAATGTATTGATATCGGACTGTTTCTGCAGCGCCGTGATGGCCTTTTCCCGCAACTGTTCAACCATCTGGGTCTCCTCCGCGATCTCGCGCAGGGCGATCACCGTGTCCTTGTCGTTGTCCCGGTCAAGGGTCGGCGGGTAGCCCGATGCCAGTTCCCGGGCCCGGCAGGCGGCCAGCATGACCAGATCAAAACGATTGGGTTCCTTGTCGATACAGTCTTCGGTCGTGACCCGTGCCATTGACTTCTCCTTGCCTCTCTCGTGATGATCAGGGTCTCTATCACCGCAGTGCCTATATGCACGACCACACACACCGTCAAGATTTGACTCCCCTGCCAAGTGCAAATCTCTCATGGGCAATTCCTGCAACTCCGTTTCATGCCCCGCGACTCAGTTCCTGCCTCCCAAGGCCAGCCAGCGGGACATCCCCAGCCCGGATGAAGCACTGGGATGTCAATTGGGCAAAGGAGACGGGTTCAAGCTGATCGGGGCAACACGTCGACCGACCCGGGCATACCCTTGATTGCTGTCATCCTCTCGCCATTGCCTGAAGGCACAATGGATGGCATCCTTCCCCATGCAGCAAGTCATCGGAATTCCCCGGGGCGATCCCCTGACAATCACATCATTTGGGATCATGTCGATGGGGATGGCACTGACCCGACTGATGCCCACTGGTCATGGGCCAGAATTCACCATCCGTGGCAAACCAGCGGTGCATCGTCAGAACCTGATGCGTTCGTGCGCACGCCGGGGTCTGTGCAATGAGATTGGTTGTCGTGTTTTCAGCCGGGAGGAATGGCAAGGGTCAGGGATCAAGGATAACCCCGCTGAAAGTTTGGACAAACCTTTTCACGAGAGTGTGGTAATTGTCGACCGTGGCGAAGCCGGTACCATTATGCTCTCCATGCGCTATTTTGTCTCGCAGCGCTTTGATGCTGTCCACGGCATCTCTTTCCTCTTCAGACGTTGATGACAGAACCTGATCCCACCAGAGACTGTTGAACATGTCAGTCAGTGACTTGATTTTTCTGCAATTCAGGGAGCTTTGTCGACTCACGGACCTTTCAACGTATCGTTTGAGAAGGTCGTTGCCATGTCTTCTGGCATATTCAGACAATACAGCCCTGACAGATTTTTCGACATGGCCGGCACTCGCCAAGAAGAGGTAATTTGCGAAAACATGCTGTATATTGAGATCAACTTCCCGAGAAGCGGCACAGAGGTCGCCAGCGAGACTCCTGATCTTCTGCTCACTGGCGGTGATTTGGAACAAGGGCATCAAGAGTATTCTTTGCCTGATTGATTCGTCCAGAGATGATGTGATTGTCCGATGTTGCGTCAGTGATATATCTCCGGAAGCCCTCATCATCTGCAAGTGTTTGGCTCATTTTCTTGATATCGTTGCATGTTGCGGAGGGATTTTCATCTATTGCGACCATCAGCGCATCATAAAAAGCGACATTCATCAGACCACTTGGTCGGAATGCCTGCTTGCCAAGCGCACCATAGCTCCGCTCAACAGTCGTCTTGAAGCTGGCTGTAAATTTCTGCCTGTCATCGGGAGATACATTGCGATTGACAGACATGAAGGTGTTCAGGAACCCCTTCATCGGTTTTGCGTAATTCTGCCGGTCGAATCTTAGAGCAAGAAACCGCAGTATCAACTCCTGATCCTTTGACCGTTTATGCTCTCGTCCAAAAATTCGCCGCCAAGGCTCAAATCCGTTCAAATCTTCAAGCATTCTCTGGAATTCACCATGGTAGGCAGCGGCCCGTATTTCCTGAGGATGGAGAGGTGTACTGCTTGTATTGAGTCGTTCAAAGATGTGATAAACACAGCTGTTGTCATTGTCCGGGACCAGCTGTCGGATTATCATTGCATGAATGATTGAGTCTTCAAACCGACGCTGATCCGTTTCGTCCAGTTCCTCAAGTGTCTTGTCCTGAAATCGCGGGCTGACATCCTTGAGTCGAAATCTCCGACCATTTGGCAAATGCCCCGTTTTGAATGCATGCAGGGTTGTCAGGCGCTGGAGACCATCAATGATCAGAAACTTCTGTGTGCGATCCTCTCGGAACAGGAAGACGCTGGGTATCGGCAAACCCAAAAGGATCGACTCGATGAACTTTGATGCTTGCGGCCACGTCCAAACGAAATTTCTCTGAAAATCTGGCCTGAAGATCGTCTCATTTTCAAAGCGTCTTACCCAACCATCGACATCGAAATCTGCTCCGGATGTTGAGATGTGGTAAGCAACATGGTGATCGTCAATAAATTCCTCTTCGTCATCCTCGCCGACCAGATTCCTGGATTCATTTGACAGATCACTGTCATTTCTTTCGGTACCCATCATTTCCGATAACCCCACTTTGAAGCAGATACGACCATCCTGACCGGCGGGAATGTCCCGGATGATGTTGAAATTTACCTAAGCGGCAATGCCTTATCCGCATCTATTCGACTTTCCTTTTCCACTCAAGTTGTGGCATCGGACGGTGCAGAGATAAGGTGCTTGAGCCATTGCCGGTTCTCCCGTGTCGGTCAGCCTTGCCTCAGAACGGATGGGCAGAGCATGAAGGGGTGTGCCCGAAAGACAGGGCGCGATCCCCACATGGCGGACTCGGAAATCTGTAGCGTCTTGATCATTCAGGGCCCGTCAGGATCGCACTCGACCCAAATCCGCGATCAGGCGAACCGTCCGTTCTGGCTGTCGAATGGTTCGCACCCCACCGCTGCGCACCCCTGCCGTTCTGTGAAATCCATTGGGTTGGTGCTGTGACTCCTGGGCCTGTGGTCGGGCGTAGCTTCTCACACCATCTCAGCCAACAACCGGTCTCGGCGACCGTCGCCCGCTGGCAGAGCCATCGCATGTTGGCTGTCGATGGCAGCAAGTTCAACATCCCGAAGACCCTGCAGCAAGAGGCCTTCCAATAGCCGTCACCGAATGCCGCCGATCCCCAGGGCTTGGTCAGTTGCCTGTATTGCCTGCCCGGCACGGCCCCCCCCATGACGTCGACCTGGCCCCGGGTGGGGATGGCTCCTCGTCTGGTCGCTTCAATATCGCCCAGGCCCGGATGGCCATGATCAGATGCATCTCGGGAGCCCGACCGGTCAGCCAACGACAACCGGGCGCTCGACACAGGTGGCCTGATTCGGTCGCATCGTGCCAGAAAGTGGGATCTCTCAGAAACCGTCGATAAAGATCAGCTGTACAAGATCGTTCCCGATCCTGCCGTGTTCACTTGCGCATGTCCTGAAGTGGGATAGAGTGGGTCTGGCATCCATCGGACCGGACAATCAATGACATGAGAGGCCTTCATTTGCAGATGGTGATTGTTCTTGTGGTTGCAGGGCCTGTCAGGGTGGTGCTGGGCCGGTCGGGGCAATGAGGGCAGCCATGGCTGACTGGACAGAGTATGAAATCTATGTCGATGGGGCCTGTTCGGGGAACCCCGGCCCCGGGGGCTGGGGCGCGGTCATCCACCGTCGGGAGGGTGAGACCCGCGTTGAAACCATTGAACTCTCCGGGGGTGTGGAGGAGACCACCAACAATCGAATGGAACTGATGGCAGCCATTGCAGCATTGAAATCCCTGCCGTATGCCTCGACGGTGACACTCTACACCGACAGTCAATATACCTATGGCGGCATCACCGAATGGATTGTCAATTGGAAGCGGCAGAATTGGCGCCGGGGGTCCGGACCGGTCAGGAACACCGACCTCTGGCAACAGCTTGATGCGATCAACAGCCACCACGCCGTGACCTGGCACTGGGTGAAAGGGCACGCTGACAACGAAGGCAACAACCGTGCCGATGCATTGGCCACTGGTGCCATCCCGACAAGGCGACAGGGCCAGCCGGCAGAGTCCCTGGGCGAGAGAGACCGCCGGGACTGATCCCTGTCGGAACCGCCGACCGAGGGCGGCGGCTATGGGGATGGAGTCTGCATGACGGCAGTGACGGATTCGGCAAGACAGTGGGCGATGGAGTCACACTCGTCCGCGGTCAATCGGGCTGGCAGGCGCACGTCGCAGGCCCGCATCAGCATGGAACGGGTTCTGGGCAGATCCGGCAGGGAATCGAGAAACTGCCAGTTCCAGAAGGCCCGGGCGTTGTCCTCGCTCATGCCAAAGACCTGGACGGCGATGCCATTGGCGGCGGCCCGGGCCAGGAATGCCTGCACCTGCGCATCGGTCATGTCGAGCAGATTGAACTGGATTGAGTCCGGTGCCCGCTCCTCGGGACCGAGCGGGTTGGGGACGGCAAGGTAGGGCGATCGATTCAGGACGGCGGCCACCCGATCATGGTTCGCCCGGCCCTCACGCACGCGGCGTGGGATCTCGTGGATCTGGGGACGGAGAAGGGCGGCCGAGAGATTGTTCATGCGCATGTTGTAGAGGGGAAGGCGATTCTGCCAGGTCCTGAAGTGATCCTGCAGCACGGGATGCTTTTTCCAGTTGTGCTCATAGGCGCCCGACATGATGGTCGCCCGGGCCATCAATTCATCATCGTCAGACACCAGGATCCCGCCTTCACCCGCGTTCAGGAGTTTGTAGGATTGGAACGAAAAGCAGCCAATTCGACCGAGGGTTCCGATATTGCGGCCATTCCAGACTGTCCCGAGGGAATGGGCTGCATCTTCAACCACTGGAATCCCGGCCTCCCTGGCCTGTTCCATGATGGCGTCCATATCCGATGTGTGGCCCCGCATGTGACTGATGAGAATGGCATCAACACCCTCGCTCATCCGGGCCGCGAAGTCATCGAGATCAATCCGGTAGGTCTCTCCCACCTCGGCAAAGACCGGCACGCAATCGGCATGCACCACCGCCGATGGCACGGCCGCAAAGGTGAATGCGGGGATCAGGACCCGGGCGCCTCGATGGAGATCAAGGGCGCGCAGGGCCAGAAAGAGCGCTGAAGAGCATGATGAGACGGCAAGGGCCGACCTCGAGCCGATCTGCCGGGCAAATTCCATCTCGAGTTTGCTGACAGGTGTTGCATCGGGTGTCGTGTAGCGAAAGAGGTCACCGCTGGCCAGCAGGTCCTCGATCACTGACCGGGCCGCCAGTGGAATCGGCTCGGCATCATAGACATTGGGTACACGGGGCATGGATCAGACCAGCTTTGTCTCCGACTTCCTGCACATCCTCCCCCGCGCACCCTACCCCACTCCGGCGATGCATTCGAGAGCAATTTCCGCACCGGATCGCTCCCTGACAGCCTCAGGTCAGACAGCCTGCCCCATCCTTGCCATATCCCCGCAGGAAACTCGTGCCATCCATCACCTTGCCCGACGGAGCCAGCAACCGGGTGATACGGACAGCGTCGGACCCGCAGGCCACAGTCAGGTGCTCATCAAGAACCGTACCGGGCGACCCCTGGCCGGCAGCAGGCCGGCTCATGAGAAGCTTGACCCGACTCCCGTTCCAGCAGCACCAGGCACCGGGTTTGGGTGCAAGTCCGCGGATCTTGGCATCGACCGCCCAGGCCGCCTGACTCCAGTCGATGCGGGTCTCTTCCCGCATGATTCGCGGGGCCTTGGTGACACCATCACTGGCCTGGGGCGTGGGTCTCAGGTCATCAAGGCACGCAAGGCTGTCGATGAGGAGACCTGCTCCCCGCACGGCGAGACGTTCGGCAAGGGTCCCCGCCGTGTCATCGGCCGCGATCGGCATGGTCACCCGATTCAGGATCAGGCCCGTGTCATACCGCGTATCCATTTGCATGAGGCAGACACCCGTTGCCCTGTCGCCGGCCATGATGGCCCGCGGAATCGGAGCTGCGCCCCGCCAGCGGGGCAGGAGTGAGGGGTGAAGATTGAGAAACCCGAGCCTGGGAATGGCCAGCATCGCAGGTGGGATCAGTTTGCCATAGGCAATGAGAATCGCGATATCGGGCTGCAGGGCCTGCAACTCATCAACCACATCCTGATCAAGATGTCCCGGGGTTGCCACATGCAGATCGTAGTCCTCGGCAGCACCATGGACCGGGGTGCGGTGCAAGCGCCCACCCCGCCCGGCAGGAGCTGGTGCCCGGGTATAGACCCGACAGATCACATGGCCTGCATCCCTGAGTGCCGCCAATGATGGCAGGGCAAAGTCCGAAGACCCCAGAAAGACGATCTGCAACGGCCCGGTCGGACCAGTCATGAAACCCTCGTTCGGGGCGGCTTGGGGCGCGGGGATGAACCCTTGTGGGTCTCGCGCAGGAAACGCCGCAACAGCACGTGCCGTTTCAACCGGGACAGATGGTCGACAAACAGGCGGCCATCGAGATGGTCGATTTCATGCTGGAGACATCGGGCCCACAAACCCTCGAACTCTTCCTCTTCGATGGTGCCATCGAGAGCACAATACCGGGCCCGGATCGTGCTGACACGCTCGATATCAGCCGTGAGGCCCGGGAGTGACAGGCATCCTTCCGAGTCGGTGCCGCGTTCCTCGCCGGAAGCGATGATGGCAGGATTGACAAGAACCCGGGGAGCGGGTTCCGCTTCCCGCCCCGCGCAATCCATGACAACAACCCGCAAGCCGCTGCCGACCTGGGGGGCGGCAAGACCGATTCCCGGTGCATCATACATGGTCTCGAGCATGTTGCGGGCCAGGGTCCGGATCGAGTCGTCAACCCGCGCGACTTCACGTGCCACCTTGGTCAGGATCGGGTCAGGATAGATCAGGATCGGGAGGGTCGCCATGGGATCTGCATAGGAAATCCCCCGCCGATTGGCAAACCCCCGGGCACCGCGACAATGTGTTTGTCATGGCTCGGCAAGCAGGTACTGCCAGCTGCGGATTGGAGCCGGGACTTCGCAGGATGCCATTGGGATCCGTGGCCACTGGCCCAGCGGATGACGGGAGGTCATGATGTCCCGATTTGATGAAGTGATTGACCGCCGCGGCACCCACTGTGCCAAGTGGGATATGATGGAAACCACCTATGGCGTCCCGGCCACTGACGGCATTGCCATGTGGATCGCCGACATGGACTTCCGTCCGCCTGCGGCAGCCACCGAAGCGCTTGAGGCCATGATCCGTCATGGTGTCTATGGCTACTATGGAGATGAGGCAAGCAACCGGGATGCCATCTGCTGGTGGATGCAGGAACGGCACGGCTGGACGGTTGATCCCGACTGGATTCTCACGGCTCATGGTCTGGTCAATGGTGTCGCAGTCTGTATCGATGCCCTGACAGCCCCGGGCGACGGGGTTGTCCTCCTGACCCCGGTCTATCACGCCTTCGCCCGGCTTCTGCAGGATGCCGGTCGGAGGACAGTCTCATGCCCGCTGGCTGTCCAGAACGGTGCCTACACATTCGATTTCACAGCCTGGGATGCGCAGCTGGATGGCACGGAGACCCTGGCCATCCTCTGTTCCCCCCAGAATCCCGGCGGCCGGGTCTGGTCAGCCGATGAGTTGCGGGGAGTCGCTGATTTCTGCCGCCGTCATGACCTGATCCTGGCCGCCGATGAGATCCACCACGATCTCGTCTATCCACCCCATCGGCATATCCCCATGCCCCTGGCCGCGCCCGAAATCGAGGACCGGCTCATTGTCCTCACTGCGGCCAGCAAGACCTTCAACCTGGCCGGCATGCATACGGGGAATCTCATCGTTGCCGATTCGCACCTCCGCCAGCGGCTCCAGCGTCGCATGCGGGCCCTCGGGATCTCGCCCAACAGTTTCGGCATGGTCATGGCCGAGGCTGTCTATGCACCCGCCGGCGCAGCCTGGCTCGACGAACTCCTGCCCTATCTCGACCGGAATCGGCGCCTCCTTGACGCGGGTCTGGCAACGCTCCCGGGTGTGGTCTCCATGCCCCTCGAGGCCACCTATCTTGCCTGGATCGATTTCCGCGGCACCGGTCTCGATGATGCAGACATCCACCATCGCATGGCCAGCGAGGCCCGGATCGCCGCCAATCATGGCATCACCTTTGGCCCCGGCGGGGAGGGGTTCCTGCGCCTCAATTTTGCAACCCCCCGCCCACGGATCGAGGAAGCCATCAGACGCCTGCAGGTCACCTTCGGTGCATGAGACGCAACGCCAGGGTTTTGCTCCCCCACCGCAGCATGGCTCCGGGCGCATGCATTGACATCAACCCCTGCTTGCGACCGCCAGTCAATGGTCAAGGGTGCCAGGATCGTGTAGACACCGTCCCTGCAGACGCCCCGGATCCCGCCGCCTGGTACGGGGCGGATCCCGATCGGCGCGAGCGGCGGCGCATCCGGCAGCAGGATCTTGTTGGCTCATGCTTCACTATCTGGACTTCGAAAAGCCCATTGCCGACATCGATGCCCGCATCAGCACGCTTGAAGCGGAGATCACGGATGGAAATCGCCTGACCAAGGAGCAGGAGATCAAGCAGTTGCAGCAATCGACGGAACGGCAGCTCCGGGAGATCTACCGGGACATGTCACCGATCCGGATCTGCAAGGTGGCCCGCCATCCCGACCGACCTCATTTCACCGACTATGTCATCCAGCTCTTCACCGAACAGAGTCTGCTGGCTGGCGACCGGAAATTTGCCGACGACCCGGCCATTCTCTGCTATCTCGCCCGGTTCAAGGATCAACCCGTCGTGGTCATGGGCCACGAAAAGGGTCACGACACCCGGTCTCGCCTGACCCACAATTTCGGTATGGCCCGTCCCGAGGGCTACCGCAAGGTCATCCGCCTCATGGATCTCGCCGATCGGTTCCAGATCCCGGTCATCTGTCTCGTGGACACGCCGGGGGCCTATCCGGGCCTTGGCGCCGAAGAGCGTGGTCAGTCCGAGGCGATTGCCCGGACCATCGAGACAAGCCTGTCGGCCAAGGCCCCCATCGTGTCCGTCATCACCGGCGAAGGCGGCTCTGGCGGCGCGGTGGCCCTCGCCACCTCGGACCGGATCGCCATGCTGGAATATTCCATCTATTCGGTCATCAGTCCCGAGGGGTGTGCATCCATCCTCTGGAAGGACGCGGAGATGAAGGACCAGGCAGCCGAGTCGCTCCGCCTGACCGCAGCCGACATGGTTGACATCGGCGTGGTCGATGCCATCATCAAGGAACCCCTCGGCGGAGCCCACCGGGACCACAAGGCCACCATCGCCGCCGTGGGCAAAACCCTCGCGAAACTCCTCGGTCAGGTCAGCGAGGAAGACCCCGACGCCCTCCTTGCAAAGCGTCATGACAAGTTTCTCAAGATGCAAGTCACTGCCAGGAAACGAAAGCGTTCCCCCCTCCAGCGCCTGCGATAGGACGGTCGGACTTGCCAGTGACCTGGATCAGCACGAATCATCGAGCGCGAGAATCCCGTCGATTGGACAACAAGGGCCAACCCTCGCTCGGGCTCCGCCCTCCCTCCGGCGACCCCGACCGCTGCACCTCAGAGCGGAAGCAAGGTATGATGAAACCGGTAACAGCATGCTGCGGGTTGGGGCAACAAAATGGTCAATGTCTTCGATGTCGCCGCCTGCATCCTTGAGCGGCAGGGACCGATGACCACGTGGAAACTGCAGAAACTGGTCTATTACTGTCAGGCTTGGTCGCTCGTGTGGGATGATGATATCCTCTATCCCGAGGAGATCGAGGCATGGGCCAACGGGCCGGTCGTGCGTGAACTCCATAATGCCCATCGTGGACAGTATCGCATCTCATGCTTGCGCAAAGGGAATCCGCAGACGCTGAGTGAGACCCAGCGTGAAACAGTCGATGCAGTGTTGGCGTACTACGGAGACAAATCTCCGCAATGGCCAAGCGATCTCACCCACATGGAGATGCCTTGGCAACTGGCGCGGCGTAAAATTCCTGACGGTCAGCGCGGCAACACGATCATTCCCAAGGCATCCCTCGCCGAATACTACGGCAGCCGGTAACGTCCGTAATGGCCCGAAGGCCAGAGACGCAACCGCGGGTCCATCATCTTCCCCACAATGGAAAGCGTCCTCGCACTGCTCCCCACACCAACCCCGGCCTCCATGATCTCGAGACAATTGTCCGGGCCTTCGAAATCGTGGACCTTGAGGGTCCATGGGGCTGGCGCAGTGTGGCAGCCAGGGTATGGTGGCAAAAAAATTTTGCCAAAGCTCCGACACTTCGAATCAATGACATGGGAAGAGATCATGCGGGCGGCGGGTGGACGTGCGAAGGGCAGCAACAGCCACCTTGTCAAGGTCAAGAGCCTGACTGCACAGGCCAAAGCACGTCTTGCCAAGATTGGTCAGGACGACGTATCGGAGTTGTTTTCATTACGGTTGGATGCAAGGGTACGGATTTATGGAATCCGTGACCGGAGAGCATTGAAGCTTCTCTGGCATGACCCTCATCACGGGACGAACACACAGGCAGTGTATCCCGTGCGTGAGCGCTGAAACGAAGACAACCGATTTTTCGCAGACAGGGGTCTCATGTCCCCGCACCGCTCTGACATGTTGCCAACGACATATCAGAGTGGAAGCGGGACCCTCAAAGACAGAAGGCTTATCGTCATGGACCGACGCCCGATATCCGGCTGTCTTTTGTCCTGTCTCGGCCGCCACGATCCGCCGGTCCGGGGATGGTCCCGAGCTTGTCCATGGACAGACCGGAAGGATTGCCAGGGATTTGCTCACATCGGTCCGGACGAGACCAGGCAGAACGAAAACTGTCAGAAATCATCAGGCGGTCAGGTGCTGGTCTATGTCACCGGGCCCCTTGATTGGGTTCGGGATCCGGGATTGCGAATCCGGCCTCCCGCATCAGGGTGTCTGACTGGGTTTCGATGGTGGTCTCGAGGTTGGTCATGAAGCGGGACGTCTCCTGGCCAGGAACACAGCGGGGCAGGAACTCCACCACCGCGCGACCCGGCTTGCGCAGGATGGCCGCTCGGGGCCAGAAGACCCCCACATTGGTGGCAACCGGGATACAGTCGCAATCGAGGGCATCATGGAGGACGGCGGCGCCAACCTTGTAGGGAATGCGGGTCCCGGGCGGAACTCGGGTCCCCTGGGGATAGATGATCAGCTGTCCCACCCTGCCGTCCGGGGCATGCGCGCCAGCCAGCAACTGTTTGACCGCATGGCGGCCTTTGCCCCGATCGACGGCGATGCAACCGATTTTCCTGGCAAAATGGCCGACGATGGGTGTGGCCAACAGTTGTTTTTTCATCACGAAGCGGGGTTGCTCCAGAACACTGGCCAGCATCAGGATGTCGAAAAAGGACTGATGCTTGGCACAGATCAGCGCATCGCCGGTCGGCGGGGTCCCGCGGATTTCGGAACGCAGCCCCACCATCCAGGCGGCCGACCAGCGCACCCAACGGCAATACAATCGTACGCCACGATAACTTGCCCTCGCATCGACCATGGCCCAGGGAATGAAGACCAGTGACATGAGCGCCATCATGCCGTACATCTGGAGGATGAAGATGAGCGACCGCAGCCATTGCAGGGCCTGTGATGGGACGGTTGAAGATCCTGCTGTCATGCAACCCGTCCGGTCAAGGATGCCGGTGGGTCAGGCGTCCAGACCGAGGCCCAGCACATCACACATGTCATACTCGCCGGCCGGCTGCCGACGGCCCCAGAGGGCGGCCGTGATGGCGCCCCGGGCATAGATGGAGCGGTCCGTTGCAACATGGCGCAGGATGATACGTTCACCCGGTGCCGCGAACACCACATCATGTTCCCCGACGACATCACCGCCGCGGATGGCTGCAAACCCGATGGTCCCACGCTGGCGCGGACCGGAGATGCCGTCCCGACCCCGGACCGCCATGGCATCGAAATCAACCTTCCGGCCCGCAGCTGCAGCCTTGCCAAGCATCAGGGCCGTTCCGGATGGGGCATCGACCTTGTCGCGGTGATGCGTCTCGATGACCTCGATATCAAACTCATCATTCAATGCCGCAGCGATCTGCTCGATCACCCGCACGCACAGATTCACGCCGAGACTCATGTTTCCGGCCCTGATGATCACCGTCTCCTCTGCACAGGCAGCGATCCCGGCAAGATCATCAGGACTGAACCCGGTCGTCCCGATCACATGCACGATCTTCTCTCGTGCTGCCACCCTGGCCAGACCAAGACTGGCTGCAGGGCTGGTGAAATCAAGAACAGCGTCAAGGCCTGCGAAAGCGTCCCCCGGATCGGCTGACACGGCGATATCTCCGCAATCGAGCCCTGTCAGGGATGCCAGCATCTTCCCGATCCAGTCATGGCCCGGCTGCTCGCTCGCCCCACCGAGAACAGCCCCGTCATGGCTACAGACAGTCTCGAGCAGCATCCGGCCCATACGACCGGAAACGCCGGCGATACCGACCCTGATCCGACCCATCTCGATGGCCCCTGCGCGCCCCTGCCCGTTCTGGCATCATCGGACACTTACAATGTCCCGCGTGGACTTCGCAAGGACACCGGCGGGAAATCACGATTCCTGAACGCCCGCCTGTGCCGGTCGGCCCTGACTGCCAGGCCGCTGTGCGGCTGGAGATCGGTAAAGGGTCCCGACCGGCTGGCAACAGGCCGCCGGAATCAGTAATCAACCATGCAGACTGACGGTCCCCGCGCGAACAGGCTGGAGCACGGAAGTATGATGTGCACACAGGGTCATGACGGATTGGCGGGCATCTGATGGCTCGCCGTCATTCGACAGGAGGCCTTCCTTCACAGAGGCAATTGCGGGTGGGTGAACTGGTCCGGCGTGGGTTGGCCGAGCTGCTGGTCGACTGGACCCCAAGCGCTGCAACCCTGACATCCGTCTCCGTGACGGTCGGAGAGGTGCGCATGTCTTCTGATCTCAGACACGCAACGATCTTCGTGTTGCCGCTGGGGGGCCAGAACACGGATGATGTCATCGAACATCTCAACATGGAGCGTCATGACCTGCATCGCGAGCTGCGGAAACAACTTCATCTGAAATATGTCCCGCGACTGACCTTCATGGCTGATCGGGTGTTCGACCAGATGGATGAAACACGACGGCTCTTGAACCTGACCGAGGTCAGAAGGGATCTCGAACGGTCCTCCGGGTAAAAGGCAATGCCGCCCACTCCCTGTGGTTGGCTGGCCCTCGACAAGCCGCCTGGCACACGATCAACAGCCATTGTCAAGACTGTCCGTACCACCCTCGGATGCAAGCGGGTTGGTCACGCCGGCACATTGGATGCACCGGCATCGGGCGTTCTGGCCGTTGCCATCGGCGAGGCCACCAAGACCGTTGCGGCTGTCATGGCGGGCAACAAGCACTATCGCTTCACCGTGACCTTTGGTGCCTCAACAACAACCGATGATGCCGAAGGCGAATTTGTGGCCTCGAATACTGAGCGTCCCTCTGATGACGAGATCAGGATTGCATTGGCCCGGTTCCGGGGGAATATCATGCAGGTTCCACCCGCCTATTCCGCTGTCCGGATTGCCGGACGACGGGCCCATGAACTGGCCCGGGCGGGTCAAGATGTCCCTCTGGCCGCACGGCCGCTGCATGTGACCAGGCTCGATCTCATCGATCGTCCGCATCCGGATCAGGCAACATTCGAGATGATCTGTGGCAAGGGTGGGTATGTCCGGTCCATTGCCCGGGATCTCGGCACTGAACTGGGCTGTCTTGGTCATGTCCAGACATTGCGGCGCCTGCAGACCGGCCCCTTTGCCATCAAGGACTGCCTCACGATGGACGCATTGAACGGCATCACTGATCCTGCCGAACTCGGCAGACTGCTGCTTCCGATCGAGAAAGCGCTTGTTGATCTGCCCGAATATCCGTGCACCGAGACGGAACGGGGCAGGATCGTCAATGGAATGGCAATCGAGGCGGGAGAAGTGCTCGAGATGGGAGCGACATGCTGGCTTTCCTTCGACGGCAAGGCGATTGCACTGGGAACAAGTTCGGATGGTCTGGTTCACCCGCGGCGAATTCTGCACCAGGCATAGCATCGCGCCTTGTATGCCGCCGTGGCCTGATCTGGATGATTCTGTTCCGCAGGGAACACCCGGCCGGATGGATATCAGGCGGTTGGAATCGTCGAAGATATTCTTCGGGGCCGCAATGCCAGATGCATCGTAACTGTTCAGGTTCCTGAACCGGGAATTTCTGGGCCGGAGCGGACGCCGGCTCTGCGATCCGGTCAACCCGTGTCTGGAGCCGCCGGCGCCCCGGGACCCGCCGGGCCAGGCGCCGAGACACGACCAGGGCGGTCAGTCGGGGACCGTATGGCACCGGGGCGGTGACCCCTTCAGGAAGGGCTGCCCGGGCGGCGGGTGGTGGCGTGCTGCTGCCCGCCCTGTCGAGCCCGAGGCAGCGCTCGCGTGCGGCGATGTGCGCGGCCTGGACGGCAACCGGGTTGGCCAATGACTCATGATCGTCAATGGGTCCTGACACGGGATGCCTGCCGGCTCTGTCTGCTGCCTGGCACCGCGGCTTTGGCCGTCTTGGTTGATGGGCGTAGGGGTGGCGCGGTGCCCATTGTCAAGCACGCACGCGGCGGACGGGGCGTGGGGTTGCCTTACGCAGTGGCGAAAAATTTTTAAGCGTTTGTTTGTTTTGCTATTTTACTGTAGTTATAAGCACCGAAATTTACTGGTCGCCACTTAAAGCAGGTGGGGCAAACAGGTGACGAAAACAGGCGAAAGGAGATCACTCATGACGAAGGGATTGGGTCCGGAAATCGACATCGATCTTGACCGCCGAGGCGTCCAGCGTGTAATGTCACCGTGAACGAAACGAGAGCATCATGCGATATCTGACAATCCTGGCGGCTGTGGTCGCGTTGGCGGGCAGTCTTGCCTCACCAGCCTGGAGCGTCGACCTGACCCCTTGGCCAAACGGCGGCGGAATGGTCTGTGTGCTCGCTGGCGGTGACTCCAGCTTTATCCAGCCAACGGCCTACATCGATTCCGGATCCCGGGTCTGCGGATCCGTCCACATCTCCGGAGCACCGCAAATCATTGGATCCGCCATTACCGGCGGCGACATCGCCGGGACGCCGACAATCCGAAATTCGACCTTCAACGGGCATTGGGAATGGCTCGCAATCCGCGCCAATGCGGAAATCGTCAACTCCGTCGTCAAAGGGGGCTTGATCTCTTACAACGCGAAAGTGATCAATTCCAAAATCTCTGGCCGATCTGGGAGGATTCTGGACAACGCCATTGTGCGGAATTCGGAGCTGCTCGGGGGGCAGGTTTCCGGCAACGCGAAAGTGATCAAATCACGCCTTTATGTCGGTTCCGAAGTGTCGGGGTCCGCTGTTGTCAGGCATGCAACCATCACCGGCACCGGCAAGGTGGACTGCGGCCGCTGGGTCAACATCACCGTCACCACCGACCGGCGCGGCGAATGTGGCCGCAACGGCAAGGAACGGCGCAACCCGGTCCAGGATCTGATTGGCGACCCGCTGACGGTGATTAACCCCGAAAACACGCAGACAAGCGAGTGAATCCCGGAAACTGACCAACGAGAAGGCACCGTAGAGCGGCAAAACGCATCGTTCATGGGGGGTAGATACCCCTCGACAAGAGCGGCACTGTGCGGGCCGCTTTTCAATGGGGATTATATACCTAAGTGCCAGCCTTGTTCCGGCCCGGCGGCCGGGAAAAATAGAGAAAGGTGCCATTGACCCCTTGAAATTTACAGCAAAGTGCCATATATCAGACTCGCAACAAGGAGACTGACCATGGCCCACGAAGCCCCCGGCAAGCACTACCGCAAGACGATCAGCCTGCCCAGGTTGTTCAGGATGTTCCCCGATGACGAAACTGCCCGCACATGGATCGAGTCGATTGTCTGGCCGGATGGTCCCCGGTGCCCCCACTGCGGATCGGACAATGTCCAGTGCAACATCAAGCATCACAGCATGACCCATCGTTGCCGGGACTGTGCCGACAAGCCCCGGTTCAGCGTCAAGACCGGCACGGTCATGCAGTCCAGCAAACTCGGATACCAGACATGGGCCATCGCTGCCTATCTGGTCACCACCAGTCTCAAGGGCGTCAGTTCGATGAAACTGCATCGGGATTTGGAGATCACCCAGAAATCGGCCTGGCATCTGGCCCACCGCCTCCGCAAGACCTATGAGGCGGGACTTCCCCTCTTCACCGGCCCGGCCGAGGCCGATGAGACCTACATGGGTGGCAAGCGCAAGAACATGCCGAAGTCGAAGCGGGATGACATGACCGGACGCGGGGCAGTCGGCAAGGAAATCGTTGCCGGGGTCAAGGATCGGGAGACCAATGCGGTCGTGGCCCGGACGGTCGAGAGCACCGACAAGGCAACCCTGCAAGGCTTTGTGGCCGAGACAGTCGCCCCGGGTTCCGACTTGTACACCGACGACCACAAGGGTTATCAGGGCATCGAGGGCTTCCATCACGAGTCGGTCAAGCATTCATCGGGGGAATATGTGAAGGGTCTTGTCCACACCAACGGCATCGAGTCCTTCTGGTCGATGTTCAAGCGCGGCTACAAGGGCACCTATCACAAGATGAGTCCCAAGCACCTGCAACGCTACATCAACGAGTTCGCTGGCCGTCATAACATGCGCGAGGGCGATACGATCCAGCAACTGGAACTGACTGTGGAGCGCATGCAGGGCAAGCGGCTGACCTATGCAGCCCTGAAGGCCGACAATGGCCTCGACAGCGGAGCGCGAGCAGAATGACGAGAGTCTTTCAAGGTGATTGCAAGAAAGTTATTGAAAAGGACATTGATTCACAGTCTGTCAATCTTATCGTCACGTCGCCCCCATACGCTGATCAGCGCAATGGCAACTACGGCGGCATTCACCCCGACCAGTATGTTGACTGGTTCTTGCCCAAGGCTCAGGCCTTCAAGGAGTGTCTTGCGCCGGATGGGTCATTCGTTCTCAATATTAAGGAGAAAGCACTGGACGGAGAAAAACATCCTTATGTCTATGACCTTGTTCTTGCCCTAAGGCGGAATCAGGGGTGGCGACTGGTTGATGAATATTGCTGGCACAAGAAGAATTGCTATCCAGGCAAATGGCCAAACCGGTTTCGTGATTCATGGGAACGACTGTATCACTTCGTCATCAATCCCGCGTTCAAGATGCGTCAAGAAGAAGTCATGGTTCCGATGGGGGACTGGAAAGACAAGCGGCTTGCCAATTTGTCGGAAACAGACTCAATCCGTGATGAATCCAAGCACGATAATGGTTTTGGCAAGCGCATAGAAAATTGGGTAGGGCGAGACATGGCGTACCCTACCAATGTCCTGCACATGGCTACAGAATGTGCCCATAAGGGTCACCCTGCAGCTTTTCCGAAGGACTTGCCTAAATGGTTCATTCGGTTGTTCACAGACAAGGGAGATACTGTCCTCGACCCATTTGCCGGGAGCGGCACAACACTTGTTGCGGCATTGGAATTGGGTCGCAAAGCCATCGGGATCGATACCAAAAGGCCTACTGCCAATCTATACGGAAAGCGATTCGTGACCTTACCCCCCCCCCTGATTGGTGGATTCGGGCTGAGTCAGGTATCCATGAAGAGATCGGAAAATTTTCCGATTGGATTCGTGGCAAGGTCACTACCATTAAGCCGCATCAACTCATTGCCAAAAATCCGTATTTGTTCCGCGCCCGGGCTCCCGAGAACGCAGAGCAACTTGCTGCCCGCCTCATTGATGCTTTTCTGTCATCCAGCGAGGAGACACGGTTTGGTGACATCCTTGAAGATGTTGCCATCACAATATGCAAGGAAGCAAAGGGAGGATGGAAGTCCAGCGCAGACGGTGTTGACCTTGAGTATGATGAAAATAGCACACGTACCATCATGCAGATTAAGTCAGGAGTGAATTGGGGAAACTCGGGCCAGAGGAAAAACTTAGAGGCTGATTTTAAGTCCGCAACGCGTACCCTTCGTCAGGGGAAGGACATACAAGTCCGAGCCGTTGAGGGTATTTGCTATGGCCCAAGCGGAGTCAAGGATTACGGATCACACATCAGACTTGTTGGTAATGCTTTTTGGGAGGATATCAGCGGGTGGCCCAGTACAGGCCGTGCAGTTTTGCGGATTGTGGGCGAGCATGCCTCCAATGGATTGACAGAATCAGTTAGTCGAGCACGGAAAAATGTTGTCAGTTATTTGCAGAGATCAGGGGTGGCAATGCACGACGAACTTGACTGGAATCGGTTTTATGACCTAATCATGATGCCGACAAGAGAGAGACCCAAATGAAGAAAGAAGACCGCCCCACTGTCCACCTCAAGCCATCGGACTACCAGCCCAGCAAGGCCGAACTGGATGAGGATGTCCGCATTGACACCTCGCCCGCTGACCTGATCCGGTCAGCATTCCAGCAAGTGAAGGTCGTGGAGGATAAGGATGCCTGACGGATCTGGCGGTCAGTTCAGGCAAATCGGGCCGTCGGAAACTGTGGCACTTAGGTATATAATCCCCTTTTCAATCCTGACGCACCGCCGGTGCCCGCGCTTCCAGGAGGCCACGAGGTCATCCGTGCACCGGATCCTGCAGAAGGACCATGCCGCCATGCGACTGCGCATACATCGGGGGACGAAGGAGATCGGCGGCACCTGCATTGAGATCGAGGCCGATGGCAAGAGGCTTGTCCTCGATGTCGGTCTGCCACTCAATGCCCCCGATGACGAGGCGACGCAGGACTGCCTGCTGCCGGACGTTGCGGGATTCCGGGCACCGGATGCCAGCCTTCTGGGTGTTCTGGTCTCGCATGCGCACCGGGACCACTATGGGCTGGTCCGCCATATCCATCCGGACGTTCCTGTCTGGATGGGCAAGGCTGCCCACGCCATCCTGACCGCAGCCAGCCGCTATGGCCCGACCGGTTATACCGTGGCCGAGCCCCACATCCTTGCCCACCGCCGGCCGGTGACGCTCGGGCCGTTCCGGGTCACCCCCTATCTTGTCGACCACAGCGCGTTCGATGCCTATGCCCTGCTGATCGAGGCCGACGGCAAGCGGGTGGTCTATTCGGGGGATTTTCGAGGGCATGGTCGCAAGGCGTCGCTGTTTGAGTCGATGCTGGCCAATCCTCCGGGCCGGATTGATGCTCTGCTGATGGAGGGAACGACGGTGGGCCGACCGGACACAGGCCAGCCGGTCCGAACCGAACAGGATCTCGAGCAGGCGTTCGTCCAGGTATTCAAGACAACACAGGGCCTGCATCTCGTCTGGACCGCGTCGCAGAACATCGACCGTCTGGTGACGGTCTACCGGGCGGCCAAGCGGACCGGACGCCTGTTCCTGATCGACCTCTACACCGCCGTCATCCTCGCAGCTACCGGACGGGACACCCTGCCGCAATCGCATTGGCCCGATGTCCGGCTCTACATCCCGCACCGCCAGCGGGTGACCATCAAGACGCGCGGGCTCTTCGCTGATCTGGAACGCCACTCGGCACAGCGTGTGTATCCGGACGCGTTGCCAGGGCTGGCAGGCAGGGCGGTCCTGCTGTTTCGCCCCATGATGATGGATGACAGGGGCCTTCTGGCCGCTCTGGAGGGGGCGGCGTTCACCCATTCCATGTGGGACGGGTATCTCAAGCAGGACAGCGGACGCCGGGTTCTGGCCTGGCTGGAGACCCACAAGGTGCCCTGGGCGACCCTGCACACCTCCGGCCATGCTGCGGTGGCCGACCTCAAGCGTTTGGCGGTCGCCCTGGCCCCGCGGGTGCTGGTACCCATCCATTCGGACGCGCCAGAGCGTTTCGGGGAGCATTTTGCCCGTGTCGTGTGTCGGGACGACGGTGTGTGGTGGGCGGCGTGAGGGAATGACAGTGATGCGGGCCTTGGGTAAGCAGTTCGTGCGGGATCTGGCAACGGGGATCCTGGCCCCGGTGACACACGCCGTTCATGAGGATCAGACTCTCTGTCTTGAATTGCGGGGGGCGGCCATCAATGTGTATTACCGGGGCTGCAGCCTCATGAAGATTACGGAGACAAGCACGGGGTACCAAGCCGGCTTCGACTGGAACTGGTGGCCCAACGACGGAACGCGTACGCGCCCCACCATTGACCTCGGCCCTGAATCACTTGGCGCATGGCTCCGGGAATGGCCGCACCTCAAGTGGGCGATCGACCGGTCCATTGCCAGGAAGGCCGGGCGGGATGAGCGCGAGGTCCAGCAATGGATTGTCCGCGCCAACAACTATGGCCGCCTCGCCCCCACCGACGGGCAGGGGTGCACATACAGGCCCGGCAGCATCGCCCGGTCCACCGATATCTACATCTGCGATGTGGAGTACACCCGGAGTGGGGAGCCGTGGCGGTTCGACATGATCGGTGTGCACTGGCCGTCCGTTGCCCACCAGCGGCGCCAGGCGAGAGGGCGCCGCCTGGTCATTGTCGAGGTGAAGTGCGGCGACGGGGCCTTGGGTGGCGCGGCGGGACTGGCCAAGCACATCCGGGACATCGACAGTGCCCTGGCTCGTCCCGACATGGTCGCGGCCCTCAAGCAGGACATGGTGTGCGTCTTCAACCAAAAGCGCCAGCTGGGCCTGATGGATTGCGGAATGGATCTGGCGGGCTTCAGCACAGACCAGCCCCTTCTCCTTCTGGTTCTGGTGAATCATGATCCCGACAGTGCGAGACTGCAGGACGGTCTCGCCAACCTTCCCGAGACGCCCCATGTAGACCTGTGCCTCGGCACGGCCTGCTTCTTTGGCTACGGTCTGTATGACCAGGGTCTCCACACCGTCGGGGAGTTCCGTGAGCACTTCGGCAGGGCCATTTACAAGGGCCACCGGCACCCCAAGGAATAGGTCTCTCATGGGGCGCACCGTATAGTTCGTGCACTCAGCTACGGTAAGCGCGATCAGGAGGCCGTCTTGGCCGCCTGCTGTCGTGCGCTGTTGTGGTCAGGATGCTGAGATGCGTACCCTTGCGGTGTCGGTACGAAACTGGCCACGAGAGGCCACAACGCGTGCCGTTGTGGGGACGCGCCCGGGATCCGTGTCAAATGGTGTCATGGGCGCCCCGATTGCAGCTGTGTGCAGACTCCCACGCCAAGCCCATCTGACACACGGGTCCCGACCCCGCTGTCCAAATCTTGCCGGTTTTGGCGCCTTCGTGCGTCAGGGGTCATCGGGATCCGAGGCTGGCGGACCAGCGGGTTGCCGGCCTTGCTGATCCCCTGGTCATGGGCAACGGTGCCACTGGCCGAGGCGGCCAGTGCCCGCAGGGACGACCGTCCCAGGGTCGGCCGCCCAGCATGATCAACGGATTGGGGCTCGACCCATCCATCCGGGGCAAGACGCCCAACGGCCAGAGAGCCAACCCGATGGGCGGCCGCCAGGCCGGGCGGGGCCACAGCCCCGACCGGACAGACAGTGCCAAACGGCCCGCCCGTGTCGAGTGCAAGGTGCGTGTCAGCGACTGGGAGGCCGACACGATCATCGGCAGCCTGTGATGACAGGTCCGGGGGCCACAAGGGGGCGCTGGTCAGCCTCGGGACCCGGGCGACGACGTTCACCCTGCTGGCCCGCGTCGCGCGCCAGACGGCGGCCGCCGTGGGGGCCAGACGCCGGGCCCCGCTGAGGCCCTATGCGCGCTGTGCCGTCCACACCATCACCGCCGGGGCGGCAAGGACTTCGCTCACCACAGGCCGGTGGCCAGGGCCCGCGCTGCCGGCTTTGACTTCGCCCGGCCGGACCACGCCTGGCCCCCGGTGTCCGCACCGTCGGAGCCTTGGCCAGCCTGCCAACGCTCACCGCGGGGCAGCGTCGCTGTTCCCGGGGCCTGTCAAGGCATCCTCGATCTGCAGCCAGGTCGGCAATTCAGCAATACTGGCCAGGCTGTGATCGGCATGGGCGGTCAGGGCCTCGATATCCTGCAGACCATTTCTGACTGCCATGGCAGGCATGCCCGCGGCCCGGGCGGCCAGCATATCAGCGGTCGTATCACCCACCATCAGGGTCTCGGCGGGCGGGATGCCAGTGTGCTGGCAGAATGCCAGCAGCATGCCGGGTTCCGGTTTGGAGCCGTAGCCGGAGTCCGAACCGGCGATATAGGCGAACAGGTGGTCAACCCGGTGATCCTGCAGCTGGCCACGAGCGATATCCACATAGTCATTGGTGGCGACACCCAGTATCAAGCCACTGTTCCGGAGAGATTCAAGCAGCGGATGGAGGGGGATATAGGCGACCATCTCCGCAGTCTGGCTTGTGTCGTAGATATACTCTGTCATGGTCTCGCGGTCCCAGCCCGGGAATGCGGTCATCAATGTAGACAGCAGTTCGGTCGGTATGCCATGGATGATTGGACACCAGGGGTAGAATGTCCGGTTTTGCCAATCGATGCCGATGGTCTCGGCGACATGAGAGGCACGGATCTCATCCCCGCGGGCAAAATGCAGAAGCATGCCAGAGGCCCAGCGATACCAGGACCTGGCAAAATCGAAGAGTGTACCATCCTTGTCAAACAGGATGGCACGAACGGGGGGCGAGGTTCTCATAGCCAGTGGGGATTGTCACCGCCCGGGAGCGCCTGGCGGGCTCGCAATGGGGCATCGGGGCTGTAGCCACTGGCTTCGCTGAAAGCCATGATGGACCGATCATCCGCCAGCAGGAAGTCCAGGACCGAGGCCAGGACATCGGGGCTGTCGGACTGCGTCCGGATTGCCGCCAGGGTCATGCCACTGCTGGCAAGGAACCGCTGCATGGTGTCATGGTCGGCCGCCAGCCACTCGATGACCCGGATGGCGAGGATTTCGGCCTGATTGCGTTCCATGATCTATCAAGATAGGTCTTGCCTGCCGCCAATCAAGACCGGACAGCACACCGGTTCCCCATCCTTGCCGGCAGTCTCTGGAGCGGCCCTGGAATCCAGTGGGGGTGGGATGAGCGGGACTGCAATGGGGCGAAGGAGCCATTCGGGAGGCCAATCGATCCTGGGATGATGGCATGCAAGGGATGACCGATGGGGGTGAACCCGACACCGCTGCGAGGCCGGCAGGACCTGTCGGGCCATCTGACCGCCGGCTGGCTGGAAGTCCCGGGAGGGGGGCGCAGGGGGCAGGGTTGACCGCCGGTTCTCCCGGGTTGCTGATTGCTCCCGATCCTGCCAGCACACGACTGCAGCGGCCGATTGAGGGTATTGATCACACGGGGAAACGCCGCGATGTGGCTGTCGTGGAAGAGCGACCGCTGACGATCTTTCTCAATGGCACGGAAATCATCACGGCCATGACCATCGGTGACTATCCTGGGTATCTGGCGCTCGGGTTTCTCTTCAACCAGGGCATGATCACCGACATGGCGGCCGTGACGGCGATTGAGGTGGATGATGACCTTGATGTTGTGGTGGTCCGGACAGATGAACGGACCGACTACGAAGAGCGCCTGGCAAAGAAGGTCCGCACCAGCGGCTGTGCGATGGGGACGGTCTTTGGTGACCTGCAGGCTCGGGTCGAGAGCGTGACTCTGGCGGCGGCGGCCGTCCGGACCTCCTGGCTCCATGCCCTGACGAGGGCGATCAACACAACGCCCAGCCTCTATCTTGCCGCGGGGGCAATCCATGGCTGCGTCCTCTGTTGCCAGGAGACACCGCTGGTCTACATGGAGGATGTGGGCCGCCACAATGCCGTTGACAAGATCGCCGGATGGATGAGATCCCAACGGGTGCGGCCGGATGACAAGATTCTCTACACGACCGGTCGGCTGACATCCGAAATGGTCCTCAAGACAGTCATGATGGAAATCCCCGTGCTGGTCTCACGCTCCGGATTTACCGCCTGGGGAGTCGAGCTGGCCCGCCAGTCCGACCTGACCCTGATCGGACGCCTGCGGGGCCGCAGATATCTCTGCCTTGCCGGCCAGGACCGTCTGGTGCGGGATGCGGATGCCGAAGGGGTCGACGACGAGGATCCACGGCACCAGCGCAAGGGAGGTCGGGATGCCCATGGATCCTGAATCCGGCAAGGCGGTCGGGTGTCCATGCGGGGCGGAGTCCTTGTGACCGGGGTCCTTGGTGTCATCCTGGCCGGTGGAGCCGCAAGGCGGATGGGGGGCGGAGACAAGACAGCCCTCGACCTTGGAGGCCGGACGATGCTTGACCATATCCATGCCCGCCTGTCCCCCCAGGTCGGGCACGTTCTCGTCAACTCCAATGCCTCCGGGAGCTGGCATCTGCGGGATTACGCTGTCATCGCCGACAGCGTGTCCGGCCGACCTGGTCCCCTGGCAGGGATCCTTGCCGGCATGCAATGGGCAGCCGGCAACGGCTACGAAAGAATCGTGACTGTCGCCGGTGACACACCCTTTTTTTCCAGGGATCTGGTCGTCCGGTTCCTGGCCGCCGCGGGTGATGACGGGGACCGGATTGTACTGGCCGCCACCGGGGGTCCTGGCCCGCTCCGTCGTCACCCGACCTTCGGTCTCTGGCCTGTGGCCCTGGGTGCGGATCTGAAACGGGCCCTGGCTGATGGGACACGCAAGGTTGTTGCTTGGGTCGACCGACATCCCACCTGTACCGCGGTGTTTGCCGTCGCGGGAAGCGATCCGTTCTTCAATGTCAACACACCGGCGGATCTCGCGGCGGCCCGGTCCATGGTGAGCAGGGACGGGCCATGAAGGTCCTTGGCATCGCGGGCTGGAAGAATGCTGGCAAAACCGGTCTTGTCGAGCGGTTGATCAAGGAGTTCGGCAAGCGGGACATCAGCGTGTCAACCATCAAGCACGCCCATCATGCCTTTGCAATCGACCAGCGGGGCACAGACAGCGATCGCCATCGTGAGGCGGGTGCCAGTGAAGTCCTCGTTGTCGGCGGGCCGCGCTGGGCCCTGGTGCATACCCAGCAAGGCAATGAGAGGCCTGATCTTGCTGAATTGCTGGCCAGGCTCTCACCAGTGGATCTCGTACTGGTGGAGGGTTTCAAGACTGCACCGATTGCCAAGATCGAGGTGCGTCGCAGGGCAGCCGGAGGCAGGCCGCTGTGGCCTGATGACAGGACCGTTGTGGCCATTGTCAGCGACCATGGGATCGATGGGCAGTCAATTCCGGTGTTCGGGATCGATGAGATCGCGGTCATTGCAGGTTTTATCAGCAAAGCGATTCTGGAGCGGTGATGTCCGGGTATTCTGAAGACGCATCAACCCTGCCACGAGGAATTGATTGGATTCCGGTCGATGCGGCCCTGGCCCAGCTCCGGGAGGTGATGCCGGTGGTGAAGGCAACCGAGAGCATTGGGGTGGCGGATGCAGCGGGCCGGGTCCTTGCAGAGCCCCTTGTTGCCGTCCGCGACAACCCGCCAACGGCAAATTCGGCGATCGATGGCTATGGCTTCGCCCATGCATCGGTCGGAGTTGGGGGCCGATTGCAGCGGGCAGGTGGTGCAGCGGTCCCGGGACATCCCTTTTGTGGAACCCTGATGGCCGGTCAGGCCCTGCGCATCCTGACCGGGGCAGTGATCCCGGATGGTGTTGACACGGTTGTGCTTGAGGAGGACACGACGGTGGCCGGTGATGTCCTGACCATGACCCGCTGCCCTGAACCGGGTGCCAACATCCGCCTGGCCGGCGAGGATATCCGGGTTGGTGACCACCTGTTCGAGACCGGTCATCGCATTGCTGCCAGTGACATGGCCACACTGTGTGCATCCGGACGGACGCAGGTGGTCGTGACCCGACGGCTGCGGGTGGGCGTGCTGTCCACCGGTGACGAGCTGATCGAGATCGGTGGGGCCGCTCGGCAGGACGGCATCATCGACATGAATCGACCGCTGTTGCTTGGCATGATCAGGCAATGGGGCCATGATGCGATTGATCTCGGTCGGGCGCCCGATCGGCGGGCAGCTGTCAGGGACTGGCTGGAACAGGCTGTGGCAGTGGTCGATATGGTCCTGGTGAGCGGCGGCGTGTCAGCCAGTGAACAGGATCATGTCGCGGCCCTGTTGCAGGCCGAGGGTCGTTACCATCTGTGGCGCATTGCCATGAAACCGGGCCGACCGCTGGCAATGGCTCTCTGGCGGGACATTCCGGTCTTCGGCTTGCCCGGCAATCCCATTGCAGCCTTCGTCTGCGCCCTTGTTTTTGCCTTCCCGGCACTTTGCCAGCTGGCCGGTGAGCGGTGGGTCGAACCCGCTGCATTCTGGGTCCCGGCTGCCTTTGCGAAAACCAAGAAACGGGGTCGCCGCGAGTATCTGCGGGCACGGCTGACGCGCGAGGGCGCAGTGGAGATCTACCCTTCGGAAGGATCCGGACTGACGACCGGACTCGCCTGGTCGGCCGGACTTGTCGAACTCGGCGATGATGCCATGACTGTCCAGCCGGGGACCCCGGTCCGCTATCTGCCCTATGGGAGTTTCCGCCTCAGCGGTTAGCCGATCAGGGCTGTTCCATGGCCTGGCGCACCAGGACAAGGGCCCGGATGCAGCGGGTCTCGGTCAGGAGTTCGATTTCGGCATCATTCAGCTCACCGGCCAGATAACGGATGACCGGCATGGCGCGCTCGATGAATTCCTTGACCCGGGCCACAAAGTCATGATTCTGGCCCATCATCCGGGAGACTGCATCCACAGTGGGATGGGAGACGATCTCGCCAAGCATCAGGAGTGACTTGTCAGTGAGGGTCGAGGCACTGATGCGCCAGAAATGGGGCTCGGAAAAGTCCACGGCCAGCTCATCCGTGATGACATCGATCTCGGCGAGGCCAAGGAGAATCGTGTGGGCCCTGCCCATCAGGCTGGCCAGTTCGGGATTTTGCATGGCGGTCTCGATGGCCTCGAATGCCGACTGGTCCCCTGGATTGTCAGCAAAGTTCAGGGCCTGGATGAGGGTCGCAGCCGGCATGTCATAGAGGTCAAGGTACGTCGTGGGTGCTGGTGTGCCGGCCCGGGACAGATCCGGGGCAAGGCTGATGTCCTCGGTGTCCGGAGTGTCCGGCTCCACATCCTGCAACACTGCCTGTTCTTCAGGATCGGTCGGTTCGACAGATGGTCCGGGCGGATGCGCAATCGTTGATCGTTCAAGCTGGAGAGTCCGGGACTCCAGCGATGCCTGCAGTTCGCGCAGATCGTGCACGGTCGCATTGAGCCGCTGGATCGCGTTCTGGGCCCTGAATGACCTGATGTAGCTGGTGGTGGCAACCCAGATCACGACCAGGGGCAGGATGCTGATCACCAGGGCCGTGAGGCCACGGCCATCAAAGGCGGCATTGCTGGCCAGGACCACAAAGACAATGAAGCAGAAAATGGCCCAGACCACACCGAATGCCAACGCATAGAAGATCACGATCATCGACCGGAGCCGGAGACCGTCCCCTCGACCCTCGCCCTTGGTCGACACGGGATTTCTGGCGCTACGGTTCATCGGATCCAGACTTGTATTGGATGTCCAGCACCGTGAACGTGGCCTCGCCCCGGGGCGTGTTGACCTCGACCGTCGCACCGATATCCTTGCCCATCAGGGCCCTGGCCACGGCGGTCTTGACGCTGATCCTGCCCCGTCGGGTGTCGGCTTCGTATTCGCTGACAATCTGGTAGGTATCAACCTCGTCAGTGTCGTCATTCCTGATCGTCACTGTCGCTCCGAACTTCACGGATCCCGACAGAGTCCCGATTTCCACCACTTCCGCCCGCGCCGTCAGCGATTTGAGCTCACTGATCCGCGCCTCGATAAACGCCTGGCGGTCCTTGGCCGCATGGTATTCGGCATTCTCCTTGAGATCGCCATGCGCCCGGGCTTCGGAGATGGCGCGGATGATGGTCGGCCGGTCAGTCGTCAGCAGACGATCCAGCTCGCTTCTCGCGGCATCAAAGCCGTTCCGGGTGATAAAGATGCGTTCCATACCATCATCTGCCGATTCGTCTGATCCACCGAAATGTGCCCCGACCCTGTGCGGCCCGACCGGCATTGGGTCGAACTGGGCAATGACCGGATTGCCGTTCCTGGCTCCCTGCCCATCATGCCTGTCAACGGCAATGGCATGCATGGAACTGTCCACGGACCCTTATTCAGGATTGGCGCCATGTCAATCGTCATGGCGGCATCGGCCCGGCGAGTCTGCCTGATTGCATCAATCCCTGACTAGCGGATATGATGATGGCCATGCTGGACCGATGGCAATCGATCGACCGGCAATGGAACAATCAGGTGAGTCTGGCCCTGACGGCATCATCATCTGAGCGGTGCAGGCAAGTGCGGGAACGATGACAGCCGATCGGGAATCCATGGAATTTGATGTCGTGATCGTGGGGGCAGGTCCAGCCGGCCTTGCGGCATCAATTCGCTTGAAGCAGCGCGATCCCGGCCTTGAGGTCTGTGTTCTCGAGAAGGGGTCCGAAGTGGGGGCCCATATCCTCTCGGGAGCTGTGCTTGATCCGTGCGGCCTCGATGCCCTCCTGCCCGACTGGCAACAGCGGGGGGCACCGGTCAAGGTTCCGGTCCGGCGCGACAGCTTCTATCTCCTGGGTGAAGCCGGGCAGCTCCGGATCCCCAGGTGGTCCATGCCGCCCCTGATGGCCAACCACGGTTGCTACCTCGTCTCCATGGGCAATGTCTGCCGATGGCTGGCTGAAGAGGCCGAGGCCTTGGGCGTGAATGTGTTTCCAGGCATGTCCTGCACCGAACTCGTCTGGGGCGAGAACCGGACGGTCTGCGGCGTGGTGGCCGGTGAGTTCGGACTGGCCGCTGACGGATCTCCCGGCGAACAGTATGAGCCCGGTGTCAATGTGATGGGCCAGTATACGCTGCTGTGCGAGGGTGCGCATGGTTCCCTGACCAAACAGGCGATCCGGACCCATGACCTGGCCCGCACGGCCGCACCCCAGAAATACGGCCTGGGCATGAAGGAAATCTGGGAGATCGATCCGGACCGGCATGCTGAAGGCACGGTCATCCACACCGCCGGTTGGCCGCTCGGTCACGCGACTGGCGGGGGGTCATTCCTCTACCATATGGACAGGAATCAGGTCAGTCTGGGATTTGTCGTTCATCTCGACTACCGCAATCCACATCTCTTCCCCTACATGGAGTTCCAGCGCTTCAAACACCACCCTTTGGTCGCACCGCTCCTTGAGGGCGGCAAACGCATTGCCTATGGGGCCCGGGCCATCACGGAGGGTGGCTGGCAATCCCTGCCCCAATGTGCCTTTCCAGGCGGCCTGCTGGTCGGGTGTGCAGCAGGACTTGTCAACGTGCCCCGCATCAAGGGCAACCACAATGCCATGTTGAGTGGCATCGCAGCAGCCGAGACGGTCACTGATGCCCTTGCGTCCGGCACCAGGGATTTGGTCCTGCAGGCGTATGATGACCGGCTCCGCGCCGGTCCTGTCGGGCGGGATCTGGCCCGGGTGCGCAATGTCAAGCCCCTGTGGTCGCGCCATGGCCTGCTCCCCGCCCTGACGCTGGGAGGGCTGGACATGTGGGTTGCCTCCCTCATCGGCCGACCGCTTTTCGGGACCCTGCCGCACACCCGATCGGATGCCATGGCGACCGGGCGGGCGGATGCGCATCCGCCCATCGACTATCCCCGCCCGGATGGCGTGCTCAGTTTTGACCGATCGACCAATGTCGCCTTTTCCGGCACCAATCATGAGGAGTCCCAGCCCCCGCATCTCCATCTGCTTGACGAATCGGTGCCCATCGGCGTCAACCTGCCGACCTATGCCGAACCTGCCCAACGTTACTGTCCGGCGGGCGTGTATGAGGTGGTAGATACCAAGGGCGGGCCGGAGTTCAAGATCAACTTCCAGAACTGTGTCCACTGCAAGACGTGCGACATCAAGGACCCGAGCCAGAACATCGACTGGCGGCCTCCCCAGGGCGGCGATGGTCCCAATTATCCCAACATGTGATCCGGGGAGGCGGCGATGGCAGTGTGCTGGAACACCAATCCCCATCCGCAACTGCCGGGGGTGCCTCGAGGTCCCGGGCGAGCCACGGCCCTTGTCAAGGCAGGCATCCTGTTGACGACCCTGCTGGCCCTGCCTGCAGACCTGACCGCCAGGCCCGACATCGAATCGTTCCTGCGGGGCTATCATGCCGCCCGCAACCTCAACTATCAGGTCGCGGAAACTGCCATTGATACAGCGCTCAGGGCGGACCCCGAGAGTGTGGAAGTGCTCAATGCCGCTCTGCACACCTATCTGGCCGCAGGGCGGGTCGAGGAGAGTTTCGCCATCGCACGGCAGCTTGAGACTCGCGGGGCGGTCAACCCGACCGTGGGCATCATCCTCCTGGTCGATGACTATATCAACAATGACTCGGGGATGATTCTGGCCGGGAGGGCGGAGACTGATGACCTGCCTTTCGTCGTCCATCCCCTGGCACAAGCCTGGTCATTGATCCGGAACGGGGATCACGAGGCAGCCCAGGAGGTCCTGACGAAAGACCGGGGGCTGATGGACAATTCGTTCATCATGCTGTTCCACAGCATGTTGGCCCACGCCTTGAGAGGCGAGACTGGCATGGCACTTGGATTGGTTGACTCCATTCAGTCGCACGAGGCCCTTCAGGTCTATTCCGAACTCATCGCCGAGGATTTCGTCTACATCAACGCCCAGCTGCTGGCCGACACAGGCAATCGGGAAGAGGCTCTCGCATTGCTTGGCCCTCGACCCTATTCCGAGGATGACCCGCGCATCATCCGCCTCATGGCCCTTCATGACCAACTCGGCACCGACACGACGATCTCCTTTGACTACATCGACTCGGCTGATGCCGGCCTGGCAAAGGGCTTTGTCATCCTTGGCCGCATTCTGGCGGCTTCCCTGCGTGACACCGAGGCCCTGCACTACCTGCAACTGGCCCGGGCCCTGGATCCGGACAATGCCGTGGTCATGCTTGAGCTCGCGACGATTCTCTATGAAAGCGGGAACCCGAACCTTGCCATACGGACCCTGGCCGATGGACCCCGGGAGGGACTGTTTGCCGACCAGGTGACCCTGATCAAGGCCAGGTCAGAATACAGGGCCGGGGACAAGGAGACCGCGTTTGCAACCCTCGGGGAGGCGGTCGTGGCCAGACCGCAATCCTACACGTTTCCCTATACGCTGGGTGAGTTGTATCGACAGGAAGAACGCTACCGGGATGCCATTGCGGCATATGACCAGGCCCTGGCACGCATGGAGGCCAATGAGTCGGTCAACAGGGGCTGGGTCATCAACTTCCATCGGGCTGTCGCCCACATGGAACTCGGTGAGTGGGAAGCCGCCGAGGCGGATTTCCGGACAGCCCTGGACATTGCCGGGGACACGCCGTTCCTCCTGAACTATCTCGGCTATTCCCTCGCCGATCGCAATCTCAAGCTTGATGAAGCCGAGGTGCTGATCCGGGGTGCCGTCGCCGCCGAGCCAAACAACGGAATGTATGTCGACTCGCTCGGCTGGGTTCTCTATCGGCAGGGCCGCTACGAGGAAGCGCTTGCGCAATTGGAGCTGGCCACCCGATTGATGTCACCGGATCCGGTGGTCATTGATCACCTTGGCGATGCGTATTGGCAAACCGGGCAAGAGAACTATGCATATGAACAGTGGGAGATCGCCCTTGAACTGGCCGAGGACGAGATACTGATCGAGAGGATCAGGCGCAAACTTGAGGTCGGCCTGGACAAGGTTCTGGAAGAGGAGGAAGCAGCCGAGAATGGAACTTAAACGCATCGCACCGGCCAAGGTGAATTTGGCCCTCCATGTCCTCGCGCGCCGGGCGGATGGCTATCATGAGATCAGCAGTCTGGTCGCCTTCACCGCACTCGGCGACAGGCTCACCATCGCCCCTTCCCGCTCCAGGGGACTGACCGTGCAGGGGCCCTTTGCCGATCGTGTGCCCCATGATGAAAGCAATCTGGTTGCCCAGGCCCTCAGGTCACTCGGTTGTGAAGACGAGGTCACCATCACGCTTGACAAGCAACTTCCGGTCGAGGCCGGGCTGGGTGGTGGATCCTCGAATGCTGCAACAGCCATGCAGATGACCGCCCGCTTGCTGGGTCTTGACCTCCCTGCCCCTCCTTCCACCCTCACACTCGGCTGCGATATCCCGGCCTGTCTCCATGGCCAGCCGGCCCTTGTTGGTGGCCTTGGTGAGCAGATCACCCCGGTCCCCTCCATCCCGAATTTTTTCTCTGTGCTGGTCTTCCCCATGTTTCCACTTCCCACGAAGGATGTGTATCAGGCGCTGACGAAGCCATGCGGGCAGGCCCTTGATATGCCCCCGACCGGGAACAACCGGGCGGCTTTCATCAGCTGGCTGCGCGAACAGGCCAATGATCTTGAAGCGGCAGCGATCACACTCGAGCCGCGCATTCGGGATGTGATTGCCACCATCCGCGCGACATCCGGCTGCCTCCTGGCTCGCATGTCCGGCTCTGGAGCCGCCTGTTTCGGGCTTTACGACAATCGGTCCGACGCGGTGCGGGCAACGCGTTCGATTGCCACCTCACATGCACACTGGTGGGTCCGGGGGACACGACTGGCATTCAACGCCGCGCCCAAGGGCCGAAGCTGAGCCCACCGACCCGGACCGCTGGCCACCCGCACCGGCTTCAATTCGTTCGACTGACAGTGAATTCGGCCAGTCCTGCCAGAAAGTCGGTAATGGGATCTTCCGGCAAGGTGTTCAGGCAGTCCTTGGCCTTGGTCGCCCAGGACTCGGCTTCCTGACGAATCTGGTCCAGGATGCCGCGGTCCCGCAGGATCTCCCCAGCCTGTTCGATATCCCCCTCCTGCTGGTCCCCCCGGGTGAATGTCCGCTGCCAGAACTCCTGCTCCCCGGGATCAGCCGTTTCCATGGCCCGCAGGATCGGCAGCGTCACTTTCCTCTCCCGGAAATCATCCCCGATGTTCTTGCCGAGACGGAGGGTTTCGCCAGAATAGTCAAGGAGATCATCCATGATCTGGAAACTGACCCCCAGGGCATCCCCGTACTCCTCGCACGCAGCAATCGCCGCCGGATCCGCTCCAGCCACAACAGCCCCCACTTTTGCCGCCGCCGAGAACAGTGCGGCAGTCTTGCCACGGATGATCCGGAAATAAGTCGCATCACCCATGGCCAGATTCTGCTGGGAGACAAGTTGCAGGATTTCGGCTTCCGAGATCGTCGCCGAGGCATCGGCCAGGATCAGCAGGGCCTCGATCGACTCAGCCGCCACCATCAACTGGAACGACCGGGCAAACAGGTAATCACCCACCAGTACCGATGTCTTGTTGTCCCAGATCGTATTGGCTGTCGGCCGGCCACGCCGCTGCATGCTCTCATCGACGACATCATCATGAACAAGCGTCGCAGTGTGGACAAATTCCACGGCTGTCGCCAGATTCACATGCTTCTCGCCGGTGCACCCCAGGAGATTGGCGGTCGACAGGGTCAGGACCGGACGGATGCGCTTGCCGCCCCCGGCAAAGAGATGCGTCACGACCTGATTGATGCGATCAACGGTCTCGGACCCCGACTGGCTGGCGATCTTCTCTTCGACACGGGCCAGATCCCTGGCAATCGGCTCGGGCAGTCGGGCAAGCGTGAAATCGTCTCTCATGGCCACAGGCCGGCCGCCACCCTCTCGACAGTCGCCCGGCAGTCAGTGTAACTGACCATCATGAGGGAAATCCTGAGAACGACCGACCCGACATTGATTGCCTTCTCCACGGCACTGCTGGAAGGAGAGGGCATACAATCCTTCGTGATGGATGTCCATATGAGCGTCCTGGAGGGCTCGATCGGAATCTTTCCCCGCCGCCTCATGGTCGCGGACCGGGAGTACATCACCGCCCGCCGAATCCTTGCCGACAACGACATCGATCTCCCCGAAGCCTGACCGCCACTCACCACCGCGCTCCGCGACAGGATATTTCCGCTGCCCTGGAGTTTTTCCTTGTCTCACCCCTGTGCCATTCACTACAATGGGCACACCACGACCCATGGCAAAGGAGTGACGCATGACGGCGGACGAAAAACGCGAATTACTCAAGCAAGAACACCAAGAGCTCTCACGTCTTGTTGAGCAGGAAGAGCAGTATCCGGCCCCCAACCAATTCTACATATCCGAACTGAAGAAAAGAAAACTGCAGTTGAAGGAGCAGATCGAGGGCATGGCCTGACAGCCGGCCACATACCCCTCCCAAAACCCACCTCAGGCCCCCCGCCGCCGATGGCGGGGGGCACGCCCTTTGTTCCGGGCTGACGGTTGTTCTTCGCAGATCGCAGTTTTCCACACCCCAACCCCACTGAGGGCATTGCAATTTTCCAGGAAAATGGAGCCTGAATTGTCCAGACCGTGTGCAGGCGTGGCCACCTCGCTATCAATCATGTTGGAGCCCGTGGCCGGCCTGTATTGACCAGACACCATCCGGTGGCCAGCGCCGACAGGGACTCCCCATGCCTTGCAACATACAACCGCCGACTGCCCCACAGATGCCCGCTGGCCCCGGGGCCGAACCACACGACCCGCCAACACCTGCCCATCGGCATCCAGCAACTTCGAGACCCTCCGAAACAAGGGCCTTGATGACCTCGACAGGCTCCTGCTCAGGCAAGACCTGATTGACCAGGAGCGATTGCGTCGTCCTCTCTCGCCCCTCCGCTTCGGCAGGAGTCTGCGGATGGCGACGATCCAGAAACGATTTGAGAACTTGAACGAAACGTTGCGTGGTCGCCCAGGATGTGACAGTCCATGGTGTCAACCCACCCAAGACATGGCGGACCCAAGGCCCTGGACCACAACCACGCAGGACCCGTCGTCACGGCCCATGGGCCGATTGGCCACCGCTGGGACCGCCACCGCACCGCTCTGCCCCCACCGTCCACATTGGGCCGTGCATCCGCGGGACCGGCGGACCGTGGCACCCGCTGCTCCAGGGCGTCCCGCCCGTGCCTCGGTCAGGAACCCTTGCGATGCCTGACATGATGACAGGACATGCGAACGCAGGCTGGCGGGCCGGACTGACGGAGGTGCGACCGGCCCCCACCGTCCGGGTCGCCCACCCGGCGGTGGGCTGGCATCCCTGAGCGCGCGTCCCCACGCCCGGCGGCGGTCACGGGCTTGACGGTCCTCGACCGCCTCTTCGTGGTGGCACGGACCGTGGCCTGGCTGGCGCGATGCCGGCTCTGGACAGGGATGGCGAGCGGACTCTGGCCAGGTCCCTGGCCGGGGCGCCGCGGGCTGCCGACCGCTGTCTGATGCGTCGGGGCCCCGGGGGCTGTCTCGAAGGCGCGGTTCGGGCTGTGACGGGGTGGGATTGGCCACGTGAGGCCACGACAGCGTTGCCTTGTGCCGTGCGCTGGTGTGGCCAGGACGCTGGGGTGTGGTTCCGGATGTGTCAGGGTGCCAGCAGCCGCGGTCAGGCCGGTCGGCAACTTGCCTTGGACAAGACAAATCCTGACCGGGTCCCTGTTTGTTGGCCCTTCGTGGCGGCTTTGTCAGCCCCCGCCGCCCCGCGGGGCCGGACAAGATCGGTCAGGCGGGCCAGCAGGGGGCGGTGGATTGTGCCCCGGTCAAGACAATTGCCACTTCACACGAACGGGGGCGACCGATGGGCCGCCCCGCGCGGGTGTGGGTTGGGGGTGCGGTCAGCCGCCTAGCAGGTCGGTTTCCATTGGGTGTACCCCATTTCGAGGTACTCTTGGGCGAGGGTGTCGTCATCGGTCGCCTTGATGAAGAAGGTCTGATCGCCCGACAGATTGAGGGGACCGGGGCCGGTGTTGGAAACCCGGGTTGTCACGCGAAGCTGCTGCACCGTGGCACCCACGTTGCGGCAGTTGTTGTCCTTGCTGGTGGCATTGACCTCGATCCGGCAGCCATCGTCGGCAATGTTGGCACCCGCCGGGCCCCGGCAGCCGTTGGGCACCGCGTCACCATCGCCGAACCCGTCGCGTTCCGAGAAGAACCCGCCGAAGTCCCTCGCGGTGAAATTGCCGGTGGTGCCGGGGGTCGGGTTGGCGATGCTGACGACGGGACGTGCGCCCGCAGGCAGGCCCGTGCATTTGTAGATCAGGTTGAAGCTGACATAGTGGCCCTCCTCGACGGTGAGGGTGTTGCCTACGAATGAGTAGTTCCCCTCACCCGACCAGACGCCGCCGGTCGTGATGGTGCACGGTGGGGTCTGGGCTGTGGTGGGGGCGGTCATGAGCGGCAGGGCCAGCAGCGCCACCAGCGCGGCAGCCAGAAGTGTCAGGGGGGGGGGCAGTGTCCGTTGGGTCATGGGAGATCTCCTTGCGGTTGGGGGTGAAGTGCGCCCGGGTGGGCGCGGTCCGGGGGTCCGGCGGACCCCCAGGAAGCGGAAGTCCGGGCCGAGCGGAAGCGGCGGCGTTCCAACGGGGCCGTGTGGCTGTCGACGCCGGCCAGGTCCGGGCTGTCGATGATCAATGTGTCGTGAGGGTCAGGCTGCAGGCCGGCCAGACGCACCCCGCTCCTGTCGACGGTGGTCTGCGGGCCCGCCAGGGCACCGAGCGGCTGGCTGGCGAGGGGGAGGGCCGCGAAGTGGCGGTCGGCAACCACCGACCAGGTCCAGAGAGCATGGTTGGGGAGACCGAAGTCGCAGACGGTGACGGTCAGGCCGTCGGGTGTTATCCTGCTCGGACTGACCAGGCCGTCGGCACAGATGTTCTGATGGGGCTGGATCGTGGGCACCCGGGTGGCATGGCCGGCATCCGGGCCGGCCTGCCATGCCAGGGCGGGGGTGGACCCGAGGGTCGCCATCAGCAGGATGGCGGCCAGAGCCGGCATCAGCAACGGTTGCATGGTGGACCTCCTCTCTGCAGGCAAGGTGTCAAGATGCCTTTACATCCCACCCGGTGCCGGTGTCAAGGGCCGGGGGGCAGGTCGGGCAAGCGGCTCAGGAACCCCGCACCCTGCAGGGGTGCGGTGGTGGTCCCGTCGGCGGTGCCGTACACCCCGTCGTTGCCGGGGTTCAAGTGGCTGCGGTTGGGCGGGGGTGGCGACATGACCAGCGTGATGAGGGCCCAGACCGTAGCTGCGGGAACCGCCGGCCGGGTGGCATCATGCAGCAGGCCGTCCACGCCAAGCGCCAGGGAGCGGTCCCGCCAGAGCCGGGCGGTGGGCCGGGCGATCTTCCGTTACGGGCGCTGGATTCCATAGGGTCCGGAGGTCTGCCCGTTGTGCCTGGTCTGAGCATCAGGAGTTGCAAAAAGTTCCTGACTGGCGGGGGACCATGCAGCTGGTGGCAACGTCCCTGCCCTGGCGGGGAGGGTTGGATGTCACCGGTGCCCGGGAGCAGGCGGAGGCATTCCGGAACCCCCGCGCGGGCCCTTGGGGAGAATCTCAGGCCATGTACTGTCCGCCATTGGCCGAGAGGGTCGAGCCGGTGACAAACCCTGCATCGTCAGACGCGAGGAAGACAACACAGCGGGCGATCTCCTCGGCCTCGCCGAGACGACCGACGGGAATTTGGCCAACAATCGCCTCGCGGACCTTTTCCGGGACAGCCATCACCATTTCCGTGGCGATATAGCCCGGGCAAATGGCGTTGACGGTGATCCCCTTGCGGGCCCCTTCCTGGGCCAGGGCGCGAGTCAATCCGATGTCTCCTGCCTTGGCAGCCGAATAATTCACCTGGCCGATCTGACCCTTCTGACCATTCACGGATGAGATGGTGATGATCCGCCCGAAACTGCGCTCACGCATCCCTTCCCAGACCTGGTGGGTCATGTTGAAAACGCCGTTCAGGTTGGTGCCGATCACGGCCGACCATTGCTCGGGTGTCATCCGATGGAACATGGCGTCGCGGGTGATACCGGCGTTGTTGACCAGAATTTCAACCGGACCCAATGCATCTTCCACGGCTTTGACGCCGTCGGCGCAGGCCGCATAATCAGCAACCGACCACTTGAACGTCTTGATGCCGGTCTCCTTGCTGAATGCAGCCGCCGCATCATCATTGCCGGCATAGTTGGCCGCGACGGCATAGCCGCTCCCGGCCAGTGCCGTGCTGATTGCAGCCCCGATCCCCCGGGACCCACCGGTTACCAATGCAACTCGTGACATCATCAATCTCCTTTCGTTCTGTCCCTGCTTCAAACGCTGACCCTGATCATGTCCCGGCCTGGAATCAAACCGAGGTCTCCATGTGCGCACATGATGCAATCATCGCCACCTTGCCCACCGGGACCTGTCTGTGCCCAGGGCAGGATACATTTTGGCCAGTGTGCAAAACCTGCCCCACGATCATTCCAGATACGACTCTCCTGTCGATGCCAGTCTGTTCCACAACTGCATGCAAAACCTCTGGACCCGGTGCGGGCCGATGCACGGAGACACGATCAGCCATTCAGTTCATTTCCTTGCTCAGGTGGCGACCGGGCCACGCAGCTCCCCCGTATTACACATCCAGCTGGGAATAAAGGTGGATGTTGCAACGCAGCATCAAGACCCGGACCCACGACATGTGCAGTCAGTGCCAGGCTCAGGACACAGGCTGGCCAGGCACCGACTCCTGGCAAGGGGAGCCGGATTGGGGTCCGGGGCCTCGGTGAACGTCCGTGTTCTTGCATTCGGCAGCGATATTCGCCACGGCCTGCACGGTGGGAGAATGAGGCTGCCATGGCGAATCACCTGTATGACTGTCTGACGCGCTGGGCCAGGACCCGGCCAGATCGGACGCTCTTCCACGAGCCACGGGGATTCAGGATCACCAACGGTGCCTTCCTGCACACGATTGAAGGAATCAGCGGAACCCTTGCCGATGCCAGGGTTGCGCCAGGCGACAGGATCGCGTTTCTTGCCCATAAGACCATTGCAACGTTGGCGGCCTATCTGGCCATCATCCGCATGGGCGCCATTGCAGTCCCCCTCAACCCGGCTGGCACGGTTCACGAACTGCAATATTTCCTGGGCAGTGCCGACCCCCGGGTCCTGATTGCCGATGACGGGATGCTGGAGGCCTGCCATCCATTCACCCGGCAACATGGCGGACTTCGGACATTCAGTCTGAACCGGGATGGACGTGGCTCACTCATCGAGACGGTTGGAGACCCTGCTGACGAAGTCGGTACGCAAGACCGGGATGCGGCAGCGATTGCCGCAATTCTCTATTCGTCGGGCACGACAGGTCGGCCCAAGGGCGTCATGCTCTCGCATGGAGCCCTCGCGTCCAACGCCAGGACACTGGTGGAGCTGTGGAAATTTTCGGCAGCCGATGTCCTGCTGCACACCCTGCCGATCTTCCATCTCCACGGGCTCATTGTGGCCACCCATGTCGCGCTGCTGGCCGGCGCCGAGATCACTTTCCTGGCGTCTTTTGATCCGGCCATGACAATTGAGGCCCTGTCCCGCTCCACCGTCATGATGGGGGTCCCGACCTATTATCGTCGCCTGCTGAACGCCCCGGAACTTGCTCGGGTCGGGTGGCCGCAGATACGTCTGTTCATCACGGGTTCAGCCCCACTTCCGCCCGATCTTGCCAAGGAGTGGCGGGCCCGGACCGGGCATACGCTCCTCAATCGCTACGGCATGACCGAGGCCAACATCATTGCATCACACGCCCCTGGCAGCGATGGAGATGTCTGTTCAGTGGGTGGTCCGCTCCCGGGCGTTGAGGTCCGCATCCGTGATCTTGCCACGGGCCGGGTCCTCCCGGAAGGGCAACCGGGTGCGCTCGAAATCCGTGGTCCGGGGTTGTTTTCCGGGTATTGGCAGATGCCGGAAAAGACCCTGGAAGCCTGGGATGATGAGGGGTTTTTCCGCACGGGTGATCTGGCCAGGCTGGCAGCAGACGGCTCCCTGTCAATCGAGGGACGCACGCAGGATCTGGTGATCTCGGGCGGTCTGAACGTTTATCCGACCGAAGTCGAATCGGTCATCAACGCCTATCCTGACACAGCGGACTCCGTGGTGATCGGGGTGCCCCATCCCGACTATGGCGAAGGTGTCCTCGCCGTTGTCCAGCCCAGGGAGGGGATATCATTCAATCTTGAAGCCCTTCAAGGTCATATCCGTGAACACCTGGCAGGGTACAAACGTCCAAAATCAATTGTCCTGCGGCCATCCCTGCCACGCAATGCCATGGAAAAGGTTGACAGGAAGGCGTTGCGCCAGGACTACCGGGACCGCTTTGCACCCTGAGGCGGCACCGGGCCACCATTCTGCACCCCAGGATATCCGGCGGATCGATTGGGAAGGTGATCGATTGGGGCTCAACAGACGATGGTCCCGAGCAGATGATCCCGGGTGGCACCCGTGACCCGGGCGGCAACGATGGAATCGGTGGGGGCAGCGTCCAGTTCGAGTCTCGCGTAATTGCCAATCCGGCCCTTCGTTGCACTGTCCAGAAGCACCTCGACCACCTCGCCCTGCATGCGGCTGAACAGGGCCTGCCTTTGTTCCATCCCAACCTGTCGCAGGTCAGCGGCCCGGGCCCGGATGGCCGCGCCATCGATCTGGGGCATGCGGGCCGCCGGTGTTCCCGTATGGGGGCTGTAGGGAAAGACATGCAACCAACTGATAGGGCACTGCCGGATGAGATCAACAGTCCGTTCGTGCATGGCGTCGGTCTCGGTCGGGAAGCCGGTGATGAAGTCGGCACCGAAGACGACATCGGAGCGGCGTTCCAGAATGTGTTTGCAGAGCCTCAGCACATCAGAGCGTCGGTGCCGACGTTTCATGCGCTTGAGGACCATGTCATCACCGGACTGCACAGACAGGTGCAGGTGTGGCATCAGACGATCCTCGCTGGCCAGCGTCGCAAGGAGCGTGTCATCCAACTCAGCCGGGTCGATGGAAGAGAGGCGCAGACGGGACAGATCAGGAACCAGCTTCAGGATCCGGGCGATGAGATGGCCAAGGCGGGGCCGGCCTTCAAGATCGGCCCCCCAGCTTGTCATGTCGACACCGGTCAGGACGACCTCCCTGTAACCCTGTTCAACCAGGATCCTGATCTGGTCGATGATGGCATGGGCGGGAATCGAGGCAGCGTTGCCGCGTCCATAGGGAATGATGCAGAATGTACAGCGGTGGTCACAGCCGCTCTGCACCTGGACATAGGCGATGCGTTGAGCACCGAAGCTGAACAGTGTCTGCTCGGCAGGCAGGCCTGGTGCCATGATATCATCCACCAGGACAGTGGTCTGCTCGGCGGGTGTCTTGCCTTCATTCCGGACCAGCGCCTGCCAGCTGTCAGCCTGCAACTTGCGGCTGTTGCCCAGAACGACATCCACACCGGGCAAGGCGGCATAGGCGGTTGGATTGATCTGGGCGGCACAACCCGTCACGATGAGGCGGGCATCAGGATGCCGGCGCCGCAGGCGCCGGACTGTCTGGCGGGATTTGCGCTGCGCCTCCTGCGTGACGGCACAGGTGTTGACGACAACGATCTTGTGAGCCCCGGCCGCCTCTGCATGCTGGCGCATGACCTCGGACTCGTAAGCATTGAGCCGACAGCCGAGGGTGGCGAACTGCACGTCCGGGTCAGGCATCGAGCATCGCCGCCAGAGCCGGGTCCAGGTCCCCGGTGTAGACACACTCAGTGGGCCCGGTCATCCAGACTCCCGCATCAGTCCAGTCGATCTGCAACGGTCCGCCATCCGTGATGACCTCGACCTGCCTGTCAGTGACCTTGCGGCAGGCCGCCGCCACAGCGACAGCGCAGGATCCTGAACCCGAAGCGCGGGTGATGCCGGCACCCCGCTCCCAGATGCGCATCCGCAGGGCGGTGCGGGAGAGGATCTGGACAAACTCGACATTGCATCGTTCCGGAAACAGGTCGTGATGTTCAATCGCCGGCCCCTCTGTGGCCAGATCGATTGCGGCGACATCCGTCACAAAAAAAACGCAATGGGGATTGCCCATGCCAAGCGCCATCGGCTGGCCGGCGATGGGCAAGGCGTGCGTGTCGACTTCGTGCGCCAGCGGAATGTCCTGCCAGTCAAAAACAGGCCTGCCCATGTTGACTGCAGTCAACCCTGCACCGGCATCCCGGCATTCCAGACGACCCATTGCCGTCTTGAGGATGACCGTGGCCTGCCCGGTTGCATCAAGCAGGCTCCGGGCAATGGCCCGCGTGGCATTGCCACAGGCCCCCGACGGGCTGCCATCGGCATTGTAGAAGGTCAGCACGGCCTCGGCCCCGTCGACCTGTTCCATGAGGGCGAGCTGATCAAACCCCACACCACGGCGGCGGTCTGACAGGCGCCGGGCCAGGCCAGCCGGATCGGCGATGGGATAGCGCCCGGCGTCGATGACCATGAAATCATTGCCGAGACCGTGCATTTTGGCAAAGCGCATGGCAATCTCCGTCGTGTTCTGACGGCGCCTTACTCCATCTCCTGGCGCTTGACCACAACAGCCGATGCTGGTACATGTCTGCAGGTGAATCGCCATGTTCGTTTCAGGTCGGGCCCGTAGCTCAGTTGGTAGAGCAACTGACTTTTAATCAGTGGGTCACAGGTTCGAATCCTGTCGGGCTCACCAGGAACGCCGTCCCGCCCCTTCTTCCAACCCATTGGACCGGGCAGCGGTTGTCTCCCCGACCGTGTGGTCAGGGCAGCCTCTGTGAGGCATCATTGCCCCTTCACCCCGGTCAATGGGTGGCCACCGCGTCCACAGCCAACCATGGCAGGGGCGGGTCGTGGCACGATTGGGGTCGCTTGCAGTCCCATCCGTGCCCGTGGCAGGATCGAGCCCGATGATCAGGGCAAGGTCATGAACAGGAAGCGCAATGGTGCAGCCTGAACGGGCATCCCGATCGATCCCCCTCACCAGGGATCTTGTCCTCGTTGGAGGCGGACACACCCATGCGCTGGTGCTCATGCGCTGGGCGGCCAGACCCCTGCCCGGCACCCGCGTCACGGTCATCAATCCCACCTGCACGGCACCCTACACCGGCATGTTGCCGGGCTATGTTGCCGGTCACTACCAGCGACATGAGCTGGATATCGACATCACACGTCTGGCCATCCGGGCCGGGGCCCGGTTCATCCGGGGTGCCGTTGAGCAGATTGACCCCGGATCCGGTCGGATCCAGCTCGGCACCAGACCTGCCATCGCGTACGACATCATGAGTCTCAATATCGGCATCCATGGAGGGGTTGCAGGGGTCCCCGGGATCGGTGACCGGATCCATCCGGCCAAACCCCTTGATCATTTTGCAAGGCAATGGGACCGTTACATCGATGATGTCCGGAACGGTCGTGCGGCCCGGGTTGCAGTCATCGGGGGCGGTGTTGCCGGTGTCGAGCTGGCTCTGGCCATGCACCACCGGCTGCAGGGTCTGGCACAGGGTGGCACGACCACCACCATCTTCGAGCAGGGTGTGAGTCTGCTGTCCGAGCTCGGCCCCCTGGCGCGCACGGCCCTCCTGCGCAGGCTGAAACAGGCGGGCATTGCGTGGCAATGCGGGGTCAGCGTTGCCTCGAGAGACGACCGGTCGATGATCATGACGGATACCGTACGTCATCATGTTGAATTCGTGGCCTTGGCCGCCGGTGCCCGGCCCCATGCCTGGCTCAGGGACTCGGGCCTTGTGGACAGTTATGGCTTCGTTCCGATTGATGGCTGCCTGCGGGTCATCGGTCAGGACGTCGTCTTTGCTGCCGGCGATTGTGCAGCATTTTCCCCCCAACCCCTGCCCCGGACCGGGGTCTTTGCTGTCCGGCAGGCCCCGGTGCTCGCGCGCAATCTCCGGGCGGCGTTGCAAGACCATCCGCTCGAGCGCTTTCGCCCTCAGGGCCAGTTCCTGAAACTTGTCTCCACCGGCCCGCGCCATGCCGTGGCGTGCAAGTATGGTCTGGCCATGTCCGGTCGGGCGGTCTGGCATCTCAAGGATCGGATCGACCGTCGTTTCATGCGGCAATTGACCACCATGCCAGCCATGACCCACGCCCTCCCAACCCATGCTGCCAGTGGTGTCCGGGAGATCATCCGCGAGGCCCCGATGGTCTGCACGGGTTGCGGTGGCAAGGTCGGTCGGACCTCCCTCATGGCCGGCCTGGGATCCATGCCATCAGCAGGGCTGGATGATGCGGCCAGCATTGATGTCGCCGGCACCCGACTGCTGATCACGACCGATCATCTCGATGCCATGACCGATGAGGCCTGGCTGTTTGCCAGAATTGCCGCCGCCCATGCCGCCAGCGACATCTGGGCCATGGGCGGTCAGCCCCATTCGGCCCTTGTGACAGCAGTGCTCCCCCGAATGAACGCACAGTTGCAGGTCCGCACGCTGTCGGACATCATGGACGGCGCGCGATCCTGCCTCGCACCCGAAGGCATCCGGATCATTGGCGGCCACACGACCCAGGGCAGCACCATGGCCATGGGTCTGACGGTTCTCGGCACAGCGGCACAGCGGCCCGTGACCCGGTCCGGTGCCCGGCCCGGCGACTGTCTCGTCATGACCAAGCCTCTTGGCACCGGGGTGATCCTGGCGGGTGCCATGACCGGGGCGGTGCATGGCGACGATCTCGCCACGGCCCTCGAGGCGATGCAAGCGACATCGGCCGCGGCCGCACGTGTGCTGGCCCGCCATGCCAGCGCCATGACCGACATCACCGGATTTGGTCTGGCCGGTCACCTGCACGAAATCCTCCAGGACTCGCAGGTGGCCGCCTGCCTGACCCTTGACCGCATTCCACTTCTCCCCGGCGCCAGGGAACTGGCCCGGCGGGGCATCCGCTCTTCCCTTTGGTCCGCCAATGCCCAGCTCCTGACCATCGATTGTCCCGAACCCGAAGAGCGGCTGGATCTCCTCTTTGATCCCCAGACATCGGGGGGTCTCCTTGCCAGCATCCCGCCGGACAGGCTCGAGTCTGTTCTTGCCGAGACTGTCCGGCAGTCGATCGAATGCTGGCAGATCGGTGTCATCGAACCGGGCCCACCGGGCTTGCGGGTTGTGGCGAGTGGAGAGTTGCAGGAGAACCCGGGAGCCGGCTGAGCTCAGGCACCCTCCGGCAGGTGGGCGGCAATGTCCCTGGCAGCCGCAAGGAGGGATGCCTCCGAGTGATCCGGAAGTGTGATCGTCACAGCCGGGGGCGCAGGGACCTGCTGGGCGGACTTGTGGTAGAGCGGATCGTAATGGTGCACCAGGAGATCCCGGACAAGGTCATGATGGCAACCGCTGGCGGCCAGAGACCGCCAGTGATCGATCCTCTGGCCGGGATGGAACGGAGCCAGGCGAACCAGGATGTCCAGGAGGGCGGCGGTGTTCGTGGCAATGTCCTGATAGCCGTGCACGATGTAAGCACTCCGGGCCTCGAGATCCGCACTGACCTGGATACGCGGCGCCGTGCGCATGGCTTCCCAGAATGACGGGGGAATGGCGACCCGGCCAATGCGATTGGACTCAGCCTCCACAAACAGGGGCAACTCGGGCCGGCAGGCCACAAGACTCGTGATCAGGGCACTTTCAAATCCTTTCTGGCTTGGCTGGGGAGTCCGATTGTGCCCGAAGATCGATCCCCTGTGCTCTGCTGCAGCCTCAAGATCAAGGGTTTGCAGACCCGATCTGGCCAGCTGGCCGAGAAGTGCAGTCTTGCCAGACCCGGTCGGGCCGGCAATGAGGACCGGGCGCAAGGGCAACGTGTCGGTGTAAAAAAACGCGTTGACCAGGCGGCGGTAGGACCTGTAGCCGCCAGCGAGGATCGAGCACCGCCAGCCAACCTGCCGACAGATGTGGGCAAAGGCCTCGGATCGTTGGCCGCCGCGCCAGCAATAGACTAGGGGACGATAATCCGCCGGATGGCCAGCGAGGTCCGTGTCCAGGTGATGGGCAATGTTCCTGGCGATCAGGGCCGCACCCATCCGGCGGGCCCGGAACTTGCTCTCCTGGCAATAGATCGTACCGATCCGGTGCCGCTCCTCATCATTCAGGACTGGCAGGTTGAGAGCCCGGCTGATATGGTCGATGGCAAACTCGCCTGGGCTGCGGACATCGATGACATCGTCATACCCATGGGCCAGCAGGTCCCGGATGGTCGGTGGCGCAAAGACAGCCCCGGATTCACGTGCCATTGCCAGGGCTCCAACTCCTGCCTGTTCCTCGCCGACCCGGTCGGGCCCAGCTGACCTCCTTCTCCATGATCGACATGTACCAGTCCCGGGGAGCCAGGTGAAGGTGGCCGTCCATGCCAAGCCGGACGGACACACTCCCCCATCCGCAACAAAAGTTGGACAAAGACCCGTTTGATCCCTCCCCCGTGCCACTCTGAAGCGCAACGGTCGCCGCGAGGCTATCCGCAAGGTATCATGTCCAGCGCAAGCCCAACCACCGTGTGGCGGGCCTTGCGACGTCTGGTTGATGTGGGCACCCTTGATACCACAACCAGGGGGGCGGATGACTGCTTACCGGGTTGCCGGGGCTGCACGCATCCGTACCCATCTTTCTACACCCTCTTGCCGTCGACCGCCCATTGCCTGGAGTCCAGAGTTTCTGGATGCCTGTATTCCCGGCAAGACCTGGTATCTCCCGCAGGAGGCTCGTGATCGCCTGCTGGAAGCTGGGCAGCCGCGTGGCATCCCATTGCCTGCCTCAACCCATGCGCGGCAGAGACTCGAGAAACTCCTCGTCGATCTCAGTTGGGCATCATCGCGCATGGAGGGCAACACCTACGATATCCTGCAGACAGAACGTCTGATTCGTTATGGTGAAGACGTTGCAGTCAAGGATCGCAGGGAGGCCCTGATGGTCCTCAACCACAAGGAGGCCATTGAGCATGTTGTCGACAACCTCGAAGAGATTGGTCTGCGGCGCACCGATCTCTTCGCGATTCATGCACTCCTCTCCGATGGACTTCTGGTTGATCCATCCATGTCGGGACACTTGCGCACATGGCCGATTGTCTCAACGAAGGCACCAGAAGCAATCAGGCCATCCCAAGCGTGTTTTTCCCAACAGACTGCGCCGCCCGGACCAAGCCGCTGTTGGTCTGCCTCGATCTGTCGGGGACGACCGCCTGCCCCCCCCCGACCGCGCCGAAAGCCAATTGCGACGGGGCCATCCGCGGCAGCACCGGGTTTCTGGCAAGCGGTGGGTGGCAGAGAACCGGTGGTCCGACAGTCTGCAATCCGACCTTCCTGACACACCCTGATGGATTACCAATCCAACACCGACTCAATTTCCTGTACTCCATTCAGGGTGACGATGTCAGGGCGGATCGAGAGAACCATCTCATCGTGCACATGCACACCCCGTACCAGGTCCTGCGGATTTCCATCCGGGATGATGACTGACCCGCGGCGGGCGGCCTCTGGGTTGGCTGGCCCGCCCTGGGTGGTTTGGTCATTGTCAAACTGAGACATGACCGCTCTCGGAAATGGCATTGCAATGAATGGCATTGTGGGTATGGGGGAGACCGGACACGGGCCCGACACCGGCCCCGTAGCTCAGATGGATAGAGCGACCGCCTCCTAAGCGGTAGGTCACAGGTTCGAATCCTGTCGGGGTCGCCATCGTCCGGCAGCGGGGATCATGTGGCAGGGCATCGTGTCCGTGGCAGGATGACCGTCAAACGTGGAGGATCGGTCGGCAAGGCGGTCACAGGTCCTGCATGGGTCCAGGACCCATTGTCGGCCCAGGGAAGGTGCAAAGGAACGGTCCCGTAGCTCAGCCGGATAGAGTGTTCGCCTCCGAAGCGAAAGGTCGCGCGTTCGAATCGCGCCGGGACCGCCAGCCTCCCTCATGCCCGCGTGTCAGGCAGCCAGCCGCCGGGGGCGGTCAACATGAATTGTCTGTTGCGATTCCCGCGGGGGTTGTATGGGGATGCCGTGGATGTGCATGGCATTGATGACTCCGATGACCCGAGACGCAGACGATGGTAGTGACATCAGGATGGGGCGGTTCTGTGCGTTCTCGGACCTCATCCCGGCAGACGTTCTCGAGTGGGACGGCAACGGGTTGCCGTTCGATCTGCTGGAGACATCCTGGGCTGAAGTCGTCGGTCCTGATCTCGGGGCCATCACCCGGCCCCTGCGCATCAAGCATGGCACGGCCAGCCGGATCGCAAGTCGATTGTATCTCGAGACGCCAGGCAGCTGCGCCCAGATGGTGAGCATGTGCAGTGCGGATATCATTGATCGCGTCAACAGTGTCTGTGGTTATGCCGCCGTCCAGAAGATCAGCATCGTGCAGACGAACCATGCCGAATTCATCCGCCATCAGCCGCGGACATCAAATCGCACAGCACCGTCTGTACAGGTTGTGGATCAGTGCGAGAGAATGCTGGCTTCGCTGGAAGCCGGCGACCTCCGGGATGAGTTGATGAAACTCTGCATCTCTGTCATGCAGGCTGAATCGGCCGGGACACAGGATCAGGAGGAAAGCTGCAAATGAAGACACGTTGGGCCATGCAGGCCGGATCGTTGGCCCTTGCTGCCCTGATGACGCTGGCCGGGCCGGTTGTGGCCGAGGAACCAATCGTTATCGACATGGCGATCGGCAATCCCGACGCAGCCGTCGAGGTCATCGAATATGCCTCCCTGACCTGCCCCCATTGCGCCACCTTTCATCGGGATGTCTTGCCGCGCCTGAAGACGGAGTACATCGATACCGGCAAGATCAACTTCATCCTGCGCGAAGTGTATTTTGACCGTCCGGGACTGTTTGCCTCGATCACGGCACGCTGTGGTGGCAGGGACCGGTTTTTCGCCATGGTTGACAGGATTCTGGCCACCCAGCAGGAGTGGTCCCAGCTCGAGTCGCAACCCGCGATCGTCCAGCGTCTGCGGTCGATTGCCCTGTCAATGGGTGTGACGGACGAGGCCTTCAGGACGTGTTTCCATGACCAGGCCAAGGCGGAACTGCTGGTGGAAACCGAGGTCAGGAACAAGCGCGAACACGGGATCCGGAGCACGCCCTCCTTTGTCATCAACGGCAAGACCCATGCGAACATGCCCTATGATGAGTTCGTCCGCCTGATCGAAGACGCCATGAACTGAGGGATGGTCCTGGCCACCCTATCCATGACGTGCCTGAACCTGACCCGGGCACTGCGGACGCAGTCGGGCCAGGTGATCATCAATCGGCTGCCAGTCATCGATACGGAGACGGACGGGCAGCACCAGAATCCGTTGGCGCCATGAAGGTGGCAGACGCGCGGCATCCTTTTCCGTCGTGATCAGCTGGGCCCCCAGGGCAGCAGCTTCCGCTTCCATGCGTCCCATCAGGCGTTCCGCCAGCGGCTGGTGGTCTGCCAAGGGTCTGAACTTGATGACCCTGGCACCTGTTGCAGCCAGGCTGCGTCGGAATTTTTCCGGATGGGCCATGCCGGCAAATCCGTAGACCACCATCCCCGGCCAGTCGAGACCCGTCGGCAGAACCTCGATCTGCCCGGACAGAATCGGGACCGTGATCATCGCACGCCAGGCATCGAGGAACGCCTCCCGGTCGGCTGGCTGGCCGATCACCAGCAGGAGATCGGCCCGGGCCAGACCCCGCGCGATCGGCTCGCGCAAGGGTCCAGCCGGCAGGACCCGTCCGTTGCCGAAACCCGCCAGCGCATCGACCGTGAGCAGGGCAAGATCCCGGGGCGGTGCCGGGCTCTGATGGCCATCATCCATGATGATGATATCGCAGCCGGCATGCAGCGCCTGCTGGACCCCGACAGGCCGGTTGGTGGCCTTCCATGTGCGGGCCAGGCTGGCCAGAACCAGAGCCTCATCGCCAACATCTGCTGCGGTGTGGCGGGCGGCATCGACTTCAATGGGGCCCGCCAACCGACCCCGGTACCCTCGGGTGACGATGCCCGGAGTCCAGCCGGCCCGCTGGAGACGTTCGGTCAGAGCCATGACTGTGGGTGTCTTGCCAGTGCCACCGATATTGATGTTGCCCACACACAGCACCGGCACGGGAACCCTGTTGCCAGCACGGCGACACAACCGGAGAGATGTGGCCAATGACCAGGCAACCGACAGAGGGGCGAGTGCCCCGGCAAGGGGGCCAGGTGGTGTGAACCAGAATGCCGGCTGGGTCATGAACGGCGGGATGGATCAGGCAATGGGCTCAGTCAGGGAGCATCAGGGCCCGCAACTGTCGATTTCCTCAGTCGGGCTCTCGGCATGCCGTTCATCAATCAGCCGATGGAGATGGGCGATGAAGTACCGCATCATGGCCTGATCGACAGATCGCTGGGACACATCCTTCCAGGCGGCATAGGCACTTTGGTAATCGGAGTAGAGGCCCACGATCTCCACCTGATCGAGATCACGGAAGCGGCTCTGCCCGGTCGTGGCCAGTTCACCACCAAAAACCAGATGCAGGCGTCTTGCCATCATGTCCTCCATTGTGCTCGACCCCATGCCGGTCCGGACTGTCATGGGAACCTGTCACTTGCCAGCGATGGTCAGACCTTCAACCAGCAGGCTTGGCACCCGCATGCGCCGAAACGGGTCCGCATCATTGGCCGGGACGATCGTTTGCAGCATCTCCCGGAGATTGCCGGCAATGGTGAATTCGGAAACCGGGCCTTCCCGTTCCCCATTGTTGACCCAGTAGCCAGATGCGCCCCGGGAATAGTCACCGGTCGTGGGATTGATGGTCGAGCCGATGAGTCCGGTCACCACCAGCCCGGTGCCCATGTCCCGCTCCAGTGCGTCCCTCGTTACGGTCCCGGCTGTCAGATCGATATTGCTGGTGGACGGTGACGGTGGCGATGCCACACCACGACTGGCGTTGGCTGTGCTGGCAAGCCCGAGTTTTCGGGCCCTGGCCAGATCCATGATCCAGGTCATCAGGACCCCATCCTCGACGATGGCGCGTTGTTCTGTCGGCAATCCCTCGGCGTCATAGAGACGGGATGCCAATGAACGCTTGCGCCAGGGATCCTCAGTCACCGAGAGGGCGGCAGGGAGGACATCGCGCCCCAGCCCATCACGCAGCCAACTGGAGCCCCGGGCGATGGCCTCACCGTTGATGGCCGCCAGCAGGTGACCGATGAGCGTTGCCGACACCCGTTGATCAAAGAGAACCGGAACATGTCCCGTGGGTGGGCGCGCGGGATTCAGGCGTGCAATGGCACGCTCGCCGGCACGCCGACCGATCTCGGTCCAGCCGGAAAGGTCCTCGGCAAAGACCCGCGACTCCCCATAGGAATCCGTTTCCATCGACAACCCCTGGCCGGCGATCACGGCACAGCCCGCGGACCGGGATTTTTTCCGGCAACTGGCAGCCAGCCCGTTGCTCTGCCGGATGACGAGTTCAACGGCACCCGTGGCGGCCGACGCAGCCTCAACCGATTCGACCCCGGTCACGGCCAGGGCTCCAGCCTCGATCTCCATGGCAATCGATTCCAGCTCGGCAGGTTCCGGGGTGGGCTCGGATGCGTAGATCTCCAGTTCCTTCGAATCTCGCCGGGTCGCCAATTGATCGGGATCAGCCAGACCCAGGCAAGGATCCTCAGGTGCCAATCGGGCCATGGCCACCACCCGTTCGGCCATGTCGGCGAGGGCCTCGAGCCGTGTATCCGAACCCGCGATGCAGGCCTGACGCTTGCCGATCAGGACACGGATACCCAGTGCCACCTCATCGGAACTTCCCGCATGTTCCAGCTGGCTGTCACGCACCGTGATGACGACCGACTCCTCGGATGCCACCAGGATATCAGCACTGTCGGCCCCGCAAGCCAGGGCCGTGTCATGCAGGTGCTCGGCGATGTCGACGAGTTCTGTCACCGCTCGACTCCATTCACGGTCATGCGATCCCCGCGCTCGAACACAAGGGTGTAGCGCCTTGGCTGGTCCTGCTCGGCATCCCAGTCCGGCAGGTAGCGGTTCAGCGTCTGGATTGCCAGGAAGACGGGGAGGGGCGGTGAGCCGGGGATCTGGCTCAGGAAGGCCACGAGATTGCCGAGGTTGCGGGTCTCGAGGTCAATCCGGCCGATCAGATCCGGAGCCTCCGATGCCGTTGCGACGATGTCCAGACTTCCCGCGGCCTGCACCGTCGTGCCCAACAGATCGAGGCTGAAGGTGCGGAACTCGGCCTGGATATCCTCGAGGGGACTCCAATCACCGACCGGTCCCCGAGGTGGGATGCCCGCCGTCAAGCCAATATCGATATCATGGGCAATCACCGGTTCGGCAAGCAGTCCACCTGGATCAATCCGGGGCAGGACATCCTCGTGTACAGCGAGGTTCTCCGTCTCAAGGCGCAGGGTTGCCACGGCGCGATCGGTTGCGGGATCATTGGTCGCAAGACTGAACAGCAGTGTGTGTCCGTCTGATTGCAGGATGGGGAATTCACGACCGGGCTGGAGATCCAGGAATTCAAAACCCGCCAGGTCGGTACTGACCAGCACCCTGGAATCATCCAGCAGGATATCGGCACTGCGGTTCTGCATCAGCACGGTGTGCCCCACATCCGGGATGGTCGGATCAGGACTGAACAGCACCGCCGAGGGTTCGGCGACAAAACTGCCAGAAATGACGGGAAGGCCGGGCAAGACGCCCCCCAGGGCTTGCCTCTGCGGCCAGATTCCCACCCTGACTTCATATCCTGACTCGAGAATCGTCATTTGGGATGCGGATCGGGGGCCGTCGCTGGAGTCGGCCCCGACCGGTGGATCGAAGGACTGGCGCGTCGACCCGGCCCCGGCCGTATAGAGCAGTGATTCGGTCGCGCCGGGGGGTCCCGACATCGAAAAGGTGCCGGCAATATCGGTCAGGGTGTTCATGGATGTGGTCTGGATGCCGTCACGGGTGCGGACACTGGTGACAGTCATCCGGTCCATGGCCCAGACCAGGTCCAGCCCCTCATCGGTCAGAGTCAGCGTGATGTCCTGGCCCTGCAGGGCATACTCGGAATTCAGGGTCATTGACTCCTGCAGGAACGTGGCGGTCATCCGGGCCGTGCCCGCCGATGGCAGCACGATGCGGACTGTGGCCAGGTCGAGTGCACCCAGGGTGATTGCGTCCAGGGATGTCTCGAGACTCCAGTCATCATCGATGAGGATGCCAAGGAAGCCAACACCAAGTCGCACCCGGGTCCGGACCGTCATGGTCACGTCCGTCAGCCGGTGGTCTGGTCCCGCAGCCGTGATGTCCCCATAGGCGATGGCAATGCCACGCTCCTCCAGGGACTCGAGCAGTGCATCGATGCCGGGGCTGGCCCCGAGTGGCTGACAGGCCAGCATCATGGCAGAAATCAGCAGGGGCCGAAGCCACCGGTGAGTCCCCATACGGATCATCGGGCTGTACCTCCCATTCCGGTCCGGGCCAGTCCCGGCATTGGTGTCATGTCCACAATTGGCTCCATTGCCGGCGCTGGCATCGTGCCCGTCCCGTTCCAGCCATCATGCCGACCCGCTGGAAGATCGCCCGGGCCTCCATGGTCCGGCTATACCCAAGCAGGACCGGATGGGTAAGGAGAAACCTGGCCACATGCGACCATATCAGCCAGGGCATGAGGATCAAATCCGGCATGGTGGGTCGAGCGCCCAGCGCAACGCGGGCTTGATCTCCCGGCCCCGATCGTCGGACGGGAGGATGAAACCGTGGCAGGCGGCCATCCGGACAGGCAGCAAAAGCGTCAGGAAGCAGCAAGACCAGCGTATTCCGGACGACCGGACGGGGAGAGGTGGGGCGCAGAGCGGTCGGCACGATGATTGTGTTGTGTCTCACTTTGAAAATTCCCCACGCTACAAATTAAGGAATTATTGCCTATTTGGTTGATTGCGTGCCAAACCAGCATTACCCATTCCAGGATGGCAGAGAAGGAGACCTCTCTATGCCCCAAGGACCGCAAGGACAGAAACGCCCTGCTGATGTGGTCGGCTGTGCCGTCCATGTTGCCGGGATTGCCACTGGCGAGATTGAGGAAACCGTTGCCAAGCCGCGCAAGGCCAACGGCGGTCGGATCGGTGGCAAACGTCGGGCCGAATCCCTGACGCCGGAGCGGCGCAGGGAGATTGCGCAAGTCGCAGCGAAGGCACGGTGGGGTGAATAAAGGGGAAGCATATGGCAACGCGATCCAAGTCGGGCGAAGGGAAGACGGTCACTATTGAGCTCCTACGAGCACCGGCACCTTTTCAAGAAATTGACCAAAGTCCTTATGGATCATGGTGCATCGGCCCCGGACACCGTGCCCGTTGATCCATGACCTCTCGCGTTGCCGTTATTCTGTTACTGCAGTCTTGCTAGCCGGCTTACCGTTCCAAGCGGAAGAAGTGAGCGATTTTGACCGTGGTCAACTTTGGAATGAATGCAAACCCATTGGATTGCTTGTGGAGAACTTGTCAGAATCTGCGACTGATATTGGGCTGACTATAGTCCGAATTGAAACAACAGTACGAAGTCGCCTTCGCGGCGCACGATTATACGAGAATGGTATTATCTTTCCGTATCTCCATGTGAATATCAATGTAGCTGTCAGGGCGTTTTCGACCGATTTTAGGGCCTGTTGACACGTACCGGGCTGCAATCACCCCGGCAGCGAGGTCGATGACGGCCGCGAAGCTCACCACCATCCTGTCAAAGCGCATCGCCATGCCCCGGAACGCCTTGATCGTCGCCAGGACGGTCTCGATCGGGTGCCGCCAGGCATCCCTGTCCCGATCATGGTCCCGAATCACGGACCGGTTGCGCCGGGCCGGGCGTGCGACCGTGATGCCGCGTGATTCGGGATCGGCAAGGCGGGCCTCGCCATCGAGGCCCGCCAGCACCGCTTCTGTCCCCCATCCGATGGCATCCTCCGGGGTCATGGGCCGGACCGGGCCGGATGACGAAGTGGACACGGCAGCCCGGCACCTCGCACGCGGCGATGCTCCCCGGGGATCGGACCACCGCTTGGGCGCCCGATGGGGCGCCGTGACGATGGTGCCGTCGATAGCAACGCATGCAAGGTCGAACGCCTCCGAGTGCGCCTTGACAATGCGTTCGAAGACGCCCCGCCCGGCGCCGGACGCGCTGGAAGACCGTGGTCCCCTGCCGTGCATCAGGCGGTCGGGCCGAAGCGGGCGGGCCGGTCGCGCCCCCGGGGGGACTCAGGTCCTGGGCCAGAGGACGGCCGCAACGAAGAGACGGTTGGCGGCGGCGGTGCCGCCGGGGTCGCCGATCGTGCCGGGACAGAGGGATTCGATGCGGTGCCACATGCGGTCGGCAAGACGGGATCGGTCGCGGGTCATGGGTCTCTCCTGCCAAGGGATGCCGCCCGTTCCGGGCGGGCGTTGGGATCAGGATCGCAGCGGGGCGGGGGCGTGTCCACAGGCCTTAATGCTTGATGAAGAGGTTCCGAGGACCTATCTTGTCTGGCATGAACAGGTTGTCCACAGAAAAACGCGTCATGATCCTCAACCTGCTGGTTGAGGGGATGTCCATGCGGTCGATTTCCCGCATCGTCGGGGTCTCGATCAACACCGTCACCAAACTGCTGGTTGCCGCCGGCGAAGCCTGTGCCGCCTACCATGATGAGGTCGTGCGGGATGTCGAGTCCAGGCGCATCCAGTGCGATGAGATCTGGTCCTTCTGCTATGCCAAGGCCAGGACTGCCCCGAAAGACGCGGGCGATGTCTGGACCTGGACGGCGATGTGTGCCGACAGCCAGTTGATCCTGGCTTGGGAGGTCGGGGATCGCTCGGCCCATACAGCCACCAGTTTCATGGACAATCTGGAGCACCGCCTGACCAACCGCGTCCAGTTGACCACCGATGGCCACAGGGCCTATATCGAGGCTGTGGACAAGGCGTTCCATGATGGCGTGGACGATGCCATGCTGGTCAAACTCTACGGCGATGATGGCCGCAAGTCACCCGAGCGCAAGCCCAGCCCATCCGCGTTCAACAGTGCGCGGGTGGATGTCATCGAGGGCAAGCCGGACCCGGCCCATATCTCGACCAGCCATGTCGAGCGGCAGAAACTGACCATGCGGATGTCGATGCGTCGCTTTACCCGCCTGACCAATGCGTTCTCCAAGAAGATCGAGAACCATGCCCACGCCGTCGCCCTGCACTACATGCACCACAACTTCTGTCGCATTCACCGGTCCCTGCGGTGTACGCCCGCAATGGCGGCTGGATTGACTGGTACGCTGCATGATATGGCGTGGATCGTGGGCTTGATTGATGACCGGGCACCCAAGCCCAACCGCCCCAAGACCTACAGGAAGCGGATTTCAAAGTGATTCACTACCGATGATTGAGAATGGCAGCGGAATCGATGCAGTCAGATCCTCGTCACCCAGCGCCGGGGCCTTGCCGGGTGGGGAGAGGGCAGGATCATGCGGCTGGTGGTCGACATGGTCGCATTCCTGACCGATCTCTTCCAACATCCACAGGACCCGAAAGGCGTGGCTTGGCGGCTTGGCGTGGAGGGTGGTCATCATCCCCGCCAGCAGGCAATGCGCAAAAAGATGCGCTCGACAAGCGATCGTGACGGAGTCCTGCCTCCACCCCGCAGTTCGAGATCGGCCCCTGTCAACTCGCACAGGGCAAAGCGGGCCCCGGGCACACCCCAGGACCTGGCCTGGTTGATGAGTTGCTGCCGCCGGGGGCCAAATACAGGGGGCCTGAGACGGCCCACGGCGGTCTCGATACCGTTCGGATCAGCGGCGACCCTGAGAATCCGGCGAAAGATTGCTTCGGCCTGCAGACACAGGCCGACCGGGTTCCCTTCCTGAGCTGTCAATTTACGAAAGGCCGGCCCGATCAACTGGGCCTGGCGGTTGGCCGTGGCTGTCAGCAGTTTCTCGGTGGCCGATGCAATCGTGAGCGGGACACAGGCCTCCAGATCGTCACTGCTGAGGTCGGTCGGATCGTTGTGTTTGTAGAGGGCGAGTTTCTCCAGCACGCCCCGCACCATCGCCGGATCGTACTCGGCCAGACGGGCTGTCAGTTGATGGAGGCGATCGACCTGGACCGGACCAAGACCCACATCCTCCATCATCATCCGCACCTCCGTCACGGTCAGGGGATTGTCAAAAATGGCCGTGGCAACCAGCTGCCCATGCGTTTCGAAAAGTTTGCGCAGCCTGGATGCCGGTCGCAGGTAACGGCGCGTGCTGACCACCATGCGGGCCGAATCACCGTCGAGTTCGGGCAGGAGTTCCACAATGATCGGTGCCAGCGAGTCGGTGGCGCCATCGATCACGATCACCCGATCCCCCTCGGCAAAGAAACTCATCGCGTTGACCGCCATGGCCAGCGCATTGGGATTGGCAACGATGGAAGGGGCCTCGAGGGTCTCAAGGCGCATCCTGTCCCTGGCATCCGGGCCCGCCAGAATCCCGACAACCAGATCCCGCACCTGCAGGACCCTGGCCTCATGCCGGCCATGGATCAGGCATGCCCGGCAACCCCCCGCTGCAGACATCAACCGTGTGGGGAGATCTTCCGCCTTGATCTTCATGTCTCGACACGGGCGGTTCGCGCCAGAAGCAGACTGTGGATTTGATCAGCCAGGAGGGTCAGCACCCGCTCGTTGACATCATCAAACGCCGCCCGGTTCACCGTCGACCAACGGGTCTCATCCCAGGTTGCCGTGGCGTGGGTCCTGTCGGCAAGGACCAGCTGACCCGTTTCGCTGTCCCGCAGGACAATGTCAGCCATGCCCACCCGGATAAAGCGCATCCTGTCCGTGTCGATCAGCGGGCCCTCGCGGGTTGAGACCTCAAGCGTGACCGCCAGTGTATAGTGGGGTGTGTCATAGACGGCCCCAAGGCGCTGACGCAGCATGTGTTCAAGGATGAAGGCCTCGCGCTCACCGGCAACCTCGACCGACGTCACGGCGCTGACGGCACCGATGGATGCTGTCGGACCGCCAGCCTCCTCCTGCTTGTAGGCCGGGGTGAAACCGCATCCGGTCACCAGCGCGGCATACAGCCCCACAATCAGGGTCCGCCTAAATCCAAATGTTCTGGGGGTCTGTCTAAATGATGACATTGGCAATCCGATCCGGCACGATAATGATCCTTTTCGGCTCTCTTCCCTCAAGATACCGCATGACCGTGGCATTGGCCATGATGTGTGCACGGACCGTCCCGTCATCGAGACCCTTGTCGAGCGTCATCTCGGCGCGGCGCTTGCCATTGATCTGAATTGGCAGGATGATCTGCGAGACCCGGGCCAGCGTCTCATCGGCCTCTGGCCAGGGTTCCCGGGCCAGAAGCCCCTCGCCCCCGAGGGTCTGCCAGATCTCCTCGGCAAGATGGGGCGTGATCGGTGCCATCAGACGCACCATGATCAACAGGGCCTCACGCCGGACCGCCGTGCCGGCATCGAGACGCTGGATCGCGTTGGCCAGTTCAAACAGACGGGCGATGGCCGTGTTGAAGGCAAAGTTCTCGATGCCGGCTGTCACGTCCATGATGGCCTGATGGGCCTGGTGCAACAGATCCGTGTTGCCCTGCTGCGACCCCGACTCCTCTTCCGAGGTGCTGATGCCCCTGGCCAGGCGCCAGAGTCGTTCAAGATGCCGGGCAGCGGCCTCGACCCCTGCATCGGTCCACTCCACATCACGCTCGGGCGGTGAGTCCGAAACGATGTACCAGCGGATCGTGTCCGCCCCGTATCGGGCAATCAGGTCCTCCGGATCGATCACGTTCTTCTTGGACTTGGCCATCTTGGCAGAGGGCAGGACGTCAACGGGCTGGCCCGTATCCCGCCGCCGGGCCCCGGCAGCGGTGACTTCGACATCCCGCGGGAAATGATACACCGGTCGACCGGCATCATCCGTGGTCTGGTAGATGGCATGGTTGACCATCCCCTGGGTGAAGAGGCCATCGAATGGTTCGATATGGGCCGCGTCCAGATGACCGGTCTGACACATGGCCCGGGTGAAGAACCGCGAATACAGGAGATGCAGGATGGCGTGCTCGACACCGCCGATATACTGGTCCACATTCATCCAGTATTCCACCGCCTCCCTGACCGTCGGTGCGGATGCCCGCGGACTGGTAAACCGAAGAAAATACCAGGAACTGTCCACGAAGGTGTCCATCGTGTCGGTCTCGCGCCGCGCCGGTTGCCCACAGGCAGGACAGGGGCACCGGGACCAGCCTGGATGGCACTCGAGGGGATTGCCCGGTGCATCGAAGGCGACATCATCGGGCAGTGTCAGGGGGAGATCCTCCCGCCTGAGCGGCACCATGCCACAGGTCTCGCAGTAGACGACCGGGATGGGGCATCCCCAGTAGCGCTGCCGGCTGATGATCCAGTCCCGCAGGCGATAGCGCACGACACTCCGGCCGATGCTGTTCTCCTCACAAAAGGCAATGGCGGCATCAATGGCATCCTGACCGGTCTGCATCGCCGCGCCGGCCACCCGGCTGCGATAGTGCACGAGGGTCTCCTTGGGGGGGACATAGGCCGTATCGGTGACTGGCACCGTACTCTCCGGCGGAAAGAAGACATCGATGACGGGCAAACCGTACTTGCGGCAGAAATCGAGGTCGCGCTGGTCATGGGCCGGGCAGCCGAAGATCGCCCCTGTCCCCACGGTCATAAGGATGAAATTGGCGATCCAGACCGGCAGCTCCCTGGTGGAGTCGAGGGGGTGCCGGACCGTGCAGCCGGTATCGATGCCCACCTTCTCGGCCAGATTGATCTCACTCTCGCTTGTTCCGGTCCGCCGGCATGCCCGCAGGAACGCCTTGATGGCCGGGTTGTCCCTGGCCAGGGCCACAGCGAGTGGATGCTCGGGCGAAATGGCAGCAAAGGTGGCACCGGTCAACGTATCGGGACGGGTCGTGTAAACCTGCAAGGACTCGAAGCCAGCCGGGCAGCCAACGGTCTTGAAGGCAAATTCGAGACCCCGCGACCTGCCGATCCAGTTGCGTTGCATCAACCGGACCTTGTCGGGCCAGCGTTCCAGCGCATCGATGGCTGTCAACAGATCTTCCGCATGATCACTGATTCGGAAGTGCCACTGGGGCAGGGTGCGCTGCTCGACGACAGCACCCGAACGCCAGCCTTTCCCGTCGATGACCTGCTCATTGGCCAGGACAGTCCTGTCCACCGGGTCCCAGTTGACGGTTGCATCCCGCCGGTAGATCAGATTTGCCGCCAGCATGTCGAGAAACAGGTGCTGCTGCTGGCCATAATACTCGACATCACAGGTCGCCAGTTCCCGATCCCAGTCAATGGACAGTCCCAGAAGCTGCAACTGACGCCGCATGTCGGCGATGTTGTTCCGGGTCCATTCCCCGGGATGGATACCCTGGGCCATGGCAGCATTCTCGGCAGGCATGCCGAACGCATCCCACCCCATGGGGTGGAGAACGTTGAATCCCCGGGCCGCCTTGTAGCGGGCGACCACATCACCCATGGTGTAGTTGCGGACGTGCCCCATATGGATTCGTCCCGACGGGTAGGGAAACATCTCCAGCACATAGTATTTCGGCTTGCTTTGGTCAGGGGTCGTCGCAAAGACACCCGCGTCGTGCCAGCGGCGCTGCCATGTCGCCTCGACCCGCGAAGGTTCATACGCTGACATCGGGAGCTCCCGTCAGTCCGGCTCCATCCAATCCGTCAGGGCGTTGCGCGTCATGCATTCAGAAACTGAGCCGTTCCACCCGCATCTGCCGTGCCCGGGTCAGGATGGCATTTTCAACCGCTTCCCTGGTATCGGGATCCGCCGGACCCGAACGCGTGTCCAGGATGAGGTCAAGGGATCGCGCATCCAGGGCCGGATCATCAATCAGGATCGTGGCCCGATAGGCCGTACTGCCCCCCGGGGGCCGCCCCCACCCGGTCACGATCACTCCTGAAAAGGGATCCACGCTCTCGACAGGAAGGAAATCAAGGATGTCAAGCGAAGCATGCCACAGGTAGCGGTTGGCGTTGACCGGGGATGTCGTATCATCGCGGTTTTCAAAGAGATCCCAGATTGTCTCGTCTTCCTCCTCCGGCTCGGGCGTTGGTTCCGCCTCATCGGAATTGGAACAGGCCGTCAGCGCAGAGGCCATGATGATGACTGCCAGCCAATGCAGAACCCTATCGAGCGCCATGTGCAAACTCTCTTCTTTCTGAACTCCCCCACCCATACAGGCAAGCCTGCTCTGAAACAAGAATCCCCCGCAACAAGACAGCGTATCCCTCCACCGACCGTCGCAGTCCGATCTCTTGACTGGCACAAACCTCCCGTCATCGTTAACACTGCCATCTGTTGCGCCACGGCAGTAACAGGAGACTCTGGCCATGTCGATCATCGAGATCATCACCCAGGTCCGGGCGGCCGAGGTCCATGCCGGACGCGAGTCCGGCTCGACCACTGTCATTGCCATCTCCAAACTCCAGCCCCTTGATCGCGTCAAGGCGCTCCTTGCCAACGGGCATCGCCATTTTGGCGAGAACCGTGTTCAGGAGGCCCAGACCAAATGGCCCCAACTGCGGGACATCCACCCCGAACTCACCCTCCACCTTGTCGGTCCCCTGCAATCCAACAAGGTCCGCCCGGCCATGGAACTCTTCCAGACGATCCAGTCCGTTGATCGCAGCAGTCTTGTTGCCCGCATGGCCCGCATGGCTGACGCAATGGGCAGCTGTCCCGAACTGTTCATTCAGGTCAATACCGGTGAGGAGCCCCAGAAGTCCGGTGTCCGCCCCGCCGATCTGCCCGCCCTCATCCGCGAAATCCAGGGGCTCCAATTGCCGCTGGCCGGATTGATGTGCATCCCGCCGATTGATGATGAGTCCGCACTGCATTTCGGACTTCTGGGCAATCTGGCCCGGGACCATGGCCTCAAAGGCCTCAGCATGGGCATGAGCAGCGACTACACAACGGCCATCCATCTTGGTGCCACCCATGTCAGAATTGGCACGGCCATCTTCGGCCAGCGCGATCTGTCCCTGCGCTGATCCAGAATCGGGAAGAGTCCGGGATGGCAGCCGACGCGGGACGACAGTCTGATATCGAACCTCATGCGACCGGGTCCGAACGGCACAAGGATTTGGCGCGCTGCCTTGATGCAACGTGCACATTGATGGTGTTCCCCTGACCCTGATGTCGCGACACTGAAGAACAGGAGCTGAAATTGGCAAAGACGCAGCGGGGGTCACAGAATCGGGCCAGGATCAAGAAACCGCAATTCGTTGGCTGGCTCACCACGGACGAAGAGGAAATTGCCAGGCGGCGATGGCGTGGCGCATCGGAAATCGAGTCCTTTGAAATCCTGAATGATGCGCATGCCCCCTTCACCAACTACAAGGTCCCGTCAGCCAGCGGCGGTTCCTACCAGGTTGAAATCAGGGATTTGGCTGGGCTCGAGAACTCCTGCGGATGTGTCGATTTCCGCATCTCGCGCCTTGGCACATGCAAGCATGTCGAAGGGGTTCTGCACCAGCTTCGTGAGAGGGGGACAATCAGGGGCAAGGCAACCAGGTCACCGCGGATTGAAATCTACCCATCCAATGAGTCCAGACACCAGCTGAAGATTGTCATACCGGATCGCGAACTGCCCGACGGCCTGCTTGAGATGGTGATGACGCGGTATGATGCACTCATCCAGGGCTATGCACGAGACGATATCGAGGCTCTGGAAAAACTCGCCGAAGAGTATCCCGATGTCATCAGGATGTCGTCCCTTTGCGAACCGTGGCGTCAGGAAAATGAGATCCGTCACCGACGCGAGAAGAAACGGCAGGCCTTTGATGCCGGTGAAAAAACGGGCCAGCATTCACTCGATGTCCTGAACTTTCCACTCTATCCCTACCAACGAGACGGGGTCAGGCATCTGGCACTGGGCGAACGACGGCTGCTGGCCGATGAGATGGGACTCGGCAAAACCGTGCAAGCACTCGGTGCCAGCAAACTCCTGCAGGATCTGGAGGGCGTCAAGCGGGCACTGGTGGTCTGTCCCGCCTCACTCAAGACGGAATGGGCCGAACAAATCACTGCGGCAACCGATCTGAGCTACGAGATCGTCTCGGGACCACGTCATCGCCGCCTCGAACTCTACAGAGGGCCTCAATTCTTCACCCTGACCAATTATGAGCAGGTCCTGGCTGATCTCGATGCGATGCAGGAATTCGTGAATCCCGACATCGTCATTCTTGACGAGGCCCAGAGGATCAAGAATTGGCGCACAAAGACTGCCAATGCCATCAAGAGGCTGGAAAGTCGGTTTGCGTTCGTGCTCACCGGAACGCCGCTCGAGAATCGTATTGATGAGCTCTATTCGATCATGCAGTTCCTCGATCCGGAGGTCCTCGGCTCGCTCTTCCGCTTCAACCGCGAATACTATCAGCTGGATGCAAACGGTCGGGCCATCGGTTACAGAAATCTCGACAAATTGCGGGAAAGCACGCGCAATGTGATACTGCGGCGGCGCAAAGCGGACGTTGAAGGCGATCTGCCGAACAGGACAGACCGCAATCATTATTTGCCGATGACCGACGAACAGCGTGAGCGCTATGTCGACTATGAAAGGGCCGTGGCAGCCATCGCTCAGCGAGCAAAACGACGCCCCCTGACACCGGAGGAATTTCAACGGCTCCAGATCGGTCTGGCGTGCATGCGGATGATGTGTGACACACCCTACATCCTTGATCAGAATGTCCGCGACTGCCCCAAACTGGACGAACTCGAACGCGTCATCGAGGACATGCTTGAAGAACCCGACGGCAAGATCATCATTTTCTCCGAATGGGTCCGGATGCTGGAACTGGTGCGCAACCGCATCGAGGATCTCGGGATTGGCTACGCCTGGCATACCGGCTCGGTCGCCCAGGATCGCCGCCGTATCGAAATCAATCGCTTCAAGGACGATCCGGAATGCCGGATCTTCCTGTCATCGGAAAGCGGCGGCGTCGGGCTGAATCTGCAAGTCGCCAACAATGTCATCAACATGGATCTGCCATGGAATCCAGCGAAACTGGAACAGCGTATTGCAAGAGCATGGCGCAAGCACCAGAAACGCTCGGTGACAGTTGTCAATCTGGTGACCACCGATTCCATTGAAGAGCGCATGTTGCACCTGCTGAAACAAAAACAGGCCATTGCTGACAATGTGCTGGACGGGCATTCGGGACAGACCGAAATGGAACTTCCCTCGGGACGCAAGGCCTTCATGGAGCGCCTTGAATCCATCATGGCGATCGAACCGACGCCGCCAAGGGAAAAACCGCCTGCCCGGGAGAGCTTGATCGATCGACTTGCTGCTGTCTTCGGAGACAACCTGTTTGCCACTGAATTGAGACAAACCTCGGCCGGTGGGGACGTTCTGCTTGCAGTCGTCAAGTCAGACCTATCGGTCGATGATGCAGACATCGTCGTCGAACCGCACGAACCCCAACTCGAAATCATTGGCAAGGACGCCTACGAGGCCATGATGCGGCTTGCATCTGTTGGCCTGATTCAATTCCCGCAACCCGGCCAGCATGATCTGCTTGCCACCGCCGCCAGGCCGGAGGATCGTCTGGAACAGGCGCGCCAACGCCGCAAGATGGCCCTCGAACATCTCGAACAGGCGAAACGCAAGAGGCAGATGGCTGCGCTGCTTTCGGGAGGTGGATTTGACGTCGAGGCCGAGTCCGCAGCGCCCGCCATCACGGACTTGTCATTGCGAGCCCTTGCCGCAGATTCCGGTCATCCGACTCATGATGGGGAATGGAATGAGGAAGGCATCTGGACGATGTGCGAGACCATGAGAAGCGACGGTGTGCTCACGCAAGAACAGCAATTCAAGTTGACATGGATCTGTCAGGCCGACGAAGGCCTTCGTTCCGCCCCTGAACAGGATCACCGCAAACTGCCGGCAGCCCTGGAATTCCTCACGTCCGTCGAAGCGATCCTGAGCCGACCCCTGGACTCCGGGCCATGGAAAAATCAAATGAGTCCATAAGAATCGGATTCTGTAACTGTTCAGGTTCCCGAACCAGGCATGTCTGGCCCGCGAGGCGACTCAGGGCACCGCAAGCCGCTTGGTGCGTTCCTCTGGTGACGCCTGCAGTGTCGCCAGCCGGGTCCAGCACGGTCCGCAGCACCGCGTGGTGCCGGGTGCCTTCGGCGCTGCGGCAACGGCCCGCGATCGTCGGCTGGACCTTGCGGGGGCGCAGCGCCCGCTCGGCCGCAGTGTTGGTCGCCGGAACCGTGGGATCACGGGTGAGCCGCCGGAGTCCCTCCCGGTTGGCCCCGAGCCGCATGCCAGGCGCGGCCAGTGGCCACGATGCTGTCATCGCGCCGTTCGCTCAGGACGGGGCGGCACACAGTGCGGGCACGGTGCCCGGCATGGTGAAATACAGCCCCAGGGGTCGTGGACGGCCACGTGGAGCCAGGCCAGGCGGTCGGCAGTCCGGCCGACATCCCGCGGCAGGACCCATCGACGATCGTGAGTACCTGGCCAACCCGGTTGCCGACCTGACAGCGATCCTCGCGGAGCGTGGTGCCGTGATTGCGGGTCTGCGGGATCTGGTTGCCGAGCTGCACACCACGATCGCCAGCCGGGCCGCACGCATCGCCAAATGCGAGCGCCGCACCAGCGCCGCAAGCCGTGCGACAAGACGGTCTGCGGTCATGGGGGGATCCTGTCTTTCGTGTTTCTGATATGTCTTTCAGACACTTGAAGTAGAATCTCTCCCTCTTTGCAACTCTCCATATGACGTCGATGGTCCTGATCCTGTGTCCCCCGGGCTCGAGACCGGCACGGACGGGTTCTGCAGGTGAGTGACTCAGACATCCGGTGCGGGCCCGGCTGCCTCCGATGTCTCCGGCAGCACCCCGGTCAGGTGTTCAATCGCCCAGGCCAGCTGTTGCTCGGGCGTGGCCGTCACGGCCTCGTCGGGCAGGGCCATCACCTCGCCGAGCGTGTCGGCCCGGTCGGGATCGTCGGTGCCGGCAAGGATGACCTGGACGGCGGTGCAGATCCCATCGATCATCGCAAGCAGGGCTGCCACAGCCCGCTCGGCGTGCGGGAGGGATTGGGGCAGGGTCGGGACGGACGCGTCCACAGACAGTACCGCGTCGGTGGCCTCCAGGGTGGCCAGGACGGCGTTGGCGTGGGCACGATCCGCATCGGTGGGGGCAGCCGTAACGGCCGCCAGCGCCGCCGCGTCCGCAGCGCAGGCCGCCACGACCGTGCAGGCACGGTGCCAGGTGGCGGCGAGGGCCGTCCAGCGGGCGACCTCGTATTCGGTGTGAGGGGCGCAGGCCGCGAGGATCCGGGCGGTTGTGGCCTGGTCCGCAGCGCCCGGGCCCGGAGCACCGGCAAGGAGCGCCCCGACCTCCAGCCGAGCCCCCGCACGGACAAGATAGGTGCGGAAGGAGGGGATGGGAAAGGTCAGGGAACCATCCGGGGTCTCCTGCAGGGCCCCGCGGTGGAGGAGATGGTCGGTCAGGGACTGGGCCGTCATGCCCTCGGGGATCTGCCACGCGCTGTCAGCGGGATGGGCCCGGGCATGGCGGGTGATGCTGTCAATGACGTGCGAGCGGTTCTGGAAGGATGGCAGGGGAGCAGACTTGAGATCATCCAGTACGGCGCCGATGAGGGCGGCGCAGGTCGCCAGGGTCGGGTCGGTCGGGCGGGGCGTGGTGTGCTCGGCCCCGATCGATGACCCAGAGGCGCCGAAGTGACCGTCCGGGCTGAGGGTTGTCTGGACCCGGGCCGGGAAGTGCGGGGCGGCTACGGGATCGACCAGTGTCGCGAGCGGCCCAAGGATGTCGATGGGGCCGCGGATGCGGCCGGAACTCAGTGTGAGGACCTGGGTCCTGATACCGCCTGTCCCACCAGCTGCTGCCGACGGGCCAACTCGGTGAGGATCGTGCTCTTGCCGGCTCCGGGGGCGCCCTGGATGATCTGGGTAGCGCCAGCCTGACCGTACCGACCCGTACCCGAGCCATCCCAGCTGGCTCCGGCGACCTTCAGGAGTTTTGCCAGGACCGGTTCCCGCCCGGCAAAGACCGGGGGTTCCATCTTGTCGGTCTGGTCAACGAATTCCGCCAGCCCGGCCCTGTCCAGCGCCATCAGTGCAATCTCCTTCCTGTCCTCGCCAGCAGGGAGGGTTCACTCCGGTCGATCCGTTCCAGTGCGTCACCGAGACAGGTGCGGGGATCGAGTGCCATGGCGCAGGAATGCGTGCCGACGGCGGTATAGAGGGGATGGGCATCGGCCTCGAGGGCGGCAATGCGATGTGTACAGATTGGCCCGTCCGATCACATCCACATCCCGTTCAAGGAGAGCCTCGAGATCGACAATCAGGCTCATGTGGTGATCGAAACAGTCGTCAGGGATGGGTGGGATGGAGTCCACCAGGAAATTGCCATTGTTCTGGAGCGGTTTGAAATCCATCCGGGGGCGCCCACGGACAGGGTCTGGACGCGGTGGCGGCGCAGCAGCAGCGCGTGCATGGTGTCTCTCCTCAAGCGGCACGTTTCTCCTTGGGTGGTTTCTCGGCAAGCGGTGTCCTGCTCAGGATAGGGGCCCGACCCCGGATTGGCAAGGGATGGGTGCCGGGGCGGCAGGAAGACACAGGTACCCACGGTGATGGACTCGCCATCCTTGAGGCCATTCAGCCGAACCATCTCTGGCCAGCGGGCCCGGTCCCCGAGAGGGCACAGGGCCAGATCGGCAAACCGGGGGTTGCCGGGCGCAAGACCGACGGTGACGGGTGCGGGGGTGGTGGGGCGTGCCGCAGGGTCGGCATCCATAGAGGCGCGCATGAGCTGGTCGTGATGACGGTACTTGTGATTGCGGGAATGGACAATGCCGGGGATCCGTTCGCCGGAAACGAGGCTGAGGGGGGAGTCGCCAAGTGCGTCAGGGCGGGCGGGATCGGCCCCATGGACCAGCATGATCTCAACCAGTTGTCGGCGACTTTCCCGGATGCTGCCGAAAACAGCCGCGAGGAGCGGTGCGGCTTGCAACGTGTATCCGCCCGTGTCCTTGAGTGTGGAGGTCGCCGGAATCGACCCATCGGGATCGGTGCCGTGGTCGAGGAAGACCCATTCCCGCCGATGCAACCCTCTGCGTGCAATGTCCCGGTCGCAGGACCGGCATCTGTATCGGGTCCGGGTCAGTCCATTGGCCCTACAGCAGGTGACCGCTCTTGCGGGCCTTGGTCTGCAGATAGGCTTGATTGTGGCAGGTGGGCTCTGTCTTGATCGGCAGGCGGTTGGCGACGGGGATGCCGAGATCTTCCATGGCCTTCACCTTGGCCGGGTTGTTCGTGATGAGATCCACCCGAACGTGACCGAGGGCACGCAACATGGAGGCTGCGATGTGGAAATCGCGCTCATCGTCCTGAAACCCGAGCCGGTGATTGGCCTGAACCGTATCAAACCCCTGATCCTGCAGGGAGTAGGCCCGGATCTTGTTCAGCAGACCAATCCCCCTGCCCTCCTGGTTCAGATAGAGCAGCACACCGGACCCCCGTCCCCTGATCATCTCAACGGCTTGCTGCAGCTGCTGCCCGCAATCACATTTGAGAGACCCCAGGACATCACCGGTGAAGCAGGACGAGTGGAGCCGGACGAGAACAGGGGCCGCGGCATCGTGTGTGCCAAATTCGATCGCACAGTGCTCATCTCCGTCCAGAAAGGCTCTGAAGACCGTGATCCGGGCATTTTCGTCAGCGGCCAGCGGGAGCCAGGCACTTGTGACCCGCCTGACAGCGAATTCCTGTTGCAGACAGTCCTCCAGAGCAGCCAGCGAGCCGGTGGTCACGTGTCCTGGCCTGCTGGCGGCATCCCGCAGCAGCACCGCCGGCAGGAGCCGGGCCTTGCGGGCCAGGCGGACAGCGAGGCGGGCCAGGTTGGCCGGCCCGGTTCTGATGGCTGGCAAGGGTCCCTTCATGGGACTGGCGAGATCACGTGAGGGATCGGCAACGCTGTACACCCAATCGGGACCGGTGTTGCCCCTGAGGGAGACCCGGGCGATGTCGTCATCATAGCATCGAATCTTGAGCGTGTCGGCCCGCCACCGGGTCAGGGCCATGAAGGACGTGTCATCGTCAAGAAATGCCTGCAGGCGCGCGATCGGGCAGGTCTCGATCGCAACGATCTCTACCGTCCCGAGGGCATCATGAACGACCACCGGCAAGCCGATGCGAAGGTCATTGCAGACACGGGCAACGAGTTCCTGTGATTCATTCAGCACGGCAGGACCGCTTGTCCAGACAAGAAAACATCCCCGATCATCGCATGGGCTCAATCATGCGGGATACCCCATTCTCCATGTCCTGTCATCATACTCTCGGCCTGCCGTCACGATAGCCCATGATGACCCCATGATGACGATTTGAATTTCATTCCTGTCTGCGGTAGGATTTCAGTCAGGAACAGGGCATCGCAATCACAAACGAACAGGCAGGCACATGCTCAAGATGAGATGGATACCCTTGATTGTGCTGCTCGCCGGCTGCGCCAGCATCCTGCCCAACACATCCAGTGCGCCGGCTGATATCGAGAATGCCTGCGCAATCGTCCGCTCCAAACCCCTCTGGCGCGCCGAAATGATCGATGTGGAACGCGACTGGGGTGTTCCCACGTCCGTCCAGATGGCCATCATCTATCATGAGAGCAGATTCCGGGCCCGGGCCCGGACACCGATGAAACGCTTCTGGGGAATCATCCCGATCGGTCGTGTCAGTACCGCCTATGGGTATTCCCAGGCACTTGACGGGACCTGGGACTGGTATCGTGATGAAACCGGTCGTCGCTTTGCGCGACGGGACAACTATGGTGATGCAGTGGATTTCATCGGCTGGTATTCCGACAAGTCGAACAAGCAACTCGGCATCAGCAAAACCGACACCCGTCGCCTGTATCTCGCCTATCATGAGGGTCACACAGGCTACAAAAGGGCCAGCTACAACAAGAAACCGTGGCTGCTTGATGTCGCCAGCAACGCCGCCGAAACCGAACGCAAGTACCGCTCACAACTCCGCAGTTGCTGATCCGGATCCAGCATCAGGGACTCGTCCGGTCGATATTGATTTCCTGCCCGTCGATCCGGGTCCACAGGCAACCCATGGCATGCTCATGCATGCAACACCTGTTCCAACCTGGTTCCGAGGGGCTTGGGGCAGGAGTCCGGACTCTGCCGGCGGCCCCGGGGTTGCGGGCAACGCGACGCGGATGCTGTCGTGCGGTCGGTCGGGCTCACCCTGCCCGCTGCTTGCTTGCGCCGGTGCGGTCTGATGATCGCCAGTTCATGGCAAGGATCGCACCGATGACCACCAGCCCGGTCACTTCCAGGCGCAGATCTGGCCAGAACACAACAATGATGGCGGGCACAAGCAGCACGCGTTGCCAATGTGGGAGCGGGTGCCACAGATAGCCTTCAAGCATGGCAGCAAACGCAACCAGCGCCACAATGGCCAGCAGGCCAGACCAGAGCACCTCCGGCAGCGGTCCCCCCAGAATGATCACATCGTTGAACACCATGAAGAGGGGAATGAGGTAGAGGCCCTTGGCATATTTCCACGCCTGGATGCTGGTCTCCATTGGCCTTGATCCTGCAATGGCAGCACCGGCGAAACCTGCCAATGCCACAGGCGGCGTGACATTTGAATCCTGCGAGTACCAGAAGACAACGAGATGGGCCACGAGAAGCGGCATGCCAAACTCCTGGGTCAATGCCGGCCCGACCAGAATGATCAGGACGATGTAGGCAGCTGTGACCGGGAGCCCCATGCCGAGAACCAGACTGGCAATCACGACGAGAAGCAGGGCAAGCACAATGTTGCCGCCTGAGAATGCGATCATCATCGCCGAGAATTTCAGACCGAGGCCGGTGAGACCGACGACCCCCACGATGATCCCGGCAACAGCACAGGCCATGGAAACCGCCACGGCGTTGCGGGCCCCGAGCGCCAGAGCCTGCAGGACCCGCTCCACCCCCTGTCGACAAAGATCAAGCAAGCCTGCGGGGGTCGGGGCACTGACAGCGAAACGGGCCAAAGCGCGCAGGCCGGCGACCCCGCAGATGGTCAGGATGACATAAAACCCGACCCGCATGGGCGAGTACCCCGCCACCAGAAATCCGATCAGGGCAAGCAACGGGACAAGGAAATGCCAGCCCTCGGCCAGCACCTCGCGCACACTCGAGAGGTCATCGGCAGGCAGCCCCTCGATGCCCTGCTTGACGGCCGCGATATGAACCAGGAGGTAGACGGCACCAAAATACAGGAACGCGGGGAAGATTGAGACGAGCACGATGTCCACATAGGGAATCTGGGTAAACTCGCTCATCAGGAATGCACCCGCCCCCATCAACGGGGGCATGATCTGTCCCCCCGTCGAAGCGGCGGCTTCGATCCCGCCTGCCTGCTTCGGCTTGTAGCCAAGCCGCTTCATCAGCGGGATCGTGAAGGCCCCAGTTGTCACCACATTGGCGATGGCCGACCCCGAGATCGAGCCCATGCCTGCCGAGGCAATGACTGAAGCCTTGGCCGGACCGCCGCGCTGTCGCCCCGTGGCCGCATAGGCCAGATCAATGAAGAATTTTCCGGCACCCGTCACTTCAAGAAACGCTCCGAAGAGGACAAAGATGAACACGAAGGTCGCCGCCACGCCAAGGGGGATGCCAAAAATGCCCTCGGCACCCAAGGTCATCTGGCTGGCAAGGCGTTCCAGTGAATAACCGCGATGGTTCAGGATACCGGGCATCCAGTCAGCAAGAAATGGCAGTTCCCCGCGAGACCCTGCGAAGGCGTAGGCGATGAAGAGCGCACCGATGATCGTCATGCCCAGACCGACTGCACGGCGGGCCCCCTCCAGCACAAGAAGGACAGTCAGCATGCCGACCCAGACGTCGACAGCACGTGGAAAGATCTGGCTGGCAATGATCTCGATATTGATGGGCAACCAGGCCCCCACCACAAGACTGCAGGCGATCAGGACCCCGTCAATCGTCCATCCAAGGATCCCGCGGGGACGACCAGGGCCGAAGGCTGGATAAATCAGGAAGCACAGGACAAGAATAAAGCCCAGATGGATGGGTCGGTGATAAAACAGACCAAGCGGCTGCACACCGGCTGCATAGAGATGAAACAGCGACAGGGCGATCCCGACGATGACAACCGCCCTGACGACGAACCCGGCTTGCTGGGTGTGCCGCACTGGCAATTCGGTCGTCACGACCTTCAGTGTTCCTCACAACCAAGCGCAATGCGGACCCGTGCGCGTGGGGCCATGGTGGAAAGCGAGACAACCTGCCTGCCAACCCGAATCCTGTGATTGACCTGACCAATCCCGGGCCGCAGGATGAAGGCATTACCAATCACGGGTTCATCAAGGTCGAGAATCCAGTACCCTCCCTCACCATCCGAGACCTGTTGTCCGCGCCCCGGTATGTGATCCAACCCGGCGGCGAAATCCGGAAGGTGGGACTTGACAAGAACCATGTGGCCGGCACGGTTCTCGTAACAATCGGAGACCTCAAAACCCTGCACCGAGTGGTGCCAGAGCACACACCAACCCGCGCCCTGCGGCATGGCGAATCGGGCAATCTCGGTTCCATCCGGCAACGTTGCACTGAGACTGTCAGCGGCAAGGGGCATTCCGAAAAGGAGGAGGGCAGCAAGCCCTCCTCCGAACAATGTCTCCACGTTACGGACGCAAGGCATCCGGAACAGTGGCCCCGGTCTCTTCATAATAGCGGATGGCACCGGGATGAAGGGGGATCGGTGTGGCCGAAAGGGTAAAGTCGACCGTCGTCTGGTTGGCGGCAGGATGAATGGCCCGAAGGTCGTCGATGTTCTCGAAGATCGCCCGGGTGATGGCGTAGACCAGATCCTCATCCATTGCCGAGGACACGGTCATGACATTTGCCGCCCCGAGAACCGATGTGTCCGGAACGCCCTCATAGGTGCCTGCCATCAGTGTCGTGCGCGCAAAGAGAGGCTGGACAGCCATGACGGAATCGAACTCGTCTCCGGACAATTCCAGGATGGCGATGTCATGGGTGGTCGAAAGGTTCAGGATTGAAGAGGTCGGTGCCCCCACAGACCAGAATCCGGCATCGATATCGCCATTCGCCAGCGCGTCGGCAGTTTCATTGAAATTGAGGCGCTGGGCATCAATGTCGTCATAGGTGATCCCGTTTGCATCGAGGATGATCTGGGCGTTGACTTCCGTACCGGAACCCGGGGCTCCCACAGAAACCCGCTTGCCGACCAGATCCTGAAGACTTGTGATCCCGCTCCCCTCCAGTGTCACGATCTGGATCATGTTGGCATACATGGATGCCATGGCGCGGAGCATCGAGAGTTCGTTGCCATCGAAGCGCCCCGTACCGGTGTACGCCTGGTGGACAGTGTCGGCAAGACCGAGTCCCATGTCAGCGTCTCCAGTGGCAATGAGACCCATGTTCTCAACCGATGCTCCGGTGACCTCGGCGGTGGCGGCATAGCCGTCAACATGAGCATTGATCACCTCGGCAACACCCCCACCCATGGGGAAATAGACACCTCCGGTACCGCCAGTCGCGACCGAGAGCTGGGTTTGGGCAAGGGCTGGCAATGCCGAAACCATTGCAACTGCGGCAAATGCCGTGAATCTTTTCATCGAATTCCTCCATGATGAACTGAGATCAGAAACCCGGTCCCTTACACGGAACATGACCATTTGCAAAACAGGCCGCGTGAACGCTTGACATACGTCAGGACATCTCAGGAATTGCGAGATGATCTGATTGGCGCGGTGGTCAATAATCATCAGTGTTTGTGACTGTTCAGGAGCCTGAACAGTCACGATTCAAGTATGGATTGCAAGTTTCTTGCAAGTTTCTGTATGGGCAGATCAGAGGAGTGTTTTTTCTCGGGGGCCATGATGACAATCTACGCTGTATGTCTCAATGAACCGAGCAAGGATGTATGGGATAAAGTCATCGAGAAATGGGGCAACAAACAATTCATCCTTTCGCCGACAACAGCCTTTGTTGCTTCTCCTGATTTGACTCTGACCAGTGACATTGCTCGGATGGTTGGGATCAGCGATGAATCCGGAACGCTCGGAGTCGTTTTTGAAGTTCACACCTACAATGGATTTAATCGCAGTGATCTTTGGGAATGGCTTCGGAAGGTGGAAGCCTGATGGGGGATGTTCATCCTATTGGTGCGCCGCCTGAACATGCGCCATCAACCAGCAGTGGTGACGGCAATGGTGGCAATGGCCGTGATCTTCATGGTCGATTGTCCAAACTTGAAGCGAGAATGGATTACCTGGCTACAAAGTCAGATGTTGAACAGATCAAAACCTGGGCCTTGAAGGGGGCGCTCGGCGGAATGGTTCTTGCCGCCACTCTTGCGATTGGGATCTTGAAAATTTTCGGCTAGCCGGTGCTTGCAGACTTAGGTCTATAATCGCCATCTGATTGGGCACCTCAAGACGATAACCGATGCCCATCCGGTCGGGCCGGGGTTTGTTGCCGGACTCTTGAAATCAGACTCACTCGGTCCATTGTCCGTTGTGTTGCCCCAGGCCCGGATCCAGGAGCCACAGGAATCGTGCTCTGTGGACCCAATTGCCTCATTCTGCACATGTCTTTTCCGAGACGGGCGGGCATTGAGTCCGCATGATGGTCTGAATGCATGCGTGAGGCAGTCTGGGCCGGCGGCACCCTGCGGTTCCCGATGCAGGATGAGGCAGGGTTCAGTTGTCCTGATCGGGAAACAAACGCTCTGTTTGCTGTTCGATACTGAAATATCCCGCCGGAAAACGGATATCTCCACGAATCCTGTCAAGGATGACGGCGGTTTCCTGTCCCTGGGCATCCTGATAGATCCAACCACCGAGCATCAGCGGCTCATGGCGGAACAGCAGCGTGATGGTCTCTGGACCTGTCGCTCTCAGTCCGAGCTCGATCCAGCTCTCCCTGGGACCGATCCCCGAAGACCGGTAATGCGCCCCGTCAGCGAGATCAATGGTCTGGCCCATGAACACTGTCAACGGCGTCCGGCTCAGGGGATAGATGGCCGGTCCGGAATTGGCCCTGAGATCAAAGACGGCAACCCGTCGACCAGCAGCGATGATGATGACCTCATTCGGGGCAGAATAATCAATCCGGCCTTCCCAGGGCCGCCGGAATGAAAACACCCCGCGCGATTGCGTCCCGTCGGCATTGATCTGCACAAAGTCGGCCCGACCCACGGACAGCCCCTGAATATAGGCTGACATCGCCTCGATGGTGACCTCCCCGGCCCCGGGATCATCAGCCCCCATGGCCAGGGGCGCCACAGTCAGCATCAGCAGGGCCACGCCGGACCGAAGCCATGCCAGTGGCGCGTATCGATGGAGTCCCCGGATCACGATAGCCCTCATCAGCACCGGACTGTCGCCCGACCCAGGCGACTCAGGATTTCCGGGCCATCGTCGCGCAACACGACGATGTCCTCAAGGCGAATGCCAAAGCGATCAGGGAGATAGATACCCGGTTCAATCGAAAACACCATGCCTTTCTCCAGAATGCCGGTCGCTGTGGACACCATATAGGGCGGTTCATGCACGTCAACACCCAGACCGTGTCCGGTCCGGTGGATGAAACACTCTCCATACCCCGCATCCTCAATGACCGCACGCGCGGCCCGATCCACACCGGCGATGCTGTTCCCGGGCCGGGCCGCGTCCAGGGCAGCCTCGACAGCGGCGTTGGCAATGGCATGAATTGTCCCGAACGCCTCCGGTTCCGGACCCACGACGGCCATCCGGGTGATGTCACTGTTGTACCCGTCGATCTTGCCGCCGATATCGACGACGACAGCATCCCCGGCTCTCAGGCGGCGTGGACCCGGCGCATGATGGGGCAGTGCGCTGTTGGGACCCGATCCGACAATCGCAAATTGCATCACGGCACCCGCCTCGGCAAAACTGCGCCGAACAGTTTCGACGATCTCGATCTCACGGACACCCGGCCTGATGGCTGCCATGGCCGCATCCATGGCCCTGTCGGCAATCCCGGCTGCTGTCTGCAGGGCCGCAATCTCGCCGTTGTCCTTGATCTGCCGCAGACGTCCCACCGTCGATTCGGTAAAGACGATCACGGCCTCTGGCAGGACTCTCTGGACAAGCATGGCAAAATCGGCCCGCATGGTTTCATCAAGTGCCAGTGTGCCCACGCCCGCACCCATGTCCGCCACTGCTGCCCGCAGGGCCGCATCCGGCCCGTCGGCATCACGCCATGCATGGACCTGCATGGCCACCACAGGCTTCACATCTCCGGCTGTCAGCGCCGGGACAAGAAACGCAACGCGCTCCGAACCGATCAGCAGCAGACACGGTCGCTCATCGGGATGGGGATACCAGCCAAGCAGCCACTGCATGTGGGAGCCCGGCCCGAGCACCACAAGGTCGACTCCCGCAGAGACCATCGCTGTGCGGAGTTCCGCAAGACGGCATTGGATGCGATCTGTCACGACGGGGCCCTGTTCATTTCATCCAGTCCCGGCACAGGACAGGCGGCATCGCCCTGAACCCTGGTGATGCCGGGAGTCTTGCCAACCTCTTCTGGCTGGCCTGAATGCGCCGCCTGTGCACCCGCACCCCCTGCCATCCGAACCCATGATCTCGGTGCAGATTGCCGTCCATCGGTGCAGGCAGGAGAGCCACAACGACCGAAACAGACGGAGTCGTGGCCTCGGGATGAGGCCAGATCGGGGACATCACATCGAGCATATCAGTTGTCTGCATGTCCGTAGGGTAAGCAATCGGGGTCTGCGACTGTCGTGCTGAATACCCTGTGGCGGTCTGCCGCTGCAAGGTGGCATCCAGGACCGTCGCAGGCAAGCAGGCAAATTTCCTTGCCGACCCGATCCGGGCCATCAGATCATCGAGCAGGCGGTCCATCATCGCATCGCAAGTGGCCAGTTGCTCCGGTGCCAGGAACCCGTCCGTTTGATGTCCCTGCCCTTCCACCATCCGGTGAGCACGGGTCCAATGGACGCATGTTGGCAATCGAGAATCCAGACCCATTGGCCACCGGAGTGCGCATGACCGACATATCGGGGGCCCGCTCGGCGATGCGCGGCTTGATGTTCAGGGGCCTGAACAGGGGCAGAGAGTCATCGCCGCTGCAGGGCAGATCCAGAAGGACCACGGGCTGGTCCTGCAGATCAGCGAACGACAGTTCCGTCCAGGCGGCAGGGGGATGCATTTCACCCAGGAGGATCGAGCGACCGTTGCACCTCAGAGTAGAGTGACACGGGGGTCACCATTCGTTAGCCCTAACCTGACCATGCGGATGTCGGTTGCTGATCGCGACCGGGCCATGGTGCCCCGAACCGTGGATACCGCGCGGGGCCGGAATCAGCCTGATGGCATCCCGCAAGGCCACCCGGCTGGCACTCTGGCAGGCTCCCGACCATCGACCGGGGACGCTGTTGCTGTCCTGGTACGACCCGACGGGCGGCCAGCCAATATGTCCCTGCAGGCTGCGAATGCGATGAATTGGGCAGGGCTCGATCCGGACACCAATCCCGCATGTCGGGAACGGATGCCGCCGAGAACGGTCTGCAGACGATGGAGGTGCCCCGGAGAACACCGTCCCCCGGGGGGGCGTGACGGATCGGCAAGCGGATGATCGGTTACTGGGGCCGGAGGATCTCCCGTTTGCCGACGTGGTTGGCGGGCGAGACGATGCCCTCTTCCTCCATGCGCTCGACAATCCGGGCGGCCTTGTTGTAGCCGATTTCCATCTTGCGCTGGAGGTAGGAGACGGACACTTTCTCATCACGCATGATGATCGCCACGGCCTCCTCGTACTCGTCATCACCCGAGGTGGTCCGATCAAGGCCGAGCATCTGGTTCACCTCATCCTCGGTTTCCGTATCGGGCCCGTCCAGGATGCCCGGGTGATAGTCGGGGGGTCCCAGCGAGCGCAGGTAATCGACCACCTGCTCGACCTCCCGGTCGGAGACAAAGGGACCGTGGACACGCTCGACCCGGCCGCCACCGGACATGTACAGCATGTCACCCATGCCGAGCAGCTGTTCGGCACCCTGCTCACCGAGAATCGTCCGGCTGTCGACCTTCTGGGAAACCTGGAAGGAGATCCGGGTCGGGAAATTGGCCTTGATGACCCCGGTGATCACATCGACAGACGGGCGCTGCGTTGCCAGAATGATGTGGATCCCCGAGGCACGGGCCATCTGGGCCAGCCGCTGGACACAGGCCTCGATCTCCTTCCCGGCCACGATCATGAGATCGGCCATCTCGTCGACGACAACAACGATATAGGGCAGGATCTCGGTAGTGAGGGTTTCCGTCTCGTACAGGGGCGCACCGGTCTCGCTGTCAAAGCCGATCTGATGCTCCCTGTTGATGGTCTGACCGCTCTTCTCGGCTTCCCGCATGCGGAGGTTGTACCCATCGATGTTCCGGACACCGAGTCGTGACATCTTGCGGTACCGTGACTCCATTTCCACAACGGCCCATTTCAGGACAGCCACGGCGTTCTTGGGGTCGGTGACAACCGGCGCCATGAGGTGGGGAATGCCCTCATAGACACTGAGTTCGAGCATCTTGGGATCAACCAGGATCAGCCGGCACTGCTCGGGCGAGAGGGAATAGAGCAGACTGAGAATCATCGTGTTGATGGCCACGGACTTGCCGGACCCGGTGGTCCCGGCGATCAGGAGGTGGGGCATGCTGGCCAGATCGACGATGACCGGATCGCCACCGATGTTCTTGCCCAGGACAATCGGCAGGCGTTTGGTGCTGTCGGAAAATTCGTCGCGGGCGGCAAGATCCTTGAAGTAGACGGTTTCGCGGGTGGCATTGGGCAACTCGATGCCAATGTAGGATTCGCCTGGCACGGTCGAGATCCGCGCCGACAGGGCCGCCATGGAGCGGGCGATGTCGTCAGCGAGACCCATCACCCGACTGGTCTTGAGTCCCGGGGCCGGTGACAGTTGGTACAGCGTCACGACAGGGCCGGGCCGGACCGTCTTGATCTCGCCCTGGACACCATAATCCTCAAGCACACCTTCCAGTGCCCTGGCGTTCTGCTGGAGCGATGCCGTGGACTGGGCAATCGAAAACACATGATCCGGGGTCTCAAGCAGGTCCAGCGAGGGTCTGACATAGGCCCCGCTGTCTCTCTCAAGCGGCAAGGTGCCCTGGGACCGCTTCCGGGTTGGTGTGCCAGCCCGGCGTGACGTGCGCTGCCGGGTCAACACGACACGCGGGCCGCCTTCATCCTGCGGCAGGTCAGCACTTGACAGCACTCCACACGCATCATCAAAGCCTTCGGGCATCAGCTCGAGCTGCGGACCCGGTTGCCGGCGTTTGGAAATGGTCGTCGTGGCAAACCGTCGCTGGTTGAGTTGCGCGTCGGGTGCATCGTAATCCGATGCAAGGAGAGCGCCGATCCCTTTCAGGACCCGACCGATGGAAATCCGCCGCTTTCGGGCCGGCGCGCGCCTCGGTGCAACGGAAGACTCTTCGTCCTCGGTCTCGTAGCGGCTGCGTTGCACCGCGTCCGCATCGGATGCCCCGCCATCGGCCACCATGTCCTCGAGGGCAACGGTGGCCGTCATCTGCGCAGCCTTCCGGCGCCGGCGCTTCCTGATCAGGGCAAAGGGCAGAAGCAGGAGCCAGAGGGAGGCGGTGCGCACTTCCGGGATCGTGACGCCGAATGACAGCAGACCCAACGGGACAAGCAGAGTGTAGCCGGCATACCGGACGAACAGATCAATGGTCGGCTGAGCCGACGGAAAGGCAAAGACCATGCTGGCAAAGGCCGTATCACCGATAATCCCGCCGAGTCCGAAATGGTGCTGCCAGTGATCGGGACGGACCTGGGCGGCAAGAAAAGCGCAGGCAAGGAGCAGAAAGATCGGGAAGAACCAGATTCTGTACAGGAGATGGGAGGGGGACTGGTGACAGAAGAGCCGCACACCCCAGGCAAGCAGGTAGACCACAAGCGCAAAGGCGGCATGACCGAGGGTGGTGATCAGATAGCTGGCGACCATCGCACCATGGCTGCCAACGAGATTTTGCGGAGGTGCGCCCGTGGCGGTGAACCAGCCGGGATCATCCGGCGAATAGGAGCCAAGGGCGAGGGCGAGGGCGAGGGCGAGGGCCAGAAGGAGAAGGCCGGAACACTCGAGGATCCGGTTGATCAGGAAACGGTGCCAGTATTCCCCGAGGAGGGCGCGGCGTTGGCGGAGCTGGTAAGTCATGCCTGGGCTCGCAGTGGTGGTGCCATGCAACCGGCAATCGCCTGCAGTCCGCGTTCAAGGGCAGCGAGGCCCTCGACCAGTGCAACCCGGATATACGGAACGCCCGGGTTGGCCTCATCGGTCTCATGCGTGAAGTAGCGCCCGGGGACGACCCGAACGCCATGATCCTGCCAGAGAGCCTTCGTGGCCTGTTCACCATCCGCAACGTCCAGCCAGAGAAACAATCCCGCTTGCGGGCTACGATAGCCGGCCATGCCACCAAGGATGCTGTCGGCCAGTTCGTATTTCTGCCGATAGTGGGTCCGGCCCGCCTCCACATGGGCTTCATCAGACCACGCCCTGGCCGCCGCGCGTTGCAACGGAACCGTCAGCACCGGTTCATTGTAGCTACGGAAATGCTTGATACGGTTGATGGCCAACGCCCCACCAGCGATAAAGCCACACCGGATCCCGGGGAGACTCGATCGCTTGGAGAGTGAATTGAGCACCACGGCATGCTCAAAGCCGTGATCCATCCGGGCGGCGACTTCCAGCATGCTCGTCGGGGGATCATGGCGGTAGACTTCCGAATAGCATTCATCGGTGATCACGAGAAAATCGTAGGTCCGGGCCAGTGCGAGGAGATCCTCGAGATAGCGCCTCGAGGCCACGGATCCCTGGGGGTTGGAGGGCGAACAGACAAAGACAATGGCCGTCTGCTTGAGAATATCCTCACCCAGAGCGTCATAGCGGGGCAGATAGCCGGTCGAGCGGGTGGCAGGAACAAAATGCGGGGCTGCACCGGCAGACAGGGCTGCACCGGCATAGACCTGATAGAACGGATTGGGCATCAGGGCCAGGGGAGGTGCGCCCCGTCGTCGTTCCGGACAGAGGGCCATGCAGGCGCTGAACAGCCCCTCACGGGATCCGTTGCAGACGATGATGTTGTCATCAGCATCAAGCCCGACGCCGTAACGCCGGCTGATCCAGGTCCCGATCGCGCCCCGCAATTCCGGCGTTCCAAAGTGCTTGGGATAGCGGCCAAAGGCATCCAGATGCTGGGGCAGATCAGCAAAGATCCAGCGCGGGAAGGCCTGGCGGGGCTCACCGATCGAGAGATCGATCACGTCGCCACCCGGGGGAAGATCTCCCAGCAGACTCCGCAACCTGTCAAACGTATAGCCCGGCAATCTTGCCAGACGTTCCGGGGACTCCATACCCTGCCTCACTGTTGTCGGGGACGTCTTGACCGGTCCCGCGTTTTTTTCCAATATATCACAGGAAACGGGTCGGCGCCAATCTGCAGATATCCAGGGTCCACAATCAGGGTTTCTGGGCGCTGAAGACCGGGGAGAAGGGGTCGCAGAATCAAGGATATTGGTGGCTTTTGCGGGGATATGGGGATGATCACGACATTGCTGGTTGAGCAGGATGAGATCCGCCGAACGGCCCTGTCGTGCTTCCTTGCATCCACCAGGAACCATCGCATGCTGGCTTTTGCCGATGCCGGGCAGCCAACCGATGAGGATCTCGGTGAGGCCGCCATGGCTCTCCTGTCAACGGATATCCCGAACGCCATCAATCGGATCAGCAGGACAGTCACCGCCACCGGTCGGACGGCCATTCCGATCGTGATCCTCGCCAACAGCACGGAAAGGGATGATCTGGCGGCGGCGGTTGAGTCTTGCGGGCATGTCGAGATCCTGACCAAGCCCTTTGCCGGCAGTGACCTCCTTGCAGCGATGCATGCCGTCATCACCGAGCAGCACTACCGGCACGAGACACCCTTCCGAATTGGCCCAGTCGAGGTGATCCCGGCCACGATGCACATTGCCCACCCGGACGGGACAATCCATCCCATCACCAACATGCAACTGCGGTTGCTGGTCTGTCTGTTGAATGCCCGGGGGATCCCGCTGAATCGGCAGGACCTCCTTGCCAAGGTCTGGGGCTATGCCCCGAACACCACCACGAGCACCATTGATACGCACATCTATCAGCTGCGCCAGAAGATCGAGACCGATCCCTCCAACCCGGCAGTCATCGTCCATGGGGACCATGGGTACGTCATCAAGGCCACGGATGGGGAAGCCGGACAGGAACGTGCCCATGGGTAACGAGGCACGGTTTTCGATCGCCACGTGGAACATCAACTCCGTCCGGCTGCGGGAGTCTCTGGTCCAGCGCTTCCTGCGCGACACTGATCCGGATGTGCTGTGCCTCCAGGAGATCAAATCCCCGGCCGACCAGGTCAACGTGTCAGGGTTTGCCGAGGCCGGATGGCCCCATCATGCCATTCGTGGCCAGAAAGGCTACAATGGGGTGATGATCCTCTCGAAACTGCCCCTTGAACCCATTGCCGAGCGATGCATCCACGGCAAGGATGAGGCCCGGCACATCGCCTGTCGCCTGGCCAACGGGATCACCATCGAGAACTTCTACGTTCCCGCCGGGGGCTACATCGCCGACCCCGAAACCAGTGAAAAGTTCGCTGACAAACTGGCCTATCTTGATGGTTTGCAGCGCTGGACAACGGAGAATCCGCCACGCAGGACCATTCTGGTCGGCGATCTCAATGTCGCCCCGGCCCCTGATGACGTCTGGTCCCACCGCCAACTGCTGACCGTCGTCAGTCACACGCCCCGGGAAACGGAGACCTTGATGGCCATCATGGCGGCTGGCGGCTGGACGGACATCACCCGCCGCCACAACCCCGAGGGGAAACTCTATTCCTGGTGGTCCTACCGGGCCCGGGATTGGCAGGCTTCCGATCGCGGCCGTCGACTGGACCACATCTGGGCCAGTCAGGACCTCAAGGACCATTCCACGGACAGTGCGATCATCCGCGATGCCCGGGGTTGGCCACGCCCTTCCGACCATGTTCCGGTGCTCGCCCGGTTTGATCTGACAGGACTGGCATGGCCCGATCTGGTCCCATGACCGTCATTCTCCCCTTGGAGTTTGCGCCAATCAGGACCATATAGGGAACCGGAATCTGTCTGGGAGACCCATTATGCTCGGCACCACTGCTGACTCGACGCCCTCCTTTCGCGCGTCGGACCAGTCCAGCTTTGCCCAGGACGTGATCGCGGCCAGCGAGACCCAGCCCGTCCTGGTGTATTTCACCGCATCATGGTGCGGGCCCTGCAAGACGCTGGGTCCCGTGCTTGAAAAGGTTGTCAACGCCCAAAAGGGCAGGATCCTCTGCTACAAGTACGATATCGATGCGAATCGCTCCCTGGCGGCCCAGATGGGGATCCAGTCGATCCCGGCCATCTTTGCCTTCCATGCCGGCCGTCCCATCGATGGGTTCATGGGAGCCAAAACGGAAAGCGAGCTCAGGGACTTCATCCGTTCGATCCTCGCCAAGACTGTCGGCGAGGACGACTCTGATCCCCTTGATGCCGCTGAAGCCCTGCTCGCCGATGGGGCCGTCATGGATGCCATGCAGATCTTTGGTGCCTGTCTGACCGAGACTCCCGAAGAGAGCCGGGCCTATGCCGGCATGATTCAATGCCGGATCCAGCTTGACGACATCGAGAACGCCGAGGCGATGCTGGAGGCCGCCCCCGCCTCCATCAGGGACTCGGATCCGATCCAGAAAGTCCGCGCCCGTCTCGATCTGGCCAGACAGGCCCAGGCCGCCGGACCCGTCGACCAGCTTCGGAGCAGCCTCGATGCCGACCCGGACAACCACCAGCATCGCTTTGACCTGGCCATCGCCCTCCATGCCAGTGGTCACACTGACGATGCGGTCGATGAACTCCTTGAACTCTTCCGGCGCGATGGCGAGTGGAATGATGGGGCCGCCCGCAGCCAGCTCCTGCGTATCTTTGACTCACTGCCCCCCGACAACCCTTCGGTCCTGCGTGGCCGCCGGCGCCTTTCATCCCTCGTCTTTACCTGATCCCCCCGTCCGCAACCCGACAGATGCCATGACCCGCAGATCCAACGACCCGTCCCGGCCTCACCCGTTCGATCCACGCATGCTCGAACTGCTTGTCTGTCCGGTCACCCACGGACCCCTGGAATACGATGCCGATCGTCAGGAACTTGTTTCAAGATCCGCCCATCTGGCCTACCCCATCCGGGATGGCATCCCCATCATGCTTGCCGAGGAGGCCCGTTCCATCGAGTGATCCGTGAAGCGTCCGCAACCAACGGGCGGACAAATCCGGCTTCCTTGCAAATCCTGATCCGGAAGCCCGCCGGTGGACTGTTGTTCGATTCCATCTCCGGTCCGGCAGTCCCGCTGGGCAGGCCTGACCCGAGGCAGGGCGCGGCATGTCTCGGGGCCAGTACGGGTCGCACCCGATGGCGCAATGGACGAACCCCTGCAGAATCCGGGACTCATGGACCCGGCGGCGGCCCTTCCTGCATGCGGCCATCGCAATCTTCAGGCCCTGCGCGCAAATCTGGTGGGGGCAGATCGGGCCGGCTGTTGCACTTCAGAGCGGCAGTGGGGCAAGCTTGATATCCGCCTTGGCACGTCAACCGCCGCACCACCCCGGAAAGCCCCGTATCCGCGACCGGGAACAGGGAAACGGTCAGGTCAATCCTGGTTCGACGCCCTTTCTGGTGTCGAGTTCACAGTCACAGCAATCACCCCGGCGTGCAGGCCCTGCGACATGACACCGCTCTCTCCTTGATCATCACATGCGATGACGCCGCCACTCCGAATGGTGATCCCGTTCCCTTTCTGGGGATGCACGCGGCACTGAAGGGCGCCACGATCTCCCGGAACCCAGACACCGCACAAGGAGCCGGATACAACGGTGCCTCCGGGGCTGGCAATCTCGCTCCCCGACATCATCGGCCCCGACCGGTTTGCCGACGTCGACCGTCTGGACGCCGCCACCGCTCTCGCCACACCGATCCCCGGTCCGAACCTGTCGCTTTTCGGTCTGGCTGAAACGGCGCGTGCGATGCGGAGCGGGAGATGGACGGTCCCGCTCGCTCCTTGCGGGATTCGAGGCGTTCCATGATGCCACCGCGGGCAAGGCACGGGAATCCGGTACAGCACCCACTCCCACACCCACACCGCCATCGAAAGAACCGGGACCACCTCCGCTGCTCTCGACGGCGATACCACCCTCATCCCCGCTGGTGAACCGTTGCAACCTGTTCGTATGCGTGTGACTGATGGGGGTCCCATCCCGCCATGGGGTGGCGGTGGAGCCCATCGATGGCGAACCTGTCCGGAACCCGGGCTCCAGGGGCTGCGTTGCCATCGAGCAAGCCTGCACCCCACCCGATGGCGGCGCAGGCGGCAGGGATCCCGGCATCAATTGTCACCCGGGTACGCGGTGGTCTCGGGTGATGTGGACAACCCGATCGTCTCAGCGCATGAGGGTGGGGAGATCGCCGGTGAGGCCAGCGGCTTCCTGCAACAGGGTCCTGCGGATGGGGGGAACATGGGTGATCATGGCGATGCCCAGGGTCCGCAGCAACCCCAGGGCGGAACTGCTGGTGGAATAGATGTGATTGATTGCATCCGTGGCCATCGCATAGGCCACACCATCCGCACGACGCAGTTTCTGGTAGCGATCCAGGACCAGGCCGATGTCCTCACCCCGGAACCTTGCCTGCACGAGGACATCTTCCAGTGTCGCGACATCGCGCAGACCGAGATTCAGGCCCTGTCCGGCAAGGGGATGGATGCGCCGGGCCGCATCGCCGACCAGTGCGAACCGATCGCCTGCCAGACGGTTGGCGACCGAGAGGGAGAGAGGCCAGTGGGCGAGATGGTCGAGGGCGGTGATGGATCCGAGCGAGTCCCCGACCATCGTCTGCAGGGTGTTGATGACTGTCTCGCCATCCTGTTGGACAAGCATCCTGGCCGCATCGTGTTCCGTTGTCAGGACCATGGCTGTCCGGTTGTGCGGCAATGGCAGGAGGGCGAGCGGCCCGGTGGGCAGGAAGACCTGCTGCATGAGACCACGGTGGTCCCGGGTATGGGTGAGCGTGGCTACCACAGCGGATTGACGGTAGTCTCTGCCGCTGTAGGTCACCCCGCAATCGTCCAGGATCCCGGCCTGGCCATCACACACGGCCAGGGCGTGGGCAGTGTGGCGTTGGCCCCGGCCATCCTCGCAATGGCAAAGGCCGGAATGGCTGTGCAGGGCAACGATGGGACATGCATGCCTGACAGTCGGCCGGTCAAGGTCCCCGATGGCCTCGTGGATGGCAACCTGCAGCGGATGTTCGTTGAGAAGGCAACCGAATGTGTCCGCACCGATTTCCCCGGGGTCAAGGTGGAGCGCATTCTTGCGGGGAGCGTGGGCACCTGGGGCCTCACTGATGCGAACACCGCTGATGGGCTGGCCATGCCTGTCGAGAACGTCAGCCAGGCCGAGTGCGCGCAGAAGCCGACAGGCAGCAAGGGACAGGGCGAAGGAGCGCCCTGAACGGGCAGCGTCCCATTCCGGATTGCGGTCGAAGACCATGACCCGGAAGTCCCGCCTGGCCAGGGCCAGGGCCAGGAGTTGCCCCACCAGGCCTCCACCGACGATGCCAATATCCAAAACCGTCTGCATGACCTGAAGATGCTGGACAATCGTCAAAATGCAAACGACAAGCCCGTCCCGGCCCACGGGGGGAATCGCGGGGGATGGAATTGATGTCGGAAACCTGGTTGCGCATGACAGCCTGTGAACTCGGTCGGGGCCTGGCAGCGGGAGACATCGATCCCGTGCGCCTTGCCGGGGCCTATCTTGATGCCATCAGGAACAGCCCGCACCAGGCGAGCATCTATACTGTCGTCACAGATGCGCGGGCCACCAGCGAAGCCGGACGGGCCAGGCAACGCCAGGCGGCGGGGCAGCGGACCACACTCCTTGATGGTGTCCCGATCACCTGGAAGGACCTCTTTGATGTGCGGGCGGTGCCAACCGAAGGGGGGTCGGCCATCTACAAGGGCAGAATCGCGCCGAACGATGCCATTGCGCTGGCACTGGCCGGGCAGGCTGGCATGGTCTGTCTGGGCAAGACACACATGTCGGAACTGGCGTTTTCCGGTTTGGGACTCAATCCCGTGACGGCCACACCCGGCTGTATCAATGATCCGGACTGCGTGGCCGGCGGTTCGTCATCGGGAGCCGCCGCATCGGTTGCCCATGGCCTCACGGCCGCAGCAATCGGCACCGACACCGGTGGCTCGGTGCGCATTCCTGCCGCCTGGAATGATCTTGTCGGATTCAAGACCAGCCTCGGCCGGATTGACACAAGGGGCACGCTGCCTCTCTGCCCGAGTTTCGACACCATCGGACCCATTTGCCGGTCTGTCGAGGATGCAGCTGCACTCCTTGCGGTCCTGACTTCGGGACGGGTTGGTCCGCTGCCAGACCGTCGGGTGCGTGACATGGTCTTCCTTGTCCCATTGTCCGATGATCTTGAACCCGTCGACGACGGTCCCCAGGAGGCCTTCAATGAGGCCTTGGCAAGGCTCCGGCGCGCTGGAGCCCGGGTCATCGAATCACCTCTTGCCTGCCTCGGCCCGACATTGCAGCTTGCACCGGTCCTCTTCTGCACGGAAGCCTATGCAGCCCATGCCGAAGCTGTCGGTGACCGATGGGATTGCGTTTTTGCCGGTGTCCGCGATCGTTTCCTGGCCGGCCGCAACGTTGCGGCCCATGCGTACATCAATGCCCTTGCTGAACTGGGGGAACGGCGCCGGGAGTATCGTCAGGCAACACAGGGCTATGACGGCGTCCTCCTGCCCACCTGCCCGATCATGCCGCCGGCAATCCAGCGTCTCCTGTCCGACCCGGACTACTACACGGAACGCAATCTCCACGCCCTCCGCAACACCCGGATTGCCAATCTGATGGATATTCCGGCCCTGACCCTCCCGACCGGCACGCCCTCCACCGGCCTGATGCTCTGGGGCCGCAATGCCGAAGAGATGACACTCCTTGCCATCGGTGCCGCTCTTGAGACCGTACTTGCAACGCCCTGAAACCAACACGGATCCTGCACTGCCGCTGTCGGGTTCGGATCCATTGAAGGGAGCATCAATGAGTCGGGGGCGATTGAAACCCTTGATCCCGCCCGACCCGGCGTTCGGGCGACTCCGGCATGACGGGCATGGCACCATGATCAGCCGGGTTATGCCCGAAAGATACCATGGGCTTGACACGAGCCCGGCATGACGATCCTATCGGTCGGGTCGTGGCGAGTCCTGCCCACCCGGCGACTTCGCCAACCAACACCGGTCAACCGAGGAGTCATGACCCCGCACAAGACAGCGCCATGATCCCCGCCGCAGGGAGACTGTCGGCAGTCGGTGACATGCCGTCCCGCGATCGTGCGCACACCGTCCATGACGAGGGCGGACACGATGATCTTGGATTCAAATGGACCGATGGGGAAAGGGTTGCAGAGATTGCCCACAAGAGCGGGTGACCCCGGGTCAATCCATATCAATGGGCCAGTTTATCATCTGGGACAAACAGTGCCCCGCAGAAGATTTCGGTGGACATGGGAAAATTTCCCTGTCCCGTCTGGCGGATCTCTGTAGATTTTTCCTTTTGGTTTGAGAACACCTAAATTCTTGAAGTCATCCTTCAGGTCCTTGTCGTTTGTATAGAGCAAGCGGGCCCCGCTGACCTTGGCCAATGCCAGCACATGGGGATCATCGGATTTTAGACCCAATGATACCTTCGATGCAGCAAGCCGCTTCGTTTCAGTAGCGACTCTTTGGGAACTCACTCGAAGCAGATAGCCACTAAGCCTGGCTTGCCGAAACCATTCCTTAGCCTTGTTGACTTTGTCGGTCTCCTTTCCAAGACATCCGGCAACAACAAGCTTCATCTTCCCTCTTGTCACATGTTCCCGAAACTTCTTTGCAGTCTCAAATGGGTTTTTGGGATCGCCAAAAACATCCCCAGCGACACTCGCATCCACAATCCCGCACATCTCAAGTAAAACCCAAGTTCCTATCAATTTCCTCCATGAAGAACTGTCGATAGCTTGGTGGAGCCCCACAAATGTTTCCTTCCCCGTCGATGCGGAGGTTGTGGATCTCGACACCCGGCCCTGCACGCTCAAAATACAGGATTGAAACGTCCTCGGGTTTCAACTGAGTCTTCTCTTGGTTCCGCACCTCCCTGCACACTCTGTCAATGAGGTAATCGCTGTGTGTTTCGACCAGGATCTGCCTGTTCTGATCTGCAATGGTGCACAGGATCGAGCCTAGCCCTGCCTGCGCACGGGGATGAAGATGGACCTCCGGTTGCTGCAAGAGCAAAAGCGGGTGGTTGCCCTCAATCAGCTCAACAATCACGGGCAGGAACTGACTCACACCATAGCCCACATCGACAATGTTGCGTAATGACGACCCTCCATTTCCATCATGAACCCTGAATTGCAGTTGGAATGGATCGCTGTCCGAGTCCTCACCCAGAAGGCGGATATCGATTTCTTCGAACAATCCGGTCTCTCTGCCATTGGTATCCAGAGCCTGCTTCATGGCCTTCCACTGCTTCTTGCGGTCTGGGTCCGAACGAAGGCCAGCCAGATACTGAGGAATCCTTTCCATTACAGGGTTAGGAGAAGAATACCCCCGATCATAGTTTCGTTCAGGACGCGAGCGTATGGGGGGCATCGCCATCGGATCCGAAAAAATCTTCTTGATATCAATGGCCGTATCAATGGCCGTATTATATGGAAAGAGCGCCAGTGTACTGATTACATTTTTTTCCTCCTCTGTAATTTCAGAATCACCCGAAACTGGCCGCATCTTGTCCAGTTCATCGTAGATTGAAAGCAGTCCCCAGCGCCGCTGAGTGTAGAACTCCTGTCGGATTTCTGCACCAGGGCTTGCATCATCTGCATACGAAGTATGCCAGTCTTTGTCGCCGGTCCTAGCATGGACCGTGGTCCAGCCCCGCAAATCACGATTCCATGTCACTGATCCTGTAGAATTCATTATATGAAGCCTGATGACTTCCGGTCTGGATATTCTCCTTTGGAACGTCACCCTGCATGTCCAATCCTTGATCCCGAAGCCGCCGGAGAATTCTTTTCCCGGACCATCGCTACCCTCATGAACGATGTCCTGGAATGTGCCAAGATCGAAGTTAAGGCGCTTGAATTCAGGAAGATGGTTGCCTCCATAGACCGCTTCCCACAGGATGCTTGCTAATGCCATGAATGATGTTTTACCGGTGCTGTTTTCGCCAACAAGCAATGTCAGGGGAGCCAGCCGGGCGGATTGCTCCGCACCAAAGCATCGGAAATTTTCAACTGTCAGTTCATCCATTGGCTCTGACTCCATCGGGGCATGCAATTTCTGATTTACTAATCCCTTATGAAATTTCCAGTCTTGAATGGTAAACAAGCGCATAGGTCATCGCTCCTGGCCCGCTGGCCGTAGCGCAACTCTTGAAACGGAAGACACCGACTTCCACCTTTGATCTGATCAACAAAAGGAGACAATCATGTCATCAGGAGAAAAATTGCCGCAGATCTATGTGAGCGGGAAGGGGTGGAAAGTACCCGGACCTTGCGTGACCTATGATGAGATTGTCACCATATGGAACGAAATCCACCGGTCAGAGAACAAACACATCTTGGGAACACCGGGCATTGATTATGAAAACGCCGCCGATGGGAAGGATGGCGTGCTGATGCCCGGTAAAACAGTCGCGGTCCATGATGGAACAAGCTTCGCAGTGGACCCCGAGCATGTCTCATAAGGATAAGTTGTTTGCGTTTTCCAGTCAGGAAGGATTTCGGGTCACGGAGAAATCGAGCTGTGTCATCCTTGAAGAGGTGCCTTGCCTGTTGGAACACCAGAGGGTCGGTCATTGCACGATCAAAAAATCTTTCGATCCCGCAAATGGTGTCCCAACGGATGCAATAGGTGGTGCCGCCCATACGGTGCGCCTTGGGCTTCCTCCCGGTGTGGCTCTGTGTGTGTATCAGGCAAACGGTCAGCCGTTCAATCCGATTGCGACTGCTCCTGACGGCGCACCTTGGGTGGACATTTCCATTCGGCGTGGCGGGCCAGCAGATCCAGAAGACGACCCAACTGTTTGGCATCTTCTTCACCGCTATGCCAAGCAAATCATTGGTGCCGTAAAGGCACATGAGCGAGAAGATCGCCTTCCGCTGACTCACGACGTCTTGAGGATCCCGAACACTTTTGAGGAGCGAGCGGGTATTAGACCAATGCAGGAACAAGTTCGTAACCAGAGCATTGCTCTTATCGGACTCGGTGGCACAGGGAGCTACATTTTGGACCTTCTGGCGAAGACACCTGTAACAACGATCCATCTCTGTGACGACGACGAAATGGATTGGCACAACTTCATGCGCGCCCCGGGCGCTCCCACGCAAGACGAGATAGACTCACGACACAACAGCCCGACAAAGAAGGTGGACTACTACCATAACAAATATGCCGCCCTCCGGGATGGCATCTGTCCGCACGACATGCAGGTGGGCAATACAGCGGATTTCACCGCCTTCTTGGAAGAGAACTCAATCGATTTTGCCTTCGTGAGCATCGACCAGAATCAACAAGAGAATGCCCAACGGCAGGACGATGTCTACACGGCTCTCTCGCAGACCAGGGTACCATTTATTGACTCGGGGATCAGTCTTGCTCTGGACCATGATCAGATCTGTGGTGCCGTGACCACCAGTTTCTACGAGCCGGGCTCAATCGAATGGCAGTTAGCCATTCCCAACGCACAAATCACAGGCGAGCGCCTAGGTTATCGGAACATACAGCTGCCGGAAGCAAATGCTCTGGCGGCGGCTCTGGCAGTGATGGAATGGCGGCGGCGAACCGGGCAGTATGTGAAGGACACGCCGTCCTTCCTGCACAAGTTCCGGCTGGAGAAGGCACGCGTCAGGTGGACTCCGGGCAACGATGAGAATCCGTGATACTGAAGCCTGTTTTTGTCGACACTCTGCCTGCCTTCGATGAGGTCAAGGCCGGGCAGATCTGGATCAGTCCCAAGCATCGAACGATCAACCTGCGATGTCCATGTGGCTGCGGGGACCTAACAGTCCTGACAATCCATCCCAGCCGGTGGCATGTCCACTTTGATGGCAAGACCGTGTCCATTGCCGGGCCAACGGGCGGGTCGGTCTGGGCCAATTCCGGTTGCGGCAGTCATTACTGCATTCGTAACAACAAGGTCGTTTGGATGAAGCCAATCGATCCGGCCCGTCATGCTGACTACGCGAAAGCGGAGCAAAGGCGGATGCGTGGGGACATTTCGGCTGGCATACCACCCATGTCTTCTGGAGGGCAAATCCATCGCTGGCTAGCCCACTTGATCGCCCGGATTCGCAAGGAATAAAGGCAGATCGTGTGGGTATAAATCCACCGCGGGTGTCTGTTTCTCCCTGACATAAATCCCTGATCAGCCCGTTCGGCGGGAAAGCGTCAGTCCTTCAGGACAAGACCGTTCTTTCCGGTAACGATGTACTGGGGATTGCTGGGTTCGACCTCGAGTTTCTGGCGCAGCCGGTAGACGTGGGTGGCCAGGGTATGGGTTGTGCTGTTGGGGGCATGGTTCAGGACCATCAGCAGGTCGCGCCGCGGCACCACTGTCCCCCGCATGCGGCAGAGTATGTGCAGGATGGCTGACTCGGCACGGGTGAGTTTGTCATGCACCCGGCCATCGTGCAGAATCTGTTGCTTGCCCGGACTGTAGGTCCACTGACCGATCTTGTACTCGACCTTCGGCTGATCCCTGAACTCGACCAGTCGCTTCTGGATCCGGGTCAGGAGAACGCGGGGCGACAGGGGTTTGCGCATGTAGTCGGTTGCGCCGATGATGAGGAAATCATCTTCGTCCTCATCATCCGTCGCCACACCGCTAATCGCGATCACGGGACAGTTCACATGCTCCTCGAGAAGCACCCGACAAAGTTCCTTGCCAAGCCGTTCGGGTCGTTGGCCGGGTGATTTCGGGAAGTCGCAGTCGAGCAGGATGAGGCCGAATGTGTCATCGGTTTCAAGCCGGTCCATGACCTGCTCGTAATTTGATGCCTCGTGGACCTTGGTGAAACAGAAGCCCGAGAAGGCATCGGTCTTCATGATCATGTCGCACAGCATACGCCGTTGATCACTGTTGTCCTCGATGATCAGGGCTGTCAGCTTCTCGAGGGGGAATGGCGAGGTCTCATCCGTGGATGGCTGCAGTCCTGCTGTCATGGCATCATCACCGCCCGCACGAGAAATTCAGTCGGATGCCACTCTCATCCCGACACACCGGCTCATGGTAGTCTTCCTCGATGAGTCGAAGTTTCTTGCGGATTTCCGAGAGGTGGACATTGAGTTTATGGGAGTTGTCCCGGCTGTCATCGCCCCAGATCTCGATCATCAGTTCGCCGGCGGAGATCGGCTGGCCCCGACGCTGGTACAGGCAACCGATGATCTTGGACTTCATCGGATCGAGGGTGTGCTTCATGGCACCCGACCTGCTACGCAGGTTGTACTCGTACTGCTTGCTGTCCGCATAGTAGATCCAGGGACCGAATTTATATCGGGCGTGGTTCGAGGACTCGCGGACCCGAAGCTCGTAGTTGATGCGATTGAGGAAGGTCTCGTAGTGTTTCACGGGCTTGCGCTGGTAGTGGTTGGCCAGACCCAGTTTGACGAGATTCTCCTCACCCTTCGGTGCCTGCCTGTACTTGCCGGTCAGGATGATGATCGGGATCCCCGCATCCAGTTTTCGCAACCTGCGACAGGATTCCTCGGCCAGGTAGCCGGACGGCTCGCCGGGCCGCAATGGCATGTAATCATCGAGGATCACCAGGTCAGGCATGGTCTCCTGCACGGTGTCAAGGGCCTGTTCAAGGTTGGATGCTGTCTCGATCCGCTCGATCCGATGATCGTCCAGCTCCGGGTTGGCAAGCAGGAGCCCCGCCAGGCTGTCCCGCTGGGAGGCATCATCCTCGACAACCAGGACCGTGACGGAAACCAGTTGTTTATCGTGGCCGTTCACCATCTCGCCATCCTGATTCACCAGGGACCATGCTCGGCTTTGCTCCCGCCGCCGTCAAATTAAATTTTATTGACAGCAACGCAAAAAGTACCGATTCCTGTAGGAAGGATCACTGGGCCCAAAGCAGGGCAGATGGGTCGTGACAGACCCGGGGATCAATGGCAATGAGTGACATCGGTGACCACTGACATTCAATCGCTGAAGGACATCGCCGACCGGTACGATGTGATCGTCCTGGATCAATGGGGCGTTCTCCACGACGGCAGCCGTCCCTATCCCGGGGTAATCGCCGCCCTGAATGGGATCACCGCGGACGGTTACCGCCTTGCCGTTCTGTCCAATTCGGGCAAGCGCAATGCGCCAAATGTCGCCCGGATGACCGAGATCGGCTTTGCTCCGGACCTGTTCTCGGCGGTCATGACGGCCGGTGAAGCCCTGTGGCATGATCTGCAGGAACAGCGGGTGCCCCATCGGCACTTTTATGTCATTGAGGGTCAACCCGGTGATGCATCTGAGTGGGCGTCCGGACTTGATGTTGTCATCGATGCCGATCTCAATGCGGTCCAGGCTGTCCTCCTGATGGGCGTGCCGGATGATGCCACCCTCGCAGAGTGGCGTCCGGTCTTGACGGAGATCAACACACGAGATCTGACTGTCTATTGTTCAAATCCTGACCATGTCGCACCGCGCGGCGGTGGACGGACCGTGCTGTCGCCGGGGACACTCGCCCGGTCCTTTGAGCATATGGGTGGGACTGTCGTCTATTATGGCAAGCCCCACCCACAGGTCTTTGGGGCACTCGGGGATGTCCTGCAAGTCCCACCCGAACGCGTGTTGATGGTGGGCGACAGTCCAGACCATGACATCGCCGGTGCCGATGCGGTTGGCTGGGACTCTCTCCTCGTCTTTGGTGGCCTGTGCAGGGAGATGCTGGACGCTGCTGACCGCCACCAGGCATTGGGGGCTCTCTGTGAAAAGCGGGAGGTGCCCCTGCCGACCTACGCGATCGATATGCTACGCTGGTGACATCGCCCCTCCTCAGTCCGGCATTCCTCGCTCTCTCGGCCCGGCTTGGCAAAGATCCGCTGCAGGTCCAGGGAGCCGGAGGCAACACCTCCGTCAAGGATGAGGCAGGGATGTGGATCAAGGCGTCGGGAACCCATCTGGCCGATGCCCTGTCAGGCAGCATCTTTGTCGAGGTTGCGCTGGCTGACATCCGTCCAGAGCGCGGAGAGACCGCTCCAGGGGCATCCTCGGCCATGCAGGGAGGCCTGCGGCCCTCGATCGAGACATCCTTCCATGCAATGCTTGGGTGGATCTATGTCATCCACACCCACTCCATCGCAACGCTGGTCCATGCCATCAGTCCCCAAGGCCGGAGCTGCCTTGCTGCCAAACTTGCCGGGCTCCCGTATGTCGAGGTGCCCTACCGGCAACCCGGTCCTGATCTGACCCGGGCCATCCTCGAGCGCCGGGAGGCGGGAACACAGATCTTCATTCTGCACAATCATGGCCTGATCTGCTGTGCCGACAGCATTGATGAAGTCACGACCCTGATCGATGCGGTGGAACGACGGCTGTCCATGCCAGCCCGGACCATGGCCTGGAGCCTGCCGGAACGGCGACCCAGATCTGGCTACGCCTGGTCGCGACACAGTTGGCTGGCCCAGGATGAAGCAACGACATCCCGCCTTCTGTCCGGAAGCTACTATCCCGACCATGTGGTCTTTCTGGGACCGGCCTTGCCAATGGACACAAGCCCGGGGACGCCACCGGTTCTGATCGCACCCGGCGAGGGGATCCTCATCCACGACGATGCGACACCCGCTGAGATTGCGATGCTTGACTGTCTGGCCGATCTCATGGTGCGGCTGCCCCCGGACTGGACCACCGAGTCGCTCGGTGCAGCTGCCGAAGCGGCACTGCTGGACTGGGATGCCGAGAAATACCGGCAGACAATGGCATCGCGACAATGACACTGGCCCTCGGTGTGGATGTGGGCACATCCGGCATCCGGACGGCCGTGATTGACGAGACCGGTGCACCGCTCAGCATGGCCCGCAGGGCCCATGCCCCCCAGGACCGCGACAGGATTGATGCCACACTCTGGTGGGAGCGTGTCCTCGACTGTCTTGCATCGCATCTCACGACCCTCCGCAATCAGGGGCTGGACCCCGAGGCGATTGTGGGCATTGCCGTTGATGGGACATCCGGCACAATGGTCCTGACCGATGCCAATCTCCAGCCTGTGACCCGAGCCCTGATGTACAATTCGCGCGGTTTTGATCAGGAGGCCGCCATCATCGCCCGCAGTGCTCCCGAGCATCATATCACCCGTGGGTCGGCATCGGCCCTGGCCCGGGCCCTGCGGCTCTGGCATGAGGATTGTGAGGGGCGGGCATCACACCTTCTGCATCAGGCCGATTACATTCTGGCCAAACTGACGGGTGTTGGCGGGCAGTCCGATGTCAACAACGCCCTGAAAACCGGCGTTGATCCGGTGACGTGTCAATGGCCGGACTGGTTGGCTGAAACCGGCATTGCCATGCCTCTCTTCCCCCGGGTCCATGATGCCGGTGCCAGGATTGCGCCTATCCGGCCAGCACTTGCCAAGCGGTTGGGTCTGCCCCGATCCGTCATGGTGCATGCGGGCACAACCGACAGCGTTGCCGCTTTCCTGGCCTGCACGGATCCCGAACCGGGCATTGCCGTCACATCGCTCGGCACAACCCTGGCCGTCAAGGCCGTCTCGACCCGACGGGTGGAGCATCCCGATCTTGGCCTCTACTCCCACCGCCTCGGGACGGTCTGGCTCACCGGAGGCGCATCCAATACCGGTGGCGGTGTCCTCGAATCCTTCTTCACCATCGACGAGATCATGCAGCTGTGTTCCGAAATCGACCCCTCCAGCCCCACGGGTCTTGACTACTACCCCCTGGTCACCCCCGGTGAACGGTTCCCGGTCAATGATCCGACATTCCAGCCCCGACTGACACCGAGGCCCCGGAATGATGTCGTCTTCCTGCAGGGAATGATGGAAGGCATGGCTACCATCGAAACTCGCTGCTACGCTGTGATTCGGGAGCGTGGAGGCGACAGGCCACAGACGATCTTCACGGCCGGCGGTGGGGCCAGAAACCCTGTCTGGACGGCAATCCGCGCCCGGGTCCTTGATCTGCCTTTGCACACGGCCCCCCATACGGAAGCGGCAATCGGGACGGCTCGACTGGTGTTCGCCGGTCGTTCGGGAAAACAACGTGACGGGAGCGGCATTGCGACCCGGGCATTGAAATCTCCCACATGAATTGTCAGATACAAGGCTGCAGGAGTGCAACGCCCGGTCTGTAAATGATCAGGGAGGATGACCGTTCCTAGACCCTGAACCGCAGGCCGGGTATGAAGCTCCGGAAACGATGGCAAGCGAATCCGGGATACACACGATGACAGATGCAAGGAGCGACAGGGATCAGCGGGTCAATCAGGTCTTCACGTCAGCGAAGTACGGTCTTGGGCAGGTTGTCAAACATCGCTGGAACCCGTTTCGCGGCGTGATCTTCGACATTGATCCGGAATTTTCCAACACCGAGGAATTCTGGCTTTCGATGCCGGAACAGATCCGGCCAAAGAAGGAGCAGCCCTACTATTCACTCTTCGCCGAGAATGATGAGGGTTACTACATCGCCTATGTGTCGGAACAGAATCTCGAACTCGACAAGTCCGGACTGCCAGTCGATCACCCGGACATCGACAGCATTTTCGGGGCCCACGAGAACGGTCAGTACAAGGTCGAATTGAGCTTCAACTGACCGCCTGTCCCCATGGCATCTGCCATGGGACTCCCGCGCGATTGACCGGCACCATGATCGTGGTGTCCTGTGGTCATGCAGGATTCATGGCCGGGAGAGGCACAGCATTCGGAGGACATGAGCCTGCCACGCCCCCGGGGACGGGGAGCGGCGATCCGGGTGAGAGGTCCGCAACGATCAGGATGCGAGTCCGGGGTCAGGGCGATGGGACGTCGCTCACCATCATGACGCTGCTGGACTTGACCTGCATCGCCCGCACCGGCACCAGGAGATGCATGACCGATCCCTGTTTTCAGACACGATCGAGGCGTGGCGATCCGGGCCGGTGATCCGCAACCTCCTGCGCCCGCTCGAAGCTGGTCCTCCCACCACCCCGCTGCCAGCCGGATTGCCTCATCTCTCCGTATCGCTTTGGACAAAGGGCACATGAACAAGTTGGGCAGCCCGGTGCTTGGCCACTTCCGGTCGCCGGTCATACCGGGCCGTTGTCGCCGGGTTGGCATGCCCCGCCAGCGCCTGGACCATGGCGAGATCCGCGCCCGCCTCGAGAGCCGTGGAGACAAAAGTTCGGCGCAGATCATGGGGTGAGCAGGATCCGATACCGGCCTGGCCAGCCCGGCGCCGGAGCCGCATCATGAGCGCCTGGGCCGTCATGGGGCGGCCCACCCGGATCGTGCCGCCCTTGGTCACGGGTGCAAGGATCGGGCCAGCCGCATCCCCGCGGATGGCGAGCCAGGCGTCGAGGGCGGCTTGACCCCCCGCAGGTGCATAGACAGTGCGCTGTTTGTTGCCCTTGCCGAGGATCCGCAACTGGCCACTCGCAGAGTCATAATCCGTGCAGGTCACGGTCACGGTTTCGGATCGGCGCAAGCCACAGCCGAACATCAGGGCAAAGCCGGCGGCATCCCGGGCCCCGGCCGATGTCCCATCGGCACAGGTTGCAAAGAGCGATCGCAACTCGCCTTCCTCAAGGGCGCGACCGGCGGGCAGACGCTGACCCTTGACGCTGGGAACCGCCACTGCACGGTGATAGTCCTCTCCGGGAATCAACTCCAGAAGCCAGGCCTTGCGCAACACCCCACGGACAGCAGCGAGGTACTTGTTGGCCGTCGCCGGGGCAAGGGCGTCCTGCCAGCGGGCCCGCAGCAGGGCGACATGCTGGAAGCGCAAGGCCGCCCACGGGCAAGTCTCCAGATCATGGCCCAGGGTGCGGGCCGTGGTCGCCAGGGTCGAGTGCATGGTGGCCCGGCCCGGCCCTTCAGCGAGACTGGCGAGATAGACCAGCGCCGGGTTGCGATCCGGGGGCAGCACGGCCGCCGGAGCCAGGGTCGGGAGGTCCGTGGCGGGGGCCGGAGATCGGCGCGAGGGTGTCAGGCATCCAGAGGGTCCTTTTCTGCATGTTGGAAGCGCAATTCTCATAATAAAGACGGCGAATCTGTCCAGCGGGTTCTGGTAGCCTGTGAGACCTGGGTACGATCCGCGAGACCCCTCTGCCGCCCGCTGGCGTTTTGTGGTACAGTCTCCTCGGGACACGGAAGGGCAACACCCAGCCAGGAAGGACAGCATGACCCGCCAGCGCCTGCCCATCGGCATCCAGGACTTTGCCCGATTGCGGGAAACCGACAGCTACTATGTCGACAAGACCCCGCTGATCCAAGAGCTGATCGAGCGGGGTGATCACTACTTCCTCTCCCGGCCCCGCCGGTTCGGCAAGAGCCTGCTCCTCGACACAATCAAGGCCCTCTTTGCGGGCCAGGAGACCCTGTTCCAGGGGCTGGCCATCCACCCACACTGGGACTGGTCCGTGACCCATCCCGTGGTACGCCTGAGCTTTGGCGGGAAGTATGATGGGCCAGACGCGATCGAAGGGGATATCATCGAACAGCTGGAGAGTGCTGAACGGACCTACGGGCTTGCCCCCGCCCCGACCTCCGATACCGGCCCCCGCCGCCTGCGCAATCTCCTGGATCGTCTGCATCACCAGACCGACCAGCGCGTGGTGGTCCTCGTGGACGAATACGACAAACCCATCCTGGATACCCTCGGGGATCCGGCCCTGGCCCGCGCCAACCGCGACTATCTGCGCGGCGTCTACGGCATCATCAAGGACAGTGCCGAGCACGTCCGCTTCGTCTTTGTCACCGGCATCAGCATGTTTTCCAAGGTCAGCCTGTTCTCGGGTCTCAACAACCTCGAGGACATCAGCCTCGATCCCCGCTTTGCCACCCTCTGCGGCTACACCGATGCCGATCTCGACACCGTCTTTGCCCCGGAACTTGCGGGTCTGGACCGCGAGGCCATCCGCACCTGGTACAATGGCTACAGCTGGCGCGGCAACGCGCGGCTCTACAATCCCTTCGATGTGCTGTTACTCCTGCGCAATCGCGAGTTCCGTCCCTACTGGTTCGAGACCGGCTCGCCGACCTTCCTGTTCGAGACTCTCAAGGCACGATCGGTCAGTCTGGCCGCGCTGGAAGGCCGGCATGCCGACCGGTCCCTGGTGTCCAAGTTCGATGTCGATGACATCGGCATCGAGGCATTGCTGTTCCAGACGGGGTATCTGACCATCACCGACGAGAGACAGGAGGGCTTCGACACGCTCTACCGGCTCGACTATCCCAATCAGGAGGTCCAGCTCAGTCTCAACCGGGGCTTGGTTGCGCATCTCGATACACGGAGCCGAGTACCCCTGGAGGAGGGGCAGACCCTGCGGGACCAGCTCGCGGCCAACGACTTTGCTGGCTTCGCAGCGACCCTCAAGGGATGGCTGGCCAGCATCCCCTACCAGTGGCACGCCACAGGCGATCTCGCGCGCTACGAGGCCTGGTATGCCAGTCTCCTGCACATGGCCTTCCGTTCCATCGGGGTGGACGTGCGCTCCGAGGCCGCCACCAGCCATGGCCGCGCCGACCTGGTGGTCCAGCTCGCGGATCAGGTCTTCATCCTCGAATTCAAGATGGCGGCCGGCCCCGATGCTGCCGAGGCAGCCCTGGAGACTGCCTTCACCCAGATGCGGGCCCGGGGCTATGCCGACACCTACAGTGGGCAGCCTGTCCACCTCATTGCCATTGCCTGTGGACGGGAGGCACGGAACCTCTTGGAGGTTCGGGCGGAAGCGGTCGGAAGCCCGTGATGGGGTGGCGGAGCCGGGCCACTTGGCCTTGGATCCCCAGCCTCGCAAGGGGGCAAGGCATCATGCGGATTCGGCTCAAGGGATATATTCAGGTTCATAGACCCCCACCTCCCTCGACGTTTTGAAGTCCACCCGCATCCAAGAAATTCCTGTATTCCCCACCCCTCCGCGACATTCGACCTCCCTGCCCTATCGAGTGTTGAATGCATCCGGCCCGGGCGACGCCGGTGCACAAGGTGCCTGTACCGGCTCTGATGTTCCCGCAGCATGCCCGTCCCGCGTGCGGAGCTGGACACGATATTCCATCAGGAGTTCACTGCCGCACACCCGGATCGCAACAGATGCAGATGGACAATGGCCTTGCGACGAAACAAGCCAGACCGCCAGCCATTCTGGGGGTGCTGTGATTTTCCACATGATTTGCGGGAGCATCCAGATATGTCGCCTGGACACTTCCGAACACAATGGTGAAAGTCCGCAAAGCGGAACACCGAATATCGGTATTCTTTCCTGTCAGATAAGGCACCGTCCACACCAAGGGGTCGACCGGCACGGATGGGCACTGCCCTCATGCACCCGCTCTTCGCCTCCCTCCGCCCACGCCGCGACTCCCAGCGCTCAGCAAGCACCGGGTGGAGCAACGGGCCGAGCCTCGGTTCAGAGCCACCGGCCTGTGCACGCGCCATCAACATCGTTCCGGCTCGTCCAGAGTCATGCAGGTCCCTGTCAGACCCAAGGATCCCCAGACTGTCTCGTACGGCGCTGTCTGACAACCAGTCAGCGCGAGGATTGCCACAACGGCAAGGACACAACGGTATGATCGGTCCGCCCCGACCGCCTTCGGCCGTTCGCAGGCCTTCCGCAGATCCCGGAGTTCAGAGCTGTTCCACAACTCCTTGAGGACGTCTTCGTCCATGACACCAAACGCGGTGCGGGCGAGAGGCATGAGGTCTCCTTGCCAAGTTGCCGTGCCACAAGGGTAGCAGACGGTCAGGCGGTGTGCAAAAGTGGCCTGACCACCACCCCGCACGCAGGCTTCGATTTTGCATCGTCAGATCCAATATGGCCCAAGAACGGTCATCGGGCCTGTCATTCTGGAGCAACCAAAAGAATGTGCACCCTCCTGTTGGTCCCTGAAGGATCAAGGGCATGTGGGCGGCAGCGGACCCATTCGTGCAAGACATGATACGTCCGATGTCCCGCCGTGCCACTGAGGGCCGGTGGGACCAATAAGACAGTCTGATGGCCCCTTCTTCTGCCTCTTGGCCAGATCCGCAATCAGACCGTCCGGGGAGTTTCCAGATCTGTGCCTGGCGGGTCCTTGTCAAGACAGGTGCAAGCATGATCGCAAGGACAGAGTGGGTCTGGATAAATGAGTCGGTTACGAAGCCAAAAACATGAGGCTGACGCCGACAATGGCGATCATGGCGAAGATCAGGTGTGTCTCGTGCTTGGCAGCATACAGCGCAGTGCCAAATCCGCCCGCAAACGATCAAGGGTGCCCTCCTGTTTTGCTTATCCTCTCCACACGTTGCTCCAGAACAGCGACCTTCCCGGTCCGATCATGAATGTCAGGGCCGTGATCCACCCCCACAAGATAGTGCATGGCCCGCCGGTCAGTCGACGGACTGGCGGCATGTCTCCGGTCACAATCTGTCCTTTCTCGGCTTGCAAGCCATCGGTCATTCCCCACACAACTAAACTCATCCATCCGCCAGACCAGTCCGCTCCCACACATCCACCACTCATACACAGCCAGCGGCCTTTGTCCTGTCTTCCCGGCCCCACCAATAACCAGATGAACAGTTCTCATAACCGCTGCCGCCTTCGGCCTGATGGCCGCGAGTGCGGTGGCACAGGACGAGATGGCGATGGCCGACGGGCCGGCGCTGTCCCTGTCGGGCAGCGCCGGCCTCGGCCTGACCTTCACCGGTGAAGAGGAAAATGCCGCCGGCACGACCATCAATGAGTCAAAGGTTGACTTCGAGCACTTTGCCAAGGTCACCTTCAAGGGGGCCGGTGTCACCGATGGCGGTCTGTCCTTCGGCATGAAGGTCCGGGTCAATGGTGGCAACACCGGCAAGGTCGATGATGCCGAGGTGCATATCGGGGGTGAGTCCTGGACAGTCACCGTCGGTGACAACGACTCGGCTTCGGATCTGGCCTTTACCCTGGGCGATGTCGGCTTTGATGGGAATCTCGGCGTTGATGACATTGCCGAGAAGGCCCACAAGCGGCCCGAGGGCTACACCGACAGCCAGGCCCGGGTGGATCTGACCTTTGGGGTGGCGACCGTGGCCGTGTCGGTCGGGCAGACGCCGGGGACGGCGCGTGTTGGTGGGAAAGCCGGCACAGCCGAAAACTGGAGCCACTACATCGAGTATGATCCGGTAACGCCTTCTGGCGGAACTGATGCCGGCACACCACGCATCAAAGTATCCTTTGTCACCTACACCGGAGCTGGGACCAGCTTAACTGAAACTGTAAACGGCGTAACGTATGCCTCCTCGAATGGTGGCACATTTACGGTCCGTGAGCATAATTTTAGCGCTACAACGGAAGCCACAGCTGTGGCAGAAGAATATACCGGCAGTGGCGGCTTGGATCGATTCTATCGCATTGGCAATGACGTGTACCGGGTCATGGGCAATCCAGACAGATGGTACAACCCGACCGATGGCGATCCAACCTCCGTCCTTGGTGCCGATACGGCAGAGAACGTTGACGATGTGCCAGATGTCAAGATTGCGGAACTGGATGGCACCGGAGACGACAATACTGTCAATCTTGTGGCCGGCTCCACCCGCTATAACCCGAAGGTCGATGCCACCCCCGCCAAACCCGCCACCAAGCAGGAATCCAACTGGTCCCTCGGCACCAGTGTCGATCTTGGTGTCGCCAAGCTGGGCTTCGGCCTTGACAGCGAGAAGAAGATGTCCGTCAGCGTCAGCGGCGACTTCGGCATGGTCGGTGGGGGTCTCTACTACAGCCAGCAGGATGTCGACATGATGGACAGTACCGGCAAGGTTGTCCGTGAGGACAAGTGGACCGGCCTTGGCGCCCAGGTCAATGTCGGTGTCGGGGACGGCACCACCGTCACGGTCGTCGGGACCCAGCGTGATATGGATACCATGGGCAAGCAGGATGCCTTCGGTGTCGGTGTCAATCATGACCTCGGCGGTGGCGCCACCGTCCAGGCCGGCTTTGCCCAGGTCAACGACATCAACAAGGCCAGTGCCGGTATCGTGATGTCCTTCTGACAGGGGTCAGATCGTTATACACGCAAGGGGCGGTCGAGGCCGCCCCTTGCTGGTTGTGTGGATCGGCCGCGATCGGTCAGAACGTCATGGCAACGCCAACGCTGGCCTTGTTCTGATCCTTCACGCGGGCAGAGCCGGCCTCCCGCTTGAATCCTCCCGCCCGCCTCTGTAGGGGCGATCTTGCTATTTTTCTCTGAACTCGGCCCATGTGCCGGGTTGCCCATTGAATACGCCTCTATACCCGGCAAGGGGTCGCTCCCTCTGCCTTGGCCAATAGGTGGGATCTACTCCTTCAGAGAAAGATAGCAACGGCCCGGCGACCTGCCGGTGCCTCGGTCTTTTCGAGGAGGATTCCCCCATGAGAGCATTGCAACGCGTGATCACAGAGGCCACGGCTCGCACTCCCACAGTGCCGGCCTGACCACCCGCGCCCTGCCGTCACCCGCACGGGGTCCACACGCCCCGGACCTGATCCGCCCTACCACCCGGGCGTGCGCCACCGCGCGAACAGTGACTCCGGTCCGCATGATCCCCTGTTTTGTCATCTCCCTACCGGACTGCACAGACCGGCGGGATGCCATCCGCGCCCGTCTGGACAGGCTGGGTGTTGCCTTCGAGTTCCTCGATGCCGTGGATGGGCGACAGGGCCTCCCGCCGGAATACGAAGGTCAGATTGATCGGGTGGCAACGCGCGAAGCCGGTCGGATCCTCGCCGATGCAGAGTATGGTTGTGCCTTATCCCACATCAATGCCTATCGCCGGATCGTCATCGAGGCGATTCCCTATGCGCTGATCCTTGAGGATGACGCCCTCCCGCAGCCGGCCTTGGCTGACTTCCTGACAGGCCGGCACCACCAAGATGCCGAAATGACCCAGTTCTATATCGGATCCAATCCGTATGTGCGGCGGCGCAGGGCCAAGACGATCCTTCCGGGTCACACCTCGTATGTGCTGACCCCGATCATGCAAGGCGGCACCGTCGGCCATGTCCTCTCTGGTTCAGCAGCCCGTTTCATTCTCACGAACGCCCTGCCAGTGATTGATGGCGCCGACTGGCCAGCGTGCGCTCACGACATTCTTGTGCGCCGACAATGGCGGACCGTCCACTCCTTGCTTGTCTCGCACTCGCCACGTTGTGCCCAGGAGGCAGGACAGTCGTTGATCATTACCCACAGCCTGTGGTCACCGGACCAGATCGCCGCCCAGCGGCAGTGGATGCAGAGGGTCAGGGGCCTTCCGCGCAAGCTTCTCTACAAGCGCCTGCCACGCAAGCGGTCGAAAGACTTATGACCAAACGTGCGCTCGGCCCACAGCCCGTCACGATCGAGGTGACTGCAGCGCAGCATCACCTCTGCCAACGCCTGGCAGAACTGAACGGCATGTCGGTGGCTGAGATCCTTGAGGCGGCTGCCGAAAAGGGCCTCCAGACCTTGGCTACCGACGTCCTGCGGGAGATCGAGTCGGAAGCGCGGTCGCCATGACCCAAACTGTTGTCTCCCTCTCGACCATCCCGCCCCGGTTTGCACACATCGGCGCAACTCTGCGCAGTCTTCTCAACCAGAGCGTCCGGCCCGACAGGATCGAGCTGTGGATCCCCCGTACCTATCGTCGGTTCCCCACCCATCCCTTCACCCTGCCTGATGTTCCCGATGGCGTGACCATCGAGGTCACCGATGAGGATCTGGGTCCAGCCACGAAAATCCTGCCTTGTGCCCGGAAGTACCGCGGCACGGACACCCGTATTGTCTATGTTGACGATGATCGGCATTACTGGCAAGACTGGCTCAAGTCACTGCTTGCGCCTTCCATTGATAGGCCCGGAGAGGCCATCGCTGCTGTTGGTCATGACTTAATCGGCATTGTGAAAACGCGGACGAGGTTAGAATGGGTCAGACGAACAATCGGGCCGGATGAAAAACGACCTCGCGTGAAAAGACACAGGGCGAGAAGGGGTGGCCTTCGAAACCTTCCCCGCAACATTCCCTACTGGGTTGGCAGAGAGTTCAAGTTCAGGGTTTTAGGGAAACCGCCGAGATATACAATTGAATCGAGTGGCTACGCCGACATTGCCGAGGGATACGGCGGCGTTCTGGTCCGGCCTGACTTCTACGATGATGCTGCATTTGCTATCCCCCCTGTCTTATGGGCGGTGGATGACCAATGGCTATCCGGTTGCCTGGCCCGGAAAAAGATTCCGATATGGATTGATGAAAAAAGCCAAATACCAACCGGTAGCCACCGCTATGCGCCGATCAACAATATCGCCCCGCTCTATCGAGCGCGACTTGATGGCCATAACAGGGGAGAAGCGGTGACCGCGGCGATAGAGCATTTTCGTGAGCATTATGGAGTGTGGCTATGACGCCACAACACGCGGTGACGATCGAGGTCGCCGAAAATCAATACCGAGTCTACAAACGACTGTCGGACCTGAATGGAATGTCCATTGCTCAAGTGATTGAAGCGGCGGCCATGTATGGGGCCCGGGTCATGTTGGCCGATTTCGACAAGCCCCTGTCATACACGAAGACGTTTGTAGAAGATCTTGCCTAATACGCGCGGGGCGGCTCAGGATGCCACCATTTTCTTGAGTGGCGGGATATAGACTCCAAGGAACCGCCGCTTTTCCTTGTTGTACCTCCTCCCCCCTTTGTCGATCAGGGATCCATAATCGGAGCTCGAGAGAACCACGCGGGGATACACAATACGCCAGTCGCGACGGGCCACAAGATCCTTGGCACATGTGGGCCAATCTGCCGTTGAAGTGATCGGGAGTGAGTGGTTGAGGAAGTGCTTGGCGATGTCGAGAGAGACAATGTAGCCAACGGTCCCGGCCATATAGAATTTGGAGACATGGGACGTGTAGTGCGCAAAAAGCCGCTTTGCTCCGCGCCGAGACACATAAGGGCCAGAGCCGTAGTATAATTGCATCATGCAGGCACCCTCGTAATGCTGCCCATTCAACAACTGGGTCAAGGCGGCGGAGGGGAGGGCGTCATCCTCAAGGATCAGCGCATAGGGAATCGCCTCGATGACGATCCGGCGATAGGCATTGATGTGGGATAAGGCACAACCATACTCTGCATCGGCGAGGATCCGACCGGCTTCGCGCGTTGCCACCCGATCAATCTGACCTTCGTATTCCGGCGGGAGGCCCTGTCGCCCATCCACGGCATCGAGGAACTCGAAGGCAACACCCAGCCTGTCCAGACGGGCGCGGATGGCATCCCGCCGGTCTGTGCAGTCCGGTAGGGAGATGACAAAACAGGGGATCATGCGGACCGGAGTCACTGTTCGCGCGGTGGCGCACGCCCGGGTGGTAGGGCGGATCAGGTCCGGGGCGTGTGGACCCCGTGCGGGTGACGGCAGGGCGCGGGTGGTCAGGCCGGCACTGTGGGAGTGCGAGCCGTGGCCTCTGTGATCACGCGTTGCAATGCTCTCATGGGGGAATCCTCCTCGAAAAGACCGAGGCACCGGCAGGTCGCCGGGCCGTTGCTATCTTTCTCTGAAGGAGTAGATCCCACCTATTGGCCAAGGCAGAGGGAGCGACCCCTTGCCGGGTATAGAGGCGTATTCAATGGGCAACCCGGCACATGGGCCGAGTTCAGAGAAAAATAGCAAGATCGCCCCTACAGAGGCGGGCGGGAGGATTCAAGCGGGAGGCCGGCTCTGCCCGCGTGAAGGATCAGAACAAGGCCAGCGTTGGCGTTGCCATGACGTTCTGACCGATCGCGGCCGATCCACACAACCAGCAAGGGGCGGCCTCGACCGCCCCTTGCGTGTATAACGATCTGACCCCTGTCAGAAGGACATCACGATACCGGCACTGGCCTTGTTGATGTCGTTGACCTGGGCAAAGCCGGCCTGGACGGTGGCGCCACCGCCGAGGTCATGATTGACACCGACACCGAAGGCATCCTGCTTGCCCATGGTATCCATATCACGCTGGGTCCCGACGACCGTGACGGTGGTGCCGTCCCCGACACCGACATTGACCTGGGCGCCAAGGCCGGTCCACTTGTCCTCACGGACAACCTTGCCGGTACTGTCCATCATGTCGACATCCTGCTGGCTGTAGTAGAGACCCCCACCGACCATGCCGAAGTCGCCGCTGACGCTGACGGACATCTTCTTCTCGCTGTCAAGGCCGAAGCCCAGCTTGGCGACACCAAGATCGACACTGGTGCCGAGGGACCAGTTGGATTCCTGCTTGGTGGCGGGTTTGGCGGGGGTGGCATCGACCTTCGGGTTATAGCGGGTGGAGCCGGCCACAAGATTGACAGTATTGTCGTCTCCGGTGCCATCCAGTTCCGCAATCTTGACATCTGGCACATCGTCAACGTTCTCTGCCGTATCGGCACCAAGGACGGAGGTTGGATCGCCATCGGTCGGGTTGTACCATCTGTCTGGATTGCCCATGACCCGGTACACGTCATTGCCAATGCGATAGAATCGATCCAAGCCGCCACTGCCGGTATATTCTTCTGCCACAGCTGTGGCTTCCGTTGTAGCGCTAAAATTATGCTCACGGACCGTAAATGTGCCACCATTCGAGGAGGCATACGTTACGCCGTTTACAGTTTCAGTTAAGCTGGTCCCAGCTCCGGTGTAGGTGACAAAGGATACTTTGATGCGTGGTGTGCCGGCATCAGTTCCGCCAGAAGGCGTTACCGGATCATACTCGATGTAGTGGCTCCAGTTTTCGGCTGTGCCGGCTTTCCCACCAACACGCGCCGTCCCCGGCGTCTGCCCGACCGACACGGCCACGGTCGCCACCCCAAAGGTCAGATCCACCCGGGCCTGGCTGTCGGTGTAGCCCTCGGGCCGCTTGTGGGCCTTCTCGGCAATGTCATCAACGCCGAGATTCCCATCAAAGCCGACATCGCCCAGGGTAAAGGCCAGATCCGAAGCCGAGTCGTTGTCACCGACGGTGACTGTCCAGGACTCACCCCCGATATGCACCTCGGCATCATCGACCTTGCCGGTGTTGCCACCATTGACCCGGACCTTCATGCCGAAGGACAGACCGCCATCGGTGACACCGGCCCCCTTGAAGGTGACCTTGGCATCATCGACCTTGCCGGTGTTGCCACCATTGACCCGGACCTTCATGCCGAAGGACAGACCGCCATCGGTGACACCGGCCCCCTTGAAGGTGACCTTGGCAAAGTGCTCGAAGTCAACCTTTGACTCATTGATGGTCGTGCCGGCGGCATTTTCCTCTTCACCGGTGAAGGTCAGGCCGAGGCCGGCGCTGCCCGACAGGGACAGCGCCGGCCCGTCGGCCATCGCCATCTCGTCCTGTGCCACCGCACTCGCGGCCATCAGGCCGAAGGCGGCAGCGGTTATGAGAACTGTTCTCATGTGTAGTGCTCCTTTCCAAAGGCATGGACCGTTCCATGCCGGAAAGGGGCTTTAGGCTTCCGACAGATGCCATTGTCGGCAAGCCCTCACGGGCCGAATACTACCGCGACTACTATCAGAGAAAACGCAAACACGATCCTGCCTACCGGGCCCGGGACCGGGCCCGCAGTGCCGCCTGGCGGGCCGCCAACCCCGACTATGCCGGTGTCAAGAACCGGGCGCGGCGAGCGGATCCAGAAAAGTATGGCGCCGACAGGGCCCGCAACCGGGATGCCATGCGGGCCAAGCGGGCCGATCCCGCCTACCGCGAACGGGAGCGGGCCCGGGCCCGAGAGCGGTACCGGGCGCGGCAACAGGCTCTGGCGGAGGCGTCCTCATAGGGTGGAGGTCAGGGGATGGGTCCCGTTGCACAAAAGCAACAACCGAACCTTTCCCCCACTCGGGAGGCTGATTTTCCGACAATGGCATCTGTCGGCAACGGGGGGTCGGCCTTGGCTGGGGTGTCCGGCATGGATTTTTTCTCCGGGGTTGGGGGTTGGTGATGGGGGTCTTTAGGGATGGGCGGGGCGGGGGGCAAGTCGGAATGTGGGGGTGGAGTGGCTTATCGCGGTACCGTGTCGTCAAGGTGATTGGTGGGGTGGAAGTGTTGCGGGGGGTCTGTCGGGATGGGGTGGTGAAAGCCACAACGGAGGTCGGAGATCATTTCCGGCGCGGGGCGAGGCAGGAGTGGCGGGGGCAGGAACGGCATCAGGTGAGCGGCGTTGGGGGAGTGTCAGGGGCCCGGTTGCAGATCGTAGAATGCGGCCGCGGTGTGGTGAAAGATGTCTGGCCATGCGTCGGGCGGGATGAGCGTCTCGTAGGCTGTGACGAGAGTGGCGTAGTCGGAGGCCAGCGAGTCGACGGGAAAGTTGGAGCCGAACATGCACCGGGCGGGTCCGAACCGGGCAAGGCAGGTTGCCACGATCGGTTCGATCGAGTTGGCGGTCCAGTCGGGTTCGAACATGCCCAGTCCCGAGAGTTTGCAAGTCACGTGCGGGAGGTCGGCAAGGCGGGTGAGTGCATCGGCCCAACTGGCGATCCCGGTGGGTGTTCGGTCATGGGGGCTGCCGGCGTGACAGAGGGCAATCCGGGTCTCGGGGGCGGCGGCAAGGACGGCGGCTGTCCTGGCCATGAGTTCCGGGATGAGCTGGAGATCGAATGTGAGTCCGCGCCGGCCGAGTTCACGGAGCCCGGCGAGAAAGGCGGGGTCATCAAGGAGTGCCTGGGTGCCGGTCCGAGCGTCTTCGCCCGGGGCACGGCCAACGATCTGCCGGACACCCCGAAGCGAAGTGAGGTTTTGCAGCCTGTCGAGATCCCGGATGAGGGACGGTGCGGTCAGATCGGCAAACGCGACCTGCACAAGGGGCCAGTCCGGATTGGCCGCCGCCACGGCATCGACCCATCGGGCCTCGGCGAAGGGATCATCGGCACCGACCTGGATATGGACGGAAGCGGCAAAGCCGGTGGCATGGGAACGAAACTCCGGCAGGAGGAAGTCGCGCTGGATGGGGGTGGGATCACCGAAAAATCGGGGCGTGTTCCTGGCCATGAGCCAGGGATAGTGAACGGCTGCGAGATCCCAGAGGTGATGATGGGCATCGATGCGCATGATCAGTGTCCCTGGGTTGCCTGGCCGAGAATGTCCACACCCTGCTGGTTCCAGAAATGCAAAAGATCGATGAAGACCCAGTTCTCGGCCAGTTTGTCACCAGCCCGACGGTAGATGTCGACAACCCGGAATTCCCCCGTGCGGCCTGTGGGCGGCAACCCCATGAAGGGACCGGTCAGGGTTGCGGTGAAGTTTGGCCAGCCGAAGAACCCACCAAAATGACCCTCGGCCAGCCGGGCGATATGGGTGGTGGGAGAGCGGTCGGTAAAACTGGCACGGAACGGGCCTGCATGCTGCCTGGCGTAGCGCTCGATCGTGTAGGTTGACCCAATGCCGGCTGGACCCCACCAGATCATGTCACCGTGCCAGGTCCGGGCCAACTCCTCCTCCAGTGGAAGACCGGACTGCCATCGGCCGAGATCGGCAATCATGGCGTTGATGGCGGCAAGGGTGGTGGCGCTCTCCGCCGGATCCTGGGGCGCGGTCAGCAGGCCCTCATGGGTGATCGGGCCGGGCTGGATGAGGTGGGCTGCGGTCTGCCGGGGAAAGGGCTGCAGGCCCGCCTGGATCATGAGGTGGGGGATGTCAAGGAACATCGCGGTCTCGATGATCGAATTGTCAGCGATGCGGTCGAAGGAGGCATAGCGCAGCAGCGCCATCTTGTGGGTGGGCGGGATCCCGAGCCAGGCGGCATCGAACAGGCCCATCAAATGACCCATGGAGACAACCCAGAGACTGGCGTTGCCATCCATCTCGTTCCAGCCGGCAAGCAGGATATCCGTCCGGCGCTGGAGGGGGGCCAGACTGGCACACAGGGGCTGCCAGAAGCGCTGGGCGACGTCCGTGGCACCATGGATGATGCCGAAGGGATCACAACCCCGCCAGACATAGTCGGCGCTGCAGTGGGCCGACAGGGTCCGGGGGTTGGCAATCTGGTCGGCATGGCACGCCCGAACCCGCTGTTTGGCGGCGTCCAGACTCTGCTGCCTCAGGGAGATTTCGATCACGTGTCCGGGGTGTCTTGCATGCGTATGCAATCTTTGCTTGCAGTCTCAAATCGTGCAGGTCATAATGGTTCGGGCGTGAAATGCAAAAGCGATACTGGCACCAGTTGACGGTATCGGTGTCAATTGACGGGTCGGGGGCGATGGCGGAAATCAGGTTGAACGATGTCACCAAGCAATGGGGTGATTTTATCGGTGTCAACAGGTTCAATCTGACGATCGCTGACGAAGAGTTCCTGGTTCTGCTGGGCCCCTCCGGATGTGGCAAGACCACAACAATGCGCATGGTTGCAGGCCTTGAACAGCCCAGCAGGGGGGAGATCATCATCGACGGCCAGGTCGTCAATGATCTCGATCCCAAGGACCGGGATGTCGCCATGGTCTTCCAGAGCTACGCGCTCTATCCCAACATGAACGTCTACGACAACATCCGCTTCCCCCTGAAAGTCCGCGGCGTCGATCCGTCAACCCACAAGGACAGGGTGATGCGGGCTTCCGGCATGGTTGAACTTGACGACTTCCTGCACCGTCGACCGGCCGAACTGTCCGGTGGCCAGCGGCAACGCGTGGCCCTGGCCCGGGCCATTGTCCGTGAACCGAACGTCTTCCTGATGGATGAGCCGCTGTCCAATCTTGATGCCAAACTCCGGGTCTCCACCCGGGCCCAGATCAAGAATCTCAGCCACGAACTCAAGGTCACGACAATCTATGTCACCCATGATCAGGTGGAGGCCATGACGCTGGCAGACCGGGTGGTGGTGATGGAAAAGGGGCTTGTCAAGCAGGTCGGAACCCCAACGGACATCTACGACAATCCTGCCAACACATTCGTGGCCAGTTTTATCGGCAACCCTGCCATGAATCTCATGCCCGGTCGGATCGAGGGCGGGACGTTCCGGGCGGACAATGTTCGCATCGAGGGATTCACCCGGGTTGACGACGGAGCGGTGACGCTGGGGTTTCGGGCGGAGGATGCCTGGATCGGTGACGACGACAACCGCCAGATCACCGCACCGATCTACTCGCTTGAACTCCTCGGCGATGCCACGATGGTGACGGTGCGGATTGACGGGGCTCTGCTTGCTGTCCGGGCTCCGAAGGATTTCCGTTCCGAGATCGGCAGCCCGATCTCTCTGGCCGTCCCGAAGTCGATTTGCCATCTGTTTGATGCAGAGGGTGAGAGGCTCACGGGCTGATGCTGCGGGACGGCATTTGAGGATCGGTCGGCATGGCAAGGCGGCCGGCCAACCTGGGGAGGGAGAGACAGCCGGATGGAAACAGGGTCCTGATCGTCGATTCCTGCCGGGATCGCGGGACGGATTGTGTGCATGGCGCGATGTGTCACTGAAGGGACGGGTTGCGGATGCTGGATGACTGCATCGTGAACAACAAATTTTGGAGGAATGAGATATGAAGTGGAAGAGTTTCGCGATGGCCGCAACGGCCACGCTTGTGTTCGGCTCGGCGGTCGCGGCCGCGTGTCCGGTTGAATCGGGTCGCATCAGTATTGTGGGAAACGAATTCCCGGCGATCCAGACCGTCGGCAGCAATGCCGAGGAGTGTGCGTCCGGCAGTGTTGAGGTTGCCAAGAACCTGACATCGGAGCATCAGAGCATCAATGTGGCCGGGCTGGCGGGCAATCCGTCCGAATACACGTCCGCCATCATTGCCAATTCGTCGATTGTGGCCTTGATGAATGAGGATGTCATCCAGCCACTGAATGATCTGGTTGCCGCCTACGGTCAGGATCTGAATGATACGCAGCTGATCCGGATTGGCGACGACATCATGGCAGTGGCATTCATGGCCAATGCCCAGCATCTGATGTACCGCAAGGACATTCTCGAACAGATTGGTGTCGAGCCACCGAAAACCTACGAGGAGATGCTGGCGGCGGCGGCAATGATCCGTGAACAGGGTATCATGGACAACCCGATCGGGGGCGCCTACGCAGCGGGCTGGAATCTCGCCCAGGAGTTCAACAACATGTTCATCGGCTTCGGCGGGACGCATTTCAAGTCGGGCAGCGCCGAGCCGAATGTCAATTCCGAGGAAGGCATCAGGGCACTGGAGATGATGAAGGCGCTGACCGCGTACATGAATCCCGACTTCCTGACCCATGACTCCAATGCCACCAATGCCGAATACCGGGCCGGCAATGTGGCCCTGCTGAACATGTGGGGTTCACGCGCCGCCACCCAGACAACGACGGATGGTGTCACGGAAGAGGTCAGGAACGGGCACGCCATTGCCGGACCCATGACTGTCGGCGGCGGCACCATTCCCGCCTCGACGCTCTGGTGGGATGGCTGGACGGTGGGCAAGAACATCTCGGATGAGGATGCCCGCGCCACCTTCCAGGCGCTGACCTATGCCATCCGTCCCGAAATGCTCAACGAGGAGACCAGTCCTCTGGCCGTCTGGCTGATTGACGGATACGAGCCGACCGATGCCGCGATTGGTGTCTTCGAGGCGGCCCGGATGGGCACAACACCCTATCCGATGCTGCCCTACATGGGACTGATGCACACCGCTCTTGGCAACGAACTGGCGGATTTCCTGCAGGGCAAGGAGTCGGCAGAGCAGGCTCTGGCCGATGTCGAGGCGGCCTATCGGACCGCCGCCACGGAAAAGGGCTTCCTCTAGGAGACGGTCCCCGGATGCGCGGCAGGCCCCGCCGCGCATCCGTCATTGATGAAGGGAATGCGCCATTCGTCACAAGACATTTTTCTGGTTCTTTCTGCCAACGGGCGCGGCCATGGTGCTCTTCATCGCCATGCCGATCGTCTCGATTGTACTGCAGTCGGTCTTTGCCCCGCATGAGGCCGTCCTGATCGAGGTCGAGAACTGTGTTCCTCTTGTCGGCTGCACGACGGAAACAACCATGGACCACGAGGCCACGCAGGCGCTGCGCGAGAAGGCCCCGCTGGGCCGGTTTGTGGGGCTGGACATCTTCCTTGATCGTGGCCACCTGGCTGTCGCCGAGATCCGGGCGGCCTGGCAGGGGTCCGGCAGTCTGCGGGAATTCGGTCAGCGGGTCTACAATCTGCCGCTCTACCGGGCCCTGAGTTTCACTCTCACCTACACCTTCGTGGTGACACCGACCCTGATCGTCCTCGGGATGATGATCGCCCTGGCCGTGAACTCCCTCCATCGTCACCTCAAGGGACTCATGATCTTCTTCTCCCTGCTGCCCATGATCGTCACGCCCCTGATCGGGTCCCTGATCCTCTTCTGGATGGTGGACAGCCGGGGCATCCTCGGCTCGGCCCTGGTGGCCCTGGCGGGCGATCCAAACTTCTCCCTCAAGGCATCGACAGGCCTGACCTGGGTCATGCTCATTGTCTATGGAGTCTGGACGTCGGCGCCGTTTGCATTTGTCGTGTTCTATGCAGGCCTGCAAACCCTTCCCCAGGACCAGATCGAGTCAGCGATGATTGATGGTGCATCCCGGTGGCAGCGGGTCCTGTATGTTGTCATTCCCCATCTCATGCCACTGGTCACATTCGTGGCGCTGATCCAGCTGATGGACAATTTCCGGGTTTTCGAGCCGATCATCGGCTTCAACGCCCAGGCCCATGCCACAAGCCTGAGTTGGTTCATCTTCAATGATCTGGGTGGCGAGACACGACAGTTGTCGGCCGCGTCGGCGACCTCGGTTCTGACCATTATCGGTGTGGCCATCCTTCTGGCACCGGTTCTTGTCCGGACCTGGCACGATTTCAAGATCAAGACCGCGTCATGAGCATCTCTGCCAGTATTCGTCGCTCGGCTGCCCTCCAGCTGGGGATCACGCTGTTCATCGTCGGCTGGTTCATCGTCGCCGCCTTTCCCTTCTTCTGGACCGCCTGGGGATCGTTCAAGGTCGAACTGGATTTCTTCTCGATCGCGGACTGGACCAATGCGTTGACCGGTGAGAGGACCATGGAAACCTACGGTCGTCCCTTTACCGGGGCCGGTTATTTCGGGTCATGGATCCAGGAAGAGTTCTGGCGCAATGTCATCAACACGGTCATTGTATGCTTCTTTGTGGTCTGCATCTCGCTCACCATCGGAACACTGGGTGGATACGCCCTGTCCCGATCGGGCTACCAGTACACGTTCTGGCTGCTGATTACCGCCCTGATCTTCCGGGCCGTGCCGCCCATCACCCTCGTTGCCGGCTATCTCCTGCCCTTCTTCGAGTTGAATGTGTGGGGGATCCTGCCGACCACGATCATCGTCCTGGTGGCCATCAACCAGCCTTTCACCCTGTGGATGCTTCACGCCTTCTTCCAGAAAATTCCCAAGGATCTTGACGAGAGTGCCAGGGTCGATGGCAGCACCCAGTTCCAGGCATTCCGCTATGTGATCATTCCCGTCATGTGGCCCGGGGTGATCACGACAGGTCTCTTTTCATTCCTGCTCGCCTACAATGACTTTGCCGTCACCGCGATGCTGCTCAGCGAGACCAACCGGACCATGATCCCCGAGATCGCCGCCTATCTTGGTACCACCTACACCGAGGGGAATGTGATGTTTGCTGTCTCGGCTGTGGTCTCGGCCACCGTACCGCTCTTCATTCTCGTCATGTTCTTTCAACGCCAGATTGTCAGTGGACTCACAGCCGGGGCCGTCAAGGGGTGATGCCATCGCCGGCCAGGTCTGCACTCAGGGCGGACAGTGAGGGTTGCGGTATCGGGGGCGATCTCGTCACAGCGGCCCGCCGGTTCCATGCCGATGATGCACAGGTCTTCGCAGTCCATCCCTTCAACAGTCTGCACGGCGTTGACGCGTATATTGCCACTGTCATTCAGCCCCTGCAGTCCAGTTTTGATCATCTCCACCGCCGGGATACCATTGCCTTTGCCGGAGTCTCGCAAGGGGCGGAATGGGTCACCTGCATGGGCGACTCTACGGGACATCGTGCCCGGGACTGGCTTGGTATTCCAGCCACGGACACGATGGCTCACCTGCGCAATGGTGCATTCCATCGCATGGTCGGCGGACGCGCCTGCAAGAGCTGTCTCTTTTGCAACTGCTCAGGAACCTGAACGGCTACCTCCTCGGCAAATTGGTCTGGCTTACGACCGCTTGACGGAACCCATGCGTTGGCGCCGTGTTCACTGCAGTTGGCTTGAAAGAAACTGTCTGAAGGGCCCTATGACAACTTTTTACACGTATCCCGAGCATGACCCAGCAAAGTGCTACGGTATCCGTGAGGGGTCAGAGGCTTCGTATCGCTTTCTCGTTCCACCGCTCACCGTGAAGCTTGGGCAGCGTTGAATACGGCAATTCCAAATCACCCTTGATGCCGGCATCGGTGCCCAGTCCTGGGGGCTTGATATGACGGCCGGTCTCCTCAAGCTTCCTGCGAATTTCTGCCAACTCATTTTCATAATCCTGCATGGATTTTGACATGGTCATGAGCGTCCTCCCAGCATCAACAGGCGATGTTTTGTGTGAATGGCAAAATCGGTCCCGCGCCTTGCGCAGTAATCAATAAAGAGATCGTAGTATTCCCGGATTGCCGTGTTGAGGTTCTTGTCGTCCCCAAAGTTCTCGATTTTCAGTTTGATCCTTTCGGAGCAAAGTGTCTTGAGGGGGATGCCGCGTCCGTGGGTATTCCAGACCGTCGGGTCCCCCAACTGGTCGGCGATCTCCTTGGCTCGGGCCACCTTGTCTTCTGCCGTGACTTTCTTGCCACTGGTTTGGCGGACAGTCCATTCCTTGAACTTGTACTTCGGCAGCCAATCACGGATCAGGTTTTCGGAATGCTTCCTTGCCTGTTCGAGCGCAAAGAGTTCGGCCGGATCAAATTTCCGTACCAGGAACTCCAGCTCGGCCGGCGTGATCGTGTTTTTATCACTCTTTTCAATCAACTCGTTGTATTTCTCAAGGTATCCGATACCGGGAACCCATCGCCCATCGCGATTTCGTATCTGGGGATCTATCGGGCCAAGAACCGAGTAGTAATCCATGTAGATCGCATCTCCAGACAGTGCGAGAACGGTCCCTGCTGAGTATGAAAAATTCGGAATGACAAAGTCGACCTCCCCGAAATGCTCCCGGAAGACATCATGGATCCGCTCAACGACTTCGACAAACCCTCCATTGGTTTCCAGAACAACAATCAGTCTTGGACGATGACTGCCCGCTGCTGCAAGACCTTCAACCTCACGCCGTACCAAGCCATCAACACCATTCTCCATTGGTGCCCGGATCAGGATTGCCTCCCCGTCCAGCTGGTTCTCAAGGGCTTGGGATTTCTCCGAGATCAGCTTCTGGATGATGTCATCGGACCTGATTTCTTTCATCGAATACGGATTTCTCCAATAGGTGGAATGGCTGTTCCCATCCAGCTGGGTCTTGTTGCCAATGGCAGATGGCACACTGCAGCGTCAATATCAAATGATCTTGCCTCCGGTCGCCTGACCCACCCTCACCCATCCGTCTTCTGTTCACCTTCCAGGCCTCCGCGAGCGGCGGCGCTCCGGGGAGCGTGTCTCCACCGGCTTTGTCGAAAGTAAGGTCAACACCGTTGTCAGCAAGCGTTTCGGCAAAAGCCAGCAGATACGCTGGTCGAAGCAGGGCACCCATCGCATGCTCCGGACCCGGACGCGAAGCCTCGACGGCACCCCGCACGACAAATTCGAGCAATGGTATCCTGGTCTGACAGCCCATGCGGAAATCCGAATGGCCGACTGAATTGACCAAACCTTGTGGGGCTCTCGCCGGGCGTCGATGGGGGTATAGTATCTCATACTCATTGAATTGATGGATACAGGGATTTGAGTTTGATGCGGGCGTCCTCGGTCCGGAACCGCCAGTTGACAGGCCGTTTGTCGGCGTTGCGGCGTGCCTGCCACGCGGCGACTTCGCGGACCATGGTGTCGCGGTCGGGAATGCGCCGTGCCAGACACTGGCGTACCAGCACATTGATCTCGATCTCGGCGATATTCAGCCAGGATCCGTGTTTGGGTGTGTGATGGATGTCAAACCGCTTGGCCAGACGCCCCGCCTCTTCGGGGGGATAGCGGTCATACAGTGTTGAGAGTGTGTGGGTGTTCAGATTGTCCATCACCAGCACGATCGTCTTGCCGGGGAAGTGACTGTCCGCCAGATCTTTCAGCACTTCGGCAAAATCCTGGCGGGTGCGGCGGTCGGTGACCTTGACATGGCGCCACCCCTCGAGGGGTGCAGTGATCATGAAGAGATTGGCGGTGCCGTTGCGGGCGTATTCGAAGTCACAGGCAGCCGGCTGGCCCGGTCGGGTGGGCAGGGGCGTGCGGGTTTCTTTGGTCTGCTGGCGGGAGGTTTCATCGAGGCAGACCAGAACCTCATCAGCGGCAAAGTCCCGGCTATACGTCTCCAGAACATCCTCCATCGCGCAGACAAATTCCGCATTCGCCCGGGGCGGAATGCACCAGCACTGGCTCAGCCAGGGCTTGATATCGTTTTTTTGAGAGTCTTCTGGACTGTCGATCGGGAGATCGTCTCCACGATGTTCAATTCCACCAGTTTGTCCGCCAACAACCGCAAGGTCCACCGCGCCTGCCCCGCCGGGGGCTCTGAACAGGCCAGCATCGTCAGCTTCGCCTCGCCCGCACCGTCCAGCACCCGCTGTTTGCGGTTCACCTGAACCTTGCGCTCCAGGGCCGCCTCAACACCCGCCATGACACATTGCTTGCGCACCCTCTCCACCGTCGCGGTGCCCACACCCAGGATATCGGCGATGTCGGTGTCGGTGCGCCCACCCCCGACCCGGTCAATGTCCGCCAACAGAAGGATGTGGGCCCGCTTGCGACGCTCCTTGGACCCTGTCCCCCTGTCCACAAGAGCCTGCAACTGATCACGCTCATCCGCTTCCAACGTCACGTGATAGATTTTCCGACCTTTTGATGTCATGACTCGATGCCTCATTCTGCCCCCGGGATGCGTGCGCCGCCACCCGGCGAACACACCCGCAGCCCCTGCTCAGGCCACAACGGGGATTTGATCTGTGTTGCCACCCCCTGTATCGACAAAAACCACAGACGGGAAGACACTGTCACCCACAGTGGCATGACATCAATTCAATGAAAGCGTGATAATAGTTTGTGCGCCGAACGCCGCTCAGCGTGAACAGGCAGAGACGATCACGACGAATGGGCGGCCTGGGGCACGCGGTCACGAAGGTCCCGTGCTGTTCTGTTGCACACCGCAGGTCGACCGGGAGGGCGTCCCTGTGGGCAGGCCGTCCGGTGCCCATCCTTCGTGCGTTCGGAGGTGTATCCATCCTCGCCTCGAGGCTGACCGGATCGATGCAACCATCATTCCGGGTCGCGACTGCATGGATGCGGTCGCACCGGGACCGGCCCGGACGATCGGGACGCACCACCACCGGACTGTCGCCCGGGCGGGCAGGGCCGAGGCGCGCACTGCCAGCGCCGGGGTCCGGATCCATCCCGGCAACGATCGTTTGCCGGATGGGTGCCAGTTGCAAGGACTGTGGTTTGAAACACCGGACAGTTGCAGATAATGTGGCTTCAAATCAGCCGATGATTGCGGGTTGAAGCCTGGATGATTGCAGGTCACTACAACTACATCTGTACAGCCGGATGGCCATCACTGACCGGGATCCACACCCGCCCATTCCTCGCCATGCCCGCTAGCCGGCAGCGGGTCTTCATACGAGTCTGTGACTGGTGGTGCCGTCAGGAGAATTCCCTGGTGGCGAACTGGGTCTTTGTTGACGTGCTCGAGGTCCTTTTGCAACTGGGGCGGGATGTTCTGGCTGAACTCCATCCAACCAACAGGGCACGCTCATGAGACGTGAGTGCGCCAGGCCTCTGGCAGGACAGGGAGGCGGATCGGTCCGGCTGGTCCTGAAGTCAGGTGCTGGCAATATCAACAGGAAGAGATGATGGACATCCAGACCGCCAACAAGGCCCTGATCGCACCATTGCGGGCGGCCATGGTTGATTTTTCCGAGCGTGGCGTGCGGGCGGCTCTGGAGACCGTCCTGGCCCCGGCGGCGCTCTGTCGCCACGCCCATCCGTTCGGCGAGATGCAGGGGCCTGACGCCCTTTGGGAAAGGGTCTATGCACCTCTGTTTACGGCGGTGCCGGATCTTGAACGCCGGGATTATCTGGTCATGGCCGGGCCGACGGAGCACGGTGACGACTGGGTGGGAACCGCGGGCACCCTGACCGGTGTCATGACGGGCCCCTGGCTTGACATTCCCCCCACGGGTCATCAGATCCACATGCGCTTCCACGAGTTCTTTCGCATCGAGGACGGCAGGGTCCAGGAAATCCAGGCGCTCTGGGATATCCCCGAGGTGATGATGCAGGCCGGCACCTGGCCCATGGTGCCGTCCCTCGGTCGTGAGTGGTGTGTACCGGGCCCGGCCACCCTGGACGGTCTGGTTGCCGGGCCGTGGGATGCCGAACAATCCGGGCCCAGCCTTCGGCATGTCATGGCCATGTTGAACTGCATGAAGCGGCATCCGTCGGAGGGAGGTCCTGAGGTGATGGAGCTGGACCGTTTCTGGAGTCCCCGCATGAACTGGTATGGACCCGCCGGCATTGGCACCTGCCGGGGGATTGCCGGGTTCCGGAACTGGCATCAGATCCCATTTCTGCGTGGCATGCCGGACAGGGGCCAGGTTGACGAGACCCTCATCTGGCATGTTTTTGGTGATGGGGATTACGTCGCGCTGACCGGCTGGCCGAACATGTGCCAGACACTCACGGGCGATGGCTGGCTGGGACTGGCGCCGACAGGAACGCAGCTGACCCTGTGCACACTGGACTTCTGGCGCATTGATCAGGGTCTCATTCGGGAGAACTGGGTGCTGTTTGACCTCCTCGACATCTACCGGCAACTCGGCGTGGATGTGTTCGCTCGCCTGCGGGAATTGACCCGGGCCCGCCGGGCGGGCGTGATGAGCGGCAGTGCGGCCTGACACGATGAACGGCAGGGTGACGGCATCCGAGGTGGCCCGGCGTGCCGGCGTCAGCCAATCGGCCGTCAGCCGGGTCTACACGGATGGGGCCTCGGTCTCCCGGGAGACGATGGACAAGGTGCGGAAGGTGGCGGCCGAGCTCGGGTATCAACCCAATGCCCTGGCCCGCGCCATGGTCTCGGGGCGCAGTCACATCATCGGCCTGGTCGTGGCCTATCTCGAGAACCATTTCTATCCCGAGGTGGTCGAAAAACTGTGTCAGGCCCTTCAGGATGTGGGCTATCATGTGCTGATCTTCATGGTCTCCGAGACCGCCGAGGACCTTGAACAGGTGGTCAATACCATCCTTGGCTATCAGGTCGACGGGATCATCGCGGCGTCGGTCTCGATGTCCTCCGATCTCACCCAGCGCTGTCGTGAGGCGGGGATTCCCGTTGTGCTCTTCAACCGCACGCAGGAGGGAGATGAGTGTTCAACTGTCTCGACGGACAATTTTAGCGGTGGCCAGCGGGCCGCCGAGTTCCTGCTGGCGGGCGGCCATCGCAATCCGGGTTATATTGCCGGGTGGGAAGGCGCCTCGACCCAGAACGATCGTGAGGCGGGATTCCGGGCGGGTCTGGCCGCGGCGGGACGGGAGCTCAGTGCCCGCGAAATCGGCAATTTCCGGCTCGATCAGGCCCGTGCGGCGGCCCGTCGGATGTTTGCTGGCCCCCAGCGACCGGATGCCGTCTTTGTGGCCAATGATCACATGGCCTTCGGCGTCATGGATGTCCTGCGGGCAGAACTGGGTCTCTCGATCCCCGAGGATGTGTCGGTGGTGGGATATGATGATGTGTCGACGGCCGCCTGGCCGACCTATGACCTGACCACCCTGCGCTCGTGTTCGAAAACCATGATTGGACACACGATCGAGATCCTGCTCAAGAGGATCCACGAGCCGGACACGCCTCGTCAGCAGATCACCATCGACGCCCCGTTGATTGTCCGCTCATCGGCCCGGAGACCCAACAGGTGGTGTCCATGAAGAGAGGATGGAACCCATGAAGGGATTTGACAGCAAGGACGCCGGTTGCCCCGATTACATCCTCGGCATCACCAGGGAGATCTGGGAAGACCGGAACATCCATACCCTGCGCGAATGTTACGCGGAGGACATCATCGTCCGGTCACCAACCGGGGTTGTGGTTGGCAATGAGGGCGTCATCGCCGCCACCCTGGCAACCCTGCATGAATTCCCGGACCGCACCCTGCTCGGCGAGGATGTCATCTGGTCGGGCACGGCCGAAGATGGCTTTTTGAGCTCCCACCGCATCCTGTCAACCGCGACACATGCGGGCGATGGGGCCTATGGACCGGCATCCGGCACACCCATCCACTATCGGATCCTTGCCGACTGCCATGCCCGCAACGACACGATTGATGATGAATGGATCATCCGCGATCAGGGCGGCATCGTCCGCCAGCTCGGCATGGAACCTGAAACCTTTGTCACTGATCGGATTGAGCTCGGCGAGACCCTGACCCCTGTGCTCACTCCGGCGACAGATTGCTTGGGCCCCTACCGGGGGCAAGGCAACACCAGCCCCTTTGGTGCCCGGCTGGCCGAGATCATCACCCGCATCATGGGAGCGGACCTGGCCGCCATTCCCGACTGTTACGATCGAGCCTGCACCCTCCATTATCCCGGCAACCGTCACACCCATGGCTGGCAGGCCGCTGATGGGTTCTGGATCGGTCTCCGGTCGGCATTTCCGGATGCAGACTTCACCATTCACCATGTGATCGGTCGGGAGGATGACCTGATGCCGCCCCGGGCCGCCCTGCGCTGGAGTCTCTGGGGCCGTCATACCGGAGTCGGGGCTTTTGGGCCACCCTCAGGGGCCATGGTGTATGTTCTTGGGATCACCCATGCCGAATTCGGGCCCTATGGACTGCGGCGTGAGTACACCCTCTATGATGAACTGGCGATCTGGCAGCAGATCCTGGCTCCCGAGACCGGTCCGGGCACCGATGGATGACAAACCGTCGCTCAATGGGTAGTGACAGGTTGAGGCATGCTGATTGAGGAGGATCGAGACATGGCAGCAAACGTTCCGGAATTCGTCCTGGAATGGACCTTCCCGTTTCCAAGGGAGATGATCTGGGATGCCTGGACCCGCGATGAGATCCTGTCGGAGTGGTATGGCCCGGGCGTTGAGACCGTCACGCACAAACTCGAGGTCTCCGAAGGGGGCGAATGGCTGCTTGAATTCCGCTTTGGTCCCGGGTCGAACTACCAGCGCGCCAATTACACCATTGTCAGGAAACCGGACCGGTTGGAATTCATCCTGGCCACAGCCGATGAGAACTGGAACGTGATAGCCAATCCGATGATGCCGAACTGGCCGCGGCAGATGATGACCGTGGTTGAATTCACCGAGGTGGAGGCCGGCACCAGGGTCCGTCTGACCTGGACACCCCATGAGGCCAGCGATGCCGAGATGGCTGCCTTTGCCGCGGTCATGGACCAGATGGGCAACAACTGGCAACTCGGCATGAAGAAGATCGAGGAGATCTTCACCCGTCAGGCCCGCATGTGAGTCGCCGACGCATGGTGGCAGCGGTTGTTGCAACTGCCCGGATTGGCAAGTAGACGGTCGGTCATGCGCGTTTATGACCTGACCACGTATCGCGAGGCCCGTTCCGGCAGACCCGACAACTCCTCAAAGTCACCGGTGCGCTTCAGCAAGGGTGAACTCCGGGCCATCATGTCGGTCTATTCCCGCAACATTGCGGCCGGGATCTGGCGCGACTACGGGCTCTCCTGTCTCGCCGATCGGGCGGTGCTGACCGTCTACCGCAACTCCACAGGGCGACCCCTCTATCGCATCGAGAAATTGCGCGGTCGCTGCCGCAAAACCAACCTCTACCGCATCAAGGACCAGTCCGGGCAGGTGATCAAGCAGGGCGAATGCCTGACCCGGCTCATCGAGGTGCTGGTGCCGAACAGGATGTCTCTTGTGGGGCGTTGATCGCTCCTGATTGGCTCCGGGGCCTGGCTGGCACCCCCCGTCAACGGACCGCCAGCACATCCCTTGCGAGCAACCGGGCAATCTGGACCGCATTGAGGGCCGCGCCCTTGCGCAGGTTGTCGGCAACGCACCAGAAACTCAACCCGTATTCCACTGAACTGTCCTTGCGAATCCGGCTGACATGGACATCGTTGCCTCCGGCACAGTCAAGGGGTGTCGCGTAGCCACCCGCACGGTGCTCGTCGTCAACCCGCACGCCCGGTGCCGAGACCAGCAGGTCGCGGGCGGCAGCGGCCGAAAGAGGACGGGCCAGTTCGAGATGGATGGCCTCACCATGGCCGATCAGGACCGGCACCCGGACACAGGTGGCGCTGACCCGGATGTCCGGGTCGAGGATCTTGCGGGTCTCAGCGACCATCTTCCATTCTTCGCGAGTCGAGCCATCCGCCAGGAAACTGTCAATGTGCGGGATGACATTGAAAGCGATCGGGCAAGGGTAAACTTGTGGATCAACAGGATCTGATCGGTTCACGATTGCGGCCGTCTGGTCCAGAAGTTCGGTCATCGCTGCCCGGCCCGATCCCGAGACCGACTGGTAGGTCGACACGACAACCCGGCGAATCCGGGCCTGATCGTGGAGCGGTTTCAGCGCCACGACCATCTGGGCGGTCGAGCAGTTGGGGTTGGCGATGATTCGCCGCTGCCGACAGTCGACAATGGCATCGGGATTGACCTCGGGGACGATCAGGGGGACATCGGGCTCGTAGCGATAGAGCGAGGAATTGTCGATCACGTAACATCCGGCGGCAGCGGCACGAGGTGCGTGGCGTTCTGTTGCCGCTGAACCAGCAGCAAACAGGGCCAGATCATCACCGCTGAAGTCATGGTCGGCGATGTCCTCCACCCGATGGTCCTTGCCCCTGAACATCAAGGTCGACCCGGCCGAACGGGCCGAGGCCAGCGGACTGATCCGCTCGACCGGGAAGTCCATCTCCGCAAGGATAGCCAACATCTCCCGACCAACATTGCCGGTCGACCCGGCCACCGCGACACTGTATCCCATGATATCCCATTCCTGAATCCCGACACTCTGATCGCAAACCAGATCATGGCAAAGGCCAGGATTGTCGCGGACCCTGATGCGGTGTCGTCGGCAACATATGGGGATTCTATTCCCGACTGCAATATATGGAAGCAGGCCCCGGATCGTGTTGTGCAACCGGAAACGGATGCTGAACCGGGTAGCGGCAGGCAGGGCTGCGCAGGGGCGGGCGGACCGTGTGGGACTTGGGAGATGGGATCCGGTGCCAGATTGGCAACGGATCAGGCGGACTGGACTTGATTTCGGTTGGCGACAATCGAATGGACCTGGGAGCACGGGCCACGCCTTGACTGGCACTGTCGTTCCCTGTACCTGCCCCCCACACGGACGACAGGATACAAACCCTCACGACTGCAAAGGAGATCTCTCATGCCATACCTTGCCCCCCCCCTTCCTGTTCTCGCCACTGCCCTTGTGCTGGTGGTGACGATGATCCAGCCCGCTGGAGCGTTTCTCATTGGTTCATGCAAAGCATTTGTTCCGGACGTGGCCACCGACGGGGCAACACCAAAATACGATCGATGCTTTCCCGACTGCCTGTCCAGTCTCAGCGTGAAGCACGACTCGGCAAAGGCCACCATCATCGACTTCTATGAGCCGGGATTCATGGGGGATGTCTATGTGGCCGTGATCGAGAATGATTCCCGGTTGGAAGGGGACAATGCATTTGTCGGATCACCGCACCAGCTGGGCACTCTTGACGGTACCAGCACACCCCAACTCGAAAGATGGTACCTTCCCTTCACGGGGCTCAAACCGTGCCATTACTATGCATTGATCACCTACAGCCCGAATGGCGACGGGCGGCAGGTCTTTGAACGCACGTGCTTCCTGACGAGCCCTCATCCGGAAGATGGCAAAAATGCCCGGTGCTGGAAACCTGGAACCTACACGATGCGTTGATTGACTGTCATGACGTGCCGGACGGGGCGCATCCGGCATCGATCGGGTGCATGCTGTATCCAGGCCAGGGAACGTGCCGGCATCCGCTCAGGGACCTTGGCCAGTCAGCCGCCGACACCATGACAGCCAGGCAAGGGTCCACCCTGTCACGCAACGGCCCTTGAGGGCCATGATGCCCGTGATCGCCTCTGGGTTGGTGGACGGTCTTCAGGCGGCCGGCCCGATCTCTGGCAGGGTGGCCCGGTGCCGGGAGCCGGGATCGGCCCTGTCGGCTTGGAGCGTCCGCATCTCATGGGCCTGGGGCAGACCCGAGATCACTCCCCATCCCGATCCGGGATGGACACGGCAGTGACCACCGGGAACCCGCTGACCGTGGGGCGCCGGCGATAACGATCCGGATGATGGCCCTGCAGTTCCTGTTGCCCTGCATCTGCGATCCGGGCACGGCCACCGCAGACCGTGCCACATGTGTCGATGGCGGCAGGTTTTCGAGGACCGCAGGCAACCTGTCGTGTCTTGAGAGCGCCGTGATCCGAAGCGCGTCCGGACACCGCGCGGCTGACATTCCGACAAACAACGCAAGAGTGCCCGATCAGCCTGGCGGTCTGCGATTGTCATGCCTTGTCGTTTCGCCCTCCCTTCGGTTGAACCCCGGTCGTTGCATCTCGGACTGGAATTGAGGGTCTGGAAACGGGTGCACCTGGTGGAGCCAAGGGGAGTCGAACCCCTGACCTCTTGAATGCCATTCAAGCGCTCTCCCAACTGAGCTATGGCCCCACAAGATCCGTATCTAGTGAACTCTGTCCAGCGATACAACCGGTTGTCAGCGGTCGCTGGGTGAGCGGGAGGAGCGGTTCAGGCAAAGTGGGGAGGACACTCCCGCCATCGGAGCGGCGGGTCTGGGGATACCGTGGGTCAGGTGCTGGTTCCTTTGGCCTCGAGGCGGCCAAAGAGCAGCGAGAGTCCGAAACAGAGGCAGAAATACATGACGGCGACGGTGATCCAGACCTCGAAGATCGCCCGGGTTGACGAGACGAGTTCGACGGCCTTGTAGGTCAGTTCCTGGACCGAAATCAGCGAGATGATGGCACTGTCCTTGACCAGGGAGATGAACTGGTTGGCCAGAGGCGGGAGGACTTTCCTGATGGCCTGGGGCAGGACGATGTCACGCATTTCATCCAGCCAACCCATCCCGAGGGACCGGGCCGCCTCCCTCTGGCCCCGGTTGATGGATTCGATGCCGGCCCGGACGATCTCGCCGACAAATGCACTTTCAAACAGGGCCAGCACGATCACCCCGGAGATCACGGACGGAAACCGCCGCATGTCACCGAAGAAGACCGTCCAGATCGCATTGCCCTCCTCGCGGGCAATCTGCCGTGCCCAGGCCTCGATGTTGAGGGCGGCAATGAGCTGCTCGGAGAGAAAAAAGAAGAAGATGAAGATGATCACAATGGGTGGGATGTTTCTGAGAACCTCGAGATAGGTCCGGGCCAGCATGCGGATGGTCAGGTTCCGGGCACACCGGGCCATACCGAGGATCGTACCCAGAATCAGGGCCAGGATGCTGGCATAGAGACTGATCCGGATCGTGGTCACCAGCCCCTGGACAAGGATGTTCGGAACCCAGCGGGCCGAGTCCTCGTCGTAGCGGAACAGGTAGTTCGGGATGATCTCCCAGCGCCATTTGTAATTGAGCTGGCCGCCGATCTGGGACCAGATATAGGCACAGAGCAGAGCCAGCAGGGCAAGAAGAACACCATCGATCCAGTGCAACCGGGCAAGGAATCCCTGCAATTTGGGTCCGCTCATCGTGGATCCTGCGATCGCGTGCGGGTGCCTGTCAGACGGGTGACCGCCCGCAGCCGGGCTGCGGGCGGTGGGGCATCAGTTGATCTGATCGGCCCAGTCCTCGGTGGTGAACCAGTAATCGTGCCGTTCCTGCAGCCAGCCGGACCGCCAGACATGGGCAATCCAGTTGTTGAAGTAGTTCAGTGCATCGGGGTCTCCCTTGCGCAGGGCGAACCCCTCGCCACTCTGGTCAAACAGCATGGGAAATGGCAGATACAGGGTCTCCGGATACGTCCTTGCCTCGCGAGACGGCAGGGGCTCGGAGGCCATTGTGGCATGGGCCTGGCCATTGAGAACCTCCTGGGTTGCGGCCCCCTCCTCGTCAAAGAGCAGCAGTTCGGCATCCGGGAAGTTCCTGGCAATGACAACGGCAGGAGTTGCGCCCCGTCGGGCAGAAAAGGTCACATCCGGGCGATTGAAGTCCTCCAGGGTGAACCCATCTGTCAGGGCCTTGTTGGCCAACAGGGTCATCCCGGAGTAGGCATAGGGGTCGGAGAAATTGATGGTCAGGTTGCGCTGGGGCGTGATGCTCATCCCACTGATGATCACATCGAACTTCCCTGCCACGAGGGCCGGGATGATCCCATCCCAGGCCGTCGGGACAAATTCAGCCTCCACGCCCATATCCTCGGCCAGTTGACGGCCGACATCAAGCTCGAAGCCGACCAGTTCGCCGTTCTTGTCGCGCATGGACCAGGGAACGAACAGGGACAGACCGATCTTGATGACTCCGCGTTGCTTGATTGTCTCGATCACACTTTCCGCCGAGAGTGCCTGTCGGGCCTCCTGGGCCAGGGTGGGTGCTGCTGTACCTGCTGCCAGCATCATGCAGCAGAGGGTCAGCAGGAAACGTCGTGCCAGATTCATGTGAATCTCCTTTCATCTGTGAGGTGAATGTTTTCAGGTGATGACCGCATATCGCTTCTCCACGAAGGTCACGACAACGGACAATGCGAGTGTGACAACCATGTAGACGGCAGCAATGGTGAACCAGATCTCGAAACTCATGTAGGTGTCCGAGATGATGTTCCGTCCGATGGTGGTCAACTCGGCCACGGCAATGACACTGACGATGGCCGAACTCTTGATCATGTGGACCCCTTCCCCTGTCAGGGGCGGCAGCATGAACTTTATCGATTGGGGCAGGATGATGTGCCGATAGGTCTGGGCCGGGCCCATCCCGATCGATCGGGCCGCCTCCCATTGTCCGGTGGGAACGGCATTGATCCCGGCTCGGAAGATTTCCGAGATGAGGGCCGAATGGAAGACACCCAGACAGAGGACAGAGGCTGCATAACGGCCAAGATCGAAAATCGGACCCAGGACATAGTAGAACACGTAAAGCAGAACCAGCAGCGGCATGTTGCGGACGAACTCGAGCCAGGCAATGGCCACCGACCGCCCCACCACCAGCCCCGAGAGTCGCAACAGGGCAATGATCAGGCCCAGGACCGCCGCGAGCAGGAAGGATTGGGCCGAGAGGATGATCGTCGTGCCGAGACCCAGCATGATCTCTCCCAGCTGGAACCCGTCATCCGTCAGGCGATAGAGATAATCGGGAATCCGGTACCATTGCCAGTTGTAGCCCATGGCCTCGGCCCCCGTCAGGGCCGTCTGGACGATGGCGGCGATCACCAGGACATACAGTGCCACGGAGACCGGGACCGACCGGACCAGCCGTCGGACCACCTGCCTCGGGCTTCCCGAAACCTGTCTTGCGAGCACCTGCCGGAGACTCGGGCGGACCTGGGATGATGGGGTCATGATCACGTGTGATCCAGGATCTGGTCCAGGAATATCCGGCACCGCTCACTGGCCGGCTGGGTGAAAAATGTCTCCGGCGGCGCGGTCTCGACGATGCGTCCGTCCTCCATGAAGACCATCAGATCGGCGACTTTCCTGGCAAAGCCCATCTCATGGGTCACGCAGATCATCGTCATGCCACTGTCCGCCAGTTCAACCATGACATCCAGAACCTCGGTGATCATCTCTGGATCAAGGGCCGACGTGGGCTCGTCAAACAGCATCACGCGGGGCTCCATGCACAGGGACCGGGCAATGGCGACCCGCTGCTGCTGCCCTCCCGACAGTTGGGCCGGATACTTGTCGGCCTGTTCAGGGATATGGACCCTCTCGAGGTAGTTTCGGGCCCGTCTCTCAGCCTCGGTGCGGGGGACTTTCCGCACCCGCAGCGGACCCACCATCAGGTTCTCCAGCACCGTGAGATGCGGAAAGAGATTGAATTGCTGGAACACCATGCCAACCTCCATCCGGATGGAACGGATATTGCGCGTCTCATCGGTCAGGGGGACCCCGTCAAAAATCACTGTGCCGGCCGAGTGCTCCTCGAGACGGTTGATGCAGCGGATCAGGGTCGATTTCCCGGACCCTGAGGGGCCGCAGATCACGACACGTTCACTCGCATTGACCGTCAGGCTGACATCCGCAAGCGCCTGAAATGTCCCGAAGAACTTGTCCAGGTGGCGGATTTCGATGATGGGTCCGGACCCGATCATGGGGTCCGGATGACCCAAGGGCCTGCCCGGGCCAAGCGAGGCTGCTCTCCATGACAGGACCAACCCGCTGCAAACTGGTCGGAGTGAGAGGATTTGAACCTCCGGCCCCTGCCTCCCGAAGACAGTGCTCTACCAGGCTGAGCTACACTCCGGATCTGTCTGTCACTGAAGAAGGAAATGACGATACAGCCAATGCAAATGTCCCGAACACCACTTTATCCAGTCCACTTGCCAATGCGACGCCCCAATCAACTGCTACCGCCTGCTGTATATGCCCCTGGCCCGGCGGAAGTCAACACATTCGAGGCACTGACGTTTCGATGCCACAGGACCCCGTGACCGTCATCCGGGATCCGCATGATCCCCTGGAAGATCAATCATCATGCCACGCCCGGGCCGGGAGCAGGCAACCAGCCAATACAATTTCATGCGGACAGAGAGTCCGGTTTGAGCGGGCCATCTTCCTGCCTTGCAGCTTGTCACCGTACCGTTCAAGGCAATCGCGGATCGTCGCTTCGGCCCCCGCACAGGATGCCACCAGCGCCTGATGCAGTGGATCGTCAGGGTTGTAACGCTGGGTGAGGATCCGTCGTCACGGCCGAGTTGGATCGGACGTCCACGGCTCCGTACTTGCTTGAACGCGTCATTCAGCGCCGGAGCATTGAGCAATGCCACCAGGGGCAAGCGCCTGGATGCCATTGGGCACAGGACAAGATCATCTGCATTGGGCCCGATGGATCAGGACAGTTGGAGACGGGCGATGATGGCGTCTCCCATCTCGCCGGTGCTGGCCGGGCCGCTGGACCCCGTTTGCTGGAGGTCAGGTGTCCGGATCCCGTCCGCAAGGGCCGATTCGACAGCACTCTCGACGGCGCTGGCGAGGTCGATGCAACCAAAGGAATAGCGCAGGGCCATGGCAAAGGAGAGGATGCAGGCGCAGGGGTTGGCCTTGCCCTGACCCGCAATGTCGGGTGCTGAACCATGAACCGGTTCGTAGAGGGCCTTGGGGATGCCCGCATCGCTGCGCTGGCCAAGTGAGGCCGAGGGGAGCATGCCGAGCGAGCCGGTCAGCATGGCCGCCGCATCGGACAGCAGGTCCCCGAAGAGATTGTCCGTGACAATGACATCGAACTGCCGCGGATCCCGGACCAGCTGCATGGCACCGGCATCGGCATACATGTGGCTCAGGGTGATGTCGGGATACTCGGTCTCCACAACCCACTCGACTTCCTCGCGCCACAGGATGCCCGCCTCCATGACATTCGCCTTTTCCATGGAGCACACCCGACCCTGCCGCTGCCGGGCCAGATCACAGGCGGCTCGGGCGATGCGCCGGATTTCCCCGGTTGTGTAACGATGGGTATTGATGCCGGTCCGACTCCCGTCATCATGGATTGTGATGCCGCGAGGTTCGCCAAAATAGATGCCGGCCGTGAGTTCCCGCACGATCAGGATATCGAGGCCCGCAACCACCTCATGCTTGAGTGATGAGGAGTCAGCCAGGGCATCAAAACAGATCGCTGGCCGCAGGTTGGCATAGAGATCCAATTCCTTGCGCAGTGCCATCAAGCCGCGTTCCGGCTTGCTGGCAAAAGGGAGGCCATCATATTGTGGCGCCCCGACGGCACCCAGCAGGATGGCATCGGCAGCCAGGGCCTTGGCCAGGGTGTCCTCGTGCAGGGGGACCCCGTGCCGGTCACAGGCTGCACCCCCGACGAGATCCTGTTCGACCGCAAAGGTGATGTCTGTCCTGGTATTGAACCAGTCGATGATCCTGCTGACCTCCGCCATCACCTCGGGACCGATCCCGTCTCCGGGGAGCATCAACAGGCTGTGCGATGGCATGACATGGCCTCCATGTGGACGGGATCAGGACGGGTGGATGGGATCATCGAGACGGTGGGGAAAATGCCGGGGGATCAGGCCGGCGTGGAGCCAGGTCACCAGCGTGTACAGCGAATAGACGGGCAGGCCGGTCACTTTCCTGATTTCGGCGGCATAGGGCATCATGTTGGTGCACTCGAGAACGATGGCACCGACATCGGGATGGCCAGATGTCAACCGGCGGGCTGCATCGACGAGATCAAGCATGCAGAGGTCAAAATCGATGCTGACGTGGTCATCGACGATCTTGTGACAGAACTCCCGACCGGCTTCCGTACCGACAACGGGGGTCTCGAGCGGAACACCGGCGGCCCGGAGATGGTCCTCGGTCAGGTCTCCTGCCGAGATGGTGATGATGCCAGCCCGGCGGCCGGTCGGCAGCAGACTGTTCACCATGGGCACCTGCATGATTGAGGAGGTGGCCACGGGGACCGGCATGGCATCGCGGATCTCCCTTTGCAACAGGGCCAGGAACCCGCAGTTGGTCGTCAGCCCGTCGCAACCGTGGGCAACCAGATCGTGACCGGCAGTGATGAACTTCTCAAGGAGACCTTCCGACCGGTGCCGGACCACGAGGTCAGGCGTGGCACCCCTGACGATGCGGTACTGGACGGGAAAGGGCCAGGTGTTGGCGTTGGCCACATCACCCCAGATGCGCGGAAACCGGGTATCCAGCATCAAAATGCCGACATTGGCTCCAAAGACGGTCTTGCCGCCATGCTCAAGTCTCATACCGGCAATCCCTCGTCACAACACCCATCCGGATCGGCAAATACCCTTGCGGCCACCGGAACATTGGTTTTATGGAAAAGGCCGGGAGATTCAATTATGGGCCCAATTCCCTGCGACTGTCATCGGGACCTGGTTCTGCATCTGCCGGACCTCCCCGCGACGGCAGGGCAAGGCCAGCAGATTCGGAGGTCAGACATGGCAAACAGCATGACGGGAGCCGAGGCCATCGTGCGGGGGCTTCAGGCCCATGGTGTCACCCATCTGTTTGGATTGTGCGGCGACACCTCCCTCCCTTTCTACGATGCGCTGTTCAGCCTTGAGCACGACATTGACCATATTCTCGTCCGCGATGAACGCACGGCGGCCTATATGGCGGATGGCTATGCCCGCGTCACGGGCCGGATTGGCGTGTGCGAGGGCCCCTCCGGGGGTGGGGCCACCTACCTGCTGCCCGGCCTGATCGAGGCCAACGATTCCTCGGTGCCTGTTCTTGGGATCACGACCGATGTCTCGGTTGCCTCCTACGGCAAATACCCCCTGACCGAGGTTGATCAGGATGCCCTGATGCGACCCCTGACCAAGTGGAATTCGGTCATCCGGACAGCGGATCATATCCCGCGCATGATCCGGGCAGCATTCCGCCACATGGCAACGGGCACGCCGGGCTCGGCCCACCTTGGCATCCCCTACGACATCCAGCATCACGCTGTGGATTCCGATGATGTCTGGGGCGACCGCACACATGCCACCTACCCAAGCTGGCGCTCAGCCCCGGAACCCGGGACTTGCGAGCGGGTGATTGATGCCATCCTGTCCGCCAGACGTCCGCTGCTGATCTGTGGGGGCGGCGTCATTGCATCAGGTGCTTGCTCCGAACTGGACAGGCTGGCCCGGCGACTCGACATCGGAGTGGGAACATCGCTCTCGGGCAAGGGGAGTCTGGCCGACACCCATCCCCAGTCCCTCGGGGTTGTTGGGTCGAACGGTGGAACCGATGCCACATGGGATGTGCTGGCAGCAGCCGATCTGGTCGTCTTTCTCGGCTGTCGGGCCGGCTCCACCACCACCTCGCGGTGGGAAGCTCCGTCCCGGGGGACCCGGATCATCCATATCGACTCGGACCCGGCCGTGATCGGGGCCAATTATCCGGTTGAAATTGGCATCGTGGCGGATCTGCAACTGGCCCTGGCCGCCATGAACGCTGCGCTGGACACCAGGGATTCACACGCAACTCTGGATGGATCCAGTCTGGTGGCAGCGGCCAGACAGAACAAGTTTGCCACCTTTGACCGCATCGCCAAGTGCATGGACTCCCCCATCCGACCGGAGCTGCTCATTGCCACCCTGCAGGCTGTCCTGCCCGACGACACCATTCTGGTCTCTGATCCCGGGACATCCTGTCCGTATCTCGCGGCCTACTACCGCTTGCCCCGGAGCGGGCGACATTTCCTGACCAACCGTGCCCATGGAGCCCTTGGCTATGCGCTGGGAGCCGCGATGGGCGCCTGGTATGGCCGGCCGGACCACAGGATTGTCGCCGTGATGGGCGATGGCTCCTTTGGCTTTGCCTGCGGCGAGCTTGAAACCGTCATGCGCCATGACATCCCCCTGCTGATTGTCGTGCTGAACAACAGCAGTTTCGGCTGGATCAAGGCCAGTCAGCACGATGGGTGCGGGGCCCGCTATCACAATGTCGACTTCACCAGCTCCGATCATGCCGCCATCGCCAGGGCCTATGGCGTCCAATCCTGGCGCGTCGAGGATCCCCACGCGCTGGCCGGGATCCTCAAACAGGCTGTTGCCATCGAAGGGCCAGCCCTTGTGGAGGTCATCTGTCAACCACTCGAGGAGACCCAGGCGCCGGTTCGGCGGTGGATGGGATGACGGCACGAGACGGTCGGCCTGGATGCAGCGGCCATGACTGACCACCCCGTGGCCATCATCGGGGCCGGCATCGCTGGCGTTTCGACAGCCCTCTGGATGCAGCGGCTGGGCCGGCAGGTTGTCCTGATTGACCGGGCAGCACCGGGCGAGGGAACATCATTCGGGAATGCGGGTGTGCTGGCGGCCTCATCAGTCCTGCCCGTGACGGTGCCCGGCCTTGTGCAGAAGATCCCCCGGATGCTGCTCGACCCCACCTCCCCCCTCTTTGTGATCTGGCATCGCGTGCCCGGGCTCATGCCGTGGCTGGTGCGATATCTGCGTCACGCATCGTACCCCCAAACCCGGAGGATATCGGCAGGACTGGCCACCCTCGTCACCGACACCCTGGCCCAGCATACACAGCTGGCCCACGGCACCCGGGCTGCCCACCGGCTGACCCGTTGGGACTATGCCTATGCCTATCCGGGACGGGATGCCTATCTCCAGGACAGGTTTGCCTGGGCATGCCGGACGCAGGCCGGGTTTGCCCCGCGGGAAGTTGAAGGGGATGCGGTCGGAGAGTTCATGCCGGGCGCGAGCAAGACCGTGCGGCTCCTGGCCATCATGGATCGGCATGGCTTCATTCTCGACCCCGGGGGGTATGTCAAGGATCTGGCCCTTGAGGTTGAAGCACACGGGGGGCGGATCATCACCGCCCGGGTCGAGGAGCTGGCCATGGAGGGGGAACGGGTCAGGGCCGTGATCACGGATCGGGGACCGATTGCCTGCCAGAGTGCGGTCATGGCGGCCGGTGTCTGGTCGCGGAGGTTGCTCGAACCCCTCGGTGTCCGGGTCCCGATGGTCACGGAGAGGGGATATCACATCCATTTCAGCGAACCCTCACAGTCACCAAAAATCCCGGTCATGTTCACGGCCTACAAATTTGTCCTCTCGCCGATGTCCGATGGGCTCCGCTGTGCCGGAATGGTGGAATTTGGTGGCCTGTCACCCGGCCCCTCCCCCCGACCGCTGGCCCTCCTCAGACGCCAGCTCGCCAAGGTCTATCCAGGATTCAGGGCAGCCGCTGAGCACGAGTGGCTCGGGCACCGGCCTGCCACGACAGACAGCCTGCCATTTATTGGACAAATCCGTCGATCTGGCGTCTATACGGCGTTTGGCCATCACCATATTGGTCTCACAGCAGGCCCCAAGACCGGGCGGATCATTGCCAACCTGATCACCAGAGGCGAGGGTCTGGTTGACCTTGCACCTTTCAATCCACTGCGCTTCAATTAAAGGCGTGTATGGCATCAGATCTTGGTGTATACTGAGGATCGTTCATTTCTGCAGACAGAGACAGGGGAAAACAATGAGACACATCATGACAACGGCGGTGGCCCTGGCGGCCATGGCCACGGGGGGCGCGGCAGCGGACAAGTGGGATATGCCCATGGCGTATGCGGCCACCAACTTCCACAGTGAGACCGGAGCCGAGTTCGCCCAGTGTGTGACCATCGGCACCGGCGGCGAACTTGAAATCACCACTCATCCGGGCGGATCCCTGTTCAAGGGCAACGAGATCTATCGGGCCGTGCGCACCGGGCAGACCCAGATTGGCGAGCGGCTGATGTCGGCGCATCAAAACGACAACATCCTGTACGGCGTCGACTCGATTCCGTTCCTGGCCACCTCATTCGAGGACTCTGACAGACTCTGGGCGGCTGCCAAGCCCGTCCTGCAGGATTTGATGGCTGAAGAGGGTCTGCACCTGCTCTATTCCGTGCCCTGGCCACCGCAGGGGCTCTACTTCAAGAAGGAAGTCAACAGCGTTGCCGATATGCAGGGCGTGAAGTTCCGTTCCTACAACACGGCCACGGCCCGGATTGCCGAGCTGGCCAGTATGGTCCCGGTCCAGATCGAGGCGGCCGAGATCTCCCAGGCATTCGCCACGGGCGTGGCGGAATCCATGATCTCGTCCGGCTCGACCGGCTATGACCGCAAGGTCTGGGAGAGCCTGACCCACTTCTATGAGGTCGATGCCTGGCTGCCACGGAACTACATCTTCGTGAACATGAGCAGTTGGCAAGGCCTTGCCGATGACATCAAGAACGTTGTACAAGGGTGTGCAGAACTGGCAGAATATGCTGGCAACGCCCGTTCCTTGCATTACACCCAGTTCACCCTGAGTGGGCTTGCCAGGAATGGCATGACGGTCGGCAAGGCTTCAGACAGGCTGACCGGCGAGCTCAAGGAGTTCGGCGATATCATGACGACCGAATGGCTTGAGCAGGCCGGGGCCGTCGGGCAGGAAATCGTTGACAACTTCCGCGCCAGTCAGTAAGCGTTTGCCGAATACGATGAGAACAGCGGGATGGCCCGCTGTTCTCACTTGGCCCGGGCAAGGGGTCGGCATGTCGTGGTGCAGGGTCTCTGTCGTGATGAGGAGGAGGCATGATGCAGAGTGAGGACCGGCTGGGGAAACTCGGTCCGTTGCGCATCATCCTTGATCGCCTCTATCTCTATGCGGGTTATACCGCTGCGATCTGCCTGGTTGTCATCCTGATACTGATTGTCCTGCAGATGCTGGCCCGCTGGACCGGCGAGATGCTGCCGGGAACAGCGGACTATGCCGGGTATTTCATGGCGGCCTCGTCATTCTTCGCCTTTGCCTATGCACTGAACAACGGTGCCCACATCCGGGTCAGTCTGCTGTTGCGGGCCCTGGGCGGTTATCGGCGCTTGTGCGAGATCTGGTGTTTTGTCATCGCCTCCATCCTCAGTGCCTACTGGTCATTCCATGCCATCAAGACGACCCAGCTGTCGTACCTGCTGGGCGACAAGTCCCAGGGACTGGACGCAACACCCCTGTGGATTCCCCAGATGGCCATGGCGATCGGGTCCGTGATCCTGACGATTGCCCTGATCGACAATCTCCTCCGCGTTCTGTTCGTGGGGGATCATTACGCCGTGGCCCGGACCGTTGATGAAGACAGGAGCTAGTCGGTGGAAGAACTCAATCTCACCCTGATCTTTCTCTTTGTCCTGTTTCTGTTGCTGGGAACGGGAGTCTGGGTCGGTCTGGCCCTGTTTGGTGTTGCCTATGTCGGCCTGGAACTCTTCACCTCGCGCCCGGCCGGCGATGCCATGCTCACAACGATCTGGTCGGCATCAAGCAGCTGGACCCTCACGGCCCTGCCTCTCTTCATCTGGATGGGTGAAATCCTCTACCGGACCCGACTGTCAGAAGACATGTTCCGCGGACTGTCGCCATGGATGCGCAGCCTGCCGGGCGGACTCGTCCACACGAACATCGTCGGCTGCACCGTGTTTGCCGCCGTCTCGGGCTCCTCGGCGGCCACGCTGACAACCGTGGGCAAGATGGCCATCCCGGAACTGCGGGCCCGGAATTATCCTGAATTCATGATCATCGGCACGCTGACCGGTGCCGCGACGCTCGGCCTCATGATCCCGCCCTCGCTGACCCTGATCGTCTACGGTGTCACCATCAACGAATCGATCACCAAACTCTTTATTGCCGGCATCCTGCCCGGCCTCACCCTGGCGTCCATGTTCATGGCCTATGTGGCCCTGTGGTCCTTTGTCCGACCGGATCAGGTCCCAACCATCAGCGCCCGCATGTCCTTCGGTGAGAAACTCCGCGAATCGCGCTTTCTCATCCCGGTCCTGGCTCTGATCGCCGTGATCATTGTGTCCCTGTACATGGGCTTTGCCACGGCAACGGAAGCGGCCGCTTTCGGTGTCATCGGCTCGCTCCTGATGGCCGCCGGCCAGGGTTCACTGAATTGGAAAACATTCATCGACAGCCTGCTCGGGGCCACCCGCACCTCGGCCATGATCGCACTCATCCTTGCCGGCGCAGCGGCCCTGTCCCTGGCCATGGGATTCACGGGCCTGCCCAGGGCCCTGGCTGCCTGGATTGATGAGTGGGGCCTGTCACCGTTTACCCTGCTGATGGCCCTGATGGTCTTTTATATCATCCTCGGCTGCTTCCTTGACGGAATCTCGTCGGTCGTCCTGACAATGGCCATTGTGGAGCCCATGATTCGACAGGCCGGGATTGACATCATCTGGTTTGGCATCTTCATCGTGATCGTGGTGGAGATGGCCCAGATCACCCCGCCCATCGGGTTCAATCTTTTCGTCATGCAGGGATTGACCGGCCACAACATGGGCTACATTGCCAAGACGGCCCTGCCCATGTTCGCCATCATGGTCCTGATGGTGTTCGTGCTCATTCTCTTCCCGGACCTGGCCACCTACCTCCCCGAAAACATGCGCCAAGGCCCTGTCTGACCCCGACAGTCGGGAGGTCATCGCCCATCCACGACAGCCGCCAACCCGGTCAGCAGCTGCACGCATCGATCAAGATACCTTCAATCAGGACATGCGAAAGGGTGTGATCCCCATATGGCGGACCCGGAACTCTGCAAGTCCTTGCCAGTGCATGATCTGCCCAAATGGCAATGGGCCCAGATCAGCCATCTGGCGCAACATCCGCCCCGTTTCCCGAATTTTTTCGCAGCAACCCTGATGCGCGTTGCCCCAGAGCGGCGAATCCGCCGGGCCTGCACGTTGAAGTCACTGGCCCGTTCCCGGTTGCAGCGTCTCCGATACCGATAACAGGCGACGCCATCGGGCCGGTTTGCAACCGATCCGGTCCCATTCAGGGCGAACCGGCCCCGCTGCGAGCGTTGCACCTCACAGTGGGACGGGGGTTATTTTTGATCGCGGAGATGGGAGAGGGCCTCAATTCGCGAGAAACGGATCCGATCTTGCGGCATCATGAAGCCTCATGGATTCAAGAATCCTCTGGCAAACGATTGTGTTCCATCCAGTGTTGGTAGCATTGTTCCAGAATCTCGTGCCGCCTTTCGATTGCCAGTTGTTCAACAGAGCCCTGCGACAGATGCTTCTGGAATTCGAAAAGGTACTGGCATTTCATGCCTTCCCCCGCTGCTATCCGCGCCACGTGGTCCTTGAGGCCATCCACAAATTCCGTGACAAAGTCGGCAAATCGCTGCGCCTCGCTCTCTGACAGAGGAAGTTTGTAGGCAAACAGGACGAGTGAGAGGACGATGGATCGGCTCCGCAAGACTGGCAACATCTGTTTGTTCAACAGGTCCATGCTCTCCTCAAGTTTGTCAATCCATCCCCCGGCCTTTGGGTCAAGGTCGGTCCTGTCCTTGAAAAACCTTTGCAGGTCAACGTACCGAACCCGTGCGAATTCTCCAGACTCACCTTCAAGAGCAAAGACCTGTGCCACAATTTGCGCCGCCAGTTGTGCCTGGGCGTAGCGCCGGGTTGGGATGTTGATTGATTGAAGAAAGCTGTGTCTGGCCAATCGATCAAAGCAGACATCGCGCATGTCACCAATCATCGCATTGAGCTTTTCGCCGGAATTGATGATGACTCCCAGGTTCAGTCGAGTGAACTGGAGATTGAATTCCTCACCCCTTGCGCTGTCAGAAAGGATCACAACCGTCAGTTTGAAGTCGTTGAGAATCTTGACAAATGCCTTGGCATCCTTGTCCTCGTCAAGGCCCTTGATCTCTGCAAAGCCTTTGCCCTCCAACGATGCAAATGTGTTGGTAGCGTCATCGTAGATCTCGTTCATGGCTTGGTAGGAGAACCCGGCATCCGCGTGGTCGTCGTCATTAAAGAAGCTTCGGATTGCCGAAATTCGTTGCCGCCCATCGATGCAATCGAAGGTGCCGTCCTCATTGTCGTACAGGTAGATCGATCCGATATCGAACCCACGCACAATTGAGTCAATGAGGCGTTGCTTGGCACTACGGCCCCAAACAGTGGGCTCCCGCTGATACACTTGAAAATTGATTGTTTTCTTGCGGAGTTTCGAGATCGGCCAAACATCGGTCTTTTTTTTCATGATCTGAGTGCCTCCTCATCGCGCGGATTGTCTAAGCCAAGACTTTCATACATCTCCTCCAGCCATAACTTGAACCAATTGTCTTCTTGCTCCAGAAGCTCTTTTTTCTGACTTTCATCAAGGTCCTCGTAGTTTTGGAGCCCGCCGCCCGTGAAACCGCTGACGAATTTTTGGCCCAGGTTATGTGTTTCGATGTCAAACAGCGACTGGATCTTGAGGTAGGGGTAATCCCTTTTCAGTTGGCTTGCATGCTTTGGCGAGTCGATGATTTCGATGGTGTAGGGCTTGTGCCCATCACGATTGGCATGATGCGTGCTGAAAATCAGTGAAATCAGATCCCAATCGTTGGCTCCAAGCCGGCATCCGATGACCCTCAGAACATCGCAATTGAGCACATCGCGAGCCATCCCCCACACAACGTTGAAGGGGTAGCGGTCCTTTCTCTTCTGGATGCCGGGCGGGATCCAGAGCGGCTTTTCGTTGCCCTTGCGTCTCCGGAGCGGCCAGTCGGGTCGCCAGGAAAACGAGCCATGCAGTTTCAAGAGTGGTGTGTGCGGACGATCGCCCGGATCCTGAAAGTCGAGATCGGCATCCTTCCGTCCCCACACCCGTCGTGCGGCCTCTTCGAGAAAGTCATCATAGTTGAGGGTCAGGATGCCTCGAAGAGTTTCATTGGAAATTTTGGAGTGACTGTCATCGTGTAGTCGGAACAATCTTTCGTACAGGGACACTCGACGCACACCGATATCCTTCTTGATGGCCTTCAAACGCTTCCTCAGGACAGCGTGAAACGCAGCACGCAGAACCTCGGCAAAATTTTTATGGAGGGCAGAGGGCGACTCTTCATAAAAAGTGATCAGATGTTCGACATCGATATGCTTGTCGTCATCGGCCATCTCATTGACCAGTTGCACCAGCGGTTTGTCTTGGGGCCTCGATTGAATCCCGCCCTTGATTTTTTCGGCCAGTTCCGTCGTCAAATCCTTCATCAAAATGCCACGACGAGAAGGGTCCTGTGCCTGCAAACAGGCATGGGAGCCGCCGGCACCGATCAGATAAGCGACCCTTCTCGTGTCTCCATTGGTGCCATCGCTGCTCATTGAGTGCTGGCAGCCCGGCTTGGAGAGATGACCTCAGCCATTGGATCTCACCCATCTGTAGACACACTTGCGCAATTCCGTGCGGGCAAAGCGAGCCATCTGCTGGCTGGCGTTGCCCTTGCCGCGAGGAAGCATCCATATGCTGTCGCAGTGAAAACCGACCGCTTCGGCAAAGTCGGCCAGGATGAAGTCCACCGGCACCTCCTCACCATGATACCGGACATTGTCATTCACCATAATCACAACCCCGCCGGGCCGCACGATGCGTCCGAGTTCGGCGATGATGACCGCCATCTCATAAAAGTATTCGTGGATGAGAGTCAGGATGCCCTTGTTGTTCAACTCCGTCTGTCTCGCCGCGAGGATGGCCAGCACCTCATGGACAGCCCCTTGATTGTCGAAAATCTGCGCGGCCCGGTCAAGCACGTGCCGGTCGGGGCCATAATCATCGGCCAGTTCCTCCCTCTTGGTCTTGTTCTCGACCGTGGCTGACAGCAGCTGCTGACGCAGTGTGGCAAAGGCAGGCGGATCCAACCCCATCCAGGCCAGCTCCAGCGCATAGGTGCGGGTGTAGTCGTACCGATTGGCATAGGGTGGCGACGTGATCACCATGTCGAAAGTGCTGGCCGGGATGTCCTTGAGCATGTTGAGGCAGGACCCGGCATGCAGGGTGGGATGGTTGCCGCCGAACTGTTCCTTGAGCGGGCGGATATCCTCGGCAATCGCCGCCAGTCGCTTCTCAAGAGCGACACTGAACAGGGGAATTGGCCCCAGATCCAGTGAAGACCCGTTACGCTTGCCCCGCCGATCCCACCGCAGATACTGCCCATCCTTGCGCGTGTAGCTGGCGTCCTCCAGAACCGACAGGCAGGCCATCTGCAGCAAGGAGTGGATCCCGCCCGTCTTCAACCCGGCCAGGAATTGTCGGGCCCGGGCAATCTCGGTCTCCGTTTCAGAAGGGAAGGCCCCCTTCGTTATCGGGACATGCGGGAAGGCATGGTCCAGGGCTGACTTTCGTGACCGAACCGCCTTGAGGAGGCCAGATGCGGTCTTGTTGAAAATCTCCTGAGAAAGACCATTGGCGGCAGTAGCAATGGCGTTCCCGACCAGCAAGCCCACAGGCATGATCTCGATTCCCATGGCCTGACAGCCTTTGCTTGCGGCCATGAGCGGTGTTGTACCGATCCCGGCAAAGGGATCAAGCACCGATCGAGGACATTCCTGTTTGATCAGCTGCGTGACAAGGTCGCCGGAAAACCCCTCCTTGTACTTCATCCATCGGAAGCCCGGGACATTCCGGTTACCCTGGTAGGAAACGGTGCGGCGGGACAGGGTGGTGTTCACGGAAAGGCGACGGGCAAAGCGACGGGCAAGTGCTTGCCGTTCGGTGACGGGACCTCCGTTGGGAGAGGTTACAGTTGTGCAGCCTGCCATCCCTCACCCATACACAATACCATGATCCTGTTCCATTAACCCCCACTGCCGCTCTGAAGTGCATCGATCGGGGTTCAACCGGAGGAAGGGCGGAGCCCGAGCGAGGGTTGGCCTCCGGTGACCCAGTCTCGGTCTGCATTGGCGGGTTTGCAGCCACCGGACACCCCATCCCGTCAATCGCGAGCATAGCGGAGCCCGCAGGGTCCGGCAAGGACCCCACGGATCAGGGGTGTGCTGGTGGGTGGACGCAGGAGCACCCATGCGGGACCCTCCCGCCCCGGGGTCGGGGCCAAAACCGGTGTCCGTGCAAGAACAGATGTTGGAGTTCTCGGGAGGGATGTCCCGGCATCGTGAAATCTTGATCAGGGTGATCTACAGCCAGGGATGGGTCAGCTTGCGATCGTTTTCGAACGTGTCGATGGCGGTGGCCTTGTCCAGGGTGAGGGCGATGTCATCCAACCCTTCAAGGAGACATTGTTTCTTGAAGGGGTCGATCTCGAAGGCATGCACGGTGCCATCCGGAGCGGTGACCTGCTGGTTCTCGAGGTCGATGGTGATGCGGGCATTGTCGCCACCCTCGGCTGCCGCCATCAGGGACTGGATGGCATCGGCAGGAAGCGTGATCGGCAGGATCCCGTTCTTGAAACAGTTGTTGTGGAAGATATCGGCAAAACTGGTCGAGATGAGGCAACGGATCCCGAAGTCCATGAGTGCCCAGGGCGCGTGTTCGCGTGAGGACCCGCATCCGAAGTTCTCACCGACGATGAGGATCTCGGCGGCATTCCAGGGAGTCCTGTTCAGGATGAAGTCTGGAATGGCCTGTCCATCGTTGTCGTAACGCATCTCATAAAAGAGGCTGGAGCCGAGACCGGTCCGCTTGATTGTCTTGAGGAACTGCTTGGGGATGATCATGTCTGTATCGACGTTCATCAGCGGCATCGGGGCGGCCAGCCCGGTGAATGTCTCAAATGTCTTCATGTCTGCATCTCCATCGCCATTGGCTGACCGGTGATCCCATGCGAGCCCGCTGGCTTCCACGCGCTGCTGCCGGATCAGATGAAATCCCGCACATCACTCAACTGTCCGGTGACAGCGGCGGCAGCGGCCATGGCCGGGCTGACGAGATGGGTCCGGCCGCCCCGGCCCTGCCGGCCTTCGAAATTGCGGTTTGATGTCGATGCACATCGTTCGCCGGGCGCGAGCTGATCGGGGTTCATGCCGAGGCACATGGAGCACCCGGCCAGACGCCATTCGAAACCGGCCTCCATGAGCTGGCTGGCGATGCCTTCCTCCTCGGCCTGGGCCCGGACGAGACCCGAGCCGGGCACGATCATGGCCCTCAGACCATCCTTGACCTTGCGACCGGCCATCACCTTGGCCACTTCGCGAAGATCCTCGATCCGGCCATTCGTGCAGGAGCCAATGAAGACCGTATCGACAGGGATATCCTTGAGACGGGTCCCGGGCACAAGACCCATGTAGTCGAGGCTGCGCCGGACGGCATCGGCCTTGGGACCGGCAAACTCTTCCGGATGGGGTACGGCGCCGCTGATGGGCAGGACATCCTCGGGACTCGTGCCCCAGGTGACCACAGGCTCGATCGAGGCAGCATCGAAGGTCACGACACGGTCAAAATGAGCCCCTTCATCACTGGCGAGGGTCTGCCAGTACGCCAGGGCCAACTCGAAGGCCCCGGCCTTGGGGGCATGCGGTCGTGAACGGACGTAATCGAATGTTGTCGTGTCCGGGGCAATGAGTCCAGCCCGGGCCCCACCTTCAATCGCCATGTTGCAGACCGTCATGCGCCCTTCCATGGAGAGCGACCGAATGGCGTCCCCGCAGTACTCGATCACGTGGCCTGTGGCACCAGCGGTCCCGGTATGGCCGATGATCGAGAGCGCCAGGTCCTTGGCGGTGACTCCGAATCCCAGTGTGCCCGTGACGTCGACCTTCATGTTGAGGGATTTCTTCTGGATCAGGGTCTGGGTGGCCAGGACATGTTCAACCTCACTGGTCCCGATACCATGGGCCAAGGCCCCGAACGCCCCATGCGTTGCCGTGTGGCTGTCCCCACAGACGATGGTCATTCCAGGTTGGGTCCAACCCTGCTCCGGACCGATGATGTGAACAATGCCCTGGCGGATATCCTCCACATCGTAATAGACAATACCGAAATCCCGGGCATTGCGCTCGAGTGCCTCGAGCTGGATGCGGCTGTCCTCATTGAGGATGCCCCTGGCCCGATCGGGATCGGTGGGAATGTTGTGATCGGCCACGGCAATGGTCTTTGCCGGGGCCCGCACGACGCGCCCGGCCAGACGCAGACCTTCGAAAGCCTGGGGACTGGTGACCTCGTGCACCAGATGCCTGTCGATGTAGAGAAGACACGTGCCGTCATCTGATTCATGCACCAGATGATCATCCCAGATCTTGTCATAGAGTGTGCGCAAACGCGTCATCCATCCACCTCGATTGCCCGATGCTCTCCCCAACAAGCACAGCCGTCTATATGACAAAACAGTCTGTGTCTCAAATTCCTCACGTCCGTTGCCAGCCGGATCGCCGGGCTCAGCTGGCCCGCCAAATCCACAGCATTGATTTCAACAGGTCAAGACGGTAGATGGGAGATGGTTCCATTGTGATCGTTATTCCATTGTGATCGTTGAGCGGTGGATTTCCATGGGCGGTCTGGATGTGTACGGTTCGAACGTCACGGAGAGGTTGGTGAATTGAAAACGATTCTGGGATACGCTGCGGTCCTGGGATACGCTGCGGTCCTGTCAGTCATCGCAATTCCAGCCAGCAGCCAGAGCGGTCTTGTCGGGCTCGGTCAGCATGGCGACTGGATTGTCTACAAGACGGATGATGATCCGGTTCAGTGCGGGATCATGTCCATACCCAAATCCATGGGCTTTACCCGCAATGGCCGATCGGTCAGGGCCAACCGCGGAAATACGCGCGTCATCATCCTCTATGTGAAGGATCAAACCGAGCAGGCAAACCTGGCCTTTGAATCCGGGTTTCCGATCAAGGCCGACACGACAGCCACCCTGCAGATCAATGGCAGCACGTACAACCTGTATATCGCTCCGCAAATCGATTCATCGAAGACCTGGGCATGGCCGACTCGGAATGATGAAGCCCGGATCATTGACCAGATGCGCAAGGGCAATGAGGCCGTGATCACCTCCATATCCGAGCGTGGCACACAGGTGCGGGATGTCTATTCCCTGCGCGGCGTCACGGCCGGGCTCAACCTTGCCAGGGAAGAATGCAGCTGAGACCGGTGCTGGTGCCCGGTCGGGACAATTGGCGCTTCTGAACTGCAGGACTGACTCCCCATCAACCATGGTTCCGGACCGCATCGACCCTGGCACTGTCCCGAGGGCAGAGTCCGGAGACAGGCAGGACAGGGCCCGGGCGAACCTGATCGGACTCACCCGCGAGCAGATGGCGGCCAGGCTTGCTGCAATCGGAACACCTGCCGACAGGGTCAGGATGCGGGTCGACCAGCTCTGGACCTGGATTTACGTGCGGGGTGTGCGCGATTTTGCAGCCATGACCAACCTGGCCAGGACCTATCGGGCCCAGCTTGATGAGACCTGCACATTAGAGGTCCCGGACTGTGTCCGCAAACAGGTCAGCAAGGACGGCACCCGAAAATATCTTTTCCGTCTGCACGCCGGACATGAAGTCGAGACAGTCTACATACCCGAAGAGGGCCGGGGGACCGTCTGCCTGTCCTCCCAGGTGGGGTGCACGCTGAACTGTTCCTTTTGCCATACGGGAACCCAGGCCTTTGTCCGCAACCTGATGCCGGCAGAAATCATTGGCCAGTTCATGGCGGTCCGGGATGACCTTGGCGAGTGGCCCCTGCCGGGCCGGCACCCCAAATCGGAACAGCGGCTGGCTTCCAACATCGTGCTGATGGGCATGGGGGAGCCACTCTACAATTTCGAGAATGTCCGGGATGCCATGCGGATCGCCATGGATGACAAGGGCATCAGCCTGTCCCGGCGCCGCATCACCCTCTCGACCGCCGGCGTTGTCCCCGGCATTGCACGGACCGGGGCCGAAATTGGCTGCCGCCTGGCGATCTCCCTGCACGGCACAACGGACGAGATCCGCAGCCGGCTCGTGCCGATCAATCGCAAGTGGGGCCTTGAGGAGCTTCTGGCCGCCCTGCGCAATTACCCCCGTCTTTCCAATGCCGACCGGATCACCTTCGAGTATGCCATGATCCGTGATGTCAATGATTCGGATCAGGATGCCCGACGATTGGTCAGCATGCTCAGAAACATCCCGGCCAAGGTCAACCTCATCCCCTTCAACCGCTGGCCCGGCACTGCGTACCAGCGCTCGACTCCCGATCGGATCAGGAGTTTTGCCAGCATCATTTTCCGGGCCGGCTACCCTTCCCCCGTCCGCACGCCACGCGGTGAGGACATCCTGGCGGCCTGCGGCCAGCTCAAATCAGCCACCCAACGGCCCCGGCGGGCGGCCAGAGCACCAGAGCGCACCCACATCACCGGCCCGTAATCAGGACCCACCAGACCCGGCCTTCCTCGTTCTGGTACCATCCCAGACCCAGATCCCGGGCGACGGTGTGCAGGAGGTTGTCCCGGGCCCGATTGTCAAGGAGCATGCCATGGATGACCACAAGCGGTGGATCGAAGGCCTGCACGACATTCTCAGCGAGCACCGTTCCCCGATACCCGGCCCTGGCCGCCCGCACGACGGGTGAGGTCCCGGCGGCACTGAAGTTCCAGGTCTTCTGTTGACTGTTGAGATCGCTGGCATGGGCAAAAGCGGCGGCATTCAGTTGGGGGACGTAGGCCAGGGGCACCTTGTCTGACACACGACGGACGGCATTGACCATATCGAGAACCCGGGCACCGATGCGTTGGCTTTCCTTCTCGTCAATCCAGTAGATCGCCGGAACCCGCGCGGCGGCGTCCGTCCCGCCATCCTGTGCCCGGACCGGCAGGGATGCACACAGCGCCAGGAAAACCAGCAACGCTGCCGGAACAGGGCAGCAGACACCCCGCATCCGGCGCATGAATCGTGCTGTCATGCCCTGCTTTCCCCACAATACCATCAAGGGGTGACATTGTGGACAACTGTCCGATGACTTGCAATTTTTCCAACCGGAAGTCTTGCCCTTTGGCAGTCAATTATGTTTGATGGTGGTTGTTGCCACGACCCATTTCGGGCACACGGACTCCCTGCGGAACGATCGCCAATCGCAAACGGGAGCCGAGACATGGATGACCGCATCAGTCGCCGTGACTTTACCAGGGCGGCACTGGCCACGCTCGGCGCATCACTTGCTGCCGGTCCGGCACTTGGGCGACCCCGGAGCACTCATATCGTTGCGAGTTACACCCGGCAGAATTGGCGGGATCACTTCCCTCATCTCCGCAATGGCGCAATTTTGGTGGAGGTGCGCTACAAGATCCTGCATTTCTGGTCAGAGGATGGTCGGGACTATCGAGTCTATCCCACCTCAACACCGATCTCGGCCGACCTGACCCGGCTGGGCCGGACCAGCATCACACACAAGGTTGTCGGTCCCTCCTGGCGCCCCACCCCGGCCATGCGCGAGCGCAATCCGGAATGGCCGGAATACATGCCGCCGGGGCCGGACAATCCACTGGGGACCCACGCCCTCTACCTGACCTGGCAGTATTACCGGATCCATGGCACCCACGATGATCTGAAGATCGGGCGTCGATCCTCGAATGGCTGCATTGGCCTGTTCAATCACCAGATTGCCGAACTCTACGACCTGACGATGGCCGGGACACAGGTCCTGCTGATCTAGCCCGAATCCTTCTGATGGTCCCGACCCGTCCCGTTTACGACTTGACCGGGCAGTGCTTTCGTGTATTGCCCGTTGACAAGTCACACATGATACTGGAGGTAGGTATGAAGAAACTCTTTCTTGCTGCTGTCATTTCTTCGTTCGCTGTCGGCGCAAACGCGGGTGGCATCGATGACGGAATGGATGACGGAATGGATGACATGGCTGAGGCTTCGATGGAAGAGCCTGAAGTCGACGCACCTGCTGGTGGCGGTGCGGGTCTCCTGATCCTTCTGGCAGTCGTGGCGCTCGCAGCCGCAGCCGGCTGAGCCTGAACTCGGAACCGATCCCGAACCGGGCTGCCCTCGGGTTGCCCGGTTCGTCTGATGTCCGGCGGATGCCGTCTTCGAACCCTCAGTCCTGACGCAGGCAGGCTGGCAGGCCCGTCGTGTAGTCTGGATATTTCAGCACATAGTCCAGTGTGGATTTGACGTGCCCGTTGCTGACGCGCTTTGATTCCGAGTAAAAACTCCGCGCCATCGGACTCAACGCCGCCTCGGCAAAGGGAACTGCCGGTGGCTCTGGCATCCCGAGCAGTCGGGCGGCGTGGCTGGTCACGATCTCTGGCCGTTCGGGGCGGTCATCACAGACGTTATAGAGCCCACCTGGCAGGTCCCGGGTCAGGGACCGGTGCAGGATCCCGGCAATGTCGTCCACATGGATCCGGTTGAAGACCTGGCCCGGCTTGATGATGCGCCGCGAGCGCCCACGCTGCAGCTGGGCAATCGGCCCCCGGCCCGGACCATAGATTCCTGCCAATCGGAAGATGTGCAACGGAATCTCCCAGCTGCTGGCCAGCGACTGCCACTCGATCTCCGCAGCCACACGGGCGTGTCCACGTTCGGTAGTGGGCTGGACAGGCGTCCCCTCGTCAACCCAGGCGCCATCATGATGGCCATAGACCGCTGTGGTTGAGAGATAACCCAGCCACCTGATCCGCCCGGGCGTTGCTGTGGTCCATCGCTCGCGCAGGTGCCGGGCGACAATGTCGCCGTCCGCAGTCGGGGCAATCGAGACCAGGATATGGGTTGCTGCATCAAGGGTCGTTCCGACCTCGCCACCGGGCCACATGTGCAGCCCGAGATCAGGGTGGCCAGCGGCTTTCCCTGCGGACCGCGTGGTGCCCGCCACCGCCCATCCACCCTCGGCAAGGAGACGGTCCGCGAGACGCATGGCACTGTAGCCCATGCCGAAACAGAAAAGTCGGGTCGCCATCAGCTTCTCCATATCTGCAGCCTCCGGGTCCGGCAGGAGCGGCCCGAGGCATCGTTGTCAAACGCCATCGCTGTCAGCCTTTCTGCGCTGCCGGGCCGGCGACAGCATCATGACAGCCCAGCGTGCGGCATCCGCCACGACAGGATCCGGGTCATCAACATGGGTGCGGGCCGGCGGCTGCAGCCTTGGTTGACCGGAATTGCCCATGGCATAGAGGACATTCCGCAGGAAACGATTGCGACCGATCCGGCGGATGGGGTTTTTGTGGAAGTGGCGGCGGAATTGCCCATCGTCTAGCGCAACCAGGGCTGCCAGCTGCGGTGATTGCAGGTCATTGCGGGCATGGAACCGTGTCTCGCGGGCCGTGCGGGCAAACTTGTTCCAGGGGCAGACCGCCAGGCAATCATCGCAGCCGTAGATCCTGTTGCCGAGCAGTGGTCGCAGTGCCGGGTCCACCGGCCCCTTGTGCTCGATCGTGAGATAGGAAATGCACCGACGGGCATCCAGCTGATAGGGAGCCGGAAAGGCATCGGTCGGACAGACATCAAGACAGCGCCGGCAACTGCCGCAATGATCCGACTCAGGAGGTGTGGGTGGGATATCAAGTGTTGTGAAGATCGTGCCCAGAAAGAACCAGCTGCCGAGGTCCCGGCTGACGAGATTCGTATGTCTGCCCTGCCAGCCAAGACCGGCACTCTGGGCCAACGGCTTTTCCATCACGGGTGCGGTGTCGACAAAGATCTTGATTCCGGCATCTTTGTCCTTGCGGATGAGCCACTGCCCAAGACCCTTCAATCGCCCCTTGAGAACAGCATGGTAGTCCTGGTTCCGGGCATAAATCGAGATGGTGCCCCGGTCCGGGCGTTCCGTATTGGCCAGGGAGTTCACCTCCTGGCCATAGGAGGCCGCAACCATGATGATCGAGCGGACATCCGGCCACAAGCACCGCGGATCACCCCGCCAGCGCGATCGCCGTTTCATCCAGGACATCTCGCCATGATAGTTGCGTGCAAGGAAGGCCTGCAGCCCCCGTTTGGCGTCCCCAATGGAATCCGGTCGACAGACACCAAAGGCATCAAATCCCTCACGGCGGACCCGCGCACCGATCTCTCCCACAAGGGACATTTCCTGCATGCTCACTCCCCAATCCGCCAAGCCCGATCACGGCCTGGCGCGAGTGTGACTGTTGTGCCATCCATGATCGCGGAACGTCCGGGCATGACCACCCACGCCCGCCGGCTTTGTGCCGTTGATCTATATGGGGATTCTCTGCAAGAGTGCCATCGGTAATGCAATGTGTGCCAAGGCCGGACCTGGACAGTGCGGCATGCTGGGGCGTCTGGAACGGAAGTGGGGATGTCTTCCACCATGTCGTTTCAGTGCGACCTCCTCCCCCGCACGTCTATTGTTCGGGGTTCCCCGTTCCGGGGAGGGGCGGGACACCCTCACTGATTGCCGATGATGGACAACTCGCGTGCCCTGCTCGGCTATACAGCCGAGCAGGGCACGCGGTGACCCGGACAAGGGAAATCCGATCATGCGTCTGCAAGTCGAAATTGACTTTGAAATCCTGGGGACAGGTGCCGCGACAATTCGCTCGTCACCTCGCGTATCGTGATCCTGCCATCATTGTCCGCAACCATTCAATCAAATTGGGCTATTTCCAGCTTGTTCCCTGCAGCCTCAAGGACGGTCAGACTGAACTGGTCGCAAGGGCCTTGCATGAGTCCTGATCGGTGCTTCTGGGCTGATACCCCGCCGGGGCGACGTTGCACGTGCCCCCAATGGTGGTGCCGATGACTCTCTCCAGTGGGAACTGGGCGACTGGGATCACACCTCTGGCGGGAAATCCCATGATTCCTGCACAAGCAGGGACACGGCACTGTCCATGCGAAGCAACAGGTCGGGTCCCGATCGTCGTTCCAGAATCGCCAGTGACTTCTGCCTCAGGCGGCAGGTCCCGCACCGGATCCAGCATCTGGCCTGGCCCGGACTGGCGGTGTGGATGGGGTATGGAAGTCATGCGTGTTGCATAGTCGGCAACAAGGTTTTCCTCGCCCGCAGCTGCCTTGAGGTTGCCTGACCGAAGAAATGCGGCCTTCTTTGCAAGACAGTCAGTGAAGTCGCGGATTGTATCAGGCTCTGACATCACAATGTCCAGCGCGGTCTCATTGAACACATGGATGAACGAACCGTCAGTCTCAATTCTCGACACTGACAGGTGATCCCAACCACAGGCTGGGAATGGGCTGTTGTTTCGCTGATTGTCTCGTCAGGATACGAGGAGGATTTCCCGGATTGATCCGACACCGAATGGCCGGGAATCCGGTATGATCCGAGACACCGCAGACATCCTGGAGTGTCTTTCCAAGCAAACCATCCTTCCAAGCAGAATGCCTTCCCGGGCAGGGTCGCGAAGGAGACGGTCCTGCTGTCCCGGGACCGACTGCCTATCCTGCCCTGAACAGATCACGGGAAGAAAAGGTGGCCCGCGTGGAATCCGCTCCACCGGGCAGCGCGGTGGCATCGCCAGCGGTCCATCCCCTGTCAGCGTGAGAGTCTGCACGCATCTGGAATCGAACCGAGATTGACGCACTCGAGCTGGCCATCATATTGACAGGGTTCCGGTGTCACTGTACGTCGTCGCAGACGACGTGCGACGTGCGGGTTGGACACCGGGATCACGCAGGTGAGGAGAATCAAGGTCATGTGGAGTCAGTGTCCTGCGGTGGAGAGACATCCTGACAAGATGAGCGGTGCGTGGCTGTTTCGGGGGACGCGGGTCCCGGTCTCCGCGCTGTTCGCGAATCTCAGGGATGGCGCGACAATCGAGCAGTTTCTCAACTGGTTCCCCGGAGTCGCACGCTGGCAGGTCGAAAGCGTCCTTGATCATGAGACACGGAGATTGAGCAGTGCCGTGGCGTCATGAAGGTGCTGTTTGACCAGGGAACACCGGTTCCACTGCGACAACATCTGTCAGATCATGACGTGGACACCGCGTTTGAGCGGGGGTGGGCACAACTTCGCAACGGGATGCTGCTGGATCGCGCCGAGGCGGCAGGCTTCGCGGTGCTGATCACGACTGACCAAAGCCTGCGGCATCAGCAGAATCTGAGCACGAGGCGCCTGTCGGTGCTGGTTCTGATGTCGACATCCTGGCCGCGCATTGAAGAGTGTGTCGTGCAGATCACCGCGGGCACCCGAATGGCGGCCTGAATGGCCCCACAGTTTGCAAGACTCTCCCATGACGATCGACCGTTCCCATCAGCTGCAGTATTCCCGCCAGCCTCCGCGTCCTGGACATACACATCGTACCATTTGGGCTTGCGACCAGACGCCGCGATGTACGGATTCAGCCCGATCAATGTCACCATTACGTCATGTGCCAACGGTCTGTACCCGTCGCTCTTATTCTCTGTAGAAAGTGGATTCCGCAGGATACGATAGGCACACCCCAGGTCAACTAGTATACCATCGTCATTGAATTGATGGATACAGCGACGTCAGCTTGATCCGGGCATCCTCGGTCCGGAACCGCCAGCACACCGGTGTCCTGTCGGCATTGCGCCGGGCCTGCCAGGCCGCCACCTCCCGCACCAGCGTCGCCCGGTCGGGGATCCGACGATTGAGGCACTGGCGGGACAGGACATTGATCTCGATCTCCGCCATGTTCAGCCAGCTGCCGTGTTTCGGTGTGTGATGGATCTCGAAGCGCTCGGCCAGGCGGCGGGCCTCGGCCGGCGGGAAGGTGTCGTAGAGTGTCGACAGGGTGTGGGTGTTGAGGTTGTCCATCACCAGCACGATCGTCTTGTCGGGGAAATGGGTGTCGGCGAGGTCCCTGAGGACATGGGCAAAGTCCTGCCGGGTCCTGCGGTCCGTGACCTTGACATGCCGCCAGCCCGCCAGGGGTGCGGTCAGCATGAAGAGGTTGGCCGTGCCGTTGCGCTCGTATTCGAAGTCGTAGGCGGCGGGCTGGCCCGGGGCGGTGGGCAGGGGCGTGCGGGTCTCCCTGGTCTGCTGGCGGGAGGTCTCATCGAGGCAGACCAGCACTTCATCGCTGGCGAAGTCCCGACTGTAGGTTTCCAGCACATCCTCCATGGCACAGACGAAGTCGGCACTCGACTTGGGGGGAATGCACCAGCATTGGCTCAGCCAGGGCTTGAGACTGTTTTTTTGAGCGTCTTGTGGACGGTGGAGCGGGAGATGGTGTCCACGACCTTGAGGGCCACCAGCCGGTCGGCCAGCAGCTGCAGCGTCCACTGGGCCTGGCCTGCGGGTGGCTGTGAACAAGCGAGCATGGTCAGCGTTGCCTCGCCCGCCCCATCCAGGCGACGCGCCTTGCGGTTGACCTGCACCTTGCGTTCAAGAGCGGCGTCGACGCCGTCCAGCACACACTGCTTGCGCACCCGTTCTACCGTTGCCGTCCCGACACCGAGGACATCGGCAATGTCGGCATCCCTGCGACGCCCTCCCGTGCGGTCGGTGTCGGCCAGGAGGAGGATATGGGCCCGCTTGCGGCGTTCCTTTGACCCCTTGCCGCTGTCGATGATCGCCTGGAGTTGGGTGCGCTCGTCGGTTGCCAGTGTCACCCTGTAGATCTTGCGGCCTGCTGTGACGGGTGGCGCCGCTTGGGTCGTCGTGTTGTCTGCTGTCATGGGTCCCTGCCTTTGGTTGTCTGTCTGCCCCGATGGGCCGCCCCGCGGCGGCCCATCGGGGCGACGTGTGCTTGATTGGGGCCGCGATTAGACGAGATCGTCACGGATTGGAAGCGTGCGGGCCATCAAATGGCATCAATTCGATGACGACGGGATACTAGTGATCAATCTTATACAGGTGCATGTTTTTCCTCCAGCCGCCGCCCGCGCTTCCAGGACGCCACGCGGTCATCCGGATCCCGGCGCCACAGCGGCAGGGCCGGGCCCCCATGGGTGCCTCATGAGCGTTGGGGGCATTGTGGTGGTCGATATAGGCTTCCACGGCGGCCCGGCAGTCGTCAAGGGAATTGACGATGGCGTGCTTGAGCCGTTGCCGAGTGCGTTTCGAGACGACGCCTTCCACCGCAGGCATCCACGACGCCGAGGTCGGTGTGACGTGGACGGTCCCGACCGGGTGGACAGGTGGGGGATAGGCGGCCAGCCAGGCGTGGCCACTGGCTGACGTGGGGGCTGACAGGGTGGCGAGGAGGCCATGGACCGCCGTCTCGGGAGCAAGACCCGCCGCGACAGGATCGAGGATGGCACAGACATCCCCGGACCGGTGGTGCCATCAAGGGCGGCCAGCAACGTGGTGGTGCCATTGCGCCTGTCGTCGTGCGTGCGGGGGGTCGCCTGACCCGGGGCCGGTGGCAGGGGCACCTGGGTCCGTCCCATCCCCTGGACCCCCAGGGCCGGGATCGGGGTCGTCTCGTCAACCGAGAGGACGACAGCGTGGTCGAGCGGGTTGGTGGCCAGGGTGATGGCATCGTGGACCTTGACCCCCGGGGCTTGCGGCCATGGCGACGGAGGATCCGGTGGACGGTGGACGCAGTCACGCCCCCGATCTTGGCCGCCAGGGCCCCACCCAGGTCAGACGCCGGGGGTCCAGTGGCTGCGGTTGGGGGGTGGCGGCGCCATGGCGAGATCGATGATGGCCTGGACCGTGGCGGCGGGGATGGGCTTCCGGCCCGGCGGTCGGGTGGCATCATGCAGGAGGCCATCCACACCCTCGGAAAGGACGCGGTCCCGCCAGCGCCAGACGGTGGACTGGGGACTGGTGGGTGCCGTGGTGATGGCCGTCAGGCGGGTGCGGTCGGCGGATGGGCATGCTGCCTTGGTTGGTGTCTTGCGCGGGTCGCTCTGCGGCGACGGCAGCCGATTGGCCCATGGGGGCAGGACAGCAAGGCCATGGTGAGGAGTGACCACTAGACTCACCGGAAGACATCTCTCGCCCACCTTGCCCAGAACCATCCTGGGGCCATCCGCAATCGCCCGCTGTGCCACCGCGGGTCTTGCGGGACAGGGCTCCGCAGGACTCTCTGGACACCGAAGCGGCGATCCCGCGGCCCGGATTGCGTTTGCACATCTGGAAGCGGAACAGACCCGCCGGGAAAACCTCAACCGCGAGGATGATCAGCGCCACCAGCATCGAAGCTGGGCCCTTGGGATTGGCCTTGCAATCCTGGGTCTCATGGTGCTCCTTCTGGTCCTGGTGGTCGAGGCCTTTGTGTGTGGCATGACCGCCGCCTTCGGTCAAGGTGGCGGCCTATGTGGCTCCCATTGCGTCCATGACAGTCATCGCCATTGCCGTGTTGATCGGAGCATTCCGGGGGTAACGGAATGCAGACGCAGAGGCGCTTGTGTCCCGGCTCGTCCCCCTTGCGCGTGGTGGGGATTGACAAGGAAGAGCGCCACCTTCACCCAGCACACAGAGGGTCCTGGACCATACGCGCCCACCGACTGGCCCCCTCAGACCCCGATCATCGCGGGACCATGACCACCGGAATCGAGGGGCATGCAGGGGGCCGGTTTTTCCTGTTGGGAAGGGGGCACCCAAAAAGCAAAAAGGGAAAGGGGGCGGCCAAGCCGCCCCCTGACAGAGTGTGGTCAGATTGGGTTCAGATTAACCCGCCTTGGCCGCACCTGCCTTATTCGCCTTGACAGTATTGCCAGCAGATAGGAGGACTTCCAGAGTATCGATCTGGATCTGTTTGGCAATTTCAGCGAATTTCGTCATGTAGTCTGCCGAAGTCCCGACGGAAGCCATGCCAAGGTCGGCAATCTTCCGGATATATTCGGCAGGACTCTCATTTGTCGCATTGACCTCATTGAGTTGCTCAAGCATTTCGCGTCCCCATTTCGTGGACACCTCGGCACTCTGTTCTGCAGCCGAGATCGCAACCTCGGACAATTTCTGATTCACGGTCGCGGACTCTTTCAGGGCTTTCCTGAAAGATGCAGGATCGGTCGGCATCTTCTCGAAGATGGCCTTGTAATCACCATTGGCAAAATCATACATGTCTTTTCTCCTTTCTGTATGCTCCCTTGGTGAAAGCGAATATAGTGCTGCAATGCAGCAATTCAAGCATTTTTTCTGCAATGCAGCAATTTTTTCCACCATCCGTGGATTGATTTGATTTATTCCATTGATTATATTCAGGAAAAAATAATTGATCAAATCACGGGATTTCTGTGAGAGCGGCAATTTCATCACAACTCCAGTCTGCCATTGCCCCCTGAATCGGTCTCGATCACCCACACCCGACCGCCAGGGATGCCCTGCGAACCCCGCCCGTCTGACCCAATCCGGGGGGTGGTGGACAAGTCATCTGAATGTGATACAATCGACGCAGAGGTTGCACCTATCAGGGCAAGGTGCATTTGGGGACCAGAGTTGCAACTCTGGTCCCACTCTCTTTTTCCTCTTCATGCAGGTACCGGGATGCCGGTCCTGACAATGGACAGTCTTGCAGTGTCGAGTACTTATGCCTACGGTGACGCTGTGCACGATCTGTCATCGAAATCGGATTGGATTCGCCATTGCTGGATGTATCGCCATATGTGTCTGATGAGGTCAGGAAGACCACCTGCTACATGTGCGCCTGCCGCTGCGGTGTCGATGTCCATATTCGAAATGGGCGAGTCCGTTATCTCCAGGGCAACCGTGATCACCCCATCAATCGGGGAGTGCTGTGTGCCAAGGGATCGGCGGGCATGCTGCATCTGGAGTCCCCTGCCCGACTGCGGGCGCCCCTCCTGAGAACCGGTGAGCGCGGCAAGGGTGAATTCGAGGAGATCAGCTGGGATCGGGCCCTCGACCTGGCAACAGGCTGGCTGGGCGAGATCAGGAACACCGATCCGGCCAGACTGGCTTTCTTCACCGGTCGTGACCAGAGCCAGGCCCTGACCGGGTGGTGGTCACAGCAATATGGCACACCGAACCATGCAGCCCATGGTGGTTTGTGTTCGGTCAACATGGCCACCGGTGGCATCTATTCGATTGGGGGGTCGTTCTGGGAGTTCGCCCAGCCGGACTGGGAGCGGACACAGTTGCTCCTGCTGTTCGGGGTGGCCGAGGATCATGATTCAAATCCACTGAAAATCGGCCTGGCACAACTGCGGCGGCGAGGAGTCCGGATCATCTCTGTCAATCCGGTGTGTACAGGTTACTCGGCAATTGCCGACACATGGCTGGGCATTACACCGGGTTCGGATGGTCTGCTGATCATGGCCATTCTGGGCGAATTGCTGCGCTCCGGGGCCATCGATGCCGAGGCCCTGCGCATGACGACCAATGCCCCCTGGCTGATCGGGATCGACGCAGGAGAACACAACGGCCTGTTTGTTCGTGATGCAGATGGACAGCCGCAGGTCTGGGATGCCAGGACGGGCCAACAGCGACCCCATGACGATCCGACAGTCCAACCCATGCTTTCAGGAACCTACACGCTTGATGACGGTCGGACGGTCACGCCGGTCATGACCCGCGTTGTCGAGGAGTACCTGCAGCCATGCTACCGACCGGAACAGGTGGCCAGGCGCACGGGCCTTGAACCGGGGATGATCCGCTGGGTCGCAGGGGAAATCGCCAGGACGGCCTTCGAGCAAGCCGAGCACATCCCTCTCAACTGGACCGACTGGCGAGGTATCGAACATCAATCGGTGGTGTCCCGGCCTGTGGCGATCCATGCCATGCGGGGCATCGCCGCCCATGCCAATGGTTTCCAGACCTGCCGGGCCCTGCATGTCCTGCAGATGCTCATCGGTGCTGTCGATGCGCCGGGCGGGACCCGCTACAAGGCACCCTATCCCAAACCCGTCGAGATCCATCCCCGGCCAGCGGGTCTGCAGGGACCTGAACAGCCCTTGCAGGGGCCGCCGCTTGGCTATCCGCTGGGCCCGGAAGACCTCCTTGTCCATGATGATGGATCCCCCCAGCGGCTCGATGGGGCCTATTCATGGGAGGCCCCACTGGCAGCCCATGGACTCCTGCATATGGTCATCCCCAATGCCTGTGCCGGGCGACCCCACGATGTGGATCTCCTGATGATCTACATGGCCAACCTAGCCTGGAATTCCTCGATGAACACCAAGGGGGCAATGGATGCCCTGACCGCCAGACGGGATGATGGCAGCTACCGAATCCCCCGCATCATCGTCTCTGATGCCTTCGCCTCGGAAATGGTGGCGTATGCCGACCTGGTCCTGCCGGATACGACCTATCTTGAGCGTTATGACTGCATCTCGCTGCTTGATCGACCCATTGGCGAAGCGGATCATGTCGGCGATGCGATTCGCCAGCCGGTCCTTGAGGTCAGGAGGGATGTCCGTCCCTTCCAGGATGTGCTGATTGACCTTGGCAACCGATTGCAACTGCCCGGATTCGTCAATGCCGACGGTCAACCCAAATGGTCATCGTACCGCGAATACATGGTCCTGCATGAGCGGGCGCCAGGCCTCGGTCCGCTGGCTGGCTGGCGTGGTGCGGATGGCTCACAGTCTCTCAGGGGGCCTCCCAATCCCGACCAGATTGACAGATACATCGAGAACGGCGGCTACTGGACAGCCGAGCTGCCCGAGGAAGTCCGGTATTTCCGCAATATCAACATGAGCTACCAGAACTGGGCGGTCGGGGTCGGCCTGCTGGAACAACCCACGCCGTTCAAGTTGCAGATGTACTCAGAACCCCTGCGCAAGTTCCAGCTCGCCGCCGAGGGGTATGGAGATCGACAACCTCCCGAGGACCTGCGGGCCCGGATCCTTGCCTCCTGCAACCCTCTGCCAAACTGGTATGACATGCCGTTCGCATCCCCGGATTATCCATATCATGCCATCACCCAGCGGCCCATGGCGATGTATCATTCCTGGGGGTCCCACAATCCCTGGCTGCGACAGATCCACAGCTACAACCGTCTCTATGTCCCGGCGGGCATCTGCGTCCGGGAGGGTCTCAAGGATGACGACTGGATCTGGCTTGAGTCGGAATTTGCCCGGATCCGGGTGCAGATCAAGTGCATGCAGGCCGTCAACGGCTCCACCGTCTGGACCTGGAATGCCATTGCCAAACGCAGTGGCAGCTGGCGTCTGGCACCGAACGCCTCCGAAAGCCAGCGGGGGTTTCTGCTCAATCAACTGATTGCCGAACTGTTGCCCGACCAGGCCGCCCGCCAACACCTGCTGAACTCCGATCCCGTCACCGGCCAGGCCGCCTGGTATGATCTCAGGGTCCGGATCCGCAAGGCCGAGGGTCCAGAGTCCACCGGTCACCAGAACGCCGGACCCCAGGACGATCCTCCTCACATGGATCCGGTGCCACCAGGTCTTCGTTATGGTTCCGAGTGGACCCGACCATGACGTCACTGCCAACCCACGTCGACAGGACACTGGGTCTGGTCATTGACCTTGATGTCTGCGTGGGCTGCCAGGCCTGTGTCGTCAACTGCAAGGCCTGGAACACCGGCGGGTACGGAGTCCCGCTGGCGGATACCGAACCCTATGGTGAGAGGCCCTCAGGGGCATGGCTCAACCGCGTCCACAGTTACGAAACCGGGACTGATGGCCAGGCCGGGGTTGTCCATTTTCCCAAGAGCTGCCTGCATTGCGACGATGCGCCCTGCGTGACGGTGTGTCCAACCGGGGCATCCTACAAGCGCTCCGAAGACGGCATTGTCCTCGTCGACGAAGGCAAATGCATGGGCTGCGGCCTATGTGCCTGGGCCTGTCCCTACGGTGCCCGGGAAATGGATCCCTCGGCCGGGGTCATGAAAAAATGCACCCTGTGCATTGACCGGATCTACAACGAGAACATCCCCGAAGTCGACCGTGAACCTGCCTGCGTCCGATCCTGCCCGACCCATGCCCGCTTCTTTGGTGATCTGGCCGACCCGGATTCAGAGGTCAGCCAGCTGGTGGCGACCCGTGATGGCGTCGATCTCATGCCGGAACAGGACACCCGCCCCACCAACAAGTATCTTCTGCCCCGGCGCCAGACCGAACCCACCGAACCCTTCAAACTCGCCGAACTGGCCGACCCGACTCCCTCCGGTATTCTTGGCTGGATCGATCGAAATCTGTCCCGTCTCTGACATCCCATGCATCCGGCCCTGTCGATCATCATCTTCACGACCCTCTCGGGGACCGGTCTGGGGCTTGGCTTCTGGACTGCCCTGGCATCAGCAGCCACGCACCCTCTCCTTGCCGTGATTGCCGCCCTTCTGGCCGCCGCCTTGACCACAACCGGACTCCTCGCCTCGCTCCTGCACCTGCGGCGCCCCTCGCGGGCCTGGCGGGCCTTCTCGCAATGGCGCTCCTCATGGCTCTCCCGCGAGGGAATTCTTGCCCCGCTCTGCGTATCCAGCATGGTCCTGCTGGCCTTTGCTGCTGCCACCGATGCTCCTCTGGGCCCAGTTCCCAACCTGCTTGTCCTGCTGCTCGCGCCCGCCGTGATCCTCACCACGGCCATGATCTACACCCAATTGCGGGCAATTCCTGCCTGGTCCACCTGGCTGACCCCCGCCATGTTCCTCCTCCTTGCCGCCGCCAGCGGTCTCTATACCCTCCTGGCCACGGCCATCTGGTTCCCCGACATTCCGGTTCAGATCCAGATCATGATCCCGGCCAGCCACGGCCTCATGGCGGATTGGCGAGCCCTGCTCGTCCTCGCATCCCTCATCAACACGCTGGCATGGGGGAGCATGCTGGCCTGGTGGCTCCGTCGTGACCGGATCGGCACTGGCCCATCCACCCTCGCCACGGCAACCCAGCTGTCTGCATGGAACCGCATTACCCACCTCGACCCCCCGCACACCGAACCCAACTATCTCCAGACCGAGATGGGCTACCGGGTGGCGCGCCGCCACGCCATCAAGCTGCGCTGGATCGCAACGGGACTCGGCTTCCTTGGCCCATGGATCATCTGGGCGACCCTCGCCATCCTGCCAACCGCTGGCAACCCGATTGCCCTCACGATCCTCTGGGTCCTGCACCTGACCGGAATCATGATCTCCCGATGGCTGTTCTTTGCCGAAGCAACCCACATCCAGAGCCTCTACTACCAGCCCGGCTGACCGGCACCAGTGTTCGGTCTGCGCAGTTGGTCACTGTTGATGGTTGCGAGGATCACAGGGTGACTGAAGGATCCATCCGAAAGGATGACAACGCGGGCTGTTCCAAAGCGCATTTGGCCCACCTCCCCCCGGATCCGGTTGCGAACCAAGGACAGGGAGGTCGCAAGAAGTCCATGCCCGCCCCTCCGCCTGACAGATCTCGCCGTTCGCCTTAAATTCGAACCTTTCGATTCCGATGTCCTCCGGGATTGGCTTGATCCGGCACCACTGCACGATCCTATTTTTGGCGATTACATAGTGCCTGCCAGAAAACCCCAGTTTCCATCATAAACGCTTGACTCTCCTGTCGAGTGTCTGCGAGTGTCTCCCGGAAGATTGCGGCAGACCGGCCCGATTGGGGCCAAAACGCCCGATTTTCGCCCGTCCGAGCCGAATCTTCGAGGATTGCCATGCGTCCTATCCGCCAACCGCAGCTCCAGCTCGGCGCCATCGTCATCCCATCCGGACGGGCCAGCGCCGCCATCCCCCTCAATCCCCCGATCCCCTGATGACCCGCGGGCCGCGATGCCATCCCGGCCCTGCGGCTCGGCCGCAAGGCCCCCCAGTGATGTCCTCTATGCCGACGACGCTCTCCGGGCCCGCCTCTTGGCCATCCTTGCCGACCCGATCCTGCCGGGCACCGACCCCAGCCAGGGCCGTCCCGGCATGGATCTGTGGCGCATCCTCGTGATGGGGGTGATCAAGCCGGGTCGCGACGGCGACGACGACCGTCGCTGCGAACTGGCGGGCGCGCCGAGGACCGGACGGGGGTCGACACCAGCGCCGCCGCCGATGGGGATCCGGGGCACCCCGGCCGGGGTGCCGTCTCCCGGGCGGGTGGTGGCGGTCGGCCACGAGGTCAGCAGATCCGGTCGCCGGACACACGCCGGGCGCGCCGTTGGTCGGGCGCGCCCGGTCCTGCGTGGCCCCAGCCTCTCGTCATCGGCACTGACGGACGTCCACGTCCCCACCGATGTCAACCTCCTGTGGGATGCCCTGCGGGTCCCGGGTCCGCCCCCATCATCCGGTCGGACCGACCGGGGCCGGGCCGCCACACGGCACGGACGGGCCCGGCTGGCGACAGGGGCGCCATCATTCCCGCTCCCTGAAGACTCTCTTCCATGCCTGAAGACTCTCTTCCCTCCCTGACGACTCTCTTCCATGCCGTCCGGTCAACCCGGACAGCCCGACCCGAGGATGTCGGGGCCTCTCGTGAGCGCGCGGCCCAGCGGCTGGCCCGGGTCGAGGCCAGCCTGCCGGCTCCCCATGATGATGGCGACCGCCGGGCCGCCGGCCTGGTCACCATCGATCGCCGGGACGGCCATGCCCATCGGCATGGCTGACACGGTGGGGCAGATCGACCCGATCGACCGCCGGCGGCGCGAGGGCGCGACCCGCCCCCATGCCGGGACGGCCGTTGCGGTCCTGGCCGGGCCCACCCGGTGGATCGGGTTGGGCAAGGCGATGCTCAGGGTGGGGGCTGGCCCCGGGGCGCTCGGTGGCCCCGTCGCCGTCATGGCGGACCCCCCCCCAGGGATCATCGTCCGGGGCGTCCTCCGCCATCACCAGGTCCTGGGGGAGGGCAGGTCCTGGGGGAGGGCCAGGATGTCGACCCTGCTGTCCCCGGGGTGGCCGAGCGAGGGCGCTGGCGTGACAAACGCGGGGTTGTCTGGCAGGCACGACTTGGTTTGAAATTCACTCTTCCCTTTCGCCACCAGAAGGTGTAGCGTTACGGCGTCAATGGATCTGGAGGAGTTCCCCATGACACGATTCACCCCCCCCCCCTCGCTAAATTAGCATCCGTCCTGCTGCTGGCAGTCCTAGCGACCCCGGCGGGGGCGCAGGCACTGCCGGAGATTAGGGCCTGTTGACACTCCCCCGTCCCGCTGCTATCCTGCCCCCCAACGACCGCCCGGAACGGGCGGCATCCCCTCTGGCAGGAGCAGACCCATGAACAGTGACCGATCCCTTCTCACCGACCGCATGTGGCACCGCATCGAATCCCTCTGTCCCGGCAAGGTCGGGGACCCCGGCGGCACCGCCGCCGACAACCGTCTCTTCGTCGAGGCTGTCCTGTGGCACATCCGCACCGGTTCGCCCTGGCGTGACCTGCCACCCCGCTTCGGCAAGTGGAACAGTGTCTTCCAGCGCTTCCGCCGCTGGGCCAAACGGGGCGTCTTCGAACGCATTTTCAGGGCGTTATCGGAGGAGTTCGATCTCGAATACGTCTGTATCGACGGCACCATCGTCAAGGCGCACGCCAAGGCCGCCGGCGCCCCATCGGGAGCATGACCGGTGGGGGGACCTGCGATCAGGGGATCGGCCGCCCAAGGGGCGGTCTGACCACCAGGATCGTGGCTGTCACCGATGCCCTTGGTTCCCGTGTCCACTTCGTCATCCTGCCCGGTCAGGCCCATGACCTCAAGGGGACAGACGCGGTCCTCCAGGACCTCGATTGCGATGCCCTCATTGCCGACAAGGCCTTCGATGCCGACAGTCTCCTTGCCGATCTCGAATCACGCGGCATCACGGCCGCACTCCCGGCCAGACGCAACCGATCCGTGATTCGGGAGCATGATCGGGACATGGATGCCTGGCGGCACCCGATCGAAACGTCTTTGCCAAACTCAAGGCGTTCCGGGGCATTGCGATGCGCTTCGACAAGACGCTGACAAGCTTCGCGGCCTTCATTTATCTCGTGGCCGGGGTGATTGCAGCCCGGTAAGTGTCAACAGGCCCTAGTCTGCAGCTAAATGATTTTGCCAAGGCCTTGAACGGCGTGATCAATGAAAGCCTTGTTGGGACATCATGCGGGCAGAATGAGGGCGGAATGCCGGTCCAGATAAAAGCCAACCGGGACGCAAACGGCGTGACGGTCAACGTGATCGCGCATACCGTATCCGGCCATGACCGGTTTCGGAACTTCGGCGTGCCGGCCTACGTCGACCGAGGCGTCTACCGGTCGCGCACCACGGCGACCTTTGCGAGCAACACGACGGCCTGGGTCCACCTGAATTCCTTAAGCGGCAACACCGGATCGCCCTGTTTCCCGAACGATCACCTCATCACCGGAGACAGCGTGATCCGTGTTGTCCTGCTGCCCGGAACGGGCTACACCATCAATCTGGATATGCGGATGGTTGAGGTCGTCATCCAGGACGAACCCGGCGAAGCGTGCGCAAGTGTGCGAGGCACTCAAAAACTCTATATGCCCCATCCCCAAGGCGGCGTGGCCTGGGGCACCTGCACCTGCGCCGCGCAGAGCCAGCACCCCAGCGTCCGGCGGGCCCGGGATCGAACCATCCCCACGCCCGGCCCGGACGGGAGATACGGCACCGATGACGACGGGACCACCTCTGCGCCCGCGCCGTCCGCGGGCTTCCTGAGCAACCTGGCCAAACAGTTTCATGATCCCTCTCACCTCTACTGCGAGGCTTCGCCGTACAGGGGTCTGTGATCATGAAACAAATGTTGATCCGCCTTGATCTTGCGGCCCTCTGCCAAGGTCACGCCAGTAGTGATACGGTCAGCACACTCAAGACTCGTAACCTTGCCGCGTTGAACCTGACCGCCCTGCCCGACGAAAGCCTCGGTCAGGCGGATGACAACGGTATGGGGATCGTGCACAGTGCGGTTGTCTGGCAACAGCACCGCCTTTTGAATCGCCGACTCGATTTCCGGTTCCAGGTCGTGCAGGGCATTGCGTCCAGCACTTCATAACCGAAACCATGACGGTCCATCATGTCCAACCGCCCACGATCGCCGGCAAACTCGGCCTCGTTGGCATAGAGCGACAGGCAGCCCGTTCGGCCGAGATCCCCGGACAGGCCCACGGCCATCAGCCGCTCGGCATCAACCAGAGACCGACGGCAGAGGATCGCGCCCGTCGCCTCAATCTGGCGCAGTTTTGATGGACGCCCGGCCCAGAAGAACCGCACAAACCATGGAATCAGAAGCAGGGCATGGAAACACCCGGATCAGACCTTTGGGATGCAGCACCCAACCGGGGGTCTGCCGCCAGACCGACGGGCGTGACACCGGCATGAATTCTGTCACGGCAATCGACGCCAGGTTGCCAGAAGATGCGCCCTGACCGGGTTCATTTGCGTCTATCAGCGCAACCTGTGAGCTGCGCTTTTGCAGCTCATAGGCGATGGCCGAGCCAACGATACCGGCACCCGCGACAAGACAGTGTTTGGATGGATCCTGTCACACCAGATGGCACCTTGAAATGGCGAGGGAAGGCCGGAACCGGCCTGCATCCTGCGCTTGGTTCTACATCGCCAGAATGGGCTGCAAGGCCTCGGTGAACTCGGCCTTTTCCGCTTCGGTCAGTGGGCCCAGCGGTGCGCGGCATTCGCCGACGCACAGCCCCTGCAATTCGGCACCGAACTTGACCTTCTGCACATATTTGCCGCTCTCGAGAATATTCATGGCACGGTACAGTTTTTTCATCAGTTCCCTTGCTGCGACCAGCTCGCCCGCCCTGTACAGCCGCTCCAGCTCGCAGCAGGCCCTGGCCATGCAGTTGGACGGCCCGCAAATCCAGCTTTCGGCACCCCAGAACATGAAGTCGAGCGCGATGTCGTCCGAACCTGAAATCAACTGGATCTTGCCTTCATAGCGCGCGGCAATATCGATGGCCCGCTGCAACACGCCCGAGCTTTCCTTGATGCCGATGACTCGCGGGTTGTCGGCAAAATGATCCATCACCTCGAACGAGATATCGGCACCGTCCTTCAATGGATAGCTGTACAGAACAATGTTCACATCGACTTCAGCCAGAACCGTTTCATAGTGTTTGACCAGCTCGTCTTGCGTGGGGTGCGTGTAGAACGGTGGTGCAAGCAGCACGTTGTCATAGCCGATTTCCTTGGCCAGCGCGGTTTGCTCGATCACTTCGCGGGTGGCTGGGGCATTGGTGCCCGCGATCAGAAACTCATCTTCATTGGCAAAGTCCTTGACGAATTGCAGGACCCGGCGACGTTCTTCCGTCGATTGGCTGAAATATTCGCCGGTCGAGCCGTTTGGTACCCAGCCCGACACGCCCGCAGCGCGGAAATGTGCCAGCAGGTCTTCAAAGGCTGAAAAGTTGATCTTGTCATCCGCCCCAAACGGCGTAACCAGTGCGGGCATGACACCCGAGAGTTTGACGTTGAAGCTCATTTCGAGGCCCTTTTCCGATGTATTTCAAATGGGGATTATATACCTTGGTGCCATAACTGCTATATGCGCTGTCAATGAGGAAAATTGAACCCTACATATGGGATGATTGGCACTTCAGAGTGGCACGAGGGATTGAAAGATCACACTCCTCGATGATTCTTTTGCTGGCGCAGATTCGCGACCCCTGATGCAGGATCAGGACAAGCACACAAGAATTGCGTGAAACCCGATTTTCGCCACATCTGGCATCACCGAACACACCAGGAACACCTTTATACGAGAACCCTCCATCACGCAAAACCATCCTGGCGCAACCACGATTGAAGATCTGGCCTTCAAACCCTGATCCCGAGACGATACCGAGGTGCTCTGCTCTGGAATCTCCATGGTGCGATATCGACACCCGTGATGCGGTTCTCAAACGCATCAACGAGTCTCACGGTACGACGATCAACGGCGACAAGGTCATCCGGTCGTGCACTTTTGGTCGATTTTGGTGCTTGCTGTCGTCAAGCAGGGTCTGAATCTCGATTTTCACCGGTTGGCGAGGGCTGGCCCTGCAGGGCCTGTTCAAGGAGGGACATGATCAGCAGACGGTCCCGGAAACGGGCGAGGTCGGTTGGGGTCCGACCAGTCTTGTCGAGGGCGGTCGGGTCGGCACCCCGATCAAGGAGAAGTTCGACGATGTCGGCAGTTCCGAACCGCGCAGCGAGATGCAGGGGTCGCCATCCTTCATGGTCAGGGGCTTCGCGGTCCGCGCCGGCATCAAGCAGGGCCGTGACCGACTCGGTGCTGCCGGAAAAAGCGGCACAGTGGAGGGGTGTCAGCGCATCACCGCCCAGGGCATTGGGATCGGCGCCGGCATCAAGCAGGGCACGAACGGCCTCGGCCTTGCCGATATCGGCAGCTTCGTGAAGAGGCGTGTTGCCCAGTTCATTGCAGGCCGCGGGATCGGCACCGGCAGCGACAAGGGCCCGAATGGATTCGGCACACCCCCGGGCCGCTGCCCCATGGAGCGGGGTAAAATCGCCCCCCTCACCCCTGGCATCGGGATCAGGATTGGCAGCCAACACCTCCTTGACCGCTGCGGCGCTGCCGTCGCGGGCGGCCATATGCAATGCCGTCGCATCGTAGGAGCTGCGGGTACCGATATCGGCGCCGGCAGCCAGGGCATGTTTCACCGCTTGCGGGTTCCCATCCCATGAGGCCCGGAGCAGGTCCCGGTCCGGGTCCGCCTTCCCGGCGAGCTGGACAGGAACGGTCGCGGACGGGCTGGATGAATCGGGATCGGTCGCCATCAGGTCAGGTCCCGAATCGGGGGACAGGTCTTGGTCATGGGGACCCTCATGTACATCCATTCCTGCATGAACCTGTGCCAGGTGCGGATTCCGGCTGGCCAGATCACGGGGCCACTGTGCCTACCTCCGCCTGCAAGTGCAACATGCCGAGAGAACGTGGCAGTCGGGAGGCATTCAGGACAAAAAGCGAAGGCGGCCTGCACAAGCCGCCTTCGTGAATCACCTGAAGGGAGGAAGAGATGGTGATCTGCTGCGCCCGATATCATAAGCCAATCTGATTGCAAGTCTCAATTTTGCTTATATTGCGGATTGACCCCGAAATCGCGAACATTTCACATTAATGTCACATTTTGTGATGTTTGGAGCCATCGGGCACGGTGCATATGATGTGGATCGCGTCGAAGAGGGCATGTCCTGGGTGTCGTGCGCTCCCTGGATTGGCATGGCCACAAGACTGTCGACACCCTGATGGCCGGGACACAGACCGTGGGCATGTGCCACCCGCTGCGCCAAGCCGGCAAGGGGCAGATCAATTGCAGGCGACCGGGCGGTACGCAGCGGAGATCTGTCTTGCCGATATCGTCATTGCTGGCCAGCACCGAGGGGTTCGGCTGGTGATCGTGCCTCGGCTGGTTGTGATGGGAACGTCCATCGCCAATCCGTTGGTCTGTGGATGCTTCAGGCGGAGTCCTGCTCGGGTTCGTCGACAAGGGGATGGGGAAGGCGTTCGATCATCTCGATCGGACAGACCTGGATGAATGCCCCGATTGCCTGGTCCCAGTTTTCCAGCAGGCTCCCGGCAAGGGTGCTGCCGGTCATGGCGGCATGGTCAGCAACCAGGGCATGGAGTTGGTCCTGCCAGTGGGCCACCGCAACCCGACCGGCGATGATGGTGTCGTGATTCATCAAACGGGCAGCCTGATCATCAGGATCATGGATGTAGGCCATGCCGCCGGTCATCCCCGCGCCGAAGTTGGCTCCGATGGGACCGAGAATGACGGCCATGCCGCCGGTCATGTATTCGCACCCGTTGGATCCGCATCCTTCGACGACGACATGGGCACCCGAATTGCGGACACAGAACCGCTCGCCGGCGCGCCCTGCGGCAAAGAGACGTCCCGATGTGGCACCATAGAGGACAGTGTTGCCGATGATGGTGTTCGCGGCGGCCACCCGGCGTGTCCCGGCCGGTGGGCGGATGACGATTGTACCCCCCGAGAGTCCCTTGCCGACATAGTCATTGGCATCACCGGACACTTCGAGTTTGAGACCCTTGACGGCGAAGGCCCCGAGTGATTGGCCGGCCGAGCCACTCAACCGGACAGTGAGATGGTCATGGCGGAGCGTGTTGTGCATGCCAAACCGCTTGACGATGAGGGATGATGTGCGGGCCCCGATCGTCCGGTAGGTATTGCGGATGTTGTAGGACAGCTGCATCTTCTCGCCGTCATTGAAGAACGGCTGGGCATCCCTGAAGATCTCGGTATCGAGGGTTTCGGGGACCTCCTGGCGGGGCTTGTCCTGCCGATTGGTCACCCGCAGGTTTTCATCGACACTCACAAGCAGTGGATTCAGGTCCAGATCCTCAAGATAGTCAGCACCGCGGGACACCTGGGTCAGGAGATCCGTGCGCCCGATGATGTCATCGAGGGATTCGGCACCGATACCTGCCAGGATTTCGCGGACTTCCTGGGCATAGAAGGTGATCAGATTGACCACAGCGTTGGCCGTGCCGGTGAATCGTGCCCGCAGGGCCTCGTCCTGGGTACAGACCCCGACCGGACAGGTATTCGATTGGCACTGCCTGACCATCAGGCATCCCATGGAGATCAGGGACGCGGTGCCGATGCCGAACTCTTCGGCACCAAGCAGGGCGGCGACCACGATATCGCGCCCGGTGCGCAGGCCGCCGTCGGTGCGCAAGGTGACCCGGTTGCGCAGATTGTTCAAGGAGAGAACCTGGTGGGTCTCGGCCAGGCCAATCTCCCAGGGCATGCCGGCAAACTTGATTGATGTGGCCGGTGAGGCCCCCGTGCCACCATTGTGTCCCGAGATGAGAATGACATCGGCCTTGGCCTTGGCCACGCCGGCGGCGATGGTCCCGATACCACCGGAGGACACGAGCTTCACACAGACCTTGGCGACGGGATTGATCTGCTTGAGGTCATAGATGAGCTGAGCAAGATCCTCGATCGAATAGATGTCATGATGGGGCGGTGGGGAGATCAGCGTGACCCCCGGGGTCGAGTGACGCAGACGGGCAATCAGCTCCGTCACTTTCATGCCCGGCAACTGTCCCCCTTCGCCCGGCTTGGCCCCTTGGGCAATCTTGATCTCGAGTTCCTCGCAATGACCGAGATATTCGGCGGTCACACCGAAGCGGCCGCTGGCGACCTGCTTGATGCGGGCCGAGGGGTTGTCGCCGTTGGCATCCGGGGTGAAATGTGCCGGATCTTCACCACCTTCGCCGGAGTCCGACTTGGCACCGATCCGGTTCATGGCAATGTTCAGGGTCCGGTGTGCCTCCGGACTCAAGGCACCGAGCGACATCCCCGGCGTGACAAACCGCTTGCGAATGGCAGTGATCGATTCAACGCCATCAACGGGAATGGGATCCCGGGATTGGTCGATGGACAGGAGGTCACGCAGGTTCAGCGGCGGGCTGTCGGTCATGGCCCGGGTGTAGGCCTTCCACTCGTCATAGTTGCCATTGCGGCAGGCCGATTGCAGCATGTGCATGGTCCGGGCCTGCCATGCATGCCGTTCCCCCTTGCTGCGGGATTTGTAGAACCCGCCAACAGGCAGGAGATCAACCGGCTGGCACCAGCTCTGCTCATGCAGCTGGACCAGTTTGGTCTGCAGACCGTTGATACCGATGCCGGAGATCCGGCTTTCCATGCCCAGGAAGTACTTGGCCACCATGGCTCGTGAGAGGCCAATGGCCTCGAAGTTCAGTCCACCGCGGTACGAGGAGATGACCGAAATCCCCATCTTGGACATGATCTTGAGCAATCCCTGATTGATGGCTTCCTTGTAGTTGGTCAGGGCCGTCTCGAGGGTGGTGTCAAGCAAGCCCATGTCAATCCGTTGCGCCAGGGTGTCCTGGGCAAGATAGGCATTGACCGTTGTCGCCCCACAACCGATCAGGACGGCGAAATAATGGGGATCGAGGCACTCTGCCGAACGGACATTGATCGTCGTGTAGGATCGCAATCCCTTGCGCGTCAACCAGGTATGGACCGCACCGGTGGCGAGGATCATCGGCATGGGGACCCGCGTCTCGGATTGGGCCCTGTCACTCAGAATCAGATGGACATAGCCGGTCCGCACGCCATCTTCGGCCTCCTCCAGAATGCGGTCAATCGTTCTTTGCAAAGCCTCGCTGTCGCCGTTGCGGTCAAAGGTGCAATCGATCTCCAGGACCCCCTTGCCGAAGTGCTCCATGGTGGCATCGAACACGGCATTGCACAGGACGGGCGATTCCATGATCGCCGAGGCGATTTCACTGCTGTCCTGATCCAGGACATTGTTGAGATTACCGTAGCGGGTCTTGAGACTCATGACCCGGCTCTCCCGCAGCGAATCGATGGGAGGATTGGTCACCTGGCTGAATTTCTGGCGGATGAAGTGACTCAGCGGGCGATAGAACTCCGACAGGAGGGCCGGGGGCGTATCATCACCCATGGATGCCACCGATTCCTTGCCGGTCATGGCCATGGGCAACAGAATGGCCTCGATATCCTCGAGAGTCATGGCCGCCATGCGTTGCCGGATGCGCAACTCCTGGCCTTCATGGAGGGGGTATTCCGGCTGTGAGCCCAGTTCAACATCCACATTGGTGATCGCGTTGACAAGCTCGGTGTAGGGCTGTGCGGCAGCCAGAAACGCCTTGAGGTCCCGATCATGGTAGAGGGTGGTTTCGTGCAGATCAACTGCGATCATCTGGCCCGGTCCGAGGGCACCCTTCTCGAGAATCGAGGACTCACCGATCGGCACCATGCCGCTTTCGGAACCGGCGACCAGCAATCCGCTGTCGGTGACGCAGTAGCGCAGCGGGCGCAGACCGTTCCGGTCCAGACCGGCAACAACCCAGCGCCCATCGGTCATGGCCAGCGCCGCCGGTCCATCCCAGGGCTCCATGATGGCGTTGCAGTAATTGTACATGTCCTTCTGGAGATCAGGCATCTCGGTTGCCTGATTGGACCAGGCCTCAGGAATGAGAATGGACTTGCACATCGGGGCATTGCGCCCGGCCTGGACCATGAGTTCCATGACGGAATCGAGGGCCGAGGAATCCGATGCACCCTGGGGAACAACCGGTTTGATGTCTTCGGCAAAGTCACCAAAACTTTGTGAAGCCATCTTGATCTCATGGCTTTTGAGCCAGTTGAGATTGCCCTTGAGCGTGTTGATCTCACCATTGTGGGCCAGCATTCGGAAGGGCTGGGCAAGCCACCACTGCGGGAATGTATTGGTGGAATAGCGCTGATGATAAATGGCGAAGCTGGAGATGAATCGTGGATCCTTCAGGTCCGGATAGAATTCCGCCACCTGTTCAGCCAGCATCATGCCCTTGTAGACCAGCAGTCGGCAGGACAGGGAACAGATGTAGAAATCGCTGATCTGGGCGGCGATGACCGCTTTCTCGATCTTGCGCCGGATGATGTAGAGACTGCGCTCGAATTCATCCTCGGCCAGTCCCTGCTCATCGGCAATGAGAATCTGTTCGATTTCGGGGCGGGTGGCACTGGCCTTGTCCCCGAGGACCGCATTGTCGACCGGCACGTGGCGCCAACCGTAGATCCGATGGCCCATGTTGAGGATCTCGGTCTCGACGATCGTGCGGCAGGTCTCCTGGGCATCAAAGTTGGTCCGCGGCAGGAAGGCCACCCCGACGGCAATGCGCTTGTCCTCAGCCGGGGTGTTGCCTGTCCGGCGGATTTGCTCGAGGAAAAAGTCCTGCGGGATCTGGGTCATGATCCCGGCCCCGTCCCCGGTCTTGCCATCGGCATCAACGGCACCGCGATGCCAGACAGCCTTCAGGGCTGTAATGCCGAAGTCGACAACCTGTCGGGAGGGCTCGGCATCAATCGAGACGACGAGTCCGACACCACAGGAGTCATGCTCATCCGCATGGCGATAGAGGCCCCTTGCAGCCAGATCATGCCGCCACTCCTCCATGCGGACTGCCCACTCGTGCATGGATGCCGTGGGTCCCTGCGTCATCATGGACCCTTTCAGGCCGCCCTGACTGCAGCGGCAAGGTGCTGCTGCAGAATCGCTTCGGCGGCTTCCCGGCCATCCCGGATGGCCCAGACCACCAGACTGGCGCCACGGACGATGTCACCGGCAGCGTAGACGCCGGGCAGATTGGTGGCATGGGAGAGAAAGTTGGCCTTGACTGTCCCCCAACCGGTGAATGCGAGATCGCTGACATCCCATTGGCTGGCCAGATCTTCCGGCTCGAAGCCAAGGGCCATGATCACCATATCCGCATCGACGACTGAGTCAGCATCGGGTATCGGTTCGATGGCACGCCGTCCTGATGGATCATGGCCGGACAGGCGCATCCTTGCCACGCGGACACCAGCCACGGAACTGTCCCCGGTCACGGAGCGCGGTGCTGCCAGCCATGTGAACCGGACACCTTCCTCCTCGGCGTTGCGGACTTCCCGGCGTGAACCGGGCATGTTCGCACGATCGCGACGGTACAGGCATGTCACACGCCTTGCCCCCTGCCGGACAGCCGTCCGGACACAGTCCATGGCAGTATCGCCACCGCCGACAACCACAACCCGCTTGCCCCGGGCATCCAGGCTTCCATCGTCGAAGGCGGGAACGGCATCACCGAATCCCTTCCGGTTGGAGGCAAGGAGGTAGTCGATGGCCTGGACGACGCCCCCGGTCCCGATGCCCGGGCACATCAGTTCCCTGGACCTGTAGACACCTGTGGCAATCAGGACCGCATCATGGCGCTTGCGGATCTCGGCAAATGGCAGATCCGGACCCACGTCACAGTTGAGGACAAACTCAACCCCACCCTCCTCGAGCTGCTGCACACGCTGCATGACGATCGGCTTTTCGAGTTTGAAGCCGGGAATGCCATAGGTGAGCAGACCTCCAGCTCGGTCATGGCGATCATAGACAACAGTCTGGATTCCGTTGCGTCTCAGCAGATCAGCAGCTGCCAGCCCGGCCGGCCCCGCTCCGACAATGCCGACCGAGAACGAAAATTCCTGCCGAGGCTGGATCGGTGCGACCCAGTTTTCCTGCCAGGCCAGATCCGTGAGGTATTTCTCCACTGCTCCGATGGTCACGGTCCCATGGCCCGATTGCTCGACCACGCAATTGCCCTCGCAGAGACGATCCTGTGGACAGATCCGTCCGCAGATCTCGGGGAACGTGTTGGTCTGCTGGCTGAGCTCATAGGCTTCCCGATAGCGCCCTTCGGCCGTCAGGCGCAGCCAATCGGGGATGTTGTTGTGCAGTGGACAATGGGTCTGGCAATATGGTACGCCACATTGTGAGCATCGACTGGCCTGCAGGGAGGCCCCGTCTGGAGGATACGCGCCATAGATCTCCTCGAAATCCTTCCTTCGTTGCTGTGCTGACCGTTTGTCGGGCATGGACGAATCCACGAGATGGAATGTAAGCATGCGATTGCCGGTCATGGGAGGTCTCTGCATTGCAAGGGACCACCGCCCTTACAGGACATCCGTCCCCATGGAAAGACAATGATTATGACACATATTTTATTTTCCTCTTCCCCGAGACGGATTTTCAGGCCATTCCAAGGCCATTGATCCATCATCATCCCCAGATTACATCACATCTCATGATATAAATTGACAGGCAGCCCATGATTCCCATCCTGCCACTCCTGATCATCGCGCTTGTGCAGGGCGGGACCGAGTTTCTGCCGATCTCCTCCTCAGGACATCTGGTGCTGGTTGCAAGACTCCATTCCGGCGATGATCCGGGCCACCTGATTGATGCTGCAGCCCATCTCGGCACGCTCCTTGCAGTGGTGATCGCCCTCCGACATGAGGTATTCGATCTGGCTACCGGAACCCGTGCCATCCTTGCCGGCAGACCCGACAGCCCCCCATCCCGTCTGGTCATCAGTCTTGCCGTGGCCACGCTCCCCCTCCTCCTCCTTGGGGCGATTCTCCACTGGACGGGCCTGGCGGCGATGATGCGCAATCTCACCGTCATCGGTGCCACAACGCTCATCTTCGGTCTGGCCCTCTATCTCGCTGATCGGCTGGGGCGTGCGAACCGACCCTTGGGGGATTTCAACTGGCGGAGCGCCCTTGTGGTCGGCATCTTCCAGGCCATTGCCCTGGTGCCCGGCACATCACGATCGGGGATCACCATCACGGCGTGCCGCATGTTGGGATTCGGCCGTCAGGAGGCCATCCGCCTGTCCTTCCTGCTTTCCATCCCCGCCATCCTGTTCGCCGGACTGTTTGCGCTCTCGAGTCTGACCATCCAGCTTGACATTCCCTCACTCGCCGCTGCCGGTCTGGTTGCCGCCGGCTCGTTTGTCGTGGGGTTCGCTGTCATCCACATGATGCTCCGCCTCCATCGGACAATGAGTTTCACCCCCTACGTCATCTACCGGTTGATTCTGGGAGCCGTGCTTCTGGCGATCGCCTGAACATCAGGCGCACATGCCCGCATCACTCACGGGCCGGTGGATACGGGCGGCCCGCTGACTCCTGGATGGCCGTGTACTGGCCGGCCGGGCGAAAACGGGACAGGTATCCATCGACAATTCCGTCCATGGCCTTGGGTTCAATTCCCAACGCGGCAAACCCAGGGGCCCCGGGATCAACGATTGTATCGGATTGCAGCATTGTCACCTGATCACGGGTCAGAATTGCATTGACGAAGAGATGGCCACTGACACGTTGCAGGATATCGAGTTTGGTCGCCATGAGTCTCGCCATCCAGAAGGGGAGATTCAGGATCAACCGGCGGCGGCGGATCGCGTGCAGCATCATGGCAATGATGGATTCGAATGTCATCACATCCGGACCCCCGAGTTCATAGATTCCGTCATGCCCGGCCCCGGACACCGCCACAACGGCCCCCCGGGCGACATCATCGACATAGACGGGTTGGAACCGTGCATGTGCCCCCACAAGCGGGACGATCGGAGCCATTCGCGCCATGGCGGCAAACTTGTTGAGAAACTGATCCTCATTGCCAAAGACAACCGAGGGGCGCAGGATCGTGGCTGATGGGAAAGCGTCCAGAACCGCCTGTTCACCGGCTGCCTTGGAGCGGGCATAGGCACTGCGACTGTCGGGGTCGGCACCAATGGCCGAGATCTGGACCAGTCGTTCGACGCCCAGCGCGCGGGCATGGCCAGCGATGATTCCTGCCCCCCTGGCATGAATTGCGGGGAATTTCTGCCGGCCCGATTCCACCAGGATCCCGACGCAGTTGATGACTGCCGATGCAGCACCGATGGCCTCCTTCACGGACCCTTCATGGCGGACATTGGCCAGCACAGGTTCAACCTGACCCGGCGTCCCATAGGTCCGGACAAACCCGGCCTCGTGCGGTCGCCTGACGGCCACCTTGACCCGCCATCCATCCCGGGCCAGCCGCCAGGTGATGTACCGGCCAACGAACCCTGAACCCCCAAAGACTGTCGCGATCCGTGCCACGTACCGACCCTCGATTGTTTGGCTCGACACTACCCCCATCCCCCGGATCAGACAACCCGCGGCACGGTCCCGCTCCACCTCCGGCATCCTGCCCCCATTCCAGCCGCTCGTGAATCAGTTTGAAATTATTCCTTGAATCCGTCCACCCCCCCCCCCGTACAATGCCGTCCTGAGCATATCCCGCCCGGTGGCTCCGGGCCACCGGGCGAGGCCAGTCAGAGAAGGAGGTCGACCATGACACGATTGACGATGACACTGATTGCCGCGCTGGTGGCGATAATGACGGGACCTGCCGGAGCGCAGGTGGACTGGACCATTCTGGGAGAGACCGGAGCTGAGGCTTGCGCAAGCCTCACTGAAACAAGAAGCAGCAGACTGTCTGTACCGAATGGTCCGACCAAGAGCAGTATGGAAATTTCCTGGTCGCAAAGCACACTTGCAAATCTGCAAGCCGAACTGGGGAGTTTTGGAACAAGTGTACCGGTATTCCTGGCAGTGTTTGAACCCGCATCGGCATCATCGCGACCATCTCGGCAACAGTCGCTCGGAACTGTGGATACGACAACCCCCCCCCCCGCACCGGGGCTATCAATATTACACACTTGACTCGTGTTTGATTGTGTGCGAGTCATGGGCGTATGCAGATTGGGATGCGTTCGATACCGGCGGATGTTGCGGAATGGTTTGTGATGGCCTGTGGGGATGCGGGTCAGACGCGGATGTCTTTGGCGCGCGGTTTGTGTGCGATGACGGATTGGCGTGGTCCGACGGGGGATCTGTGCGTGGCCTCGGCGCGCCGGATGTTGCCGCGTCTGGCGGCGGCGTTGGATGTGCGTCTTCCGCTGGCGCAGGCGGTGGATTGGGAGCCGGGTCCCGCGGCGGTGGCGGCGGTGCCGGCGATCGCTGTTGACGGCCCTCTGTCAGCTCTGGGGGATTGGTCGCTTGTCCTGGTGGCGGCGGGCGATGACCGGCGGCGTTGGGATCTGATGATGGCGGCGTCTCATCCGCAAGGGTGGTCGCGCGCACCGGGCGGGCAGGTGCGGTACTGGATTCGGTCATCGCACGGGATCTTGGGGGGTCTTGGGTTTGCGGCTGCGGGTCTCCAGTTGGCCCCGCGGGATCGTGTGATTGGCTGGTCGGCGGATGCCCGGGTGGCCCAGATCGGGCGGGTCGTGAGCAATCATCGTTTTCTGCTTCTGCCCGGGGTGCGGGTTCGCAAGCTGGCGTCGGCGGTTTTGCGGGTGGCGGCGGCGCGGATCGCGGATGACTGGTCTGAAGCTTATGGTCAGACACCGGTCCTGTTGCAGACCTTTGTCGGTCCGGATCAGTCGGGCCTGAGTTACCGGGCGGCGGGATGGACATGTTGTCCGGAACGGACGGCCGGGCGCCGCTCCGGGATCCGCCGGGCGGTGTGGCTGAAACCGCTCACCGACGGGTGGCGGGAGACACTGTGCACAGAGCCCCGGCGCTGTCTGGGTTGGTCCGGAGCCCTGCAGGGGGGTGACAGTTGGGCGGAACGGGACTATGGTCGCAGCCCGCACCCCGATGGACGGGTGCGGCGGCGCATTGTGCAGATGGGGCAGGCCTGGACGCAGAGTCTGGGGGCCAGCCTGCCGGTGATCTTCCCCGGCCGTGCTGAACAGACGGCGGCCTATCGGCTGTTGTCCAACCCGGGCGTGACGATGGACCATATCCTGGATTCGCATGTGGAGCAGACGGTGGAACGCTGCGCGGCGGAACCGCTGGTGCTGGCCATCCAGGACACCACGACACTCAATTGTGATGGGTTGGCGGCGACGTCCGATCGGGATGACCTCGGCGGGGGTGGCCAGGGCGTTCAGGGTCTCCTGGCGCATGTGGGCGTGGCCGTGAATGCCGTCGGACGACCGCTCGGCCTGTTCAGGGCCGATGCCGATTTCCGTCAGGCCGATGACACGGACAGTGCCCGCTGGCTGCAGGGACTGGAACGATCACAGGAGTTGGCGGCAGCGTGCCCGCGCACCCGGATCATCAATATCTGCGACCGTGAGGGCGATTTCTGGGCCTTGCTGGCGCAGGCGCGTCACACCGGCCAGGACCTGCTGGTCCGCGCCAGCCGCGGCGTCCAGCGACAGGTGGTCCGGCCCGATGGGAACACGGCCGCTCTCTGGGATCATGTCCAGGCCACGGCACCCGTGGGCACACGCAAGATCACAGTGCCGGCCCGCGGGGGACCGCACAAACGCCCGGAGCGGGCGGCCACACTGACCGTGCGCTGCACCGCGGTCACCCTGCGGCCCCCCAAAGACTTCAGCCATGATCCCCCGCTCCCGATGATCGCCGTCTCGGCGCGCGAGGAGAGCCCGCCCGCCCGTGTCCGCCGCAAGGCGGGCAAGCCGGGCGGCCCCCTGCACTGGATGCTGCTGATCTCTCCCCACAAAGAGAGGGAGACGAACCTGGAGACGGCAACCACCGTGCTGCGGTGGTACGAACTGCGCTGGCGCATCGAACGCTTCTTCCATGCCCTCAAACAGGGCACGCGGATCGAAGACCGCCATCTCGATACCGCCGACGATCTGCGCAAATGCTTCGCCTTCGACGCCATCACCGCCCTTCACGATGACGGGGGGGTCTGGGATCTCACCCATCTCGCGCGCACGCGGGGCGATGAGCCCGCGTGCCGCTTCGTCGGCAAGGACGAGATCACGGTGCTCGGTGTCCTCGCGGCCGAACGGGGCATCCTCAAGGCCCGGGCACCCCCGGCAGAGGCCCGGGCGATGACAATCGAACGGTTCGTGGTCCTGACCGGGGGTCTGGCCGGGTTCCATCCCGCAAAGCGTCAGCCACTGCCCGGGACAGAAAAACTGTGGCAAGGAATCCGAATCCTCACCAACAGCGTCTTCGCCATCCATGCCTGGAACAACAGAAACATGAACACAACTGAAAACGAGTCAAGTCTGATACATTGATAGCCCCCCTGGTGGCGGGCACTCGAGTGTTCACCGGTCTGAAGCAGAACACGCGTTATGTTGCCGCTCTTTACACATCACGAATTATCAATAGTTGGCGTAACAGCAACGCTTTTGCCCGAATCTGCTTCCGCACGGCCGCCGATCTGGAGATCCCCTTTGGCTCGGGTCGTGCCGTCGGCCCCGGCGATTCGTGGTCGAGCGGGTGCTTCGCCTTCAGCAAGGACCCGAATCAGATCCGGGCCTGCCTGTGCGGAGCCCGGAACTCGTCGGGTCGCTGGGCGCGCACCGATGCCGAGGACGGCTACGAATATATCAGGGACGCCACCTGGAGGACGAGCGTGGGCTGCACGACCAGCTGACGGGGCCGGACCGGGACACACAAGGGCGGCCGGCGGGCCGCCCTTGTGTCATGGGGACGCATGGGATCTTCGGAGGGGTCCGCTCCAGTCGATCGGGTTTGACAATGTCACTGACCGTAGGATATGCGCACCAGACTCCAGCCCGGATGGCGGAATTGGTAGACGCGCTAGTTTCAGGTATTAGTGTCCCTTGGGACGTGGAGGTTCGAGTCCTCTTCCGGGCACCAGAGGCTCCATCGCGTTCCTGAACCGCGCCCTGTTCCTGATCATGTGGGATGCAGATGTCCAGATGATAATTTCCGGCCATTCTGATTGCCATTCTGGTCTTCGGCATTGCCAGGGGGTTCACCCCCGTGCATCTGCGTGATCAGATGGCAATATGGGTCCCGATCCTGTCGATCGGCCTTTCCGACTGGGTCCAGCTTGCCGGGTGGCGCGTGGCAGGGCACTTGTCGAAAAGCAGACGGAATATGCCAAGGCAGCAATCCTGATCGGACACAAGTCTGGCGGCATCATCTTTCGTCACATCGTGCCCAATGTCCTGGCACCGATCCTGGCCATGGCAACAATCTCGCTTGCCCTGGCCATCATTACCGAAGCGACGCTCAGCTTCCCGACGTCGGTACGCCACCGACAGAACCTTCGCTCGGGACCCTGATTCGGGGCGGTCAGATTTTCCTTCTTTTTGAGAATGATGGATCCTGTTCTTTCCTGTCATGACGCTGCTCATGCTGGCCCTGTCGATGAATCTGCTCGGGGACTGGCTCAGGGATGCGCTCGATCCGAATCTGGATGACTGATGACGTTACTCAAGATCGCAATATGCGTGTCGAGCTCCCCGACCGACATTGCGTACTGACGGCGGTCGATCATGCCTCGCTTGAGGCGGCAGCGGGGGAGATCGTGGGCATTGTCGGCGAATCCGGGACTGGCAAATCGACGACTGGCAATGCAGTCATGGGACTGCTGGCGGCGCCAGGACGTCTTAGCAGTGGCAAGGTGCTCCTGAATGGCAACGTGATCACGGCACTTGCCCATGAAGGGATGCAGAAACTCCGGTGCGGACGGATCGGCATGATCTTTCAGATCCGCTGACATCGCTGAATCCGCTGGCGACCATCGAGAGCCAGCTGGCGGAAACGATCCAGGCACAGATCCTGAATCTCCTGAAGGATCTGCAGGAGCAGCTGAATCTGACATATCTCTTCATCTCCCATGACATGCCTGTCATGCGGCAGATGTGTGACCGTATCGGTGTCATGCGGCAGGGCAAGCTGATCGAAATCAGCGAGACAGAGGCCCTCTTCGAGTCGCCCCGCCACAACTATACCCGGTCGCTCATTGAACTCATGCCGAAATTCGCCAGGGAATGTGATCCACCGCCGGGATTGGTCGTACCACTCTGACGCGCTTCAACATCGGGTGGGACCTCCCTTGAGGGAGGTCACGGCACTGCCATCTTGAACAACAGGCTTCCCGAAGCAGTGTTGCAACGGCCGCCCACCTGTGTGGGCGATCATGACCCCTCCATCAAATAACCATCAAATAAAATCAAGGGTGATATAACCAATATATATCAATTATTTAAATAAATATTGTTTGCACAAGACAGTGCTCGTGACAGCAACTTGTCAAATAAACTGCCTGGACCGATGGCCGTCAGCCTCTGGATTTCGCAAGAAGCCACGGACTGTCGTGGGCACGAACATCTCTGTCTCCGCTGCCCGGATCCTTGCAATGCGGTCCCCTCATCAACACCGGCAGTTGTGTTCCTCCAGTCCGTCACATCGTGCACAGCCCAGCGTAGGTTACCACTCATTGCCAGTCAAATCCGGTCTCGGCATCAAATAACCGTCAAGCGTAACTTGTTCAGGGTCTCCCCGACCGCCACGCCCCGTCCGCCGGCATTCGGTTTGACACTGTCTGTCGTATCGCCCATCCACCGACCAACCACGACGGCAGAAGCCGCAGTGACAGGACAGGCCAGCATCCCGTGTCAGGACCCATCGACGATCGCGAGTCATTGGCCAACCCGATCCCGTAGGTTCGCAATCACGGCATCGCGGTTGGCGCGGGCCGCCGTCAGGGCGGCGATCGGGTTGCCGAGATGCGCACGACGGTTGCTGTTCAGGCCGCCCGCAGCGCCAAACGCGAACGCCGCCTCAGTCTCGACAGCTCCAACAGCAGCAAGCCACCGTCAAGCAACGGACCGGCCAAGCCGACCACATTGAGGACCACTTTCCTGCCACCTGCCCAGACTGTGGCGGGGTACTGAAGGCCGGTCTGTCCAGCGGGTCGGCCGCCCACCATGTCCATGATCGTCCAGAGCCGTCACCCCTTGTGGTGTGCGAACACCGGGCCCATCGGTGCGTTGGCCCCGCCAGCGGCACGGCAACCCGGTCGGCCTGCACCAAACGCCGCGACCCTGCAAGGCGCACCAGACGATCGCCTGCAGGGCTGGACGCGGCTGGCGACACTGCGGGCATCACCGGACGAGTTGATAGGCCGGATCGCAGAGCCCCAGAGTTCGCTCCGGTCCCGCTGCGACCGTTGCAACTCAGAGTGGCACGGGGGCGTCTTTTGCTGGAATTCACCCATTGATCGGCGCTCCTTGATAGCATAATTTGACAGCACCATTGACCAAGAGTCGTCTATTGGCAAAACCGGAACTGGTGATATGAGCACAAGCATCACCGTCCGCGGCATTGATCCCGGGGACAAATCCTGGCTCAAGCGTGAGGCCAGACAAATCGGCGTGTCAATGGAAGAGCTGGTCCGACGTTTGATCCACGAGAAGCGCACGAGGACCGAGCGCCACGCCAAGCCATCCGAAGTCTTTGCAAGGCATTTCGGGGCCAAGCATGGCGTTGATCTTCCAACTCCGGTTCGTCGAGGTTACAAGCCGTTGTTGATAACTCGCGAGAAAGAGGAATGATTGCACCACTTGCCTGGTTAATTGACACAAATGTCATCTCCGAAATGATGCGTTCGCGACCCGAACCCCGGGTTACCACGTTTCTTGATTCGATTGCCGACGAGGGTTTAGGACTTGCCTCTATAACCGTTTGGGAAATACTCGATGGACTCGGTCGGCTCGACCCGGGCCGGCGCCGGAACAACCTCGCCGACCGATTCCTGGATCTTCTTGAAGAACTATTTGAAAGCCGGATCATCGAGTGGTCCTTGATCGATGCGCACACCTGTGCTCAGATTATGGAGGACAAGCGCCGGCATGGTGAACCGCTTGACGATCATTTGCCAGATGCCTTTCTTGCAGCGACTGCTGCCACGCGCGGCCTCGCCATCGTGACCAGAAACGAGAGTGAGTTCCGCAATACCGGGGTCAAGACTGTCAATCCATGGTTATCGGCACCGAAATTTTGATGAACGAACATCGGGCTTAACTGGCTCAGGATCTTCCCGACCGCCACGCCCGGGCCGGCGGCATTCGGTTTGACACTGTCTGTCGTACCGCCCATCCAACCACCAACCAAGACGGCAGAAGCCGCGGTGACAGGCAGCGGACAGGGCAGGCCAGCATCCCGTGTCAGGACCCGTCGACGATCGTCGGTCATTGGCCAACCCGACCGTCGCGGCCCGATGCCAACGCCAGCGGTCCCGGCGGCAACAACGACAGGGCCACATCCGGATCCTGCGGTTCTGGAACAACCAGGCAGGACTCCTGAGGTTCACCCGTGACCCCACGGTTCCGGCGACCAACAAGCGCAGCCGAGCGGGCGCTGCATCCCCGCGGGGTGCAGCAGACGATCGCCGTCACTTTTCGGAGCACCGAAGAGACTCGGCACCATGCCGTGATGCGGGCCGTGTTGGACCCGGCTGGCGACACTGCGGGCGTCACCGGAGGGGTTGATGGGCCGGATCGCAGAGCCAGAGTGCGCTCCGGCCCGCTGATCGTCGTTGCGGGCCTGCAGTTCCTGGCTCAGGAACCTGAACGGTTCCCGTCAAATAAAATACCGACTTCCATTCTCAGCCGGAGCTGCCCAGAACGGAAGGTAGGCTCGGCTCCGAGGCCCTGCTGTCGGATCTTCGACGACGATCACGCCAGCCTTCAGAGCGTCGCCAAGGAGGCGGGAAATGGTGGCAGAGTTGGCACTTGAGATACCGAACCTGTCACGCAGAGTCGCATTGGTTGTCTTTTCACTCCTGATATAGCGCAGGCATGAATGCTGATAGACTGCGCGGACCCTTTCCGTCCTGGACATCTCATTGAAGGGTCGGCTGGCAAAGATCGTCACCCGCGTCGCCCCTGGCGGTGTCTCAAACAGTGGCGGCGGGAGTTGAGCAAATTCAATGGCGAACATCGCCTTGTCGATCCCACTGCCGCGTTCTTCGCAGATGCCAAAGCGCCGCATCAGGCCTGCCACGGATTCGTTCCGCGAACGAGGTGGGGCATCGATCATCCGTTCCGCCGCGACCAGTGATTCACCCGGATTCGAAATTTCGATGCGGTCAGGGAAGACTTCGACCATTGGCCCCGCACCCGTCGCAGCGAGATCCTGATGAATGAGCATGTTGGCGATGAGCTCGCGCACAGCAGCCCTGGGGAATGCGGTCACATCTTGACGGATACCGTTATGGATGACCTCCATGGTCGGCAATATGGCATCCATGTAGTCGATCATATACTCGAAACCGCTGGCATAACCGGTCTCAAACACATGCTCGCGGACGGCTTTCATTCTGCTCTTGCCGGAATACTGGATCATGCGGACGGCCTTGCGCGCGAGGCCCTGGAAGTCCTTCAGCTTCTCCGCAAGCAAAACAGCTCCAAGGTTGGTTACGCTCCAGCGATTTGCAGGATCGCGCCGAAGAATTCCATCAGCAGCGAGCGCGCCTGCCGTTGCCTGATCATTGTTCTGAGATACGGGACGTTTCAACAGTCGGAAATAGGCAGGCCAATCAAGCCGTTCCAGCGCTTGGCTGGTTGTGATGGTGCCACAGGCGACACGCGTCTCGAAGGGAGACACGTCAAACAATCGCCACAGTGCCCTCTCACGTTCCGGGGCCTCTCGTAATGGCTTGGTGACCGAGCCCACACGGATATATTCGACATTCTGGAATCGCACAGGGATATTCCCCGCAGCGTGCACCTCGGCAAAAGCAATTCGATTGTTATCAACTTCAACAATGTGAAAATCAAAATGGATTTTGGGGTCCAGCAGCCGCAACAGCCAAGGTTCCAGTGGCTCGTTGCCTTTCTTGGCCGTTCGCGGATTGAAAGTCGTGCCAACGAGCTCCCCGGTCCTGTCCATCACTCCCCACATCAGATACCCGAAGGGTTGTTCGTTGAGTGCTGCCCCATTTGCAAGTGCGGAAATATAACGACCGACTTCCTCGGGACTGACGCGGTTTCGCTTGTATTCAATCCACTCGGTCTCACCGTCTGGTCGACACAGGCTCCGGACAATGGCGGCGTAGTCCTTCACGAAAATGTTCGGCGTCATGCTGAATTCGTTCCCGCTGGAGACTGCCGAAGAGACCTGTTCAATGCATTGGCGATACCGTCTGCCTCATATGACCCGGAACCTGCTGGCAAGGCCACCCCCGCCTCACGCACATCGAAATTACTGCTGATAACATCGGCAATCAGGGACGGACGGTTCTCACGAAGAGGTTCAATGGTTCGGCGGATACGATTTCTCGATTGGTCCGCATTGGCAATGGCCTCATCCGGGAAGCAGGCAGTGGCGGTCTGTCTGGGTGGGGGCGGGATTGCCAACGCATTTTTTTTGGCGATTATGCACATACCCAAATGAAACCCAAAATAACCAAACACTTACAAATAAATCAACAATCTCAGTTATTCAGCAAGGAATTTGCATAGATCAAAATCACTATCGATCAACAGGTCTTCGCCAAACCCCTGCCCGGTTGCCGCATAATTCCGTTCGATTCGGGTAAGATAAAGACCAGCGATATTGACTGCGTCACGGATAACGATACCGTTGAATTCTTCAACTGTACTGCCGCTTTCCGGTTGACCCAGATTGACAGCAAAAGACAGATACTGAATCTATGGCAGATGTCATCTTCTGCGATTGCTCTTCCCCCATTCGCTCTACTATCCGCTCCTCCCCGATCCATTGCACCAATGCGAGGTAGAGGGCAGCGCAGCGTGTTGCAACGTAGACCGGTCCCGTCATCGTGTCCTTCAGTGGCCTCAAGTCTTGACTGGCCGCCGGGAGGGTGGTCATGAAACCAACCAACAGGATCAGGATGGTTTTTGCTTGCGTCATGACCTCTGTACTCTATCCCCACTGCCACCCTGAGGTGCAACGGCCGAGTGTCAACCGGAGGGAGGGTTGACGCTCGGTGGCCCCGTCTTTTGCCCATCCGTGCCGCTTTTCAGCCCAACGACAGCCCAATCTCGTCAATCGCGGGCATAGCAAAGCCCCCAGGGTCCGGCAAGAACCCTGGGGATCGGGGGGATCAGCGGTACGCTGCGTGCCCGCTTGGGCCCGCGGGTGTGCACATGAAGATTTCTGGGGGCAGGGACGCGGGCGGCGGGCAGTATCGATCGACATTGTGCTGTATGTTTTGGGACAGATCGCTATGAAGTGTGGTGCAGGGTCGCCAGGTGGGTGGTCCGGTTTCCATGGTGTCTATTGGACGGCAACAGGATTGGCACAGTGCAAATTGGGCTCTTTGATCACGATGTCCCCGATGATTATGTGGCCGGCGATGTCCTGGCGGTCGATACGGAAACGTTGGGCCTCCAGGTGCATCGGGACCGGTTGTGCCTCGTGCAGTTGTCCAGGGGGGATGGGGATGCGGATCTTGTGCAGATCCGGCCGGGGCAGACCCGGGCGGCCAATCTTGAACGCCTGTTGACCGACCCGGCAATCGTGAAAATTTTCCATTTTGCCCGTGCTGACATGGCAACGCTGCGGCATTGGCTCGGGATTGCGGTCCGTAATGTCTACTGCACCAAGATTGCCTCGCGGATTGCCCGGACCAATTCCAACCAACATGGGTTGCGGGCCCTGGTTCAGGACATGCTGGATATCGAACTCCAGAAGGACCAGCAGTCGTCTGACTGGGGCACCGAGACATTGTCAAAATCCCAGCAGATGTATGCCGCCAGTGATGTCCTTTACCTGCATGCCCTGCGCGAAGCCCTTGATGCCCGCCTGGCCCGGGATGGTCGTTCCGAACTGGCAACAAGCTGCTTTGCCTTCCTCCCCCACCGAGTCGAGCTGGATCTTGGCGGATGGGGGTTTGATATCTTTGCCCATTGACGGGGGCTTGGCGGATGGGGGTGACAGTGGCTGATTGGCAGGGGTCTGCGGGCCATGAGGTCGCCTGGCCAGAGCTGCTGTCCAGCGGGACAAGGATCATCGAGGCCGAAGCCGCGGCCCTGCAGGCCCTGGCCGGTGTGCTCGGCAACTCCTTCTGCCAATCAGTCGAACTGCTGCTGGCCACCCGGGGCCGGGTCGTGGTCTCGGGGATGGGTAAATCCGGCCATATCTGCCGGAAAATTGCAGCAACACTGGCCTCGACTGGCCAGCCTGCCCAGTTCATTCACCCGGCCGAGGCCAGTCATGGCGACCTTGGCATGCTGGTCGATGGTGACACGATCATTCTGGTTTCGAATTCCGGCGAAACCCCGGAACTGGCCGACATCATGGCCTACTCACGGCGGCATGCCATTCCCTCGATCGGGGTGACCGGGAAACAGGGAAGCGAGCTGACCCGGATGGTGGACATTGGCATTGTCCTGCCGCCCATCATGGAAGCCTGCCCGACGGGGATCGTGCCAACCTCATCGACCGTCATGATGCTGGCCCTCGGTGATGCGCTGGCCCTGACCCTGATGGAGCATCGCGGGTTCACACCGGATCGATTCCGGATCCTGCACCCCGGCGGTTCCCTCGGGGCACAACTGACGAGGGTCAGCGACATCATGCACACCGGCAAGGCCATGCCCCGGGTCTCCCCGGCAACACGGATGCCGGAGGCGCTCCTGGTCATGACCCAGAAGGGGTTTGGCGTGGCCGGCGTTGTCGATGACCGGGATCGACTGATCGGGATTGTCACCGATGGTGACCTGCGCCGACACATGGATGGACTCCTTGACAAGCCCGTCCACGACGTCATGACCACATCTCCTCGGTCCATCGCCCCCGCAAGCCTGGTCCAGGAGGCCCTCGCGGTCATGAACAGCTGCAAGATCACCTGCCTGCCCGTCGTTGATGATGAGCAGGGCGACCAATGGGTCGGGGTCCTGCATATTCATGACTGCCTGCGGGTGGGTGCGGCATGATCACCCGCTTGAAGCAGCAGTTGACATTCAACATCCAGAACCGGATCCTGATCGGTATTCTGCTGAGCATCATTGCGCTGATGACGTCACTGTCGATCTTTGCCTTCGTCAACAACCGAACATTCAGCAACACCGTGGTCATTGGTGATGTGGAATATGATTCACACACACCCAACTACAGTACCAACGTTGTCTACTCCGAGACCCTGGGCAACGGTGCCCGGCTGACGATGCGCGCCCGGCTGGTGCAGTCGGAATTCATCGATACCAATACGGTCAACGGGGTGAATTTTCATGCCGATATCCAGTTGCGCGATGGGCGGGTCCTGACATCAACCGCCGACCATTTTTCTGCACAGACCGATGGCAGCAGCGCCCTGTTGGCCAGCAATGCGAAAATCGAACTGGAGGACATGTACTCTGTCAGTTCCGAAGTGATCGAATATGATGGTGCCGAACATCTGATTGCCACGGATGAGTCCACCTTTCTCGTCTTCCCCGGCGGCATGGCCACGGCCGGCAAGCTGGTTGCCAAGTTTCCCCAAGATGGTAGTGATGGTGGAGAGGTCTATGAACTGTCCGACAATGTCAACATCCTGCTGTTTCAGGATTGAGCGTGGTTGAGTGATCGATATGAAAACCCTTGTGTATGTGTGTGCATGTCTTGCCGCATTCTGGGCGCCGTCCGCAGGTGCACAGGTGTCCTTTGTCATTTTCAATGAGGGGGGCACCGAGGGCGGCGAAGTGGCCATTTCGGCCGACAAGGCGAAATTCAATACCCAGGAGAACCGTTCGGAACTCACCGGGAACGTGTTCGTGAATTCCGATGACACCGAGTTTCGCTCGGACAATGCCATCGTCCAGTTTCTCGACGAGAGCAATGACCTCGAAACCTTGACACTGATCGACAATGTCTATGTCGAACTTGAAGACTCCCGTGTCTATTCTGACAGGGGCTTCTACAATCGTTCCGAGAATCTTGTTCGCCTGTCAGGCAACGTCCGGTACTACTCGGGCCGGATGGAAATCAACGGCGAACTGTTCATCTACAACACGGTCACAGGTGAGGGTGAGTTGGAAAGCGTCGCAGGGTCCATCGAAAGCAACTGACAAGCCTGAAGATGCGGAACTCACGGGACGGCCTGTTTGCGGATGACATCTCCATCACCATCCGCAGGAAGCGGGTCGTCAGGAACGTCTCCCTTGAAGTCCATCCGGGTGAAGTCGTCGGTATTCTCGGACCGAACGGGGCAGGCAAGACGACATGTTTCCACCTGATTTCCGGTCTGCGTCTCAGTGAGACCGGGACCATCTTCCTCAACGGACGTGACGTCACACGCCTGCCGCTCTATCGTCGTTCGCAACTCGGTCTGGGGTTTCTTCCCCAGGAACGCTCGGTCTTTCGGGGCATGTCAGTTGAGGGCAACATTGCCGCAATCCTGCAGATTCACATCAAGACCCGGGCTGAACGCGCCACCCGTCTTGAAGAAATCCTGCAGGAATTTGACCTGCAGGATATCCGCCATGCCCGGGCAGATGCACTGTCAGGGGGCCAAAGTCGTCGGGTGGAAATTGCCCGCTGCATCGCCTGCAACCCCAAGATCATCCTGCTTGATGAGCCATTTGCCGGTCTTGATCCGATCATCATGGCCCGGTTCCAGACCATTGTCCGCTATCTCAAGGACCGCGGGCTGGGTGTTCTGATCACCGACCACAATATCCTGGAAACCATGCGGCTGGTCGACCGCACCTACATCCTCTTCGATGGCGAGATCGTCATTGCCGGGACACCCGAGGAAATCAAACAGGACAAGTTTGTCCGGGACTCCTATCTTGGGGATACGTATGCATGATGGCCCGCACCTCAGGGCCCTGGCATGGCACGATCATCAGGATGGGAATCCGTAAAACCCCGGTCTCTGCGGCATTGATCCCCCCTGCCATTCTGCGATGCACAAGTCCGGTGTAACGGCCCAGAGGGACCTGTTGGGCGTTTCAGGCAGATGTGTACGAAAGCCTTGCTGTCTTTGCAGCCGGTATGATCAATTGCCTCCCCCGTGCCATCATTCAGGGATTGTCCCATTCTCTGTTGAAACGCATCAGAGCGGTGTTGCTTCCCCCTGCGCTATAGGGCTCAGGGTGAATGGTAAAATCGAAAGGAAGCAACACCATGACATCACCGACCACATTTGCCCCGACGTCTGCCACACCCCTCACTGAGGCTGCCAATGCCCGGCTCACCGCGCGTTTCGAACACCTGCTGCTTGATGGCGGGGGTCGACAGCCTCACCCAGATGATGGATGAGGATGTGACTGAGCTGGCTGGCGAACACGATGGCCGCAACGCCGACAAGCCCGGTGATCGCTGGGGGTCCACCCCGGCCCAAAGAGGCTTCCATGGCGGCACGGTCGCTGTCCAGTATCCCCGGGTACGCAACACGGCAACAAATGACGAGAGGGTCCTCCCGAGTTGGGACGAGCTCGCCGCCCAAGGCCATCTGGGTCAGTGGGCCCTGACCCTCGTGGCCTTGGGGGTGGCAACCCGCAGGTTCGCCGAGGCTGTTCGCCAGCCCCGGAGTGGTGCCCCCCCCCAGGGTCCGGGCAGCGGCCTTTCCAAATCGGCCATCGCCCGGCGCTTCACGGCCCGCACCCCGGCGAAGTTCGAGGCGTGGATGGGAGCCGATCTCTCGGGGTTGGACCGGGTGGCTATCGCGATCGATGGGCTGCATCGCACCGGAGGTCTGCTGATCATCGGGGCCGTGGGGATCGATATCGACGGGCACGAACACCCCTTGGGGATCCTTGAGGGGGCGACCGGGACTGCCGCCACCGGGCAGGCGCTCCTCGACGACCGCATCGCCCGCGGCCTGCCAGATCGCCCCCCTCCGTCCGCGCGGTGCGCCGGCAAGCCCGGGCAACGGAAGCTGCCGAAACGGCGGAACGGGGGGTGCGGGCCCTCGCGCGACGGTTTGACGACGAAGCGCCGGCTGCGGCCCGCTCGATCCCCCATCCTGGTCGACCTCGAGGGTCTTGATGCGATCCTGACCCTTCGACTGGGCCTGCCGCCGGAACTCCGTCGGTCGCTGGCCAGCACCAACAGCATCGAATCCATGCACAGTGTCGGGCGCCGACCCTGCCGCACCGTGAAACGCTGGCGGGATGCGCACATGGCCCTGCGCTGGCCAGCAACGGGGATGCCTGACGCCCGGAAAGGCTTCCGGCGCGTGAAAGCCTGTCAGCAACTCTCCCTGCTCAGGGAGGCCCTCATCAAACAGCGTCAGGGGAGAAACCCTGACACGCTCCAGGACGCCGCATCATCGCCATGACCGGCAGCATCGTTCTGATGCGTTTCAACAGAGAGCGGGACATCCCCCAAAACCGTCCGGTGTCCGACAATCACACCCGGTTTGCAGAAGCGACCTTGAGAGGTTCCGGACAGATTCGTCACGCGGGGCTGGCCTGTGTCCGCCCTTCGGGTCGGTGACAATAGGTGGGCGGATGTCGCGTGTCCAAGACCCTGCCCGGGACACCTCTGGGCTGCGGTTGCCCTCCCGCCCTGAATCCTGCCGGGGCATCAGTCGTCACCGGTCAGGGGGTGGGGCGCGATGGCATGACAGTCGCCGGCTATTGCTGACCGAGACTGTGGCTGCCATCGGGCCCCGGTGGCATCCACCTCTCCGGGTAACCGAGCCGGTCCGCACGGGGCGAACCGGCCCCGCTACGACCGTTGCACTTCAGAGTGGCACGGGGGAAGTGATATCCAGTACCCATCTGTAGTCGACCCGCTTAAGAAGAACTAAGAACTGGGGGCATCGGCCGACCTGAAGCATAGACGCACAAAAGGAGTGCGATGGCCTCCTCTTTTAGTGACGGGTCCACTCCCTATTTGCATCTTGCCATTCAGTTCTGGGCTGTAAACGATGACTGTATAGTAATGGTTTGGCTTGAGGCCACCGAGTACAATGCCGCCTTTGCTAACTGAATCATCTCTACCTATAGTACCAAGTGGCTGACTGCTTATTGGGTATGCCGAAAATGCACGCGTATCATTCGACATTACCCCAACCCTTAAATCTATGTCTTCTTGGGTCGTTGTACTGGTATACTGGCCAGCAATGACTTGGGACCCCCCTTTCAACTTTATGGTATGAGTGTCACCCGGATTAATCGTCCCACACCCCCCATATTTCTCATAGAAATTATCGGATTTACCATCGGGGTTACAATATTTACCAATCTCCCATCCATCATTCGGTTTCCAGAGAGTTTGATCATCCCAGAATTGAGAATTTCGGAGATGAAAGTCAACAACACTGAATGTTATGGAATTGTGTCTCACATTATTAAAACTGAAAAGACAATCCGGAGAACAGGTCCGCTTCTCTAAATTTTCGTGCGTATGCACTCCGCTCTGCGTTGAATAGCATGCACCCGGCCCCGCCGACCATGCATGTGCGGACGTTGCCATTACCAATATCATCACAGGGGCGGCAAATACCATCAATTTTCGTTTCATAAGTTGGAGCTCCTAAAGATTTTGATCATACAGAGTTTCCTGGTGAACGGCTACCAATGACAACCCCTGAACACAAGGCGAATTTATTCTTTTTTGCATCCCCCGTGCCACTCTGAAGTGCAACGCTCGCTGCGGAGTCGGTTCGCCCTGAACGGACCGGCTCGGTTGCCCGGAGGAATCAATGCCACCGGGGCCCGATGGCAGCCCCAGTCTCGACAAGACCAGCCGGAGACTGTCATGCCATCGCGCCCCACCCCCTGACCGCTGCCGAACGATGCCAGATTGATGCGTTCAGGACAAGCGGCGTGTCGCAAGCTGCCATCGCCCGCCAGCTCGACCGCCACCCTGCCACCATCAGCCGGGAGCTCACCCGCAACCGGGGCCAGCGTGGCGATCGTCACCAACAGGCGCAGCGTCTGGCGACCGCCCGCCGCCAGGCCACTTCCTCGGTGCCCCGGCGGTGGACGCCGGCCAGCGCCGATCGGGTCGACGCCGACCTCGCCCCCGGGGGGGCCGGAGCCCCGAGCCGATCGCCGACCGGGCCCGCAGGGACGACCGTCCCATGGTCGGTCGCCCAGGATGATCATCTGATTGGGGATCGACCAAGACATCCGGGCCGACAAGACGGCTGGCGGCACCCTCTGGCGCCACCGGCGCCCGGACCCCCCGGATCCGGGGCCAGCGACCCGGGCGGCCAGAGAGTCAACCCGATGGGCGGCCGCCACGCGCATCGCCAGCCTGTGATGACAGGTCCGGGGGCCACAAGGGGGTGCTGGTCAGCCTCGGGACCCGGGCCACCAGGTTCACCCGTCTGGCGCGCGTCGCGCGCCAGACGGCGGCCACCGTGGGGGCCAGTCTCCAGGCCCTGCCGAGGCCCTCTGCGCGCTGTGCCGTCCCCACCATCACCGCCGGGGCGGCAAGGACTTCGCTCGCCACAGGTCGGTGGCCAGGGCCCGCGCTGCCGGCCTTGTCCTGGCCCGGACCACGCCTGGCCCCCGGTGCGCATGGGATGGGGGGCGCAACGCGCCCCCCAACGGCCTCGTGCGTGAGGACCTGCCCAAGAGTCCCGACGTCCTGACCTGCACCGATGCCGCGGTGACGGCTGGGCAGGATGCCCGCGTGGGACTGGGCGACCAGACACCGGCCGCGGCCTTTGCCGCGGCCCAGGGGCCGTAGGGCCACGAAGAGGTCACGCACCGCCCACTCGGCATCCCTCTCCTGCCCCGGACCGCGGGGGCCTTGCCGGCCCCGGCGGGCGGCACTCTGCTGGCGATTGACGCGATGGGGCTGCCGGGGGGCTGAAAAGCGGTCCAGGCGGGTCAAGGATGGGGTATCCGCTATCAAGGAGATCCATGCCATCAGGGATGGGAGCTGGCCAGACCGGTCATTTCACGGGAAAGAGCAAGGAGTCTGGCCGCCTTCGTGCTGTCCAGCGCCTCCGGGTTCGGCGGGCGGAGAACGTCCTCGTGGATGAACTGTCCGGACACGCCATCATATCGACTGTCGAGTGCTGCCGCCACGATGCGCTCCCCACCGACCCAGGTTGGAGCGGCAAGGCGACCGAACAGAGTGACGAAAACCCTCTCCCAACCCTTCACATTGCGCGTCAGGCTGCTTCTGATATAGCCCGGGTTCAGGCAGTTGATCGTGACGTCGCTGCCGTCCAGTCGCCCGGCCACATCGCGCGCATGCATGATCATGCAGAGTTTGGCCTGGGCGTATGTCACAAACAGTGACCAGTTCCGCTCGCGGTGCAGGTCATCGAAATCCAGATGCCCCATCTTCTGGGTGGCTGAGGTCAGGTTCACGATGCGGGCCGAAGGCGTCGCCCTGGCCCGGTCCAGCAGGAGTTCAGTCAGCAGGAAGGGCCCGAGATAGTTCACCACGAAATTCATCTCGTAGCCCTCAGGTGTGAGCGTCCGTTCGCTGATGTTCGCCCCCGCGCAATTGATCAGGAAATTGATTCGTCCGCACTGCTTCAGGATGTCGGAGGCCGCCTTGCGCACGCTGTCCAGGGATCCGAGATCACACCCGACGACCGTGCACCGTCCTTGGTGTCCGGCCGCCCCCAGTTCGGAGGCAACACGCTGCGTCTTGGTCATGTTCCGGCCAAGGAGGCAGATGTCAGCACCCATTGATGCAAGTCGCTCGACCGCCACACGCCCCATGCCGTCGGTGCCGCCAGTGAAGACGACCGTCTTGCCGGTCAGGTCGTGGTTGGGCACCATGGCCGTCGACTGTCGTGCAAGGAAGGTATCGATCCAGAAGTTATCTGCCGGGCGTTTCATGGGTGGGCCTTTCTCTCATATGCAGGCGGCATGGTCCGGTGTGCAAGATCGTCCGATCTGCCGACTCCTCCGGTCGCAGTCAGACTGTCCGGGACATCGCACATCGATTGCTGCACACAGCCGTGACCGAACCAGGCATCCGGTCACCGTAGCGTGCGGTCGTCATACGCATCGGTCCGGCCGCACATCGATACCGGAGTGTTCCAGGCATGGCTCCGTCTCCGTCCCTGATCTTGCCAGTCCCCCGTTCATTTGTACCTGATGCGTCTTCTATGCAAGGATTGGCCGACGAACACAACTGCGGATACCGATGCGGCAGTGGCATCCTGTCGCCCTGTCTCACCGCGTCACGAGGTCTCTCCCGGCAATGGACGAGCTCGATGCATGGGCATAAGGCCAATGCCCCGCGGTCACCCTTGCTGGAGCCACCATGGCAAGCACCATCATCGTCATCACCTGATGCTGACCGGGTTGCGTTATCCCGGACACCTCCGGCATCGCACGATGCGACCAGGGCACTCTTCGGAATACCCGCCATTTCGATTGAAGCGTCTGACGATGGGCCCATGACGATTGTTCGCCCGCTCAGGTCACCACTCTGGAGTCGTGAAACTGACCCTGGCCACGCGCGCCAGAATCCCGGCGAACACCGTCAACCCGACATCGGAATCGGAGGACCTTCACAATGGCCAGCGCATCGTTGCCATCGACCAGCGGGGCCTGCGGGCGGGCACCACCCGGTGGAGGGTCCGGGTGCCGGCAGCAAGGTGAGCAGTTCATCATGGCCCTGTTCGTGTGTGTCGTGTCCCCCACCGACCGGCACCGATGACGGCAATCGCCGTTGCAACGATGGTGGGCGGAGCCGATGGAAGTGACCTTGTCATGGATCACGAATGACGCTAACCGGGAGCGATGCGACCCGGTTTGGTTCCTGTCCTGAGAGGATGCCTATATCCAAATGATCATCAAGGACTTTCTTGCACCAGAAGCGGTCAGGTGCATCCATGTGGATTCCCCCTTGAACAAGGCAGCTGTCCTCGAGATCATTGGCGAGGTTGCCGAGGAGGTCTATGGCATCGACGGGCGGATGACAGCCGAGGCACTCGGTGAACGGGAACTTGCCTCCTCATCGGGGATGGGCAAGGGGATTGCGCTGCCGCACGCACGATTGCCACAGTTCGACCGCATTCTTGGCATCTTCCTCAAACTTGGGGCACCCACCTCCTTTTCGGATGCCCATGACCAGCCGGTTGATCTCCTCTTTTGCATCCTGGCGCCGGAGTCCGACCGCATCAATTACCTGCAGTCTCTCGGCAATGTCGCCCATACGCTGCGCATGGAACAGGTCCGCGATGACCTGCGCTCGGCCACTGATCCGCAGGTGCTCCATGCCATCCTCACCTGCGGGTCTGACCCGGGGCCCTGACCGGCAAGTCCGGTCATGGCGGGGTCGCCGGCATGGGTTCACGCAACAGATCCCTGACCAGGGCTTCATAAAGTCCGGGGTCGGCTGTCCGGTTGGGGCCAAATCCAGACTCGCAGCGCGCCATTCCACGATCGATCTCCCGTTTGGCTGACCCGTTCGGGAACCGACGGGCCAGCAGCGCCCGGGCCTTGCGGCTGTCGATTTCCCGGCACAGCAATGTGCGCAGATGAACATCTTCCGCCGTTGAGGTCAGCGCCCACAGTTCAACCGGACTGAGCGACAGGATGAGTTGCTGGAGCGTCAATCCGGTTTTCGTCGTGAACAGTCCAACCAGGGGTGCTCCCGACGGACCGGGTCCATCCAGACCCGCCGACAGGATGTGCTGTTCATGATCCGAGAGCGAATGGAGGCGGGCCAGGCGGGCCAGGGCATCCGGGCCAGGAGTGTTGAAGAGAAACAGGGATGATGCGGATTCGAGCAGGCCCCCGGCAAAATCCTCGATATACTGCGAGGCGAGGGAGAGCCGGAGATTGCGTTTTCGCCCTTCCCGCATGTCCTGAAGGACCTGGCGGCGGACACCCGCGGTGGCTCCGAGACGGTGGAATTCGTCCATGCAGAACTGATGGGGCTGCACGGACCGGGCCGTGATGGCAGCGCGATGCAGGGAGAGATATTGCTCGGGCAGGGCGGACCGGTGCCTCATGGAACCGAGATCATCATGATCGATGTCCCGTTCGCGCAGAATCGCGTGCCGGGCCAGCATGGCCATCAGGGCCGTCTGCCGTTGCGTGCGGGCATCCGGGGTTCCTGCCGCCACTGTCGCCAGATCAAGCACCACGATGCGGGCCCCATCCACACCAAGACGCGTTGCCTGACCGAGAATGGGCAAATCCCGTACGGCTTCCGAAACGGCCCGGCGAAATTCATGGAGTGGATTGCCCGGGGACTCCCCCTGTCCATCCGGACCGTAGGTGATCTCGATCTGGTGCGTCATCGAGGCTGTCAGGAGGTCGGGCAGGGTCGGAACGGCCCGGGTCTGGGCCAGTTGGGCCAGGCGGGCGTGGCCACCGGCAAAGAGCCAGTCCGTCACCTCCCACCATGTGCAGTCATCGGCCACGATGAATCCGAGCTCCTTGAGGGCATGGTCAACAGCGGGCAGCGTGCCATGACTGTAGCGTTTGGGGGCCTGTGCATCCGCGCCCTGGCTGTAAGCCAGATCAACGATCCCGCCGATCATGCCCGAGATTGGGCCTCGGGCCGGATCACCGGCCTGTTCGAACAGGATGGAGAGGAAGTTGAGCAGGAATTCCCGTCCCGAGACCGAGGGTTGGCGACAGCCAAGCGGCGTATCAAAGACATTGATGGCAAAATCGGGCAAGGGTTTGAGCTCGATGTGGATGGCCTCATGCTGCCGTTCGGGGGGCAGGCCTTCCCGGATGAGGTCAACCAGGGGTTTCGAGGATCCCCCGATATCAATGACAGAGACGCGCGGGAGGCTCGGCCCTCCCGCGACAGGGGTCGGTTCAGCAAGGATCGAGGCCAGATTGAACGCATTGAGAGCAACGGACTTGCCGGTTCCTGAATTGCCGACCAGGATCTCCACCCAACTGTTCTGCATCGCCGATCCCCGTTGATACGGCCACGCCCGGCCATCGGGCGTCCTGAGCAGGGTTTCGCCCTCGGTCCAGGGACTGCAGGGCCGGGCAATCGGGGCCATGCGCAAGGCCTCCGTCAGCGGGGCGGCAGCGGTGGGTGCCGTCGCCCCGGGTGCCAGACCCGGAACGGAAGCCAGAATGGTGGAGACCGGGTCACCGGTCAGACTGTCGGCCCGGCAATTGCCCCATTGCTCCACGGATTTGCGGAAGGTCCAGAGCGTTTCCAGATGCCGGCTGGCCTGATCGAGGGGCGACCAGAGAGCGAAGCACATCTGCAGTTGAATGACGGTATCGGAGAGTCCGTCGATGCTGCGCAGGTGATCATAGGCTGCACGCATCCGATGATGCTGCTCGCGATTGGTGAAGGCAAAGAGGCGCACGAACTGCTCCCGCAGACGGTGGGGCCGGAGTCCATCGGCATGACACTTGAAGGTGCACCGCCAGGAGACTCCCGGCAGGACAGCGGCAAGCGATGCCACGAGGGCATTGAATGGCAGCAACCGCTCAGGTGCCAGCGCAATGTCAAACCCCGAGATGATGCTGGCCGGTGTCACCAGTGATCCCCTGTCAAGAATCCGGAGCGGCTCGTGGGCAAGCAGGACATCGAGGGCCTGCTCTTCCTCTGGCAGGGGATGTCGGCCCCGCGGCAACAGGGGGTAGAGTCCCCCTGCAACCTCATCAAGATAGGCATGGGCCGTGAGATGGGTGCTCGAATAGCCTGAATGGTCGAGATCCCGGTGCAGGCTGGTCAGGACGGTTCTGTGGCTCGCCAGGGCCGGCGGCGCGATCCCGCCATCGGAAGCGACCTCGGAGGCCCCATGATCGGAGGGCCGGAATTGACCGCGTTCGAGCCGGACAGGCGCCGTATAGATGGACAGCAAGGTGGTCTCGGCCGTTGTCAGCGCGCCCCGGACCCAGCTGCGGCCAGCCCTGAGATCCGCAAGGTCAAGGGACCGCGCCTGACCTGTGACCCTCGCTCCCGGTGCATGCTGACCGCCATGGCGGCGGCCCTGGCAGCGGACATAGGTCAGTTCAAGACTGTGGGTACCATCAGCCAGGATCGGTGCGAGGAGAACATGGAACCGGTCAGCCTGGTTGCCGAGATCATTGGCGTCGAGTTCACGTCCGATCCCCTCGATGGCCAGCATGGAACTGATCGTCCCATCCTTGGCAACCAGCGTCCGGTCATCGATGGCAGACCAGAGTGGAATCCGGTCCTGCAGCACATCGATGGCGAGAGTGTCGAGGTGCCGCCAGGATCTGTGCAGGGAGTCCACGAGGCTCTCAGCCATGGCCGGGCCTGTCGTGATGGCACAGCCTGGGCCCGGGGATCCGGCAAGGGCAGAGTTGGGAGCGTTCGAAGGGGGCACGGAGACCTATTCGGGTCAGGTGAGTGAGCAGGAGTCGCCGGTTTCCCTCATCCCGGGGCGGCAGGAAGGAGAGGGTTCCGCTTCCCATCTCCACCACGGTACCACCGGCTGCCGTGACGGCATTGAAGGCTGGCAACAGGACGTGTCGGTCCCGGTCAATCAGCCAGGCATTGCCAGGACCCGTCATCAACGGGTCGGTTTGGGTGCGGTCGAGCAGAGCCGCCAGCAGGGCGTGGGCCACGAGGTTGGCCGCCAGGCATCGAAGGGTCCGGTTGTACCCACCACAGGCCACTGTAAGGCCTTGCAGGAACAGTTCGAGGGCCGGGGGTGGCGGGTTGGGCCGGGGTGGCGGGCCCGTGAGAATCCCCTCAAGATGGAACCGACCATGACGGAGCAGGACCTCGATTGTCCCGAGGGTGAAAAACCGTTGTCCGAAGACCGGTGGCCGTCCACCGACGAGGTGGGAGACAAGCGGGCTGCCTCGGCGCCAGTGGGGCTGGAACGTCCCACAGAGGATTGTCGGAACTGCCCGCGCCTTCATCACGGCCAGTTGGCCGGCTGTCTCGATGACCCTGTCAGGCCCGGATTGCAGCAGGCGCCAGGGTCCCGGACCAGGGACCGGTGTCCGGGCCAGGTCCATCGCATGGGCCACAGCCGGGAACCGGACCATCACTACGGCGCCCTGCATCGGGCCGGAACTGACAGTCGGGGCAGGCAGGGACAGATCACGAATGGCCGCACGGAGGATGGGCTTCAGGGGTGGCGGTTGTGAAGACAGGCTGCGCAAGGCCGCAAGGAGCGACTCGTTCAGGGTTGGCCGGGAATGGAGAGACCGGATCACCTGACCCTCCCTGGTCCCGGAGATGGGTGCCATCGTCCTGACTGTCAGCCGCACGGTCTGGAGCAACAGCGCCTTGAGGGCTTGCAGTGTCCTGCCATCCGGTGGGAATGGCTGACCCAGGGCAGGCAGGATACCGACCAGGGGTTGACCGAACCAGCCATCGGGCACAATCACCCGATGGCGGCCAATGGGGCCTGTCGGGATCGCGCCGGTCGGCGAGAGATTGGAGAACCAGTGCCGGATCGTCATGTCATGGATGTCCGCGAACTGTGTGAGCGGCTTGACCGCGCGGGTTGTGGCGACCCGGATGGATCCATCGGACCCTCGCCACAGGAGGCCAAACGGTGTCCATCGATCCGACATGGTGGCCACATCAGCCCTGTTGCCGGCGCCGATCGAGAGCCAGAGCCTGCCGGCAGGCCAGGCGCAGGGGCTCGAGATCGGATGTCGTGCTCCGCAGCGCCTCCAGCAGATCATCGCTGCGATCCCGGAACCCGTCACCGTCCCATACGGAGAGGTGCGCAGCGTCGCGCGCCGTGCCGCCGAGGGCCCGATTGGCGGCGACCGGCCAGAACCGGACATGCCGGTCCAGGCGTTGTGCCACGGTGCGGCCATGTTTCGGCCCATGGTGACGGTTGGCAAAATACACCGCTTCACACATCCCTTCCGGATGGGTCGACCCAAGGAGTGACCGCAGTTGCATCTCGCGATGCTCAACGGCCTGCAGGAACCGTTCAATGGCGTGCTGGATCTCCGGCATCCGATGCGCAAGGGGTCCGGCCAGCAGCACGGACCAGGCGATGGCGTGAATCAGGTGCTGGTCTGTCCCCGATGACCAGAAGAGGCGGAATTTGCCCCGGCTGGCCGCCCAGAGAGGATGGCGGAGATTGTGACAGAACTGGCACATGCAGCTGAGGTTGGCGACCGTATGATCATGATGGGACGCCACGTGCTCAACTTCCATGAAATCAGGCAGACGGACACCACAGATCCGGCAGCGCCAATCGTCCCGGGCCAGACAGGCAGCAAAACCCTCCTGCCCCACCGCCGCCAGACGGGCATGGGCACGGGCGCCGAGGTTCAGGCGGTCGATGGGGGTTGTCAGGAGTGAGGTGAAGACCCCCATTATCAGTTCAGGGAGCGCAGTGAACCGTCCACGGACACATTGACGGACCCTGTGCCAAAGAGGGAACCGATCCCCACACCCAACGTGGTGGGAATGGCAACCAGGGCTGCGCCCACGAAGACCAGAGCAAATGCCGATGAAAGTCTGGCTGATGGGTCATTGGGATTCTGCGAATGCTGTTTGAACTTGAGCAGGCCGGCGACGGCGAGGACAATGCCGAGCAGGAAGGCAACGGCACCGATCAGGTCGGCAATGTTCCCTGCCTGTTTCTGCAGCTCGGTGGCCATGTCACCGATATTGCCCACCTGGGCAAGGGCAGCAGTGGGCAGGATCACGGCGAGTGAGGCAATCAGCCTGGGTCTGGATGATGTCATGGTGGCGTCCTTTGGCGAATCGTTCCTGAGCAGAGGGAGGTCCATCCCCCTCCCTTCATGACCCAGCGCGCGAAACTCGCACCCTTGAGGGTGCGCAAGGCCGGACTTCATGTGGACACGCCGGGATGCTGTACGACCCCGCCGGGGATGGCCTCCAGCGCAGGTTCTCCGGGATCGGCAAGCCGCCGATGCGAGCCAGAAGCGGCAGTCGGCGTGACATTCCAGCCAGGGTCAGGCGCGCCGACCCCTTCCCTGTCACAACCATCGGACCACAATCCTGCCAGCAGTCAATTTTGGAATGGGGCAGGATCTGAGAATGGACAGACATGGTGAAACACCTGGCAGGCTCGCGGGCCGCGGCCGGCCCAGTGGAGAGTTCTGGAGCCAGGACGAAATCCGGGTCATGAGTGAATTGTGGGAGCGACAGGTCCCGATCCGGGCCATTGCCGATGTGCTTGGCCGATCACACCGTTCCGTTGCGGTCAAGGCATTCCGCACCGGCCTGAAACCCCGATCCCGCAACGGCAAGCCGATCCGTCTGTCACGGGATCCGGCAGCAGGCATGCGAGCCTGCCTGAGCTGTACCCAACTGTTCTACTCGGAGGGCAAGAGCAACCGAATCTGCAGTTATTGCAAAAGCCGGGACGGTTGGGATACGGGCAACGACTATGAACTCAGCGGCAAATTACGGGACAACGGCTGGTGACACATCACAGGATGAAGGTGAGCGCCCTTGACAGCTGAGGACCAGGGACAGCTCGACGAGATCCTCAAGCGTATCCCCCTGCAGGATGTGATTGCGCGGGAAGCTGGCGTCCAGTTCAAACGGGTCGGCAACCGCTACACGGGGCGCTGCCCGTTCCATGCCGACAAAACCCCTTCGTTGACGGTGTTTACCGATGGAATTCCCCGCTACAAGTGTTTTGGGGCCGGGTGCGGTGTCCATGGTACGGTCTTGACCTTCCTGCAGGAATGGAAGCGCCTGAGCTACAGCGAGGCCATCCATATGGCTGCCGACATTGTCGACATGCCAATCCCCACCGTCACGACATCTGACGCCCGCGATGGCCCGGTGACGGCACCACTCCAACCCTGGTCCCATCCGGCCATGGCTCCTGATGTCAAGATCCCGCAACCCCTTGACCCCATCCTTTTGCACAACCCCGCAACGAAAGTGACCCACTGGAGCGAGCCATCGCATGTGCATGTGTATCGCAACCCCGATGGCCAGCCTCTGCTCCTCGTCCTGCGCTTCGACCAGAAGGATGGACGCAAGTATTTCCAGCAGGTGATCTGGCGACCGGGACACCTTGAGAACTACCCGGCCATTCCCGGCTGTTGGCAGCAGCTGGAATTCGACCCGACGATGGCCCGTCCCCTCTATGGCGGTGAGGACATTGCGGCCTGGCAGGCCGCAGGGGGATCGCGGTTGCTGTTCGTGGAAGGCGAAAAGACCCGGGATGCCGCCGCCGCGCTACTGGTGCCAGCTGCCAGCGGAATCCTGACACTGAGCAATGTGGGGAGCACCGGCGGCATTGGCAAGGCAGACCTTGAGCCCCTCCATTCAGCTTTTCGCCTGGCCAGCGCGCGGGGGCGGGACCTGCGGATCGATATCTGGCCGGATGCCGACACGCCATCCGGGACAGGTCCGGAGGCCGATGCCTTGCCAAAATTCGTCTCGGCGTGGGTGGCGGTCCTCAGCGCAACCCTGGAGTCACTGGCCATCGAAAGCAACCGGATCCGGCTTGGCGCGATCATTCCGCCTGCCGACCGCAAACACGGCTGGGATCTGGCCGATGCTGCGGATGAGGGATGGTCGGCGGCCATGATCCGCCAATGGATGGCCGACAACGCTCAGGACCTGACCCCGGTCTGATCTCCACCTGTTCTGGCCAGCCGATAGGCTGCGGCAAAGTGCCCATCCCGCTCCATCAGGTGGAGCCGGGTGCGGATCGCCTGGGCCAGAGTATAGGCATGCGGGGATGTGATGGCCATCTCCTCGATCCCATATCGGCCAAGATCCAGCTGTGAGCGACTGTCGACGGGTGCGGCATGTCGGGATGGGCGCGGCAGAATCCGGACATGGAGCGTCCCGCTGATCCCGGCAGTGGCGATCAGCGGACGGATCTCCGCCAGGAAGCCGACGCCGGAGACGATCGTTGTCTTCCCCCGGTGCAGGTTGGATCGGACCCGCCGGGAGGCCTGCTCGCCGAGATAGCTGTCCCCATAGCGGGGTTTGAGGTGGTTTTCGCTGTAGTCGATGTAGGCCGTACGCGGACTCAGGCCCGCAAAATCAGCACTGGGGATCTCCTTGACGTCCTCATAGTGATCAGCCTGCATGTCATCGGCCAGACCGTAATGATGATGGGTCATGCGTTTGAGTTGATCGGAAAGCGCAAAGTGATCGGCACCAAGATAGGCCGCCAAAAGCCGACCCGCACGGGTCTTGCCGGCCCGTGCGGGGCCGGAAATCAGCACAAGGACAGCAGGCAGGCTGTCCTTGCGGGACTGACGCTGTCCCGCCACGATCACCATTGAGCGATATCCACGATCGAATCAACCTTCTCCCTGTTGGTGCCGATCCGGGCGCTGGTTGCACGCCATCACCGTTTGCGACAATTGGGCCGCATGACAAGCAGGATCAAAACCGCTGTGTTGCCGGTTGCGGGATTGGGAACCCGTTTCCTGCCCGCCACCAAGTCGATCCCGAAAGAGATCATGACCCTCGTCGATCGCCCCTTGATCCAGTACTCCATGGATGAGGCACTCGAGGTCGGCATTGAGCAGTTCATCTTCGTCACATCCCGGGGCAAGAGTGCCCTTGAGGACTATTTTGATCATTCGCCGGTGCTGGAATCGACCCTTGCCGAGCGCGGCAAGCAGCAGATGCTGGCGACGGTCAAGAAAATCAGCCAGGAAAGCGGGCGGATTGCCTATATCCGTCAGCATGCCCCCCTCGGCCTTGGTCATGCCGTCTGGTGCGCCCGCCACCTGCTTGGCTCTGACCCCTTCGCCGTGATCCTGACCGACGATATCATCCTCTCCCGCCGACCCGCGCTCGGTCAATTGATCGACACCTACAACACAACCGGCAGTTCGGTGGTGGGGCTGACTGCCATCGATCCGGTCCAGTCGACAAGTTACGGGCTGGTCAAATACACGCAGATCGACGGTCCGCTTGTCACCATCGAGGCGTTGGTCGAAAAACCCGCCCCGGCTGAGGCCCCCTCGAACCTGGCCGTCATCGGCCGATACATCCTGACCGGCAATATCCTGCAGTGTCTCGACGGCATGCCGCAGGGGACCGGGAAGGAAATCCAGTTGACCGATGCCATTTCCCGGAGTGCGCAAGACGGCCACCCGGTGCATGGTCTCCTCATCGATGGCTCCCGTTTCGACTGTGGCTCCAAGATCGGCTATCTCCACGCAACCCTTTCCATCGCCGCATCCCACCCCACCCTGGGCGCCGAGTTCCGCCAGCACATCCGCAACCTGCAGGAGGAGTGTGATTGAGAATGGTGATGGCCGTTCTCAGGCAGCATCCTGCGTCTGTCCAAGTCTGCACGGGGCTTGTGGGGCGGATTGCGGGTCATGGTGACCACCGGCACCTCCAGGGCAAGCCACCGAACTGGCAGGGTGGGCAGCAGTCACATCCCCGATCGGGTCGTCGCTCCAGAGCGTCCCACTGCCGTCGAGAGCAAGGATCACGTGAGTGGTCGACACATCATCGGCAAGGGCCACAAGGATGCACAGGCGGCCCTTGTCGACCGGGCCACCACAATCACACGGCTGCAGGGGGCCGTCGCAAGACCACAACCGCTGTGCGGGGATCGAAGTCCCTGCCAAGGCCACCGACATCCAGCCCCCCGCCGGTATCGCGGTGCAGGCCGTCCGGGACACCCCATCCCCGATGCCGCACGATGCCGGGCGACCGGGGCCCATGCGCTTGGAGGTCAGGCACGAATCCGTGCGTGGCAAGATGAGAATCTTCTGGCAGTGCAGATTCCGGGTTCTGTTGAAGAATTGCCAAGGAACTATTGTCGGATTCTCAAGAACCAGAACCCGGAGTACCGGCGTGCCCATACAGCAGACGATCATCTTGCGGTTGCAGCGCTCAATGCCATGGACATCGTGGAACCCGATGATCTGCGCAAGCCACCAGCGACATGCTGGATCAAGATGCAGGATGTGACCATTGACGGACTGCGGCAAGCTTTTCTGGATCCCGGTTCACGCGTCCGACTCCATCATGGTTTTGCACCAGATGAACATGCCGAGATTGCAAGTGTGGGATGGAAAGGTGGATTCCTCGATGACGTAACCGTGCAACTCAATTCCAACCTGAATGTCTTCATAGGAGGACGTGGTGCCGGCAAGTCGACTGTTGTGGAAAGCATCCGGAGTGCTATCGGTCAGGTTGCTGTCGGTGATGAAGCAGACAAGGCACATCAAGATATCGTACGGCACGTTCTGCGGAATGGCACCAAAATAACGCTGCTTGTCCGGGTCCACCGACCTGATGTGCATGAGTATCGAATCGAGCGAACAATTCCCAATCCGCCGCGGGTCTGGGATAAAAATGGTGAAGTGCTGAACTGCGTCCCCCTTGACATCCTGCCTGGCATCGAGGCCTACGGACAGCATGAGATATCGGAGATTGCCAGAAGTCCAGACAAGCGGACACGTCTCCTGGAACGTTTCATCAAACAGGACGAGTCGCTTGTCCATCGCAAAAGATCCCTGAAGCGTGACCTCAAGAAGAACCGCCAAGCATTGAAGGACACGAACACGGAAATCGGTGAACTTGAGGAACGCCTCGCGGCTTTGCCTGCTCTCAAGGAAACGCTCAAGCGTTTCAGGGAAGTCGGGCTTGAAGATCGATTGCACGAACAAAGTCATTTCGTCCGTGAGGAAGGAATACTTGATTCCATTCCTGAACGCATGACACCTTTCCATGAGGCTCTGGAAATCCTCAAGACGGAGATACCGATTGATATGACATTCTTGTCGGACCGTGCACTCGAAGGGTTGCCCGGTCACGACATCCTTTCAGGGGCAAGGCAGCCCTTGGGCCCATTCTTGAGAGCATGGCGGATGCCCTGAAACATGCAGATGAGGGAATTGAGCGGGTGGGGAACGAGTGGAGCCTTCGAAAGGAGACTGTTCAGGCTGACTACGAGAGAATTTTACGGGACCTGCAAAAGTCCCGTATCGACGGTGAAGAGTTTATCCGACTTCGCCGTCAGATCGAGGACCTGCGGCCACTCCAGAAGCGGCTTCATTTATTGCGGAAAATTGGGAAGGAGCACACGAGCAATCGTCGTACCCTGATTGCCGAGTGGGAAGACGTCAAGGCAGCTGAATACCGGAGCTTGGTAGAAGCAGCATCGAAAGTCACGAGTCTGCTAAAGAATCGTGTGGAGGTCGAGGTTCTCAGTTCGGGGAATCGTGAACCATTGTTCAAGTTGCTGCGGGATGAGATTGGTGGGCGCATGTCCGAGACCATCAATTGCCTGAATCGGGCAGATCATCTTTCACTGACGCAGCTCGTCGAAACCTGTCGATCTGGAACCGATACATTGCATGAGGCCTACGGCATTACATCCAACCAGGCGAAGCGACTTGTTGATTGTGATGCTGATGTGCTGATGCAGATCGAGGAGCTGGAACTCGAACCGGTGACGAGCATTCACCTTAATATCGCAACAAGCGATGCCCGACCCATATGGAAGCCTCTGGAAGAGTTGTCCACCGGACAGAAAGCCACAGCGGTCCTTCTGCTCTTACTGCTCGAATCAAACTCTCCGCTGATTATTGACCAACCTGAAGATGACCTCGATAATCGTTTCATCACCGAGGGGATCGTGCCGCGCATGCGCAAGGAGAAACAAAGGCGGCAGTTCATTTTCACAACACACAATGCGAATATTCCGGTCCTTGGTGATGCCGAATTGATCATTGGATTGTCCGCTGCAGGAGAAGCGGGGAGTGGGCGGGCCAGAATCTCCATGGAAGATATCGGATCAATCGACTCTCCATCAGTGCGCGCTTGTGGAAGAAATGCTTGAGGGCGGTCGCGAAGCATTCGAGAGGCGGCGCAGGAAATATGGATTCTGACTGATGCACAGGGCAAGACTTATCGAGTGTATCGAGAATGGTGAAAACTCGCGCGTTGAGTTCAAGCGTGATGACATCAGTCCAGAGAAACTTGCCATCGAGATGGCCGCGTTGCTGAATCTTGAGGGAGGCATCATTGTTCTCGGGGTGCAGGATGACGGGCGTGTTTCCGGTTTGGCTGGAAGCTGCAAGTCCGCAGAGGAGCGGGTGATGAATATTGCCCGTCAGAATCTTGATCCGGCCGTCATACCTGTATGGACCTGTATCAGGATGGATCATGACAAGGCAGTCGGAGTCATTGAGCTTGCAGCAGACAGTCCTGGCAAGCCATACAAGGCGAAACGTGGGAGGGAATGGTCACATTCATCCGCGTTGGGAGCACGTCCCGTGTCGCAACACGTCAGGAAGAGGGCCGACTCTATCAATCAGCCCGATTGGTCCGTTATGAAATCAAGGCTGTACCGGACACAGGGCCTGAGAGTTTCGACTGGGATCGAATCGAGAATTACTACCGCAATGTCAGAAAACGAACCGTTCCGGATCGGACAGAGGTCGAGGCATGGCGACGGATCCTGCTCAATTCGGATCTGACTGTCCTGGCGGGTGACGATGGTGTTGCATCGGTCGCCGGGCTCCTGCTGTTCGGCAAGCAGCCGAGCCGTCGCCTGCCCCAGGCTGGCATGACTGCAGTTGCGTTTCCCGGGACCGAGAAGACATACGAAACAATCGATGAAGAGAGGATCCGCGGACCCTTGACCCCCCCCCCCCTCGTTTCTCGGCGCGGTGGAACACGGGAGAGGGGCGCGATCGACACAGCCATCGACTTTGTGAAGCGCAACATGGGCAGCAGCGCATGGCTTGAAGGTGGCCGGAGACGGCGCAAGAGAGCATTGCCCATGGATGCCGTGCGCGAGGCAATCGTGAATGCCGTCGTGCATCGCGATTATACCCGAGAGGGCGTTGATATCGAGGTCTCGCTGTATCAGGATCGTGTGGAGATCATTTCTCCGGGCCGCCTTCCCAATGGTGTCACAGTCCCAAAGATGGAGGAAGGCATCGTCCGGGCAGCCAGGAACGGCTTCCTCAAGGACATCCTGAGCGACTACCGTTACATTGAACATTATGGGATGGGTGTCCGTACACGAATTCTCGAATCCGTGCTTCAACACACTGGTGTGAAGCCGGATCTGATCGAGGGGGAGGATCGGTTTGTCGTCCGTCTCTGGAAGCGGCCTTGACGGTCAAATCCCCGGTCAACGACCGGATGTGTTTCCCTCCCGCACCAAGGCGCTGGATGGGCCGCGCGCTCAATCAGCCCGGGATTGCACGATATCCGGTCTGGAAGCGTACGCCTCGGCAAAGTCCACTTTCCAGGCGGCTTGTCATGCCACGGGGCGACCTTAACGCTCGAGAAATCCTGGATGGGGCTGATGGACGCCGTAACGGATCACCCGTTTCCGGTACCGGTGATTGATCGTGTCGATGGTTGCGGCGAGCCGTTCCTGGGCGGTCGGGTGCCCGGCCTGACAGGGCAACAGCCAATCTCCTGGTCGTTCATCCATTTGGATCAGTTTGCCCAGATGGATACTGACGGACAGTAACGGAGCAGGACCCGTCGCAATCAACTGCTGCCAGAGGCACTCGTAGACGTTCAACAGCAGGCGTGTGTCCTGGGTCGATGCCATCGGACGCTTCCCTGACCAGCACCGCCTGTTGACGAACGTGGCATGCAACGTGAACAACCCCGCACAGTACCCGTCGTGGCGCATGCGCTCCGCGGCCTTTTCCACCAGCCACCGGCCAACCAGACGGGCGGCGTTCGCCAGGCGATACTCCGGCGACAGGACCTTGGAATGGCTGTACCCACTTCGCTGCGTTCTCGCCGGGCGCAAGTCCAGACCCCGCAGGGCGAGAGCAAAGCGCTCACCCTCGATCGAGCGCCAGATCCGTCGGACATGGCGTGGTTCCAGGCTGTAAAGAGCCGGTATGCTCCAGACGTCGGCCCGGTACAGTTTGGCCAGAAGGCCGCGGGAGATTCCCGGCAGTTCATCAAGCTGGAGATGGGCAACCCGCTCGGGCATGTTTTCCGGGGCCAGCCATGCCAGCCCATCGGGTTTTTGCAATTTGCTGGCAATTTTGGCCAACAGGCGGTTCGGCCCGATCCCGATCGAGCACCGCAGTTCGGAGCCAACCTGCTCCCGAATGGCGGTCTTGATTCGGCACGCCAGCATCATTGCCGTGCCCAGATCACTGCTCTGTCCCCCCAGCGCCACCTGGAATTCGTCGACGAAGCGGGCGCATTCCAGCTCAGCGATTGCATCGATCGCGCGGGCAATCTGTTGATTGATACGCAGGTACAGCCGGTGCCGACTCGGACGCAAGATGATTGTCGGGCACAGTTTCCTGGCCCTGTAGATCCGGGTCCCGGTCGTGACCCCACAAGCCTTGGCCTCGTAGGATGCCGACACACATGCGCCAGCTTCGGACATGATGGCCGCAACGCCAACAGGACGGCCGCGCAACGCCGGATCCATCTCCTGTTCGACGCTGGCGAAGAAGCTGTCCATATCGATGTACAGACACCGCATCGGAGTCATGGGGGTTGCGCATCCTTGTCAAATCGTTTCTTATATATATTATATTTGTTTAATGATCACAATAGGAATTTGCTATATGTACGGAAAGTACCAGGCGACGCCCGGCATGGTCTCATCGGGTGGCAACTGGTCGGAAGACGTGCTGGCTGATCGCCACAGGCAAAGGATCCTCGACACAGCCGACAGGGCAGACCGGGGCTGCGTCAATCGTGATGTCATCGATCCGGACCCTGACTCACCCTCGAGACCGTCAGTGCCCACATCAAATGGTACCCGGACTGGCAGTGGCCCGGCGGGAGGGCGGATTGGCAACATGGGACTGCGCCATATGGACACGCAGCCCATGGCCGCAAGGGCCCACACAGTTGCTGGCCATCGCCGCAAGACCCTGCACGCCCGATAACCTGCCACTGTCACGGCCAGAATGACTCCGGGTTGACGGGCACAGCCCGGTGCCGGGCGACAGCGCTGCGAGGCTCTTGGTCTCGGATGCCGTGAACAACAACGGGTTGGTCAAGAATGAGTCCCTCGGGGCTTGCAGAGGATCGAGGCACGGCTTAACCGTCAGGGGGTCAGCAGTCTGCATTTCGGAATCAGGGCAGCGGTGGGAGCAACAATCGCAAAGGAGGGCGGGGACACCCCGGCCCGGACAGAAGGGTTGCGCAATCCGGGCATGGCCTTGATGCCGGAGATGTTTGAACGGCATGCGGTCAATCGCAACGCCGCCGAACGACGCTGTGCGACACTGGGGTCCCGTCGGTCAATCAAGGCACACTGGCAGGCGGCCTGGCTGGTCAATGCCATCCGGTGCATTGACCTGACCACGCTCGCCGGCGACGACACGGCTGAACGGGTCGAGCGACTCTGCGCCAAGGCCGCGCACCCACTTGCCGGACATATCCTCAAGGGACTCGGGGACGACCTGGAGACGATCCGGGTGGGGGCTGTCTGCGTGTACCCGACCATGGTCTCCCATGCTGTCCGGGCCCTGCGGGGCACCGGCATCAGGGTGGCATCTGTTGCCACGGGATTCCCGGCAGGTCTCGTACCGATGGATCTGCGTCTGGCCGAAATCCGTCATGCCATCGATGCGGGGGCCGGGGAGATCGACATCGTCATCTCCAGGGAATTGGCCCTCAAACAGGACTGGCCCGGGCTTCATGACGAAATCAGCCGCATGCGGCTGGAATGTGGACCGGCCCATCTCAAGGTCATCCTGGCGGCCGGTGAGCTGCAGACCCTGCAGACGGTGTATGCGGCCTCAATGACAGCCATGCAGGCCGGGGCGGACTTCATCAAGACATCGACAGGCAAGGAGCGGATCAATGCCACCCTGCCTGTGGGTCTGGTCATGGTCAGGGCCATCCGTGACTACCGCGATGCCACCGGCTACGCGGTTGGCTTCAAGCCGGCCGGTGGCCTGTCTGCAGCCCGGGATGCACTGGTCTGGCAGACCCTGATGAAAGAAGAGTTGGGTCTGGACTGGCTGCAACCCGATCGATTCCGCATTGGCGCCTCATCACTCCTCGGTGACATCGAGCGGCAACTGGACCATTATGTGACCGGACGCTATGCCGATGCGAGTCGCCATGCCCAGACCTGAGAGGGAAACCCCGTGATCCAGATCTCCGAACTCCTCACCCGGATGGACTACGGCGACGCTCCCGAGGACCCGACCCTTGTCATGGATTGGATCACACGGCACGGGTCCGTATTCGGTCATTACATCAATGGAAAATTCCGGGATCCGGGTTCGACATTCCCTGTCATCAACCCGGCCAGGGGCCAGCGCCTTGCCGAGGTGACCCAGGGCACGCCCCGGGATATTGACCTGGCTGTCCGGGCAGCCCGCCGGGCCCAGCCGCACTGGCAGGCACTCGGGAACCATGAACGGGCCCGGCACCTGTATGCCCTGGCCCGGCACCTCCAGCAGCACAGCCGCTTTCTGGCGGTTCTGGAAACCCTCAACAACGGCAAGCCCATCCGTGAAAGCCGCGACATCGACATTCCCCTCGTCATCCGGCATTTCTATCATCATGCCGGCTGGGCCGAGATCCTCGATACGGCGTTCCCCGATCAACGCCCCCACGGCATCTGTGGCCAGGTGATTCCCTGGAATTTCCCCCTGATGATGCTGGCCTGGAAAGTGGCCCCCGCCCTTGCGGCCGGGAACACCGTCGTCCTCAAACCCGCCGAATACACACCGCTCACTGCATTGGCCTTTGCCGAGATTGCCACCGAAGCCGGGCTGCCCAAGGGTGTTCTCAACATCGTCACCGGCGATGGCGCGACCGGTGCCGCCCTCATCGATCATCCGGGCCTCAACAAGGTGGCCTTTACTGGCTCGACGGAAGTGGGTCGACTGATCCGGCAACGGACGGCCGGATCGGGAAAACATCTGACTCTGGAACTCGGCGGCAAATCACCTTTCCTCGTCTTTGCCGATGCCGATCTTGATGCCGCGGTCGAAGGAGTGGTTGATTCCACATGGTTCAACCAGGGCCAGGTCTGCTGCGCCGGGTCGCGCATTCTTGTTGCCGAGGCCGTCGCCGAGCGGTTTGAGGGGCTCCTGCGAGCACGTCTCGACAGGCTGCGGGCCGGCGATCCCCTTGACAAATCCACCGACATCGGAGCCGTGATCCACCCCGATCATCTGCAACGCATTCGCCATCTGGTTGACCAGGGCATTGCCGACGGCGCCAGGCTCCATCAGGGAACGGTACCCGATGGCTGCTTTTTCCCACCGACTCTCGCCACCCATGTCCAGCCTGCCTCAGTCCTGGCCACCGAGGAGATCTTCGGACCCGTCGTCACCATGACCCCGTTCCGGACACCTGCCGATGCCATCACCCTGGCCAACAGCACCCGCTATGGTCTGGCCGCATCGGTCTGGTCGGAAAACATCAACCAGGCCATTGATATGGCTGCGGGGATCAAGGCAGGTGTCGTCTGGATCAATTGCGCCAATCAGTTTGATGCCGGAGCCGGTTTTGGTGGCTACCGGGAAAGCGGCTTCGGCCGTGAAGGGGGACGCGAGGGCATGGCAGCCTATCTTGCCCGCCCCCGGCCCCAAAGCCGCCAACGCGAACGTCCCCACCCTGCCCCCCAGGCAACCCCAGCCAGTGCCCCCACAACAGGAGAGATCGACCGCACGGCCAAACTCTACATTGGCGGTCGGCAGATTCGGCCCGATGGCGGCTATTCCTATGCTGTTCGGGGTCCATCCGGCCCGCTGGGTCGTGCGGGTCTCGGCAATCGCAAGGACATCCGCAATGCCGTCGAAGCGGCTGGCAAGGTCCCGCAATGGGCAGCCCAGACCGGGCATAATCGGGCCCAGGTCCTGTACTATGTCGCCGAGAACCTGAGCGCGCGCCGTGCAGAGTTCATCGCACGCCTGGGCTCTTTCGGCCAGCCCACCGACTCTGCCAGCACCGAAGTCGACGTCTCCATTCGACGTATCTTCTGGTACGCAGCCTGGGCCGACAAGCATGACAGTGCCGTGCACCAGACCAAGGTTGCGCATGTGACCCTGGCCATGAATGAACCTCTGGGGATCATCGGCATGGCCTGCCCCACAGCCTGGCCGCTCCTCGGTCTCGTCTCCCTGGTCATGCCAGCCATCGCCCTCGGCAACACTGTGGTGGCCATCCCGTCATCGACCCACCCGCTCGCTGCAACGGATTTCTATCAGGTCCTCGAGACCTCCGACCTGCCGGCCGGGGTCTGCAATTTGATCACCGGCGACCGCGACAGCCTTGCCAAGACCCTGGCCGACCATGATGCCATCGCAGCCATCTGGTATTTCGGCCTCTCCCAATCCGCTGCCATGATTGAATCAGCCAGTGCCGGGAACCTGAAACAAAGCTGGGTCGAGGACGGTGCCCAGCGCCAGTGGCACACCGACGAAGGTCAGGGCCTCCTCTTCCTCGAACGGTCCACCCAGGTCAAGAACATCTGGATTCCCTACGGGGCATAGCCCACTCCACCCGGTGCTGGCCAGGAGTCTCAATGTCGCTTTGAAGGCCATAGCCAAATCAGACACGCGATGGGGCACCGGGCACCAACCCGCGTGCGGCCTCTGCCCGCCCTCCGGTTGACGCGCTTTTGCTGCATCTCGCCAAGCAGCCGCGGGCTGATGAGCACAGAAAGCGGGCCGTTGTGGATTGTCTCTCACAGCGAGTCTTGATTCTCATAATGTGGTAGGGTATTCTCACAATATGAGAGTGATGATGCACGATTCGATGCGGCCGTTGGGGGTCTCGAAGCAGAATGTCGCCGGAACGCAAAGCGTCTATCGGGCGGTTGCCATCCTGCGGGGCGTTGCCCGTCACAATGAGGATGGCATCACGGCCAAACGGCTGGCCGAGGAGATCGGCCTGACGCTCGGCACCACACATCGATTGCTGAGTGCCTTTGTGGACGAGGGGCTGCTGACCGTCGACCACTTTACCAAGAAGTATCATCTCGGACTGGAACTCTATCAGATGGGCAGTGCGGCGCGGGTGTTCTACATTACCCAGTTCCTGGAAAGCACGCTGCGGAAACTGCGGGATGTCACGGGCGAAACTGTGTTCCTGCTCATCAGGTCCGGCACGGATTCGCTCTGTCTGCGCCGTCTTGACGGCACGTTGCCGCTCCATGCCCTGACATTGCTTGAGGGGTCGCGGCGGCCCCTGGGGGTGGGGGCCGCCGGATTGGCCCTGCTGGCGGCCCTGCCCGATCCCCTGTGTGCCCGTATTGTCGCCAGCAATCTGGAAACCTGTCAGGAATATTTCGACCTGACAGCCGACGATCTGCACCGCGCGATCGCGACAACCCGATTGGCTGGTGTGTCGCTGAACACCGGGCAGGTGCTGTCGGGTGTGCGGGGCATCGGGATGGCCGCCGGACCCGTCGCCAATCCAGGCCTCTGTGCGGTCTCCATTGCCTCGACCGACAAACGGATGACGGTCGATCACCAGCAGTGTCTGGCGGACACGCTGCGTGCGCACCTCGGTCAGATCGACTGGACGGTCTATGAAATTGAGCAGCAGATGAAAGGAGAAATCTCATGAGATCACTTGCTCTGTCCCTTGTCCTTGCCATTGGCTTGACGGGAACTGCGGGCCAGGCTGGCCCGGATGACAACTCGCTGAACATTGCCTGGTCGGGCGAACTGGCAACCCTCGATCGGTATTACAATGTCCTGCGGGAGGGGATCATCGTCGGACGCCTTGTCTGGGATGCGCTCCTCTTCAAGAATCCCGATACGCTCGAGTTCGAGCCATTGCTGGCAGAGAGTTACAGTTTTGTCGACAGCACCACCATGGACTTCGAGTTGCGTCAGGGCGTGACCTTCCACAACGGCGAGGCCTTTGATGCCGACGATGTGGTGTACACGCTCAATCGCATGGCCGACCCGGACAACGGCGTCCTGACCCAGCGCAATGTCAACTGGATAGACCGGGTGGAAAAGCGCGGGCCGTATTCCGTCCGGCTGCACATGAAGCGGCCGACACCGATCGCACTGGAGTTTCTGGCCGGGCCGCTTCTGATCTACCCCAACGAGTACTACGCCGAAGTCGGGCCCGAGGGGATGGGTCAGGCCCCGGTTGGAACCGGACCCTACAGGGTCACGGCGTTTGCGCCGGGTGAATCCATCACCTTCGAGCGCAATGAGAACTACTTTGCCGGCTCCCCCAAGGGCCAGCCTTCCATTGATGTCATTCGGCAGCGCACGGTGCCCGACAACAACACCCAGATTGCCGAACTTCTGGCCGGGACGGTTGACTGGATCTGGAAGGTGCCTGCCGATCAGGCCGCAGCTCTCGCCCAGCGCTCCGGGATCAACGTGGTGAATGAGCAGACGATGCGGATTGGTTACCTGAGCTTTGACAGCAGCAATCGCACCGGCAATGACTCGCCCGTCAATGATGCCCGTGTCCGACAGGCCATTGCCCATGCCATTGACCGGCAAGCCATCGTGACGGCCCTGGTCGGCGGCAGTTCGGTGGTTGTGCATTCTGCCTGCCATCCGGCCCAGTTTGGCTGTGAGCAGGATGTCACCACCTATGATTACGATCCGGACAAGGCCCGGGCCCTGCTGGCAGAAGCTGGCTATCCTGATGGCTTCACCATCGATTTTCATGCGTACCGGGACCGGCCGTATGCCGAAGCCATCATGGGGTATCTGAATGCGGTCGGGATCGAGACAAACCTGGTCTATCTCAAATACGCCGCCTTGCGTGACCAGGTCTACGCCGGTGAAATTGACTTCAATTTCATGAGCTGGGGCAGCTATTCGTTCCATGATGTCTCGGCCATTACCAGTCACTTCTTCAAGGCCACGAAGGATGACTATGCCAGCGATCAGGCGCTGATTGCCGATCTGACCACTGGCGACAATTCGGTTGATCGAGACGAGCGTCTGGCGGCCTATTCCCGGGCCCTGCGAACCATCGCCGACAATGTGTACTGGGTGCCGCTGTTCTCGTACAATGTGAACTATGCCTTCAGTGACCAGCTTGACTTCGTGCCCAATCCCGATGAGGTGCCACGCTTCTATGCGGCCCGCTGGAAGTAATTCACGGCGACCGGGGCCCGTTGCATCGGGCCCCGGTCCGGATCCTTGCCAGGGCTGAACGATGCCGGTCTTCATTCTGAAGCGCATCGGACTGGCCATCCTGGTTGCCCTGTTTGTCTCCTTTCTGAGTTTCATGATGCTGCGGGCCGCCGGTGACCCGGCGATCGCCATTGCAGGCGAGGGTGCCTCTGAGGCAGACATCGAATACATCCGGGTCCAGTTCGGTTTCGACCGGCCACTCATCGTGCAGTACGGGGACTGGTTGTCCGGTGCTCTCCGGGGCGATTTCGGGATCAGCACATATTTCTCGACGCCGGTCCATGCGCTGATTGCCGAACGTCTGCCGGTCACCCTGCAATTGGGTGTGGCATCATTGCTTTTTGCCATCCTGCTGGCGATGCCTCTGGGTATCATCGCCGCCGTGTATCCCAACTCCATCATCGATCGCCTGGCCCTCGTCCTCTCGGTTCTCGGCCAGGCCCTGCCCAATTTCTGGTTTGCCCTCGTCCTGATCGTGGTCCTCGCGGTCTGGTGGCCACTGTTGCCGCCATCTGGCAACAGCACCTGGCAACATTTCATCATGCCGACGATTGTGCTCGGCTATTATGCAACCCCGGCGATCATGCGCCTGACCCGATCGGGCATGCTTGAGGTGCTGGCTTCCGACTATATCCGGACAGCCCGCGCCAAGGGGCTGCATCCTGCCCAGGTGCTGGTCAAGCATGCCATGCGCAACGCCGTTCTCCCTGTCGTCAGTCATTCGACAGTCCAGTTTGGCTACATGCTCGGCGGCTCCGTCATCATCGAGAGCATCTATGCCCTGCATGGCATCGGGCAGTTGGCCTGGGAAAGCATCGCTCGGGCCGATTTGCCAACAGTCCAGGCCATTATCCTGATTCTTTCATTGATCTACGTCGGTTTGAATCTGGCCGGCGATCTTCTCAATGCCTGGCTTGATCCACGGATTCGGGTTGCCTGACATGGCGGTGCGGTCGACAGGCTTTGAGCAGGATTTACCGGAGCAGGAGGCCCTCTCGCCTCGGGCGATTGTCCTGCGGCGCGCCCGAAGTCATTCCGGCTTCCTCCTCGGTGTCGGCGGCCTGGGACTGATCATCCTTCTGGCCCTGATGGCACCGCTGCTCGCCCCCCACAATCCGGTCGAGCAAAATCTGCTGGCCCGGCTGCAGCCCCCCATCTGGACCGCGGCAGGGAGTTGGGATCATGTCCTCGGGACCGACCAGCTGGGGCGTGATTATCTCAGTCGACTCCTCTACGGTGCCCGGCTGTCCCTGCTCATCGGACTCTCGGCCATGGTCATTTCCGGCTTGATCGGCACGAGTCTCGGGGTCATGGCAGGCTATTTTGGTGGCCGCGTGGATCTGGTCATCACCTTCATCATCACGGCGCGGCTCTCGATGCCCATTGTTCTCATCGCCTTGGCGGTCGCGGCGATTTTCGGCTCGTCGCTCCAGCTCGTGATTGTGATCCTGGGTCTGCTGCTCTGGGACGGTTTTGCCATCGTCGCCCGCTCGGCAACCCTGCAGATTCGTGATGCGGACTTCCTGATGGCCGCACGGGCGCTGGGCATGCCGGTCTGGCGACTCATCCTCCTTGAATTGCTGCCCAACATCAAGGATGCCCTGATTGTCGTCGCGACGCTGGAGATGGCCCATGCCATCCTGCTCGAATCAGCCCTGTCCTTCCTCGGTCTCGGCGTCCAGCCGCCGCAGCCGTCCTGGGGATTGATGATCGCCGAGGGCAAGGACTATCTCTTCTTCGAACCCTGGCTGATCATGATTCCCGGCGTCGCGCTCTTCCTCCTGGTGATGTCGATCAATCTTCTTGGTGACGGTTTGCGGGACATCTCTGCACCCGAGGGTCGGTCTTGACCCTGCTTGATGTCCGGAACCTGACGATCCGGATTGCCACCCAGCACGGCACCCTGCGGGCTGTGCATGGCCTTGACCTCGCGCTCAAATCCGGGGACGTGCTTGGCATTGTCGGTGAAAGCGGTTGTGGCAAATCCATGGCAACATTGGGAATTCTCAACCTGTTGCCAAAGTCGGCAATCCGGACAGCCGATCGGATTCTCTTTGACGGTCAGGATCTTGCCATGTTCTCCGCGGCGGCCATGCGGGCTGTTCTCGGCAACGATATCGGCATGATCTTCCAGGATCCCATGACAGCACTGAATCCGACCTACACGATCGGCAATCAGCTTGTCGAAGTCTATCGGCGCCACCGCGGCGGGTCGCGGCGGGTTGCGGAGGAACGGGCGATCTGGCTCCTGGACCGGGTCGGGATCTCGGCAGCCAAGAGCCGCCTCAGCCAGTATCCCCATCAGCTGTCCGGGGGCCTGCGCCAGCGCGTTGTCATCGCCCAGGCCCTGATGTGTGAACCCAAACTCATCATCGCCGATGAGCCGACCACAGCCCTTGATGTCACCGTCCAGGCTCAGATCCTGCGCCTCATCAAGGATATTCAGGCCGACATCGATGCCGGCGTCATCATCATCACCCACGACCTCGGCGTTGTTGCGCAGATGGCCGATCGGGTCCTGATCATGTATGCCGGCGAAGCCGTCGAGACGGGCACGACCATGCACGTCCTCACAACACCGCGCCACCCCTACACCAACGGATTGCTCTCCTGCCTGCCACAGCCGGACGCCGCCGACTCGCTTGGGCAGATCCGGGGCATTGTGCCCTCACTGCTGAGCGATCCGACCGGATGCCCATTCCGGACCCGGTGCCTGTCAGCCACGCAGGCCTGTCGCAAGGACATTCCGGTCCATACGACAACGCAGGATCACAGTTGGCGTTGCGTGCTGTCGATGGGAGCAGCCCCTTGACCGATGCCATGCCGGACAGACCGCTTCTGGCTGCGGAGAATGTCTCCATGACCTTTCGTGTCAAGCAGGGTGCATTTGGCAGGACATTGCCGCTCCATGCCCTCACGGAGGTCGGTTTCACCATGAACCGCGGCGATGTGCTCGGTCTGGTTGGCGAAAGTGGCTGCGGGAAATCGACTCTGGCCAGGATCCTGCTCGGCCTGGCCCTGCCCACCTGCGGTTATGTTCGCATCGACGGGATTCCCATTGGGGACGTCGACCCGGCCCAGCGAGTCGGCCTGATCCAGCCGATCTTCCAGGATCCGTTCTCGTCACTCAACCCCCGGAAAACCGTTGCCCAGATCGTCGGTCTGCCGCTGCGCCTGCAGGGGACAGGTGCGGCGGAGACCGCAGGCCGGGTTGCCGAGATGCTGGAACGGGTTGGCTTGCCTCAGCGCATGGCCGGATCCTTTCCCAATCAGATGTCAGGTGGTCAACGGCAGCGGGTTGCCATCGCCCGGGCCCTGATCAGCAAACCCCGGATCGTCATCTGTGACGAGCCGACATCAGCCCTTGATGTGTCCGTGCAGTCGCAAATCCTGAACCTCCTGCGCGAGCTCCAGATCGAACTCGGTCTGACCTATCTGCTGATCAGCCACGATCTGGCCGTTGTCCGTCACATGGCCCATTCCGTCATGGTGATGTATCTCGGTCGCATCGTGGAACATGCCCAGACCGAGACCCTCTTCCACCGCCAGCGGCACCCCTACACCCGGGCCCTGCTTGAGACCGTCCTGCCGACGACTCCGGGCCAGGGTCTTCCCGACATCAATCTCACAGGTGAATTCCCCAACCCCATCGCACCCCCCGCAGGGTGTCCCTTCCATCCACGGTGTCCTCATCGGCAAGACCGATGCCGATCGGAGCGTCCGGAATTCATCGGCACCGCCCAGCACGGGTCCGCCTGTTTTTTTCCGCTCCACACGGCATGAGCCAGCCAGTCCACAACCACCCCCCACCCCCTGCCGTCACGGGCAATGACGGGCTTGTCGTCTCGCAGCATTTTGCGGCCTCGGCGGCCGGTGCCGAAGTTCTGCGGGCCGGGGGCAGCGCGATGGATGCGGTCGTGGCCACCGCTCTGGTCCTCGCCGTTGTCGAACCGTGGATGAGCGGACTGGGCGGCGTCGGCTACATCCTTGCCGGACCGCCTGATGCAAAACCGGAGGTTATTGATTTTGCCGCACGTTCGCCCGCCGGCATCGTTCCGGCGGACTACCCGATCACCCGCGGCATCAGCAACGACCTCTACCCGTGGCCAGCCGTCAAGGACGATCGCAATGTCCGGGGCCCGCTGGCCATCTGTCCCCCCACAGTCCCGCAAGGTCTTGGATGCGCCTGGTCCCGCTATGGACGCATGCCGTGGGCGGAGCTGGTCCAGCCAGCCATCGATCATGCGCGCCAGGGGATCCCGCTCGACTGGTATACCCAGCTGATCATTGGCTCGGCTGCCTCCGACCTGCGGTCGGACCCCGATGCTGCTGCCGTCTTTCTCAATCCCGATGGCACCGGTCGGGCGACCGGCTGGACAGCGGTCTCATCGCAGAGTCTCAGACTTCCCAATCTTGCCGACACCCTGGAGTGCATCGCCCGCGATGGATCCGATGCCCTCATGCGTGGGGATCTTGCGGCCGCCATCATCGATGATATCCAGGACAAGGGTGGCCGGATCACACCGGATGACCTTGCGGCGGCCCGACCCGCCATCCGGACCCCCGACTGCTGCACCTTTCCCCAGGGTGCAACTCTCTGGACCGTCCCGGGTCAATCCGGCGGACCCGCTGTCCAGCGCATGCTCAAGGCCTGGTACGGTGATGCTGACCTGTCGGCCACCATGGCACCCGAGGATTTCAGTTGCCATCAGGCCACGACCGGGATCAGGATCCTGCAGGAGCGCCTTGCCGGCCCCGATGCGGCCGGGAACCCGGTGGAGCCGCCCAGTTGCACGACGAATTTTCTTGTGATCGATCGGTCAGGACTCGTGGTCGCCGTGACGCAATCGCTGCTGTCCCTTTTCGGCTCCAAGGTGCTTCTGCCCCAGACCGGCATTCTGATGAACAACGCCATGGCACTCTTTGATCCGGTTCCCGGTCGTGCCAACTCCATTGCGCCAGCCAGGCGTCCTCTTGCCAACATGTCTCCGGCACTCCTTGCCCGGGCCGATGGCCGCCGGATCGCCATCGCGGCTTCGGGAGGCCGTCGGATCATGCCGGCCATTGCCCAGATTCTGGGCATGCTGATGGCCAGGGGATACGAGATCGACGCCGCCATGGCTGAACCGCGCATGGATTTTGCCGCGGATGGCACCATTGTCGCTGATGACCGCTTGCCCCAACGCACTATCGAGGCGTTGCAGTCGGTTGGCAACGTTCTGACCGTCAAACCCACGATATTCCCGTTCAATTTTGCCATCGTCAATGTCGCCGAACGGACCCGCAACGGCACGATCCGCGGGGTTGCCGAACCATTCTGCCCCCATGCCGCCACCGGGATTGCCTGATCCCTGGCCCCGACCCCGAATGCCGGATCCGCCCGTGCGATCAAGACCAACAATCGGGAACAGCGAGCAGGAAACCGCAGCAGTTGGCCGGCATTCCACCCGCGCCATCGACAGGGCCCGCATCGGGTCACAGGAAGACCCCTGCTGCGACCTCGATGCTATGCTGCTGCCGGCAACCCCACCTCCGTGACAGGGATCGATCCCACCGGCTGTGGGCCGGTGCATGGGTGCCTCCCTGCGGGCAGCGTGCCAGGCCCCGGTAGCCACCACCGTCGGCCAGCATGCGGACCAGGGGGACGATCGGGACGGCGTGGGCAAGGGAGCCGACCCCCTTGCCCCGGGATGATGGGGACCCAGCCGCAGGCCACCGGCGGGTATCAGGGACGGAGCCCATGAGACAGGGCCTGTCGGGTCATGGGGGTCACCTTGGCAGGGCGGATCGCCCCCTCCAGCTTACCTCTGGGAGCCGCCGCGATGGTCACGACCGCCACTGCTGCGTCCCCGGGTGGAGCGGCGGTGTTTGTTGTCGTCCGGTTTCGACCGCGCGCGGGCGCGTCCAGGGCGTTGGCGATCTCGGCGGTCACCGTCACCGCCAGGGGCAGACCGGCAACCCGCCACCAGTCGGTCCACACATAGGCAACCCAGACCATTCCGTACCCTTTGGTCTTGGGATTGGACAGCACCAGCTGAAACCGGTTCTTGTCGATGACGTCATCCGTGAGCGTCCGGATCGGCAGTGGCATGAAGCGTGGGCCGGCGGGCAGGACGATGTTCCCGCTTTCCGCCAGGGAGTCCTTGCCGGCCTTGGCCGTCCCGTCCCGGGTCCGATACCGGTACAGGAGATCGAAATCGAGCGGGCGGGACAGGAGAGGACGAACAGGGTCTCCTCCCCCTCCCGGACCTGGACGTCGGCCACTTTCAGTTCGGCGGTCACCCCTTGACCATCCGGTGGGCGGTGGTGGGGGTGGCCAGCAGCACCGCCAGGGTGGCGGCGGTCAGGGTCATCATCAGTCGGGTCGTGACAGTCCTCCCTTGCCTGGTCCCCGGGCAGCGGGGCCGTCCCAAGGGATCACGATTTCTTTACAGGGGGGCGCGACCGGGGTGTCAAGCCCCCGCCTGTCAGCTATCAATGCAACACACTTGACGCCGCATCTGTCATCTGCACCTTGCTGTTCTCCCAGGTCCTGATGGCCAACACACACTCGAAGAGGGTCCGAACGCCCTGCCAGAGTGTCTCGATCCCGGGCAGCGGTTGACGCTTTGCGGGATGGAAGCCGGCCAGACCACCAGTCAGGACAACAAACCGCTCGATCGTCATCGCCCGGGCCGCCGCAGGCGGGGCCCGCGTGCGGGCAAGATGGGTGAGATCCCAGACCCCCACGTCATCGCGAAGGGCGGTGATGGCATCAAGGGCGAAGCACGTCCTGAAGTCATCAGCACTGTCGAGATGGCGGTCCTCAATGCGGGTGCCCTGTTCGAGGGCATGGAAGAACCGTTCGATGCGCCAGCGCAGCGCGGACCAGCCCGGAACGGTGGTGGCCATCGCCAGGTCCGCGGTCCCGGCGCTGGGAGCGATCAGCAGCAGCCAGTGCAGGGGACCCCTCGGCTTGCCGGCCTGACGCCGGACATGCGCGGATGAGGCCTCCTCGCGTGCCGAGACAGCGTGCATGATGACCGGGGAATCGGTCCGGACGTCCCCGGATGGCAGCAGGGTCACGGGCGGGGACCGTGATTGTGCGGGTGCCCACGGGTTCGGACGGCAGGATATGGTCCCACAGATCCTCATCACCGCCATCGGGCAAGGCCACCCGCCACTGGACACCCCGGGCGGCCCGGACCAGCAGCACCTGCCCGGCTTTCTGTGCCTGGGCCAGGAACTGCCAGGCATCCCCTCTCGCGGTCACAGACAAGCCTGCGCCAGTTCCCTGGCGCGGGCAAGGCCCCGGGTTCCCTTGCCGCCACCGCCCCCATCTGTCATCATCTGGATGGCAGCAGGGTCAGCGGTGACCGCCAGCCCGTCGTGGTTCAGCGTTGTCGTGGCCTGGATGGCCAGCACCAGCGGTTCCGCCCCGCAGCGTTCCACCGTCTGCTCCCCATGCGAATCCAGGATATGGTCCATCGTCACGCCATCATGCGAGAGCAGCCGCAATCAACGATCATCATGATGGGCGGCCGTCTGTGCGGCGCAGCTGTCGCCACCCTGCAGGGGTCCCGACCCGCCGAGAGCCCGCCGGGGTTCCTGGCCGAGTGTGGCCTGCCAAACGGCGGCCAGCGGTTTGAGCCATACCATGCGGCGGATCCCCGAACGCCGCCCCGCTGTCGGGCCCGACAAGGGTCTGCACCAGGACCGGCCTCTGACCATAGCGTGTCGCCCAGTCATCGGCTGGTCGGCCGATGATGCAATCCCGGGGACCGAGCTGGATGCCGACCGCGGCAAAGTCGAGACCACCGAGGATCCCCCAGCGTGACGACCGGATCCAGTAGCGGACCTGACCCCGGGCGGGCCCAGCCCTCGGGATGACGGGTGGTCGTCATGGCGTCCCGGTGCCGGCGATGTTCGTCGTTGGTGAGGCGATTGTCAGCCGTGGTCAGGGCGCACGCCAATGCCATCGGTCAAGCGGGGGGTTGTCACGGCTTGCGTCAGGTGATCGTGAAGCCGAAGATCGTGAATCCGAGGGTGACGATGGCGGCCATGGCCAGCAGCATCCGGGTCTCCCGTTTGGCCATGTTGGCCTCCATGCCGGCCAAGCGGGCCTCAATGCGTGATTCCATGGCGTCATTCTCCGCCGTGACGTTTTCGGTTCACCTTCCAACCGGGCGATCCGCGCGGACAGGTGGGGCGGTGGGAGCGCGACTTCACCCCATGTTGATCCCTGAACCGCCCCCGGTCAACCGGGGATCGCGGGTCATGGATCAGGAAAACAGGGCCACGGCACCGATGACGAGCGCGGTGCAGCCGAGGACCAGGGTGATCGTCCAGCGCTGGTTGTCCTTGTCACGCTGGGCCATGTCGGTCTTCCAGTGGGCCATGTTGGCTTCCATACTGGCCAAGCGGGCCTCAATGCGTGATTCCATGGCGTCATTCTCCGCCCGTGATGTCTTGATCGCGCCGTCCAGTCGAATGATCTGTTGGGCCAGATCGTGCATGTCCGGATCGGAAATCATGCCGGCACCCTACACTGGGGACCGCCGGGGGTCAATGATGGGGCCACCCTCAAGCCGCCGCCGCACGCTGCCCAGAGGGCGCATGGCGATGGCGGCGGGACCCGGAATCCCGGTTCAGTCCCGTCACAGATGAGCATACACCCAAGTGACAGGCACCTGTGACGCGTCCGGATGTCACAGATGGGTTGCATGGCGGAATATGTGACACGATCAGGGGCCGGCCCACCCAATTTGACAGGGGCCCCATGCCGTGGATCGGCTCTGCGCGGGTCAGCACCGCGACCCAGGATCGCGCCGTCCAGACCACCCGGCTGGCCGCGGCGGGGTGCAATGTCATTCGCACCGAAACCGGCTCTGGTGGTCCATCGTCTGGATCGGTTCGGCCGCTCCACCCGGGATGTGCTCAACCTGGTGCATGAGCTGGCGGGCAAGGGTGCCGCGCTGCGGGTTCTCGAACCTGACTTGACAACCGCAGGGGATCTCGACCGCTTGGTGGTCACGGTCCTGGGGATGGTGGCCGATATGGAACTGAAATTCATCCGGGACCGCCAGCGCGCCGGCATTGACGCGGCCAAGGCGAAGGGTGTCTATCGGGGGACGAAAACCCTTGCCGAGGACCCGGCGCTGGCCGGGTCATGGTCGGCGCAGGTCACCGTCACCGCCTCGGCCCACAGCGCGTAGGAAACCGCTCCTTCCTTGTGATCGGCCGTGAGGGGCACTATATATACCTTGTCGTGAGGCGCCACTGGCCACCAGGGCGTGCGTGAGGGCAGATAAAGACGATGGACCCGGGCGATTTGAAACTGGCCGATCGGGTCACACGATTGGAGGAACGCATGAACACACTGCAAGCGAACCTGACGGCCACCCTGGAGGGATTCCGGACGGACGCTGCCCGCCGGGAAACGGATGCTGCCCGCCGGGAAACCCGGCTTGTGTTCTACATGGTGGCCATTGTCGGCATTGGTCTGACGGTGCACGGATTCCTGACGGTCTGAAGCTGTCTGAACGGGATCCTGTGACAACTTTTTACAGGGATCCCGAGAAGACCCCAATTGGTGTGTGACGATGTCTGTCTGTCCGTTGGGCCGTGGTCGCGCATTGGGCACTGTCATGACCGCCTGTGCTGGCTTGTGGATCAAACGGCAAGCGTTGGGAACCAGAATGCGTATGATTGCCGAGGTCCGATGCGGCGGCGAAACAGCAGCCAGGACATCGATTGGATCTGGTCCTCTCTCTGACGGGTCGAGGGCCTGCCTTCACCCCCATCCCGCTGCCTCCAGAACTGTCCGGTAAAGTCGCTAATCAGACCATTCCAAGCCCCCAATCCCCCTGCCCAAAAACACTTACGAGAACTCCCATTCTCATAACCAATATCGGGGCCGTTTGCGGGTCAGAATAGTAGAGGACCAACTTGCCGAAGATTTGCCAAGCAAGCCCATCGAGTGTCCGGAGGAACTGCGCAAACGCGTGCCCGAATTTGACAATGGAGACGATTTGTGAGGATGAGACTGTAGGTTGCGTTCAGGGATGCCACCCGGTGCCCCTGACTGCCCTGCAGACCCTGCATCGGAATGGAAGTGGGCGAAGGGGAGGGGTTGGTAAGCCTCCCCAGATTGCCGTTCACGGCCATCCATTCCAACCTGTTCCGGATCCCGCATGCAGAATTCGATTGACATCGACAGGAACAGCCCTACATTGCGCAGGCGATGAGCAGGCGCCGGAACCCCACGAGTTGGCATGAGGCTGGCAGCATCCGAAGCGATGTGAATTAGTGGCCGGGGGCTCATCCTTTCCAGCAGCGATCAAGGAAGTGTTGCTGGTTGGGGTTGGGCGAGGCTGCGTGAAGGCCCGGGACAACGGTCAGGCCGGCATTCCGCACCTGCCCCTGGCCATCCTTGATCAGCTTGCCGATGAGGCGTTTGGCATAGGATGTCTCGATATTCCCGTACCCATTGGGTTCCAGGGCTGTGAAGAAGGCGCTGGTGATACAGTCGGACAGTTGCAATCCAGCCCGTTTGGAATGGTTCTCGATCTTGATCCCCTTGATATCCAGAACGGACCAATTTGTGTTCCGGGGGGATTTGTAGACATCTCGACCGCAGGACACATGGTTCAGATAGGACCGCATTGCTGCATAATCGGTCCCACGCCGCTTGGAGAACACAACACGGAGCGTGGCCCTTCCAGCCGGGTCCTGCTGTTCGCACCAATCAATCAGGCGTTCCAGAAGCCACCGGATGAGATAGTTGTAGAGATAGCCGGGCTTCTTGAAAGTTGCTTCCCACCGAATCCCGGGAATGGTGACTTTATGGGACAGCGTCAGGGCGGCAGAAATCGGAAGTTTGGCGACTTCCTGGCTCACGACCACGCGTTGGTCGTGCTTCAGATTGCGCCAGTGCAGGTCCGGCGATCTCCTTTTTGGAAAACGGGCCAGGATCTTGCGTTTCCACGATGGGACCAAAAAGTCCTGGTCGGCAGGGACGAGCATGGCACCCAGGATAAGCCAGGATGACTGGCCATGGCTTCGGGTGGTGTTCTTCAACTTGCCAAAGCCCTCATCCCCGGCTTCATCAATGTAGGCGATGAATTCCGAGGTCATTGCGCACGCCTGAGAGAAACACCAGCCACCACTTGATCGCCGTGATATCTAGTGGATTTTTCAATACAGATACTTGCACATATCCTTAAGCCTCCTGCGTCGCCTCCTTCGTGGGATCACAGGGGGAAGTCCTTGAATCTCCTATTTTCCATGGTTGCATGATCGCAACAAGAAATCTGGATACCTGCCTATTCAGACGAAATGCTCTGTATTGTCCTGACCACTAGTATACCATCGTCATTGAATTGATGGATACAGCGACGTCAGCTTGATCCGGGCATCCTCGGTCCGGAACCGCCAGCACACCGGTGTCCTGTCGGCATTGCGCCGGGCCTGCCAGGCCGCCACCTCCCGCACCAGCGTCGCCCGGTCGGGGATCCGACGATTGAGGCACTGGCGGGACAGGACATTGATCTCGATCTCCGCCATGTTCAGCCAGCTGCCGTGTTTCGGTGTGTGATGGATCTCGAAGCGCTCGGCCAGGCGGCGGGCCTCGGCCGGCGGGAAGGTGTCGTAGAGTGTCGACAGGGTGTGGGTGTTGAGGTTGTCCATCACCAGCACGATCGTCTTGTCGGGGAAATGGGTGTCGGCGAGGTCCCTGAGGACATGGGCAAAGTCCTGCCGGGTCCTGCGGTCCGTGACCTTGACATGCCGCCAGCCCGCCAGGGGTGCGGTCAGCATGAAGAGGTTGGCCGTGCCGTTGCGCTCGTATTCGAAGTCGTAGGCGGCGGGCTGGCCCGGGGCGGTGGGCAGGGGCGTGCGGGTCTCCCTGGTCTGCTGGCGGGAGGTCTCATCGAGGCAGACCAGCACTTCATCGCTGGCGAAGTCCCGACTGTAGGTTTCCAGCACATCCTCCATGGCACAGACGAAGTCGGCACTCGACTTGGGGGGAATGCACCAGCATTGGCTCAGCCAGGGCTTGAGACTGTTTTTTTGAGCGTCTTGTGGACGGTGGAGCGGGAGATGGTGTCCACGACCTTGAGGGCCACCAGCCGGTCGGCCAGCAGCTGCAGCGTCCACTGGGCCTGGCCTGCGGGTGGCTGTGAACAAGCGAGCATGGTCAGCGTTGCCTCGCCCGCCCCATCCAGGCGACGCGCCTTGCGGTTGACCTGCACCTTGCGTTCAAGAGCGGCGTCGACGCCGTCCAGCACACACTGCTTGCGCACCCGTTCTACCGTTGCCGTCCCGACACCGAGGACATCGGCAATGTCGGCATCCCTGCGACGCCCTCCCGTGCGGTCGGTGTCGGCCAGGAGGAGGATATGGGCCCGCTTGCGGCGTTCCTTTGACCCCTTGCCGCTGTCGATGATCGCCTGGAGTTGGGTGCGCTCGTCGGTTGCCAGTGTCACCCTGTAGATCTTGCGGCCTGCTGTGACGGGTGGCGCCGCTTGGGTCGTCGTGTTGTCTGCTGTCATGGGTCCCTGCCTTTGGTTGTCTGTCTGCCCCGATGGGCCGCCCCGCGGCGGCCATCGGGGCGACGTGTGCTTGATTGGGGCCGCGATTAGACGAGATCGTCACGGATTGGAAGCGTGCGGGCCATCAAATGGCATCAATTCGATGACGACGGGATACTAGTATCCCACCATCATTGAACTGATGGAGACAGCGACGTCAGCTTGATCCGGGCGTCCTCGGTCCGGAACCGCCAGGTCACCGGCGTCCTGTCCGCATGGCGCCGCGCCGGCCAGGCCGCCACCTCCCGCACCAGCGTCGCCCGGTCGGGGATCCGACGATCGAGACACTGGCGCACCAGCACAGTGATCTCGATCTCGGCGATGTTCAGCCAGGAGCCGTGGCGGGGCGTGGGATGGATCTCGAACCCCGATCCCTTGCCACCCCTGGGGCCAGGCGGCGCGCCTCGGCCGGCGGGACGGTGTCGTCGAGTGTCGACAGGGTGTGGGTGTCGAGGGTGTCCATGACCAGCACGATCGTCGTGTCGGGGACATGGACATCGGCGCGGTCCCTGAGGACATGGGCAAAGTCCTGCCGGGTGCGCCGGTCGGTGACCTTGCCAGGCCGCCAGCCCGCCAGGGGCGCCGTCAGCATGACGAGATTGGCGGTGCCATTGCGCTCGGACTCGAAGTCACAGGCCGCCGGCGGGCCCGGGCGCGTCGGCAGGGGCGTGCGGGTCGCCCTGGTCGGCTGCCTCGAGGTCTCGTCGAGGCAGACCAGCACCTCATCGCTGGCGAAGTCCCGACCGTCGGCCTCGAGCCCATCCTCCATGGCCCAGACGACGTCGGCATTCTGTTGGGGGGGACGGCACCAGCCCTGGCTCAGCCAGGGCTTGCGACTGTTGTCTTGAGCGTCCTGTGGACGGTGGAGCGGGAGATGGTGTCTGCGACCTTGCGGGCCACCCCACCCCGGCACCCTCTGGGATCGGCCAGCTGCGGCAGGGTCCCCAGGGTGGCGATGCCCGATGGGCCCGGCCTGCCGGTGGTGCCGAACCGGCCAGCATGGTCAGTGTGGCTTCCCCCGCCCCATCCAGGCGACGCGCCTTGCGGTTGACCGGCACCGTGCGCCCGGCAAGGACCAGGGGGTGGGGGCGGCCTCCGGCCCGTCCAGCCCACATGGCTTGCGCACCCGTTCCACCGTTGCGGTGCCCACGCCGAGGCCAGCGGCCCGAGGGGGATGGGAGGGGCGGCATCCCTGCGACGCCCTCCCGTGCGGTCGGTGTCGGCCAGGAGGAGGCTATGGGCCCCAGGGGTGATGGGGTGGGCGGCGTTCCCTTGACCCCTTGCCGCTGTCGATGATCGCCTGGAGCTGGGTGCGCTCATCGGTCGCCAGTGTCACCCTGTCGATCGTGCGGCCCGCTGTGACGGGTGGCGCCGCTTGGGTCGTCGTGTTGTCTGCTGTCATGGGTCCCTGCCTTTGGGTGTCTGTCCGCCCCGATGGGCCGCCGCGGGGCGGCCCATCGGGGCGACGTGTGCTTGATTGGGGCCGTGATGAGACGAGATCGTCACGGATTGGCAGCGTGCGGGCCATCAAATCGCATCAATTCAGTGATGTTGGTATACTACTGCCCGGGGCGGGGGCTGTCAAGGGGGTGGGTGGCGCTGGCGCTGGTCGGCTCGAGCGGCTGCCACGAGATGCCATGATACACGGAAAACGGCAGGCCTCGGGCAGGCGGCGGCATGTCGAGATGTCAACAGTGCACGATGCGCGTGTTGCGTTGGCGGGACGGGGGATGATCTCGGGACGGAATGCTTTGACGAATGGATCGGTGGGCAAACCGCAACCCTGGCTGGCACGTTCGTGACAATTTGAGGCGGTGCCCGTCACCCTGCCTGTTCTTCCTGCAGTGGGCGGGATCGATGTCGCGTCTCGCGGTGGGCTTGCGGCAGGGCGTGCATGGGGGTTGCCAATGCCACCGGGAGTCCGCTGATGCCAGGGGCGGGGTCGGCGGGACAGTCCGGATCAGCCCAGGGCACCCATCCCTGCCAGGGCCGGACTCGGGCAGGATGGCGTCGGCTCTTCCCAACCGGCGAGCAGGGCGCCAGCGGCCGCTGGCGAGGCGTCCTCGAGTTCGGCAGCGACGCGGTTGACCGAATCGCGGAAGGCACTGTCGGCCATGAGTCGGATGCCCTGCAGACAGTCAAAGAATTTGCCAAGGACCTCCATGTCCCGGGGGAATCGATAGCGACGCAGGGCAAAACCGTGCTTGTGGGGCTCATAATGGGTCACCCACATCAGCTCGTGCATGGCCGGCTTGTCTGCGTAATACCCGACCAGTTGGCGCCGGGCGGGGTCCCGGTGCCGGCCCGATGCGTAGCGGGCATAGGGCAGGGTGAGTTCCACCACCAATGCGCCGGACTCCGGGGCCTCCCGATCGCGGGCAAAGCAGAGGTAGATTTCGGGATTGTGGCGCTCGCCGGCCCAGAACACGAGCCTGTCCGCCCGGCGATCGTCCACCATCAACAGATCGCGGGCCAGGAGCGAGACCAGGGATTTGGCGGTCTCGGTGGTGGGGATGGTCGTGGGCAGGATGCGAACATCGATGTTCTTTTTCCTGACCACCACGCCGCGATGGATCTTGCCCCTGGTGTCCCGGTAGAGCGACATGGACCCCAATCGATTGGTCCGGGCCAGTTCAATCGCCTCGAGGAGATTGCCTGTCAGGATCTGCACGGGGGTGCTGCGTTCGCTGTCACTCTGGCGGACAAAATCCTCAAGATGGCGGGGATTGTCGCCGATATCGAGTCCCGTTGCGAACCGGATCGTCCGGGGCATGTTGATCAGCCGGTTCAGGGAGTAGACCGCTGCCCGGGCCTGACCCGGTTCAACGGTATGGATCTTGTAGGCCTGGGGCATGGCGGCATATTTGGGCTCGGGTGACACAAGCCGGACGATGGTCCTGAGCGTGGTGTCGGTGTGATCCTCATCATCGAAGTGCATGACCTTGCCAGGCTTGATCTGGGCAAGCAGCTGATGGAACGCCTGGAGTTGCTGGTATTTGCGCCGGAACCGGTATGTCTGGTCTTCCAGTTGCCGGATGGCCTCGCTGTAGGGGACGCCCGGGCGCAGAAAGGGTTGCAGATGGGTCGGCATGGTCTGGGCCAGCCAGTCAGCCCGCGGCGCGAATCCCATCGCACCATCCCGGATGCGGGACTGGTTGACCAGATGCTGCAACTCGTCGCCGCTGATCGGTCGCTCGTTGAACCGGTAGATACCGGTGGCAAGATACAGCGGGGCAAAGAAAGCCGAGGTGTCATGGCTGGTGTCGAGGCTTTCGATGCCGGAATAGAGGGTGCTGGCTCTGATCTCGACCTCACCGGGCAATTCCCTGGTCCTGAGGGGATTGGCATCCTTGCTGTCGAGTTCCTCGATGATGGCATCGAATTCATAGCGGATCAGGTTGATCAGTCGGGTCTGGTCATTGACCGGCAGGACAATGGAGCGCGACAGGACCTTGTTGGCAATCGACTGGGTCGAGTTGCTGGACCGGGTCTCAAAGTCAGCCTGATTGATGGCCTGCAACGGATCCTCCTTCTGGGCAAGGGGCAGGAAGCCGAGGCGCCGGGTCAGATCTTGGTGGGCGGCAAGCACCTGACTGGCAGCCCGATCACCGACGACATTCAGGAGATCCGGGATGTCATCGAGCAGCAGGGGGTGGGAGCGATTGCCATCGACGCTGGCCCCCATCGACCGCAATTTGCAATTGCGCTGCTGCAGGATACGCATCTCCGGGATCAAACCCGTCATCACGGATACGATGCGGGGGCGGGCGACCTGACCATAGCGATTGCTCCGTCCCTGGGCCTGGACATATTTGACGATATCCAGCGGGGTCTCCATCTCAACGAGCGACCGGGGGCGCTGATCGCGGAATTCAGGTGCGGCATGGTAGGACCCACCCGTCGCGCCGGCCTGGTTGTAAATCAGGATATCAAGGTCGCCGGCATTGAAGGCATCGACGATCTCGCGGCGGCTCTGGCTGGCCCGGCGCAGGATATGGCCATCGCGATAGACAAGCTGGCGACCGGAGATCTCCCCCACCCGCAATCCGTGCCCCTCAAGGGCGGCCTGCAGATGGTCAAGCGGCGAGGCCGGCAGGGATGGTGGCAAGTCCGCAATCATCGCTTCAATGGTCGCGGCACGGGTGGCAATGGCATCACTGAGAGTCCGGGCATCGATGAGCTCGTCCGCCACGCGGATCCGGTAGATGCCCGCGGCCACGCGCCGGATCTGGTCAGCGGCTGTCAGTCCGGGACACTGGCCGTCTTCCGGCACGGAACCGGCTTCGATCAACTCCTTGAACAGTTCATTGCCGGTCGAGTGGAAGGTGATGAGCGGTTTCCGGTTCTCCCGGATTTCATTGAGTGTCTCGGTGACAACCTGATCGACCTTGATGGCGTTGATCAGCAGGCGGGACAATCGTGACAGGGCACCGCCCGGTGAATGGGAGTACTGGCTGAGTGCCGTGGTCTCGGCGGCGGCTGTGGCGGGATCAAAGCCCTCTTCGATCAGGCGGTTGTAGATCCGGCCCTGGCTGTCACCGATGATGTCCCCGATCGCCAGCGAACAGTCCAGGATGGCCTCGATCAGGGGCGAGAAACTGTCCATGATCTCCCGATATTCAGTCATGCGTCGGTCCACGGGCAGACGGACCTGGAAATCGATATTCGAGAGATCGTGATCGCGGCGGAGGAACACACCATCCTCGGCCAGCATCGTCGTGAAACTTTCCTGGGCGATCTCACCACCATGCAGATGGGTCGAAAGCAGGGGTTCGAGACGGCTTGGTTCAGAATCCGGCAACAGCCCGTGATAGAGATGGGCACTGAACTGATCACGCATCGGGGTGGCCGTTGCAAAGACCGTATTGCCCCGCCCGGACCGGGCGAGGATATCACGGATGGCTTCACCAGTATTGGACTGGGGATTGAGGGCATTCTGGGATTCATCAAGGATGACCAGAACCGACCCGTCAATCGCATCCCGCGACCAGGACCGGCTTGGCGTTGCCGCCTTGCCCCGGAACTGGGAGTAGTTTGTCAGGATCATGTTGCTCCCTTCAGGCCATGCCCCCGACGCGAACAGGGACCGGCGGTCGGCAGCCGTCAGGGTGCGATAGGCGACCGATGGGCCAAACCCCGGCAGCATGGCATCCGACTGGCCCGGAGCGTGCAGGATGACGGGCCGGGAGGCGATGATGGTCGGGACGGCCTCGTGATCGGCACCCACTGCCTGCATGTCACGCCACACATCCGGGATATTGATTTCGGCATTCTCGGTAAAATACAGAATGCGGCCACCCTTCCTGAGGTGCTGTCGTGCCAGCGTTGCCAGACTCCGGCCCTTGCCAATCCCGGTCTGGTCAGCCAGCAGGAAGGACCGATTCCGGAGCCGGGCCACAATGCACATGGCCACTGCATCAACCTGTTCTGCCGTCAGGATACGGCCAACCCGGCTCGCATCCACATCAAGAATGTCCGCAATGACCGGGTCCACCCCGCCCTCGGGTTCAAAGTGACGGGCCACCCGGCGCAGGGCCCTGGCTGTCGCGCCTTCCAGTGATTTCGGGATCATCGTGCAGGACGGCGTGGCCTGCGAGAGGGGAACATAGGGTCGCTGGGCGGGCGTGTCCTTGGCAGCCGATTCACCTGTCTGGGTGTCCTGGAGCTCGATCCATTCCCTGATCTTGCGGCGCGAGCGCAGGATTTCGGTGTGGAGCCGATCAAAGTCCTCCTGGACCGTCAGGCTGAATGTCCGCCGCGCCGCCGCGGGCAGACTGTCCTCGCTCACCACCCGACGGGCACCGACAACGATCATCGTGATGGGATCATCATCGTGATGGCCCGTGGCGAGATGGGGAGAAAACTCCGCGATGATGTCAAGGATGTAGGCCTTGCCGACGGCATAACGCAGGGTGCTGACAGCCTTGTCCTCGGCCTGACCAGTCACCAGAAGGTAGGAGGCCCCATCAGCCAACCGGTTGGCAAGACTGTTCAGGACCCGGTCAGCAAGACCATCGGTTGCGGTCTCTGTCATGTCGATGACCTGAAGCGGGGCATTGGTCGCACAGCGCGTGCTGGGCACAGCCAGGCCGAGCTGCCACGAACCCGAAAACTCGGCCTGACTGGCGATTTTGATCAAGCGTTTCAGCAGGACCAGGAATTTCAGACTGGGGATGAAGCCCGCTTCATCCCCGCGCTCGAACTCAAGAAACCGACCAAGATTGTCCTGCAGACGACTGGCCCGGTGATAGCTCTTCCGGGACGTGGCCTCCTCCCCGACGATCCCGAGGATCTCCTTGATCAAGAGCAGTTTGATGGTCTTGGTGAAGGCGGCAAGCGCATGGGTGTGACAATCACTGTCCCGATGGTCGTGGCCTTGATGATCATGGAAGGGATGTCCGTCCGAACCGGTGAAGACTGCATCGAGATGGGTTTCGAATTCCCGCGGCGTGATCGCACCCCGGGCCGCCCGCATGATCAGACCGCGGGCAATGCGGGGCAGATCGTCCTTGGTGGTGGCGCGCAGATAGAGAGTCGGGTGATCCGCTGACGTCTCACCGACCAGACGATAGCCGTCTTCATCCTGAACCTTGCGGACCCGGCCGGTCAGAGGGTGCTCGAAGACCTCTTCGCCGCAGTGATTGGTGCCGAGCAGGGCCAGGGCCTGGGCATCCTGGAAAGCCGACCCCGGGACGGGACTGGCCGCATCCTTGTCCTGCTTGTCGATCGTCCCCCGCTTGTCGATCGTCCATTCTGCACTGAGCAGGGCATCCTTGGGAATGGACATGCGTTCCCCCGCCAGCGCCTTGGCAAGCCCGTCAAGGCTCAGGGGCGTGATCTGGCCGGCGAGATCCAGGATGACTGAACGGCCATTCGATGTGGGCATGAATCCTGCCTGCACGGCGCGCTGGCGCAGGGAGGCCGACCGTTGCGGGTCACCAAAGCACAGGGCCAGCCCTTCGTTGCCGTTGGGCAGGAGAATGCGATGGAGTTTGGCATCAGTGTCTGGAAAGGCAATCCACTGGCAGTGGTCAGAGGCATGATGGGATGGGGTGTGAAACTGAACATGTGTCATGACTGGTACCTGTAAAGCAGACTTCGTGACCGCAGGCTACGTCCGCTGTGTGTAGTCTAGCTGCGACTACGGTCCAGGTACCTATTGACCGGGCTCTAGAAATTCGAATCTATCGGGTCGGTTGCATACTGTGGATTCGTGGACGAGCCATCATACACGGGATCTGTCGGTTGTAAAGTCATTTTTTTCGACGGGCCTGAATCCGGGTCGTGGCCATGCAGCAGAACCCGGGCTGCCCCCTGCACACGCTCCCTGAAATCGCTGTAATACCGCTTGGCGGCATCGGGATCGGAGCGCGTTGGCAGGGCATCCCGCGGCAGGGCCGCGCCAAGGGCCCGGCTGCGAGCCAGGAAGTGCTCCTGCTGGCCATTCCGGAGGGTGTTGAACGGCTTCAGGACGGCAACGGACTCGGCATAGCCCATCTGTGGTACCTTGGGCAGGTCCTGCCCGAGACCCCTGAAGAACCGCATGATGTCCGTGTTCCACATGGCCGGCCAGCCATCCTTGCCAAAACCCTCCTTCTTGTCCGGATTGAGGCCGGCCAGGAATGCCTGGGTGATGGCATCGGCCTCGACCGCCTCCACCTGACGCAGGGCTGTGGCAACCCGGCGCCCCAGCCCTCCGGTTCTGTAAGCTTGCAAGGCCACATGATGGCGTTGGCCCTTGTCAATGCTTTCCGCAGTAAAGGGCCCGACCCGCAAAGGCTCGACAGGGATGACATCAATCGATCCACAGGTCTGGAGCGTCACTTCCAGTTCGGTGTGCATGGGCTCGGCAAAGATTGTCAGGACCGCCTCATCAAGTGGCATCGGCGCCCCGTTCTGCCACTGTCTCCAGAAGTAACGCGAGGAACGCTGCGGTCGTTGACCGGTCCTGTCGGTATGCATGATCAAGGCCGCCCGGTTGTCAGCAAAACAATCCGAGACCGCCTTGAAGAGATCGCCATGGGCGTCGACAGTGCGGGTCCGGGGCGTATGGAGGATCGAGACATTGTAGACGGTCGCCGAGTTGGATTTGTAGAGTCGTGGATTCCCCTCGGCATCCCGGGCGGCGGCGATCTGCAGCGGTAGACCAATCCGCATCTCATCCTCGGGACCTGCCAGCCGGCTGGCCCAGCTGGCATGCACGCGGTCACCCGAGAAGTGGGCACCGCTCAAGGTGATGTAGCCGCCCGGCGGCGTGTACATGTACGCCTTGTCACTGGTCAGGTCGCTCACCTTGGCGGTCTTCATGTTGGTCGGGGTTTCCGTAATCGATATGGCAACGGATTGTTGATCGTGCCGCCCACCCCGGATGGTCCCCCGGATGGTCCCGGGATAGCATCCCGCCTGGTTCGTGTCGGCCTCATAGGCCTCGACCTCGACCACCAACGTCTGGGTCCGGGGTGGTTTCAGGGGTCTGGTTTGCGTCATTGGGATCCTCCGTCCACCGGATGCCAACCACCGTGGAGGCTGGGACACGCTGCCCCCTAACCGGGCGGCGCGAAACCGGATGCGGACATTTTGCGGCAGGATCCGGGTTCTCCACAGGAATTGTCGGTCACCGGCGCAGGCGGCTGAGCCCGGCATTGACCGGTGTCTGCAACTGTTGGATCCCACCCCTGAGACCGGCAGTGAAAAACCCGGTTCCGGTGCGGAACTGACCCTGTTCAGTGGTGCTCAGATCAACCTGGCCCCCGATCCAGCGCAAGACGCAGTTGGGGAATTCCACCACGAGGACAAAACTGCGTTCGATGATGGCAAGCAGGGCAATGACCTGCAGGGCCCCGGCGGCAATCAGACCAAAGATCCCCACTACGGGTGATGCATTCACCAGGGCACTCATGGCATAATACATGCCGATATCAAGCAGTCCGGACACGATGCGGAAGAGGACCATCCCGACGAGAAACCCGGCCACCATCAACGGTGGGGTGAGCAGGAGAGCCAACAGACAGACCCAACCCTGCCGTCCTGCCTCCCCGGAAATCCCCTCGCCATCGAGACGCAGGTGGCAGAGTGCCCACAGACTCGAGCCCGCCACCGCCTCGACCACGATCAGGAAGTAGCGGGCCACCGCCATGATCCAGAGAATGAACGGCAACAGGGGAATGACAAAGGAGAGCGTGAGTCCGATCCCGGCCAGCGGAGCGGCAATCAGAAACGTGATGGTGGTCGACACGGCACCCGAGAACAGGGCAATGGCCGTGCCGCCAAAGATCAGGGTACCGGCGATGTCGAGGTACCAGTTCCCCATCGTGACGATCCCGACCACCGGATCATCGGCCCAGCGCGATGGCGACACCGTGTCGATCACCGCTTTCACCCCCTGCGTGAAATTCGTCTTCCACAGTCGCGACAGGAGACCCGAACTCGTCTCCGGTGCCGCTTGATCGAGGATCCGGGCCGGGATCGCAAAGCCATAGGCTGACAACCCGGCAGTCGTCTGGTCGAGACTCTCGATCAGGGTGTTCCAGATCCGCCGGGTCTCGGCAAGATGGAGGTACTTGCCGGGATCTGGCCCGCCAAAGAGACGCCGGAACCAGCCCGCGCCATCGGCCTCGGTGACCACGGCCCCGTTCAGTCGGTTCCGCTCCTCGCTGAGATAGGTCGAGTCGTGGGCCACGACAGTGGCGTTCATGACCCCCATGATCTCGGCGTTCAGCCGGGCGATGGTCATGTACCAGCTGCCGGCGCTGATCCAACCGGTTCCGGTGCAGCCCCGGCCTGCCTCGTCACAACCCCGGCCGGTAATGGACCACTCGATGACCTCACGGGCCTGCCCCGGGGTGTCCGGCGTTCCCTTCACCTGCGCCAGGAGATCGCGGTGGCCTGCCGCCAGCTGGGCCCGGGCCCGCTCAACGGCCGCCATCATCGCCGGCCCCACATCCGGCAGTGTTCCGGTGCCGTCCAGCACCACCGGCCATTGCTGGTCAATGATGGCATCGGTGCTGGTGACAAGACCGGCAAGGACAGTCTCATGGAGGGATCGAAACCGGGCGATGGTCCGCACAGACTGGCCCGGGGAATCACGCCCGAGACGCAACGGGGTTGCCGGCAGCACATAACGTCCACAGATTCCATCCCGCTGGCCATCAAGACGGGAGACCAACGTCTCACTGGCCCCGTCTTGCACCCGGACGAACTGCACCCGCTGGCTGCTACCCGCGATCGACAGTTGATGATTGGCGATCCTCTGACACAGCTGGTTGCGATAGACCGTCTTGAAGAGCTCCGCGTCAAACTCCCGGCCCGTGCCAGTCACCGGGATCTCGCCATCGAGGATCATTCGCGCCGAGTGGCCCCAGATTTCGGTGGCAATCAGGGTTGAGCCCTTGACGAGCCAGGCGATGCCGGCCTGGGCGGTGTTGTACCCACCCAGCCCCGGCACCGGGATCATCAGGGCAGCAGCAAACAACACCCGCAATGGGGCCCAGAGCGAGGACCAGCGCCGACCCAGGACCACACCCTCATGCGCCGACTGCAACGTCCCCGCGATCACCGAATAGAGGAACAGGATGGCCCCCACCGTCAGGATGAGGAGATTGAAGGCGCCGATGAAGCTCGAGAAGAAGGTCGGACCACCGTCGTCGCCTGCATGGGGAAACAGCGGTCCGAAGAGCTGGTTGAGCAGGGTGGATGTGTAGAGATCGCCGCTGGCGCTGCCGAAAATTCCATCAAGGCCCGATGACAGGATCGGACCTCCCTGGGCCACGGCCACACCGGGAACAAGGATGCCGACCGGCACCGAGACAAGTGTCAGCATTCCTGGCAAAGCAAGATCTGGCCCCGCATGACCCACCGTCGCGCATGGGTCCATGAAGCTCCCTTTCGAAACCGGCAAGGCTCGATCCCGCCCCATGCCCCACAGCGCAACAACTTCCTGTGGATGACTTGCCACCCATCATGCCGGAAGACCTTGATGCCCAACGACCACAATTCCGGTGATTTTCAGCCAGGGTTCAGGGAGTCGATCTGCAACCGACGAGTCATGGTCCGGGGCAATGTCGGCCCTGTCATCGGCGACATGGGAAAGGTACGGATTGCTCGCCCAATGGCCGAACCATGTGTCAATCCGACGGATGGGATGGCGATGTCGGTTCTTGCCGCATGAAGGTCAGGTGCAGGATTCAGAGGAATTCCGGTTCCTGGGGTCGGTCCAGTGCTTCTGACCCCTGTCAGCATGGTGACAGAGTGCCTCGCCGCCGTCTTCATCGATCAAGAACAGTGTCCTCATGAAAACATGGTCGGCTCCGGCGATCGCCCTGATGTCCGCAGCGGACACAAGTGGGTCGATGGTGCCAAGCCCCTCAATCCCGGGGAGGAAGCATCACGCTTATTGAATGGGTTCAGGACACTCCCGGGCAAAGACCCGGCCCTTGCAACCGTTGCACCTCAGAGTGGCACGGGGTTCCCATTCTTGCACCGCAGGTGAAGTGACCGTATATCATCATTGCGACCGACATCCTTTCAGGGTGACAGGATGGACTCAGAAAACGAATGCAGGGAAACGCATCTGGGCGGCTTTCTGACAAAGCTGTTCCTGTCAAGGAGGCGGCATGCCTCGGATAACAGATCCTGCCCCTGGGACAAAAGACTTGCAAGACTCCATTGGAGACTGCCTTTCGCCCTTTCGGGCACTCTGACATACTGCTTTGGCCTGTTTATCTGGGCAAACGTCCGGACGGGTGATTTCGGTCCATTGGTCTTGCAGGAGTTCTTTAACCTTTTTGGTCCAATCCTGTTGTTGGTCTCAGTGATCTTCTCTCTGATCATTGCAGCACAAGACAGGGGCGGTGGGCCGCTGCGTCTTTTCATTCAGGGTGTCACATTGCCCGCATTGGTTACCGGGTTGGTCGGAATCTCCGCCACCTTCCTTTTCACGTTTCGGGGCGGAGTGTTCGAATGAAGAAGGTCCGGATCCTCTGCCTTGTCGCTGTTCTGCTGATGACTGGCCTTTCGGTATCGGCACAACAGATGCCATGGAAAGGCTCTCTCGACAATCTGGGCGAATTCACGGGTGTCGTCAATCTGTCCGACAGAGAAGTCGCACGGCGTGTTCTCATGGCTTCCCTTTCCGATCCGGACATCCAGCTCGAGAGCGTATCCATTCATGTCTACACTCGTGCGGATGCGTGCCAAGAGGCCTTCCTATGGCGCAGATTGGCCAACAATTACGGTGCGTTGAGCCTTGTTTTTGATGGAGATGACAGCATTCGGAAAGAATGGTTCGATGAATTGGACGACGCCTGCGACCCAAATGCACAAGCATCTGCAGAACCGGGAGACCCTGTACGATGTATCCTGACCGATAATTGGAGCAATGGCAACGCCGGTGAAGCGGATGGTCAGGCGTGCAATATTGCCTGGATTCTTGGGGGTTTTGTCGCCAAAACCGAAGATATCGTCGAGGGTGCCAATCAATTCATCTACACGACGGTGCCTTTGCCATATGCGACATCATTGGTTGAGCTTCGCGGTTTGTGTGATACCACCGCCCATTCACCCGACAACAACAATTCGGCTTGCAGTCGCAAACTTTCCCTTCGTTAGGGCCTGTTGACACTCCCCCGTCCCGCTGCTATCCTGCCCCCCAACGACCGCCCGGAACGGGCGGCATCCCCTCTGGCAGGAGCAGACCCATGAACAGTGACCGATCCCTTCTCACCGACCGCATGTGGCACCGCATCGAATCCCTCTGTCCCGGCAAGGTCGGGGACCCCGGCGGCACCGCCGCCGACAACCGTCTCTTCGTCGAGGCTGTCCTGTGGCACATCCGCACCGGTTCGCCCTGGCGTGACCTGCCACCCCGCTTCGGCAAGTGGAACAGTGTCTTCCAGCGCTTCCGCCGCTGGGCCAAGAAGGGTGTTTTCGAGAAGATCTTCAAGGCCTTGTCGGAGGAGTTCGATCTCGAATACGTCTGTATCGACGGCACCATCGTCAAGGCGCACGCCAAGGCCGCCGGCGCCCCATCGGGAGCATGACCGGTGGGGGGACCTGCGATCAGGGGATCGGCCGCCCAAGGGGCGGTCTGACCACCAGGATCGTGGCTGTCACCGATGCCCTTGGTTACCTTGTCCACTTCGTCATCCTGCCCGGTCAGGCCCATGACCTCAAGGGGACAGAAGCGGTCCTCCAGGACCTCGATGGCGATGCCCTCATTGCCGACACGGCCTTCGATGCCGACAGTCTCCTTGCCGATCTCGAATCACGCGGCATCACGGCCGCACTCCCGGCCAGACGCAACCGATCCGTGATTCGGGAGCATGATCGGGACATGTATGCCTGGCGGCACCAGATCGAGAACTTCTTCGCGAAGATCAAGGAGTTCCGGGGCATTGCGATGCGCTTCGACAAGACGCTGACAAGCTTCGCGGCCTTCATTTATCTCGTGGCCGGGGTGATTGCAGCCCGGTAAGTGTCAACAGGCCCTAGTATACCATCGTCATTGAATTGATGGATACAGCGACGTCAGCTTGATCCGGGCATCCTCGGTCCGGAACCGCCAGCCCACCGGTGTCCTGTCGGCATTGCGCCGGGCCTGCCAGGCCGCCACCTCCCGCACCAGCGTCGCCCGGTCGGGGATCCGACGATTGAGGCACTGGCGGGACAGGACATTGATCTCGATCTCCGCCATGTTCAGCCAGCTGCCGTGTTTCGGTGTGTGATGGATCTCGAAGCGCTCGGCCAGGCGGCGGGCCTCGGCCGGCGGGAAGGTGTCGTAGAGTGTCGACAGGGTGTGGGTGTTGAGGTTGTCCATCACCAGCACGATCGTCTTGTCGGGGAAATGGGTGTCGGCGAGGTCCCTGAGGACATGGGCAAAGTCCTGCCGGGTCCTGCGGTCCGTGACCTTGACATGCCGCCAGCCCGCCAGGGGTGCGGTCATCATGAAGAGGTTGGCCGTGCCGTTGCGCTCGTATTCGAAGTCGTAGGCGGCGGGCTGGCCCGGGGCGGTGGGCAGGGGCGTGCGGGTCTCCCTGGTCTGCTGGCGGGAGGTCTCATCGAGGCAGACCAGCACTTCATCGCTGGCGAAGTCCCGACTGTAGGTTTCCAGCACATCCTCCATGGCACAGACGAAGTCGGCACTCGACTTGGGGGGAATGCACCAGCATTGGCTCAGCCAGGGCTTGAGACTGTTTTTTTGAGCGTCTTGTGGACGGTGGAGCGGGAGATGGTGTCCACGACCTTGAGGGCCACCAGCCGGTCGGCCAGCAGCTGCAGCGTCCACTGGGCCTGGCCTGCGGGTGGCTGTGAACAAGCGAGCATGGTCAGCGTTGCCTCGCCCGCCCCATCCAGGCGACGCGCCTTGCGGTTGACCTGCACCTTGCGTTCAAGAGCGGCGTCGACGCCGTCCAGCACACACTGCTTGCGCACCCGTTCTACCGTTGCCGTCCCGACACCGAGGACATCGGCAATGTCGGCATCCCTGCGACGCCCTCCCGTGCGGTCGGTGTCGGCCAGGAGGAGGATATGGGCCCGCTTGCGGCGTTCCTTTGACCCCTTGCCGCTGTCGATGATCGCCTGGAGTTGGGTGCGCTCGTCGGTTGCCAGTGTCACCCTGTAGATCTTGCGGCCTGCTGTGACGGGTGGCGCCGCTTGGGTCGTCGTGTTGTCTGCTGTCATGGGTCCCTGCCTTTGGTTGTCTGTCTGCCCCGATGGGCCGCCCCGCGGCGGCCCATCGGGGCGACGTGTGCTTGATTGGGGCCGCGATTAGACGAGATCGTCACGGATTGGAAGCGTGCGGGCCATCAAATGGCATCAATTCGATGACGACGGGATACTAGTGCTGCTTGCAACCATCCGGGGATATGATTGGGGATCATGTACGAAAGTGCCAATCATCCCATATGATTGAATCTGGGCGACGGCCCTGCCTTACATTCTCGCTTATCCTCGAACATACCAGCTGGTCCAGCGTCGTTTGGTCACGATCTCAACAATCGACCGACAGTTCAGACATCCGGCGCGGGGCATGGGGCGGGCGGGGACGTTGTCGGGACAAGAATCCGCAGCACGACCGTGCCCTGCAGCTGTGGGTTGTCCCGGGCCAGATCACGCGGGGTGCGGCCATCGGCATCCGGGATATCGAAATCGGCCCCGGCATCCGGTAAGTGCTGGACAAGGGCCGCACTGCCGTGGTGGCAGGCCTGATGGGTGGCGGTGCGTTTCGGCAACTCGCGGGTGGGCATGTCAGGATCAACCTGGGCGCGAGAAGGGCCCGGGTCATGGCCGCCTGGTTGGCGCGGGCCGCCAGCCAGAGGACGGTCGTGACATGGCGGGTGCTGCGACCTGGGCCCGGATGGCGGCGACCACCCGGGGCCACTGACCGGGCCAATGACAACCAACCCTGCCTGGCACAGGTGGCCTGATTTGGTCGAATCGTGTCATGAGCTGGGGATTGTCAGGAGATGTCATTAAAGTCAGCCATGTGAGAATCGCTCACGGACTCCGGAAGGGAAACTGACCACTTCGCGCCTGCCGTGCGACGATGTGAAAGAACGAGGCAGAGAGTGGCACAGACATCCGCAATCGAGTGGACAGATGCGACCTGGAATCCTGTCACCGGATGTACCAAGGTCGGTTCCGGATGCGACAACTGCTATGCAGAGCGCTTTGCGGAGCGCTGGCGCGGCGTCGTCGGCCATCCTTACGAGCAGGGCTTTGACCTGAGGCTCTGGCCGTCACGGCTTGAACACCCCGCCCGCCGGCACAAGCCGCGCATGATCTTCGTCAACGCGATGAGCGACCTGTTCCACAAGAATATTGACCGTGCCTTCATCGACCGTGTCTTTGACGTCATGGAACAGGTCGACTGGCATATCTTCCAGGTGTTGACCAAGCGCAGTTCCCTCATGCGGAATGACGTCCGAGCGCGCTACAACGGCAGGCCGGTGCCACGCCATGTCTGGCTCGGCGTGTCGGTCGAGACGGCGGCGCATGTCAACCGAATCTCGCATCTGAAGGCAATCAACGCGGCGGCACGCTTCATCTCGTTCGAACCGCTCCTCGGCCCGATTGTGGCGGTGGACCTGCGCGGCATTGCCTGGGCAATTGTCGGCGGCGAGAGTGGTCCGGGGGCGCGGGCCATGCATCCCGACTGGGCGGGCGGACTCCGTGACATCTGCCAACGCGACGCGGTCGAGTTCTTCTTCAAGCAGTGGGGCGGTCTGCGCCCGAAGTCCAATGGTCGGCGTCTCGATGACGTGGAATGGAACGGATTTCCCAGGCAGGTTGTGCCAAAGGCCACTCTTGAGTCGCTGGCCGCCTGAAGATCCTGGGTCTCGGGAGGCCCCAATGAAGAAATCGCATGCCGAAACCATCGTCGGCCCGTGGGCCAGACAAAAGCTCGACGCCTTGGAAAGCTACTTGAAGGCCTAACTCACGGCCCCCGTGCCACTCTGAAGTGCAACGCTCGCTGCGGGGCCGGTTCGCCCTGAACAGATCGGATCGGTTGCAAACCGGCCCGAAAGGCAATTCAGCGAGCCTGGGCCAGTGGTCATGCACGGTGACCCCGGTTACGTCCCGTATCCCATCGCCCCGGCCCGCGCCCACGCAGATACCGGTCTCGTCCATGTGCTTGACGGGGGCCACTGCCACCGCATCCTGGGTGGAGCAGGTGGTGGTGGCGTGTGCCGCCCGCGTGCCCTCGACTCCTCTGCGGTCGGCTGCTGTTGGAGATGTCGAACCCAAGACTGAGCTCCAGTTCGGCGATGTGGGCGGTCTGGACCACAACCGTCCTCCGCAGTTCGGTAACCAGATCCCCGCAACCCAGGCAGAGCGGACTCACGCTCAGCGAGCGCAGCCGTCGGGTCGGAGGCCCGGTTAGTCAAGTGCTCAAGATCGTCGATCGTTCCTGACACGGGAAGTATGCCTGCCCTGTGAACTGTCCCTCACTCGCGACTTCAGCCGTCTTGGTTGGTGAACTGATGGGAGACGCGGCACATAGTGCCAAACGAACAAACTCGGCGGACAGGAATTTTCGGCTAGGCAAGAACTTGAACGGTTACCCGATAAGATACATACATCAACATGATCCGGCGTCGGGACCACAGCCCATATCCCAACGCGGTCATGGTGTTGTGAGGAGTCACGTCATGCCATAACAGAAAATCCCAGCGGTCAATCCGCTACAATTGTGACGGTTTTCCGTCCGACTCAGCCCCGAATCCCGACTACCAGAACCTATTCATCGTGAGGGCCAAACGGATCCTGTAGCGCATCTCTCGATCGGTCCATCGATTGTGTTTGCGGTGTTTGTGCCGGCGGGCATGAAACGGACAATCTCTCAGTGCTTCCCAGCCACCATCTTGCGGGTAGATTTCCCCATAAGGAAAGAGCACAGCACCCATCTTCTTGGCGGACAGTGAGAAATGGGATTGGTCGTGGCGGTGCTCAATGAAGTCTGCGGCATTGGGGGTCACGGAGTTCTGTTCATCAAACAGGTGGGGCTGCTGTTCGGTCAACCGAATCCACTCTTCGAGAAACGCCCGGATGGAGGGGGAGTTCTTGACCATCCAGATCCCGCCGCAAATCTGCCCGGAAAGGGCGTGGGGATGGGTCAGGGGGGAGAAGATGCCATGATGCGCAAACATGTCCCCTTTTGTCCACCGTTTTTCGATGAAAGCCATCTGAAAGCCCAAGATCGCGTGCCGGGACCGCCGCAGGGCCTGAAGATAGGCGTACAGTCGGGGCTTTCCACCCCGCCAGAGATGGCAGCCGGCATCGCAATAAATCAGGATCTCAAGGTCTGGGTGGCGATGCAATTCCCGGAGCACAACCAGGGGCTTCCAGCACCAATAGCCAAACCCACGACATTCGGGATTGAGGCGGTCGTGATGGCGCAAGCAGTAATCTGACGGGAGATCGTTTTTCGAATTCATCGCGATCCGATCAAATATGCCCATGCGTTGCGCCTGGATTTGCAGCCGTTCCAAGGATCCCTTGAACCGGTCATCGGCAAAGGCCACCAATCCAATCATCAATCAATCATGAGTCCGGACCAAGACCAACAGGCGGCGTTTCCGGCCCGGAATGGACAGGGACCTGAGCATTGTCAGATCGGGGGGTATCTCATCCTCAGGCGCTGTGGCGGCGCAACGGAGAGTAAGTTTCATCAGGACCCGAGATCCCAAGTGTCCGAGAACAACGCATTTGACGTCCGCATGACATAACATGCCCCGGGCTGGTCTCCGCACAAAGCGCCGCCTCTCCCAATCGGGATCCATGGCCAGCAGGGTCCGGGTTCCAAGAAATTTCAGCCAATCACGGACACCGCTTGTCCTGGCTGGACGCACACCCCGCCTGGATCGAAGGGTGATGGGATCTCCTGCAACCGGCTGCGCCGCGAGCGTCCGGGCCATGCGGGCAAAGACCGCCAGGATGTTGTACTCGCCCAGGATGCGATCCCGGGCCCTCCGCAGGACCGGCAGGGACTGGGTCCAGAGATCGTCCTCCACTGCGGCCACCATGGCCCGGATGGCCCCCGCGGGATCGGCGGGATCCAGCCGCAGAAAGGATCCTGCCGGGAACTGTTCCTCAAGGTTGGCACAGCCCACATAGAACGGGAAGCAATGAGCGAGCAGGGGGTCGGCGAGTTTCTCCGTCCATCCCCAGGGCTCGTCATTGTTTTCGAGCACGAGATGGTACTTGTGGGGCAGCAGGCCCTCGGCCTTGTCGGCAATGAACCGAACGCCTCGACCGTAGCGGACGATGCGCTCGGGAATGCGCTCCTCAAGCGCGGCAATCAGGGCAAGGCGCGTCCGGTGATACGGGAGCGAAGCGAGGTTCGAGGTGACAATCGAGATCCGGTTGTCCTTTGCCGGGATGTCCCACGTGGCGATCTCATCATAGGCAATGACGTGGTCCGGGTCCGCGTGATCAATGCCAATGTGCCAGGGATGGGCCATGTTGCCCGGCAGGCGGCGGGTTGGCGGTTGGCGCGTGCCACTGAGCACAACTGCGCCGAACTGGTTGAGGAAGTTGTCGGGATAGTAGCCCAGGAAATCGGGTTCCCCGGCCACGAAACCACAGCGGGCCCGCGGAAGATGGGTCCGGAGCCCCAAGCGGAATGTATAGACAATCAGGACCTCCGCCGCTGTCGGAATGGTGAGGCCGAAGGTGAAGGCGACATCCTCCCATTGGGCCCGGCCCCCCGGGGCCTGTCGGGTGAAATACAGTTGAGGATGGTATGTCAGGATGTGGGCGTGAATCATGATGCAGGGGGCGGAATTGATTGGGCGGTTTTGGGTCCTGTCTCCACTATTGGTCTCGGCAGGCGTTTGTGGATCATCTTGTAAGGTGCACACCTCCAGGACCGCAGCATCTTCCGAAGGGGCGGGGCATACACGCCCAGAACCCGGTGACGTTCTTTGTTATGCCCTCGGCCATGGGTGCCGATAATCGATTCAAAATCGGATTGATGCCCAACAAGCGGTGGATGAACACAACGGAATGCGTTCTTGGCGGCCAGATCCCTGACAACACAGTCCGGCCAGTCGGCTTCGCTGCACACAGGCACGGCATTCGCAACAATGTGTTTGGCTCCCTGGTACGAAATCGTGTAGCCCACCGCTCCGGGATTCCGCATGTGAGGCGCGTTGAGATAGGACACATAATCTTGAAAAAGAGTCTTTGTTCCCCGTCTTTGGACATAGGATGACGGTGAATGGTACAGTTGGATCAGGTCGGCATCCTGCCAGTGGCGGGCCGCCAGAAACTCCAGCAGCGGGGGCCCGGGGACGGCATCATCTTCAAGAATCAGAGCACAGGGGATGTCGCTGGCCACAACCCGCTCATAAACCCCAATGTGAGACAAGGCGCACGCGAACTCGGCATTTGTCAAAGCCCGCCCCGCTCTCCGGCTTGCGCCACGATCAATCCGGCCTTCCTGAACGGGATCGAGCCCGTGCCGGCCATCCACCGCATTGAAGAACGCGAAGTCAATGCCAAGAGCGGTCAAGGCTTTCCCTACTGTCCTTCGACGCCTTGTGCAGTCGGGGAGGGAAATGACAAAGCACGGGATCATCAAGAGAGCCCCCTCACATCAGGCATGGATTGTGACGGAACGATAATCAGATTCCGGTCCGGATCGCGGACACGAGCGCAGTCAGCAACTGATCCTTGTCAAACCGATACTGACGCACACCATAAGCCGAGCGTGGCGGGTCCTCATCATCGAGGCGGGCTAACGGGAAGGACGCGGTGTCCCCCGACACGGTCGTGAAATAATCGTGAAACTTGTACGGTCCGCCCACCATGGCGCGTGTCGGCTCCAGCCAGACATTCGGAATCTCCATGGCGTCCGCAACGATCAGACCGTGCAGGGATTGGGAAATCACAGCTTGGCATCGCACCACCTCGTTCATAACTCGTAGCGGCGCTTTCCGGGGATCAATGACCCGGAATCGTCTTGAATATTTTGCCTTGTACAGCGACGCATTCTGTTCATGCGGCACTAGTATCCCGTCGTCATCGAATTGATGCCATTTGATGGCCCGCACGCTTCCAATCCGTGACGATCTCGTCTAATCGCGGCCCCAATCAAGCACACGTCGCCCCGATGGGCCGCCGCGGGGCGGCCCATCGGGGCAGACAGACAACCAAAGGCAGGGACCCATGACAGCAGACAACACGACGACCCAAGCGGCGCCACCCGTCACAGCAGGCCGCAAGATCTACAGGGTGACACTGGCAACCGACGAGCGCACCCAACTCCAGGCGATCATCGACAGCGGCAAGGGGTCAAAGGAACGCCGCAAGCGGGCCCATATCCTCCTCCTGGCCGACACCGACCGCACGGGAGGGCGTCGCAGGGATGCCGACATTGCCGATGTCCTCGGTGTCGGGACGGCAACGGTAGAACGGGTGCGCAAGCAGTGTGTGCTGGACGGCGTCGACGCCGCTCTTGAACGCAAGGTGCAGGTCAACCGCAAGGCGCGTCGCCTGGATGGGGCGGGCGAGGCAACGCTGACCATGCTCGCTTGTTCACAGCCACCCGCAGGCCAGGCCCAGTGGACGCTGCAGCTGCTGGCCGACCGGCTGGTGGCCCTCAAGGTCGTGGACACCATCTCCCGCTCCACCGTCCACAAGACGCTCAAAAAAACAGTCTCAAGCCCTGGCTGAGCCAATGCTGGTGCATTCCCCCCAAGTCGAGTGCCGACTTCGTCTGTGCCATGGAGGATGTGCTGGAAACCTACAGTCGGGACTTCGCCAGCGATGAAGTGCTGGTCTGCCTCGATGAGACCTCCCGCCAGCAGACCAGGGAGACCCGCACGCCCCTGCCCACCGCCCCGGGCCAGCCCGCCGCCTACGACTTCGAATACGAGCGCAACGGCACGGCCAACCTCTTCATGCTGACCGCACCCCTGGCGGGCTGGCGGCATGTCAAGGTCACGGACCGCAGGACCCGGCAGGACTTTGCCCATGTCCTCAGGGACCTCGCCGACACCCATTTCCCCGACAAGACGATCGTGCTGGTGATGGACAACCTCAACACCCACACCCTGTCGACACTCTACGACACCTTCCCGCCGGCCGAGGCCCGCCGCCTGGCCGAGCGCTTCGAGATCCATCACACACCGAAACACGGCAGCTGGCTGAACATGGCGGAGATCGAGATCAATGTCCTGTCCCGCCAGTGCCTCAATCGTCGGATCCCCGACCGGGCGACGCTGGTGCGGGAGGTGGCGGCCTGGCAGGCCCGGCGCAATGCCGACAGGACACCGGTGTGCTGGCGGTTCCGGACCGAGGATGCCCGGATCAAGCTGACGTCGCTGTATCCATCAATTCAATGACGATGGTATACTAGGCCAACCCTAATATCCCTCTTCAACGGCCTCTCAAGAAGCCGATGGCAAAGGATCATTGGATCGCCCAGCAAGATCTCGGGGTCGGACAGCTGCAGGTCCTGGAGGGAGTATTGGCCGCGCACCACAACAATTTTCTTGTATTCCGGCAACTCCAGCCGATTTTCTGGCGAGATGAATCCAGACCCCAACACGACCGACTGGGCATTGGCGTTCCCTAAGACACTGCCCATTCCCAGAAAGTGCGGCTCGGTCTGCTGTGCTAGCCGCACGTTGATACCCGTTCCCAAAGCCTGAAACAGGTATGGATTGATGTCATCGCCAAAATTCGGGCGGCCCGCGAGCCAATGAAGCGGTACCGATTTCGGTTTCAGCCGCCACCGCAGCTTTCGTGAATTCTTCACAAGGTGCCTGTGCAAAAGCATTGCCGACCAAGTCCTTAGGACAGTTTTCCGCCCAAATCGGCTGTGGCCATACTCGGCTGCGGAGATTGACCTGGGCCAGAATCCAGCGCCGGCACGGTCTGCCCAATCAGGTCCTGGATGCCGTGTTCGGCCGCAGTGGCGATCACGTCTGCGATCGCCATGCCGTTGAGACGCGAGAGCAACTCATACAGTCGGTAGTGCGTGGCGGGGATGCGGACGGTGACGCTGTGGTCGTTGGTGGTGGTCATTCAATAGTCGCCCCTGCATGCTCCAAGGCGGACAGGGGTGGCATCACGCAGCGTCGATAGCACACGGGGAATCCTCCTCGAACAGACCGAGGCACCGGCGGGTCGCCGGGCCGTTGCTATCAATCGAGAAAAGGATTGTTCCTGCTTATTGGCCAAGGTGCCGGGCAGCTACTCCCGTACCGGGTCAGGCGTATTCAGCAGGTGACCCGGCACAGAGGCCGAGTCTCGATTGATAGCAGGAACGCCCTTAGCAGAAGGAGGCGGAAGGATTCAAGCGGGAGGCGGAGTCCGGCGGAACAGCTCGTTGCAAAGCCAAGGAGCATCGCCTCGAGCCCGTCATGAACGGCAGAGAAGGCATTCGTCTGGTTGGCCGGGAGACCGCCTCTCTTATGAAGGGGGGGGGGCAATGGCATTAACTTAATTTTTTGAGGGTATTAACTTAAGCAAGGCCCTGGAAAGGGGGTTGTTCCGGCGGGAATCAGGACGGTTTGGGCGGTTTCCATTTGCCGATCGGTTGCTGGGAGACCCGATGACAGGACCGGTGGGGGCGATCCGGTTGCATGCAGTCGGCGATGCGGGCGATGGCGGTGCGGACGAAGGTGGCACAGCTTGTGGTGACGCTGAGGAGCATCTCTTCGAAACCGTTGTAGACGACAGGGAGTGCGTTCTTCTGGTTGGCGCGAAGACCGCCGCGTCTGTTTCGGTGGCCGGGTCCGTTGATGAGCGTCTCGCAGTCCTGTGACATCCGCCGTGCGAGGGCGATGAGCGTCATCCCCGCGATGAGTTCCTGCTGCACACCTCGGAGCCCTTGCGCATGAAAGGCTTCCATGGCGAGGGTCTGTTTGATGGTCTTGTAGAGTTCCTCGATGGACCAGCGCTGATGGTAGAGATCGGCGAGAGCGGGACCGGGATAGCGTGTGTCATCAAGGAGTGTGGTGAGCAGGACCCAGTCGGAGTCGGGGGCCTTGACCACCCGCACGGTGCGGGGTGCGGGGTCGACCTTGCGGGGCTTGAGGGTGAGCACGGTCTCGGGACGGGTGCTTTGGAGGATCCGGTCCACCTGGGTGTCCGCCTTGCGGCGGATGCGGAAGACGGCGTGGAGGTCCTGATCGACATGATGCGCGAGCAGGGCACGGGAGAAATACCCCCGGTCGTAGACCACGATGTCCTCGGGTTGTAACAGACGGCTGTGATGCCGGGCCAGGGCCCGTTCATCGCCACCGGGTGCGAGTGCCACGTCATGGGGGATCTTGTCCTGCAATCGGTACAGACAGCTGACCAGACCCTGCGGATAAGCAGCATTGGGGGACGGTCGTTTGAAACCGTCCGGCTGCAGGGTCTTGGGCAGGTTGAACTTGCTGCCATCGACGGCGAACACCCGGTGCCCGTTCCAGAGCGTTGCGGTGGCTTCGAAGGATTCGAGAACGGCGGCGTGCACGTCCCGGAAGGCCTGCGGGTCGAGCTTGTCGCGGGCCTTGCACATGGCGGCGGCCGAGACCGGCCTGGCCTGGTACAGCGGGACGTCGTAGGTCTGGCACTGGCGCCAGAGCTGTGACACGGTGATGGCATAGCCCTGCCGGTTGGGCGCGATCACCAGGCGATAGACGAAGAGCAGGATCAGCAGGCTGTTGATCGCCCGGCGGCGGGACTGCCATTGGACGTCATAGTCCGCGGCCACGCGGGCGGCGGCGGTGACGAGCGCCTGCCAGGGCCGGGTGATGGTGTCATCGATCGCCGCGCCGGCCCGGAGATTCTGGCGGGCGGTCGGCGGGGCCGGCGGCATGGGGTCCTTGCGCAGGATCTTTTGGAAATCAGGGGTCAGTGGCTTCCAGTAGACATCCTTTCGGGACTTGTTCGTCCGGGGCTGGGTGGACCCGATGCGCTGCCAGCCGGCCGCCTTGTAGGCACTGCCGGAAAAGCGGGCGGTATCGACAAAGGTCTCGATCAGGACCGGGCGGTACTGGTATTTCTGCTCCCAGTCATCGGCCAGCTGCCGGGCGGCGAGGCCCAGGGCGGTCGAGGCGAGGTTGGGCACCCGCACCCCGTCGAAGATCACGAAGCGGGAATTGACCACCACCCGATGCCGCGTCCTGTTCTTCTGGGCGTTGCTCCAGCCGATCCGGTCGTCCCGGCAGCGGAGATTGCGGGTGATCGCCTCGAACAACAGGCATCCCAGGATCCGCTGCTGACCATCCCGGATGAAGTACTTCATCTGGCCGCCGAACGGATGCTTGTAGCCGAGGTAGTGATGACAGTCGACCGACGCGTTCCAGATCTTTGCCGCCTCGGGACGCACCACCCGCTGGAGCGTGATCGGCTGAAGATCCGCCAGCACCGCGGTCACCGGCGTCTTCCGGATCGCCAGACGCCGATGCACCGCGTCCAGGCCAGACGCCCGTGTCTTCACACGATTGACCGGCAGGGTCAGGACCCCGAGCGCCTCCAGACGCTCGAGGGCGCCGAGACAGGCGCGGAACTTCGGGCGGCCATCGGGATTGCGCCACTGGAGCGCCTCGGCGACGCGCGTCGCCAGTCGGGTGCGGCTGATCCCGGCATTGCTGGCAAGGATCGACTGGATCTGGTCGATCCGCCGGGCCGTGAACCGCTTGCCAAAAAACGTCAGCGCCTTGAAGGTCTGGGGGTCAAAGGCCATCACTGCATCTCCAGAAAATCGATCAGGAAAGGGATACAGGATCGCTCAAATCGAGTCAAGTCCCGAATGTCATGGACAGGATAAAACTTGAAAATCAATCATAATCAGATTTTTATATCGACATTAGCTGGATAATTCCCACACAAGATAAAACCATAATCTAAGTTAATGCCATTGGGGGGGGTCGGGCCTGTTGATGAGTCTCTCGCAGTCATTGGCCATCAGCCGGACCAAGGCGATCAAGGTCGGTCCGGCAAAGAGTTCCTGCCGGAGGACCCGGCCTGCCGCGAGAGCGAGAACGCTCGCCATCGAGATCGCGTGCGCACCAATCCCGTCTATCGAGAAAAGGCGAAAGCCCGATGCCTCGACTTGCAGCAGGCCCGCATGCAGGACCCCATGCCGCGAGCGCAGCTGCTGCGCACCTTCGCCCGCCGCTTTGAAGGCGGTGCTCTGGATGGGGCCTGCTCCATTCTCGAGGGCCTCGATGAGATCCTTACCCTGGGCCGGACTGCGGGGCTGGGCCAGTCACGCGCAAGTACCACCGTCATTGCATCGATGCACAATGTCGTGCGGCAGACCTGTCGGACTGGCAAGCGCTGGTACCATGCCAAGATGGAGTTGCGGTGGACGCAAGCGGGCAGGCTCGAGACAAGAATAGACTTCCGGTGTCGCAGCGCCGACCAGCAGCTTCCTCTCCTCGATGAGGTCCTCGTCTGCCACCGGCAACACCGTCACCTTGACTCGGTTGGGTCGGGCCGCAGAGACTCCATAACCGGCGGAACCGCTCTGGTGCGTTTCAACATCAAATGGAATATCCCCTTGCGGAATCCTGGTAAAGCGGGAGGGGCGGCATCAATCGATTGACTGGTCGCGCAGGCAGGATTCAATGAGGGGGATGTCCGAGGGATTGTTGAGTTCCCAGAAGGTGCGGCCCCGGGTTGTGACCGGGACACAGGCGATCTCGAAACCGGATTCGAGGTAGCGCAGCTGCTCGAGTCCCTCGGTCAGTTCCAGCTGGCCCGGTTCGTGGCGGCTGTACCAGTCCAGGGCATCGGGCGTGTAGAGATAGACCCCCACATGGTGGAACACATTGATGGATCGGATGGTGGCGTGCTTGGTGAAGGGAATGATTTCCTTGGAAAAGTACAGGGCCCGCATGCGGGTGTCGAACACGACGGTCGTGGCCCCTGCCCGGCCGGTCCGGCGGTCGTTGATCAATGATGTGTGGGTATCGGCGTCGCAGCGAATGACCGGGGTGAGGACTTCGAAATCACCAGGATCCCGGGCGACGCGGATCAGCTCCTCGATGAACCAGGGTGGTGTCAGGGGAGCGTCGCCCTGCAGGTTGACAATCAGACCATCGGCAATGCCAAGGCGCTTGACCGCTTCGGCACAGCGCTCGGTGCCATTCCGGCAGTCAAGCGAGGTCATGAGCGACTGACCGCCAAATCCTGACACCTCGTCGGCCACACGTTCATCATCGGTGGCCACGATGACCCGCGCGATGCCCGCAACCTGATTGGCGGCTTCCCAGCAGCGGTGGATGAGGGTTTTCCGGGTGCCGTTGACCCCTGCAAGCTGGGCCAGAGCCTTGCCGGGAAAGCGCGTGGAACCATAGCGCATCGGCAGGATGATCGTGACTGACATCAGATGGGCGCCATGCCATGGGCCAGGGCGATGAAGCCGGGATTGCGCAACCCCGGCTTGCCACAGGTAAGGGGGGTACCGTCCACGGTCTGCACGCAGCCACCGCTGGCAAGCAGAATGGCATGGCCGGCGGCCGTATCCCATTCGTTGGACTCCATCTTGCGTGGGTAGATGTCAGCATGGCCGGCGACAAGCATGTTGAATTTCAGTGAGGATGAGGCCTTGAGATGGCCGGCCACCGCGTGACCATCGAGCATGGCCAGTTCGATGGCACCCTGTTGGGGGGAGCGGGAGACGATGGCGCGGGCGGCATCCGGGTTGGCCGGGACCCGGGTCAGCGGGGTGGTGCGGTTGAGGATCAGTTCGGCGAGATTGGGCGTCCTGAGACCATAGACCGCACCGGCGGCATCGTTGTGACAGAGGGAGCCGACAGCCGGAGCATAGACCACACCCATGCTGGGCACATTGTCCTCGACATAGGCAATGTTGATCGTGAATTCGGGTTGGCCGGATGCAAAACCGTTCGTGCCATCGATGGGGTCAACGAGAAAGAAGGTCCCCCCGGCAGGCGGCGTGTGATTGGTTCCCTCTTCGCTGATGACGGGAATCGCGGGAAACTTGCGGTTCAGACCCTCGGTGATGATCCGGTTCGCCTCGAGATCCGCCGAGGTCACGATGCTGTTGTCAGACTTGCGGGACTGGGTGAAATCCCCGGTCTGGAAGGCCACAAGGGCCCGATAGCCGGCGATCAGGGTCAGAGACAGCATGGTTTCGTGGAGGTCAGCGTAATTCATGAGCATGTCCATGCAGCGGTCGTCGGAGACATAGGGGATTTGCCTGAGGCTGTCCATGATCGGGGCGCGGGGACCGCATGTCAGTCGACGACCCGCAGGGTCAGGTTGATGCGGCCCCCGTCCGGCAGGAGTGCCGAGCTTTTGTGACGGGTCCGATCAATCCCGTGATAGATCTGCCTCGCCTCGCCACCGAGGATCACCACATCACCGGAATGCAGCCAGACCGACCGGGTCGGACCACCCCGGGTCAGGTTGCCGATGCGAAACAGGGCACTGTCACCGAGGGAGAGGGACACCACCGGCCAGGACTCATCGGCTTCATCACAGTCACGGTGCAGACCCATGCGACTGTTGGGACCATAGACATTGATCAGGCAGCATTCAGGATCCCGATTGCCCGGGACCATCCGATGCCAGAGGGCCAGCACGCAAGGCGGAATGGCGGGCCAGGGTGTGCCGTCGGGATGATGGTCGATGTAGCGATAGCCGGCGCGGTCCGAGAACCAGCCGTAGCATCCGGCCGAGGTCATGCGCACTGACATGGGGTGGCCGAAGCGCGTGATGGGCGAAAACAGCGGTGCCTGGGTGATGATGCGGTCGATGGCCACCACAAGCGTCTCCTGGGACGGGGCTGCGAGCAGACCGCGATGGATATGCACGCCCCGGATCTGTTCGGTCGGGGCGGGAGTCATGGCGGGCAGGGGGTCTGGTGGGAGCGTGCCGAGTTCGTGGGCGCAACTTGAAGACGCATCGGGCTGTTCCTATATATTGAGCGAATTGATCCCGGCAGCAACGGGATCGGGGGGTGTCTCCCCGACACGGCACTGGGAAATGCACACAATTCTTTATTCGACACTTTATTCGGGACGAACATCATGGGCAAAGTGATTGGTATTGACCTTGGCACCACGAATTCATGCGTTGCAGTGATGGAAGGGGTGGATCCCAAGGTGATCGAGAACGCCGAGGGCGCGCGAACAACGCCCTCGATCGTCGGCTATACCGACAAGGAAACGCTGGTTGGACAGGCCGCCAAACGCCAGGCGGTCAGCAACTCGGAAAACACGGTCTATGCCGTCAAGCGCCTCATCGGACGGCGCTTTGACGACGAGTACCTGGCCAAGAACAAGGAGACACTGGCCTACTCGATTGTGGATGGGGGCAATGGTGATGCCTGGGTGGCAACCCGGGTCAATGACGAAAAGCATTCACCACAGCAGATTTCGGCCCTGATCCTGCAGAAGATGAAGGAAGCCGCCGAAAACTACCTCGGCGAGAAGGTCTCCGATGCCGTGATCACGGTCCCGGCGTATTTCAACGATGCGCAGCGCCAGGCCACCAAGGATGCCGGCAAGATCGCCGGACTCGATGTGCTGCGGATCATCAACGAACCGACGGCGGCAGCCCTCGCTTACGGGCTGGACAAGAAGGCCACGAAGACAATCGCCGTCTATGACCTCGGTGGCGGCACCTTTGACATCACCATCATCGAGATCGACGACGGTCTCTTCGAGGTCAAGTCCACCAATGGCGATACGTTCCTCGGCGGTGAGGATTTCGACATGGAGATTGTCCGCTACCTGGCCGACGAGTTCAAGAAGCAGAATGACATGGACCTGACCAAGGACACCATCGCCCTGCAGCGGCTCAAGGAAGCGGCCGAGAACGCCAAGGTCGAACTGTCGTCGAGCATGGAGACGGAGATCAACCTGCCCTTCATCACCATGAGTCCCGACAAACTGCCGCTGCATCTGGTTCTCAAACTGACCCGGGCCAAACTGGAAAGCCTGGTGGGCAAACTGATCCGCCGGACGCTCGAGCCCTGCAAGTCGGCCCTGAAGGATGCCGGTCTCAAGGCGGGGGATGTCGATGAGATCGTGCTGGCCGGTGGCATGACGCGGATGCCCCTGGTGATCAAGGAAGTCAGCGACTTCTTTGGCAGGGAACCCTGCCGGGGGGTCAATCCCGACGAGGTTGTGGCCATGGGTGCCGCCATTCAGGGCGGTGTGCTCAGCGGTGAGGTTGATGATATTGTCCTGCTTGATGTCACCCCGCTGTCACTGGGCATCGAGACCCTGGGTGGGGTCTTTACCCGGCTGATCGATCGCAACACGACCATCCCGACCAAGAAGTCCCAGATCTTTTCGACGGCGGCGGACAACCAGCCCTCGGTCTCCATCCGGGTCTTCCAGGGCGAGCGCGAACTGGCTGAGGACAACAAACTGCTCGGCGAGTTCATGCTCGGCGACATCATTCCGGCCCCGCGCGGGATGCCACAGATCGAGGTCACATTCGATATCGATGCCAACGGCATCACCTCGGTCACAGCCATGGACAAGGCCACGGAAAAGAAAACCTCCATCACGATCCAGTCGGATGGCGGCCTGTCCGAGGATGACATCAACCGGATGGTCACCGAGGCCGAGGAGAATGCCGAGGCCGACCGGCGGCGACGGGAGCTGATCGAAGCCCGGAACAATGCCGAGGCCACGATCCACTCCACCCGCTCCTCCATCGAGGAGTATGGTGACAAGGTGGATCCATCGACCGTGGAAGCCATCGAACTGGCCATCAGTTCGCTTGAGGACAGCATGAAGGGCGAGGATGTCGAGAAGATCCGGTCGGGCATGCGCAACCTGACCGATGCCAGCATGAAACTCGGCCAGGCCATGTATGAGAGCCAGCAGGCGGAGGCCGGGGATGGGGCTGATACGGGTTCGGCCAAGTCCGAGAAGGCGGAGGCCGGGGATGGTGATGAGGTTGTCGATGCGGAGTTCGAGGATGTCGAGGGAGACAGGAAGTAATCCCGCATGATTGGCATGCCCGACCGGTGGGCACCGGGACGCACCACCGGTCGGTCGTGAGCACCGGATCCTGAACTGCCATGTCAAAGCGCTGTTATTATGATGTTCTGGGGGTCGGGCGTGACGCGTCGGACAAGGACATCAAGCACGCCTACCACCGCAAGGCCAAGAAACTCCACCCCGACAGGAATCCCGATAACCCCGCCGCCGATGCCGAATTCAAGGCGGTCAACGAGGCCTATGAAACCCTGAAGGACACCGACAAGCGCGAGATGTACAACCGCTTCGGTCACGAGGGGCCGCAGGCGGCCGGTGGCATGGGAGGGTTTGATTTTTCATCAGGCGGGTTCAGCGACCTGTCCGATCTCTTTGAGGGGCCGTTCAGCGACTTCTTTGGCCTCGGCCGCAAGGCGCAGGGTGCCACCAATTACAGCTACAGCCTCAACATCAGTCTCGAGGATGCCTACCATGGCATGAAAAAACGTCTCGAGATCCCCTCGCACAAGGCCTGCGAGGCCTGCAAGGGGCGTGGGACGGACAGGGGGCAGGTGCCCCTTGAATGCGGGACCTGTGGCGGCACCGGTCGGGTCCAGTTTTCCCGGGGATTTCTCTCGATGCAGTCCCAGTGCCACACCTGTGGCGGGTCGGGCAAGCTGATCCGGAACCCCTGCCGCATATGCGAGGGCAATGGCAGGGTCAGCGTGACCCAGACCATCGAGGTGGATGTCCCGCCCGGGGTGGATACCGGGGTGACTCTCCGGCTGCCGGGTCGGGGTCCACCTTCGGGTCCCGGGCGACCCCCCGGCGACATCCACATCAACCTGACGGTTCTTGAACATGAGATCTTCGTCCGCGAGGGGGCCAATCTCTACTGCCAGGTCCCGGTGTCAATGACCCGGGCCGCGCTGGGCGGCGAGGAGAACATACCGACGATCGATGGTGGCCAGATCCGGGTCAAGATCCCTGCAGGCAGCCAGACCCACAAGCGGCTGCGCCTATCCGGCAGGGGAATGCCCAAACTGAACACCGGCCATGTCCGGGGTGACATGATCGTCGAGCTCTTTGTCCAGACTCCGGCCAACCTCAGTCCCGAACAACAGGATCTCCTGGCCCAGTTCGAAGCCCTGCGCGGCAGCGAAGACACCGATGACGAGGCAGGTCTCTTCAAGAAGTTCAGGGATTTCCTCGGCAGGCAGAAAACGCGATGAGGCGGATCTTGCGCCGAGTGCGGGCCCGGATCACGCGATCGGTCGAGGCGGTCCGGGTTCCGTCGGGTCCTCGGTGAGGGTTCGGGAGTCCGCATCGATCACGGTCGGGTCCGTGGCTGCCCGCGCACCTGGGCGGGCGACGATGGACCGCAGCACCGGGACCATGGCCCGACAGACTGCCGGACCGATGACAGGCAGAACGATGAGAAAGCCGAAGATGTCGGTGAGTAATCCCGGCATGATCAACAGGATCCCGCCGATCAGCACCCGTGCCACCATCAGGATGGCCCGGTCGAGATGACCGCCGTTCCGGAGCGTGGCCATGAGCCTGGCAAGCGAGGGACCGGTCTGGATGCGCAGGAGAACAATGCCGCCCAGGGTTGTGGCAAGGCCAAGGATGAGAACAGGGCCGATCCCGGCAATCGAGGCTGCCGCGGCATAGAGGGCGCCGTCAAGCAAGAGGAACAGGATGAGGGGAATGATCATGGCAGGGTCTCTGGAGCCGGGCCGGGGCCCGATGATAGTGTTTTGCAATGCTGTCCGGAATTCGGATAGTGTCCGGTCACGTCCGAATATGTGAGCTAACGACAAATGTCACCGATTACGCAACTCCTCATCCTCGGAGCCATCGCGCTCTACCTGTTTTTTCGCCTGCGGAATGTTCTGGGGACGCGGAATGGTTTTGAAGGTCGCAGCAACAAGGTCCAGCGAGGAATCACCATCGACCAGCCTGGACGGGTTGTCGCAGCGGAGGATCCTGACATCGATGCGGAAATCCTCGAACACGTCGACAGGGACTCGGATGCCGCCAGGGCCCTGCAGGCGATGCAGGACACGGACCGGACATTCAGCATTCGTGAGTTCGTCGATGGTGCCGGCAAGGCCTATGAATGGATCCTGACATCCTTTGCCACCGGTGACGTGGATGTGCTGGAGCCCTTCCTGTCGGAGGAAGTCTTCCGGACCTTCCAGCAGACCGTGGCGCAACGCGACGAGTCCACCAAGGCCCACATGGAATTTGTCGCCCTGCTCAAGAATGCCATCAAGGAGGCCAGGTACGATTCCACCAGTCACCGGGCCGAGATCGAGGTTGAGTTCCTGTCCGAACTCCTGTCCTATGTCCTCGATGACGAGGGGGCGGTGATCGAGGGGAGCAACACCAACGCCAAGCGTCAGCGGGATGTCTGGATCTTTACCCGGCAGATGAACTCGGACGATCCGAACTGGGTCCTGATCGCCACCGGATCCTGAGCCAGCCGGGTCCAGCCGTCGGTCGGATCATTGGCAGACAATCCGTGGGGGCATGGCATGCCGGAGGGTCAGGACCCGCGCAAAACCCCTTCCGGGGCATCCCTGACCACCGACGATCAGCGGGCCTGGCAGGAATTTCTGGGCACCACGCAATCGCAGCGCAAGCGGGACACGGAGTCAGCCGGGTTGAGCGCGACCGATCAGGCTGCCTGGCAACAGTGGCTCAAGGACCCTGGCGACGTGGAGACGGGCCCTGATTCCGAGACCGGGACGCGGCCGCATGCGGCGGTCTCCCCAATGCGTCAACCCGGGCCCGGAACACTCACTCGCGCCGATTTCCGCCGGTTGCGGTCCGGGCAATGGACTCCCGAGGCCCATCTCGATCTCCATGGCCATGGGCGCGATGAGGCCGACCGCCTTGTGCATCGGTTTCTCCTGGCCCAGCACAACCGGGGGTCACGACTCGTGCTGGTCATTCCCGGCAAGGGGCGACGCGGTGGTAGCACGGACGGAATCCTGAACCGCCGGGTGGCCGAAATGCTGACTCACGGCGAGCTGGCCGGTCTTGTGACCCATTTTGAACATGCCCATGGCACCCATGGCGGCCAGGGGGCGTATTACGTGATCCTCAAGCGGCAACGCCGGTCCGGACGTCCGGGCCCGCGCGGGTGATGCCGGGGTTTCAGAGCGTCTGTTCGACTTCAACCCGATCGAAGATCTCGATGGTGTCTCCCTGGCGCAGGTCCGAGTGGTTCTCGAATGACATGCCACATTCCTGGCCGGTCTGTACCTCGGAAACCTCGTCCTGGAATCGCTTGAGCGATTTCAGCCGACCTTCATGGATGACGATATTGTCACGGAGCAGGCGCACGGACGACGCACGCCTGGCAACCCCGTCGGTGACCCGGCAACCGGCCACCAGGCCGACATTGGTGATCTTGAAGGTCTGCAGGATTTCGGCGTTGCCGAGATGGACCTCGTCAACCCTGAGGTCAAGCAGGCCGGAGGCGAGTTCCCTGATGTCATCGACCAGCCGGTAGATGACCGAGTAGTAGCGGACATCGATCCCCTTCTGGTTGGCCGCCTGCCGAGCCGGTGTGTTGGCCCGCACATTGAAACCAAGGACCTGGGCGGACGAGGATTCCGCCAGCGAGATGTCCGTCTCCGTGATCGCACCGACACCGGCATGCAGGACCCGGACCTGCACCTCCTCGTTGCCAATGGACCCCAGAGCCTGGGTGATGGCTTCGGCCGAGCCCTGGACATCGGTCTTGACCACCACGCAGAGATCCTTGGTGACCGCCTGTTCGACACCATCCTGGATACGCATGATGTTCTCGAGATTGGCCAGGGCACCGGCGGCCGACTGCTTGGTCTTGCTCAGCGTCTGGCGGTACTCGGAGATCTCCCGGGCCTGGGACTCGCTGTCAACAACATTCAGGATGTCGCCGGCCAGCGGCGGGGCATTCAGCCCCAACACTTCCACCGGCACTGACAGGGTCGCTGACTTGATCTGCTGCTCCCGGTCGTTGATCAATGCCCGGACCTTGCCCCACTGTTCACCCACCACAAAGACATCACCCTTGCGCAGAACGCCCTTCTGGACGAGGACCGTGGCCACCGGACCCCGGCCGACATCAAGGCGGGCTTCCACCACCGTGCCCTCGGCCGCACGGTCGGGATTGGCCTTGAGATCGAGCAGTTCAGCCTGCAGGGCAATCATCTCGAGCAGGTCATCGATGCCATCGCCCGTCAGGGCAGAAACTTCGACATCGACCACGTCTCCGGAATACTTCTCCACCACCACCTCATGGCGCAGGAGGGTCTCACGGACCCGATCCGGATCGGCATCGGGCCGGTCGCACTTGTTGATGGCCACGATCATGGGAACCGCAGCCGCCCGGGCATGATTGATGGCCTCAATGGTCTGCGGCATCACCGAGTCATCGGCCGCCACGACCAGGATGACGATATCGGTGACATTGGCACCGCGTGCCCGCATTTCCGAAAACGCCGCATGACCGGGCGTGTCGATGAAGGTGATGGTCTGTCCCCTGGCGGTCTCGACCTGGTAGGCACCGATATGCTGGGTGATCCCGCCGGCCTCCCCTGCGGCCGTCTTGGAATTCCGGATCTGGTCAAGCAGGGATGTCTTGCCATGATCCACATGGCCCATGACGGTGACCACCGGTGGGCGTGGCCGCATGTCCTCGATCCTGTCCTCGGTGGTTTCGATGGCATGCTCCACATCCGAGTCCGCCACCCGGATGACATTGTGGCCGAAATCACGGATGATGATTTCAGCCGTATCGGCATCAATGGACTGGTTCTGCGTGGCCGCAACGCCGGCCTCCATGAGCGCCTTGACAACCTCGGACACGCGTTCAGCCATCCGGTTGGCCAGTTCCTGCACGACAATCGTCTCGGGCAACTGGACATCCCGGATCACTTTTTCCCGGACCACGGGCCCCTCCTCGGCGGCCTTGCGCCGCTTGAGCTGCTGCCGACGGAAGGCGGCGTGGGAGCGCTGGTGCTCCTCCTCGAGTGCCTTGTTGATGTTGACCTTCTTGCTGTCCCGACGCGCACCATAGGATCGCCGGCGGTTCGTGACGTCCGATTCCGTGTCCCGGTTGCGGCGGTTCCTGACCTTGCCCGGTCTTGTCTCACCACGACCCTTCTCATCATTGTCCTGTTCGCCACCGCGCAGTTTGTTGACGGCTTCCTTGAGGACCTCGGCCCGCTTCATCTCACGGGCGCGCTGCTGTTCCGCTTCCAGGGCCTCGCGTTCCACGACATCTTCCAGCGCCTGACGCTCGGTCGCTTCCCGCAATCTGGAGGCCTCGGCGGCCCGGATGCGCTCATCGGCATCCCGCTGGCGCCGGATGGCATCGGCTTCCTCTTCCCGACGGAGCCGTTCGGCATCCGCACTGAGCTTCTTCTGCTGGTTCCTGACCAGTTCCCGCAGGCGCCGGGCCTCGGTCTCGGACAGCGTCTTGCCCGGAGTGGTGGGCCGTTCCACCCCTGTGGGCCTCGGGCCAGGCGGCGGCGTGCGGGGCTTGACAGTCCCCCGGGGTTTCAGACTCCCATCACGGGTGGAAACGACCACGCGCCGGTCCGGACCCGCCATGATCCCACCCTTGCGAGCCTGAGGTGTCCGGTAGCCCGGTGCATTCGGGTTGGCTTTCAGAGTCTTGCCATCCATGCTGTCTTCATACCCCTCAGTTCCTGGGATCAATGCGGTCCGGCGACCGGGCGTGCCTCGCTGTCTGGCACACGAAAGCGCAACAGGCGCTCCGCTTCTAAACGAATTCTCCCGGCAATTCCACCTTCCGGCACCACGATGCCGAATTGACCCGACCCGTGGCTGATCACGTCCAGCTCGTCCTGCTCAAGGCACCGATACACCGTCACCGCTGTCGCAATGGTCTCTCCGGCACCCTCGACCCCGCGTGGCGGGAACAGGAACGTCTTCCCGTCCGGCACCGATCCACCGGCACCATCCCGGTAACGCTGGCCAGCCAGTGTCGCCAGCAGACGCCCCACAAGCCCCTGCTCGACACGCGCTGGCAGATCAGTGGCCACCACAACATCCCGCCGCGCCGCACGGGCAAAGAGATTCCCCTTGATGGCACCCTGCAACACGGGCCGCGAGCACTCAATCCAGAGACCACGACCGGCCAGCGACCGGCCGAGATCGGGTATCAGGTGCCCCGCAGGGTCGACCACGAAACGCAACAGCTCGCCCTGATGGCGCCGCTGGCCGCTGGCAATGCAGCGCCGGATCCGGGTCTCACACCATGTCCGTCGGCCACGACTCATCGACCTCACCTGCGTCTTCGGCGACCGCCTCGGTCCCGATATGGTTCATCAACTCCTCGGTACTGATGATACCAATCATGGCCCGGGCTGTCATGATCATCATTTCGGCTTCATCATTGGACAGATCAAACGTTTCGAGGATCCCATCATCCTTGATCTTCTGGCCGCGTTCATAGGTGACCCCACCGACCAGCTCCCAGGTGGCGCATTCCGCAAAGGCGCGCAGGGATGGAATGTCGTTGCGGGCCAGTTCCAGCAGCATCTGCGGACTCAATTGCTCGAATTCCGCCAGATCATCCTCCAGCCCGTAGCGGCGCGCCTCGGCCATGGCCTCCTTGGCTTCCTTCTCGATATAGTCCCGGGCCCGCTCCTGCAGGGCGGCGGCGATGTCCGCATCGATGCCCTCGCACATCTCCAGCTGTTCAATGGTGCTGGCAACGATGACCGCAACTGACACCATTCCATCAGCGACGAGATAGCTGGCCAGTTCACTGTCGATGTTGATCTGCTCCATGAGTGTCTGCTGGTATGCCAGCACTTCCGCTTCCCGACGGGCCTTGTCTTCCGATTCCGTCAGGATGGTCAGGTCAAGCTGCGTCAGGCTGCGGGCCAGCCGGACATTCTGCCCCCGCGACCCAATGGCCAGGGCCAGCATGGTGTCGGGAACCACAACCGTCGAGGGGTTGCCATCCTTGTCCCGCAATCCATACAGCACTTTGGCTGGACGCAGGGACTCGGTCACGAGATCGTACATCTCATCCATCCAGGGAATGACATCGATCCGCTCCCCCTGCAGCTCGTTCACCACCGCCTGCACCCGAGAGCCCCGCATCCCGACACAGGCCCCGACCGGATCAATGCTCGAGTCATAGGAAACGACGGCAATCTTGGCCCGCGAACCCGGATCCCGGGCCACGCGCACAATGTCGATGGATCCATCGTAGAATTCGGGCACTTCATTGCGGAACAGTTCCTTGAGGAACTCCGGAGACGTCCGCGACAGGCGCACCTGCGGACCGCGCAACTCGCGGGACACCTCAGTGACAATCGCCCGGATCCGCTCCCCCTTGATCGGGGTTTCGCGACCGATGCGCTGCGATTTCGGGATCATGGCCTCACCGACAGCCACATCAACGATGATGTTGCCGAATTCCTCCCGGTTCACGGTCCCGAAGATGATCTGTCCAACCTGATCCTTGAACTCTTCATACTGCCGCTCCCGCTCCGCCTCCCGGATCCGCTGCAGGATCACCTGGATGGCATTCTGCACGATGATGCGATCCATCTCCTCGATATTCACCGGCGGCATCGGCTCACACAGTTCCCCGCCCACTGCAGCATCCGGATCGATCGCACGGGCATCCTCAAGTCCGATCTGGGTTGGAGGGCTTTCCACAACATCGACGATTTCGCGATATCGGTCGAGGTTCATCACCCCGACCTGCTCGTCATACTTGGCCCGAATGTCCAGCTCCTGGCCATAGCGCTGCCGTGCCGCCTTGGAGATGGCCTCCTCGATCGCCTCGATGACAACCTCCCGCTCGACGCCCCTGTCATAGGATACGGACTGGATGATCTGCTGGAGCTCCAAGCGATTCGCACTAGATATGGTCATGATTCTGTTCCTGTGTCTCCATGGTTTCTGCCGATTGTCCCCGGGTCCGGTGTGCTGCGAGCAGGGCATCGGTGAGGACCAGTCTTGCCTTGCGGATGCTGGCCATCGCAATGATCGTCGTCGCCGGATCCGTCTCCAGGTGAACGGTCTCGGCATCGGCCTTGATCAGCCGGCCACGAAACCGGGACCGCCCCTCGATGGGCTCGGCCAGCTCGATCCTGACCTCATGTCCGATCCAGGCCTGAAAATGGCCTGGCCGCGTCAGGGGCCGATCAATGCCAGGCGATGAGATCTCAAGCGCGTAGGTCCCGGCAATCGGATCCCGGACATCCAGTTCAACCGAGAGAGCCCGCGAGAGCGCTGCACAGTCATTGATGTCCATTGTCCCATCCACACGTTCGGCCAGCACCTGCAGTGACTTCCTCTCGCCGCCACGCAGGCGCAGGCGCACGACATCATAGCCCATCGACCGGGCCAAGGGCTCAACAATGGCCAGGATCCGCTGGTCGGACCGTGTCGATGCCACGAGATGAGTCATCCGTTCCACCCTGAACACCAAAAGAAAAGACGGGCACGCGGCCCGTCACACCAGATCGGCCGGAAGTCAGGCTTTGGACACCCGACCACCGCTGTCGGCCGCTCCCCATAAGCCAATTCCTTCCCATTCGCAAACCCCCGCCACATTCCGGAGCACCGGCAACCATTCGTGTCAGGGGGGCGTCACAGTGTCATGTCGCGATCTCCGGTTGGTCGGCGGCCAGCATGACCCAAGACACACGGTTCCCTGATCCGGGCAAGGCCCCCTCCCCTTCACCATCCCATGCGATGGCCCGCACCCAGCGGCGGCCTTTCCTGTGTGTGACCACCGTCCCGACCGGTCTCCGTGGGCAGATCGGGTGCAGACGTCCCGGGACCCGGCTTCCAGTGATACGGTCGGGGATTGGGGACCGCTCCACAGTGGCGACAGGACCACCAAATCCCCTACTGGCAGAGCATGACTGACAGGGAATTGCGATGATGGCGTTGGACAGGGCCGGTCTTCTGGTCTTTGTCGGGCGGGGCGATATCCTTCGGGATATCCTTGACATTGCTCGCGAGTCATGGGCTCTCCACATTGCACTGCAGGAACTGGGGCGCGCTGCCCTCGGGACCGATGGTGATCTGTCAGGGGTTGACTGGGAGAAGGTGGTGGGTCGGATGCGTGACTGCCGGGGTCAGCATTCAGCCGCGATGTCGGAGTCAGTCGCACTGATCGGTGGTGTCATGAGGACTTTCCGGGACGGGCACAACAGGCCCATTGTCATTGACAGCATCAATCACCTTGCCGGATCACAACCCGGACGCGCCTGGCAACTGCCGACCGGTGTGGACGCGATGCACTGATCGATCATCTTGTCCATCAGGGGCACTGCAGGCAATGTCGGAGAGGTCCCTCATCTGCCCGATCCCATCCTTCCAGTCCTGGCTTGTCGATGCCGGGTGATACGCAGCGACCGAATCAGTTGCTGTCCGGCTCCTGTGAAGACAGCCCATGGCGCAGGTTGGTGCCGGGACAATCCCGATGGCAGCGGAATTGTGCTCAGGGGGTCTTGATCGGAACGACCTCGACCCGCCGGTTGATGGCACGGCCCTCTTCGGTGGTGTTGGTGGTGAGCGGTGCCAGGAAGCCGATCCCGTGCACGGTGACCCGGTTGCCATCGATACCATGCGCGGTGATCATGCGGTTGAGCACCGCCCGGGCCCGGAGCACTGAGAGCTGCTGGTTCTGTTCGAGGGATCCCGCATTGTCCGTGTGACCAACAAGAACAATGGTGGCCTCCGGGTTGTCCTGCATCCAGAGCGCCAGTTCAGCGAGATCGGGATAGTTGCCGTCAACCAGCGTGTCCGACCCGGAGGCAAATTCCAGGCCCTGCAGGACGGCGTGACCATCCTGGGCAAGACGGTCCCGGAACGGAGGGATCCGTGGGGCGGCGGGACTGCTGGCGATGCGGGGCGCGGGATCCGTGGGCGTTGTCCCCAGTCGGTCGATCTGGAGAAACCCGGTGCTGTTGCTGCGGCTGGCCAGCAGCACAACATGGCTGTCCTGGCCATTGACGGCCACGAGATACTGATAGTCACCAAGATTGACATACATCCCGGGGAACGGGGCCACCTCGATGCTGCGGCGAAAGTCGATGCCGCCGCAGGTCCGATCATGGCATCGAAAGATCTCCCGATAGCCATCCGCGGCCAGGGGCTGCCAATATGTCTGGATGATCTCGGCAGTTGTCTGGGACGGAGGGTGGTGCACAAGTGTGCGATGCAGTCCCGCTTCGATGTCCAGCGCCTCCTGGAGTCCGGCTGTGCCGATATCAAGCGGGATCCGGTAGGCTGTGGTTCCCTCATCGCTGTCGTAGACAACATCGGCCGCACCGGCTGTCCGGGCCAGCAGGATCAGGACAACGGGGATAAGGCTGAGGACCTGTCTCATGTCGGTCGGTCAGCCGTGTAATAGTCCGCGTTGGGGACCATCCGTGTCGCGGATGCCATCCTGTTGGTCATGTTGAAGAACGATGCCACTGCGGCGATGTCCCAGATGTCCCGGTCGCTGAAACCGTGATTCCGCAGCATGTCAAGGTCTGCCGTCTCGATACTGTGGCTTGCGAGCGTCATTCGGGCCGCAAAGTCCAGCATGGCGCGCTGACGGTCCTCGAGCGAACAGAGGCGGTAGTTGATGGCCAGAGTGTCGGCAAGCTCCGCATCCCCTGACAGCTTCCTGACGGCTGCCCCATGGGCAATGACGCAATAGTGGCAGCGATTGATGGAGGAGACAACCACCGCGATCATTTCCCGTTCAAGTTTCGCAAGCCCGCTGTCGGCCAGCATCACCTCGTTGTAGAGGGCAATGAACGCATCGAGTTTATCGATGTCAAAGGCATAGGCCCGGAGCACATTCGGCACCAGACCGAGTTTTTCCCGGCAGGCTGCAAAGTACCGTCTGGTTTTTTCCGGCAGGGGGGCGACCGGCGGCAGGTCCAGGGCCGTGGGCGACCGTGAATCCGTTGTCATGACCCATATGCTCCTTCGCTGCCCTGCTGGCTGTCATTCAACAATTCGACAAGGATTGCATCGAGGCGCATCCGGCCCGACAACGTTGCACAGATCCGGTCGCCATCCACGCTGAGCCAGCCGGCATGGGCCAATTCATCGATCAGTCCGGGGTTGGGCGGACGGGCACCAAGGGCCGTGAACCGCTGCAGGCTGGCCCCCTCATCAAGACGCAGGGCATTCATGAGATACTCCTCGGCCTGTTCCCGCGGCGCCAGGAGGCGTCGGGTGGCTTCGCCGGTGCCGGTGGCGGCAAGGAACGCCCGAGGCCGACGGATTGTGTCGATGGCATATCTGTGGTCCTGGAGCGTCAAACGTGAATGGGCACCGGGTCCGATGCCGAGGAAATCCTCATAGTGCCAGTATAGCAGATTGTGACGGCTTGCATGACCGTCACGAGCGAAACTCGACACCTCATAGGCCCGGTACCCCGCCCCCTGGCACAGCTGGTAGGTCGCCAGCAGCAGATCGGTCGCCCGATCCTCATCCGGCAGACCGGACAGTTGGCCCGCACGGTCCAGGCGACCGAACCCGGTCGCCGGTTCGATGGTCAGCTGGTACAGGGAGAGGTGCGGCAATTCCAATTGCAGGACCTCGTCGAGTTCACGCTGCCACGCCCCGAGTGTCTGGTGAGGGCGACCGAAGATCAGATCGATGCTGACAGTGTCCACATGATCCCGGGCCATGCTGCAGGCCTCGAGAGCCTCGCGGGCACTGTGCTGGCGGCCGAGACGGGCAAGATCCTCGTCCCGGAGTGACTGGATCCCGAGCGAGAATCGATTGACTCCGGCTGCTGCGTAAGCTGCAAACCGGTCGCTTTCCGATGAGGTCGGATTGGCCTCAAGGGTGATTTCGGCATCTGGATCAACATCCCAGAGTCGGTGGATTGTCGCGAGCAGGGCCGCCACGGTCCCGGGATGCATCAGGCTGGGTGTGCCACCCCCGAAATAGACGCTGTCAACCCGGCGGGGACCGATTTCATCGTGATAAAGCATGAGGGCATGGCGATAGGCCCGGACCCATTCATCCTGATCAATGGGCGTGGCAGGATAGCGATTGAAGTCACAGTAGGGACAGATGGACTGACACCAGGGCCAGTGGATGTAGATCCCGAAGCGGGAGTCATGGGACACCGAGACAATCCGCTTCAAACTGCTGGATCGCCCGGGCCCGGTGGCTGATGCTGTTCTTGAGGGCCGGATCCATTTCGCCAAAGGTCGTTGCAGACTCATCGGGGACGAACATCGGGTCGAAGCCAAATCCGAGTTCACCCCGTGGCGGCCACACCAGGCGACCGGCAGTGATGCCGGCATAGACTTGTTCGTGGCCATCCGGCCAGACGACACAGAGCGTCGAGCGGAACTGGGCCCGGCGGGGTTCCGGGGCCTGGAGGGTTTCAAGCCGGGACCAGACCCGTTGCATGGCCATGGCGTAGTCGCGGCCCCGCGGTGTTGCGGCCCAGTCTGCCGTGGCCACGCCCGGCTCGCCGCCCAGGGCATCCACGGTCAAGCCGCTGTCATCGGCGATGGCCGGGAAACCAGTGGCCTGCATCGCCGCGCGGGCCTTGATGGCGGCGTTGCCGGCAAATGTGGTGTCTGTCTCATCGGGAGACTGCAGGCCGTGGTCGGCACTGGATGTGACTGTGATGGGGGCATTGGCCAACAGCACCCTGAACTCGCTGATCTTCCCTTCGTTATGGGTGGCAAGGACGATGTGTCCATCCCTGAACCGACGCAGTTCCGACGCGGTGTCCGGCATCAGGCATCGGTGCCGAGGGCGGACTTCTGGCTGACCAGCAGACCCTCGATTCCTGTCTGGGCCAGCGCCATCATGCGGTCAAACTGATCCTTGCCAAATGCGGCACCTTCGGCTGTGCACTGGACTTCGACGATCTGGCCCGCTGCGGTCATGACAAAGTTGGCATCCACATCGGTCGCGCTGTCCTCCTCGAAATCCATGTCCAGAACCGCATCCTTGCCAATGAGACCACAGGACACGGCGGCGACCTGGTCAATGATCGGATCCCGCTGGATGATGCCGGCGGTATGCATGGACCGTGTCGCCAGCGTCAGCGCCACCCACCCGCCACAGATCGATGCACAGCGTGTCCCGCCATCGGCCTGGAGGACGTCGCAATCAACCGTGATCTGGTTTTCGCCAAGGGTGGCAAAGTCGACACAGCTGCGCAAGGCCCGCCCGATCAAGCGCTGGATTTCAGCGGTCCGGCCGGGAATGGCACCACCCCGGCCATCGCGGCGGTTGCGTTCCTTCGTGGCTCTTGGCAGCATGGAATACTCGGCGGTCACCCAGCCCAGCCCGGTGCGGCGGCGGAAGAATGGGACCCGATCCATCAGCGACGCCGTGCAGAGAACCCGGGTCCGACCGATCTCGATGAGGCAGGACCCTTCGGCGTGGACATTCACATTGGGCGTGATTGCGATGGGTCTCAACGCATCCGGTTGGCGATCCTGTCTTGGCAAGGTCATCTCTCCGTTTCCAACAGCCGGCATGATCCGGACCGCGAGGCCGGGACACTGTCAATCTACAGCTCCAGCCTCAATTTGTCCAAGTTGGCTGGATCGATTTGTGGGCGTCTGGCCCCCGGAAGCCGAACCTCGGGATCGGCGGGAAAGCCACCTTCAACCCTGTCGGCAAGGGGATATCATCGGTCCCTCGTTCCACTCTGGGGCACAACAGTCACAGCCGGGCCGGTTCGCCCCAAGCGGGCGGGATCGCTTGCCAGCCGGCCAGATGGCGGCCACGGTCTCGGCAATGATGAAAGTCGGAGACGGTCATGCCATCGCCGCCCACCAACTGACCGCCAACATGATCTCGGGTGTCGGGCGGCGCGGGTCGTCAACTCGCAAGCCAGTCCGCACTGACACCAACTCTCAGGCAAGGGTCAAGGTGTTTGCTTTGGGATAGCACCGAATTCCAATGGCAACAGACAGTCTGGGGCGATGCTGCTTTGGCGTTTTGGCTGGGCAGACCTGTGTTAGGGCCTGTTGACACTCCCCCGCTCCGCTGCTAACCAGACCCCACCGACCGCCCCGGTGGCGGCCGCAGGGATGCCGCCCACCCCATCACCCCCCGGGCCGCTGGCCTCGGTGTCGGGACGGCCACGGCAGAACGGGTCCGCAAGCCATGCGGGCTGGACGGTCTGGCGGCCGCCCCCACCCCCTGGTCCTTGCCGGGCGCACGGTGCCGGTCCATCGCAAGCCGCGTCGCCTGGATGGGGCGGGGGAAGCCAGACTGACCATGCTCGCTTGTTCGGCACCACCCGAGGGGCAGGCCCATCGGGCATCGCCACCCTGGGGACGCTGCCGCGGCTGGCCGACCCCAGAGGGTGCCGGGGTGGGGTGGCCCGCAAGGTCGCAGACACCATCTCCCGCTCCACCGTCCGCAAGACGCTCAAGACAACCGTCGCAAGCCCTGGCGGAACCGATGCTGGTGCAGTCCCCCCAGGTCGAGTGCCGACGTCGTCGGTGCGATGGCGGATGTCCTCGAGACCGACGGTCGGGACTTCGCCAGCGATGAAGTGCGGGTCTGCCTTGACGAGACCTCGAGGCAGCCGACGCAGGCGACCCGCACGCCCCTGCCCACCGCCCCGGGCCAGCCGGCGGCCTGTGACTTCGAAGACGAGCGCCACGGGACGGCCAACCTCGTCAGGCTGACGGCGCCCCTGGCGGGTTGGCAAGGTCACCGACCGCAGGACCTTGCCCATGTCCTCAGGGACCGCGCCGATGTCCATGTCCCCGCCACGACGATCGTGCTGGTGATGGACACCCGCACCACCCACACCCTGTCGACACGCGACGACACCTTTCCACCGGCCGAGGCCCGGCGCCTGGCCCCAGGGGTGGCAAGGGATCGGGCTTCGCGAGCCATCCCACACCGAGGCACGGCAGCTGGCTGACCATGGCGGAGATCGAGATCAATGTCCTGTCCCGCCAGTGTCTCGATCGCCGCATCCCCGACCGGGCGACGCTGGTGCGGGAGGTGGCCGCGTGGCAGACCCGGCGCCATGCGGACAGGAGGCCGGTGTGCTGGCGGTTCAGGGCTGAGGATGCCCGTGTCAAGCTGACGTCGCTGTCTCCATCAGTTCAATGAGTGTGGGATACTAGTATCCCGTCGTCATCGAATTGATGCCATTTGATGGCCCGCACGCTTCCAATCCGTGACGATCTCGTCTAATCGCGGCCCCAATCAAGCACACGTCGCCCCGATGGGCCGCCGCGGGGCGGCCCATCGGGGCAGACAGACAACCAAAGGCAGGGACCCATGACAGCAGACAACACGACGACCCAAGCGGCGCCACCCGTCACAGCAGGCCGCAAGATCTACAGGGTGACACTGGCAACCGACGAGCGCACCCAACTCCAGGCGATCATCGACAGCGGCAAGGGGTCAAAGGAACGCCGCAAGCGGGCCCATATCCTCCTCCTGGCCGACACCGACCGCACGGGAGGGCGTCGCAGGGATGCCGACATTGCCGATGTCCTCGGTGTCGGGACGGCAACGGTAGAACGGGTGCGCAAGCAGTGTGTGCTGGACGGCGTCGACGCCGCTCTTGAACGCAAGGTGCAGGTCAACCGCAAGGCGCGTCGCCTGGATGGGGCGGGCGAGGCAACGCTGACCATGCTCGCTTGTTCACAGCCACCCGCAGGCCAGGCCCAGTGGACGCTGCAGCTGCTGGCCGACCGGCTGGTGGCCCTCAAGGTCGTGGACACCATCTCCCGCTCCACCGTCCACAAGACGCTCAAAAAAACAGTCTCAAGCCCTGGCTGAGCCAATGCTGGTGCATTCCCCCCAAGTCGAGTGCCGACTTCGTCTGTGCCATGGAGGATGTGCTGGAAACCTACAGTCGGGACTTCGCCAGCGATGAAGTGCTGGTCTGCCTCGATGAGACCTCCCGCCAGCAGACCAGGGAGACCCGCACGCCCCTGCCCACCGCCCCGGGCCAGCCCGCCGCCTACGACTTCGAATACGAGCGCAACGGCACGGCCAACCTCTTCATGCTGACCGCACCCCTGGCGGGCTGGCGGCATGTCAAGGTCACGGACCGCAGGACCCGGCAGGACTTTGCCCATGTCCTCAGGGACCTCGCCGACACCCATTTCCCCGACAAGACGATCGTGCTGGTGATGGACAACCTCAACACCCACACCCTGTCGACACTCTACGACACCTTCCCGCCGGCCGAGGCCCGCCGCCTGGCCGAGCGCTTCGAGATCCATCACACACCGAAACACGGCAGCTGGCTGAACATGGCGGAGATCGAGATCAATGTCCTGTCCCGCCAGTGCCTCAATCGTCGGATCCCCGACCGGGCGACGCTGGTGCGGGAGGTGGCGGCCTGGCAGGCCCGGCGCAATGCCGACAGGACGCCGGTGACCTGGCGGTTCCGGACCGAGGATGCCCGGATCAAGCTGACGTCGCTGTATCCATCAATTCAATGACGATGGTATACTAGATGCTCAGGATGAAAACGTTGCCGTGCATCGTTATGTGGAATGCCGACAGGAAATCCATGCCAAGCAGCACGTCAAACTGGCCCATATCCTGCGGCATGGCCACAGCCTCCATATCTCTGCCGGAAGCCATGACGCCGTGGTTGTTCACACTGACCGGAATATCCACGCGTGCCTTGTACTTGGTCACGATGTCCCGGCCGGTTATGCCCATAACGGGTATGTGACCAACCGGCTTCAAACCGTTTTCCTTAATCGCCTTTGCGGATACCATCGTCACTTGTGCGCCCGTGTCCACAATCGCGGAATAGGTTCTCTCGGGCTGCTGGCCGGGATCGGATACCCCAGCCGAGATGATGATCCGGTTGTTTTTGATTTCCTGTACGAATGTGGGCATTACGCGGTGCCCACGAACATGCGGCCGTGGGTTGCCAGAAACCCGAGAGATTTTGGCGCTTCGCCAAACGTCTGTATCGAGAAATTGCCCGCCCCGAACTTGTCAACGCCGATTTGGTACGCATCGCCGCTGTCGTTGTAGATGGCGAATAGCTTCCCGTCATGAAGCAGTGCGGTTCGGCCAATGTGTTCGGGTGCAATGGTCTTCTGTAGCCTCTCGAACTCTTTCCAGTTCGCTTCAAGTGGATCTTTGTCTGACACGGCAACCTCCCGTTCGGTGCTGTAGGATCACGAGCGGCTTGGGCTTGGCTGATAACTTAGGCGGATAAAGATAGCACCGCAAGCGGATCGGCCCACTTGACCCGCATCAGCTCGCGGTTGCGGATCTTGTCCACCACGTACTTCTCGGGATCGGCGCGCCGTTCAGCGCCCTTCATTTTGGCATAGTCGGGGTTCTTCTTGCACCATTCCCGCGTGACCTGGTTGGTCTTCTCGCGATAAACGCGATAAACTGGATCGGTGAGGCGGCGCTTGCGTTTGTATTCACGGAAGTAGGCGTTGCGGTCGGTGGTCATGGGAGCAGAGACCGTTTTAGTTGTTCGAGCTTGGCAATCTCGTCATCAGATTTTGTGCCGGTCTCGGTATTTGCACCCAAGCCTTCAGTGCGCTTTGTTACCGCAATAACTTGGTCGATCACACCGTTAATAGCCTGCTTTATTTTTTTCCAGTTCCCTGTCTTCTTCATGCTGATCTCCCAGTTCCCTGTCGTGCAGGGATAGTTGATATCTGTTCCCCTCAACATGAAACAGCGTCCCGTCATTTATGAGCTCTCTTAGATGATAGTCCCTTTTCTTTTGTTCATCACTGGGATTCATTGGCAACGGTGGCACAATCACAGATCCACCGTCATCTTGAACTTCTTTCAGTAAGCGTTGCTCATATTTTCCTGTCATACACAGGACTTCTCCATTGTTCACACTGCACCACACATCTCGCCCAGCATACGGACGCCGTGCGACAATGGCAAGCCCCAGGGACGTGGGAAGTTTTTGTATCGTACGATAAAATTTGACCGCTCCGGAGTGGTGCCGGCCGCGGTCAAGGCTACTCATAAGCGCATTTAAAGGACATTCTGGAGAGACCGGACCCGGACCTTCGGTCAGTCGCTGACACCCCGGGGGTCCCGGGTCGCATCGCCCGAACAGAGCCAGGCGGCGGCGCGGGCGGGTGTCATGGGATCAGTTGTCAAGAAATTTCTAATGTTGTCTCTGCGGGAATAGGGGCCACGGGCGGTCATTCCACAGTTATAGCACTGCCAGCATTCGTATTCCCAAGCTGCGGGGGCTGATTCGGGAGCGGGATTTCTGGACAGGCTCTCTTGCCAAGTGCATCGGCCAGCTTCTTCATCACGGCACCCCTTTGTGGACCCCTTGATCCAAAACTTCCTCCATAACGCATGGGGATATTGGCATCTTTGTAGCTGTCAAGATGCTCATGAATGTCCGTCAAGGAAACTCCTGAATCTTTGGAAACCGTCTGTTTCCAACCATCAGTCAACTTTTCCCACAACTCAATGAGATTGTGTGTGCGAGGAACTTGACTCCCGATTTCATTGGCGATGATGTGCTTGAGACCGAACTCAATGGCATTGATCCGCAGCAAGGTGGTGGAGTAGGCCGACACAAGGCGCGCCTGGCCCTTGCATAAGCCGTGCCTCCTCCATGCTTCGTCTTCAACACTATCAAGCATGGTTGCAGATTCTGCGCACGACCTGGCTGCCAATTGGGTTACGAGGTCAAGGCTCATGATCTCATCCACCCTTATTGTCGCTCATATGTTCCTGATTGCCACAGTGCATTCTACCCAGCATGCGGACACCGTGCAACAATGGCAAGCGTTGGGAGCGGAGGTGCTGGAATGTGTATCGTACGATTTTCACCCGACCGCCCTTGGCCAGCACCAAGGAGGAGCACGATGTTTCCATTGCTTCCAGCCACCGGTGCTCGCGCTTCCAGGACGCCACGAGATCCTTGGGATCCCGGCGCCAGCGGAAGGGTCTGGCCCCATGGCGTGCATCATGGGCCTTTGGGGGCGTTGTGATGGTCGATGGACCCTTCCACAGCTGCGATGCACGCCGCAAGCGCGTTGAAGATGGCGTGCTTGCGCCGCTGCCGGGCGCGTTTCGAGAAGACCCCCTCGACAGCGTTCATCCAGGATGCCGAGGTGGGCGTGATGTGAAAGGTCCCCAGTTGTTCAATCCCGGGGGTGGTCGGCAAGCTAGTGGTTATTTCGATACATATCCTTGCTGTCTTACCCCCCCCCCATGGGCCCATCGACGGCCGTCGCCGCCGAGCGACCCGCGCAAGAAATCATTCCAGGGCAGCATTCCCATGCGTCGACCCATCCGCCGTCCGCCCATCACCCGCACCGAAGACGACCGCACCCGCCGGACCGCCATCGCCACCCACCCCTCGACCCGCCAGAAGCCCGTCTGGCGGGCCCGCATCATCCTGGCTCTCGGTGACGGCTGCGGGCCCACCGCGACCCTGCGCCGCACCGGCATGTCCCGGTCCACCCCCATCCCGGTCCACCATCCGGCGCCCTCGGGACCGCGTCCTGGCCGAGGGGGTGGATGGTCTCTGGCGGGACGCCACCCGGCCACCGGGCCAGACGCCGGTCCCTGCAGCCACCGTCCGGGCCCGCATCGACCGCGCCATGGCGCCACCGCCGCCCCACCGCAGCCCCTGGACCCCCGGTTTCTGACCCGGGTGGGGCCCTGGCCGCCGCGATCGGCGGCATCGCCCTCTCCACCGTGCACGCCATCCGGCGCCGCCATGGCCGGCGCCCCCCGGGGTCAAGACCCCAACCTGACCATCATTGCGGGGGTCGCGAACGACCCCCGCTTCGGCCCAGAGTCCTTGAGGGTCCGGGGTCCATGATGGGGTGGGGCTGTCCACCAACCCGCCCGACCATGCTGTTGTCCTCTCGGTTGACGAGACGACCCGGATCCAGGCCCTCGGCCGGACCCAAGAGCCCCTGCCACCGGCCCCGGGGCAGAGGGCCACCCGCACGCATGACGACAAACGGAACGGCACCACCACATTGCTGGCGGCCCTCGATGTCGCCACCGGCACGGGGGTGGGCACGATGACGGACCGGCATCGCTCCGAGGACGTCTGTGATTTCCTCGATCCTGTCGCGGCCAGCCTTGCTCCCGAGACGGAGGTGCATGGCATCCTCGCCACTCTCGCGGCCCCCCCATCACCCCCCGGGCCGCTGGCCTCGGTGTCGGGACGGCCACGGCAGAACGGGTCCGCAAGCCATGCGGGCTGGACGGTCTGGCGGCCGCCCCCACCCCCTGGTCCTTGCCGGGCGCACGGTGCCGGTCCATCGCAAGCCGCGTCGCCTGGATGGGGCGGGGGAAGCCAGACTGACCATGCTCGCTTGTTCGGCACCACCCGAGGGGCAGGCCCATCGGGCATCGCCACCCTGGGGACGCTGCCGCGGCTGGCCGACCCCAGAGGGTGCCGGGGTGGGGTGGCCCGCAAGGTCGCAGACACCATCTCCCGCTCCACCGTCCGCAAGACGCTCAAGACAACCGTCGCAAGCCCTGGCGGAACCGATGCTGGTGCAGTCCCCCCAGGTCGAGTGCCGACGTCGTCGGTGCGATGGCGGATGTCCTCGAGACCGACGGTCGGGACTTCGCCAGCGATGAAGTGCGGGTCTGCCTTGACGAGACCTCGAGGCAGCCGACGCAGGCGACCCGCACGCCCCTGCCCACCGCCCCGGGCCAGCCGGCGGCCTGTGACTTCGAAGACGAGCGCCACGGGACGGCCAACCTCGTCAGGCTGACGGCGCCCCTGGCGGGTTGGCAAGGTCACCGACCGCAGGACCTTGCCCATGTCCTCAGGGACCGCGCCGATGTCCATGTCCCCGCCACGACGATCGTGCTGGTGATGGACACCCGCACCACCCACACCCTGTCGACACGCGACGACACCTTTCCACCGGCCGAGGCCCGGCGCCTGGCGGAGCGGTTCGAGGTCCATCCCACGCCCCGCCACGGCAGCTGGCTGACCATCGCGGAGATCGCGATCACTGGGCTGGTGCGCCAGTGTCTCGATCGCCGCATCCCCGACCGGGCGACGCTGGTGCGGGAGGTGGCGGCCTGGCAGGAGCGGCGCAATTCTGACGGGACGCCGGTGACCTGGCGGTTCAGGGCTGAGGACGCCCGCATCAAACTCAAATCTCTTTACCCATCAATTCAATGACGATGGGATACTAGTGCCTGCCAGAAAACCCCAGTTTCCATCATAAACGCTTGACTCTTCTGTCGATATTCTGCGAGTGTCTCCCTGAAGATTGCGGTAGACCGGCCCGATTGGGGCCAAAACGCCCGATTTTCGCCTGTCAGAGCCGACTCTTCGAGGATTGCCATGCGCCATATCCGCCACCCCCAGCTCCAGCTCGGCGAAGTCGCCATCGCCGACATCCCCCTCAATCCCCCCATCCCCTGATGACACGCGGGCCGCGATGACATCCCGGCCCTGCTCCTCGGCCTGCAGGTCCCCCAGTGATCACCCTTGGGCCGACGACGCTCTCCGGGCCCGCCTCTTTGCCATCTTTTGTTCGTCTGTAAGCCCAGCCACTGCACTCACGATGTCTGCGTGACTCGGCCGCCCGAAAGATCCGTCACCCCGAGGTTCGAGCGGCGTCTCGAAAACACACATGTTCTCACGTTTGTTTCGAACCGCTTCCACAGGAAAATCCATCACTGCCAGCAGTCCCCCGTGTTGTGGATCACGACGGGATTGGTTGTCGTGGAGAAGAGATGCACTGTGTTCCATCTCTTCAGGGGTTGCATGGCCCAAACGCACAACCGAGAGACCGTGGACGAAGACTCTTTGCAAGGACTTGGCCCTGAAAGGCCTCTTCTCGCGTTGAGCCCGTTTCTTGCCCTCGATATCGGAACGAGAGGTCAAAAAGAGCCGAACGATCTCGTCATCCTTTACCGGGCCCGGACTTCCAGTTGGTGAGTCCGCACCCTCACACGCACAGCGGGGATGACGTTCGGCAAGTGCCTCGACATCCATCTCTTTCCTGCAAAACTGATCAAGGGCGTCCCGCCATGCCTTGGCGCTCATGAACGAGATCTATTTGCTCAGGTGATCTTTGAATTGTGCGAGGGCCTTGATCATGGCCGTGGGCGAGGTGGTATCGAAATGACCGGTGACGATGATGCTCTCCCTGTCAACGACAGAATATATGGCTTTGCCCTCTCCGGTGATCTCGACACCTCCCCGGACAAAACCCTCTTCGTCATGGAGTTCGAGAGCGATGCTCCCGTCTATGCCGACACTCGGCTCAAGGTCGAGGTCGAGAACGGGCCAGTTCTGGAGGACAACGAGCGCATCGTCCATCATGCCCGCAGAGGGAGCAGACGAGTTGGGCCCATCCCAGCCCTCATCAAGCTTCCCGAACCCTCTGACAATTGAACGGACAGGGTTAAGGTCGCTGGCCTTGTCAGAGGCCATGACCGATGTGCCCCCGACTTTCGATACCGTTGTGCCTGGCCCGGATTCCTGTGAGGTGTTTCTGAGATACACGGTGACAACGGTGTCCGTGTCGAACTCTGGATTCTGGGTGTCGTCAGGATCCTGTTTTGCAGTTCCAAAAAGCCATGGTTCACGTTTCTGGGAAGTGCGGTTGGGTAAGCCATGCGTCCGCCCTGCCCGGAAAGTTTCCGGGTAACCCTGGAGCGCAGCCGTTGCACTCATTGATACTCTCTCAAATCAAGCCCGACCGCTTTTCTGGCCTTGCCAGTCAGCGACTTACCGAACAACACTGCGATCCGTCGCTGGAGCGCATCAAGAACGCCTTCGACCCCACTGATCTCGATAACCTGATCATTGCCGTCATTCTTGCGCAGCTCAGCCAACGAATGAATGCCCAGAACGCGGATCGTGCTGCACTTTACGTTCCGATCCATGGTGTCAAAATTTTGATTGATGAGGAGAGGGAAGCCATTGTGCTGTTCAAACCATCCAATGTGAGAGTGCCACTGCGCTGCCCCGCGCACCACTTCCGCAGGAATTCCAGCATCGAACGGGCGGAGAACCTGTGTCGCATCGGCATCGTCGGGCTTCCCCTCGCAAGTAAAACTGTCCCAGTACTCCAACTTGACTGATCCCAGATCCGCCAACCTCGCAAGCCTCGTCAATGGTGGCAACAGCACTTCTCTGAGGCGATCCAGCAGATTCTCCCACCGTCCATATGTCGTTGTCAGGTAACCGAAGACGCCATCCCGGAATCCTGCCTCTTCGATCAAGGATCCATCATCAGCTCCATCACCGGTGTGACGCTTGAGGACGTTTCCATTTTGCTGTGCTGGCAACGACTGTGGCTGGCCGCCCTGGATCAGATTGATCTGGATGCCAGCCACTGAACTCTGTGCTGGCTGCACGGTGTCAAAGCCGAGGTCAAGGGCGGCCCGCACGACCCCCTCTGATGCTGTCTGCACCAGCTTGGCAGTCAAGGGTTCATTGAACCCAAACAAGACCCGAACGCGCTCGATGGCGTGGGTTTCGTGCCGAGGCTTCCAACTCATTCCGCACCGCCCGTCCGTTGTTTCGGTGTTCGGGTCGCTTCCAGCCGCCGGACAGCCGATGGCGGCATCAGAGAGTTTGCGTGCCCTGTTCCGTGCGTTGACGGCAACGGATACCTTCTTCACAGATCCTTCGCAACTGCCCCCCTGGCCAGCTGACTGGATGCGCCATGATGTGCCGTCGGCCATGTGCCCGATGCGCAGCCTGTTTCAGTTGCGTTCTCCCGGGGTCTGGTCTATCCCTGTGGCGTGGCCTGGATGGCGATGACAGGCATCCACCACATTGGCAGGACAGGGAACAATCTGGACCGATGCCGTCAGCAAGGCCCGTGCCAACCTTTCCACAAGCATGCCATAAATCAGCAGGATGTGGAAGGAATTTTCAATGAATGGAATATCAGGATTCAAATGTGGCGGTGATCTGGCTGGAATGACTCCGATGGTTGAGCTGCCGGACCACCACGACAACGTGCCGGCGGGCAGCGGCAACGTTTCGGATGGGTTCATCCTGGCCTGACCCTCCGAAGCGCTGAGAGCACGGTGATCCTGCCGACACCCCGGAACTCCCTTTGGGTTGGTGCTGACGGTTCCGAATACAGCGTCGGAACCGTTCCGCTGCCATCCAGCGGGATCGTGAGCCCGTTGGGTGCTGGCGACATGGTCTTGTGCGGAACTTTTGTTGGCCAATGCATCCGCAAGGGCATCACTGCACGGAACAACGGCAAGCAAAGTGATACCGGGCCTGGAAGAGCCTGGTCAGCAGGTGGCTTGCCCAGAGGAAACCCCATGGGAAAACGTTGACCTGTGAGGGGTCAAGGCAGTGTTATGAGAAGTATTGATTTGCATGGGATGAACCCGCGGGGTGGCAGATCGTGACCCGGACGGACGAGAAGGATATCCTGTCGCTGAAGGAAAAGCGGAACCGGGAAGTCTTCCGACGGCTCGTCGAACAGTACCTCTCCTCGGGGTCACCGGTCGGCTCACGCTCGATTGCCCGCAAGTTCAGCAGTCCGGTCTCGGCGGCGACCATCCGCAATGTCATGCAGGATCTCGAACAGTTCGGTTTGCTGGAGAGTCCGCATGTCTCGGCAGGACGAATTCCAACCGACCTTGGCCTGCGGATGTTTGTCGACGAGTTGCTGGAGATCGAACACATCACCCCCGAGGACCGGGTGACGCTCGACGGTCTGCAAACCGACAGTGATGACCCCAAGGTCCTGTTCAACCGGATCGGCATGGTGCTCTCGCGAATCACCACCGGAGCCAGCCTGATCCTGGTACCAAAACTGCAGTCCCCCATCAGCCACATCGGGTTTGTCTCGCTGGCCCCGGATCGTGCCATGGTGGTGCTGGTGACATCGGATGGGACCGTTGAAAACCGCATCTTCACGCCCCCACCGGGCCAGACTCCCTCATCCATGCAAGCCGCGGCGAACTATCTCAATTCCATCTCCAAGGGTCTGACCGTGACGGAGATGCAGGCCCTGGTCGCGAGGGATATCTCCGAACGCAAGTCCATGCTGGACACGCTGACCAGTGACCTGGTCCAGCAGGGTGTGGCTGTGTGTCAGATCAGTGAAGGGGGGAGCGAGCGGTTGATTGTCCGCGGCCGGGCCCACCTGCTGGCCGAAGGAAGCGATCCGCAGGATCTCGGGAAAATCCGTGAACTGCTTGATGACCTTGAGCGCAAGCGGGACATCGCGCGGTTCCTGGAGCTGGTCGAAGAGGGGGAGGGGGTCAAGGTCTTCATCGGTTCCGAGAACAAACTGTTCTCCCTGACGGGATCGAGTCTGGTGACCGCCCCGTTCACCGACAAGGATGGCAAACTGATCGGTGCCATCGGCGTCATTGGACCCACACGCTTGAATTATGCCCGAATCGTTCCAATTGTCGACTATACGGCCCAGTTGATCAGCGAGATCATGGCATCTGACGCACATTGAGTAACCGGAGCAGGTTTGCATGACAGCAAAAGACCAGAGTGAGGAACAGGTGGCCACGCCTGCGGATGTGGTGGTTGACAGCGCGGGGGCGGAGCAGGGTGCGGAACCCAATCCTGTCCGGATTCCTGGTGTCAAGGCTCCCGATGCCGGGATTGATCAGGCACCCGCAGCTGGCAGCAGCTGGCAGCCCTTCGATGCGGAGGAGGGGCCTGTTGACGGCGCGAAATACGCCGCCCTGTTGAAAGCGTACGAGGATGTGGCCAACCGGCATGCCAGCCTTGAGGTGGCGCATGCCACACTTCAGGAAGAGCACGGGCAGGGCCTGCGGAATCTGGCGGGACGAACCGACGAGATCCGGCGACTCAAGAAGCAGATCGACGAGATCCGGCAGTATGGTGCCAGGGATTTGGCTCGGGATGTTCTCACAACCCATGACAATCTCGAGCGCACTCTGGCCGCGGCGGCGGATATGGGCGAGGGCCTGGGTGATCTGGTGGCCTGGGTAGAGGGAATCGATACGCTGTTCCGGGATTTCCAGTCCACTCTCGAACGGCACGGCATCAGACCCATTGTCCCCCGGGACGGCGATGCATTTGACCCCAACCTGCACGAGGCCATGTATCATGCGCCTGTTGCGGGTTTTGAGGCCGGCCAGATCTGCTCGGTCGAGCAGATCGGTTTCACGCTTCATGATCGCCTGCTGCGCGCGGCGCGGGTGGGTGTGGCCGCAGCCATGCCCGGGGAATCTGAAGGGGACGAGGCGTAGCCGACGCGGGTCAGTCAGGCTGCTGGAGACCTTCCGTATCCGCCTGCAGCGACGTGATGGCGAGCATGGCAAGAATGTCGGAGTCGCTGCAGCCACGCGACAGGTCGTTGACCGGCAGAGCCAGGCCCTGCAGGACGGGACCGACCGCCATCATCCTCCCGAGACGCTCGGCGATCTTGTAGCCGATGTTGGCAGCGTTGAGATCGGGAAAGATGAAGACGTTGGGCAGGCCGGGATACGACCCGTCGGGGCTCTTGCGCCGGCCAATGGCGGGGTCGATCGCTGCATCGAACTGGATTTCCCCAAGGATCTGCAGGTCGGGCTGTTGCCGGGACAGACGTTCGGTGGCAGTCCGGACCGTGTCCACCGAGGCATGACGGCCGCTGCCGGCGGTCGAGAAGGACAGGAAGGCCACACGCGGCTCTTCAGGCAACAGGATCCGGGCCGACTGGGCTGTGGACAGACCGATGGAGGCCAGTGTGGCGCTGTCTGGATCGATGTTGAGCGCACAGTCGGCAAACAGGGATTGGGCGGGGAGCGGGTTGGCGTTGTCGATGGCGATCATGATGAAAAACGACGAAACAGTCGTGACCCCGGGAGCCGGGCCGATGATCTTCAGGGCGGCCCTGAGTGTTGCTGCCGTTGTATGGACCGCGCCCCCGAGCATGCCATCGGCATCCCCGGAGCGGACCGCCATGGCCGCATAGCCCAGCGGTTCAGTGACCGCTTCCAGGGCCTCTGCGTGCGTGAGGTCCTCGGCCTTGCGACGCTGGCAATAGCGATCGGCATAGGCCGCAAGCCGATCGCAGTGAACCGGATCCCGGAGGATCACGGCAGCGTCGGGGTCGGGCAGGCTGGTCCGGATGCGTTCAACCGGGCCGAGCAGGATGGGATGGGCCACTCCCATTGCGGCGGCCGTGCAGGCGGCGCGCTGGATGCGGGGGTCCTCACCCTCGGGCAGGATAATCCGTTGCGGGCGGCGGGCGGCGCGAGCAAGGAGGGTCTGGAGAAACGGGTTGTCGGGGCTGGCCATCGCCGGGATCCGCCATCACGCGGGCAGGGGCTGGGCGGTCCTTTGGGGGCGCATGTCCGTCCGTTTGATCCCTGCGACCCGTACGGGTTTCTTCATGGCATCACGACGAAAGGGTTCGCCGAGCTCCTGGTTGAGGATGACCTCAAGGAAGGTTGTGGTATCGTGGTTCATCTGGGCGTCAATGGCGGTCATGAGGGCTGTGGCAAGCGCATCGGTCGTGGCCACCACCACTCCTTCAACCCCGCAGGCCCGGGCGACGCCGGCAAAGGAGACCTTGGTGTCGAGTTCGGTGCCGACGAAATTGTCATCGAACCACAGCGTGGTGTTGCGCTTCTCGGCTCCCCACTGATAGTTGCGAAAGACCACCATGGTGATGGGCGGCCAGCCATCCCGGCTGCATGATGTCATCTCGTTCATGGAAATCCCGAAAGCCCCATCCCCGGCAAACCCGACAACGGGCGTATCGGGACGGCCAATCTTGGCGCCGATGATCGCAGGCAGGCCGTAGCCACAGGGACCAAAGAGTCCGGGTGCCAGATACATCCGTCCCTGCTCGAAGGTCGGATAGGCATTGCCAATCGCACAATTGTTGCCAATGTCCGATGAGATGATGGCGGTGTCGGGCAGGATGTCCTGGATCACCCGCCAGGCCTGGCGTGGGCTCATGCGGTCGGGGTCCTTCTGACGGGCCCGTTCATTCCAGGTGGTGCCAGGATCATCTTCCTCATGATCCATTGCGGCCAACTGCTGGGCCCAGCGTGACTTGGCTGATGCGATGGCGGATCGGCGCTCGGCACGCCCGGTGTCGCCGGCCGCATCGCTGAGGGACTCGAGCAGCTGGGTGGCCACGAGACCCGCATCCCCCTGGATGCCGACGGTGACTGACTTGGTCAGGCCAATCCGGTCGGCATTGATGTCGACCTGGATGATCCTCGCATCCCGGGGCCAGTAATCGATCCCGTAGCCCGGCAGGGTCGAGAAGGGATTGAGGCGTGTGCCGAGTGCCAGGACAACATCGGCACGGGCGATCAGTTCCATGGCTGCGCGGGACCCGTTGTAGCCCAGCGGTCCAGCCGACAGGGGATGGGAGCCGGGGAAAGCATCGTTGTGCTGGTAGCCGCAACAGACAGGGGCATCAAGACGTTCGGCGAGGCGCATGGAGTGCGGGATGGCTTCGCCGATGACCACACCGGCACCATTGACGAGCACCGGAAAGCGAGCTCGGGACAACAGCTCGGCAGCTCTGGCCACGGCTGCCCGACCGCCACTGGGCCGTTCGAAGTGAACGATCTGTGGCAGGTCAATATCGACGACCTGGGTCCAGAGATCCCGGGGGATGTTGATCTGGGCCGGTGCACAGCTGCGCCAGGCCTTGCCGATCACCCGATTGAGGACTTCCGCCACGCGAGTTGGGTCACGAACCTCTTCCTGATAACAGACCATGTCTTCGAAGAGTTTCATCTGCTCGATTTCCTGAAACCCGCCCTGGCCGATGGTCTTGTTGGCTGCCTGGGGAGTAACGAGCAGGATCGGCGAATGGTTCCAGTAGGCGGTCTTCACCGCAGTGACAAAATTCGTGATCCCGGGACCGTTCTGGGCAATCATCATGGACATCCTGCCGGTGGCGCGGGTGTACCCGTCTGCACTCATGCCCGAATTGCACTCATGGGCCCCATCCCAGAATGTGATCCCGGCCTCGGGGAAGAGATCCGACACCGGCATCATGGCGGACCCGATGATACCGAATGCGTGTTCGATGCCGTGCATCTGCAGGACCTTGATGAAGGCTTCCTCAGTTGTCATCTTCATGGTTTCACCTCCCGAATTTCCTTGATCCGCTCTGTCAGGCCATGACCTATCTCAGGAAGGTTCCGGACCGGCAGTTGCCGGGTCCGTCGATCTGAACCAGAGGGCCGTGGGACCAATTGACGACCGGACATAGTCACGGTGCTTCTCAATATCAACACTGGACAGTCGGGGCGCGAGCGGAGCGGGACGCCTGAGCAACCGACTCTGCTGGCGGGCATCGGCATTGACCTTCTCGTCGAGGATATCAATCATGTCGACGCTGTCGAGTTCCCGCAGCAGCAGCGGATAGATCTCCGAAAGCAGCTTGGCGTCATCTAGGGCTGAATGCAGACGGTAACCGACCCGGTTGATGTTGTAGTAATTGCACAATGCTTCCAGTGTGTGCCGACCGCGCTGGGGAAGCGCCTTGCGGGCCACCTCAAGCGTATCGACGACCTGCTCATCGGGCAGGGTCGGCCGACCGGCCATGGCCAACTCACGATTGATGATCCCGAGATCGAAGGCGGCATTGTGCATGACCAGGACATCCTGACCGACAACTTCAAGGAACTCGTCCACGATCATGCCAAAGACCGGCTTGTCGCGCAGGGCATCATTGGTGATGCTGTGGATGGCCGTGGCCCCGTCCGAGATCTGGCGTTCCGGATTGACAAACCAGTGATGGACAGCACCACTGGCCATGCCATCGACATGCTCGACAATGCCGATCTCAATGATGCGGTCTTCGGCCTCGAGTCCCGTCGACTCCGTATCAACAATCAATTCTCGCATGCACCCGGACCCCCCAATGTCTGCTGCTCAACTCCTGTCCACCGTCTCTTCAGTGTTCGCAGGATCGTGTGCACCTGCTGTTCCGTTTCCTCTGGATCGACCGAAACAATGACATAATCAGCCTTTTGCCGTTTTTCCCGATCGGACATCTGATTATCCATCAAGGACTGGAACTCCCGGTCTGACAGGTTTCGCTCGCCGAGAATGCGTTCTTTCTGGACCTCAGGTGGTGCTGTGACAACAATGACAGTATCGACCTCGTCCTCGATGCCACTTTCAAACAACAGTGGAATCTCCAGAACCGCCATGGCCACCTTATCAGCAACGCATTGTGCAAGGAATGCGGTCCGATGGTCGTGCACCAGGGGATGCACAGCCCTTTCCACCGCACCCAGCAGGGCCCTGTCGCTGGCAACGGCCTGACGTAACCGCTGTCGATTGACACCAGATCCGGTGAAGTGGTCTGCTGGCAGAAGAGACCGCAGGGCCCTGGTTCCTGCGCCGTCGGCCCTGTAGAGATCCGCAACGGCACTGTCAGCATCCCAGACCGGAATCCCCGCCCTGGTGAACACAGCAGCCACCGTCGACTTGCCCATGCCCATGGAACCGGTGATCCCGATGCGGTGCATGATGTCACTCTTCCGTGGCAATCTTGAGGATCTGATCGTTGATCTCGGGCTTGATGTTGAACCAGTAGTAAAAGGACAGAGCGGCCTGATGGAGAAGCATACCCAGACCATCAACCACAGTACAGCCGCGTTTGTAGGCGCCAACAAGAAAGTCGGTTTCCCGCGGTGTGTACACCACATCATAGACCACGGCCTTGGGGTTCAGCCGGTTATGGGGAAAGGACAGGCTGGGCATCCCCGTCATTCCCAGGGAAGTGGTGTTCACCACCGTCATCATCGTCGGGATCAGTCCCGGCAGGCTGCTCAGGTCAAGCAGTTTCACACGGTTCCCGAAATCGGTCACCAGCATCTCGGCCCGCTCCCGGGTGCGATTGGTCAGGAAGACGGTCGGAACACCTTCAAGCAGCAGGGCATGGATCGCGGCCCGGGCCGCGCCCCCGGCGCCAATGACCATGGCCGGACCCTCGTCAGCCTGCCACTCGGGGACCATGTCCTTGAGATTGTTGATGAAGCCGATCCCGTCCGTGTTGTCGGCAACCGCAGTGCCATCCTTGCGGAAGATGACGGTATTTGCTGCCCCGATGACCGCGGCGGTATCGGTGATCACGCTGGCCTGGCGCAGAACCGATTCCTTGTGTGGGATGGTGATGTTCACCCCACGAAATCCCATCTTGGGCAGTGTTTGCAGAACCTGGGGGAAGTCCTTGCGAGACGTTTCGATTGGAATGTAACATCCTTTCAATCCATAGAGTTCCATCCAGTAGTTGTGGATTGTGGGTGATCGGCTATGCCCGACGGGGCTGCCAATCACCCCCGCAAGATTATAGTGACTGGTGACCAATTCCCGACCCTCCTCAGAGACCCACAAGGAGCAGCAGTGCCAACCGGATTCCCCGAACTCTGCAAAACGGCATGAACAACCCCGCGAAAAACACTGTTGGGACGATGAATAACACCAACACACTGTCTCCTGCCACCACCCCGTCGGTGTTGAATGATGAGAAAATGCCGTCTTTTGAGGACTTGTCCAGTCGATATCAACCGAGTGACTGACAGAAAGAGTTCAATATTTTCATGGAAATCAAACCGAATCCCTTAGAGTTATCCACTTTTCCGACCGGAAAACCATAATAGGGAATTACCAACGTTGTTGATGATTTTGTCTTTCATGATTGTACAGGTTCCGAAACCGGGAACCGACTCGCTGCCGCGGACCATTGAGGTCATTTCCTTGTCTATCCTGACAGTGTCCTGTAGGATCGGGGAGAGCATATCGGATACTGCTGACCACTGGTCTCGCAAATCAATAGGGAAAGTCGGTGATGACCAATCGAAGGACAAACTGGTCGCAACCGAGTGGTGCCGAGAGTTTCCAACTTTTTCAGGAGACAGAACGGCGTTATGAAAAAAATCAGGTGATGCGAGGCTGGTCAGAACCCGTGGCTAGATGACACCTGACTTTTTGGATCGATCGATCTTCTCTCTCATTAACGAGAGAGCAAAAGTTCTTGAGGACGAGCTCAAGTGTGATGTGATTTTCTACCATGGGCAAATTCGCCCTGCCCTGTCTCGTACATTTCGTGATTTTATTGAAGAGGTCAAGGCACGCAGTGGGCGTGACGAAAATTGCATTTCTGTTGTGTTGAGGACCGCTGGAGGATCAGCAGAAACAACGGAGCAGATGGTTCGTGTCTTGAGAAAGCACTATCAAACTGTGAATTTCATTGTTCCTGACGTGGCAATGTCGGCGGGAACCATCTTCTGCATGTCTGGTGATCGCATCTTTATGGATTATGCAAGCAGTTTGGGACCCATTGATCCACAGGTTCAGTTGCCAGACACTGGAGATCTTGTGCCAGCGCTTGGGTATATCGACAAGGTGGCTGAGATCGCGAGAAAAAAGAAGTTGTCACCTGCCGATGTTGTCATGCTGAAGAGCATCGATCTAGCGAAACTTGCGCTGTTTGAGCAGGGCCGTGATCTTTCAATTGATCTGCTGAAGGACTGGCTGGTCAATTACAAGTTCAAGGACTGGAGGGTGCATCGTACAACGAACCCGGGGACACCCGTTACTGATGCCGAGCGGGATGCGCGCGCTGCAGAGATCGCTGTTGCGCTTTCGGACCATAGACGCTGGCGATCACATGGTAGAAACCTTGACCTTGAGAAATTGAAATCTCTCAGAATCGAGATCGACGACTACTCGGATAATGCCAGATTGAGTGGTGCCATTCGCGGATACAATGACCCAATGACGGGGTACATTGATCGAAACGGAATGTTGTTCTACCTCCACAACAGAAATGTTCAGGATTACTAATAGGGGCACCCATGTCAGTCACTGAAACAGTTAATCGCAAGCTGACCAAGATATCTGGAGATCTTTCCGAGTTCCTTGAAGACAGCGAAATGAGCAAGGAGGAAAAAGAGGCGATCAATGAGGCAGAGCGCCTTGCCGATCAATACTCGGATATCAAGCCAGATCAGATGGTGATCTCGGGAAAACACTTATTTCAAAAGTAACTGTTCAGGGTCTTGACCGACGCTCTCTGTCCGCCGGCAGTCCGTTTGACGCCGCATCTCTTCCCTGCGTCCACCAACCACGACGGCGAGAACCGCGGTGTCAGACATCAGATCGGGCTGACAGTTCCTGGTTCAGGAACCTGAACAGTTGCCCACGCTGATTCTTTCATGCTCTGCAGGCCGAATTCATTCATCAACACAATCGGGCCGGTCCGCAGTGTCTCCAGCAGGGATTGTCGACCGGGAAGATCCTGAATAGTTATTCTCTTTCTTTGTCTGAGACCGGTGATGGTTGTGGAAAACCCTGGGATGGCGATATGCACTCCACACGTCTGACGCTTCTTGATGTCCACGAGACCGAACGGTTGTCAGGCATCCTGGCCCGGCATGTTGGCCGGGGTGACTGCCTGCTGCTGACTGGCGAGATCGGTGCCGGCAAGACGGTGCTCGCCCGCGCCTTGATCCGTTCCCTGTTTCTTCCCGAGATCTTCAGGGAGGAGATCCCCTCGCCCACCTACACGCTGGTCCAGACCTATCACCACCGCGACTTCGAGATCTGGCATGCCGACCTGTTTCGGCTTGAGAATTGTTGGGAGATCATCGAACTGGGCCTGGTCGATGCCTTTGTCTCGACGCTGTGCATTGTTGAATGGGGCGAGCGTCTGGGGCATCTTGCGCCTGCCCATGCCCATTGGCTTGACCTGGAGATCCGGACTGAAAGTGGTGAATTCCGAACCCTGTCGATCAAGACCGCCCAAAAGGCGCTGATTGACGCTGTGTGGAACGAGTGGTGACGGTCCGACCCATGCTGTTTCAGCCACAGGACGGACCCCGGGTCTATGGTCAGGAACCTGGTCGTGACCTGGCGCGGGACCTGGTGGAGGGCCTCATGGCCCGGACCCGGGACCTGCCGCCCGAATACCTGGCCAGGACAGAGATCTATGTCAGCATCAGCTCGCTGCGCAGCGGCCTGGTTGACCGGTTCAAGGCGCATGGGGACTGCCTGTTGCCCCGGATCCGGCTGCTCAATGAACTCACCAGCACCAACGAGTTGCCTGGCCTGCCGGATCTCTCGCCGCGGATTGAGCGGCGACTCCGGCTGGCCAAACTGCTTCGCAGCCTGCCAACGGGAGCAGCCCCCCTGCCGTCGCATGGTACGGTCATGTCCCTTGCCGCATCGCTGGAGACGCTGCTTGATGAAATGGATTGCGAGGGGGTTTGCTGTGCCGACCTGACTGCACTGGACATGGTTGATCTGTCAGAGCACTGGCACAACAGTTTCACGGTTATCCAGCAGATCGATGCACTGTGGGACAGTACCGCCATGCCTGGAGAGTTCGGTCGCATGCTCCAGGTGATCAAGGCCCTGGAGGCCCGGTGGGACAAGGTGCCCCCTGATCACCCGATCATCGTCGCCGGTTCGACAGGCTCTGTCGGGGCCACCCGCCGGTTCATGAAACGTGTCGCCCGGCTCCCCCAGGGGGCGGTTGTCCTGCCCTGTCTTGACCGCGAGATGCCTGCCGATCAGTGGCAGATGATCCAGGATGTCGGGGCAGCCGATCATTCCCAGCACAATATTGCTGCGTTCCTGGCTGCGCTGGGTCTCGAGCGGGCCGATGTCCCGACCTGGCTACCGGATGGGGCAGGTAACGAGGCCCGGCAGAAACTGGTGTCGCTGATGATGTGCCCGGCCCCGGACACTCACAGATGGGTGCATCAGGGCCCGGCCCTGGACCTGACGACCGCAACGGCCGGATTGTCGCTGATCGAGTCCCGCTCGGAGCGTCAGGAAGCCATCGCCATCGCCATCGCCATCCGTGAAGCGGTCCAGCAGGAGAAATCCGTCGCCCTGGTCACTCCGGACCGTCGTCTGGTGCGGCAGGTGTGCACGGCCCTCAGTCGCTGGTCGATCATCCCGGACAACAGGTTTGGCCTGACCCTGGATCTGACCCAGACGGGATCATTTCTGATTGCGATCGCCCGGATGATGGATCGGGCGCCGACAGCTGTTGATATCATCACACTGCTTGAGCATCCCCTCGCCTCGAAACCGGACAACCGTTTCCTGCACCAGCGCCTGACGGATCTGATCAATGTGGAACTGCGCCGGAGAAAACCGGTCCGGGATCTCCTCGACCAGCTTCATCGCTGGACTGCCCGGCTCGGGGATACGGCCATGGAGTGGGTGATTCCGTGGCTGGAGTTGTTTGAGAACATCGAGGCGGTGGGCGAGGATCATCTGGTCACCCTGGTCGACAGGCATCAGGCCCTGGTCACGGATGCCCTTGCCATTGGCAATCGCGAATGGTCGGACACCGATGCCGGCACCCAATGCCAGGCCCATCTGGCCGAATTGCGAAGGCGGGCCCACGATTACGGGAGGATGGCCCCGGCCGACTATGCCGAGGTGATCAAGGGTCTCTTGCAGGCCAATCGGATGCAGGCAGGTGCGGCCTCCCATCCCGGGATCCTGATCTGGAATACGGAAGATGCGCGGATGCAGAAACCGGACAGGATCATCGCCGGACGCCTGAATGCCGGCATCTGGCCACCAGCACTGCAACCGGATATCTGGCTCAGTCACCAGATCCGGTCCCGACTGGGCCTGTCGGTCCCGGAGCATCGTGTGGGCCTGTCGGCCCATGACTTCCAACATGTCATGGCTCTTGACGAGGTGTTTTTGACCCGCTGTATCGAGGCCGGCACGGAAAGCACTCTCCCCTCGGCCTGGCTGGTGCGATTGACCAGCCTGCTCGAAGGTGCCGGGCATGCGGGCCAGGCGGCCCTGGCGGGCATGCAGGAACGTGGCCGGACCTACCTGGAATGGGCAGCCACGATCGATGCGTCCGCCGGCAAGCAGCAAGCAGCACCGCGTCCCAGCCCGCAGCCGCCGGTGCATGTGCGGCCGCGGCAGCTGGCTGTGACAAGCCTGCCAACCCTGATCGCCAACCCCTATGCCGTCTATGCGCGGTTCATCCTGCAACTCCAGGTCCTTGATGGCCTGACCACCCGGCCCGATCCCCGGATCCGGGGCCAGACACTCCATCGTATCATGGAAGGTTTTGTCCGGCAGTCCCGGGATCGACCACGGGTCGAATGGATCGCTCTCCTGCAGGAGATTGCGGATGGGGAGTTTGCCAATGCGCAGGCTCCCGGACACAGCATCATGATCTGGAAAAATGTCTTCAACAGGATCATTGCGGACATCGTTGCCTTCGAACGCGGCCCTCGTGCCGGTCGCGACATCATCGTCGAGACGTCCGGCGAATACAGGATCCCCGAACTGGACTTCACCCTGACGGCCAAAGCCGATCGGATCGAGATCGATCCAGATGATGACAGCTGCGAGGTGTATGACTACAAGTCGGGAGGCCTGCCCGGCAAAAGGACCATCCAGTCCGTGGATGTTCAGGTCCCGGTCCTCATGCAGATGGCCGCCCATGGTGCGTTCACCGAGCACCCCACGATGTCGATCAGGAACGGAGGGCTGATCGGTATCGGGAATCGATTCGAGTTGATGGCGTTCCAGGAGCGCGAGATTGATTACGAGTCCATCTGGATGGATGTCCTGCAGATGCTGACCCATTTTCTTTCACCGGACTCCGGCTACACGGCCAAGCGGTATCCCAAACTCCCCTACGGTCAGGAATATGACCACCTGGCCCGCCATGACGAATGGCGTCACAACCCGGGTCCATGATCAGGATGTCAGCCCCGCCCCCCCAGTTTGATGCTGCAACAAGGAACCAGGTCGCGACCGCCGACCCGACCGTCTCGGCCTGGGTCACCGCCAATGCCGGATCCGGGAAAACCCGTGCCCTGACCAACCGTGTCGCCCGGTTGCTCGTCGATGGAGTTGCACCCGAGCGCATTCTCTGCATCACCTACACCAATGCGGCAGCCAACGAGATGAGCCATCGACTGATGGAGATCTTCAGCCGGTGGACAATGCTGCCAGAGACCGCGCTCCGGGACGAACTGACCCAGATCGGTGTCGATCCCGCCACGATCACCGACCGGACCCTGGCCCTGTGCCGGACCCTGTTGGCCCGCCTGGTCGATCCAGGGGGCGGCCTCAATCTTTCAACCGTTCATTCCTTTGCTGCGGCGCTCCTGCGCAGGTTCCCGCTTGAGGCCAGTGTGTCACCGCGGTTCGGCGTTGTGGATGACCGGGGCCAGGGGGACCTGTTGACGTCCATCCTGTCCGGGCTGGCAGACGCCAAACCGGCTCTCTTTGCCGATATCTGCGCATTTGCCGGGGAGAAGGCCTTCGAGACCCTGGTGCTGGATATCATGCAGAATGCCAGGGCCTTTGCCATGCCGCCCAGCCAGGAGCTGCGGACCCTTCTGCATTCGCATGACGGGCCGGGTCTCCCGGAGGCGCCGCCCGGAACCTGTCAGGCGGTCCGCACGCTCCTTGCCGACTGCCATGCCTGGAATGACAGGATCCATCAGGAGATGTTCACGGATGAAGATCGGGCCCTGCTCGAGACATTCCGTTCGCATCTCGAGACCGGCGGGGTCCAGGACCGAAAAAAGGCAGCCAAGCTCGCCAGGGTCCTGGCCGAGATCAACGAGGAGTCATTCGAGCAGGTCTGCACTCTTTTCCTGGACCTGGGGTCAATCCCCAGGATCCGACTGCGGCCAGCCAACAAGTCCACGATGGACGCGATGGAGTCATCATTGCGCGCGGGGCTGCTTGACTATGCCAATCGTCTGTTGACCATGAAAACCACCAAAAGCCTCGGCATCACCGCCCAGAGGACCGTGGCCTGCCACCGTTTCGCCGATGCCCTGCTCGAGAGTCTGGCTGCGTATCAGGTGGCAACGGGCTCGCTGTTCTATGATGATCTGCTCATGAAGTTGCACAGCCTGCTGGCCGATCAGCAGATCGCCGACTGGGTCCTCTATCGTCTCGACGCATCCATCGAACACATCCTGGTGGATGAAGCCCAGGACATGAACGACCGCAACTGGGATATCATCGGCCAGCTCTCGGAGGAATTCACCACGGGTTCCGGTCAGCATGACGGTGGCCCGCGGACGATTTTTGCCGTCGGGGATGCCAAACAGTCCATCTTCGGGTTTCGGGGTGCCAATCCCAAACGTTTCATGGACATGCATGATCACTACGAGAGCCGCTACACGGCATCGGGCCAGCAGTTCCTGCGCTGTGCCCTGGACCACTCCTTCCGCTCGTCACCAGCTGTGCTGGCACTCGTGCAGGCCGTACTCGAGATGACAGATTCTGATGTCTTCGCGGATTGTGAGCCCCACAGAGCCTTCCACAAGGACATGCCCGGCCGGGTGGACCTGCTGGACTTTATCGAGCCTGAACGCACGCAAGAGGACAAGACGCTGTATGACAGGGATCAAGTCCCGCCCGCCGCCCCATTCGACAGCGTGAGTGACTATGCCCGACGACTGGTTGCCGTCATCCGCAAGGCTCTTGCGAGCACGATCCCGACCAAGGACGGCCCCCGCAAGGCGGAACCGGGCGACATCCTGATCCTGGTCCAGACACGCGGGGGTCTTTACGATGCCCTGACCCGTGAATTGCACCAGAGCAAAATTCCCTATGCCGGTGCGGACCGGCTCAATCTCGCTGACCAGATCGTCACCAAGGATCTCATGGCCCTGCTGGCCTATCTTGCCTGTGGACAGGATGATCTCGCCCTGGCGTGTGTGCTGCGATCGCCCCTGTGTGATGTCAGTGAAGACGATCTGTTCAGTCTCGCCCATGGCCGCGAGGGGGCACTCGGTGAAGAGCTGCGGTCCCGGGCCGATGAGACGACCGGCTTCCGACAGGCAGACGCGTTCCTGCGCGATCTGTTGATCATGGAGAATGGTCACAAGCCCTATGATGTCCTTGAACGCGTGCTCACCGTTCACGACGGGATGCAGAAGTTCCAGGCCCGCATGGGGGCGCAGGCCGCCGAAGCGATCGAAATCCTGCTGGATCAGGCCCTCTTGTATGAACAATCGAACGAAACCAGTCTGACAGGCTTCATCGAATGGCTCGACCCGCAGTCCATTGATGTGGCCCGGAAGATGTCGCAACAGACCAATGCGGTCAAGGTCATGACAGTGCACGGGGCCAAGGGGCTCGAAGCCCCGATCGTGATTCTGCCGGATACGGCCTACAGGCCGAACCCCATGTCTTCAGGGCTGTTTTTCGACACCATGTTTCCCCCCATCTGGATCGAGAAGGACCTGCTGCCCGCCGGTGATTACAGGGAACTCTGGCAACGGGAGGAGGCCAGCCGTGACGAGGAGAAACTCTGTCTGATGTATGTGGCCATGACCCGGGCCGAATGCTGGTTGATTGTCGGTGGCGTCGGAAAAATGTCCACACATCAGGACTCAAGCCCCGGGAAAGAGTGGTACGCCACCATCGACAGAGCCATGCGCCAGCTGCCGACAGCCCCGATCGAATACAGATTCAACCCCCAGTCCACCGAGATGGCGTTTACCGCGAGGCGCTATGCAACCGGTCAGTGGCCACAGGAGGTCGAGTCCAGACCAGGGACGCCATCGCAGACCCCGCCCATGGCGAGGCCTGACTGGCTGACGACCCCGCCCGCCCCGCCCATGGTGCCCCCACCCATCCTCACACCCTCGCAACTTGCCGATCCCGACCCCCAACTGACCGAAACCGGGCTCCGGCACGGCATCGATGCTGCGCGAGAAGGCACCTTGATCCATCGGCTCCTCGAGGTGCTGCCAGGGATCGCCCCATCCGATCGCAACGATCTTGCGGACCAGATCATCCGCAGCGAGGCCCCTGATCTGCCTGCCGAGCGGTCTGCCGACATCGTTGCATCCTGCCGGACCTTGCTGGAGATGCCGGACCTCGCCATGATCTTCGCTGCCGATGCCCTCTCGGAGGTTCCGGTGACAGCCCGGCTGTCCCGGCTCGACATGGTGCCGATGTACGGCATCATTGACAAGCTTGTCATCCTCGATGACACGGTGCTGGCGGTGGACTTCAAGAGTCACAGCAGGCCCCCGACGTCCCCGGAGGATATCCCGACGAAAATCCTGCGGCAGATGGGAGTGTATCGATACGCATTGGAGCAGATGTATCCGGGTCATGCAATTGAAATCGCCATTCTCTGGACTAAATCCTGTCAGATGATGATGGTCCCCTGCACCCTGACCGAAGATGCCCTGGCCGGACTGGAACTGGAATGAAACACAGATTGAGGAGAAAGCCATGGCGACACTTGTCGTGACGGATCAGTCATTCGCCCATGATGTCGAAGGATCACCGACACCGGTCCTGGTTGACTTCTGGGCCGAATGGTGTGGCCCCTGCAAGCAGATTGCGCCCATTCTTGAGGCGCTGGCCGATGAATATGAGGGCCGGGTCACGATTGCCAAGGTCGATATCGACAACAATCAATCCACTGCCGCATCCCTGGGGATCAGGAGCATCCCCACACTGATCATGTACAGGGGTGGCACTGCCATCGACTCGCTCAGCGGGGCCCACCCGGCCGCCGCAATCCGCAGGATGATCGACAACGCCCTCGAGGCGTAATCCGCCGCAAGGCATCACCCCGGTCCGCCACGGGCGGCGAGGATGGTGCGGGGTCTGCCGCTCGGACCAGATCCCTGTGATGGCCGTGTGAATCACGGGTCATTGCATTCATCGTCAGGGATTTTCATGCCTGCGCACCCACCTTCCATCCTCTGGATCCCGCTCCGTGCGGACGAAACGGTCAGGGTGCCACGGGGGATTTGAAGAGATTTGGTGTGAGTCGCAGCGGCTGGTGACATGGGCCTGGTCCTGTCCCGCTTGAACGATCCTGAAGCCCGGCAACACTTGATGCTTCGCTGCAACCGGACTGGTCTCGGGTGTGGGGCGTGGGCAGAATGCGAGGATCCGGGAGGCCGCCATTGTCGGTCCGGATCACAGAGGTCGGGGGCCGGATCGATGCGTGCGTGGTGACCTTGCTCAGCCATTGGTTTGCAGGATGTGGCCGGCAAGATAGAGTGAACCGCAGATCAGGATCCGTGCATCCGTGCATTCGGCCCGGATCTGGCCGACGGCGGTCAAGGGTCCCGCTGATGCACTGGACCGCATCCCGACCTCGGCTGCCAGTCCGGCGACATGCGTAGCCGGGAGCGAGGCCGCTTCGTTCGGAATGGCAATCCCGTAAAACCGGTCGGCGATTCCATTCAAGGTCGCGAGGAAGCCCCGGATATCCTTGCTGTCAAGCATGCCGCAAACGATCCCGGTCACCTTTCCAGGCATGCCTCGCAAGGTCGCAGCCAACGCCTCACCTGCCGCAGGATTGTGTCCTCCATCGAGCCAGATTTCTCCATCCGGTGCGGTGTCGACCAGTGGTCCCCTTTGCAGTTTTTGCATGCGGCCTGGCCAGGAGACCCGGGTCATGGCGGCCTGGAGTGCCTTCCGGTGAAATCCCGATGTCCGGAGAGCCACAATGGCTGCCCCGGCGTTGATCACCTGATGCGGTCCGACCAACCGGGGTGTGGGGAGCGTGATCTCGCTGTCCCGGTCCCGATAGTGGAGGGCTGTGCCGTCAGACGTGACCCACCAATCGCTGTCCTGGACCAGCAAGGGACTGCCGGTGCGTTGGGCAATCGCCCTGATGGTACGCAGGGCATCGGGGTCCTGGCGGGCCACAACGCAGGGGATGCCCGGTTTGAGAATTCCGGCCTTCTCGGCGGCGATCGTGGCAAGGTCGTGACCGAGATACCGCTCGTGATCCATGGCGATCGGTGTGATCACGGTCAGGGCCGGACTGGCGACAACATTTGTGGCATCGAGGCGCCCGCCGAGACCCACCTCGAGGAGGAGGTAATCGGCCGGGGTCCGGGAAAAGGCCAGGAATGCAGCACTTGTGGTGATCTCGAAGAGCGAGATCGGCTTGTCCTGGTTGGCTGTTTCGCATTCAAGCAGGACCTCGATCAGGTCGGTTTCGGTGATGAGACCATTGGCCAGGGTGATGCGTTCATTGAACCGGGTCAGATGGGGCGAGATATAGGCATGGACCGACTGCCCTGCCGCCTCGAGACCGGCCCGTATCATGGCCAGTGTCGATCCCTTGCCATTGGTACCGGCAATATGGATGACGGGGGGCAGTTGCTCCTCGGGGTGGCCGAGATCCGCCAGCAACCGACGTGGGCGGTTCAGGGCCAGATCGATGCTTTTCGGGTAGAGCCTGTTCAGGCGTGCCAGGATCGGGCCCGAGGCCTGCCTGGTCGCAGGAGGCGTGGGTCCAGGATCACTGGAGGTCACTGCACAACCCTGCCGGGACTCGGACTGCAGCCATCAGGCCCCATCGAACCGGAGATGCTGTCCGGTGATGTCGCTTGAGGCATCGCTGATAAGAAACGCGACAACTTCCGACAACTCGCGAACCTGTGCGTAGCGTCCCATCGGGATCCGTTCGCGCCATTCAGCTGTCTCGGGCAGGCTGTCAATGAATCCCGACAGGACACTGTTCATCCGGATCCCCTTGTCGGCGTGTTGGGGACTGTCGAGTTTGTGTATCCTGCGAGGCCTGCCCGGAAGATCGCGGACGTTGGAAAGTCCGGATCGGGCTCAAGGGCGGCGAAGGTTGACACGTTGACGATTGATCCACCCCCTGTCTGATCATGGCCGGTGTGACCAGCCGGGTCATGCGGATGACATCGAGGAGATTCACCTCAAGGCTCCTGTGCCAATCCTCGTCAGGAATCTCATCGATCTTCCCCTTCGGGCCCTGTCCGGTGCAATTGACGACACCGTCAATTCGATCAAACCATTCCATGGCCAGCACCACAAAGGCCTTGAGATCGTCCGGGCCCAGATTTGATCCGGTAAATCCCGACCCCCGCGTTCCTGGCCCTCGCCTGATGACGACGTGACGCCCACCGTATGGCCCTGTTCGGCAAGTTTCCGTGCGCATCGGCACCGATGCCGCTCCCACCGGCCCCGATGAGCACCCCGCTGTGTCATGGGCGATCATGTGTTGCGCCACCCGCAATCACCGCGGGCCGGTTGGTCAATCGTCCACTGATTGGCGGCGGCTGCTTCATGAGCATGCGTGTCAGCAGGACGAGCGTGTCCCGAATCCGGGATCGGTGGACCACCATATCGACCATTCCATGCTCATGGAGGTATTCCGAGGTCTGGAACCCCTCGGGCAGTGTCTGTTTGATTGTCTGTTCGATCACCCGGGGACCCGCGAAGCCGATCAGGGCCTTGGGTTCGGCGATGTGGATATCACCAAGCATGGCATAGGATGCCGTCACTCCCCCCGTTGTCGGATTCGTGAGAACAACGATGTATGGCAGTCGCCTGTCCTTGAGCTGTTTGATGGCCACTGTCGTCCGCGGCATCTGCATCAGGCTCATGATCCCCTCCTGCATCCGCGCGCCCCCGGCAGCTGTGAAGATGACCAGCGGCAATCGGTGTGTGATGCAGTGCTGACAGGCCGCAACAATGGCATTGCCGACAAACATGCCCATCGATCCACCCATGAAACTGAAATCCTGGGCAGCCACAACCATGCGGGTTGCCCCGATCTTCCCATCGGCAACCAGCATGGCCTCATCTTCCCTGGTGGCCCTGCGGGCATCGCGGATCCGGTCCGTATAGCGTTTGCTGTCACGGAAGCGGAGCGGATCTTCATCCGGCTGTTCGACAGGGATCAACTCGAAGATCTCATTGTCGAAGAGACTGGCCATTCGCCGCCGCGGGGGGATCGGCATATGATGGTCACACTCCGGGCAGACATGCAGTGACCGCTCCATGGCTCGGTGATTGATCATCACGCCACAACTCCGGCAGTTCGACCACAATTCGGGCTGGTCATCGGCGGAGGGGTTCAGGATGGCCTTCAGTTTGGGCCTGACGTAATTCGAGATCCAGTTCATGCCGTGCAGAATAATCCTTGTTGCGCCACCTGGTGATTGTTGCCATTCTCCGTTGACATGCAAGCGTTGTCACCGACACCGGACGGATCCCCTCCGGCAGGTCGCGGGAACAGGCAGGCAGGATACCGGATGTGCACGAGTTCTTGAACCATGGCTGGCGTTCCGGGCCCCTTCCCATCGCCCACAGGGGGGATTCGGCCCGCCACCCGGAAAACACCATGGAGGCCTTCGAGGCAGCCTATGCTCTGGGTTATCGGTATCTGGAGACCGATGTCCACGCCACGCGTGATGGCAAGCTGGTCGTGTTCCATGACGAGACCCTTGATCGGATGACAGACGGATCCGGTCCGATTGCCGGACAGACCTGGGACACTCTTTGTCGGCTGCGGATTGCCGGCACCGCCCGGATCCCCCTCCTTGCCGACCTTCTTGATCGTTGGTCCGATACCCGGTTCATCATCGATCCCAAGGCGGACGGTGCGGTGGAACCGCTCTACCGGACCCTTGCCGACCGCAATGCCTGGGATCGCGTGTGCGTCGGATCCTTTTCCGGCCAACGGATCCAGTGGCTTCGTCAACAGGCTGGCCCGCAACTCTGCACATCCACGACCCCCATGGAAACCCTGCGCCTGCGCCTTGGGTCCATGGGTCTGCCATCGGGCCGTTTCCGGGCCCGGTGCATCCAGGCGCCCCTGCGGCATCGGGGCTTCCGGGTCATGACACCCCGCTTTCTCGCCGCTGCCAGGAGACATGGTCTGCCCGTCCAGGCCTGGACGATCAATGACCGTCAGACCATGGAGCGGCTGATCGAGATCGGCGTTGATGCCATCATGACGGATGAGGCCGAACGCCTGAAATCCCTTCTGCAGGATCACGGAACATGGCAGGATCCCTGACACGGCCGTCCGACCCGACCCGCTGCCGGCCTCTCTGGCAAGCAGGCAGCAATTGGCATAAGCGGACGGCAATCGAGATTCGGAATATTGGACCATGACGACCACCAGTACCGCCAAGGCGCATCTCCCCAGCCGCCATGTCAGCCAGGGCCATGCCAGGGCCCCCCACCGGTCCTACTATTACGCCATGGGTCTGAGCGAGAAGGAGATCGATCAGCCATTTGTCGGGGTCGCCACATGCTGGAACGAAGCCGCACCCTGCAACATCGCCCTTGATCGGCAGGCCCAGGCCGTCAAACTGGGCGTCAAGTCCGCCGAGGGGACCCCGCGGGAGTTCACCACCATCACCGTGACCGATGGGATTGCCATGGGTCATGAGGGCATGCGATCATCACTGGCATCGCGCGAGGCCATCGCCGATACCGTTGAATTGACCATGCGCGGCCATTGCTATGATGCTCTTGTTGGATTGGCTGGTTGCGACAAATCACTGCCGGGCATGATGATGGCCATGGTCCGCCTCAATGTTCCATCGGTCTTCATCTATGGTGGTTCCATCCTGCCCGGTCGCCTCGAGGGCCGGGACCTGACCGTTCAGGATGTCTTTGAGGCTGTCGGGAAGCACCAGGCCGGGGTGATCTCGGATGCCGAACTCGAGATCATCGAGCGGGTGGCCTGCCCGTCGGCGGGTGCCTGCGGTGGGCAGTTCACGGCCAATACCATGGCCTGTGTCGCCGAGGCCATCGGCCTGGCCCTTCCCAACTCATCCGGTGCGCCGGCTCCCTATGAGAGCCGGGACCAGTTCTGCGAAGCCTCGGGTGTGGCGGTGATGAACTTGCTCGCAAGGAACATCCGGGCCCGGGATATCGTCACCCGCAAGTCGCTCGAGAATGCCGCCCGGGTCGTGGCCTGCACTGGAGGCTCGACCAATGCCGGTCTGCATTTGCCTGCCATTGCCCATGAGGCCGGCATCACGTTCGATCTGTTCGATGTCTGCGACATCTTCAAGGACACACCCTATTTCGTCAATCTCCGACCCGGCGGGGATTACGTTGCCAAGGATCTCTATGAGGCGGGCGGCGTGCCGGTCGTCATGCGCGAGTTGCGCAAGGCCGGTCTCATTCATGAGGACTGTCTGGTGGCCACGGGTCAGACAATCGGTGAGGAACTGGACAAGGTTGACCGTGCGGTGGATGGCAAGGTGATCTTTCCGGTGGAGACACCCATTTCGACAACCGGTGGTGTGGTGGGTCTCAGGGGCAATCTGGCTCCGGAAGGGGCAATCGTCAAGATCGCCGGCATGGATGAGGACCAGCTGTGCTTTGCCGGCCCGGCCAATGTGTTCGAGTGTGAGGAGGATGCCTTTGCCGCCGTGAAGGAGCGCCGCTACCAGGAGGGCGACGTGATCGTCATCAGGAATGAAGGGCCCGCCGGCGGCCCGGGCATGCGCGAAATGCTGGCGACGACGGCCGCTCTCTCGGGCCAGGGAATGGGCAGGAAAGTCGCCCTGATCACCGATGGTCGTTTCTCCGGTGCCACGCGCGGTTTCTGCATCGGCCACATCGGCCCCGAGGCCGCGCATTGTGGCCCGATCGCCCTCGTCCGATCCGGGGACATGATCACCATTGACGCACTGGCTGGCGTGATCTCGGTCGCCATCGACGACGACGAGATGGAACGACGCAAGGCGGCATGGCCCGGCCCGCGCCCGACACTCTACAGTTCCGGGTCATTGTGGAAATACGCCCAGCTTGTCGGCCCCACCCGCGAGGGTGCCGTCACCCACCCCGGAGGTGCCAAGGAATCCCATTGTTACATGGATCTCTGACCATAACCATTCCGGTTCCTGCCCGGCCCGCTGATTCCCCTTTAAGCCCTGCATCTCATGGTTCGGGAACTTGACAGTTACCTGTGATGTAACTGTTCAGGGTCTTCCCGACCCCCACGCCCCGTCCGCCAGATTCCGTTTGACAATGGGTACCGCACCGCCCCTACGTCCATCAACCAAGACGGCCAAAGCCGCGGTGCCAGGCAGCAGGCAGGCATCCCGTGTCAGGACCCATCGACGATCATGCGCACGTAGCCAACCCTGTTGCTGCCCTGACGGCAGCCCACGCGGCGCGCGATGCCGCCCCCGCGGGTCTGCGGGACCTGGTTGCCGAGCTGTGCACGACAGTTGCCGTCCAGGCTGCGCGCATCGCCGCACGCGAGTTCCGGCGACCAACAATGCGGCCGAGCGGGCCCTGCGCCCACAAGGTGCAGCAGACGATCGCCGGCCGTTGCCGCAGACCCGAGGGGGTCCGGCACCATGCCGTGCTGCGGGCTGTGCTGGACACGGCCCGCCGGCAGGGCTGGACCCGGCTGGCGACGCTGCGGGCGTCACCAGGGGCGCTGATGGGCCGGGTCGCCGCGATGGACTCCGCTCCGGTTCACTGATCGCCCTTCCGGGCTGGCAGTTCCTGGTTCAGGAACCTGAACAGTTACCCTGTGATTTTGATCGCTGATAGAAGATTACGGGGCCGTGGCAGAAATGATAAAGGTGGATTCCGAGGGGGACCGAGATGAAGGGAAGGAACAAATTTTCGGATCTGCAGGCCAAAGCTATTCGCACTCTTCTCCAAAAAATCAGGAGCGCAAGTCGCCAGGACCAGAAGATGTTGCGCAGGAGTCTTCGGCAACGATACGGATTTTTCATATCCGACTTTTCAACCAGTGGCAGGGGATTCAGCGAAGACGATTTCAATGAACGGGTGCGTGAGGGTGTAATTGGCGTATACAAATCAGGCCAAGCCGTTCTGCAGGATCGTTCAGCTTCTACCCTTGCGTTTTCGTGGAGTGCTTGGCAGGCGTTCCCCGATCCTCGCTCGGGTGGCATCTTGACCGCTCCGTTCGGGCCGGGTGTCTATGAGTTGCGCAATCGCAAAACGGATGAAAGGGTGCTCTTTGGCATGGCCAAAAATGTGGCAAGTCGAATGTCCTCCCTCCTGCCCTGCCCGCTGGGTACAGGAACCCGGAACAACATGAAAAAGCGAACATATGTCTGCAAACATCTTGGCTATATCGAGTACCGAAGCAAACCCTGCGCTGACGGTGCGGCTGCGGCCGTGGAAGAGGGCCTGCTCCGAGAGAACAGGCACCGTTACGTCTTCCCAACTTGAGCCCAGGATTGGGAAGCTATTTCTCGGCCCTTGTCAACACTACCGAATTATGACAGGCGATCATCCCCACCAGAAACGCCCCGGATGGGTCGGGGCAGGGTCCGGAGTTGCAGGAGGTGTTTCCTCTGAGCTTCCTTTCGAGGGCCTCGATCAATGACCTCCAATGCCTCCAATCCTTCCATCGCTGCTCCTCTTCTTTCTGACAATGATCGAATGGCAGAGTTGTCGTTTGCCTATCTCTCCGCACTTGCCGCCAAGGCTGGGTACACATGCCAACGGGGGCCGCTACCGGATGTGGACAGCATTGATGCCACCGTCCGGACGAGTGATCCAATGCGGACACAGTTCGATGTTCAACTCAAGTCAACCGCCTCGCCGCAGATCGGAAGCAACTGTGATCTCCGCTTCCCACTGAAAATAAAAAACTATAATGATCTGATTGCTGACCGAGCAACACCCCTGTATCTCCGTGTCCTTGAATTCCCACCGGCAGAAGCGGACTGGCTGCAATGCACGGTTGAATCCCTGATCATGAAAAAATGTCTTTGGCGGACATCCCTGTTGGGGTTAAATCCGGTCATGAATCAGTCAAGCAAGACGATCAGCATTCCAACAAGCCAGCGGCTTGGTCCGGCGGGCCTGGATCCGATCCCGGTGGATTTGAAAGGGAGCGCCCCATGAGTGCTCAGGCAAATATTGAGACCGCTGGCGTCGTTGATCCCCTGGGTGTGCGGGCATATCTGGCGCAACACGGCTGGGACAGGATCGGGTCTTCTCATAACGAAGCCATGGATGTCTATGCGCTGGATGACGCAATTGTGCATGTGCCCGCTTCAGGACATTTTGTGGACTACACAACGCGGATTCTGCAGCTTGTTCAAACAATTGCGCAAACGGAGAAACGCCCTGAATCTGCAATCCTTAGAGACTTGTCCTTGGCAGGAATGGATCTCGTTCGGGTTCGATTGCCTCAAGCGTCCGAGGATCATTCCATTCCTCTCCCGCAAGGCGCAACCCTTTTGGGTGAGGCAGTCAATCTTCTGTTGGCTGCTGCTTGTGCGGCGTTCCAGCCAGGACAGAAGCGGTTCCGTGCAGGGGGCAACCAGCGGGCAACGGAATGCATCCAAGCAGTCAGATTGGGTCAAACCGAACCGGGCAGTTTTGTCGTGAATCTGCTGGTCCCGATCTCGCCCTCACTTACCGAACAGGAACCCATGCTTGATCTTGAACCGGACTGACGGTTGATGACCCGGACGCTTGTCTCTGGCCTGCAGGCGGCACAAGAAGCAATGGTCCTGGTCAATCGTGGAGAGAAGATTGCCGCATTCGAGGAACGAATCTCTCGGGGTATCACTGCCAATCTGTGCCAATCTGTCGCCACATTGATCGAAGCCGGTAAGGGGTTGGATGTCTCGGTGCGTTGGGCTTTGACGCGAGATGCCCCAAAGACACAGAATGGCAGGCAGGCCAGGGCAGCATTCGTGCCTTCCGCTGCCGGTATCCTTCATGAAGCCGCAACAGTTCTCGGCGATCAGCAAGAGCGCAGCAATGAGCGTATCGAGGGCTTTATCTCTGCCCTGAATCGTGATCGGTCTCAGGCGAAAGGCCGTGTGACCATCAAGGCATTCATTGACAACAGGATGCGGTCAGTGACGGCGACATTTCCTGCATCTGACTATTCCAGGATCACCGAAGCTCATGACAAGAGGATGACTGTCGCTCTGGAGGGCGACCTTCATCGGGAGGGGCAGCGGTGGTACCTTGAAGCACCGCGGAACCTTGTCGTCAATGAGGATGAGGAATGAACGAGTCGGATTTGTCCAGGACTCTGAAATCGGGGTCAAGGGCCGCGGGGCAGGAACATGCCGGAAGGACTGCCTCGCAAAGGCCCATCAAGGACCCTCATGCCAATCCGCTGTGATTCGGTAAGCCCATCCGACACACAGTTCCCGGTCCCCCTGTCCACAAACTGCGTTTGTCGGATGGAGATGTTGGCGTGCAAGCCAGAGAGACGCAGTCCTGGTGAATGCGAAATGAGTAACGAATGTTTGCAGCACATGAAGGCTTGTCGATCCCACAAACGGTTTTGCAGCAGGCACCGGGGACTGATAACGGGACCTTTATGGGTGAAGAGACATCGATATTCGACGAAATGACCGGTCAGTCCGGCACACTTCGCAAACCGTACAGGTCCTATCGTGACTGGTTTGACGGCGAGGTTCTGCGTGACCTGCATCGGAAATCCTCGGAGGCGGAACTGTTCTTCCGTCGCACGGGGATCACGTTCAATGTCTATGGGGAAGCCGACGCGGATGAACGCCTCATTCCCTTTGACATCGTACCACGGATTCTTTCAGAGATGGAATGGCGGCGCCTCACCAAGGGGATCGAGCAGCGTGTCCGTGCCATCAATGCCTTTCTCTACGACATCTATCACCGCCAGGAGATCCTGAAGGCGGGTCGGCTGCCCGTCGGCTTGATCGCCCGCAATTCAGCCTTCCTGCCCCAGATGATCGGGGTCTCCCCGCCTGGCAATGTCTATACCCATGTGGTCGGGATCGATATCGTCCGGACCGGCAGGGATGAGTTTTTTGTCCTTGAGGACAATGCGCGCACCCCGTCCGGTGTCTCCTACATGCTGGAGAACCGTGAAACCATGCTCCAGATGTTCCCCGAACTGTTTACCAGGATCAAGGTCCAGCCGATCCAGGACTATCCGATCAATCTGCTCCGGTCCCTCGGTGCCACAGCCCCACCCAACGGCTCGGATAACCCCACCGTGGCCGTCATGACGCCCGGGATCCACAACTCGGCCTATTTTGAGCATATGTTCCTCGCTGATGGCATGGGTGTCGACCTGGTGGAAGGATCGGATCTCCGCGTCGTTGATGGCAAGATCGCCATGCGCACAACCCAGGGGTATCGGGCCATTGATGTGCTCTACCGTCGGGTGGACGACGAGTATCTCGATCCCCTGAATTTCAACCCCGACAGCATGCTGGGTGTTCCGGGCATCATGGATATCTACCGGGCTGGCGGCATCACATTGGCCAACGCTCCCGGCACGGGCATCGCCGATGACAAGGCGATCTACAGTTACATGCCCGACATCGTCGAGTTCTACACCGGCGAGAAGGCTCTCCTTGAAAATGTCCCCACCTGGCGGTGCGCGGAACCGGATGCCCTGGCCTATGTCATCGAGCATCTTGACGAGCTGGTCGTCAAGGAAGTCCATGGATCCGGTGGCTACGGGATGCATGTCGGTCCGGCGGCCTCAAGGAGGGACCGCGCTGCTTTTGCCAAAAAGTTGCAGGCCAATCCGGGCAACTACATCGCCCAGCCTACCCTCGCCCTCTCCACGGTTCCCATCCTGGCCCGGACGGGCCTGGCTCCCCGTCATGTCGACCTGCGCCCCTTCGTCCTGGTCTCGCCTGAACGGATCACGATCACGCCCGGGGGCCTGACCCGCGTTGCCCTCAAGCGGGGGTCCCTCGTCGTCAATTCCAGTCAGGGTGGCGGCACCAAGGACACCTGGGTGCTGGGAGACTGAGGTGCTGGGCAAGACTGCCGGAGGTCTGTTCTGGATGTTCCGCTATCTCGAGCGGTCGGAGAATATCGCCCGATTGATCGAAACCGGTCTGCGGATTGGCATGACCCGCTCGGTCGGATCCCATGATGAGTGGCAGAGTGTCCTGCAGACAGCGGCTGTCGAGCATCTCTATAATGAGCGCCATGCGACACTTGAGGCCAGCAAGGCCATTGATTTCCTGTTGCGTGATCCGGCCAATCCATCCTCGGTGATGGCGGCCATTTCCACCGCTCGCCTGAATGCCCGGCTTGTCCGGACCGCCATTTCCCGCGAGGTGTGGGGAGCGGTCAATGACACCTACCTGATCCTGCAGCAGGCCCTGAAGACACCGGTCTCCACCCGGGACCTGACCAAGGTCCTCGACACCATCCGCCAGCAATCGGCCCTCGTGCGGGGTGCCACGCACGGGTCCATGCTGCGCAGTGACTTCTTTGATTTCTGCCGACTGGGCACATTCCTGGAACGTGCGGACAACACGGCGCGGATCCTGGATGTGAAATACTATGTCCTTTTGCCCTCCGTCGGCCAGATCGGCTCCAATCTTGACAATGTCCAATGGGAGACAATCCTGCGTTCAGTGGCTGGCCAGCGGGCCTATCGCTGGGTGAACCATGGTGAAACGACACCGATCGGGATTGCCGACTTCCTGATTTTCGATGGTCGGATGCCCCGCAGCCTGCTCTATTCGGTGCGCAAGATCGCCGCCAACATGACCTATCTTGAAGAGGCCTATGGGGCACGGCATGCATCCCACGACATGGCTGAGCAGTTGATGGAGCGGCTCGAAACGGCAACCATCAATTCGGTGTTTGACCATGGATTGCATGAATTCATTGCCAATGTCCTGAATGACCTCGCCAGCCTCGGTCGCCAGATCGAACACGACTATCGGTTTCTGGAGTGATCCCATGCGGCTCACCATCAGGCATACCACAACCTACCGCTTTGAAGATGCGCCGGACTACGGGCTGCAGCAACTCCGCATGACCCCCAAACGCAGCAATGGGCAGAAGGTTGTGCAGTGGGACATGACCATCGACGGCGGGACAGAGCAGACTGTCTACACCGACCACCACCACAACCGTGTGACCCTCGTGTCGTATGACTCCGGTGCCAATACGGTGACCGTCCAGTGTCAGGGAGTTGTGGACACGGTCGATACCAATGGCATCATCGGTCATCATGGGGGATTCACACCCCTCTGGTACTTTCGCTCGCCAACCGAACTGACCCGTATCGGGACCAGGGTCCAGCACCTTGTCGACAGCATTGCCACTGACGGCTCTGACGAGATTGCCCGGTTTCACGAACTCGCCACCACCATCCGGTGCGAGGTCACCTACCAGACAGACGTCACGACAACATCGACCTCGGCCGAAAATGCCCTCAAACTGGGACAGGGTGTCTGCCAGGATCATGCCCATGTGTTCATTGCCGCGGCCCGCGCCATGGGCCGTCCGGCCCGTTACGTGTCGGGATACCTTCTGATCGAGGACCAGGCTGCCCAGTATGCCAGCCATGCCTGGGCCGAGGTCCACATTGACGGCCTCGGCTGGCTGGGCTTTGATGTGTCCAATGGGATCTCGCCCGATGAGAGGTATGTCCGCGTGGCCACCGGTCTCGATTACCGGGATGCCGCGCCCGTCGCGGGATTGCGATTTGGCAGCGGTGGGGAAGCCATGGCCATCGACATCCAGGTCCAGCAGTGATGCATCCCCATCCTGACCCACATCGCAAGGAATTGCCATGACCTACTGCGTGGCATTGAGGCTCAACCGGGGCCTGGTCATGATGTCCGACACGCGCACCAATGCCGGCATCGACAATATCAGTGTCTTCCGGAAAATGTTCCACTGGGAGCGTCCCGGCGACCGCTCGATCACCCTCATGACCGCCGGGAACCTTGCCACCACCCAGGCGGTGGTCGGCGTCCTGAACGAAAGGGCCAAACCGATTGCCGAGCGGGGCATCCCCTCAATCCTTGAGGTCCCCTCCATGTTCCAGGCGGCCCGCCTGGTTGGAGAGACACTGCGGGACGTGATCGCTGAACAGGTCGGTGAAGAGGGGCAGGTGGCCGAAAATCCATTTTCTGCCACAATGATCCTCAGCGGCCAGATCCAGGGCGGTTCACCATGCATCTTTCTCATCTATCCCGAGGGCAACTTTGCCGAAGCATCGGAGGATACGGCGTTCTTCCAGATCGGGGAGACAAAATACGGCAAACCCATCCTGGTCCGCGCCTTTGATCCCACGATGAGTTTCGCGGATGCCGTGAAACTGATGATGGTCAGTTTCGACTCGACCATCAAGGCCAATCTGTCCGTCGGCATGCCACTGGATCTCCACATCTACGAGGCCGACAGTTTCCAGGCTGGCTTCAAGCGCCGCATCGAACCGGATGATCCGTATTTCCGGATGATCTCCTCCAGCTGGGGTGACGCCATCCGCCGAGCTTTCGATGACCTGCCCCCCTATGCCATTGCGTAAACAGATGATACCGCACCATGGTCGTGTCACTGGCAAGGCCCGGATGTCGCATGCGGCCTTGGCAAGACAACGCAGGGTTCCCTGTCGGGTCCTGTGGCCTGCCCCAGGTTTGCAAATCTGTCTCCCGATCGGTCCATGACCCAGTCATGAACTCTTTGCCAGGACATCATGCGGAGCAGCGTATGGAGACACGCAAGGCAGACCAGGACGGCGCCCTTGATCGCCTGCGGGCGGACATGGCCAATTGGAAAACCGATATGGCCAATTGGAAAACTGACATGGCTGACTGGAAGACCGACATGGCCAATTGGAAGACTGACATGGCCCAGCGCGACAAGGACAATCTGCGCTGGTCAATCGGTCTGTGGGTCGCAGCTGTAGTGATCATCGGGGTCCTCATCCGCTGGCCAGCCAGTTGAACGGAGGCCCACCGCCCTGGTTTCATTGGCAGACTCTACAATCTAACCTTCCCACCCAAAGCCTTGTGCCATCCGCCATCCGGCTGCCTGCCACCCAGCAATCCTGCGCCCGGTGCCCCTGTGTCGCCGCCGCCGATACAGGCAGGTCCATGGCCATCAGGATCGAGATCCTTCCCAACATGTGCGGGTGGGCCACGGTGGCTGGTGCACCGATTCTGGCACGAGGGACCACTGATCCACCAGGAGGTGTCGCTCAACTGCACCGATTCCCCCCCCCGAGACCATCAAGGACTCTGCTTGCATCCTGCGGCGTGGTCGGGCGGTGTGGCCGCTTCGAGATGTCCTGTCTGTGGCCCGGTCGTTGCCACACGGTCCGGCAACTCGGGCTTGCGATGCCGTTGCGCCGATCACGCAGCTGCATGCGCGCGCCTTGGCGCGCCCTCGTGGCTGGCCACCAAGTTCGATGGCAGATGGCGCTGGCGACGGGTCGTGTGATGCTGGCCATGCTGAACTGGCTGCGCCAGCGCCAGCCTCTGGATTGAGCGGTCCCTCGCCAACCGGTCCCGCAGGGGCTGGACGCTCATTCTCTATGATATGTCCAGCTCGGACCTCCATGCCAGTGCGGCCCACTGACGGACGCAACCTGAAATCCCCTGACCTGACAAAATCCGGGCGGCCACAGAGCCATCACCGAGCCCTGACAAGCAATTCTGAAATTGACAGATCCGTCCGTTGACCGCCCGCGCCCCCTGTTGTATTATGTTGAGATGGATTCAGCCCCCGACATTCACGTTCTGGCCAAGGAAATGGCCGTGATGGAGCAGCGTATGGAGACACTCAAGGCAGAGCAGGAAGGCGCCCTTGATCGCCTGCGGGCGGACATGGCCAATTGGAAGACCGACATGGCCCAGCGCGACAAGGACAATCTGCGCTGGTCGATCGGTCTGTGGGTCGCGGCTGTAGTGATCATCGGGGTCCTCATCCGCTGGCCAGCCAGTTGAACGGAGGCCACCGCCCTGGTTTCATTGGCAGACTCTACAATCTGATCTTCCCACCCCGGTATAGCGGATCTTCCCACCCAAAGTCTTGAGGACGGCTGCATTGAGGTACCCGCCGAACTGGTGGGCCCGCAGGCAGAACTGTTGAGGCAGACCATCCGGCTTGTCGGGCTGGACCGGTATCCTGATGCCGTGAACACGGACGATTGCTCCGCTCTTCAGGACAAACGAGCCAAATGGCGCAGAGGCGTCTGGGCATGGCAAGAGAGGTGCTTGACGATCTCAAGCAACCGACGGTGCATCCCCAAAACATCGAACAGATTGCCAGAACGATCGTCAAACTTGCGTTGGAAAAGGGGTTCTTCTCGGTCTTGATTCCCGTATTCCGCCATCGCCCGGACATGTTGAACCGCTTCATTCAAGCATTTCCCGGGACCGATGCCGGTTCTTTCAACGACGAAGACAAGACCGTGCACCGCGCTGACGGGCAATTCTGATACCGAAACCCGTATCAAGTTGTGCTGATTCTCGATTTAACCGGCTGTCCCTTCCTCATCGGGATCTCTGCCTTCGTGCCGTCAGGCATTTCCGCCACCAGCTGCAAGCGACCTCCCATACCGGCAACATAACGTGCCAGCGTGCCGATTCTGGCACCGGTCAATTCTGAATTTTCAAATCGCGAGACCTCACCTTGGGCCAAGCCAGTCCGTTCGGCCAGGTCCTTTTGCGTGAGTGACAGCGCCTTGCGGATCTCTGAAAGATGAAGTTCTTTCGCCATCCCGGATGCCAGCGTTTCAATACGTTCGCGTCGCTCAGGGGGAAGACCGCGGATGCCATCGCCCGCGTTCCTGAAATCAGCTTTTGTGAACTTGGTCATCGTCTCTCCCCTCATTGCAGGTTGTGCCAGTCGTCGAAGCGTCGGTCGGCGGTCGCAACCAGTTCTGCGTAGAACCGTTTCCGGTTTTTTCCTTGCTTGTTGCCGCCGACCAGTACGACAGCGTTTCGTTTGACATCAAAAGCAAAGGCAAACCTCCAGACCCCTTGCCCTCTAAGCCGAATTTCCTTCATGTTTGCATACGAAGAATCAGTCAGTGTGTCGATATAAGGCCGCCCCAACTGAGATACCATGATCCTTTCCGGAGTCGGTTTCGGCGGAGTCCTTCGTTAAAACCGTTCCCTCCACCCCGGCACCGCCACGGACTTCCGTGACGCCGTCCTGTGGCAGTGCCCAGAGCATGAAAGGAGAGGCACCATGCCACAGACCATCAATGATGTCACGCCGTCCGGAGACACGGCCGAGGCCCTGTATGTCGCTGTCGAGGTCAGCACCAAGAGCTGGGTGGTCGGGATCAGCAGTCCCGACTCGCCCAGCACGATCCGCATCCACACGCTGGCGGCGGGGGACACCGCGAGCCTGGTCGCCAAGATCCGCAAGGCCCAGGACACGACAACAGACCGGATCCTCCTGACCTATGAAGTCGGCTATGAAGGGTTCTGGCTGGCCCGCTGGCTGCACCAGGAGGCCCCCGACATCGCCATCGTGATGTGTGATCCGGCCAGCCTCGAGGTCGTGCGCCGGGCCAAGGTGGCCAAGACCGACCCAATCGATGCCAAGCGCATGGTGCGGGCCCTGGCGGCCTGGGACCGCGGCGAAGCCGGCGCCCTCGCCCGGGTGCGCATTCCCACCCCTGACGAGGAGGATGCCAAGCGCCTGATGCGGCACCGGGAGCGCCTCGTCCGCACCCGTGTCCGGTTGCACAACACCATCCGGGCCCTGCTCCGGCTGCACGGTATTGCGGACCTTGCGCCAGGTGCGGTCGACTTCGATGCCCGCCTCCTGCACCTGCGGACTCCGTTCGGGACACCGCTGCCGGCGGGCATCCGCTGGGAGATTGCCTGTCTGCGGGACCAGCGGGCGGTCGTTGTCGAACAGTTGGCCGCGATCGAGGACGCCAAGGCCGAACGGGTGGCGCCGACGACCCGTCCCGATGGGACACCCTCCGTGGAAGCCACCCTCGTGCAACTCGTGGGCATCGGCGCCAATGATGCCACCCTGCTCGGGGCCGAGGTCTTCTGCCGGGACTTCCGGAACCGGCGGGAGCTGGCCGCCTGGGCCGGGCTGGTGGCCGTCCCGTGGGCCAGCGGCTCGGTCGCGCATGATCAGGGGATCAGCAAGGCGGGCAACCCGCTGGTCCGCAAGCGGGCCATCGTGGCCGTGGCCCGCAAACTGCTGATCGCCGCTGTCGTGACCGTGGGGCGGTTCGCCATGAATGGTCTGGTTCCAACCGGCGCCCGGCTGGTGGCCTGAGAACCGCACCGCCCCTTGCCGAGGCCGTCTGACGGGACGGCGGAGGCGACCGGGGGGCTGCGTGATCGGTTTGAACCTGGGGAGGCCGCCGCGGGGCGGCACCGGAACAGAGATGGATCCCGGCTGCCTGGAACGTCGCAGCCCTGAACGGGGTATTAGGGTCACGGGACCGGCGACCGTGCCGGCACCCGAACCGGATAAGAGGTTGGCGCGGCGTTGAACGCGCTCGGTGTCGCGACGGTCCCCCCGGGCACGCTCTGCATGTCCACCAGGATGGAGATTCACCATGGACTGATTCACGACTTGACATGCGGGGTTTCATAAGAGGCCCATACGTCTCGATCAGCATAATCACCGCATCAAGTTTGTCGGAGATCTCATCGGGAAGTGTTTCACGTTCTTTGATGAAATCTGGATGTTCAAGAACGGGCCACGTCATGGCCCCCATATAGCCCCAAAATATCAGTTCAGTCTGATATCATGGCCGGATGTGCGTCGGCGCGGAACGGGTGTGATCCCTGTATGGCGGACCCCGGAATCTGCACTTCCCCGATCATCGGTGATCTGCCAGAATCGCCTTCGCCCCCAAGCAGCGATGCAACGACAACGCCACCCCGTTTCCCGAATGTTTGCGCAGCAGCCTCGATCCATGCCCCCTTCCGGGCCGTGCCTCCGCGCCCCTTGCCCGACTCATCCCCTGGGCTTGTGACTTGGAGCAGGGTCGAGGGCGCCCCATCAGAAAACCCTCCATACGGAGGACAAAACAGGCGCACGCCGATGACATATTGACAGTCCACACCACCCCTTGGCAAGACCCGAGAGGTTGCCACAGAAGCGACCACCACCCCAGGGGCGACCACCACCGAACCGGTCCTCGGCCTGACCATGGACCGGATGACCCCGGCTGCCGCCGGTCTGTCTGTCGCCATGCTGGCGCGCCCGCCCGTGCGCGGATCTCTGGCAGCGCTTCGGCGGGCGGGACAGGCGTTCTTGCCTTCCGGGCCTTCCGCAAGTCGGACCGGTTTGATGCGGCCTGGGCCCGGATGGCGGCGACATGGCGACCGCCCGGGGCTGTCCGGTCAGCCAATGACAACCGCCGCCTGGCACTGGTGGCCTGATTCGGTCGAATCGGGCCGGAACTTGGGGATCGTGAGGACATGGCATAAAAAATCAGCCATAGGAGAATCGCACCCGGGCGTCCCGGAAGCCTTTGTCAATCGCCGGCCCCTCTGCCACCCTTGCCGCCCGGCATCCCACCCGGACGGAGACCACCCATGCCCCTTGCAGGCCTTGTCATCGAGAAGACGCCTCCAGACAGGAGACAGACATCATGTGCCGGTCCCAAGGAACGGCATCTTCCTGAGGCGCGGTCATGCTGGCTGTGGCCCAGTGGTTGTTCGATGCGGGGCCCCGACGGCCCGCATGCCACCCGATGACATGCATGCCAAGCAATTTGATGTCGGTGGCTGGCTGACGGCTCAGGGGTTCGAGAAGATCGCTGGACGGGGACGAACGACGGTGGGTGGCCGCTACACCCGTGGTTCCCACACCCTTGAGGTGGGCTTCAGGTCCGGCCAGGGCGATGTGGTGGCCGATATCTGTGGGCATTGTGTCTGGATCGAGACCAAGGGCAGGCATTCGTCGGGTTGTTTGTGCAGGACAATTCGGGCCTGGGAGCGGTGGGGTTGCTGGGGCCAGATGGGACTTGTGATGAGGTCTTGTCGTGCTCAGCCTCGGGCTTCACGATTCATGCTTTTGCAGAAAATCTTCAAGAGGTTCAGGCTGTGTCGATATCTTCACCAGAATCGTCCGAAGGTGGTTGATGCCACCCTTGGCTGTCTTCCCGCTGATGTTTTGAATGCCACAATGGGCGGGATTTGTGCATGTTGGTTTTGGAATAACCGAAAATATCGCATTCCCTGAGTCATCCTTTTGGGCACGGACCTCGCCACAGTTGAGTTGAATGGAATATGCTTCCTCCCGTTTGATGGTGCGGCCATTGGCCTTTTCCGCCTGCCGCCGTGCTGTCTCCCGTTCAACGGCAGGGTCAACCCTGTCGATGCGCGAGACACTGATATGGGACTCGCCACCTATCAAATCGGATCGGCGGAATGCCGTTGACAGAAACTGATCTCCACGAAAATCATCGGGGTGCCACACCAGGTGATGCAGATTGATGTCATTCCCTGGGGAATCTGACACGCTAGCTGTTGAGAATATGCAGCAGGCCGGAGTTCAGTGGCTGGTCAACACGGTCTTCGTCAGCACGTGCTGTTTCATCGTCTTCGTTTGAAATGAAGAACGAGTAGGTTCCATCATCATAGACAGTCAAATCACCGTTTACGCCATCATCGAACCAACAAAATGAAAAGGTTCCCTCGAAATCCAAGCCAACCATTGGACGCCGCGAAATTCCTGCCGTTGCCAGACGATCAAGCATTGTCTTTGCGTGGCGACATGCATCTTCATTCGGGGCACGGCTTTCTGGACCCTTCCAGCCATCCTGGCTGCTGCCCAGCTCGTCTATTCTGCTTCTCAGTTCACCATGCCACGGTGCTTGTGTGTATGTAGAAAACGTCCATGCCAAACTGTCGAGGGTCTTCCATTCAATTATGAGATCGCCTGTAACCAGAGCTCTGTGATTCTTAATGCCGGAAGAAACTCCAGTGGCATGACTGAAGGCAGAAGCCTTGGTTGTTTCGACGGAAAGCGTGGCCACATCAGCCGCGATGGCCGTAGCATAAGCGATACCGGAAACTGTTCTGAAGGAAGATGTGTTTGCCGTCATCTGCTATTGCACCTTTGCTTTCAGCTTATCCGGAGCACTGGCAATGGTTATGACAACTTGATGCTTGATATTGTAAACCGGGTTTCCATCGTCATCGTGTTGGCCATCAATTCTGCTGGCTTCCAAGACAATGGGCTTAAATCTGATGACTGTCCCGTCGGCCAAAGTTGCTTCGCTCCACCGTTCGGTGGATTCTTGGACTTCCACTACGGTTGCCGGCCACTCATGGCCATCCGGTCCACGAACTGTCCGAGCGTTTTTTTTCAAGACAAACCTTCCGCAACGTCAAGAAACATCACTTGATCTTGCCTTAGATTGACTTAACATGACGAATCAAGTGGGAAGCAGGCCCTGCTCCGCTTTTTGCATTTTGTCAAATCAACCGGTTTCGCTACTCTCCGAAATGGATGTCCAACCCCACCCACTACAGACTGTCGAGGGCGGCAATGAGCATCCGGGTCGTGGCGGTTTCCGTCATGGCATGGCCGGCCCGGGTGATGTGCAGGACGCTTGCCGGCCAAGCCCGGTGCAGGGCGTGGGCTGTGTGGGGTGGACACAGGAGGTCAAAACGGCCCTGGACGATGATGCCCGGAATGGCGGCGATTGTCGGCATGTTGGCAAGAATCGTGGTCTGCGGGTCGAGGAAGCCGCCGTGCACGAAGTAGTGGGTTTCGATGCGGGCGATGGTTCGGGCATAGGCCCTGGGCACGGTCTTGATGAGATCGGTCCGCTCGTTCGAGGCGAGCTGACTTTCCCAGGTCATCCATGCCTGGCCAAACCTGTGCTCCGTCTCATCGTCGCCACAGAACATCCGCTGGTGATAGGCCTTGATGAGATCCTGTCGCTCAGCCGGTGGAATCATGGCTGTAAATTTCTCCCAGGCTTCGGGCCAGAACCGCCCCGCCCCGCCCCCGTAGAACCAGTCGAGCTCCGCGCTGGTCATGAGAAAGATCCCGCGCAGGACCAGTGATCTGACCCTGTCGGGGTGTTGCTGGGCATAGAGCAGGCCCAGGGTGGCACCCCATGAGCCGCCAAAGACTGCCCATTGTTCGATCCCGAGATGCGTCCGGATGGCTTCGATATCCGCGATCAGATGCCAGGTCGTGTTGGCCGTGACGGAACCGGTGGGTCGCGAGCGTCCACAGCCGCGCTGGTCAAGGAGGATGGTGCGGAATATGCGGGGATTGAAGAGGCGGCGCATATGCGATGAGCATCCAGCCCCGGGACCCCCGTGCAGGACGACGATGGGCCGCCCATCCGGTGTTCCACACTCCTCGAAATAAACGGCATGACCCTGATCAACATCGAGGATGCTCTGGTGGTAGGGTTCGATATGCGGGTAAAGCATGTCCTGACGGACAATTCCTGTCTGGTTCGGATCCACAGGACCAGATTATCGGTTTTGCCAGGCGGAGGGAAACCCGCAGCGGGAAGGAGTGGCATGATCAGCACACAGAGTGGAACGGTTGATGATCGGGAAGTTGCCAAGTTCGAGGCCATGGCCGAGGAATGGTGGGATCCCCGTGGCAAGTTCAAGCCCCTGCACCGGATGAACCCGGTCCGGCTTGATTACATTCTGGACCAGATCGACTTCGAGTTCGGCATAGAGCGGGCGCAAAGGACACCACTTGCGGGGCTTGAGATTCTCGACATGGGATGCGGTGGAGGCCTGTTGTCCGAGCCCCTGGCCCGTCTCGGTGCCACAGTGACAGGGACGGATGTCTCGGGTCTCAATGTCCGGATCGCCACTTCCCATGCCGAGCAGTCGCAACTTGCGATCACCTACAGGGAAGCGAGCGCCGAGATGCTTGCCGCCGAACAGCGGGACTTCGACGTTGTCCTCTGCATGGAAGTGATTGAGCATGTCATGGATCCCGGGGCCTTCATGGCCTGTTGTGCCTGCCTCGTCCGTCCCGGTGGTCTGCTGATCGTCTCCACGATCAACCGGAATGCCAAAAGCTATCTGCTGGCGATTGTGGGAGCCGAATATGTCCTGCGCTGGCTGCCGATCGGCACCCATGACTGGAACCGGTTCATCAAGCCCCGGGAACTTGAGGAGCTTGCGGCCAGTGTGGCGCTGGAGTGCGTTGACCAGAAGGGGTTCGTCTACAATCCCCTGCGGGATGAATGGATGCGTTCCGCCACCGATCTGGATGTCAATTACGTCATGGCCTGTCGGCAGCCCAGGCCCATCGCCGTCGATCAGTCTGGCCAGCGGGCGGATGGACAGCGGATTGGGGACGTTCCGGAGGCGCATGATGGTCGGTAATGGTGCACAAGTTCCTGTGCGGCAACTTGTCGATCGCACGGCACTCATGGCGCACCGCCGTCGGGCCAGCCAGCAACTGTTCACCAATGGTCTCTATGTGCAGGTGGCAGGTGAACTGAAAGACCGTCTTGCGGAGCTTGATCAGCCTGCAAGAGCCGCCATGGCCGTGGTCAGTGGGCAGCCAGGATTCTGGAGCCATGTGTTCAGCCAGGCCGCGCATGTCACCGATGAGGATGTTCTGGCCCTGGTGCCCGGCAGCCAGGATGTGATCCTGCACTGCATGGCCCTGCACTGGGCCAATGATCCCGTGGGCCAATTGATCCAGTGCCGTCTGGCCCTCAAACCTGGTGGGGTGTTTCTGGGCGTCCTGTGGGGCGGTGACACGCTGAGCGAACTCCGACAGTCCATCATGACTGCCGAGATGCGTATCCAGGACGGTATCAGCCCCCGGGTCCTGCCGATGGCCGATGTCCGGGCCCTCGGCGATCTCCTGCCGCGCGCCGGTCTGGTGCGGAGTGTGGCCGATCGGTTTGCGATCAGGAAATCCTATGCCACGGTCCGGGATCTCATGCATGAGTTGCGGTCGCTTGGCGAGACGAATGCCATGCAGGACCGGATCAGGAGATTCAGCCGCCGCCGCCTGTTCAGTGACCTCGAAACACTCTACCATGATCAGTTCGCGGACCGGGAGGATCGCATTCCGGTCACATTCGAATGGATCTATCTGACCGGCTGGCGGGGATCTGCATCCGACTGAGGGGAGATTGATGTGATTGATCGAGATCAGTGCGCACCTCTGCAACCGCGCCGATGGGAGCGGTCATGACGGAAATTGATCACAAACCGGCCGGTCATCCGGTCCTGCCGAAGACCAAACTCGGCGTCCTGATCTCCAATCTCGGGACTCCCGACGGGTACGGCTATTTTGCCATGCGGCGCTATCTGTCCCAATTCCTGTCGGATCGGCGTGTGATCGACTACTCGCCGCTGTTCTGGCAGCCACTGTTGCAACTGGTCATTCTGTCGAAACGTCCACTGACTTCCGGTGCGGCCTACCGCTCGATCTGGAACCGGGAGCGGAATGAAAGCCCGCTGCGGACGATCACGCGCACGCAGTGCGACAAATTGCGTGACCGCCTCGAGCGGCACATGCCCGGAGCGGTCTGTGTCTCGTATGGCATGCGTTACGGCTCCCCCTCGATCCCCTCGCGGGTTGAAGAGATGATCGAGAACGGGTGTCGCCGGATCCTCTTCATGCCCCTCTATCCACAGTATTCCGCCACGACGACGGCCACATCCGTCGACGAGCTCAATCGCACCCTGGCCGGCATCCGGTGGCAACCCACGGTGCGCACGGTCATGTCCTATGGCGATCATCCCGCCCACATCGAGGCCTTGCGGCAATCTGTCCTGGGCCATTATGAGACCCTTGATTTTGAACCCCAGCGACTGTTGCTGAGCTTTCATGGCCTGCCTCAACGCTATCTTGAACTGGGTGATCCCTACCACTGCCAATGTCAGAAAACCGCCCGCCTGCTCCGCGAAAGCCTGAACTGGCCGGAGACTGCACTGCAGACCTGTTTCCAGTCGCTCTTTGGCAAGGAAGAGTGGCTGCAGCCCTATACAGTGAAGACGGTTGCGCAACTCCCGGCAGAGGGCATTGTGGATATCGCCATGATGGCACCCGGGTTTTCCTCCGACTGCGTCGAAACCCTCGAGGAAATCCAGGACGAGATCAAGGAAGCCTTCATCGAGGCTGGCGGCCGGAACTTTTCCTACATCCCCTGCCTCAACGACACCGAGGCCCACATCGACATGATGGAAACGATCATCCTCGAGAACCTGGCTGGCTGGTTCAATCCCTGATCAGGGACCAGAAGACGGCTCATAGCCAGTCACGCAACGCTGCAACCAGCGGTCCGTTCGCCGCTGGCATCGGGCACTCGGCCAGTTGCCGGGACTGGACCCACTTGAGGGCCGTATGCTCGATTGCCACCGGGTTGCCGGTCCACTTGCGGCAGGCAAACAGGGGCATCAGGAGGTGGGTCTCGCCGTAGTCATGGCTCGCGAAGGTGAGGGGGGCAAGGCAACTGTCCCAGGTTGCAACGCCCAACTCTTCGGACATTTCACGCATCAGGGCCGCCTCCGGAGTCTCCCCTGGCTCGACCTTGCCCCCGGGAAACTCCCACAGCCCTGCATGGGCCCTGCCCTTGGGCCTCTGGGCCAACAGCACCCGGTTGTCCCGGTCGATCATGGCCACAGCCACGACGAGGACCAGCATCAGGATCGGTAGTCCGCATTGATGGCGATGTATTGATGGGTGAAGTCACAGGTCCAGATCCGGGCCCTGCTCCGTCCCAGACCAAGATCGACCGCGATCGTGATCCGGTCCCCCTGCATGTAGCCGGCAACCGCATCCTCGTCATACCCCCTGGCCACCTGCCCCTTCTCGGCAACACAGAAGGCGCCAAAACGGATTGTCAGGCGGTCACGGTCCGCCATCGCTCCCGCCTTGCCGACCGCCATCACCACCCGGCCCCAGTTGGGGTCCTCACCCGCCACGGCTGTCTTGACCAGAGGCGAATTGGCAATCGACCGGGCCACCCGGTCGGCGTCCCCCGCATCCTTGGCCCCCGTCACCTCGACAGTCACAAACTTGGTGGCTCCTTCGCCATCGCACACAATCTGGTGGGCCAGGTTGGTCATCACCTCGGCCAGGGCATCCCCGAATCGGACACAGGCCGGATCTGCCGCATCCGATATCCGATCCATCCGGCCACCGCCTGTCGCCACCACCAGCACCATATCCGATGTCGATGTGTCACTGTCGACCGTGATGCAGTTGAAGGTCTCCCGGTTGATCCGGGTCACGAGGGATTGCAGGAGATCCTGCTCGATGGCTGCATCCGTGAACACAAAAGCCAGCATTGTCGCCATGTCCGGAGCAATCATTCCCGAACCCTTGGCGATGCCAACCACATTGACAACATTTCCACCGACGGAAAATGAGGCACTGGCCCCCTTGGGATAGGTGTCGGTTGTGGTGATGGCCCGGGCTGCTTCCCCGATGCCTCCCGGGGCCTGGTCCCGGGCCAGTCCGTCCAGAATGGCCTCGATGCGTGCGTGGGGCAATGCTTCCCCGATGACGCCGGTTGACGCCGTGAACACTGATGCCGGCGGCACCCCGAAGACACTTCCGGCCCGCGCGGCAATCCGCCGCACGGCTCTTGCGCCACCGTGGCCCGTGAAGGCATTGGCATTGCCCGAATTGACCACGATCAGCAGGCCATCCTTGCAGGCCCTGCCCGCCAGATCAGCCAGTTTGCCCTCACAGTCGATGATCGATGGTGACCGCGTGGCCGATTGGGTGAACACGCCGGCAATCGTGGCACCGGGCTGGATCTGGGCAGTCATGACATCGGTCCGGCCCCGGTAGCGGACACCGGCTGCCCCGGCGGCGAAGGTGACGCCTTCAATGGCCACCAACTCCGGAAACCCCCCCTCCGGTGCGAGAGGCGAGACCGTCCGACCCGCCGACCGTTGCCCTTGCAGGGATGCCACTTCGGCCTCGAGGTGTCGGATGCGCTCGCGCAGCGCGTCAATCGAATCAGTCATGGCAATCCTCACATCCTGTTGTGGTCATCACGGACCCTGCCACTCGGGAACCTGTTGATCGAACTTCAGCCGTCGCCGCTGGAAGCGCAGCGCATCGAAAATGTCATCGGGATTGCGTTCCCCCGGTCTCGCACTTGGCAGGCTGGCTTGTGCCTCAAGCCAGAAACGGTCCGTCATTGCCCCATCATAGGCTGTCTTCCACCAATCAAGCACCCGGTCACGGGCCTCACACAGCACGTCATCAGCCGGCAGTCTGGCGCTCTTTTTGCTGTTGACGCTCCTCTGGCTCGGCATGAGATTCCACAGATCCCCACACGGCCAGATGGACCAGGGCAGGCAATGGTCGATGGCCAGACTCCTGCTGGTCAGGCGACGGCCACTCCAGGTGCAGTAGAGTCTCTCTGTCTGCAGGAGAGTCCGGGCACGGCCCCTGGCAATCCCCACGTCACGGCTTGGATCATCCCATGTCATGCAACGATGGATCGTGGCGGGATCGACAGACCGGTCCTGTCTCCTCGCATAGGCCTGGATCAGGCCACTCCATTCGGCGATGATGGCCGGTTCAATCCAGGCATCAAACCGGCGCAGTGTTGCCCAGAGATGATGCGGTATCCACATTTCGCCAAAACCGAGAAGATAGGGATGATCCAGTGACACCGGATCCGGCATCCGCTGGCTTCCCCGTTCCCTCCGGACAGGAAAGACAGGGCTCCCATTGGGATATGTGGTAAATCGGGCCGGCATGGTGGCAATCGTCCCGACGGCATCCCCGAGAGCCCGATGCAGGCTGGCTGCCCGATCGCCACCAAACCTCATGCCAATGCGCAGATCATGGGCGGACACCAGGGTGTCAAGGCGCTGATAGGCCTCCTTGACAAAGCCCAGATTCTGCAGTCCGATGTGGGTTGGGTTCTGGGGCAGGTCAGCTGCCAGCAGGGGCTTGAAGAGGCGCAGCCAGATCAGGCCCACGAGGCCAAGGGGAACGGAAACCGACTCTTCATCGGCCTCGATGGCCATGCCTGCGGCCCCATCGGCAATGCGACACAGGGTGCGGAGCAAGGCGAGCTTGTAGGTGGAGCTCTTGCTGTCATTCAGGATGATGTGACGCAACAGGGGCAGGGCCCCGGATCCATCATCGGGCAGTTGGATGGCAACCTGCCGCCATGTCACATCCCGACGCCCGAGGAGATCGTCGGATCGGTCCTGCCGGACGAGGTAGGCACCGTGCCCCCGCGCCAGCGTCTCGAGCTCATGGACGGAGACCGGATGGAACCCTCGTTCCGGGTCCGGCGGTCCCATCCGGAGCGTCATGGCCACCAGGCCACCAGGTCTGAGGAGGTTGATCAGCTTGCGAAAGGCCCGATGCCGGTCGCCCTCCCGCACATGCATCCAGACGGCATTGAGCAGGATGACATCGAAGGCCATGCCGTGGCGGGTGATGGTTTCGAGTCCGGGCAGTCGATCATTGATCCATTGGATTGGCCTGTCGCCATGGCATCGACGACCGGCATCGCGGAGGGCGGCCGAGGGCTCCACGGCAACGACATCATGGCCAAGGGATGCCAGCCAGGCGGCATCCCGACCGGTGCCGGCACCGATATCGAGCACGGTCGCAGGTTGTGTGGGCAGGCAATCAATGAGCCATCGATTGACGTCTGCGGCACGGAGGGATTCATAAGGCCCGGCCACCTCGTCGCCATGGGCGTCGTACCAGGCGATCGGATCACGGTTCATCCGACCGGGTCCACCGCCAGGGACTGCGATTTCACCGACCTCCGCCCAAAGCCCCTTTTCCGTGTGGCGCTGCCAGTCTCGATCATCGGATTCCCTTACCGCGTGTTGTGGAACCAACGGGAGACAATACCATTGATTCCCACGGTAAACAGGATTCGCAACAGGTGATGCAGCACCACGATCAGGGGATTGATGCCGAGACTGAGGGCAATCAGCCCCATCTCGACGGCCCCGCCGGGTGCAAAGCAGATCAGCAGGGTGCCAATGGCCAGATCAACACTGCGGCTGAGGAGGATGGCAAAGAGGAAGGCCGTCAGGAGCGCCACGGTGACGGTGACCACGCCCAGGCCAAAGATCCGGGCCATGGTCCTGCCGGGCAGTCCCGTGAACATGGCCCCAAGCCCGAGACCAATGATCAGCTGGGCGGAATTGAAAAGCCAGTCCGGGCTGGTGAGTGCCACCCAGCCCCCGGCATGGAGGATGCAGCTGAGGACCAGCGGCCCCATCAGATGGCCGGCCGGGAGATGGATGAATCGGGCCACCAGGATTCCACTCCCAACGAGGACGATCCACTTCAGGCCCATCAGGAGACCGAACTCCTGCGGCCCGTAGGACTCCCCTGCGCCACTGCCGACGGGCTCACCCGAAAAGAGGAAGAAGGACAGTGGGACAACGAGAACGATGATGACCACCCGGCTGCAGTGCTGCACGATCAGGATGCGGGTGTCGGCCCCGGCGTCCTGGCCAAGGGCGATGGCTTCGACGAGACCCCCTGGCATGGCACAGAAGTAGGCCGTGGGGTGGTCATAGTTCCCGAGATGACGGAAGAAGAGATAGCCCAGGACCTGCATGAGGATGACATAGATGATCATGGCGGTGACCGAGGGCCACAGGGATGGCAGGATGGGCAGAATCTCCGGGGTGAAACTGGCCCCGATCATGACTCCGATGACCGCCATGGCCAATTTCCGCACGAAGGGTGGGAAGGCGACAGTGCGTCCCTGCCGATTGGCATACAGGACCGAATGGAGTGCCGTCACCAGGAGGGTGCCCATCAGATAGGGCATCGGCAGGCCCGTGGTGGCAAAGACCCAACCCAGGATCAATCCGGCCATGGCCAGCCCGGCGATCTCCACAACCCCACCCATCCCGCAACGTGTCATCGCTCAGCCCACCAGGAAGCCCCCGAGGTCATGTCACCCGGCAGGCATCATCAAAGGCCAGGCTTGCCCCACGCGGGTGGAGGCCCGCATCGGTGCCATAGCCGAGATTGACCAGAAAGTTCGACCGCCAACTGGACTGGGCGAAGAACAGAGCATCGAGTTTGGCATTGTCGAAGCCTGACATGGGACCGCAGTCGAGTCCACAAAGCCGGGCAGCGATCATGAAGATGCCTCCCTGGATGGATGAATTGCGCAGGACAAACTGCTCCAGGGCTGCCTGCGGCATGGTCTCGAATCCCGTCGGGCTGCCCATGTGGGGCGCCAGGAGGGGCATCTGGCGATAGAACTCGAGGTCATGGGCAATGATGGCGGTCACGGGCGCGGAACGGGTCTTGTCCACATTGCCCGGTGCCAAGGCCCGAATGACCTTCTCCCTCGCCGCCTCGGACCGGGCAAAGACGATCCGCATCGGGCATGTGTTGTTCGATGTGGGCGCCAGCGCGGCCAGGGCATACACCTGCCGCAACGTCCCGTCATCCACCGTGCGGTCACTGAAGAACTTGCAGGACCGTGCCTTGCCAAACAGTTGATCGATGGCCTTCTGATCCAGTGTGTTCATGCGGCGTCTCCCAATCCATCACGCGTGCAATTCCGAACCTTGCACCCCCCTGCCAATGCGCAGATATCGGCACCATCATGCAATGCACAACAGACCACATCTCGAAAACTCCCGTCTCCGCCTGCAGCCCATCACCATCGCGATGCCATTCCTGTCCCGAAGGCCCTCTGTTCTGAGCTTCAGACAGCAAAACCAGAACCCAGTTCAGGATCAGTCAGCGAGACTCCAGGCTTACAGGTCCTGCCATCGACCCGGACACCATTCCAGTACCGATGCAGGTCCACGGGTGATGTTCGGCCAAGGCCACGGGTTCGATGTGTCACAAGGACATCCCCACGCACGGCCATGGCAGATGACGCAATGGTTACAGGCGTCCGCCAAATCCTGGACATTCCCAATCCTCGCCCTGTTTCCCGGTTGCAACTGCAGACACCCCTGACTTGAAACTCTCCAAACCCATCCAACGCGGTGGTCTTGCCAGAAAGCGAACAAGGATGGCATGCCCCGGACCATTCATTCCAGCCAGTGACAACCCGATGTGATGATCTCCTCAGGCATGGCGTGACCCACGATGAATGCAATCCGCCCCCTGAGGAGCCCTCTCTGCCAACCCATGCCGCAGACGATCCATCGATGCCATCCAGACATGGAACATCCTCATTGCTGAATGATCACAGGCAAGCCCGATCAACCGACAGGATACCAATCGTTCTTGTGCTGCGATTCAGAGTTGAGTAGCCTTGGGGCCAGCGACCTCAGTTGAAAGGCCTGTCAGCATGACCGAGAAACCATCAATCCCGGCTGATCCCCAATTTCCGATAATTGCAGTTGTAGGAAAACCCACCTTCTGACGGGATGAACCTCGCAATTGTTGCAGTTATGCAACTGGAAAATCGGAGCTGAGGACTACACCCCCACCGCTCCTTTCTTTGCCTGATACCGCGCCCGCGCCCGCCCGCGTTCCCTGTCCCTGTAGGCCGGGTCATCCCGTCGTGCCTGCATGGCCTCCCGGTTCGTCTTCCGATCCGCAGCCCTGTGGTCCGGGTCCGCCCGGCGCGTGACCCGGTGTTCCTTGATCCGTTCCTGGTTGGCCGGATCGGCTCGCCAGGCTGCGCTGCGGACGCGCTGACTGGCTTGGTAGGCGGCATCCCCCTTGCGTTTCCGTTGGTAATACTCGCGGTAGTAGGCCGCCCGTGAGGGCTTGCCGACATCTGCAATTATCGGAAACCTAAAGCCCCTTTCCGGCATGGAACGGTCCATGCCTTTGGAAAGGAGCAAATTCACATGAGAACATTTCTCATAACCGCTGCCGCCTTCGGCCTCATGGCCGGGAGTGCAGTGGCCCAGGACGAGATGATGGCCGATAGCGGTCTGTCCCTGTCGGGCAGTGCCGGCATGGGGCTGATCTGGCAGGATGGTGCTGCCAAGGATGACGAGTCGCGCGCCAGGTTTCTGTCGAAGTTCGACATTGGCTTTTCAGGCCAAGGCGTCACCGATGGTGGCCTGACATTTGGCGCCGGGGCCACCATTGAAGCCCGTGGCGGCCAGGGACAGGGCAGCAGCACGACCGATGCCGAGGTCTACATTGGCGGCGAAGTGTGGAAGGTGACCGTTGGCGATCTGGATCCGGCCACCCATATCACCCACAACCTGCCGGATGTCGGCTTTGATGGTCTCGGGGTCGATGACATTGCCGAGAAGGCGGTGGACAATGTTGGGTCCAATGCGCTGGTCGAGCTGACCTTCGGCCTGGCCAAGGTGCAGATGAGTGTCGCGGCCGTGACACCGGATGCCGAGTTGGGACCGATCGCTACCACCGAGCGCGGCGATGGCAATCGTTACGTTGCGGTTGGGGCTGCACCCAATGCCGCTGCAGTAGCGAACCCAAATGCCATTCGTGTCGGTAAAGGTGGTGTTCATGCTCTTGGCACCACGTCAGCCATTGCGGCCTCCACACTGAAGCAGAAGAACGAGTGGGCCATTGGCGCCAGTTTCGACATTGGCCCGACAACACTGGCTCTCGGTGCCAACAGTGGCAAGCAAACGCATGAGCACGGCGATTTCAAGAATGCCATCCGCACCAATGTGGATCGCGGCACCGTCCTGAAAGCGTCTGTCGATGCCGGCCTCGGCATGTTCGATGGCGGCCTGTTCTATTCACAACAGGAAGTGAAGACGACCGAGACGACAGCAACAGCTGACAATAACGATACCCAGACCAACAAGATCACGGGTCTGGGCGCACACTTCGGTGTGGAAGTCACCGAGGGCACCAAGATCACGGGCGTCTACACGCAGAGCAAGCACAGTGATGTTAACAGCATTGCTGGCACTGGAGTAATTTCCGACCCAGATACGGATGGGAATGGAAATGATGATACGGCTGTTGAACTCGGTGCCACTGGTTATACCGCCACGTCTCGAACCCTCAAGGCCTTCGGCGTGGGCGTCAGCCACAGTCTTGGCGGCGGTGCCACGCTGCAGGCCGGTGTGGCCAAGGTTGATGTGACCGAAACCACGGACCAGACCAAGTTCAGCGTTGGTGTGGCGATGAGTTTCTGACCGCAGTCAGATCAAGCACGCACGAGGGGCGGCCTGCGGGTCGCTCCTTGTCAATCTAAGTTTGACAGCAAGGGAGAAGTGGCATGACCACACGAAAACTCTGGTTGGGACTGATCGCCGGCATGAGCATCGCTGCACTGGGGCCGGCATCGACATCAGCATGTTCAGTCAGAATCGATCTCGGCAATTCCTACTTCGAGAGCTTCAAGGTGTCCAGTGGCGAAGGTGTTCCCGGCTTCCAGGCGAAAACGCGTCTCTGGGCGTCGAGCACATCGGCGGATCTCTATGCACAGTACACGAATTGGTGGGAGGGTTGCGCACGCGCCGGTGAACTCCAGATCGACTTTGTGAACGGGTCCAGAATTTCCCGCCGCGAAAAGAACGATCGCATCGACCACATCGTTGGCCTGGTCGAAGCCTGCCAAAGTCAGGCAACGGATGCCTACGACGCATACAAGGGGTCTGTCTGTAACTGACGCCAGTCAGGCCCACCCCACCCCACGAGGGGGCGGCCTGCGGGTCGCTCCTTTCATTCTCGACTGTCACTGCCCATGACCGCCCGGGCCACAGCCACCTGGGCACGGTCAAAGAGCAGCAAAGCATTGTCGCCTGGCTTCCCATCGGGGATGTCCAGAATGCAACAGAGGGGATCGGAAGGGAAGCCGAAGGGCTGCGAACACAGATAGATGGGACGGGCACCCCCGCTCACCATGTCTTCGTTCTTTCCCGTCGGTGGCAAGTTGGAGGTTGTGAGCAGCAGCCGGATGTTGGCCCGGCAGAAATTCTGCAGGAACTTTCGAATATCGGCATAGGACAGATGAAACAGACAGTCGCGGACCAGCATCAGATCGGCATCCGGCAGGGGATCACAGGTCAGATCCATCTGGACAAACGTGATCCTGTCTTCCCCCCACTGCCGCTGATTGTGCGCAATCAGGGGCCGGACAATATCGCCCCCGACATATTCCACATCGAGATCACCGATCACATGCTTCATCCAGTTGAAGTCCCCGCAGGGCACATCAAGCAAGCGTTGGATATCGTATGCCTTCACAAGGCCAGGCAGGGCAGCCCGAATGCCTTCTGTTGATCGGAGCTCCGAGCCCGTCCCGCTGCGTGACTCGTTGCTGCCCCAACGGTTGCGGTGGTAAATCCGCGTAAACACCTCCTCAAGACTGCCCCGGTGCCGCAGGCGGTGGCGCAGTTTGCGATTGAGGGTGCGGACAGGTCCGTGTTTGGCGAAGATCATCGGGGAAGAGTTCAGCTGTTGGCAGAATGTCTTGGCAGAGAAGAAGTGTGCTTCTATCAGGCCCTGTCCCGTTGCCTGCGCTTTTCACGATACACGGGTTTGGGTCGGGGATTCTCGTTGTACTCACGGAATCTGGCAGCGCTGGAGGCCATAGAACACCCTCTTGTTGCCCGTGGAGCATCACGGCAGGGGCAGTGGTTGCTGAGGTGCGGCACAGGCAAGGGGCGGATGATGCTCTACCCCCTGTGGTATGCATGACAGGGGATGCTTCCTGATAGTCGTAACCCTGAGGCTGACATGCCGAGGGATTGTCCCTTTGCCGGACAGCGATCACACATTGCTGATCCGGGTCCACAAAGGTGGTACGATATCCATGTTGTCTTGAGGGCGTTTCGGCTCATGAAACCAGACACTGGGCGCCACCACGATCTTGTTCGGATTCGGATTCAACCAAGCGGCCCACCAGGAAAAGGTGGAGTTGGCGATGACAGCATGTCGACAGTTCGTCATGAGATAGAAGTCCTCATGGGCCGAGCGGTTCGGGCCAGACAGGACCGTCATGGGAAAGTCAAAGGCAAGGTTGGCTGTGCACCAGACCGGGTCATCGGAAAAGACATAGACTGTCAGGGGCGCTCCGGTCTGATCGGCAATCTGCTGCACGCCCGCCCGGTAATAGGATGGGGGACACGGTGCCGCCAGGGGATGGGTCAGATAATCTGTGCGGCGGACATGACAGGCTGCCGAGGTCTCCGTGGCCAGACGCTGGGCCAGCTGCGGGAGGGCCGGGTCGGTCGGGACGGCAATCCCCAAATCCCGCCGAATGGTGGAAGCGGCATCGGCAAAGTTCTGCTCCGACTGGAAATACCCCGACAGATAGCAGTCAGGTCCCGAGGTCAGCACGCGTGGCTCAGCTGTAAGGCCGGTCTGCAACAATAGCCGCGGACGGGTGCCACAATGCCGCCAGAGTTTGTAGGACAGTGTCCAGGAGCGCTCAGGGGGCAATTCGGTCGTTGACGCAAGGCGCGCCGCGATGCCAGGGAAAGGGCCAAGCTTGAACGGTGTGCTGCGTGCATCGAGACAGACCGGGCAGCGATGCCGCAACGCTATGGCTCGGGCTGCTGCGTATTGGAAGAGCTGATTGCCAAGGCCGCCTTGAAGGCGCACCAGGACGGCCCTGTTCGCACGAGGGGCGCTCATGGCCAGATACCATGTGTGTCACGAAAATGCCGGATGGCGGCCCGGTTGGCCTGCAAGCGGTCATGGCCATCAATGACCGCACTTCCAAGGTCCGCAATTTCACCATTTCTCGTTGCGTTCTTTTCCGGATCACCCTTTGCAACAATTTTTTCTACCCAGATCGGAATACCCTGGCGGGCGAGGCAGCCTGACAGCCAGAGATCATCGACCGCCCACAGGACCGGTGGGATGGCAAAGGCGGCATCATCGAACATCTCTGGCCGAACCAACACGCCGCCGAAACCTTCGGCGATGTCTGCATAACCGCAATCTGGCGACCAGATCATCCACTGCTCCCCCCTGTGCTGTGAGAACGCCAACGTTCGTGCGCACCAGTAAGGCATGTTGTGAGCAAGATGCCGCAGACCCCCTCGGCGCCGATTGACCCGGGGCTGGTTGGGGCGTTGGCCTGGACGCTCCTTTCGCAGAAAGAATCCCACATCGCAGCCGACGGCGGCAACGGCGGCCCCGGACTTCTTGTTGGCGGCGGCCAGCAGCGTATTCAGACAGTGTGTCCAGTACAGCCGGTCGTCATCGACATAGAGGATCCGGGTGTCCGTACCCCGATATTTCCGGGCACAGGGCAGGATCTTCGTGGCGGGCCCCAGATCGTCGTCGGTGACCTCAATGGTCACGCCCTCCGGCACATCTGGCAGGCAGAAGGCATGCGCCGGGAACCGGCGGTAGGTACGCGGAATCCAGACCTCGATCCGGTCGGGCTTGAAGCTCTGGTTGAGAAGGGTGGTGAGGGTCGCGCCGATCTGCGCAAAGCGTGGCGGAATGGTCGAGAGGGAGGCGACGGTCCGGGTCATGGCGGATGCGATCCGCTCTCTGTCTCACGCAGGACCTCGGCGGCCAGGGTCTGGAGGCCCTTGTCCGCGGCCGCCTCAATGATCTCGGCCACTGACATGCCATTGAGCTCCGCAAGGCGCTGACAGAGACGCTGCTGGGCCGCGGTCAGCGCCACCGGGACAGTCCGGGGTGTTGTCTCCGGGCCAGGTGTCATGGGCTGCTCGACCGGTTGCGGGGCAGGCGTCTGTAGAGGAGCTTTCGCGGCAGGTCCTTCCGCTTTTGCCGCCAGTAAAGCTCCCGCATGCTCGCTTCCATAGCCGCCGATCGGATGCTCTGTGTGAGAAGCACCGACTGTCCCGATATTTGCTCCTGATGGGAGGGGTGCATGCACAGCAAGGGGTGTACAACCCGCCATTGCCGCCGAGCCACAATGTCTCGAGCACAATCCGGCCAGTCGGCCGCGCTGGTGACCGGCAGGGCACGGTCGAGAAAGAACCGCGCCGCTTCTTGGGAGACAATATAGGCCACCGCGCCACCGCGCAGGATCGGGGCCAGCACATGGGAGGTGTGGTTGGCGAACAGTCTCTTGGCACCGGTCCACCGCACATAGGGGTAGGATCCGACATAGAGTTGGGTCACCCAAGCATCTTCGTAATACTTCCCCGCAAGGTATCGGGGCAGGGTGGGGGTCGGGTGTGCATCATCCTCAAGGATCAGGGCATAGGGGAGTCCCTCGGCAACGAGGCGGCGATAGACGTTGATGTGGGACAGGGCGCAGGCATAGTCGGCATCGGCCAACAGTCGTCCGAACCTCTTGGTCTCCGTGCGATCAATCTGGGATTCGTATTCCGGAGGCAGGCCTTGGCGGCCATCCACGGCATCGAGAAGCTCGAAGCCGATCCCCAGCCCATCGAGGCGATTGCGGATAGCATCACGGCGCTCCGTGCAATCAGGCAGGGAGATGACGAAACAGGGGATCATGCTGGCCTGGGCCACTGGTTGCACGGTGCCGCGCACCCGGGTGATGGGGCACATCAGGGTTGGGGCGTGTGGACCCCGTGTGTTGAGGGTAGGGCGCGGACGATCAGGCGGACACTATTGAAGTGTGGGCAAGGTCCAGCAGTATGAATGGATAGTGAAATGTCATGAATCGTCTCCTCGGTTGATCCAAGGCGCCGACGGGTTGCCGGGCCATTGTCATCTCTCCGAGGAAGTAGATTCCACCTATTGACCAAGGCGCGGGGAGCGACCCTTTGCCGGGTATTGCAGGCGTATTCAGTGGATAACCCGGCACAGTGCCGAGCTCGGAGAAATGACATTGCCGTCTCTAGCAGCGGTTTGGGGAGAGTTCAAGCAGCAGGCTGGAATCATCAGGGATGGCAGGGGCTGCCAAACGAGGGCGCGGGTGGTGGTCAGGGTATTGCTCAGGTTCGCGGCATCATCGCGGGCGATGCCCTTCCAAGCAAAAGAGGCCGCCTGCAGGCCGCCTCTCGTGTGTTTATCGGTCTGACCGAGGACGAGTGGCGGGCAACGCTGCCCAGCGGGCGTCAGCTCGTCATCGTCAATCGTGTGAGTTGGGCGGTGACCCACATGGAGCGGGCCGGACTTCTCAAACGGGTCCGACGCGGCATCTACCGGATAACAGATGATGGCCTGAGCCTGCTGGTGCGCAATCCGTCCCACGTCAACATGGGCACGCTCCGGGGGTATCCCGCCTACGTCACCTGGAAGGACGCGGTGCCGGACGAAAAAGCGACCTCGGCTCCAGATCCAGACAATTCCACCACAACTCCCGAGGAAGACTTGGCGCAAGCCGCCGACATTTTGACCCGTGCCTTGCAGACCGACCTCTTCCAACGTATCCGCAACGCCGAGCCTGCTGTTCTCGAACGGGTAGTCATCGAGCTTCTGAGCGCCATGCGATATGGCGGTGGAGATACTCACATGGCCCGGGTTGCCGGCCGCTCCGGCGATCACGGGATCGATGGGGTGATCCGCGAGGATGCGTTAGGTCTGGATGAGATCTATGTGCAGGCCAAACGCTATGCAGATGGCAACACCGTGGGCGAGAGTGCCCTGCGCAACTTTGCCGGGGCGATCGATGCGGCGGGCACGGTCAAGGGCGTGTTTGTCACCACATCCGATTTCACCCCTGCGGCACTGGAGTACGTCAAGAAGAGTCCAAAGCGCATTGTCCTGATCAATGGTCACGAACTGGCCAAGCTGATGGTCGAGCACAACATCGGGGTGCGGACGCTTGAGACATACGACGTCAAGCGCATCGATGACAATTATTTCGATGGGGACCTGTCCGGATGATGGACCTGGGGCAAGCCCGACATCCAGATCGGCTGCTTCAACTGTGGTGATAGCGCCGCAGCCTGCCGGATGCAGGGCCAGTAGATGTAGCGACTTGCAACCAAACTGCAATCATCGGCACCACCCCCAGTCCCTGCAACTGGCGGTTCTGGATTCGTGGCCCTGTTCGGGCTGCGCAACTGGCCGGGCCAGATCGGCCGGCCCCCCTGCCGCAAGAGATCCGTCAATTCGGCTGTCCGCCGGCATCGGGTTGATGACGATCCAGATCCCAGTCTGTGGTCGAGGGTCGTGCGTATCTGACCAGCATGGCCGTCCTGCCATCCGGCAACCCGCTGGGGTGGAGGAGGGCGCGCGGTTACAGGATTGGCTTCTGAGACCCGAATCTGCATGGCACCTGATCTGGATCAGACGGCACCCGGCAGCGAGTTGGGCATCAAGGGTCGGGTCGGCCGTCGCGATGCGGGATGGCGGGGTGTTCATTTTGGGTGTGCCTCGGGGACATCTGGGCAGTCACCCGGATCGGACCCCAGGTGAGCACGGCATCCCGGGCTTCAGCGGCCCGGCAAGTGTGCAGGCAGAATGTCTTGCTGGGGTCAACCCGTAATGACGCGGGGTGGGCAGGCGTGCTCGGCGTTCAGGGTCGGAACATGGCTCTTATCGGACACTTCTGGCGGGGCACAATGCCCCCTGACGCACGAAGCCCCCCGCAAACGGCAAGATTTGGACCGTGGCGGCGGAACTGGTGTGCCAGACAGGCTTGGCGTGATGGTCTGCACGCAGCCGCAGTCGGGCCGCCCATGACACCATTTGGCACGGATCCCGGGCAGGGCCCCTTTATGATCCCTGAATGCGTCCAATAATCAGCAGGCCCACAAGGTAGGCAGTCGCTTGAGGCCCTTTCCGGATTGTCGCCCAATCATTGATTGCACGGGATGCAAGTTTCTGATTATATATGGCTTCACTACGGGTAAACAGGCGGGAAGTGTCGTAATCGGCCTGATGGCGAGCTTCCTGCAAGTCCACGAACGCCTGTGCAACGCCCTTGAGCTTGGCATCTATGGGCATTGGAATGAATGCAGCGGAGATTTTGTCGGGTGGAGTGCCGGCGGCCAGAGATTTGGACATGCTTCGCATATCCTTGTGGTGGAAAGCACGCGCGATTGTCTGGCGCAGTGAATTGTGATCTCGACCCGATACCAAAGTGCGGGTGGCATCATCCACAAGGCGGTGGAACAGGGCATAGTAGGACGCAGAGATGGAACGGCGCAGGCTGGCCTGGACAGGACGTCGCGGTTCCTTTTTTGCAAGGAGAAGGGCTTGCTTGAGCAGGGCAGTGTGTAATTTCATGCTGACTGCGCCAGAACAACATCATCAGCGGATGTGAAACTCACGTAGATCCCGAGAGGGCTCTCAGGAGTTGAAATGGTCTCGCGGAGATGGCCAAGGACAATATCTCTGATTTCGATCAGTGCATCGAAGTCGGTATCCTTGTCGCGTAACACAGCCCAAATCCACACGGCAGGCTCGTCGGCGGAATCGGTGCCGGTACGCACTTTCCATTCAGAGACATCGGCAGGAAGAGATGGTAGTGCCTCAAGGGTTTCACGAATATCAGTTTCGTTAGAGGACATCGGGTGTTGCCTTGCGCGTTAGCGACCTGGACGGAGTTTATGCTGCGGGCATAGCGTCCGCAAGATTACAAACGGAGCCAAACGGGTCGATTCCGGCTGAATGCAGACCATCACTGTCAAGGTCATCACCACACATCCCATATCGGTCGCCGGGCGGCACGCGTCAGGCAACCCTCTCCACGCACCCGTCCAGTGCCCCCTGGCGGGACCCAGAACCCCGGGCAAATTCGGGCGAGATCGGGTCCATTCTGGCCCTCGAAATGACCCCATTATCCCCATTATCCATTATGAGAACGACCTTTCAGATCGAAGGCAACGCCGCGCTGGTGCGGGGCTGTGTGGGGTCGAGGAACCATGACACGTGCCGATGCAATCTGCCCGCACCCGGAGCAAGGGCGGAGTTCGGGTGGGGGTTCCGTGCGCTCGGCCATTGTGGTGGCGAGTCAGAATGGCATGGGGATGGCGCGGTGGATCGTGTCGATTTCGGCAAGACAGGTGCTGTCGAGTTCGACATCGACGGCGCCGAGGAGGGTTTCGAGTTGCCCGGTGGTGGTGGCACCGAAGATGGCGGAGGTGATGAATGGACGGGCCATGCACCAGGCCAGGGCCAGGTGGGGAAGGGAAAGTCCATGCCGGTTGGCAAGGTCAAGATAGGCATCGACAGCCTGCCAGGCCCGGTCGGTGGCCCGCTCGCCCAGTGAGCGTGAATGGTCCCGGCGCGAGCCGGGTGGGATCTGGCCCCCCTGGTATTTCCCGGTCAGGATGCCCGCAGCCAGGGGTGAATAGGCCAGCAGTCCCACCTGTTCATTGTGGGCCAGTTCCGCGAGATCGGTATCAAAGAGACGGCAGAGCAGACTGTATTCGTTCTGGATGGACTGCATGCGGGGCCAGCCGTTGGCCCGGGCAAGGTCCAGCCATTGCTGGGTGCCCCAGGTCGACTCGTTCGACAGGCCGATTGCGCGGATGGTGCCCTCGTTGCGCAGGTCCTCAAGGGTTGCAAGAACCTCCTCCATATTGGCCCGGACTGCATCGGCATCCTGGCCTGTCGGGTCAAAGGTCCAGTTCTGGCGGAACATGTAGGACCCCCGGTTGGGCCAATGCAGCTGGTAGAGATCAATGACATCGGTCTGCAGGCGTTGCAGTGAGCCCGCAATGGCCTGCCTGATGGCTGGGGCCGTGATCGGGCCGCCCTGGCGGATGTGCTGGATGCCGGGCCCTGCCACCTTGGTGGCAATCAGGACGTCGTTGCGCTTGCCGGTCCTGGTCAGCCATTTGCCGACAATGCGTTCGGATACACCGAAGGTGCGGGCACTGATGGGGTTGACCGGATAGAGTTCAGCGGTGTCGACAATGTTGATGCCGTGGTCGAGCGCCATGTCCATCTGACGCTGGGCATCCTCCTCGGATGTCTGCGTGCCGTAGGTCATGGTGCCGAGGCACAGGGCGCTGACACGGATATCGGTCTGGCCCAGAGTGTTGCAATGCATGGCGGTCCTGTCGTTGCCTGTCAGGGACTGGGTGATGCCGGGAGGCGGACATGGCACCCGCTATAATGCAGGATGGGTTGGCTGACCACAGGAAAGTCAATGCCGGGGCGGCGGGTCCTTCGGTTCATCATCATAGTCGGTCTGCAGGATCCGATGGGCATCCCCCTTGGGATCACTGTACTGATGGCTGCGGATCGCCCAGACCATGATGACCAGCCAGAGCAGTCCGCCCAGCATCGTCACACCGATCAGGGGAATGATGCTGTCCACGTCAGCGCATCCGCATCGCGTTGAGGGTCACAGCAATCGATGAGGTGGACATGGCAATGGCAGCTGCCAGCGGCGTGGCCAGGCCGGCGAGTGCCAGCGGGACGGCAACGGCATTGTAACAGCCGGCAATGGTGAAATTCTCCAGGACCCGTCGCCGGGCCAGGCGGGCCAGGCGAATGCTTTCGGGAATCTGGCCGAGATCATTGCCAACGAGAATGACACTGGCCGCCACCCGGGTGACATCCAGTGCCGAGGACGGGGCGATGGAGACATCCGCCCGGGCCATGGCAGCGGCATCATTGATCCCGTCGCCGACCATCAGGGTGATCCCGTCGGCGTCGGCCAGGGTGCTGATCATGGCCATCTTGTCTTCCGGCCGGGCTGTGGCATGCCACGTCTCGATCCCCAGCGTCCCGGCCAGAGCCCGCACCGCCGGTTCGGCATCCCCCGACATCAGGATGATCTCGACACCGAGCGCCTGCAGACCGGCAATGCAGTCCCGGGTTCCCGGTCGGACCTGATCGATGAAGCGGAACTCATGGAACTCATCCGAGCCGATCCGCAACCAGGTCGCTGAATGCCCGCTGGCGGGCCCCCCGACCCAGCCGGCCCGACCGAGCCGGACGTCCTGGCCCTGCCAGGTCCCGGTCAGGCCGGACCCGGGGACTTCCCGGATGGTGTCAATGGGCGCCAGGGGGGTGCCGACCGCCATGACATGGTCATGCAGGGCGCGGGCATAGGGGTGGCGTGAGGTAGCGGCCAGGGATCCAGCCACGGCCAGCACTGCGGGGTCGATGGTGTGGTGGGGATCGATGACGGGGATGCCAAGCGTCAGGGTGCCGGTCTTGTCGAGGACAGCCCGCCGGACATTGGCGAGTTTCTCGATGGCTTCGGGGTCGTTGATCAGCAGGTTGGAACGGAAGAACCGTCCCGTGGTGGCAGCGGACACGGCTGGCACGGCCAGACCGAGCGCGCAGGGACAGGTGATGATCAGGACGGCCACAGCGACATGGAGGGAGAGGCGCAGGTCGCCGGTGGCAAGGATCCAGCCGGCAAAGCCGAGGAGGGCGAGGAGATGGACGGCCGGTGCATAGATGCCGGCAGCCCGGTCGGCCAGCGTCGTGTATCGGTTCCGGCCCCTCTCGGCGAGTTCGATCATGCGCACGAGCCGACGGAGCGAGGAATGGGCACTGGTGCGGGTCACCTCGACCTCGAGGCGGCCGGTGTGGATGGATTGACCCGCCACAACCCGGTCCCCGACCTCGACAGGTTCGGGACGACTCTCGCCCGTCAGGAAGGAATTGTCGAGGTCGCCGCTGCCCCTGGTGATGCGGCCATCGAGCGGGATCCGGTCCCCGGGGCGGACAATGATGATGGCGCCCCTGGCGATCTCATCAAGCGGACGCTCGATCTCCCGGCCAGCGCTGAGTGTGGTGATGCTGTCGGGCTCGATGGCCGACAGTTGCGCTGCCGCCGAACGGGCCCGCATGCGGGTCTGGAGGTCGAGATAGCGACCGGCCAGCAGGAAAAAGACCAGGGCCAGGGCGGCTTCGAAATAGGCATGCCGACCACCGAGGGCTGTTTCGAACAGGGAATGTCCCGCGGCCAGGATGATGGCCAGCGAGATCGGAACGTCCATGTTCAACCGGAAGACCCTGAGGGCCTTGCAGGCATTGGTCAGGAAGGGCTGGGATGCATAGACGATGATGGGCAGCGCGATGAAGGCCGAGAGCCAGTGCATGAGTTCACGGGTCGTGCCCTCGGCTCCGGACCAGACCACGACGGAATAGATCATGACATTGGCAAAGCCAAAGCCGGCGATACCGAGCCGGATCATCAGGCCCTGGGATTGGGGGTTGACCGAGACCAGCCGTTCGGAGTCCCGGTCGAGCTGGATCGGTGTATACCCGGTTGCCTTGATGCAGCGGCTGAGCCGGCTGGCATCGGTGCCGGCGGCCGCTTCGATGCGGATCCGGTGGTTGGTCAGGTTGACCCGGGCCGTTCTGACTTCCGGGAGGGCACCGAGGGCTCGTTCAAGGACCGAGATGCAGTGCGCACAGTGCATATCGTTGACAGCAAACAGGAATTCATCCGTCCCTGCCGACGGTCCTGTCATGGTGGGCACAAGGGGTCTGGATGCGGTCACCGGACGCCTCAGCCGGGCCGGGCCGTATCCACCCACAGGGTGAGTTTCTGCCGGAAGGGTTGACCGCCCCGCCCCATCCCGGCCACGTGGAGGGTCCAGAGTCCCGGGTCCAGGGCGATATCGGCCCGATAATGCGTGCCATCAAAGATGGCGGTGAGGTCGTGGTCACTCTGCTGATGGGTGGGGCGTTGGAGCCGGGCGGTGAAATCCACCACGTCAGCCGGTTCCCCGCTGGCGGCATCAATGGCAATCGCCAGGGTGGTGCCATCATAGGCGGCCGAGGCCTGCCAGCCGAGCGCGTCCTGCCGGCGTCGGTCCCGCTCGAATGTCTGGCTGGCCACATAGCTGTTCCTGACCTCCATTCCGGGAAACGTCCGGATCGCGGTGACGGCCATGACAAGATTGACACAGACAATGAGGCCAAAGGCACCGGCCACCATCAGAAAGACATGCCTGCCGTGCAGGGGTTTGCCGCTCATGAGCCCGTTCCATGAAACGTCGTCGATCGCGTCCCCCGTTCGGCATTGGACAGGTCCTCGATCATCATCTCAAGATCCAGCTGGTCACTGGTGGCGGCCGGGCTGCCGGCCGGGGCCGTGACATGCACCCGCTTGATCCCGATCCGGTCGGCCGGGATCACCGTGGTCAGGGTGTCGGTCCCCTCGACCCGGATCTCGAAGGGTGACGCGCCCACAAGCCCAACCCGGAAAGGCGTTTCCTCGCCATGGCGATTGCGGATCCGGATGATGTAACTGTTGCGGATCGAGCCATCCGACATGGTGACATACAGCGGGCTGCGGACCGGGGAGATCGAGAACTCGATGGTGGGACGGTTGAGCAGGGCCACGAGCAGCAGCACGCCGAGGCTGCCCCAGAGCGCCGAATACAGAATGACGCGCGGCCGCAAGAGACGTTGGGTGAGATCCCGAAGCGTGCTTTGTTCGGTTTCGAGTGTTTCATCCATCAGCGTCATGTAGTCGATCAGGCCCCTTGGCTTGCCGATCCGGGCCATGACATCATCACAGGCATCGATGCAGAGGGCGCAGCCAATGCATTCGATCTGGTGACCATCGCGGATGTCAATGCCGACCGGACAGACATTGACACAGGCACTGCAGTCAATGCAGTCGCCGAGAGTGTCCTCGTCGCGGGCCTTGCGGTGTTTGCCGCGGGGCTCGCCGCGCCAGCTCCGGTAGGCCACCGTCAGGGATTGCTCATCCATCATCGCCGCCTGGATGCGGGGCCAGGGACACATGTAGGTGCAGACCTGCTCGCGCATGAAACCGCCGAGGATGAATGTCGTGGCGGTCAGGATGCCGACGGTTGAGTAGGCAATCGGATGGGCAGCCAGTGTGAAGAATTCGACCATCAGGGTGGGGGCATCGGCAAAGTAGAAGATCCAGGCCCCACCCGTGGCCATCGAGATCAGCAGCCAGGTTGTCCATTTGGTCAGGCGCAGGTGGGCCTTGCGGAATGACATGGGGCTGTTCCAGAGTTTGACCCGACGGTTGCGGTCACCCTCGATCCAGCGCTCGACAAGGATGAACAGGTCGGTCCAGATGGTCTGGGGGCAGGCATAGCCACACCACACCCGGCCAAAGACCGATGTGAAGAGGAAGAGGCCCAGCCCGGCCATGATCAGCAGACCGCCCACGAAATAGAACTCGTGCGGCCAGATCTCGATCCAGAAAAAGAAGAAGCGCCGGTGGGCCAGATCAATGAGAACGGCCTGGTCTGGCAGCACATCTCCCCGATCCCAGCGGATCCAGGGGACAATGTAGTAGATGCCCAGCAGGATGCCCAGCAGCCACCATTTGATGGTACGGAAGGTGCCGGCCACCCGGCGCGGAAAGATCGGTTCCCGGGCGGCGTAGAGACGCGGTGGATCGGTCTGGGCGACATTCATGGGACTAGCCGACCAGGACTGGATGGGGCAAGCGGTGGACCTCCATCCGCTGCCAGCCAGCAATGGAGTGTGCCATCGCCGTTATTCGCCACCCCCGAGCTGATGAACATAGATGGCCACTTGCCGGATCTGGGCTTCGGTCAGACGGGTGTTCCAGTTGGGCATCACGCCATTCCGACTGGCGGTGATCGACTCCCGGATCGCCGCCTCGCTGCCACCATAGAGCCAGATGGGATCGGCCAGGTTCGGTCCGCCCTCGGCCCGGTTGCCGACCCCGGATGCACCATGACAGACCACACAGTTCTCCTCATAGAGAATGGCACCCAAGGTCGCCGAGACCCCGTCATGCTCCTGGCCCGAGAGTGCCAGGACGTAGTGCACAAGATGATCGATATCATCCTCTGTCATGAATTCGCCATAGGCCGGCATCTGTGAAAAGCGGGCATCGCCGTCAGCGTCATTGCGGATCCCGTGGGCGACCGTGTAGCGGATTTCTTCCAGGGAGCCGCCCCAGAGCCAGTCATCGTCGAGGAGATTCGGGTAGCCCACCGCACCGGCAGCTCCCGAGCCATGGCACTGGGAACAATGGGCCTGGTAGACCGCCCCGCCCCCCCGCAGGGCATATTCGAGCAGTTGGGCATCCTCATGGATTGCCGTGAGGTCGGCTGCCACCAGGGCGGTATCGAGGGGGGCATTCCGCTCGTTGAATGCGTCGATGGACTGCACCAGCTCGCCCCGCGATGAATACTCCAGCAGTCCGGGGGTGGCCTTGGTAATCAGGGGCCAGGCTGGATAGAGGACCATGTAGCCAATGCCCCAGACGATCGTGGCATACAGGGTCCACAGCCACCAGCGCGGCATCGGATTGTTGTATTCCTTGATGCCATCCCATTCGTGACCGGTGGTTTCGGGTTCGTTCGCCACGGCATCGCCTGTCTTGTCCTGTCTGGCCATCATGAACTCCCGCTGTCGGTATCCGGAGCCGGTGCGTCCTCATGCCGGAACGGGATCTCGGCACTCTGCTTGTGCAGGGCCCTGCTCGAGCGCCGGAACGTGTACACGATGACCACGAGGAAGCAGAGACAGAGTGCCAACAGGGCCCAGCTGTCGGCGAATTCCCGGAGCAGCGTATAGGTTTCCATCACGGACTCACCGGCTGGCGTCGGGAACAAAGGTCGAGAAATCAACCAGGGTGCCCAGCATCTGCATATAGGCGATCAGCGCATCCATTTCGGTCAGATGGGCCTGCCCATCGAAATTCCTGGTCTGCGCACCCGGATAGCGCGCAAGCAGGCCATCCCAATCGGCATCGGGATCGGCCTGGGCCAGAAAATCCTCCCGGGCTCTGGTGATCATCTCTTCGGTATAGGGGACCCCGACCAGGCGTTCGGTGCGCAGCCGGTCCTCGATGTATTGTGCATCAATGCGGTTATCGAGCAGGAAACTGTATTTGGGCATGATGGATTCGGGCACCACGGATCGGGGATCCGTGAAGTGCAGGACATGCCATTCATCGGAGTACCGTCCACCCACCCGCGCCAGGTCTGGACCCGTGCGCTTGGATCCCCACTGGAAGGGATGGTCGTACATCGACTCGGCCGCCAGGGAGTAGTGGCCATAACGCTCGATTTCATCACGGAGTGGCCGGATCATCTGGCTGTGACAGACATAACACCCCTCCCGGACATAGATGTCCCGCCCAGTCAACTCCAGAGGCGAATACGGCCGGACTCCCCTGACCTTCTCAATGGTGTTCTCGAGGTAAAACAGTGGGACGATCTCGACCAGTCCCCCGATTGTGACCACGAGGAAACTCACGACCAGCAGCAGCGTGGCATGCCGCTCCAGAATGCGGTGCTGGCGCAGGAAACTCATGATGTGGCTCCTGCTGCACCTGCTGGCATCGGTGCGGCGTCACTGGCTTCGCGTTCCTCGCCACTGACAATGGTTTTCCAGAGGTTGTAGCACATCAGGGCAGCACCGAGCAGGTAAATCAGCCCTCCGAGGGTGCGGACCAGATACATCGGATACTTGGCTGCCACGGTATCGGCAAAGGAGTTGACCAGGAAGCCATTCTCGTCAACCTCCCGCCACAGAAGCCCTTCCATGATCCCGGTCACCCACATTGACGCTGCGTAGAAAACGATCCCGATCATCGCCAGCCAGAAGTGCCAGTTCACCAGTTTCAGCGACCACAGCTGCTTCCTGTTCCACAGTTTGGGGACGAGAAAGTAGAGGCAGGCAAAGGTGATCAGGCCATTCCACCCCAGAGCTCCCGAGTGCACATGGCCCACTGTCCAGTCCGTGTAATGGCTGAGTGAGTTGACCGCCTTGATCGACATCATGGGGCCTTCAAAGGTCGCCATGCCATAAAAGGCCAGCGAGGCCACCATCATGCGGATGATCGGATCAGTGCGGACCTTGTCCCAGACTCCCGACAGGGTCATCAGCCCGTTGATCATCCCGCCCCAGGACGGCATCCAGAGCATGACGGAAAAGACCATCCCCAGGGTCGAGGCCCAGTCAGGCAGGGCCGTGTAATGCAGGTGATGCGGTCCGGCCCACATGTACATGAAGATCAACGACCAGAAATGCACGATGGACAGTTTGTAACTGTACACCGGACGGTTGGCCTGTTTGGGCACGAAATAATACATCATGCCCAGGAATCCGGCCGTGAGGAAGAATCCCACCGCATTGTGGGCATACCACCACTGGGTCATGGCATCCTGGACGCCGGCAAACAGCTGGACGGATTTGGATCCCCAGATGGAGACAGGGATACTGATGTTGTTCACCAGATGGAGCATGGCAATGGTGACGATGAAGGAGAGGAAGAACCAGTTCGCCACGTAGATATGGGGTTCCTTGCGCTTGATGATCGTCCCCAGGAATACACCGAGATAGGCCACCCATACGATCGTCAGGAGGAGATCCACGTACCACTCGGGCTCCGCATATTCCTTGGACTGGGTGGCACCCAGGAGATACCCGGTGGCAGCAAGGACGATGACCAGCTGATAGCCCCAGAAGACGAACCAGGCGAGATTGCCCCCCCAGAGTCGCACCGCCGATGTGCGCTGGACAACATAGAATGACGTGCAGAGCAGGGCATTGCCCCCGAAGGCGAAAATCACCGCCGATGTGTGCAGGGGCCGCAGCCGGCCAAAATTCAGGAAGCCATCGCCCCATTCGATATTGAGTTGTGGGAACGTCAGCTGCAGGGCGATCACGACCCCAACCAGCATCCCGATCACGCCCCAGAATGCGGTTGCGATCACACCGGCGCGAATGACGCTGTCGGCGTAGCCGATCGGCTGGGGCCCGGCTGGTTCACCGACCCGGCGGAGCATCCAGACGAACAGTCCAAAAAGGACAAGCATGACGGTCAGGGCATTGACCATATAGGCGACATCGCGGGCAAAGTTCGCGGCAATGGCCGCCAGTACTGAACCAAGTCCCAGGGCAGAAACCAGAACGATGTTCAGCATACGCTCACCATAGTTTCAATCGTGCCATCGGTGCGAACACTGACATACTATGGACTGGTCATGCAAATGGGAAAATTGCAAATCGGTGGTTTGTCAGGGCACCTGACTCCCGAACACCGTTGACAACCGTCAGCGTTGCACGACCTGCAGACAGGGGCCAGGTCCGGTCGCGTGCGGACTCTTGTATCGGAGAGCTGATCCGGATCTTCCTTGCCGGCGGATGATCATGCGGCGGATGGCGCGGACAGAAACCAGCCGATGGCCACAGGCCGTTCACATGACCACCCCATTGTGCCGTCCGGATGCGGGTTGTGGTGGTCAGGCTGGCCAGCGCACCAGGAGGCCAATGACAATCGTTGCCAGAGAAATCAGTCCCGCAATCGCCAGGAGCTGTTGCTTCTCCCGCTTGACAGCCTCCGTCTCCCGCTTGACAGCCTCCGTCTCCCGCTTCGCGGCATCCTCGCGGTTCAGGGCCATGTCCTCGCGCAGCTGGGCCTGATCCCTTCGAAAGCCTTCCAGCGAGGCTGCCAGGTTCGCCTGCAACGTGTTCATGCGCTCCTCCAGTCGAGCCACACGCTCGGATAGGTCATGGAGATCTGTCATGCCGCCAGCGTATCATCCTGCTCCCTGCCTGTCAAAGTGTCACGGGAAAAGGCCGCCCGAGATCATGGGTGATCTGCAGGGATCGGTTGTGTCGAGGGGGACGGGTGATGTCCCTGGAATCCATCCTTATCTCCAACCATATCTTTCATGCTGCCTGCATCGGAGAGTCGATCCGGATCTTCCTTGCCGGCGGATGATCATGCGGCGGATGGCGCGGACAGAAACCAGCCGATGGCCACAGGCCGTTCACATGACCACCCCATTGTGCCGTCCGGATGCGGGTTGTGGTGGTCAGGCTGGCCAGCGCACCAGGAGGCCAATGACAATCGTTGCCAGAGAAATCAGTCCCGCAATCGCCAGGAGCTGTTGCTTCTCCCGCTTGACAGCCTCCGTCTCCCGCTTGACAGCCTCCGTCTCCCGCTTGACAGCCTCCGTCTCCCGCTTCGCGGCATCCTCGCGGTTCAGGGCCATGTCCTCGCGCAGCTGGGCCTGATCCCTTCGAAAGCCTTCCAGCGAGGCTGCCAGGTTCGCCTGCAACGTGTTCATGCGCTCCTCCAGTCGAGCCACACGCTCGGATAGGTCATGGAGATCTGTCATGCCGCCAGCGTATCATCCTGCTCCCTGCCTGTCAAAGTGTCACGGGAAAAGGCCGCCCGAGATCATGGGTGATCTGCAGGGATCGGTTGTGTCGAGGGGGACGGGTGATGTCCCTGGAATCCATCCTTATCTCCAACCATATCTTTCATGCTGCCTGCATCGGAGAGTCGATCCGGATCTTCCTTGCCGGCGGATGATCATGCGGCGGATGGCGCGGACAGAAACCAGCCGATGGCCACAGGCCGTTCACATGACCACCCCATTGTGCCGTCCGGATGCGGGTTGTGGTGGTCAGGCCGGCCAGCGCACCAGGAGGCCAATGACAATCGTTGCCAGAGAAATCAGTCCCGCAATCGCCAGGAGCTGTTGCTTCTCCCGCTTGACAGCCTCCGTCTCCCGCTTCGCGGCATCCTCGCGGTTCAGGGCCATGTCCTCGCGCAGCTGGGCCTGATCCCTTCGAAAGCCTTCCAGCGAGGCTGCCAGGTTCGCCTGCAACGTGTTCATGCGCTCCTCCAGTCGAGCCACACGCTCGGATAGGTCATGGAGATCTGTCATGCCGCCAGCGTATCATCCTGCTCCCTGCCTGTCAAAGTGTCACGGGAAAAGGCCGCCCGAGATCATGGGTGATCTGCAGGGATCGGTTGTGTCGAGGGGGACGGGTGATGTCCCTGGAATCCATCCTCAGCTTTTTCCTGCTGTGCTGGGTTTTGCCTCCCTCGTGCCGCTTCGAGATGCAGCAGTCGGATGGCAGCCTGTCGGTCCCGGGTGGATTGGATCGCTTGCCAACCGGCCAGATGGCTGGCACCAGTCCGCTGGTTCCGGCAGAGGCACCGTCTTGGGCACACAGCGATGACCGGGGTTGGCTGGGCCCGGGCCTGCTTTGTCAAGGGGATTCCGCGCCTCACCGCATGGAGGCAACGGTCGAAGATCTCCCTGTCCGACTGTTATGGGAGCATGCTGACCGATGAAGTCTGTATCCGCGTTGGAAGACACAGAAGGGTCCGACCAGTCGCCAGCAAGATTGCCACTGGCAGGTGGTGGGGCCATCTGGTATGTGCCTGCCGCTGCCGGCAGCCCTGACCGTTCGGCATCATCGCAGAATCCACAGCATGGAGTTCAGCCAGACGGATGATGGGCATTGGTGATATTGCCAAAAAAGTCCTCGGGTCGCACAATACCCGCAGGCTCAGGTCCGTGGGGTCCCTGGTCCAGAGGATCAATGACCTCGAATCCGACTTTGCGAAGCTGGATCCGGCTGGCATCCTGCAGAAAACCGATGAGTTCCGCCGCCGCCTGAGCGGCGGTGAAAGTGTGGACGACCTGCTGCCCGAGGTCTTTGCGCTGACGCGGGAGGCGGGCAAGCGGGCCCTGGGATTGCGCATCTTTGATGTGCAGATGATGGGGGGCATCTTCCTCCATCAGGGCAATATCGCTGAGATGAAGACCGGGGAGGGCAAGACCCTGGTGGCCACACTGCCGGCCACTCTCAATGCCCTGGCCGGCAAGAATGTCCACATCGTGACCGTCAATGACTACCTGGCCCGTCGGGATGCGGACTGGATGGGCATGGTCTACGCCACACTCGGCATGTCCGTAGGCGTGGCGGTCCCCGACATGGACCGGGCGGAAAAACGCCAGGCCTATGCCTGTGATGTGACCTATGCCACCAACAACGAACTGGGATTCGACTATCTGCGGGACAACATGGTCCCCTCGCTCGATCTCATGGTCCAGCGGGGCCATGATTTCGCCATTGTCGATGAGGTCGATTCCATCCTCATCGATGAGGCCCGCACGCCGCTGGTGATCTCGGGCCCCGCCGAGGACCGGTCCGAACTCTACCAGACGATCGATGGCCTGATGCATGAGGTCGAGCCGGATGACTATGTCCTCGATGAGAAGACCCGCAATGTCACGCTCACGGATGCCGGCAACGAACATCTCGAGGCGCTGCTGCGCAGCCGGGATCTGTTGCCCAGACAGGCAACCCTGTATGATCCGGAGTCCGCCACCCTCGTCCATCACGTCACCCAGGCCCTGCGTGCCCACACATGTTTCAACCGGGATCGGGAATACATCGTCCGGGGTGGCCAGGTTGTCCTCATCGATGAGTTCACCGGCCGCATGATGTCCGGGCGGCGGCTCAGTGAAGGTCTGCACCAGGCCCTTGAAGCCAAGGAGAAGGTCGAGATCCAGGCGGAAAACACAACCCTGGCCTCGGTGACGTTCCAGAATTACTTCCGCCTCTACGACAAGCTGGCCGGCATGACGGGAACCGCCGCGACCGAGGCCGAGGAATTCGAGTCGATCTACGGGCTGGGCGTCGTTGAGGTGCCCACCAATGAACCTGTGGCCCGCATCGATGAGGATGACCAGATCTACCGGACAACGGTGGAGAAATATGCAGCCATCGTCGACACGATCGCCGAGGCGCATGCCAGGCGTCAACCGGTTCTGGTCGGCACAACGTCCATCGAGAAGTCCGAACGCCTGTCCGAGTTCCTCAAGCAGTGCAAACTCCGGCACAATGTCCTCAATGCCCGCTATCATGAACAGGAGGCCCGGATCGTGGCCAATGCCGGGCGGCCCGGTGCAATCACCATCGCCACCAACATGGCCGGGCGAGGGACGGATATCCAGCTGGGCGGGAACGTCGAAATGCGGGTCCTCGAGGCTCTCGACAAGGATCCCGACACGGATGTCAGTGGCTTGCGCGTGACCATCGAAGCCGAGATCGCTGGCGATCGTGATCAGGTTCTCAAATCCGGTGGCCTGTTTGTCCTGGCTACGGAACGGCATGAATCCCGGCGCATCGACAACCAGCTGCGCGGTCGTTCGGGCCGCCAGGGAGATCCGGGCAAGTCATCGTTCTTCCTGTCGCTCGAGGATGACCTGATGCGGATCTTCGGGTCTGACCGTCTCGACAAGGTTCTCGGCACCATTGGCATGGAGGAGGGCGAGGCCATTGTCCATCCCTGGGTCAACAAGTCGCTTGAACGTGCCCAGGCCAAGGTCGAGGGACGGAACTTCGAGATCCGCAAGCAGCTGCTCAAATACGATGACGTCATGAATGACCAGCGCAAGGTGATCTTCAGCCGGCGCCTGGAGATCATGCGCAGCGATGACGTCAGCGAGATGGTGCGCGATATGCGCCATGATCTCATTGCGGATCTGGTCGATGAACACATTCCCGAGGACAGCTATCCCGATCAATGGGAGATGGACGGTCTGGCCGAGGCCATGCGCGATCGCCTTGGTGTCGATGTCCCGCTCTTGGGCTGGGCCGAAGAGGATGGAGTCACGGCGGATGATGTCATTGACCGCCTGACGGCCGCATCGGATGAACGCCATGCCCAGCGCCTTGACGAGTTCGGTCCCGAATGGATGCAACTCATGGAGAAACGCCATCTTTTGGGGGCCCTCGACCAGCACTGGCGGGAGCACCTTGTCACCCTGGAACATCTCCGCTCGGTCATCGGTTTCCGCGGCTATGCCCAGCGGGATCCACTCATTGAATTCAAGCAGGAGGGATTCGAACTCTTCCAGGGTTTGCTGAATTCGGTCCAGGACACGGTTGCCAGGAACGCCAGCCTTGCCCGCCCCCTGTCCCTCGAACAGCAACGGGCCCTGCAGGAGCACCTGCAGCGCGAGCATGAGCAGAGGATGAAGGCCAGCCAGGCACGGCCAGCCAGGCGCGGCAATCCCGCCGGCCAGAACCGACCGGAAACGGTCGTGGATCAGGACCTGACCAAGGCCCTGCAGGCCAATCGCACCATTGATGCGGTCGCAGGGACGTCTCCTGCCCCTGCCTCACCCGGCCGCAACAGCCCATGCCCCTGTGGTTCAGGCAAGAAATACAAACACTGTTGCGGGAAACGGTAGCCGCTCGCCTGAACCAACGCCATCCAGCCCCAATGCTGTCAGGTGCTTCGGACGGGATCAAGATCCGGGGAGTCATCCTCTTCAGGATCAATCCTTGCCTCAGGTGATGATGGCTGTCAGGATCGAGGTTCGGGAGACGGTCTGCCTGCCCTTCCCATGTCCGGCATCACTGAACCTACCGGCTTCCGTTCCTTTGTCATGGCTGCATCTTGTTCATGCGCTGCGTCCCGACGAGCGCGGTACCGTGTCTCGACTCCATGCAGGACTGCATGAATCTCTGTCCATTCTTCCTCCCCGGCAACATCGGCGGGCGTCCTGCCGCGCAGGTCTCTCGCAATGATACGGGCATCATCCCTGGCCAGAGATTGAGCACCGTCCCTGTCGCCGAGATACGCTTGCATGTGCAGCCTTGTGGCTGCACTGATGACACAATAGCTGCGCAGGGATGGAATGGGACAGATGTATCTGTCTTCCGTGTCATCAGCTGATGGTTGCACAAGACCGGACCGCAGCATCCCGTCGAAGACATCAGTGATGGGCAGGAGTCCGACAATGTCGGGATTCTTCTCCGCGATGTGTGGATATTCCTCACGGATGATGGCCCTGATCTCATCATTGCGCAGGGGATGCCTGACACGTTCCATGATCCTGGCCACGAGTTCAGGAGAGCACGAGAGGGACCCTGACAGTCGCGAACGGTAATAGGCGGCTCGCCGCACTGCCGCCTTGTGACGGACTTTCATCTCGTCAAGATGATCAAGATTGCCAATTGTCGGATTGGCCTTCGTCAGGGCAGCAGGGTCACCGTTGCCGATCTGCTGGTTGGCGTACCGGACCATCTCTTCAGCGATTGCCCTGAGCGAGTTGTGAACATGCATTGGCCAGCCACCTGACCAGCTGGCGACTTGGCGCGTCCAGTGCTCACAACGACCCCGGAGATGACAGGCAACAAAAAAGCTTTGTGCCGACAGGGCAGCATCATCTGCCGAGAGACTCCCCAGGGTCAGGATTGAATCCGCACCCAGCCGTGACAGCCCGGCTTCGCAAAGGCGGGGCCTTGCATCAGCCAATCCGGCCAGAACCGGGAGGATTGGCTGGCCACATGTGCCAAGGTGAAGGCTCTTGAGTGTCGCGGATTCCCGAAGATGGATTTGTGGATCAATGGCCTGGATCTCATCGATGAACAGCACAACCGGATATGGAAGTTCGAGACAGGGGGCGGAACGATCCCTTGCCTGCGGAATCATCACTGCATCGAGAAGCTGCGAGACGATCGATGCGGACAGGTCTTCACCCGATGCACCCATGGCTGTCGTCAGGGCAGTCGGCAAGGCCGTGCCCGCACGACGGAACATTTCGGCTGCTTTCCTGAGGATCGACGTGAGACGGTCTGGGGAGAGTCTCGCTTCGATTCGACTCTGCAGAAGGGTCCTGTCCGCAAGGTCTTCAAGGTCAATGGGCAGGAAGACACCGCCACCATTGCCTTCCAGTTGCCGACCGACCTTGGTTGCAAGGGCTGTTTTGCCAGCCCCGGGGGCGCCGGTAATCAAGAGGGTTTTGCCTGCAGCCGGCATGGGATTCCCTTCGTCAGCCTGCTTGGCAATTTCCTCAATAAGTCCTTGAATCAGTTGCAGTTCTTTTTCACGTCCGGCAAAATAGGGTGTGAGTTCGCGGTCTGAAAGTCGGGTGAATCGAATCAAGCGCTCGATATCCGGTCTGGTCATTTTGATGTCCCCCGGTACTGGACCGGAATGTCCCTGATCGATGGAGCAGATATATCCGAAACGCGTGATCGGTCCAAAGGGGTTTGTGTGGGTGGATGTGTTCGATGTCGAGAGGGCCAGTGCTGGTCCGGGTCGAGCCAGCTGCTGCTGTCAAGACGAATTGACCAGGGGAGAGTGGACCTGTGCTGGCAACCTGTGGGTCAGGTTCGAAGCGGCAGTTGGTAGTTGGTCGGATGAAACCGACCGGCGGGTGAAAGGGTGAAGATCTCGAAACCATCCCTGGTGACACCGACAGTGTGCTCGAACTGCGCGGTGCGGGACCGGTCCTTGGTCACGGCAGTCCAGCCATCCGCCCGGATGACGATTTCCGTATTGCCCAGGCTGACGATGGGCTCGACGGTGAAGAACATGCCCTCCTGAAATACCGGACCTTCATGGGACTGGCCAAAGTGTACAACGTTGGGTTTCTGGTGGAACTTGCGGCCGATCCCATGGCCGGAGAAGATTTTGACAATGGCCATATGATTCTGATTGACATACGTCTCGACCGCAGCGCCGAGGTCACCAAACGTCTGACCCGGTCGGATCTGTTCCAGGCCCTTGAAGAGGGCATCGTGGGTGACCTGGATCAGATGCATGTCTGTCGGCCTCGGTGGGCCCGCCACATACATGCGTGACGAGTCACCATACCAGCCATCATCGATGATGGTGACATCGATGTTGAGGATGTCGCCCGGGACGAGTTTGTATGTCCCTGGAATACCATGACAGGCCACCGCATTGACCGAGATGCACGAGGCGTGCTTGTAACCCCGATAGCCGATGGTCGCGGACCTCACCTTGTAGTCCCGGATACGCTTCATCACGAAACGATCGAGGGCTGAGGTCGTCACGCCCGGAACAACCGCGTCGCAGACATCATCCAGAATCCGGGCCGCAATGGTGCCAGCCCGGCGCATGCCCGAAAAATCCTGTGGGCTGTGGAGGATGATCCCCTCCGGTGATTTTCCGCGCCGGTCCAGAAACCGCTTCATCAGTCCTCATCCATGTCATCTCACCCGGTGACGGGTGCGCACCTGTCATCGCCAGCAAGGGGAAAGTGTCCAGCGGGCCCGCCAGTAACGAGTCCAACCCGGGCGGGTGCCGCCGCGGTCATGTAATGACGAGCGGTTGAATTTGCAATCAGGCAGGCCTTGCCGGCCTTCCAACCCCACTCCGGGATCCGAAGTTGTGCAAAGGCCGCAGTTTGATTATGATGGCTTCCCAACTGTTCAATACGCCTGCTTTTGTCATCATGCAGGAGTCGGCAAGCAAAAGGAGACAAGGATGGACAGACGAACTTTCATCAAGGGGACAGCCCTTGGCGGCGCAGCCACGGCGCTCGCGGCGCCGGCCATTGCCCAGGGAACCGTCAAGCTGGTCATGGTGACGAGCTGGGGCCGGGGCCTTGCCGGGGTGTTTGATGCCGCCCAGAAGGTGGCGGACAACGTCAATGCCATGTCTGACGGCTCGATTGAGATCGAAGTCAAGGCCGCCGGCGAACTTGTGGGCGCATTCGAAGTCTTCGATGCCGTGTCGGCCGGTCAGGCGGATATGTATCATGCCGCCGATTACTACTTCATCAGCCAGCATCCGGCCTTTGCGTTCTTTACCGGTGTGCCCTTCGGCATGACGGCAACCGAACTCAACAACTGGTATTACCATGGCACGGGCATGCAGCGCCATCATGAGCTCGGCGAGATCTTCAATCTGAAGTCTTTCCTGGCCGGGAACACCGGCTCGCAGGCGGGCGGTTGGTTCCGGCAGGAAATTTCCGGACCGGAAGACTTCCAGGGTCTCAAGTTCCGCATGCCGGGACTGGGTGGCAAGGCCCTGTCAGTCATGGGGGCTTCAATCCAGAACCTGCCCGGTGCCGAGGTCTACCAGGCCCTTGCCAATGGCTCGATTGACGGCACCGAATGGATCGGTCCCTGGGCTGATGAGAAAGCCGGCTTCCAGGAGATCACCAAGATCTACTACGCCGCCGGTTTCCATGAACCGTCAGCTGGCCTTTCGCTGGCTGTCAACCTCGAGAAGTGGAACGGCCTGACGGCACAGCAGCAGAGCATGATCGAGGTGGCCTGCGGCCATGCCAACGTCTGGAACCTCAGCCAGTATCTCTACAACAACGGTGCGGCGTTGCAGCGTCTCAAGAACGATGGCGTGACAGTCCTTGAATTCCCGGATTCGGTCTGGGATGCCTTTGGGGCTGCCTCGCAGACCGTTTACGATGAGAACATGGATGATGATATCTTCAGGACGATCTACGAGGAATTCGTGGCGGCCATGACTGACTCATCCGGCTGGATCACCCAGTCCATCAGCGCCTATCGCAACCAGCGCGACAGGGTTCTCGCCAGCTAGGCCCGTCATACACGTTCAACCGCAGCAGATCTGTTGCGGTTGAACACCACTTTCCAGCCGAAAAGGTCCAGTCTGGGTCGAGGGGGTGTCTTGATTGAATTCCTGGGTCGTTGTCTGATCGGTCTGCTGGAGTCGGGACCCAATCTCTTCCGCGCCCTCACGAACCCAGGAGCCTGGCTTGACTGGTCCGACAGGACTGCCCTGATCAATTTCATCTATTATGGCGGTTCTTCCGAGCTGCTGTCCCTGGTCCTTCTGATCTTTCTTGTGATCCTGGCGGTGGGCCTCTGGCGCCGCTCCATCCTCTGGTCGGTCGTGTGCGGCATGGAGTTTGTCGGCAACTGGGTCGGCCGGATCGCGGCCTGGTCGGGCCTCATCATGGTCCTGCAGCAGGTCATGATCGTCTTTTTGCAGCGCATCTTCCGGGTCTCGGAAATCACCATTGGACCCCTTGGCTATGCCGTCAGCAAGGATCTCAGCTGGTTCGGCGAGGAATTGAAACTCTACAATGCCATCGTTGTCTGCATGTGTTGCGCCTATACCTTCATCCAGGGCGGCCATGTCCGGGTTGATCTGTTCTATGCCGGGGCCCGCTACCGGACCAGGAAGATCATCGACATGTTCGGGTCGCTGTGTTTCATGCTGCCGGTGATGTTTATCATCTGGCTGTACGGCTGGTTCTTCCTCTGGCGCCATCTGGTGACCCCGAAGATTGCCGCAACCGACACGCTCGAACTCCTGCAGCGCAAGTCACGTCTGCTCAAGTGGAATGTCGAGACCATCGGGTTTTCCCCCAGTGGTTTCGATGGCTACTTCCTGTTCAAGGTTCTGCTGGTCATCTTTGCCGGCATGATGATTCTCCAGGCTTTTGCCTTTTTCTATCGCTCGCTTCTGGAACTGATCGAAGGTCCCGAAGCCGAGTCCAGACACATCGACCGCGATGTTCTCCCCGATCATATCGACGCGCCCCTGGCCTCGGTGAACTGAGACTGCGCCCATGCTCTTTGGACTCGATGGCATCGAGATCGGCCTGATCATTACCTTCAGTCTGCTGTTTGCCGGCATCATGTCCGGCTTCCCGGTCGGCTTCGCCATCGGGGGCTCAGCGATCATCGCCTTTGTCATCCTGGCCCTGCTGGATGGATCGGGCCTGCTGGTTCGTGAGGCGATTGACCATGGCAGCCAGGAATACCGGGATCTGCGTGCCGCCGGGATCTCGAGTTTCGATATCTCCCGCTTCCGGTATCCTGACCTGCCCACCGAGATCCTGCCGCTTTTCGACGGTGGCTGGGAGCAGGCTGTCAATCGCAACATCTCTTTCATTGTCAACCGCATGAATGAACGGGTGATCGCCGGCCAATCCATTGAAACCCTGCTGGCCGTTCTCATGTTCGTCCTGATGGGGATCACGCTGGAGCGTTCACGGATTGCCAATGAGCTGCTGACAACCATGGCCGGTGTCTTCGGTCCCCTGCCCGGCGGACTGGCCGTCTCCGTGGTCGTCGTGGGGGCTTTTCTGGCTGCCTCGACCGGCATCGTGGGTGCCACCGTTGTCACCATGGGCCTGCTGTCCCTGCCGACCATGCTGCGCAATCGCTATTCACCCGAATTGGCAACGGGCGTGATCACGGCATCCGGCACGCTTGGGCAGATCATCCCGCCGTCGATCGTGATCGTGCTGCTCGGGACCCTGGCCGGCGATCTCTATTCCACCGCCCAGGAGGAACGGGCCCAGGCCCTGGGCTGTTCCGATGCGTTGACCTATCTCGGGGAAGCCGCGGTCGTCTCGGTTGGAACCCTGTTCCAGGCGGCCGTCCTGCCCGGCCTCATGCTCGCCTCGCTGTATGCACTCTATGCCTTCGGGTATGCCCTGCTGAATCCCGATCGAGCCCCGCCGGTGCCCTCAATGGGCGGGAGCGGCGAGGATCGGATCACGGCCCGTCATGCCGCCGTGTGGTTCCTGCTCGTCCCCGCTGCCATCATCGCCTTTGCCATGGCCAGCCACTCGGTCAATCTCTCTGGCACCCAGACCCTGACGGTCTCATCGGTTGCCAGTGAAGCCCAGTCCCGGACTTTCCTGCGAACCAACGTCTCGGAGCCGTGTCAGGCGGCCATGATCGATCTGCATGGCCAGGACCGCTGGGATGAATCCGTGGCGGCCCGCGATGCCGAACAGTCGACAGGCTTTCAGGCTGCCACCGATGCCCAGATCCGGACCCCGGAGGAAATTGAGGCCATCCGGCAGCAGTTGATCGCTGACGCAGCGCCGATCGGCACCGGTGTTGTCGCATTTTACGTCCTTTTGGCCCTGATCATGACCACCGCCCAGGGGATCCGGCGATCTCCGGTTGCGGCACACCTGCCGGGCCTTGCCGGCATTCTCCTTGCCCTGATCGTTGATGCTGTCCTGCTGCCACCGGATGTCAGTGTGGGAGTCAAGTTCCTTGCCCTGGTCATTCCCACGGCTCTCTGTCTTTACAGTTGTCGCCATGCAGCCCTTGTTCTGGCCCGAAATCCTGTCTTCCGGGTCCTGTTCCCGCCCCTGGTCCTGATTGTCGCCGTGCTGGGATCCATCCTTGGCGGGATCACCAATCCCACACCAGCCGCTGCCCTGGGTGCGGCGGGCGCCATCCTGCTGGCCGCCCAGAAAGTTCTCGAAATGGAGAACAGGAGTGGCCGGGTCATCCTGTATACGGCGTTCGCCATTGTCATCATGCTGCTCATCGGCGTGAACTTCGACCTGCGGGTCAATGTCGAAAGTGCCGGATTTGAGAACTGGGTTGCCCTGCTGGTTGCCCTGGCCGCCTACCACATGGCGTTCGGGGGCCTGCTCTATGCCTGCTGGATCCTCTTTCGCTCGGCCGTCCTCACGCCCGTGGTTCGCGAGACAGCCAAGGTTGTCTCCATGGTCTTCACCATCCTCATCGGCTCCCAGGTCCTGAACCTGGTGATCATCTCGTTCGGCGGCGAGCACTACATCCAGGAATATCTCCGCTCCTTCGAACGCGAGTGGGTGGTCTTCCTGATCGTCATGCTTGTGCTCTTCATTCTCGGCTTTGTGCTGGATTTCCTGGAAATCATCTACATCGTCATCCCGATTGTCGGTCCGGTGATCTATGGGGGCACCCTGGATCCCAAATGGGTCACCGTCATGATTGCAGTGAATCTCCAGACCAGTTTCCTGACCCCGCCCTTCGGTTTTGCCCTGTTCTATCTGCGGGGCGTGGCACCCAGGGAGGTGACCACCCAGCACATCTACCGTGGGGTCATTCCCTTCGTTGTCATCCAGGTGGTCGGACTCGGGGTCCTGTGGATGTTCCCGTCCATTGTCACCATCGTTCCCGATCTCATCATGAACTGATGGGCACCCTTGCAGTGCCGGCCTGTCACGGTCGCGCGGTGCCACCCCTGGCGGAATCATGACTGCTCCCCGGGACTTCGCGCCCCTGCGCGGCAAGCGTGTCATCGAGGTCTCCCACATGATCTTCGGGCCCTCGGTCGGGTATTTCCTGGCTGCATTCGGGGCCGATGTCATCAAGGTCGAGCCGCCCGGCGGTGACAAGACCCGTCGCCTCACCGGCATGGGTGCAGCCTTCTTTCCGGCCTTCAACCGCGGCAAGAGATCGCTCAATCTCGACATGGGCTGCGCCGAGGGCCGGCAGGCGTTCTCGGCCCTCCTGGCAACGGCCGATATCCTGGTTGAAAACTTCCGGGACAGTTCACTGGCGGCCATGGGGCTCGATCCGGATACCCTGCAGGATCAGTATCCCGACCTGATCATCGTGTCCTGCAAGGGCTTCCTGACCGGTCCTTACCGCGATCGTTCCGCCCTTGATGAGGTTGTCCAGATGATGACCGGACTGGCCTACATGACCGGTCCTCCCGGCACTCCCTTGCGGGCCGGATCATCGGTCAATGACATCATGGGTGGTCTCTTCGGTGCCCTGGCCGTCCTCGGTGCCCTCTATGACCAACGTCAGGACACGCCGGACAGTCCCCCGGATGCAGCGCCCGCTTTCCGGATCGGTCTCTTTGAGAACAGCATGCTGCTTGTGACCCAGCACATGGTGCAATATGCCCTGCAGGGCGTTGAGCCCCAACCCATGCCCAGTCGGGAGTTCACCTGGCCGGTCTACGATATCTTCCAGACCGCCGATGATCGATCGATCTTTCTCGGTGCCGTGACCGAAGGCCAGTGGCAGACTCTCTGCGCTCTCCTTGACCTGCCCGACCTGCTTGAGGATCCCCGCCTGGCCACCCGCATGGATCGCATCGCCGCCCGTCCCCGGACCCTGCCGATCATTGCCAGGGCTGTGGCCAGACTGCCGGCGACCGCGTTGATGCAGCGGTTGGAGCAGGAGGGAATCCCCTTTGCCCCCGTGACCCGGCCAGCCGAACTCTATGACGATCCCCAGGCCCAGGCCGGTGGCGGGATGCCAACTGTCCGGATGCCCGACGGTCGGCAGCTGACCATGCCCGGCCTGCCGATCGAAATCGATGGCAACCGGATACACCAGGATATGGAAGTTCCCGCCACCGGTGCCCACACCAGCGATATCCTGCACACGCTTGGCTTCGATGCACCATTCATCGCCCGGGCCCGGGGCGCGCAGGACCCCATTCCATGACACCGCAGACCCAGACGTCCAGTCCGGATGTGTGTCTTCGCGAACTCGGGCTGCGCGACGGCCTGCAGATGACCACAAGCCACCCCTCGACAGACGAAAAGATCGCATGGATCCAGATGGCGCACGAGGCCGGGGTCCGACATCTGGAAGTCGGGTCCTTCCTGCCGCCGGACCGCTTCCCGCAATTTGCTGATATCCGGGAACTGATTGCGCATATTGCCACCCTGCCGGGCTGCCACGCTTCAGCTCTGGTCCTCAATGAGCGAGGCATCGATGATGCGCTCACCACCCCTCTCGATGAGATCATCCTGACGGTCTCGGCCACCGAGGCGCACAGTCTGGCCAACATCCGTCGGTCCCGGGATCAGGCCCTGGCTCTTGTGCGTCATGCCGATGTGGCCCGCCACGCCCTGCCCAGGCCGCCTCATCTCGTGGCTGCAATCCCGGTGGCCTTCGGGTGTTCCATCGCCGGGCCCGTCTCCCCGGATGTCGTCGTCGATCTCGCCATGGCCTGCCTTGACGCCGGTGCCGATGCCATCGGAATCGCCGACACCGTCGGCTTTGCCGGCCCTCACCAGGTCAGGATGCTGTGCCGGCTCCTCATCGACCGGATCGCTCCGGCCACCCTGACCGTCCACCTTCACGACACACGCGGCATGGCCATCGCCAATGCCTATGCGGCACTTGAGGAGGGGGTCCGGATCCTCGACGGGACCTTGGGAGGCCTTGGCGGCTGCCCCTTTGCGCCGGGTGCCACCGGCAACGTGGCCTTTGAGGATCTCGTCTATCTCTGCGAACGCTCCGGCCACACCACCGGGATCGACATCACCGCCCTTGTCGGGATCCTGTCGATCATCCGCTCCAGCATGCCTGATGAACCCCTCTCCGGCACCCTTGGCCAAGCCGGCCCGCCAGCAACCATTCCCTGGGCCGGATAACGCGCCCAGCCCCATCCCGGAACTGCCGCCTGCAACCGCACCAAAGCCATTCTTGCAAGCCGTTCTTCAATTCGGCAGGTCGGCAAATTGCCGGTCAGCCCCATGCCCCGACGGTCCCAAATTTGACATTTGCCCCCGAAAGGTTGCAAAACCCCATCCAGCCAGCAGCGAAATGATAATGCATCATGACAGTACTGACACAACGCTCCCAATGGGGATGCACCACTTTTTGTTCGGAACTTTGCGGCTTCGACGGCAACGAGGGTGCATGAGAGTGACTCGAGCCTTGTCGTGGAATCAGGCAGGCTCGCATCCCCTGATTTTCCATTGATGCGACTCTGATCGGGACAGTCAGGTCTCGGCAAACTGAGGAGCATGCCCATGACCGACTTCAAACGTGCTGACCTCCTGGCTTTCACCAGGACCACGGAAAAGGATCCGCCACCGATCCTGATTGGTCGCGAGGCGATCCTTGCCAGGCAGATGGAAGCTGTCGAGGTGGCATGGCGGGGAGAAGCCGCTCCTGAACATGGTGCCCCGGGCCAGACCCAAATCCTGCATGGTGCGCCCGGTGCCGGCAAGAGCTCGATCCTTGCCGAGTTACGCAAGCGATCAAAAGAGGCCGGGGTTGGTCTGGGAGTCTTCCGGGTGGTGGAACTTGCGCCCCATGACCTGCAGACTGACCTTGCTGGTGCTGTGCGGACGGTGGCAGCTGCCGGCGGGATGCCTCCCGACCGGTGGCAAGCTTTGACCGCCCACCTCACCGGGAGTGTGTCGATCGGGATTGCAGATTTGCGTGCAGCGCTGGGCTGGACCGACCGCACGGATCCCCAGAATCTGAACGAACTGAAAGCCGTCTTCCCACCGCAGAGATGGCAGGTACCCGTCATTGTTGCCATCGACGAGGCCCAGCGTTTTGCCGGGGACCACACCACCCCCCATGCCATGTTTCTGCAGGCGATCCATGACGGTAAACTGGGCTTGCCGCTTGTCCTCACCATGGCCGGGTTGGGTGATACCCGGGAGCGCACCCGGGCAATGCATCTGACCCGCGGGTCAACGACCCATGCGATCGGGGCTCTCACAACCGATGATGCCACGACCCTCATGGGGGCGGTCTGTACCCATTTTGGCATGGACCCGGAACCGATCATGACAGAACTTGTCTGCCTGGCTGCGCCCTGTGAAGGCTGGCCACACCATCTGCATGGCACGCTACGCACTCTGGGTCGGGCCGCCCTGGAGACCGGCGGGGATCTCTGCCTGATTGATTGGGCGGCTGTCCACCGCGATGCTGCCGACAGTCGCCTTCAGTCCTATCGGGATCAGCAGTCGGCTCTCATGGACGAAGCCGCCACCCTGACTGCCATGGTGGTCTCCACAGCCCATCCCCGTGACGGGGCATCCCGCAGCGAGGTTCTGGAGGTCATCCACCAGACAGCGCGAACCCGGAAGGGGACCCGACTGCCCCGGGGGACGGAACCGGAGCACTTCATTGAGCATCTCGTCCACTGTGGCGCCCTGCACATGGGTCCGGACAAACGGCTCCGGGTTCCGATCCCCTCCTTCCGGAATTACCTGCTGGAGGCGGGTGGTCTGGGGACTGATGGGGATTTGACGGGATCCTCTATTCCCACCTCATGAGCGCATTTGTACAGCATTGCCATCCGCCCTGGTTGTGTCTCCGGGCTGCGGACCGCTCTGGACCCACCGAGAACCACGCTGCGACCGTTGTACCTCAGAGCGGCAGTGGGGGCCCAGGTTGCTGCTCAACGCATCCATGCCCGACAGTCCGTGTGGCATAGATGAACTGCTTCCAAGGACGATCCCTGGGCAGGCTTGCAAGCAGGTCCAGGCGACTTTGGCTACGCCGTTTATTTTCACTATCGCGAAGGGTCCTCCAGGTGAGTTGAAGATCTCAGCTGCAGGTATGAGACCACGACGGCAATAGCTCGATCAGGTGTCGTGGTGTGAATGGTGTCTGCGTGGCTTTGGCTCCGAGGATGCTGTCGACCAGATAGCTGCGAGATTGGCCGCTGTCGGGACATATGGCCATGAGCAAGACATCTCCGGCCCGGGAGCGACGGAGCGAATAGGCTTCGATCGTGTGTGTCGAATGATTGCCCTGCTTGTCGCGGTAGTCGATTTCCACGAGAAGGCGGTTCGCGGTAGCGAAGCGGATCACTTCGATAAGTCTCTGTCCTCGGCGTCCTGTGGATCGATCGACTATGCGCTCGCGGATGAGCGTGTCGCCAGCACCGCCAGGCATTGCTGCAAGCGGCTGCGCGACGCCACCCTTGAGCCAATCGAAGATTTCCGGAAGTGTGTTCCAAAACGTCGTGACCGAGAGCAGCGCGGGGAGCTGGTGCTCCAGCATGTGGATCCAACCACTCTCCAGTTCCGCACGACGGGGCCCAAGGTTGGTCATATGCGGAATGCCGATGCCCTTGAATTCACACTTGGCGCGCAGGACCTCGATGAAGTGCCGCGGTTCCGGACGGGCCTCCGTATTCCTGTAGAGATGGACGACATCATAAAGATCGCGTGGGCGCGCTCGTTCCGCGAGCGCTCTGAACTTCTCTGCGAATACCTCGGTGTCATCGTAGGCTAGGACTTCGATGCCACCTTCCGGAGCATCGCTGTACGGATGAAAAATCCGCGCATGGCCCGGCGGGAGAACGATCCGCTCGTCGGCGGTCAGGTCGAGCTTGATGCGCGGGAGGGTGTGGGTCGATGAGATGGGCCCCTTGTAGCTGATCTTGCCCTGGCACGAGATTTGGCCGCGCGGATTCTCGTAAATGTGGAATTCCTGCTTGTTGGCCGGAATCTCAAGGCCGGTTTGGTCATAGATCCATTCGCCGACATGAGAAAATGCCCCCTCCAGGAAGTCGGCATCGAGATGTTCCGGATTGCAGAGCGTGAAGTCGAGATCCTCCGAAAACCGATAGGTCTCAAAGAAGCATTTCTTCAGGCATGTACCGCCCTTGAATATCCAGCTCCCCGCGAGATCCCCGAGCCCATAGATGCCGGCGAGCATCCAGCCGAGAACATAATCCTTCTCCACGATGTGCGGCATCAGCGATGTCTGTTGGGCGATCGCAAGAATTTCGCTTTTCGCGATCATGGTGCCTCCATGCCAGCCCAGCCTTCCGGCACGCGGAGCCGCCATTTGGTCACGACGAGCGACCCATCCTGGGCAGGATCGAGCTTCGCATGGCCGCCGCTCAGATGTGGCTCGCAAAGACGGCCCAGTTCGGTACCGCCAGAGAAATACTCGGAAAGAAACCCGAGACGTTTGAAGACAGCACCGTTGTCGAGCCCCACAGCGTCATTCACGAGCTTTTCATCGTCGCGATCATCGCGCCGCAGGTAGGCCGCGAAGCAGTCGGAAACATGCTGGATGCCGCCACCGACTGCAGGGTCGTCGAGCATGTCGATGATCGTTCGATGAACATCGGAGACGGGCACTCGCGTCCGATGGCGCCAGACATTCTTCGTGCCGAAGATCTTTTGCTCATCGATATGCTTCAGTGAAAAGGATGTACCGTGCCGCTGCTGGCACTTCTGACGCACGGGCCGCGCGGTCATCACGAGAATGTCCCTGAAAATCTGTTCGGTCAGGCCCCAGTGCTCGGCTGCCGTGCGGCCCCCGATGTAGGCTGGCGCGAAGAGTGCGGGAACAAGCACCCAAGGGTCATCGAGGACATGATCTGACCCCATGGTATCGATGGAAGCCGCAACATAAGCACCACGGCCGACTCGTCTCAGCCATCCCTGTCCAGTCCAGCGGGACAGGCGCTGGGCGGCACCGGTTCGGTCGATCCGGAGGGCGCTCACCACGTCATCGACGTGAATGACGTCGCCGGCCGTGGACAGCACCCGGACAAGCTGCTCACGTCCTCGGGGAAGGCAGGCCCTTCTTTCTTTCATATCTTCCAATTAGCATAAAGTGTTAATTTCGACAATTATACCAACAGATACCGGAATTCATGCCCCGCTGCCACTCTGATATGTTGTCAAGGCAGCGACTCTCGTTCCATAGTGGTCTTGGTTGCCCCCATCAATGTTTTGTGCCATTCGTCCGGCCACGTCCCCGCAATGGAGGCGGATCACCCCAGCCGCGAGATTCACAATTCACACGAGACAGGACAGGAATGGCCAACGCAACTGCAGCAATGATCGTGATTGGTGACGAAATCCTGTCCGGACGGACCCAGGACAGGAATATTGCCCATATCGCCACCGAGCTCGGGAAGATCGGGATCGATTTCCGCGAGGCCCGCATCGTGCCCGATGTCCATGAGGAGATCGTGGCCACCATCAATCAGCTCCGCCAGCGCCATGATCATGTCTTCACGTCCGGCGGCATCGGTCCGACCCATGATGACATCACGACGGATGCCGTGGCTGCTGCCTTCGAGGTCGAGGTCGTCGTGGATGCCACCGCCCTCGAGATCATCACCCAACGCACCGCAAGGCATGGTCTGGCCATGAATGAGGCTCGTCGGCGCATGGCACGGGTCCCCGTGGGTGCCACCCTGATCATGAACACGGTGTCCGGAGCCCCTGGCTACCGGATCGGCAACGTGAATGTCATGGCCGGTGTGCCGGCGATCTTTCGTGACATGCTGGGGGCCCGTTTGGCCGAACTGCCAGCCGGTCAGCAGACCACCAGCGTCACTGTCGACATCAGGTTGCCCGAAGGCTCGATCGCGCAGGATCTCGATGCCATTGCCAGCCGCTATCCAGCCATTGCAATTGGCTCCTACCCTTACTACAACAAGGAGACCTTCGGGACCCATGCCGTTGTCCGGGGTCTTGATCAGCAGACGGTTCATGCCGCCGCTGCAGAGATCGAGGGTGCCTTCAGTGCTGAGGCCAACCGCATTGACGGGTGATGCAGGCCTATGATCCCAGCAGGCGCTTCCTGAGTCGTTCGAACTCGTCAAGTGTCTGATAGGAAATGACAATTCGACCACTCCCTGCTGACTGGTTCTCCTGGATCCTGACCCTGGTTGCGAGATTGGCTGACAGGGCCTCCTGCAGGGCTCGGGTATCGGCAGACACGGTGCGTGGCACCCGCAGTGGCTCGGCCTCGTCGGCATTGGCAACCAGAGTTTCAACCTGCCGGACCGTCATCCCCAGAGCGATGACCTTCCGGGCCATCACAAGCGGATCGGCCGCCGGAACCAGGGCCCGGGCATGACCCGCTGACAGTTTGTTCTGGCGCACCAGATCCAGGACCGACTCCGGCAGGTTGAGGAGCCGGACCATATTGGCAATGTGGGCCCGGGATTTGCCGACCCGTTCAGCGAGTTGATGTTGGGTGAGGTCTGATTTGGCCAGCAGGTTCCGATAGGCCGTGGCTTCCTCGATCGCATTCAGGCTGTCTCGCTGGATATTCTCGATCAGTGCTGACTCCATGGCTTCAGAATCCGTCATGGATCGGACAATGACGGGCAGGGTGTCAAGCCTGGCCTGTTGGGCGGCTCGCCAGCGGCGCTCGCCGGCAATGATCTGGAACCCCTCACCATCGCCCGGATCCGGTCGCACAATCAGGGGTTGCAGCACACCCCTGGCCTGGATGGACTCGGCCAGTTCCCCCATCCGGTCATCATCGAAAAAGGTCCGGGGCTGGTCCGGATTCGGATGGATCCGATGGATGGGCACCATGCGGGCATTCAGGCCCGTCGACTGCAGGTTGGCGTCGAGGTCAATCAATGAGCCCAGACCACGGCCAAGTCCTCGTTTATCCTTGCTCATTGATCATGTCCTTCCTTGAGATGATGCTGTCGTTCCAGATACTCTTCAGCCAGTGCCTGGTAGGCCAGTCCCCCACTTGATCTGGCATCGATGGCGAGAGCCGGCAGACCATGGGACGGGGCCTCACCCAGGCGGACATTGCGCGGAATGGCCGTCCTGAACACCATCTGCTTGAGTTCATTGCGGACTTCCGCCTCAACCTCGCGCGACAGTCGGTTGCGCCGGTCGATCATGGTCAGCAGGATCCCGTCAATGGGCAATTGCAGACCGAGAGACTGCCGCAGGCTGCGCAGGGTGAGAATGAGCTGGGACAGCCCTTCAAGAGCATAGAATTCGCACTGCAGGGGCACCAGGACTGCATCAACAGCCACCAGGGCATTGATGGTCAACAGTCCAAGCGATGGCGGGCAGTCGATCAGGACAACATCAAAGGCCGCCAGGGCATCATGCCCGCGTGCAAGGACCGTTTTCATGCGTTCGGCCCGATCCCGATCCCGGGCCAGTTCGATATCAGCTGATGTCAGATCGATCGAGGCGGCGATGATCGACAGATTGTCATGGCTCGTCGGCAGGATGGCCTGGTCGAACGACACAGTCCTTTCAAGAACATCCTTGATCGTGTGGGGCCGTTGGTCGGCATCAATGCCAAGACCTGTCGAGGCGTTGCCCTGTGGGTCCAGATCAATGATAAGCACGCGTTGGCCCAGCCTGGCCAGGGAATAGCCCAGATTGACGACCGTGGTCGTCTTGCCCACGCCGCCTTTCTGGTTGGCGACAGCAATCAGGCGGGGTTCAGCCATGGCGTACCGCCGGAGCAATCTCCGACAGGGCCAGGACAGATCCCGTGCCTGTCATGCTGGCATGGGCACAGGCTGTGAACCGCCAGGTCTGCCGGGCCCTGCCGAGCTCGCGGTCCACCGTTTTCCCCTTCATCAGAAGGGCAATGCCATGGCGGTCCAGATGCCTTGCCACCAGAGGCAGCAGGGTAACCAGCGGTGCCACAGCCCGGACCGAGATCCGGCTGGCCCCGAGGGCATCAATCGTTTCCGCCCGTCCGACCACGACGCTGGTCCTGATCCCGGTGGCCTGGACGACCCGCCGCAGGAACTCCGTCTTGCGCTGGTTCGCCTCCAACAGGATGGACTCGACGTCCGGGGCCAATTCCGCACTCAGGATTGCGACCACGAGGCCCGGGAACCCCCCGCCGGTTCCGATATCGACCCAGCGACCGGATTGGATGGGTTTGATCGTGACGAGTTGGGCAGAATCAGTGACATGACGTTGCCAGAGTGTGTCAATTGTGGATGATGAAATCAGGTTCAGCCGCCGGTTCCAGTCCACCAGCATGGCGATGAAACAGTCCAGTCGCTCGAATGTTTCATGTGAAACAATTGCCCTGAGCTGGTCCCGTGCCTCGGTGTCGGTGCGCGTCGGGCCCAGTTTCAGGGTCCCGGCCCGGGCATCCGGCTCAGTGGGCGTTGTGCAGACTGGCATCGCCTGCTCCACGCTCAGTGCAGCGATTCCGGGCCAGCAGTCCCGAGCATGCGGTTTGTGGCCGCCAGGATCAGGGCCAGGGCTGATGGCGTCATACCTTCAATCCGGCTGGCCTGGCCCAGTGTCTCGGGTCGGGTTCGGGCCAGTTTTGTCCGCAGTTCGCCGGAAAGTCCTGCCATTGAACTGTAATCGATGGTGCCGGGGATGGGACAGTTCTCATCCCGATCCAGCAGTTCCGCTTCCTGCAACTGCCGATCAAGATAGCGGGCATAGACCGCCTCGCGTTCCAGCTGCGCAGCGCAGTCGCCATCAATGACCGCCAATTCGGGCCAGACCGATGTCAGTGTGGCCATGCTCACGTCAGGATGGGCCAGAAGATCAAGACCCGTGCGCGGACTGCCATCCTGACTGAGCCGGATCCCATGGGTTGCCGCCTGGCTTGGCAACAGTGTCCGGGACTCAAGGAGTTCCCTGGCGGTGGCCAGTCTGGTCATCCGGTGCCGGAAGGCCTCCTTGCGTTCGGGAGATGTCAGGCCCAGTTCCATCGCCAGCGGTGTCAGACGCTGGTCCGCATTGTCACAGCGCAGGGACAGCCGGAATTCCGCCCGGGATGTAAACATCCGATAAGGTTCGGTCACGCCCCGTGTGACAAGATCATCGATCAGGACACCGATATAGGATTGACTGCGCAGGAATCGTGTTGGCTCCAGCCCACCGGAACGCCGAGCTGCGTTGATGCCTGCCACAAGTCCCTGAGCCGCCGCCTCCTCATAGCCCGTCGTGCCGTTGATCTGACCGGCGAGAAAGAGATTGGGAAGTGCCCGGCACTCAAGGGATGATGACAGACCCTGGGGATCAAGGTAATCGTATTCAATGGCATAGCCCGGCTGGGTGATCCGGACGCGTTCCAGGCCCTGGATGGTCTGGACGAACGCCCTTTGCACTGTCTCGGGCAGTGAGGTGGAGATCCCGTTGGGGTACACGGTGTCATCATCAAGACCTTCCGGTTCGAGGAAGACCTGGTGGGAATCGCGTTCACTGAACCGGACGACCTTGTCCTCGATGGACGGACAGTACCGGGGTCCGGTGCTGTCCATCCAGCCTCCATAGATCGCCGAGCGATCCAGATTGGCCCGGATCACGGTGTGGGTGGCAGGATTGGTGTGGGTGATCCCGCAGGAGACCTGCCGGATGCTGGGGAAGTCCGAGAGGAAGGAAAACAGCACCGGGTCCTCGTCACCCGGCTGGTCCTCGATGGCGGCCCAGTCGATCGTCGTTCCATCCAACCGGGGCGGGGTTCCGGTTTTCAACCGGCCCAGCGGCAGATCCAGACGTTCCAGGGTCCGGGCCAGGCGCACGCTTGCCGTATCACCAACTCGTCCAGCCGGTCTTGCCTGGTCGCCAATCCGGATCAGGCCCCGCAGGAAGGTTCCGGTGGTCAGAATGACAGATTTGCCAAGGAGTTTGGTTGAATCAGACAGTTCAACACCGACGACATGGTGATTGCGGATCACGAGATCAACCACTTCGCCGGCAACGGTGGTCAATCCTGCCATCTCCCGGACGGCTTGCTGCATGCCCTCACGGTAGAGTCGTCGATCAATCTGGGCCCGGGGTCCCTGCACCGCAGGTCCCTTGCGGCGGTTGAGCAGACGGAACTGGATCCCGGCCTGGTCGGCAATGCGGGGCATGAGGCCGTCCATGGCATCGATTTCCCGAACAAGATGGCCTTTGCCGAGACCGCCAATGGCGGGATTGCAGGACATTTGACCAATGGTGTCAACGCGCAGCGTCACAAGAGCCGTGGCGGCGCCGATGCGGGCCGCAGCGTGGGCCGCCTCGACGCCGGCATGGCCTCCGCCGACGACAATCACGTCAAATGTGGACTGTTTCACGTGAAACACCGATCATTTCCCGATGCAGAATCTGGAGAATATCTGCCCCAATACCTGCTCCACACCGATCTTGCCAGCCAGCCCCTCAAGCGCCATGATCGCTGACCGGATGTGCTCGGCGGCCATTTCATCCCTGCTCCCATTCTTGCCAAGGCATGTACAGGCCTCGTCCAGATCGTCCAGGGCCGCTTCAACCGCCGCCTGATGGCGCGTGTTGGTCATGGCACCGATGGCAGCCACCCGGGCATCCAGAATCCGGACAATCCGGGCCAGAATGACATCAATGCCCTGACCGGTGACGCCCGACACAGCCAGTTCCGGGCCGGGATCACATTGGTCGGCCTTGCCAATGACAATCAGATCCTGTTCCTGTGGTTCGAGTCCGAGATCAGGCACCTGACCGGAGTCGGTCAGGAACAGGCGGACATCCGCCGCCGCCGCACGTTGCCGGGCCCGGTCAACCCCAATGCTTTCAACCGGATCAGTGGTCTCCCGCAGGCCGGCCATGTCCAGCAGGCAGACGGGCATGCCCGCGAGGTCAAGATGGATTTCCAGCACATCCCGGGTCGTGCCGGCCACCGTTGACGTGATGGCTGCCTCGCGCCCGGCAATGGCATTGGCCAGGGTTGATTTGCCGACATTGGGTGGCCCGACGATGGCGACCTCGAAACCGGTTCGCAACCGTTCAGCGCAGGCAACCCCGCGGGCTTCGACGCGCAGCTCGGCGCAGAGAGAGTCAAGGATGCCGAGGGTCTGCTGGCGTACATTCGGTGGCAGATCGTCCTCGGAAAACTCGATTTCGGTCTCGATCAGGGCCAGACATTCGGTCAGGCGCGCATTGAGTGCCAAGGCCCGGTCCCCCACAGCCCCGCTGTAGACACGCATGGCCATCCGGCGCTGCGCTTCGGTTTCGGCGGCCACCAGGTCGCCAAGACCCTCGACCTGGGCGAGATCCATCCGCCCGTTGCGCAGGGCCCGCAGGGTGAATTCCCCCGGTTCGGCTTCTCGCAGGCCATAGCCCGACTCGAGTTCGGCAAGGACGGCCTGAATCGTCGCCCGTCCCCCGTGCAGGTGCAATTCGGCCATGGCTTCGCCGGTGTAGCTCCGGTCGGGCAGGAAGCGCAGGACCAGCCCATCATCCAGCCGTGCACCGGCCTGGCTGTGCAGGGTGCACCGGGTGGCCATCCGGTGTTGTGGCAGCTGGTCTGCCAGACCCTGGATGACCTCGTCGACTGCGTCGCCGGATATGCGAACAATGGCAATGGCAGCCGGGCCGCGGGCGGTGGCCAGGGCATAGATGGTGTCCTGCCCGGTCATCAAAGCCCCCTGAGGCCTGACGTGCGGATCCCGGGCGTCGACCGGTGCCCGATGAGTCGACAGGGATCGACCCCGGCTACTTGTTCATCGAAACGAAGAATTCCTCGTTGGTCCGGGTGACCTTGAGTTTGGAGATGAGGAACTCGATGGCTTCGGTTGACCCCATCTGGGTCAGAATACGTCGGAGCATGAAGGTTTTCTGCAGCTCACTCCTGGGAACGAGGAGATCTTCCTTCCGCGTACCGGATTTGATGATGTCCATTGATGGAAAGACCCGTTTGTCTGCCACCTTGCGGTCCAGGACGATCTCGGAGTTGCCGGTACCCTTGAACTCCTCGAAGATCACCTCATCCATGCGGCTGCCGGTATCGATCAATGCCGTGGCAATGATCGTCAGCGACCCCCCTTCCTCGATGTTGCGGGCGGCCCCAAAGAACCGTTTCGGACGCTGCAGGGCGTTGGCATCCACTCCGCCGCTGAGCACCTTGCCCGAGGAGGGCACAACAGCATTGAAGGCCCGGCCCAGGCGCGTGATTGAGTCGAGGAGGATGACCACGTCCTTCTTGTTTTCCACCAATCGCTTGGCCTTTTCGATCACCATCTCCGAGACAGCCACATGCCGCGTGGCCGGTTCATCGAAGGTCGAGGAAATCACTTCACCCTTGACGCTGCGCTGCATGTCGGTCACTTCCTCGGGCCGTTCGTCGACAAGCAGGACAATCAGGAAACATTCGGGGTGATTGACTTCAATCGAATGGGCAATGTTCTGCAGCAGCACGGTCTTGCCGGTCCGGGGTGGGGCCACAATCAGGGCCCGCTGTCCCTTGCCGAGTGGTGCGATCAGATCGATGACCCGGGCCGAGAAGTCCCTGGATTCAGATGCCTCGAGTTCCATCTTGATCCTCTCATCGGGATAGAGAGGCGTCAGATTGTCGAAATGGACCCGGTGCCCCATGGTCTCGGGATCACTGTGATTGAGTTTGGTGACCTTGGTCAGTGTAAAGTAGCGCTGGTCATTCTTGGGTTGTTCCAGATCACCGGCCACAGTGGAACCATTGCGCAAACCATAACGTTTGATGACCTTCGGACTCACATAGATGTCATCGGGGCCGGGCAGGTAATTGGCATCCCGGGAGCGCAGATAGCCAAATCCGTCCTGCAGGATCTCAAGCACACCATCATCGCTGACAATTTTCCAGCCCTGCTCGGCCCGGTTCTTGAGGATCTCGAACATGATACCGCCCTTGCGGTCCGAAAGGTTTTCAATCCCGAGATCGCCCGCCATGGAGAGCAGTTCGGCCGGGGAATGGGTTTTGAGTTCCGACAGGGAAATACAGTTTTCAGTCATGGATCATCCTGAAATGGTGGGCGCGTCACCCATGTGACAGCCAAAATGAAATGGGGAAACATTCGTGCAGCCGGACGGCCAGCAGAGCTCGCTCTCTACAGAAGAATTCCCTGACTGTCAAGCCGGAATTCCATCCCCCGTCCCGCCTTGATTGGCTGTCGCGGACCGCCTTCGCCCATCAGAAGGGTCGGACGACAACGGCCAGCACAATCAGAAACATGATCAAAGTTGGTATCTCATTGATTATTCTGTATTTTTTTTCTGTATGTCTCTGGATGCCTTCCGCAAGACGCCGACGCTCACCGGCCAGCCACATGTGAAAACCGCTCAGGATGACAATGCCAGCCAGTTTGATCCAGACCCATCCCTGACTCCAGTCGATCAGTCCTGGAATCGAAAAAAGCAGGAGCCCGAAGATCCAGGTGAGAAGCATGGCTGGTGTGGCGATGACCCGCAGGAGGCGGACTTCCATGGCCGCGAGCAGGTCCTGGCTGGTGCCCGGCCCTGCGGCATCCTCGGCATGATAGACAAACAGGCGAGGCAGGTAGAGGAGCGCGGCCATCCACGCAATGACCGAAACAATATGCAGCGCCTTGATCCAGAGATAGGCTGCTGCCAGTGACTCACCCATGACATCCTCTTCCCCTGTCCACGACGCCTGACATTATGACAGGGACCCGGGTTTGCCAAGCCGTCGGTTGGATACAGGGACATGTCAATCAGTTGCTGATGGGCCAATCCAGCCATAGTTGCCGGCCTTGACATGATCCTGCACCAGGTCCAGGATGATGTCCCGAATCCCGACAACGGACGCCCGCATGTCCCCGGGCCCAGGTCCGACAAGATGCATCAGACGCCGGGCAAAGGGATGATCGATGGGCACAGCGGCGCAGTCACCGCTTTCGATCTTGTTGATGAGGAATGCAAAAGGGGCAATGCAGCAGCGGAGCCCCATGATCACATATTCCTTGCGGATGGAGTGGGTCGGGACCTTGATCCTGTCGGCAAGCTGCCTGCCTTGAGCCTGCAACTCCTGCTCGATCAGATTGAGCAGCTCGACCTCCCGCCCGTCAAACACCAGGGGCAGGTCTGCCAGACATGCGATCGGGACAGGATCCGGCAGGGGCTGGATGATCTTCGGATTGCCGATCAGGTAGAACTGCTCCCAGAACAAGGGAATCCGTTCGGCTTGGGAACTCTTGTCGGTGCGGCTGGTAAACAGGAGATCGATTTCGCCACTGTCCCATAACCGATGGATCTCTTCCACAAATCCCTGACTGAACAGGATTTTTGCCTGGGGATGGCGGGCGTTGCCCAGTTCAAGGAGATCGGAGATGATGACATCGCAGATCGAAGGCGTAATCCCGAGGCGGATGACGCTGGACTCGGCGTCCCGCAACTGGGCGATTTCCATCTCCACGATGTTCATGAGATCGAGGACTTCCTCGGCGCGTCGGGCCAGCACCTCGCCTGCCGGTGTCAGCGTGATCCCACGGGAATGGCCCTTGATGAGCTTGATTCCGCAATATTCTTCCAGGGACCGGATCTGCATGCCAACGGCTGGCTGGCTGATCTGCAGGGTTTCCGATGCCCGGGTGATGCTGCTTTCCTTCGCAGCGGTGGCAAAGCACACCAGTTGCTTCAGTCTCATGTGCCAACACCTGCATACCACTCAAACCGGACCCCGCAAGGGGTTGGCCCTGTCGGGTACAGTGCCATGAACGGAGCATCCCGTTCCGTCCAGATCACCATACCCGGCGTGTCATGCCGGCACATCCTCCACATCGATCATGATAATCGATGATACCGGGCCCGTCCAGTCGGTTCCTGCAGCAGGTGTCCGTCCGAACAAGGTTGACTGCATCCCGCAATGTTGCCACTCCATAACCTCTGTGGCTGTCCCGGAGCCGTGATTTGCGCACGTTCATGGCCAACTTGCTTTCGTGCTGATTGCTGCTTCCCAATCCAGGACGCTGTTGAAGATTGGCGAGGGACACTTGCAGTTTGCTGGCTGGGAGCGTTACCGAAATCCCAACACCCATGTCGTAAATCAGAACACCGATTTCCCTTTGCCTTCTCTCATGATGGATACAGGGTCATTCCGGGAGGCACAATAGATCGGATTTGCCCTCGAGATCTCCGGGCTCTGAGGGGCCCGCCAGGGGGTATCGGAGGGATGCGTGAAGGGGCTTGATGCGCTCCGCTCAGCGACCGATGTGGAGTGGTAATGGGTGAGGCTCAGAATGCATTTTGACACGATCCTCAATGAACCCTGTTTTTGAAGGAGGAAAAGCTTCGTGCAGACAAATGCTCCGCCAAACTCCCTTGATGATCTCCTCTTGCCCAATTGGCTGGAGGATAACGGATTTGATCCCGCCAACACACCCATCCCCCGCGGGCCCTCTGGTCTTGAAGAAGAACATGCGGCCATGCTCAAGGAAGCGCTGGCCCGTCCGGTTGTTCGCGAGGTCATGAAGGTCTATGGCACTTGGATGGAAAGGGATCAGCACCTCAACACCTATCGTGCTGCTACAGCAGATTTCAGAACAACTGTGACAAGCACATCGTCACACACCTGAGGAGACGTTCAACTTGCCAAGTTGGAGCGGAATTCTACACGAACTGAGCAAGAGCGGCCCTCCAGACAGACCACCTGATTTCGATCGTGTTCGTAGAAAAGTAACCGTTCAGGAAGGCCCTGAAATCGACTGGTCGGAGATTGACGAAATGGCCAAGAAAGTGGCTTTAGGGCTTATGAACGAGGATCATAAGAATGATAAAAAATCAGACACTTGGTTTGTTTAATCATGTATATAATCCCCTTCCGAATGGCGGTGCAGATCCGTCACCGATGTGCACTGTTCGTCGTAACTGAGCAACCGGCCAGTCCTGCGATAGCGCTCAATCCTCTCCTCCGGCGCGGAAGTGTCCAGCAACCGCTTCTGCTCCAACAGCCAGACAAACCGCCGATGCAGACGTTTTGTCGTCAGCAGGTGGGACTTGTATGTCAGCATCATTGCGGTTGCTCCTCACTGAGCACTTGGGCAGGACGCTGCCAACGTCCTGTCACGCACTGACAAAGCAAACGTCATCAAACTGAGGCATTGCCCACAATCAGGTCGCCTCCGTGCGCAGTCTGGCACCGGTCCTTTTGGTGACGGTGGCAATGATGTCGTCCGAGATCCGGGCCAGTTCCGCATCGGTGAAAGCCCTGTCCCTGGGTTGCAGGCGGACACTGAAAGCGACCGATTTGTACCCCTCGCCAAACTGTCTGGCAGCCTCCTTGCCGGAAAATTCATCGAAGATCTCGATGGACTCAATCAATGCACGGCTGGTGCTGCGCCACGCGGCATGGATGATGTCGCCAGCCGGAAAGGACCCCTCAACGACGAAGGCGAAATCCCGGACAACGGCCTGCAGATCACTGACGGCAAGGGCCGGTCGCGCAAGGCTCCGCTTGCGAGGGAATGGGATGCGATCCATATGGATCGTGAAGGCCACCGCGGTTCCTGCAAGACGCGCCTTGCGCAGGACCTTGGGACTGATCTGGCCGAATATGGCCAGCGGTCGGCCGGGTTGGAGAAAGAGGCATCCTGTCCGGGCCGGGTGCCAGCCAACAGGTGTGGCGGTTGCGACTTTCCAATTCATGGATGGGCTGATCGCGGCCAGAGCCGACTCAAGATCGGCCTTGACATCAAAGATATCAACCTGGCGAACGGACCCATGCGGTGAGCGCGGTGCTGCCAGGCCAACGCGCAACCCGGTGGCCTGCAGTGCCTGAGCGCCGGGGTCATGGCCAGTGAAGACCGGCCCCACCTCAAACAGGGCCAGGGACTGGTTGCCGCGCTTTTGGTTGCGGGCGGCGGCAAGAAGCAATCCGGGCAGGAGGTCGGGCCGCATGACATCCAGCTCGGACGAGATGGGATTGTCCAGGGCAACCGGTACGCCGTCCTCGAGGAAAGACTCGGCCAGCGGGGCTTCGGTAAACGAGTAGGTCACGCATTCACTGTAGCCACAGGCGGCGATGTGTCGGCGGACAGTCCGCTCCCGGTTCTGGGCCGGTGTCAGGATGGTGGAGCCCACGCCCCTGCGTTGGCGTTTCATGAGTCGGCCCTTGAGTCCGGCAAGGCCGGCAATGCGGGCGACTTCCTCGACAAGATCAGCCTCCCCATGGATATCCGGCCGCCACGACGGGGTGGTGACGGCGATGACGCCATCCTCCAGTCTTGGAGCAAATCCCAGTTCGTCCAGGATGTGCACCTGCCGTTCGGGGCTGATTGTCATCCCGACCAGCCGGGCAACCCGATCGATCCTGAGGGTATGGCGGCGGCCTGACCGGGGGACGGCACCATCAACGGCCAGTCGTGAGGGTGCACCGCCACAGAGATCAAGGATCATCCTGGATGCCAGATCCAGGCCAGCCTGGGCATACTCCGGATCGACGCCCCGCTCAAAGCGGTAGCGGGCATCGGAGTTGATCTTGAGTCGGCGGCCTGACCGGGCGATCATGTTCGGGTCCCAGAGGGCACTCTCGACGAAGACATTCACGGTTGTCTCGGAACAGCCGGTCCTCTCGCCGCCAATGAGACCGCCAAGGCTGATTGGCCCTGATGCATCGGAGATGGCCAGGGTCGCGGCGTCAAACACATATTCCTGGCCGTCAAGCGCCGTTAGTCTCTCCCCTCCGCCAGCAGGATGAATGACGAGCGATCCCGAGAGTTTGTCGGCATCAAAGACGTGCAGCGGCCGATTGCGGTCATAGGTCACATAATTGGTGATATCGACAAGGGCCGAGATTGGTCGCAGACCGATGGCGGTCAGGCGTTTTTGCAGCCAGGCGGGTGAGGGGCCATTGGTGACACCCCGGATGAGGCGGCCCATGAAGAGGGGGCAGCCACCGGTCCTGTCATGGCGGATGGTGACGGCAACGGGGCAGTCATAGGTCCCTTCAACGTTGGGATCCGTAACCTGTTTCAGGGTTCCGAGGCCATGGGCCGCCAGATCCCGGGCAATCCCGCGGACACCGAGAGCATCCGGACGATTGGGGGTGACTTCAATGTCGATGACGGGGTCATTCAGTCCTGCCCAGTCGGCATAGGGGGTGCCCAGCGGGGCATCGTCGGGGAGTTCGATAATGCCATCATGCTCATCCGAGAGCATCATCTCGCGTTCCGAGCAAAGCATGCCGGAACTCGTCACGCCGCGGATCAATGCCGGCTTCAGGACCATACCGGTGCCCGGGATGGTACTCCCGAGAGGGGCAAAGACACCGATGAGGCCAGTTCTGGCATTGGGCGCGCCGCAGACAACCTCAACATCCTGCTGCTTCCCGTCGGGACCCTCGGGCCAGGTCGCCACACGGCAAACCTTCAACATATCAGCCTGCGGGTGCGGCCGCGCCTCGATGACCCTGCAGATCGAAAAGTCGGCAAGGCGGGCCCCGGGATTGTGCACCGAGTCCACCTCATGACCGATGATGGTCAGTGCGTCGGTGATTGTCTGGATATCCGCCGTGGTCTCAAGATGATCCCTGAGCCAGTCCAGTGTGAATTTCATTGCTGTCTCTCGCTCTGTCCAGCCATGCAGGGATCGTGAAGGTGTCAGCGGAACTGCGCTTACGAGGCAAGGCACTGGCAATACGCAGTCTCCAAGGGTAAATCAATATGGATGGGTGTCAATTCGGCGACGGACTGGCCAGCGGATGAGCGGGGAGGCCACAGGCGATGAAACGGATGAGAAGTCTTCGGATCGTGGCGACCCTGGGTCCCGCATCCTCCGATGCCGACACGATTGCCGCCATGCACGTGGCTGGCGCTGATGTCTTCAGATTGAACATGAGTCACGGCGACAGGGACACCGTTGAACGGCTGCATGGTTTCATCCGTGCTGTCGAGGCAACCCATGGGCGTCCCATTGGTATCCTGGCTGACCTGCAGGGCCCCAAACTCCGGGTGGGCGACTTTGCCAATGGCAGCGAAATGCTTGAATCCGGTGCCCGGTTCCGCCTCGATCTTGATCCGGCCAAGGGGGATTGCCAACGGGTCTGTCTTCCCCACCAGGAAATCTACGATGCTGTCAGGGCTGGCCAGACACTCCTGGTCAATGATGGCAAGATCCGTTTGCAGGTTGTCGAGTCGGGGCCCGACTTCATCGATTGCCGGATCGCCGAAGGGGGCATGATCTCGGGCCGCAAGGGCGTCAATGTGCCGGATGCCGAATTGCCACTGCCGGCCCTGTCCAGGAAGGACCGGGAAGACCTTGAGTTTGCCTGTGGTATGGGGGTTGACTGGCTGGCCCTCTCCTTTGTCCAGCGCCGCGAGGATGTCGAGGAGGCCCGGGTCCTGGCCGATGGTCGGGCCGCCATCATGACCAAGGTTGAAAAACCCCTGGCCGTCAAACGGTTCGATGACATCCTCAGTGCATCCGACGGGATCATGATCGCCCGGGGTGATCTGGGTGTGGAACTGCCGATCCACAAGGTGCCACCGATCCAGAAACGCCTGATCCGGCAGTGTCGCGCCGCATCCAAACCGGTCATTGTGGCCACGCAGATGCTCGAGAGCATGATCGAGTCCTCGACCCCGACCCGGGCCGAGGTGTCCGATGTCGCCGCCGCCATCTACGAGGGTGCCGATGCGGTCATGCTGTCGGCCGAGTCGGCGGTTGGCAAGTATCCCATCGAGTCGGTGACCACCATGCAGAACGTCGCCGGGTCCGTCGAGGTCGATCTGACCTATCGACAGGTGATCAATGCCTCGCGCCGCGGCGAGCGGACCACCATCCCCGATTCCATCACCCTGGCGGCCCGGGAAATTGCCGAGACGACCGAGGTCAAGGCGATCTGCTGCTTTACCCATTCGGGGACGACGGCGCGGCTGGTGGCCCGTGAGCGCCCCGGTGTTCCCATTCTTGTCCTGACACCCTTTGCCCGCATTGCCCGCCGTCTCAGCCTGCTCTGGGGATCCCATTGTGTGCCGACCGAGGAGGTCGGAACCTTTGATACCGCCGTTGAATGCGCCATCAATGTGGCCCTGGCCGAAGGTCTCGCCGAAACCGGTGACAACATCGTGATCACGGCCGGTGTGCCCTTCAATGTCTCAGGCAGCACCAACATCGTCCAGGTGGCCACGATCCACGCCGGGGCTTGAGAGCCATCGAACGGTTTGCATCCGCCGCCGCGGACCTGTAATGGCCGGCGCTTCTGCACGGCCGGCTCACAGTGGCATGCCGGGTCGTGTGAACTGTCCCGACTCATGGAGTTCGAAATGCCCAAGATGAAAACCAAGTCCAGCGCCAAGAAACGCTTCAAGGTGACGGCCAGTGGACGCATCAAGGTCCAGCAGGCCGGCAAGCGACATGGCATGATCAAGCGGTCCAGGAAGTTCATTCGCAACGCCCGTGGGACCGCGACCCTGTCTCCACAGGACGAGAAGATCGTCAAGGGCTTCATGCCCTACTCACGCTAGGGAGGGGGAGTCGTGGCACGTGTCAAAAGCGGGGTGGTCACCCACGCCCGCCACAAGAAGGTCGTCAAGGCTGCCAAGGGCTATTACGGTCGGCGCAAGAACACCTTCAAGGTGGCCAGGCAGGCGGTTGATCGGGCCCGCCAGTATGCAACCCGGGATCGCAAACAGCGGAAGCGGAACTTCCGGGCCCTCTGGATCCAGCGTATCAACGCGGCCGTGCGCTCCAGTGATGAGACCATGACCTATTCGCAGTTCATCAACGGTCTCAAACGGGCCAACATCCTCATTGACCGGAAAATCCTGGCGGAAATCGCCCACAACGATCCCGCTGTGTTCGCGGCCATTGTGGCCAGGGCTCGCACGGCCCTCTCCTGAGCCGGGGTCCTGTTGCCCGCATCATGACCCGGGACTGGCATCGGGCGGTCCGCCCGTTCTCTGGCAAGCACACCCGCTGGCTGCAGAGTCCACACAATGACTGACATCGAAGCCCTCGAACATGACACGCTGCGGTCCATTGAGGCCGCCGCCAGCGAGGAGGTGCTCGAGTCCGTGCGCCTGTCGGTGCTGGGGAAACAGGGCAGCATCACCCGGCAGTTGCGCGGTCTCGGCACCCTGGATCCCGAGATCCGCAAGACCGCGGCCGTGGCCCTCAATCGGGCCAAGGAGAGCATCAATGCGGCCCTGCGGGCCCGCCGGGATGTGCTGCAGGATGCTGCGTTGGATCGACAGATCCAGACCGAGTGGCTCGATGTCACCCTGCCGTCCCGACCCGGACGCACCGGGAGCATCCACCCCGTGAGCCAGACCATGGATGAAGTGACAGCCATCTTTGCCGACATGGGCTTTGCAGTGGCCGAGGGGCCGCAGGTCGAGACGGACTGGTACAACTTTGATGCCCTGAACATGCCGCCGGACCACCCGGCCCGTCAGGAGCATGACACGTTCTTCCTCCGCACGGAAACCGGGGGCGACAGCCAACCCAATGTCCTGCGCACCCACACATCGCCCGTACAGATCCGGGCCATGCAGGAACAGGGGGCACCGCTGCAGATCATTGCACCTGGACGCGTCTACCGCTGTGACTATGATCAGACCCATACCCCGATGTTCCACCAGATCGAGGGGCTGGCGCTTGATGTGGATATCACCATGGCCAATCTGAAGTGGGTGCTGGAAGAATTCAGCCGGGCCTATTTTGAGGTCGACACGGTTGAATTGCGGTTCCGGGCATCCCATTTTCCCTTCACGGAACCCTCGGCGGAAGTTGACATGCGCTGTTCCTGGCGTGATGGTCAACTCAAGGTCGGTGAGGGCGACGAGTGGATGGAAATCCTCGGCTGTGGCATGGTCCACCCCAAGGTTCTGGAGGCAGGCTCGATCGATCCATCGATCTATCAGGGCTATGCGTTCGGAATCGGGATCGATCGGCTGGCGATGCTGAAATACGGCATCCCGGACCTGCGGGCGTTCTACGAGAGTGATGTGCGCTGGCTCCGCCATTACGGTTTCGAGCCACTGGACATCCCGTCGCTGCACACCGGACTCAGCCGATGACCAGGACAGAAGGTGCAGCAATGGACGACACAACCCGCATTGAACTCGAGGCCGCCGCCTACCGCCGCCTGCGCGATCATCTCCGCGAGCGGACGGATGTGCAGAACATCGATCTGATGAATCTGGCCGGCTTTTGCCGGAATTGCCTCAGCCGCTGGTACATGGAGGCCGCCGATGAACGGGGGCTGGCCATGGACACAACCGAGGCCCGGGAAATCGTCTACGGCATGCCCTTTGCCGAATGGAAAGCCCAATACCAGCGCGAGGCCACTGCCGAACAGCAGGCCCGGTTCGCCCGCTCCCACCCCTCCGGTTGAGTCCGCGCTCCTCGGCCTGCATCAGGCCCCCGCGCGGACCTGCCCGATGGTGACAACCGTCGAGCCGAGGCTGCGCCGGGTGATCGTCTCGATGCCATCAAGCACCGGAGGTCTGGTCCGGCTCTCGATCACGACCCAACTGCCCGGACCCAGCCAGCCAGCCAGCCGGGCCCGTTGCAGGGCTTCTCCCGCCACATTGCCGGCATAGGGTGGATCAACAAACACCAGATCATGACATTCGGCCAGGCCGCCGGGCAGGGCACGGGCATCACATCTCACCACACGGGCCCGGTCCCCAGTGTGGGTGACACCGATATTGCGTCGGATGAGTTCTGCAACTGACCGGCTGCGCTCGACGAACATGGCGCGCTCGGCTCCCCTCGACAGCGCTTCGAGTCCCAGGGCCCCCGTGCCGGCAAAGAGGTCGAGCACGGTGCGACCGGTGACCCGATCCCCGTCGGTTCCGTTGACCAGGCAGTCGAAAATCACCGTGCGGACCCGTGCTGTCGTCGGTCGGATGTCCAGGGCCCGCCCCCCTGGCAGGGTGGTATGCAGGCGCATGCCCCGGAAAGATCCGCCAATGATTTGCATCCTCGGTGCAGGTCAGCCCCGCAACAGTGATTTCAGATCGAACGCCGGATCGGCCAGACACGCCGGATCCGCCGAGCGATGCCCCTCGATCAGGCGCTTGCCGATCATGTAGGACCGGGGATCATTGATCGCATCAACCGCCAGCAGATGATCCTCGCGCAGGTACCAGTGGCTCACGACATCCGGTCCAGGCCCTGGCCGGACGACGATCCGCGTTGCGCCCGCACCGAGTCCGGCAATCTGCAATTTGGTTGCATACTGGTCAGACCAGAACCAGGGCATCGGGTCATAGTCGACCTCCCCGCCCACAAGATTGGCAGCCACGACCTCAGCCTGTTCAATGGCGTTCTGCACGCTCTCCAGCCGAATGCGCCGGCCCCGCCAGGGAAATGAGGCACAGTCCCCTGCTGCCCAGATCCTCGGATCGGAGGTCCGCCCCCGGGCATCCACGGCAATCCCGTTCTCGATATCCAGACCCGCATCCGTTGCCAGATCCGTTGCCGGATCAATCCCGATGCCGATGACCACCAGATCAGCCGGCATCTCTGTGCCGTCCGCCAGGCATGCCCCGGTCACCCGGTCACGTCCGACCAACCGCTGCAGCCGCACCGATTCCAGAATCGTCACCCCATGCGCCCGGTGCAGTGCGGCAATCACCGCGGACGTCTCGGGTGCCGCTACCCGCATCAGGATGCGCTCGGTCGCTTCAATCACCGTGACGCTCATGCCGCGCATGGATGCAGCCGCGGCGGCCTCGAGACCGATGTAGCCGCCACCCACCACAAGCAGTTGACCGCCGGCCACAACGCCATCCGCCATGGCATCAATATCGGCAACCGTGCGGATCGTGTGAACCCCCGCCAGCGTCCCGCCCACTGCCGCCGGCAACGCGCGGGCCCTCGACCCCGTTGTCAGGACAAGATGGTCGTAGTCAATCTCATCGCCATTGACTGTCACCCGTTGCCGCCCGGTATCGATCGCCGTGCACACCGCCCCGGTCAGCAGCGTGACATCGTTGCTCTCATACCAGCCAGGGGCGCGCAGCAGCAGACGATCACGTTCGAATTCACCCAGGAGATATGCCTTCGACAGTGGTGGACGCTGGTAGGGAAGCTCATCTTCCTCGGCGATCAGGACAATCCGGCCAGCAAAGCCCAGACCCCGCAGTTTGGCGATCACGGATGCCCCGGCCTGACCGCCGCCCACCACAACGATCCCGCTCATGATCCCCTCTCCCTGTCGACATTCCGCATTGAACATCACGTTCAGGATGGATTAGAGGATCGACCCTGATCATGCCAGTGGAAGGAGTGAATTCATGGCCAAGGTTGGTGACACACTGCCCGGTGCAGACCTCATGCGGATGGGTGCCAACGGACCCGAGACCGTTGACCTCCATACCCTGATTGCCGGCCGGAAGGCGGTCATCTTCGGGGTTCCGGGTGCCTTCACACCCACCTGTGCGCAGGCCCACCTCCCGGGCTTCATTCGCAACATGGAGGCCCTGCGGCAAAAGGGGTTCAGCACGGTGATCTGCGTCTCTGTCAATGATCCCTATGTCATGGACGCATGGGACCAGTCCGCCGGGGCATCCGATGCGGGCATTGCCATGCTTGCCGATCCGGAAGGGACCTTCACCCGCGCTGTCGGCATGGCGTTTTCCGCGCCGCCCGCCGGCCTCCTCGGCCGCTCGCAACGCTACACGATGGTCATCGAGGATGGCACCATCACGGTTCTTCACCTCGAGGACTCGCCCCCATCCTGCGAGATCGCCGCCGCCGAAAATCTCCTGGCCTCGCTCTGAGCGCCCTCATTTTACCGCCGGCCCACTGCCGATTGTGGCAAGTCGCCTTCAGCCCCCCATCTGGATCATGGAGTGACCGCAGGACACAAGACCCTGCCCCGGGAGACGCCCTGTCCCACCACTCGCTGTCAATCTCGATGCGGATCCCAAGGCCTGCATCAGCGCCCTGCCCGCCCCGGTCGTTCCGCTGTCTGATGCGCGAGGCGATCAGACAGTTTGTGAAACGTGAAGAAAGTGTGAAGCCCTCCGGCGATGATCCGGAACTGCCCGTGTGTCCCATCTGATTTGGCCGCGGGCGGCACTGGCGGATACGCAGGACCTCTGTCCTGAACTGGCCTTGCAGAAGTCGGAAGGAGTCAATCGATCCGCCCGGTCGAACCGGGACTCACCCAGAAGATGTCGGATGCCCTGCCGTGGTTATGGATTGGTGGTCGTGAAATTGGTAATTTGCAACATTGACGACAGCATGTGGACCGGGCTGTGCGGTCGGCAAGAGCCCATCCGCGAGACAGAGTGAGGCGTATCCTCTGCGATGCTGTCGGTCCGGGGCACTGCAACTGCCAAGGGCCAGGGGACGGCACACGAACTGCACCAAACTACGGTGACATCAGGATGGATCTGTCCCCACGCGCAAGGACAGCCCAGCAACGGATGGAGACAGCCGCGTTCGTGCCTTGCAGGAATGCGATGTAGGGGCAGACGTCTGGGTCATGATTCGGAACGGAGCAAAAACTCGTCAAACAGAGGAACTGTGAAGGCAGCATATCCGTATTTTGGGCTGTAGATCATCCCGTTTGTAATGAGGGAGTCCCGGGTGGGACCGAGTTGGGATGATTTTTTCCCCAGGACATTGGCGATATCCCCAGTCCGATGTTCTCTGGACCCGAGTTGAGCCATGGCGCGTAAATAGGTTTTCCGGGGATCTGTAAGACGTTCATAGCGGGAACGAAAAAAGTTCTTGTCGAGTCTTTCAATTGCCCTTTGTTCGGCCTCCTTGACGTCACCAAGGCAAATGGGCGAGTTCTCGGCGTAGTTCCAGGCCTGGTATCCCCACTCCTGCAAAAAATATGGATAGCCACTGGTACGATCGATGATATTTTGGATTGCATTCTCCTCAAACATGACACCGGACTCCTTGGCTGGTGCGACCAATGCACGGCGGGCTTCCACCGCATCCAGGGGGCCAATCTCGGGATAATCGAACAGTCGTTCAGAATATGACTTCGCATCTCCAGTCAGTTTTATGAGTAGTGGCAATCCGGCCCCCACAACCATCAACGGCAGCTGCTTTTGATCGATGCGGTGGATGGCCATGATCAAGGCCTCGAAGTCTTCACCGGACAGATTCTGGAATTCATCGATCAGGATTACAATTGCACGACCCTGCGCTCTCGCTGCCTCTCCTGCAGCGATGAACAGATCAGAAAGATCACGGGACAGTTTGCCGCTATCCGCCGTTCCAGTCTCGGCATCGACATCCAGGGATAACTCGACATTATCGCCCTTGATCTTGATGGCACCGACAAAGCTCTTGAGGACACGAAGCCCCGTCTTGACTTTTTCGCTGACGCCATTGGCCCGGTCAAGTTTCAACAGGGCTGCGCGGAGGGTGCCGACAATGCTGATCGAGAGTGGTGCGCTGGTGGCTGCCTCCAAAAAATCGGTCAGTGCTCCATCTTCGTCTGCAATGGCCTGAACCTCGTTGAGCAGAACGGTCTTGCCGACCCCCCGCAGACCGACAAAGATGAAACTTCTCGAGGACCTGCCAAGCCGGTTGCGCTCGATGACGATCCTCGCCTCATTCAGTATGGTGTCACGACCGGCGAGTTCAGGAGGTGGTGTGCCTGCTCCAGGTGCGTATGGGTTCGTTCGGGGGTCCAACTTGAGAGCCTATAGCGAGTTTATTCTCCTCTTGGATAAACTGACTATAACATGAAAGAGTCGTTCGCCACCGATATCGATGCGTGCCCCTTGCTTCAGTGAGGAATCGGGAGGCGGTGATGCCATCTCCAGTCCGGGGGGCGACATGATCTGCCAAGATTCCCACCATCACAAGGTTGGAGGTGCTTACGCGGTCTATCCTCACGTCAGCTTGGCTATATTGCCAACGACATATCAAGGTGGGCGGTTGTGTCTTGACCAGGGAGCAGTTCCTTGCCAAGCCATTGCGGACACCGCGGACCGAACGGGCACACCGCCGTGCCGGGTGTGAACCGCCGGTGATTCCTGTGCCTGAGGAACTCACGGAGTCCAACCATGCTGACGACAGAATCTGGCCCTGCCGCTACCAGAGTTCATGCCATTCGAGACGCATTTGCAACTGGATTCGACCATGAGGTTGGAGAAATGTGTCGGGTTCTCGGGTGAGACAGCATGCCCCCGGTCGCAAGTCTGTGCGCGATTCCGCTCATCGTCCGTCAATCGATTCGAATGGCCCTCAGCATCAGGATACGAGAGAGATACGTCGCCGGTCGTTGATGTTATGGTGGGTCAATCTGGGCTGTGGGGTGCAATCGCCTGGATGACAAGCTGCATGATGGGCAGGGGCGGGCGGTTGTAGGTTGATGGAACCGATGACGCATCGGAGGTGGTCAGGCCGTCATGATGACTTCCACCGGGACTCTTTGAGGCGCGGCAGCCATTGTTTGTGGAGATTGTCCATGCCCTCGGCGAGATGGATATCAAGGGAAGTCAGGCATTTGGTGCTGTGGGTCGTGAGGGTGACGGTGACGCGGTTGTAGATGTTGGCCCATTCGGGATGGTGGTTGAGTGTTTCGGCCAGTTCCGCAACAGCATTCATCCAGGCCATGGCATCGGGGAAGTCAGCAAAACTGAATGTGCGCCGGACGGCATCCCGGTCCTCCAGATATTCCCAGCCATGGCGCTCCAGCTCCGCCAGGGCCACCGCTTTCTCGTTGTCGGCGAGTGTGTCGGTCATGGGGTCTCCTTGTAGGGCATCATGTCGGTCAGCATGTCGATCTGAGCCAGCACGGCCCGCGATTCTTCCGTCAGGAATTCTGTCACGGCATCGCGAAAGGATCCATTGGCAATCCAGTGCAATGAATGGGTTGGTGTGGGCATGTACCCCCGGGCCAGTTTGTGGGGCCCTTGGGCACCGGCTTCAATCCTGTCGAGACCGTGCGCGATGGCATAGTCGATGGCCTGATAGTAACAGGCTTCAAAATGCAGGCACGAATGCGACTCCGTGCAACCCCAGTAGCGACCGTAGAGTGTCCCGCCGCCGATGAAGTTCAGGGCGCCGGCAATGTACCGACCGGCCCGGCGGCACATGACCAGAAGGATGTCATCGGCCATCGTGGCCCCGATTTCATCGAAAAACTGGCGGGTCAGGTAGTTCTGTCCCCATTTGCGGTCATGGGTATCGGTGTAGAAGTCCCAGACGGCATCCCAGTGGACGTCCTGGATGGCGGCACCGGTGAGGCACTCGATTGTGCCACCAAAATTGTGGGCGGCACGGCGTTCCTTGCGAATGTTGCGGCGCTTGCGGGAGACCAACCCCTCAAGGAAGTCGGCAAAATCACGATAGCCACGGTTGCACCAGTGAAACTGTTCGCCCGTGCGGACAAGAAGCCCGAGGTCCTGACCGGCACCGGCCTCCCCTTCGGTGCAGAAGGTGATGTGCAGGGATGAGAGGTCATTGTTGCGGAGCAACGAGAGCGCGCCGCCCAGGAGGGCTTGCATGCCGAGCTTTTCATGGCCGGGACGGGTCAGGAATCGCCGGCCCGTGGCTGGTGTGAACGGGATGCTGGCCTGGAGTTTGGGGTAATAGGTTCCCCCGGCCCGCTCGAAGGCATGGGCCCATGCGTGATCGAATACATACTCGCCATAGCTGTGGGACTTGGCATAGAGAGGCATGACCGCGACCGGTGCGCCATTGCGGGATGCGACCAGATGGAGGGGGGACCAGCCGGTGGCCGGGGTCACCGAGTGCGAGGTCTCGAGGGCGTGCAGGAACCGATGGGACGTGAATGGGTTGGCGCTGGCGCGGGTGCCATCGGGGTTGGCGCAGAGGTCCCAGTCCTCGGCCGGGATTTCACCGATGGCCCGATGGGCAGACAGTGTGACATCGGTCCCTGCCATGGGGCGAGGTCTCCTTGAACGACTGTGTCAGCCGGCGATGGCGAAGATCCCCTCGATCTCGACGGCAAAGCCAAAAGGCAGGGCCGCCACACCGACGGCCGAGCGGGTATGGCGTCCGGCGTCACCGAGAATCTCAACGAGGAAATCCGAGGCCCCGTTGATCACCTGGGGGTGATCATGGAAGTCGGGTGTCGAGTTGACGAAGCCGGTCAGTTTGATGACGCGCTGCAGACGATCGAGATGGCCGCCACAGGCCGTCTTGACCTGACCAAGCAGGTTGAGTGCACATTGACGGGCCGCCGTCTGGCCCTGCTCGAGAGTGAGATCCTTGCCCAGCGTTCCGCAGATGCGCCCCAGGGCCCCGTCCGAGACCTGGCCCGAGACATAGACGATCGAACCGATGACCAGGGAGGGAATATAGTTCGCGGCAGGGGGTGGCGCTGATGGCAGGCTGAGACCACGTTGCTCGAGCTTCGCTTCAATCTGGCCCATATCTGTCTCCTGTCTGCGCTTGGTGTCCCTGTGCGTGTCCCGGGCAAGGGCACGAATCCGATCCGGATGGATGCGGATACCCAACCGGTGCATGATGCCATGTATCTTGCATTCACGAAACAGAAAATCTAGTGGGGCCGCTTGAATTGGCACGAATGGGAGGGTGTCGAGACCATGGGGCGTCAGGTCCGCAGGGAGAGGTCAGGGACCAGTTGTGCTCGCAGGGGCCTGGTGAGGGTGTTGCGGTTGATCGTGCCGGCCACTGCGGTGCTCGGACTCATGGTTGGATCGGCAGTTGCGCAGGTGACACCCGAACATGCCCAGGCGCATGTCGAGGCCACCATTGTCGAAATCGACAGCCTTGTGAATGCCGATATGGAGCGGGAGACCCTTTACGGGGAACTTGCCGATCTCTTCTGGACCCGATCGGCCCCGGACATCATTTCCCGGAGTGCATTGGGCAATGTATGGAACACTGCCACCCACGCCCAGCAGAAGGAATTCCTGACGGTCTTCATTCGCTACATGTCGATCAAGTATGCCCGGTATTTCCCCCGCTACATTGGCAGCAAGTTCGAGACCGTCTATGCCCGGACCACGCGCAATGACAGATATTTCGAGGTCAAGACGACGATCTACAAGGAGGGGCGCTCACCCTATCCGGTCTTCTGGTACCTGACAGTCGTCAACAACCAGCCGCGCATCTACAATATGATCGTCGATGATCTCAACATTCTGGCTCTGGAGCGAACCGTGATCCAGTCGCTGCTGTCCCAGAACAACAATGACCTCGGTCGCCTGATCCGCACCCTGCCCAACCGCTACGCCACTGAGACCCAATTCTGACACGATCCGTGCCCCGCAGGGCCAGCGCAACCAACCCCCTCGATGCTGATCCCATCATCTTGGCGGGTTGTCGACGCTTCTTGACTTCATGCCCTTTGTGGTCTCGACACTTGCTGCGGATTCAAAAGACACTGGGCTTGCCGACGAGGTCGGCAACCCTGGGGACCTGCTCAAGGGCCCATTTGAGTTGGGCCCTGTCCGCCCCATCCAGCGCCCGCGGATCAATGGAATTGGAAGGCCGGATGCCTTGGTCGATATCCTGCAGCTGCTGCTGCAGGATGAGACCGAGCAGGACGCCGTGGGCATCGAGCAGGTCGTCAATGAGGGTGGAAGAGACGATGGCAAGATTCCTGATGTCCCGAAGCCGGTCGGTCGTGGAGCGGGCGTAAATGACGTGTTCAAGCGAGACGGCCCGGGCGGCCGAGAAGATCGGCATGATCCCACCTTTCTTGAGATCAATCCGGCCATTTTCCAGTTTCCACCGTCCCATCCAGCCGAGGGCACTCTGGAAATCACAGGCGTTGGAGGCCATCAGCGAGAGAAACGGTTTGGCCTGGCTGGCCCGCTTGATGGCCGCAACCCGCAGGCTGTCGGCAAGATCGATGTCGCCATGGACCGGCATGGAGTCAAAGAAGATATCGGCGTTCATGATGTCTTCCGGGCGGGTGCGTTGCAGCCAGTCGTTGACCGTGTGCTCCCACGCGTCAGTGCTGCGTCGCCATTTGGCATTTGAGGCCATGATCTCGCCTGGACAGTATCTGACCCCGGCCGAATTCAGCATGTCGGCCACACGGTGTCCCAGCTGTTCAAGATGGGCGTCGGCGCTGCCCCTTCCATCACCGGCTGTGTGGACGATGGCATTGTCCTGATCCATCGCCAGCAGGCTCTCGCCGCGACCACCGGAGCCGAGCACCAGCATGGCATAGGGTGGCAGGATCATCGCCGGGGTCCGGGCCATGAGTTCCGCCTCGGCCAGCTCACAGGCCCGCTGGGTCAGGGCCCGCAGTTCACGGGAGATGATGGCGGTGATGGCTGCCGCCTCGATCCCTTCCAGGGCCAGTGAACGGGCCACGGTGGTGAGACCGGACCAGACCTTGCCGAGCTCGGAGGCGTTGGCGGCCGCTTCGATGTGCCGGCCAAGTTCGATGGCATCATTGGAGTGGTTGCTGAAGACCTCGCGGGCACTCAGCGCTCCGACCAGGATCCCGTTTTCGTCCAGAACCCCGAGGTGGCGGATCTTCCTGGCCGAGAGAGTGATGATGGCCCGGTAGAGGAACTCCTTCCTGGTGACGGTCGCGAGAGTTCGAACCGGGATGTCCCGGCACGTCTTGCCAAGACTGTCCTGGCCTTCGGCATAGAGGGTGCGGAGGAGGTCCCTTTCCGTGAGATAGCCATGATGGCCCTGCCCGTCGGGTTTGATGAACACCGAACCGACACCGTTCTTGACCATCAGGGCAATGACTTCGGACAGTCGAGCCGACCGCTCCACCAGCAGAGGGGGTGTGGCCATGACATCTCCCACCCGATTGCGGAAATGATAGCTGTCGATGTTGACGTGGTCCGCAGCCCGGGCCTTGGCGGGATGCTGGAGACCACCGGTCTTGTGCCGGATCTCGGCACAGACCCGTTCGGCCTCGGCCAGGGTCTGGACTCCGACGTTCCGGAGCCGGGGGACCAGTGCCTGGAACACCCGGGCCGTCATGATGGCATCGGGCAGGGCCCGGTGGCGGTTGTCGATGTCGATTGCCAGCCATTCGGCCACGGTCTCCAGGGCGTTGTTCGACAGATTGGGCCGCAGGACCTGGACCAGTTCCTGGACATCAAGGGTCCGGGGCTGGGACCAACTCCCCTGGATGCGATCCAACTCCGCCTTGATGATGTTCATGTCGAAGGCGATGGAATACCCAACCAGCGGCCGGGAGCCGAGCCACTGGGAGAATTCGGCAATCACGGGTCCGATTGGTGGTGCATCCACCAGCATGGCATCCGTGATTCCATGGATCTCGGTTGAGGCTGACGGAACCGGGATGCCGGGATGCACGAGTTGGACAAATGTCTCCGAATCATCATCGGAACCCGGCCTGACCAGAACGGCGGCGATTTCAATGATGCGGGATTTGCCAGGATCGAGCCCGGTGGTTTCGGTGTCAAGGGCCACGAACTCCAATGATCCCAGCGGGGTGCCGGCATGGGACTCGGGGCGACGCGTCTTGCCGCGGGTCATGGATCCATTCCGGCCCATCATCACCCGAATCGTTCGGCAGCAGAGGCCGGGAAGGGCAAGGGGCGCGGCGGCAGGCCCTCATGGATGCGTACCATGACCTCCCGCCAGATTTCCGCTGGCAACCCCCCGCCCGTCACGCCCTCCAGCGATCTGTTGTCATCATTGCCCATCCAGACTCCGACCACGTAGTGGCCCGAAAATCCCACAAACCAGGCATCGCGGGCTTCCTGGGTGGTCCCCGTCTTGCCGGCCACCTCCATATTCGGGATGGCGGCCCGCCGCCCCGTCCCTTCGGTCACCACCTCGTGCATCATGTAGACAAGCTGGCGGGATGACGGCCCGGACAGGACCCGGGCTCCGGGATTGCCCTTGTATTCCATGAGTGCCGTGTCCGTATCGCTCATCGTGATACTCTTGAGACCATAGGGTGTCACCCGCCACCCGCCATTGCGGATGCCGGCATAGGCGCCCGTCATCTCAAGCAGGGTTGCCTCGGATGTGCCAAGGGCAATGGCGGGACCCGGCGCAATCGGGCTTTGAATGCCAAGGCCCCGGGCTGTCTTGACCACGAGATCCCGTCCAACGGTTTCCGAGACCCGGACTGCGATCGTATTGACCGAATGCGCCAGGGCTTTGGCCAGGGTCAGATCGCCCCAGCTGAGGTCATTGTAGTTGCGAGGTGTCCAGGGTTCCTGGCCCGGGATGGTGATGGTGATGGGGGAGTCGGTGATGATGTCATCATGGTTCATGCCCCACTCAACCGCGGCCGCATAGACAAAGGTCTTGAAGAGCGACCCGGTCTGGCGACTGGCATGGACGGCCCGGTTGAACAGCCCGGCCGCCTCGATACTCCGCCCGCCGAGCAGGGCGCGCACCGCCCCGTCCGGAGACATGACCACCACCGCCACCTGGGCATCCGAGTTGTCCTTGACCTCGGTCTCGAAGACATGCTTGACGGCATCGTCCACGGCTTTCTGGATGTCACCGTCATAGGTCGTCCGGACCACAAAATCATCCGTCTGGTTCCGATTGAGGAAACCGGGACCGTTTTCGATGACCCAGTCGACGAAATAGCCACCTGTCCGTTTTTCCGCAGCACCCGAGAGACCGGCCGGGAGATCCTTGGCCACCACTGCATCGACCTCCGTCAGGAACCCCCGTCGGACCATCTGGTCAATGACAAATCCCGCGCGCTGCTGGGCCAGGTCCAGGCTCTTGGTCGGCGCATATCGCGAGGGTGCCACCAGCATGCCGGCCAGCATGGCTGACTGCTGGATTGACAGGCCGCTGGCCGAAACATCGAAATACCGCCGGCTCGCCGCCTCGACACCCGTTGCATTGGCGCCGAGATAGACCCTGTTCAGGTAGAGCGCCAGGATCTCGTCCTTGGTGTAGCGCAACTCGAGGGCCAGTGAGAATGGTACCTCCTTGAGTTTGCGCCACAGGGTCGTTTTGCGACATTCCTGCTCGAATCGGGACTGGCTGTCCCACAGTTCGGGATCAAAACTCTCACCAAAGCAGAGAAGCTTGGCGGCCTGCTGGGTGATGGTCGAGCCCCCATGCCCATCGAGTGCACTGCGACCTTCCCGCAGATTGATCAGCATGGCGCCGACAATCCCTCGGGGGCTCAGCCCAGGGTGACGATAGAAACGATGATCCTCCATTGACAGGATGGCGTTGATGAGATGCGGTGAGACCGAGCGGGCCGTGACCGGACCGCCATACTGATACCCACGCCAGGCGAATGGCTCATCATGCCTGTCGAGGGCAATGGTCGAGCCGTAGGTGCGTCCATCATAGAGGTCTTCGATGTCCGGCAGTTTGGCGTAGTAGAAAAAAGTTGATCCAACCAGGATGAGGCCCAGAACCAGGGCAGCCCGCCAGGCAAATCCCCAGCTGATCCACCAGACAATCCGGACAACTGACCGGAACGCCCGTCTGATCCGCCCGGGCCCTCGCCGTCGCTGCCTCTGCCGCGTCCCGCGGTGTGGCCTCGTTGCCACCAATTTCCTCTGACCAGCCATGACCACGCTCTATAGCGTGGGTTCCGATATCCCGCCATAGACGGGATGGGGACCCATGGCGACCGACTGCCGCCTGCCCAACAGGGCATTGGGTCAACGTCTGCCCCAGCATGGCGCAGGCCGCCCAGGATCGATCCGGAGTGCTGGCCCCGGGGCCGCCAGGGCCAGAGCCCCATCACCGGGGATCACGGCGCAAAGACTGTCCGGTAGTGGGCGATCCCGGTTGCGGGACCCGTTGCCTTCTCGGGATTGTCGGAGAGTTTGACGGCGGGGTGGCCGTTGGCCTCGATCAGTTTGCAGACGAGGGAGACGGGGGCGAGCCGATCCTCGGCATCAAGCTGGCGAAAATCATTGGTGAGCAGGGTTCCCCAGCCATGGCTGACCCGGACCCGATGCTGGAATTGCTGCTGCAGGGACAGGATGGTGTCAACATCCAGACTGTCGGAAAAGATGATCAGCTTCTCGCGGGTGTCCATCCCGCACTGCTGCCACCACGCCAGTGCCATCTCGGCCATGGTGGCAGGATCACCCGAGTCGATCCGGACCGTGGTCCATTCGGCCAGCTCGGTCGGTGCGTTGCTGTAGAAGTAGCGCGAACCGAAGGTATCAGGCAGGATCACCCGGAGATTGTCGCCATAGACCCGCGTCCAATCCTGCATCATGCGAAAGGGGGCGGTTCGCAGCTCCTCATCGCTGGCGGAGAGCGCGCCATAGGCCATGGTCAGTTCATGGGCATGGGTCCCGATGGCCTCCACTTCCTGCTGCATGGCGATGTGGCAGTTGGAGGTGCCGATGAAGCGATCGCCGAGACCGGAGATCATGGCCTGGACACACCAGTCCTGCCAGAGATAGGAATGCCGGCGGCGGGTGCCAAAGTCGGCAATCTGCAGTGTCGGTGCAGCCGCCAGGGCCGTGATCTTGTCCCACAGCCGGGTCATGGCCCGGGCATAGAGAACCTGGAGTTCGAACTTGCCATAGCGTTTCAGGACCGCGCGGCTGTTGAGTTCCGTCAGCGTCGACAGTGCCGGGATTTCCCAGAGCATCACCTCAGCCCAGCGGCCCTCAAAGGCCAGGTCGAGTCGACCATCGCTGATATCCAGTTCGTATTCGGGCAGGGTGAGGTCCTCGAGCCAGTCCAGGAAGTCGGGCGCGAACATCTGTCGGCGTCCGTAGAACATGTTGCCCCGCAACCAGGTGGATTCTCCCCGGGTCAGACGGAGTGAACGGATATTGTCGAGTTGTTCGCGCAGCTCACCATGATCGATATTGCGGGCCACATGCTGATGCCTGTCGCGGTCAATGATCCGGAACGTCGCCCGGACCTCACCGGCCGTCTTGAGCACAAACTGGCACATCAGCAGTTTGTAGAAATCCGTATCGATCAATGACCGGACAATCGGATCGATCTTCCAGTTGTGGTTGTAGACCCGGGTGGCGATATCAACAGACTGGGCCATATCGCATCCTTTGCGCGTCCGAGGGGGACATGGGATGGGTCGTCCCGATGGGGATGGTCACGGGCTGTCTGCGAAGACCAGTGCCTCGGACTGGCAGATCATGACATCGGACTGCTGCATCGCCTGCAAGGCCGTTGCCAGGGACCCGTCGAGGTCAATGGCCCGACATGCGTCTTCAAGAACGCAGACACGAAAGCCCAGCTGGCGGGCATCCATGGCCGAATAGTGAACACAGTAGTCCGTTGCCAGACCGACGCAGACAACGCCCTCAATGCCCTGTTGGGCCAGATAGCCACCAAGACCGGTCGGGGTCGTTCGGTCATTCTCGAAGAAGGCCGAGTAGCTGTCCACCGTCGCCCGGAAACCCTTGCGGATGATGACCTGGGCCCGATCAACCTCGAGATGCTTGTGGAACTCGGCACCGTTCGTGCCCATCACACAGTGAGTTGGCCACAGGACCTGTGGACCGTAGTCAAGGGTGATGATGTCGTAGGGGTCGGCGTCATCGTGACTGGCTGCAAAGGAGTGATGCGTTGCCGGATGCCAGTCCTGGGTGCAGGCAACAATCCGGAATTTCGCCAGGAGTCGATTGATCAGCGGCACAATGGAACTGCCGCCCGGAACCGCAAGGGCACCACCCTCACAGAAATCATTCTGGACATCAATGACCAGCAATGCCGTTGTCTGATCGATGCGCATCAGCCCACTCCCGTTTTCCGCCTCCTGCGACAGCGAGTCCGCTTCGGTGCCTCCCCGGCTCCTCTCATACACCATCCCGGGGCCGGGATGCATGTCACCGGTCGGGACAGCACCCCCCGGTTCCGATGAGGCGAACCAGGATCACGGCATCCTCATAATCCTCACCGCCGTCAAGGCACCAGGAGGGCAGGTCGTGTCGTTCCTCATCATACATCACAAAGCCTACCTTGCGATAAGCGGCAATGGCGCGGGGATTGCGGGCTGACGGGCGCATGATCAGTGCCCTGATCGACCCCATTCCCTCAAGACGAGCCATGAGATCCTGCAGGGTCCGGGTGCCATGACCCTGTCCCCAGTCCTTCCGCGCTGCAATCCAGATATCAAGTTCGGCAATCGAATCCCGGATCGTGTAGCAGGTGGTCCCGATGTCGCGACCGGCGGTCGTGATGATGAACAGGCGAAAATCGCCCTTGTCGGTAAAGGCCTCCTCGACAAAGTCTTCACAGAAGGTCTGATAATCCGGCACCGGATGGTCCGGATAGCGCGGCAGGCCCATCATTTCCGCCGTTGCGTCCGATTGAGCCAGGGATTGATAGACAAACGGCCGATCAGCCAACACCGCTGGTCGCGTGGCCGTTTTTTCTGTCGCCATTCCGTCAATCCTGTTTCCGCCGGCCACGTCCCGGCCCGATTCAATAGATGCCAGTTGCGACCATTGCCAGTCTCCTGAATCCGGATTCAGACACCGTTGGCCCGCCCTGTCACGCAGGCAACAATTCCTGTCCATTCGGATGGCTGCTGCCTCCCGCCCGGTTGGACCCGGATCCAGCTTGGGGCCCGGTGCCCAACCTGTGTGCCGACTGCAGGGTCCAGGTGGATGTCCCGTCCTTCAGGCCATGATCGCGCCCGGCATCCTGCAGGATCGGGCAGCCCGGGACCGGTTGGCGGGCATCATGCCTGTGGAGAGATTGGGGCAACCGCCCCGCCATGGCCGATTCGGTTTCAAATTTCTTGACTGTCGTGGTAGCATACGGAGGGAAGGCAGAACAGCAGAAGCGGGACCGGATCGGGGCAGGAATGACAGAAGCGAACGACGGTTATACCTCAGCGGATATCAAGGTTTACAAGGGTCTGGACGGCGTCATCAAGAAGCCGGGCATGTATATCGGCAATGTCGGCAACGGTGATGGCCTGCACCAGATGATCTTCGAGGTTCTCGATAACGGTGTCGATGAGGTCATGGCGGGCCATGCCAGTCACCTTGACCTTGTCCTCCACCCGGATTGCAGCGTGACAGTCCGGGATGACGGACGGGGGATTCCGGTTGACATCATGGAAGAGGAGGGGTGCTCGGCCGTCGAGGTCGTCATGACCACCTTGCATGCCGGGGGCAAGTTCAGTGACAGCAACTACAAGGTGTCCGGCGGCACCCACGGTGTGGGCGTGTCGGTTGTCAACGCCCTGTCGGACTGGCTTGAAGTCCGGGTCTTCCGCCATGACCGCGAGTACCGGATACGGTTTACCGCCAGCAAGGCCGATGCCCCGCTCGAGGATGTGGGCCCGGCGCAGGGCCGGACCGGCACCGAGGTTCATTTCCTGCCATCGGTCAGGGTGTTCGGGGATCTCCACTATGACCGGGAACGGTTGAACAAACGGATGCTTGAGCAGGCTTATCTCAATCCGGGTCTGCGAATCACCCTGCAGGATGAAGGGGTCGGTGAGATTCGTGATTTCCATTTTGAGGGCGGGATCCGGGAGTTTGCCCGGTCCATCGACCCATCTTCCGAGACCTGCCCTGCCGAGCCGATCTTCATCGAGGGATCACGGGAGGTTGAGGTCAACGACCGGACCATCACCATCGAGGTGGCCATTGCACTGATGTGGGGGACATCGCGCAATGAGATCATCAAGGCCTACACCAACACGATCTACCAGCCCCATGGCGGAACTCATGTCACGGGGCTGCGTCTGGCCCTGACCCGGGAGATCAAGAACCACATCAAGGAATTCAGCAACAGCAAGACCGGCCCGGTCGATCTGACCGGTGAGGATATACGGGAAGGGCTGGTCTGTGTGCTGTCGGTCCGCCGCCCCGAGCCGGATTTCAGTTCGCAGACCAAGGAGAAGTTGACCTCTGAGGATGTGACCGGTGTCGTCTCGTCCATCGCTGGCGAAAGCCTCAGTGTCTGGTTGCTCGAGAACCCCGGGGAAGCCGACGAGATCATCCGCAGGATGCAGCTGACGGCCAAGGCCCGCAGGGCTGCCGAGAAAGCCTCCGAGATGACGCGAAAAATGGCCAATGGCGTGGCATCCCTCCCGGGCAAGCTCGCCGATTGTCAGGAACGCAATCCGAGCAAGTCCGAACTTTTCATTGTCGAGGGGGATTCGGCCGGTGGTTCGGCAAAGCAGGGCCGGGCCCGGCGCAACCAGGCCGTGTTGCCGCTGCGGGGGAAGGTGCTGAACATCGAGCGCGTGACCCGCGAGAAAGTCCTGCGCAATGAGCAGATCGGTACGCTGATTGTTGCCCTGAAAGCCGGAGTGGGTCGTGATGATTTTGATCTGGGGAAGCTCCGCTACCACAAGATCATCATCATGACCGATGCCGATGTCGACGGTGCCCATATCCGAACCTTGCTGCTGACGTTTTTCTTTCGCCAGATGCCCGCGATCATCGAGAACGGCCATCTCTACATTGCCCAGCCGCCCCTGTTCAAGGTTCAGAAAGGCAAGGCATCGGAGTATCTCAGGGACGAAGCGGCCCTCGATGAATATCTCATCCGCCAGGGGTCCCGGCACACCGAACTGCGCCTGGCTTCCGGGACCGTCCTCACCGGGGCACCCCTCATGGACGTTGTGGAAATGGCACGCAAGGTCACAGGCCTCCTCAAGCGCTTTCAGTCCCATGACTGGTTGCCCGCGATCGAGCATGCCGCCATTGCCGGGGTCCTTGGCTTCAATGGTCTCAATACCCTGGTCCAGACGGCTGCCGACCGGATTGCCCAGCGTCTTGATGCCGCTGCCGAGGAACACGAGCGCGGCTGGTGTGGACGGCCCATCCAGAGCGGTGGCCTCGTGTTCAGCCGCACCTTGCGCGGGGTCGAGGAGATCCGGACCCTGAGGGTGGAATTCCTGAAATCACGCGAATGCAGCCTTCTTGCCGGGCTGAAGGACAGGATTGCCGACGTCTACCAGGGACCCATCGAGCTCCTGATCGGTCAGGAGAGTTCCGTCATTCACCGTCCCTCCGAACTCCTGGACGCGATCACCGCCAATGGCCGCAAGGGCCTGACCCTGCAGCGCTACAAGGGTTTGGGAGAAATGAATCCAGACCAGTTGTGGGAGACGACGCTTGATCCGGAAAAACGCAACCTGGTCCGTGTCACCGTCGGCGATGTTGCCGAAGCCGCCGCCATGTTCAGTCGTCTCATGGGCAGTGATGTCCCGGCTCGCCGGGAGTTCATCATGGAAAATGCCCTCAAGGTCGGCGCTCTCGATCTCTGATCCCTCCTGTCGCATTCCTGCTGTCCGCCGCCAGGATTGGCGGATGCCAGACCGTCAGCCCTGACCCGCTGATATCCGGCAGTCGTGTTCAGGACCTGACAGAGCGGAAGGTGGCGTGCCGGTCTGAAGCGAGGCCGAGCCAGAGATGCTGGAAGCGGTGGTCGTGCAGGAGCAGGGATTCGATGTCGGTGCAGGTGATCCAGGTCTGTGTCGGGAGCACACTGATCTCATCGAGCAAGAGGGTCCGCAAATCCGGATCAAGATGTGCGATGGCTTCATCGAGCAAGAGGATGGGAAACGTCCCGGACTGGGTGGCCACTGCCCGGGCATTGGCCAGGATGAGGCCAAGGAGGAGGGATTTCTGCTCACCGGTTGAGCAGGTCCCGGCGGGTCGACCGCTGGTGGCATGGTGCAGGGTCAGGTCAGCCCGGTGGGAACCGGCGAGAGTGCGGCCCGCCTGGAGGTCGCGGGGACGACAGTCCCGCAGATAGGTGCTGATGTCCTGGGGATCCTCGGCGATGGGTCCGAACGTCTCTGATTGGTGAATGCCCAGGGTGGCCAGGGGGAATTCCGTCACCGTGGTCTGGAAAGCGGTGTGAATGGCCGCCAGAGCCGCCTGCCGGTTCCGGGCGATGGTTGCGCCATGGTCGGCGAGTTGGCGTTCAAGTGAGGTATACCAGTTGTCATCCCAGCTGTTGTCCCGCAGGAGGCGGTTCCGTTCACGCAGGGCCTTGTCGTAACGGGTGACATGGACCGGATGCTGGGGGAAGAGGCTCATCGTCATGCGATCGAGAAATGCCCGTCGCCGGTCGGCGGTCTCGGTCCAGAGTCGGTCCATCAGGGGTGTCAACCAAAGAACACGAAGCCAGTCGGAAAGTTCGAGCTGGCGGGCTGATCGGTCGTTGATGATCAGCTGGCGGCCGGGCTGGTCGGGCAGGCAGGAAGTGTCGATGGTCAGGGGCGGGCTGCCCCGGAAGGTGAGAACAGTCCGCCAGCCCTGCCCGTCAGGCTGGAGGGCCAGGGTTCCGGTATTGGCGTTGCGCAGCCCCCGACCGGGTGAGGCAAGTGATATGGCCTCAAGGAGACTGGTCTTGCCGGATCCGTTGGCACCGGAGAGGACAACCGGGCGGGTATCGGGGCAAATCAGGCAGTGCCGGTGACAGCGAAAGTTGTAGAGTTCGAGTCGCGCAAGGCCCGGGGTCATGGCTGATGTGGAGCGAGGATATGGGGGGCGTTCCTACCGACTGGGCATGACCACGTAGATGCTGTCCTGATCCCCGCTGTCGAGCATCATGACTGCCCGATCATTCTCATGGAAGAGAAACGTGGCCTCATGCTCCCCGATCAGGGGCAGGACATTGGTGAGACTGCTGGAGGTGAAACGGGTCTTGAGGGTGTTGTTGTTGCATTCCACCGGGAGAGTGTCGGAGGACTGTCCGCAGCCGAAGGCGGAGGCCGAGAGCAGGAGATTGTCGTCATTGATCTCGAAACTGATGCGGCAATCACCGTCGGTGACGATGGTGGCCACCCGGTTGATGGCCGTCAACAGAGCCCTGGCATTGACGACGATCCGGGCGTTCGGATTGGTCGGCAGGAGTTTCTCGTATTTCGGATAGACCCCCTCGATCAGTCGGGTGCTGTAGGTGAATTCATCCGCAACGATCTTGAGGCTGAAATCACTGACCGACATGGTGAGGGTCGGCTTGTCGGCAAACAGACGGGTGATGTCATGCACGGCCTTGGTTGGAATGATCATGGGGACCATGCCCTCGGAGCCGCTGGGCACATCGGCCTTGACCACCGCCATCTGGAATCCGTCAATGGCCACGCCGGCAAGCTTGCTTGCCTCACCCTCGCCATTGATGTGCAGGTACACACCATTGAGGTGCATGCGGGATTCATCCTCGGAAACGGCATACTTCGTCTTGTCGAAGATCCGTCGCAATGTGGCCGTGCTGATCTCGAAAGATGTGGAGAAGTCACTCAGGCTGATTGACGGGAAATCGGCACTGGGAACGGTTGTCACGACGAAATTGGTCATCCCGGACACGATGTTGAGTTTCTGGGTCGATGGATCGAAGGCAATCTGCGTCTGGCTGTCGTTCTGGAGGGAGCCGGCGATGTTCCGCACGGTATCGATGGGCAGGGTTGTCGTGCCTTCCTCGCCGACCGAGCATTCCAGGGTGGCAACCACGGTGGTGACAAGATCGGTGGCCCGAATGCTGACGGTTCTGCCTTCGGCGGTCAGCAGGGCATGGGTCAGGATGGGCGCGGTCTGTTTCTTGTCGATGACCTGATTGATGCGTGACATCACATAGAGGAGTCTCTCGGTGTCAATGCTGAATATCATGTCTGACCAACTCCAACTGCCAGGCGTCGTCTTCGGACCCCTGTCACGTCCATCTTTGGAAACGCCGAGGGTTCATCCGGCTGATCGCGATTACTGTGGCAGGGTAATGCCCTTTCGTATGGCATCGATGTCATTTATGACATCCTGGCGGGAATTACAAAGTCCCCGGATCTTGTTGATCGAGTAGTTGACCGTTGTGTGGTCCCGGGCAAAATGCTTGCCGATCTGGGACACGGAGTGCGGTGTCATTTCGTTGGCCAGGAAGATGCCGATCTGGCGGGCCCGGGCAATATTCGCTGCTCGGTTCTTGCTGACAATGTCATCGGGTTTGAGACCGAAATACTGTGCAACAGCGTTGACAATATCATCGATTTTGGGCCGGACACGCTGGATATTCAAAAGGTCCATGAGCAGGTGGGTCGCATGATGTTGCGAGATCGGCAGCGGCAGATAGCTTGATGCGGCATCCAGACGCCCGATGGCCCCCTCGATATGTCGGATATCGCCGCCAATATGGTCGGAGATGTAGGATGCAACCCCGTCCTCAAGACTCAATTTGGGGCTGGTCTGCTGCAGTTCCGCCAGTTTGGCCTCAAGGATCCGGCGCTTGAGATCCGGATCCGGCGTCTCGATCTTCGCCGCCAGACCGTGCTGGATCCGGGACCGCAGTCGGGCACCAAAGGGACTGATCTCGTCAATGTGGCTGTTGCAGGCGAGAATGATGATTCTGCCGCTGCCGATCAGTGCATCGATTGTCAGCTCCAACTCTTCGGTTGTCTTGGCCTTGCCGGCAAAAAACTGGATGTCATCAATCAACAGCACATCAAGGACGCGGATCCGGTGCCGGAACTCCTGCAGCTTGCGAATCCGCGACGAGGTCACAAACTCCGAAGTGAACTGCTCGGCGGTCATGAAGCGGATGTCAGCATCGGGCCAGCGCTCCTTGATCTTCTGGCCAGCTGCCATCATGAGATGGGTCTTGCCAACGCCCGTGGAACCATAGAGATGCAAAAGACCACCCTGACCACGCTTGATCTCGCACATATGCATGGCAGCGGCATGGGCGGCCCTGTTGGCTTCGCCCACAACAAAGCGGGCAAAGGAGAACCGTGCATCCAGGCCATGCTCGCGATGCGTGCCTGGCGAATTGAGGGTCTTGAGATCACCGCGCCCGTCAGCAGCCTTGCGGATGCGGGTCCGGACCTTGCGCGCCTCGATGCCGGCATTCTTGCAACAGCCGAGAATGATGGCACCATAATTGGCCACGATATAGTCACCCACGAACCGGGTGGGGACATGCAGGAGGATCGTGTCATCATCCGGCAGGCTGAATTCGACGCTGTTGAACCAGTTGCTGTAGGCATCCTTGCCAATATTGGCCTTGAGAAGCCGGACAAAGCCCACTGGCACACCCATTCTCAGTACCCGAGCCACAGGGCAACAGTCATGACTGCCGCCAGGGGAGGCCGGACTGCTTCCAGCCATTGACGGTGCCCCGGTGCCCCGCCGGGTCCAGGTCACCCTCAAACCCCTCAAGGATGTTGAAGCAGGGGACAGGCTTGTCGGCATCGCGGGCGGTGGCTTCGAAGTGGACAGCTGCGTCCCGGGACCGGCTGCCCGAACGGCAGAGGAAAAACAGGGCGCGCGGTTGGTCGTTCCCGAGTTTGGCCACGACCTCATCATAGAACCCGGGATTGATCGTCATGTCAGGATAGCCAAGCCATTCCGCCAGTACCATGGGACGACCGATGGACTGCAGATCCGTCACACCGACGAAGGCCCATTCCGGCCGGCTGCGCACATCGATCAACGCCGCTCCCTCCGTAGCGCTCAGGCGATCCCATGCATCCCTGGGTTGCATCTCTTTCAACTCCGACCCCTCCCCAACGGCGCAGTGCTCATCCTGCGGCGAAGTTCCCATTGTCAGGTCGTGGTCATCCCCCATCCACAGGCCTGACCGCCACAGGTCCTGACCGCGGTGGGCGGGCCAGTTCCGGGATTCGCTTGCTCCCGATTAGACAGGCGGCTGGCCGACAATTCAATATCGGGAAAAAAGAATTCTCATCACCTGTCAGCCCCTCGGGCCCGAAATGAAATGCACACAAATCTCCGGTTGCCGGTGCCGTTCTCCGGTTCGAAATCGAACCAAAATCAAACATTCCACCCGTTGTGCCGACCGGGTTCCGCCGCAGGACTGAATCGGTCTTGCAGAAGCCATTCAATCGAGCCATCTTCCAGACAGAAAATTCAGGCGAAAATGATTCGTCTCCGCCTCTTTCCATCAGCAATTTCCTTGGAATCATGGGCCCAAACAAATCCCGGTTGCCGCCTGCCGGGGCATCCTGAAGGCATTTTCAATATGTCAAGAGGTTTGTTGGCAAGGTGGCAGGCCGATTTGCAACCAATCCGGCCCGTTCAGGGCGAACCGACCCCGCTGCTGCTGCACCTCAAGAGGTAGTGGAAGACGAATATCTCTGCGTGAATGCCGAAGCTTGCAAAGGCGAGGGTGTTCCGTTCATGCCACGGTAAGGATTTCAGACTGATCCACTGTCGCCTGGTCCGTTACGCACGAAGGGGGGCGTTACGCCACCTGCGATGCCAGCGGATCCAACGCATTGCCAGCGCAGTCGAACACAAGCCCCTGGTCGCGGATCCCCGTCCATCTCCTGAGGACGAGGATCTGGCCGTCAAATCCCGATCGGGCGCTGGCCTTTCTCGACATACCAGGCTGTCGCATAGGCCGGGACGGTGATGTCGACATGGCCGGCAGTGGCCCTGGGCTCGGCAGCCGAGAGCAGGTCGGCAAGGATGACGGTATCGCCAAAGCCAAGCCGGGCCGTTTCGAGACGCAGACTGACATCTTCATCGGACACATTGATCAATGCCAGGACACGATCACCATGACCCTCGCGCAACAGGCTGAACAGGCGCGTATCAAATGTCAGGATGCGCTGGGCGGCACTCGGGCGGAAGGCCGGTCGGGTGCGCCGCACGGCCAGGCGTACCCGGTGCCCTTCGAGAATCATCGAACGCAGACTGTTCGGATCGTCGAGATCCGCGGTGAGCTCCGCAAGGGACAGGCGCGTACGGTTGATTGATCGGTTGTGGCCGGTTTTTTCCAACCCGGCAGTGTCATTCCGCGAGCCGAGCAGGCTGTGGATGTAGATGGCCGGGACCCCTGCCAGGGACAGCAGCACTGTCTGGGCGGCGAGAAACTTTTTGGCCCTGACAGCATCGCTGTCCTCAGGATCCGTCACCGCGTCAAGGAAGGTGATGTTGAGTTCATAGGGCGTGCGGCTGCCATCCGGCAGGTTCCGGTAGGAAACACGACCGCCGTTGGCCTCGACCCGGTTGGCCAGAGCCGTCACCTCGTCGGGCCCCAGAATCCCTTCAACCGGACGCACGCCAATGCCGTCATGGGACGACAGGAAGTTGAGATAGGCGGTTGTGTCGGTGGCCGGGTCCAGTGCTGCCGCCCAGTCCGTCAGCGCCTGGGCATTGCCGGACTGGAACGCATGCAGGGTGAGCGGTGGCAGTGGAAACTGGTAGACCATGTGGGCTTCATTGGTGCCATCGCCGAAGTAGCTGATGTTTTCGGCATGCGGAACGTTGGTCTCCGTGATCAGGATCACGCCGGGCATCGCCGCGTCGAGCACCAGCCGCATGACCTGGATGAGGGCGTGGGTCTGGGGCAGATGGATACAGGAGGTACCGATTTCCTTCCACAGGAATCCGATGGCATCCAGGCGGATGAAGCGGGCACCCTGCCCGGCATAGAACAGGAGCAGACCCAGGATCTCGATCAGGACGTCCGGATTGGCATAGTTGAGGTCGATCTGGTCATCGCTGAAGGTCGTCCACACATGACACTCCCCCTGAACCGTCTCAACCGGAGTCAGCAGCGGCAGTGTGCGGGGGCGGGTCACAGCACTGTAATCAAGCACGGGATCGCAGACATGGAAATGATGCCGGTATTGCGGGTCGCCAGCGAGAAATCCACGGAACCAGTTGCTCCGGCTTGAAGTATGGTTGATCACCGCATCCAGCATCAGGCCGGACCGCTCGGCCAGCCGGGCGATGTCGGTCCAGCCACCGAGGGCAGGATTGATGGCCCGATAATCCACGACCGAAAATCCGTCGTCTGAACTCCAGGGATAACAGGGCAGGATATGCACGTTGCTGATGATGTCACCAATCCGGCTCCGCAGGAACCCGTCAAGAATCTCAAGGGGAGGACGGGGCGGATCAGTCATTGAATCCCCATAGGTGATGAGAACGACATCCGTTTCATCGACCCATTGGGGTGCACCGTCGTCTGCCACCTTCGACTCCGCGATCAGATCGGTGATCCTCGGCACAAGATCCCTGGCCATGTCGGTGCCGTAAATCTGGTCAAGGAGTGTGTTCAGCCGGGCCTGCAGGGGTTGATCCGGCGGCGGATTTGACATCAATTGGATCCCGTTGTGAGTCCGCATCTGGCGATGCCGACCCTATAACCCCGGTGCCGGTGATTCAATTCGCCGCTATCCCCGGCTGGGGTGCATCGCCGCCCTGAGTGGTCCGGGGTCTCCATCCTGCCTGGGTCCAGACCGGTCGCGGACTTCCAACTTGCTGGCAACTGTGATTTATTGGGCAGGGCAACATGAATGGATGGACAGGCCAAGCCGTTGACGCTCAAGACAGACAGGTGGCCTCCCGATCCTGCGGTCAGGAGCCTCCGACGGCAGGTTTTTCCATGATTGGCCATGTCGCGCGGTGAACCGGGACAGGATTGACGCGGGTCGTCACCAGATGGGGGATTTGCCAGTGAGACCGGCTGTATCGCATTCCCCCGGGGTGCCGTTGAGACCGACACTGCATGCACCGCCACTGGCACAAGACCGCCGACAGGCAGTCCGGACCGTGTCGCATCGGCCAGTGTGTCGGGGACATCGTGCAGGTCAGTTGTGCCGATAGCCACGCAAGAGGCCCGCCGATTGCTGCGCGACCTGTTTGATGCGGCTGTTGCGGCAGCAGACCCGATGGTGCGGGTGCCAGAGTTCCTGCCCGAGAAACCGGAAGGCAGGCTCCTTGTCGTCGGCGCGGGGAAGGCGTCGGCCCGTATGGCCAAAGCCGTTGAGGGCGCCTGGGACGGTGAGGTTTCGGGGCTTGTCGTCACCCGTTATGGCCACGCTGACGCCTGCGAGACAATCGAGATTGTGGAGGCGGCCCATCCGGTGCCTGACGCTGCCGGCGTTGACGCTGCCGCGCGAATCCTTGCGCTCGTGTCTGCCCTCGGTCCCGAGGACCATTGCCTGGCACTGATTTCCGGTGGCGGGTCGGCACTCCTCAGCGCACCCGCTCGGGGCGTTTCACATCAGGACAAGCAGATGATCAACCGTGCGCTGCTGGCCAGTGGTGCGGCGATTGACGACATGAATTGTGTCCGCAAGCATCTCTCGTGCATCAAGGGCGGACGTCTGGCTGCAGCAGCGGCCCCGGCAGGGATCACAAGTCTGCTGATCTCGGATGTGCCTGGGGATGATCCTGCCACGATTGCCTCAGGGCCGACCGTGGCTGATCCAACGACTCTGGCCGAGGCCCGGGCCATTCTTGCCCGTTTTGGCATTGATGCGCCACCCACTGTTGCTGCCGCCCTTGCCGATCCTGCCAATGAGACGCCGAAACCCGGAGATCCACGGCTGGTCAAGGGAACCGTACTCACCATCGCGACTCCCCAGCAGTCCCTTGAGGCCGCTGCCGAGACCGCCCGCGCCGCCGGCGTGACACCATTGATCCTTGGCGATGCATTGGAAGGTGAGGCAAGGGAAATGGGCAAGGTCATGGCAGGGATCGCTCTGCAGGTGCACCGGCGTGGCCAACCGGCTCCCGCGCCATGTGTGCTGATCTCGGGTGGGGAAACGACCGTCTCGGTCAGGAGTGCCGGCTGCGGTGGCCGCAACGTTGAATTTCTCCTCGGCCTTGCCGAGGCACTCGCCGGCTGCGCCGGCATTCATGCCCTGGCCGCCGATACCGACGGCATTGACGGGGCGGCCGAGGCGGCCGGTGGTGTGATCGCGCCCGACTCGCTGGCACGCGCTGCGGCACGGGGGCTGTCGGCGCGCGAATGCCTGGACCAGAATGATGCGCACAGGTTTTTCGCAACCCTTGATGATCAGGTGATCACGGGCCCGACACTGACCAATGTCAACGATTTCCGGGCCATCCTGATCGCATGACCGAAAGAGTCCGCCTCCACCACGTGCAAGACCGACAGGCAGACCGTGGACCCCTCCGAAGATCCCATGCGTCCCCATGACACAAGGGCGGCCCGCCGGCCGCCCTTGTGTGCCTCGGTCCGGCCCCGTCAGTTGGTCACACAGCCCACGTTCTGCCTCCAGGTGGCGTCCCTGATATATTCGTAGCCGTCCTCGGCATCGGTGCGCGCCCAGCTGCCCGACGCGTTCCTGGCTCCGCAGAAGCAAGCCCGGATCTGATTCGGGTCCTTGCTGAAGGCGTAGCACCCGCTTGACCACGAATCGCCGCGACCCGAGCCAAGGGGGATCTCCAGATCGGGGGCCGTGCGGAAGCAGGACCTTGCGAGGACATTTTCGGCGACATTCGACCCCAGACTTATAACCGCGGTGTAGCGCGTTCCCGCTTTCAGGGTGGCGAAGGTTTTGGTCTGTCGGGCGATTGCAGTCATTGAACCTGGAGCCAGCCTCGTCGGACTGCCGACGCGGGTTTTTCCGTTTTCCACCACGGAGAGATTAACGCTTAAGAAGAGATCGTTTCCTGTGAAGCCTGCCCCGTCACGAAACCCGGCGAAATACCTGCCGTCGTCACCTGGACGGAAGACGCATCAGGGGTCCCGAAGGTTAAAAGGTCGGGACGCCGTTCAGTCTGCTCCTCGGGGCAGGTGTTCGGCCCGGTGGTCCCGTCGAGACTGGACCAGTCCACCTGCGCCATCACCGGCACCGGCAGGGTCAGCAGGACCACCAGGGCGGCGGCCCGTATCATCATCAGTCGTATCATTGCGCTTTCCTCTCTGACTGGTCCTGCCCGGTGGCCCCGGGCAGGACATGCTCGGGAGAGAGCTGTACAGGGGGGGGGTGCCCAGATTCAAGGGATAATTTCGAACCGACCTACGACCGGCGGATAGCCATTGATCGTAGCAATCACGGCCCGGAATCCTCTGCACCGCCTGGATATGTCTTCGCGATAGATCGCTGCTGAAGCGGACTCGCTGGCCAGCGATTGCCGGTTCCAGGACCTTGCTGCCGTGCTGCACATGGATCGGGACTTGCCACCCGACTGATGGCGGCGACCGCATCGGGGAGGTGATCGACCCTTGGGGCTGTTACGGTGCGTGCTCAGCTGCAAAGCGGATTGCAGGCGATCAAGGTTCGGGGAGAGGCCCTTTCAGGAAGGACAATCCGGATGATAGGACAATCCAGATGATGTCAGGAGGCGAGGCGGACCCGCTTGGCCAGACGGGAAATCCGTCGCCGGGCCTTGTTCCGGTTGAACACGCCCTTGGAGACTGCCCGCATCAATTCGCTTTCCGCTTTTTGCAGGGCTGTGCGGGCTGCCTCGCTGCCCCCACCCTCCACGGCCTCGTCAACCCGGCGCAGATAGGTCCGGACTCGGGACTTCCTTGCGGTGTTGATGATGGAACGCCGTGACGTCTGTCGGATGCGTTTCTTGGCCTGTTGCGAATGTGCCATGCCCATTTCCCATCAATGGTGTCGTGCCAGCGGCGCCCGGTCCGTAGGGCATGGTGGGCTGTTTGTCAAGCCACCATTCCGGTTGGTGGGCGCGGCTCACATGTGTGGTTCATGCTGTGGCCTGCCAGTGGAAAAACGGGCAATCCTGGTGTTCATCTGGCCCCAGCGCCGGGCCATGATGGCGTTGGCGGCCGCAACGGACCAGTGACGGCCACTTGCCTTGAGTCGATCAACGACAACGATTCGACAGAACCTGTCAATGTGACCCCTTCCTCCATCCGCATTGCAAATGAACCGCCCGTTTGCCATAGTGACCTGCATGCTGGGATCCCGGAAGGTAAGCAACATGCAAACGCCGCTCATTCGTCTGATCAGGCCTCCCACCTGATGCCGACTCGCCTGATGACAAATCATGCCCCCGGCTCCAGAACCCCTTGAAATGAATGCGTCATTCGCAGTACGGCAAAGTTCCTGCCCTCCAGGCCCGCCGGTTCGCTATCGGGCAGTGCCGACTGGACTCAACGGTCTGAACTGATGGCATCCGATATGTCCATGTCGACCGCAACTCATGCGGTTCTCCGCGAACTTTGCAGACCAAGTTCGCGGGATGACCCGAATCAAGTCAGGTGATCTTCGGTGGTGACATATCTTCCGATAAATTTGGACGACCTGCTCCACAACCGTGGCATTGAAACTGAACACGTTGCATTCAAGGCGGGCTGGAATCCCGAAACAGTTGGACCGCAAGCGATCAGGACGATTTGCGCCTACGCCAATGACCTGCACACCATCAATGGTGAGTGCTTCGTCATCGGGGTTGCTGAAGAGGAAGGCCGCGCGGTTCTTCCGCCAGGAGGAATATCCCCAGCAACGTCTGACAGGGCACAGAAATGGATCCGCGGCCATTGCAGGCAGATTGATCCGCCATACCAGCCGGTCTTTTTCCCAAAGGTTTGAAGACCAGCTGATCCTGGTGATATGGATGCCAAGCGAGCGAGACAAGGCCCCACCGGACGCAAGGGCGCCTCACCGCGGTTCTGGGTGAGGATCGTTTTTCGAGCCACGGCCATCGGCACCCTCTCCCCGCAGTCAGCGCTCAAAACCTTGTTGCAGACATCGGCACTGGGTTGCCGGCGGGCCTCTGTCTTGCTGGCAAGAGGCAATGACCATGCTGATCGGCGCGGCCCGCGTCGCGCAGGCTGACGGCAGCCAGCTGCTGGACTTGCAATGGGATGCCCGACCGCATGCGCCGGGGTGGCAGTCTGGCGGCGGCGATGCTGGATCGGCTGCGCCGGCTTGCCGACCTGGCACCTCGGGATCCGGCCCGCCAGACCCTGATCGAGAGCACGACAAGCCTGTGCGGTGTCGCGCACACGCCATCATGGTGCTGCGGACGGCCCTGACGGGACCGACCGGGCTGGCAACACCGGTCACCGACATCGTGACGCTGCCCAGTCGGGCATTCGTCGATCCCGATCCATACGGTCAGTTCACCGACCAGCCGCACGGAGGCCCTGCGCGGGATTGCAAACATCCTGCGCCGACCGGGACTACCATTGACCCATCGCGCCCCCTGGTGTAGGGTGCCGGCATGGATCACGACCCCGACATGCATGATCTGGCCCGACAGATCATTCGCCTGGACGGCGCGATCAAGACATCACGGGCGGAGAATGACGCCATGGAATCACGCATTGAGGCCCGCCTGGCCGGCATGGAGACCAACATGGCCCAGCGGGATGCGGATGCCGCCAAGCGGGAGACCCGGATGCTGCTGGCCATGGCCGGCATGATCGGCCTTGCCGTCACCATTCTCGGCATCCTGATCACCCTGCCCACCTGACCTGCGAACCTGCCACGCCACCGGGCGGCCACCGGACCGCCGGGGGCGGTCGATCTGGCCAGGCCAGGGTGCCGGGATGGAGCATGGCCAAGCGCGATACCGAGGCCATCCAGCGCGACACGGACAACCGGCGCTGGATCATCGGACTCTTCATGGCAGCCATCGTCAATCTCGTCATCCTGCTCAGCAGCTGACCACCCCGCCCGCCGGATCCCCGGGCAGCAGCCCCGTCGGACTCGTCCCCACTCCCAGAGGCCCCTCGCGTGACCGATGATGCCGGCGCGTGGCCTGACCACGGCTGACAATCGCCTTACCAACGACGAACATTGGGGCAATCTCCCGGTCATGGCCCACCCATCTGGCCCGGCTCGGCCGATGGTCATCCTCCGCGACGCTGGACCACCGGCCCCGGCCCGCAGCCGGGCCATCTGTCCAGACGGATCCGAAGCGCACCGCCGCAACCCCTGTCCCGCAAAGCCCGACGGGTCGAGGCCCAGCAGCTCCGAAGGTCGCCTGCGACCGGCGTTGGCCCGGGTCTTGCTGCGAACCCATGCCGCGGCCCGGATTCCGGATCCCGAGGCGGTGGCACGGCTGGCGGCGACCGGCCCCTCAAACAGTGACCTCTATCATGCGGCAGTGGGGGCCATGACCACCTGCAGGCGCGGATCGACGCGTTGATCTGGCCCGAGGAGTCGATGTGAGGGTCGGGTCCGGGATCAGCCCGCCCGTGTCGAGCGCCAGGTGCCACAGGAGGACCCTGGTCATCTGCGTGGACCGGGTGGACAGTGCCGAACGCCCCGCCAGTGTCGAGCGCAAGACGGCCGCCGCCGTGGGGGCCAGTCTCCAGGCCCTGCGCAAACCCGCCGCCCCGACCGCCGTCCCCACCATCACTGCCGGGGCGGCACGGCGTGTGCCGACCATGGGCAGGGGGCCAAGGCCCACGCTGCCAGCTTTGTCTTCGCCCAGCCCGATCACGCCTGACCCCCAGGTGAGCATGGGGTGGCGGGCAGCGCGCCCACCAACGGCTGCGGGCGGGAAGGCCCTGCCCTCACCCCGTGATGGCGGGCACCGACGTCCTGACCCGCACCGATGCCGCGGTGACGGCCGTCCAGGATGCCCGCGCGGGCCGGCCCTGCACCGGCGATCCTGCGGCCCCACAGCACCCCTCTCTTCACCCCGGCGGGCGGTGCTCTGCGCGCAATTGACGCGATGGGGCTGCCAGGGGGCCGACACGCGGCACGGATGGGGTCACCGAGCGTCAACCCTCGCTCGGGCTTTGCCCGCCCTCCGATTGACGCTCGGTCGTTGTACTTCAGAGTGGCAGTGGGACCCTGAACACAGTGACTTCAGGGCGACCTTGCCAGCCTATCTGGAGTCCGCAGCCTTATCGGCGATGCGCGATGCGACGCATCCGCGGGCGTTGAGAAACCGACAGGACGCGGTGCAAGGGGTCGAGAGCGCGTGGAGCGGAAGCAGGGGATCGGCGACGCTCGCTGCCGAGATGATCAGGGCAAGGATCGAGGATGACAGGACGAGCAGGCTGAGGCCGCCTTTGGCGAGTTCGAGGCGCACGGTCCGGCCCATGGCAAGACTCACGTTGTCAACACGATGATCGAGGCACTGATCGATGCGGGAGATGAAAGTCGGTCCCATCGCTGGCTTCAGGCCACCCGCCCCCCCCCAGTTGGCCGGGCAGCGCTCGATACGGCAATACCGGCCCGAAGGCTCAGAGACTCTCGCATGGCACATCGATGTTTCGAGCGTGCTGGAGAGGAGGTGCTTCAGGATGCCCGAACCTTGCTGGAGTTTTCCCGGACGAAACTCAATCTGGCCAATGACGCTCACAGGAAACGCCGGAGAGAGACAAGGAGACGACATCTGGTGGACGCGCGGACCTTGCTGGAACTGGCCCGCACACTGGACTGGCTGGGTGCACCCATGGCCGAAGTCGAGGCCGCTTATGACCGAGCCATCTCGCTTATCCCGCAAGAGAGGGGATTTGTTCGTGAACCGGAACAGTCAAGGGCACAACGACGAAAACGGGGATCGGACCGCATCGCTCAGTGAGGGTGTCCCGCAAGCCCCCTGCACCATCCGGTTCTGACCAGACCCGTCTGGGTCCTTTCCTGCCCAGTGCGGCCCCGTGTGGTCCCGCTCCCTGGCCGGGGTCAGGGTCTGCACCACTGTTTGCAGGCTGCCCTCGGACTGACCTTCGTGTGCCTCAAGGCCGCCCGCATCGGCTCTCTGTCTTTTTGGGACCCGTTCACGACATTCGCCGGCGACCAGAGCCACATCCGCTGGGCATCCGTTTGGGTGCTCTGCTTGTATCTTCATACCCGTTCTTGGGTTTGTGTGACACGATGATGTCGGCGGCGCGGTGCCGGTTCGGGCAATCTGGAGAGCGATGAGGGGGCTGTCTCCGAGGGCGCGGCCATGGCGCTCCGATCCTGTTGGTGATGCGGCATGGGAGTCGGCCATGCAGCGCTGGACGGAGTCCTCGTGCCAAGTGCGGCACCCATGCCAGGTGTGGGCCCCGGACTTCGCAATTCTGCCGCGTTCCCCTGGGGCATTCGGGATGCCGGTTCTTGGCACCATGTCGAGGAGGGACCGGTCATGCTTGAGGACGGTCCGGCGTTGATCTCGGGCGAGGGTGGCACCAGGGGTTGTTGACCGAGTGACAGGTCTGGCCAGCCATATTTTCCTCAGACGGCCCCCGGACGGATGTTGGACCCGACGATGACGGTCAAGGCACGCCGCCGGTGCGTGTTCACGGACCCTGGCCGGAGACACGCCCTCCGATTCCGGATGCCGACGATGCGGGATGGACTCAGTGCCCCTTGAAGACCGCGGTGCGTTTCTCGATGAAGGCTTCCATGCCCTCGTTGCGATCCTCGGTGGCAAAGAGCGCATGGAAGAGACGCCGCTCGTGGAGCAGCCCTTCGCGCAGGGAGACCTCCTCGGCCCGATTGATGGCCTCCTTGAGGGCAATCACGGCCAGGGGTGGCTGCCTGGTGATGAGATCGGCGAGTTTCATGACGTCCGCCTTGACGTTGTGATCAGCGACCACCCGTGCAACCAGGCCGGATTGTTCAGCCTCGGTGGCTGTCATGCGCCGTCCGGTGAGGTGCATCTCCATCGATTTGGCCTTGCCAACGGCTCGGGTCAGTCGTTGTGTCCCACCGATGCCGGCAATGATGCCGAGATTGATCTCGGGCTGGCCGAACTGGGCGGATTCGCCGGCAATGATGATATCGCACATCATGGCGAGTTCACAGCCGCCACCAAGCGCCGGACCAAGAACACCCGTGATGATCGGTTTCCGGCAGCTCTGGATGGCATCGGACACCGCCCCGAAACTGTCGTGAGCGAAGGCTTCGGTGAATGTGCCTTCGGCCATCTCCTTGATATCGGCCCCGGCACAATAGACCTCATCGCCACCAAAGAGCACCAGGCACCGGATGTCAGGATTTCGGTCATACTTGACGAGTGCCGCCGCCAGCTCGGCCAGAAGATCCTTGCTCAGCGGGTTCAACTTGCCGCGGGCCAGGGTCACAACGCCGATCTTGCCCGTTACCTTGGGAATGATATGCTCGTAAGCCATTCAGTTCTCCATTTGTGATCTTGCGCACGGGGTCAGGGCTTGACCCGTTTCCCGACACGCCGCGATGTTGATCAGATGTCCACGATGATGGTCATATGGGCACTGCCGTGGATCGAAATATAGGACGGACCAGCGGAAAATCAATCCAACGGACGCGTCCCGATCCAACGCAGGGCCATGGCCTCCGGCGCCATCGGTTCAGCTGCGGATCCGCCAGCCGGTCCTGAAGATCCAGTGGATCACGATCATGCAGACCAGGGTGAAGACGCTGATGGCGAGGAGACTGATGGCGACGGGGACATCGGCATTGCCATAGAATGACCAGCGGAAGCCGGAGATGAGGTAGAGGACCGGGTTGAAGAGGGTGATCGATTGCCAGAGAGGCGGCAGCATGCTGATCGAGTAGAACGTGCCGCCGAGAAAGACCAGCGGCGTGATCACCAGGAGAGGGATCAGTTGCAACTGTTCGAAATTGCCTGCCCAGATGCCGATGATGAAGCCGAGCAGGGCAAAGCACAGGCAGGTCAGGATCAGGAAGGCCAGCATGGCGAGCGGATTCTGGATGGAGAAATCGACAAACAGGCTGGCCGTGGCGAGGATGACGGCCCCGACAAAGAGCGACTTGGTGGCGGCCGCACCAACATAACCAATGGTGATATCAAGGAATGTCACGGGCGCCGAGAGGATCTCGTTGAAGGTTCCGATGAATTTCGGGAAGTAGATGCCGAAACTGGCATTGGACGTGGCCTGGGTCATGATGGTCAGCATCATCAGACCGGGCACGATGAAGGCCCCGTACGCCACCCCGTCAACCTCCTGGATCCGACTGCCGATGGCGGCACCGAACACGACGAAATACAGCGATGTTGACAGCACGGGTGAGACAAAACTCTGGGTCAGGGTCCGGAAAAACCGGGCCATTTCCGTGCGATAGATGGTGGTGATGGCGCGTATGTTCATGTGTCGTCCTGCATGAGCTTGACGAAGATTTCCTCGAGGGTGCTCTGGCGTGTCCGGATGTCCGTCATCTGGAGACCGGTCTCGCGCAGCCTGTTCAGCAGGGCCGTGACCCCGGTCCGGCTGCCCTGCGAATCGAAGCGGTAATTGAGTTCCCGCCCATCGGCACTGGGCTCGAGGTCAAACTCGGCGAGTTCCGGGGGGAGGGTGGCAACGGGATCGGTCAGTTCGATCGTGATGTGTTTTTCGCCCATACGGGCCATCAGGTCCTGCGTGTTCTCCACGATCCCGATTTCGCCCTTGTTGATGATGGCGACCCGATCGGCAATCGCCTCGGCCTCGACAATGTAATGGGTGGTCAGGATGATTGTGACACCATCCGCCTTCAGTTCCGAGACGGTCTGCCACATCGCGCTGCGCAGCTCGACATCGACTCCTGCGGTCGGTTCATCAAGGAAAAGAATGCGCGGTTCATGGCTGAGTGCCTTGGCAATCAGGACCCGCCGCCGCATGCCGCCCGACAGGGTGTGAGAGCGGTTGTCGCGCTTGTCGGCCAGCGAGAGTTTGGCAAGCAGGCTGTCAAGATAGGCATCATTGGGTCGCAGACCGAAGAGTCCGCGGGAAAACCGCATGGTGTCGATGACCTTCTCGAAGGGCTCGAGGGTGATTTCCTGGGGGACAAGGCCGATGAGTCGCCGGGCCTTCATGGCCTCGGTCACATTGTCATGGCCGCCAACACGCACCGTGCCCGCACTGGCCCTGGTGATGCCGCAGATGGTTGAGATCAATGTGGTCTTGCCTGCACCATTGGGGCCGAGGAGGGCCATGACTTCCCCTTCCCGGATGTCGAGATTGACAGAATTGAGGGCCGTGAATCCTGTTCCATAGACCTTGGTCAGGTCCCGGATTTCGAGAATGGACATACTGTTTCAAGGACTCCCAAGCGCTGCCATGAATGTAGACCCGTCCTGTGGTGATTCAACCCTTGGGATGACCGCAATTGGTGTGGTCATGCCGATCAGCGACTGTCCGGTCTTGCCGGTTGGCACACCGGGCAGTGGAATGTGGACCGTCCCGACTGCCGGATGCGGGCAATCAGGGCATCACAGCCAGGACGGGGGCAGGGGCACCCTTCCCGGTCGTAGACAGCAAACTGCGTCTGGAAACTGCCGATGTCTCCCTCGAGGTTGCGATAGTTCCGCAGGGATGAGCCGCGAGCCTCAATGGCCCGGCCCAGAATGACACGCGTGGCATCGATGAGCGCCCTGATGTCGTCGTGGCGCAGGACCTTGGCAGGAGTCCGGGGGGCGATGCGGGTCGCAAAGAGAATCTCCGAGGCATAGATGTTGCCGATCCCGGCGACAATCATCTGGTCAAGCAGGGCATTCTTGATGGGCAGGCTGCGTCCGGCCAGTTGACTGGCCAGGTAGGCTGTGTCGAATTCCGGTGCGAAGGGTTCCGGGCCGAGAATGATAAGACTGGTGTGGGTTGTCTCATCGCTGGCCGGGAGAAGATCAATCATGCCAAAGCGACGGGGGTCATGGAAACTCACGGCATCGCCGGTGTCGAGGTACCAGATGACATGATCATGGGCCTTGAGCGCAGGGCTGGTGCCCGACGGGAGGACCCGCAGGCTGCCCGACATCCCCAGATGCATGAGAATGATCATGTCATTGCTGAGATCCCAGATGAGATACTTGCCCCGGCGCCGGATGTCGGCAATGCGGGAGCCGGTGATCCTGTCGGCCAGATCGTGCGGGATTGCCCAGCGCAGCTGCGGCTGACGGACCTCGACCCCGGTGATGGTGTGGTCGGTCAGGTGATGGGCAAGACCGCGTCGGACAGTCTCGACTTCAGGCAGTTCTGGCATGATGGTCCCGGCAGTTTCCGTACCCCGAGTCTACTATGCCCGGCGAAATTGCGATACTGGCAACCGCGGTTTTGTGGAACAAGTCTCCCGGTATGCAAGAAAACATGGTGCCCTTTGGTGCACGGGATGTGGCTGAACATGAGAAGTCCGGACTGGTCCGTGATGTCTTTCGCCGGGTCTCGCACCGCTACGATGTGATGAATGATGCCATGTCTCTGGGCATCCATCGGTTGTGGAAGGACGCTGCGATCAACTGGCTGGTCCCGGCTCCCCACCAGCGGGTCCTCGACCTGGCTGGCGGTACGGGTGATCTTGCCCGGCGTATTCTGGCCCGGTCACCGCAGACCGATGTCACCGTTCTTGACCTGACCGCCGACATGGTGGCTGTCGGACGGTCCCGCCTGGCGTCCGGTCCTGCCCATCAGCGGGTGAACTGGGTGGTCGGTGATGCACTGGCCTGCCCGTTTCCCTCGGGATCATTCGATGCCTGCACCATCGGTTTCGGCATCCGCAATTTCCAGAGCATCCCCGCAGCCCTGGCCGAAATCCATCGCCTGCTCCGCTTTGGTGGCCGGCTGGTCATGCTGGAATTCGGGCCGATCCGGCATGATGCCTTGCAGGCAGTTTATGATTGGTACTCAGAGACAGTGATCCCGCGGATTGGCTCTGCCATCGCCAATGATCGCGAGAGCTATGTCTATCTCGTCGAGAGCATCCGGCGCTTCCCGGCACCCCGGAAGGTCATGGACCTGATGCACGACGCAGGCTTCGACTCTGTCAAGCACCGCCCCCTGTCGATGGGGGTCGCCACGCTCTATTCCGGCTGGAAACTCTGAGATGCGTGGCCCGCACAATATCATCCGCCTGGCTCTGATCGGTGCCACCCTGCAGCGCACCGGGGCACTGACGGTCATCTTCAACGCCACCAGCGGCAACAGGGTCAGCAAGACCGCGATCCGCCTGGTCTTCGGTCTGCCGCTGGCCATCTTCGGTCACCGGGGCAATCCCAGCCTGCCCCCCATCGTGCGCGCCCTGACGGCCCTTGGTCCGGCCTATGTCAAACTGGGCCAGTTGCTTTCCACTCGCCCGGATGTCGTCGGCGAGGAGCTGGCTGGCGAGTTGCAGATCCTGCTCGACCGGCTGCCGGAGTTTCCCCGGGCCACGGCCATCGGAATCGTCGAACGGGAACTGGAGATCGATCTCGACAGTGTCTTTGCCAGTTTCAGCGAACCCATCGCGGCGGCTTCAATTGCCCAGGTCCACCGGGCCACCCTCAGCGACGATGGCCAGGAGGTGGCCATCAAGGTCCTGCGACCGGGGATTGAGCGAGCCATCCGCCGTGATGTCGACTCGTTTTATTTTGCGGCCTGGCTGGTCCGGCTGCTTTTCCCCGTTTCGAGACGTCTCAGACCCTACGAGATCGTCAAGCATTTCGATGGCGTGATTTCCCGGGAAATCGATCTCCGGCTCGAAGGGGCGGCCGTTGCCCAATTCTCGAACAACAGTGCCAGAGACGAGAGGATCAGCATCCCGTCGGTCGTGTGGCGGCTGACCAGTCGGAAGGTCCTGACGCTTGGCTGGGCCGAGGGTGTGCGTATCGGGGACATCGAGGCCCTGCGCCAGGCCGGCCATGATCTCGAGGCCCTGGCGCGACGGCTGATCCAGATGTTCCTGCGCCAGGTCCTGCGGGACGGGTTCTTTCACGCCGACCTGCATCCAGGCAATATCAAGGTCAGTTCCGATGGCTCGATCGTCCTGCTCGATTTTGGGATCATGGGGCGGATCGACACCTACACCCGTCGTGTCTATGCCGATATCCTGCTGGGCTTTATCGAAGGTGATTATCACCGTGTGGCCGAAGCCCATTTCGATGCCGGGTACGTTCCCGCCGATCAGGATCTGCAGGACTTTTCCCTGGCCCTGCGCTCGGTCGGTGAGCCCATTCTCGGCATGGATGCCAGCCAGATCTCCATGGCTCGCCTGCTCGGTCGGCTTTTTGAAGTGACCGAGGAATTCGGCATGGCCACCCGGACGGAATTGATACTCCTCCAGCGGACGATGGTGGTCGTGGAAGGGGTGGCCCGCACCCTCAACCCCCATTTCAACATGTGGGAGGTCGCACGACCGATCGTCAAGGACTATATCAGTGCCAGTCTCGGCCCCAAGGCCATCATGGTCGATCTCGTCAAGGCCGCCAAGCACCTGCCACGCATCTCCCCCTATCTGCCCGATCTCATCAAGCATGCCGCCGGTCGGACCGAGGAGTCCGCCAGCAAGACAGGCACCCATGCCCCGCTGGTCTGGGCCTCCATTCTCTCGGCTGTCGGTGGGGCTGTCCTGGCCGCACTGGCCCTCTTTTTCCTCGGATAGGGTTGGCAAGACAGGTCATCGCCATCCCTGCGGGTCTGGCCGGGAGCCAGCCCGGCCCCGGGGATCAAGGCCGGATCGGTGGTGCCGATGGAGGGACTTGAACCCCCGACCTAGTCATTACGAATGACCCGCTCTACCGCCTGAGCTACATCGGCATGCCAGGAGGGCATCCATACACACCTGAACCCGTTGATGGTAGACGAAAATCCCCCTCAGGTGCCCTCCGCCGCCGCTGGCGAGGCAGCGGCCAGGTCGGCCATGGCGGCAGGTGCGGGCAGGATCCGCGGGACCATGTCAGCAAGCAGGGCATCGCCCTGGCCAGTTGTGGGCGTGGTCTGCCAGACCAGGGTGTCAAACCCCTGGCAGTTGCCACAGAGCGGCTGCCATGCGGTGGCACTGTGGTGACAGGCGGAGCACAGCCATTGGGCACCCCGGGGGGCCGCGACCGCCTGACCCAGGAGGGTCTGGATGACAGAGTCCGGTGATCCCCGCAACCGCTCGATCGCAGCCTGGATAATCAGCGACCGTGCTGTCCTGTCGCTCGTGTCCAGGGCATCAATCACCGCCGCCGCCGTGTCGTGATCGCGCCTGGCAATTGCCAGTTCGGCCATGGCCATCCGGGTTTCTGGGTGGTCGGGGCGTTTGCCGGTCAGTTTGCTGAACCGGTTGTAACGCTCCTCGGGTGTCTCATCGGGGACCAGTCGGGCAAAGGCTTCGGCCAGTTCGGGATGCGGGTTGAGGGTCCAGGCCCGGGCAAGGAGACGTTCAACAGCCCGCCGGGAGACCGTCTCTCCCTGCAGCCGGGCTGCCAGGGTTGCAGCGGGCACCAGTCCGGGCTGGAGTTTGAGGGCACGGTTCACGGCTTGCAGCGCATCCCGGGTGTGACCTTCGGCCTCGAGCCCCAGAGCTTCGGCCATGGCCATGACCGCTTCGGCGCGCTCGAAGTCCTTGCGGGGGAGATGGTTGTAGCGAAAACGGGCCTTGAGTGTCTGTCGGGCCCCGGGCCAGTCACCCGTACGGCACTGGACCGACTGGAGGATCTTCTGGACTTCGGAGTGTCTGGGGCGGAGTTCAGCGGCCTTGCGGGCCAGTTTGAGCACGGAGTCGACATCACCCTCTTCCAGCTGGTGTTTGAGGATCCCGATCAGGCCGGAAAACCGTGTGGAGGGATTCACAAGCAGATCCCGATAGATCTTCTGGGCGATGTCGGGATGGCCGAGTCGCTCCTCGGCCTGCGCTGCAATCAATCCGGTCAGTTCTGGGCGGTTCAGATGCAGGGCGGCTGTCGAGATCTTTTCGGCAGCCATGCGGTGTTCTCCCGAGGCCAGGGCCACCATGCTGTCGGCGAGTGCATCGAAGCCACGGCGTTCCCTCGACTTGCTGATCACGCGGGTCAAGGCCGTCTGATCGCCCGTGGCAAAGCGGACAGCAGCCCAGAGCAGACGGAGGAGGAACAGGGTTGTCCACACGACCGGGATCACAAGGAGGATAAGGATGGCAATCGCCGCGCCCGATGTCGTGACCACCTCGACACCGAAGATTTCCGCCCGCAGGGGGCCGCCCTGGTCGAGCAGCCAGATGGCCAGCAGGCTGACAGCGGCGACAGCCAGGAAAAACAGAACGATCTTGATCAGGGACCAGATCATGAGGGACCCGGATCGTCTTCCTGTCCAGAGAGAACGGGGAGACCTCCGATATCCTCGATGAGTGACTGCAGGGCGCCCAGCCCTTGCATCCTCGCTGTGGCGCTGGCTACCCAATCGGCCATGATGGCCGCCGCCGCCGGCTGCAATTCGTCAAGGATGACCAGGGCTGTCTCAAGATTCCCACCCTCCAGGGCAAACCGGGCGCGGGACAGGACGGCCTGGGTGGTGGTGCCCTCCTGGGGTCTCAGAGGGCGGATGGTGATCAAGGACGAAACATACTGTCGGACCCCCCGCACAAGACCGCTTGTCCCGTCGGCCGGATCCTCCTGAACGGCCACGCGGGCCAGGGCATCGAATGCCACGAGGAGCTCATCGACTGTCGGGACACCCGTGGCCGCGTGTTGGCCGAGAACGGGCGGCAGATCGGTGCCACCGATACGCAGGTCATCCAGCACTGTCTGATAAGGCGCGCCTGTCTCGATGGCCACACCGAGGTTGAAGAGGGCAATCCCGCGATCCTGACGGTCGGCTTCCATACGGGCTGTGAGTTCTGACAGTCGGGTCCGGGCCTGATCGAGGTCAGCCCGCTGCATCGCCTGGATTCCCGCGAACGTCGTCAGGGCCTGATCGAGATCGTCGAGCCGGGGCTCGAGCGTCGCCAGTTCGTCAGTGATGTTCGCCAATGCGGTCTCCATGGCCACCATCGCCTCACTCGGCACCGCAGCCTGCCGCGCCGGACCCGCTGCGACCGGAGTGCCTGACCCGCCGTCGGCTCGACCCATGCCGGCGGCCTGATCGATCGTGCCCCCTGGCATCCGCTCACCGGCAGGCCCCTGTTGCCTGATCTTCTCCAACGCCTGGTTCAGTGCGGTGACCGCATCGGCGATCTGCTGGCGTTCAGCCAGGCCACTGGCGCCCGCGGCCTCCAGCCGGGCCTGGCGCTCGGCCAGTTCAGACTGTGCTGCCCGCAAAGCCTCGAGTGCCGGCAGGAACAGTTCGGGGTTGTCGGGATCAAACCCTGCCAGAAGCGAACGGGCGGCCTCGAGATCAGCGGCAAGCGCCTGCAGGACCACAATGGCATCCCGATCGTCAGCTGTCTGGCTCTCCAGGGTGGCGATGCGGTCTTCAAGGTCCGGGATTCGAGCCTGCCATGTGGTTACACTGTCCGGGGGTGTGGTGTCCCCCTGCATCCGGTTTTGCCAGATTGCGGCCGTCAGGACACCGGCGATGGCGGCAATGATGCCAAAGATGAGTCCCCGCACCGCCAGAGCCGGAATCCGGTCGCGTCGTGCAAGGAATCGGTCTTTCAGGCTTCGTTGCCCGGTCATGGCACTGTCCCCGGTCGCGGAGACCCCGGATCCGCCCTGACTCTCCCTCGCAGGGTGGGTGTCAGTCGGTGCTGGTTTTTCGGAATCATCGGATGCCATGATCTCGGCTTCCTCAACAGCCGAATCATCGGATGTGTCCGTCGCGCCGGTCTCGTCTCGATCGTTTCCCGCCATGGCTCTCCATCGCACTGTGCATGCATCCGAGCATCAATATACCGGCTGGCGAGGAATTGCATGCGACCGCTGCATGCCAGACGTCCGTGGACACCTCACGCCCGGGACTCAGGCCAGGGTCCGGACGGCCTGCACCCAATCCTCACCATCACGCAACACATGAGTGGCCCAGACCGGATCCGCAGTGGCGGCAATCGTTGCACTCTGGCAGAGGAGGATGTGGTCCCGGCGCGGCAGGGATTTGGCCTGACTGACAAAGATCCGGGCGGTGCGGGCGGAATGGAGACTGACAAGACAGGCCTGTCTGCCCATCAGACTCCGAACTGCGGTCGGCATTGGCAACCCAACCTGATCATAGGTGATGATCTCCTGGGTCGCGAGACCGGCTTTTGCCAGTCGCTCTGTCAGCGGCACCGCGATGTGTTTCCCCCGGAGATAGATCAGTTTGTCATCTGGCCGCTCTGTCAGCAGGAGTTCAATCAGGGCGTGGGCTGATCCAGTGGCGATGCGGACATCCAGTCCCCGCTGCCGGGCCGCTGTGCCGGTTCGGGGTCCGACACACCAGGCCGTCATGCCGACAAGATCGGCGGCGGCATCCAGGGAACGAATGGCATTGGCCGATGTCAGGATCAGGCTTGTCCCGTGGGTCAGGCCAGTGATGCTGTGCGGCAGGGTGGTGATGGCAATGAGTGGCGCGATGTGGACCGCAAGGGACGGATCGGCCTGCCGGATCTCTGTGGCCAGGGGACGGGCATCGGCCAGGGGTCGGGTCAGGATGACCGGACGGCGCTCCATCATGGTTGGCTCCTTGCCCCTCGTCGGACCCCGGGCTGCGCCTTTGGTGCTGTGTGATGCGCCGGACTGCCCCTTGGATGACTTGTCAGTTTCCCCTAAATTTGCAAATTCGCCGTGCAATTGCTGAAACGGTCGTCTGTCATGTGTGAACGCCACCCACCGCCTCTGCTTGCCACCTGCCCAGATGCCGGTGTTCATCTGCCGTGAACGCCAGTGTCACAGTCCTTGGTGTCGAGAGCAGTTGCGATGATACGGCTGCAGCGGTCCTGAGGCACCGCAAGGGCCATCTGCCCGAGGTTCTCTCATCGGTTGTCCTGAATCAGGATCATCTGCACGCACTGTATGGCGGCGTTGTGCCTGAAATCGCGGCCCGGGCCCATGCCGAACGACTGGACGTCTGTACCGTCCAGGCCCTGAAGGATGCCGGACTTGACCTTGGCGCCATGGATGCCATCGCCGTGACTGCTGGTCCCGGTCTCATCGGCGGTGTTCTCGCCGGGATCAGTTTTGCCAAGGGTCTGGCCGCAGGTGCGGGCAAACCCATCATCGGTGTGAACCATCTGGCGGGCCACGCCCTGACCGCCCGCATGACCAACGGGATGGCCTTCCCTTATCTTTCCTTGCTGGTCTCCGGCGGGCATTGCCAGTTCCATGCCGTCCTGTCGGCAACCCGCTTTGTCCGGCTCGGTGGCACCCTGGATGATTCTCCCGGCGAGGCTTTTGACAAGACCGCCCGGATTTTGGGTCTGGACCAACCTGGTGGCCCGGCCATTGAACGGACTGCCAGGGCCGGGTCGGCCAGCCGGTTCGAATTCCCGCGGCCCCTCATGGGTCAGCCAGGCTGCAACATGTCCTTTTCGGGTCTCAAGACTGCATTGCTCCGGGCCCGGGCATTGCTGGCAAAGGAGCATGGGATCCTGACCGAGCAGGACATCGCCGATCTTTGTGCCAGTTTCCAGCGGGCTGTCAGCGACACCCTGGCCGGGAAATGCAAGGCGGCAATCGACATCTTCCATGAGCGTGATGGTGCCCTGCCCGGAGTTCTCGCAGTCTCGGGCGGTGTGGCCGCCAACGCCGTAATCCGCCAGGATCTCAAATCCCTCTGTCGCAGGATCGGGATTGCATTCCTTGCCCCACCCATCCAGTATTGTACGGACAATGCCGCCATGATTGCCTGGGTGGGCATCGAGCGCCTGCGGGCTGGTCAGATCGATGGGCTCGATCTCAAGGCCAGAGCCCGTTGGCCGCTTGATGCCACCAGTCCAGCGCTCGTGGGCGGTGGCAAACGGGGAGCCAAGTCATGAGGATTGATGAACAGCACGGGATTCACCCGGGCATCAGTGTCGTGGACTGTCTGGAGATGAGGTGCGCATGGCCTACTGGTTGATGAAATCCGAGCCGGGTGAATGGAGTTGGGACGACCAGCTGGCCCAGGGCACACAGAGCGTGGAATGGGACGGGATCCGGAACTACCAGGCCCGGAACTACATGCGCGAGATGCGTATCGGTGACCGGGCTTTCTTCTACCACTCGCAGTCCGAGAAGGCGATTGTCGGGATCGTTGAAGTGGCGGCCGAATCCCATCCCGACTCGACGACCGATGATGAGCGGTGGGATTGTGTTGATGTCAGGACCGTCCGGTCCCTGCCAAGACCCGTGACCCTCGCCGAATGCAAGGCGAACGCGCAACTCGGGGACATGGCCCTTGTCAACAATGCCCGCCTGTCCGTGCAACCCGTCAGTTCACGCGAGTGGGAGATCATTTGCCGGATGGCGGGGATTGCTCCGCACTGAATGAAGATCCGGATCCTGCCCTGCTGGCATCCTGTGGGTGGAGGCAAGGGGATCCGATGGTCAGTATCGGTACTGCTCGCCCTTGTAGGGGCCGTCCCTGGCAACACCGATGTAGCGCGCCTGATCCTCGGTGAGTGTTGTCAGTTTGACGCCGAGACGCTCAAGATGCAGCTGGGCCACCTTCTCGTCGAGCCGTTTGGGCAGCACATAGACCCTGTTTTGGTAGCTCTCGTGGTCTGTCCAGAGTTCGATCTGTGCCAGCACCTGATTGCAGAAACTCGTCGACATGACGAAGCTCGGATGGCCGGTGGCATTGCCAAGGTTGAGAAGACGCCCCTCTGACAGGAGAAGCACTCTCTTGCCCGAGGGCATTTCAATGAGATCCACCTGATCCTTGACGTTGGTCCATGTGTGGTTCTGGCGGAGTGCGGCGACCTGGATTTCGTTGTCGAAGTGGCCGATATTGCCGACGATGGCCATGTTCTTCATGTCTCGGACATGTTCGAGCCGGATCACATCGCGATTGCCCGTGGCGGTGATGAAGATATCCGCTGTCGGAGCCACATCCTCAAGAGTGACCACCTCATAGCCATCCATGGCTGCCTGCAGGGCACAGATTGGATCCACTTCCGTGACCTTGACCCGGGCCCCGGCCCCCCGCAGCGATGCCGCGCAGCCCTTGCCCACATCACCATAACCGCAGATGACGGCAATCTTGCCGGCGATCATGGTGTCGGTGGCCCGCCGCAGACCATCGACAAGACTTTCCCGGCAGCCATACTTGTTGTCGAATTTTGACTTGGTCACCGAGTCGTTCACGTTGAAGGCCGGAAAGGGCAGATCGCCATTGTCCTGCATCATCCGCAAGCGATTGACGCCCGTGGTCGTCTCTTCAGTCACACCCCGAATGCTGTCCTGCTGGGCCCTGAACCAACCGGGCGAGTGCTGGGCCCGCTCCCTGATCTGGGCAAACAGCGCTTCCTCCTCCTCTGATGTGGCCTCCGGCAGTTCCGTCCCCGCTTCCAACCGGGCCCCCAGGGTGATGTAGAGCGTTGCATCGCCCCCATCGTCCAGAATCATGTTGGCGTTCCCGTCGAACTGAAAGATCCTGTCGATGTAGTCCCAGTATTCCGGCAGGGTTTCGCCTTTCGTGGCAAAGACGGGGACTCCTTCCGCCGCCATGGCCGCCGCCGCATGATCCTGGGTTGAATAGATGTTGCAGGAAGACCAGCGGACGGATGCGCCGAGGGCCCGGAGGGTCTGGATCAATACCGCCGTCTGGATCGTCATGTGGAGCGAGCCGGCAATGCGAGCCCCGGCCAGGGGTTGCCGTTGGGCAAATTCGGTCTGCAGTGCCATGAGGCCGGGCATTTCGGTTCGGGCAATCTCGATCTCCTGCTGGCCAAATTCGGCCAAAGCCAGATCCTTGACGATATGGGCTTCACTGACAAAATCATTCATGGTGACCGGGTCCATCCCTGCAGAAAGTGGGTTTTCACGAAAGGCACCTATGGTTTGCATTGACCGCAAGGTCAATCACTCCCCGCCCCGGGACATCCCCACGTCCCTGTTCGGCCCCCATCCGTCCCTTCCAGCCATCGCCAGGACCCGTCAGCCTGGCTGGCATGGCCCCGTTTCGGGCCATGCCACCGTGCTTGTCGATACGGTGCATTCGTTGCCCGAACGGATGCCGATCAGGACGAACCGCACTGCGACCATTGCCCTTCAGACTGGAGGTGGAGACTCGCTTGGATATGCAGGTTCGGTGTGTGGGGTTGATTGGTCCGGGATATGACCCGCCCATCCTGCCAGCTGGATGCTTGACCCAAGACTGCCTGTCTGGGCGAAGATGTCGGCGGGGCAAGCTGCCGGCCCGGATGCAGTCCGTGATGGAATGATCAGAGCAACATCACCCCAGTGGGTACAGGGGCCCCTGATGGATCCCGTCGTGCCCCTGCCCTTGGCAACCATCAGGAACAAGAGTTCGGACAGCGAAATGTGAGAACGGGCCGCCCGTTTGGAGGAGAGGATCAACACGATGCAATCCAGGTCTGAGAGTGCCCTGAACCGCGACAAGGCCGCGTTTGAACACCTGCTGGCCGACATGGCCAAGTGTGATATGGCGGCCACCAATATTGTCGCCAGGCGCGACAAGGACACTCTGCGCTGGATGATTGGCCTCTTCATGGCGGCCATCGCCAATCTCGTCACCCTGTTGGGCAGCTGATCGCCCCATCATGAACCGGACCGCGTACACGTGTGCGTGGCTGATCATCCCGCAGCGAAGCATCGAGTTCCGACCCGATCTGTATGTCGATGAAATCGTTTCGGTCATCAAAATCGGATGTCTTGTCCCCGTTTGACGGCAGCATCATGCGGCTGGGCTGGATCATCGCGCCATCCTGTTGACCTCGCTTGCTTTGATGTCTATGTTTGACGGCATTATGGCTAACATCAGCGAAAGCGAATTTACGCCACAACAGGTGGCATGGTTGCGAAAAGAGTTTGCCCAGAACACTGCACCGGGATTTGATCGCCCGACCCTCATGTGGATCATGGGTGGGCTGACCGCCATCGGTATCGCGGCTTTTGGTGTCCTCTGGAACGAAATCGGTTCGGTCCGCGAAGAAATCGGTTCGGTCCGCGAAGAGGTGAAAGAGAATCGTGCACGGATTGCGGACCTGGCAAACGGCCTGACACGAATCGAAGCCATTCTTGAAGAGCGGTTGCCAAGAAACTGACATCGAGCCGGTTCTCGATCAGGTTCCGTGCCCACTGGCCGCAAGTCTCCAGACCAGGGATGGCATCCCGCCAACCCGAGTGGCGATACGCCATCTGTTTGGACGCGTCCGGCCAGCCCGAGACGACAGCACGCCTGGTCGCCCTTGATGGGGTGAGGGTGCGGATGGGGGCCACGACACTGGCGGGCAGGCCCGTGCGCGTGGCTGGCGATACGCCGCCGGCGGGGTGGCCCCGAGGGCAAGAGACAGATGGGGGATACATCGGGCGCCATCCTGTGCCAGCGCCCCCCTGACGCTGGTGGCTGTGGTCCCCCTTGGCCTGATTCGGTCGAAGCGTGTCAGGAGCTGGGGATCGTGAGGACATGGCATGAATAATCAACCATATGAGAATCACTCCCTCATCGCGCCATCCTGTTGACCTCGCTTGCTTTGATGTCTATGTTTGACGGCATTATGGCTAACATCAGCGAAAGCGAATTTACGCCACAACAGGTGGCATGGTTGCGAAAAGAGTTTGCCCAGAACACTGCACCGGGATTTGATCGCCCGACCCTCATGTGGATCATGGGTGGGCTGACCGCCATCGGTATCGCGGCTTTTGGTGTCCTCTGGAGCGAAATCGGTTCGGTCCGCGAAGAGGTGAAAGAGAATCGTGCACGGATTGCGGACCTGGCAAACGGCCTGACACGAATCGAAGCCATTCTTGAAGAGCGGTTGCCAAGAAACTGACATCGAGCCGGTTCTCGATCAGGTTCCGTGCCCACTGGCCGCAAGTCTCCAGACCAGGGATGGCATCCCGCTAACCCGAGTGGCGATACGCGATCAAGGCCGACTTGTCAGCACGACATGGCCCCGGCCTGCCGAGCCGCTGCCAGAGATCCGCGAACGATACGATGATGCATTCGATACCGGTCTCCGTTCCATTTGACGGATCCCGGTGACTCGCACGCAGTCCCACGGTGGGGTTGACATGGCAGGCGGGCCCGGCGACAGGAGGCCACAGCTGTCCTGCGGGAGTGAACGATGCGCTCCTTCGGATCCAAGGCCACGAGCGGGCTGTGCCAGATGCTTCTGGGTTTCCGGCCCCCGCACTGTACTGACATTGAATCGCGTCGGGGGGGGGCAGTACCGAGATGCTCTGTGGGTGACACTACCAATTCCCGTCTGGGTGCCGATGGCCTGACTTGCAGGGCCAGGCACAGTCCCCTTTGGTGTCCTTGTGACAACGACGAGACCTTGGGTGGCAGATGGGCATCAGGATGGAGTGAGGGTGAGAGGGCCAATGGGGAGGGCAAGGGAGGGCAAGAACGGTAATTGGTCTGGACGAACATTGACACGAATCCTGTCTGGTATATGGAGGGGTGAATGTCACGGCCACCGGGTTCTGGAAACTGACGTTCCTCAGCGTGCGTGGCCAGTGAGGATGATGGAGATTTCATTTGACCGACGCGACGCACAGCGAAGGAACCCGGCGCGACTTCCTCTACTATGCAACTGCTGGGACTGGTGTTATCGCCACCGGGGCTGCGGTCTGGCCCCTGATCAATCAGATGAATCCAAGTGCCGATGTTCAGGCCCTTTCATCAATCGAGGTTGATGTCTCGGGCCTTGAACCGGGGACCCAGCTGACTGTGAAGTGGTTGGGAAAGCCGGTGTTTGTCCGGCGGCGGACGGCAGAGGAAATCGAGGCAGCCCGGAATGTTGAACTGACGGATCTGCTCGACAGGTCGGCCCGCAATGCCAATGGTGATGCGGAAGCGACAGCCATTGACCAGAACAGGTCGCTTGACCAGAATGGCGAATGGTTGGTCATGATGGGTGTGTGCACCCATCTTGGCTGTGTCCCTCTGGGTGATGGCGCTGGCGAGTTCGGCGGCTGGTTCTGTCCCTGCCATGGATCCCACTACGATACATCCGGTCGGATCCGGAAGGGTCCCGCCCCGGAGAATCTCCAGGTGCCCACAGCAACCTTTATCGACGATACAGTCATCAAACTCGGGTAGGAGGGCCGGCATGTCGGGGATCCCGCACGACAGCTATCAACCAAGGACAGGGCCGGAGAAGTGGTTGCATCGGCGTTTGCCGATTGTCTCGATCATGTGGGCCACCATGACGATCCCCACGCCCCGCAACCTGAACTGGATGTGGATCTGGGGCAGTGTGCTGACCTACTGCCTGGTGCACCAGATCGTCACAGGCATTGTCCTGGCCATGCACTACACGCCGCATGTCGATCATGCGTTTGCCAGCGTCGAGCACATCATGCGCAACGTGAACGCTGGCTGGGCCCTCCGTTACCTTCACATGAATGGGGCCTCGCTGTTCTTCCTTGCGGCCTACCTGCACATCTTTCGCGGTCTCTATTACGGATCCTACAAGTCACCCCGGGAAGTCACCTGGATCATCGGAATGCTCATCTATGTCTGCATGATGGCGACAGCCTTCATGGGATACGTCCTGCCCTGGGGGCAGATGTCATTCTGGGCCGCAACGGTGATCACCGGGCTCTTCGGTGCCATCCCGGGCGTTGGCGACATGATCCAGAGCTGGTTGCTGGGTGGACCCGCCGTTGACAATCCAACCCTGAACCGGTTCTTTTCACTCCATTACCTGCTGCCGTTCGTGATCGTCGGTCTGGTCGTCGTGCACATCTGGGCCTTCCACACGACTGGCAACAACAACCCGACCGGTGTGGAGGTCCGCCGGACCTCGCGGCCGGAGGCCGATGCGGATACCGTACCCTTCTGGCCGTATTACGTCATCAAGGACTTCTTTGCCGTTGCCGTCATCCTGGCCGTCTTCTTTGCCCTCGTCGGGTTCATGCCCAACTATCTGGGTCATCCGGACAACTACATCGAGGCAGATGCCCTGGTCACGCCCGAACACATTGTCCCGGAATGGTACTTCCTGTCTTTCTACGCAATCCTGCGGGCCTTTACCGCTGATGTGTGGATCGTCCAGCTCACTGATTTCATTACCGGCGGCATCATTGATGCCAAGTTCTTCGGTGTCCTCGCCATGTTCGGCTCGCTCATTGTGGTGGCCCTCGCGCCATGGCTGGACACATCGAGTGTCCGTTCGGGCAAGTATCGACCGATGTTCAAGTGGTGGCTCTGGCTCTTTGCCCTCGATTTCATCGTGCTGACATGGGTGGGAGCCCGGCCGGCCGAAGGCATCTACGCCATCATTTCCCTGATCGGGGCCACTTACTGGTTCGTCTTTTTCCTGATCATCCTGCCGGTTCTCGGCGTACTGGAGAAACCACTCAAACAACCGGCGACCATTGAGGACGACTTCGATGCCCACTATCCCATCACCGAGACTCCGACCGGGCAGGACGGTTGAGACGATGCCCGTGGCAAGCGACATGGTGAAATCATGGGTCCTGGCCGCCGGGCTGGTTGTCCTGTTGACAGGAACTGTCGTGGCTGCCGGCGGCAAGATCCATGTCGATGACCATGCATTTCCGCATGAGGGACCCTTCGGCAAGTTCGATGCAGGCCAGTTGCAGCGAGGTCTGCAGGTCTATCAGGAAGCCTGTGCAGCCTGCCATGGGTTGAAATATGTGCCGTTGCGCACGTTGGGTGATGAAGGTGGTCTCGGGCTGAGCCCCGAGTCCGTGAAAGCCTTTGCCGCCAGTCTTGAAATCTATGATCCAGTACTTGACGATTTTCGTCCGGCAACGCCGACCGACAACTTTCCAGCCAATGACAGCGTGGGGGCCCCGGACCTCTCCCTCATGACCAAGGCCCGGGCCGGTTTCAGTGGTCCAATGGGCACGGGCCTCAACCAGCTCTTCCGGGGGGTCGGCGGTCCCGAATACGTGGCATCGCTCCTCATGGGGTACACGGGCAAGGAAAAGCAGGAAGCCGGGGTGACGCTGTATGAAAACACCGCCTTTTCAGGTGGCTGGATCTCCATGGCACCACCCTTGAGTGACGGTCTGGTCGAATATTCCAATGGCGCCGCCAATGACACCGAGGCGCTGGCCCTTGACGTGACCGCGTTCCTGACCTGGGCAGCCGAGCCCAAAAAGATGATTCGCCGCCATGCCGGGTTCATGGCCGTGGCCCTCCTGACCCTGCTTGCCGCGTTGCTCTATCTGACGAACAAGCGATTGTGGATGCCCATCAAGCGGCGGCATCCCTGATTGGCCCAGGACCACCGTGCGGGTGGCTTTGCCTGGACGTTCACTTGATGCGCATGCCGTCATCATCAAAGTAATGGATCCGGTCGGGCCTGATCGTGATCTGCACGGTCTCCCCCCGCTTGATCGGTGATTGGCCAAACATCCGGGCCGTCAGGGCGATGTCCCCGACAGCGACGATGACATTTGTGTCACCCCCCAGGCGCTCGACATGCTGGACGGTGGCGACGAGTTCACCACCCGGGTCCAGACACAGATCCTCGGGGCGCACCCCTGCGATTCGGATGTCAGACGGATTGAGCAGACGGCCCGGGAAAAAGTTCATGGCCGGTGAGCCGAGGAAGCCGGCCACAAACCGGTTGGTCGGGTTGTTGTAGATTTCCATTGGTCTGCCAACCTGTTCGATTCGGCCCTCACGCAGGACGACAATCGTATCGGCCAGAGTCATGGCCTCGGTCTGGTCATGGGTGACGTACATGATGGCTGTGCCCAGTGTTTCATGCAGATTGGCGATCTCGATCCGCGTATTCATCCGGAGCGCGGCATCAAGATTTGACAGGGGCTCGTCAAAGAGAAAGAGCCGGGGTTGGCGCACGAGAGCCCGACCGATGGCCACCCGCTGGCGCTGGCCACCGGACAGTTCGGACGGGTAGCGTTCGAGGCAGGAGTCGAGATTGAGCATGCGGCTGGCCCCGGCGACCCGCTCCTCAATCAGGGACTTGCGGGCTCCGGCCTGTTTAAGGGCCAGTGCCATGTTGCGCTGCACGTTGAGGTGGGGGTAGAGTGCATAGCTCTGAAAGACCATCGCAATCCCACGCTGGGCAGGCGGTCGGGCACTGACGTTCTCGTCCCCGATCCAGACCTCGCCGGTCGTGGCATCGTCCAGCCCGGCGATGATGCGGAGGAGAGTCGACTTGCCGCAGCCCGAGGGGCCGACAAAGACCACGAACTCGCCATCCTCGACATCAATGGTGATCTCGCTCAGAACCTCGACCGCACCGTAGGATTTGGCGATGTTTCTGAGGCTGAGGGCTGTCACGCCTGCCGTCTTTCAAGGGTGTGGGGTACGCCGGTGCGGATGCTGGCATCGGCTGCAAGGCAGATGTCGAGCGACCGGACGGCATCCATCATGTGACGATTGAGGTCCAGGTCGGTTGCAATGGCCCGGATCATGTAGTCCTGTTCGGCATTGCACAGATCCTGATGGCCGGGTTCATCGGGCAGATCAATCAGCCGGTCACGCTCCGGGGTATGGACAAGCAGGCCCCCGACCCGGGTGTGGCCGTCGATGGCGGCGGATGCCCCGGTATCGCCCTCTGTAATCGAAACCGCACCGTTGGGTGAGATGATATCCTTGATGAAGAAGGCCGTCTCGGAGATCATCGGTCCCCAACCGGCCTCGTACCAACCAACGGACCCGTCATCGAAAAGGACCTGGAACTGTCCGTAATTGTACATATCGGGCGCAATCTCCTCGGTCAGTCGCAGCCCCATGCCATGCACCCGGACGGGTGTGGCGTCGGTAATCTGGCACATGACATCAACATAATGGACACCGCAGTCGACAATGGGCGAGGTTGATTCCATCAGCCGTTTGTGGGTCTCCCACTCTGCCCCACTTGACTGCTGGTTGAGGTTCATGCGGAACACATAGGGGCCGCCAAGGGTCCGGGCCTCCGCAATCAGGCGCTGCCATGACGGGTGGTGGCGCAGGATGTAGCCAACCACGAGTTTGCGGTGGGTCGCGCGGGCTCTGGTGACGACCTGCCAGGCCTCATCACCTGTCCGGGCCAGTGGCTTTTCAACGAAGACATGGGCCCCGGCATCCATCGCTGCACACGCGTAGTCCGCATGGCTGTCGGTATAGGTGGCAATGACGGCCAGATCGGGTGCCAGTGCCAGTGCATCCGCAAAGTCCGTCAGGAGCGGGTATGCCGACAGTTCCGGCGGCAGGGCCACCGGTGAACGGTTGACGAGCCCGATGATTTCCGATTCGTCATTGCCGTGATGTGCCAGTGCGTGTGCCAGTCCCATATTGCCGAGACCGGCGATGATCACCCGGATCATTTCACGGCTCCCGCCGTCAGACCCCGCAGCAATTGCTGCGAGAAGATGAGATAGAGGGCCAGAGCCGGCAGAATGGCCATCCCAAGGGCAGCGAGGACTGCGTTCCAGTCGGTCAGGAACTGGCCGATGAACACCTGGCTGCCCAGTGTCAGGGTCTTGGTCGCTTCAGCCGGGGCCAGAATCAGGGGAAACCAGAGGTCATTCCAGATCGGAATCATGTTGAAGACCGCCACGGTGGCCAATGCCGGCCGGACAAGGGGCACAACCAGGCGGAAGAAGATCGCGTATTCCGACAGCCCGTCAACCCGCGCCGCACCCTTGAGTTCATCCGAAACCTGCCGCATGAACTCCGAGAGAATGAAAATCGCCAGAGGCAATCCCTGGGCGGTGTACACCAGGATCAGGGCCCAGAGGGTGTTCACGAGGCCAGTGGCCACCATCATCTCGAGGATGGCCACGGTGCCGATGCGGATCGGGATCATGATGCCGAGGGCCAGATAGAGACCCAGCCATGTGTTGCCCCGGAAGCGGTATTCCGCCAGGGCGAAGGCTGCCATGGCGCCAAAGAGCAGGATAAAAAAAAGCGAGGCCAGAGTGACGATCATGGAGTTCTGGAGATAGAGCAGGAAGTCACCCTGCCGGAACACTGTCTGATAGCCGATGAGCGAAAAGGTATCCGTGTCGGGCAGGGACAGGGGTTCCCGGAAAATTGCCTTGCGGGACTTGAAGCTGTTGATCAGGATCACGAAGACCGGAAACAGGGCAATCAGGGTATAGCCGAGCAGCACCATATGCATGGCAACGGTGTTGACGGGGTTGGTCCGGGCCCGCCTCACAGCTGGTACCTCCGCAGCCGGGTCTGGATGCCAAAGAGATAGATGCAGACACCGATCAGGATGACGGCGAACATTGTCCCGGCAACGGCTGACCCCATGTGCGGGTCCCCGAGTTGCAGCTGGAAGCCGAAAAAGGTGCGATACATGAATGTCCCGAGGATATCGGTCGAAAAGGCCGGTCCGGCGAGGGCCCCCTGCGCTGCATAGATCAGGTCGAAAGCATTGAAATTGCCCACGAAGGTCAGGATCGAGATGATCCCGATCGAAGGAAGAATCAGCGGCAGTTTGATCCGCCAGAATGCCGCCATCCCGGTGATGCCATCGACTTCTCCCGCTTCAAGAACGTCATCGGGGATGGCCAGCAGGGCTGCGTAGATCAGCATCATCGGAATCCCGACGAACTGCCAGACGGAGATCAGCGAGAGGGTGGTCAGCGCCGACTCCTCACGTCCCAGCCACGGTGCAAAGAGGGACTTGAGTCCGACGGCATCCAGCATGGACGGTGCGATGCCCCAGATGGGTGAGAGGATGAGTTTCCAGGCAAACCCGACAATGACAAAGCTCAGGATGGTCGGAATGAAGATTGCTGAACGGTAGACGGTGGAAAAACGCAGGCGGGGATGGCTGAGAAGGGCGGCAAGGGCAACGCCGATCGGGTTCTGGACCAGCATGTGAATGAAGAAAAACCAGAAATTGTTGCCAAGGGCATTCCAGAACTGCTCGGCCCACACAGGATCACCGAAGAGTGTCTGGAAATTTGCCAGGCCAACAAAGACCCGCTCCTGACCGGCTTGCGCGTAGAGTGCCAGCCGCAACGTGTTGAACAGTGGAAAGATCATGACCACCGAGTAGACCACGACGGCCGGGGTCAGAAAAACCAGAATGTGCCAGCGGTTCCTCATGCAGGGACCCCGACAAGGGCGACCCGGGCAGCAGAACTGCCCGGGCGATCACATGGGATTATTGCTGCGGCGCATACCAGGATGCCAGACCTTCCTGCAGGTCGGCGGACACCGTTTCGGGTGTCGCGGTGCCCCGGATTGCGGCGACGGAAGCCCCCCATGTCTCGGTCTCGAGATTGGGGGTGCCGCGTGAGAGGATCTGGTAGGTTGAGCGAATGGTCGACTCACACTCGCTCCGCCAGCTGACAAATGCGTTGGCCAGCGGATCGTCCAGAGTGACCGGTGTGCTTGACAGCGGAAAGAATCCTGGCAGTGCGTTGCCGAAGATCGAGGCGAATTCCGGCGATCCCACCCAGGCAAGGAAAGTTCTGGCTGCGTCCTGATTGGGGCTGGCGGCATTCAGCCCGATGCCGATGTCCGTGTGATCGGAGATATAGCACGTATCGCCCGCGTTCCTGACCGGGGGTTTGAAGACTCCCATAGCGAAGTCGGCCTGTGAGTTGAAGCCGGCGATTTCCCAGGATCCTGCCGGATAGATGGCCGCCCGGCCCAGGGTGAAGAGGTTCTGGCTGTCAGGATAGGTCTGGGCTTCATAGCCATCACCGAGATAGTCCGACCACCTTGCCAGTGCCCGGTAGGGAGCAACCCACATCTCGTCAGTCAGTTTCTGATCACCACGGATCAGAGCCTGCCGTCCCTCTTCGCCCTTCCAGTAGTTCGGGCCGATGTTCTGATAGCCCATCGTGGCGGCTTCCCACTGGTCATTGGTTCCCATGGACATGGGGATATAGCTGCCGTCCGCCTTGATGGCATCAAGGACAGCATAGAACTCATTCTCGGTTTCCGGCACATCAAGCCCAAGTTCGGCAAAGACATCCGCGTTGTAGATGAAGCCGTGAATCACCGAGGCCATCGGGACACAGAAGGTGGCTGAGCCATCATCGGTTTGCCAGGCTGATTTGGCGACCGCAGAGAAATTCTTCATGGCCTCCATGTCATCAAGATCAACCAGATGCCCTTGTTCGTAGAGCACCAGAGAGGCATCAAACGGACGGCAGGTGATCAGATCGCCAGCAGTGCCACCCGCGAGTTTGGAGTTGAGAGCCGCATTGTATTCTGTCGGCGCCGACGGCGTGAACTCGACCGCAATATCCGGATATCTGGCCTCAAATGCCGGAATGATCATGTTCTGCCAGATCAACAGGTCGTCATTGCGCCAGCTTTCAATCGTCAGCGTTGCATTCTGGGCATTGGCACCCGCGGACGCAAGAAGCGTTCCAAGTACCATCAGTTTCAAGAGTGCGTGTTTCATCAAACGTACCTTTCCTTTGCTAAGCGAATCGTTGCGGGGTCTCTGCCAGAGACATGGCCGGTCGCAGATGCCCACCGGTGTTCGCCGACAAGGCCTGTCCATCATTCCGCGACACCCCGTTTGGCAACGAGCATGGCTGTCTTGACACCCCCGGCGGATTTCAAGTGCTCCCTGGACAACATGCGCCGCCATCCTGGCAACCTGTCTCACGATCCACAGGGCCCGGTCGCGCGATATGGCATTGTCCGCCGCGCCAGAGCAGAGTTCCAGCAAGGCCTGCCGGAGCGCATCGAAGCCGTGAACAGGGCACCAGCTGCCGCCAGTGCCGGTTGTGGGTCAATGGCAGGTGTGCCCTGATGCCGCTGCTTCGTGACGGGAGCCGACACGTGCTTCTCCTTCATGCCCCGGCAACCATACCATTCAAATACCATTCGTCAACCAACGACTGCATTCTCCGGCCTTGCTTCAAGTGATCCCGGTCACTGTCGGTTGCGACAGGTCATAAGGTGACACTATACTCAACGGATCATGATTGACACCGATATCTCAACATTCCTTGCCATTGATGGCGGCGGCACTCATTGCCGCTTTGTCCTCATTCATGCCGGACGGCGATTTGAGGCGAGTGGGGGCGCCGCCAACCCATCGACCGATTTTGCTGCAACGGTGGCACTCATCATCCAGGGTCTTCGGCAGATCGCGGCAGCCGCGGGTCTTGCGGAGAACGAGATGTCTGCCATCCCGGCTTTTGTCGGTCTTGCTGGCCTGATTGGCTCCCGGATCCGTGATCGCCTGCAAGCGGCTCTGCCGCTTCAACATGTCAGGCTGGTCGATGATCGATCGGCATCCGTTCAGGGTGCGCTGGGAACAGATGATGGCTATGTGGCCAATTGCGGTACCGGGTCATTCTTTGCTGCCCAAAGCGATGGCCGGCACCGATTTGCCGGCGGTTGGGGTCCAGTGCTTGGTGACGAGGCATCGGCCCAGTGGATGGGCCGTTCTGCCCTGTCCGCTGCAGTGTGTTCCGTTGACGGCACCGTCCCCACATCACCACTTGTCAGAGAAATCCTTGCCCGATTTGAGGATGCGGCAGGCATTGTTGACTTTGCCAGCCGGGCCACTCCTGCCGATCGTGGTGCCATAGCACCCGCCGTCATCCGCTGGGCTGCCGCCGATGACCCGTTGGCACGGCGTCTTCTCCGGGCAGGCGCAAGTCATGTGGCCGAGATGCTGCAGCACCTGGGTTGGCAGCCCGGCAACCCGATCTGCCTCATGGGCGGGCTGGGCCCGCACTATGCCACGTTGCTGCCGGTCGACATGCAGCTGTCGATCAGGCAGTCACGGGGTGAGGCAATCGATGGGGCATTGGCTCTGGCGCGGGACCATGCAGCAGAGGTTGGACAGGCGTATCGCTGATTTCCTGCGGTCGGAACCCGGGCCGGGTCAGAGCGCGTCAGTGCTGTGCCCAGCATCAGGAGCAAGGGATCGATGACGGCCACCCACGGCCATGCCAGGGCTGGATTCATCAAGCATCGGCAGGGTTCAAGATCATCTGTCTCTGGCTGACCCGCTGTTGATGCCGCCCTTGCCTGGACGTTCATTTGATGTGCATGCCGCCGTCATCGAAATCATGGATCCGGTCGGGTTTGATCACGAGCTGCACGGTCTCCCCCCGCCTGATCGGTGATTGGCCAAACATCCGGGCCGTCAGGGCGAGGACCCAGATCCTGATCTGCAGGATCGCATGACAGGATGGGGATGAGGGATGGTTCCTGAATTCCAGAGCCCTGTGCGGGTGCATGCACACTGTGACCTTGGTCCCATCCCGGCGGTAAACTGCCATCCGGGCTCCTGTCCGACCACCGCATGCTGGCTGCTCTCCACGGCAATCTCCCGAATTCCGTCTGATGCCTTGGCAAATCCCACGAAGCCACCCATCGTTCTCTCAGCGAGGGACAAAGCTCGGGACAGTCCCTGACTGTATTTCATCGATAGAGATCGTCTCATTGGGAATGGCCTGTCTTGAACAACCGGAAAGAGTGGACCGGATGGGCCTGACGGCATTGCCATTCATTCATTGGACAGAGGTTCGGGCTGATAGGGGGCTGGCGCGCGACCGCTGTGAAGCCGCTGCCTCCCTGGACATATCTCGCCCGGTGGCCAGACGAGGCAGGGCTTTGCTGCCGGATGTGCACCGATGCATGATGGAGTTAAGTGGGTGGCGTTGGCCGACCCCAGACCCCGGTGCCACCAATTGCCGACTCTTCGTTGAAGCCGTCCTCGGACGGACCGGGGCGTTTATGGGGTTCGCAGCCATGACTTCAGTTCCCCTTGCCACAAACGGTTCCGGAACATCTTGCACCGCGTCAACACACTTCATTCAGGAGGGTGTGCCCTTGGTCCTGTCGGACTCTTGCGATTGCCTGCCGTTCGCGGTGGCTGTGGTTGTATGGACTTCTACCAGGTTATATATCAGTAAAGACAGAACTGGTTAGAAATAGGTAGAGCTGTGGATCCAGTCAGAAACCCATTCGCACCTGGAGCAGGTTCACAACCACCAGAACTTGCTGGTCGAGACGAAATCATCAATAATGCCATCATCGCGTTCAAGCGCACGAAGATCGGACGGCATGCGCGACCTCAAATGCTTCTGGGGCTGCGTGGGACCGGCAAGACAGTCCTGCTGAACAGGATTGAGAATGTCGCCGGAGACAATGATTACATAACTTCGGCGATTGAAGCTCCGGAGAGAGAATCATTGGTGGAGCTTCTGTACCCGAAAATGCAACACACTCTCCGCAAGCTCTCGCATATCGAGTCTGCCAAGGCAAAAACGCATGCGGCCTTCAAAGCACTGGGAAGTTTTGCAGCCGTATTCAAGATTCAGATGGGTGATTTCTCGATTTCCGTTGATCCTGAACCTGGAGTGGCTGACAGCGGAAATTTGGAATACGATCTCTCTGATATGTTCGTCGCAATCGGGGCTGCGGCCCGGGCCGCAGGCAAGGGCTGGTGTCTCTTGATCGATGAAGTTCAATATCTTGATGAAGACGAACTCGCAGCCCTGATCGTTGCCATACACAAAATGAGTCAAAAGCAACTTCCCGTCACTTTTTTTGGTGCAGGCTTGCCGCAGTTGGCTGGTCTGTCCGGTAATGCCAAATCTTATGCCGAACGGCTCTTTACCTATCCGAAGGTCGGCGCACTGGATGAACGTGCTGCGATGCAGGCGGTCAGAGGTCCAATCAATGACGAAGGAGAAGACATAACCGCTGATGCACTGAGAAAACTCGTGGAAATAACAAAGGGTTATCCGTACTTCCTCCAGGAGTGGGGCTTCCAGTCCTGGAACACTGCTGACAGGTCGCCCATCAATCCGGGCGATGTTGAGGTCGCCACGGGTGATGCGTTGCGAAGATTGGACAATGGGTTTTTTCGTGTTCGCTTTGATCGATTGACACCAAGAGAGCGAGAGTACGTCATCGCGATGTCGAAGCTTGGCAAAGGCCCTTACCGCTCATCGGATGTGGCCAACCAACTCGGCGACACGCCAAATCATCTCGGGCCTCGGCGAGCCAAAATCATCGCAAAGGGAATGATTTATAGCCCTCAGTATGGCGATATCGATTTCACCGTTCCCATGTTTGATGATTATCTGCGGCGGCATTGGAGCTGACCAGAGGATCCGCGTTCCAACATCATTGAACTGATGAAGGCAGGGACTTCAGCCTGGCGTGAACATCTTCCATCCTGGACTGTCGGTTGAGGCGCTGCATGATGGGTAGCGCGTCGGTCCGTCCCTGGTGCCGCCTGGTGGCGTTGCCAAGAGCCACCGGACTGTTCGGGGCTTGGTAAACCGGTGCAGCAGGGAGATCCAGACTGCCCAGGATGTGCAGATGGGTCAAGGAACGTCTTGTGCAGGGCAACGATGTCCTCTCCCGATGACACCGATTCAGGAGCTCCGTTTCACCCTCGATGACAACAGGCACATCGCCCCTGTGGCGCCGATGACCTGACGCAGGTGCGTCAGGGGCCGGGATGGGATGCAGGGGCGCGCCGGGCTTTTGGACCGGAAGACTATAGCGGGTTCGGCTCGGGAGAAACGGTCTGTTCTGATGGGATTGGCAGACCCTTGACAATCCCATGCCGGATGACATCGGGGCTGTAGGGACTGCGGGCAAAGACCGCAACGACCATGGGCTCGAAGGTGCTCAGGGGCTCGTTGGTGTAGGCAGGATCGAACGAGGCCTGATCCCACCTGTGGCAGAAGTCCTTGCAGGATTGGAAGAAAATGTGGTCGCGGTACTGTTCGTGGACGCCTGACTCCCAGTCATAGTGGTCGGCGGTGGCCGCGGTATGGAAAATCCCGTGATGCTCGACCACCCACGAGACTTCCTCGCGGACGAACGGTCGGAGGACCTCGGCCGAGAATCGATCATGATGTCTGGGTGCCAGGACATCCCCGATGTCATGCAGCAGGGCCGCCACGATCCAGTCGGCATCACCTCCATCACGATAGGCACGGGTTGCTGCCTGCAAGGCATGATCCAGCCGGGTGATTGTGCTACCGTGCATGAGATCATCGCCATTGCGGGTCAACTCATCCAGCACTTTGGCGGCGCTCAGGGCATGATGTGCGGCATCATGCCGGGTTGCAAGTTCCCTTGTGGAGCGATCGACCAATTCGGTGTACCCCCGCGCGCTGTGTGGGCCAGTCCCGCCACAAAGTGATGCACCCTGGCCGATGGACAGATTACGGGCAGTGACCGACATTGGCAATCGGTCATTTTGGGCCTGACCCTTATCTTGCCTGGCCAATCATGGTAGGGATTGCAGGTGAGACGGTATGGGCCTGTCGCCAACAGGGCGCAGACCCCCAGGATGGGAGCGATCCATGGCGGCAACCCCGACCCATTGGCATGCGATGTTGGCCGAGTTGGTCGCGGTTGCAGCAGGTCGGCAGACCGCGGATCTGGTGTTTCGGCAGTGCCAGCTGGTCAATGTCCAGAGCAGGGAAGTCGTCCCTGATCAGGATCTGGCGATCGTCGGTGGGCGTTTTGCCTATTGTGGTCCTGATGCCTCGCACTGTGTCGGGGCGGAGACCAGGGTTGTTGATGTGAAGGGCCTGTTTGCTGTGCCTGGCCTGTGTGATGCCCATATGCATGTCGAGTCGGGCATGCTGACCCCAGCCCGTTTTGCCGAAGCCGTCATTCCCCACGGCACAACGACGATGGTCATCGATCCCCATGAAATTGCCAATGTCCTCGGCCTTGAGGGCGTACGATTGATGAACGAAGAGGCCCGTTTGCAACCGGTGAACCTCTTCGTGCAGATTCCCTCCTGCGTCCCGTCGGCACCGGGTCTTGAGACCCCGGGTGCCTGTCTCGGGCCAGCCGAGGTCGCCAAGGCCCTGCAATGGCCCAATGTCATTGGTCTGGGTGAGATGATGAATTTTCCGGGCGCGGCCGCCGGGAATGAGAGGATGCTTGAAGAGATGGCCTTGACCATGGCGGCTGGCAAAACCGTTGGCGGCCATTATGCATCACCGGACCTCGGTCGCGATTTTCATGCCTATGTGGCCAGCGGTCCAGCCGATGATCACGAGGGGACCCGGGAGATCGATGCCATTGCCCGGGTCCGCCAGGGCATGCGGGCCATGCTGCGCCTGGGTTCGGCCTGGCATGATGTCGAGAGCCAGATCACCGCAATTGTCGAGAAAGGGCTGGATCCGCGCAATTTCCTGCTCTGTACCGATGATTGCAATGCCGGAACTCTTGTCCATGACGGTCACATGGACAGGGTCGTCCGGCACACCATCGCCTGTGGCTGCGATCCTCTTGTTGCCCTGCAGATGGCCACGATCAACACCGCATCCCACTTTGGCCTTGAACGGGAACTGGGCTCGATTGCGCCGGGACGGCGCGCGGACCTGATCCTGACCGATGATCTTGAGCAGTTGCCCATCATCGATGTGTATGCCCGTGGATGGCATGTGGCGAGCCGCGGTGCGATGGTCGCACCGACTCCCGGACTCGAGTGGCCTGATGCGGCCCGACACTCGGTCGTGATGGGTCGCCGGCTCGACGGGTCGGACTTCACGATTGCCGGGCCCGAGGCGACTGGCGGGGCGGCCGTGACTGTCAATGTGATCGGCATCATCGAGAATCAGGCACCCACCCGACATCTGAAACTCGACATGGCGGTTGTGGATGGCCTTGTCCCCGTCGATGTGAGCCGGGATATCTGTCAGGTGGCACTGGTGGAGCGGCATCAGGGAACGGGGCGGGTCATCAACGGGTTTGTCCAGGGCTTTGGATACCGGGGATCGATGGCCCTTGCCTCGACCGTCGCCCATGACTGCCATCATATGATTGTGGTTGGCACCTCCCATGCTGATATGGCGGCGGCGGCCAATCACCTTGCCGCCATCAATGGCGGCCTGAGCCTCTGGCAGGACGGTCAGGAGCGAGCCACGGTCGGCCTGCCAATTGCCGGTTTGATGTCGGACCGGCCAGCTGCTCGGATTGCGGGCGAACTTGAACAGTTGACGGCAGCGATGCAGGCCTGTGGCTGCACCCTGAACAACGGGTATATGCAACATTCGCTGCTGGCTTTGGCGGTGATTCCGGAATTGCGGATCTCCGATCGGGGACTTGTCGATGTCAATGCCTTTGCTTTCACGGACCTCTTTGCATGAAACCGATTTTTGACCAGAACCGGGGCCGCCAATTCATGGGCCCCGAATCCCTCAAACCGGTGCTCTGCACCACAGCCGGGGACGTCATTGCTGCCCTCGAGACGTTTTATGCCCACGCCACGGGTTTCCTCCGCCAGAAACTCGAGCAGGTCGATGGTGCCGGGTCACCCGGGGTGAGCTATCGGGCCTGCTATCCGGAACTGGTTCTGGAAATTGCTGATTACAGTGTGGGGGACAGCCGCCTGTCCTATGGTCGGGTTGATCTCCCCGGGACCTATGTCACAACCGTGACCCGGCCCCAACTCTTTGCCAGCTACCTCACCGAGCAGGTTGAGCTGTTGATCAGGAATCATGGCGTCCCCATGACCGTCCGACAGTCCACAACCCCCATTCCCATTCATTTTGCCCTGGACGATGGACGGATCGATGCTGCCGATATCCCCGGACTGCATGATGGATCATACCGAAACTATTTCGATGTCCCCGATCTCAACATCATGAATGACGACATCGTCAACGGGATCGGATTCGGCAATGAGCATCCCACCCAACCGCTGGCCCTGTTTCCGGCACCCAGGATCGATTACTCGCTGGCTCGCCTGCAGCATTACACGGCCACAGATCCCAAGCACTTCCAGTCGTTTGTCCTGTTCACCAACTACCAGCAGTATGTGGATGAATTCATCGACTATGCCCGCCGGGTGATCGATGATGCATCTTCCGGTTATGAATCCCTTGTCCTTCCGGGCAACCTGGTCCTGCGCAGTGCCACCGAGCCCATCACCTGGCCCGAACGGCTACCCCAGATGCCCGCCTGCCATCTGACCAGGGCTGACGGCCGGGGGATCACCATGATCAACATCGGGATCGGACCCTCCAATGCCAAGACCGCCACGGATCATATTGCCGTGCTGCGCCCCGACACCTGGCTCATGCTTGGCCACTGTGCCGGTCTGCGCACCACCCAGCGTCTTGGCGATTATGTCCTGGCCCACGCCTATCTCAGGGAGGACCAGGTTCTGGACAACGATCTCCCGACCTGGGTCCCCATTCCGGCCCTTGCCGAGGTGCAGCAGGGTCTTGAGCATGCTGTGGCGACCGTGACCAGCCGCCATGGGTATGACATCAAGGAGATCATGCGCACCGGGACCATCGCCTCGACGTCCAATCGCAACTGGGAGCTGCGGACCAGCAATGATGCGACCATGTCATTGAGCCAGTCGCGGGCCATTGCACTCGATATGGAGTCTGCCACGATCGCCGGCAATGGGTTTCGCTTCCGGGTGCCTTACGGAACATTGCTCTGCGTCTCGGACAAGCCCCTGCATGGCGAGCTGAAACTCGCCAAGATGGCCAACGAATTCTATCAGAATCAGATCAGCAAGCACCTGCTAGTCGGCATGACTGCGCTGGAAAACCTGCGTGCCCTGCCGCGTGAACACCTGCATTCGCGCAAGCTGCGCAGTTTCGAGGAGACGGCTTTCAAGTAGGGAAAGGCTGCCAGCAAGGTTCGGCAAGAGTGGCTCCAGGCCCAGTTCGGCGCTCGGGCCCTCGGGAAAGCGAGGTATCCCCCACAGATCTCCACCGCATCCCGCCGGGTCTGGCACGTGTTCACCTCAGCCGGAAATCCGCTGCCCCCTTGACACCCCCTCCCACGGCGTGTAACAATCCCGTTACCCGGCCACGCCCGGATGTTCCGGCCCGGCCCGATACCCAAGGAGGAAGACTCATGATCCCCATCACGACCCACCCCCGCACCCGTCCTGCCCACCGGTTCCTGGCCGCGACCGTTGGCACCCTGCTGGCCCTGGCCCTGGCCGCCCCCACCACGGCCCAGCGGTGGGTCGAGGGTGCCACCGCCGAACTGACGGCCACCAACATCACGGTCCGGGAAGGCCAGGAGGCGGTCTTTACCCTCACCCTGTCCCGCCCGTTCGACTTCCGCATCCGCTATGCCGTCCGCACGGAGGACGGCACCGCCCGCGCCGGGGCCGACTACACCGCCACGACGGGCTTTGTGGAGTTCCCCGCCGGCCAGCGCTGGGCCGAGGTCCGGGTCCCGACCCACCGCGATGCGGTCCTCGACAACGAGCATTTCAAACTGGTGCTGTCCGACCCCGAGACCCACGGCTACGGCAGGGTCTGGGGCGCGTATGTCTGGACCGACTGGTGGCGCATCGAGGGCTTGCCCACAACGAAGACGCTGCGCGCCCGCATCCGCAATGTCGCGCCCGCGGGCACGTTCAAGCGCGGGCCGCGATGACCTGATCCTGCCGTTGTGCCCGCGGGCACGTGGAAACCGCCCCTTTTCTCGGTGTGCTGGGAAAAGGGGCGCTGTCCTGGCGGGTGCGAACCCCACTCAACACCCGTTGCTCCGGTTGGCCGTAACCGCGGCGAATCATGACATCCTTGTCGCGATGTAGCTGAACTGTTCAGGTTCCTGTTGGGTATTTCCGTCCCGAAAGACGACGCAGGGCAGCGCAAGCCGCCTGGTGAGTTTGTCTGGAGACACTGCGGGCGTCACCGGACGGGTTGATGGACCGGATCACAGAGCCAGAGTCCGCTTCGGCCCACTGATTGCCGCTTCGAGCCTGCAATTCCCGGCTCAGGACCTGAACAGTTACGTTTGGATGAACCCCGGAGGGTGCCCGTCGGGCCCTCTGTGTGCAATGTTTCGAGTGCTTGTGAGCCGTGTTGATCCGGCGTGCCCGGACCATCGGTCATGCGGGGTGCACGAGCGGCCTCCGGGGCCCGGCGATGCCACAGGGACCCCACCGGGGAACTGGCCTGTCAGGACGTGGCGATCAACTGCCAGGCAGTGTGAAGAGATTGGCGATGGCCGCCGAATTGGACAGGGCCGGGATCATGACAATGGCTGCAATGAAGAGTCCGACGATCCAGCGCAGAGTGTCCTTGTCGTGCCTGGCGGCAATATCGCCGCCTTCCACATCACGCCTGGCCATATCCTCCGCCAGCCGGGCAATGTCAGTGTGGTACTCCGCCTTCATCGTCTCCATCCGTTCTTCCAGGCGGGTGATCCGCTCTCTCAGGTCACTGTCCGGACTCTCGGGCGTGATCCCCGTATGGCGGACCCCGGAATCTGCCAGCCCCTGATCATCGGTGATCCGCCAAAATCGCCTTGCCCCCCGATCAGCGATGCGGCAAACACGCCGTCCCGTTGCCCGAATTTTTCGCAGCAGCACCGATCCATGCCACCGCCCGGGCCGTGCATCCGCGCCCCTTGCCCGACGAATCCCCCGGGTTTGTGACCTGGAACAGGATCAAGGGCTCCCCAAACCATACGGTGGCCCCTCACTGACGCCCCCTTGCCAGCCGGCCCGATCGGCTGTATACTCCCCCATCATGATGATCCACCCGGTGGCCGCGCAATACGGAGAGACGCCATGACCCGCTTGACACTGCCCCCCCCCCTTGACCGCCTGACGGCCGGTCTTGCCACCGCCCTGGCTGTCAGCCTGCTGGCCCTGCCGGTCGGCCCGGCGCTGGCCGAGCCGTGCGATGCCTCTCATATCAAGGTGATCAAAGCCTTCCCCTCAGGCCCATTGAGGGAAGATAACACCAATGGCACAATCATCCAGTTCAGACTCGGAGAGTGCGACAATCACGGCAGCACTGTCATGCCCCGGGACCACCCGATTCCCTTCTGCGCCGAAATTTTCGACAGCACCCCGTGCAATGCCAACGCGCGCGGCTGCCTGGCCAACAATGTTGCCGGTGCCCGCGGTGTTTTGACGGTGACTGGTATTGAGCGCGTCGGCGAGTTCAAGGTGTGCTCCCGCATTGTCGAGACTGAGAGTTTTCAGAGCATAATTGTATATCAGTACAACAACGACTTCGTGGATGTCGGGCAGAATGCCATTTTCGTCATCATGCGCAACCCGACCCGTCATCTGCGCATTCCCATCGTGGATGATGACTGATCCGGGGGGGGGGGGGGTGGTTCGGGTCGCGGTGGCCGCTGCAAGCGGGTCTCCCGTCGTCATCGAATTGCGGCCATTTGCTGGCCCGCCCACTGCCAATCCGTGACGATCTCGTCGCACGCCGGCGCCAGGCGGTCGACAGCGGCACCGGGTCAAGGGACCGCCGCCTGGCTGACACCGACCGCCCCCGCAACCCCCTTGCCAGCCAGCCCGATCGGCTGTATCCTCCCCCCATCGATCGATCTGCCGGGTGGGTCTTGTGGCCACCTGGCAGACCCAACACACGGAGAGACACCATGACCCGCTTGACATTGCCCCCCCCCCCTTGACCGCCTGACGGCCGGTCTTGCCACCGCCCTGGCTGTCAGCCTGCTGGCCCTGCCCGCAGGTGAGGTGCACGCCCAGACGGTTGGACAAGCCGCCTGCCCGGACAGTGTGACGCAGGCAGGTATTTTTCTCAGAGTGACTGGTGTCGAAGCCGACAGGGCCACGCTTAGGGGTGGCAGTTTGCTCAATCACATTAATATCCAAAATTTATCAGAGGTCACGGTGGATCGGCTGTCAGGTTGGTATTCCGCCACTCTGTATACCGGCGTGAGAGGGTACGGATACCCCGATGGCGTCCTGGACGCCCGGAAGGTCCCGTTCACCGACGGCGATCTCGTCCATGGGGCCTGGTTTCACGTGGGGAGGGTCGAAAACCAATTCATAAGATCCCAAACCATAACAGTCCACAGCCTGGAACCCTCGACCAAATATGTGGCGCAGCTGGTTGTCGGTGAGTTGCGGAACTCTCAAGGCAAGGTTGTAACGAACCAATTCGTGAGAGGCGCTGCCAACCCGGTCAACGGGAACAAGCCCAAGCCTGTGCTGTCCTCAGTCTGCTTCGAGACGGCCGCCGCGCCCAGTTAGCGGCCGCGATCGGGAGGGACCGGCGGGGCACCGTCGCGTCCTGACCGCCGGCCGATCGGACCCACCCGCCCAGATCCACCCATGGGGGCGGCCACTGTGCCGCCCCTCGTGTCCTGTCCAGGACAAGACGAACATGGGTGCATGGAAAGTCAGGGCTGTGTCAGGCCCCGCAGCACCGCGGACCGGTCCAGTCCCCCACGCGGGCCAGCACAGCGCCCTCGATGAACCGCCGGGATCGCCGTATCATCCGCAGCCTGCCGCCCGGCGTGCTGGCCATCGAACTGGACCGCGACACCCGCGAGCGACTGGCGACACTTGCGGCTCAGCGCGGCTGCACGATCGCTGACCTGGTGCGGGGCGCAGTGGATTGTGCGCTTGATGGCATGATGGATCGCGCCAGCGCGGGGGGTGCCGGGACCCCCTGGTCGGCTTGCATCGTGCCAACCGCCGCCCCGGGTGTTCAGTGCAGGATTGACCGACCGCCCCCCTGATAGAGGGGGCAGACGCAACTTGATCTGGGGGATCCATCATGCCCCACTTGCCACTGCCCCTGACGCTTCTGGCCACCGCCCTCGTGGCGCTGCTGCCCCTGCCGCTCACGACCATCCCTACCCTCGCCCGGACCCCACCGTGCAGCATCACGGTCGGGAATGTCTGGTCGGATGACCCGGGCAAGACCTTTACCAACAACAAACTGACCGTCGAGGAGGGGGCGTACTGGGAGTTGGACCTGACCTCCAGCTGCACCGGCCTCCAGGCCGGCGAGAGACCGGCTGTCTCCATCATCAGACCCAGCCCCACTGCCACTCTGAAGTGCAATGACCGAGCGTCAACCGGAGGGAGGGCGAAGCCCGAGCTGTCCGGGCATCCTTGGCGTTGATGACAATGAAGGGCGCAACCAAATCAGCGATGGCAAAGCCTCGAAACACACAGGCCGGGATTGTGGTATGATGAGAACCAAGATTTCTCTCCCCTTTCCAGCGCCACAAGTTTCTCGGTCGCAGTGCTTTTGGTACTGGCCCCGAGCTGCAATTTTGGTGCTGCATCCTCCGCGCCGAGACCGGCTGTCTCGCGTACCCATACGAGGATATTGGGGTTCACGTTGGTTGTCATGGTCATCTCAAGAGGGTATGCGCCGAACATAAATGGGATGGATACTCAAAGCCTCTTCAGGAAGAGGGCTCTCGGTCGTCATGGGCCCCGAGGGCAGGGGGCACAACGGGCCCTGTCAAGGGGTTCCACCGGCCCAGGGCTGACAGATCCCGCCGGGCAGCCCGGCGGGTGTGATCGCTACATGACGGATTCGGAAATCCGTATTTTACTGATCAGGCATGGTCGAATCCAGTCGCTTTGGACTCACATCAGCGATGTGGCGAGCCATCTGTTCCACGTTCCGAATTTTTTCGCCGCGGTGCCGAACCGTGCTGCCTCCTGAGCGTTGACACCGCTGGGTTTGCCCGGTCAATCCATGTCAGGTCTGTGGTCGGAATCGGATCGAGTGTTCCACATCCAACATGCCTTCATGCGGGGGACAGAACAGGAGCCCTCGGATGACTCATCGACACACGACACAAGAGATACCCGGTGCTCGGGCGACCCGCCGCCAGCGCATCACCGGCATCCCTGCAACGGTCGCCCGGGCGATGTTGCTGGACACGGAGTGTGTCGATGATCGTGCCACACGGTTCAAGGCGGAGCCCTGTCGTCCGCGAGCGCCCGCTGCGGTGCCCGCAGCCGGCGGCTGGCATGATCCTCCCCGAGACATTCGCGGCGATGGATGGCCCGCCCTCATCACCTCGCTGGGCCCGGGATACCAGGGCTCCCATTGCGCGTGATGTCGTCAACACGACACGCAACAGCGCGGGTGGCCTTGCCGTCTGTACGTCGGACCGGTTTGATGCGGTCGGGGCCCGCATGGCGGTGACCTCGCGACCGTCTGTAGCTGTGTCTGGTCCACGTGCTCAGGTTCGGTCGATTCGTGCCAGGACCTGAGGCTTGTCAAAACTGTCATTGCAAGTCAGCCATACGGGAGTCGCTCCTAAGTGGCATCTGTTGCGTTGAATCTTCCTTTTCTGCACTGTAACGGCGGCTGGAATGGCATGATCAATATCATAATATCATGGTGTTGGTTGTGATGAACTTACAGTTGAGAGAGGAAATCATGTCTACAGACCTATTGAGCAAACCCGATCTGTTGAAAGCCGTTAGCGAAAAATCCGGACTGAGTGTTGCGCAGAGTGGTGCAGCCCTTGATGCACTGTCCGAAACGATTGCCGAGCAGGTTGCAGCCGGCAAGACGGTCCAGCTTCTCGGAGTCGGCAGAATCTCCCGTCGTTGGCGGTCCGAACGGACAGCCCGCAATCCCAAGACCGGTCAGGAGGTCAAGGTCCCGGCCCGGCATGTGCCGGCAATCTCCTGGGCATCCAAACTCAAATCCTCGATTGGCTGAGGCGCCCGACTCGCTTGAGTCATAGCCATCCTGTGGATGTCATGTGGATCGATTGCATGGACTTGACTGGATAGCACTGTCCATCGGAGTGCTCTTCGCACTCATCTGGTCAAGTGCATTCACAACAGCATGGATCATCGTCGAGGCAGTTGAACCATTCACCGCGCTGACAGCCCGGTTTGCACTGTCTGGCTTGCTTGCACTGGGGCTGGCCCTTCTGATGGGCCAGCCCCTGCCACATTCCCGCCGCCAGTGGCGGGCTGTCATCATCTTCGGGTTTTTCCAGAACGGGATCTATCTGGGTGCCAACTGGACGGCCGTGCAGTGGATTGATGCCTCGCTCGCTGCAATCATCGGCTCAACCATGCCCCTGCAGGTGGCCCTGCTCGGTGGTCTCTTCCTGCGGGACCGTCTGGGATGGATTGGCAATCTCGGCATCATCGTGGGATTCCTCGGCGTTCTCATCATCATGTGGCCCCGTCTCGATATCGGCTATGTCGGATTGGGCATTTTTCTGTGCTTCATCGCCGCCCTGGCGCTCAGCATTGCCACCCTGGTTGCCAGTCAGGTGACAACCGATGGGAACATCATGATGATCGTCGGCCTGCAGATGCTGGTCGGGTGCGTTCTTGCTGCCGTCCCGGCCACATTCCTCGAGACCATGGCCCTGCCAGTCTGGACGCCCCGGCTGACCATCGCATTCGCCTATCAGGTCCTTGCCCCCGGGGTCCTGGCCACATGGATCTGGTTCGTCCTCGTGCAGCGTGTGGGCCCCACACGCGCCTCATCCTTCCATTACCTCAATCCCTTCCTTGGCGTCGCCGTGGCGACCATCGTGCTCGATGAACAGATGGGTGTCATCGATTTTGCCGGCGTTCTCGTGATCACCATTGGCATCGTTCTCGTCAACCGCCAGCGCACCACCCGACGGACGGCAACCTGACCAGCCGCTCCTCCGCGGCCCTGCCTCAGGTGGCCATTGCGACATCGTCACCCTGTTTGGCATCGACGCACATCGTCACCCTGAGGTCGCCATCGATCCGGCACTGGTGTCTGGCACCGTGTGCAGACAAGCCATTGTCATTTTCCAGCGTGCAGGAATGACTGCCTGTTGGCGTGATGCATCGACACGAATGGTGTCTCGGCATCGATACGAGTCCTGACGGGTCCGGGGTCAGACTGTGCCAATGGGTTCAAGGCAGCGGGGATCGTCGTGGGTGGTCTTGTTGATGAGGGTGCTCACGGGATGGAAGGTCATGGTGCCGGTCGGAACGGGATCAAGCGGCACCTCGTGGCCGGCAAGCCAGGATCCGTAGGTGTCGGGAGCCAGGATGACCGGCATGCGGGTGTGCAGGTGCACGATGTCCTCGTTGGCCCGGGTTGTCAGGATGGTGAAGGTCTCGAGCACATCGCCTGCTCGGCGGTCGGCCAGGGTTCCGGTCAATGTCAGGCCGTCCGGCACGCACCAGTGTTCCCACAGGCCGGCGAGACAGAAGATGCCGCCGCCTCGCATGGTGATCCGCCATGGCTGCCGTGCCGACTTTTCGCCGGTCCACTCGTAGAACCCGTCGACCGGGACAAGGCAGCGTCGCGACTGAAAGGCCGAGCGGAATGAGGGTTTTGTCCGCACCGTTTCCGAGCGTGCGTTGATCAATCGGTTGCCGATCCCGGGCTCCCTCGCCCAGGAGGGAATCAGGCCCCAACGCAGGGTTGCAAGGCGTTTGCCGGTGCCATCGGCACGCACGATCGCGATGTCCTGGCCCGGTGCGGCGTTGTAGCGAGGTTGCAGGTTCGCCGGCGCACCGTCGAGATCCAGATGCACGTCGAGCTCCTGCCAGGTGTAGAGCTGCGAGAACCGGCCACACACGCTTTCAGCTCCGCTGGGATGACGGGGATGCACCGGAGGATTTCCGCCGGTCGCCCATATCAGATTCACCCATGCCGGAGGCCCTCAAGTCCCTGTTGGCGGGGGCTCCGGGTGGGATCGCGGATTTGTGTTGAGCGGGCAGTGATCGCAGGCCAAGGATTTGGCGGGCCTGCCACCAGCTGGCCACGGGTCGCTGGCGGGATTCACAGATGCTGACGGCTCGTCTGACAAGGGCGGCATTGGAGGGAGCCAACCGTTTGCGGTCGAGTCGCACATTGTCTTCAAGTCCCGTCCGCACATGGCCGCCTGCGTCTATGGCCCACTGATTCAGGATGATCTGTTGGGCACCAATGCCAGCGGCACACCAGGGCACCCTGGTGCCGAACAGGCGCTTGACGGTTGCAACATAGAACTCAAAGACCTGTCTGTCGGCTGGCATGGCATTCTGGACCCCCATCACGAATTGCACATACGGCCTGGCCCGCAGGCGTCCATCGTCATGCATCCGGGCTGCCTGAAAGAGATGCGAGAGGTCAAAGACTTCGATTTCCGGTTTGACATCGTGGGCCTGCATGGCGGCAGCCAGCCAATCAACGAGGTCGGGGGGATTGTCGTAAACACGTGTCGGGAAGTTGTTCGACCCCACAGCAAGGGAGGCCATATCGGGCCGGAGGGGGAGCATGCCGCCCCGCGCCCTGCCAGCTGCCGAGCGCCCACCGGTTGACAGCTGAATGATCATCCCGGGGCAGTGTTGTGCCAGGCCTTCCATGAGGAGAGCAAACCTGTCGGGATCCGATGATGGGCTCCCATCATCATTCCGGACATGGGCATGCACGATGGCAGCGCCTGCTTCAAAGGCTTCCTGGGCACTCTCGACCTGCTCGATGACCGTAATGGGGACGGCAGGGTTGTCGGCCTTGGTAGGAAGGGAACCCGTGATGGCCACTGTGATGATACAGGGCCCGGTCATTCTCGTTTCCGCATGGGTTGCCCCTCGGACTGGGGTGGGATGGCGGGTCCAACAGACCTGGCGATGCCTTTCATCCCTTGAATCCCGTTAGTGGTTGCAAAGGCATCCAGTGGCCCATGACCCATGACCGGTCGGCATCGACAGGACCGGGTCTGCCCTTGTCGGGCACCGTGTCCCCGGACGAGCCGATCCCTCGGCTGGTGTGTCGTGCCCGCATGGGGACACGGAACAATGCCCATGCGCTCATCGGGGGTCGATCATCCGATCTGGGCGCGGTTGAGAAGGAGGTGATCGGCGAGGACACAGGCCATCATGGCTTCACCGACAGGGACGGCACGGATGCCGACGCAGGGGTCGTGGCGCCCCCTGGTGACGATGTCGGTTGCGGCATTGTCGATGTCAACGGTGCGGCGGGGGACGAGGATTGATGCGGCGGGCTTGACTGCGAAACGAACGATCAGATCCTGCCCGGATGAGATGCCGCCGAGGATGCCGCCCGCGTGGTTGGACTGGAAGGTGACGCCGGTGTCGCAAGGAAGGATTTCATCAGCATTCTCACTGCCCCTGAGGGTAACGACTCCAAGGCCATCACCGATTTCCACCGCCTTGACGGCATTGATGGACATCATGGCGGCGGCAAGGTCGCTGTCGAGTTTGGCATAGACAGGCGCACCGAGACCCGCGGGAACCCCGCTGGCCCGCACCTCGACAAGGGCACCGATCGAGTCGCCGGATTTACGGATGTTGAGAAGATACTCTGACCAGACCTCAACGACGGCGGGATCCGGCGACCAGAAAGGATTGGCATCAATCTGGCCGGGATCCATCGTGTCGCGATTGATGGCATGGGGACCGATCTGGACAAGGTAACCAATGATGTCGAGGTCGGGGACGAGGGATTTGAGGATCTCGCGGGCCACGCTGCCGGCGGCCACGCGGGATGCTGTCTCGCGGGCCGATGATCGACCCCCGCCCCGATGGTCACGGATCCGGTACTTTTGCCAGTAGGTGTAATCGGCGTGACCGGGACGGAAACTGTCCCTGGTGTCGGTATAGTCCCGTGATCGTTGGTCGACATTCCGGATGAGCAGCTGGATCGGGGTTCCGGTGGTCTGGCCCTCGAACGCCCCGGAGAGGATCTCCACCTGGTCGGATTCCCGGCGCTGGCTGGTGTATTTGCTCTGGCCCGGACGGCGGCGGTCCAGCCAGAACTGGATCTGCTCCGCGACAAGGGGGATCCGGGGCGGGCACCCATCGACCATGACACCGATGGCAGGGCCGTGGCTTTCCCCCCAGGTCGAGACCCGCAAGATCCGGCCGAAACTGTTTATTGACACAAGCCCGTTTCCATCCTACAAAATTGCGTGTTGTCGCCCACATCAGGACCTCCATCGCCAGGCGGACGATGGTGGCACCTCCGATCAGTACAGAAATCCAGTGGAGTTGCAAAAATTGCCAACGCAGTCAGTGCAGCATGATGCCAGGGATGCACCCGTCCGTGTCGAGAGCTGGAATGAATGGGACCCGCTCAGACATGTCATTCTGGGTCGGGCGACGGGTTGCCACATTCCGCCCCCGGAGCCAGCCCTTGATGCCAAGGTTCCCGAAGACTCCGACATGCGGGGCCAATGGGGAATGCGTTCACAGGAGTCGATCGAGCGAGGCAACGAGCTTCTGGACCGGTTTGCCGCGCAGCTGCAGGCGCGCGGCATCCGTGTCGATCGCCCCACCCCCATCGATTTCACCCAGCCGGTCACAACACCGGACTTTCACACCGGAAGCCAGTTTGGTTGCATGCCCCCCCGGGATGTGCTTCTGACCGTTGGCCGGGAGATCCTTGAGGCCACCATGTCCTACCGGTGCCGCTGGTTCGAGTATCTCTGCTATCGACCTCTCCTGACCCAGTACTGGCGCGAGGATCCTGGTTTCCGGCACGAGGCGGCCCCCAAACCCCGCCTTGTGGATGCGGATTATCATCAGGACTATTTTGCCGAGTCCATCGACATTGCCACACGACTGGCCTGGACCAACCGCAAATACTTTGTCTCCACCGAGAACGAGCCGCTGTTTGATGCCGCCGACGTGCTCCGGTTCGGACGGGACCTCGTGGTCCAGCATGGATTTACCACGAATCTGAATGGCATCGAATGGCTCAAGCGTCATTTCCCCGATCATCGGGTCCATACCGTCAATTTCCCGGGCGATCCCTATCCCATCCACATCGATGCAACCTTCACCCCGTTGCGACCCGGTCTGATCCTGAACAACCCGATGCGCCGACTTCCTGCCGAACAGCGGCAACTGTTTGAGCGCAATGACTGGGAGATTGTGGATGCGGCCCCGCCGGCCCACAATGAACCTCCACCGCTGTGCTATTCATCGCCATGGCTGTCGATGAATGTGCTGGTGCTTGATCCCAAGACTGTCTGTGTCGAGAAGTCCGAGGTCTATCAGGCAGAACAGATCGACGCATTCGGCATGGAAGTTGTCGAGGTCGAGCTGCGTGATGCCTATGCGTTTGGCGGCGGCCTGCACTGTTGCACGGCCGATGTCAGGCGTGAGGGTGGGTGCGAGACCTACTTCCCCCGCAGTCTGGACTGAGTGGGCACCGGTGGGGGCTGGTGCCCTCACCGGCATCTGCGTCAATCACAGCGCTCGAATGCCAGGGCGATCCCCTGGCCGCCGCCGATGCACATGGTGGCCAGGGCCCGTCGACCGCCGGTTCTCTGCAATTCATACAGAGCCTTGAGAACGATGATGGTGCCGGTGGCGCCAATCGGATGCCCCAGTGCGATGGCGCCCCCATTGGGATTGACCCTGGCGGGATCAAGCCCAAGCTCCTGGGTGACAGCAAGAGCCTGGGCGGCAAAGGCCTCGTTGGATTCAATCACATCATAATCGTCGACTGATGTGCCGGTGGACGCAAGGAGTTTCTCGACTGCCGGGATGGGTCCCGCACCCATGATGGTTGGATCGACACCGGCGTGGGCATAGCCAAGAAGGGTTGCCAGCGGCTTGCATCCTGCCGCCACCGCCGCGTTCCCCCTGGCCAGCACGACTGCTGCCGCACCGTCATTGATGCCCGAGGCATTGCCAGCCGTGACCGTGCCATCCTTGCGGAAGACAGCCCGGAGACTGCCAAGTTTTTCAATGGTCGTTGACTTGGGGTACTCGTCAGTTGCAAACGCCCGCTTCTCGCGTCGGACAGTGATCTCGACCGGGACAATCTGGTCGGTAAAGTATCCCGCCTCGATCGCCTTGAGGGCCCGGTCCTGACTCGTTGCGGCAAATTCGTCCTGGGCATTTCGGTCGATGCCGTACCGATCGGCGACATTTTCAGCTGTCACACCCATATGACCGGTGCCAAACGGGCAGGTCAGGGCGCCGACCATCATGTCAACCATGCCCGCATCACCCATTTTCTGACCCCAACGCACCGTACGGGTACTGTGGGGCCCCCGACTCATGTTCTCGGAGCCACCGGCGAGGCCAAACTCGGCATCATCCATCTTCAGGGCCTGGATGACCGATACCATCGCCTGCATGCCGCTGCCGCAGAGGCGATTGACGTTCATGGCGGGCACGGTTTCGGGAATCCCTGCGTCCATGGCGGCCACACGGGAGAGATACATGTCCCGCGGTTCGGTGTTGATGACATGACCGAAGGCCACATGACCGATCTGTTTCCCCTTGATCCCGGAACGCTCCAGCGCGGCCCGGGCCACGATGGCACCGAGTTCAGTCGGTGGCGTGTTGGCCAGCGAGCCGCCGAATGCGCCGATGGCGGTGCGGGCACCGCCAAGAATGACGATATCGTCTGTTGTCATGACTTTCTCCTGTGATTGTCTGGATGGGCGGCGGCGAACACCGCCAGCGATTCGAGTTCTTCAACAATCCTGCCGATTTTGGGGTAGGGTTCAAGTGGGATGTTCCAACGCCGGGCATTGTAGACTTGGGGGACAAGGCAGATGTCGGCCATGGTGATCCCGTCGCCATGACAGTAGCACCCGGTCACGGGTTCGGCAAGGACAGCCTCGAAGGCCGCCAGACCCCTGGGAATGAATCGGTGCATCCACGCCGACAGCGCTATGGCCTGCCCCGAACCCTCGTTGGCAAACTGGCTGACCGACAGGTTGCAGACCGGATGGATGTCCATGGCAATGATATGGGCCAGTCGCCGGACCCGGTATCTGCCCTGACTGGTTTCGGGCAGACAGGCAAGACGTCCGGTTTCGTGCAGGTATTCCATGATCGCCAGGGACTGGGCCAGCCTTTGGCCATCGATCTCGAGGACCGGCACGAGACCCTGGGGATTGATGGCAAGAAAGCCGTCTTCCCGATGGGCGGCCCCGGGGAGATCAACGGATCGCGATTGATAGGGTATCCCTGCGATGTTCAGGGCGATGCGGACCCGGTAGGCAGCTGATGAGCGCCAGTAATCGTAAAGGGTTGCCTGGGTCATGACGCTGTTCCTCCTGTGGACCTGTATTGTATGGGACGCCCACAGGCCTGAGTGTGCATGTCCGGATGACCGTTGCAAGTCGGCGGCGATTGGGTCATCTTCGGCACGATGGAGAATCGGGAGATCGATATGGGTCCCAGGACCAAGCGGGACACGGCACCATCAGAGACGCCCGGCATCGTGGACTATATGCCTGGATTCGGCAATGACTTCGAAACCGAGGCGCTGCCGGGGGCCCTGCCGCAGGGCCAGAACAGTCCTCAGCGCTGCGCCTATGGTCTCTATGCCGAGCAGCTGTCGGGGACCCCCTTCACGGCCCCCCGGGGACAGAATGAACGCACTTGGTGCTATCGCCTCCGCCCCTCGGTCCGGCACAGCGGCCGTTTTACCCGTATCGAACTGCCGCTCTGGTGCACGGCCCCGCACATCATCCCCGACCTGGTATCCCTTGGTCAGTATCGCTGGGATCCATTGCCACCGGGTCCGGATCCGCTGACCTTTCCCGAAGGTGTGCGCACGATGACCACGGCCGGCGATGTCAACACCCAGACCGGCATGGCCGCCCATGTCTATATCGTGACCCGATCCATGATCGATGAGTATTTCTGCAGTGCCGATTCCGAACTGTTGATCGTGCCCCAGGAGGGGCGACTGCGGTTTCGGACCGAACTCGGTGTCATTGACATCGAGCCCCAGGAGATTGCCATCATCCCCCGGGGCATGATCATTGCTGTTGACGTGCTCGAGGGACCCTGCCAGGGATTCATCTGTGAAAACTATGGCGCCAGGTTCGATCTGCCGGACCGGGGACCGATCGGTGCCAACTGCCTGGCCAATCCGCGGGACTTCAAGACTCCGGTGGCTGCCTATGATGACCGGGAGGCCCCGTCACGACTCACGATCAAGTGGTGCGGTGGCTTCCATACCTGCCCGCTGGACCACTCGCCCCTTGATGTGGTGGCCTGGCATGGCAACTATGCCCCCTGCAAGTATGATCTCAGGACCTTCTCGCCGGTGGGAGCAGTTCTCTTTGACCATCCGGATCCTTCGATCTTCACGGTCCTGACGGCACCTTCGGGCTTTGCGGGGACAGCCAATGTCGATTTCATTCTCTTTCGGGAGCGCTGGTCGGTCGCCGAGCACACATTCCGGCCGCCATGGTACCACAAGAACATCATGTCCGAACTCATGGGCAACATTCACGGCATCTATGATGCCAAACCCACCGGGTTCCAGCCCGGCGGGCTCAGCCTGCACAACATGATGCTCCCGCATGGTCCCGACCGGTCAGCCTTTGAGGCCGCCAGCACCCGCATCCTTGAACCCGAACGGATGCCGGATGCCATGAGTTTCATGTTCGAAACCCGCTTTCCCCAGCATCTCACCGCCTTTGCCGCCCATGAGGCACCGCTGCAGGACGACTACATTGATTGCTGGGCCGGTCTCGACAAACGGTTTCCGGGTCCGGACCGGACCTGATCTGCCTGTTCATTGTCATCACGCCGGACCGACGCAGGCATGCGACTGACCACACTGAGAAACGGCACGCGGGATGGCCAGCTGGCCGTGGTGTCGGACGACCTGGCCCGCATGCGGAGCACCGAGGGAATCGTTGCAACCCTGCAGGAGGCCATTGAGGATTGGGATGGCGTCGAACCACAGCTCCAGGACCTTGCGGCATCGCTGAATCCTGCCAACTCGCAACCGTTTGATATGGCCCAGACACTGGCACCCCTGCCACGAGCCTATCAGTGGGCTGATGGGTCCGCCTATCTCAATCACGTCGAGCTGGTGCGCCGGGCCCGGGGGGCAGAACTCCCTGCGCAGTTCCTGACCGATCCCCTGATGTACCAGGGCGGTTCCGATTCCTTCCTGGCACCCCTTGCCCCCATTGCGGTTGCCGATGAGGCGTGGGGGATTGATATGGAAGCCGAGGTCGCTGTCATCCTTGATGATGTCCCGATGGGGATTACACCCGAGGCGGCCCCGAGTCACATCAAACTGGTCATGCTGGTCAATGATGTCAGCCTGCGTAACCTGATCCCGGGTGAACTTGGCAAGGGATTCGGGTTCTTCCAATCCAAGCCCTCGACAGCTTTCTCGCCCCTTGCCGTCACCCCCGGGGCTCTTGGCGATGCCTGGGATGGGGCCAGGCTGCATCGGCCGCTGGCGGTTGACCTGAACGGCAAACCCTTTGGCCGGGCCCATGCCGGTCGCGACATGACGTTTGATTTTGCCGAGCTGATCGCCCATGCCGCCCGGACCCGGCGGTTGGTTGCCGGCACGATCATCGGTTCGGGCACCGTGTCGAATACATTGGATGGAGGACCGGGACGGCCGATCGATGACGGTGGCGTGGGCTACTCCTGCATTGCCGAGCTCCGGATGATCGAAACCATCCAGCATGGAACGCCGTTGACACCATTCCTGCATTTTGGTGATCGGGTGCGCATCTGGATGGACGATGAGTCCGGCCAGTCGATCTTCGGCGCGATAGACCAGACAGTCATACGGTATGAGGGGGATGATGCCAGCATTTGCATCTCAGGGTGATCTCGCGGCCAAGGCGGCCCGGTTTGCGGAAATCGGACCGGACCTCTACGCCTTCACCGCCGAGGGAGATCCCAATTCCGGTGTGATCATCGGCGATGACGCCGTGATGGTGATCGAGGCCCAGGCGACACCGCGTCTGGCCGGGATGGTGATCGAGGAGGTCCGCAGGATCACGGACAAGCCGATCACGCATCTCGTGCTGACCCATTATCATGCTGTGCGGGTTCTCGGCGCTTCCGCCTATGCCGCCGACCAGATCATCATGTCGGACGCGGCCCGTGCCATGGTGGTCGAACGCGGTCAGGAAGATTGGGACAGCGAATTCCAGCGCTTTCCCCGCCTGTTTGCCGGCCATGAGGATATCCCGGGGCTGACCTGGCCGACCACAACGTTCAAGACCGTCATGACAGTCTATCTCGGCCGTCGGCGGGTTGAGATCATGCATGTCGGCCGTGCCCATACGGCCGGTGATGCCATCGTCTGGGTGCCTGACGCCCAGGTGATGTACAGTGGGGATATCGTGGAGTACCGATCGGCCTGTTATTGTGGAGATGGTCATTTCAGCGACTGGAATGGCACGCTCGACGTGATCGACGGCTTTGCCCCTGACGCCATTGTTCCGGGCCGCGGTGAGGCCCTCCTCGGGGTGGACATGACCCGTGAGGCCATCGCATGCACCCGCGATTTCATTGACTCGACATGGCGGCCTGCAGCCAGTGTCGCAGTCCGCGGCGGGACGCTCAAGGAGGCCTTTGCCGCTGTCCGTGATGCCTGTGATGCCCGGTTTGCCGACTATGCCATCTATGAACATTGCCTCCCCTTCAATGTCGTGCGTGCCTTTGATGAAGCCCGGGGCATTGACACGCCCCGCATCTGGACTGCCGAGCGCGATCAGGTCATGTGGGCGGAACTGCAGGGCGAGCAGGAGGCTGCCCGCTCCGGCACCGGGTAATGCCGCCGAGATCCCGCATCCTGGCCACAGGGATGGCGCCTGGCCTGACCCAGCCCGAAGCCGTCAAGTCCGTGATCATCGTCGGGGCTGGTCCGGTGGGGTTGGCGGCAGCCATCGAATTGGCCAATCACGGGATCGCCACCGTCGTTCTTGACGACAACGATCAGGTTGCAACGGGTTCCCGGGCCATCTGCTGGTCCAAACGGTCCCTGGAGATCTTCGATCGGCTTGGGATCGGTGACCGGGCAGTCGCCAAGGGCGTGACATGGCAAATCGGTCGGACCTTCCATGGCCAAAGGGAACTGTTCCATTTTGACCTGCTGCCCGAGGGAGATCACAAACGCCCCGCCTTCATCAATCTCCAGCAGTACTATGTCGAGGACTACATGATCGATGTGGCTCTTGCCCTCGACGCCATTGACCTGCGCTTCAGGAACGCGGTTGTCGATCTCGAGCTCCGGGCCGATGATGTCCTTGTCACGATTGAGACACCAGAAGGTCCATACCAGTTGTCCGCACGGTACCTGCTGGCCTGTGACGGGGCCAACTCAACGGTTCGTTCACTGCTGGGCCTGGCGTTTCCCGGTGAACGGTTCGAAGAGCGGTTCCTGATCGCCGATATCGAGATCGAGATGGACTTCCCGCCCGAGCGCCGGTTCTGGTTCGAGCCTGACTTCCATCCGGGCCAATCGGCCCTGCTGCACAAGCAGCCGGACAACATCTGCCGGATTGACCTCCAGCTGGGCCCCGATGCCAACCCGGAGGCTGAACGCGACCCTGCCAGTGTGCGACCCCGAATCAAGAGGATGGTCGGTACCGAGGCATTCCGCATTGACTGGGTCTCGGTCTACGCCTTCCGATGCTGTCGTCTCGCCAGCCTGGACCATGGACGGGTTCTCTTTGCCGGCGACTCGGCCCACGTCGTCTCGCCCTTCGGGGCACGGGGCGGCAATGGGGGGCTGCAGGATGTCGATGCGCTCTGCTGGCGCCTCGCCGCTGTTCTGCAGGGTCGTGCTCCAGCCACGATCCTGGCGGACTACAACCGGGAACGCATCCACGCTGCCGAGGAGAACATGACCCAATCCATCCGGACAACCCGGTTCATGGCCCCCGCATCCAGCATCGAACAGGTCTTCCGCAACCAGTTGCTCCGTCTGGCGGTCAACACCCCCCTTGCCCGGACCTGGATCAATTCGGGTCGTTTGTCGACCCCGGCTGTCTACCCGCTCCCCGACCGTCTGGCGGGTATCGGTCCCCGTGCAAGCCGTCCCGGATCTGTCGCGCCCGATCTTCCCCTCCCGGACGGTTGGCTGATGGATCGGCTGGGCCCACATCCCTCGTTGCTGATCATCGGCACGGACTGGCGACCAGAGTTCACCATCCCGGTCCTCACCCTCACACCTGATGCGCTGGTCACCGAACGCTACCTTGGTGATGCCACAACCGCCGTCTACCTCGTCCGCCCCGACCAGGTGATCGCAGATCGATGGATCGGACCGACACGGCAGGACCTTGCCACCGCCTGTGGTACACTCTGGGGACATCCAGATGTCGCCTGATCTCCCGCAATCCTCCTGTGATGTGGACGCCCCCTGTGATGTGGACGCCGTCTACGAAGAGATCCTGCAGGCCTTTGATCGGGCGGGCTCCAACAGGCATCTGGAATTGGCTGCGGCCCTGATTCTCTGTCTTTGCCAACGCATCCAGGATGAGGAGATGATCCGGGATGCCATGACCGCGGCCCTGGCCTCCCTTCCTCCATCCCGCGAGTGATGCATGCCCGATGACCATTTCGAGCGGTTGCATGGGGCACCGGATCATCCAATCGCCGGTATTGATGAGGCCGGGCGAGGTGCCCTCGCGGGACCCGTGACGGCCGCGGCCGTGATCTTTCCGGCCGGGACCTGGCCCGCGGGCCTCGATGACTCAAAACGGCTCTCCCCCAACCGACGCGTCCAGCTGGCCCGCGCCATTCGGGAAACAGCCCATGTGGGCGTGGCCCATGTCGATGTTGCAACCATTGACCGAATCAACATCCTGCAGGCCGCCCTGCGAGCCATGACACGGGCCTGTTGGTCCCTTGCCCTTGTGCCCCATCATGCCCTCATCGATGGCAACAGATGCCCTGATGGGTTGCCATGCCCGGCTTCGGTTCTCATCGGTGGGGACCAGCGATCCATCTCCATCGCGGCCGCCTCGATCATTGCCAAGGTCGAGCGCGATCGCATCATGATCATGCTGGACCGCCAGTACCCGGACTATGGCTGGGCCCGCAACAAGGGCTATGGTACAGGCGGGCACCGCGCGGCTCTGGATCGGTGGGGACCGACAGGCCATCATCGGGTCGGCTTTGCCCCGGTGAGGAATGCCGGTGCCGATGATTGTGCTGAACAATCCCGCCGGGCGTGATAGGGGCGCGGCGCGATGACAACCCGAAGGCCAAGAGCAAGTGAAGATCCTGCGCGACCATCCCGCCCCCATCGACAGACCTCCGCCGACCAGCAGGATCAACCGGCATGATGTCGCCGGCATGAGGGGCCGCTAGCATGGGTTCGGCTGGCCTGCTGCTCATCGCCCTGGCCCTGGATGCCATCATCGGCGACCCCCGTTCACTCTGGGACCGGTTCCCCCACCCGGTTGTTCTGGCCGGGCGGGTGATTGACTGGGCCGATGATGTCTATAACCGCGGACCCCAGACCCGACTGGCCGGCTGCCTGCTCATTGCCGTTGTCGGCCTGCTGCTGGTCCTGTTCGGCCTGATCCTGAGCGCGATCCCCGATTTTGGTCTGCTGGAAATCATGCTGCTGGCTGTTCTGCTGGCCCAGAACAGTCTCGTGCGACATTCATTTCTCGTGGCCTGTGGGCTCCGGGTCAATCTCGAGCAGGGCCAGGTTGCGGTTGCTGATCTCGTGGGCCGGGATGTCCGGGACCTCGATGAATCCGGAGTCGTGCGCGCGACCATCGAAAGCCTGGCCGAGAACCTGTCGGACGCGGTGGTGGCCCCGGCTTTCTGGTATCTGGTCGCCGGCCTCCCGGGCCTCCTTGTCTACAAGTTTGTCAACACTGCCGACAGCATGATCGGTCACCGGACCGAGCGCCATGCCGAATTCGGCTGGGCCGCCGCACGGCTTGATGATTTCCTCAACTGGATCCCGGCCCGCCTGACTGCCCTGCTCATTGCCGCGGCCCACGGAACCCTTGCTGCCATTCCCACCATGATGTCCGAGGCCCGCCAACACCGCTCACCCAATGCCGGCTGGCCCGAGGCCGCGATGGCTGTTGCTCTCGACATCGCCCTCTCGGGTCCCCGATCCTACCAGGGCGAAACGACCAACGATCCCTTCGTCAACAGCATCGGTCGTCATGCCCTGATTCCCGCCGACATCGATGCCGCCATCCGTGTCAGCTGGCGAACTTTTTTTGCCCTTTGTGCCCTGGTCACCGTCTTGTTCATCCTGGATTGATCCCGAGTTTTTGACGGACCGCCGGATCAACGTCGAGGACGATCCGGCACCCTTGTTGACAGGTCAAGGCGATTGCTGTGATAGGACACGTCGCTCATGACATACGGATTATCGACATGATCAAGCATCCCTACCATCTGTTCATTGGTGATGCTGCAGACAAGGCAGCAGCCAAGGTGGCCCATGGCATCAAGGATTGGCGACCGGATCGCATTGTTGGCCAGATCCGGCTGCCGGGTTGCAACACCGATCTGGGGATTGACAATCTCACGATTGACGAGGCCGTCCAGCGGGGTGCCAGGACATTGGTCATCGGTGTTGCCAACCGCGGCGGCTATATTGCCGAGATCTGGAAGCCCGTCCTGCTTGCCGCCCTCGAAGCTGGCATGGATCTGGCATCGGGCCTGCATGCCCTGTTGCGGGACGAGCCGGATCTGGTGGCGGCCGCCCAGCGTTGGGGTCGCCAGTTGCATGATGTCCGCATCCCGGGTGTGCAGTATCCCATCGCCAATGGCGCGAAGCGCTCCGGCAAGCGATGTCTGGGGGTGGGTACCGATGTTTCGGTTGGCAAGATGTACACGGCGATGGCCATGCAGCGCGCGCTGGACAGCCGGGGTCTGCGGTCAACATTCCGGGCCACAGGCCAGACCGGCATTCTCATTGCGGGTGATGGTGTGCCACTTGATGCGGTGGTCGCGGATTTCATGGCTGGATCCATCGAGTGGCTGGCACCAGCGAATGATGATGATCATTGGGACATGATCGAGGGGCAGGGGTCATTGTTTCATGCGTCCTATGCGGGGGTCACGCTGGCCCTGATTCACGGCGCCCAACCCGATGCGCTGATCCTTTGTCATGATGCTTCCCGTCAAGAGATGCGGGGACTTCCCGGTTACAGCCTGCCATCCTTGACCCAATTGCGTGAGGTGTCCCTTACCATGGCTCGCATTGTCAATCCGGACTGTCGTGTCGTGGGCGTTTCGATCAACACCAGCGAATTGTCCGAAGACAGGGCCCGTGATGCAATCCGGGCGGCTGAGGAGGAAACCGGCCTGCCGGCCACGGACCCGTTCCGCTATGGAACCGACAGGCTTGTCGATGCCCTGATCGGTTGATGCCGCAGCATATCTGACTCCCGCCGAACCCGTGAAGATCGCGATTGCCCAACGTCGCTATCCGCTCCGGACAGCCTTTGCCATTGCACGAGGCAGCCGCATGGCGGCCGATGTGATTGAAGTGACCATCACGGAGAACGGTGTTCAGGGCCGTGCCGAATGTGTCCCTTATGCCCGTTATGGCGAGTCACTCGCCTCTGTTGCCGATGCCATCGCCAACCTGCCCTTGCCGATCGACCGACTGTCTCTGCAAGACCTCCTGCCTGCCGGGGCGGCCCGCAATGCAGTGGATTGTGCTCTCTGGGATCTCCAGGCCCGGCAGCAGGGCGTGCCGGTCTGGCAACTTGCTGGTCTGGACGCACCGCATGCTGTGACCACGGCGTTCACGATTTCCCTCGCCGAGCCGGACGCGATGGCCGTGCAGGCCCGGCGGCATGCCGCATGCCCTCTTCTGAAGGTCAAGCTTGGCCCGGACCGCAACTCCGAGCGCATTGCCGCGGTCAGGGAAGCAGCACCCGACACACGCATGATCATTGATGCCAATGAAGCCTGGACGCCTGATGTTCTGCAGTCATGCCAGCAGGCACTCCGGGATGCCGACATCAGGATGATCGAGCAGCCCCTGCCCGCCGGTGCGGACCAGTCCCTCGCGGATATCCAGAGTGCAATCACCCTGTGCGCTGACGAGAGTTGCCATGATCGCGCATCCCTCAAGCGTCTGTCGCCCGGTTACAGGATGATCAATATCAAACTCGACAAGACGGGGGGTCTGACCGAGGCCCTGGCCTTGCGCGAGGAAGCGCGCCGGCACAATCTCGAAGTCATGATCGGCTGCATGCTGGGGTCGTCTCTGGCCATGGCACCGGCCCTGCTGCTCGCGCAGGATGCCGAGTGTGTCGATCTGGACGGCCCCTTGCATATGGTGCGCGATATTGACAACGGCCTGCATTACGAGAATACGACAATTCACCCGGCCTCTGCCCGTCTCTGGGGTGGAGGATCATGATGAGTCGAAACACCCGGCGGAAAGTGATCCCATGAGCAGAACTGTCTATGTTGATGGTGCCTATGTCCCCGAAGAGGATGCCCGGGTCTCGGTCTTTGACCGCGGGTTTCTTTTTGCCGATGCCGTCTATGAGGTCGTTCCCGTCATCGATGGCAAACTCCTTGACCTTGATGGTCACCTGCAACGCCTCCGGCGTTCGCGACACGAACTCGAGATGCCGGCCCCTCTGCCTGATGATGATCTGGTTGCCGTTCTCAGAAAAGTGGCATCCCTGAATGCCCTGACCGAGGGCATGATCTATCTCCAGATCACCCGCGGGGCGGGGGATCGTGATTTCCTCATGCGCACGATGGATCCCCTGCTGGTTGTCTTCAGCCAGCAGAAACCACTGCGTGATGCCGCATCGGTCAGGGAGGGTCTTGCGATCATCACCATGCCTGATCTCCGCTGGCAGCGCCGGGATATCAAAACCACCCAACTGCTCTATCCCTCGCTTGCCAAGAGCCGGGCCGTCAAAGCCGGTGCCCAGGATGCCTGGCTTGTCGAGGATGACACCGTGACCGAAGGCACGTCCAACAATGCCTTCATCGTGACCCGGGATGGGGTTATCCGGACCCGTCGGTTATCGACGGATATCCTGCATGGCATTACCCGGGCTGCAATCCTGGACTGCGCCGCCGAACAGAACCTGACCTTTGAGGAGCGCGCTTTCACTGTCAAGGAGGCCCAGGATGCCAGTGAAGCATTCGTGACTGCCGCGTCCCTGGCCGCGACCCCTGTTGTCTCGATCGATGGCCAGCCTGTCGGGAATGGCCAGCCTGGACCCATCACCATGCGTCTCCGGGAGATCTACATCGCCAACAGCCTTGCTGCCGCATCCGTGAACTGAAGCCGGGGCATTGGGGACGGGACAAGTCCCGGTCTCCGTCCTTGATCAAGATATCCGTGCAGTCAGGGAACACTGCTGTCCGTGGGCTGGATGCAGCCGCCCTGCCTGGACCCTGATGTCAGCAGAGTCTGCGACAGGACCCTGCAGGGGTACGGATGGACAGGATCATCGCGATGGGGACCAGCCAAACTGCTGCAGGAGATTTGGGTAGTGGACCAGTCTGAAATTATCGCCTAAACATTATGTGTACATGATCGGCGGGACCCCACCGGATCAGATCCGATGGAGGCAGGAACCGCCGACCCCTCAACAAGGTCGCCATAACCTCGCCATAACCCTTATCGACGACTCAGCCAAGGGTGACTGCGACCGCGCTACTGATTGCCGCCGAGCAATCCGCCGCCCTCATTGACCCGCGCACAGCCCTTGCCGCCCATGAACAGGAAGTAGGCGCTGCCGGTTTCCGTCCACTGACGGGTGTTCACTGGCGGGCTGAAGACCGGCACCACCAGTTCGCCGGGGCCCTGGTTGATGTTGCGGGGATCGCGGTTGGTCCAGACACGGGCGCCGGCCTTGGGGCGCACCTCGATGATGTTGTCGCCGAGCACGCCGCCAGAGAAATTGATGTTTCTCGTCCCGTCCGGATTTCTCCACTGGTTGCCGCCGATCGCCGCAGTTCGCCACTCCCAGTCGGAGAACGTGGAACCGAAATCATTGGTTGAGGTAATGAACCCTATGTTGATGTTGAAGCTCCGCCGCGTCACACTGGGGTTGGTGGACGACAGGATCAGTTTCATGCGGCCCGGCGTGGCATGCTCGCCACAGCCGTCGACGACCTGTGAAACAGATGCAAGCGAGACGGTGCAGATGCTGCTGGTGCAGGTGGGCGGCGTCTGCGCCTGGGCCTCACCCGCGGGCAGGGCCAGCACAAGGGCCACCAGGGCGGTGGCCAGAAGGGTCAGGGGGGGGGTACACGTGTTGCATGATGAAATCCTCCAGATCGAGAGACAGACCCGTATCCATCCTATCAGATATGCGGGCAGCCGGCAAGGGGCAATTTGCCAAACTGATCCATTGCTGAGATTTGCCCTGCCCTTGTGTCTACCCCAACGGGTCGACCCGCCATAGTGTCTTTGCCAGTTCGGCGAATTCCGCCTGACGTTTGTGCACTTCGTCCGGAGTCCATTCCTCATGCTCTGCGACCTGCCGGGTCAACAGTGAATTGCTCTTTCTGTAGGCGACCCGCTTCCTGGCAAAATCCTTGCTGCCGACATCCGTGTTCAACGATTCTTCAAGAGGTGTCATGTTGCCGATCCGATGGATTGATGATCGATATTGCTGTTCACTGAATTCCGGCCAGTTGTTGCCCGGAGATTCCGGCAGGATGTGTTCGAGAGACATTGATTCCGTATCGGGTCCACCAGGGAGTCCCGCACGCCGGGTTTCCAATTGCCCCAGAATATATTTCACGACGCGTTTGTTGCGGGAGTTGCCTGTGTCGAATGTCTTTTCCCTGAAGAACCCCTCAAACGCTGTGTCGCTCAGATAAATTCCAGACAGCTCTTGAAGAATTGATGCTCTCTTGCCCAGAGTGCCCTTTGCAACCTGCGTTGCAACGTTTGCATATGTCCGTTCTTGTTCGGCGGTCGATTGTGAGCCGATGACGTTGTATCGAAATGATATGTTGACAATGGCTTCAAGCAATCTTGAAAACTCACCAGGGAGCATACGATGGACAGCCATCAGCAGCGACAACGGCTGACGGACATTGAAGAGTTTGAGTCTGAGAGCGTTGGCCCTTGCCCTGTCCTCAAATCCACTGATCTCCGGATTTGTGAGTGCCAGATAGATGTCAAGGTCATCTTCAAGCCCATTGATGATATCGTAGACCTCGGCGCGTTCCGTCACTTCGCGCCGTATCGTCTTGAAAAGATCCGCTTTTCTGACAAATGAATGGCGTGAACCCCACCAGGTTCGGAGATATGCGGTCAGAGTCTCCGAACCCAGCCTGTTCAGAATATCGGACCAGCGCTTGTCAAGGTCATCAAGCTCCTTGCCATCCTGAGATCTGACATTCCTGCTGATGACAGCAAAAAAATAGTTCTTGAGGAGATCCGGGGCGGCCAGTTTCACGCCCCGGGCGTTCAGCGTCTCGAAAACAGCATAGGCATTGAGTTCATCAGTCACGTTGATCACGGTGAAAAACAAACTGTCAGCAATTTTCTCGACAAGGGCGGCAGTGGCTTCGCCAATCCCGGAAGATTCTGTCGCTCTCAGATGATTTCGGATTCTGCATTCAAAAAACTCCGATGCTTTCCGCATGCGGTGATCAGACGCATTGAGGTTTCTGGCGGGTAAAGGCCGCAGTGGGAGTACATATGTCTGGAAATACCCATCATCATTGCGGTTCAACGTCAGTTTTGGATTGACATTCAGGGAAACTGTATCGACGGATCCGGCATAGATGCGGCAGATTTCATCAATACGTTGCCTGTCCGTCTCTTGTGACTCGGGGCTTCCCTCCGACTTCAGGACCCGCAGCGCCGCAAGGATGAAAATGGTGAGTGTCGTGAGGCGCTGCTGGCCATCAATAATCAGTCGAGAGCGGTTCTGACCGTTTTGCTGAAGAACGAGATGGCCCATATAATGGGGTCGGGTTTGCTCTTCCTGGACAATGGCAAGACAGTCCAGCCAGAGATCTTCCCATTGCTCCTCACTCCAACTGTAATCACGCTGAAATGCAGGAACCTGGTAAACGGAACCGTTCGTCATCAGCTGGCGAAACGTTTGGTTTTCAGTCGCAAGGCTCGGCGTTGTCATGCCTCACCCCCTTTCTCGCCCGCGCAGCGTGCAAACCTGATGGGGCAGAATTCCGGCATCGAAGGGTCTGGACATCATCGGCATCCGATGCTGACCTCGGTGCCGCACCTGCACGGAGGTGGCATCATGCATCCCCAATCCCGTTGCCAGTTGTGCCCGTTGCCAGTTGTGCTCCTTGGCACCAATGATCGCCAGCGACTCCGTGGCCCGGGGAACGTTCGTCGTCGGTCAGGTGCCGTCCGCCGCATCGCCACCTTGTGCTGTGATCAGGGCCTCCATGGTGGTACGCTTGCTCTTGATGCAGAGATCAAGCGGCTTGCTGTGCTTGTTGTTTTCGATCTGCGGATCGGCCCCCCGCTCGATCAGCAGCGCAGCGATCTCCCAATTCTTGGTCCGGATCGCGACATGCAGGGCCGTATTGCCGGAGTCATCCGTGGTGTTGATGTCGAGCCCGGCATCGAGAAGGGCCGTGATGATCGGTGCGCAGTCCTTGTTGTTGAGAGCAATGTGCAGAAGGGACTCGGCATCGCGGGGAAGGCGGTCGTTGATATCGGCCCCGGCCCTGAGGAGACCCTCGATGGCCGCGGCCCGGGTGGCGTGGCGCGCGGCGGTGCAGATGGGTGTCAGGCCCTGGTCGGTCACGGCAGTGATGTCGGCACCTTTCCTGACCAGGTATTCAATCACCGTGTCCGGCACCTTGTCGTTGTAGGTGGCATAATGGACAGGTGTCAGACCGAAGTTATCCTTGACAGCCAGATTGGCCCCGGCCTTGACCAGCAACCCGATGATCTCATGGTCATCCGTGTACCGTGCCGCATTGAGGAGGGGGACAGTCCGGGCATTCTTTGACTTGTTTGGATCATAGTCCCGCTCCAGGCACCATTTGACATCCTCAAGCGAGCAGTTCTGAAAGAACTTGCGGGATCCCCAGCTCTTGGCCATCCCCGGCTTGATCTTGTGCTGGACCGTGCCCGGATTGGCAAAATCGATGTCCGTCCCGAACCCTGTCTCCGCCCCGCCGATGGTGGTATCGGTCCCGGCTGTGGGGGCGGGCGTGGCGGCCAGTGGCTCCGGGTCCCCGGCGACTTTGGAGGATCCGGTTGCACTGGCATCAGCCGGTGCAGCCCCCTCGGCCCTTTGCCAGTCCTTGAGGGCCTTGCCGTTGCGCTTGGTCGCCAGATCGATCGGTTTCTGGCCTTCGGCATTCTGCAGTTCGGGATCGGCACCGTTTTCCAGGAGGAAGGGGACCGTTGCTCCGAGAGTCCAGTTCTTGCTCCGGACATTCTGGTGCAGGATCGTATTGCCTGTTTCATCCCGGGTGTTGATGTCGAGGCCCATGTCCAGAAGGACCTGAAAGTGCTGCTTGCGGGACTTCACATTGGTCAGGGCCGCCCGGAAGAGGGTCAGGATTTCGTTGCCGGAGGTAATTTCGGGCCCCGAGTCCAAAAGCGTCCTGATGACCGCACTGTCACTGGCATTGCGGGCGGCCATTTCGACTGGCAGCGCACCCCGCTTGTTGCGAACCGAGGGATCAGCGCCGTGTTGCAGCAGCACCATGATCGCCTCATTGGCAATCTGCTTGTTCTTGGATGCCCAGTGAAGTGCCGAGTTGCCGTTGTTGTCGGTGGCGTTGGGGTCGGCCCCGTGCTCGATCATCACTTCCAGGACCTCCTTGTCCTGTGCATAGCGAGCAGCCCGGCTCAGATAGGAAAGTCCCTGCGCCTTCTCGACACCCCCGGCCTGCTCACCGCTGCTCAACTGCTCCCGGACATCTGCCGCCGTCGCATCGGCAAAGTACTGGTTTGTTCCCCATTCTCCGGCCGGCCTTGCCACATCGGCCGGTGGGGTCCCACGCATCTTCAGCAGAGGTCGCAATCGATCACCGGCCACATCGCGGGCCGTCTTGCCATTCCCGTCCTGCAGGGCCGGGTCGGCACCTCGGGCGAGCAGGAGTTCGACCATCCCGGCCTCGGCATGATTCAATGCAGCATAATGGAGGGGCGTCAACCCATCGCGGCTGGCTGCATTGACATCCGCCCCGAAATCGATCAGCGCCTCGGTGATTGCCAGCGATCGATTGAAGGCTGCCGCGAGGTGCAACGATGTCTCGCCGTCCTCGTTCTGTTCCCTGATGTCCGCACCGCCATCAACCAGGGCCTTGATGATATCCCCTCGACCGGCAAAGGCCGCTGCCGCCAACAGCGGTGTCATCGATCGGGACGAGCTCGAGTCGACCCGGGCGTTGCCTTCCACGAGCACCGTGATCACGTCCGGGTTGGTATTGAATGCCGCCGCCCCATGCAACGGTGTCAGACCGTTCTCATTGCGGGAGTTGACGGCCGATTTGTTCTCGAGAAGACAGCGCACGACATCGGCATTGTCATTGTAGGCCGCTGCGGCGTGCAGGGGCGTAAAACCGCTCTTGCTGCGCAGATGGACATCGCCGCCGGCCCCGAGGACAGCACGCATGACATCCACATGCGGCGTGCAGGCCGCAAACCAGTGGACAGGGGCCATGCCACCATCACCCAGCGCATTGATGTCCGTCCCGTCCGCAAGGTAATCCTGCAGTTCGGCCTCGCCAGCCGTCTTGTAGAATGTCGCGTTCATCCTGTCATCCTTCCTGCAATCCCGGCTGTCTATACCCGGGCCACCGGTGAATGACAAAGCATCGGCTTGTTGTGCAGGCCGCATTCAACTATACCCCGCTGCGTTCCGCTGACTGCCGTGCCGCCGCCCACATCCATGATCCATGCCGCCTATATCCTCCATCTTGACCGGGCCACCGATCGTCGTGACAACGTCCATGCGCTCGTCGATGCCATCTCCCTGCCGACCGCCATTCATCCAGCCACTGATGGGTCTGCCCTGACAGCGGCCGAGACCACCACCGCCTACCAGCGCGCGCTCCATGCGCCCCGTTACCCCTATAGACTCACGCCCGGTGAAATCGGCTGCTTCCTGAGCCATCGCAGCCTCTGGGAACGGATTGCCGCAGATGGTCTTGATGCGGCCCTGATCATGGAAGACGATACCCACATCGAACCGGGACCATTTGCCGAGGCTCTGGCACTGGCCTGTCAGCACATCAATGAGCTCGGCTACATCAAACTGCCCATCAAGAACCGGCGCACGCCCATCCGCCACCTCGACTCGCGTGACACCGCCATGCTGTTCGAGCAGCAGGTCATTGCGCTTGGCACCCATTGCCAGATCGTCTCGGCCGCCGCCGCCGCCACCCTTCTGGCCGCCACCCGACCCTTCGATCGCCCCATCGATGTGTTGCTGCAACTCCGCCATCTCACCGGCCAACGGATCTACACGATCTACCCCAATGGCATCTCCGACATCAGTACCGACCTCGGTGGCAGTCACATCCACCAGGCCCCCCGACCCAATTTTCTCACTCGGGAATTCAAGCGCATGGCCTACCGCCGGGCCATCCACCCGCTCATTGCCGAGACGTTCCGGTGAGCGACCCATCCGGCGGTTCAGACGTGCCGGAACACCAGCCCGCCCGCTCTCTGGTATTGGGATGGGGAAAGGGTTAATTCCCGGCCCGCAATCTCTGGGTGTTGCGATGACACGGATGGACACGCCTCTTGCTTAAAGCCATAACCTCGAATGTTCGCACCCTGTTCTGGGCCCTGCTGATCGCCATGCTGTTCAGGACGTTGCTGTTCCAGCCCTTCTACATCCCGTCAGGGTCCATGAAGGAGACCCTGCTGATCGGCGACTTCATGTTTGTCAACAAGTTCGCCTATGGCTATTCCAGACACTCCTGCCCCTTTTCGCTCTGTACCTTCCTGCCGGCCCGGATCCTGGCCAGTGACCCCGAGCGGGGCGACATTGTCGTCTTCAACCATCCGGTCAACGGGCAGAGCTACATCAAGCGTCTGATCGGCCTGCCGGGTGACAGGATCGCCTATGATGATGGCCGCCTGACCATCAATGATGTGGCAGTGCCCCAGAGACCGGAGGATGACTTCATCGAGCCCTACCGTCTCCAGGGGCGGACAGGCGGCCCGCCGCGCTGCACAGTGCGGCTGGAGGCCGGGGCGCTGTGCCTGAAAGAACGGGCCCGTGAAATCCTGCCGAACGATGTCACCTACACGGTCCTCAATATTCGCCCTGATCCTGATCCGGTCAAGGTCTACACGGTCCCACCCCGGGAGTATTTTTTCATGGGCGACAACCGCGACAACAGCCTTGACAGTCGGGTTTCCCGCGCTGAAGGCGGTGTCGGGACCGTGCCATTTGAAAATCTGGTGGGCCGGGCCGACCGTGTGATCTTTTCCTCCAGCGGGAAATCCCTCTTCTATTTCTGGACCTGGCGCCCCGATCGATTCTTCAAGGCCATCTGATGGGTGCCCCGTCCCGTCTTGCCGCCCTTGAAGCGCGGATCGGTCACAGATTTGGCAACCGGGCCTTGCTGCAGGAGGCCCTGACCCATGGTTCGGTCTCGACCAGTGGATTGCCGGACTTCCAGCGTCTCGAGTTTCTCGGTGACCGGATTCTTGGCCTGTGCATCGCCATCGAACTTCTGGACCGCCATCCCGATGACAGTGTCGGCGAAATCGCCACGCGCTTCATGGCCCTGGTCTCCCGCCAGATCTGTGCCGAAGTCGCCCGGTCCATCGAACTCGGGACCGCCATTCGGATGAGTGCCGATACGCAAAGGACAGGGGGGCGGACCCGTCCCACACTCCTTGCCGATGCCATGGAGGCGCTCATTGCCGCCCTCTATATTGACGGCGGCTGGGAGGCCGCCCGACGGATCATCCTTGCGCACTGGGGCGACAGGCTGGACGTTGATATTGCTGCCATCAAGGACGCCAAAAGCCAGTTGCAGGAAGTGCTGCTGGCTGCCGGTGATCCCCTGCCGGACTATCGGGTCATCGAGCATGTCGGCCCGGACCATGACCCCCTGTTCACGGTTGAGGTCACGGCCCGCGATGGGCTGAAGGCCAGGTCCCGGTCCGGGACCAAGCAGGATGCGGAAAAGAAGGCAGCAGCGGCGCTGCTGAAACAGATCCTTGCCTGAGGATTCCCCTGCAGCCTTTGCCACGATTGCACTGATTGGTGTCCCCAATGCCGGCAAGTCGACCCTCCTGAACCGTCTTGTTGGCACCAAGGTGGCCATCGTGACCCACAAGGCCCAGACGACGCGCTCGACCCTGACCGGGATCAGCGTACGTGGGTCCACCCAACTGGCCTTCATCGATACCCCCGGGATCTTTGCTGGCCGCAAGGCCCTTGATGAGGCCATGGTCTCGGCCGCCTGGCGCAGTCTGGGCCGGGCCGATATCGTGGCGTTGCTGGTGCCGGCAATTGGCCGGGCACGGAATCAATCGTCCGCCATCCTCGCCGATCTGCAAACGCGGCGTTCCAGCGACCATCGCTGCGCCCTGGTCATCAACAAGATTGACCGGATCCGGAAAACGGCATTGCTGGCGATGGTCGAGGCGCTCACCTGCCAGGCCGAATTCGATGCGGTCTTCATGATTTCGGCTCGTGATGGCGATGGTGTTGATGACCTGCATGACTGGATGGTGGCCCAGGCCAGACCGGGGGCATGGAACTACGATCCGGATCAGTTGATTGATGCCTCATCGGCATTTGCGGCCTGCGAGATCACCAGGGAAAAACTCCTGCTCCGCCTGCATCAGGAACTGCCCTACCGGTTGACCGTGGAGACCGAAGAGTGGTCGGATGCCCCGGACGGATCCGTCTCCATCCGGCAGGTCATCTATGTCGAGCGGGTTGCGCACAAGAAAATGGTCATCGGTGCCGCCGGCCAGACACTCAAACAGGTTGGTATCCAGGCCCGCAAGGATATCAGTGCGCTGCTGGACCGGCCCATCAATCTGTTCCTGCGGGTCAAGGAGCGCCGTCACTGGATGGAAGAGGCCGAACGGTTGGTCGCGATGGGTCTGGACCCCCCGTCCCGCTGACGATGACCCGGCACCTGCGCACCGAACTCTGGGTTGCGGCCTACCTGCGGGTCCTGGACCGGAACTGTCGGTCGGCCTATATCACGGCCCGTGGCGATCCGGATCATGGCACCGTCCTGGTCAAGATCACGGACCGCAACGGCCAGGCAAGGCTCATGCAGCGCGGTTTTGACCTGGCCAGGGATCAAAGCCGCTGGCTCTGTGTGGCCGAAGGGAAGGAGACTGATCTTGGCCCATCCCTTGCCCGCCAGAAGAGTCGGGATGCCGATCTCTGGATTCTCGAGGTCGACTCGCCGGATGGTGCGCATTTCCTCACTGATGATTGAGCGGAGCGACAGTGGAGTGGACTGAACCCGGGATCCTGCTGACCTGCAAACCCTATGGCGAGACAGCCGCGATTGCCCATATCATGGCCCGCGAGAATGGGCGATACGCCGGTCTCGTGTACGGGGCCACATCCAGGCGTATCGCACCCATTCTGCAATCGGGGAACCAGTTCAAGGTCAAGTGGCGGGCGAAGTCGGAAGACAACCTGGGCTGGTTCAACCTGGAGCTGGAGACGTCGCGTTCGGTGGCGGCCTGGACCGATCGGCTGGCCCTCGCCGGTCTGACATCGGTCTGTGCCCTGCTGGATCTTCTGGTCCCCGAACGCATGGCCTATCCCGAACTCTATGATGCAACCATCGAACTGCTCGATGCCATCATGCAGGACAGGGCCTGGCCGACGCGCTACGGGCTCTGGGAGAAACAGCTGGTCACAACCATCGGTTTTGGTCTCGAACTTGATCGCTGCGCGGTGACCGGAGCCACCGAGAACCTGCTCTACATCTCTCCGAAAACCGGTCGGGCCGTCAGTCCTGAGGGAGCCGGCGAATGGGTTGACCGGCTCCTGCCCCTGCCGCCCTGCTACCGGACCGGCCAGCCGGCGTCAGCCGATGAGGTGCTCGATTGCCTGCAGACCAGTGGGCATTTCATCAACAAGGCCCTGCAGAGCGTCTCCTCCCGCCTCCGGCAACCTGCCGCCCGGACACGACTCGTGGCCATGCTTGTCGACCGGGATGCATCCCGGCTCACTGCGGATCCGGGGTGACAAACGCGCGGGTTTCATACCCCTGCAAATAGAGAAGTGCCCGGAGATCGCTGTGTCTGATCCGGTGCCGGCATTGCCTCTGGACGATGGGCTTGGCCCGGAAGGCAGCACCAAGCCCGGCGGCCTTGAGCATCGGCAGGTCGTTGGCACCATCCCCGACTGCCAGAACCTGATCGGCTGCAAGGCCCCGGGTATCCAGAACGCGATTCATGACGGCGAGTTTGCCAGAACCATCAAGCAGCGGCCTCTCCACCTCGCCGGTCAGGCGACCCTCACGGATGACCAGTGTGTTGGCATGGGTCTCGTGGAAACCAAGTCGGGTGCCGAGCGGTTCGGCAAACACCGTGTAGCCACCCGAGACAAGGACGCACCAGACACCATGGGCCCGCATGGTTCCCACGAGTTCAGCGGCACCCGGCGTGAGGTGAATCCGCGTGTCCAGGAGATCATCGATGACAGCAGTCTCCAGTCCGGACAGGCAGTTGACCCGCAGGCGGGTGGCTTCGGCAAAGGCGATCTCGCCATTCATGGCCCGATGGGTGAGTGCTGCCACCTCGGCACCCTTGCCGGCCGCCGCCGCCAGCTCATCAATGCATTCCTGCTGGATGAGAGTCGAGTCCATATCGGCCATCAGCACGGCCTTGCGCCGTCCTCGGGCCGGAACGACGAAGAGATCAACCGCGTGCCGGTCAGTCAGGGCCTCGATCTCGACCGGAAGGGCTGGATCGGGATCGGTGCAGGCAAATTCAACAGCCTGCTCTGGATCAAGCCAATGGAGGGGGCCGCCATTGCAGACTGTGCGGACCGTATCGACCATGTCGGGGTCAAGCACAGGATCGGGACCACCGGCCACCATCACCACAAGATTCATGCTGGCATTCTCCTGCTACCGGTTGAGGTCGGTTGCAAGATCCGGGGGGGCCTTGTATCTGGGCCCAGTCCAGCACCGCCCGGTTTCACGCTATATCTGCAGGGTTTTCAGTATGAAACAGGTTCGTCCGGCTGTCCCCTGCTTTTCATCCGGACCGTGCGCCAAACCGCCCGGCTGGTCACCCGCGGTCCTTGGCGAGGCAGTCCTCGGCCGCTCCCATCGCTCTCCCCTCGGTCGGGCCCGCCTGCAGGAGGTGATTGACCTGACCCGGGCCATCCTGACTGTGCCGGATGACTATCGGATCGGGATTGTCCCGGCATCCGACACCGGTGCCGTCGAGATGGCCATGTGGTCCCTGCTGGGCGCCCGTCCGGTCGATGTGCTGGTCTGGGAAAGTTTCGGCAATGACTGGGCCCGCGACATTACCGGTGAATTGCGACTCGATGCCCGGATCCTCAAGACCGATTATGGCCACCTGCCGGACCTGACCGAGATCGACTTTACCCATGATGTCGTCTTTGCCTGGAATGGCACCACCAGTGGCGTTGCCGTTCCCGACGGGTCATTCATTCCCCATGACCGCGCGGGGTTGACACTCTGCGATGCCACCTCAGCGGCCTTTGTTGTCGATCTGCCCTTCGAGCGTCTCGATGTGACCACCTTCTCCTGGCAGAAAGCGCTCGGCGGTGAGGCGGGTCACGGTGTCCTGATCCTCTCGCCCCGGGCGGTGGAGCGATTGCAGTCCCATCGACCCGCCTGGCCCATTCCCAAGATCTTTCGTCTCGTGCAGGATGGCCGCCTCATCGAAGGCATCTTTTCGGGGGCCACCATCAACACACCGTCCATGCTCTGTGTCGAGGATGTGCTCCATTCCCTGCGCTGGGTCCAGGGCGAGGGTGGCGTTGCGGCCCTGCGGCAGCGGGCGCAGGCCAATGTGGCGGTGATTGATGCGTTTGTCCGGCAGCATGCCTGGATCGACCACCTCGCGGTGGACCCGGCCACCCGATCCCTGACCTCGGTGTGCCTGCGGATCACACCGCCGGACCTTGACTCTGAGCAGGCAGCCAGCATCGCCGGGTCGATGGCGGCCCAGCTTGCCCAAGCGGATGTGGCCTATGATATCGGTTCCTATCGTGCTGCACCGCCGGGTTTGCGGATCTGGTGTGGTGCCACGGTGGCAACGGCCGACATCGAGGCCCTGATGCCATGGATCGATGCTGCCTATACGGAGTCCATGGCGTCGTTGCGGGCAATGGAGGTGCATTGATGAAGCCCCGGGTTCTGGTCTCGGACAGCCTGTCCACCGCAGCCGTCGATATTCTCACGGACCGGGGGGTCGATGTCGATTATCGACCCAAACTGGGTCCTGATGTCGCGGCCCTCCTGGACTGCATCGGCACCTATCACGGGCTGGCGATTCGATCGGCCACCAAGGTCACGGCCGAACTCATCGGTCGAGCCGATGAACTCAAGGTGATCGGTCGGGCCGGTATCGGGGTCGACAATATCGACATTGCGGCCGCGACCCGGCGGGGTATCATCGTCATGAACACGCCATTTGGCAATTCGGAAACGACGGCCGAGCACACCATCGGCATGATGTTCGCCCTGGTCCGCCAGATCCCCGCCGCCCACCAGTCCATTCTGGACGGCCAATGGGGAAAGTCCCGCTTCATGGGCAGTGAACTGCTTGGCAAGACGCTGGGCGTGATCGGCTGCGGGAACATCGGGACCGCCGTCTGCCGCCGGGCCAACGGGCTGATGATGACCGTGCTGGGCCATGATCCCTATCTCAGTGAGGAGCGGGCGACCCAGATCGGGGTCGAGAAGGTCTCTCTTGAGGAACTCCTTGCCCGGTCGGATATCGTCACCCTGCATGTGCCGTTGTCCGCGACCACCCGCAACATCATTGATGCCGCGGCTCTCGACAGGATGCGACCCGGTGCCCGCCTGATCAATTGTGCCCGGGGCGGCCTTGTGGACGAGGATGCGCTGCATGCGGCCCTGGTCAGGGGACGGCTCGCCGGGGCGGCTCTCGATGTGTTTGCTGTGGAGCCGCCGGTCGACAATCCCCTGTTCTCCCTGCCGCAGGTGGTTGCCACCCCGCATCTTGGTGCCTCGACCAGTGAGGCCCAGGAGAAGGTCGCCCAGCAGGTTGCTGTCCAGATCGCCGATTGCCTTCTGAATGGGGCTGTTGCCAATGCACTGAACATGCCCTCGATCACCGGGGAGGAAGCCAAGCGGATGCAGCCCTGGCTCAGGATGGCCAGCCATCTCGGGTCCTTCGTTGGCCAGATGACCGATGAACCCATCCTGGCGTTGAATGTTCTCTACGACGGCTCGGTGGCCGGGTTCAACATCAAGGCGCTGAATGCCGTGGTCATCGCCGGGTTGCTGAAGTCGGTCAATCCGGATATCAACATGGTCTCGGCCGAAAGCATGGCCAGGGAACGGGGGATTGTCGTGTCATCGACGACCCGGTCCAAATCCGGTGTCTTTGACGCCTATGTGAAACTCAGTGTCAAGACCCAGACCCGGGAGCGCTCGATCGTCGGGACGGTGTTTTCCGATGGTCGTCCCCGCTTTGTCCAGATCAAGGGTATCTACATCGACGCGGATGTCACCGAGCACATGCTCTATACCACCAATGAAGACACGCCGGGCGTGATTGGCCAGCTCGGGACCATTCTCGGACAGGCGCAGGTCAACATTGCCAATTTCCATCTTGGCCGTTCGGAGGCGGGCGGGAATGCCATCGCCCTGCTCTCGGTTGATGCCCCTGTCAGCGAGCCGATCCTTGCCCGCCTGCGCAACAGTGGAGTCTTTGATCAGGTCCGGCCGCTTGTCTTCAATGTCGAGGGCTGACTGCAGGGGACAGGCCCGCACTCCCCGACCCCGCCCCGAAGATCCCATCTAGCCACCGAAGATTTCGTACAACCCGGCGGCGATTTCCCCCTCCAGCGGGAAGGACAGCATCCCCATGACGGAATAGCCCAGCATCCAGGGCAGCAGATAAAAACGAGTCATGAAAAAGAACCAGGCAACAAAGAGCGGAATCAGTGGCTCCATGAGGAAGCTTGGCGTGATTGGCCTGAAGACCCGCAGGATCGGATCCGTCATGCGGACAAACACCCGCATGAAGAAAAAAGGACTGTCGAGAGGGAGGAACAGATTCATTCCGAACCGACCGATCAGTGTCCACATGACCATGCCAAGGACATAGTCCAGGACCAGCACATGGACCGGGAAGACGGCTGTCAGGGGAAAGTCCACGATTCGATCTCCCGGGATCCGCTCTCGACAGGGCTGAATCAAAAGGGGCGGGCAAGCCCGCCCCTTCAATCATTGCAAGGACTGGGTGCGTCCCGGTCTCGACTCAGTTCACGACGGTCTTGCCGAACGGATTGCGCACCTCATCCACCATGTCCTGGACTTCCTGCGGTGGCGGCTCGGTCAACAGACTGACCACAACCATGGCCACCAGGCTCACTGGCATGCCGATGATGGCAAATCTGAGATGATCGATGCCAAGCCAGGGCGTTCCGCCAGTGTAGACATAGTAGAGATAGGCACTGCCGGCCAGGAAGCCAAGCGCCATGCCGGCGATTGCGCCCTGTCGGTTGGCCCGTTTCCACCAGACTCCGAGGACCAGCGGGAAGAACAGACCCGAGGCCGCAAAGTCGAAGGCCCAGGCTACAGCCCCGAGGATTCCTGTCAGGCGGAGACTGGCAACAAGCGCTGCCAGGATCCCGATAACGACGAGCAGGATTCGGGCCACAATCAGCCGTGTTCGCGTGTCGGCATTGGGATCGATGATCTTGTAATACAGATCATGGCTCAGCGCGTTGGCAATCGCCAGCAGCAGACCATCAGCCGTCGACATGGCCGCAGCCATGCCGCCGGCGGCCACCAGCCCCGATATCACATACGGCAGTCCGGCAATCTCCGGCGTTGCCAGTACGACAATATCCGGTCGCATGAAGAATTCATTGATCTCCAGAAGACCATTCGCATTGGCATCAATGATGGCCAGGAAGCCGACATCAGCCCAGTTCTGGACCCAGGCCAGATTCTGGACCTCCTCGATCGACTTGCCGATGATGCCGGTTGCCAGTTCCGGATCCAGGACCTGCAGCTTCGTCAGCGTGGCCAGAGCCGGTGCGGTGAAGTACAGCAGGAAGATGAACAGCAGCGACCAGGAGACCGATTTGCGGGCATCGCGCACCGAAGGTGTCGTGAAGTAGCGCATCAGGATGTGCGGCAGGGATGCCGTTCCGGTCATCATGCAGAAGGCAAGCGTCACGAACTTCCAGCTGGCCATTCCCGTTCCCGGTTCGTTGTGTGGCGTCGTCAGGATCCGGACGCCCCTGAGCTCTGGCGACTCGGTGGCCGCGATTCCGACATTGAGCTGGGCTTCAAGCTCGGCAATCCGCTGGACAGCATCACCGTAGCCAAAGTGCGGGATGATGCCGAAGCCCTGGACATTGGACATCCAGATCACAGGAACCAGGTAGGCGATGATCAGCACGATATACTGTGCAACCTGTGTCCATGTCACAGCCCGCATACCACCCAGCATCGAGCACAACAGGATACCAAGGAGGCCGAACCAGACACCGACTTCGAACGGAATGTGAAGGGCCCGGGCAGCAATCGTTCCCGAAGCATTGATCTGGGCCGTCACATAGGTGAAGGATGCCACGAAGAGGATCACGGTCGCAACGAAGCGGGCCAGATTGCCGCCGTAGCGTGTTCCGATGAAATCCGGAACGGTGTAACAGCCGAATTTGCGGAGATATGGGGCCATCAGTGAGTTGACGAGCACATAACCGCCGGTCCAGCCGACGACAAATGCCAGATATCCATGACCACCAAAGTAAATGCCGCCAGCCAGTGCAACAAACGACGCACCGGACATCCAGTCAGCCGCGGTGGCCATGCCATTGAAGACCGGTGGCACCTGGCGACCGGCCACATAATAGGCGTCAACCTGCATTGTTCGGGAGAGCCAGCCGATCGCAGCATAGATGAAGACCGTGAAGGCGACGAACAGGATGCCGATCACATCAGCGGAAACGCCCACCTGTTCAAGCACGGCCATGATGAGAATGAAGACGATAAATCCGCCCGTATACATGCCGTATATCTTGGGCAGATTGTCGAGAAAATCACTGCTTCCAGTTTTTAGAGCCATTGTAATTCCCCCTTACTGGTCAAGACCAGCTTCATCATCAATCCGGTCCTGAAGGACGTTCTGGATGAAGATCAAGATGACAAATATGGCCAGGGATCCCTGGACGGCAAAATAGTAGCCAAGCGGGAATCCAAGGAATGACATGTCGTTGAGCGACTGGGCATTCCAGTGAACGACGAACGCAAAGATAACCCAAAGTACAAGGACCCACTCGGTGACCCGACTGGTCTTGAGCCAGTGAACCTTGCGTTTGAGTTGATCAACAGAAGTGTCAGCAGCCATGTTACCTCCCTAGCTGTCTGTTCCGTGACACCAACAGCGGGCGTCACGAAATCGTCATAATACCAATGTGGAAAAATTTGCAATATGTATTTGCCCGCCGGACCCGGGGAGACAGGAGCATGGCCATGCACGGCATCCAGCAGCATGTTCGTGATATCACCGGATTTGCCCGCATGTTGCGGACCACACTCCGCCGGAGACTGTTCCCCACGCATATCCGGACTGTCGATGATCTGATCCGCTTCATTCATACCCGGTCGGCCTATATCGCCCAGACATCCCTGTATGGCTACCTCAAGACCCGCATGGGCCGTCAATATGTCGAGATTTTCCGTGATCCGACATTCGCCCCGGCCCTCGAACGATCAAAATGGGCTGTCTACGCCGCCTGCCTCTCCGATCTTTCCATCCACACGGTCGCCATCATCCAGACGCGGAGCGACCTGGATGCCGCCGTCGCCCGCCGCCTCGCATGCCACTGCCAGCACGAATGTGTCACCCGGACCTTCACGGATGACCACGCACGGACACTGCAGGACTCCACCATCACCGGCTGCCACCAACGCGCCGGTCAGACTCTCTGGGCCAATGCCGCCATCGACTCGGCGGCTTTCACCCACAGCCCTGCCGCCCTGGCCGACAATTCACCTGTCATCGACCGGTACCGCGAGCTCGACCGCGAGATCATCATGAATTCAGTTCGCTTCCGCTGGGTCAATGTCCGGGTCGAATTCAGCCGCCTCATCGATGTCGATGCCCTCACCAACGACTGGCTGAACCGGCAGGCCGACACCTTCATTCCTCCAACCGGTCCTCTCCACACCAGGCCCAACACTGCCTGACTCCCTTTCGGAACCACGCCCCTTGCAAGGTCCCCGACGCGGGCCCGCTGCGACCGTTGCACCTCGGAGTGGCACCGGGGTCAGGGTCGCGAGCGGTGCAGTCAGGGTCGGTGTGTCCGGTGCACCATCAATACGGAGTCCCTCCCTGACTGCAATAACGGATGCAATAGCGGAACGGCGGTGCCTTGGTGGGCCAGCTGGTTCAGGAGGTCATGGGTGTGCCGTGACAGATCCGGGGGCTGGTCCTCGATGATGGCATCAATGCCCTGGCCTTGGGCACGGTCGCGGATGGTCTGCATCCGGGCTGTGGCATCCGGGTGAGAGGGCAAGACGCCCACAGAGGCGATCGTTGGTGTTGGTGTCGAGCCATCCCCGTGTTGCCGCTCTCCCTGACCGTAACTGTTCGGGAAACGGAGTGGATATTGCGCCAGATCGCTGATCTGGTGTTTGTTGCGATCCAGATGTTTCCATTTCTTCCAACCGCCGGTGCCCGTGCTTCCAGGAGGCCTGGATCATGCCCCGCCCGGCAATCAATCCCATCGACCGCCCGCGGTGCCTGCTGTATCCTGCCGGCCTGGATCCCGTCCCCGTGACATGCACACCTTGGCCAGGCATGTGGCCGTGATGGAGGAACGCATGAACGGATTGCAGACGAACCTGACTGCGACCCTTGAGGGATTCCGGACAGATCAGGCCAAGTTGCGCGAGGATATGGCCCTGTATCGCGAAGCCGCCGCCAAGCGCGAGATCCGCCTGATCTTCGCCATGCTCGCCATTGTCGCCCTCGGCTTCACGATCTTCGGCTTCATCACCGCCTGATCCCACCCCGGCGCCCAAGTCCCTCCCGGGTCCGGATGGGCAGCGACTCCATCCCCGATCGACCGGACCCGGGCTCTCCCGGACTGTTCGTTCATTGCCGTAATCAGACAGTTGCAAAGTCAAAATTGTCCTGCACAAAAACCCCGTGCCGCTCTGAGGTGCAACAGTCACAGCGGTGGCGGGAACAGTGCATCGGATCGGCTTCGAGTGATATTCTGCGCTCAGCCGTAGCCTGCCCCATATTCAGGTGTCTGGCAAGATTGGTGTTCAGGACGCCCGAGCCTGATTGGGTCCAGGCAGAAGGGGTTGTTCCCGGACCCTGGCCCATGGACCGGGTCTGCCCGCATCGGGTCCCGGTTCCTTGTCTGCCCGAGCCGCTCAGACCGGATTGCGCTCGATGAGTTGCCTGGCGATGATCATGCGCTGGATCTCGTTGGTTCCCTCGCCGATGCAGAGGAGGGGGGCGTCGCGGAAATACCGCTCGACGTGGAATTCCCTGGAATAGCCATAGCCACCGTGGATCCGGATGGCTTCCAGCGTGTTGTCGATGGCAGCCTCGGAGGCAAAGTACTTGGCCATGCCGGCCTCCATGTCGCAGCGCTGGCCGCTGTCGTAGGCGCGGGCGGCATCATAGGTCAACAGGCGGGCTGCCTGCACCTTGGTGGCCATCTCTCCGAGTTTCAGCTGGATTGCCTGGTGCTGGGCGATTGGCTTGCCAAAGGTCTGGCGGGTCTGGGCGTAGGCCACGCTGTCATTGAGGGCTGCGGCAGCCACGCCGCAGCCGCGGGCGGCGATGTTGACACGGCCCAGTTCGAGGCCGCCCAGTGCAGTTTGCATCCCCTGACCCTCGTCGAGGCCAATGAGGTGATCGGCTGGAACGGTGTAGTCGACAAAGACCAGTTCGGCGGTGTCAATCCCCTTGTAGCCGAGCTTTTCCAGTTTCCGCGAGACGGTGAATCCGCCTCCTTTCTCGGCAATGAACATCGACATGCCCTTGTGGTGTGGTTTGGCGTCGGGGTTGGTCTTGACCAGCAGGGCAAAGCAGGAGCCTTCGATGCCATTGGAGATCCAGGTCTTGGTGCCATTGATGACATAGGCATCACCCTTGCGGACCGCGAGGGTCCGGATCGCCTGCAGATCCGTTCCCGCATCCGGTTCCGTCAGGGCCAGCCCGCCACGCAATTCACCCGTGGCAAAACGGGGAAGCCAGGCCGCCTTCTGGGACTCTGTTCCCATCCGTGTGACACAGGCGGCCATGATCAGGTGGCTGTTGATGATCCCTGAAAGGGACATCCAGACGGTTGAGATCCGCTCGACAATGCGTGCGTAACTTGTGGCGGAAAGGCCCAGGCCGCCGTAGGCCTCGGGGATCGTCGCCCCGAAGAGACCGAGATCCTTCATCTGCTCGACCATCTCGTGGGGGTATTCATCGGCATGCTCAAGGCGCAGGACGTGGGGCCGGACATCACGCTCAAGCCACTTGTCAAGGGCATCGAGAATCAGGTCTTCCTGTTCCGTGGTATCAAATGCGTTGCCATTTTCCGGGTTCATCGGAGCATCTCCTGCAGATTGCCTGAAACCTTGGTCCGTTGCCATGCAGTTTGGCGGGACCCACCACAACGGGTGTTGCGGCCAGACCCCGCGCTATCGGTCATGAGTCAGTGACTGTCAATGGTCCCGATCCCGGGGCCTGATCGGTAGCACCGCGGCCAAGGGCAGCCAGTGCCCAGCCCAACAGGAGCGCCGCCAGGCAGATGACCAGAAGTCCCGCCAGGAAAAGGGTCAGAGCTGCCAGTTGAACCGGGAGTGCTGGCGACAGGATGGAGGCGAGGATGTCCGGGAGGCTGCCACGGAGCAGTGTGTGACCCAGGGTGGCACCAAAGAGCGCCACGCCGCTGGCGAGAGCGAGCAACACGGGCAGAAAGATGGCCCGTTCCCGCCGACCGGTCCGGAGCGCACGCCGGAGGGAGACGATGCGCAGGGTGATGTCGGCGTGAACGGCAAGCAGGGCTGGAACCAGCAGGAGCACGAGGACCAGCCCGAAGCCAAGACCATAGCAGAGGGTGATGACGGTGGGTTTGAGGAAACTGGCCTGCTGCGATGTCTCGTACAGGAGCGGCAGGAGCCCCAGGACCGTTGTCAAGGTGGTCAGGAGGACGGGCCGCAGGCGGACGGTGGTGCCGTTGATGATGGCAGGGATAAGGCCCTGTTTCCGGGCATGCTCATCCACTGTCGAGACGAGAACGATGGAGTCGTTGATGATGATGCCGGCCAGGCCGATCAAGCCGATGATGGAAAAGATCGAGAGCGGCACATCCCACATCAGGTGGCCGTGGATGGCCCCTGTGAGACCAAAGGGGATGGCGGCAAGCACCACGAGCGGACGGGTCCAGCTCGAGAAAATCCATGCCAGAGTGAGATAGATGCCGATCATGCAGAGGGTGAAGCCGAACCGGGCATCGGCGAAGAAGTCGCGCTCCTGTTCGGCCAGACCGGCAAAACTCGCACTGACACCGAACCGTTCCTCGATGGCGGGGATGATCACCGCCTCAATCTCTGCACTGATGTCTTCGGCCCGTTGGGGGTCGTCTTCCGAGATGTCACCAGTGACAGCGACCAGCCGGATACCGTTCTGGCGCCGGACGGTGGAGAACCCCTTGCGCTCGGTGACACTGACGATATCGGCCAGCGGCACGTATTCACCGGCACCGGTGCGAAGGACGCTGCGCTCGAGGAAATCCGCCGTCAATTCAGCCTCCGGAAGCTGGACCCGGATTTCACTGGTGCGGGCGCCATCCGGAAAGGAGGCTGCAGTCACGCCGCCAAGCCGATTCTTGAGGACCCCGGCCACCCCATCGATGGTGAAGCCAAGGGCCTCACCCTGGGGCCGCAGGGCAAGGATCAATTCGGCCTTGTCATAGGCCAGGTCGTCCTCCACGGCGGAAACCTCCGGATAGCGGGCCAGTTCGGACTTGAGGGCCTCGGCGGCATCCTTGAGACTGTTGGCCGAGGCGCCGAAGAAATTGACGCTCAGGGCATCACCGCCGGGGCCGCCCCGCCACCCCCGGAAACTCAATGTCTCGAGCAGGGGATGGCGCCGCACCTCGCTCTGGAGGGCGGCGACGAACTCGAAGGAGGAATAGGGCCTGAGATCAGCATCGATGAGTTCGATGGCGACGGAACCCAGGAGATCCCTGTCGATGGTTGAGGCGCCAGGCAGCCCCCGACCGGTGTTGCCACCAACCTCGGCAACGACATAGGTGACCGGATTGATGCCGTGCTCGGTGGCCAGGTTCGCGCCGACCACCCGGGTGGCCCGTTGCATTTCACGCATCATGTCCAGCGTGTCCGAACGGGTGGCACCGGGTACCATGGCAAAGTTGCCGCTGATGGAGCCCTGTTCGGGGGCATTGAAGAACCGCCACGGGACTTCGCCCTTGATGACAATCGCGACCTGGCCGGCCAGCAGGAGGATCAGGCCAGCGATCACCGGGTAGCGAAAGGTGATCACGCCGGCGATGAAGCGGCGGAACACCCTGTCCCGGAACCAGCGGAAGCCACGATTGAAGAGTGTGGAGGGCATGTCATACCAGTGCTGTCTGGCCGAATGGGCCAGGGCATGCTTCATGTGATTGGGCAGGATGATGAAACACTCAAGCAGCGATGCCGCAAGGACAACAATGACCGTGAACGGCAGGTCGGCAAGCAGGTCGCCAAACCGTCCGCCCACCGCCGTGATCGAAAAAAAGGCAATGATCGTGGTGATGGTGGCCGCAAAGACTGGTGCAAACATCCGCGTGGCGGCATTCTCGGCAGCCGTTCCCGGGGCCTCGCCGAGATGGCGGGCTCGAAAATCCGCATGCTCACCCACAACGATGGCATCATCGACCACAAGACCAAGGCAGATGATCAGCGCAAACAACGAGATCATGTTCAGGGTGTAGCCGAAGGCATACATCATGGCGAGAGCCGCCATCATGGCGGTTGGAATCCCGACGGCAACCCAGAAGGCCGTGCGGGCATTCAGGAACAGGAACAGCAGTGCCACGACCAGGGTGAGGCCAAGAGCTCCGTTTTCGAGCAGGATGTTCAGACGACCCGTGATGTACTCGGCGCGGGTGCGGATCAGATCGATTGACACGCCGGGAGGCAGTTCCCGGATGAGTTCCGCGGCCACATCCTCGACCTGCCGCTGCAGGGCAATGGCATCCCCCCGATCAGTCCGGTCGATGCGGATGGAGACGGCCGGATCCTGATCAACAAAATAGGCCCGACCCCGATCGATGCCTTCCACATGGATCCGGGCGACGTCACCGACATACAATCGTGAGCCATCCGGGAAGGAACGCAGGGCGATGGATTCGATCTCCTCAACCGTGCGCTTTTCCTCTCCGGTCCGGACCCGTGCCGCCGCGCTGGCAATTTCCCCGGAGGGATCCGCTTCGGCCTCTTCGCCCACTGCCGTGGCGATGTCCCGCAGGGAAATGTCGTTCCGGACGAGTTCCTTTTCCGGCACCTCGATGACGGTGAGCGGGGCCTCGATCCCCCGGATTGTCGAGCGCGTGACACCGGCACCAAAGAGTCGCACAATGAATTCGTCCACGTACCTGCCCAGCAGTTGGACGGAGACAGGCCCCGTGATGACGACATCGGTGACACGGTCCCGCCAGGCATTCTGCCGCACCACCGGCTCATCGACATCATCCGGCAGTCCGGTTGTCGCATCGACCGCGGCCCGGACATCATCGACACCCCGCATGATGTCCCAGCCCGGCTCGAACTCGAGAGTGATGCGGGCATGGCCCTCACTGGAGACTGATGAGGTCGAGGAGACCCCTTCCACCGCCAGCAGGACCGGCTCGAGCAGCTGGACGATGGCAAAGTCGATGTCCTCAGCACCCGCTCCGTCCCAGTTGACCCGGACGTCGACGCTTTCGATGATGATGTCAGGAAAGAATTGCGAGCGGATCTGCCCATAGGACAGGGTGCCGAGGGCCAGCACCAGCACCATGATCAGATTGGCCGCAGTCCGATGGCGGGTGAAATACACCAGGACCGGATGCAGGAGCGACGACGATCGGGACGGTTCGGTCATCTCAGCCGCCGGATCGCGAGCGCAAGCGGTCGAGCATGTCCTGCGGGACCTCGGGCTGTTGCAACTGTTCGAGAATGCGTTTCTTGACCCCATCGGGCATGAACGCATTGGCTTCAACCATGGCGATGAGCTTCCCCCGCTCCTCCTCGCTCAACGCAACCATGGCCGGGGCTGGCTGGGAGTCGATCGTACTCTGGTCGGGGAGGATGGGTTTGACAAGGCTGCCAGCCCCGATCAGGGGTGTCCGCTCGGCCACGATCAGCCGACCGTCCAGCTCCGGGCCCGCCCGCACGATGATCTCGTCTCCCATGCGGCGCAGCAGATCACCTTCGGCATCCGCCAGTCGATTCTCCTCATCGACCACCAGCAGCCGGTTCGATGAATCAATGGCTGCTGCGGGCAATGCCAACACCCCGCGCAGTTCAGGCTCCTCAATTGTCACCGTGACGAAATCACCCGGTTTCAGGCCAATCCGCCCACTGTCGGGCAGCGCCGCAAAGAGCAGGCGTCCGGTCCGGCCCTCCACAACCGCCGCGCCCTCGCGGACAATCCGTCCCCGGGCCGGTGCCGTGCCTCCCGCCAGTTCCAGGCTGACATTGACATCAATGGGTAGCAGTCTGCCGTTGCTGTCCAACAGCCGACGGTACTGGGTGTTCGAGAGTTTGAAGGCCACCTCAAGGGCTCCGGGATCAATCAGGGTTCCGATCCGCTCGTTCGCTGTCACGAGGCCGCCCTGCACGAGGCTGATGCCACTGAGAGTGCCGGAGAATTCAGCCTCGAGACTGGAGTCCTCAAGTTTGCGCCGGGTTTCCGCCAGGGCAATCTCCCGTCTCTCCAGCAGGGACCGGGCCTGATCAATTCGCAATTCAGCCTGGGCAATGGACTTCTGGATCGCCAGGATCGACTGCCGAGCACTCGTCAGGGCCAGCTCCGCCGTCTCAACCGCATCACGCGTGCCGATTTCCTGCTCCCACAACTCGAACTGGCGGTCATAGGATTGCTTGAGGAGGATTTCCCGTTCCCGGGCGGCAGCAAGTTCGTTCTCAACCAAGGCCAGGGCCCGGACAGATTCGGCGACCTCGACCTCGGCATCATTCCGGTCGACAAGGGCAAACTGACTCTCGACCTCGGCATTCGTCGCATCAATGCGCAGGATGACCTCACCTTCCTCAAGGACACCGCCTTCGACAAAATTCGGTGACAGTTCAAGGATTGTGCCGCTGATCGGTACCCGGAGTTCCAGTGTGCGTCGGCTCTGGATCTCCCCAAACGCCGTGATATGGGGTTTGATACTGGTCATTGCTGCCGGGATCACCCGGACGGCGTAGACCCGTTCCGTTTGGGGTCTGCCGCGTGTCTCCCGCGATGCCCGGTCCTCGATGGCATCAAGGACATTCTGGAGCGCAACAGCGATGATGCCCAGCGTAGCCCCCAGAAGGAACAGCCCGACCAGGCTTCGGCTCAAAAAACGCATGCACCGTCCCGAACAATCCAGTCATTCACCATGGCACCGGTGCAACGCCGACACAGCAGGACCACGCCGGACCCGAAAACCCACAAGCGCACCAAGACCCAACGGGTCATAGGACAATGAGGAGTCGCATGCAAATGCGGTGCCCCGGCAGCCTTTGTCAATCGCCGGTCCCTCTGCTACCCTTGCCACCCGGCATCCCACTTGGTCGGAGACCACCCATGCCCCTTGCAGACCTCGTCATCGAGAAGACACCCCCGGACTCACGCAGACACGCCTGTGAGGGTCCCAGGGAACGGCATCTCCATGAGGCGGCGGTCATGCTGGCCGTGACCCAGTGGCTGTTCAATGCAGGGGCCCCGACGGCCCGCATGTCACCCGATGGCCAACATGCCAAGCAATTCGACATCGGTGGCTGGCTGACAGCCCAGGGGTTCGTGAAGATTGATGGATGGGGACAAACGAGGGTGGGCGGCCGCTACACCCGTGGCCCCCACACCCTCGAGGTGGACTTCAAGTCCGGCCAGGGCGATGTGGTGGCCGATATCGACGGGGACTGTGTCTGGGTCGAGACCAAGGGCGGCGTTCTCAACACGAAGCACCCGGGGCAGACATCCAAATTGCGCCGCGGTCTCTGTGAGGCGGTGGGCATGTTGATGAACGGTTCCAAGACCGAAGGTGCGGATCTCTTGCTGGCCGCGGTCCCGAACCATCCTGTCACGGAGACCCTCGCCCAGCAGATGGCCCAGCGCTGCCGGGACGCAGGCATTGCCATCGCCCTGGTTTCCGACACAGGTCACCTCACCCTGCACCCGTCAATGACCGCCCGGCCCTCAAGTGTATCGTCCGATCCACACTCCACCTGAGACCGAGGCCATCCCCCATGCTTGTCAACCGCACCGAGTTCGGCCTTGTCGACACCGAGACCTTCAAGACGCTGATCGGCAGCGATGTCGTCGGGCCTGCGGGCCGCCCTCGATCGGCTCAAGGCCATCCTGGCCGGCGGCATTCCTGACCCCGGCACCAACACGCTGCCCACTGACCTCGAGGTACTGGTCGACATGCTGTTGCGCTTGCGTGGCGATGAAGACATCGAGCCACCCAAGGCCGATTGCATTCATCTCCATGAGATGGCCCAGAAAGTCAGCGATGGCGCTCAATGCTTTGTCGGAATAGGCGAAACCACCCTCTGCCTGTGTACCAGATCGAGGCTTTGCATACCGGCCACGTGCTACACCTCATAACGGGTAAAATGTTGCCGGAAGGTAAAACCCGTGCGGAGATCCAAGTACAGACAGACGCCGTCCTGTCGTGATTCTGTCGAAACGGGCCCGGCTCCACGGCTGCGTTGCGGTTCTGCCTCTCACAACAAAATCCCAACCGGACAATTCCATGGCCTATCCCATCATCAATCCGGCCACCGGCCAACGCTCCTGGTTGATCTGCACTCACCCCACCACGGTTGCCGTGAGTCGCTGGCATCTTGTGGACCGCCCCGTGCCGCGGGTGCCTCCGGACGACTTCGACGCCATCGTGTCGTGGGTGTAGACGGCGTTGCCGCATCCCGACATGGGCCTCCGCGCTTGACAGCGCCATCCGGAAGATCTATCTTGACCCCAGATACGGCCCGGGCCTGTCCCGGGATCGCTGCCCGCCGAAAGCGGGAATCAGACACGAGGGGGTGGGTGCGCCGCCCCTTTCGTTTGCTCGGTCGGTGTATGCGCCCGATCTGGACACATCCCAGCGTCTTGGCCACTACAGTGCACGGCAAAGGGCGTACATCGGATCGACTCCGGCTGCGTGCAGGATATCGCTGCAAGGGCCTTCATCACAGGCCCGCAGCACCCTTGGCGGGCCCGCAGACCTTGGCCGCAGGGTGGGCGGAATCCGGTCCATTCTGGCCTTCGAAATGACCCCATTATCCATCATGAGACCCACTTCCAGTCTGAGGTGCAACGGCCGAGGGTCAACCGGAGGGATGGTGGAGCCCGAGCGAGGGGTAACTCCCGGAAACTCCATCCTCAAACCGTATTGGTGGGATTGCCGCCCCCAGGCTGCCCATTGCCCCACGCTCCGTGGCTCGACAACAGTGGACCGTCCCTGCGTCCCCGCGATCGGGTCAGGACTCCAGCCCTTGGCGGGATCATCCCGGATGCGGTCCTCCGTGGCAGGTGTCAGTTACCGGGGCGCCGGTGGCCCCAAAGAGAGAGGGGAGGTTGGGATTTGGCACGCGACCTCTCGCGATGGAGGGTCACGGGAGGACGACCGCATGCATGGACGGTCTGGGGGTAGGCAGCAATGGCAGGGCCGTCTCGGGCTTTCGTTGTCGAGACTGTGGCCGCCTTCGGGCCGGTCGGCCAGCGATCATGACACTCCCTCCTTGCAACCTCGCGTGCCATTCCTGTTCAGGACCCTGAATTCGTCAGGCACGTGAAACTGGGCCTTGATCCCAATCTTCACAATGGCCGGATTTGCCAATCGTCCCCTTCCCCTCAGTCCGGCTGTATTCTTGCAGTCCGGGAGTCATTTCCCCGTGCCACGACAGGGCAAGTGCAACGGACCGATGGCCCGAAAGTTGCAGGGGCAACCGGTTGTTGCGAGCAGCCGTCCCTATTTTCCGTAGGGCATGAGTCCCGTGGTGGGCCCATCGGAATAATTGACATAGACGGTCTTTTTGCGCAGGTATGTCTCGAGGCCATGGATCCCATCATCACCGCCAAGTCCGCTGTTGCGATACCCCACATGGAATCCCTGCAGGCTTTCGGGCCCAATCCGATTGATGAAGAGTTCACCAAATTCAATCGCGTTCACTGCCTGCATGACGCGTTTGAGGTCATTGGTAAAAAGATAGGCAGAGAGGCCGTATCTTGAATTGTTGGCCTCGCCGACGACCTCTTCGAAACTGTCGAAGGGAGCGATCGGAATCACGGGCCCAAATGTCTCGTCCTGCATGATCGGCATCGTGCCGGTCACGCCGCCAATGACTGTCGGGTTGTAGTAGTATCCTCCGTCCATGCCCGCCGTCCGGCCGCCGCCATAGAGGATCTCCGCGCCGGCAGCGACGGCAGCATCGACACGCTTTTCGACCTTTTCCAGTTCAGCAAGATTGACTTTCGGGCCAAGATCCGTCGTTTCCGCCATGGGATCACCAATGCGCAGGGCTTTGGTGGCGGCAATGAACCGTGTGACAAATTCCTCGTAGACCGGCCTCTCGACATAGGTCCGCTCGTTGCAGATGCAGACCTGGCCACAGTTCATGTAGCGTGATGTGGCCGCCGAGCCAACAGCGAGATCAAGATCGGCATCGGCCATGACGATGAAGGGGGCCTTGCCGCCGAGTTCAAGCGAGACAGGTGTCAGATTATTCGATGCGTTACGCATGATCCGCTTGCCCGTCGGAACACTGCCGGTCATGGTAATCAGGTCAACCTGCTCGGATGTGCACAGCACTTCGCCGGCCACGGAACCGATCCCGGAGATGATATTGATCACACCCGGGGGAACCCCGGCCTGTTCAAAGATCCGTGCCATGGCCAGTGCGGAAAGAGGTGTGTCCTCATGGGATTTGAGCACGATGGCGTTCCCGGTGATCATGGAAGGAGCGACCTTCCGCGCGACAAGGGCCAGCGGGTAGTTCCAGGGGATGATCGCGGCAACGACCCCGACGGGGACACGCTGGATCCAGATCTGTTCCCCGGCATGGTCGGATGGCAGGATCTCGCCCTCGATCCGGCGGGCATATTCTGCAAAGAATCGGAAAAATTCCGCTGTTCCCGCTGTTTCGCCGCGGGCTTCGGCGATGGGCTTTCCCTGTTCGCTGACAATCAGGCGGGCCAGCTCTTCATGCTTCGCATCGATGATCCCAGCAATCCGCTGCATGTACGAGGCTCGCTCGAGGGGTGCAAGCCGGGCCCAGGCGGGTTGCGCCCTGCGGGCGGCTGCAATCGCCTCCTCGGTCAGGCTGGCATCGGCGAGCGTGACCTCGGCAAATTCCTGCCCTGTTGCCGGATTGATGACGCTGTGATGCTGTGAACCCGCAACGAATGTTCCATTGACGTAATTGTCCTTCTCGGGAGTGGCTGTCTGCATGATCTGCTCCTCAAACTTATTCTGCTGTCTCTGGCCGGAGACAGGATCGGTCGCCGGCCTGATCACGTGATCCGGCCAGCAGGTTGGCATAATCGATGGCTTCAGCAAGACTGTCTGCGTTGGCAATGCCGCGACCGGCAATGTCAAACGCCGTCCCATGGTCAACCGAGGTCCGAATGATCGGCAGACCGAGGGTTACATTGACACCGTTCATGGAGTCCCATGCACCGGTCTCGGGATTGGTGCTGAAACCAAGCAATTTGACCGGGACATGACCCTGATCGTGGTACATCGCCACAACGGCATCGAACCTGCGACCCTTGAGTTTCACAAAGACCGTATCGCCGGGTATCGGACCCTGCACATGGTAGCCACGACGACACCAGCGGTCCACAACCGGTTTCGTGACGTCAATATCCTCGCGGCCAAAAATACCCCCTTCGCCGCCATGCGGATTCAATGCTGCCACTGCCACCCGGGGCCGATCAATACCAATCTGGTCGAGAGCCTGGAAGGTCAATGTCAGAACGCGATCAAGCCGTTCCGGTGTCAGCAATCCTGCCACATCGGCCAGAGGCACATGGGTGGTCAGATGTGTGACGCGGAAGGTTCCATGTGCAAGCATCATGACCGTTCCCTTGCAACCCGTCAGCTCGGCCAACATATCGGTATGGCCTGCATAGGCATGGCCTGCGAGGTTCAGCGCCTCCTTGTTCAACGGAGCCGTGACAAGACCATCGACGCGTCCGTCAAGGGCCAGCTTGACCGCCTCCTCAACCGCACGAAACGCAAAGGTTCCACCCACGACACTGACCTTGCCGGGTTCCGGTGTCGGCAGCTGCTCCTCGACAGGAAGAATCGCCAGTTCAAGGCCTCTGCACTCATCGACGGCCTGCAACACGCGGGGCGTCCCGGCATCAAGACCGGCGGCGGCCTGCTCGAGTGCCTTGCGGCAGCCAATGGCAAACACGCGCATGGCTGTTCCGTTGCTGCGGTTTCGAAGCATCTCCATGGCCTTGACGATAATTTCCGGCCCGATCCCGGCGGGATCTCCCATGCTGATGCAGAAGGTTTTCAATCGATTCTCCCCACAACGGGTGGCCTGTTCCAGACCATCTCACCGCCCTGCAAACCCTGCGATTCGAAAGGGCTGGCCATACCCTATCAGAGACAATCAGGATGTTTCACTATATTCCGGCTGCCGCATCTGCAATGTCGAGGAGAAGTTGGTCTTCTCCGAAGCCGCCCGACTTGGCGATGAGGACACTGCCCTTCCACCGCCCGTTCGCGAAGCAGCCGACGGAGACGCCGGGCGCGAAGAGACCTGTCAGGCATATGGAGCGGGCATCAAGATGACGGCACAGTGTTTCGAGAGTTGCACCGCCGGTCACGAAAACCGTTCCCGGTGGCGGCTCGGTGGTGATCCGAGCAAGCATGGTGTCCACACATCTGCGTGCGACAGAAGAATCTGCTCCATTCGGAATGGATGCTGTCACGACGAGCGGTCGAATCCCCGGCAACCGTGACCATGACGGGCTGACGAAGTGATGACCCGGCCGCGCTGCATTGAATGCCATGAGCTGGGCTGTCGATGTGGCATGGGCTGTTCCGACAACCATGATCAGTGGGCCTGGCACCTGATTGACCCGAAGTGGCGACAGGCCCTCTGACCGCGCGAGTGCAGCAGCGAGGCCCGACGAACCGCAAAGGAGCGTCGGCCGGCCCGTCGCCTTCACGGCCGCCACGATCGCATCGAGATCATTCTCGGTCCTGGCATCGTACCATGTGAGCGGGCCGGTGGGACTCTCACCCGGCTGGCGCCGGGCAAGACTTGCTCCGCGGACTTCAAGTTCCGAGACAAGATTGATCGGTTCCGTCTGGATGGTGTCCGCATCCATGACAGTCTGGGCCAGACCATTCATTGCGATACGGCCGTGGGATGGGGCAGCCGGCGTGACGACAATGCGGGGATGGTGATCAGTGACAGTGCGCAGGACTTCGGCGACATGCCCACGAAGTCGGCTGTCGATCTTCACGAAGGGATGCCTGGCCTCCAGAAGCCAGGGGAGCGCACGGTTGAAGTGCTGCCTGGCTTGCCCTGTCCCCAGATCACGCGTTCCCAGGTTGCAGGCCACGCTGTCGTCAGCCGGGAAGGTTGTGGAGACGGAAAGATCACGTCCGCTTCCTTGATCGGCAAAGGCCACAGCACTGTCCAATGCACCGGAAAGATCATCGGCGAGAAGGCGGAATCGGGGGCGCATCAACTGGCAGTCCGGGTTCTTGCGATCAAGACATCCGTACCATATTATGTTCCAACGCCCCTTGCCAGATCTGGATCAGTGCTGTCGTCGGTGATGACCACACCGATATCACGCAGGGAGCAGATTTCACAAAAACCCGGCAGATTGGACTTCGTTGAGTCAGCGAGGACGACATGTCTCCGGGCCGCAGACGGTCCGGCCATTTTCATGGAGGCAATCCCGGACCGGATCCGGCCGATGAGCACCCTGCGATTGTCTTCAATGCCGCCCGCCAGACCCTCACGCGCGGTTTGCAGCCGGACCCTACGGACTGGCCGCTGCCGAAGATCTTGAAGGGCCGGGAGTCAGATCCCCGGTCGACACGCCTGTTCGGGCGGCCCTGGCGTGCAACGTTGGCGGTCTCCCGGCCACTGGCCGCCTGATCCAGCTGGTTACGCGGGCACGTGCCGCTCGGGGTTTGCAATCCGATCGTATGGTTTCAAGACACTCTCCCCCAGCACCGCACCACCAACAGGGCCGATGCGGAGAACATCATGGTCGTTGAGGTCCTGCTTACCCGCGCTGTCATGCGGAGACACTCCGCGCACACGGCTCACTGACACGTGGGAGTTGGCAGTTGCCCAAGCGCGAAAGCTTGCGCTCGGGGAACTGCTTGCATTGTATTGGTTAATAATTATTTTGAATACATTTGCAGTACAGGGGTCATCATCATGGCGCGTACGACGACCATGACCGTCCGCATCGGCGTTGCGTTGAGGGATTTCGTTGCGGCGAACACGGGTGAAGACGGAACCTACGAGAACGTCAGTGAATACATCCGAGATCTGATCCGTCGGGACAGGGAACGGGTGGATAACGAAATCTTCAACCGCCTGAAAATGGAACTGGTCCATGCCTATTCTGCACCAGAGGAGAGTTACGAGCTGCTGACAGCAGCCGATATAATCGAACGGAACAGGCTCTGATCGTTTGCCCTCCATCCGTATCCAAAAGGCGGCCTCCCACCGTCTCGACGAGATATATGCCTACGCCCGCGACAGATGGGGAGATGAGCAGGCCGCGCAGTACATCAAGGGACTGTTTGCCACCTTCGATGGGATCGCGGTACACAAGGTCCTGTCGAAACCTGTTCCCGCCGAATTTGGCGTTGCAGGCTTCTTCTTTCGATACGAGAGGCATTTTGTCTACTGGCGGTATCTCTCCAATGGCGACATCGGCATTGTGACGGTCCTGCATGAGCGTATGCACCAGATCAACCGGTTTCGGGATGATCTCGAGGCCCCTGCACCACTCTGAACCGCAACCCGATCCCCGGCTCAAGCCGGAGATGTGGGCGGCGGATAGGCCGCCCGATGCCAGGATGTGAGCCGTCACGGGGATCGTGAAAGACCGGATCCCGAACCGGGATCGGAACACATGCGAAAGAGCTGTGTGCGTTGTCGCCTTGTGCAAACATACGTTTGGCGATTTCCAGACCGATCCATGGCGTGATCATCACGATCCCTGCAGATGGGATGAACAGGATTGGAGCGAATCCTCATGCCCGGCATCTCAAGTGCGTCGTTCTCGTGCTGGCGGTGTTTGTGACAATTGATCGCGGAAAGATCAGTGTCATCAAGTCGACAGGAGACATCCAGAGGGGCGCGTCGCGCGTCGGGCCCTCTCAATGGCATGCCTTGCCATGGCGCATCAGGCGCCAGTAGTTGTAGGGCAGAGGGGTCAGGAAGCCGACGAGCAGCATGATGGGAATGACGGTGGGTGTCAGTCGGGCCTCACCTGTCAGGAGAACATCCGTGCCATTCATGGCAATTTCCATGGCGAGCATGGAGACCAGCGACATGCCTATGGCCGTCTGGAAGGCGTGTTTGAGGGGCATTTGCCGGGCAAGGATCAGGGTCTCAAGCAGGATTGAGGTCAGGATGCCATTGATGATGGCCAGTGTCATGATGGCCAGGGTGCTCCACGGGATGCCGGTGAGCTGAAAAAACAGGATGGTGCCAAAGTCACCGATTGAGCACCCGAGCAGACACCACAGGGTGTTGATGGATGCCGCTTTCCAGACGGGCAGAGATCGCCAGGTGACAGGGGGCCTGTCTGAGATGATGGTCATGGTACGGATTCCAACTGTGTGGCCGGAATAGGCCCGAACATTATGGAGATCCGGCCGGAAGACAATCCACTTGCTGGAGATGGGTCCATGGCCAGCCCCCAGGCTGTCTGGTAGAGCGGGTCAAGGTCGTAACGATGAGGCAAGCCGCCAATTGTCCGATACAGGGTGCGCACCAAGTGATGCAGCACCATGATGCACAGCGGGTCACGCAAGTCCATCATTCGCCTGTCGTTCTGCATGTTTGCTGAGGATATCGGCTTTCACGGGCCATGGTTCCGTATCCAGTCTCTTCGACGGCTCTGGGGCCGCGAATGATGGGAGGGTTGGCACTCCCGGACCAGACGCTGTCATTGGGTGTGGCGTGCAGTGATCACCCGGATTGACGTTCAACAGACAGAAGCAGATTGCTCACTGCGCCGAACTTGGGCCCGAATCCCCGCTGATTGGGTCCAATTCGCCGCGGCGGAGATTCTTGTGCCATGCGCGCACGAGGGCCCGTTCGGCGGGAAGCATGCCGGTCAGGTTGGCGGGCGGCATGGCCACGGACATGCCGGACTGCAGATAGACCTCGCGGGCGAGTTGCAGGAGCTGGTCCTCGGTCTCAAGAATGATGTTCTTGGGCGGCCATTGCAGATTGCCCCAACTCGGCGTGGTGCTGTGGCAGACAACACAGCGCGTCTCGACAACCGAATGCAGCATGGCGAGCTCGGTTGGCGCGGCATGGAAGGCAGTGGCGTCGGCGAGGGTCTCATCGGTGACGGCATCGGCGCCCGGGGGGGCAAGGGCCGAGAGCCACATGATGACAATGAAAATGAGGGCGGTCAGGGCCCATGTCCAGTGGGGGGACCCCTTCCGGGCGTGCAGGGTGTTGAAATAGTGCCGGATGGTGACGCCCATGAGAAAGACAAGCGAGCAGATGATCCAGTTGTACTCGGTGGCGAAGGTCAGCGGATAGTGGTTGGAGATCATCAGGAAGATGACCGGCAGGGTGAGATAGTTGTTGTGGGTCGACCTGAGTTTGCCGATACGGCCGAATTCGGGGTTGGGTGACCTGCCGGCCTTGAGATCGGCAACGACGACCTTCTGGTTGGGGATGATGACGAGAAAGACATTGGCAGTCATGATCGTTGCGGTGAAAGCACCGATATGCAGCAGGGCGGCGCGACCGGTGAAGATCTGGTCATACCCCCAGGACATGGCCACCAGCAGGACAAAGAGCAGGACCATCAACGCCGTCGGGTTGTTGCCAAGCCTGCTCTTGCACAGGGAATCGTAGACCAGCCACCCGATGGTCAGGGAGAGGGCGGACATCCCGATCGCCTGCCAGAGTTCCAGATCCAGCTTGGTGCGATCGATGAGATAGAACTCGGCACCAGCCCAGTAGAGTATCATCATCAGGGCCAGACCCGACAGCCAGGTCGAGTAGCTCTCCCATTTGAACCAGGTCAGGTGATCGGGCATGGCCGGGGGAGCCACGAGATACTTCCGGATATGGTAGAAGCCGCCACCATGCACCTGCCACTCCTCACCATGGACACCCTCGGCGGGACCATGCGGTTTCCTGAGACCGAGATCGAGGGCGATGAAGTAAAACGAGGATCCGATCCATGCCATGGCGGTGATGATGTGCAGCCAGCGGGCGGCGAGGGCGAGCCAGTCCCAGAGAATTGCGGCATCCAGAGCACTCAGCATGTCAGGACGCTGCCATCACGAGCGTGTCACGAAGAGAGTGCAGCATGCGGGCCCACGGTCAACTGCCCCTGTAGGTCGAGTATCCATAGGGGGAGAGCAGCAGAGGCACATGATAATGATCATCAGCGGCCATGGTGAAGCGGATCGGGATGCAGCCCAGGAACGGGCCGGATGGGCGATCATGGTTGTGGTGCGCGTGATACTCTCCGGCATGGAAGACCAGCTCGTAGTCACCGGTGGCAAAGGCATCTTCGGGCAGGATGGGGCTGTCGGTCCGGCCATCGGAATTGGTCACCCTGGTATCGATCAGGGTTCTCGCGTTGTCCTGCAGACGATAGAGTTCGATCCGGACCCCGGCCGCGGGCCGGCCGTTGGCGGTGTCAAGGATGTGTGTGGTCAGATATCCCATGATCAAGCCTCACCTTGCTGCGTCGTTGACATTGCAGTCATCAGTCCCCCTACCCGTAACTGTCCACCGGCATGAGGGCGAGTGAGGAAATGTTCAGCATGCCCCGGGCCGTGATGGCGGGCGTGACGATATGGGCCCGGTTCCCCATTCCCATCAGGATGGGCCCGACCTCGACGCTTGGGACAATGCTCTTGAGGAGATTGCGCGCCGCACCGGCTCCGACCGTGCTGGTATAGATCAGCGTGTTGGCCTTGCCCTGCAGTCGGGAACCGGGCAGGATCGTATCCCGGATCTGCGGATTCAGGGCGGTGTCGGTGTTCATCTCGCCCTCATAGGCAAAATCATGGGTGTCTTCGTCAAGGATGGCCAGAGCCGCCCGGGCCAATTGGCCCGAGGGACTCTCCAGATTGCCGAACTGGGAGTCCGAACAGATGGCGATCTGGGGTTCAATGCCAAAGCGCTTGACATGCCGGGCGGCGGCGGTGACGGTGTTGGCCAGTTCCGCAGGCGTTGGGTTGGAATGGATATGGGTGTCGGCGATAAACAGGGTGCCCGTGTCAAACGTGATCAGTGACATTGAACCGACCGGCTCCCGGCCTGCTGTGGCCAGAAGCTGCGTGACATAGCGCAGGTGCCAGAGATACTGGCCGACAGTCCCGCAGATCATGCTGTCGGCTTCCCCACGCTGGACCATCAGGGCGGCAATGACAGTCGTGTTGGTCCGCACGATGGCCCGGGCCAGATAGGGCGTCACGCCCCGGCGTTTGAGGGCCTGGTGATAGGTTGACCAGTAGTCCGGAAACCGCTCATCGGACTCCGGATTGACGACCTCAAAATCCACCCCGGGAACGATGGACAGCCCCACCTTGTCGATACGGCTCTGGACAACCTCGGGGCGACCGACGACAATGGGAATCCCCCGCGCTTCCTCTTTCAGCGTCTGCACGGTATGCAGGACCCGGGCATCCTCACCCTCGGCAAAGACAACCCGCCGCTGCTCGGTGCGAACAACATCCACAATCGGTCGCATGACCATGTGGGATTTGTAGACCTGGCTCTCAAGATAGCTGGAATACTCATCGATATCGCGGGGTCGGGTCGCCACACCGGACTCGATGGCGGCCCGGGCCACGGCTGTCGCCACACATGGCATCAGGCGGGGGTCAAACGGTTTGGGGATGAGATACTCCGGCCCGAAGGTCAACGTTGCATCGTCATAGAACCGGCCCACCTCCTCGGTGGTCGTGATGCGGGCCAGGCCAGCCAGGGCCTCGGCGCAGGCCCGTTTCATCTCATCGTTGATGCAGGTCGCTCCCACATCCAGTGCCCCCCGGAAGATGAAGGGGAAGCACAGGACGTTGTTGACCTGGTTGGGGTAGTCGGACCGACCGGTGGAAATCAGGGCCTTGGGCGCGACGGACATGACATTTTCAGGCAGGATCTCCGGAACCGGATTGGCCAGCGCAAAGACCATCGGCTGGTCCGCCATGGATTTGATCATCTCGGGCTGGACAAGATTGGGTCCTGAGAGGCCGAGGAAATAGTCGGCCCCCTTGAGAGCATCCTCAAGGGTCGCCAGTTCGGTGTCGCGGGCAAAGCGGCGTTTCTCGGGTGAGAGGTTCGGGTTTGATGGTTTGACGATACCACTCCGGTCCACCAGTGTGATGTTGTCCAGCCGGGCCCCGAGAAGCACAAGCATGTTCAGGCAGGCGATCCCGGCGGCGCCGGCACCAAGGGTCACAATCCGGATATCCTCGATCTTTTTGCCGGTAATCTTCAGGGCATTGATCGTGGCGGCCGCAACCACGATTGCCGTGCCATGCTGGTCATCATGAAACACCGGGATCGACATGTGTTCCCGGCAGATCCTTTCCACCAGGAAACAGTCGGGGGCCTTGATGTCCTCAAGATTGATCGCGCCAAAACTCGGCTCGAGCCTGATGACCAGTTCGGCAAGTTTTTCCGGATCCTCCTCGGCGATCTCGAGGTCGAAACAATCGAGATTGGCGAATTTCTTGAACAGGACTGCCTTGCCCTCCATGACCGGTTTGGCGGCCAGGGCACCGATATTGCCCAGACCCAGGACAGCCGTTCCATTCGAGACCACGGCCACGAGATTGCCCTTGGCAGTATACCGGGCCGCATTCATGGCATCCTGGTGGATTTCCTTGCAGGCCTCGGCCACACCCGGCGAATAGGCCAGAGCCAGGTCCCGTCCTGTCGTGACCGGCTTGGTGGGTCGGATCTCGAGCTTCCCCGGCCTGGGATGCTCATGATACTGCAGCGCACTCGCGCGCAACGTCTCTTCCTGCATTCGCTCCGGCATCCAGCATCTCCCCGATCCCGCATCAGATGAACGCGCACCCTATATCGGATAATTCATGGCTTGCCACATCGTCACGACATTGATTCGCCCATGTCTGACACACAGTGGACTGGCCATGGACCACCAGATCAACCAGGTGGATTGTTCTCTGGCCCGATCTCCATGATGTCTTGGCCCGATCCGGCCAAAAATCTGGGGGATTGCGGGCTTTTCCCATGCTGCCTCCGGAACCCGCCCAGGTGGGTGCTGTGACGGTCCCCAACCCGGGCATCGTGCGGGTCAGCCGGTGAGATGATGGGCTGTTTTTTCGCGGCACCGGTCCCACGGAGACAGGACACCGGTCGATCCGGTGGAGCGGAGTGTGCGGAGCGGGGCAATCCGTCGTTTGAGCCAATCCAGGGTCTTCTCGTCTGGGCGGTCAAGGGATGAACCGGACCAAGGCCCATCCCCACTGTCATCAGGGCGAATCCAGTCGGCCCCTTCGATACCGCGTTTGACACTTGCCTTCGGCCCGTAGGGAATAGCCGATGCAATCTTCAGCCAACATCCCCGGTCGCCTGCAATCGCCCGGATCTCGCGGGCCACTTCGTCCAGGTCCTGATCTTGGCTGAAGATCAGTGCCACATCGAATTCCCCGTTCCACGCAATCCGTACCACATCCAGACCGCACCGGAGATTGATCCCTTGCTCCTGCGCCGCCGCAACGGTGTCCACCGTGCCATCCTCACGCCGGATGTCCCTGGTTCTGTAGCGCACGGTCGAGCGGTCACGGCAATCCCAGCGCGGCGCATGGCGGTCAGGCGCCGAGACCCGTCGCCGTGCCACATTGGCGATTCCTCGACAGACGGAACGCCCGTGTAGAACCGGACACCGGTCAGGGACCATCCTTTGGTAGCGCAGATATCAGTGGCAAGCCTCATGGGATCGTAGTCGGGATGGTGATGGCTGAAGGCGGCCTTGGCGTGCCGGAACAGGTTCTGGCCGTCAAAGACGGCAACGGTGCGCTTGACGTGCGGCTCGCCTGACATGAGATCCCCATACAAAATAACCCCGCCGGGGCCTTGCGGCAAGTCCGACGGGGAGCAATTCAAATCCGTCCATGGGCACTTCGGTATTCGTTGTCAAGGGTCTGGAATTGCAGAGAATGTGGATTGAAATCAGGCCATGATTGCAAGCTTTTGCATCGCTGGCGTTTGGAGTCGGGTCCCATCCTGTGGGCCAGCCCAAACAACTTGAAGCTGCAGAAGTCTGGGGTCAGATCACTGCTGCTGCCTTCCTTGCAGTCACCTATCTCCCTGAATTGCCTGCCTCTTGACTCAGTCCTTGCCGTGGATTCGCCTGGGGCATTCCGGTGCCCAGTGTTGATGGGCATGGCATTCGAACCCGTGCCCGTCATGTTTGCCGAATCCATGGACATCACAAAAACCTAATTTTTGTTCGACATGGAAACCTGTATTCTGTACAGACGCATGATCCAATCGTTGACGAGAGATGAGGGCGTTGTGCCAAGTGCAGCGGAAAAGCTCGCAAGTGCGTTGGAGGTTCTGGAATCCATGCAATCGAAGGGCACGGTTGCCATTCGGTCAAGGGATCTCTCGCGCACGCATCGAGAGCGCCTGGTGCGATCGGGTTTTCTGAAGAAGGTCATGAAGGGGTGGTACATCCCATCACGACCCGATGATAACGCTGGTACAAGCACTGCGTGGTACACCTCATATTGGAGGTTTTGTGCGCAGTATCTGTCGGATCGGTTTGGCGAGGACTGGTCCTTGTCACCTGAACAATCACTTGCTCTGCACGCAGGAGACACCGTCGTTCCCGCACAACTCCTGATCCGGGCCACCAAAGGCGGCAATTCGAAGACGGATCTGCCCCATAACACGTCGCTCTTTGAAACACGCGCCACTGTCGCATCGGGCGATGCGCTGCAGATCTCGGACGGGTTGCGACTGTTCTCGGTTGAGGATGCGCTGATCCTTGTTCCCGCAGCCTATTTCTGGAATCATCCGACAGAGGTCCGTACAGTCCTTGCGATGATGCCGGATGCATCGCGCCTCCTCGGCAAACTCCTGGATGGTGGACACACGCGTGCCGCAGGCCGCCTCGCGGGTGCTCTTCGCAGCATTGGTTCAGAAAAAATTGCAGACGAGATCGTATCAGCCATGAAGGCGACATCCCATGATGTGCGTGAGTTCAATCCATTTGAACAATCGGTTGCTGTGGTCAACGCCGGGCGGACGACATCACCACATGTGCATCGTATTTGATTGCAATGGGAGAGCATGCGTGGCGATGTGATCGAACTCTTTCCAGAGACTCAGCCCATTGCCGACGATATCGAGGCTTATCTCAAGCAGATCGACGAAATCTATGTCGCGGATGCGTATCACTCGCTCTCCATCGAAGGCTATCATGTGTCGCCGGAATTGATCGAAAAGGTGCGATCGGGTGTATGGAATCCGGAAGCAAGCGACGAAGACCGTGCGTTGAAAGATGGACTGGCGGTACGTGGATACCGGGAAGCCTTCATGGCAGTGAAGGAAAGCGTTCGGAAGGTTCTGGGAGGTGCCGATGCTGGAGAGGTCATCGAACAGGATCTGGGTGATTGGCATCGCAGTCTGCTTGCTCCATCCGTGACGGCTGGCATCCTGAAGGCCTCCCAGTTGGCCGGCTACCGATCCTCGCCGGTCTTCATCCGGCAATCGCAGCATGTGCCCATGAGTGCCAGATCTGTCCGGGACTGCATGCCAGTCTTCTTCGATCTCCTCAGGGCGGAGGAAAACCCTGCGGTCAGGATTGTGTTGGGACACTTCATCTTCGTGCTCATCCACCCCTTTTCGGATGGCAATGGTCGCATCGCACGTTTCCTGATGAATGTGATGCGGGCTGCAGCGGGTCAGCCTTGGGCGGTCATCCGTGTCGAGGAACCAAGCGACTATATGCGCACACTGGAAGTGGTAAGTGTCCAGGGCGATATCCGACCCTTTGCAGCATTTTTGGCTGATGCGGGAACAAGGCAATGGCCGATGATCGAACGCGAATCTTCTTGAAAGAGTCCAGGCTGCCGATGCTTGAAAATAACCAAGCCTGGGCAGGAGCGATGCACACCACCATGCAGGATTTGCCGAATGGAATTCGGAGATTCAAATGAGTCAATGGAGCAATATCACCTGAGACCATGATCTGTGATGGATCCGGCGGGCAGAAATCGGCCTCACCCCGGTCCGGGGTTCAGTACGGATGGTCGAACCAATTGTTGTTTGTTGCAGTCAATTTCACGCCTGGCACCCTGAACTGTCCTGAGCACCAGAGAGCCCGAAGCGACAGATGGGTTATGGTTGAGTTGCCGCCATCCACCTGAGAGAGTCTGGACTGGAGATATGAGAAGGGTGTCAGCCCCCATGGAGTTTGAAAGCAGGCTCATTCACGCCCCTGGTGCTGCAGGCAAACAGGAAAGCATCGCCCTCGGGGTTTGAAGAGTTCCTGTCAGTCCCAATCGATGCGGATGTAACGAACAATGTGGACAGGTCGTGCCCACCAAACGTGCATGACGTGACGTTCAATGCCGGGACCGGGATCCTGTGCCTGATCTGACCGTCGGGACCATAAACGGTGACACAGTGCCCCTGCCAGTGGGCACCGAAGACCTGCTCCCCAGAATCGACAGTCAGCCCGTCCGGAAGCCCACCATCCTCCGGAATGGTGGCAAACACATCACGTGACAAAGGTCTCCCCGATCCGTCGAGGGTGTATCGCAGGATTTTCCTGTTCGCGGAATCCGAGAAATAGGCCCTGTCACCCTGAGGTGAAAATGCAGGACCGTTTGAGATCACGAATCCCGAGTCAATCTCTTCACACCTGTTGCCGATGATCCGACCGAGAGTGCCGATCGGCCTGTTTTCATCAACATCTGAAGTGCCGAGCCAGAGTGAGCCATCCGGTGCCGTTTTCCCGTCGTTGAAACATGTGCCGTTTTCCGGAAAGACAGGCAGGGTTATGGACTCCATCGATCCATTTGCTGGATCCAGACGCACGGCCCCTGTTGCAGTCATCAGCAAGACGCAGGTGTTGGCAAGTCGTACGAGACATCCCAGGTTTTCCTGGAAGTCATCCGCGACTATCCTGTGCCTTCGTTGGCAGGGATTGTATCCGTGCACGCGTCGTCCGAGCAGGTCCAGCCAAAGAAATTCATTGACTTCGGGTAGCCAGAGCGGAGATTCTCCCAAGATGTTTCCGACGGTGACGCGATCAATCTGTACTGCATACGGATCCATGACCAAGTCCAATCTGTGCCGGCAATCCCGATATTCTGCATATGATATTTGACATATCGTATATAATATACTAAACATGCAACCATGCAAAGCTTGACCAGCGCACCGGCCGGAATTGAACCAATTCGCAGGCGGCCGATCACCGAGCAGATCATCGAATGCCTCATTCCGGCGATCGGGGCCGGTGCATTTTCCCCTGGCTATCGGCTTGCCATTGACAAGCTGGCCGCCGAATTCGGTGTTAGTCGTGCACCGGTGCGTGAAGCGGCCCAGGAATTGTCCTTGCAGGGAATTCTTCGGGCACGGCCCGGTCGCGGCTGGGAAGTCGCACCATTTGACGACCGTCAGATCCAGGAAGTCTGCTCTGTGCGGATTGCCCTGGAAACAATGATGTTGTCTGTAGCAATTCAGAAACTTCGATCAGACCCGGCACAGTTTGTACCGCTGGATCGGGCAATCGGCGAGATGAAGCGTGCGGCAGCGGCAGCGGATGCCGATGGGATTCGCCGCGCGGATGTGAGTTTTCACAGATTGGCAATTTCAATCGCCGAAAACACGCTCGGCCTGGGTATTTGGGAAGGCATCTCCCGTCAGGTCATGATTATTTTCGGATTCGAAATCCATCAAAAACCGAAACTGGATCTCGCCGCCGTTGTTGAACAGCATCAACGCTTGCGGCGTTTTCTTGCGGAAGGTGATCCTTCGGAGCTGGAGACGGTGCTGAAGGAACACATCACAGGCCAGAAACCATGCGTTGGTTTGCCTTCCGAACGAGCGCATCCAAAAAGTAAAGGAGAGGACAGATGATTCGGTATTGTGGTTATTTCTTGAGTGTAGCAGTCTTCCTTTTCGCAGCAGGTCATGTTGTGGCCCAAGAGGTTCGTTTGTTCAGTTTTGAGGGCTATGCTGAGCCCGAATGGGTTGAGCCATTTGAGGCAGAGACCGGTTGCAGCGTCAGCGTTGCCTACACGGGCTCTGTCGACGAGATGTTTGCCAAGATGGCTGGAAGCGACGGGGCCGATTACGATCTTATCTCGATAGATACATCGATTATCCAGAGATATTTGGACAATGGACTGATCATTCCATTTGATATGTCCATGGTCCCCAACACAGCCAACCTGCTTCCGTCTTTCAGTTCTGTTAACGAGGTCATGAGCGACGGTGCAACCTATGGTGTCCCGATTGCCTGGGGGTCGCTGGGTTTGATCTATGATACGGAAGCGTTTCCAGAAGGCGTTGACAGCTGGGAAGCTCTTTGGGATCCCGCCAACAAGGGACACATCCTTGCTCTTGATGATGCCAATAACAATGTCACGAATGCCGCTATCGTTCTCGGTATCAACAACCCATTCAACCTGACCGATGCCGATTTCAATGCTGTCCAACAGAAGCTCATTGAGCAAAAACAGTATCTGATCAGTTATTACGCCGGTTTTGAGGAGGGTGTAAACATTTGGGATACCAGCGAAGCAAGCCTGATGTTCTCAATGGGTGAGTTCCAGGCCGTTGAACTTGCCGACCGTGGTTACGATGTTGTGTATTCCATTCCCAAAGAAGGAGGAATTGGTTGGTTGGATACGTGGGCATTATCCAAGGGCGTCCAGGATTCCGACTGCGCACATAAGTGGGTCAATCATTATTTGGATGGCATCACCGGGCCAACCATGACGACAATCAACGGATATGGCAACACCACGAATGAGAGCCCTGATCTTGACTATGCTGACAAGCTTGTCTGGTTGCAGCCAGTGGAGGATTTTGATCGTCGGGTTGAGGTCTGGAATGCTGTCAAGGCCGCCCAATAGATACGGTTTGCAGGGTTCTGCAGAAGTGATCCCCGCCTCCGCGAATCCCGGTTCACTGATGTCGGGATACGGCTTTTTCCGTATCCCGAACTGCGGTATCCACGCATGCAGATAACCGATGTCAAGTGCCACGTCCTGGTCGCCGATGATGTTGACCGCGGTTTGACATCTTCGGCCCAGGACAGTTTTCTAGTTGTTGTTACAACTGACGAAGGAATCGATGGTTATGGAGAGAGTGACCTGAATCCTTGGATCGGGCGCGCCTGTGTTGAAGCACCCGGTACACATACAATGGGCCTTGGCATGCGCGAATTGCTGATCGGGCAGGATCCACGGGATATTGGATTGATCTGGGATGACATCTACACCTATACAGCGATGAATGGCCGCCGTGGGGCGGTCATTCATGCCCTCGGTGCTGTCGAGATGGCACTGTGGGACATTGCAGGCAAGGCTGCGGGCCAACCAGTCTGGCAATTACTCGGCAAGAAACGCGACACACCTGTTGTTCCTTATGCTTCCCTGCAGCCGTCCGGCAAAACCTTTGAGACCTACCGCGATGCATTGTGCGCATCCGCAGAGGTGGCAAAGAACCTCGGATTCCGGGCTGTCAAGGCGGAATGCACGATGTCGGGCCCCTTCGCCCATGACGGCATGAATGAGCCCTTCTACCGACACACCGACCTTGTCTCTGCCGTCCGCGACACCATAGGTCCCGATATCGCGCTTCTTGTCGACGTTCAGTACATCTGGCGGGATGCAGAAACAGCCTTTGCGACGGTGCGCGATTGGGGTGAATTTGACATCTATTTTCTGGAAACACCCATCTGGCCCGACTTCCTTGACGAACATGCCAAACTCGCCGAGCGAGTTCCGTTTCCGATCGCATCCGGCGAGTGGTTGTCCACGAAGTGGGAATTCGTTGACCTGATTGAACGCGGCAAAATCGGGGTCGTTCAGCCCGATGTTGGACGAGTTGGGGGCATCAGGGAGGCACGGACCGTCTGTGAAATGGCCGCGGCCCGGGAAATCCCCGTCGTCCCTCACTGCTGGAAGACGGGTGTATCGCTGTCGGCAACGGCTCACCTCGCTTTCGTCACCCCCGGCATCAGATTTATCGAATATCTTCCCCCCCAACTGTGCATTGAAAAACTGAGGCGGGAACTGGCGACTGAAGATCTGGATTTCGAAAATGGTGAACTCCTTGCCCCGACAAAACCGGGTCTTGGCATTGAGATTAACTGGGACGCAGTCCGTGCATATGGCCAGCTATGACAGCGGTATCCACCCCTGAATCACCCTTTCTGCGAATTCGTGGACTCGGCGTCCGGTTTGAATCCTTCACTGCCATCAATCCACTTGATCTTGATGTTCAGGACGGGGAATTCCTGACAATTCTTGGTCCATCCGGCTCCGGGAAAACAACCCTTCTGCGTGCCATCGCCGGGTTTCAGATGCCAATCGAGGGAGAAATCATCTTTGACGGTCAGGACATCGTCGGCTTGCCTGTCAATCAACGACCGTTCAACACGGTGTTTCAGGATTATGCACTCTTTCCGCATATGACGGTCCGTGAAAATGTTGGGTTTGGGCTCCGTGTCAGAGGAACAGGTCGGAAGCAACTCAAGGCCCGTGTGGATGCCGCGCTCGGAATCGTCGGTCTTGAGGAACTCGGAACACGGTATCCGTCTCAGTTGAGTGGCGGTCAGCAGCAGCGAACTGCTCTTGCGAGGGCCATGATCTGTGAACCCAGATTGATTTTGCTTGATGAGCCCCTTGCGGCCCTCGATGCTGCTCTGAGACGGCAAATGCAGAATTTTCTCAAGTCCGTGCAACGTCAAAGCGGGATCACCTTCCTTTTTGTGACTCATGATCAATCTGAAGCAATAACAATGTCGGATCGGATCTGCGTTCTGCGCGCAGGCCTTGTTGAGCAGATCGGGACTCCACGCGAGCTCTATTACCGCCCGAAGAGCAAATTCGTCGCATCATTCTTTGGGGACAGCAACATCATCGACCCCTGCGAAGTCAAGGAAACCTTTGAGAATACAACGATCGTCAGAACGCCGCTTGGAACCTTCACCGTGGCAGGGACTCCGCCCAAAGCCTGTTCTGGCCTTGCACTGACAATTCGTCCAGAGGCATTCAGAATTGGTGCCACCGGAGCGGCCAACGTGATCAAGCTTGAAGTTGTTGCCGTGTCCTTTATTGGCTCGGAGACGATCACTGAGCTTCGGCACCAGGGGACATCTCAGGAGTTCAGGATAAAGACACGAAGCGATCCGACAGCGCACCCCCCGGTGACCGGATCTGTCCATGAGTTCGGATTCGATCCGGCCGAATGTGCCCTGATCAGCAGGGATGATGCATGATCACTCGTATTGCGACGTTGCGATTGTCTGTGAATGATTGCCTGCTTTGGGGGATTCTGGGGCTGTTCATTCTCATTCCACTGGCCAGTTTTCTGGCCTATGGATTCTTCTATACCGTTGACAATTCAGTCGTATACCGCCCGACATTGGCAAATTTCCTGGAAATCCTGGCCAATGATTCCTATCGCACCACGTTTTTCAAGACCTTGCGAATGGCATTTGAAGTGTCCCTGATAAATCTGTTGCTGGGTTACGCGACCGCTTATTTCATCTGGTTGCGTTCGCCTGCCATGCGCAATTTCCTTGTCATTGCTCTCGCAGTGCCACTGCTCATGAGTTACATCATCAAGATCTATGCCATGCGAGGAGTCCTCGGAACAAACGGCCTGTTCAACAGCATGCTGCTCGCACTGGGGATTGTTGACGAGCCTGTCAGCGCTTTCTTGTTCAACCTCACCGCTGTTCGCATGACTCTTGCTGTTGTCCTTCTCCCGTTCATGGCGCTGCCCATATACATCTCGCTTGAGCGAATACCGAATTCTGTCCTGCAAGCCGCAGAAGATCTTGGAGCGTGCCAGATCCAAATCTTTACCCGTGTTATCCTGCCATTGAGCCTTCCAGGCGGGATCGTTGGAGCCATGTTCACCTTTGTCTTGGCATCCGGCGACTTTCTGGCCCCAGAGCTTGTCGGTGGCATCGAGGGTTTTACCTACGGGCGCCTGATCTTCAGCCAGTTTGGCCTGGCATTCAACTGGCCACTTGGCGCGGCTCTCTCGGTCCTGTTGATGATCGTTGCTCTTGTCGTGATCTCCATGGCTCGCCGGTTCGGAAACCCGAAATGGCAACAATGAGACAATTGCATCCCATCAATGTTTCACTCGCTTTGGTGACATTCTTTGTCTACGTGGCGCTGTATCTTCCAATCGTCCTGGTCCTTGTATTGTCATTCTTTTCCATGCGACGCGGCCGAGTGAACTGGGATACGTTCTCTTTGGAGTGGTATGCGCGATTGTTTGCAAATGAGGCACTCGGGGGTGCACTTCTGAATTCAATCGCTGTTGGAATCATCGCTGTTCTCGCCGCCACGATTTTCGCAACCGCGGCGGCGCTTCACGTCAATGCCCGCCCGTTGTCGAGATCAGCCCGGCTCATCGAGTACGTCATTTTCCTTCCCTTCCTGCTGCCCCCGATCATTACCGGGCTTTCGCTCCTGATCTATTTTCGGGAAATGGGAATTTCGCGCGGTCTGGCAACAATCGTCATCGGTCACGCGGTGTTCGTGCTGGCAATCATCTATCGGATCATCCTCACACGCCTGAATGCGCTCAGCCGCAGTTTTGTCGAGGCAGCCCATGATCTTGGGGCCAGCAGGTTTCAAACCTTCCGTTTCGTCATCTTGCCAAACCTGCGCATGCCGCTTCTGACAGCTGGTGTCCTCGCATTTGCCCTGTCATTTGATGAAACAATGATCACGCTGTTTCTGGCAGGAACAGATCCCACGCTGCCCGTGCGACTCTATGCCATGATGCGGGTCGGATTTACTCCGGAAATCAATGCCCTGATCACTCTCATCCTTGGTTTTTCAATTGTCCTGACATCTGTCTTCGCACTTGCATGGCTCCGCAACAGAAAAACTGGGAGATTGTACATCTGATTGCCTGGTCTTTCCCTGCTCCACTGCCACAAGGAAGTAACCTGGAGGGGATGTAGTGCCCAAAGCTGAGGATACCATGATTATGAGATTCTGTTATGATCCAACGCTGTTTTGACGGCCAGATTGCCTTGGTGACAGGTGGTGCACGCGGTATCGGGCTGGCCATAGGGATGCGCCTTGCCAGAGAGGGTGCGACAGTGATTCTTGCTGACGTTGACAGCGATGAACTGGGCCGGGTGACATCTTCCGATAGAGGCTCGGGGCGTATGCTCACGGCCACACTCGATATCACGGACCGGGAAGCCTGCGAGGATCTGGTGGCCCGCATTTCCAGGGATCATTCGCGGCTGGACATCCTTGTCAACAATGCGGCAATCCTCGACATCTGTCCCTATCCAGATCTGACGATAGAACGATTCCGTGCCGTGACCCGGGTCAATCTTGACGGTGCGCTTGTCTGCACCCTCGCCGCGGTCCCGCTCATGGAGGCCACGGGCGGACGTGTCTTGATGATGGCCAGTATCATGGGGCAGTTCGGTTCTCCCGATTCCTTGCCGTACTCAAGCGCAAAGGGTGGGATTGTGAATATGGTGCGTGCACTTGCATGCGATCTGGCACCACGAGGAATTACGGTCAACGGTATCGCCCCGGGCTTCATTGATACCCAAATGGCCCGCCTTGCTGATGGAAGCCATGAGCACGAAACCGATTACTTCAAGACAGTCTATCTCAAGTATCGAAAGATCCCGCTTGGCCGTCCGGGAAACCCGGAAGACATCGCCGGGTCGGCATGCTTTCTGGTGTCGCCTGATGCGGCATATATCACGGGTCAGATTCTTGCCGTTGATGGAGGGGTCACAGCCACCTTTTGACCGGATCGAAACTTGCATCCATGCCCCCCAATGGCATTAACTTAATTGTAACATGCAAAAGTGAGGCTCCACCGGGCCATCAAGTCGTGTGGAACGGGTATTTCCAGATGACAACCGGAGCCAAGACCCTTGAGCGATCAATTCGTCGTGGCGACCTGAGTGCCCAACAACGGCTTGTTGTTCAGAAGCAAAATGACCAAAGGGCAGCCCGCCACCGGGCAGGCACTCCTCGACGACCGCATCGCCCGCGCCCTGGATCCGAAGGGACACCCCCTCGTCATCGTCGATGGGGCCAAAGCCCTCGGCACCCCTCTCCGCCGCACCTTCGGGGCGGATGTGGCCATCCAGCACTGTCGGATCCACAAGGCCCGCAACATCATCGCCCGGCGGCCTGCCAGATCGCCCCCCCTCCGTCCGCGCGGCGCGCCGGCAAGCCCGGGAAACGGAAGAGGCCGACACGGCGGAACGGGGGCTGCGGCCCGCTCGATCCCCCATCCTGGTCGACCTCGGGGCCTTGATGCGATCCTGACCCTTCGACTGGGCCTGCCGCCGGAACTCCGTCGGTCGCTGGCCAGCACCAACAGCATCGAATCCATGCACAGTGTCGGGCGCCGACCCTGCCGCACCGTGAAACGCTGGCGGGATGCGCACATGGCCCGGCGCTGGCCGGCAACGGGGATGCCTGACGCCCGGAAAGGCTTCCGGCGCGTGAAAGCCTGTCAGCAACTCCCCCTGCTCGGGGAGGCCCTCATCAAACAGCGTCAGGGGAGAAACCCTGACACGCTCCAGGACACCGCAGCATCGCCATGACCGGCAGCATCGCTCTGATGCGTTTCAACAGAGAGCGGGACATCCCCGTTTTGGGCGGGGGAATTGGGGCCTGGGAGCGGTGGGGTTGCCGTAGCTCGAAAAACGATGTTTTTCTTCACGAGTTGCCAGCCGGCTCCACCTGTACCTCCAGCAGGTTGCGCGCTTCGCGCCCGCAGACCACCGCGATCCGATGGAGGGGCTCCTTCCGATCCCGGTAGCGGTTCGCATAGCCCTTCTCCCGCATCTGGGTGAAGGCCTCTTCCATCTTCGTCTCAACGTCCGCGTCGGTCTCAGCCATCTTGAACTCGAGGATGAACACCTGTCCGCCCGTTTCGACCACCATGTCGGCACCCCCATGGCTGGAGGCTTCTTCTGCGCGCACATCGACCCCGATCGCCCGGAAACACATATGCAGCAGACTGGCATACCAGGCCTCATAGCGCGCCAGATCCCCCGTGGCGTGCCACTGGTAGGGAATGCTGGCGAGGTACGCCTTGAGCGTCTCCGCAAAGCCGGCGAAGTCATGGGCCTCCAGACGGGCACAGAGATCGCGTCCCTCGCCCCTGGCTTCCGCGATTGTCTTGCCCAGAGACTGCAGCAATCCCCGGTTCAGACTGACGCGCACCTCCTGATTGGGATAATCCAACCGATAGAGCGTGTCGAACCCCTCGCTCTGCTCGTCTGTGATGGTCAGATAACCCGTCTGGAACAATAAAGCTTTCACGTCAATGTCATCGATTTCGAATGTTGACATCAACGACTCGTCGGCTATCCGGTTCTCCAGTTCCATCGGACTGAGGGACTGGGCCTTGAGGGTCTCGAACAGGAAACGCGGCGAACCGGTGCGAAACCAGTAGGGTTTGAACTTGCGATCTTCGAACAACAGCAACATATCAAAGGGATTGTAGAGCCGCGCCTCGCCCCGCCAGTTATAGCCGTTGTACCAGCGACGGATCTCATCCCGGTCGAAACCCTCCAGTTCCGGGGCAAACACCGTGTCGATATCGGCATCGGTATAGCCGCAGATCGTGGCAAAGCGGGGATCCAGGCTGATATCCTTGAGATTGTTCATGTCCGAGAACAGGCTGACCTTGGAGAACATGCTCACCCCGGTGACGAAGACGAAGCGGACATGTTCAGCACTGCCCTTGATGATCCCGTAGATCCCACGCAGATAATCCCGGTTGGCATGGGCCCGATCCAGATCAGGCAGCCCGTCCAGGATCGGCTTGTCATATTCATCGACGAGGATCACCACCTGTTGCCCGGTTTTTTGGTGGACGCGGCGTAAAATGTTGCGCAGCCGCCGGGGGCCGGTATTGGAGGCCGGCGCGGGTGTGAGGCCATACTCATCCTCGACACCCTCCAGTTGCTCAATGACGTCCCCGTCGATCTCCGCGGGCGTGCTGTACGTTCCGTCAAAGCTGAGCCGCAGCACGGGGTGAGTGACCGACCAGTCCCAGTGATCATGGATGTCCAGCCCCCGGAACAGGTCCTCCTGCCCCGTGAACAGCACCTTGAGCGTATCCAGCAGCAGACTCTTGCCGAACCGCCGTGGCCGGGAGAGAAAGTAATGGCGGCCCGCGGACACCAGCTGCCGGATGAGCGGGGTCTTGTCGACGTAGTAGAACCCCTCGCTCCGGATTGTCGCGAAATCCTGGATGCCGATGGGCAGAGACTGACGGGTCATGGAATTTCTCCCGGTGGGATGTTGCCATGGATTGATCCCTGCGGCGAAGGGAACGATCCACATTCATTGAGGTCACGTTTCAGGGTTGAGCGGAACAAAAAACCGTCACAAGGATCGAGATTCCTTGATGCACTGATAGATCGTTGCGACCGGATCAAAAGCAAGAGGCGTGCCCTTTGTGGCACTCTCGACCTGCGATACTTTGTCGCTTTTCCACATCCTATGTTAAGTTTTCGGATCATGCTGCAGTTAGGGCCTGTTGACACTTACCGGGCTGCAATCACCCCGGCCACCAGGTCAATGAAGGCCGCGAAGCTTGTCAACGTCTTGTCGAAGCGCATCGCCATGCCCCGGAACGCCTTAGGTTTGGCAAAGACGGTCTCGATCGGGTGCCGCCAGGCATCCATGTCCCGATCATGGTCCCGAATCGCCGTGCGGTTGCGTTGGGCCGTGTCGGCAATGCGGGCATCGCAATCGAGGTCCGCCAGGGCCTCTTCTGCCCCCCATCCGATGGCATCCTCCGGGGTCATGGGCCTGACCGGGCGACGAAGTGGACAAGGTAACCAAGGGCATCCGTGACAGCCACGATCCTGGTGGTCAGACCACCCCGGGAGCGGCCGATCCCCTGGGGCTGGGTCCCCCCACCGGTCCTGCTCCCGATGGGGCGCCGGCGGCCTTGGCGGGCGCCGTGACGATGGTGCCGTCGATACCGACGTATTCCAGGTCGAACTCTTCCGATAACGCCTTGAAGATCGTCTCGAAAACGCCCTTCCTGGCCCAGCGCCGGAAGACCGAGTTCCACTTGCCGAAGCGTGGGGGCAGGTCGCGCCAGGGCGAACCGGTGCGGACATGCCAGAGGACGGCCTCGACGAAGAGACGGTTGTCGGCGGCGGTGCCGCCGGGGCCGCCGACCTTGCCGGGACAGAGGGATTCGATGCGGTGCCACATGCGGTCGGCAAGACGGGATCGGTCGCTGGTCATGGGTCTGCTCCTGCCTGCGGTGGATGCCGCCCGATCCCGGCGGTCGTTGGGGCAGGGATACCACGAGAGTCGGAACAGATCAAGATAATTGTCAACAGGCCCTAGAATTTCGGGGTGTTTCTCCAGCGTGAGGTTCATCTCGTAGGCGTTGGAACCGTAGCCGATGTTCTTGTCGGTCCGCACCCGGACCTCGATGAGGTGCCGGCCTTCTGTTAGACTCGCACAATCCGCGAACCCGTCGGTCCGCCAGTTGACCCAGGTTCCTTCTATCCGGTGCTGAAACTCCTGTTATCAAATGACGCAGAGCGCCGTACCATCAGTTCGAGCCGGCGGCTTCGCTGGCGACCCCACCGCCTCCGGTGTCATCCGTTCGTTCCTCGGCCTCATCGTTCGGCTGGGGTTCGTCCGGGAGATCCGGAGCTTCGGGATCCGCGTCGGGATCATCGGGTGGGTTGAAGAAATCCAGTGGCACATTCGCGTCCCGAATGGTCCCGGTTGTCGCCGCATATTCCGGCAATCCGGGAATGTAGCCCGCGCGTTCCCAAGCCACGCCGTCCTTGGAGGTCTCCATGTCCATCAACTGTAGCTGAAAGAACTCGGGGATCCTCTCGACCGTGTCATCCGTCAGGGTCTGCACGGTGATCCTCTTCGTCCGCTCGCCGACGTTGAATTGAAGGGTTCCCTGCGACCCGGTGTAATCGCTCCCGGCCGTTGCGGACGCATCCTCGGTCTCGTACCGCCAGCGCACCGCGAACTCGAGCTTCTCGGGAACCCGGGCCGTGAAAATCGCCGGCTCCCCTTCGACGACCTGCACGTCGTTCAGGTGGAACCAATCCTGCGAGTTGATCGCCCAATGCTGGGCCTTCGCCTCCGGGACGCTCCCGAGGACCACCGAGACCGCCAAGGCCGCCAAAATGGTCCGTTCCGCTCCAGGTAATGTTCGGCGTGTCGTCATCATGCATTCTCCTGTTTCTGGCGTGCGACTTCTGTCCCGCACGACGCAGCCGGAGACCGCGTCGGGGATAAAGACCTCTTTACAAAGAGAAGTCAAGGGTGTCAACCCCGTCATCATCTCCCAAATCCCCCTGTCCGCCACCAGGGCTGAGTGTCCGCGCTATCCGCGCCCGCTTCGCCCCCGCACCCGCGGTGGTCCCGGCATGTCCTGCCTCGTCAGGAGCGGGGATCGGGGTGGCCCAGTGTGTTGCCGTCCCTGGGGGGCGCACCCGGACGGCTGTGGACGCACCCCAGGTCCCCAAGGGTTGTGACTTTGGGGCCCCGCGTCATGCGCAGGGGCGACGGTGTCGATCGCCGGAGGATCCCGTGGGCGGGCGTGATGCGACACAGCGCCCCTCCGCATCGGGACGCCGCCACCCGGCCATCCCGGTCACAAAGGGAATGCGGCCCCGGAATGAGCAAGGATTGGGTTGCCGGGCCTCGGGGCGGCTGTCCGGACGATTGCCGAAGCGGATCATCCGGGCCTGAGTGCCGGCGCCATCCGTGCGCACGGTGACATGGGTGAGCGCTTCGGGCCGCCCGGCCAGAGCCGCCGCCAGGATGCGGGGCCACCATGAGGAGGCGTTGGCCCTGGCAGCAGGGCCGTTGCCATCGCGCCTCCCATGACGTCTCGGGGAGGATCATGCCGATCCCGGGGACGACCACCCTCATCGACGGGTCCCCCCGCGCATGGGGATGGGGCCCTGGCTGTGAGGATGGGTCGGGGCGGCCCGGTCGGTGGCCAGGACACCCGTCCTGCCGGTGGGGATGAGGGTGGCATCCCCACTGATGATCACAAGAGGGCGAGGGGGACGGCGGTGATCCCCGCCGGCCGGATGGCGGCCCGGACCGGCGCACCGGTGTGGCGAGAGCCGTGTCGGCGTCCAGTCGGTCGCCATCAGCGACCCGGTCATGACCGATGATGGTCATGCGGGTGATCGCCAGCACCCTCGGGCCATCGCACCCGCCCTGGGTGCGCCGTATGGGAGGCATTGCACTGCTCTGGGCCCGGCCTCGGGGCGGTCATGGAGACGCTTCATCCTGGCCGGCAGGCCCGGAGGCGGCACCACGCCACCGTTGGGCATGACGGCGGCGCCATCGCCTGTGATGGTGAAGGGGAGGAAGGGTGTGCGGAGCCTGGCATTCACCCGGCGGGTGAACAGTGATACAATGAATCCGACACTGGAACTGGTGCCGATGCAAGGATCTGTCGGGGCCAAGGTGATTTTCTTCTCTCCCCACTGCCACTCTGAGGTGCAACGCTCACAGCGGGGCCGGTTCGCCCTGAACGGACCGGATCGGCTGCAAACCGGCCAGATGGCAGCCCACCTTCCCGGATGAATCCACACCGGCATCAGGACGACATCACCCCGCAAGCGATTCCTTCCGTCGGTGAACTGTGGCAGTAATGCATCGGCCGCATCAGGAAGGACATGATGGAACACGCCAGCACACGCATCCTGCCCCCCGGTCTCTATGGTCTCGATGATCTCTGCGTGGGTGATCGCATCGACACCGGGAAGGTTGCCGTGACCGGCAAGCTGATCGACAGTTTTGTCGCTCTCAGCGGCGATGATTTTGAAATCCATACCAGCGAGCAAGCCGCCGCCCGGCATGGATTCCCTGCCCGCATCGCCCATGGTCTTCTCGTGCTGGCCCTGGTTGATGGCCTCAAGTACAAGGCCGATGCCCGTATCCATGCCCAGGCGTCTCTCGGTTGGCAATGGACGTTCCGGCGACCGGTCCTCGCCGGGGATACGATCCAGGCACACATCACGGTCACCGACAAACGTCTCCTGACGGATCGGGAACGCGGGATTCTGACGCTTGATCTTGTCGTCACCAATCAAGATGATGCTGTGGTGCAAAGTGGCACCAACACGCTGATGTGCTACCGGTCGACCTGACTGGCCCATCAGGCGGCCGAAGTGTTCCTTGCCGGACCCTGCGGGACGGTGATGCTCGCGATTGGCGAGATCGGGTTGCCCGGGCGCGGCAAACCTGCAGACGCGGGCTGAGGATGGGGTCAATGCACGATCGGATTTCGCTGACCTTCCCTTTGATCCCGACCGCTGCACCTCGGAATGGAGCTGGGGAGACAGGAAACGGGACTGGCACCATACACATCTGACATGTGGGCAACATGCCCGTCCATCGCGTCGGATGAGGCGTGGCAACCCCGGCGGCAGGATCAGTGCTCACCCGACCATTCGCAAGGCCTTTTCGGCATCTGCATGCTCGAATGCATCCGCATGGGCACGGATCTCACTGCCGGTGAGTCCGACATCCCGGAATTCCGTTTGCCACGAGCCGGCAAGTGTTGTTGCCATCTCCCGGGCTCTCCGGCGTGCCTCGTTCAGTTCCACATCAAAGAATGGGCTCGACTCAAGGGCAAGATCAAACGACGCATCAAACGGGCCATCCTCCACAATTGCTGTTGCCAGACGGCGATGCCGTAATGGTGCCGGATTGATATCGAAGGCCGGTGACAGTCGCCAGCGGTTGTCGCCGACATACAGGAATCCATGGTTCTTCAGGTGATCGTCCGTATTCGAGACCAGGATTGTGAATACAATTCTCTGCCACAACTCAACGAGGTCCTCGCGGGGATGAGACGAGATTTGCCGGATCACATCGGCGATCTCGGTATAGGATCCGGGTCTTGCCGTTTGACAATCGAGTGCGGTCTGGGCTGAAATGTAGGGAATCCGCTGATCCCCCCGCCGATCAAATCGCTGGATCAGCGCAACCGGCCTGCTGCTGTCCGGAAGTTCAAGCTGGGCCCTTGCGGCCCGCAAGCCGCACCGGGCGGCAAGTTTCAATGTGGCGACCTCCACCCGTTCCACGGGTCTTGAATCATGCGCGGAAGTGAATTTCGCAATCCAGAGATGGCCATCACCCTCGACATTTGCCTTGGGGCGGGCACCGCCGAGCGATCCGGCTGCACCGACGAGATTGTTCAATGCATCCTCCGTATCTGCCACGTTGCGCTCGAACCGTTCAGCCAGTGAACGGATATGATCGAGGCTGGCAAGCCTTGGAATGGAGTGTTGCCGGACCGCGAGCGGTCTTCGGTCTTCATCAAGGAATCGCAATGCCCCTTGCCGCGTGCGATCATCGGACAGGATCAGATAATCAAACTCGGTCAATCCGCCACCAAAAGCCCCTGTCATCAGTGATCGTCCCCAGGAGTCGGGGGCGGCATCCGCAATGCAGCCGGGCAGGGCTGATCGTGCGTCCCGTCGCCTCGAGTTGAAGTGGCCGCCGGCTCGCAACGGCAATCCCGGCGCAATTGCGAATGAATCAGTCGCAGTGAGCCAATCATCTGCATATTCGAATTGTGAGGACTGACGGCGATCATCGCTCTCGAACCGCAACCGTCCCACCAGGTGCATGGCCGTCCCGAGAACGACGATGACATCCGGCATCAAAACGCCGCTCCAAGGGTGTCGGGATCCTTCTCCAGTGTGGGAGAGGGCCCGTGGTCATCGGTCGGACCCGGCACTGTTTTTCGGGGCTCCCGAATGCGCTTTGGCAGGTGTTGTCTTGCGAGCTGCAGCCCCAGATCATCATCGGATGCCTCAAGGAAATCGGCAATCCGATCAATCTCGCCAAGTACAAGACAGGCCATGGCAAGTGTCCCGATGCCAACCCCGCATTCACCCCTCTCGAGCCGGGCAACGGTTCTTGTCGACACCCCCATGCGTTCGGCAAGTCCACGTACGGAAATGCGACGATTGAGTCGGGCAATCCTGAGATTCTCTCCCAATGATCGCAGTGCTTTCACAGCACGGGGAGATGGAATATTACCTGCCATATCTGTCATTTAAAATATAATAAGATACAAATCAAGACACATAAAAGAAGATATGCATCAATTCAATCTGCCAGGTGATCCCTGCAGGACCTGCCGGAAAATTTCATCGAATCCGCGCAACAGTCCTGTAAATTCCGGGCGACTCAGGGCAGCAATCGGGGCAGGATATGCACCTTGGTGCGGACCAACGGCGCCTGATGAAGATCGGTTCAGGTCTCATGGAACAGCCTTGGGTCAGACTGTTTGTTGCAGGGTCTTCTCGCATCGCTCCGGATCGGACACCGCCCCGATGTGTCGATCCAGTCTGGCGACTTCATCAGGTGTCGCGTGAAGACCAAGCTTGCTGCGCCGCCAGAGAATGTCGTCGCTGGTGTGTGCGTACTCTTTGTCAATCAGCCATTTGACCTCGGTTGCGGTCAGGGTACCGGTGAAGCGTATGCCAAGCTCGTCAATGGTTTGGGCCTGGCCGAGGACCTGCGTGGCCTCTGTTCCATAGCTGCGGGCCAGACGCCGGGCCCAGGCGGTGTCCAGAAAGGGGTATCTGTCCTTCAGGGTGTTGATGAGATCCGGGATGCCATTGTGGGGAAAGTCACCACCGGGCAGCGGGGTGTGAGCCGTCCAGATTCCCGCCATCTGCGGAAAGTGGGGTGCCAGACGATTGACAGCGCTCTCGGCCAGGCGGCGGTAGGTTGTGATCTTGCCACCAAAGACACTGAGGGCCGGGAGGTCGTCCGTGCTATCGAGTTCGAATGTGTAGTCACGGGTGACCGAGCTGGCATCATTGGCCCCATCATCATGGAGTGGCCGGACACCTGCATAGCTCCAGACCACATCTGCGTGAGTGATCGCGTTGCGGAAATGCCGGTTGACGACAGCGATGAGATAGTCGCGCTCGGCCTCGGTGCAGTGTGGGGTGACATCAGGGCTGCCATGGTCGACATCCGTCGTGCCAATCAGGGTGAATTCCGTCTCGTAGGGGATTGCGAAAACGACCCGGCGATCATCGCCCAGCAGGATATAGCTGCGGTCATGATCGAAGAGTTTCCGTGTCACAATGTGTGAGCCGCGAACGAGTCGGACTGATGATTTCGAGGCCAGCCCCAGTGTGTCATGGAGGGTTGTGGCGACCCAGGGGCCGGCAGCGTTGACAAGTGCATGTGTGCGATAGATGCGGGTCTGTCCGGTCCGGCGGTCTTCGGTCTGCACTTCCCAGCAGCCATTCTGGCGCCGGGCCCGCAACACTTTCGTGCGAACCCGGATATCGGCGCCATGATCGGCAGCATCACGCGCATTCAGGACAACCAGCCGGGCATCGTCAACCCAGCAATCGGAATATTCGAAACCAGTTCGGAATCGTTCCTGCAGCGGTTTGCCTTCCGGTGCCGTGGCAAGATCGAGTGTGCGTGTGCCTGGCAGGATTTTTCGCCCACCAAGTGTGTCATAGAGGAACAGCCCCGCCCTGATCATCCAGGCGGGCCGCGGGGCATTACGCCAGGGCAGGAAGGATGTCCGCCGGCTCCGTCGCTCGCCATCATGGGGGAGAACGAAGCGCATGGGCCAACTGATATGGGGCATCGCCCGCAGCAGGACCTCGCGCTCGACCAGGGCCTCCCTGACCAGCCGGAATTCGAAGTGCTCAAGATAGCGCAGCCCGCCATGAAACAGTTTGGTCGATGCCGACGAGGTGGCCGAACCCAGATCATCCATTTCAGCCAGGCGAACCGAGAGTCCGCGGCCTGCCGCATCCCGGGCAATTCCGCAGCCATTGATCCCGCCACCAATGATGAAGAGATCACTCGCAGACTCGGATGACAATGGGGTCACGGCGATGGGGATTCCGATACGATGGCGATTTGTTCAAACGGACGGGATCAGGCAAAAGCCCTTCCGAGCGACAGGGGTCAATTTGAAGAATGTATCGGAGCGAATGTCAAGCCGTCTGGAGCGTTCCGGCAACCGATCGAACCTGTGGTCGGTTCGGGATCTCCCGGAACCGCCTCAAGCCAACCCTGATGGCTTCATCGGAGCCGACATGCAGCACGGTCATTTGCTCCCGGACAGGCCCTGATGACATCTGATCCCGGCGGGCATCCCGTCATCGTCTGGTTTCGAAGGGATCTGCGCATCACCGACAACCCGGCACTCGCCTGGGCCTCCCAGACAGGTCAGGCCGTCCTGCCTGTCTTTGTCCTTGATGACGAAACTGCCGACTGCGCCCTCGGAGATGCATCCCGCTGGTGGCTGCATGGCAGTCTGATGGCCCTTGGAACCCGCCTTGAATCGCTTGGCAGCCGCCTCGTCCTGCGGCGGGGCCCGGCGGCAACGATCCTGGCCGATCTCATTGCAGACACCGGGGCGCGAGCGGTGGCCTGGAACCGTCTTTACGAACCCGGCACAATGGATCGTGACCGACAGATCAAGGCTGCACTCCGATCACGGGGCATCGCGGTGCGGTCGTTCAATGCCTCACTTCTCCACGAGCCATGGGAGATCCGCACCGGGAGCGGTGACCCCTACCGGGTGTTCACGCCCTTCTGGCGGGCCTGTCTTCAGCGGGGCCATGATGCTCCCGGCAAGCCGGTATCCCGTCTCTGCTCGCCCGGGGTCTGGCCCCCGAGCGCATGTCTTGATGACTGGGCATTGCGGCCCAGCAATCCGGATTGGTCCGGGGGATTGCAGGAGGTGTGGCAACCCGGGGAGGCTGGTGCCGAGGAGCGGCTTGATCGGTTCATCAACAGCGCTCTCGGTGATTACAGTGACGGCCGTGACCGACCCGGCGTGCAGCGAACGAGCCTGCTCTCGCCCCATCTCCGTTTCGGGGAAATGGGCCCGCGGCAAGCCGCAGCAGCGATCCGGATGGCCCGTGCCGGGCCGCATGGGGAAGCCTTTGTGCGGGAGCTGGGCTGGCGGGAGTTTTCCCATCACCTCCTCTATTACAACCGGGACATGGAAACGAGCAATCTTCGCTCCCGGTTTGACGGCATGGAATGGCGCGATGATCACGAAGCCCTGCAACGTTGGCAACGGGGGCGGACCGGTTATCCGCTGGTGGATGCCGGCATGCGCGAACTCTGGTCGACGGGATGGATGCACAACCGTGTCCGCATGGTTGCCGCCTCGTTTCTGATCAAGCACCTGCTCATTGACTGGCGGCAAGGCGCCGAATGGTTCCTCGATACGCTTGTTGATGCCGACCGCGCCAACAATTCAGCCGGCTGGCAATGGGTGGCGGGGTCCGGAGCCGATGCCGCACCGTATTTCCGGGTCTTCAATCCGGTCACCCAGTCCGAGCGTTTTGATGCCGATGGCCAGTACCTTCTGCGCTGGCTTCCCGAGTTGCGGGCATTGCCCGCCAAATTCCTCCATGCGCCCTGGCAAGCGCCCGATGCCGTCCTCAGGGATGCCGGTGTGATCCTGGGGACAACATGGCCCCACCCGATTGTCGATCATGCCATGGCCCGCCAACGGGCACTGGACGCGTACCGCCGGACCCCGGAATCGCATTGATTGCCGCAGCCCATGGCTGTGGAAACCCATGGCCCGACCATGGACTGTACCCTTCGACCAGATGGGTCGGCATCCTGCATGTCGAACTCCCAGAGCACGAATCATCAGCCATTGATCCCCACACGTCCCTGACTGTCATGCCGTGACCCCCGTGCCCCCGGCACCTCAGGACCCGACAGCTAGTGGTCAGTCTTATGCAGATGCATGTTTTTCCTCCAGCCGCCGGTGCCCGCGCTTCCAGGACGCCACGAGGTCATCCGGATCCCGGCGCCAGCGGCAGGGCCGGGCCCCCATGGGTGCCTCATGAGCGTTGGGGGCGTTGTGATGGGCGATGTAGGCTTCCACGGCGGCCCGGCAGTCGTCAAGGGAATTGACGATGGCGGTCTTCCGTCGTTGCCGGGCCCGTTGCGAGACGACGCCCTCCACCGCAGGCATCCAGGAGGCCGAGGTGGGCGTGACGTGGACGGTCCCCGGTGGTTCGATCCCGGGGGGTGCGCCTTGCGCCACGCATGGCCACGGGCCGCCGTGGGGGGCCGCCGTGGGAGGGGGCCCGACGTGGGGGCCGAGAGGGTGGCGAGGATGCCATGCACTTCCGTCTCGGGAGCAAGGCCGGCGGCCACAGGATCGAGGACGGCACCGACATCCTCGGTGCGATGCCGGTCCGTCATCGTGCCCACCACCGTGCCGACCGCCACATCGAGGGCGGCCAGCAAGGTGGTGGTGCCGTTGCGTTGGTCGTCATGCGTGCGGGTGGCCCTCTGCCCCGGCACCGGTGGCCGGGGCACCCGGGTGCGACCGAGGGCCTGGATCCGGGTCTTGTCATCGACCGAGAGGACGACAGCAGGGTCGGGCGGGTTGGTGGACAGCCCCACCCCATCATGGACCCCAGCCTGTCGTCATGCATCCGGGCCGAAGCGGGGGTCGTTCGAGACCCCCACGATGACGGTCCGTTTGGGGTCTTGACCCCGGGGGGCTTCAGACCATGGCGGCGCAGGATGGCCTGGACGGTGGAGAGGGCGATGCCCCCGATCGCGGCGGCCAGGGCCCCACCCAGGTCAGAAACTGGGGGTCCGGGTGACTGCGGTGGGGCGGGGGTGGCGCCATGGCGCGGTCGATGATGGCCCGGACGGTGGCGGCAGGGACCGGCGGCTGGCCCGGGGGCGTCCCGCAAGAGACCATCCACACCCTCGGTGCGGTCGCGGTCCCACCAGCGCCGGATGGTGGGACCGGGATGGGGGTGGACCGGGATGGGGGTGGACCGGGATGGGCCGGTGCGGCGCAGGGTCGCAGTCGGCCCGCAGCCGTCACCGAGGGCGAGGATGATGCGGGCCCGCCAGACGGGCTTCTGGCGGCCCATCGGGGCGACGTGTGCTTGATTGGGGCCGTGATTAGACGAGATCGTCACGGATTGGAAGCGTGCGGGCCATCAAATGGCATCAATTCGATGACGACGGGATACTAGTATACCATCGTCATTGAATTGATGGATACAGCGACGTCAGCTTGATCCGGGCATCCTCGGTCCGGAACCGCCAGCACACCGGTGTCCTGTCGGCATTGCGCCGGGCCTGCCAGGCCGCCACCTCCCGCACCAGCGTCGCCCGGTCGGGGATCCGACGATTGAGGCACTGGCGGGACAGGACATTGATCTCGATCTCCGCCATGTTCAGCCAGCTGCCGTGTTTCGGTGTGTGATGGATCTCGAAGCGCTCGGCCAGGCGGCGGGCCTCGGCCGGCGGGAAGGTGTCGTAGAGTGTCGACAGGGTGTGGGTGTTGAGGTTGTCCATCACCAGCACGATCGTCTTGTCGGGGAAATGGGTGTCGGCGAGGTCCCTGAGGACATGGGCAAAGTCCTGCCGGGTCCTGCGGTCCGTGACCTTGACATGCCGCCAGCCCGCCAGGGGTGCGGTCAGCATGAAGAGGTTGGCCGTGCCGTTGCGCTCGTATTCGAAGTCGTAGGCGGCGGGCTGGCCCGGGGCGGTGGGCAGGGGCGTGCGGGTCTCCCTGGTCTGCTGGCGGGAGGTCTCATCGAGGCAGACCAGCACTTCATCGCTGGCGAAGTCCCGACTGTAGGTTTCCAGCACATCCTCCATGGCACAGACGAAGTCGGCACTCGACTTGGGGGGAATGCACCAGCATTGGCTCAGCCAGGGCTTGAGACTGTTTTTTTGAGCGTCTTGTGGACGGTGGAGCGGGAGATGGTGTCCACGACCTTGAGGGCCACCAGCCGGTCGGCCAGCAGCTGCAGCGTCCACTGGGCCTGGCCTGCGGGTGGCTGTGAACAAGCGAGCATGGTCAGCGTTGCCTCGCCCGCCCCATCCAGGCGACGCGCCTTGCGGTTGACCTGCACCTTGCGTTCAAGAGCGGCGTCGACGCCGTCCAGCACACACTGCTTGCGCACCCGTTCTACCGTTGCCGTCCCGACACCGAGGACATCGGCAATGTCGGCATCCCTGCGACGCCCTCCCGTGCGGTCGGTGTCGGCCAGGAGGAGGATATGGGCCCGCTTGCGGCGTTCCTTTGACCCCTTGCCGCTGTCGATGATCGCCTGGAGTTGGGTGCGCTCGTCGGTTGCCAGTGTCACCCTGTAGATCTTGCGGCCTGCTGTGACGGGTGGCGCCGCTTGGGTCGTCGTGTTGTCTGCTGTCATGGGTCCCTGCCTTTGGTTGTCTGTCTGCCCCGATGGGCCGCCCCGCGGCGGCCCATCGGGGCGACGTGTGCTTGATTGGGGCCGCGATTAGACGAGATCGTCACGGATTGGAAGCGTGCGGGCCATCAAATGGCATCAATTCGATGACGACGGGATACTAGGTGATAATCGGTTGTAGAAAAGTCGGACATAATTTTAGGGAATTGCATACGAAAGTACGAAACAGCCGGGTCGGTTGCCAGCCGACCAGTGCCGAGAGGGAAGGAAAGGATCAAGATTGACGTGCCCGGCCCGACCGTTATAACAAGAAGATGGAGAGTTTCAGCAGTGGCCCGCTTGAAATTCCCCTTGCATTTTGCGGGCGAAACCGGCACAATCGCCACTCGTGACATTTATAAGCACTCGGAGAAATAGACATGAAACAAATTACCCCCCCCAATGGCATTAACTTAGATTATGGTTTTATCTTGTGTGGGAATTATCCAGCTAATGTCGATATAAAAATCTGATTATGATTGATTTTCAAGTTTTATCCTGTCCATGACATTCGGGACTTGACTCGATTTGAGCGATCCTGTATCCCTTTCCTGATCGATTTTCTGGAGATGCAGTGATGGCCTTTGACCCCCAGACCTTCAAGGCGCTGACGTTTTTTGGCAAGCGGTTCACGGCCCGGCGGATCGACCAGATCCAGTCGATCCTTGCCAGCAATGCCGGGATCAGCCGCACCCGACTGGCGACGCGCGTCGCCGAGGCGCTCCAGTGGCGCAATCCCGATGGCCGCCCGAAGTTCCGCGCCTGTCTCGGCGCCCTCGAGCGTCTGGAGGCGCTCGGGGTCCTGACCCTGCCGGTCAATCGTGTGAAGACACGGGCGTCTGGCCTGGACGCGGTGCATCGGCGTCTGGCGATCCGGAAGACGCCGGTGACCGCGGTGCTGGCGGATCTTCAGCCGATCACGCTCCAGCGGGTGGTGCGTCCCGAGGCGGCAAAGATCTGGAACGCGTCGGTCGACTGTCATCACTACCTCGGCTACAAGCATCCGTTCGGCGGCCAGATGAAGTACTTCATCCGGGATGGTCAGCAGCGGATCCTGGGATGCCTGTTGTTCGAGGCGATCACCCGCAATCTCCGCTGCCGGGACGACCGGATCGGCTGGAGCAACGCCCAGAAGAACAGGACGCGGCATCGGGTGGTGGTCAATTCCCGCTTCGTGATCTTCGACGGGGTGCGGGTGCCCAACCTCGCCTCGACCGCCCTGGGCCTCGCCGCCCGGCAGCTGGCCGATGACTGGGAGCAGAAATACCAGTACCGCCCGGTCCTGATCGAGACCTTTGTCGATACCGCCCGCTTTTCCGGCAGTGCCTACAAGGCGGCCGGCTGGCAGCGCATCGGGTCCACCCAGCCCCGGACGAACAAGTCCCGAAAGGATGTCTACTGGAAGCCACTGACCCCTGATTTCCAAAAGATCCTGCGCAAGGACCCCATGCCGCCGGCCCCGCCGACCGCCCGCCAGAATCTCCGGGCCGGCGCGGCGATCGATGACACCATCACCCGGCCCTGGCAGGCGCTCGTCACCGCCGCCGCCCGCGTGGCCGCGGACTATGACGTCCAATGGCAGTCCCGCCGCCGGGCGATCAACAGCCTGCTGATCCTGCTCTTCGTCTATCGCCTGGTGATCGCGCCCAACCGGCAGGGCTATGCCATCACCGTGTCACAGCTCTGGCGCCAGTGCCAGACCTACGACGTCCCGCTGTACCAGGCCAGGCCGGTCTCGGCCGCCGCCATGTGCAAGGCCCGCGACAAGCTCGACCCGCAGGCCTTCCGGGACGTGCACGCCGCCGTTCTCGAATCCTTCGAAGCCACCGCAACGCTCTGGAACGGGCACCGGGTGTTCGCCGTCGATGGCAGCAAGTTCAACCTGCCCAAGACCCTGCAGCCGGACGGTTTCAAACGACCGTCCCCCAATGCTGCTTATCCGCAGGGTCTGGTCAGCTGTCTGTACCGATTGCAGGACAAGATCCCCCATGACGTGGCACTCGCACCCGGTGGCGATGAACGGGCCCTGGCCCGGCATCACAGCCGTCTGTTACAACCCGAGGACATCGTGGTCTACGACCGGGGGTATTTCTCCCGTGCCCTGCTCGCGCATCATGTCGATCAGGACCTCCACGCCGTCTTCCGCATCCGCCGCAAGGCGGACACCCAGGTGGACCGGATCCTCCAAAGCACCCGTCCCGAGACCGTGCTCACCCTCAAGCCCCGCAAGGTCGACCCCGCACCCCGCACCGTGCGGGTGGTCAAGGCCCCCGACTCCGACTGGGTCCTGCTCACCACACTCCTTGATGACACACGCTATCCCGGTCCCGCTCTCGCCGATCTCTACCATCAGCGCTGGTCCATCGAGGAACTCTACAAGACCATCAAACAGACCCTCGCCATGGAAGCCTTTCATGCGCAAGGGCTCCGAGGTGTGCAGCAGGAACTCATCGCGGGGATGACGCTCATCGCCCTCGCACGGCGGATGTCACAGGACTGCGAGACGCTCATCAACGGACCCGGCCACCGAAACAGACGCGGCGGTCTTCGCGCCAACCAGAAGAACGCACTCCCTGTCGTCTACAACGGTTTCGAAGAGATGCTCCTCAGCGTCACCACAAGCTGCGCCACCTTCGTCCGCACCGCCATCGCCCGCATCGCCGACTGCATGCAACCGGATCGCCCCCACCGGTCCTGTCATCGGGTCTCCCAGAAACCGATCGGCAAATGGAAACCGCCCAAACCGTCCTGATTCCCGCCGGAACAACCCCCTTTCCAGGGCCTTGCTTAAGTTAATACCCTCAAAAAATTAAGTTAATGCCATTGCCCCCCCCCCCTCTCGCTAAACTAATAGCCCTCCTGCTGCTGACCGCGCTTGCGATACCGGCATCGGCACAGACGCTGTCCGCCAACGCAAATTTTACAGGCCTTGAGGGAATGCGTTGGGCGCACGAACTGGACATAGCAGGCCAAAAAGTAACCCAACTTGAAGTTCTCGGCACCACCACACGTATCCGCTTGGAAGGCGGTCTTGGCGTCCGCGGTGAGAACGACGAAACCAGCGAAGTGGCGGAAGAGACCATCTGCCTTGATGACGGGGCCTTTGACAATGAAGGAAACCCGGTTTCCAACTACGCTTGCCAGAACGAGTACACGATTCCCGCCTATCGACAGCCTGCTGTGGTCTGGCCCACGGCTGCGGGGAACACCTTCACCTTTGCCTCGGGTAGCGAGCCCGACGAAGTCCACTGGCAGATCATCACCAAGGACGACAATTGCCGCAATAGCGCTGATATCGCCACGGTGAGGGTCACCCTGATGGACAACAGTTTTCGGGAAATTGAATACACCATTAATGATGACGATTTACTGCCGTGTAGTTAATGGTACACACTCATTCCCGATCTTCCTCTTGCCGGACCAACCCGCCAAGACGGGCTGGTCCGGGGCGCGGTTTGGGTAGCGGCGGCCACGCCGGTATCCAAGTTGGCGAGTGCGATGCTGGCCATCGCGGTTGCCATCGAAAGAAGAAGCAAGACCGAGTCGGATGCATGCCGATTTCGGTTGCTTGGTTGCGAGCACCGAAACCGACCGCAACGACCGCTTGAGTGGCGCAGACCGGATGGAGGCGTCTCGTTGCGGTCCGCACGGACGGTATGTATCCGTCCGGTAGCGGCCGGCCTGATGGCGGTCGCCTAGCCGATCCCCGATCCGCTGTCGGGGGAGGCCATGGAGAGAAAAGGCTACGCCAACGGGATAATTGGGGAGAGAAATTGCGCCAACCGACGCCCCGTCACTCGCGGTGGAGGCCGAGTGACGGGGCGGAACTTGCAAACAACCGAAGATCAAGAAAGGATGTTGGCGCAATCGGACGGGTGACCGAGTCTGGCGCAATCGAAAAAAATAGAAAAAATTGGTAAATATTCGGCCAATCCCCTATTGGTCATTCCTCAACATATCCTTGCTGTCCTGCCCCCCATGGGCCAATCGACGACCGTCGCCGCCGAGCGACCCGCACAGGACACCACCCAAGGCAGCATGCCCATGCGTCGACCCGTCCGCCGTCCGCCCGTCACCCGCACCGAAGACGACCGCACCCGCCTGACCGCCATCGCCACCCACCCCTCGACCCGCCAGAAGCCCGTCTGGCGGGCCCGCATCATCCTCGCCCTCGGTGACGGCTGCGGGCCGACTGCGACCCTGCGCCGCACCGGCCCATCCCGGTCCACCCCCATCCCGGTCCACCCCCATCCCGGTCCCACCATCCGGCGCTGGTGGGACCGCGACCGCACCGAGGGTGTGGATGGTCTCTTGCGGGACGCCCCCGGGCCAGCCGCCGGTCCCTGCCGCCACCGTCCGGGCCATCATCGACCGCGCCATGGCGCCACCCCCGCCCCACCGCAGTCACCCGGACCCCCGGTTTCTGACCTGGGTGGGGCCCTGGCCGCCGCGATCGGGGGCATCGCCCTCTCCACCGTCCAGGCCATCCTGCGCCGCCATGGTCTGAAGCCCCCCGGGGTCAAGACCCCAAACGGACCGTCATCGTGGGGGTCTCGAACGACCCCCGCTTCGGCCCGGATGCATGACGACAGGCTGGGGTCCATGATGGGGTGGGGCTGTCCACCAACCCGCCCGACCCTGCTGTCGTCCTCTCGGTCGATGACAAGACCCGGATCCAGGCCCTCGGGCGCACCCGGGTGCCCCGGCCACCGGTGCCGGGGCAGAGGGCCACCCGCACGCATGACGACCAACGCAACGGCACCACCACCTTGCTGGCCGCCCTCGATGTGGCGGCCGGCACGGTGGTGGGCACGATGACGGACCGCCACCGCACCGAGGATGTCGGTGCCGTCCTCGATCCTGTCGCGGCCGGCCTTGCTCCCGAGACGGAAGTGCATGGCATCCTCGCCACTCTCTCGGCCCCCACGTCGGGCCCCCTCCCACGTCGGCCCGTGGCCATGCGTGGCTTGCGGCCCATCCCCCGGGATCGAACCACCGGGGACCGTCCACGTCACGCCCACCTCGGCCTCCTGGATGCCTGCGGTGGAGGGCGTCGTCTCGCAACGGGCCCGGCAACGACGGAAGACCGCCATCGTCAATTCCCTTGACGACTGCCGGGCCGCCGTGGAAGCCTACATCGCCCATCACAACGCCCCCAACGCTCATGAGGCACCCATGGGGGCCCGGCCCTGCCGCTGGCGCCGGGACCCGGACGGCAATGGGGCGTCCTCGCAGCGCGGGCACCGGCGGGAGGAGGGAAAACATGCATCTGTATAAGATTGACCACTAGGGCAGACACGTTCGGCCCTGGCCTGCGGGCTCTGCACGGTCATGGACTGGCGCAGCCCAAGGGGTGACGTCTGCCTCGCGTCCGCCCGCAGGACCCTCCCTCACCTGGCCGCGGCCCTGGAGGTCCCGCTTCCCGCGGCGGGGGCGATGCCCTGTGCCACGCGCAGCCCGGGCCCTGCCGTCCCCGCCATCACCCTGGCCGGCCCGCTGTCAGCCTTGGGGGTCTGGTCCCTGAGGTCGGTCGCGGCTGGCGATGACCGCCGCCGCTGGGAGGCCATGATGGCCACGCATCACCCCGCAGGATGATCCCGCCCGCCGGGGGGTCAGATCCGCCCCATCATGGGATCGGGAACCGGGATCCATGCCGAGGCGCACGGCATCCTCGGCGGCATCGGCTTGGCCGCGGCGGGCCTCCAGCTCGGCCCCCGCAACCGCACCATCGGCTGGTCCGCCGATGCCCCCGGAGGCTCCCCATCACCCCGAGGGGCCACCATCGGTCGGATCGTCACCAACCATCACTTCCTGTTGCTGCCCGGTGTGCAGATCAAGCGGCTGGCCTCGACCGTCCGCTATGGCCAGACACCGGTCCTGTTGCAGACTTTTGTGGGTCCGGACCAATCCGGCCTGAGTTACCGGGCGGTGTGGCTGAAGCCCCTCACGGACGACTGGCAGGCGACACTGTGCACGGAACCCCGGCGCGTTCTCGGTTGGTCAGGGACGCTGGGCGGGGGTGACCCGACCCTGACAGACGGATGGGGCGGAACGGGAGTCGGGTCGGAGCCCCATCGGTGATCGCGCCGGTGCCGGGTGCGGCGGCGCATCCTGCCGATGGGGGCCGTCTGGATGCACGGTCCCGGGGCCAGCCTGCCGGTGATCGTCCCCGGCCGCGCCGCACAGACAGGTGCCGACCGGTTGTTGTCTAACCCGGGCGTGACCATGGACCCTATCCTGGATTCGCATGGGGAACAGACGGTGGAGCGCTGCGGCACCGAGCCGCTGGTGCTGGCGATCCAGGACACCACGACCCTGAACCACGACGGGCTGGATACCACAGAGGACCTGGATGCCATGCATTTGATGACAGAGGGGGGCGGTGGCGGCCAGGGCCCCGGGGCCTTCGCGCCCATGTCGGAATCACCGTGAATGCCATCGGACGGCCCCTCGGCCTCGTCATGGCCCATGCCGACGTCCGGCAGGCCAAGATCTTGCAGCAAGGTGGGGGCAGGGACAGTGCCCGGTGGGTGCAGGGGCTCGCCCGCGGACCCGTGTGATCACTGTCCGTGACCGCGAGGGCGACATCTGGCAGCTTCTGCCGATCACCCCGCCGTCGATGGGTGGGGGTGAAGCCGATCCTGGTGCTGCCGATCGCGCCTGTGCAACCACCGTCCTGCCCGGGTCCGCGCGGTGCTGGCGCCAGGTCGCGACCATCCCCCATGCCCGCAAGCCGGGCCCACGGATCGAGGACCGCCATTTCGACCCGGCCGATGATCTCAGGACGTGCTTCGCCTTCGATGTCATCACCGCCCTTCACGATGACTTGGGGGGTCTGGGATCTCTCGCATCGCGCCCGCGAGCCGCTTCGTCGGCAGGGACGCGATCACGGTGCTGTGGGTGCTGACCGCCGCGCGGGGCGTCCGCAAGGCCCGGGCCATGACGATCGAACGGTTCGTGGTCCTGACCGGTGGTCTGGCCGGGTTCCATCCATCGAAGCGTCAGCCGCGGCCCGGGACGGAGACACTGTGGCAGGGGGCCCGGACCCTTGCCGAGCGTGTGCTGGCGATCAGGACATGGGAGGGGATCAGGATGCAGGGGGATGGTGGGGAGTCAAGTGTGTGATATTGATAGGCCCGGTCGGGACGGGGGTGGCAAAGCGGTGCGATGACGGCCTGCGTGGCGGCGATCCCAGCGGCTTCAAATCGGCCCATGGGCCGTGACGACGGGTCCTGCGTGGTTGTGGTCCAAGGCGTGGGATCCGCCATGTCTTGGGTGGGTTGACACCATGGACTGCCGCATCGTAGGCGACCACGCAACGTTTCGGTCAGGTTCTGAGGCCTCCGACAGGGACAAGAGACCGGACAACGGGACGGGGGGGCGCGCCGCGACGCGCCCCCAGCTGCAGGGTCCTTTGGCTGCTTGATCAGGCCACGCGTGTTGCGTGGAGTGGCAAGGCTTCGGTTTCCAGTGTTGAGAGATCAACGCTCCATGAGGCTTGGTCAATGTCGATCCCCACCACGCGTCCATCGGCATCCAGATCGATGTTCAACCCGTCCGATATCTCTCTTGTTTCAACACCGGTCTGGCCTTGAACTCAACATAGAGACTGTCCGTCTCCGGATAATAATGGAGTTTCATTCCTCGTCCTTTCTGAATTTTCGGTCAAAGAACGCGTTGTGGACAGTTTCTCCGTCTGCCAGAGTCACCACGCGCAGAACCCGCGGCATTTGGCCATCATGATGGATCTCGCCCCAGTAGCGAATGCGTCCGTCAGGTTGTGCTTCATGCCGGAGGGGTGCCGCCACGACGGCTTCACACCAAGCCAGTTCGATGTAAGGTCGTTTGCGCCGCACCTGCCCATCAAAATACCTTGCTGTTTTCATACGGCAACTTGCTAAGCCTTTCCTCGCCCCCGGTCAACCGGCAGATCTCAGTCCCGCGGCAGAGCGGCGCAGGGAATTTCGTCCGGATGGGCGCGTTTCCGGGCGGCCTGGATCCCCCGGGGATGTCGGCAACCCTCGGGGTGAGTGGAGGATCCATCGGGCAGGGCCTCGGAGACGAAAGTGGTGCGACTGCCGGCGATGGCGCGTTCGCGCTCCTGGAGATTGAGCGACTCGCTCCAGTCCTTGATGCGCAGGTCGTGCGCCGCGTGGGTCTCCGGCCCGGCATGATCGGCGGATGGCGGGGATGGCGCGGTGCATGACGACGTGATCATCATGGCTCGCACCGGCGATCGGCATGTTGGGGCGTGGGAGGCCAGGGGCATGTTGCGGGCGCCTGTTCCGACCTGCGAAAAAGGATCCCGCTGACCTGACACCGCCCATTGACCCCATGTTTCCGGCGCTGGGATGTTGCCCTGATTTCCTTTGCGGTGCCGTGAAAAATCTGTCATGGTGGCGGGTCTCGGTAATGATCAGAAGGAGGTCGGGACATGGTCAGGACGCAGAGCCGGATCCTGTTGCAGGCGATTGGTTTGGTGTTGGTGGTGCTTGGTGCGTCTGGGGCATTTGCCGAGGATCGAAGCGTTGTGCTGGTTGCTACACAAAAGGCGGGTGATCGGGGCCCGATCGATGGGCTGATCGACGGTCTGGAACAGGCCGAAGCGGCCTTCGGGGTCGAGACGCGCTTCATCGAGGCGCTGGATCCGGCCACATTCGAAAACACCCTGCATGCCCTGGCCCGTCGAGGAACCGACATCATCGTGACGACATTCTTTGCCATGGGGGCCGCAGTCCAGAATCTGGCTGCCGAATACCCCGAGACCCGATTTGTCGTGGTGGTGGCCGCTCCCCTGGATCCGCCCCAGGAGAATGCCCGGATCGTCGTGTATGCAACGCAGGAAAATGCCTACCTGGCCGGAACGTTCGGGGCAACGGCGAGTGAGACGGGCCGTCTTGGCCTGATTGCCGGTGTGCCGCTGCCGTATGTCTGGGCCGACGTCAATGCGATGACGATGGCCGCCCAGGCGGTCAAGCCTGAGGCCACAGTGACCCACGCCTTTGTCCAGTCTTTCGAGGATCCGGTCAAGGGTCGTGAAGTGGCAGCCGGATTGTATGATCAGGGGATCGATGTGATCTACACCGGCGCTGCCGCAAGCGACATCGGTGTCGTCGAGGCGGCCGATGAAACTGACAATCTGGTTATCGTGGCATCGCCGCCGCTCGTTGAGCAGGCACCCGAGAGCGTCGGTTTTGTGGCATCCTTCGAATGGGCCCGGACGATGATGATCGAAATCGAGAATGCCCTCGGTGACTTTGAGTCGGGGTTTCGTGTCGGTGGCATTGCCACGGGCGAGATCATCATGACTTTCAGTGACGCATATGCTGCCACAAATCCCGGGGCTGCTGAGGCCCGTACGGCAACAGAAGCGGTCTATGACCAGATTGCTGCGGGCCGGTTGACAGTGCCGTACGACGAAACCGAACCCAAGTAGGGCCTGATGCAGCCAACGGCTGTGCGGTGTGACAGCATTACGGTCCAGTTTGGTCAGGTTCGTGCGCTCGATGATGTGTCGCTGGCATTCCCGGTGGGTCGGATTCATGCCCTTCTGGGTCAGAATGGTGCCGGCAAATCGACCATGGCGGGGGTTCTCTCCGGCCTCCTGAAACCCGCAAGGGGCTCCATTGAAATCTGCGGGCGGAAAATCCAGTCCGGCCAGTCCGCCGCCGCCCGGGCAGCCGGACTTGACATCGTCCACCAGCGGTTCAGCCTGCCGCCATCATTCCGCGTGGCCGAGGCTCTGGAGTTTGCCGCCGCCCGGAAGATGGGCGGGTCGGTCTATTCGCTTCGCAGGATCGAGCAGCGTTGGCAGGAGCGGCTGGATGCTGTCGGAATCACCGTTGATTTGCGTTCCCGGTTGGCATCGCTCCCCGTCGAGACAAGACAGTCCATTGAAATCCTGCGGGCTCTGGCCAACGATGCACGGGTCCTGATACTTGATGAGCCGACAGCCCTGCTTTCACCGACGGCGATTGACAAACTTTTCGGGCAATTGCGGGCGTTGCGCGACCGGGGTGTCACACCCATTGTCATCCTTCACAAACTGAAAGAGGTTCTGGCCGTGGCTGATACGGTCGCAATTCTCCGGCAGGGACAGCTGGTTTTGCCGCCGACACCCAAGGACACCCTGACCACAAGTGCGATCAGAACGCTCATGGTCGGCGCAGTGTCTGTTCCGGCAAGACACACCACACCCGCCAAAGACATGCCGGCCGCCGATCTGTGTCGATTGGACGGCATCGCAACTCGGTCCCGGGGGTCGGAACCCGGTCTGCATGATATCAACCTGACTCTCGGTCAGGGTGAAATCCTTGGCGTTGCAGGGATCGAGGGCAACGGACAGCGGGCTCTGGCCGAGACCATTGCCGGTCTCGAGGTCCCGCTTGCCGGCCGCCTCACCTTGGCGGGGAGCGATGTCACGGGGCAAGGAACAGCCGCACGGCGGGTCATGGGTCTCCGGATGGTCCCCTTCGACCGAATGACCGAGGGTCTCAGTCTGACATCATCGCTTTGGGAAAATGTGCAGGGTTGGGTTGCCGAGAGATTTCGCACAGGCCCCTGGCCCCTGATCAGCATTGTGAGGATGCAGGAGTCGACGCGTACGATTCTGGATCGATTTGGTGTTTCCTACCATACCACCGCACAAAGGGGGGACACACTCTCGGGAGGGAATATACAGCGGGTTGTTCTTGGCCGGGAACTGGCTGGCACTCTCAAGGTCCTGCTCGCAGCGCAGCCCACGCGGGGACTTGACTTTGCCGCAACACGGTTTGTGTGGCAGGAATTGCATCGGGTCCGTGACACCGGTGCCGGGATCATTCTCATCTCATCCGATCTTGATGAACTTTTCGAGATTTCTGACCGCATCCTGGTCATGCGTGGTGGGCGGGTTGTGGGGACATTCACGCCACCCTATTCGGCCCGAACGGTTGGTTCTGCCATGATTGGAACGGGTGAATGAACAGGGTTGGGCAGAGTGCCGTGGCCATCCTCCCGATTGGCATTGCCGTCGCCGCCTGCCTGCTTCTCTTTGCCCTTGCCGGCTATGACATCATGTCGGTCATTCTGGGCGTTACCGAGGGAGCCCTCACCGGATTTGGATCGTTTCAGCAAACCCTGCGCTGGGCGATGCCGCTCCTGTTGATTGCTCTCGGGTTTCTGTTTTGCCTGCGGGCCGGTGAATTCAACATTGGTGGACAGGGTCAAATGATGATGGGGGGTCTTGGCAGTGTGGCGGTGGCCCTGTTGTTGCCAGGACCTGTCTGGATTGTGCTGCCGACGGCACTTCTTGCCGGGATGCTTTGTGGTCTCATCTGGTCGGGCCTCGCGGGAGTCCTGAAGGTTCAGTATCATGCGGATGAAGTCATCGTCACATTGATGCTGAATTTCATCGCCGTGTTGCTTGTGTCCTGGGTGACAACAGGTCCCCTGAAAGATCCGGCGGTTCGGGGGGAAACGGCATCGACACCAAAGATCGATTCCGTGCTGCGCCTTGGCGGCAGTGACGGCATGTCACCAACACTGCTGATCCTTGTCGGGCTTGCCATTCTCGCGGCCTGGGTGATCGCCGAACGAAGCCGAATGGGAGTGCAGCTGCGCTATGTTGGCAAGGCTCCACAGGCTGCTCGCTGGCAGGGGATGGCTGTGCACCGCCTGAAATTCCAGGCCTATCTCCTTGCCGGGACATTCGCCGGCCTGGCCGGGGCTTTCGAGGTCCTCGGTCCGAATGGCAGGCTTGTGACGGGGGCAACACCGACAATCGGCTTTACAGCGATTGTCGTCACGATCGTGGGACTTTCCCGGGTTCCCGGGATCGTCGTTGCCGCGATTTTCTTTGGCGGTCTGCAGGCAGCCATCCTGTTCCTGCCCATCGTCTCTGACCTCCCGAGTTCCGGACTCAAGATTCTTGAGGGCATGATTGCCCTTTTCGTGACCGCCGAATTCCTCCGGCGCTGGCGCCAGCGTTGATCCAATGGAATTTCTTGACCAATTCACCGTGACCACCCTGAGGAGCGCAACGCCCATTGTCATCGCCGCCGTGTTTGGCCTCTTCTCGATTCGTGCCGGGATCTTTCATCTGGGTATCGAGGGACTGATGCTGGCTTCGGCCTTTGCGGCTGTTGCGGTCGGGACCACAAGCGGTTCGGCATGGATCGGTCTCGCTGCCGCCATTGCAGTCGCACTTCTGCTCTCCGTGATCTACTGGTTTTTCATTGATCGGCTCTGCGCCGACACGGTCATTGCCGGTCTTGGACTGACGGCGCTCTGTGTCGGCGGTACGGCGTTCGCCATGCAGGCACTCTTCGATCAGCGGGGTCAGATGGCATCCACAGTGCGTCTGCCGCGCGTCATCAGCGGCGTTGAGGAGGGGCTGCTCTCCTATGTGTCCGAACTGACGATTCTGACGTGGGCGACACCGTTGCTGATTGTGCTTGCCTGGATTGTCCTCCGTCGCACCCATCTCGGTCTGCAGATCGCCGCGGTCGGGGACTATCCTTATGGGGCCATGGCGGCAGGCGTCGATGCATCCCGGGTTCGCCTTGCCGCAATCCTGTTGACGGGGTTCGGCTGTGGCATCGCCGGCTGCCAGCTTGCCATTGGTGATGTCGCGGGATTTGCTGAAAACATGACAAACGGCAGGGGATTTTTTGCCCTTGCAGCCATGCTCTTTGGTGGATTCTCGGCAATCGCAACCGCCCTCGCCGGACTCTTCTTCGGCTTTGCCGATGCTTTTGGCATTTTTTTGCAGATCAATGACCGATCAGGCCTGCCAACACAATTCGTGCTGATGGCACCCTTTCTTCTCACGATCCTCATCGTGACGATGTCCGGTGCCGTCCGGCAGAGGCGCGATTGATGATCACCCCGGCAACCCGTTCCGCTCGTGCTCGGGAGATCGAGGACCTGTTTCGCGCCCAGGAGAGACCCCCGGTGTTCAATTTGCAGCGGGAGCGCGACAACACCGCCCGGGCCCATGAGCTGACCGGCATTCCTTCGAAGATTGTGATTCGGGAAGAGATCATTGCCGATGTCGCCTGTCTGCGCATCATGCCCGACCGTCCCCGATCGCGCTGCGAGGCCATCTACCTGCACGGTGGTGCCTTCTGTCTGATGTCGGCATGGACCCATCATCGGCTTGCCGGGCATATCGCCAATGTCATCGAGGATGCGGTCCTGGTTCCGGATTATGCGCTGGCCCCGGAGTCTCCCTTCCCGGTTGCCCGCGATCAATGCGCCCAACTCATCCGGGCCCGTCGCCGAGCTGGTGTGGCCCGGTTGATTCTCATCGGTGACAGTGCCGGAGGCGGATTGGCCCTGTCGGCTGCCTGCCATCTTCGGGATTCTGGCACGCCCTTGCCCGATGCCATGGTCCTCCTGTCGCCGTGGCTTGATCTGTCGCTTTCGGGACCGGACCTCCAGGCCGGGATCATCGATGACCCGATCCTGACCCTCAACAATCTGCGCAACTTTGCCGCCCTCTACCTTGATGGACGGGATATCCGGGACCCTGATGCCTCACCGCTCTGGAACAGGTTTGAGAATCTTCCACCCCTCCTCGCCCACTCGGCGGAACTGGATCTCCTGCGCGAGGATGTGTTCCGTCTTGCCGATGCATGGCCTGATCCGCCACTGATCCGGCACAGGCATTGTCCGGGCATGCTGCATTCCTTTCACTTTTTTGCCGGTGCAATGCCGGAGGCCGACCAGGCCATCCGGGACATCGGACGGTTTGTCGACGACTGCATCTGAGGCCGGAATGGACGTGCACTCTCGACTCTTGTCCTGGTATGACCGCCGGGGTCGCGATCTTCCCTGGCGCAACCCCCGGGGTGCAAACATGCGTCCGGATCCTTACAGGGTCTGGTTGTCCGAGATCATGCTGCAGCAGACGACAGTGCGGGCCGTTGAACGCTATTATGCCAGATTCCTGCAGACCTGGCCCACAGTCGAGGCCCTGGCTGCGGCTGACGAGGCCGATGTTCTCGCTGCCTGGGCTGGTCTTGGCTACTACACCCGGGCACGCAACCTCCACAGATGCGCCCGGACTCTCGCACAGGATTTCGGCGGTTCATTCCCCGAGCATCCATCGGCGCTCAAGCGACTCCCTGGCATTGGTGACTATACCGCCGCAGCGATTGCCGCGATTGCCTTTGATTATCCGGTGATTGCCATCGACGGCAACATCGAACGCGTCCTGGCACGTCTCTTTGCCGTGGAAACGCCCCTGCCAGCCGGCAGGAAAGATCTCTGCCAGCACGCCGGATCCCTGGTCACGCCCCTGCGTCCCGGCGATTTTGTCCAGGCTCTCATGGACCTTGGCGCCATGATCTGCCGTCCGGTGACGCCGCACTGTGCAACATGTCCCTGTGCTCCACATTGCCGGGCCCATGCCCTTGGCCGACAATCCGAATTTCCCGTCAAGCCAAAGCGACCCGAACGCCCCCTGCGCAAGGGCATCCTCTACATCGGTCGCCGAGAAGATGGGTCGTGGTTGTTGGAAAAGCGACCAGGGAACGGGCTGCTGGGTGGCCTGCATGGCTGGCCGGGCTGCATCTGGGACCGCAGTCTCCCTGCCGGGCCGCCATGTGGCGGTGACTGGGGTCCGGCCGCGACCCATGTCCATCACGGTTTCACGCACTTCAAGGCTCAAATTGAGGTGCAGACAGCGTTGCTTGCCAGTGGCAGCGTGCCCACACGTGGCATATTCGTTCCCGCTGATCACTTCGACCCGGGCACGCTTCCCATCCTCATGCAAAAGGCTTTTCGGGTGGCTGAGGCCCATCTCGCACTGGCCGATGAGGACCGCCTGTGGCAACCGGTGCACGCCCGTACGCAGAAGGCATGAACGGGTTTCGGGTCCGTATGGGAAATCCCCGTGCCACTCCGAGCGGCAACGGTGGCAGAGAGGTCAGCGCGCAATGATCTGACTGCCCCGCCCGCCATCGCTCCTCCAGAGTGGGCAGGTGCCGGCAAGGACCAGATCCGGGACCATCTTGCCAAGGGCCGGAGTCCCGATCCGATGGCCCGGCGGCTCCGAAGGGGAGTCGGGCAACGGTCAACCGGTCGCGGATCGACGCCCACGGTCGGACCGCCAGGAAAAGGGGTGGTGCTCCCTACACCCAGCCCAACCCACCGGCGCACACAGCCATCCCGAAAAGGCGTCCCGGGTATGTCGACCGAAAATTCATCAGGCCGGGAGCCCGGGACTTCTCCCGGGAGGAGACTTCACCCGGTGCTGACGCTGTGTTGACTGCAAGATGCGGTCGCCGGGAGCCAGCCTGCAGGCCACACCATCGCACCCTGACAACGGCAGGGCGTGTGCCAGCCATGCCACGGTGGTGAGGGCCCTCACTGTCGAGTTCGACCTTGCTCAGCCGACCACTCGTGGAAGCGTGGTCTGAGCGGGCACACGAACGGTCCGGTGCGCGACCCTGCCCAAGACCACAGACGTCCATTCCCTCAATGACGGGGCCATGCCGGACAGCCTCAATGACCGGCCCCGCAAGTTGCCTGGCGACCGGACACCGGTCGAGGTTTTTGCCCAGTCCCCGGGGACAGGCTCACGCACAGGTGAGCCGGAGCGTACCCGACGCATCAGCAATTCCGCGCCGATCCGCGGGGTCCTTGTCGGAATCTGCAGGGACGGCTCAGCTCGCAATTCACGGGATCGGGTCACCTGTGGGCCGAAGAGCAGTGCCGGCGGGTCGAGGATGGATCACCATGGTCAGCCCTCGCCCGCCATCCGGTTGACCCCTGGCCAGTGGACCTCAGACTGGAATCGGGGCTTTCCTTGATCGCGGATACGGGAGACTCTGCCCCTTTACTGAACCGACCTTAATTCAAGAGGTGTCAATGACCCAAGGCGATCTGCACATGGAGAACCTTCCCACAGGGTGCTCGGATCGCATTCGGCCCAAAACTTCGCGTCGGGCTCTCCCCCGCTGATCGGACCAAAACTAATGAGTTTTGGCTGTGGCGCGGCGCCTTCCGTCAGGGCTCGAACAATTTCTGCCCCAATTTCACGTGGCACATCCGGCTCAAGTGGCTCTTCGGACAAAAGAAAGTCGCAATATGCGTCCCTGGATACCCATGACTTGAATTCAGGAACCTTTTGGTCGTCTTGGCCGGAGGGAAGCCAATCCAGTTTTGCAACCCCGTAATTTCCATCCACCAATGCACCACCCATGCTGGAACTGCATTTGAATTCGTTGGCAGCGTAAATATAGAGTGGCACCTTACCCTCAAAAGAATCAGGTGCAAAAATCGCCAGCGATCCCCACTGCACTTTCCCTATCAGGCTGAATGTCGCCGGATCCACAACATTGGATATCTGTCGAAGCTCGTATCCGGGACCAAGCTGCGGCGACTGATTTTCTTCCTCTTTTTCCTGTGCGCTGGCACTCGTTGCCAAAGTGACTCCAGCCAGTACGACCTTCAAGAACCGAACCATTCTGCACTGTCCTCGTCAACCATCAATCTTGATGTGTTGGCACTGGGGCCGCAATGAGTATGCCGAGCTGGCTTGCAAGCCATTAACAGACAGGCATTTCCAAGAGTGCCATATCATTATTTGCCATGGCACGCATTGCTGTCTCAACAGATTGGATCGACTCCGACAAGAATACCATGACCCTTCTCGGGGCCGCAATGATGACACCGGCACTTGATGTTTCATGTAACTGTTCGGATTCCTGAACAGTTGCCCACTGGGAAGAACGGAATGTCAAACTGATCAACAACCCATGAATAACGATTTTCCCGTGGTTTTCCGAGGACCCCACTGGGCTGTGGACACATTGTCATGTGGCCGAGGACCTGAAAAGTTAACAAATGCAACGGGTGCCAGAAAAATGTTGTGTTGAGCGGACAACCATGCAATACTCGGAGCGGACACGTTCCAGTTGAATGGGGGAGGCACTTTGAAGGTCGGGGTCCTGTCTGCAGATCGTCCTCTGATTTGGATCCTCCCATTGCTTGGTATGCTTGTGGCATTCACGATCATACCCCTGATCTACAACATCTGGCTCAGTTTTCACGAATATGCGCCCTTCAGGCGGCAGCTCGTTTATGTGGGATGGCAGAACTGGCAGTTGCTGTTTGCCGACACCCGCATGTGGGAAGCCCTGTGGACGACGATGTTCTACTTCACCGTCGTGTTGTCTGTCGAGTTGGTCCTGGGCATGGCGCTGGCGTTGCTCCTGGATGCCGAGGAATTCGGGTTTGGGCTGCTGCGTGTCGTGCTGACCCTGACACTGGTCATTCCGCCCGCCATTGTTGGCATGATGTACCTCCTGATCCAGGATCCGGAATTCGGCGTCCTGACCTACGTGCTCGATACGCTGGGGATCCTGGACAAGTCCATCCCCATCCTCGCGACGAGTGCCACGGCCCTCTGGGGCGTGATGCTGGCGGACGTCTGGCAGTGGACGCCGTTCATGTTCCTGATCTTTCTGGCCGGGCTGCGCTCCCTGCCGCCCGAACCCTATGAGGCGGCCATGCTCGATGGCGCATCCGCCTTCATGACGTTCCGCCGCATCACCCTGCCGCTCATGAGCAAGGTGATCGCCGTGGCGGTCCTGATCCGCGGCATCGACATCTTCCGGATGTTCGACTACGTCTTTGTCATGACCAGCGGCGGTCCCGGAACGTCGACCTACACCCTGTCGCTCTATTCCTGGCAACAGACCTTCAGCTTCATCAAGTGGGGCTACGGAGCCACCCTGTCCCTGTTCACCCTGGTCATCATCCTTGTCATCGCCAATGTGTTCATTGCCGTCACCAAGGTCCGCTGGTGATATGACCATGGTTGCGCACCCCCGATTTTCACGGACGCTCCGGACCGTCACGGCATGGGCGGTTGTCGCACTGTTTGCCTTCCCGCTCTATTACTGGCTGACCATCGCCTTCAAGGATGGCAATGAAATCTTCAACTATCCACCGCATGTCTGGTCCTTCCAGCCCACCCTGCGCAACTTCGAGGAGGTGTTCGGGATCTCCTTCGGATATGGATTTGGCGAACAGCGCCAAGTGCTGCCGGGTGGCGGCAACTGGCGGATGGCCCCGCGGCTCTGGGACTCGATTGTCGTGGCGGTCCTGTCCACATCACTGGCCATGGTGATTTCAACCCTGGCATCCTACGCATTGAGTCGCATGACCTTCCGTGGCCGCCATCATTTTGTCGCGTGGATCCTGTCGACCCGCATGATGCCACCCGTCGCTGTCGCCATACCGGTCTTCTTCATCTACAAGGAGATCGCGCTGCTTGATACCTTCACGGGCATCATCCTGATCCACGCCCTCATGAACCTCCCTCTGGCGGTCCTGCTCATGAAGAGTTTCTTTGATGACGTCCCCGTGGAAATCGACGAGAGTGCCCTGATCGACGGGGCCTCGCGGTGGCTGGTCTTCCGTCGGATTGTCCTGCCCATGGTCAGGGGCGGCATGGCGGCCACGGCCGTGCTGTGTTTCATCTTTTCCTGGACCGAGTTCCTGTTTGTCCTGACCCTGACCCAAACCGGATTGAAGACTGTCCCGGTCGTTTCGTCCACATTCGTGACATCGACCGGAACTGCATGGGGCAGCATGGCTGCCCTGGGTGCAGCGGCAGTGATCCCGGCCTTTGTGTTCATTCTCCTGGTCCAGAAGCATCTGGTCCGGGGCTTGACGCTGGGATCGGTTAAGCAATAGGGCCAATTCCGGCCCGGTTTCGATGAAAGGAGCGATCATGAACGACGCGAATCAGAAACTTTACCGCGCCAAGATCGTGGACGATTATGTCCGCGGCAAGATGGACCGCAGGTCATTCCTGCGGAATGCATCGGCGCTTGGGTTCGGGGGAGGGGTGCTTGGCACGGGACTTATCCGACCGACACGAACCTTTGCCGATGACATGGCGCTGCAACCCTCGGCTGACGTGCTGGCCTGGGTCAAGGATGTGTCGCGGCCCTTTGCCGGAACGACGCTGCGGTTGGCCACCGAGTCAACCCCGCCCTCCAATGCGATCAACAGCCAACTCAAACAATACTTTGAGGAAGCGTCCGGCATGACGGTCGAGATCGAGGTGCTGCCCCTGGAGCAGGTCCTGCAGAAACTCACCCTCGATATCGCATCGCAGCTGGGCACTTATGATCTGTACTATATCGACCAGTCATGGGCTGCATCGGTCTCACGTGACGTCTTTGACCCCCGTGAGCAGATGGACGCCAGGCCGGACCTGGCCATGCCGGACTACAACATCGACGATTTCCTGAAGGCGCTTGTCGACGGCATTGCCTATTATGAGGGCCGCTGGGTGGGCGTTCCCTACGACATCCCGATCTTCATCATGCAGTACCGGAAGGACATCTGGGACGACATGGGCTTCACTGCGCCGACAACGCTCGAGCAATACTATGAGCAGGCGAAGGCGATCACCGATGCCATGGCACCCGATGTGTATGGGTCCACGGGTCAGATGAAATCCGGTCACTACTCCCTCGAGTGTGACTGGACAGCCTGGCTCTGGGGTCATGGCGGGTCCATCTTCACGGCCGATGAGAAATTCGCCGGCAACGATGAAGCCGGTCTTGCGGCCATGGAGTACTGGGATCGTCTCTATGCCACCATGCCGCCGGGTGTCACCGGTTGGACATGGGATGGCCAGGGACAATCCGTTGCCCAGGGCGTTGCCGCGTCGATGATGAGCTGGGGCGAGTTCTTCCCGTATTTCGATGATCCGAATGCGACCAAGGTCTCGGGACTGATGGAAGCCGCCCGCTGCCCGATGCCCAAGGCACTGCGGGCACCAGCCGATTGTGGATTTGGTGAAATCCCGGGTGTTGGCCATCAGGGCGGTTCATCCCTTGCGGTGTCACGGAACTCGAAGAGTCCGGATGCGGCCTGGATCTTCATGCAGTGGGCAACGTCCTACGACACCCAGGTCCTGATCACGGCTCTGGGCGGGGGCACCGGACCCACGCGTGCGAGCGTCTATGATGATCCACGGATCATTGCGAACAATCGCGTTGGTGCGGGCACAACCCGGCATCTGAATGTCGTGCGGGACACCATTGCCCTTGATATGGGCTCCGAGCCTGACCTGCCGCAATGGGCCGAACTGGCGAACGACACGATTCCGGTCCGGCTCGGCAAGTACTTTGCTGGCGAATACAGTTCGGCGAAGGAAGCCATGGACGATATCGCGCAAGCCGCTGACAGGATTGTCGCGGGCTGACGATTGTCGGTTCTGACGCAACCGCACGGCAGCCACGCGTTGCCGTGCGGCCTTGAAATCCGGGGATAGCAGGTGCATGGGTCAGGACCGGACGGATCCATGCCTGTCGTCCACACGCAGGGGGCGATGATCCACCATCATGACAGCCGTTGATCATGACAGCCGTTGAGTTCCGCAATGTCGGCAAGTCCTTCGGGCCTGTGGAGGTCCTCAAGGACATGACTCTCACCATCGCCGCCGGTGAGTTCATCGTCCTGCTCGGGGCTTCGGGATGCGGCAAGACGACACTGTTGCGGATGACCGCCGGTCTGGAAACGATCAGCACCGGCGAGATTGCCATCAACGGGACAGTGGTCAACGACACCCATCCCCGGGACCGGAATATCGCCATGGTGTTCCAGAACTATGCCCTCTATCCCACCATGAAGGTCCGTGACAACATCGGCTTCTGCCTTGAAGTGGCTGGCATGGCCCCCGAGGCGATCACCAGGAAGGTCAAGGAGGCCGCCCGGATTCTCAACATCGCGGATCTCCTGGACCGCAAACCCTCGGAACTCTCCGGGGGACAACGCCAGCGGGTGGCAATGGGTCGGGCCATGGTCAGGGCTGCCGATGTCTTCCTCTTCGATGAGCCCCTCTCCAACCTTGATGCCAAACTGCGGGCCCACATGCGGGTTGAAATCCGCCAGTTGCATGACCGCCTCGGGGCCACGACCCTCTATGTGACCCATGACCAGATCGAGGCCATGACCATGGCCGACCGGATTGTCCTCATGCATGATGGCAGGATCGTTCAGGTCGGCTCCACCGATGATCTCTTCGACCGGCCGAATTGTCTGTACGCGGCGCAGTTCATTGGCATTCCCGGCATCAACTGCTTTGCGGGAACCATTCAGGTCGACGCCGAGGGCGTGAGGTTTGTGGGCCTTGAGACACCGCTGCATCTGACGGATGCCCATGCCCGGCATGACGGACGCGCGGTGACCCTGGCCATTCGACCTCATGAGCTGTCCATAGCGGACAGCGGTGCCTTGCTGGGCACGGTCGTGATCGTGGAAAAGACGGGTCCGGACCTGCAGCTCCATATGAAGACGCCGGGCGGGACAGACTTCATCGCTGTTGTGCCGCGCTCAACACCCGGCAAGCATGGCGACACCCTGTCCTTTGCGGTGCATCCGGACTCGATTCACCTCTTCGACCAGGACAGTGGCGAGAGGCTTGCATGACGCCGGGACCCTGCTGGCCTGATGTCGGGAAGGAGTGAACCATGCCGTCAAGGTGGGATGAGTCGGAGCTGGCATCCCTGATCGAGACCTATGCAGCCGAAGGGGTCGGCAGGGATCTGGCGACCCGGATTTACACGACGCGTTTGCTGGGCCAGGATCCGGAACTGGTCCTGCATGGCGGCGGCAACACCTCGGTCAAGACAACGATGGCTGATGCCCTCGGCACCACCCATGACGTTCTCTGCATCAAGGGCTCGGGACGGGATATGCGGACAATCGAGCCGGCTGACATGCCCGCTGTCGAATTGCAGCCCCTGGCTGCCCTGGTCCGGCGGGATGCGTTGAGTGATGCGGATCTGGTTGCCGCCCAGCGCCGCATGTTGCTGGATCCCGCTGCGCCGAACCCGTCCATTGAGGCTGTCCTGCACGCCCTCCTGCCCTTCAAGCATGTCGACCACACGCATGCCAATGCCATTCTTGCCCTCACCAACCAGCCCGATGGCGAGATTCGCATCCGTGACCTGTTTCCCGATGCGACCGTCATGCCCTACGTCTTTCCGGGTTTCCTTTTGGCCAGGGCCTGTCAGGAGATGCTCGACAGTGTCGGCACCGTGCGCAGTCTTGTGCTCCTGAACCATGGTCTGTTCACCTTCAATGATGATCCACGCCAGTCCTATGAGGACATGATCGCCATGTGTGCCAGGGCCGCGGCCTGTCTCGACGAGGGCAATCCGCGCCCTTTCATGGTCAGAGCGCTTTCCGAGCCCATGGCCCCGGTTGCCGATTTTGCCCCGATCCTGCGTGGGGCGCTGGCCCAGGAGACCGGGGTTGAGGGGCGTCCGGAACGCTGGATCCTGCAATTCCGGACTTCCGATGCCATCCGCCACTTCGTTGATGGCGAGATGATTGACGCCTATGCCACCCGCGGCAATGCAACGCCCGATCACACGATCCGGATCAAGCGGTTCGGCATGATCGCGCCGCCTCCCGAGGCGGCCAACCTTGTCGCCTTTACCGAGAGGGTCAGGGAAGCCATCGCCAAGTACACCGTCAATTACCGAGCCTATTTTGAACGCAACAATGCCAGGGTCGGGGGTGGCATGACCTGTCTCGATCCTGTCCCGCGGGTGGTCTATGTCCCGGGTGTCGGACTCTTCGGGATTGGCCGCACCGACAGGGAGGCCGCCATTGCGGCCGATGTCGCCGAGGCGACAGTGCAGGTCATCACCCGGGCCGAAGGCGTCGGGAAGTTCGAGTCGCTCAGCGAAGAGGCGTTGTTTGCAGTTGAGTACTGGTCGCTTGAACAGGCCAAACTGGCCACTGTGCACGAAAAACCCCTGCACCGACAGGTGGCTGTGGTCACGGGGGCCGCGAATGGGCTGGGACGGGAAGCCGCGCGGGTGTTTCGCCGGGACGGGGCCGAAGTGGCCATGATCGATGTCAATGCCGAGGCATTGCAAGAGGCCAGCGAGGCCATCGGCGGCACGGGTTTTGTCTGTGATGTGACGGATGAGACGGCTGTCCGGAGGACCATTGCGGCGGTCGTGGAGCGGTATGGCGGGCTCGACATCCTGGTCTCCAATGCCGGTGCGGCGCATCAGGGCCGCCTGATCGATGTCGATGAGGCGGTGTTCCGGACGGCCCATGACCTGAATTTCTGGAGTCACCATTACGTGGCCAAGGCATGTGTGCAGGTCATGGAACAGCAGGAAACAGGCGGTGCCCTTGTCTTCAATGTCAGCAAGCAGGCGCTCAATCCCGGTGCCGAACTGGGTCCCTATGGCACATCCAAGGCGGCCCTGCTGGCGCTGGTCCGGCAGTATGCCATTGAGCATGGGGCCAGCGGGATCACATCCAATGCCGTCAACGCCGATCGCATCCGCACCAATCTGTTGACCGATGACTTCGTGCAGGAACGGGCACTGGCGCGGGGCACCACCCCCGAGGCGTACATGCGCGGCAACCTGATCAGGCGTGAGGTGCTGGCCCGGGATGTTGCCGAGGCGTTCCTGCATCTGGCCAAGGCCCGCACGACCAGCGGCGCCATTCTGACCGTCGATGGCGGCAACGTGGCTGCCATGGTGCGGTAGCGCGCGGGCCCTCAGCCTGATTCCCTTGCCACCAGGAGCCGATTGAGCGTGTCCTGGCGGGCCAGAAGGTCCGTCCAGTCATCGCGATGGCGGGGATCGGGCTGATGGGCCGTACCCATCCGTGCCATGCCCGCCGCTGCGGTATCAAAATCCGGATACCAGCCGATCCCCCTGGCCGCCGTGATGGCAGCGCCGAGTGAGGAGGCCTCAAGGGATTCGCTGACGCTGAGGGGCAGGCCGGTGGCATCGGCGATCATGGAACGCCAGAGGGCTGAATTGGCACCGCCTCCCACGGCGACCACCCGGTCGATGGCGATCCCGCTGTTGCGCATGGCCACCACGGTCCGGGCCACTTCCCCGGTCAGGGATTCGAGCACCGCCCGATAGACATGCCCGGCATCATGCACGACCCGCATACCGGTGATGGCGGCGGACGCGTCCATGGTCCAGTGGGGATTCATGCAGCCCGAGAGATACGGGCTGACGGTCACGCCCGCGGCTCCGACCGGCAGGGCCGCCGCCTGCGCCTCGAGCCGGGCAAAGACATCCGGAGTGGGCGCGGCATCGACAAAGGTCCTGATGAACCAGTCCACGAGGAAGGTTCCGGACCGCAACACGCCTTCAAAGAAGTATCCCGAACCGGTCGGTGAGGTCATGGTTCGCCAATCGCGCGAGATGACGGGATCGGCGCCCCAGGCGCCGGTGATCAGGGCAGTTCCGAGATTGAGATAGGCCCGACCCCGGCGCATGGCATTGATCCCGAGACCAGCGCATTGACCATCCCCGCCAGCGGCAATGACGGGCAGGCCGACCGGAAGCCCCGTTGCCCCGGCCGCGTCGGGTGTGACAGTGCCCACCGTGCTGCCCGGCGGGTAGAGTGAGGGGAAGCGTCCGCTGTCAAGGCCGAGCGCTGCCAGGATCTCGGTCGACCAGGTCAGGGTATGGATGTCGAAATATCCCATGGGATCGGCACTGGTCCAGCTGGCGGCTGGCGCACCGGTGAGCCGACCGGTGAGGTAACTGTGCACATCCACGAACACATCCGTACCGGCCAGGGCCTGCGGTTCGTGTCGGGCCAGCCAGTGCAATCGATAGACAACCGGAGTCAGGTCAACGGGTTTGCCGGACAGCCGATGCAGCTCCGGGCCGCCAAATTGATCGGCAAGGACCTCGACCGACTCGGCAGCCCGTTCGTCAAGCCAGACAATGGCGGGACGCACGCTCTGCCCGTGTGGATCCAGGAATCCGATGGTCTCGCGTTGATTGGAAATGGCCAGGGCCCGGGCCCCGGCAAGGCCGATGGTCTGGTCGAGGGAGCGGAGGGCTTCCTGGCACGCCCGCCACCAGTCCTCGGGTTCCTGTTCGAAATGGCACGCAGCAGTCCGGGACATGGGAATTTCAGCCCGGCCCTCCCCCAGCGCCTGTCCGTTGCGGTCCCAGGCAATCGCCTTGGTGGACTGGGTCGAACTGTCGATGCCGATGACAAATTCCATGATGCCTCCCTGATGCCTGCGCACCTATCCGTCAAGCAGGGCCGTGGCCAGGGATGTATCCACCACGAGATGGGTGACCAAGCCACCTTCCATCGCTGCATGGACAGCCCTGGCCTTGACGGCACCCCCACCGATGCCGATCCGGCAGGGGATCGTGCGGACGGTTGCAAGGGCAATCGCCATCGTCCGCTCATGCAGTGGCCCCGGAACCTCCTTGCCCTCCCTGTCGATGAACCGGCCAAAGACAATGCCCGCGGCCCCGGCGGCTTGATAATGATCATGCACCGACGGATCGAGAGGATCCGTGGGCAGGACATTGCTCTCGGGCCTGACTTCACCAAGGCCAAAGACAAGACAGTCGCACTGGGCCATGAGGGCAAAATGCTCGGCAAGCAAGGGCTCGGCCGCCAGGGCGCGGGCCAGTCGGGCCGTTGAGAGATAGGCTGGTGCCGAGAGTGCCTGGCACCGGGCTGACAGGCAACCCGCGAGTTCTGCGGCGCAGCCGATGGGCGTGTCAAAACCGGCCATCATCGGACGACCTGCCACTTCGACGATGGTTGACTTCGGATGGGCCATCGGCGGGATGTTCCGCACCAGCGCTCCAACGGTGCGGCCCGACGAAATCCCGAGGATGGTGCCATCACGGATGCATTGGGCCATCACGGATGCTCCGGCCCGCCCCACGGCAATGCGGAGGGCTGCAGCGTCCCGCTGGGCCGGCACGACATGGACCCCTTCCAGATCGAAGGCGGTGCGCAGCCGGGCCGCAAGTTCCTGTTCCTGCAGGAGGTCAGGTGCAAGGGTGGTGGTCACGAGGCCCTGTTTCCGACCCTCCTTGAGGTATTTGGCCACTGTCTGGCGACTGGTTCCCAGCACCGTGGCAATGTCATCCTGGGTATGATCCTGGGCGTAATACAGCCAGATCGCTGCATGCATCGGATTGCCGACGAAGTCCCTGGCCATGCGGCTTGCCTGTCACTCCAGTTGTGGGTTGCCGTGGTCAGGCACGGCTACAGTATTGACTTGACAATTTCCACAAAATGGTGGCAATCGTCAACCCTGCCTTGGGTACCGATGCCACTCGAATCGAGATTGTCCCATGTCACGCCATCCTGTCTTGCCCTGTCGCCCTGATCCCGCTTGCCGAGCCCGCCCTGCGTCCCCGGGCGGCCGTCGGCCATGACAGGACAACCCGTACCCCGCAAGGCGACACAGGGTGCCCGTGGATCCTGGACCGATCTCATCGATGCGGTCTGTCAGGGTACCTGGGTCAATCCCCTGACGGGGTCCCGGCCCCTGACGGGATTTGCCACACGTATCGTCATCGAGGACACGCTGGCCCCGCATGACGCCAGGCAGGTTGCATCGATCGGCTTCGCGCCCCCCTTCACCATCGTTGCCGACCCGGCATCTCATGCGGTTCTGGGTGAGCGGGTGGCCCGGTCCCTGGCCCAGGCGGGTGGGGTTGAGGAGATCATTCTCGAGTCCCCCCATGCCGACATGCCGACGGTCCGCACCCTGACGGATCGTCTCGACCCCGCCCGCTCCGTGGTGGCAGTCGGTTCGGGGACAATCAATGATCTGGTCAAGTATGCCACAGCCAGCCAGGACCGGCCCTATTGCGTGTTTGCCACGGCCGGCTCGATGAATGGCTACACATCATCAACGGCCTCGATCACGCTCGAATCCGGCCTCAAGGTCTCGAGACCCGCCCAGCTTCCGGCCGGATTCTTTGTCGACCTTGAGGTGTGTGCAGCGGCCCCCGCCTGGCTGAACGCAGCGGGATTTGGCGACTCGCTGTGCCGCTCGACCGCCCAGATCGACTGGTGGATGTCCCACCGCCTGCTTGGCAGCGCCTATCGCCATGAACCCTACCTGATCGAGATTCCCGACGAGCTGATCCTCATGGACCGGGCGGCCGGGATTGCCACGGGCGAGAGGGATGCCGTGGGGACCCTGTTTCGGGTCCTGACTCTCTGTGGGCTCGGGATCGCCTTTACCGGTGTGTCCAATCACGGCTCGATGGGCGAGCACCAGATCTCCCACTACATCGACTGTTTTGCCGGCGACCGGCACCCCGGGTCCACCCATGGCCAGCAGGTCGGGGTGGCCACGCTGACCATGGCCCGGATCCAGCAGCAGCTCCTCAAATCCCCGACGCCCCCGACCCTCGCCCCGCTGCCGGTCGAGCATGCGGACATGGCTGCCCGCATGGGGGCCGCGGTCGCATGCCAGTGTGCGACCGCCCTGGCTCGCAAGCCACTGGATGCCGCCGGCATCGAGCGGATCAATGACAGATTGGCCCAAATCTGGCCTGAACTGCGGGCCGAATGTCTCGAGATCGCGATTCCCGTGGCGGAGATGGAGGCCCGTCTCAAGACCGCCGGGGGTCCGACATCGGCGGCGGAATTGGGGCTGCCGGTCGAATTTTACCGCGAGGCCGTCCTGCACGCCCACGAAATTCGTGATCGGTGGTCCTTTTGTGATCTGGCTGCCGCTTCAGGCCTCCTGCCGGCACTGGCTGCCGCGGAGGTCTGAGATGGCCATGCAGCCGATTGCCGAGATGCCCCGCGCGACGGCCCGGTCCATCCGGTATGTCTTTTGTGACATCGATGACACGCTGACAACGGATGGGCGCCTGCCGGCCCATGCCTATCAGGCCCTTGAGGATCTTGAGCAGGCCGGCCTGGCCGTGGTCCCGGTGACCGGCCGACCGGCCGGCTGGTGTGACATGATGGCCCGTTTCTGGCCGGTGGCCGGTGTGGTCGGGGAGAACGGGGCTTTCTATTACGCCTATGATCATGCGACGCGGGCGATGACGCGGGCGATCCATCCCGAACTTGCCCCGCATCTCGACGACCCCACCCGGTTTGACAGGATCATGGACCGGATCCGGACCGAGGTCCCGGCCGCCGCCATCGCCGCCGACCAACCCTTTCGCATCGCCGATCTTGCGGTCGACTTCCGCGAGGATGTGGCACCACTTGCGGGGCCCGACATCGCCCGGATCGAGCGGATCTTTGCCGAAGAGGGGGCCGTGGCCAAGGTCTCATCAATCCACGTCAATGGCTGGTTCGGCCACTATGACAAACTGTCCATGACGCGGCGCTTGGCCAGCGACATCCTCGGCGTGGATCTCGATGAACAGAATGATGTGTGCATCTTCGTCGGTGACAGTCCCAACGATGCCCCGATGTTCGCCTTCTTTGCCCACGCCTGCGGCGTGGCCAATGTCGGCGCTGTGACCGGTGCCATGACCGCGCTGCCAAGATGGGTCGCCCGGTCCTGTGGGGGGCGGGGATTCCGGGAGATCGTCGATCACCTGCTCGGATATGAGGGCCATGGGAGAAGGGAGAGCCAATGACCACGGAAACGGACCTGCGCCAGGCGATCATCGATGCCTGTCTTGAGATGAATGCCACGGGGCTGAACCAGGGGACATCCGGCAATATCTCCATGCGTCATGGCGACACGATGCTGATCTCGCCCTCCGCGGTGCCCTATCGCAAACTGACCCGGGACCTGATCGCCGCCATGGATCTCTCGGGTCCGATGGACGGCGTGTGGGACGGACCTCTGAAACCCTCGACCGAGTGGCGGATCCACTGGCGGTTGATGAAAACCCGGGACGATGTCACGGCCATCGTCCATGCCCATCCTCCCTACAGCACGAGCCTTGCCATCCTGCGCCAGGCCATCCCGGCCTGCCATTACATGATGGCTGCGTTCGGCGGCACCGATGTGCGGTGCTCGGACTATGCCACCTTCGGCTCACCTGAACTCGCTGACCTGGCCATGGCGGCCATGGCCGACCGCAGTGCCTGCCTGCTGGCCAATCACGGCATGGTGGCGGTCGGGATGGGGATCGAGCAGGCCATGTGGCGGGCTGTGGAACTCGAGACGATCGCCCGGCAGTACTACCTCGCCATGCGGGCCGGTGATCCGGTCATCCTCACGAAGTCGCAGATCGATGACACGGCGGCCATGCTGGCCGGTTATGGTGTCCCCGATGGGTAATCGATAGCGTCTGTCCCCCCGGGTTCAGGATCCCTTGCCCCGGTCATGAACGAGACGGCATCGGACATCTTGTGGTCTTCGGGCTTGATGACGCAGAGCCGCTTGCCAAGACGGTGGATGTGGATTCGATCCGAGACCTCGAAGACATGCGGCATGTTGTGACTGATCAGGATGATCGGGATGCCGCGGGATTTGACATCCATGATCAGGTCGAGCACCCGCCGGCTTTCCTTGACTCCCAGTGCCGCGGTCGGCTCATCCATGATGATGATCCTGGAGCCAAAGGCAGCCGCCCGGGCCACGGCAATCCCCTGGCGCTGTCCACCCGAGAGGGTTTCCACCGCCTGTTTGATGTTCTGGATGGTCATCAATCCGAGCCCGGTCAGTTTTTCCCGGGCGATCCGCTCCATGCGGGCCCGATCAAGCTGCCGGAAGAGATGGCCCCGCAGCCCCGGTTTCCGGAGTTCCCGGCCCATGAACATGTTGTCGGCGATCGAGAGGGCCGGCGACATGGCCAGGGTCTGGTAGACGGTCTCGATTCCGGCCTCGCGGGCCTCCATGGGCGAGCGGAAACTCACCGTTGTGCCATCGAGGACGATCGTTCCCTCATCGGGAACAATCGCTCCCGAAATGGCCTTGATCAGGGTTGTCTTGCCGGCTCCATTGTCCCCGATGACGCCAAGGACCTCGCCGGGCCGAAGATCAAAATCGCAGGAATCCAGTGCCGTGACCCGTCCGTAGCGCTTGACGAGTCCCCGGGCCTTGAGGATCGGTTCCATCAGGCGGCGACCTTGCGGATCCACTGATCCACGCCCACGGCGGCGATGATCAAAACGCCAATCAACAGGAATGTCCACTGGGCATCGGCACCCGCAAGGCGGAGGCCGAGGGTGAAGACGCCAACGATCAGGGCACCAAAGAATGCCCCCAGGATCGAGCCGCGCCCGCCAAAGAGCGAGATGCCACCGATCACCACCGCCGTGATCGACTCGATGTTGAGCAGCTGGCCGGAGGTGGGCGAGACCGAACCGATGCGGCCGATCAGGGCCCAGCCGGCCAGACCACAGATCAGCCCGGCAACGGCATAGACCGAAATCAGGGTCTTGCGGACATTGACCCCCGACAGTTGCGCCGCTTCGGGATCATCTCCGACGGCATGGACATGCCGGCCCCAGGCCGTATGTCGCAGGACGTAGGCCAGGATCAGGAACAGGGCCACCATCAACAGGACGCCATTGGTGAACACCGCACCACCGAATTCGAATTTTGACCCGAGGAACTGGAGCGCCGGCGCAGTGTCCGCAATGTCCTGACTGCGGATGGTCTCATTGGCCGAATAGAGGAAATTCGCGGCCAGAACGATCTGCCAGGTCCCCAGCGTCACGATGAAGGGTGGCAGTCTCATCACCGCCACCAGCCAGCCGTTCACCGCGCCAATCAGGGTGCCGAAGCAGAGACCAAGCAGAATCGAGATCTCGACCGGAAGACCATAGCGGAAGGTGAACTGGCCCATGATCACGGAGCTGATCACGGCGATGGCCCCGACGGACAGATCGATGCCAGCGGTCAGGATGACCAGCGACTGGGCGGCCGCGACGATCCCGACGATCTGGACCTGTTGCAGAATGAGGGTCAGGGCAAAGGGCGAGAAGAACCGTGAGCCAAGCAGCAGACCGAAGACAATGATGGCTGCGAGCAGCACGATCAGTGGCACCAGAGCCGGAATCGTGTGCAGGGCATGATGGAACCTGGCAATCAGCCCGCCATCACCCTCATCAAACGATGCAACCTCATCGCTTGTCCCGGCGGCATGTTCAAAATTGTCAGTGGCTGACATCTCTCTCAGACCTGGATCGTGCCGGAATCGGGGCGATGATGGACCGCCCCGATCCTGTGATGGGCCTTTCTGGGGCTGACTATCCCCAGCAGAGGGCGGCACCCTCGTCAGAGTCGATGGACTCGACCCCGGCCACCGGCTGGTCGGTGATCAGCGCCACACCGGTGTCAAAGAAGTCCTTGCCCGGGGTGTTGGCCGGCTTGGTGCCATCCTTGGCCCAGGCCACGATGGCCTCGATGCCAAGCGATGCCATCAGCAGGGGATACTGCTGCGATGTGGCACCGATGACGCCGGACCTGACATTGGCAACGCCCGGGCAACCGCCGTCAACTGACACGATCAGGACATCGCCTTCCCGGCCAATCGCCTTGAGAGCCTCATAGGCACCGGCCGCGGCCGGCTCATTGATGGTGTAGACAACGTTGATGGTCGGATCCACGGCCAGGAGGTTTTCCATGGCCTGTCGGCCCCCTTCCTCATTGCCAGCCGTCACATCGTGGCCGACGATGCGGGAGTCCGTTTCATCGCCCCACCGGTTCGGGTCCCCGATGTCGATGCCAAACCCGGTCATGAATCCCTGGTCGCGCAACACGCCGACCGTCGGTTGGGAGACAGCCAGATCCAGCATGGCAATGCGGGCATTGGCAGCGTCATCACCCATGATGCCTGCGGCCCATTGACCGATCAGTTCGCCGGCGACGAAATTGTCCGTCGCAAATGTCATGTCGGCCGCATCGATGGGATTGAGCGGTGTGTCAAGGGCGATGACGACCAGACCGGCCTCACGGGCCTGCCGGACCGCGGGAACAATCGAACTGGTGTCCGATGCGGTGATCAGGATACCGCTGGCACCATTGGCGATGCAGGTCTCGATGGCGGCAACCTGTGTTTCATGGTCGCCGTCGATCTTGCCGGCATAGGTCGAGAGATCCACGCCCAGCTCCCCGGACTTGGCCAGGGCGCCTTCGCGCATCTTGACGAAGAACGGATTGGTGTCGGTCTTGGTGATCAGGCACGCCTTGATGTCGTCAGCAACGACGGACGATCCGGTCATGCACAAGAGGGCAACAGCTGTGCCCACAACGAAATGCCTCATTGAGTCTTCCTCCCCGATAATCAAAAATGACAATTCCAGAGCCGGCAGGGTGGTATTCGGACGAATCCACCGTCGGCGCGACAGGCATTGCCTTATTCCGGTCGATTGTCAATACAGCGAAACCGGATTGTCCGGCCCTGCGGATCTCCACGCAATGGCGCTGGACCTGGCTGGAACTGTGGACTCGATGCGGGCATCCTGTGACCCGTTCTGGACTCGCTTGTGGCCATCGCTGACAATGACGGGCGGTGATGGACAGACCTCGTCTGACGGTCAACAGTCAGCCAGGGTGGCCAATCGCGGTCAAATCGGTCAGGGTATCGTGCGGATATGTGGCAGGAATCATGATGGCGCATCGGACCGATTCCCGGCATAGCGAGGTCGCATCATGACGGGAGGCAAGGCATTCCATGGCTGACAGGACATACGACGTGGTCGCGATCGGCAATGCCCTGGTCGATGTTCTCGATCATGTGGATGAACCGACTCTCGCAGCCTGGGGCGTGACCAAGGGGATCATGCAGTTGATTGACGTGGAGCGCGCCCGGGAACTCTATGGGTTGATGGATCGGGCAGTGGCGCTGTCGGGAGGGTCGGCGGCGAATACAGCGGCGGGCCTGGCCCTGCTGGGCAGCCAGACAGCCTATATCGGCAAGGTCAGGGATGATGATCTTGGCCAGGTGTTTGCCGACGATCTCCACAATCTCGGGGTGGATTATCCGACAGTCAGGATGGCCACCGGTGCCGCCCCGGAAACCGGTCGCTCCCTGATCCTGATCACGCCGGATGGTGAACGATCCATGAACACCTATCTGGGTGCCTCCGAGTTCCTGACCCCGGACGATATCGATGCAGACTGTGTGACCCATACGGACTGGCTGTTCCTGGAGGGCTATCGGTTTGATGGGCCGGACAGTCAGGTGGCCTATCGACAGGCCGCCGGTCTGTGCCGGGCGGCGGGTGGCCGGGTGGCCCTGTCACTCTCTGACCCCTTCTGCATCAAACGCCATCGGGAGGCCTTTGTGGATCTCATCCGGACCGGTTCGGACATGGTGATCGGGAATCGCGAGGAATTCAAGGTCCTCTATGAGGTCACGACTCTCGAGGAGGTCAAGGCCCGGGCCGCCCAGGAGTCAGCCTTGATCGTCTGTACCTGTTCCGAAGACGGGGTGCTGCTGATCGAGAAGGGGAGCATCAGCCACGTGGCGGCCCCCAGGACGGCCATCGTCGATGCCACCGGTGCCGGTGACCAGTTTGCCGCCGGCTTCCTCCATGGCCTCTGTGCTGGACGCACCCTTGATGATGCCGCGCGGCTTGGCTGTTCCATGGCGGCGGCAACGATTGTCCGCGTCGGTGCCCGACCGGACCGGGCCACCGTGGCCGGACTCGGCACATGTCATCGAGCAGTGGCAAAAGAGATGCCGTGGGCACGTTGACTGCCTGTTGCATTCGCCTATGGTGCAGATGCCGGTGACAGGAGGACTGCCAGGAACCATGGCCTATACATATGACGATCAGAATATCTTTGCGCGTATCCTGCGGGGGGACCTGCCATGCACACGGGTCCATGAGACAGTCCACAGCCTCGCCTTCGAGGATATCGCTCCCCTGGCACCGGAGCATGTTCTGGTCATTCCCAAGGGTGCTTATGTGACCTATGATGACTTTGCCGACAATGCCAGTGAGGCGGAGATTGTCGACCTGACCCGGGCGGTCAGCACGGTCATTCGCATGATCGAGGCCGACCCGGGCCGCGGCCATGCCGGGTATCGGATCCTCTCGAATGCCGGGGCGGATGGGATCCAGATGGTGCCCCACTACCATGTCCATATCTTTGCCGGCCGCAATCTGGGCTCCGTCCTGCCCATCAGCGGTGCAGCGGACCTGCATCAACAGGTTGGGAGAGATGGGCACGGACACCATGGATGAGCTGCAGCCGGAAATCCGCATTGTCACGAGCCGTCATGTCAGTTGCGTGGGGCAGGGCGGGGCTCTCGGCCACCCGAAGGTCTGGTACCGGATTCCGGACGAGACCGGCTTTGTCGAGTGCGGATACTGCGATCGTCGGTTTGTGCTGGCCGGTTCCGAGGCCGAACAGGCCCTGGACAGTCCGGACAAGGACGGTGACTGAATCCCGGTCCCATGACTGAACCCGGCCGGCAGGATTTCTGACGGTGGCCGCGCCCGCTTCGGAATTCGGCAGGAACCATCACCTGCTGCTGGTCGATGGCTCAGGCTACATCTTTCGTGCCTTTTTCATGGCGGAAAGGAGCTTGCGGCCGGAACAGCGCTACCGTTCGGATGGGACGCCGGTCGGGGCCCTTCACTTCTTCTGCAGCATGCTCTTCAAGGATGTCCTGGAAAGCGATCGGGATCCCACTCATTCCGCGGTGGTCTTTGATCACTCATCCAAGACGTTCCGGAATGCGATCTATCCGGAGTACAAGGCCAACCGTCAGGCACCTCCCGAGGACATCATCCCCCAGTTTGCCTCGACCCGTGCTGCCACCCGTGCCTTCAACCTGCCCTGCATCGAGGCCGAGGGTTTTGAGGCCGATGACATCATTGCCACCCTGGCCGATCAGGCCAACCGCAGGGGCGGCAGGGTCACGATCATTTCCTCCGACAAGGACCTGATGCAGCTCGTGGGTGGGGGTGTGGTGATGTATGACAGCATGAAACGCAAGGAGATCGGCCGCGAGGAGGTCCGTGCCAAGTTCGGTGTCGATCCCGACCGCGTTGTCGATGTCCAGGCACTCATCGGTGACAGCAGTGACAACATCCCCGGTGCGCCCGGGATCGGCGCCAAGACGGCACCACAACTGATCGAGGCGTTCGGTGATCTCGAGTCCCTGTTGGCCAATGCCGATCAAATTCCCCAACAGAAGCGCCGGGCCATCCTGACTGAGCATGCCGATCTGATCCGGATGTGCCGCGAGCTTGTGCACCTGCGTCGGGATGTCCCGCTGTCTGCCGGTCTTGACGATCTTTCCATCACCGTGCCGGACCCGGAGACGGTGTTTGCCTTTCTGCGCGAACAGGAATTCCGCTCGCTGGTCCGCCGGGCTGCCCGCTTCCTCAAGGTCGACGCGCCCCCATTGCCCGAAATCCGCCAGGTTCCAACCCGTACCCCCTCCAGTGCCACGGTCCCCATTGACCACGGGGCCTATGAATGCGTCTGTGATGATGATGCGCTCACCCGGTGGATCGAGACCATCCATGAACATGGCTTTGTGGCGATTGATACAGAGACCACCGGGCTTGATGACATGCAGGATTCGCTGGTTGGGCTGAGTCTGTGCTGCCGACCGGGCCAGGCCTGCTATATCCCACTGGCCCATACGGCGGCCGACAGCCTGTTTGATGATGCCAACCGACCCGTGGACGGGCAATTGCCGATGGCACATGCGCTGGAGCGCCTGACGCCCATGCTGACGGACCCGGCGATTCTCAAGATCGGCCAGAACATCAAGTTTGATCTCAAGATCCTTCTCCAGCACGGCATTGCCATGGCCCCGGTCGATGACACGATGCTGCTTTCCTATGCACTCCACAGCGGGCTGCACAATCTCAGCATGGACATCCTTTCGGAGAAATACCTCGGCCACAAGCCCATCCCGATTTCGGACCTGATCGGCAAGGGTCGCAAGACCATCCCATTCCAGCGGGTTCCCATTGCCGACGCCACCCGCTATGCGGCCGAGGATGCCGAGATCACCCTGCGCCTGTGGCAGACCCTCAAACCGCAGCTGCCGGCGGTGCACGTCACCACGCCCTACGAGACCCTTGATCGTCCGTTGATCCCTGTGCTGGTCGGCATGGAACGCCACGGGATCGTGGTGGATGCCGACCACCTGCAGCGCCTCTCCCGGGCATTTGCCGACAACATCGCTCAACTTGAAGTGACGATCTACCAACTCGCAGGCAAGACATTCAACATCGGCAGTCCCCTGCAGCTCGGGCGGATCCTGTTCGAGGACCTGCAACTGCCCGGGGGCGGTGAACGCACCCAGCGGGGGTACAAGACCGATGCGCGGATCCTGGAAGACCTGGCTGCCGACTACGAATTGCCGGCCCTGGTTCTCGAATGGCGCCACCAGTCGAAACTGCGCTCGACCTATACCGAGGCGTTGCCCATGCATATCAACCCCGAGACCGGGCGGGTGCATACCTCCTACCGGATCGCCGGGGCCAATACCGGACGCCTGGCATCAACGGATCCCAATCTGCAGAACATCCCCGTGCGGACCGACGAGGGCCGCAGCATCCGCGAGGCCTTCATCGCCGAGGATGGCTACAAACTCGTTTCGCTTGACTACAGCCAGATTGAACTGCGTGTCCTGGCCCATACGGCCAACATCGAGGCCCTCAAGGCGGCCTTCGATGCCGGTCAGGATATCCACGCCATGACCGCAAGCCAGGTCTTCGATGTCCCGCTGGCTGATGTCGACTCCTCCATCCGCCGCCAGGCCAAGGCCATCAACTTTGGCGTGATCTACGGGATCTCGGCCTTCGGACTGGCCCGGAACCTCGGCATCCCGCGCCCTCAGGCCAAGGACTTCATCACCAGGTACTTCGAGCGCTTTCCCGGGATCCGCGGCTACATGGACGACATTGTCCGATCCGCCAGGGACAAGGGTTATGTGACAACGCTCTTCGGTCGGCGGATTCACACGCCGGCGATCAATGCCAGCGGGCCGCAGGGACAGTTTGCCCGCCGCGCCGCCATCAATGCCCCGATCCAGGGCTCGGCAGCAGATATCATCCGCCGTGCCATGATCCGCCTTGCACCGGCCATTGCCACCCTGCCGGTCCGGATGCTGCTGCAGGTCCATGACGAGCTGGTCTTCGAAGTGCGCGAGGATGTGGTTGCGGACTTCATCCCGCTGGCCCGCTCGGTCATGGAGAAAGCCGATCGCCCGGCCATGGCCATCGTCCCCAAACTCGTCGTCGATGACGGCGTGGCCGACAACTGGGCCAAAGCGCACTGATCCCGTTCGCCCGCCCCTGCGGGGATGCATGGCCCCTCTGCCTGGCCATTACCTCACGAATTCGAGCAGGGGCGCGGTACCGGCCTCAAGGATCCTTTTGGTCAACACCATCGTCGGGACAGAGATCCGGCTGCCCACGGGCACTTCCCCGTTCTCGATGGCCTTGACCATCTCGATGGCCTGTTTGCCGACAAGATAGGGCAGTTGGGCAACAGAGGCATCGAGGCGACCGGCCTTGATCGAGGCGACGGCATCAGAGTTCCCATCGACACCGATCACCAGGACCTGATCACCCTTGCCGGCGGCCTCGACGACCTCGACCGCTCCCAGCGCCATGCCATCATTGGCCGCAAAGACAGCAACCAGATCGGGGTGGCGCGCCAGGATGTCATCGGTGATGGCGGCGGCCTTGTCACGATCCCAGTCACCGGGCAGCGAGGCCACGATCTCCAGACCCGGCGCGAGTTCAGCCAGCCGGTCGGCAAATCCCGTGGCCCGTTTCTGGCCCGTGATGTTGCCCGGCAGGCCCCGGATGACCAGGACGGGACCGGTGGCATCGCTGCCGATCTGGGCAACCAGCCACTCGGCCCCCTGGATGCCGGTTGCCACGTTGTCCGAACCGATGGAGAAGGCGATGTCGACCCCGGCATCTGCCGCAATGGCCGGATCAAGGTTGCCATCGAGATCGACGACCAGGATGCCCATCTCATTGGCCCGTCTGAGACAGGGCAACAGGATTGTGGAATTGATGGCGGCCGTGAGCATGGCATCCGGCTCGCGCTCGAGCATCGTGTTGCAGACATGCAGCTGCGGTTCTGCCGCCTGATCGCTCTCAACGGCCTCCAGGTGGTATGCCGCCCCGACCGCCTCGGCCCCCTCGCGGACCCCGAGTTCCATCGCCCCCCAGAACGGGTTGGACAGGGTCTTCATGAGCACACCATACGTCCCTGCCGCAGCCGGCACTGCCAGCAGGGCCAGAACCAGGGTTGCAAGTCGCCACATCATCACATTGTGTCCTGCACGTCACGTTAGGTCATTCCCTGTGGCGATGCCATCATCGGATCCGTTGCAGCCGCATTGCGCGACCTGATATTCCGAACTGCCGATCACGCCGCTTTCGCATCCCGACTGCCGTGTCCCTGCCGCCACGGGATCGTCATTTCCAAGGAAGGTCCTGTCGTTCCGGGCACTATTTTGGTACCACTATATCCTGCCATGGTCGGACATGCATCGAGGCAATACCCGCTCGACTTTGTTCATCGGATCGGAAGAAAGCAGAAGGGCAGACCCATGAAATCCATGACACCACAGCCCCCGCTGACGCCCGAGACAATCAATAAGTGGCCAGGAAAGACGATTGAAGGGGCATACCACCCGGCGCTTTGGCATATGCTGGATGTTGGGGCTGTTGCATGCCACCTGATTGCCAAGTGTGCCGTTACAGGCTGTACCAGAAAAGACTTGGCAATTACCTTTCTGATTGTCCTGCACGATCTTGGCAAGATCAGCGAGTGTTTCCGTGACCAGATCACCGGTGTTGCGGCACAGGCAGCCTATCATTCTCAACTGAGCTTTGTTCTGCTTCAGTTCTTCGATGAACTGATTGCAGAGCGCATTGGCGGCAGCCCCGCAGCAAGACGGTCTCTGTACGCCGCCGTCTCCGGCCATCACGGCGGTCCACCGGAACTGGACGACGGTCGTGGCAACAAGCAACGACGCTGGGAAAGAGCGATCGGTTCAGAAGCCTACGAGACGGTCCCAAGGGTCATTCTGGCGGTGAACAGCCTGTTCCCGGAAGCATCTCTGGATAATCTCTCCACTGCAGATGCAAAGAAGCTCAGCTGGAAGGTGTCCGGACTGACGGTACAGGCAGACTGGATCGGATCGAATACGGATTGGTTTGGTTGCCAGCCACCCGATATTCCAGTTGCTGATTACTGGAAGGAGGCGGTCGACCGGGGATTGACCGCTGAGATGTCTCCATTTTGGCAACGCTTTGGAGAATGCCAAAAAAGACCTTCTACAGATATTGAATAACGACATATATATAATTACAATATTGCCATGACACTCCCATTCTTTATCTGGGACGCGGATAAGAACCTTTCCAACCAGCGCAAACATGGCCTGAGTTTTGAGATCGCGGCCCGCGTGTTTCTTGATCCGCTTCATATCTCTGTGCAAGATCGCATTGAGGGAGGTGAACAACGCTGGCAAACGATCGGCCGGATCGCCGGTCTTGCAGTTGTATTGGTGGCCCATACCTTTACGGAAGAAGGGCCTCTGGACGAAACAGTCGAGGTGATCCGCATCATCTCAGCCCGTCCTGTCACACGGAAAGAAAGGAAGCGATATGAAGAGGGTTGAGCACACACGAGACACGCTCCCACCATTGACAACAGAACAGCAGGAGATTCTCAAGCGTCTGGCTGCAATGCCCGACGATGAGATCAATACAAGCGACATACCGGAAATGACCGAGGCGCAGCTCGTCAAGATGCAGCCTGCGCATTATCGCCCTCTTAAAAAACAGATTACAGCCCGTCTGGATGCTGACGTGCTTGTCTGGCTCAAGACCGGTGGCAAAGGGTACCAGTCTCGTATGAACGCGATCCTGCGACAGGCAATGCTGAACGCGATGTCATTACGGGCCACGGCCGAGGAGCGCCGGTTGGTTGATCACACGCGCAGGACGGAAGACACACAAGAATGAGGCTTCTTCGGGTCGACTCCAGATGCTTGCAGAATCTCGCTTCAAGAGTTTTCGGCAACCTGTCGTTCTGATGGGTGTCCGTGATACGTTCGTTTGACGGACACGCCGTATCCCCGTCCAATAACCCTGCTGACGATGAGATCCCGGACAGATTGATTTCTGGACGTCTGACCGGTGACGACTGATGCCCGGCAGGACTCAGGTCAGGACGGCAACCGCAGTCCAGAGGTGTCCCGGGCAGGTTCTTGGACACGCGACATCCGTCCCCCAATCTTCACCGACCAGGAGGGCGAACACGGGCCAGCCCTGCGCGGTGAATATGTCTGGAGTCTCTCAGGGCCGCTTCGGCAAACCGGGTGTTATTGTCGGGCACCGGACGGTATTGTCCACGCCACTTCAGAGTGGCACGGGGGACGACAGGACACAATCAAATTCAAAGTTGATGCCATTGGCCCCTCTGCCTGGCCATTACCTCACGAATTCGAGCAGGGGCGCGGTGCCGGCCTCAAGGATCCTTTTGGTCAACACCATCGTCGGGACAGAGATCCGGCTGCCCACGGGCACTTCCCCGTTCTCGATGGCCTTGACCATCTCGATGGCCTGTTTGCCGACAAGATAGGGCAGTTGGGCAACAGAGGCATCGAGGCGACCGGCCTTGATCGAGGCGACGGCATCAGAGTTCCCATCGACACCGATCACCAGGACCTGATCACCCTTGCCGGCGGCCTCGACGACCTCGACCGCTCCCAGCGCCATGCCATCATTGGCCGCAAAGACAGCAACCAGATCGGGGTGGCGCGCCAGGATGTCATCGGTGATGGCGGCGGCCTTGTCACGATCCCAGTCACCGGGCAGCGAGGCCACGATCTCCAGACCCGGCGCGAGTTCAGCCAGCCGGTCGGCAAATCCCGTGGCCCGTTTCTGGCCCGTGATGTTGCCCGGCAGGCCCCGGATGACCAGGACGGGACCGGTGGCATCGCTGCCGATCTGGGCAACCAGCCACTCGGCCCCCTGGATGCCGGTTGCCACGTTGTCCGAACCGATGGAGAAGGCGATGTCGACCCCGGCATCTGCCGCAATGGCCGGATCAAGGTTGCCATCGAGATCGACGACCAGGATGCCCATCTCATTGGCCCGTCTGAGACAGGGCAACAGGATTGTGGAATTGATGGCGGCCGTGAGCATGGCATCCGGCTCGCGCTCGAGCATCGTGTTGCAGACATGCAGCTGCGGTTCTGCCGCCTGATCGCTCTCAACGGCCTCCAGGTGGTATGCCGCCCCGACCGCCTCGGCCCCCTCGCGGACCCCGAGTTCCATCGCCCCCCAAAACGGGTTGGACAGGGTCTTCATGAGCACACCATACGTCCCTGCCGCAGCCGGCACTGCCAGCAGGGCCAGAACCAGGGTTGCAAGTCGCCACATCATCACATCGTGTCCTGCACGTCACGTTAGGCCATTCCCTGTGGCGATGCCACATTCACATCGGCCAGAAAGTAGGGTTGTCGGGAAGTGATCCCTTCTACCCATCTGTCGTGCTGGACTCAGCAATTTAGCAACCATATGCAGTTGCAATAATTTGTCCCTGTTTGTATCCTGTTCGGAGTTCAGTTGGATCTGACAAATCGAAATGAGTAGGCACAAGAAACTGATCGAACGGTTCAAGACAAGACCAAGGGACTTTACCTGGAATGAAATGACAACACTGCTGGAGAGATTGGGTTACAGGAAGTCCTCAGCCGGGAAGACAGGTGGGTCTCGATACCGCCTTGTTCATGAAGTAGCACCGATCATCGCCCTGCACAGGCCGCACCCGGGGAACATCGTCAAGGCATACGTCATGAAGGAGGTGCTGGAAATTCTTGAACGGGAAAACCTTTTGAACTGAAAGTGCAGGGACAAATGGATATGAGCGATGCTTGAATATCGGGGATATCTTGGGTCAATCGAATACAGTGAAGACGACGAGGTGTTGCATGGACGCCTTGAGTTCATTCGTGATCTCGTGACTTATGAGGGGACTGATGCGAAGAGCCTGAGAGCTGCATTTCATGGTGCAGTGGACGATTACATTGAACTCTGTGCGGAGGAAGGATGTGTACCGGACAGGCCGCTGAAAGGCAGTTTCAACGTTCGTCCCGGCCGTGACCTGCACCGTCGGGCTACGCTGTTTGCTATGAGTCGTGGCACCAATCTAAACACAGTCGTAAGTGATGCCTTGCGAAATTACCTGGACCGGGAGAGCGGAATCGCGGAGCGTCAATCAACATGAGAATCGGCGATGGGGAACGCCCGATTCTCTGTTGAAACGCATCAGAGCGGTGCGACCGGTCATGGGGTCCATGCGGCGTCCTGGAGCATGTCAAGGTGACGGCCTCGACGGTGGCGGGCGAGGGCCTCCCTGCGGCGAGGACGCGGCCACTCGGCGTTGGCCACCCCGGTCAGCACTATCCACCCGATCGGGGCTGTGGCCCCGCCCGGCATGGGCGGCGCCCATCGGGGTGGATCTCTGACAGTTGGGTCGCTGGGCCCGGGTCCAGGGCGTACGGGCGCCACCGGCCCGCGTGTCGGCCCGGATGGGGGCGTCGCGCCCCCATCCGTTGATCATGATGGGCGGCCGACCTTGCGGGCCCGGCCGGCGATCTGTTCGGGGCTCCAGCCCTTGGCGAGGTCGGCGTCGATGCGGGCGGGGCTGGCCTTCGTCCACAGCCGGGGGGTGGTGGCCAGCCGCTCGGCCTGATGGTGGCGGGGTGACGGTTGAGCATGCGGGCGATGGCAGATTGCGACAAACCGCTTGTCCTCAAGGCCTCGATCTGGCATCATCCCTTGGGCAACCGACCCGGTCCGCACGGGGCGCACCGACCCCGCCGCGACCGTTGCACTTCAGAGTGGCGCGGGGGCCATATGAACTGCTATGCCATTCGAGGGAATTGCTCCATGAATCGGAACATCATTCGGCACAGTACGTTTTTTGATTGGAACAGAGGCAAGACCATCATAACGAATTTGGATATCTGAATGGGATCCCTGTACGCACATTCAAAGGACGCTGACCGTTCAGAATGGGAGGAGCTGACGCAGCATTTGAGGGCTGTTGCCGATGCAGCCCATCGGAATGCCGAGGCATTTGATGCAGGAATATGCGCGGAACTTGCCGGATGGCTTCATGATCTCGGGAAGACGAAGCCAGGATTTCAAGCCAAGCTGCGTGGAGAGAAAAATAATACCTCACACAGTGGCGAGGGTGCGTTGTATTCCGAACATCATTTCGGCCCCAACACCATATTAAGCAAGTTGTTAGCATACTGTATAGCGGGACATCACAGCGGCCTACCAAATGGTATTGCGCGATCTGAAAGAGGGCGGCCACAAACACCGTTGAAGGATCGTATCATCGAGAGTGAGATTGTATCCATGCCCGATGGTGTTGAATTGCCTGCACCAAAGGCGCCGGGACCGTTGAAAGGATTGACCAACAATTCACTTTTTGAGATTCAGTTTTTGATCCGGATGCTGTTTTCAGCTCTCGTCGATGCCGACTACATTGAAACCGAGCGCTTCTATAACCCTGGAGTGCCGCGCGGATGCAGTCCGGAACTGGACGCCCTTCGCCCCGCCTTGACAGAATACCTTGAACAGTTTCCGCCGCCTGAAACAGAGATAAATGTGCTGCGCTCTGAGGTTCTGCAGGCATCGGCTAAGAGCGCGGAGCAACCTCTTGGATTCTTTACCCTGACTGTGCCGACCGGAGGCGGGAAAACACTTTCGTCACTTCGCTTTGCCTTGGACCATGCCATAACACACAACCTGCGGCGGATTATCTATGTGGCACCGTTTACTACCATTATCGAGCAAACAGCGGATGTTTTTCGGGCAGCCCTGAAAGATCAGAACGCAGTGCTCGAACACCATTCAACCTTTGAGCCATCGCATCAAATATCCGATGAAACTCAAGTCGAACGGATGCAACTGGCGGCACAGAACTGGGATCGCCCTGTTGTGGTGACGACAGCAGTACAGTTTTTCGAAAGTCTTTTCGGGAACCGTACGCAGAAATGCCGCAAACTGCACAATATCTCGAACTCGGTCATCGTGCTGGATGAGGCGCAGGCATTGCCTGTGAACTTTTTGCGACCCTGTCTCGCGGCCTTGAAAGAACTGGTACGCGGTTACGGTTGCTCGATTGTTTTCTGTACTGCTACCCAACCTGCGATCCGTGATGCGGATGGATTGACCGCTGATGAAGCAATTCCTGCCAATGCGACCCGAGAGATCGCTCCCAAACCATCAGCCCTCTACAAAAGACTTAAAAGGGTTGAGGTGCACTTCATCGGACAGTTCAGCAATGTTGAGTTGGTTGCGCGTGTGAAGGGGCAGAGTGCGTTGGTGATTGTCAACAACAAGCGACAGGCGAGGGCCGTCTTTGATCTTTTTGGTAAAGATCAGGCACTGCATCTCAGCACCAATATGACGCCGCGCCACCGACGCGAAGTGTTGGAGAGAATCAAGGACGGGTTTGGCGGCCCCGTCATCTCGACAGCGCTGGTTGAGGCCGGGGTTGATCTCGACTTTCCAGAGGTTTGGCGTGCAGTCGCTGGCCTTGATTCCATTGTTCAGGCTGCCGGGCGCTGTAACCGTGAAGGCAAGCTCGGCGGGCTTGGCCAGGTTCATATCTTCGAACCCGAGGAAGGATTTGACCCACCGCCTGAACTGCGACAGAATGCGGAAATCGCTCGCCATGTCCTGAAGCAGTATGCTCATGACCCGCTACACCCTGATGCGGTGCAGGATTATTTCAAGCGACTCTATTGGGACCGCGAAGCGGATTTGGACAGCCGATCTGTTCTCAAACGGATCAAAAGAAGCGGCAATGAGTTTGATTTTCCATTTGCAGATATCTCTGCCGATTTTCAGTTGATCCAGGAGATGACGCGCCCGCTGATCATTGGCGTAGGGCCATTTGGTATCGACATCGAAACTCGGAATCTCCTGGAATACAGCCCTTACGCAGGCACAATTGCGAGCGCTGTTCAGCCATTCACGGTGTCCGTCTTGCCAAACATTCGCAATGAGATGGTTCAGCTCAATGCGGCGCGTATTCTGCGTCAGGATGAATTTGGTGACCAGTTTGTGGTGTTGGACAATCCCCGCCTCTACGACAATCTGGCGGGCTTTTCATCAGAGAATGCACAAGACCTCGGGGTGGTAATCGCATGAATCGTCTGATACGGGCTACTGGTCAAGCAGTGTAGATTGAATTTCTGGATTGGGCCTTGAGTTACGGAGTAAAACTAAAAATCTGGGGCGATTATGCCTGCTTCACGAGACCCGAAATGAAGGTTGAAAGGGTCTCATATGACGTGATGACGCCTTCGGCGGCCCGCGGCATACTTGAAGCAATCCATTGGAAACCGGCAATCCGCTGGGTTGTGGATCGTATCCATGTACTCAACCCGATCAGGTTCGACAACATTCGAAAGAACGAGGTCGGCAGCAAGATATCGGTCCGCAATGCAAAGACCGCCATGGCTATCGATGATTCGACAGGACTTCATTTACTGGTGGACAAAGACCGCCAGCAACGTGCAACCCTTGCACTGCGCAAGGTGGCCTATGTGATTGAATCGCACTTTGAGATGACCGAGGTGGTGGGTGATGACACGACGGCCAAGCACTATGACATCTTTCGCCGCCGGGCGCAAAAAGGACAGTGTTTCCAACGACCTTCACTTGGTCTGCGGGAGTTCGTAGCTGATTTCGAATGGATCGAAATGATGCCGAAGTCGGCACTTTCCGGATATCAGGATTTGGGCTGGATGCTCTATGACATAGACTTCGAGAATGGACGTAGGCCGCAGTTTTTCCGTGCGGAAATGGTTGACGGTGTTATTGATATAGCGTCAGCACGAGACAAAGGACTGGTGCACTGACAATCCTCAATGCTCTTTTTCGGCTTTACGAACGGATGGAGACCGAGGGCACTGTTCCGCCCCCGGGTTACTCCAGCGAGAAGATTTCCTTTGCACTTGAACTTGATCAAAATGGCCGCCCCTTACGGCTTGCCGATAAGAGAAGCTATGCCAACGGGAAGCCAGTACCGGTATCGCGGAATGTTCCAGCGGGCGTCATCAGAGCATCCGGGATCAAACCCAACTTGTTGTGGGACAAGACCGCATATGTCTTTGGTGTGATTGCGAAAGAGGTAGAAACGAAGGATGGTAAAATGGTCAGAGAGCCGGGCCAAGGACGACGCACTCTGAAGGAACACACTGCATTCGTTGCAAAGCATAAGGAATTCCTTGCCGGTGCCATCGACCCTGGACTGGTAGCACTGCGCGGTTTCCTTGACTGGTGGCAACCCGAGAAATACGCCGAACTGGGATTCAGTCTTGATGCACTGGACCAAAATGTGGTTTTTGAATTCAATGACGGAACAGGACCCGGATTTATCCATGATCGCTCCGCAGCCAATGCGTTGCTACAGCCGCCGCCCAGCAGATCCAAAGATCTTTGTCTGGTTTCAGGAGAGCATGCACCAATTCAACGACTGCACCCCAAAATCAAGGGAGTGATGGGTGCACAGAGTACCGGAGCATCGCTGGTGTCATTCAACAGTGATGCCTACGAGTCCTTCGGTAAGTCGCAGGGTGACAACGCACCTGTTTCCGAGCGCGTCGCCTTTGCTTATGGAGCTGCACTCAATTCACTTTTGGCGAAAGGGTCTGAGCGAAATCTGCGAGTTGGTGACACGACAGTGGTGTTTTGGGCCGAGACCAAAAAGCGCGAAGTAGTCGAATTGACAGAGCTGTTTGTCAGTGGCTGCTTTCAGCCACCCGACGAGGATGCAGAGTCAAGGAAATTGTTGGCAGGGATCAAGGATGTCGCTACAGGTCGTCCCACAATACCCAATCTGGATCCCGCAACGCGTATCTTTATGCTTGGACTTGCACCAAATGCGGCCCGTCTATCGGTGAGGTTCTGGTATCCTGGTACGTTTGGTGATTTCGCGCGTCATGTTGCCCGGTTTTGGGATGACTTGCAATTTGAACCCGCGCCCTGGAAAGGCCCGCCAGCTGCTTGGTCCCTTCTCTATGAGACGGCAATCCGAGTCTCTGGCAAAGCCAAGGCCAATACAATTCAACCACTTTTGGGTGGCCAAGTCATGCGATCTATACTGACTGGACGGCCGCTACCCCGCACACTTCTGACCGCAGTTATCGCCCGCATCCGCGCCGACGGAGACATCAGTTCTCGCCGCGCTGCAATATGCCGGGCGGTTATCAATCGCACCACAAAAAAGGAGGAAATCCCGGTGAGCCTCAACCTCAACAGTAACGATCCGGCCTATCGCCTTGGAAGGCTTTTCGCGAGGCTCGAACTTGCACAAGCCAAAGCGCATCCCAGTTTGAACGCCACGATAAAGGATCGCTATTTTGCTGCCGCCAGCGCCACTCCTGCGCGCGTCTTCCCGATGCTGGTCAAAAACGCAACCCATCATCTTGCACTCCTGAAAAAGGGCGAAAATCCTGGCTTGGGCCATTGGCTCGAAAAAGAACTCGGCGAGATCTGGCTGGAGATTGATGCCGATATGCCGCGCTCTTTGTCGCTGGAAGATCAGGGGCGTTTTATCGCCGGGTATTACCACCAACGCTGGACAAAGACCGTTTCGGACAAAGAAGGTGACACACTTCCAGAAAATCAGGAGGCCTCCAATGACTGACCTTACCAATCGTTATGATTTTGTACTGTTCTTTGATGTAGTGAACGGCAATCCGAATGGTGATCCAGATGCCGGCAACCTTCCGCGCATGGACCCGGAAACTAACCAAGGACTGGTCTCGGATGTGGCCATCAAACGCAAGATCAGAAACTATGTGATCGCTTCCCATGATGGCGAACCGGGTCATAGCATTTATATGACAGAACGCGCGGTCTTGAACGAATTGCATGCCAAGGCCTATTCAGAAAACGGTCTGAAGTCCGTGAAGAAGAAACTGCCGAAAGAAGCTGCCGAGGCTGCTGCCCTGACCCGTTGGATGTGTGAAAACTACTTCGACATCCGTACGTTCGGTGCTGTTATGACGACAGAGATCAATTGTGGTCAGGTGCGTGGCCCAGTTCAGATTTCTTTTGCTCGTTCCGAGGAAGCGATCCTGCCCCTCGAGATTTCAATTACCAGATCGTCGGTTACCAACGAAAAGGACCGCGATAAAGAACGGACCATGGGTCGCAAGCATATAGTGCCTTACGGCCTCTACCGTGCCCATGGATACATCAACGCCAAACTTGCCGAAAAGACTGGCTTTTCAAAAGCTGATCTGAAGACGCTATGGAATGCACTTCGCGATATGTTTGACCATGACCGGTCAGCGGCCCGCGGTGAAATGGCTGCACGTAGGCTGATTGCTTTCCGCCATGACAGCACTCTTGGCAATGCACAAGCGCACAAGCTGTTCGAACGAGTCAGAGTATGTCGCCAGTTTGTTGGTGACCAGATACCGGTTGGTGATTCCCGCTTACACAATCTGCCACCCGCCCGCTCCTTTGCAGATTATGCGATCACGCTTGACCACACGGACCTACCAAAGGGCATTGAGATCGTTGAACCATTCTGATGAGGATATCCCGCTCTCGGCACTCCAGCACTGGGTGTTCTGTCCACGCCAATATGCCCTGATCCATACAGACCGGCTGTGGACAGAAAACCAATTCACTGCAGAGGGCCGGGTCATGCATGACCGCGCTGATACCGGCCAGCCAGAAACTCGAGATGGAGTCCGTGTCCTGCGCGGTGTTGAAATTCGTTCCGAGAGACACGGACTCCATGGGCGCGCCGATGTGGTCGAACTGCATGGTGGCTTCCCATATCCGGTCGAGTATAAGCGCGGCAAACCCAAGTCCCATCATGCCGATGCCGTTCAGCTTTGCGCGCAGGCACTGTGTTTAGAGGAAATGTTTGATTGTGATGTTTCCCAAGGTGCAATTTATTATGGCAGAAGCCGTCGCCGCACGAAGATTCAGATCGATGAAGAATTGCGTAGTCTGACCCTTGCCACTGCGAATGCGATCAGGGCATGCCGCCAGTCTGGCGTGCGACCAGCCGCTGTATACGACACCACCCGATGTGACCATTGCTCATTGGTTGAACACTGCCAGCCACGTCTTGGTACCCGCCGCCAAAATGTCATAAAATGGATGGCGCATACCCTCGAACACGACGGGGTGCCAGAATAATCAAACTACTCAATACGCTTTACGTCACATCCGAAGGTGCTTGGCTGCGCAAAGACGGTGCCAACGTCGTGGTTAACGTCGAACGTGAGGAACGTGGACGCGCACCCTTGCACTTATTGGGCACCATTGTCTGTTTCGGGCAGGTTGGAGTCTCGCCCCAATTGATGCATGCTGCCGCAGAAGCAGGGATCTCGATCACATTCCTGGGCTGGTCGGGTCGCTTTCTGGCTCGAGTTGACGGCCCGCAGAGTGGCAATGTCCTATTACGTCGTGCACAGCATCGGCGCACCACCGATGACCCCTTGCCCATAGCTCGCTTGATCGTTGCTGCCAAGGCCGCCAATCAGCGTGGCGTGATCCGGCGAGCGGTTCGTGACTATGGTGATCCGACAACCAAATTGAATCAGACCGAACAACGCCTAACCGTCGCCGCGCGAGCAGCACAGTCGGCTCCTGATCTCGACAGACTGCGTGGAATCGAAGGCGAAGCCGCCAATACCTACTTTTCATCCTTTGGCCATCTGCTACGGACTCCTGACATGACTTTCTCTGGTCGATCGCGTCGCCCACCGCGTGATCCGGTTAACTCACTGATGTCATTTCTTTATGTGCTATTGGCTGCGGATTGCCGTGCGGCTCTCGAAACCGTTGGACTTGACCCGCAAATGGGATTTCTGCATAGGGATCGGCCCGGTCGATCCAGCCTTGCACTTGATATGATGGAAGAGTTCCGGGCCCCGCTCGCTGATCGAGTCTGCTTGACTCTCCTCAACAGACGCCAAATCCGGAAATCGGATTTCCGACACGAGGAAACTGGTGGTGTGTTTCTGAAGGAAAATGCACGCAAAACCGTTCTGACCGCTTGGCAAAACCGCAAGCGCACAACCCTAATCCACCCCTTCCTGAACAAAAAGATGCAGTTGGGACTGATCCCCCACATACAGGCCCAGTTGTTGGCTCAGCACCTCCGAGGCGATCTTGATGGCTATCCAGCGTATGTCTGGAGGTAAGGAGGAAAGGACATGATGGTGCTTGTGACATATGATGTCAGTACCGAAACGTCCGCCGGCCGCAAGCGCCTGCGAAGGATTGCCCGTGTCTGCCAAGATTTCGGCCAGCGCGTGCAACTATCCGTGTTTGAGTGCGAAGTTGATCCTGCACAATGGACAAAGCTGCGTGCCAGACTCCTATCCGAGTTCGCGGAAGGCGAGGACAGTCTGCGTTTCTACATGTTGGGCGCAAATTGGAAGCGCCGCATTGAACATCACGGCACAAAACCTGCTACAGATTACCATGGCCTCCTGATTTTCTGAGATTCAGAACAATATGATATCTGCGAACCCGAAGAGAACGTGAATCTGCCCAGATGTTCGCAAATTTCAATACTCATTGCAATCATTGAAGTTATTCGAGAATTCGACCACATCTTATCAAGGGTCACCGCCCAACGATCCTGGTTCGCAACACAGGCCACTTTGCAACATATTTATTCGTGGTTTATAAGGAAAGAGTCGCCCCCTTGCACGGGGGCGTGGATTGAAACGAGTTCCGGGTCGAGACCCGCTGCCGAGTGCATGGTCGCCCCCTTGCACGGGGGCGTGGATTGAAACCCGTGAGGCTTCGCCGCACGCCGACAACATCACCGTCGCCCCCTTGCACGGGGGCGTGGATTGAAACCCTGGGGGTGGATGTCACGGTCCCGGCCGCCAGAGTCGCCCCCTTGCACGGGGGCGTGGATTGAAACACCCTGTCGTACTTTTTCGAGGAAGTCACCGGGTGTCGCCCCCTTGCACGGGGGCGTGGATTGAAACGTCATCGAGACCGTGCAGGCGGCGCCCACTCTGGTCGCCCCCTTGCACGGGGGCGTGGATTGAAACGGCAGCGCTGGCCGTCTGACGGTCAAGCCGTCGATGTCGCCCCCTTGCACGGGGGCGTGGATTGAAACGTCCATCCCGCGCATCGAGTACATGATCCAGCAGGTCGCCCCCTTGCACGGGGGCGTGGATTGAAACCGGTGTCGCAAACGTGAATGATGGCATTTGGGGGTCGCCCCCTTGCACGGGGGCGTGGATTGAAACAGCCGAATGTCGCAATGAGCGCCTCTCTCGAACTGTCGCCCCCTTGCACGGGGGCGTGGATTGAAACCGGCAGACCCATGCGCGCCTGCAGAACCGCCACACGGTCGCCCCCTTGCACGGGGGCGTGGATTGAAACCGGCTTATATATATTGAGAACCGCAGAACTTAGGTCGCCCCCTTGCACGGGGGCGTGGATTGAAACCTGTAATCGCGTCATCCGTGCTTGATGTCCGAAGGTCGCCCCCTTGCACGGGGGCGTGGATTGAAACTTTCGGACGCGAATTCAGGTTGGATTCTCGCATTGTCGCCCCCTTGCACGGGGGCGTGGATTGAAACCCTGCGGCGGCGAGCTGACGACACTGCGGACGGTGTCGCCCCCTTGCACGGGGGCGTGGATTGAAACTCGATTGTCCACCCGCTCGGATCGCCATCGCCGAGTCGCCCCCTTGCACGGGGGCGTGGATTGAAACTCGAACGAATAGAGTCGTCTGGTAACAAACCCCAGTCGCCCCCTTGCACGGGGGCGTGGATTGAAACGGATGCCGCCGCGCTGATTCAGAACCCCGAGGATGTCGCCCCCTTGCACGGGGGCGTGGATTGAAACCGGTTGCAGCAACGGGGCCGAAGTTTAGCAAGGCGTCGCCCCCTTGCACGGGGGCGTGGATTGAAACATACGAGGGCGAGTCCGGCCGTACTCACCCGGGCCACGTCGCCCCCTTGCACGGGGGCGTGGATTGAAACATACCGGTCTCAATCCCGGTGACGCGGCCAGAGGGGTCGCCCCCTTGCACGGGGGCGTGGATTGAAACGTCCAGTCTGTGCCTCAAGCGGCGGCGGTGGCTGTCGCCCCCTTGCACGGGGGCGTGGATTGAAACGACCGGATCGCCGGCAACGGTGACCGGCGGCCCTGTCGCCCCCTTGCACGGGGGCGTGGATTGAAACGAACGCAAGGCTCGGGCCTGGTATCGGGCGCATAGTCGCCCCCTTGCACGGGGGCGTGGATTGAAACAGGGCACCGGCATTGGCGGCAACGGTCGGCTGCGGTCGCCCCCTTGCACGGGGGCGTGGATTGAAACAAAAAAGGAAGCGGTGTGACAGAAATGCCCGAAGTCGCCCCCTTGCACGGGGGCGTGGATTGAAACCGTCAATCTGGCAAAATGCGTGCTGCAGGTAATGTCGCCCCCTTGCACGGGGGCGTGGATTGAAACAGGGCATCGACATCGGTGCGGTCTTTGCCACTCGTCGCCCCCTTGCACGGGGGCGTGGATTGAAACGCTCCTCGGGGCCACGCCGCTCGGGGCCACGCCCGTCGCCCCCTTGCACGGGGGCGTGGATTGAAACTCTCGTCTACTCTTGGCGACTACTACCTTGATGGTCGCCCCCTTGCACGGGGGCGTGGATTGAAACGCGTGAGATCGAGCAGTCCCGTGAGGCTGAGCGGTCGCCCCCTTGCACGGGGGCGTGGATTGAAACCTCCAGGCCTACCGCACGCACCTGACCGCCGCCGTCGCCCCCTTGCACGGGGGCGTGGATTGAAACGGGTTACCCGCCATCGAGGGCGGCGACGACCTCGTCGCCCCCTTGCACGGGGGCGTGGATTGAAACCTGGTAGGCGTCCTGCCCAGTGCACTCCCGCGCTGTCGCCCCCTTGCACGGGGGCGTGGATTGAAACGCCTGGCGTCAGGTTACCAGCGGCGACTTTGCCGTGTCGCCCCCTTGCACGGGGGCGTGGATTGAAACCGGTCAGGCCGTTGCAGGGCGGCCGGACTCGTAGTCGCCCCCTTGCACGGGGGCGTGGATTGAAACCTGTTGGGACTCTTCAAAGCGGGTCTCAATCCCCGTCGCCCCCTTGCACGGGGGCGTGGATTGAAACAAGGAGCTGCAGGGCATCGCGTCCATGGCCATCGCGTCGCCCCCTTGCACGGGGGCGTGGATTGAAACGCGGCGTGCTGACCGAGCAGGGCCAGAAACTGTCGTCGCCCCCTTGCACGGGGGCGTGGATTGAAACCTGCTCGGGGCCACCCCGCTCGGGGCCACGCCGTCGCCCCCTTGCACGGGGGCGTGGATTGAAACCCGAGGATGATGACGAGGACGACGAATGAGGGCGGTCGCCCCCTTGCACGGGGGCGTGGATTGAAACGGGACGGACGGCAATGCGATCTCGGTGGAGACAGGTCGCCCCCTTGCACGGGGGCGTGGATTGAAACGTCCAGTGTCAGGAGGCGATCCTGACGATGATCTGGTCGCCCCCTTGCACGGGGGCGTGGATTGAAACTCGAGGACCTCATGACGGTCGGAGCGGGCCGATTGTCGCCCCCTTGCACGGGGGCGTGGATTGAAACCAGTCGGCAGGCGACCCGCAGGCGCTCGTAGACGTCGCCCCCTTGCACGGGGGCGTGGATTGAAACATTGCCCGGCGTGCCGCTGCAAAACCCGCCGCCGTCGCCCCCTTGCACGGGGGCGTGGATTGAAACGATCCCGCCATCGTGCGCGACCCGTACGTCGAGAGTCGCCCCCTTGCACGGGGGCGTGGATTGAAACGCTCCCGAGCTGGTCCGCGCCAACAGGTTCACCGGTCGCCCCCTTGCACGGGGGCGTGGATTGAAACGGGGTTGGTACTCGTCAAAATGCATTTCGGTACTGTCGCCCCCTTGCACGGGGGCGTGGATTGAAACTTGAGTGTGCAAGTCACTGTAAATCCAGTCATAGTCGCCCCCTTGCACGGGGGCGTGGATTGAAACATCGATCCACTCACTGACATGCATCCACACGCTGTCGCCCCCTTGCACGGGGGCGTGGATTGAAACGTACTGTCCTGCCCAGTGCACTCCCGCGCTGTCGAGTCGCCCCCTTGCACGGGGGCGTGGATTGAAACCACGATCAACGGCGTCCCGATACGCGGCCTCTGGTCGCCCCCTTGCACGGGGGCGTGGATTGAAACACGTGACACACACGCATAGGAGATCCAAAAAATGGTCGCCCCCTTGCACGGGGGCGTGGATTGAAACGGTCGCTTGGCACACTGGGACGATCCATCGGCCGTCGCCCCCTTGCACGGGGGCGTGGATTGAAACCGGCGGCTGGCTGTCAGCCCAATACCTCACCCATGTCGCCCCCTTGCACGGGGGCGTGGATTGAAACTGAATGCAGCGGGTCAATCGGGTGCCAACTACCTGGTCGCCCCCTTGCACGGGGGCGTGGATTGAAACGGGGCATTGCCGGGCGATGCACCGGGCCTGCCCGGTCGCCCCCTTGCACGGGGGCGTGGATTGAAACCGGTCACTCGGCATGACCGAGATACCGGACTACGGTCGCCCCCTTGCACGGGGGCGTGGATTGAAACCCTGGCTTGCTCATGCAGGGAGGGTTGCCAATCGTCGCCCCCTTGCACGGGGGCGTGGATTGAAACTGGTGCTTGACTGCTTGATATCACTGCCATATTGTCGCCCCCTTGCACGGGGGCGTGGATTGAAACGGCTGAACCCCAGACTGGACGAAACGCGGCCGCCGTCGCCCCCTTGCACGGGGGCGTGGATTGAAACCCGGTATATATAATAGGGAACCTGTGAGAACCGGTCGCCCCCTTGCACGGGGGCGTGGATTGAAACCCGAACTCGTTCTTGGCCGCCACCGTTGCCACATGTCGCCCCCTTGCACGGGGGCGTGGATTGAAACAACATCAACCTGCAAATGCTCGACCGCGATCCGGAGTCGCCCCCTTGCACGGGGGCGTGGATTGAAACATTGCGCACGCCGACCATTTTTGGGTCGTCGCCCGTCGCCCCCTTGCACGGGGGCGTGGATTGAAACCTGTGTCATCCCTCAATCCCCCCAGCATTGGCATGTCGCCCCCTTGCACGGGGGCGTGGATTGAAACCCATCATCATCCAGTATCAATATGCGTGTCATTGTCGCCCCCTTGCACGGGGGCGTGGATTGAAACGCCCGTCATCTCGTCGACCAGCCTGACAGCGTAGTCGCCCCCTTGCACGGGGGCGTGGATTGAAACCGCATCTTGCGCAGGTATCGCCGTACCTCTTGTGGTCGCCCCCTTGCACGGGGGCGTGGATTGAAACCGGGTGCTCCTTGGAGTAGCGGACCCATTGGCGGAGGTCGCCCCCTTGCACGGGGGCGTGGATTGAAACGCATTGACAGCGCGGTCATTGTGCGGTCCCAGTGTCGCCCCCTTGCACGGGGGCGTGGATTGAAACCCGAATTCGACCCGGCCTGCATGGACCCGATCTGGTCGCCCCCTTGCACGGGGGCGTGGATTGAAACGGTCGTCCGGATCGAGGGCGTGAACCACAGCCAGCGGTCGCCCCCTTGCACGGGGGCGTGGATTGAAACCTGTGGTGTGAGGAATCCTGGCCGGTGCTGGAGGGTCGCCCCCTTGCACGGGGGCGTGGATTGAAACTTTGTCAATGGCGCGGTGTCGAGACCCAGCGCGGGTCGCCCCCTTGCACGGGGGCGTGGATTGAAACTGGTCTTTAAGGACAGCATGGGGCAGGTCCGTTGTCGCCCCCTTGCACGGGGGCGTGGATTGAAACGACAGGAGCGGTTTTTGGGGGTCTCGGCCAGTCGTCGCCCCCTTGCACGGGGGCGTGGATTGAAACAGTCTCCTCGTTTTGGATTGTTGTTAACGGCCCAGGTCGCCCCCTTGCACGGGGGCGTGGATTGAAACGAGACGGTATCGATGGCCGACATGCGGGATGTCGTCGCCCCCTTGCACGGGGGCGTGGATTGAAACCCTTCTATATATACCAGGAACCTGGGAACCTGTGGTCGCCCCCTTGCACGGGGGCGTGGATTGAAACGGTCGCCTGGCACACTGGGACGATCCATCGGCGTCGCCCCCTTGCACGGGGGCGTGGATTGAAACAAGAGGGATGCCAACGATGACTGACCGACGCGACGTCGCCCCCTTGCACGGGGGCGTGGATTGAAACGGGGCATTGCCGGGCGATGCACCGGGCCTGCCCGTCGCCCCCTTGCACGGGGGCGTGGATTGAAACGCCAAACTGCTACGCAGCCGGGTCAAGGCATGGCGTTGCCCCCGCAAGGTGCAGGAGACAATCGCCGGCGTTCGCTCCGGCCCGCTGATCTTCTTTCAGGTCTACAGTTCATGGTTCAGGAACCTGAACAGTTACCGTGTATCCTTGTCGGAATGGACCTCACGGGCCCTGACCTTGATGACTGGGATGTCCGTGTACTCGTTCTGACGACGGGCTTTGGACAGAGGGTTTGCATGCCGTAGGATTTCTGTCCATACACCCCATGCCTGAGATTGTCTGGGACAAATCCAAGCGACGGATGAATCATGCCAAACACGGTTTGGACTTTGCGGATCTGGACGCGCTTTTTCTGACTTCGGTCATCGTTCCGGCCAAAGGGGTACGGCGTATGGCCATCGGACATCTGGCCGCCGGCACAGTTGCCGTTGTGTTTCCTGCCTTGGGTGCCGAAGGGTTGTGGTGGTCTCGATGTGATCCGCCAGCCGAAAGGAAATGAGTCGGTTATGACAGGAAACTGCCTGACGGAAGTTCAGATCCAATGGACGATTGCCAGCGACCCGGACGCGCCGGAAGCCACGGACGATCAAGATCGCCCAAGCCAAGACGTTCCCTGAGGCTTTCCCGGCCCTGGCCGACGCCATGTGCGCGGATCAGGCTGATTGCGAAGATCACATGCGTATTTCCTGATTTTGTGAAAGACTTCGCACCCCACTGCCACTCTGAGGTGCAACGACCGGGTGTCAATCGGAGGGAGGGCGACAGGGGTGGTTATCCGGGGACCTCTGCATTCCACGATGGGAACCCGGCTTATGCCGCCGCCGTCGGCTCTGCGCACTGGTGCCACAATTCAGTGGGCACAGAGCCAAGATGGTTCCCGGTGCCAGATCAGGCCTGAATTGGTCCATTCTTCTCGTCCTGTCAGGGTCATCGTGCCTTGACGGCGGTCGGATGAAGACTGGTCTTGTTCCCGTTGAAGGGAGCGTGGATCATGGTATGCGTTCCCAGCATCGGAAACTTCGCAATGAGCCAATTCGAATGGCAGGTGGGGGCTGGACAGATGGAAGCAGGGCAGGTCAACGCCAAATGTCGCCTGCGGGACCAGGGGATCACCGGTCCTCGCAACGTCTTTTACAATCTGACCGAACCGGCGCTGGTTCAGCAGGCCATTGTCCGGGACGAGGGAACGCTTGGCCGGGGCGGGGCTCTGCTGGTCACGACCGGCAAACACACGGGGCGGTCACCCCGGGACAAGTTCATCGTCCGCACCCGTGCCGTGGATCCGCAGATCTGGTGGGACAACAACGGTGCGATGGACCCCGATGCCTTTGACCGGCTCCATGACGACATGTTGGCGCATATGGTGGGTCGGGACTACTTCGTGCAGGATCTCCATGGGGGTGCCGACCCCGCCCATCGTCTGGACGTTCGGGTCATCAACGAACTGGCCTGGCACAGCCTGTTCATCCGGCATCTCCTGCGCCATCCGCACCGCTCGGAACTCGATGTGTTCATTCCGCAGTTCACCATCATCAACTGCCCCACCTTTTGTGCCGATCCCGCCCGCCATGGTTGCAGGTCGGAAACCGTCATCGCCATCAATTTTGACAGGCAGCGCATTCTGATCGGCGGCAGCGAATACGCCGGGGAGAACAAGAAGTCGGTGTTCACGCTTCTCAACTACATCCTGCCGGGCCAGGGGATCATGCCGATGCATTGCGCGGCCAATCATGCCCCCGGAAATCCGGCGGACACCGCCATCTTCTTCGGTCTCAGTGGCACGGGCAAGACAACGCTTTCCGCTGATCCCAAACGGGTCCTGATCGGCGATGACGAGCATGGCTGGTCGGACCGCGGGACCTTCAATTTCGAGGGTGGCTGCTATGCGAAAACGATCAAACTGTCCGCCGAGGCCGAACCGGAGATCCATGCCACGACAGAGAAATTCGCGACCGTCATCGAGAACATGGTGTTTGACCCGGACACCCTGGAACTGGATTTCAGGGACGACAGTCTGACAGCAAACATGCGCTGTGCCTATCCGATGCAGTCCATTCCCAGCGCGTCTGAGACCGCTTTGGGCGGCCATCCCAGGAATGTCGTGATGCTGACCTGTGATGCCTTTGGAGTCCTGCCGCCCATCGCACGGCTCTCGCCGGCCCAGGCCGAGTATCACTTCCTGTCGGGGTTCACCTCCAAGGTGGCCGGGACCGAACGCGGCGTGACGGAACCGCAGCCGACGTTCTCGACCTGTTTCGGTGCGCCATTCCTGCCGCTGCGGCCGGAAGTCTATGGCCAACTTCTGCACGAGAAAATCGCCAGGCATGGGGCCACCTGCTGGCTGGTCAATACCGGTTGGACCGGCGGGGCCTATGGCGAGGGCAGCCGGATGCCGATCCGTGCAACGCGGGCGCTCTTGCGCGCGGTGATCGACGGATCCCTGGCCGGGGCGGAGTTCCGGCAGGATCCGAACTTTGGATTTGCAATCCCATTGCGGATTGCCGGCGTGCCAGACCTGCTGCTGGATCCGCGCCGGACCTGGAGCGATCGCGATGCCTATGACCGGCAGGCGTCACGACTTGTGTCCATGTTCTCGGAGAACTTTCGGCAGCATCTTGCAAGTGTGGATGCCCCGGTCAGGGCCGTTGCGCTGGGTTGACCGTGCCGCCGTCGCCGCTGGCGTCGGAGCGGGAGTTTCGATGACGTCGCGGCTGAACCCCGATGCCGTTGCCGGTCTCGTGTTGACTGACCGTGATGGATTCAGATTGCGATGTCGCGGGATGGAATGATGGGAAAGAAGAGTCCTGACGACCAGAGGCCAAACCACGATTCGTTGTGGTGGGATTCGTGAACACAGATCTCGACAAGCCGGTGAAAACTCTTCCGGTCGATCAGGGCTTCGAGGTTTGAGCGGACCAGAATGTAGGGAGAGGCCTCACCAGTCAGGGGATCGTGTTCGACACGGATGGGGCAGTCGCGGCTGGCAGTGATCGAGTCGTCGACATTGGTGCGGAAGGCGACGGTCTGTTCCCTGCCGTGTCCGGTCGCGTCAAAATCAACGGCAACGAAGGGGGCATCGTCGACGGTGATGCCGACTTTTTCGACGGGCGTCACGAGGAAGTAGCTGTCGCCATCCTTCCGGATGATGGATGAGAACAGTCTGACCATCGGTTGCCGCCCGATCGGTGTCCCCATGTAATACCAGGTGCCATCCCGGGCGATGCGCATGTCAAGATCACCGCAGAATGGTGGGTTCCAGAGATGGACCGGTGCCGGGCCCCGCCGCGTTGCCTTGCGGGCGGCGGCAGCGAGGTTTTCCGCCGCGGCCGGATCGTGGACTGGTGTGTGTGTCATGGACGACTCCCCCGGGACCGGACCGCTTGTCGAGATCGCATTACGGTTTGGACGCTCTTTGCCACGCCCGGGGCAGGCTGGATGCGGGCCTGTGGGGTGGCCGTGGGAGTTTGGCGGTGGTCTGGCGCAGGAATTCGGCAATGGTGGCCTCGGTGCCGAATTCGATGGCGAGATCGGCCAGTTGGAAGTGCACATGGGCCAGGGCCTCATAGTGGCGGATGTAAATCAGGTTGATCGCCGAACCGGTGGCGGCACCGATGACGGGGGGCGAGACCAGCCTCGGGCTGAACTTCATCAGCAGGGCCGGTACCATACGTGTGACAAAGGATCGCAGCAGGTGGTCCTGCAGGAGGAGGCGGATCCCGATGAACCGGTTGGCCCCTTCGTCATCCGGGGCGAACACATCGCCTGCCAGGAAGATCGACAGGCAGATCTGCCGGGTCATGGCATCATGCGGATCGCGTCCGTACCGGCTGGCAACCCTTTGCATGCCCCGGAAGATGATGCCGATTGTGAGCGGGAGTTCCGAGAGAGTCGTCAGGAGGCCGCCGGATCCACCGATGGCCCCGGTGGTTGCGATCAGGGCCGTGTTGGCCACACCATCAAGACCGGACTTCGAGGCCGGCGCCCGGGTTGTCCTTGCGGCATGGTAGATGGCCAGCAGGCCATCCGCGAGGCCCTGCTCAAGGATCTGGAGTGTTGCTGCCGGCATCCGCCTCGAGAGGGTGCTGCTACGATGTCCGAGTGCATTGATCTGGCGCATGAAGACATTGTTGGTCCGGCGATATCGTCGTGCCACAGGAACCATGGCCGCCCGCAGGTCCCCCGCGGGTCGCAGGGCGACCGCAGGATCGCGAGGATGGGGCAATGCGGTGTCGGGCATGATCTCTGTGCCTGTGGAACTGGCAACCACTGTAGTCCTGACACTGTCGGTTGCAAGTCAACGCCAGGGTCGGGCGAGGCGACAGGGCGCCGGGTATATGTCGCGTCGCTCTCCACATGAATGTGCCGGGCCTGATGCGTTTGGCGGGACGGGTTTCATGAGCACCCGATAGGGGCGGGACGGATAACGGTAACAGCTGGAGCTGGGCGGGCCGAATGACGCGTGACGGGTCCCGGGACAATGACTTGATCCTGACGCTGATGATCCTGTTGGTGGGGGTCTTTCTGGCAGGATCCCTGTCTGCCGTGTTCAGCGATGTCCAGCGCCTGCTGGCCTGGGTTCATGTCGTGCCGTTTGCGGCGCTGGATCGGATGCTGGCCCGAGCGGGTGATGTGCCCTTGTTCGGTTCGTGGCTCCTGGTGCCGGCCGGACTGGTGGAACCGGTGCTGCGACCGATGGCGGGCCGCGATGGGAGCTCCATTCCATGGTCTGTCAGCCAGGTGGTGGCGGGCCGCTGTGCAACCGGTCTCTATTGCCTGCCCTGCTGCGTTCTGATGTGGCTGGCTGGCTGGCCCCGGCCCGACCTCAAATTCCGGACCCGGCATACGCTGGACAGTCTGATGGCCGAATTGGCATCTGTCTGGCCAACCGGTGCGCTGGCCCGGCACCGGCCTGCCACCACGACCTGCGCACCCCCTGTGGAGGCACCGCGCGCCACAGCGCATCCATCGCTGGGTGCACTCCTTGTGCCCCTGGGGGCGGTCGATCCGCGCGCGGCTGATGCCGATGCTCTCTGGCCCGAGCACTGGCTTGTCAGTCAGGGCCTGGCCAGACCCACGAATGGGGCAGGTGGCAATGGCGAGTCCGCCGGCCAATTCACCGACAGCAACTGGCGGGGCCTGACCGAGGATGCCGTGACCGAGGTCCTGGCGACGCAACTGTCGGAACCGTGGCAGGGCATCGGGGCCCTGCCATCCAGCGAACAGGCCCTGGTGGCCGCCCTGGCCTGTTGTCATGGTTTCCGCCTCGAGGAGGGCCGGGCCATCCTCGTTGCCCTGGCCCGTCATGCCGACCGGTATCATGACACGTTGGACCGGTTTGACGCTCACCTGACCGGTCACAGGACCTTCATGGCCCGGATCGATGCTGTCCTGCATTCCGGTGATGGCCAGGCTCTCGTGGCCCTGGCTGAAGACCACGCCTGGAAACTGACAGCATTGCTGGCGCTGTTTCATCAGGCCAGGGACGGGCGGGGCGTGATTGCGCCCTGCGAGTTTCTCTGGCTCAAACACACGAACCGGATGCTCTGGTATGTGCTGAACACGGCTGGCAACACCGTGGCGGTTGCCGAAACCGCCGGCATCAACGCCCATTATCTGGCCGAACGCCAGATGGGGTGTGCACTCCACAGCCCGGCGGTGCGCCAGGTCGCGCGGGTCCTCCTCGACGACTATCTTGACCAATCCGGGGCCAGTGTGGCCCGGCGCAAGCGACGGTTCCTGATCCGCCAGTCCCCAAGGGACCGGATTCTGGCCGGTCGTGCCATGCCACCATCATCACTCTCGCCGGGTCTGGCCAGGCGATACGGAGGCCAGTCATGTGGTCTCTGATCCCGATTGGTCTTGCTGCCGGCATGCTGTTGCTGGCCAATCGGCTGCCGCCCCTGGTCATGGGTGAAGAGGCTGCCATCGTGCGTGGCATGCATGTCCACCATCACAGTCTGGTCCGTGGGCTGCTGGCGGTGCCATCCGGGCAGGATCCGTCCGCGTTGCCAGTGGTCCCGCTCTTTGGGTCGTCCGGATCCTGGCATTCCGCCCTCGTCGAGAGCACCGGTGGGCGAGTCCTGCTGACCTGGCCGACCGACCCCATCGATCCTGCCCGGTTGCGAGTCCGGTCCGGCAGGCCCCGGCGGGGACGCACCGTTTTCCATCCACCGATCCAGATCGGTACCATCGAGAAACAGGCCCCGGCTGTGGCCCGGTTCGGTGATCTCGTTCTCCGTGATGTTCCTGACCATCTGCCAGACGGGATTGCTGTCCTCGGCTCACGTCTCCCATGATGACCCTGCCCATCATCACGGCGATCGCAGCGGTCGGTGTGGCCCATTGGCTGGCGGTCCGGGGTCTGGTACGACTCGATGGCAATGTGGCCCTTCCGGACTGCATGGCAGTCCTGGGGGCGGCCGGGGCCGGTGGGCTGATGGGGGTCCTGTGCTGGGCCCTGCTGCTGCGGTCCGGGGCCGGGTTCAGCACCCAGATGGCACTTTGCCTCGTCTCCATGCCCCTGTTGATCACGGCCGCCTGGGTTGATCTGACAACGCGCTGGGCTCCGCGCGAGCTGATGCTGCCCATTGCCTGCCTGACCTTGATGATCGCCATGGGAGGGCCGGCTGGCTCTGTTGTGGACCATCTCCTCGGGGCTGCCGCAGGGACTGCACTCTATCTTGCCGCCCGCCTGGCCTGGATTGTCCAGATCCGCGGCAACTGGCCGCACCTGCCACCGGCCGACCTGATGTCCATGCTCCTGCCCGTGTTTCTCTTCGGGGCCACGCACGTGGCCGGTCTCTATTATCTCCTGCTTGCTCTTGTCCTCATCGGGGTCCGCTGGGCCGGATCGTCGTCCGGAGCGGGTTGGATCGCCACGCCGGCGGGGACAGGGCAGGTCGCTGTCCCGCTGCTGGCCTTGACCTGCCCACTGCTGGCCCTCTTCATGCTGCTGGCCGCTCGATGGCCCGGAACCGTCCCATGAGATCCTGCCTCCCGTGGCCGACGGGACTGGCTGGTGCATCCTCGGCTGGGACGCATGGTCATGAATCCGGGGCCTCGCTCCTGGAGACGGTGCTGACCCTTGCGATGTTCGGTGCTCTCTTTGGATTGACGAATGCGATCCTCTCGCAGGAGTCCCAACGCCAGCAATCCGTCATTCTGGGACGTGAACTGGGCTTCATGACGGATGTCATGCAGGATTATGTGGCACTGAACTATGGGCGATTGCAGACGAAACTGTTCACCGACAGCATCGATGGGGCGCTGGTGCTCACGCTGGCCGACCTTGCCGCCGAGGGGTTCTTGCCCGGTCATCTGGCCACGGCAAGGAACAGTGCCGATCAGGCGTATCATCTTCTTGTGCGGGGCGTGAACCGGACCGATGCCCGCACGCCGCAGGTCACGCTGGGCCCTGCAGATCTCGATCAGGACATGGATTCGCAGATTGATCCGGCCTTCCTTGATCAGGATGTCACCAATGGGGAACTCGACCTCGAAGCCATCCTGGTGACATCAGGCGGCGTGCCGATCGCACCCACGATTGGCAGCCCGGCGGTGCTTGCAGCGGAACGGTTTGCCACCGGGTATCTCGACGGGACCACAGCCCGGGGTCCCTATGGTGTCTGGGAGCTGGATGTCGAGCCCTATGCTGCCCTCGATCCGGCGCCGGAAGCCGGGCATTTTGTGGCCATCGTCGCGGCATCGGGCCTGCATCTCGGGTCCCGGGGCGCAGGTCCAATGCCGTCCGGCGGCGGGGATGGGGACTCGACGTCCCTTGATCGGTGTCCCGATGCCAGGGGCGGGGCTCTGGCCCGTTGTCTTGCCGACAACGAGATCCGCACGAGCATTGTCTTCAATGGGGGTGACGAGAATGGGGACGGAACCCCCGATGTGTTCGGCCGTCTGGCCAATGTCTACACGATCGATATGGGTCGACCCGTTGACGCCGACGATGACGGCCATGCGGATACATTCAGCGTCATCACCGGTCTGGCCGAACTGGCCTGCGCGGATGGTGACGGGACCGGCCTCGGGGACAACAGGCTGGCCATCACCTGCCCGGAGGTCCGCTTTGCCGGTCAAGCCTCCTTTGGCGGTGCCGTGACCATGTCCGGGGATCTTGATGTGACCGGGGCGGTGGATGCCTGGCGGTTCAGGGCGGGAGCCCTGGGCAACCGGGACCTGACCAAGGGACTCCTCTTTGCCGATATCGTGACGATGAATGCAGCGACCAGGATCGACAAGCCCGTCTGCAGGGATCAGGGAAGCCGGCCACAGATCTATGCGGCCCCGGTCGCCTACCTGGTCCCGTCCGGGGAACCGATCCTTGGCCTCAGGGCCGTCGCAGTCGATCACACGACCCACTGGTCGGTGACCATGACGGCCAGCATTGACCGTGACACCGACAGGGATGGTCTTGCCGATGTCATCACGCTCGACTCGGACAGCGACCATGTGCTGGTGTTGACCCGGTGCAGTTGACGCCGGCTTCGGCGTTCCGGGCAGGTGTCTGCTGATCATCGGCATGTCTTTGCGGGGTGCAGATGGATGGGGCATCCAGGGATCAATACGCCTATTTTGTACAGCCAGGCTTTACAGCAACAACATGCTGTGTTAATGGCATGACAAAGGCAAAAGCTTATGGGCATGGGTTCTGACCAGTCGGGCAGTCTAGGTGCGATTTGACAAACTGACCATCACCGGTTTCAAGGCGTTTGCCGATCCGGTGGTGTTGGACTTCGAGGATGGTCTCAGCGGCATCGTTGGGCCGAACGGGTGCGGGAAGTCGAATCTTCTCGAGGCACTGGGTTGGGTCATGGGCGAGACGCGCCCCTCGGCTGTCCGCGCCGACACCATGGACGATGTCATCTTCTGCGGGGCCGCCAGCCGACCCGCCCGGGGCCATGCCGAAGTGGTCCTCAGGGTGACCCTTGACACCCCTCTGACCCAATTCCCGGGTGGTGGTGCGGGCGAGGTGGACATCTCGCGGCGGATTGACCGCACCGGCACATCGACATTTCGGTTCAATGGCCGTGATGTCCGGCGACGGGATGTGCAATTGCTCTTCGCTGATTCCGCAAGCGGATCCCGCTCCACTGCCCTTGTTCGACAGGGCCAGATCGCCGACCTGATCAATGCCAGCCCGATTGGCCGGTCGGCCATTCTGGAGAATGCCGCCGGCATCTCGGGCCTGCAGCAGCGCCGGCATGAAGCCGAGCTCAAACTCGATGCAACCGAGCGCAATCTGTCGAGGGTCCATGATCGCGTCGATCAACTGCAGAAAAGTCACGACCTCCTGCGCCGCCAGGCTGGCCAGGCCAAGCGCTATCAGAAACTTGCCGATCGCATGCTTGAGCTGGAGATGGTCCGGGCCTGGCGCATCTGGCGCGATGCCGAGGACCGGGCGGCGGCAACCCGCGCTGATCTTGCGAGGCAAAGCGCGGCCCTGGCGGGTGCCGAGGCCCGTCTTGCCGGCGCCAGGCGTGATCGGGAGGTCAGTCATGCGGCATTGGCACCCTTGCTCGAGAGGCAGGGGCTGGCCAATGATGCGTTGCGTCAATCCCAGAGCGATCTGACTGGACATGACGACCGGGCGAGCCAGGCCGCCCGCACGATCCAGACCCTCGCTTCCCAGTTGAGCCAGATCGACAGGGATCTGGTCCGGGAGACCGGGCTTGAACGGGATGCGGGCAAGTCGATTGACCGCATTGAGGCCGAACAGGCCGAACTCAAGTCCTCGGACGGACGTTTCGCTGCAGACATTGCCGCTGCCAATCGTCTGTGTGCGGAGGCTGCCGACGCGATGGCGGCAGCTGAACGCAGTTACGAGGACCTGCACCAGGCCCATGTCCAGTTCCAGACCTGGCAGCTGCAGGCCGCCGAGTTCGAGCAGAGGCACCAGCAGGAGAGGCTCCGGCTGCAGGACGATGTGGCAGAACTGACGGCAAGGCTGGCGGATGCCAAACAGGCAGGGACCACCAAGCAGTTCACCCTGCGGAGTGCCAACAAGACCTTGCAGACCATTACCCGCGATGCCAAACGACTGACCGAGGCGCTGGAACGGGCCGAGGAGCAGCGGTCCGAGGCGGCCGCTGCCCTCGAACAGGCCGAAGTGCGGCATTCCGAATGTGCCAGCCGCCTGCGGGCGTCCGAATCGGAAGCCGAGACCCTCAGCGGCATCCTTGACGGTGAGGATGCAGCGGATCTGCAGCACATCCGCGCCATTCACGTCGATCCGGGCTTTGAGACGGCCCTTGGCGCCGCGCTCGGCGATGCACTCTTTATCGGTGAGGCGAGTGAGGATGGCTGCCATGGCTGGAAGAGATTGACTGATGCCAGTGCCGCTTGCGACCTGCCCGAGGGCATCGAAAGCCTCGGTACCCATGTTGCCGCGCCGGGATGGCTGGAGCGACGGTTGGGACAGATCGGGGTGGCGGATCTGGCGACGGCCCGCTCCCTGCAGGCCCGGCTCCGACCGGGACAGTGTCTTGTGACCCGCGAGGGCGATGTGATCCGTTGGGACGGTCTCATGACCAGCGGCAAGATGATCCAGGGCCGGGCTGCCCAGCGCCTGACCCAGACCCACCGCCTGGCGGAACTTGCCACCCTGATTGAAACCCGCCGGGCCGAGACCAGGCTCCGGGGTAAGGAACTCGAGGCTGCACGGGCGGCGCGGGACCACCACTCGGCGTTGTGTTCCAGAGCCCGGCAGTCCTGGCACGAGACGGAGCGCAAACTGGCCCAGACCCGTCATGCCGTTGCCGCAAGTGAGTCGGATCTGGCCAATCAGGAGCAGGACGTGGCGGCTCTGGAGACCGGACTCGAGAGGATCCAGGCGGCCCTCGTGGAGGCCAGGACCCAATCTGCGGAGGATCCCGCCGGAATGGGATCCAATGCGCCCCGACCGGTTGACACCGAGACACTGGAACGGTCGAAAGCGGCGGCTGACGAGGCCCGCAAGGCCTTCAATGAACGCCAGATGGCCTGTGTGGCCCTGCGCCGGGATCAGGATGACACCGTACGGCGCCTGCGACAGATGGATGAAGACATCACCTCCTGGCAACGGCGCAGTGCGGAGGCCGAGGCCCGCATTGCCGATCTCAGGCAGCGCCAGACCCGTATTGCCCGGGAGCATGAGGCCGCCTTGCAGATGCCGGAACAGTTGCAGGCACTCCGGGCCACGTTGGTCGAGACGCTGACCAGGCAGGAGACCACGGCACGGCAGCTCGGGGATGCGGTGGCCCGGGCGGAAACCCGCCATCAGGACGCCATGGCAAGCGAGCGCGCGGTCCGCCAGGAATTACAACAGATTCGGGAAGACAGGGTCCGCATCGAGATGCGGGATGAGGCAGCACAGTCCGCCCTGCGGACGGCTGTCGACACGATCAGGGATACCCATGACCTGACCCCTGAGGCCCTGACCACAACAGTCCAATCCCTGACCAGGGTCCCCGAGGATCTGGACGCGACCGAGGAGGAGATCACCAGATTGCGCCAGAAGCGCGAGTCGATGGGCGCGGTCAATCTGCGGGCGATGCAGGACATGGAGGATCTTGCCGCCGAGATGACATCGATCGTGCAGGAGAAGGATGAGCTCGAGACAGCCATCCGGAAAATCAGGGGCAGCATTGCCACCCTGAACCGCGAGGGCAAGACCCGTCTGCACGAGGCCTTCACGACGGTCCGGAAGAATTTCCAGGACCTCTTCACCGGTCTGTTCGAGGGGGGTCAGGCCGATCTGGAACTCATCGAGGGGGAGGATCCCCTGTGCAATGGCCTGGAGATCCGCTGTCACCCCCCCGGCAAGCGCCAGACCACGTTGGGATTGATGTCAGGTGGCGAACAGACCCTGACATCCATTGCACTGATCTTTGCCTTCTTCCTGACCAATCCCGCCCCGGTGTGTGTGCTCGACGAGTCCGATGCCCAGCTTGACGATGCCAATGTCCTGCGCCTGTGCAACCTGCTCGCCGACATCGTGCAAAGGACAGGCACCCGTTTCATGATCGTCACGCACAATGCCATCACCATGAGCCGGATGGACCGTCTCTATGGCATCACGATGCAGGAAAAGGGTGTCAGTCAGCTTGTCTGTGTCGACCTCGGTGATGCCGAACGTCTCGCCGCTTGATTGCGTCCGTTGCGGGTGTGGTCATCGGACCACCAGCCTCAGGCCTGGAATTCAGACTCTCAGGATTCGCGCTCGAGACGGGTGAGCAGATCCCGGGTCGGCCAGGCATCAGCCGGGAGACCAAGGCGGCGCTGTTCGGTGCGGACAGCGGCCCGGGTCCGGGCACCGATGATCCCGTCGATGGGTCCCATCGCATGCCCCCTGTCGGCCAGCAGTGTCTGGAGACGCAGTGTGTCGTCAAGCGACAGTTGGGGTGGCGCGTTGCCCTCGCGATACATGGCCTCACCGGACAGCAGCGTGGCGAAATATGCCGAGGTGAGGGCATAGACGAGCGATCTGTTCCACTCGAGATAGGCAAGGAAGTTCCGGGTGACAAGGAAGGCCGGTCCCTTGCGGCCATGGGGCAGGATGAGAGCGGCCTCGGTCCCCCGGGCCGGGACCCGGCTGCTGCGCAGGGTGATGCCCTGACGGGCCCATTCGCTGAGGGGAATGAAGCGGTCGATGTCCGCCATCTGCCAGTCAAGATCATCCGGGACATCAACCTCGATCAACCAGGGCAGGTCCCGGATCCAGCCCTGGTTCTGCATGACATGGCCCGCCGTCATCAGGGCATCACCCACCGAAGCGGCCAGATCGATCCGGCCGTCCCGATCATGGTCGATACCGAAGTCCAGCAGATCCCGGGGCAGCATCTGGATCATGCCGATTTCCCCGGCCCAGGCCCCCGTCGTGGCCACCGGATCGAAATCTCCCCGCTCGTAGAGCTGCAGGGCGGCAAAGAGGTGGGGTTGAAAGAGACCCGGGCGGCGGCAATCGTGCGCCAGGGTCAGCAATGCATTCAGGGTGTTGAAATCCCCCTGCACGAGACCGTAGTCAGTCTCCAGTGCCATGAATGAGAGAAGCACCCCGGGCGGGACACCATATTCGGTCTCGACCTCTTCCAGAAGCGACCGGTGCCGGGTGGCAAATTCACGACCCTTGACAATGCGGTATTCACTCATGACCAGTTGCGAGAACTCGATGAATGGTTTGCGGAAGATCCCCTGATTGCGATCCATCCTGAGCACATCCGGATCCGGTTCTGCCGTCCGGAAGAACCGGGTGATGGTGTCGGGCGCATGCCCGCGGCGGTGGGCCTCGGCTTTCACCTTGCCCAGAAACTGCGCAAAGGGACCCCCACAGGGGACAATCACCTCATTGGCGTCACTGGCGAGGGCCAGGGCTGGCATCAGGGCAAGAAAGAGAGTTGTCGCCAGGCGGCGCATGATGGATCGGGATCCAGGGGGCCTGCGAGCGGGGGTCATGGGAGAGAGTCCTTTGCTGTTGGCAGGGGGTCCGGAGCTCGGGTAGCGCGGAGCTGGTCAAGCGAGCGGGTGGTTGAGATGGCTGCGGGCTCAAGGACGAGTTCGATCAGTGTGGTCGTCCTGGCATTGAGGGCCGCCTGCATGGCCGGGGGAAATTCTGCATCGGTGGTGACCCGGTGGGACGCGAATCCATACGCGGCTGCCAGGGTCTGGTAGTCGGGATTGATGAGGTCGGTGCCGGACCGTCGATGCGGGTACTGGATTTCCTGATGCATCCGGATTGTTCCGTACATGCCATTGTTGGCAATCAGGATGATCAGTTTGCATCCGTGTTCCCGGACCACCGAGAGTTCGTTCAGGGTCATCTGGAAACACCCGTCGCCGGCCAGGCAGACAACTGTGCGGTCCGGGGTCTCGAGGGCCGCGGCAATGGCCGCCGGCAGTCCGTAACCCATGGCTCCTGCCGTCGTGGCCAGACAGGCGCCATACGTCCGATACTGAAAGAAACGATGCAGGAAAGCCGCATAGTTGCCGGCCCCATTGGTCAGGATGGCATCGGGTGGCAGGTGATCCGACAGCCAGGTGACCACAGAACTCATCTGCAACGCGCCGGGCAGTTCATCGGGAACCCGCCAGTTGGTGTAGGTGGCACGGCAGTGCTCCAGCCAGCCCTCATGGGTTGGTCCGGGAGACGGGCGCGCGTCCAACAGGGCCGCGAGGACGGCATCCGGCCGGGCCGTGACGGCCATGGCAAATGGCCACAGCGTCCCCGGTTCGCCGGGATCAGGGTGGACATGGATCAGGGATGCGCGGGCCTTGGCGGGTGTCAGCGCGGCAAATCCGGACGTGGCGATGTCGCCGAGGCGGGTGCCGAGGAGCAGCAGGCAGTCTGACTGGCCGACCAGCGTGCGGAGGGCCGGATTCATGCCGGCCGAGAGATCGCCCGCATAGTTGGCGCAGCGGTTGTCGATCATGTCCTGCCGACGGAAACTGGTCACGACCGGCAGGGCGTACCGGGACGCGAAGGTTTCAATCTGACGGGCCGCCGCTCCTGACCATTGGGAGCCGCCAAGGACCACGAGCGGGGTTTTGGCGGCCATGATCCGTTCGCGAATATAGGCAACCGGGACGGAGGGTGTGGCGATGTCACAAGGTCCATTGGCGGCGATGGGATCGGTGGTGGCGGGTGCTGCCAGCATGTCTTCGGGCAGTGCCAGGACAACGGGTCCGGGGCGGCCGGATGTGGCCACGTGCAGGGCGCGGGAGACCAGTTCGGGAACGCGGTCGGGATTGTCGATTTCAATCGACCATTTGCAGAGGGGGGCAAAGAAGGCCGCATGGTCGATTTCCTGGAAGGCGGCGCGATGGCGGTGCTGGCGGGCCACCTGACCGACACAGAGCAGGAGGGGGGATGAGTCGTGCATGGCCGCGTGGACACCACAGGAGGCATTGGTGGCCCCGGGACCACGCGTGACGAAGGCGACGCCGGGCCGACCAGTGACCTTGGCTGTGGCCTGGGCCATGAAACATGCCCCACCCTCATGGCGGGTGGTGATGAGCTCGATGGGCGAGTCGTGCAGGGCATCGAGGACCGCAAGAAAACTTTCACCGGGAACTGCGAATGCCCGTTTGATGTCGTGCTCTTCCAGTTGTCGAACCAGCAGTGTGCCACCTGTCGCCATCGCTGAATTCCCGTTCCTGACCATGAAGGAAACTGCGCGGTGCATTACGGATTTCCGTAACAATTGCCATGCCACCCCCCAGCGGCAGGGATGCGGCAGGGATGGGTGTCCGTTTGTGCAATCGGCCCCGGTGGCATAGTGCCCATGGCCAGTGAATCTGGCAAGGTTTCGAACAGGTGCATGGCCGATGACCCCCAAGCGCTCCATCCTGATCACCGGCTCGTCCTCCGGGATTGGCCATGATGCCGCCCGGACCCTGCATGCGCGGGGCTGGCGGGTGTTTGCCACCTGCCGCAAGGACACGGACTGTGAGCGTCTTCGGGGTGAGGGGCTGGAGAGTTTTCCACTTGACCTGCACGATGATGCCAGCATCACGGCCGGATTCGATGAAGCCCTCGACCGGACAGGCGGCGAACTGCATGCCCTCTTCAACAATGGCGCCCATATGCAGGTGGGAGCCCTCGAGGATGTCCCGACCGATGCCCTGCGGGCACTCTTCGAGGTCAACCTTTTCAGCTGTCATACGCTGGCCCGGCTGGCGATCCCCGTCATGCGGCGTCAGGGGCATGGTCGGATTGTCCAGAACTCGTCCATTCTCGGCTTTGTAGCCCTGGCATGGCGGGGTGCCTATACCGCGAGCAAATATGCCCTTGAGGGGCTGAGCGACACGTTGCGTCAGGAACTTGCCGGCACGGGGATCCACATCAGTCTGATCCAGCCTGGCCCGATCCGGACCCGAATCCGGGTCAATGCCCGACCCCACTTCGACAGGTGGATCAACTGGCAGGATTCCCATTTCCGCGACTTCTATGAGTCGGAAATGATCCCCCGGCTCTTTGATAGCGAGGCGCCCAAGGATCCCTTCGAGCTGATGCCCGATGCCGTCACGAGGACCGTTGTTCATGCCCTCGAGGCCCGCCGGCCCAAGACCCATTATCCCGTGACCGTACCGACCATCGGTATGCGCTGGTGCAAGCGGATCCTGCCCACCCGGGTGATTGATTCGATTCTCCGGCAATACTGAACATACCTGTCCCATGCGTCAGGACCCCCTGTTTTTTGTTGCTGCCCTGGCTGTCCTCGTTGTCCTGGCCATCCTGCTCTTTGGCATTGGCGGATTCGCCACTGGCAGCAAGTTCAACCGCAAGCATTCCAACAAGATCATGCGGCTGCGGATCATGGCCCAGGCGCTGGCCGTTGTCCTGATGCTGCTCTTTGTTTTTCTGCAGGGGAGATGATCCACCTTGGTGATACTCAACAAAATCTACACCCGGACCGGTGATGCCGGTGACACGGCTCTCGGTGACGGATCGCGGGTCTCCAAGGCCAGCCAGCGCGTGGTGGCCTATGGATCGGTTGATGAGTTGAATGCCACGATCGGCGTGGCCCGGCTGGTGGCAGAGCCGCCGCTCGATGCCCGGCTGAGTGCAATCCAGAATGACCTCTTCGATCTCGGTGCCGATCTCTGCGTGCCCGAGTCCGAGGGCGAATCGCGTGAACGTCTGCGGATGACGGCCGGGCAGGTTGACCGTCTGGAGAGCGAAATCGATGCCGCCAACGCAGCACTCACGCCATTGAAGAGTTTTATCCTGCCGGGGGGCACACCGCTGGCGGCCCATCTCCATCACTGCCGAACCGTGGCTCGCCGGGCGGAACGCCACACGGTTGATCTCAGTGCCGGCACGCCTGTCAATCCCGCCGCCGTCCGCTATCTGAATCGGCTCTCGGACTGGTTTTTTGTCATGGCCCGACAGGCCAACGATCAAGGCCGGTCCGATGTGCTCTGGGTGCCCGGGGCCAACCGGGAGGAATCATGATGCCTGACCCCATCGGACAGGATTGAGGGTCGTGGGACAGTCCGAAATGTATCCCCACTGCCACTCTGAAGAGTGGCAGTGGGGATGGATCATCACACGCGTTGGTTCTTTTTGTCGCTTTTTAACGGTCTGCTGGATTTCCACGATGGCCGAAAACAGAACTGTGAGAGAACCGGAGCGCCGAAACCAACCAACAACAATACGGCCCCAAGATCCGACCTCGTGAGGAATGATGATGTCTCCACCATCCTGCAGGTGAGTGTGGCTCAGGCTTTGACCAGGGCAAGGACCTGAAAGACAGCAAGCCCCAAAGACAGAATGCCAGATATGGCTGGAAGAAAAGTCTCAACGGTCGTGAGTTTCCAATAGGTGTTTCGTTGGGTTCCCTTCTTCAAAATCTCCCACTCCCGCCTGAAAAAGGGAAAGGCGATCCTGTCTTCGAGCTCATCCAGCGCCTTGAATTTTCCCGAGTTGAGCTGCCGATAGGATCGGACCACGACCCACCAGGAAAAAGATATCGCCATGCCGAGGATTCCCGCCCCCAGGAACACGGAGCGGGTCGGGGATTCCGCGCTGTCGAGACCGGCAAAGACACCCGCAAACAGACCAAGACCGGAGATGAGACCGATATGCAGCCGGTTTGCTGTCTCGCGTCTCTGACTGACTCGGTCAGCAAGCTCCGCATGGAGTTTGTAGATTTCCAGCAGTTCTGTTCTCGGAGACTCATTCATGGTGTCAACTCCCGAATTGCCCTGACCACTGAGTCCGTCCTCCAGCCCACAATCCGGCTGGCCGCGTTCTTGACCACTGTCGATGTTTTTTCGTTGCCCCAAGGCTCAATCGCAATGATGGGTCTGGAAGACGCAAACCCTTCCTGCACCAGATCAATCTCGATGTGATCCACTTGTTGTATGAGGCGTAGACCCCGGCCAGGATGAGGACAACGCCACAGGGAGACATCTTTGCCCTGATCGCTTCCTCAAGTTCCCTATCCGAATTGGCATCATGGACGGGATCATCCTTGGGTACCGAACAGTTATTGAACGAAAAGTACGGCCCCCCTTTCAACAATTTCTCAAGATTGTCGTACTGGTCCGGGTAGCTCCATGAATGACTGATGAACAGATTGTGTTCCTTCATGACGCTGACCCATCTTTCCGTTGCTTGTCATCGTAGCACATCGCCGGACATCTGGTGAAGGATCTCGCCAGGATCGTGCAAACAGACACATGCCCCGCGACCTCCTCAAAAATACGGCAACGACGCACCGGTCACCGTCTTGCCCGAGTCGTTCAGCGCCATGCGCTCGCTCGACCAGCGTGCCTGACAGGCCCCGCGAACGCAAGTGCGGGTGGTGATATCGGGTACCCAAGCCGCTTTCAGGGTCCCCGGTATCCATTATGAGAAGGGGGTAAATCTCGGCTATGATACCGGATTGGGTTGGCCTGCCCGCACTCCCCGCCTTTGTCATGCCGACCTGGCAGAGCGAATGGGGAGTTCGGCAGAGACATCGAGCTTTCGGTCCGGGCTCGGACGAGAAACTCGTAGAAGATATGACCTGCCTGATAGAGCATGAAAAGGAGAGCCATAATCGGGTCGGAACCCTCTGTCAGTGCCGTATCCTCAGCACATATTCGAACTGGTTCCCCGAAAAGGTTCTTGAAAAGATCGACCATGGAGGAAATCGCAGTGAAATCATTCTCCGGGTTGAAGACACAGGTCCGGTAAGAATATCCCGATTCTCAAGAAATTTGAGAAATCCGTAGGATCTGATGCTGGATCCTGATGCCGGGACTCGCTCCGATTTCCGTCAGGGTTTTATCATGTATATGTATAAGATCCCCCTGTCTTTTGGGGCAGGAATTCTGTAACGCCCGGCAACTTGCCGGGTCAGGCAATCAGACAATGCAGGAGAGCGGGCCATGAAGATACTCGTGCCGGTCAAGCGGGTCATCGACTACAATGTCAAGGCCCGGGTCAAGCCCGATGGCAGTGGCGTTGATCTCGAGAATATCAAGATGTCCATGAATCCCTTTGACGAAATCGCCCTGGAAGAGGCTGTCCGTCTCAAGGAGGCCGGCAAGGCCGAGGAGGTGATCGCCATCTCCATCGGCGTCCCACAGGCCCAGACCATCCTGCGCTCGGCCATGGCGGTCGGTGCGGACCGGGCCATCCTGATCACGACCGGGGACGATCAGCATGTGGATGTCGAGCCTCTGGCCGTGGCCAAACTTCTGCACGCCGTTGTCGAGGAGGAGGGCGCAGAGATCGTGCTGATGGGCAAGCAGGCCATTGACAATGACATGAATGCCACGGGCCAGATGCTCGCCGCACTCCTCGGTTGCAGTCAGGCCACCTTTGCCTCCGAACTGTCGGTTGAAGACGGTACGACCACTGTCACCCGTGAGGTGGATGGTGGCCTGCAGGTCATCACCACCAACCTGCCCTGCGTCGTCACCGTGGATCTGCGTCTGAATGAACCGCGCTATCCCTCGATCCGCAACATCATGGCAGCCAAGAAGAAACCAATGGTCAACAAGACTCCGCTGGACTATGGCATCGATATCACGCCGCGTCTCGAGATCCTGCAGACGACTGAACCCCCCATGCGCAAGGCGGGGGAAATTGTTGCCTCGGTCGATGACCTGATCACCCGGCTCCGGGATGAAGCGGAGGTGCTCGCATGACTGTCCTCCTGCTTGCCGAATTGTCCGGTGATGACCTCGCGGTCGATCTGACCGCCAAGGCTCTGACAGCCGCCCGTGCCCTTGGTGAGGTGCATGTCCTCTGTGCCGGGAATGACTGCAGCCAGGCCGCCGCCACGGCCGCGACTCTGGAAGGCGTTGTCCAGGTGCTCTGTGCAAAAAGTCCCCTCTACGGACATGGCCTTGCCGAGCCGATTGCGGGCCTGGTGGCTGATCTTGCCGGCAGCTACGAACATATCGTCGGTCCAGCGTCAACCCATAGCCAGAATATCCTGCCCCGGGTGGCCGCCCTGCTTGATGTCATGATGATCTCTGACATTGCCGAGATCATCGATGGTGCCACCTTTGTGCGTCCGATCTATGCTGGCAATGCCATGCAGACAGTGCGCACGGCCGATGTCACCCGGGTCCTGACCATTCGGACGGCCGCCTACAGCGCGACCCCCACTGGTGGCACAGCGCCAATCACCGAGATTGCAGCCGCTGATGATCCCAATCTGAGTGCCTGGGTCGAGGACAGGGTGGCCTCAACCGATCGACCCGAACTCACCTCCGCCAGGATCATCGTGTCCGGTGGCCGGGGCGTTGGGTCGGTCGAGGATTTTGCCATGATCGAGGCCCTGGCTGACACGTTGGGGGCCGCGGTGGGTGCCTCCCGGGCTGCCGTTGATTCCGGCTACGCACCCAATGACTGGCAGGTTGGCCAGACTGGCAAGGTCGTCGCACCCGATCTCTACATTGCGATCGGGATCTCGGGAGCCATCCAGCACCTGGCCGGCATGAAGGATTCCAAGATCATCGTCGCGATCAACAAGGACGAGGAGGCCCCAATCTTTGAGGTCGCTGATTACGGCCTGGTGTCCGATCTCTTCAGTGCCGTTCCGGAACTGACCGCGAAACTCGGCGCGTAGCCTCTCGACACGCAGTCCTCGCCGGACACCGAACGATCAGGAACATCAGGCATTCCGCGCCAGCGCCTCATCAACGATCGCCACCGTCGCATCGACCTGGTCGTTGCTGAGGCCATGGGTGCGGGCGATCTGCTGGACAAGTTTGTCCACGCGTTCGATATGCCGGGCACCGGCGAAAATGGCCCGGGCCGCCGATGAGGGGTTGAGCAGGCTCTCTGCGGCGTTGGCGTATTTGGCAAAGGGAACGTGATCGGCCGCATCAGCCCCAAGTGAGGTCACAAGCTGCTGTGTCCAGCCATAGATGGCCTCCGAGACCGCAAGGTCACTGTGGACTGCCTCGCGGATCGACCGTGGCCCGTCGCGCGTGATGGCACGATAGTTGCCTGTGAGCAGCATGCACCACTTGGCCAGCGGGACGTAGATCGAATCATGCACCCGCAATTTGACCGGGACATCCCGACCGTTGAACCGGACAGCGGCAATATCGCGTTCGAGTTCGTGCAGGATGGCTGTGGCATCAGCGTCGGCAAAGGCGGCAGCCTTGAAGTTCGTGGGCAGGCCGACCTGCAAGACATTCAGCGGCAGGTCCGGTGGGCGAAACGCCTGGGGATCCGGACTGCAGAGCGTGAACAGGGCCGGATCGAAGCGATCCCAGACCCGCGGAGCCGTGTAGCAGTTCTCAAGGCCAGCCACATCATCACCAAGAACCCGACGCATATAGGTGAGCGGTGGCATGTTCATAATCGAGAGACAGGGCAGGCCAGCCACTGCGACAGCATCCACCAACCGGCTGATTTCACGAGCATTGAACTGTGGCTCCTGCATGGCAAAAGCCACCAGGGTGTAGTCGGCCGGATCAACCTCTGTCGGTGTGAGAGCCGCAAGAACGCCGGGCTGGTCCCCGGACCTGAGATGGGTTGGCTCGCTGTCACCCCGCAGCGTCAGGCGGACCTCGGTCCCGTTCTCGTTGATCAGGGCTGCTTCATCATCGCGGCACACCAGCGTGACCCGATGGCCGGCCATGATGAGTTTCATTGCCAGCAGGGACCCGTAGGATGCACCAAAGATCAGGATTTTCTGCATCTCTCGTGTCGCCTCCCCTTCGTGACAGGCCACTCATTCCCCATTGCCGGCGGTGCTGTCAAGCCCATCATGCGTTTGACATCCTGTCTCCACGAGTCTAGACTAATTCCTGACAATTTTAATCAAGAAAGGAAACTTCCATGTTCCGTATCCTGAGGACACCACTGATCATCATGATGACTCTCATGATGACCTGGGCCCAGACTGCCACGGCCGATGGCGAGGTCAATGTCTATTCCTACCGGCAACCTGAGCTGATCCTGCCCATGCTTGAGGCTTTTACAGAAGAGACCGGTATCGATGTGAATGTCTCTTTCCTGGATTCCGGTCTCGTCAAACGCCTCCAGCTTGAAGGCGATCGCACGCCGGCCGACCTCATCCTGACTGTCGATATTTCGCGTCTGCATGCTGCCGTGACAGGAGGCGTGACCCAACCGGTCCTCTCCGATGTTCTCAATGCCGCCATCCCGGCCCGGTATCGCGATGATGGCAACGAGTGGTTTGCCCTGACGCTGCGGGCCCGGGTCGTTTACGCGGCCAAGGATCGTGTTCCGGTGGGGGCACTGACCCATTACGAGCAGCTCGCCGATCCGACCTGGCAGGGCCGCATCTGTACCCGGTCCGGCACTCACGCCTACAACCTCTCACTGATTGCAGCGCATATCGCCCATCATGGAGAAGAGGAAACACGGTCATGGCTTGAGGATATCAAGGCCAATCTGGCTCGCAAGCCCCAGGGCAATGACCGGGCCCAGGTCAAGGCCATCTGGTCCGAAGAGTGCGACATCTCGGTCGGCAACACCTACTACATGGGCAAAATGCTCGAAAATGATGAGCAGCGGGCCTGGGCCAATTCCGTCCGTATCCTCTATCCGGTCTTTCAGGACGGTGGGACCCATATGAACATCTCGGGGATGGCCCTGGTCAAACATGCCCCCAACCGGGACAATGCCATCAGACTGATGGAGTTTCTCGTCACCAGGGCCGCCCAGCAACTCTATGCCGAAGATAATTTCGAATATCCGGTCCGCCCGGATGTTCCCCGATCAGCCCTGGTCTCCTCCTGGGGCGACTTCTCGGAGGATCATCTGTCTCTCAGCGCCATCGCCGCCCTGCGCCCCGCCGCCCTGCGCCTCGTTGAAGATGTCGATTTCGATGGATGACCCGCATGCGATGCGGATCATCCCCCCGCTTCTGCCTGCAAGTCCCCCGTGCCACTCTGAGGTGCAACGGTCGCACCGGGCCCACATCCTCGGGTAGAGACAGCCGAACGGCCTGACATTGTCAAGCGCAGGGCGCGCGTCGGCAGCATCTCCGTTCGAAACTGTCCTGGCCGATCTGTGTCGATGGGGTTGCGGTGGCGATGGGTGGCGCCTCCACGACTGCGCCCGCCGCCGTCCGTCTCCGGACGACGGGCAGCGGCAGTCCGCACCGACCGGAACGGTGCGGACTGCCACACTTCTGTCAGGGCGATGGCCGCTACCGGCATCCCCACATGTTCAGCCAATCGGTGTTGTCCTGGGTGGAGCTGAACAGGGGCCGGGTGGTCTTGCGCCCGCACCAGCAGTTGCGGACATCCTGTTGGGTGAGGGGGCTGATCGTGAAGCAGCCGGTTGATCCCTGCGTTGGGCCTGAAGCGATAGGGCTGGCCGCTATGGTGTAGGTGCCGCCGGTCATGAAGCAGCGGCGGGCAAACACCTGCTTCGGAATGGATCCTGACGAATTGGTAAAAACTTCCACATAATAGTTGGTCTTCGCAGCCAGACTACTTCCGGTTAGACTTCCGCCTGCGTAGTTATTGCTAGTATACCATCGTCATTGAATTGATGGATACAGCGACGTCAGCTTGATCCGGGCATCCTCGGTCCGGAACCGCCAGCACACCGGTGTCCTGTCGGCATTGCGCCGGGCCTGCCAGGCCGCCACCTCCCGCACCAGCGTCGCCCGGTCGGGGATCCGACGATTGAGGCACTGGCGGGACAGGACATTGATCTCGATCTCCGCCATGTTCAGCCAGCTGCCGTGTTTCGGTGTGTGATGGATCTCGAAGCGCTCGGCCAGGCGGCGGGCCTCGGCCGGCGGGAAGGTGTCGTAGAGTGTCGACAGGGTGTGGGTGTTGAGGTTGTCCATCACCAGCACGATCGTCTTGTCGGGGAAATGGGTGTCGGCGAGGTCCCTGAGGACATGGGCAAAGTCCTGCCGGGTCCTGCGGTCCGTGACCTTGACATGCCGCCAGCCCGCCAGGGGTGCGGTCAGCATGAAGAGGTTGGCCGTGCCGTTGCGCTCGTATTCGAAGTCGTAGGCGGCGGGCTGGCCCGGGGCGGTGGGCAGGGGCGTGCGGGTCTCCCTGGTCTGCTGGCGGGAGGTCTCATCGAGGCAGACCAGCACTTCATCGCTGGCGAAGTCCCGACTGTAGGTTTCCAGCACATCCTCCATGGCACAGACGAAGTCGGCACTCGACTTGGGGGGAATGCACCAGCATTGGCTCAGCCAGGGCTTGAGACTGTTTTTTTGAGCGTCTTGTGGACGGTGGAGCGGGAGATGGTGTCCACGACCTTGAGGGCCACCAGCCGGTCGGCCAGCAGCTGCAGCGTCCACTGGGCCTGGCCTGCGGGTGGCTGTGAACAAGCGAGCATGGTCAGCGTTGCCTCGCCCGCCCCATCCAGGCGACGCGCCTTGCGGTTGACCTGCACCTTGCGTTCAAGAGCGGCGTCGACGCCGTCCAGCACACACTGCTTGCGCACCCGTTCTACCGTTGCCGTCCCGACACCGAGGACATCGGCAATGTCGGCATCCCTGCGACGCCCTCCCGTGCGGTCGGTGTCGGCCAGGAGGAGGATATGGGCCCGCTTGCGGCGTTCCTTTGACCCCTTGCCGCTGTCGATGATCGCCTGGAGTTGGGTGCGCTCGTCGGTTGCCAGTGTCACCCTGTAGATCTTGCGGCCTGCTGTGACGGGTGGCGCCGCTTGGGTCGTCGTGTTGTCTGCTGTCATGGGTCCCTGCCTTTGGTTGTCTGTCTGCCCCGATGGGCCGCCCCGCGGCGGCCCATCGGGGCGACGTGTGCTTGATTGGGGCCGCGATTAGACGAGATCGTCACGGATTGGAAGCGTGCGGGCCATCAAATGGCATCAATTCGATGACGACGGGATACTAGAGCTAATTCTAGGGGCTGCTTGCGTACTCCCAACCACCTCTTTTGTGTTGGCATCGAAAACAGCTAACCACAAATCCGCGAATGCAGGCGGTGCCACATCGCCAAGCCGCCCGACGTATTGGTTCCATGTGATGGCCGGTGCCGAGTAGGTCACGCTGGTTGTGGACAAGGCCGTGATGGGGAGATTCGCCGCATTGACCTCTTCTTCTTGATTGAGGCAAGTCGTGGGACCGTCTCGGCCGTTGCTGGTGACGGTCGTCTGCGCCGTGGCCGGCACCGCCAGCCCGGCCAGCAGCAGCAGGAGCAGGGGGGTTCTTAACTTAGGGGGGGCAATGAACCTTGAATCATCATAAATCCTCCAGTTGTGGGGTGGCCGTCATTCTACGATCCTTGTCGTCGGAAGGCAAGAGGGAATTTCAGAGTGAGGCACGACCGGTGTGTTCCATGGTCTTGACGCCGGTCCCGACGGTTGGCAATGGCGCGGTCACGCTGTGCGTGACCGCGGCGCAGGCCGGCTGATTGGCCAGCCGAGGCGGGGTGCGTCAAGCCCATGGTATCCTCAGAGCGGAAGTGGGGATCGATAGCCAAGATGAGTCCATTGACCAATCGCATCAAGGCGATACGTTTGCCGGTCCAACAGGGTCCTGCGGCCTGGAACACAATTCTCGGTCATCAGGGTCCTCCACAGTCACTGCAGACAGATGGCTTGGCCGACATTGCGGTGGTGGGTGCGGGATTTGCGGGATTGTCTGCAGCCCGTCGACTTCTGCAAATCGAGGACCATCTGAAGGTAAGCGTGCTCGAGGCGGGGCGGATTGCCGAAGGCGCATCAGGGCGGAATTCAGGTTTCATGATAGACCTGCCGCACGACATAGCTTCGGATGACTACTCCGGCAAAAGTCTTCAGGTCGACCGAAACCAGATTGTCCTCAACAGGATGGCGATCCGCTTTGCCGATGAGTCTGTAGAGGAATACGGAATTGATCATAACTATTTCGACAAGTCGGGAAAAATCAACGGAGCAGCCAGTAACCGTGCTCATCAGCGCAATCTTAGCTATGCTGAAAACTTGAACGCGCTGGATGAGCCACATGAGATCCTTGATCACAAGCAAATGCTGGAATGGACCGGCAGCAGCCACTACCAGTCAGGACTCTTCACTCCGGGCACCGTGATGCTCCAACCCGCTGGATATATTCGCTCTCTCGCCAGTGGACTTGAAGGGATCGGAGTAACAATCTACGAAAATTCACCGGTCCGGATCATTGAGCGCTCCGGCAATTTGTGGAAACTGACAACGCCCCAAGGGACGATTTCTGCAGAGCGTGTCATTCTCGCGGTTAACGGCCAGCTTGAGAGTTTCGGGTTGATGAGACATCGCTTGATGCATGTTTTTCTTTACGCATCCTTGACCACAGAAATTGATTCTCAAACGCTTCGCACAATTGGTGGAAAACCAAGATGGGCATTGACGCCCTCAGATCCAATGGGGACTTCCATACGTCGTATCGATGCTTCCCTGGGTGGAAACCGCATCTTGACCAGAACGTGCGCTTCGCTTCGTCCGAATATGGCAGTTGGCAACAGAGATGTTGCGCGGGCGGCAAAAATCCATCACAAAAAGTTTGTCCGACGCTTCCCCGAACTGACTGGCATCAAGCAGGAATTTACGTGGGCCGGGCACTTGTGTCTGACACGGAATTCGGTTGCCGTGGTGCATGAAATTGAACAGAACATGTTCGCCGCCTGCGTGCAAAATGGCCTAGGTGCTGTTCGCGGTACACTCACCGGAATCGCCGCTGCAGAGCTCGCATGCGGTATTTCAAGTCCAATTACCAAGCACTTCACATCAGAGTCCGATCCAGTTCGACTTCCACCTGAGCCATTGGCGACCTGGGGTGCCAACGCCTGGATACGATTTCGCGAATGGCAAGCGAGAGATGAATAACCTGATTCAGGATAACAACCAGTGTTGGGTTGGGTACAGGAAGGGGGCAGGATTCTGCGTTGATATGGATTGAACGCTGCGGTGTCTCTGTCATGGCATCTTGGGACTCCTCGCATCATCATGGCCGGGTCGGGATGCAGGCAGCGATCGCGGTGGTGGATCACACCGATATTCGCGGGTGGAGACCGCCAGACATCACGTACGTCACGGCACTGCCTCTCTCCAAGATCACGGGTCGCAGGCCGCAGACTGTGCCGCATGGCGTCGTCGAGGGGTCTCCTTCCCAGCTGCCTGCATCCTGACTCGGTCATGGTCATGGTCCGCGTACCCTCAGGCCAGGGCCCGGCTGGCCTGCGGTCGTGCGTTGACCGCACAGACGATGGCCCCGAAGATCCCCACACGCGCCCGGGCGACGGCTGTGGTGACCGTGCACGGCACTGAGGCGGCTGTCGCGCGCGCAGAGGTGCCCGGAGGGTCGTCGGGAGGTGACCTGCACCACCACCCTATCAATCCCGCACACCTGTAGCCGGATCAGTTTCATGTCAGACTGTTCCACACCATGCAGATTGGCATGCAACAGATATCGGCAGAGACGGAGAGCTGGTTTGTCAAGGCCTGCACCACGCCAGGGCAGACGTGCTCAGCCCTGGCCCGCGGGCTCTGCGAAGTCATGGACTGACCGGCTGCCGGCGGTGACCTGTGCCGCACCTCGGTCCGCAAGAAGCTGCCCCGGCTGGCCGCTGTCAGCACCGGGGGCATGGTCCCTGACACCGGTCACGGATGGCGATGACCGCCGCCGCTGGGAGGCCATGATGGCTACGCATCACCCCGCAAGATGGTCCCGCCCGCAGGGGGTCACGGACACGATGATGGATGCCGGGGTTGAACCTTGCCCCGGGGGCAGGAGGCGGTGGCAATGATCCCGGGTGCGCATGCCCGACGAGGCGTCGGGGGCCTTGCCCGATTGCCTGGGAATTGCCAATATGGAGATCCTGTCTGCGGGCAGGGACGACCGGAGACATGATGAGGTCAAGCGATGCATTATCCATTTCTGGTGTTGACACTTCTTCTGGTGTCGGGTGCTGCAGTCCTGGCACATCCAGACTCCGAAATCCATGTGCACACAGGACCCTACGATGCGATGAATACGGACTTGCCGGCTTCCGATCTGGAGATCACCTGGACCGAACCACCCGAAGGGGTGATGATCGAGTGTCCGACGATTCCGGATGCTCCTGACAGCGAGAGCATGCAGCAGATTGTCGTGATCCTGGAGACCATGGAGGGCAGCGAACATCTCCAGCGTGCCCTTTATCAGGCCCTGTCCAACCTGGTTCATTACCGGATGCATGCCATCGACTGCCTGCAGGGGCTGCAATAGCGCCCCCGGGGGTTGTGTCTGGCCTGATGTGCCGCACGGATCGCCATTCGTGACGGGCGGCGGTCCGGGACGCCGTTGCCGCCGGTCGGCCTGATGCCAACAGTTCGGGTTCAGAGGCAGGCGGGATTGCTGACGAATAGTGCCTGACCGGCAACCGTATAGTCATCGATCAGCCTGCTGGCCCGGGGACCGGTGAGCCAGTCTTCGAGGGTTTGGGTCAGTGTTCCCTGGACGTGGTCATGGCGGTCGGGATTGACCCGGATGAAACTGTACTGATTGAAGAGGACCGGGTCTTTTTCAAGGAGCAGCGTGAGACCACCGGGATTGCCGAAGGTGAGCCAGCTGGCCCGGTCCGTCAGGATGTAGGCATCAAGAGCACTCGCGGCATTGAGGGCTGCCCCCATCCCGGCCCCCACATCCTTGTACCAGTTGCCAAACGAGTCCGGCTTGCGGGCGGCGGACTGCCAGAGTTGGATCTCGCGCATGTGGGTGCCACTGTTGTCCCCCCGGCTGATGAAATCCGCGCCGACCTCGGCGATCTGCCGGAAGGCAGTGCGGGCATCGGGCGCTGTGGCGACCCTGGCCGGGTCGGAGGCCGGGCCGAGGATGACAAAATCGTTGAACATGATCAGGCAGCGCCGGACGCCATACCCTGCGGCGACAAAGGCGTCCTCGGCCGCAGGAGCATGGACGAGGACGGCATCCACGTCACCATTGCGTCCAAGGCCGAGAGCCTGGCCGGTGCCAACGATCAGGAGGTGGACATCGATCCCGAGATCCCGCCGGATGGCAGGCAGGAGGACTGTGCCAATGCCGGAATTGTGGAATGATGTCGTCACGGCCAGACGCAGCGACCTGGCCTCCGACCCGGTCGCGATGATCAGACAGAGGCCCAGGGCCAGGATCGGCAGGAACAGCCCCCTCCGGCCGGCCATCCTTGCCGGGACAGGGATCCTCATGTGACGATATCACCGGCCAGGAAGCGCACGGCCTCGGGGGTGGTGGGCCCGGCAAAGAAAGATGCAGCGTCGGCGGCTTCGTGAATATGGCCATCAAGCAGGAACAGGACATGGTCGGCGAGGCGCCTGGCCTGGCCAAGGTCATGCGTCGACAGGACGATCTTGGTGCCATTGGCGCGGGTTTCCGCAAGCAGCGTCTCGATGGTCCGGGTGGCCCGGCCATCGAGATTGGCGCAGGGCTCGTCAAGGAAGAGAATCTCCGGTTCGCTGATCAGGGCCCTGGCAAGCGCGAGTTTCTGTTGCTCACCGCCGGAGATCCGGGCTGCCGGCTGGTCGAGGATCTGATCGAGCTGGAAACGTTCGGCAAAGGCCACAGCCCGGCTGCGGGCCGTGGGCCGCGCGAGACCCCGCAGGATGAGCGGGAAGGCCAGGTTGTTGCAGACCGTGCGCCGCAGGATGATCGGTGTCTGGAACACGAAGGATTGTCGTGTCCGTACATCCTGTCCGCCTGCCGACCAGGCCAGGGCGCCGGAATGGATGGGCTCCAGACCGTGCATCATGCGCAGCAGGGTGGTCTTGCCGGCGCCGTTGGGGCCAATGATGACCAGGATCCCGTTGGCATCAATGTCAAGATCGATCGGGCCGATCAGCCGTTTGCCGGCACGGATGACCTCGGCATCCCGGATCCTGAGGGGCAGGAGGGGCCCTACCACAGGTTGGACCTTTCGGTGCGCAGGAGGCTGTGGATGAGGATGTTGACCAGGACTGCGAGCAGAATCAGGATGAAACCAAGACCGAGGGCAAAGGCAAAGTTGCCCTTGCTGGTCTCGAGGGCAATGGCCGTGGTCAGCACCCGTGTGGCCTGGTCGATATTGCCACCGACGATCATGATGGCACCCACCTCACCAATGGCCCGTCCAAAGCCGGCCAGGGAGGCGGTGAGCAGCGACCGTTGTCCATCGCGGATCAGTGTGCCCATCCTCTGCCATTTCGAGGCGTTCAGGGAAATCAGAAGATCCTGGTACTCCTCCCACACATCCCGGATTCCCTGGTGGCTGATCGAGATGATCAGGGGGATGGCAATGATCATCTGGGCGATGATCATGACCGTCGGGGTATACAGCAGGCCCAGCACGCCAAGCGGCCCGGCCCGGCTGAAGAGGATGTAGACCAGCAGCCCCACGACGACCGGAGGCAGGCCCATCAGCGCATTGACGATGGCGATCACGTAGCGCCGACCGGAAAAGCGGGTCAGGGCCAGCCAGATACCGACCGGGATCCCGAGGCAGGTGGCGAGGGCCACGGCGGTCAGCGACACATGAAGCGAGCGCAGGGTGATGGTGACGAGATCCCGGTCCAGGGTGACAAGCAGGCGCCCGGCTTCGGCAATGCCGGTTGACAGATCATTCACGATGCCGACCTCGTGCCGGCAGCGGGACGCCGTCCGCGGCAGCAGGAGTCATCGCCCACCGGAGCCCGGGGTCCGGTGGCAGGATGGCTGTCCGGGCTTTGTGTCCGGGGATGATATTGGGTAGGTTTGGGCCATGACCGATGCAGTGACAGATATTCAGGATGTGAGCGACGAGCCGCTCCATCGAGCGATTGGTGATCGGTATCTCCAGTATGCCCTCTCGATCATCATGGATCGCGCCCTACCAGATGCCCGCGATGGATTGAAGCCGGTCCAGCGCCGGATCCTGTATGCCATGCGCGAGTTGAATCTCACTTCAACCAGCGGGTTCCGCAAATGCGCCAAGATCTCCGGCGACGTGATGGGGAACTATCATCCCCATGGAGACCAGGCGATCTACGATGCGCTGGCCCGGCTCGCCCAGGCGTTCAATGTCCGGTATCCACTGGTCGACGGTCAGGGCAATTTCGGCAACATCGATGGTGATCGCCCGGCCTCGGCCCGCTACACCGAGGCGCGGCTGACCCTGGCGGCCGAGATGTTGATGGACGGTCTGGCGGAGGACGCGGTCGAGTTCCGATCCAACTATGACTCGACGCTGGAGGAACCGGTTGTCCTGCCCGGCACCTTCCCCAACCTGCTGGCCAATGGTGCCAGTGGCATTGCCGTCGGGATGGCCACCAGCATCCCGCCCCACAACATCCCCGAATTGTGCAAGGCCTGCCTGCACCTGATCAAGGCGCCCAATGCCAATATCGCCACCTTGATGAGGATGGTCCCGGGCCCGGATTTCCCGACCGGTGGCGTGATCGTCAATGATGCCGAGAGCCTGCAGCAGATCTATACCGAGGGCCGGGGTCTGATTCGGGTCCGGGCCCGGTGGACTGTCGACAAGCGCCAGCGCGGCCAATGGCGGATCGTGATCACGGAAATCCCCTTCCAGATCAAGAAATCCAAGTTGATCGAAGGGATTGCCAACCTGATCCAGACCAAGAGGATCACCACGCTCGATACCATCCGCGACGAGTCCGTCGAGGACATCCGTATCGTGCTCGAGCCGCGCTCCAGCCGTTCCGACCCGGTTGTCGTGATGGAGTCCCTCTTCAAACTCACCGACCTCGAGAGTCGCTTTTCCCTGAACATGAATGCCCTCGTCGATGGCAAGATTCCCCGGGTCTCCTCCATCCGGGACCTGCTCCGGGCCTATCTTGACCACCGCCAGACCGTCCTCCTGCGCCGCTCTCGCCATGCCATCAACAAGATCGACAAGCGCCTGCATCTCATCGAGGGTTTCCTGATTGCCTATCTCAACCTCGACCGTGTGATCGAGATCATCCGTTACGATGATGACCCCAAGGCCACGATGATGTCCGCATTCGGGCTCGGGGACACCCAGGCCGAAGCCATTCTCAACATGCGCCTCCGCGCCCTGCGCAGACTCGAGGAGGTTGCACTCAGGACCGAACAGGACACATGCCTTGCCAGGCGATCCGACCTCGACGACCTCATCAACAGCGACAGGCTGCAGTGGCAGACAATTGCCAGCGAACTCAAGGCGGTGGCCGGGACATTTGCCGCAAGCCCCCACGGCGCCCGCCGGACAAGCTTTGAGGATGTGCCCCGCCTTGGTGACGCCGCGGCCCTTGACCCGGTCGATATCGCCCCGATCACGGTTGTCTGTTCCGCCATGGGCTGGATCCGATCCTACAGGGACGAGTTGGATCTCGAGCAGGATTTCAAATACCGCGATGGTGACAGCAAGCGGTTTGCCTTCCACGCCCGCACATCGGACAAGCTGGGTCTGTTCGGCTCCAATGGTCGCTTCTACACCCTGGCTGCAACCGATCTTCCCGGTGGCAAGGGCCTCGGCGAACCGGTTCGGCTTCTGACCGCCCTGCCCAACGAGTCCGATATCCTCGACCTGCGTGTTCACGACCCGAATGCGGACTATCTCCTGCTGTCCAGAGCCGGTCGGGGCTTTCGGATCAAGGCGGAACAGACCCTCTCGCACACCCGCAATGGCAAGACCATCTTCACCGCCCGGGATGGTGATGGGGCCTGCCTCTGCATCCCCGTCACCGGTGATCACGTGGCCCTTGTCGGCACCAACCGGCGTATGCTCATCCTGCCCATTGCGGATATACCCCGTCGGAACTCCGGGTCCGGAGTCATGCTCATGACCCTCAAGTCGGGCCACCTCGCCGATGCCCGCTGCTACACACTTGAAGACGGTCTCACCTGGACCCTCCCCGCCGGCACCCAGCGCCGCCTCATGGAAAGCGACCTCTGGATCGGCCGCCGCTCCAACCAGGGACGGACCGTCCCCAAAGGGTTCCCCAAGTCCAATCGATTCGGCTGATCCAGGGTCACCTCCTGCCGCCGTTCACGGCTTTGGCTGGCGGGCCCCATGAGCATGGTGTCGCGGCCGCGGATGCCCGACGGGCCGGGCACAATGCCGGCTCCATCGATGGCGTGGGCTGGATCTGGAGGCAGGGGCCCTGCAGCCCGGGGTTACGGATTGCGGAAGCGGAGATTGTCGCGGGAGAGGTCGGCGAGGCTGGTGACACCCATCAGTTTCATGTCCCGCTCGATTTCCGTGCGCAAGTTGCCGAGGGCCCGCTCCACGCCGGCCTGGCCACCGGCGGCGAGGGCGTAGAGATAGAGACGTCCGCCTGAACAGGCCTTGGCACCAACCGAGAGGGCCTTCAGGATATGGGTGCCCCGCTGGATACCGCCTTCGCAGATGACATCGATCTCGTCGCCGACGGCATCGACAATTTCAGCCAGCTGATCGAAAGGGGCCCGAGACCCGTCAAGCTGGCGACCCCCGTGATTGGAGACCATGATGCCGGTACAACCGATATCGACGGCCCGGCGGGCATCGGCAACGCTCATGATGCCCTTGAGAGCAAACTGGCCATTCCACTTGGCGCAGAGCGCCTCGGCATCCTTCCAGTTCATGGATTGGTCCAGCATCGTCGAAAAGTAGTCACCGATGGAGGTCGCGAGATTCGTTCCGGCACTGACGTGCCCCGAGAGATGGGGAAGGTCGAACTTTTCGCGCAAGAGATAGTTGAGGGCCCACATGGGGTGGGTGGCGAAACTGACGAGGCTGTTGAGGGTCAGACGCGGCGGGGACGTGAAGCCGGTCCGGAGATCCCGTTCACGGTTGCCGCCGGTGATGGTGTCAACGGTCAGGGCCATGACGTTGAAATTGGCAGCCTTGGCCCGCTCGAGGAGAGCATCATTGAGGCCACGATCCTTGTGGAAGTAGAACTGGAACATCTTGGGCCCGGGGGCCATGGCTGCAAGTTCCTCGACGCTGACTGTCCCAAGCGACGAGACGCCAAACATCGTGCCGTATTTTGTGGCCGCCGCCGCCACGCCACGCTCGCCGACATGGTGAAACAGTCGCTGCAGTGCGGTCGGCGCGCAGTAGACCGGCATGGCGAGTGTCTGCCCCATGACCTCGACGCTCATGTCGACATCCTGGACATCCACGAGCACATTGGGGACGAGGTCGCAGTCCGCAAATGCGGCGGTATTGCGTTGGTAGGTGATCTCGTCGTCGGCTGCGCCGTCAATGTAGTGGAAGATCGGTCCGGGCAGCCGGCGTTTGGCCAGGGCCCGAAAATCACGGAAACTGTGGCAGGGGTGTCCGACCATGTCAGCCCTCTCTTTCTGAATGCCCCGCCGTCTCAGTCCAGAGACACCCGGGTCGGGTCGGTGGTCGCCGCTGCCGCCCGGGCCGCCACAGCGGCGACCGCCAGATCCTGGAGACCGACACCGGTGCCATCAAAGAGGGTGATCTCATCCTCCGATGTGCGGCCCGGATGGGTCCCGTTGATCACCGCACCGATGGGCGTGATGTCTGCTTCCGCCAGGCAGCCATCAGCGATGGGGTGCTGCATCTCGCCGATGGTGATCGACTGGGCCACCTCATCGGTAAAGACCGTGGCCCGGCCCGCCAGGGCTGCATCCACCTCCTGCTTGCCCTGGGTGTCGGTGCCCATGCAGGCCAGATGGGTGCCCGGCTGGATCCAGTCGGCCATCAGCAGCGGTTCAAAGGCCGAGGTGATGGTAATGATCACATCGGCCTGGCGTCCGACCTCTTCGGCCGGGACCGACTCGAAGGGCAGGCCAGTCTCGGCTGCGACAGCGGCGAGTCCGGGCAACATCCCGGGGTCGTGATTCCAGGCAACCACCTTCTTGAAGGCACGCTGGTCGGCCGCTGCCCGCAGTTGGAACGGGGCCTGGTGCCCGGCGCCGATCATGCCAAGGACCCGGGCATCCGGGCGGGCCAGATGGGCAATCGAGACCGCCGATGAGGCCGCCGTGCGGATCGCCGTCAGATAGTTCCCGCCCACCAGAGCCTGCAACCGGCCGGTATCGGGGTCAAAGAGGAACACGGTGGACTGGTGGTTGGTCAGCCCCTTGTCGGCATTGCCGGGCCAGTAGCCCCCTGACTTGACGCCGAGGGCCAGTCCCACCCGGTCAAAACCGGATTTGAATCCATAGAGGGCATCGGCATGGCCAATGGCCTCCCGGATGACTGGAAAGTTGTAGGCATCACCGCGGGCTGTGGCACCAAAGACCGCCTCCACCGCCGCAAAGGCACTCGGGCGGTCGACGAGCCGCTGGCAGTCACTTTCCGAGACAATCAAGATCCCATCTGTCGTCATTCTGTTCTCCATGGCTGATGCAGGCGCGTTGCTCGTCGGGGTCGGGGCGGTCCCGCTCAGTAGGCCTTGCCCCGGGCCGAGACCGGCCAGAGGGTCTCGACCTTGCCGCCGCGCACCCCGACATACCAGTCATGGACATTGCAGGTCGGATCGCAGTGACCCGGCACCAGACGGAGCCTGTCATTGACCTTCAGGACCCCCCGGGGATCACTGATGACCCCGTGCTCATCGGAACACTTGATGTACTCGACATCGTCCCGGCCAAAGATGAACGGCAGGCCGCTGTCGACTGACTGGGCCTTGAGACCGGCATCGCAGATGGCCTTGTCGGCCTTGACATGGCTCATGACGGAGGTCAGGATGAAGAGGGCGTTTTCCCATTCCCCCGCATCAATGCGCTGGCCATCCTTGTCGAGGATCCGGCCATAATCGGCGTCCATGAAGGCGTAGGAGCCACATTGCAACTCGTTGTAGACACCGGACGTTCCCTCGAAATAGTAGGAACCGGTCCCGCCGCCGCCCACGATGTCGCATTCCAGACTCTCGGCCTGCAGGGCCGTCACCGCATCGCGCACCATGTCCACCGCAATCACGATCTTGGCCTTGCGGTCCTCGTAGTTGTCCATGTGCTGCATGGCCCCCTGGTAGGCCTGGATCCCGGCGAATTTGAGACCGGGCGCCGCATCAATCGACCGGGCGATGGCCACGACATCCGGCGTTGTCGTCACGCCACAGCGTCCGGCCCCACAGTCGATTTCCACCAGGCATTCGATGGTCGTGCCATGCCGGACGGCGGCTGCCGAGAGATCTGCCACATTGGCGGGATCATCCACACAGCACAGGGTTCTGGCACCGTGTTGCGGGATGCGGGCGAGCCGGTCGATCTTGGCCGGATCACGGACCTGATTGGAGACGAGGACATCCCTGATACCACCGCGGGCGAACACCTCGGCTTCCGACACCTTCTGGCAACACACGCCACAGGCCCCGCCGAGTTTTTCCTGCAGCAGTGCCACGTCCACGGACTTGTGCATCTTGCCATGGACACGGTGTCGGACCCCATGGTCGCGGGCCCAGTTGCCCATCTTGACAATATTGCGTTCCAGGGCATCGAGGTCCAGCACCAGGCACGGGGTCTGGATGGCATCCTCGGACATGCCGATGGCGGCCGGGACATCATACCCGACATCCAGTTCATTGATAGTGGTCGGTGCAGTCATGACGTGTCTCCTTGTCAGTTGGCAGTCCACGGCAGGGTGTCGAGATCGACATTCCCACCAGTAATGATGACGCCGACACGCTTGCCGGCGAACACATCCGGGTTTTTGAGAATGATGGCAAGGGGGACGGCGCAGCTGGGCTCAATGACCATCCGCAACCGTTTCCAGCTGAGTTTCATGGCATTGATGATCTCGTCCTCACTGGCCGTGAGGATATCAGTGACATGGTTCGAGACAAAGTGCCAGGTCAGGTCCTTCAGGGGCACCTTGAGCCCATCGGCAATTGTCTGGGGCGCATCATCGGCAATGATGTGACCGGCCTTGAAGGAACGCATGGCATCGTCGGCCTGGGCCGGTTCGGCAGCATAGATCTTGACCTTCGGCGCAATGGAGGAGACCGTCAGGCATGTGCCCGAGATCATGCCACCACCACCGATGGGTGCCACCAGGACATCGAGATCATCGACCTGACCCAGGAACTCCCGGGCACAGGTTGCCTGGCCGGCGATGACCCGCGGATCATTGTAGGGATGGATGAAGTCGCCGCCGCTCTCGGCCTGGACCCTGGCAAAGACCTCTTCCCGTGAGGACGTCGACGGTTCACACTCGGTGATGGTGCCGCCATAGGTCACCACCATGTCCTTCTTGGCCTGCGGGGCGGTCCTTGGCATGACGACATGGCAGGGAATTCCCCGCCGGCCGGCTGCATAGGACAGGCACAGGGCATGATTGCCCGACGAGTGGGTGGCGACACCCTTCTCGGCCTGCCCGTCCGGGAGGCCAAAGACGGCATTGGATGCGCCGCGGACCTTGAAGGCGCCGGGGGGCTGCAGGTTCTCGCATTTGAAAAACAGCGATGCTCCCGCCTCGGCATCAAGCAAGTCACTGGTCAGAATGGGCGTCCGATGGATATGGGGAGCAATCCGATCATGCGCCGCCACAACATCATCCCATGTCGGTCTCTGCATGGCTGCTCTCCTCTCTTGCCCGATCCTCAACCCGCTGCCATCCTTGCGGTCTTGCGGTAGTAGTCCTGCGCCGCCCGTGTCCCGGATCCCAGTTCCACGGGATACTCAAGATCGGCCATGGCCATCTCGACAGTGGCCAGGCCCGCCAGTGCCATCACATCCGTGAGCGACCCAAGATGGCCGATCCGGAAGATCTTGCCCGCCAGCTGGCCAAGGCCAATCCCGAAGGAGACCCCATAGGTCTCGAAACTATGGTTGACCAGCACATTCGCATCCTTGCCCTCAGGAACATGGATGGCACTCACGGAGTCGGAATACAGGTCCGGGTGCCGGGCACACAGGGTCAAGCCCCAGGCTCTGACCGCCCGCCGCACCCCCTCGGCGATCCGGTTGTGGCGCTGGAACACGTTGTCCAGCCCTTCATCAAGCAGCATGTCGAGGCTGGCCCTGAGACCGAACATTATCTGCAGGGGCGGGGTATACGGATAGCCGCCCTTGGCATTCAGCGTGACCATATCGCCAAAATCGAAAAACGTCCGCGGCAAGGCGGCCGTCTTGCCAGCCGCAAGGGCCTTCTGGCTGACACCGACGATGGCCATTCCGGTGTTGAGCATGAAGCCCTTCTGGCTGCCGGTGACAGCCAGGTCAACACCCCATTCATCCATGCGAAAGTCCATGCAGGCCAGGGATGAGACACAGTCAACATAGAGAAGGGCAGGATGGCCGGCGGCATCCATGGCCTGGCGGATGGCTGCCACATCCGAGACAACCCCTGTCGCTGTTTCGTTGTGGGTTACCAGGACAGCCTTGATCTCATGATCGGTGTCGGCAGCCAGGTGGTCGCCATAGAGATCGGCCGGTGCTCCCTCGCCCCACTCGCATTCAATGACCGTGACATCGAGATTGTGGCGCTGGCAGAGATCGATCCAACGATGCGAGAACATGCCATAGCGGGCGACCAGAACCCGATCCCCCGGCGAGAGCGTGTTGGTGATGGCCGCCTCCCAACCCCCGGTTCCCGAAGCGGGGAAGGTGACGACCTGACCGGATGTCGTCCTGAACACCGTCTTGAGGTCACGCAGGAGTGGCTCGAGCAGCTCAATGAAGTCCGGGGCCCGGTGATCCATGGTCTGGACGTGCATTGCCGCCCGCAGACGGTCCGGAATATTGGTGGGTCCGGGTATGAAGAGGGGGTTTTGATCGCTCATGGTCAATCTCCAGACACTGTTGCGCCATCAGGTTGCGGAATGGTTCATCCGTAGAATATGCAAGATTTTATCAAATTTCAAGAAAAAATTCATAATAATAATTAAAATAAGTTATTTGAGATGAAAAAAAAATTTGAAAAAACATATCGAAACATCAGAATTCCGTGAAAGGAGGCCCCGCGGTCAGATCGGCAACCCGGCGGCACCTGTCTTGCCGCCGATGGCCGTTGAGATGTTGGCGGCGGCATGACGGATGGCGGCACTGAAATCGACAATCGTCTGTTTGGTGAAGCGGGATGATGGCCCCGAAATGGAAATTGCGGCGGCCGCGTCGCCCTCGGCCCCGAAGATCGGGGCCGCCACACAGCACATGCCCGTATATCGCTCGCCGTTATCGATTGACCAGCCCTGATCGCGGATCCGATCGAGTTCGGCAAAAAGGTGATCGGGCTTGATGATGGTGGTGTCCGTGAAGCGACCCATGCCCTTTCTCTGCAGAAGGGCCTCGACATCCTGCCGGGGAAGCCAGGCCATGAGAGCCTTGCCGACCCCTGATGCGTGCATTTGCGACCGGGTCCCGGGTTGGAAACATGCGCGGATGGGATTGGGCGATTCGACCTGGCTGACGAACACCACATCGCCATCGTCGGCAATGGCCAGATTGGACGTCTCGCCGGTCTCGGACACAAGTCCTGCCATGACATTCCGGGCGGCCTCGACTATATCGATCCGCTTGAGGAAGCCCGAACCAACGCGAAAGGCCTCGATCCCGATCATCCAGTCCTGGTTGGCCTCGTCGAAATCGGCAAAGCGGTAGTTCAGCAGGGTCAGAAGCAGGCGACGGGCGGTTGACGGCGGCATGCCAGCCTGCATGGCAATTTCGGTCAGTGAGGTCCGTTTTTCCCGGGCCAGCAGCTCGAGGAGTTTGAGGCCCCGCTCGAGGGCCAGAACCGTGGTGGTATCTGAATCGGTGGAATGTTTGCGTGGTCGTCCCCGCGGTCTTCTGACAATTTCATCCATGGCAGTCTTCCGAACAGATCATCAGTCTTCGATCATCAGCAATCATTGGCCCTGTCGTTGGCCAGATGGTCCATTGGCACCAATGCCCATTGACAAAACAATATAATGCAATAATTTGCTAATGTTAAATCATATCTGCTCCTGACATTACCTAAAGCTATTGATTATTGCAAGAAAATTATTTTCAATTTATTGTAGAAAAATTTTACAAAATAACTAAATAATATCGTGAGCCTGGTTTCTGTCCGCGATCCGGGCCCCATCAGGAGGGACATCATGACCGACGCTGTCGATGATATCGATCCGACCGAAACCCTCGAGTGGTGTCAGGCCATCGAAGATGTCATCGAGACCGATGGGGCCAATCGGGCCCATTTTCTCCTTGACAAGGCTGTGGCATCGGCCCGCTCGCGTGGTGCCAATCTCCCGTTCTCGGCCACGACCGACTATGTGAACACCATCCCGGTTGAGGACCAGCCCGAGTATCCCGGCGATCTGGCGCTGGAATGGCGGATCCGGACCATCAATCGCTGGAATGCCATGGCGACCGTTGTCAAGCGGAACAAGGTCAGTTCCGAGTATGGTGGCCATATCGCCTCCTTTGCCTCCTCGGCCGTCATGTACGACATTGGCATGAATCATTTCTGGCGGCCGCGGACACCGGAGTCGGGTGGTGATCTGGTCTTCTTCCAGGGCCATGCCATCCCCGGGATCTATGCGCGGTCGTTCATGGAGGGGCGGCTGACGGCGGCCGAGCTCGAGAACTTCCGGTCCGAATCGGGCGGGGCGGGCCTGTCCTCCTATCCCCACCCCTGGCTGATGCCGGACTTCTGGCAGTTCCCGACAGTTTCGATGGGCCTCGGCCCACTCATGGCAATCTACCAGGCCCGCTTCATGAAATACCTTCACAACCGGGGTCTGATCGACAAGGGCGATCGTCAGGTCTGGGCATTCCTCGGTGATGGCGAGATGGACGAACCCGAGAGCCTCGGTGCCATCAGCCTGGCCGCCCGGGAAAAACTCGGCAATCTGAACTTTGTCATCAATTGCAACCTGCAACGCCTCGATGGGCCGGTGCGGGGCAATGGCAAGATCATCCAGGAGCTCGAGGGGATCTTCCGCGGTGCCGGCTGGAATGTCATCAAGGTGCTGTGGGGGGCCGGCTGGGATGCCCTGCTTGACAGGGACGAGAGCGGCCGTCTCAGGCAGTTGATGATGGAAACGGTCGATGGTGATTACCAGACCTTCAAGTCACGGGGCGGGGCCTATACCCGCGAGAAGTTCTTCGGCCGCTACCCCGAGACCGCCGAACTTGTTGCCGACATGACGGATGAGGAAATCTGGCAGTTGCAGCGAGGTGGCCACGATCCGCAGAAGGTCTATGCCGCGTATGTCGCGGCGATCGCGAACACCGTGCAGCCCACCGCCATTCTGGTCAAGACCGTCAAGGGCTACGGGATGGGTGAGGCCGGGGAAGGACAGAACATCACCCACCAGCAGAAGAAAATGGCCCACAATGCCCTCGTGGCATTCCGGGACCGGTTCCGCATCCCGGTCTCGGACGAGGAGATCGACACCATTCCGTTTGTCCGCCTCGGCAATGAGCAGCGGGACTACATCCTTGCCCGGCGCGAGGCGCTCGGAGGACCGTTCCCCCAACGGGTCTGGCGTGACGTTGCCAAACTGCAGATCCCCGACCTGAGTGCCTTTGCAGCCCAACTCAAGAGCACCGGGGAGCGCGAGATCTCGACAACCATGGCATTTGTGCGCATCCTGACGACGTTGTGCCGCGACAAGACCATCGGCAAGCAGATCGTGCCGATCGTTCCTGATGAGAGCCGGACCTTCGGTATGGAGGGCATGTTCCGGCAGCTCGGTATCTACAATCCCGAGGGTCAGCTCTACAACCCCGAGGATGCCGACCAACTGATGTATTACAAGGAATCCAGCACGGGCCAGGTCCTCCAGGAGGGGATCAACGAAGCCGGTGCGATGGCCGACTGGATCGCCGCGGCCACCAGCTACTCCACTCATGGTCTCGCCATGATCCCGTTCTACATCTACTATTCCATGTTCGGTTTCCAAAGGATCGGTGATCTCGCTTGGGCGGCAGGGGACAGTCGGGCCCGGGGCTTTCTCCTTGGTGGTACTGCCGGTCGGACGACCCTCAACGGTGAAGGCTTGCAGCACGAGGACGGTCACAGCCATGTGCTGGCCGCCACCATTCCCAACTGCATCAGCTATGACCCGGTCTTTTCCTATGAGGTGGCCGTGATCATCCGCCATGGCTTGCAGAGGATGTTCGTTGATCAGGAGGATGTCTTCTTCTATCTGACACTCATGAACGAGAACTACGCCCATCCCGATCTGCCCAAGGGACAGGAGGACGGGATCACCAGGGGCCTCTATCGGTTTGCCAAGGGGTCAGCACGGCCCGGCAAGCGCCATGTCAACCTGATGGGGTCCGGCACGATCTTTCTCCAGGCCATGCGGGCGGCTGAACGCCTCAAGGAGGATTTCGGCATCACCGCGGACCTCTGGTCGGCCACATCCTTCAACGAGTTGGCCCGGGAGGGACAGGACTGCGCCCGCTGGAATCGCCTCAATCCCACCGAGACACCTCGGGTGCCCTATGTCACTTCAGCCCTGGCCGCCAACACCAGCCCGGTCATTGCCGCAACGGACTACATGAAGAACCACGCCGAGCAGATCCGGGGGTTTGTCAAGCAACCCTATCATGTGCTGGGCACCGACGGGTTCGGCCGCTCGGACAGTCGGGCCAATCTGCGCCGGTTCTTCGAGGTCGATGCCGATCACATCGCGGCGGCGGCAGTGACAGCCCTCTATACCGAGGGTGCCGTCAGCAAATCCGATCTCGGCAAGGCACTGAAAAAATACCAGATCGACGGCACCAAGCCGAACCCGCGTCTGGTCTGATCCGTACAGGAGACCGTCATATGGCAGTATTGGACATCGCAGTCCCGGATATCGGCGACTTCAAGGACGTTCCAGTCGTCGGGGTGATGGTGACGCCCGGTGATGAGGTGGCACAAGAGGATCCGCTGATCGAGCTCGAAAGCGACAAGGCGACCATGGAAGTCCCGGCGCCGATGGCCGGGACCGTCGTCACGCTCAAGGTCAACGAGGGCGAGCCGGTCTCGGAGGGAACTGTCATCCTGACCCTCGAGGTGCCTGACGAAAGCAAGCCTCCCGTCGACCCGCCCTCCCCCGAAGGGGTACAGGAACATGAGCCGGTCCCGCCGCCGCCAGCTGCTGCCCCTGCGTCCCCCGGGACCGTACTGGCCAAGGTGGACGAGGGCGGGTTCCGCACTGTCCATGCCTCGCCGTCGGTGCGGGCCCTGGCCCGCGAGCTCGGGGTCGATCTTGCCAGCGTGCAGGGAACCGGTCGCAAGGGACGGATCACCCGCCCCGACGTGACTGCAGCGGTCAAGGGCACCCTGCAGGCACCCGCTGGTGCCGGCTTGACAGGGGGTGCCATTCCTCCCATTCCCACTGTTGACTTCGCCAGGTTCGGTCCGGTCGAGACGGTGGAGATGAGCCGGATCAAGAAGATCTCCGGCCCGGCCCTGCATCGGTCCTGGCTCAACATACCCCACGTCACCCATCGTGAAGAGGCCGACATCACCGACCTCGAACCCTATCGCCGCTCCATTGATGCCAGGGCCCGGGATGAGGGATACCGGGTGACACTGCTGGCTTTCGCCATCAAGGCCGTGGTCTGCGCCCTCAAGGACCACTGGGAGGTGAATGCCTCCCTGCATCCCGATGGCGACAAACTCATCCGCAAGTCCTACTACCACATCGCCTTTGCCGCCGATACGCCCCAGGGGCTGGTGGTCCCGGTCATCCGGGATGCCGACAGCAAGGGCATCATCACCATCTCCAGGGAACTCGGTGAGCTCTCGGCGCGGGCCCGGGCTGGCAAGCTCAAGGGTTCCGACATGCAGGGTGCGACCTTCACCATCTCCTCCCTCGGCGGCATCGGTGGGCATTCGTTCACGCCGATCATCAATGCTCCCGAGGTGGCGATCCTGGGCATGACCCGGTCCCGGATGGTCCCGGTCTGGGACAAGCAGACAGATTCCTTCACGCCGCGCCTCATGCAACCGCTCTGCCTTTCCTATGATCACCGAGCCATCGATGGGGCCCTGGTGGCGCGATTCTGTGCCGACCTCGCCGGGTATCTCGGTGATGTCCGCAATATTCTGCTCTAGGAATGCCGACAATGGCCACGCTTGAGATCAAGGTTCCCGACATCGGGGATTTTGCCGATGTCCCCGTCATCGGCGTCCTTGTCGATGTCGGCGCAACAGTGGCGCCGGAAGATCCGCTCATCGAACTGGAGTCCGACAAGGCCACCATGGAAGTGCCTGCTCCCGTCGCCGGCACCATCCTGACGCTCTCTGTCAAGGAGGGGGATACTGTCAGCGAGGGGTCGCTGATCGGCACCCTCAGGATGACCGGGGATGCCCCGACAAGCGAGACCTCATCCAGTGACGAGGCATCGACTGGCGACACCGAAACCGGCACACTGTCATCAACAGACCCGGCAGCCAGTGCTGTCGACCAACCTCTGGCCAGTGCGGCCATCCGCCAGGAGAACGTCCCTCACGCAGAGTACGTTGTCATCGGTTCCGGCCCCGGTGGCTACACCTCGGCATTCCGCGCGACCGATCTTGGTCTCAAGACTGTCCTGATCGAGCGGCATGCAACCCTCGGTGGCGTCTGTCTGAATGTCGGCTGCATCCCCTCCAAGGCCCTGTTGCATGCGGCCAAGGTCATCAGCGAAGCCGGGGAGATGGGCGAGCATGGCCTGGCGTTCGGGTCACCCAGGATTGATCTGGCAGCATTGCAGGACTGGAAGGACGGCATCGTCGGCAAACTGACCGGTGGACTGACGGGACTTGCCAGGGGCCGCGGGGTCGATGTCGTGCAGGGCCATGCGGTCCTGACATCACCGCATTCGCTGGCCGTGACCCACGAGGGCCAGACATCATCGCTCACCTTCGATCAGTGCTGCATTGCGACGGGCTCCGGGTCGGTTGCCATCCCGTTCCTGCCGACGGATGATCCCCGCGTCCTTGATTCCACCGGCGCGCTGGACCTGCGATCGATTCCCAAGCGCCTGCTGATCATCGGCGGCGGTATCATCGGTCTCGAGATGGCCTGTGTCTATGACGCGCTCGGCGCCAGGATCACCGTGGTCGAGATGATGGACCAGATGATCCCGGGCGCGGACCGGGATGTCATCAAGCCTCTCCACAATCGCATATCCCAACGTTATGAAGCCCTTCACCTCAAGACCCGGGTTGTGGCAGTCAAGGCCATGAAGACCGGTCTCAAGGTCAGTCTTGAGGGACCCGAAGGTGGTTTTGAAGACCGTTTTGACGGAGTCCTGGTGGCCGTCGGCCGTCGGCCCAATGGCACTGTATTCGGGGCCGACAAGGCTGGTGTGCGGGTCAGTGAGCAGGGGTTTGTGCCGGTCGACAACCAGCAGCGCACCAACCAGCCCCACATCTTCGCCATCGGGGATGTGGTGGGTCAGCCGATGCTGGCCCACAAGGCCGTGCATGAGGGCAAGGTGGCGGCCGAGGTGGCGGCTGGCCACAGGCGGGCCTTTGATGCCAGGGTCATCCCCTCCGTGGCCTACACCGATCCCGAAGTGGCCTGGGCGGGTCTGACCGAAAACGAGGCCAGGGCGACCGGGCGGAAGGTCGGCAAGGGGGTTTTCCCCTGGGCCGCCTCCGGGCGCTCCCTCTCGATCGGTCGCTCCGAGGGAATGACCAAGATCCTCTTCGACCCCGACACCCACCAGATCCTGGGTGCCGGCATCGTCGGAACCAATGCCGGCGACCTGATTGCCGAGGTGGCCCTGGCCATCGAGATGAACGCCGATGCCACCGACATCGGTCAGACCATCCACCCGCACCCGACGCTGTCGGAGACTGTCAACTTCGCCGCCGAGATGTACGAGGGCACCATCACGGATCTCATCCCACCGAAGAGGCGGTCCTGACATGATGCATGATGCGCTACGCTACCACGAATCGGGACGGCCGGGGAAACTGGCCATCCGGCCAACGAAACCGCTGGCCAATCAACGGGACCTGTCACTGGCCTATTCGCCGGGCGTGGCTGCGGCCTGTACGGCGATCGCGCAGAACGCAGCCGATGCGGCGCGCTATACCGCCCGCAGCAATCTCGTTGCGGTGATCTCCAACGGTTCGGCGGTTCTGGGTCTGGGCAACATCGGAGCCCTGGCCGCCAAACCCGTCATGGAGGGCAAGGCGGTTCTCTTCAAGAAATTCGCTGATATCGATGTCTTCGATATCGAGATCAACGAAAGCAATCCCGAACAACTGGCCGACACCATCCTGCGGTTGGAGCCAACCTTCGGAGCGATCAATCTTGAGGACATCCGGGCGCCGGACTGTTTTGCGGTCGAAAGTCGGCTCAAGGCCGAGATGGGCATCCCGGTGTTTCATGATGACCAGCATGGTACGGCGATCGTCGTGGCGGCGGCCATTGTCAATGGCCTGCATCTTGTCGGCAAGGCCATCAGCGAGGTCAAGGTCGTCTCGACCGGCGGCGGTGCGGCCGGGATTGCCTGCCTCAATCTTCTTCTTGATCTTGGTCTTGAGCGCAGCAATGTCTGGCTGTTTGACATCGACGGCCTCGTGCATGCGGGTCGGGACGTCGACAGCCAGAAATCGGCCTTTGCCCAGGGCCACGGTCCGCAATCGTTGGCTGATGTGATCGTGGATGCCGATATCTTCCTCGGTCTCTCCGGTCCGGGCGTTCTCAGTCCCGCCGAGTGCAGCAGGATGGCCCGCGATCCGATCATCATGGCCCTGGCCAATCCGATCCCGGAAGTTGATCCCGCCGAGGTCTGCAGGGTACGACCGGATGCCATCATCTGCACGGGCCGGACCGATTATCCGAACCAGGTGAACAATGTCCTCTGCTTCCCGTTCATCTTCCGCGGAGCGCTTGATGTGGGTGCGACCGAAATCAACAGTGCCATGAAGACAGCCTGCGTGCATGCCCTCGCTGGCCTGGCTCGCAAGGGGTCAACCGACGAGGTGACCCGGGCCTATGGCGGTGAGCAGCTGACGTTCGGCAAGACCTATCTCCTGCCCAAACCCTTTGACCCACGGCTGCTCTGTTCCCTTGCCACATCCGTGGCTGAAGCCGCCATGACGAGTGGGGTGGCGACCCGGCCTGTTGATGATCTGGAAGACTACCGGGCGCGTCTGTCCCGCTTTGTCTATCGGTCAAGTTTTCTCATGCGACCGTTGTTTGATGTGGCCCGTTCCAGATCCCACCGAGTCATCTTTGCCGAGGGAGAAGACCACCGGGTTCTTCGCGCCGTCCAGAATGTCCTTGATGAAGGTGTGGCCACACCGGTTACGACGGGCCGGTCCGACCGGATTGCCGCAGCATGCCGGGATCTCGGCCTCAGGGTCCGACCGGACACGGATTTCGAAGTCTTCAGTCATGAGTGCCAGGACCTCGCGGAACATTATGGTGCCAGACTGCACACCCTCCGGGCCCGGGACGGGATCGGGCCGGTGGCTGCACGCAAACTCTTTCGTTCGAGCGATACTGTTGCGGCGGCCATGGCCGTGCGCGAAGGGGTGGCCGCCAGCATGATCTGCGGCACATCCGGCCTCTTCGAGGCGCATCTTGAATGGGTCACCCAGATCCTTGGTCCCACAACCGAGACCGTCGCGTCCCTCGTCCCCCTCATCCTGGATGCCGGCACCGTGTTCATTGCCGATGGCTATGTCAACTATGAGCCGACGGCCGAGGACGTGGCCTGCATCTGCGAGATGGCCGCCCGGCAGGTTCGCGATTTTGGTCTGACACCGCGGGTCGCGCTGATCAGCCATACCAATTTCGGTGCGCATCCCAGCCCGAGTGCAGCCCGGATGCGGCGGGCCACGGAGATTCTGACCGAACGCCGGACTGACTTCGAATTCGAGGGCGAGATGCAGCTCAATCTTGCCTTTGACAAGCGAGCCCGCGACACATTCCTGCCCTGTGCCCGCCTGACCGACCGGGCCAATATCCTGGTTTTTCCCGGCATGGATGCCGCCAATGCGGCCATCAATGCCCTCACCACCCTGGCCAATGCCGAGCCCATCGGCCCCATCCTGCTCGGTTATCGGGGCGCCGCGAATATTGTGACCCCTGCCGTGACAGCCCGGGGATTGCTGAATGTGGCGGCCCTGGCCAGTGCCGGGCGGGCGTGAGCGATGGCCCGGTTGGATTGGTCACCTGGTGGGAACAGACACTTGGAACCCGGCATGAAGGAGAAAGCGGAGGTGCGCTTCCGGCAGCGACTGCCTGACGGCAATCGCCCGATTCGCAATTCTGATTTATCCAAATGCCGTATTATGTTGGCACGTTGATATCAATCGTGATAGTGCCATTCACTTGAAAGAGGAGCAAAGGAAAATGAAACTGAAAGCCATTCTCGCTGCCGGCATTGTCGCCTTGTCGACAAGTGCGGGGCACGCACAGGAATCGTTCGAGATGACATCGGCGTTCGGCAAGAACCTGCCAATCCTTGGCACGGCCGCTGTTGCCTTCGTCGACAAGATCAATGCCGTGTCTGACTCGGTCGAATTCGAGCATTTCGATCCCGGGGAACTCGTGCCAGCCCTTGAAGCCCTTGATGCCGTCTCCAATGGCTCGGTTGATGCGGCATTCACCACATCGGGTTATTGGCAAGGCAAGATGAACGCCGCCGGGTTGTTTGCTGCTGTCCCGTTCGGACCGGAGCCCGGTGAGGCGCTGGCCTGGATGCTGTATGATGATGGTCTCAGCCTGATGCGCGAGATGTATGACATGAACGGCTTCAACGTCCATGTCATGCTCTGTGGAACCTACGCGCCCGAGACGTCCGGCTGGTTCAAGAACGAGATCACCTCGCTCGACGACCTGCAGGGCCTGAACATGCGGTTCTTTGGCCTTGGTGCCAAGGTGATGCAGAAACTTGGTGTGTCCACATCGCTGCTTGCTGGCGGGGACATCTTCCCGGCCCTTGAGCGCGGGGCGATTGATGCGACCGAATTTTCCATGCCACGGGTTGATGCGTCGCTTGGCTTCTACAACATCGCCAAGTACAATTACTTCCCCGGCTGGCACCAGCCCGCGACCCTGTTCGAGCTTCTGATCAACAAGGACCGCTGGGAAGATCTGGACGAGAAGTCGCAGAAGCAGATCGAAATCGCCTGCATGGCCAACATCACGGACAACTTCGCTGAGGGCGAGGCCACGAACTTCCCCGCCATGGTGACCAATGTCGAGGAGCATGGTGTGACCATCAAGCAATGGAACAAGGAGTTCCTGGATGCCTTCGAAGCCGCGTGGCTGGAAGTGGTCGATGAGCTCGCGTCCGAGGATGAGTTCTTTGCCCGTGCCTGGGCCGATCTCCAGGAATTCCGGGCAGGCTACAAGACCTGGGGTGACAATATCTATCTGCCCCGGCCTCGAAGCTGAGGGTCAAGGGTCACCACGATCAGCCATGATCGGCAAACTGATTGCGGGGCAGGGCATCCTGCCCCGAGTCATTTCTGAGCGGGAGGACGCAGCATGAACACTGCCGAGGAACTCGTATCGGTCACCGATCCCGGTGTATCCAACCGGGATCAGCAGAACCGGTGTGACCGGGCCAGCATCCACGTGTCCAACGTCCTTGCCTGGCTCTTTCCAATCCTGATGGTTGCCATCTGCATGCAGGTGGTGTTGCGCTCGCTTGGCCACAACCAGGCCTGGCTTGATGATCTTCAATGGTGGCTTTATGGCACCGCAGCCCTGTTTGCGATCGGTTATGCCGTGACAACCGACAGCCATGTCCGCGTTGATATCTTCCAGGAGCATTTTCCCGCCGCCAAGAAGAACCAGTTCGAGATCTTTGCCCTGGTCTGGCTGTTTCTGCCCTTTGTCATTCTTGCCTGGGACGTGACGGTGCCCTATGCCATCCAGTCCATCACCAATGATGAGGGATCCGACAGCCCCAATGGGCTCCATAATCTCTGGATCCTCAAGGTCGTCATGAATTTGGCCTTCCTGTTCATCGGTTTTGCCACCTGGGCGGCTTATGTCCGCTTTCTGGCCCGTCTTGTGCGGCCGGCCCTCTGGCGCCAGGCTCTCTACGCCTTTCCGTCCACCGTCTACATCGTCAATCTGGCCATCTATTACAGTCTCTGGTGGTTCTACCGTCTCACCACGCCCGCCGATGTCTCCAATCGCGAGATTGGCCGGATGCCGCTGTTCGGGACCTTCGAGATCGGACCGGAAGAGATGAAATACACCATCCTGTTTTCCCTGATCGCCGCGGTGGGCCTTATCGGGATCCTGCGCCTGCTGGCCCGGCGGGACACGGTGGAGGGCTAGACCATGTTCATTCTTGAATTCATTGGCCACTTCCTGACCCTGAATGAACTGGCGGTCCTGTGCCTCTTCCTCGGTTTCGTCTACCTGCTCTTTCGCGGTGTGCCGGTCGTCTATGCCCTCGTGGGAATCAGTCTCATCTTTGCCCTGATTGCCGAAATCTTCCTCGATCCGTTCCGGGCCAATTTCCGGGACATCATCGAATTTGACCGGACCGGCATCAATTACCAGCGTCTCGGAGCCCTCGCCGGGCGTCTCTTTGGCAATATCGTCAAGAACCCTGTCCTCGTTGCCTTGCCGATGTTCATCTTCATGGGATTGATGCTCGACCAGTCCGGCGTCGCCCAGCGGATGATGCAATCGATGCAGAGGGTCTTTGGCAGCCTGCGTGGCGGGCTATCGCTGACCGTTCTCCTGATCGGCATCATCCTGGCCGCCTCGACGGGGGTTGTCGGGGCTTCCGTCACGCTTCTCGGTGTCATGGCATTGCCGGCCATGATGGCGCAGAAATACAACAAACCGATTGCCACCGGCACCATTGCCAGCGCCGGCACCCTCGGCATTCTGATCCCACCCTCGATCATGCTGGTGATCATGTCCGACCAGCTCGCCATCTCGCTGGGCGATCTCTTCATGGGCGCGTTTTTCCCGGGCCTCCTCCTCGGTGCCCTCTACATTGTCTTCATCGTGATCTATGGGTTGATCAGCCCCAACGCCATGCCCGTACCGGAGGAGACCGAGCATGTTGGCTGGGATGCCATCCGGGAAGTCCTTCTCGCGGTCCTGCCGCCGCTCCTGCTCATTCTCGTTGTACTCGGCTCGATCTTTGCCGGTCTTGCCACACCGACGGAAGCCTCTGGACTCGGGGCCCTCGGTGCCACCCTTCTCGCCGTGGCCAACGGCAATCTGAATGTCAAGGTTCTGAAAGAGGTCAGCCGGTCAACGATGGTGACCACAGGCTATATCGTCGGGATTTTTCTCGCGGCCAACTTCTTTGCCTTCGTCCTGCGGCGCTATGGTGGTGACGAGATCGTCGAAAGTCTGGTGCTTTCGGCCTTTGATGATCCCTACATGACGGTGCTCTTCATCCTGTTCATCGTGTTTCTGCTGGGATTCCTGCTCGACTGGATCGAAATCACCATCATCATCATGCCGCTCATGCTGCCGATCATCCTGGGCCTCGATCTTGATATCCCGGGGTTCGGCGAGGTTCGTGACCCCTCGGTCGTCTGGTTTGCCATCCTTGTGGCCGTGACCCTCCAGACCTCGTTCCTGACACCCCCGGTCGGCTTTGCACTCTTCTATCTCAAGGGTGTCTGTCCATCGGGCATTTCCCTCAGCCACATCTATCGCGGGATCATCCCGTTCGTGATCCTGCAGGTCATCGGTCTGATGATTGTCTTCAGCTTTCCGGAGCTCACCACCTGGCTTCCCTCGGTCGCCTACGCTGACTGATCGTCCTGCGGGGACCCGCGGCCGCCAATCCGTTCCCGATCGGAGAATCGCGGATATGGCTTCACGTCCCCAGTCCCTCAGGGAGTCCGGCCGCCTCCGGACGTCCTGAGAGGGATCAGGGGCAGTGCGGACGGGTTCGTCTCAAGGAGCCGTTCCCAAATCCGATCATCTGGGTTGGCACCCCTCTTGCCATCGCCTGCTGCTGTGATTGCCCAAGGCCACGCAGGACGGATGCACCCAATCGCATGTCATGACGCCCAGGCACCGGCAGTCTTGGCGGTTGGTGTGTCGAGTGCTCTGCCAGCATTTAATCCAATGCGGATGACGGGAAGTGTCGCAAGGTGTGGGGCAATTGAGTTTTGAATGTGATGGTGCCAAGAGTCTCGAATGTCGGATGCACCGAGAGCGGAATGGATTGGCTTCAACCGATCTGGATCATGGCTCATTCAACTCCACGCATTTTCCGGAGCAGCACCTTGACAATCGTTGCAGCATTCCGCGTTGCCAGTCCCATGAATGTTTCGACCTGGTTGGCTTGATCGCTGCCGCCGGCGAGGTCGGCTAGACTTCGAATGGCGATGAACGGGACAGTGTTGGCCCAAGCCACATGAGCCACGGCTGCACTTTCCATGTCGAGAACGCGGGCGGCGAAGGTTCCGAACGCACAGTCGCGGAACTCCGCATTGCCGACAAAGGCTCCTCCCGAGACACCGGTGCCCCCAAACACGACCTTGGGAACATGTTCGAGACACCGGCTCTCATCAATGCAATGTTCAAGCTCGAGACCTGAGGTGGCCCGTCCCGCGGCTGCAAAAAGTCCTGCATGCACAGGGAACCAGAAGCGGGTCTCCGGTTCCGTTGACCCTTCCCTGGTGACGGTCAGGGAACGGGGGAACAGCATGCCGAAATTGACATAGGGGTATTCAAAGAACGGGACTGGCGCCCAATCCTCTTCCACTTTGCGTGCGATCAGGACCTCGAGATACTGGCCCCAGCGGTCGGCAATCACGACATCGCCGATATCCAGTGATGGATCGACACCACCCGCAGTGCCCGAGACGATGACAGCGTTGATGGGATAGATATCGAGTGCAAGCTGCATCGTCATTGCGGCATTCACCATACCGATGCCACTCTGGAACAGGACAACATTCCGGCCCTCGAGGGTGCCAAGATAAAATTCGACGCCATTGATGGCCTCGACTGCCTGCAATTCCAGATCTGACAGAATGGCATCCTGCTCGGGCGCAAAGGCGGTCACGACAGCAATCCTGCCTTCCCCGCTCATATCGTGGGCATCGACAGGCCCTGTCAATCCAACCATGATGGTGAGACCAGCCGCGGAGCCGGTGGCCCCGTGCGGACCGGCTCGGTTGCCCGGAGGGGTCGATGCCACGGGGGCCCGATGGTCGCCCCAGTCTCGACAAGACCAGCCGGCGACGGTCATGCCATCGCGCCCCACCCCCTGACCGCTGCCGAACGAGGCCAGATTGATGCGTTCAGGACACGCGGCCTGTCCCAGGCCGGCATCGCCCGCCCGCACGACCGCCACCCCCTGGAAGTGGACGCAGGCCATCGCCGCCCGCATCGACGCCGACCTTGCCCGGGGCCCAACTGCCAGAGAGCCAACCCGATGGGTGGTCGCCATGCCGGGCGGGGCCACAGCCCCGACCGGGTGGACCAGTGTCGAACGGCCCGCCGGTGTCGAGTGCCAGGCGCGTGTCGGCGACTGGGAGGCCGACACGATCATCGGCATCATGTGATGACGGATCCGGGGGCCACAGGGGCGCACGGGTCAGCCTCGGGACCCGGGCCACCACGTTCACCCTGCTGGCACGGGTGGAGCGCCAGACGGCCGCCGCCGTGGGCACCAGCCTGCAGGCCCTGCGCAAACCCGACACCCCGACCGCCATCCACACCATCAGCCGGGGCGGCAAGGACTTCGCTCACCATGGACAGGTGGCGGCGGCTCCATGGCCGCCCTCGGGGACAACCCGCACCCAAGCCGACCCCAGGACGGGGCGAGCAGTTACGTCAGGTTTTTGTGACGGGTATTTGTCAGTCGGGTTTTTGCAGGTTGGTTGCAGAGAATGTGGTTTGAAACACCGGACAGTTGCCATGACTGTGATTTCAAATCAACCGATGATTGCAGTTTGAAGCCCGATGATTGCAGGTCGCTGCACCCAATCACTCAAAGGTTGGTCATTCCGACTGTGTGTTGCCTTCGCTGATCGGATTGCTGAGAACTGAACCCGGAGCGGCGGTTTCGGTGTTCGTGCTTTGACCGTTCTTGCCGCACTGGCCAGTCCGGTCGGTGGTCACGATGATTCCGGTCCAGCGGCCGCAGTTGACCTTCCCTCCCATAATTCTTGCTCCATCGGCGACGACCGCCGTTCCGTAAACCTCAGCGTTGCCTGTAACCAGTGTGTTGACCCCGGTAACTTTCGCCGACCCATATACCTTGGCAGTACCGGAAACAGATGCACTGTTCATGACTTTTGCCCGGTCATAAACATGGGCGCGGCCTACGACACGTGCCTTGATCACTCTCGCGTTTCCATAAACTTGAACCACACCTCCTATACGCGCTGAAATCAATCGGGCGTTTCCATAAATATGGGCAGATCCGTAAGTTGAACCAGCTCGGAGAACCGCATTATCGGACACCCGACTGTATTCGCAAACCCATGAATCTGGGCCGACATAGGCGGTACTTTCAACTTGCGCACTGTCGGAAATCCAGCCACCATCCGAATGGTATATCCCGGGATCATCGTCAAAGAGGCAAGCCGACGCCGGCAACGCTATTCCCGCTAGCAAAAAAACGGTTGCAAATTTGATGAAGGCTATTTTCATGCGTTCCTCCTGCGCAGATTGTTCACCTTCCGGTCGAACGATCCGCCCGGAGAGTCGGTGAGGTGTCGGTTCATCTTTCATTCCCACACGTAAATCCCGGGTCTGCCAAGGGTCAACCGCCGGGATCATGCTGGCCGAAGTCTACAGGTCTGCACGCGGCAAGGCAAGGCCCTGCCGCCGCGGTCATTTGTCACACATCACTCGGGATCTGCGGCTGATGGGAACGGTCAATCGTCATCAGGGTTGGGATTCCTTGTGCATCGAGAGATGGGGTCGGTCCCAACGTCGGGACGTCAAATTCCACAGGATGGCCGCAATGGCAGGCTGATCGGGATCGTGCGTCAATCGGTTGGTGCCGCCCCCGGCCCGTCGGGTGACCACACGGGCGCATTGCAAATGCACCTGTCCCCATCGTGTCCATGGGGATCCTGGTGGTTTTGCGGGGCACGGGTGGAAACTGTGGGGTGGGTGGTCGCCAGGCGCTGCGCCTGTTGGTGGCGGTCGAGCTCACGGGCGGTGGCGGCCTGGGACAGGCCGCTTGTCCTGAACGCATCAATCTGGCATCGTTCGGCAGCGGTCAGGTGGTGGGGCGCGATGGCATGACCGTCTCTGGCTGGTCTTGTCGAGACTGTGGCTGCCATCTGGTTGGTTGGCAACCGATCCGGACGTGTTTGTTTTGCTGTCAGGTGATTGAACGATGAATTCGACACGGTTGCGATCCGGGTATCGGTATGCACCATTGCCCGCAAGGTTGATTGATTTTGATGACAGGTCCGCTGTAGACCCATGACAGGACTGTTTGATCTGCACGGCCAGACAGCTGTCGTCACCGGGGCCAGCCGGGGTCTTGGCATGGCCATGGCCCAAGGGCTTGCTGAAGCGGGGGCGGATATCGTGGCCCTGGCCCGCAGTGAGGACGGGCTGGAGGCGTTGACGCGGTCCATCAAGGGGCTGGGTCGGCGCTGTGTGCCGGTGCCGACGGACATGACATCCGTTGACGCAATCCGTCAGGGTTTCGGTCGCATTGCTGCTGCGGGATTGAGCCCGCAGATTCTGGTCAACAATGCCGGTGTGGAGCAGATCTGCTCCTCGGCAGAACTTGAGGAGACGCTGTGGGACACGATCATCGACACCAACCTCAAGGGCAGTTTTTTCGCCGCGCAATGCTTTGCCAGGCCTCTTCTTGATGGTGGAAAGCCGGGCAGCATCATCAATCTCGGATCACTCACATCCGCTGTCGGTGTGGCAACGGCAGTTCCCTACAGCTCATCGAAGAGTGGCATTCTCGGCATGACCCGGGCGCTTTCGACCGAGTGGTCGGCCCATGGCATCCGCGTCAACGCCATCGGCCCCGGCTATTTCCGTACGGCGATGACGGAGGTGTTCTTTGCGGACACGGCGTGGCGGGACAGTCTGCGCTCCCGGATCCCGATTGGCCGATTTGGTCATCTGGATGACCTGAAAGGTGTGACAGTGTTTCTGGCCAGCCGGGCCTCATCATACATCACGGGCCAGATCCTTTACGTTGACGGCGGGTATCTGGCCTCTCTCTGACTGCGGTGCGGGGGCTCGGTGACACGATGACAGAGCGGGTTGTCGAACTCAGGGAGGTGTCCAAGAGTTTTGGCCGGACCCAGGTCATCAAGCGCGTCACGCTGGCTCTTGAGCGTGGCGAGTTCCTGACAATCGTTGGCCCGAGCGGGTGCGGGAAGACGACGCTGCTGCGCATGATCGCCGGCTTTGAAGAGCCGTCAGCCGGTGAGATTCGGATCAATGATGTGAATGTCCGGGATCTCGCCCCCTACAAACGATCCATTGGTATGGTGTTCCAGAGACTTGCCCTGTTTCCGCACATGACGGTTGCCGAGAACATTGCCTATCCACTGAAGATGCGACGCTTTCGTGTCCGGGACATTCCGGATCGGGTCAACGAGTCCCTGCAGTTGGTCAGGCTTGTGGGATATGACGGCCGACGGCCCCATGAGTTGTCCGGGGGGCAGCAGCAACGTGTTGCCATTGCCCGTGCCCTGTCCTTTGATCCTGATCTTCTGCTTCTCGATGAACCGCTTTCAGCACTGGACAGGAAACTGCGTGAGGACATGCAGCTTGAGTTTCGCCGGATCCAGCAGGAGCTGGGCGTGACGACAATCAACGTCACCCATGACCAGCGTGAGGCCCTTGTCATGTCCGACACAATCGTTGTCATGAATGAGGGCGTCGTCCAGCAGACGGACACGCCTGCTGCGATCTATCGTCAACCCAGAAATCGCTTTGTTGCCCAATTTGTCGGCCTGACATCCGAACTCAAGGGTGTCGTGGCGCAGGTTCATGGCGAGGATCTTCGCATCCGCATTGGTTCCAGAACCCTGCATTCCACGATCGAGGGGGTGGATCTGTCCCCCGGCGACCCGGTCGATTGTGCAGTCCGCGCCGAGCACCTGTCATTCGTGCCATCAGGGGAAACGGGTTTTGTCAACACCGTCGATGGTGTAGTCCGGCAACGGATCTTTGAAGGTGACCGTCATGTTTACATGATCGAGGTCGATGCGTTGGGGCGCGCAGTCCTGCAACTTGTCGATCATGACATGTCGCCGCACAACACCGTCGAGGTCAATGAAGTTGTACGGATAGGCTGGAACGCCGGCGATATGCTGGTGTTTCGGTGCAATGGTGAATCAGAAGGAAAGGAGAGTGACCCATGAATGAGTCCACCATGAATGAGGCCAGTTCAGCGATGATTTCAAGACGGACAGTCTTGCAGGCCGGTGCCGCGACCGCGTCCATGCTGGCCTTGCCCTCGATCCTCCGTGCCCAGACCAAGCCCGACGAGATCATCGTTCGTGCATGGGGTGGCGCATGGGGCGAGTCCCTGAAAGCCGGTGTCGGCGACCCGTTCACGGCGATGACCGGGATCAATGTCCGGCTGGACTTTACCGAAGATAATGAAATCAAGCCGAAGATCTGGGCTGCCGTTGATCAGGGGCGGGTGCCACCGATTCATGTCAACTGGGACACAACGACCAACGCGACGATTTCGGCCCTGCGAGGCGCAACTGTCGATCTGTCCGACCTGTCCAATCTGGAGGGGCTGCTGCCGCTGCACAGGCCCGTCGGTCTGGATGGCTATCCCCTGGTCAATACCTACGCCTATGTCTATGTCTGTGCCTATCGGCCCGAGGCCTTCCCCGACGGCCCCCCGGAGTCATGGACCGTCTTGATCGATCCCGACTTCAAGGGCCGTTGTGCGCTGTATGATGATGGCATTGGCTTCAACCCCATTGCGGTGATCGCCGGCGGCGGAACGTTTGAGGACATTCCGGACAACATGGAGCCCGGTTACGAATTCTACCGGAAGCTCAAGGAGAATGATCCGTTGCTCGGTGAAGATGCCGATTTCACGACATGGTTCCAGAACGGGGAAATCGATGTCGCCTGCACCATTTCCGTGAATGCCCGGGCCGCCCGCCAAAATGGCATCAATGTCGAGTGGACCGTACCGAAGGAAGGCTGCAAGGTCGATACGGACGGGCTCTGGATTCCGAAGGGCTTGCCGGCCAATGAGGAGCACTGGGCCAGGGAATTCATCAACTACGCACTGTCACGGGAAGCACAGGAGACATGGACATCGTTGCTGGGTCTGCCGCCTGTCTATCCCGGCATCGCGCCGCCCGCTGATCTGGTCGGGGACCCGTCCTATCCCACGACACCCGAGGATTTTGCCAGGCTGGTGTCCGTCCCATCACCGGTGCTTGTTGCCAACCAGCCCATCTGGTTTGCCAAGTTCAGCGAGATTTTCCAAGGCTGACGATCTTGTCGCCCGGCACCGCCCCCAATCGCTGTGGGGGTGATGCCGGAGCGGTCCTTCCGCGGTTGTCCACGTGAGAACGCCAACCGGCCGGCAGCCCCTTGGCTGGGCACTGCTGGATGCCATCGAAGCCGGTGTCGCGTCCATCTGGCCCTTCAGAGGGCGGCGGGCATTGGCATGGGCATTCCTGTTGCCTGCCGTTCTGGTTGTTGGCATCCTCGTCATCGGTCTTGGATACATCGTCGAATACAGTTTCCATGAGCTGGACATCACGACGTACCGACTCAAGGACGAATACAGCGCGATCAACTATCGTACACTTCTGGAGCGACCTGTCTATCTTCGCATCCTCGGCAGGACGGTTCTGGCGTCCGTGGTTGTCACGACTCTCACGGTCGCCCTTGCGTTCCCCTATGCGTATGCCCTGGTCCGTACACCGTCGGCAGCGTTGCGGAAAGTCCTGCTGTTCGCCTTGTTCCTGCCCTTCTTCATCGGTCAGGTTGTTCGTGCCTACGGTTGGCTGATCATCCTCGGCAAGGAAGGATTGATCAATGCAGCTGTCACCCTGCTGGGCTTGCCAGAATTTGATCTCATCTACACATATCCGGCCGTTCTCTTCGGTCTCATCCAGTACATGCTGCCCTTTGCCGTGCTCCTCCTGATTCCGTCGATTGCCGCGATCAGTGAGGATATGGAACTCGCTTCCGAAGGGCTTGGCGCTCACTGGGTCGGAACCTTCCGGTATGTCGTCCTCCCCCTGGCCAGGCCTGGACTTGTCGGGGCATCGGTCGTGGTGTTCACATTGACGATGACCGATTTCGCCATGCCGGAGATTCTGGGTGGGGGCACGACCGATTTTGTCGCGAGTGCGATCTATGACAGTTTTTTCCAGATTTCCAATCCGGGACTCGGGGCGGCCCTGTCCGTGGCCCTGATTGCTGTCGGCAGCCTTCTGGTCACCGGACTCTTCCTTGTGGCCGGAACCGGAACACTGGGTTTCAGGAGTGCGGCCCGATGAGAGGGCCCCTCAGCAAAAAGTTGTGTCTCTGGACACTCGTGTGGTTTGTTGTCCTGACGTTGAGTGCGCCCACACTCGTCATCATTGGCGCCTCATTCACAGCGAGCGAGATCCTTCAGTTCCCCCCCGAGGGCCTGTCATTCAAATGGTATCGCCAGCTCTGGCAGCTGGACGATTTCAAGGATGCCATGGCCCGGACTGTCTATGTGTCGGTGATCTGCATGCTCCTGAGTCTTCCCGTTGGAACATTGGCAGCCCTTGCCATGGTGCGCACCCGGTTTCGATTGCAAGGTGCTCTCCAGGTGTATCTCTTGCTCCCTTTCACCATTCCGCTGGTGGTTTCGGGTCTGTCGATGATGCTCTTCTTCGGCGATATCCGGATCCTTGGGCAGCTCTGGCCCGTGGGAGTCGGCCTGTGTGCCATCAATATCCCATTCATGATCTGGTCTGTCAGCGCATCCGTCAATGCCCTCGACCCGGAACTTGAAAATGCCGCAGCCAATTGTGGGGCACCCCCTGTTCAGGCCTTTCTGACGGTCACAGTGCCGGCAGTCATGCCCGGTGTGATCACGGGAGCGCTCCTGATGTTCATTCTGGCCTTCAATGAGTTCCTGGTCAGCCTGTTCCTCACGGATTCCCGTACGGTGACCCTGCCCGTGCAGATCTACAATTCCATCCGCAGCGTCATCACGCCGGATCTCGCTGCTGTGGCGGTGATCTACATCCTGATTGCTGTCCTGGCGATCGGCATCCTTGACAGGCTGGTGGGTCTCGAAATCTTCCTCCGTTCAAAATAGGATCCTCATGCCATGACCCCGACTGTCTCGCTCCACATCCTGTCCGAACTGTCCGGTGCGCAGCGGTCCCGGCTGCTGAAGCGTCCGGAAAGCGACCTCGGGCCCTATCTCGAGACGGTCCAACCGATCCTTGATGCGGTCCGCAAGGAGGGGGATGCGGCGCTGGTGCGGTTTGCCAGAGCGTTCGACGGGGCCTCGTTGACCGTCGATGCCATTGCGGCGACACCGGATGATTTTGCCAGGGCGGAAGAGACCGTCGGGCAGGACATGATCGATGTTCTGACCTTCTGTTCCGACAATGTGCGCAGGTTTCACCAGCGGCAGATGCCCGAGCCCCTGTGGATGCAGGAAATGCATCCCGGAGTCCTTGCCGGTGAGAAAATCGAGCCGATCGATTCGGTGGCCTGCTACGTGCCCCGAGGCAAGGGATCGTTTCCCAGTGTGGTCATGATGACGGCCATCCCGGCCCGGGTGGCGGGGGTCCCGCAAGTGGCCATCGTCACCCCACCTGGTCCCGATGGCACGATCGATGCCGCCACACTGGTTGCAGCCCGGATCGCCGGGGTCGAGGAGGTCTACAAGTGTGGGGGTGCCCAGGCCGTCGCGGCGGTTGCCCATGGAACGGACACGGTGCCCCGTTGCCGCAAACTCGTGGGTCCTGGCAGCCCGTGGGTCGTGGCCGCCAAACGTCTGCTGGCCGACCGGCTCGAGACGGGAACCCCGGCGGGGCCCAGCGAGTCGATTGTCCTGTGTGACGCGACGGCCAACGGTCATGTTGCGGCCCTTGACCTCCTGAACGAGGCTGAACATGGCCCGGACAGTTCGGCCTTCCTGGTCACCGATGCACCGGCTGTGGCCCAGGTGGTTCAAGCGGCGATTGCCGGCTGTTGGGCGCATATGGGCGAGCAGCGTCAGGCCTTTGCCGCCGAGGTTCTGGGTAGCGAGAATGGTGGCATCGTCCTGGCCGACAGTCTTGATGACGCCATCGCCTTCGTGAATGACTTTGCTCCCGAGCATCTGCAGGTCCATGCCGGGAGCCCCTTCGACCTCCTGGGCCGGCTGCGCAATGCCGGTGAAATCCTGCTCGGTGAGCACACCCCGATCTGTGCCGGCAATTTTGCCCTCGGCCCCAATGCGGTCCTGCCCACCAACGCCGCGGCCATGACCCACTCTCCCCTGGGTGTCCATGATTTTCTCAAGCGGATCTCGATCGGGCACATGACGAGGGCCGGCTATGAACGCCTCGCCCCCCACGCCTATCGCCTCGCCCGCTATGAGGGCTTCGATGCCCATGCCAATGCCGTCTCCCCCCTCCGGGATGCAGCCTTTGCTGCCGGCAAGGGAGCGGACACCTCCGCCACCTGATTGACTGCCGGTCCCGGCCCGGATCAGGCCGCCGCCAACGCGGCCACCCTGACATCGAGGTTCTGGCCGGTGGTCGGGATGTGCCTTGCGGGATATCTGCGCAGACTCAAACCAAATAGATACCATGGGCTTGCCAGTCCCCGGACGATGCTGTTTCCCTGTCCGGGACATGGCAAGGCCTGGCGATGGGTGGCAGGACCTCGCCATCCATGTCCCGGTCAGAGAGGCGTCAGGACCATGACCACGCCACCATCGTCCCCACCGACCGGGTCGGGTCTGACCACGGTCTCGATGGCGGTGGATGTCCGCCGCGCATCCCCCGGTGGTCGGTCGCCACTGCCCGGCGACCGACACCCTGGCCCCCGGGATAGACACCCGAGGGCCGAGGGCCGTGCCGGTCCCACCGCCCCCGTGATCCTGTGTGACGAAGCCGGCGACGACGGTGACTGGTTGGCCCGCACGCTGGCCCCGAGGAGACTCATCATCCGGGACCCCGGACATCGCGGTCGTGGTCATCAATCCCGCCAGCCTGCCGGTGAACCGCCGGGCCAGGGCGGTGCAGACGGACCGGATGGATGCGACCCGCAGGATCGGTGGTCCGGGATCTGGAGCCGTTCAGCGCCAGGCATGCGGAGGTCGCCGCGTGCTGCCGCTATTTCCGGCCCCACTGCCACTCTGAAGTGCAACGGTCGCCGCGGGGCCGGCTCGTCCTGTGCGGACTGGCTCGGTTGCCTGACGCTGGTTCATGACCGGCGACACCTACACCATGACTGTCGCCCCAGGCACTGAGGGCCAGTCGAGCGGGTGCTTCTCGATCAGCCCCCTCACCCAACAGGATGTCCGCAACTGCTGGTGCGGGCGCAAGACCACCCTGCCCCTGTTCAGCGCCACCCAGGACAACACCGATTTCCTGAACATGTGGGGCTGCCGGTAGCGGCCATCGCCCTGGAGGCGCCACCCATCGCCATCGACACAGATCGGCAAGGTCATTTTCAAACGGAGATGCTGCCCGACCGGTTCCCGCCATTGACCCCCGGCTACTCCTGGTGTAGGGTGCCGGCATGGAACCTGAGCCCAATATTCACGATCTGGCCAGGCAAGTGGCCGTTATGGAGAAGAGCATGGAGACAGTGCAGGCCAATCTGACCGCCACCCTGGAGGGTTTCCGGACAGATCAGGCCAAGTTGCGCGAGACCATGGCCAACTGGAAGACCGACATGGCCAACTGGAAAACCGACATGGCCCAGCGGGAGACCCGGATGCTGCTGGCCATGGCCGGCATGATCGGCCTTGCCGTCGCCATTCTCGGCATCCTGATCACCCTGCCTACCTGACCTGCGAACCTGCCACGCCCCCGCCCCGAATGCCGGATCCCGAGGCGGCGGCACGGCTGGTGGCAGCCGGCCTCTCAAACAGCGATCTCGATCATGTGGTGGTGGGCGGCCATGACCAACTGCAGGCGCGGATCGATGCGTTGATCTGGCCCGAGGAGTCGACGTGAGGGGCCGGGCTGCGCGATGCCGGCTATCCGCCCCTTGCCGAATGGTGCGACTTCACCGTCAAGAAGTGACCCCGGGACCGCACCCCACCTGACATCGAATAACTCCCGCATCGGATCAGCTACTCTTTTTCAGACGGACTTGTGTTCCTCGTGGAGACCCGGAAAGGGCCATTGCTACACCTTGCGCCCCTTGATGCATTGCAGATATTCCACAAGATCATGAACGCGTGTGGTAGGATTGTCAGTCCCTGCACTTTTTGCTGCCAACAGACTTCGCTTGGCATGATCAGAGGCGACATCGATCCTTCCTGCAAGTTGATCAAAGATGCCCCCATTGCCTTTCGAGTAAAGGGGTATATGCCCTTTCAATTCCTTTTCGACTTGCTGGCAGGCCGACCTCCCTGGCAGCGAAGTATAGGGTGCAGTCGTATAGACGTAATGCAGCAGCAACCAGTACTCGAAGCAGGGCACGGAATGAATGGCCTCAAAAGTATTTTTTGGGTTTGGCATTCTGAATCGCACACAGGGCATCACGGTAGGAAGCGTGGCTGTCTTTATCAAAGACGCAATAGACCCTATCAAAAGGATCGCCACCTGCTTTCTCATCTTTGTATCGCTGCCTGGCGAATATGAAAATGTTATAAGGATCTGACCCGCAACCACAGATTTCAACCGTTGCGCTGTTGAGGCGGTATCGGTCCCTCAGTTCTGTAAAGCAGAGTGGCTCGGTTTTTTTTGCCTTCGCAGACCACCAACACCTTGTGGTGCGGATGCCTACTCGCTCGCTGCCGTCCAAGGGACCTGATACCTGTTGCCGTCCGTCTATAAGCCAGGTTGCCCTTGCCCATCAGTTGCCCTCGTGCAGTGGGGTTGTGTAGGGGACCGCTCCATATCGACCAGACAGGTAGGCCTGCTCCAGGTTCTCACGGCCTTTTCGAGGGCTAAAGTCAGTCAATGGGATCATTTTGCTGGCATGGTCGTTTTCCTTCTCGCAGAACCATACCTGGTCACGTCGAAACAGGTCTTGGGTTAGAATTGAGGTTTCATGCGTTGTGAAGACCAACTGTGCATTGTTCGGATTGTACGCACTGCTGTTAAACAGCTGAACGAGAAATCTTGTCAGGTAGGGATGCAAACCAACATTCAATTCATCAATAAACACAACGTACCCGTTGTTCAGGCTGTCGATCCAAGGGCCAGAGAGAGCAAAGATCTTTTCTGTGCCATGCGATTCATCACTTAAATCAAAATTAACAATACCTCCCTCAGCATCGACATGTGATGTCGTGATTCTCGCAAACGTCCGTCCCTTCATCTCTTCCCTGACTTGATCCGGCATGTCATCCGGCAGCTCCACGTCATCAAATTGTTTCTTCTCAACATCTATATCTTCGACCCCCACATCGGCCGCCCGAAGGTAGTCCATGATGTGCGCCTTCTCGCGTCCATCCTTTTCACACAGCGAGGCACTGAACTTCGGAGACCAGCCTTGTATATTTGCCATACGCAGCGTTTTACTAAACCATGTGTAGATTGGCCGAAGTTGTTCGCTGTTGAGCTGCACGGCTGTCGAGAGAAACAAAGCATTGTCTCGTGTGGAGTTTCTCCATAGCTGTTTCGTGCCCGTGAGACTGCTGCCAATCTGCCATTCGTGCTTGTTGTCCGCCGCATTCCATCGCCGTGATAGCCAATGTTGTGATCTGCCCTTTGGGAATGCCAGCAACCATTCCTCAACTATTCGGTCTTCCGTTGCAGCAAAGCCATACTGATAACGGACACCATCAGCGATGAATATTGCCTCAAATTCACACGGCTTCTTGCGGGCTGCTTGGCTCAGCCGGAACGGAGTCATAGGCAGGCTATCGCCGGTTTGGGATTCTCTTGCCGATCCCAAAACTGTTTCTTGCATTGCCCGCAGCGCCTTCATGAAATTTGTCTTCCCGCCGGCATTCGGTCCATACATCACTGCAGATCTGAGCAGACTGATCCCACCAGGTGCGCCAAAGGTGTTTGAAGTCATCAACTCACCACCCTTGGCCCTCATGAGACTCAGGGTCTGACGGTCTTGGAAGGAGCGAAAGTTTTTTACGCTAAATTGAATCAGCACTGATTTTCAGCCCTAAATTTGGCATTATCGGCCCATAATGACATTATATTGGTTCGATTATGCATTTCAAGCCCCTGTGCTTTTCTGAGATAGAACAGTCGTAATGTGGTCTGATTGCACTGAGAAGACCGGATCGCTTGCCAACCGGTCAAGCGATGACCACAGTCTTAGCCATGAAGCACCGGGGACTGTCGTGTCGATGCAATACCGTCGCCTGATCGCCCGCTTCTTTTGCGATGGCGTCCCTCGGCAAACCCGGCCAGAAACCCCGCGGTCGTCGCATCCCGATGGAAAGCCTGCAGAGTGATGATGGGGCAGCGTAATGTCTAAATGGAATGTTTGAATCTTGTCAGGTCTGCCGCAACCGACTCGTAATCTCTCTGTCCGTTCAGCACAACTTCAGCAAAGCCGCTGTTGACGATGAGATTCCGTCCCTGCGATCCGCCATCAGCTCCTCCGGTGACGCCTGCAGCGTCGCCAGCCGGTTCCAGCCCTGCCTGCGGGCCGTGTCCAGCACGGTCCGCAACACGGCGTGGTGCCGGTCCCCTCGGTGCTCCGGAAATTGCCAGAGAGCGTCTGCTGCGCCTTGCGGGGGCGCAGCAGACGCTCGACCGCGGTGTTGGTCGCCGGAACCGCATGAGACTTCCCGGTTGTCCCAGAGCTGCAGGGCCAGGGTGTGCCCCTGTCGTTGTCGCCAGCCGAGCCTCATGCCAGGCAAGCCGGCAGGGGTGCGCCGGCCACCTGATTGACGCGACGAAGGGATTGCATGGGCCCTATCCCGACTCTTCACCAGGGGTGATCGGGCTTGATGCTGTCTTTGCCGTGCGCCACGGTACGCGCGTCCAGGTGACCCTCCTGGCATTCGTATGGTGGCCGCAGGCGGTGCGAATCCAATCCGGTTCAGCCATCTCGCTCTCGGTGATCTGGCGGTCGGCCTTGATCAGCTCCTGCATGACAGGGTGTGACGAAGGTCTCCACGAGGGATGCCGTCGGGATGGACACGCTATGGCTTTCGACACACTCGAACAGGACAGAGACATAGGCAGGGGTGTAGCCCCAGAGCTGGACAAAATGGACCTTGATGGCCGGACGCTCTGGGACCCGGGATCTCAGGTGTTGAGGGGTTGGACGTCAAGCCAGATACCATCGGCAGGGCGCAGCGTGAGGGTCATGACCGGTTCGGGGTGGCTGCCGGGGATGAGGGCAAAGGAAAACCGTCTGAGGAGGGCAGTCAGGATGATCATGGCTTCCTGCATGGCAAAACCGGCTCCGATACAGATGCGGGGACCTTCACCAAAGGGCAGATAGGTGTTGCGGATGCGTTCGGCATCCGGGGCAAAACGCGTGGGATCAAACCGGTCGGGATCCGGCCACCAGCATGTGCTGCGATGCAGGGCGTAGATGGGCAACATGACGCTGTCGCCACGTCGGATGGCACGACCCCCGATGGTGTCATCGGCCAGGGCCACGCGCAACAGCAGGGCTGCAGGAGGATAGAGGCGCAGGGTCTCCTGGATGACCTGACGGGTCAGGACAAGGCGGTCAAGGGTCTCGGGGGAGGCCTCACGATCACCGATCACGGTCCGGATTTCCCTGCGGACCCTGTGCTGCCAGTCGGGATCGAAGGCGAGGAGGTAGAGGGCCCAGGAGAGGGTCAGGGCTGTGGTCTCATGGCCAGCGACGATGAAGGTGAGCAGGTTGTCGCGCAGCTCCGTGCGGTTCATCCGGCGGGTCGTCTTGGGGTCCTCGCCGATCGAGAGGAGATGAAAGAGATCGCCCTCGGCCGGCTCCGCGGTCCGGAGACGGGACCCGATGGCCGCATCGGCAATCCGCTTGAGTTGCCGGTTGGACTCCGTGCGCCGGAGGCGGCCCGGTCGGGGGATCCAGTTCGGCACGCCCATGATATCCAGGATCGAGATCTGGGCTGTCTGCTCGAGATAATCATCTATGGCCCGGTGCACGGCATCCCGGTCGAACACGCCCTGGCCGGAAAATGTCACATCACTGATGACCTCGAATGTCGCAGCCACCATTTCGGCGTGGACATTCTGGATTGGATCTGGATTGCCCCGCATCCGGGCCACCGCCCGTTGGGCGGCCATGGCCATGATCGGGGCGAGATTGACGATGTTGCGCATGGCAAAGACAGGGGCCGCAGCCCGGCGTTGCCAGAGCCAGTGACGGCCCTCGGCAATGAAGAGACTGTCCCCGATTCCAGGGCGGAGGATGTTCTTGACGATGCTGGATTTGGGGTAGTTCTGGGGGACCTCGCGCAGGATCCGGTGCAACCCATCGGGATCCATGACCATGTGCCAGCGGCGGACCAGGCGGCCCGAGACCATGGGTTGGCGGGTGGCAATTGCCGGGATGATCTCGAGGATGTTGCGCCGGGCCGTCCGGAGAACACCGAGGATTCCGAGCCGTTCCGTCGCGAGGCGCACCTTGACAGGGTCTGGAGGATGGGTGATTGTGTCCATGCGCGACATCATCGCCGTGTTGGGGTGATGGCCGGGGAGGAGTCTTCGGGGTGGGTCGTTCTCATTTTCCAGCAGGGGCATGGTGCATATGACAGCCGTCACCTTGGGCAGACGCATCGGTCTTTTGCTCTTGACGCTCGCCATTCTGCTGTCATGTGCTCTGGAAGACAAACCGATAGTCAAACCCATCGGGGATTTCCGTCTCGGTCATGTCACGGTGAATGCCAGGGAGGCCGAAACGACAGAGTGGGGCCGTCCTGCCACCGAAATGCAGTTGACCGACGCTGTCAGGAAGGCGGTCCGCGACCGATTCGGCCCGCTCAGGGGACGCAGCTGGTATCATCTTGGCATCACGCTCGATGCCTATCTCCTGCCTCCGCCTGGTGTCCCCATTGTCGCTTCGCCCCGGGCCATTCTCGTGGCCCAGGTCCAGGTCTGGGACGACCGCACCCAGTCGATCCTCAATCCCAGGGCCGAGAGTTTTGCAGTGAGAGAGAGCACCAATGCCGAGACGCTTGTCGGCTCCGGCTACAACTACGATGCGGCGGCCCAGCTCGAACGGGTCTCCAAGTCCCTCGCCCTCCAGATCGAGAGATGGCTGCGCTCCGAAGACAGCCCGCTGCCCGACCGCAAGGTGGAGCACCAACCTGTCGTGTCCGATGAACCATCCGATGAGGACGTGTCCGATGATGACTTGTAAGGGGTTGCCTTGCTCGGTCTGGACGGCGCACGCGCGACGCCATGCCGACCCCGGTGAGGGTGCTGGACGGTCGGTTGTGATGACCAATCCGTGGCCGGTGTGAGGGGAGTTGTGCAGTGATGCCGCTGGACACGACGGGACAGGAAACGCTTCATCTCGATGGCATGACCAAGACGTTCCCGGGCGTCCGGGCGTGTGATGCGATCAGCTGTGCAGTGCAGGCCGGCGAGATCCATGCCCTTCTGGGCGAGAACGGTGCTGGCAAATCCACGCTGGTGAAGATGATCTATGGACTGTTGCGTCCCGATGCCGGGGCCATGCATCTGGCAGGCCAGCCCTATGCCCCGGATGATCCCCGCCAGGCCCGGGACCGGGGCGTGGCGATGGTTTTTCAGCACTTCTCGCTGTTTGATGCCCTGACCGTTGCCGAGAACATGGTGCTGAGTGTGCCAAAGGAGGCCATGGGCGGCATGGCAGGGCGGATCCAGACCTTTGCCAGCACCTATGGACTCGCGCTGGAGCCGGATCAGGTGGTTGGCGATCTTTCAGCCGGTGAGCAGCAGCGGGTGGAAATCGTCCGCTGCCTGCTCCAGTCGCCGCGGCTGTTGATCATGGATGAACCCACCTCGGTCCTGACCCAACTCGAGATCGAAACACTTTTCAAGACCCTCCGGCAACTGGCTGCGGACGGTGTGGCGATCCTGTACATCTCGCACAAGCTGGAAGAGGTCCGGCAACTGTGCGATCAGGCCACGATCCTGCGGGGTGGCATGGTGGTCGCCACCTGCGACCCGACCGCCGAGACCGCCAGGAGTCTCGCCGAGATGATGGTGGGACGGGAACTTGTGCCTCCCGGCCATCGCCATGTCGAGGCGGGCCCGGTCTGCCTGCGGACCGAGGATCTTGGGCTGGCCTCAACCACACCCTTTGGCACGGATCTGACCGGCATCAGCCTGGAAGTCCGTGAAGGTGAGATCCTTGGCATTGCCGGCATTGCCGGCAATGGTCAGGACGAGCTGATGGCTGTTCTTTCCGGTGAAAGGATGGCGACCCGGGGGATGATCTGGCTTGGCGATGCGCGGATCGATCAGGATGGGCCCGACCGCCGCCGCGCACGGGGTCTCGTCACTGCGCCCGAACAGCGCAACGGCCATGCCGCTGCCACCGACATGTCGCTGGTCGAGAATGCCCTGTTGACAGGGCGGGTCCGCAAATCCCTCACGCGCCGGGGCATCGTGGACTGGTCGGCAGCCGGGACCTTTGCCAGGGACATCGTGGACCGATTTGACGTGCGTACGGCGAGCGTGACCAATGCCGCCCGGTCACTCTCGGGCGGGAATCTGCAGAAATTCCTGATCGGTCGGGAGATTCTCCAGATGCCCGGAAGTCTTGTCGTCAACCAGCCAACATGGGGTGTCGATGCCAATGCGGCCAATGCCATCCGGCAGGCTCTGCTCGATCTTGCCGATGATGGAGCGGCGGTGCTGATCATCAGCCAGGATCTCGACGAATTGCTGGAGATTGCCGACCGGATTGCCGTGCTGTGTCAGGGGCGACTCTCTGAACCCCGTTTGCCTTCGGCGACATCCCGGACGGAGTTTGGCCTGCTGATGACGGGTCTGGGGGGCGGCGATGCTGGTGCTTGAGCCGCGTCTGGCCCCGTCATCGCTGGCCCGCGCAGTCACGCCACTGCTGGCGGTGATCCTCACGGTGCTGGCCGGTGGCATCATGTTCGCCCTCTTGGGCAAGGACCCCCTGGCGACCCTGCACGTCATCTTTCTCGACCCGCTCTTCAATGAGGCGGTGGCCAGCTACACCCGCCCCCAGATTCTCGTCAAGGCCGCCCCTCTGGTCATGATCGCCCTTGGACTCTCCTATGGGTTCCGGGCCAATATCTGGAACATCGGTGCCGAAGGCCAGTATGTCATCGGTGCTGTCACCGGGGCCTCCGTCGGGCTGGCCCTCTATCCCCTCGAGGCGTTCTGGATCCTGCCACTGATGGTGCTGGCGGGCGTTGCCGGTGGTGTGGCCTGGGCGATGATCCCCGCCGTCCTGAAGATCTATTTCCGGACCAATGAAATCCTTGTCTCCCTGATGCTTGTCTATGTGGCCTCCAACCTTCTTTCGGGTCTGGTGACAGGGATCCTGCGCAGTCCGATCGGGTACAACTTCCCCGAAAGCCGCAGTTTCCACGCATTGGCCAGCACCCATAACAAGGAACTGATTGCCGGGACCGGGATGCATTTCGGCGTGTTCTTCATGATCGCCCTCGTTGCAGTCTGCTACTGGCTGCTCAAACGCCACATCTTCAGCTTTCAGGTGACGCTGGCCGGCCAGGCACCCCGGGCGGCCCGTTTTGCCGGGATCCGGCCCGACCTGATGGTGGCGCTCTGCCTTGGCATCTCCGGCGGCCTCGCTGGCATGGCCGGGATTCTGGAGGTTACCGGTCCCGCCGTCAAACTGACCACGACCTTTCCGGTCGGTTATGGATTCACGGCCATCATCGTCGCCTTTCTTGGCCGGCTGCATCCCATCGGCATCCTGCTGGCCGGTCTCCTGCTGGCGATGACCTATATCGGGGGCGAGCTGGCGCAGTTCATGATCGGGCTCCCGGCGGCCTCAATCATGGTCTTCCAGGGCATGCTGCTGTTTTTCCTGCTGGCGGCCGACATCCTCATCAATTTCCGGGTGCGGTGGCGGCATCTGGCCAGAGCTGTTCCCGCGCCCCGAGAGTCCCATGATTGATCTGTCCTCGATCTCGCTGGTGACATTGCTGGCCAGCATTCTCGTGGCCTCCACACCCATCCTGCTGGCGGCCACGGGTGAACTGGTGGCGGAAAAGTCCGGGGTCCTCAACCTCGGTGTCGAGGGCATGATGATCATCGGCGCCATCTGCGGGTTCATTGTCGCCGTCAAATCCGGCTCACCCCTGCTTGGTGTCCTGTTCGGTGCCATGGCGGGCTCCCTGCTCTCGCTTGTCTTTGCCCTGATCACCCAGTACCTGCTGGCCAATCAGGTCGCGAGCGGTCTGGCCCTGACCCTGTTTGGTCTGGGGCTCGCGGCCCTGCTCGGGACGAACTACACCGGCATCCGACCCCCGACGATGCCGACGATTGACATTCCCGTTCTCTCGGACCTGCCCATCCTCGGCGAGCTGCTCTTCGTTCATGACCCGGTTCTCTATATCGGCCTGTTCCTGCCGGTGGCCCTCTGGTGGTTCTTTCGGACCACCCGGGCCGGTCTCATCGTCCGGGCGGTCGGGGAAAACCACAATGCCGCCCATGCCATCGGCTACAATGTCCGCCTGATTCGCATCGCTGCCATCATGTTCGGTGGTGCCTGTGCCGGGATGGGAGGGGCCTATCTCTCGCTGGTCCGGGTGCCCCAGTGGACCGAGGGCATGACGGCCGGGGCGGGCTGGATTGCCCTGGCGATCGTGGTCTTTGCCTCCTGGAAACCCTGGCGTATCCTGCTCGGGGCCTGGCTCTTCGGCGGCCTGACCCTCCTGCAACTCAACCTGCAGGCCGCCGGCATCGGCATCGGTGTGGAGTATCTCTCGATGTCGCCCTATCTTGCCACCATTCTCGTGCTCGTTGTGCTCTCGGCTGACCGCAACCGTCGGCAGCTCAACGCACCGGCATGTCTCGGGCGCGGCTTCCATCCCGAACTCTGAATTGCATCCCCCGGGGATTTGTTCCATTGTCGTGCGGGGAGACGATCCGCGTGGAACCCAGGGAATGGAGGGACATCATGAACGCAATCAAGACCACACTGCTGACATTCGCCATGGTGATGGCGCTGCCACTGGCAACCGCCGCCGAACCGTTGAAGGTGGGATTTGTCTATGTCGGCCCGATCGGTGATTTCGGCTGGACCCATGAACACGATATCGGCCGGCGGGCCATCGAGGACGCACTCGGGGATGCCGTCGAGACCAGCTACGCCGAGAGTGTGCCGGAAGGCGCCGACTCCGAGCGCGTCATGACGCAGATGGCCCTGTCGGGTCACAAACTGATCTTCACGACCTCGTTTGGCTACATGGATCCGACCATCAATGTGGCCGCCCGGTTCCCCGATGTGAAGTTCGAGCACGCCACCGGCTTCAAGCGGGCCCCGAACGTGTCGACCTACTCGGCACGGTTCTATGAAGGCCGGACAGTGATCGGTCACATCGCGGGCCACATGACCGAAACCAACACCATCGGCTACATTGCCTCCTTCCCGATCCCCGAGGTCATCCGGGGCATCAACTCGGCCTACCTGGCCGCCAAGGCTGTCAATCCGGATGTCGAGTTCAAGATCGTCTGGGTGTTCACCTGGTTTGATCCGGCCAAGGAAGCCGATGCGGCCCGTGCCCTGATCGATCAGGGCGCGGATGTCATCATGCAGCACACCGATTCGCCTGCCGCCATGACGATCGCCGAGGAAAGCGGCATCTATGCCTTCGGTCAGGCTTCCGACATGAGGGAGTTCGGTCCCACCGCGCGACTGAGTTCGATCATCGATGATTGGGCGCCTTACTATATCGAGCGCACCCAGGCGGTTCTGGACGGAACCTGGGAGTCAAGCGACACCTGGCATGGCATCAATGAAGGCATGGTTGCCATCGGTGAATTTTCCGATCGCATTCCCGCCGATGTGCGGGACTCCGCCGCGGCGATCCGGGATGCCATCGCAGCCGGGACCCTGCATTCCTTCACCGGACCGATCAATCGCCAGGATGGCTCGGTCTGGCTCCAGGACGGCGAAACCGCCGATGACGGGACCCTGCTGGGCATGAACTTCTATGTCGAGGGCATCGAGGGCGACATTCCCCAGTAGATCCCGCCACACGCGTGGGTCTCCAGAACGGACCTCGCTGACGCTGGGCCGGATTCCGCGGTTTCGGCCCAGCGTTCCGATGCCATCCCACCCCCCTGCAGATTGAGGATCAGGATCCATGACCCACCCCGCTCTGACTGAAGGCAAGGTTGCTGTCATCACTGGTGCCGCATCCGGAATTGGCCGGGCCACAGCCACGGCCCTGTCGGGCCGGGGCATGCGCCTTGTCCTGGTTGATTGCGATGTCGCTGGTCTTGAGGCCACGGCCGCCACCCTTGACGGACCGGCCCGTTGCGTGGTGGTTGATGTCGCCAATGGCGATGCCGTCGACTTGCTGGCCAGCACCAGTTTCGAGGCGTTCGGTCGGGTGGACGTCCTGATGAACAATGCCGCCATCCGGGTCGCTGGCAGCGATGATGACGGCATGGCCAACTGGCGGCGGACCATGGATGTCAATTTCTGGGCCGCCGTCCATGCCGAACGCGCTTTCCTGTCGCCAATGATCAAGCAGGGCGAGCCCGCGATCATTCTCAATACCGGTTCCAAACAGGGGATCACCAACCCGCCCGGCAATGTGATCTACAATGTCACCAAATCCGCTCTCAAGACCTACACCGAACAGCTCCAACACCAGCTGCGCAACATTGCCGGCTGCCAGGTGACGGCCCATCTCCTGGTTCCGGGCTTCACGATCACCGGGCCGCACAAGCCCGACCCGGGCGGCTGGACACCCGAGGAGCTGGTGGCGTTCATGCTGCCCCGGCTTGAACGCGGGGACTTCTACATTCTCTGTCCCGACAACGAGGTCACACTGGACCTCGATGCCAGGCGGATGGACTGGGCTGCGCATGACATCATCGACAACCGCCCGCCCCTCTCCCGCTGGCATCCCGACTGGGCGGATGTGTTCACGTCACAACTCTGACACCTCCCCGTGGTGCGTTGTCCCTGTCGGCTTGCCAACGGAGACATTTGACCGTATGCCGTTCGACGACGCAGGGGTGTAGCTCAGTCGGTAGAGCATCGGTCTCCAAAACCGAGGGTCGGGGGTTCGAGTCCCTCCGCCCCTGCCAGAAGCATGTCTCGATGTCTCCGTATCGGCAGCGATTCCGGACAGGGGATCGCGGAATCTTGAATTCCAACCCTGCCCGGACTATGTGATGGCTGCTTCTGTTATGTTGGCCAATACTGACCGGGGGGAACTGCGTGGCGCGCGTCAATCCATTCAAGTTTGCACAGGAAGTCCGTCAGGAGGTTGCAAAAATCGTCTGGACAACCCGGCGGGACCTGCTGGTGACGACCGGCATGGTGTTCCTGATGGCAACCCTCACGGCCATCTTCTTCTTCCTGATCGATCAGATCATCCGGTTTGGCCTCACCAGCATCCTGGAGATGTTCTGAGTCGTTGCACCTCAGACTGGCATGGGGGCCATGAATCGGATTGACGTTCAACCCTCCGGCGAGGCAACGCGGATCGGCGGGCAGCAGAACGGTGCGGCATGCGGTCGGCGTGGCATGACTTCCCGCATGATCGGCTGGCTGGCGATTCGGTGCCGCGGGATCCTGCGACTCCGGTAGGAGGTGTGCGGAGTCCCTCCGGCCGCATCCAGCGGGGCCATCCCTTGCCATGCGGGGACACGTTCGTCGTGGGGGCATGACACTCGGGGATCCATCAACGGGGAACTGGGGGAATCATGGTTGAAATCTGTCATGGGACCTGGTCCCTGCCTGTGGGCCGTGATTTCAACAACCCGGGGCGATTTGTGTTGTGGGTTGAAACATCCACAGCATGCACAGGGAAGCGTTCCAGGGGCATGCATCCGACCAGTCTGGCCGGGTCCGTCGAGGTCAGGGATTTCCTGCAATCTGTCCTGCATATCCCCGAGAAGGTCCTGATGGCGGCCAAGGTCGGTGATGTCCGGTTTGCGGCTGTTCTCCCCAGCAAGAACGGTCGACCACTACCCAGCGTGGAGATGGCACGGCGCACCGGCGACCTTCTGCCTGCGAACCCTTCCTGGGGACAATGGCGTCTGCAGGGAGTCGAGATCGGCAAGCCGTTGCAGTTGCTCCGTGATCTCAATTATGCCCTTTCCATCGGTTCCGCGGGCGTGTCCGCAGGACACGATCTGCAGTTCTGGATCCGCTACGCCCAGCAACTGCGCAATCTCGTCAGGCAGCACCAGTTCCTGCCCATTCTCAGGTATCGCCAGAAGTCCATCAGGGGCAAGGTGCAACACGACCTGTCGCCCGGCTGGGTGCCCGCGGCGCAGCAGTATGAGCGGGGATTGCAGACCTTTGCTGCAGCGATGCCCGTGGCCTGTACCACAGTTGATGGTCATGATCATGGCACAGCACCCGTCAGTCCGGAGTTCCACGATCCGCATGGGCTTCTTCAGCATTTCAGTGAACAGCAGGTGGAGACACTGATTGCCGAGACCGTTTTTCCCACGTCCCTTCTCAAGCCCCTGAAGGACAGTTGGCTGGTTGCGGCTCTGGGTGGAGATCCTGTGGACTCGCACGCCAGGATGACCGCACCGGATACGGAGGTGTGGCAACAGTGGAAGGTCTGGTACGACAGGATTGTGGGCCGGGCGCAAGACTCGGGCTTCATCCTGGGTGTGCGTTTGAGTGAGGCAGGGGATAATGGCACCAGTGGCTGGCGACTGTCCTTTTTTGTGTCGGCTGCCCGTGACCCGTCCTTGCAGATTGATCTCGAAGAGTGGTGGGGGCTGTCTGCCGTCAGGAAGGCCCGGTGGCTGAAGGAATTCGGTGACCGGTTCGAGCACCATCTTCTGATTGCTCTCGGTCATGCCGCCCGCATGTGCCCCCTGCTCTGGCAAGGCATGGAGAGCGACCAGCCGGCAGGACTGGATATCGATCTCGGTGCAGCGTATGATTTTCTCAAGAACGACTCCCTGGTTCTTGACTCGGCCGGATTCAGGGTTGTCCTTCCCAGTTGGTGGACACCGCTGGGAAGACGCCGTGCACGCATCCGCATCAGGGCTTCCGGAAAATCAGCCGACGGTGCCGCTTCAGCCGAGAGCATGGGATTCATGAATCTCAGCCATCTGGTCAGTTACCGCTATGAATTGTCCATTGATGGCGAGAGGGTCAGTGAACAGGAATGGCAGTCTCTGGTCGGGGCCAAACGGGGACTTGTGCAATTCCGGGGCGAATGGATGGAGATCGATCCCGGGCAGATGAGTCAGATGCTGGATTTGTGGCGGCAGAATGGCACCGGAGCGGACGACATCGACATCGGCCAGCTGATGAAGGATATGGCCGAATCCGATGAGGACGCGGTCGAATTTCAACTGGACGACGTCCTGAGCACAGCATTGCGGGGTTTGCAGAATCAGGCTGATGTGTCGCCCGCCGACGATCCTCAGGGTCTGCAGGGTGCGTTGCGAAACTATCAGAAGACCGGACTGGCATGGCTTGCCATGCAGGAGTCGTTGGGACTCAGCCCCTGTCTGGCCGACGACATGGGCCTTGGCAAGACGGTGCAGTTGCTTGCCCTCCTTCTCCGCGAGAGACAGGCGCCGCCCAATGGTCCCCGCCTGAAGCCGACCCTGCTGGTTGCGCCCACATCGGTCCTGAGCAACTGGCGCAAGGAGGTCGAGAAATTCGCACCGCAACTCCATTGCCTCATCCATCATGGTGCGGATCGTCCCCGTAGCGAGGTGGCGTTCCGGTCCGCGATCGAAGGGGCTGATCTGGTTGTCACATCCTTCGCGCTCGCCCGCCGGGACAAGGATGTCCTGCGCGGGACGGCATGGGGTCGGGTGATTGTGGATGAAGCCCAGAACATCAAGAATCCCGGATCGGCCCAGGCCAAGGCCGTCTGCTCGTTCCAGGCCCCGCATCGCATTGCTGTCACCGGTACGCCGGTGGAGAATCGGCTGATGGATTTATGGTCGCTCTTCAACTTCCTGAACCCGGGCTATCTCGGCACAATGGCCCAGTTCAAGCGGGCCTATGAGACACCGATCCAGCATGATTCCGACCCGCTCCGCGGGCGCCAGCTGCAACGGCTGGTGCAGCCGTTCATCCTCCGTCGTCTGAAAACCGACAAGACAATCATCAATGATCTGCCGGACAAGGTCGAGCAGAAGGTGTTTTGCAGCCTGACCCGGGAGCAGGCCTCCCTGTATCAGGCGGTCGTTGACGATGTGCAGGAGAAAATCAGGGAAGCGGAGGCGATGGAGAGGCGGGGTCTGATTCTGGCCACGCTGATGAAACTGAAGCAGATCTGCAACCACCCGGCCCAGTTTCTGCAGGATGGCAGCGCCTTCGATGCAACACGATCGCACAAACTGACGCGTCTGAACGCGATGGTCGAAGAGGCACTGGCCGGGGATGACAGCCTGCTGGTCTTTACCCAGTTCACCGAAGTCGGGCACCAGCTGGCCACGCTGCTGCGGTCACGTCATGACTGCCCGGTTCATTATCTGCATGGTGGCACGGGCCGCGGGCGCCGGGAGAGAATGATCGAGAGTTTTCAGGATCCGGATGCACCTGCCAGTGCGTTCGTGCTTTCGCTCCGGGCTGGTGGTGTGGGAATCACGCTGACCCGGGCCAATCATGTCTTTCACTTCGACCGCTGGTGGAATCCGGCTGTTGAAGACCAGGCGACAGACCGGGCTTACCGGATCGGTCAGACGAAAACCGTCTTTGCGCACAAGATGGTCGTCCTGGGGACGCTGGAGGAGCGAATCGACGCGATGATCGAATCGAAGCAGGCCCTCGCCGAAGCGATCATCGGCACCGGTGAGGATTGGCTGACCGAGATGGATGATGACGCGTTCCAGGAGCTGATTGCCCTGAATCGTCAAACCATCATGGAGGCCTGAGCGTGGCCCGGATGACCCGCACATGGTGGGGAGAGGCGTTCCTTGCCGTGCTTGAACAGTGCATGGATCCGGGCCGTCTGCGGCGGGGTCGGGCGTACGCCGGACCAAACCGTTTGCTGAAGTTCTCCGTCAGGGGTGCCCGGGTCTCGGCGGTGATGCGTGGCAACATCAATCCGCATTTTGGAGTCGACAAGGAACCGCGCTACACCGTTTCGGTCCAGCTCACGACACTGTCGGCCAGCAATTGGCAGACGGTCATCGAGGCCGTCGCCGGCAACGCGGCCTGTCTTTCCCAGTTGCTGATGGATGAAATGCCGGCATCGATCGACGTGCTCTGTCGCGAATCGGGAACTGGACTGTTGCCGAGGCATGGCAACGAGCTGCAGACGCGGTGCTCATGTCCGGATCGGGTGTCACCCTGCAAGCATGTTGCCGGTGTCTACTACAAGATTGCTTCGTTGCTGGACCGTGATCCGCTGCTGCTGTTCCAGCTGCGGGGCATGACATTCGGCCAGCTGCAGGACGAACTGGCCAAGTCGCCACTGGGTCAGGCCCTGATCGATCAGCGCAGGGATGGTGCAGCGACTCCGGCAAGCCATGACCATCATTACACGCAGCCGCGGCGGCGGCCCGCAACCGATATCAGTTGCAAGTCCTTCTGGCTGGGCCATGCCCCCCTTCCCGAAATTGATAACGCCCCAGACCCTCCGACAGCGGCAGTCCTGATCAAGCGAGGCGGCGACCATCCGCCCTTCTGGCACCTGGACAAATCCTTTGTCACTGTCATGGAGGATGTTTGCACACGGGTCGTCAGCAAGAACAAGCACTCACTGTAGGTCGGGTGCCCGCTGCTGTCCTGGCCTGCAACGCAACTGTTTGGGGGCAAGGGGCAGCTGTCATGCCATCAGCCAGGTGAAAACTGCCGGAAACCAATCTCAATCTCCGGAACGGTCCGGAAGGATGCCGAATGCCATGGCAATCGATGAGTGAATTCCGCCCCCGGACATGTGTTTGACAGGCATGATCGGTCGCACTAAGGGCGGTTGCATCGGACATTCGGTTTGTGTAGAAGCCAACTCCTCGAATTTTGCGGGCGCATGTCGTGTGACATGCGTCCTCGTTTTGGTGCATGGTAGCAGTGGGTCCTGTCATGATGTCTGTTGAAGCTGTGCCCAAAGAGACGCGCGACGACGAGGGCTTCAAGTGGTACTCGGTGAGTGTGCTGACGCGGCATGAAAAAACCGTTGCCCAGCAGATTCTCGATGCTGCGGCCCGGGCCAGTCTTGATCATATGTTCCGGCAGATTGTGGTGCCGACCGAGACGGTGATCGAGGTCCGGCGCGGCCAGAAGATTCCCCGTGAGCGGATTTTCATGCCGGGCTATATCCTGATCAAGATGCAGCTCAATGATCACACCTACAGGCTCGTCAAGGACATCCGGCGGGTTTCCGGGTTTCTCGGTGCCGATGATTACGCTTCACCGCTGCCGGAGAGCGAGGTCGAGGTGATCATCAACCGGACCGAGACGGGTCGCACGGCACCGCGGGCCCTGATCAGTTTCGAGGTTGGTGATGCAGTGGCGGTGACCGATGGACCGTTCGAGGGTTGGAATGGCATCGTCGACGAGGTCGACAACGAACGACGTCGGGTCGTGATCGGCGTGTCGATCTTTGGACGGATGACCCAGACCGAGTTCAGTTTTGACCAGATCACCAAGGAAGCATGACGGGATCCCGGGGATCCGATTGACGGGAAAGTGCGATGGCGAAGAAGATCGAAGGCACCATCAAGTTGCAGGTTCCGGCCCGGCAGGCCAAGCCGGCGCCGCCGATTGGCCCGGCGCTTGGCCAGCGTGGGCTGAACATCAGTGAGTTCTGCAAGGTGTTCAATGCCAGGACCGAAGACATGGAGGCCGGGATTCCCCTGCCGACAGTCGTGACATTCTATGCCGACAAGTCCTTCACCCTCGAGATCAAGACAGCGCCGGCATCGTTTTACCTGCGCCGGGCGGCGGGACTGGAGAAGGGGGCCGGGGAACCGGGTCGGGAGGTGGTCGGTTCGGTCACGAGAAGCCAGGTGCGCGAGATCGCCGAGATGAAAATGGTCGATCTCAATACAGGCGATGTGAATGCCGCCATGAACATCGTGCTGGGTTCGGCGCGGTCGATGGGTATCGAAGTCAAGGGATAGGGCCGATGGCACGCAGTGGAAAACGCATGAGGGCGGCCAGCGCCAGGATGGCCACCGAGGAACCGGTGACCGTTGAACAGGCCATCAGCCTGATCAAGGAGAACGCTTCGGCGAAATTTGACGAGACGGTTGATATCGCCATGCGGCTGGGCATTGATCCCCGCCATGCCGACCAGATGGTGCGGGGGACGGTCAAACTGCCGAATGGAACCGGGCGGACCGTGCGCGTGGCGGTCTTTGCCCGCGGCGACAAGGCTGAAGAGGCAAAGGCGGCCGGGGCCGATATCGTGGGTGCCGAGGATCTCATGGCCACAGTGCAGGGCGGGACAATCGAGTTTGACCGCTGCATCGCCACGCCGGACATGATGCCGATCGTCGGTCGGCTGGGCAAGATCCTGGGCCCGCGGGGACTCATGCCCAACCCCAAGGTGGGCACCGTGACCCCCGATGTGGCTGAAGCCATCGCGGCCGCCAAGGGTGGTGAGGTCGAGTTTCGGGCCGAGAAGGCCGGGGTCGTCCATGCCGGCATCGGCAAGGTGTCATTCGAGATGGACATGCTGGTCGAGAATGTCAGGAGTTTTGTCGGTGCGATCAATCGTGCCAAGCCGGAGGGAGCCAAGGGGAAGTACCTGAACGGGGTTTCGCTGAGCTCCACCATGGGACCGGGGGTTCCGGTCGATATTGCCTCGCTGACGCGCAGTTGATCGGGGCAGTGATGGCTGAGGGATTTACCGGCCTGTGGCCGGTAATGGACGGGCGGCCCTCGGGGACGTCCATTCTGTCTGAGACGGTGGGTGACGGCGGCTTGCGGGCCGAAGTGGAAATCCTGCCTGAGAGGGGACAATGGCCTTGCTTCGAATGGCTGCCATTCGATGAGGACTGTTCGATCCGTGCGTCGAGGACTTGTGTTGCCGGGTTCTGTGACCCGGTTGTGTTGAAGCGGAGAGGACAGCCTCTCCATTCGTTTGGAGCATGAACGTGGACAGGGCACGCAAGGAACAGATTGTCTCTGAGCTGGGCCAGATTTTCGAGACGGCCGGTGTGGTTGTCGTTGCCAAATACAGCGGCATGACCGTTGAAAACATGGAGGAATTCCGGAACCAGATGCGCGAGGCCGGTGGTTTCGTGCGGGTGGCCAAGAACCGCCTCGCTCGCCTTGCACTCAAGGAATCCCGTTACGAGGATCTGTCAGACCTGATGCGAGGGATGACTGTCCTGGCCTATTCGGAAGACCCCGTGACCGCAGCGAAGGTGGCTGATGCCTATGCCAGGAAGAACACGAAACTGGAGCTCGTGGGCGGGTCCATCGATGGATCGGGTCTCGATGCTGCGGGTGTCAGGCAGATCGCCAGACTGCCATCCCGGGAGGAGTTGATCGCCGCACTGGTCGGTTGCATCCTGGCCCCGGCAGCTGGTCTGGCGGGCGCAGTTGGTGCCCCGGCATCCAGCGTTGCCGCCATCCTTGAGTCGATCGAGGCAAAGGCGGCCTGACCGGCAGACAATCTGACCGGAGCAATCCCTGTCACAGCAAGTGGAGTAAGAGTACAATGGCGGATTTGAACAGACTGGCCGAGGAGATTGTCGGCCTGACCCTTCTCGAGGCCCAGGAACTCAAGGGAATCCTGAAGGACAAGTATGGCATTGAGCCGGCTGCCGGCGCCACGGTTGTGGCCGCTGGGCCGGTCGATGGCGGCGGTGACGCAGCGGATGCCGAGGAACAGACCGAATTCGATGTCATCATGCAGGAAACCGGTGACCAGAAGGTCCAGGTGATCCGGGAGATCCGGGCCCTGACCGGCCTCGGCCTCAAGGAAGCCAAGGCAGCGGCTGAAGGAATCGGCAAGGCTGTCAAGGAAGGTGTCTCCAGGGAGGAGGCCGATGAGATCAAGTCGAAGCTCGAGGCCGTGGGTGCCAAGGTCGAGATCAAGTAACCGGCCACCCGCACCATGGCAGGTGCGCGGTTGATGGCAAGTCACGCCGTGGCGGCAGGGAGATCCATCCCTTCCCGCCCGGGTCACAGCCAGTCACGCCGAGGCTGAATGGCAGGCCGCCGCCCGGCGGACCTGCCCAGGGGAGTTGACTCCCGCCACCGGGCCAGGTCACCGGTCGGGGGATCCGTATTGGGAAGATGCAAGACATGAGCACAGCCACAGTCCGCAGAAATCGCTACCGCAGGTCCTATCAACGCATCCGGGAAGTTGTGGACATGCCGAATCTCATCGAGATTCAATTGGATTCCTATGCGAATTTCCTCCGCTCGGGTGCTGTCAACGGGGTGGCGGACCATCAGGACGGTGTGGGATTGCATGGGGTGTTCCAGTCGGTGTTCCCGGTCAAGGATTTCAATGGGACCGCAGTGCTGGAATACGCAGGCTACGAACTCGAGGAGCCGAGTTTCGATGTCAAGGAATGCCTGCAGCGGGACATGACCTACGCCGCGCCGCTCAAGGTGCGGCTGCGCTTGATTGTCTTTGATGTGAAGGATGATGTCAGCAACAAGGAGGTCCGCAATATCAAGGAGAGCAGCGTCTATCTCGGCGAGATCCCCCTGATGACGGAAAATGGCACGTTCATCATCAATGGTGCCGAGCGGGTTGTGGTCTCCCAGATGCACCGGTCACCTGGCGTGTTCTTCAGCGAAAAGACCCACACCTCCGGTCGCAAACTCCTCAGTTGCCGGGTCCTGCCTGGCCGGGGGGTCTGGATCGATTTCGAGTTCGATATCAAGAAGGGCAAATCGCTGGGCGAAATCGAGACAGTCAATGTCCAGATCGATCGCAAGCGGAAACTGCCCGTCACCTCCCTGCTCTTTGCCATGGGCATGGATCAGGAAGCCATCATGGATGCCTTCTATACCCATTCGATCTACCGGTCCGAGCGATCCCCGGCCTTCTGGGAGTTTGAGTTCAAGGCAGCTGACTGGCAGGGCAAGACCCCCCGCTATGACCTGATTGCCGCCGACACCGGTGAGGTCATTGCCATGGCCGGCAAGACGCTTCCGGCCAAGGTGCTGACGACCCAGGATGGCAAGATGACCCGGATCGCCGAAGACAGCGTCAGCGAACAGGAAATCGCCGAGATCACTGACTTCCTGCGCTACCCCGATACGGCGTTCCTGGCACTGGCGGGCACTGGCAACACCTTTGTTGACCAGGCTCGGTTGGAGTCGCGGCGGGTCTCGGCCTGCGGCAATTTCCTGATTGAGGACCTGGTGCCGCAGCGCTGGTTCCGGACCACACCGAAATTCGATGTGATCAATGCCTACAGCGGTGATGTGCTGGCCAGGGCCGGCGAGAAACTCACCCCAGCCAAGTTCCGGAAATTCGAGGACGAGGAATTCGCTGACTGGCAGCTTCTGGTGCCCATCAACCCGGTTCTCGAACAGATGGCCCAGCGGAAGACCGAACAGGTGGCGCCGGACCAGTGTCAGATGTATGTCGCCAGGCCCGGCGAACTGGCGAAAGCCGGTCGCAAGGGCAAGATCGACACCAGCCACCTGACGGCCCTCCATGCGGCTTCGTCGTCAAGGACAGTGCTGGTGGACACAGATCACCAGGCCGCCCGACTTGAGGATAATGGCCGCAGTCTGGCCCTGACCCTCCTGCCCAAGATCTGGCGGTTCCGGACCCTGGACTTCGATATTGTGGATCGGACAAGTGGCATGAAGGCCGTTGCAGCAGGCGAGGAAATCAACCTCAATTGCAGCAAGGAACTCGGGATCCAGGATGACAGCCGCGAATACCATGTGAGTTTCGACCAGCTGCTCAAGGGTCTGGTGACGCTTGAACCCAAGACCCGCAAGTCCCGATCGAACAAGGCCAGCAAGAGGCACGAGGACGATGAGGAGCTGTTCGATATCCTCACCGAAGGCATGCAGCGTCTGATCCAGCTGGCCGAGGGTGAGGCCAAATCCATTGTCCATTTCGTCCCCGAAAGGCTACGCTGGACCACGAGCTATCCCTATGATGACCGGGCTGGCACCCGGCCCCAGGCCAACCTGATCAATGCCACGACCGGCGATGTCGAGGTTGCCCAGGGGGAACGGATCACGGCACGAAAAATCAGGGAGTGGAAACGGAACAATGTCCGGCTTGAGGTGGTCGTGCCGAGCAACCAGCTGGTTGGCCGCTACATTGCGAAGGATATCATCAATGAAAGGAACGGCATCGTCCTGACCGAGGCCGGCGATGAGCTGACCGGCAGCATCGACCAGCATGGCAATCCCAGCAGCGGGCTGCTGTCCAACCTTCTGGAATCGGGATACAACGAATTGCCGCTGCTGGACATCGACTACGTCAATGTGGGTCCCTACATCCGCAATACCATGGTGGTCGACAAGAGTTTCGACAAGAAAACCGGCCTGATGGAAATCTACCGGATGATGCGTCCCGGCGAGCCGCCCACCGAGGACAACTCCAGGCAGCTCTTCGACCAGATTCTCAATGATCCCGAACGCTACAATCTCTCGGTTGTCGGCCGGGTCAAGATGAACACCCGCCTTGGCCTTGACGCGCCGACTGATGCCAAGACCCTGTCGCGGGAGGACATCCTGGCCTGCCTGAGACATCTGGTTGAACTCCGGGACGGGCGGGGTCACATCGATGATATCGATCATCTGGGCAATCGGCGTATCCGCTCTGTCGGCGAACTGATGGAGCTCCAGTGCCGCATCGGCCTGATGCGGATTGAGCGGGCGATCCGGGAGCGGATGGCGTCCGAGGAGATCGACAAGAAGATGCCGCAGGATCTGGTCAACCCGCGTCCGTTGAGTGGGGTTATCCGGGAATTCTTCTGTTCCTCGCAACTGTCGCAGTTCATGGATCAGACCAACCCGCTGGCCGAGATCACGCACAAGCGCCGCCTGACAGCCCTTGGTCCCGGTGGACTGACGCGCGAGCGAGCGGGTTTCGAGGTCCGCGATGTTCACCAGACCCATTATGGCCGGATCTGCCCGGTCGAGACCCCGGAAGGCCAGAACATCGGCCTGATCAATTCGCTCGCCACCTTTGCCCGGATCAACAAGTACGGTTTTATCGAGACACCCTACCGCAAGGTGACCAACGAGACGGTCACGGATGAGTACGACTACATCACGGCGGATCTCGAAGAGAGCAAGGTCATCGCCCAGGCCAATGCCAGTACGGATGACAAGGGCAAGTTCGTCAACGATCTCGTGTCGGTCCGCACCGAGGGCGAGTTCAAACTCGACCTGCGCGAGAAGGTCGAACTGATCGATGTCTCGCCCAAGCAACTGGTCTCCGTTGCCGCTGCCCTGATTCCGTTCCTCGAGCACGATGATGCCAATCGGGCCCTGATGGGCTCCAACATGCAGCGCCAGGCCGTCCCGCTCCTGCAGGCCGAGGCCCCGCTCGTCGGCACCGGCATCGAGAGTGTCGTGGCCCGGGATTCAGGTGCGGCCATCATCGCCCGGCGGGCCGGCATCATCGAGCAGGTCGATGCCACCCGGATTGTCATCCGGGTGACCGAGGAGATGGAATCGGATGATCCCGGCGTCGACACCTATCTGTTGGGCAAGTTCCAGCGCTCGAACCAGAACACCTGCATCAACCAGCGTCCCCTCGTCAATATCGGTGATGAGGTGATCGCCGGCGACGTGATTGCCGATGGGCCCTCGACCGATCTCGGTGAACTGGCACTCGGCCGCAATGTTCTGGTCGCATTCATGCCCTGGAATGGCTACAACTTCGAGGACTCCATCCTCGTGTCAGAGCGGCTCGTGCGCGATGATGTCTTCACGTCCGTGCATATCGAGGAGTACACCGTCACCGCAAGGGACACCAAACTCGGTCCGGATACAATCACGCGGGACATTCCCAATGTGGGTGAGGAGGCTCTGCGGCATCTTGACGAGGCGGGCATTGCGTATATCGGTGCCGAGGTCGACAGCAGCGATATCCTGGTCGGCAAGATCACGCCCAAGAGCGAATCGCCAATGTCCCCGGAGGAAAAACTCCTGCGGGCCATCTTCGGGGAAAAGGCCGCCGATGTGCGGGACACCTCGCTGCGTCTTCCGCCCGGCGACTTCGGGACGGTGGTTGATGTCCGGGTCTTCAACCGGCACGGCGTGGCCAAGGATGAGCGCTCCATGCAGATCGAGCGCGATGCCATCAATCGGCTCGAGCGGGACTTCGAGGATGAGAAGACCACCCTGCGCCAGAGCATCTATGACCGCCTGCGGGTCCTGCTGTTGCGCAAGAAGGCCATCAACGGTCCCCAGCCGATCGTGGCCGGCAAGATCATCACCGACAGTGTGCTTGCGTCCATCGAGCCTTACCAATGGTGGGACATTGCGCTCAAGGATGATGAGGCGGCCCGGGCCAGTGAGGCCCTCAACAAGCGGTTCCATGGCCTGATGGGGGCCCTTGAGGAGCGATTCAGGAGCAGGATCGAGAAGATCCGCCGGGCCGATGACCTGCCACCCGGTGTGCTCAAGATCGTCAAGGTCTATGTGGCCGTCAAGCGCAAGCTGCAGCCCGGTGACAAGATGGCGGGCCGGCATGGCAACAAGGGCGTGGTGTCCAGGGTTGTCCCCATGGAAGACATGCCGTTCCTTGAGGATGGAACACCGGTCGACATCCTGCTCAACCCGCTCGGGGTGCCATCGCGGATGAATGTGGGACAGATCCTTGAAACCCACATGGGTCTGGCTTCGCTGGGCCTCGGCAAGATCGTCGATACTGCCCTGCTTGCCCATGAATCGAGCGAGAAGGCCTCGGCAGAGACGGTCCGCACAGCGTTGCGGGTGGCCTATGAGGATGATGCCGACTATCTGGCGGAAATCGACCGGATGACGGATGCCGAGGTCATCGCGGCGGCTCGCAGTGTCCGCGGCGGCATTCCGATTGCGACGCCGGTGTTCGACGGGGCCACCGAATCCGATATTGATGCGGCGCTGGAGCGGGCTGGTTTCGACAGGTCTGGCCAGGCGACGCTGTATGACGGTCTGACCGGGGAAGCCTTTGCCCGTCCGGTGACCATCGGGGCCAAGTACATGCAGAAACTGCACCACCTTGTCGATGACAAGATCCATGCCCGGTCGACCGGTCCCTACAGCCTGGTCACCCAACAGCCGTTGGGCGGCAAGTCCCAGTTTGGCGGCCAGCGGTTCGGGGAAATGGAAGTCTGGGCACTCGAGGCCTATGGCGCAGCCCATATCCTGCAGGAGATCCTGACCGTCAAGTCCGACGATGCGCTGGGCCGGACCAAGGTCTACGATGCCATTGTCAAGAATGAGACAGAGTTCCGGATCGGTCGACCCGAGAGTTTCAATGTTCTCCTGAAGGAAATCCGCGGTCTGGGGCTGAACATGGAATGCCGTGCTGAAATCAACCCCATCGAAAACAAGGACACGACTGATGAACTATGATGGTCCTTTTCCGTTCTTCCGGGGCCGCCGCCAGCCGGAGGCCTGCGATGAGATCAAGATCTCGCTGGCATCGCCCGAGAAGATTCTCTCCTGGTCCTACGGTGAGGTCAAAAAGCCCGAGACCATCAACTACCGATCCTTCAAACCGGAACGGGACGGACTGTTCTGTGCCAAGATCTTTGGTCCGACCAAGGATTTCGAGTGCCTGTGCGGCAAGTACAAGCGCATGAAGAACCGGGGCATCACCTGCGAGAAATGTGGTGTCGAGGTCATCGAGCAGTCGGCCCGGCGCGAGCGGATGGGGCATATCACGCTGGCAGCGCCTGTGGCCCATATCTGGTTTCTCAAACTCCTGCCAAGCCGGATCGGCACGCTGCTGGACATGAAACTCAAGGATGTCGAGAGCGTCCTCTATTTTGACCGCTATGTCGTGATCGACAATGGATTCACGGATCTCGAGGTGGGCAATCTCCTGGATGAGCGGCAGCTCCAGGAGGCCATCGATGAATATGGCGAGCAGGAGTTCAAGGCCGGCACCGGAGCCGAGGCCATTCGGACAATGCTGGAATCGATAAACCTCGAGGAACTGGAAGAGGACCTGCGTGAGAAACTCACGTCCACCAAGAGCCAGCAGACGCGCAAGGATATCAAGAAACGGCTCAAACTGGTGATGGATTTCCTTGGCTCCGGCAACCGGCCGGAATGGATGGTTCTGAAGACCCTGCCCGTGATCCCACCCGAGCTTCGTCCGCTGGTGCCCCTTGACGGGGGGCGGTTTGCCACCTCGGACCTCAATGATCTCTATCGCCGCGTCATCAACCGTAACAATCGGCTCAAGAAACTGATCGAGCTCAACGCCCCGGACATCATCCTGCGCAACGAGAAACGGATGCTCCAGGAATCGGTCGACGCATTGTTTGACAATGGCCGCCGGGGCAAGGTCATCACCAATGCCACGAACAAGCGACCACTCAAGTCGCTGAGTCACATGCTCAAGGGCAAGCAGGGCCGCTTCCGCCAGAATCTCCTCGGCAAGCGGGTCGACTTTTCCGGTCGGACCGTCATCGTGACGGGCCCCGAACTCAAACTGCACCAGTGCGGCCTGCCCAAGAAGATGGCCAAGGAACTCTTCAAGCCCTTCATCATTTCCAAACTGCAACAGCGGGGGCTGTCGACCACGGTCAAACACGCCAAGCGCGAGGTCGAAAAGGAATCCACCGTGGTCTGGGATATCCTCGACGAGGTCATCCGTGAGCACCCGGTGCTGCTCAACCGGGCACCCACCCTGCATCGCCTCGGCATTCAGGCGTTTGAACCCGTCCTGATCGAGGGCAAGGCCCTGCAGCTCCACCCGCTCGTCTGCTCGGCCTTCAACGCCGATTTTGATGGCGATCAGATGGCCGTGCACGTCCCGCTGTCGCTTGATGCCCAGCTTGAATCCCGCGTTCTGATGATGTCGACCAACAACGTTCTCTCACCCGCCAACGGGGCGCCGATCATCGTGCCGAGCCAGGACATGGTGCTCGGGCTCTACTACATCAGCCTCATGCGTGAAGGCATGCCAGGCGAGGGCCGGCGATTTACCTCGGTGGAAGAGGTCGAGCATGCGCTGACTGCCGGTGTCGTGCACCGGCATGCAAAAGTCCAGTTCCGTCTCGATGCAACCAAATTTCCGCATGTCGAGAGCAAGGACCGGTGGCGGGAAACCACACCCGGGCGGATCCTGCTGTCCGATCATCTGCCGGCCAACGAGAAGATCCCTTTTGACCTGATCAACCGCGAGTTGCGTAAGCGGGAAGTGCAGGAGATCATCGACACGGTCTACCGGCATTGCGGCCAGAAGGAGTCGGTCATCTTCTGTGACCACATCATGGAAATCGGTTTCCGCGAGTCGTGCAATGCCGGCATCTCCTTCAGCAAGAACGACATGCTGGTCCCCGAGTGCAAACAGCAGATTGTCGAGAAGACCCGCGAAAAGGTGGCGGGCTTCACCGATGATGCCAACCGGGCGTTGATGAGCGAGAGCGAGCGCTACAAGAAGACGGTGGATGCCTGGGCCGCGTGCACCGACGACATCCAGAAACTCATGGAGAGTGCCATCGAAAGCCGGCAGGTAGACGCGGGCATCGAGCAGGAACGCAACTCCATCTACATGATGACCCATTCCGGAGCCCGGGGATCGCGTGACCAGATGAAGCAGCTGGCGGGGATGCGCGGCCTGATTGCCAAGGGAACCGGTGATATCATCGAGACACCGATCGTCTCGAACTTCAAGGAAGGCCTGAATGTGGCCGAGTACTTCAACTCGGCGCACGGGTCCCGCAAGGGTCTGGCGGACACCGCCCTCAAGACGGCCAATGCCGGCTACCTGACCCGCCGCCTCGTGGATGTCGCACAGGACTGCATTGTCCGCAGTGAGGATTGTGGCACCCGCCAGGGCATCACCATCACCTCCATCGTCACCGATGGCGATGTGCTGGTCGACATTGCCGAACGCATCGAGGGTCGGGTCCCGGCCGAGGATATCCTGGATCCCGTGAGTGGCGAGACGCTGGCCGCCCGGGGCGTCATGGTCGATGGTCCCCTGGCCGCCGAGATCTCGCGGCGGGGTGTCCAGCGGGTCCTGTTGCGCTCACCGGTGACCTGTGAGGCCGAGGACGGGATCTGCGGGCAGTGCTATGGGCGCGATCTGGCCCGGGGGACCAAGGTCAATGTCGGTGAGGCTGTCGGCATTGTGGCGGCCCAGTCGATCGGCGAGCCGGGCACCCAGCTGACGATGCGGACCTTCCATATCGGCGGGATTGCCCAGCAGTCCGGAGACAAGTCCTTTGTGCAGGCCAGTTATGCGGGCACGGTCAGGTTCGAGGATGCCCAGACCCTCAAGGACGCCGGGGGGCGGGCCATTGTTGTCAGCCGGTCGATGCGTATCAATCTCGTTGACAGCCACGACCGCACCCTGTTCACGCACAAGGTCCCCTACGGCTCCACCCTGCTGGTTGGCGATGGGGAGTCGATTGAACGGGGCCACCGGATGTTCGAGTGGGACCCCTATGCAACCAGTGTCTATGCCGAGAAAGGCGGTCTCATTCGCCATATCGACCTCATCCAGGGAACGACGGTTTCGGAACATACCAATGAGGAGGCCGGCTTCACCGAAAAGGTGGTCAACACCCAGGGAGGTGGTCGCAAGCCTGATCGGCTGATCCCCACCTCGCAGGCCTCCAATCGCTCGGATGTCAGTGGGCGGGCCTGGTTTGAAAACGCCACTCTTGCCCATAACAGCACGAGAAAACTCGTCGCCACCGGTGATGACATGCTGATCGTGATCGCCAACGAGCATGGCCAGGAGGTGGTGGCTCACCAGATTCCGACCCGCGCCATCCTCAAGGTCCGGAACGGCCAGGAGGTTGGCATCGGGGACCTGCTCTACGAATATGCCGATGGTGACAGCGACCTCACCCCCGTGGTCCGCGAGGACAGCCCGACCAAAGGGATGGCATTCGAGTGGCGGAATCGGGAGATGCTCAAACCGTCGATCGTCATCGTGGATGAGGTCACGGGTGATCCCGTCTGCACGGACAGCGGGAATCCGCTCATCCACGAACTGGCCATCGGTGCCATCATCCGGACCAAGGAAGGGGCGACCATCCGGCCTGGTGATGAAATCGTCCGTTTTCCCGTCCGGACCACCAAGACACGGGACATCACCGGCGGTCTGCCGCGGGTGGCGGATCTCTTCGAGGCCCGGACCCCCAAGGATCTGGCTGTACTGACCGAGGTCGACGGGATCGTGGAATTCGGGCGTGAGTACAAGACCACCCGGGTGGTGAATATCGTCGAACACAAGGGCGGCGAATCGATCGTCCTCAAATCCTACCGGGTCCCCAATGGCATCCATCTGCCGGTCCAGGAGGGCGATGGCGTCCGCCGCGGCGATCCGCTCGTCGAGGGCACGCCGTCCCCCCAGAATGTCCTTGAATCCAAGGGGATCGATGCCCTGACGGATTTCATGATCAATGAGGTGCAGCATGTTTACCTTCTGCAAGGTGTGCGGATCAACGACAAGCACATCGAGGTGATCCTGCGCCAGATGCTGCAGAAGGAACGGGTGACCGATCCGGGCGACACGGTGTTCTTTGACGAACAGCTCGTCGACCGCACCGAGCTCGAGGAGACCAACAAGGCCGCCAGACTGCACGGGTTGCGTGAGGCACACTCGGTGCCGGTGATCCTTGGCATCAGCAAGGCGGCACTGGGCACGAGTTCCTTCATCTCGGCGGCCTCCTTCCAGGAAACGACCCGGGTGCTGACGGATGCCGCCGTCAAGGGACGGATCGACAAGCTCAAGGGTCTCAAGGAAAGCGTCATTGTCGGCAAGCTGATTCCCGCCGGCACCGGTCGGGCCGCGGCCGAGCTCAAGCGCATCGCCGCCGAGCGCGATGAGGTGATCCGCCTTGAGAAGGAAAAGGAACGCCTGGCCCTGGTCGGCAGTTTTGATGAGGGTGCCCTGGCCGATATCGATGAGGACATGCCCGATATCAGCGATGAACTCGGCAGCGATGAACTCGGCAGCGATGAACTCGGCAGCGATGAACTCGGGACACGCGGTTCGGATGATGCAGGACCCGACATTCTCAGCTTCGACAGTGATCCCGGTCCTGGCGCTGCGAACCTGCCCGATGAGGGTGACGAGGCCGGGGGTGACGAGGCCGGGGACGAGAGCGGCGGCTGAGGGCCGGGTTGCAACGACGGCTGGTCTATCCGGTCGTGAACCGTGACGAGGATGTCATTGTGATGAAGATGTCATCGGGGCAGGATTTTTTTTGCCGGCCCCTGCGTTTCGCTGTTGACACCGGGGCGCAGTCTGCTACAGCGACGCCTCCCGCCCTGATCTGGGCGGGCAGCGAATTGTAATCTGCCTGACGGTCCTTGTCTCGGACGTGTTCCGCGGCACGGGGCCGTGTTTCGCGAATTGCTGATTGAATTGCCCCGTCTGTCCAACGATGGGGTTTGTTTTGAGGGTTGGGGGTGAGACGGAGAGCCAATGCCGACGATCCAACAATTGATCCGCAAGCCGCGCCGGCCCAAGATCCGTCGCTCGAAGTCCGTGCATCTGTTGCGCTGTCCCCAGCGCCGCGGTGTCTGCACGCGCGTGTACACCACCACGCCCAAGAAGCCGAATTCGGCCATGCGGAAGGTGGCCAAGGTGCGCCTGACCAGCGGGTACGAGGTGATCTGCTATATTCCCGGTGAATCGCACAATCTGCAGGAACATTCCGTCGTGCTCATCCGCGGCGGCCGCGTCAAGGACCTGCCCGGGGTCCGCTACCATGTCCTCAGGGGCGTCCGTGACACGGCCGGTGTCGAGGATCGCCGCCAGCGCCGCTCGAAATACGGCGCCAAAAAACCCAAGTAGGGAACAGAAACGATGCCACGCCGCCGCCGGGCTGATGTCCGCGAAGTCCTCCCTGACGCCCGTTATGGCGACAAGGTGCTGACCAAGTTCATGAACAACCTCATGAAGGACGGCAAGAAAGCCGTGGCCGAGGGTATCGTCTACAACGCCCTTGAGCGGATTGAGCGCAAGATCCGTCGGGATCCCATCGAGGCCTTCCACGAGGCCCTCAACAATGTCCGGCCTTCCGTCGAGGTCCGCTCGCGCAGGGTGGGGGGCTCAACCTACCAGATTCCCATCGAGGTGCGCCCCGAGCGGCGCAATGCCCTGGCGATCCGCTGGTTGATCGCCGCGGCCCGCAACCGCTCGGAGAACACCATGGAAGAGCGCCTTGCCAACGAGCTGATGGACGCCGTCAACGAGCGCGGGGCGGCTGTCAAGAAGCGTGAGGACACCCACAAGATGGCCGAGGCCAACCGCGCATTCAGCCATTATCGTTGGTAAGTCGGGACCGGTGGGGATTTGAGTCATGGCCAGAAGCTTTCCACTGTCCCGGTACCGGAACTTCGGCATCATGGCCCATATCGATGCCGGCAAGACCACCACGACCGAACGTGTCCTGTACTACACCGGCAAGTCCCACAAGATCGGGGAGGTGCACGACGGTGCCGCCACCATGGACTGGATGGAGCAGGAGCAGGAACGCGGGATCACCATCACATCGGCGGCCACCACGACGTTCTGGACGCGCACTGAGGACGGCATGACCCGCGAGGGTCAGCAATTCCGCTTCAACATCATCGACACCCCGGGACATGTCGACTTCACGATTGAGGTCGAGCGTTCGCTGGCGGTGCTTGATGGCGCCATCTGCGTCCTGGATGCCAATGCCGGGGTCGAACCGCAGACCGAAACGGTCTGGCGGCAGGCGGATCGCTACGCGGTGCCGCGCATTGTCCTGGTGAACAAGATGGACAAGGTTGGAGCCGATTTCTTCAATTGTGTCCGGATGATCGAGTCGCGGACCGATTCGAAGGCGGTCCCGATCCAGATTCCCATCGGCAGTGAGGACTCCTTTGCCGGCATCGTCGATCTCGTGACCATGAAGGAATGGACATGGACCGGTGAGGATCTCGGGGCGAAATGGACCATCCAGGACGTCCGGGACTCGCTCCGGGATGAAGCCGAGGCATGGCGCGTCAAACTTGTGGAGGCGGCTGTCGAACTCGATGATGAGGCCACCATGCGGTATCTCGAGGGCGAGGAGCCTGACATCGACGCGTTGCGCAGTCTGATTCGCCGGGGTTGCCTGGGTATGGATTTCGTGCCGGTGCTGGCGGGCTCGGCCTTCAAGAACAAGGGGGTGCAGCCGCTCCTCAATGCCGTGATCGACTTCCTGCCCGGGCCCCTTGATGTGCCACCCTGTACCGGGTTTTCGCCCACGGACAAGGATGAGGTCCGGAACATCGTCCGTCAGGCCAATGATGACGAGCCGTTCGCCGCCCTGGCCTTCAAGGTCATGAACGACCCCTTTGTCGGCTCGCTGACCTTTGCCCGCATCTACGCGGGAACGATCGCCAAGGGCGATAGCATGCTCAATTCGACCAAGTCAAAGCGTGAACGGGTCGGGCGCATGATGATGATGCACTCCAACAACCGCGAGGAGATCGAGGAGGCCCATGCCGGCGATATCATCGCTCTGGCGGGCCTCAAGTCCACAACCACCGGGGACACGCTCTGCAACCAGGGCAAGCCGGTCGTGCTGGAGACCATGACCTTCCCGGATCCGGTGATCGAGATTGCCGTCGAGCCGAAAACCAAGGCCGACCAGGAAAAGATGTCGCAGGCGCTCGGTCGCCTCGCCGCCGAGGATCCCTCGTTTCGGGTCGAGACCGATCTTGAATCGGGCCAGACCATCATGAAAGGCATGGGCGAGTTGCATCTCGACATCCTGATTGACCGCATGAAGCGGGAATTCAAGGTGATGGCCAATGTGGGGGCACCCCAGGTGGCCTATCGCGAGACCATCTCGCACGTTGCCGACCTCGACTACACCCACAAGAAGCAGACGGGTGGGGCCGGCCAGTTCGCCCGCATGAAACTGGTGATCGAGCCCCAGGAGCTGGGTGCAGGCTTTGCCTTTGAATCCGAGATCGTGGGTGGCAACATTCCCAAGGAATACATTCCCGGTGTGGAGAAGGGCATCCTGTCGGTCATGGATTCCGGTCCGCTGGCCGGGTTCCCGGTGATCGATGTCAAGGTCCGACTCATCGATGGGGCCTATCACGAGGTCGACTCCTCGGTGATGGCCTTCGAGATCGCCGCCAAGGCGGCGATGCGCGAGATCCTGCGCAAGGCCGGGGCCCGGCTGCTTGAGCCCATGATGTCCGTTGAGGTGGTCACCCCGCTGGACTACACCGGCAATGTCACCGGTGATCTCACCAAGCGTCGGGGCCAGATCCAGGGCCAGGAATCCCGGGTATCGGTGACGGTCATCACCGCCATGGTGCCCCTGGCCAACATGTTCGGCTACATCAACACCCTGCGGTCGATGTCATCGGGCCGGGCGAGTTTCACGATGCAGTTCGCGCATTATGATGCCGTCCCCCAGAGCATCTCCGAGGAAATCCAGGCCAAGTACGCCTAAACCCGGGACGCATGGCACATCAGGCGACACGCGATCGACATACGGACGTGACAGGATACAGGAACGGGACGAGACAGACAGGGAGCATGACTCATGGCGAAAGAAAAGTTTGAACGCACAAAACCGCATGTGAATGTGGGAACGATCGGCCATGTCGACCATGGCAAGACCACGCTGACGGCCGCCATCACCAAGCAGTTCGGTGAGTTTATGGCCTACGATGCAATCGATGCCGCCCCCGAGGAAAAGGAACGGGGGATCACCATTGCCACGGCCCATGTCGAGTATGAGACCGACAGTCGGCATTATGCCCATGTGGACTGTCCGGGTCACGCCGACTATGTCAAGAACATGATCACCGGTGCCGCGCAGATGGACGGCGCCATCCTCGTGGTCAGTGCCGCCGATGGACCCATGCCCCAGACCCGGGAGCATATCCTGCTGGCCCGTCAGGTCGGTGTGCCGGCCCTGGTGGTCTATATGAACAAGGTTGACCAGCTTGACGACCCGGAACTGATCGAACTCGTTGAACTCGAGATCCGGGACTTGCTGACCGAATATGATTTTCCCGGCGATGACATTCCCATCGTGCAGGGTTCAGCCCTGGCGGCGCTGGAAGACCGGGATGCCGCGATCGGTGCCGAGAGCATCAAGCAGCTGATGGAGGCGGTTGACAGCTACATTCCGACGCCGGACCGGCCGATCGATCAGCCCTTCCTGATGCCGATCGAGGACGTGTTCTCGATCTCCGGTCGGGGGACGGTGGTCACGGGCCGGGTCGAGCGGGGCGTGGTCCAGGTTGGCGATGAAATTGAAATCGTTGGTATCCGTGAGACGTCCAAGACAACCTGTACCGGCGTCGAGATGTTCCGCAAACTCCTTGACCGGGGTGAGGCTGGCGACAATATCGGTGCCCTCCTGCGCGGCGTGGGGCGCGAGGATGTCGAGCGCGGCCAGGTGCTCTGCAAGCCAGGATCGGTCAATCCGCATACCGAGTTCGAGGCCGAGGCCTACATTCTCGAGAAAGCGGAAGGGGGCCGGCATACGCCGTTCTTCACCAACTATCGCCCCCAGTTCTATTTCCGGACCACCGACGTGACCGGTACGGTCGAGTTGCCGGCTGATACGGAGATGGTCATGCCTGGCGACAATGTGTCATTCAAGGTCAAACTGATCAATCCCATCGCGATGGAGGAGAGTCTGCGCTTTGCCATTCGTGAAGGGGGTCGCACAGTCGGGGCCGGTGTGGTATCGAAGATCATCAAGTGAAGTGGACGGGCGCATGAGGCGCCCGTTTTTGACTTGCAGGGGACGCAGGAACACGTGCAGGGAAACGGGCCATGAATCAGTCACCGCGTAACATCCGGATCCATCTCAAGGCCTTCGACTATCGAGTGCTTGATGCCTGTGCCAGGGAACTCGTGGAGACGGCCAAGGGGACCGGTGCCCAGGTCCGGGGCCCGATTCCCCTGCCGAACCGGATCGAGAAATTCACCGTGCTGCGTGGACCGCATGTCAACAAGAAGTCCCGTGAACAGCTGGAGATCCGCACCCACAAGCGCATGATCGACATTCTCGAGCCCACGACCAAGACTGTCGATGAGCTGATGAAGATCGATCTGGCCGCCGGTGTGGCCGTGGAGCTCAAGGTCTAGGAGTCGCAGGATGCGCACCGGTATCATCGCGCAGAAACTCGGCATGACACGGGTGTTCCAGGCGGATGGGCGCCAGATTCCCGTGACGGTCCTGCACATGGATGGTCTGCGGGTCACCGCCCAGCGGACCGAGGAGCGGGATGGCTACACAGCGGTCCAGCTCGGTGTGGGGTCGGCCAAGGCCTCCCGGACATCCAAGGCCATGCGCCAGCATTTTGCCAAGGCAGGATGTGAGCCCCGGCGCAAACTGGCCGAATTCCGGGTGTCTCCCGAGAATCTCATTGTGGTCGGGGCTGAAATCACGGCCGAACACTTCCTGCCCGGCCAGCGTGTCGACGTGACCGGCACCTCGATCGGCAAGGGATTTGCCGGGGCCATGAAACGGCACAACTTCGCGGGTCTGCGCGCCAGTCACGGCGTCTCCATCAGTCACCGCTCACATGGTTCCACCGGTCAGTGTCAGGACCCGGGCAAGGTCTTCAAGGGCAAGAAGATGGCGGGTCATCTGGGTGCCGCCACGGTCACGACCCAGAATCTTGAAATCATCCGGACCGATGCCGAACAGGGCCTGATCCTCATCAAGGGTGCGATTCCCGGGGCACCGGGCGGCTGGGTCACTGTCCGGGATGCCATCAAGCAACAGGTTCCCGATGCCGCACCCCATCCCGCCGCGCTGCGGGACACTGCCGCCGGGCAGGCAACCCTTGGGGAAGCCACCGACGCGGCTCCCCCGGATGCCGAGGTTCCGACAGATGGCGAGGCCCTCGCTGCCGATCCCGGTGATCCTGAGGCAGCAGCAGCGCCAGTCGAGGCATCCGATGGTGACCCATCGGCAGACCCGGATGCGGAGACGACTCCATGAAACGCCCGGTGACAACCCTCAGTGCCGAGGATGCCGGGGAGGTGGAACTCCCGGATGCCATTTTTGGTCTCGAGCCGCGTCGGGATATCCTGCACCGGGTGGTCCGCTGGCAGTTGGCCAGGCGGCGTCAGGGAACCCACAAGGCCAGGACCCGCTCGGAGGGCAACTATTCGGGTCGGAAGGTCGTGCCGCAGAAACGGACCGGGTCAGCGCGGCACGGGGATCGCAATGCGCCCATCTTCCGCAAGGGGGGTGCCTACAAGGGGCCGGTGCCCCGGAGTCATGCCCACTCCCTGCCCAAGCGGATCCGGAAACTCGGCCTGCGCCATGCCCTGTCCGCCAAGGCCGGTACCGATGCGCTGGTTGTCCTGAAGGATGCCGCGCCGGTCGAGGCCAGGACAGCGAGTCTGGCGGCCACGCTGAAGGCGCTTGGCTGGAAGCAGGTGCTCGTCATTGACGGCACCGAGGTCAATCAGGACTTCCTGCGGGCCGGTCGCAATCTCAAGGGCGTCAACATCATTCCCGGCCAGGGTGCCAATGTCTACGACATCCTCCGCCACTCCCGGATTGCCATTACGCTGGCTGGCATCAAGGCCCTGGAGGAACGGCTCGCATGACCGCCACCGCCCGTCACTACGACCTCCTGCGCCGGCCTGTCCTGACCGAGAAGTCAACCCAGGCCTCGACCGCGAACACCATCGTGTTCGAGACGGCGATGGATGCCGACAAGCGCGAGATCCGCGAGGCGGTTGAAGCGATCTTCAAGGTCAAGGTCCACAGTGTCAACACGCTGATCCGCAAGGGCAAGAGCGTCCGCTTCCGGGGTGTCGCCGGCCGCCGCCGTTCCACCAAGCGGGCCTTTGTCCGCCTGGCACCTGGCTATACGATCGATACCGGGGGCCGGGCATGAGTCTCAAGTCCTACAATCCGACCACGCCCGGCCAGCGCGGCCTGGTGCTCGTTGACCGCTCGCATCTGTGGAAGGGTGAGCCGGTCAAGGCCCTGACCCGGGGCCAGGCAGCCAGCGGGGGACGGAACAACAGTGGCCGCATCACGGTCCGCCACCGGGGCGGCGGGGCCAAGCGTCGCTATCGGACGATCGATTTCCGACGGAACCGTTTTGACGATCCGGCCCGGGTCGTCCGCTTCGAATACGACCCGAACCGGACGGCCTTCATCGCCCTGGTGAGCTACGGCAACGGTGACCAGTCCTATATTCTGGCCCCGCAGCGGCTCGCGGTCGGGGACACGATCGTGGCAGCGGCACGTGCTGACATCAAACCGGGCAATGCCATGCCGTTTTCCGGCATGCCGATTGGCACGATTGTCCATAATGTGGAAATGAAACCGGGCAAGGGCGGCCAGTTGGCAAGGGCAGCCGGGGCCTATGCCCAGTTCATTGGTCGGGATGGGGGCATGGCCCAGCTGCGACTCTCCTCGGGTGAGTTGCGGGTTGTCCCGGAGGACTGCATGGCCACGGTGGGGGCGGTCTCGAATCCCGACAATGCCAACACCAATCTTGGCAAGGCGGGCCGGTCCCGCTATCGGGGGCGGCGGCCCGCGGTCCGGGGTGTGGCGATGAATCCGGTGGATCATCCGCATGGCGGCGGTGAGGGCAAGGCCAGTGGGGGTCGGCATCCGGTGACACCATGGGGCAAATACACCCGGGGAGTCCGGACCCGCAACAACAAGCAGACCGACAAGTATATTCTCCGGCGGCGCAGGACGCAGAGAAAGGGACGACGCTGATGCCACGATCAGTCTGGAAAGCACCCTTCGTTGACAAGGATGTCATCAGGAAGGCCGAGCGGACCAAGGAGGCCGGGCGGCACGATGTGATCAAGATCTGGTCACGCCGCTCAACGATCCTGCCCCAGTTCGTGGGCCTGACTTTCGGGGTGCACAACGGCCGCAAGCATATCCCGGTTCTGGTCACGGAGGACATGATCGGACAGAAATTCGGTGAATATGCCCCGACCCGGACATTCCATGGTCACGGTGCCGACAAGAAGGTCCGCCGGAGCTGACGATGGCCAAGTCCGGACTGACCAAGCGACTGGATGCGAATGAGGCCGTGGCCATGACCCGCATGCTGCGCATCTCGCCCCAGAAACTGAACCTTGTGGCGGGGATGATCCGGGGCAAGCATGTGGAAGAGGCCCTGGCCAGTCTGCGTTTCTCGAAGCGCCGGATTGCCGGGGATGTGCTGAAGACGCTGAACTCGGCGATCGCCAATGCCGAGAACAATTATGATCTCGATGTGGATCGGCTGGTTGTGAGCCAGGCCTTTGTAGGAAAGAACATTGTCATGAAACGATTCCGGGCCCGGGCCCGCGGGCGCATGGGCCGCATCAAGAAGCCGTTCTCGCAGCTGACCATCGTGGTGCGTGAAATCGAGGAGGCCGCCTGATGGGACAGAAGGTCAATCCGATCGTCATGCGGTTGCAGGTCAACCGGACCTGGGACAGCCGTTGGTATGCCAACAAGCATGATTTTGGACCGATGCTGCAGGAGGATCTCAAGATCCGCCAGTTCATCAAGAAGGAATGCTACGCGGCCGGGGTCAGTCGGGTCATCATCGAACGGCCGCACAAGAAGTGCCGGGTGACGATCCATTCCGCCCGCCCCGGTGCCATTGTCGGCAAGATGGGCGCCGATATCGAACCGCTGAAGGACAAACTCGCCAGGTTCACCGACTCCGAACTGGGGCTGTACATCGTCGAGGTCAAGCGACCGGAAACCGATGCCCAGCTGGTCGGGGAGTCCGTGGCCCAGCAGATCGAGCGGCGGGTTTCCTTCCGTCGGGCGATGAAACGCTCGGTCCAGAGCGCAATGCGGATGGGGGCCATCGGGGTCCGGGTCAACGTGGCGGGCCGGCTCGGCGGGGCCGAGATCGCCAGGACGGAATGGTACCGCGAAGGCCGTGTGCCCCTGCACACACTGCGGGCCAATGTTGATTTTGCCCGGGCGACGGCATCGACGCCCTACGGGGTCATCGGTGTCAAGGTCTGGATCTTCAAGGGCGAGATCATGGAGCATGATCCCATGGCCCGGGATCGGCGTGAACAGCAGTTGCGGGACGGGATCATGACCACCCGGTACCGCGGCGGACGGAAGTAGACACCATGTTGCAGCCCAAGAAACCGCGGTATCGCAAACAGCACAAAGGCCGCATCCATGGCAAGGCCAAGGGTGGGACGGATATCAATTTCGGCTCCTATGGTCTCAAGGCCCTGCAGCCCGAGCGGATCACGGCGCGCCAGATCGAGGCGGCCCGTCGGGCGATGACCCGGCACATGAAACGCCAGGGGCGGGTCTGGATCCGGATCTTTCCCGATGTGCCCATCTCCAAGAAACCCACCGAGGTCCGGATGGGCAAGGGCAAGGGGGCTGTTGAATACTGGGCGGCCCGGGTCAAGCCCGGACGGGTGATGTTCGAGATCGATGGTGTGGCTGATGGTGTGGCGCGGGAGGCCCTGCGGCTGGCCGCCATGAAACTCCCGGTCAAGTCGCGCATTGTGCGTCGGCTCGACTGGTAGCGGGTGGAGAATGGAACGGTGCAAGCGAATGAATTGCGGGACATGACCCTCGACGAACTCGACGATCAACGCCTGAAACTGAAGCAGGAACTGTTCAACATCCGCTTCCAGCTGGTGTCCGGGGAGTTCACCAACACGGCCCGCATCCGCGATGTGCGTCGGGATGTGGCCCGGGTCGAGACCGTGCTGCGGGCGAGGCGGGCCAATGGGGAGTCAGGGCACAATGGGGAGTCAGGGTGATGCCACGGAAGATTCTGACCGGCAAGGTCGTCAAGAGCCAGTCCGAAGGCACGATCACGGTGCGAGTCGAGCGGCGGTTCATGCATCCTGTCATGCAAAAGACGGTCAGGAAATCCAAGCGTTACCGGGCCCACGATGCCACCGGGTCGGCCCAGGTCGGTGATGTGATTCGCATCCGGGAGTGTCCACCCCGGTCGAAGACCAAGTGCTGGGAGGTGGTCGGACAGGAGTCCTGAGTCCGCTCGGATCCTGTCACATTTGAACGAAACCCTGGGGCCATGTGACGGACCCCACAGGTCGGGAGACATGCCATGATCCAGATGCAGACGAATCTGGATGTTGCCGATAACTCGGGTGCCCGCAAGGTGCAGTGCATCAAGGTGCTGGGCGGCTCCCGGCGGCGGTTCGCATCCGTTGGCGACATCATCATCGTATCCATCAAGGAAGCCATCCCGCGCGGTCGCGTCAAGAAGGGTGATGTCCGGCGGGCGGTGGTGGTCCGGACCGCCAAGGAGGTCCGGCGCGATGACGGCACGGCGATCCGGTTCGACCGCAATGCCGCTGTCATCCTGAATGCCAATGATGAGCCCATCGGAACCCGGATCTTCGGGCCGGTGGTGCGCGAGTTGCGCGCCCGTCGGTTCATGAAGATCATTTCCCTGGCCCCGGAGGTGCTCTGATGGCTGCCAGGATCAAAAAGGGTGACACGGTCATGGTGATGACCGGCAAGGATATCCGGCGCAGCGGGGAAGTGCTCGCGGTGGACCGGGCGCGGGGTACGGTCATCGTGGCCGGGCTCAACATCGCCATCAAGCATCAGAAACAGACACCCAGCGAGGATGGGGGGCGCAAACCGATTGAACTGCCGATCGACATCTCCAATGTCGCCCTCGTCAATCCAGCCGATGGGTTGCCGACCCGGGTCGGATTCCGTTTCGAGGATGGCCGGAAGGTCCGGTATGCCAAGCGGACAGGAGCAGTGATTGATGGCTAGTGCGACACCCCGCCTGAAGGCGATGTATGAAAACGAGATCCGCTCCGCTCTCACCGAGGAGTTCGGGTATCGCAACGCGATGATGATTCCGCGGGTGACCAAGGTGACACTCAACATCGGGGTCGGTGACGCGGTCAAGGACTCCAAGAAAGCCAGTGCCGCCGCCGCGGCACTGACCCTCATTGCCGGGCAGAAGGCTGTCGTGACCCGGGCCAGGGTTTCGATTGCGACGTTTCGTCTGCGGGCCGGTATGGTGATCGGAGCCAAGGTCACCCTGCGGGGCGCGCGCATGTATGAGTTCCTTGATCGGCTCATCACCATTGCCCTGCCTCGGGTGCGGGATTTCCGGGGGCTGAGCCCCAGATCATTTGACGGGCATGGCAACTTCTCACTCGGTTTGCGGGAGCATATCGTCTTCCCGGAAATCGATTATGACACGGTTCAGGACATCCTGGGCATGGACGTGTCGATCTGTACGACAGCACGGTCGGATGCCGAGGCCAGGAGCCTGCTGGCCCGCATGAACATGCCCTTCAGGCAATAACGCGGTCATGCAGACAAGCGTGGCACACAGGCAAGAGGGAGACACACGGCACATGGCAAAACAATCGATGGTGGAACGCGAGCGCAAGCGGCAGCGTATGGTACAAAAATATGCCCCGGCCCGGGCCCGGCTCAAGGCGGTGACCCAGGATCGGGACCTGCCGATGGATGAGCGGTTCAAGGCCAGTCTGAAACTGGCCAAACTGCCGCGGAATTCCTCGGCCACCCGCCTCCACAATCGGTGCCAGCAGACCGGTCGGCCCCGGGGCTACTACCGGAAACTGCAGATTTCCCGGATTGCCGTCCGCGAACTCGGGGGCTCCGGCCAGATCCCCGGCATGGTCAAGTCAAGCTGGTAGGGGGAACAGACATGGCACTTACCGATCCGCTTGGTGATATGCTGACCCGCATCCGCAACGGCCAGACCCGCCGCCGTTCAACGGTGCGCAGCCCGTCCTCGAAACTGCGGAAGTGGGTTCTCGATGTGCTGCTGAGCGAGGGCTATATCCGGGGCTATGAGGCTCTGGAGACCGCAACGCCGCAGGGTGAGCTGGAAATCAGTCTCAAATACCATAATGGCGATCCGGCCATCGTCGAGATCAAGCGCATTTCCAAACCGGGGCGCCGGGTCTATTCGAGTGCCAGGGATCTGCCCCTGGTCCGGCAGGGCCTGGGTGTGGCCATCGTTTCAACCTCGCGCGGCGTCATGTCGGACGGGGAGGCCCGCTCGGCCAAACTCGGTGGCGAGATTCTCTGTACTGTCTTCTAGTGAGCCCGCTGTCGGGATCCTGACCTCAAGGTAAACGAGCATGTCCAAAATCGGCAAGGTGCCCATTCCCATCCCCTCGGGGGTTTCGGTTGAGGCCAGGGATGATTCGATCGTGGTGACCGGCCCCCGCGGGAGCCAGTCCGTTCCGGCCAACGGTGAGGTGGATATCCGGCTTGACGAGAAGCAGATCACCCTGGTGCCGCGCTCGGGCAGCAAGCAGAGTCGGGTCAACTGGGGCATGTGCCGGACCCTCATCAACAACGGCATCCTCGGGGTGACTGAAGGGTTCAGGCGGGAATTGCAGATCCAGGGTGTGGGGTATCGGGCCGCCATGCAGGGCAGGACACTGAAGATGGCGCTGGGGTTCAGTCACGATGTGATCATCGAGATTCCTGACGGCCTGACCGTCACGACCCCGACCAGCACCCAGATCATCGTGGAAGGCAATGACAAGCAGCAGGTGGGACAGCTGGCCGCCGAAATCCGCCGTTGGCGGCCCCCCGAACCCTACAAGGGCAAGGGGATCCGCTATCGGGACGAATACATATTCCGCAAGCAGGGCAAGAAGAAGTAGGAACAGGGCAAGAAGAAGCAGGATCATGGCAATCAGGAAATCCACCAAATTCCAGCGACGGCGCCTCAGGGTCCGCAACCATCTCAAGTCGAACGCCCGCGGGCGTGTGCGCCTGTCGGTGTTTCGCTCCAACAACCACATCAGTGCCCAGCTGATCGATGATGAGCAGGGCCGGACGATGGCTTCGGCCTCCTCGCTCGAGAAGGGCATGGACATCGCGTCCGGTGGCAATGTGACGGCTGCCGGGGCCATCGGGACGGCCCTTGCCGAGCGGGCAGCCTCGGCGGGCATCAAGGAATGCTATTTCGATCGAGGCGGCTATCGCTATCACGGTCGCATCAAGGCCCTCGCCGAGGCCGCGCGGGCCGGTGGCCTGCAATTCTGACGGGAGAAGACAATGGCACGGGACATGTTCCGCAAGGACCGCGAGGAGTCGGGCGACTACGCCGACAAACTCGTCGCCATCAACCGCGTATCCAAGACAGTCAAGGGGGGCAAACGGTTCGGCTTTTCCGCCCTGGTCGTTGTCGGTGACCAGAATGGCCGGGTTGGATTTGGCAAGGGCAAGGCCAAGGAGGTTCCCGAGGCGGTCCGGAAAGCCACCCAGAATGCCCGGCGCAACCTGCAGCGCATCGCATTGAAGGAGGGACGCACCCTGTTCCATGATGCCGAGGGTCAGCATGGCGCCAGCAAGGTCATCCTGCGCACGGCGCCACCGGGAACCGGGATCATCGCCGGCGGTCCGGCCCGGGCGGTCTTTGAAATGCTCGGTGTCCAGGATGTTGTCGCCAAGTCCATTGGCTCGCAGAATCGCTACAACATGATCCGGGCCACCCTCAACGCTCTCGGCAAGATCACCAGCCCCCGGGCCGTAGCGCGGCGCCGGGGCAAGAAGGTGGCCGAGATCCTGCACCGTGAGCCGGCTGAAGCTCCGGCCGGATGAGGAGGAGTCCATGACTGGCAAGATCAAGGTTCAACAGATCGGTTCACCCATTCGCCGCCCAGCCAACCAGCGCAGGGTGCTCGTGGGCCTTGGCCTGAACAAGATGAACCGGGTGCGCGAGCTCGAGGACACCCCGGCCATCCGGGGGATGATCGCCAAGATTCCCCATCTGGTCCGCATCGTGGATACGGACCGCTGCCAGGACGCGCCAGGAGAGAGACATGAAACTGCATGAGTTGCGAGACAACGCCGGGGCCCGCCAGACCCGCAAGCGGCGGGGACGGGGACCGGGATCCGGTCTCGGCAAGACCGCCGGGCGGGGCATGAAAGGCCAGAAGTCCCGCTCGGGCGTCGCCCTCGGGAGTTTCGAGGGGGGCCAGATGCCGATCTATCAGCGTCTCCCCAAGCGCGGCTTCAACAACATCAACCGCCGAACCATGGCGATCGTGAATGTCGGTGCCCTCCAGCAGGCCATTGACCGTGGCCAGGTGGATCCCGCCAGCGAGATCAATGAGACCACCCTCATTGACTGTGGTCTGGTCCGCCGCCGCCGGGATGGCATCCGTCTCCTTGGCAAGGGCGCCATCACCGCCGCTCTCACCATTACCGTCACCGGCGCTTCCGCCGGCGCCATCAAGGCCATCGAGGCTGCCGGAGGCACCGTTCGCCTCGGTGCCACCACGTCCGGGACCCAGCCGGAGTCCGCATCCGGGGTCGCGGGGGATGCACCGGCAGCCATGGACGGAACCGCACCGGCTGATGAATGATCGGGCCAGGCGTTGGCAATCTGGCTGGACATGCGGCATAGTGCCTGCCAATCCGTCATCGTGAACAGACACAGATAGGGGACCCCGATGGTATCTGCAGCAGAACAGATGGCCGCGAACATCAGCTGGCGATCCTTTGGCAAGGCAACGGAACTGCGTCATCGTATCTTCTTTGCCCTCGGCCTGCTGATTGTCTACCGCATCGGGACCTATATCCCGGTGCCGGGGATCGACACGATTGCCCTGCGCGAATTTGTCGAACAGGCATCCTCGGGCATCGGTGGCATGCTCAACATGTTCACCGGTGGTGCCATCGGACGCATGGGCGTCTTTGCCCTCGGGATCATGCCCTACATCTCAGCCTCCATCATCGTGCAGCTCATGGTGGCCATGGTGCCGAGCCTGACCCAGTTGAAGAAGGAAGGCGAGCAGGGCCGCAAGAAGATCAACCAGTACACCCGCTACGGGACCGTGTTCCTGGCCACCTTCCAGGCCTACGGTCTGGCTGTCAGCCTCGAGACCGGCAATCTGGTCATCGATCCCGGCTGGTATTTCCGGATTGCCTGCGTCATCACCCTCGTCGGCGGGACCATGATGCTGATGTGGCTCGGTGAGCAGATCACGGCCCGCGGCATCGGCAATGGCATTTCGCTGATCATCTTTGCCGGCATCATTGCCGAGATCCCGGCTGCCCTGGCCCAGTTCTTCAGTCAGGGGCGGTCCGGCGTCCTCTCCCCCTTCGTGATCGTCGGGGTCCTGTTGATGGTGGTCGCGGTGGTGGGTTGTGTTGTCTATGTGGAACGGGCGCTCAGGCGCATCCAGATCAATTATCCACGCCGTCAACAGGGCAACAAGGTCTTCCAGGGCGGGTCGTCCTATCTGCCGGTCAAGGTCAACCCCTCGGGCGTCATTCCGCCGATCTTTGCCTCCTCGCTGCTGCTGCTGCCCACGACGGTGGCCACGTTTTCAGGGAATTCGACCAATCCCTTCATGTCGACGCTGTTGGCGTATTTTGGTCCGGGCCAGCCCCTCTATCTGCTCTTTTTCGTCGTGATGATCGTCTTCTTCTGCTACTTCTACACCCAGAATGTGACGTTCAAGACCGAGGATGTGGCCGACAACCTCAAGAACCAGAACGGCTTCATTCCCGGCATCCGGCCCGGCCAGCACACGGCCGAGTATCTCGACTATGTCGTCAACCGCATCCTCGTCCTCGGCTCGGCCTATCTGTCCCTGGTCTGCATCCTCCCCGAGATCCTGCGCTCGGAACTCGCCATCCCCTTCTACTTCGGTGGCACATCGGTCCTGATCGTGGTGTCAGTGACCATGGACACGGTCAGCCAGGTCCAGTCCCATCTCATGGCCCACCAGTATGAGGGCCTGATCAACAAGGCCCAGTTGCGCGGCAAACGACGGAAACGCGTGAGTCGACTTCGATGACCCTCGTATTGCTCGGCCCCCCGGGGTCGGGGAAGGGGACGCAGTCAGGACTCCTCGTTGCCCAGCGGGAGATGATCCAGCTTTCGACCGGGGATATGCTGCGGGAGGCCCGCGCCTCCGGTTCCGAGCTCGGCCAACGGGTGGCCGCCATCATGGATGCCGGCGAACTGGTCACCGACGGGATCGTCATTGATCTCATTGCCGAGCAGCTCAAGCGCCGCCCGGGTGGTGATTTCATCTTTGATGGATTTCCCCGGACCCTGCGGCAGGCCGATGCCCTTGATGCCCTGCTTGAGACAGGCAACCAGCACATTGATGTGGCCATCGAACTGACGGTCGATGTCGAGAAACTCGTGACCCGGATCACGGGACGCCTCTCATGCGGCGCCTGCGGCGCCAGCTACCATGAGACCGCCAGCCCGCCAGCCCGGCCCGGACGCTGCGATTCCTGCGATGGACCCCTCAGGCGCCGGGCGGATGACAATGCGGAGTCCCTCCAGGTCAGGCTGCTTGAGTATTATCGCCAGACCGCGCCGATCACGGGTTATTATCATCGGGCCGGCCTGCTCCGACAGGTCCCGGCCGATGGCTCGATCGCGTCGATTGCCGCGGCCATCGCCAGGACACTTGACGCCGGGCACTGATGCCATCTCCTGTCCCGAACCGTGCTGCGGCTGCGCGTGATCCAATGAGTGATTCCGGCGCGGCAGCACGCACCGTCCCCCGCCTCCTGCGCCACTGTCGCGGTGCCCCCCGACGCATGGCTCTCTGTCTTGGGGCCTGTCTGGGACTCGCGGGCCTGCCAGCGGCAGCCGCGGATCATGTGCTGCGGATGCAGACAAACATGGGTGCGGGTCTCACCCCGTATGTGTCGATGGAGGAGTTCGTCAAGGATGTCGCGGCGATGTCCGGCGGTCGTATCGAAATCCAGCTCTTTCCCGCCAATGCCATTTTCCCACCCAGCGAGGGTCTCGAGGCCGTCGCGGCGGGCATTGTCGATCTCGGTCTCACCACCGGCGGGTATTTTGCCGGCAAGATGGGCCCGATCGCGATCCTCGAGTCGGGGGTTCCCGGGGCGGAAGCCAACGCCTGGGAACGCAATGCCTTCTTTTATGAGAAAGGGTTTCTTGCCATCGTGCGCGAAGCCTATGCCGAACACGGTGTCTACTATCTGGCCCCCAACATCGGTTCGCCCTGGGAGCTGGTCTCCCGGGTTCCCCTGCAGTCCGCTGATGATTTCGTCGGCAAGACAATCCGCGGTTTCGGCATCGAGGCCGAATGGTGGCAGGCCCTCGGGGCCGAAGCGGTCAATCTCGGGGCCGGCGAGATCTACACAGCCCTTGCCACCGGTCACGTGGATGCAGTGCGCTGGGGGGACGAATCGCAGAATCTGGCCCAGGGCCTGCACGAGGTCGCCCGTTACTACATCAAGCCCGCTCCGATGCCGGCGCCCAACAACCACATCATTGTGAACCAGGCAGTCTGGGACTCCCTGCCGCCGGATCTCCAGGCCATCATGGAGGGGGCTGCCAAACTGGCCTCCGTCAAGTACCAGACCCTCACCGCGCAGTCCCGGGGACTCGCGCGGCGGGAACTCGAGGAGTCAGGCATGGTGTTCCTGACCATTCCGGACAACGAATGGCTGGCCATGCAGCGCAAGGCGCGGGCCATCTGGGCATCCTATGCCGAACACGATGAACGCACGGCCCGGGCCGTGGCGCTCCTCGAGGACTATCTCGCCGAACTCGGACGCTGAACCCCCATCCCTGTGCCCACCCGCCGGGACACACCGGCGGCGCAAGGGGCACGTTGTGTTCCTTGTGATTCAGGCCTCGACCCATTATGGCGCAGGCAGTGCCCCGCCATCCCCATGGAGAACCGGTCCATGTGTCAGGCCATTGCCCCCATCCGCGGCGCCAGCCATGCCACCTGTCGGGTTCGCCGCGATCACACCGGGTCGTCATCGGTATCCCTCATGATGCCTGACCTGCCGGGCCGGGTGTGGTCGGCCCTCCACCGTACACCAGTCTCTTGAGGGGCCAGTCTCTTGAGGGGCCCACGCCACCGCCTGCTGGTCCGGCTCCAGCATCTGGCGGGCTGGATCGACTCTCTCATCGCCCTGATCGGTCAGGGGGCCGCCTTCGTGATCTTCCCCATCATGGGGATCATCGCTCTTGATGTTGTCATGCATTCGGCCTTCAACCGGCCCCTGGACTGGGCCCTGGATCTCTGTCGCTGGGCCCTGGTCTTTTATGTGTTTCTCGGTGGGGCCTGGGCCCTGAGGGTCGGGGCCTTCGTGCGGGTCGACATCCTGTTTGCGCGCCTTGGTCGACGGGAACAGGCGCTGGTTGATCTCCTGGTCAGTTCGGCGCTGATGGTCCCGTTCCTCACCGTCATGATCGTCGAGGGCCTGGCCTTCGGTCTGCAGGCCTTCGCGCTCGGCGAGACCACGGCCACCGCGACCTGGAATGGTCGGGTCTGGCCGGCCAAACTCGCCATCCCGGCCGGTGCCACTCTTCTTGCCCTCGCATGGCTCTCGCACGTCATCAAATGCCTTGCCGACCTCAGCGACCGGCAACCCGATGCCCCCCGGAAGATCCCACCTTCCGGGATGTGATCAATGGAGGCCGGACTCTTTTCAGGACTCCTGTTCGGAAGCATGGCCCTGGCCCTGGCCCTCGGTGTACCCATCGGTGTGGCCCTTGGCGGCCTGAGTGCGCTCTTCATTGCCTTGTTCTGGGGCCCGCAGGCGCTGGGGCTGCTCGTGTTGAAGTCCTGGGGATTGGCCTCCTCATTCGAGCTCCTGGCCGTGCCGCTCTTTGTCTTCATGGCCAGCATGCTGGAGCGATCGAGGATTGCTGCGGCACTGTTTGAGTCACTGGGAACTCTCTTCCGGGCCCAACCGGGTGGACTCGCGATCGGCACGATCCTGATCTGCACGATCTTCGCTGCCATGACCGGTATCTCCGGTGCTGCCACGGTCGCCATGGGACTCCTGGCCCTGCCGGCCATGCTCACCCAGGGCTACAACACCCGTCTGGCCCTCGGTTCGATCGCGGCTGGCGGCTCGCTCGGGATCCTCATCCCCCCGTCCGTGACCATGATCATCTATGGCATGGTGGCCGGGGTATCCATCGGCCAGCTCTTCGTGGGGGGTATCGTGCCCGGCCTGGTCCTTGCCGGCCTGTTCATCGTCTACATCATCATCCGGACCGGCACCAATCCAGACCTTGCCCCCGGGGCAGCCCGGACCGGGCACCTGACGCTGACCCGGGCAATGACAGCCCTCAGGACGCTGATGGTCCCCGCCGGGCTTGTCATGGCTGTTCTGGGCTCGATTCTTGCCGGCCTGGCCAGCATCACCGAAGCGGCGGCGCTGGGGGCGATCGGTGCCCTTGGTGCCAGTTGCCTGCAGCGCGGCTGGACCCCGCGCCTCATTCAAGAGGCAGCGCTGCAGACACTCAGACTCTCGATGATGATCTTCTGGATCGTGATCGGTGCCGCCGCCTTTGCTTCGCTCTATACGGGCATGGGGGCCGGATCCCTGATCGAGGCGGCCGTCATGGCCCTTGGCATCAATCGGTATGTCGTCCTCATTGGCATGCTGGGGCTCCTGCTCCTGCTCGGCATGATCATGGAAACCACCGGTATCATCATGATCACCGTGCCGATCATGGCGCCGATTGTCACGGCGCTGGGCTTTGATCCCATCTGGTTCGGTGTGCTGTTCATCATCGCCATGGAAATTGGCTTCCTGACACCGCCCTTTGGTTTCAACCTCTTCTATCTCAAAGGGGTTGTGCCGCCCCGGATCACGACCGGAGCGATCTATCGCTCGGTCATCCCCTTTGTCCTGCTGATGATGCTCTGCCTCAGCCTCTGCATCGCTTTCCCCATGCTGATTCTCGGGTTGCCGACCCTGGTGTTCGGCTGATGGCCCGTCGCTGGGAGGGATGGCGTGCCTTGGGAGTCATGGCGACAACATCCCTCCAGCGCCTCGCTCCCTATCTGCTGCTGCTCCTGCCTCCGCTGTTGTGGGCCGGGCACATCGTCTTTGCCCGGATCACCATTGACGAAATCCCACCGGTCCAGCTGTCGCTGTGGCGGTGGACGCTGTCTGTCCTCATCATCCTGCCCCTGACCTGCCGCCCGCTCATATCCCGGTGGCCGATCATCCGCCAACGCTGGCGGGGTATCCTCATGCTCTCGACATTCGGTGTTACCTGTTTCAGCTCGGTTCTCTACTACGGCTTGCAGACAACCACCGTCATCAACGCCGGGCTCTGGCAGACCCTGTCACCCATCATGATCCTGGTCCTGTCCTGGATGCTGCTGGCCCACCCCATGACTCCGGTCCATCTCGGGGCCGTCGGGTTGGCTGGACTCGGGGCCGTCATCGTCCTTGCGCAAGGCCATCCCGGTGCCCTGCTGCAGCTCGATTTCGTCTGGGGCGATCTCCTGGTGCTGGTGGCGACAACCAGTTGGGCGCTGTATTCCACGCTTCTCAAACGGAATCCGCTCCCGTTCACCCCGTTCGAATCGCTCACCATCCAGCTGCTGTTTGCCCTGCCCGCCCTCACCCTCCTTGCCATCATCGAGGGCCTGATCGTCGGGCCGGCCACGCTCTCCTGGGCGGCTCTCGGCGCTCTGGTCTATATCGGCCCGGTCGCCGGCGCCCTGGCCCTGGCCCTCTGGATCCGGGGTGTGGCGGAGGTCGGTCCCAACATTGCCGGCATCTACATGAATCTCATCCCGGTCTTTGCCGCCGTCCTCGGTGTCCTGTTCCTGAGCGAGACCCTGTACGGTTACCATATCGTTGGCATGCTGGCGATCGGGAGCGGGATTGTCCTGACAGCTGGACTTGCCACACCTGTCCGGCGGCACGGCGGTCCACGGCCCCGTGATGACGCGTCGGCCCCGGGACCCGACGATGGGTCCGGAGATTCCCGATGACGACCGTTCGACCGATGACCTACCGTTCGAGGGCCGGGTAGTCCTCGAAGAGCCGGTTGTGCGTATCATTGCAGCGCACAAAGCGGGTGCAGGCGGGCAGCGAGGCGATGTCGGGCGCGCCAAGGTAGGTGCAGGCGCTGCGCAGCCCTCCAAAGAGATCACGAATGGTCTCATCAAGCGACGGCCGGTAGGGCAGGAGGACTTCGCGCCCCTCGCTGGCGCGCCAGAAACCCAGCCCGTCAAAATGCTTCTCGTTGGCGGCCTGGGAACTCATGCCATAGAACTCGACATACTTTTCTTCCGTGATCACCGGCTGGCCATCCGCATCGAGCTCACGGGAGGCAAAACGGCGGGTGATGATGTCGCCACCGCCTTCCTTGTGGCCGGCCAGCATGCCGCCGAGCATGACAAACGCCGCGCCAGCGGCCAGGGCCTTGGCCACATCCCCCGGGCCGGTGCACCCCCCATCAGCCACAATCCGGGCTCCGACCGAGGCGGCGGCCTGGCTGCATTCAATCACGGCAGAAAACTGGGGGAAGCCCACGCCGGTCTTGATCCGGGTTTCGCAGACGCTGCCGCTGCCGATTCCCACCTTGACCAGGTCGGCGCCGGCATGCACAAGCAACAGCACCTGTTCGGGCGTGACCACATTGCCGGCGATGATGACCAGATCGGGAAACTCGGCCCGGAACTGATCGACAAACCGGACAAACCGGGCGGTATGGCCATTGGCGACATCAAGGCAGACGTATTTCAGGCCGGCATCGGCCGCCATCACGGTCCGGAATGTGTCAAGATCCGTCCCCCGCAGACCGACCGTGATCGCACAGAAATCGCTGCGGCGCGGGTCCTCGCGATAGAACTCCAGAAGTTCGTCACTCGAATAGGTCTTGGCCAGGCAGGTGAAAATCCCATGGGTCATGAGCACCCTGGCCATGGTGAGTGACCCCACGCCGTCCATGTTGGCAGCCATGATCGGCACGCCGTGATACGCGATGCCATCCCCACGGTCGAAAGGCTGGCGGGTTGCCAGTTGAACATCCTTGCGGCTGGCCACCGGTGTGTTGGTGCCCGGCACCATCAGGACATTGTTGTAGTCGAGCTTGATGTCACCGACCTCATCCATCGAGGCATCATGCCGCCCGGCCCGAATCGCCGTGACCGTCTGACCGTGGTCAAAATTCAGGTTCTCTTGCAGTTGCATCCCATGCCCGTCCAGTGCCCGTGCCTGTCGTCAGTGCGTGCAAAACCATATGCGGCTGTCAGGGCACGATCACCAGAGCGTCAGGATCATTGCGTCCCGGCCTGCCTCGGATGACCAATCAGTCCCTGTCAATCTGCAGGGCCGGATCCGTGTCCGGCCTCAACGTCCCCCATCCGTCTTGCAACGATTCATTAGCAGTCATCCGGAGCATAGCAAACTGGAAATTCGGGCAACGCCTCACCTTGACAACCAACCCTTCCCCCGGACCACGCCATCCACGACAAGGGCCCATGATCCATTCGCTTGGGCCCATCATCAGATGCCCCCAATGGCATGAGCTTTCATTGGTGAATCGTAACTGTTCAGGTTCCTGAACCGGGCATGTCTGGCCCGCAAGGCGACTCAGGGCACCGCAAGCCGCTTGATGCGTTCGTCTGGTGATACCTGCAGTGTCACCAGCCGGGTCCAGTCCTGCCGGCGGGCCGTGTCCAGCACGGCGTGGTGCCGGGCCCCTTCGGTGCTCCGGCAACTGCCGGCGACCGTCTGCTAGACCTTGAGCGGGCGCAGGGCTCGCTCGGCTTCATTGTTGGTCGCCGGAACCGTCGGGTCACGGGCCAACCGCCGGAGTCCCTCCCGGTTGGCCCCGAGCCGCAGGACCCGGGTGTGGTCCTGGCGTCGCCTCTTCCGGCCCCGGCGGGCTCCGCTCTGCTGGCAATTGACGATATTGGGCTGCCAAGGGGCTGAAAAGCGGCACGGATGGGCAGAAGACGGGGTCACCGAGCGTCAACCCTCGCTCGGGCTTCGCCCTCCCTCCGGTTGACGCTCGATCGTTGCACTTCAGAGTGGCAGTGGGGACATGAAACATCAGCTTCCCCGCGACGGAGTCTGGGTCCATCTCCAACAGGTTGTTGGCCGGAAGGAGGAGGGGAGGTCAGAGCTTGAGTTGCTCGAAGGTTCGGAGCGGGAGGTAGAGGCTCAGCGGCCGCGACGGGAAGGGCACGAAGCCGTACCGCTCATAGAACGCGCTGGCGCGCTGGTGCAGTGCATCGACCACTACGGCATAGACGCCGATGGTGTCGCCCGCGTGGACCACCCGACGGATCGCGTCGAGCAGCAGGACCTCGCCGAGCCCGCTGCCCTGGCTGCGAAGATTGACGGCCAGCCGCCCGATGACCGCCGCTGGCACCGGATAATGCGGCAGGCGCCTCGCCACTTCCGCCGGCAGGTCGTCCCTCTCGAAGCTCGCCGCGCTCAACGTGTAGTAGCCGGCGACCTGTCCGGACAGGTGCGCGTGCGCGACGAAAACCTGCGCGACGCGCCGCCTTGCGTCCTGGGAAGCCTGCCGGCGGATATAGCGGTCCAGCGACGGCTCTCCGCAGGAGAAGGACGCGCGGTCGTGATGCGTTCCAAGCGGCTCGACCGTCAGCGGTGCCTCATCCACCGATGCGCTCGCGGTAGCGGCGCGCGGCCCGCTTCAGCGCCGCGTTCGGCGCGGGCGGGTTGAGCAGCGCGTCATGGAAGGCATCCCAATCCGTCGCCGGGAGCACGATCCGCTCGCGCGTCTCGATCACCCGCTCGGCGGCGGCCACGGCGTTGCGCAGCATGAAACGGCTGACCGTGGTTTCCTCGTAGGCCGCCGCGCGTTCGATCTTGCGCTTGCTTCTTGCGTCGAGGCGCAGGTGGACGCGCTCGTGCTTCGTCTCGGCAGTTTCGGCCATTAAGATGTCTCCTGCGTGAGAAGGCGATGGACATATACATATGCACCATAACGGCGTACATTGCAAGCGTGTCGGCACACAAACAGCAATTCGGGATCTGCGACTGATCCGGACGGAAACCCGTCATAAGGGAGATTGCCGCAAAATGCGGGGCAATTCAGGCCGCCATTCGGGTTTCTGCGTGGGTTGCCAGGCCGGGATACCAGTGTTCGAATGTGCCACGCAGGGCGTCATCGAGAGTTCGCGTCCGGGTCTGAAGCATGAGGCGAGCTCCCTGTTTTGACCAGCGCATCTGCTGTTTCTTCGCGAAACGTTTTCCGACAACCGTATTGGGGTGGGTTCAGGAAAGATCCTACATTAAGGAATTTTCTGTGCCTTTTCAGCCCCGTGCCACTCGGAAGCACAACGCTCGCCGCGGAGCCGGTTCGCCCTGTGCGGACCGGCCCGGTTGCCCGGCGGGGTCGATGCCACGGGGCCCGATGGCCGCCCCAGTCTCGACAAGACCAGCCGGCGACGGTCAGGCCATCGCGCCCCACCCCCTGACCGCTGCCGAACGAGGCCAGATTGATGCGTTCCGGACACGCGGCCTGTCCCAGGCCGCCATCGCTCATGAACTCCGCCGCCACCCCGCCACCATCAGCCGTGAGCGCACCCGCAACCGGGGCCAGCGTCTGGCGACCACCCGCCGTCAGGCCGCTTCCGCCACCCCCCCGGCGGTGGACGTCGGCCAGCGCCGCCCGCATCGCCGCCGACCGCGCCAGGACCCGGAGTCCCGAACCGATCGCCGGTCGGGCCCGCAGGGACGACCGTCCCAGGGTCGGTCGCCCAGCATGATCACCTGATGGGGGCGCGACCCATCCATCCGGGCCGACAAGCGGCCCAGGGGCCGTAGCGTCCCGTGCAGGCGATCCTGCGGCCACCCCGTATTCCTCTCTCCTGCCCCGGCGGGCTGCGCTCTGCTGGCGATTGACGCGATGGGGCCGACACGCGGCACGGATGGGCAAAAGACGGGGTCGCCGAACGTTGGGCACGGCTGGCGGATTCGGGTGATGAGGTTGTGGACTCAGAGGAAGGCGAAGCCGTTGACTGATGCCTGATTTGTCTTATAAAACAAACAACAATCCGCTTATTGATTGCTGGATAAGACAGATAATGAAAACTCTTGCGACACAGGCACTTCCGAGAGCCGCCAGGCAAGCCCTTGTCAAACTGGGTACAGACATTGCAGTTGCCCGCAAGAAACGTCGTATCTCGACAGTGTCCATGGCTGAGCGTGCATTCATCAGTCGTGGTACCCTCTACAAGGTCGAGCGTGGTGACCCATCGGTCTCGATTGGCATCTACGCTGCCGTCTTGGCCATGCTGGGGCTTGCCGATCGTCTCGCGCAAACAGCCGACCGCCGTGCTGATTCCCTGGGACTGGATATTGACGAGGATCGACTGCCCAAGAAAGTGCAACCACGTCGCCGGATCGGAAAACGCCATGACCGACACAATTGAGGTCTTTGTCGATCATGACGGAGAGACGCTCCTTGTTGGTCGGTGCCATTATATGGCCAAGCGGTACGGCCAGAGTTCGGTTTTCGAGTACGCCGATGCGTGGTTCAGCCGCACTGATGCTTTCGCCCTGGACCCGGCAAACCTGCCGCTGGAACACAGGCAGATCTACACATCATCCAACAATTCTGCCCTGCCGGGTGCGTTGCGCGACACTGCACCGGACCGCTGGGGTCAGCAACTGATACGGCGTGCCTTTCGCAAGGCCAGCGAGCAGCGCGCCTTGTCCGAGATTGACTATCTTCTTGCCATCAATGATCAAACGAGAATCGGCGCGCTTCGGTGCCGCCGGGAGGGTGAAGAGGCCTTCGGCCACAAGATCGGCCGTTACCGAGTGCCTCCCCTGGTTCGTCTATCGGCTCTCCTCGACGCAGCTGATGCGGTGCTGTCCAGCACTGAAACTGCTGAAGACCTGAAGCTCCTGCTGAACGAGGGCTCGCCGCTCGGCGGCGCGCGCCCCAAATCAGCTGTCGTCGACGATGACGGCCGCCTGGCAATTGCCAAGTTTCCAAAAAACGACGACGACCGCAGCATCCCGCATGGCGAAGTGTTGGCCATGAAGCTGGCCGCTGCCGCCGGCATCAATGTTGCTCGGGCAACACTGCTCAACGTGGCCGGCCGCCCGGTTTCACTCATCACGCGGTTCGATCGCGATCAAGACCGAAGGATCCCGTTTATTTCCGCCATGACCCTTCTTGGGCTTACCGATGGTGACAATGCGACCTACACAGACATTGCGGAAGTCATCCGGATGTATTCGAGCGCACCCATGGCCGACCTGCATGAGATGTGGAAGAGGATCGTATTTAACGTCATGGTCAGCAATCTCGACGATCACCTGCGTAACCATGGTTTCCTGTATGATCATGACAATCAATGGCGCCTTGCACCGGCCTATGACCTGAACCCGGTACCGTTGACCGAGAAGGAGCGGGAGCTGACGACATGGATTTCGGAGGAAGGGCCTGAAGCGAACCTTGATCTTGCCCGCAACGCTGCACGATACTTTGCGCTCGACAGGGTCCGTGCCGATGCCATCATCAATGAAGTCGCGACTGCATTGGATGGATGGAAGGACATCGCGCGGGAACTCGGGATGAGCGCATCGGATTTCCCGGTCTATGCCACCGCAATCCGGAAAAGCGGGCTGGACATCATGGATTGACCTGCCCCCGTCGAAGCTGAAGACACCGACATCGTCATCGAGGAATACTTCCACATAAATTCCGAAACCTGCGGTGCCAGGCATTTCAATCCGACCCACGAACTTTTTTCGCGGTGGCATTGCGATGAGGGGGCAGATCTGCTAGGGGCGCTTGCTGCGGGCCACGTCAGCTCGCCATAGCCTCTTGTCGCAATCCAGATGCTCTTTTGGGTGTCGGTGTCGGTGGGATGAATTTTTGTCGTGGATCGGCCCGGCAGTCGATTGGAAATGGTGATCAGGAGAGACCCGCATGGCACGGATCGCAGGGGTGAATATACCAACCGGCAAACGGGTTCCCATTGCGCTCACCAGCATCTATGGCATCGGTCATGCCACGGCCCGGACCATCTGTACCCAGGTGGGGATTGAGCCTTCCAAACGCGTGAATGAACTCTCTGACCGCGAGGTCATGTCATTGCGCGAACATATCGATGGCAACTGCCGTGTCGAGGGTGACCTGCGGCGTGAGGTGCAGATGAACATCAAGCGCCTGATGGATCTCGGGTGTTACCGGGGACTGCGGCACCGTCGCAAACTGCCGGTCCGCGGGCAACGCACCCATACCAATGCCCGCACCCGCAAGGGCCGCGCCATCGCGATTGCCGGCAAGAAGAAATAGCCAGGAGGAAGTGGCGTGAAACGTGACAAATCCCGCCTGCGCCGCAGGGAACGCAAGAATATCGCCATTGGGGTGGCGCATGTCAGCTCGTCTTTCAACAACACCAAGATCCTGATCTCGGATATCCAGGGCAACGCCATTGCCTGGTCGAGTGCCGGCACAGTCGGTTACAAGGGATCACGCAAGTCAACACCCTATGCTGCCCAGCTGGCTGCGGAAGATGTCGGTCGCAAGGCCATGGAACATGGGGTCAAGACCCTTGAGGTCCAGGTCCAGGGGCCGGGATCCGGTCGGGAAAGCGCTCTCAGGGCGCTGGCGGCAGTCGGGTTCACCATCACCTCAATCAAGGATGTCACACCCATTGCGCATAACGGGTGCCGGCCTCCAAAGCGCAGGAGGGTGTGAGCGGACCCCCTGCCAGGCGACCATGGACCGCCGGGGCCCGGACTGCGCCCGCAGACCCCGGGATGTCAACGAGTCCCCGATTGAAGCACTGACAGACTCATTGGCAGGATCGCGAATCATTGGCATGACCGAAGATCACGGAGACGAGAATTGCTGATACAGAATCAATGGGATGGACTGTCCCGGCCGGCGACCCAGGAAAGGACCGGCATCAACGAGAATGAATCGGAAATCATCCTCTCTCCCCTTGAGCGGGGATATGGACAGACGCTGGGCAACTCACTGCGTCGGGTCCTGCTCTCATCGATTATGGGTGCGGCCATCACCGGTGTCCGCATCGAGGGAGTCAAGCATGAGTTCTCCTCGATCCAGGGTGTCCGTGAGGACGTGATCGACATCCTGCTCAACCTCAAGGAGGTTGTCATCAAGATGTCGACCGAGGGACCCAAACGACTGATGCTGCGCTCGGATCAGGCCGGGGCTGTGACCGCCGGCATGATCAAGTCGGTCTCCGGTGTTGAAATCCTCAACAAGCGCCATGTGATCTGTCACCTCAATCGGGACTCCACCATCGAGATGGAGTTGACGGTCAACACCGGTCGTGGCTATGTCCCGGCTGAGCAGAACAAACCGGCCGAGACAATCGTCGGCTTCATCCCGGTGGACTCGATCTTTTCCCCGGTCCGGCGGGTGTCCTACAACGTGCAGGCGACCCGGGCCGACCAGCGCCTCGATCATGACCGGCTGAACATGAAGGTCGAGACGGATGGGTCAATCACGCCCCGGGATGCTGTGGCCTTTGCCGCCCGGATCCTGCAGGAGCATCTCAACCGGCTGATCAATTTCGATGAGCCGGAACTGATTGATGTCCAGCCGACCGAGGAAAAACAGGTCTTCATTCGCGAATTGCTGGCCAAGGTCGAGCATCTGGACCTGACAGTCCGCTCGCAGAACTGTCTCAAGAACGAAAATATCGTCTATGTGGGCGATCTGGTCCAGAAGTCCGAGCAGGACATGCTCCGGACACCGAATTTCGGTCGCAAGTCCCTCAATGAAATCAAGGAAACCCTGTCGCGGATGAATTTGAGTCTGGGCATGGAAACGCCGGACTGGCCCCCGGATGATGTCGAGGAACAGGCCAAGAAATACGCCAGGGAGCAGAGCCGTTGATCGGGACATGGCTGGCCTGAGGGTTGGGGTGGAACAGGTCGGCAGTCTGCCAACGAGGGAGAATGAACCATGCGTCACGGGAGTGGATACCGGCGACTGAACCGGACCAGTGAACACCGCAAGGCCATGTTTGCCAATATGGCTGGGTCGCTCATCGAGCATGAGCAGATCAGGACGACCCTGCCCAAGGCCAAGGAACTGCGCCGGGTCGTCGAACGCCTGATCACCTGTGGCAAGACCGATGATCTGCCCTCCCGACGGCGGGCCGCTGCCATGCTCAAACAGGCCCCGCATGTGGACAAGCTCTTTGCCGTCCTGGGGCCTCGTTACAAGGATCGTCCCGGCGGGTACACCCGCGTGGTCAAGGCAGGCTATCGCCATGGTGACATGGCCCCCATGGCCATCCTGGAACTCGTTGACCGTGATCCTGAGGCCAAGGGTCTGCGGGACCGGCAGCGCCAGGAGGCCGAGGCCGAGGGATGACCACCCCCTCTGCCCGGGCAACACCGCCCTGGCTGGCGCTGTGATCTGCTGAGTCCAACCCGTGCCGGGCGCGACGGGCAAGACACGCCACGGTTATCTGACGGGCAGACTCAACCTGCCCTTCGTCGGTATCGCCACCTTCGGCAAGGCCCCGTATGTTGCGGATTGGGATGCCATCGATGCCGATGTGGCCATCCTCGGTGCACCCTTTGATGCGGGAACCCAATGGCGCCCGGGTGCCCGGTTCGGCCCCCGGGCTGTCCGTGAGGCCTCGACACTCTTCAGTTTTGGTCATGCGGGTGCCTATGATCACGAGGATGACGTCACCTATCTCGATGCCTCGGTGCGTCTCGTCGATATCGGTGATGCCGATATCATCCATACCCGGACCACGGAGAGTCACAGGAACATCGCCCACGGCGTTGCCAGGATCCTGGCGGCCGGCGCCCTGCCGGTCGTGATCGGGGGCGACCATTCGATCAATATCCCCTGCATCGAGGCCTTCGCTGCCGATTGCGCTGCCAGTGGACCCCTGCATGTCGTCCAGATCGATGCCCATCTCGATTTCGTTGATGAGCGGCATGGGGTCACCCGGGGCCATGGCAATCCCATGCGTCGTGCCATCGAGAAGGACCATGTCCAGGGCATGACCCAGCTCGGCATCCGCAACGTGTCCTCAACCGCCAGGGATGGCTATGAAGATGCCCGACAGCGGGGATCGGACATCCTGTCCGTGCGCCAGGTCCGCCAGTTGGGCACACAGGCCGTTCTGGCACGGATTCCCGCCACGGCCCGCTGTTATGTCACAGTTGATATCGATGCCTTTTGCCCCTCCATTGCCGCCGGGACCGGGACGCCGAGCCATGGCGGCTTCCTCTATTATGAGGTCCTCGAACTCCTGCAGGGGCTTGCCCGGCGCTGCGACATTGTCGGCATCGATCTCGTGGAGGTGGCGCCGGCCTACGATCCGACCGAAAGCACCCAGATCCTCGCCGCCCAGCTCCTGCTGAACATCATCGGCTTCATCATGCACGCCCGGTCGGCCCCTCATTCCAGCTCCGGGTGAGCCCGGCACCGCCCGCCGGCGCAATCCGTCAACTGCGCATGACCCCTGCATGCATCCGCAATGACCACACAGGCGCACTGTCCGTGGGTCGGCATGGATACCGCCAGCGATTTCTTTCAATACGGCTCCCAAGCGACTAAGTCTGCGGACCCGATGGTCAGGAGGAATTCATGCCAATTGTCTGCCGATCCTCCGCCGCCGCCCTGACCACCCATGGGCATGATCAATGACTTCCGATCGCCCCTGCCAGGGTGTCCTGCGGATTGCCGGCTTGCTCGGGAACCCGATGCCGGATCTTCCTGACTGGCAGGACATCCCGGATGCGAGGATCGCCGCAATCGAGTCCCGGGTCCAACCCCAACCCGAGCCGTTCCTCCTGATCAGCCAACCCAACGAAGAGGTGACAGAGCGGCCACTTATCTGGCCTCTCATCGATATCCTGGCTGGGAGAGAGCGCTCCAGGAGGCAACACAGTATCGCCGTGCCCCATCGGCAGGCACGAATCGTGACGGGGACCCGGGACCATGGGTGATGCGGCTGTGAACCCTCTCGTCCCCCTTGCCGATCGGTTGCGGCCAGCCCATCTTGATGAGGTTGTCGGCCAGGCCCATCTCCTTGTCGACGGGGGACCCATTGATGCGATCCGCACGTCGGGCACGTTGCCTTCGCTGATTCTCTGGGGGCCACCCGGTGTGGGCAAGACCACCATTGCCCGGCTGCTTGCCCGGAGTGTGGATGCTGAATTCTGCCAGGTCAGTGCGGCCCAGACCAATGCCGCCGCGCTGGCCAGGATCTTCGCTGCCGCCAGCGAGCGCTGGCAGGCGGGTACGGCAACGGTTCTGTTTGTCGATGAGATCCATGCGTTCAACCGGACCCGCCAGGACAGTTTCCTGCAGTCCCTGGAGATGGGCACGCTGATCCTGATCGGCGCCACCACCGAAAACCCTTCCTTTGAACTCAACCCCGCCCTCCTCTCCCGCGTGCGGGTCCTTGTCCTCAATCGACTGGAAGCCGATGACCTGGAAAGACTCATGGATCGAGCCGAATCCATCACAGGGGGGCCGCTCCCGCTGACACCGGCTGGCCGCGAGACACTGGTTGAGCTTGCCGATGGCGATGGTCGGATGCTCCTCAATCTGGTCGAGCAGGTTCTCGCCCTGCCGGATGCCACTGCCATCGAGCCCGGGGAACTGGCAACCCTGCTGGCCCGCCGGGCCGCCAGCTATGATAAATCCCGCGAATGGCACTTCAACCTGATCTCGGCCCTGCACAAGTCCGTGCGGGGTTCCGATCCCGATGCTGCCCTGTACTGGCTGGCCCGGATGCTTGATGGGGGTGAGGATCCGAACTATCTCGCCCGTCGTATCACCCGTATGGCCATTGAAGATATCGGTCTTGCCGATCCCGATGCCCTGACCCACTGCCTCAATGCCTGGCGGACTTACGAGCGGCTGGGGAGTCCCGAGGGCGACCTGGCCCTGGCCCAGGCCGTGATCTATCTGGCCCTCTCCCCCAAATCCAATGCCACCTACCGTGCGTTGAAACTGGCGATGCAGGCCGCGGCGCAGTCCGGCTCGCTGATGCCGCCCAAACATATCCTGAACGCCCCGACCCGTCTGATGGACGATCTCGGCTATGGCAAGGGGTACAACTATGATCATGAGGCTGTGGACGGTGTTTCGGGACAGCGGTATTTTCCTGATGATCTGGATACGCAGCAATACTACCGTCCCGTTGAACGGGGATTTGAGCGGACCATGCTGAAACGCCTCGAGTATTTCCGGACCCTGCGCCACCGCAAGGCAGCGGCCGCCCGGGGGACGTTCCCGTGATCCTGCTCCAGGTCGCTCTCGGTGGCGCTGCCGGTGCTGTCTGCCGCTATCTTTCCATCGAGGCCGCCCGGGGGGTTTTCGGTCTGGGATTTCCCTACGGGACTCTCCTTGTCAATGGGCTCGGTTCCTTGCTTGCCGGACTGCTGGCGGGGGCCCTCATCGACAATGCCCTCCTGCACGAAAGGGTCCACGCCTTCCTGATGATTGGGTTCCTCGGCGGCTACACGACATTTTCGGCCTTTTCCCTTGATGCCTGGCAACTGATCGACTCCGGTCGTACCGGTCTCGCCATCCTCTACATGACCCTCTCGGTTGCACTGGCACTGGCTTTCCTGGTGCTTGGCCTCCTGTCTGTGCGGGGGTGAACGATATCCCATGACCGCCGAGACCCGCATCGCCCGGGAGGATGCCGGCCAGCGGTTCGACCGTTGGTACCGGCGCCGTATTGGTCCCATCAGTCAATCCCGCCTTGAACGGTTCTGCCGCCTCGGACGGGTCCGCATCGATGGCAAACGGATCAAATGCGCCACGCGAATCGCAGCAGGCCAGAGTGTCCACCTGCCCCCGGAATGCCGGACCCGGGACAACAGGCCAGCACCGGCCCTGCCACCGGCCGCCCGCCATGCTCTGGACGGACTGCTGGACGCACCCCTGTTTGAGGATGACCACCTTCTTGCCATCAACAAACCTGCCGGTCTCGCCACCCAGGGGGGTCCCGGTCAACATGTCCATCTCGACCTTGTGTTGGCACAGACCGGGCGCGCGGGCCGGGATCCGCTGCGCCTTGTCCACAGGCTTGACAAGGACACGTCGGGTGTCCTGCTTCTGGGCAAGACCCTGCCCGCTGTCCAGGCCATGGGCGCGCTGTTGCGGGGCCGGGACGTTCGCAAGGACTATGTGGCCGTCACGATCCGCCCGCCCCAACCCCGGACGGGATCCATCGCCATTCCCCTCAGGATCCATGACCGCAGCCATCGGGTCACCTGGCGCCATGAGACCGATCCGGCCCCCCGACCCGGAGAGAAAGCCGCCCTCACACACTACCGGGTCCTGGCGACAGCCGGCAGTGGACCGGCCCTCGTCGTCCTCTGTCCGGTCACCGGTCGCAAGCACCAGTTGCGTGCCCATCTTGCTGCCATCGACTGCCCGATCATCGGTGACGGGCGCTATGGCATCCCCGCCAGACATCACAAGGACATGCCCTGGTCCACCACCGGTGATCCGACCCTGCATCTCCATGCACTCAGTCTTGGGTTTGCCCACCCGATCACCCACGAGAGTCTTGTCATCGAAGCCCCGCCCCCTGCCCACATGCAAACGACCTGCCAGATCCTTGGCTGGTCCCACGTGCCGTATGCCAGTGCTGCACCGCACCCGGACGCGATCGCATGACAGCCAACGGGCCCGCACCCTGCAAGGGACAGGCGATCACCGTCCGGCCTCGCCCGGATGGCCACGCAATCCTGCTCGACAATCGTCCCATGCAGACACCGCTGGGCCATGATCTCCTCGTCCCGACCGCCGCGCTGGCCCGACTGATTGCCAGTGAGTGGCCCGGGGCCGAGAGGCCTCCAGATCCCGCCGCCTGGCTCATGACCCGGTTGGCCCACACAGCTCTTGATCTCCCGAGGAGCAGTCGGGAGGCCATGATGGACTCATTGCTCGCGTATCTCGCCAGTGATGTCATCTGCTACCGTGCCGCCGATCCCCCCGATCTCGTTGGCCGGCAGCGGAACGCCTGGGATCCCATTCTCGCACGCTACGGTCGGGACTGGGGCATGACCTGTACCGTCACCACTGGCATCATGCCGATCAACCAGCCCAAGGCCCTCCGGGATGCCATGCGTGCCCGCTTCGTGCCGATGAACAATTTTATCCTGGTGGCCCTGAAAGAGCAGGTGGTGCTGACCACCTCGCTCCTCCTGGCCATGGCCCAATGGCAGGGCTGGATCACGCCCGAGGAGACCTGGCAATGCTCCCAGATTGACATCGACTGGCAACGCGAACGTTGGGGAGCAGATGATGAGGACGGGAGCAGGCTCACAGCCATGCACGGGCAGTTCCTGCAGGCAACGGCTTTCCTGACCGCCTGCACACCCGCCAATGGGTCATCTTCCTGAACGGGACCCGTGAGGGTCCTGCAGCATCCAGACCCTTCCATCAGGGCGATTCCAGCCAGCCAACGGAATGGCCGAGTTCGGCCGCACCCCTTGACCGATCAGCTCGACAGGGCCTCTTGCAGCTTTGCGCATGACCATTTCAGTTGCCGGGCCAGCGACGTGTGATCGACGTGCACAAGTCCGAAGCGCCGGCTGTAGCCAAGGGCCCATTCAAAGTTGTCGAGCAGCGACCAGATGAAATACCCCTGAATCTCGATGCCCTGCTCGAGGCATGCCCTGACCTGCGCCAGGTGAGCCTGCACATACTCCCAACGGAGCTGGTCCTGCAGGGGATCAGGCAGGTCCATGGGGTCCGCCATGCCGTTCTCGGTCACCATGATTGGCAGCCCCTGAGCATAGTCGTCATGCACCATGCGAATGAAGTATCCGAGTCCCTCGGGATAGATCTCCCATCCCATGCCGGTCCTTGGCAGGTCTCCCGGCCTCTCCTGCCAGTTCGGAAACCCGTTGCTGCCGTCATGACCAATGATCTTGCGGGTGTAGTAGTTGATTCCTACCCAGTCGATCGGGGATCGGATGGTCTCCAGGTCCGCCTCCCAGCCTGGCGGCAGGTGCGCGCCGAGGTGCTCCAGAACCATCGGGGGATACTGTCCGGTGCAGATGGCTCCAAGGAACCAGTGGTTGTAGACGGCATCATACATCCTGGCTGCGGCCAGGGTGGCTGCCGAGTCGTCGGCGGGTTGGACGTATTCAAAATTGATCACCGCACCGATGGCGTCGAGGCCTTCGGCCCGCAGGGCCTGCACGGCCCGGCCATGGGCGGCGGGAATATGGTGCATCGCCCGGGCAGTGGCCCGGATGTCACGCAGCCCCGGCGCATGTTCACCGGTCAGGTGGCCAAGCCAGGCCACGCACCAGGGCTCATTGATGGGCGCGACGGAATGCAACCGATTGCCGATGGTGCGGCCAACAAGGGCGGCATAGTCACCAAACCAGCCGGCGATGTCGGGGTTGGCCCAGCCGCCCCGGTCAGCCAGCGCGGACGGGAGTTCCCAATGGTAGAGGGTCAGGCAGGGTTTGAGACCGGACTCCAGGACGGCATCAACCAACCGGTCATAGAAGTCGATGCCGGCGCTGTTGGGCTGGCCCCGACCGTCCGGGAGGAGACGTGCCCAGGAGGTCGAGAACCGCCAGCTGTCGAAGCCGAGTCCTGCCGCCAGTGCCAGGTCTTCCGGATACCGATGGTAGTGATCACAGGCGACATCGCCGTTCTCCATGGCCAGGACATTGCCCGGGGTGGCAGCAAAACTGTCCCAGTGGGTGGAGCCGGCCGCGCCGAACCTGTGACCCTCGATCTGGTAGGATGAACTTGCAACCCCGAACTGGAATCCTGCCGGAAACTCCGATCGCCTGAAACTCCTGGTGTTCATGGGAAACGCATCCCGGTCTGGATCTACACTGGGCCCGCCGGTCCGGACGACCCTCGATCCCGTCAATAGCATGGCAGGTCATCAGGTTCGACCTGCTGGCATCCCGGATCGCCAGACACCCAGCATTGCCGGGACCCGATGATGCCAGAGTTCATCCCGGCCCGGGACAGACACTTGACAGCGCCCGTGAAGTCGGCATGGTTTCCCCCGGACCAGGAGCCAGGAAAGGGGTGCAACTATGCTGACCACAACAACCGATTCAATCGAGGGTCACAGGATCACGGCGTACCATGGCATCGTGAACGGCGAGGCCATCCTGGGCGCCAACGTCTTTCGTGACCTGTTCGCGGCGGTCACTGACGTGATCGGCGGTCGGAGTGGGGCGTATGAGAAGGAACTGGGACGGACCCGGAAGATTGCCATCCGGGAAATGCAGGATCATGCCCGGGAGCAGGGTGGCAATGCCGTGATCGGTGTCGATCTGGACTATGAGGTGATCAACAAGATGCTGATGGTCTCGGCATCAGGGACCGCGGTGACGGTGGCATGACAGTCTGGAGATAACTGTTCAGGAACCTGAACAGTTCCCCCTTCCCTTGGAATACGAAATCCAACCCCGTGCCACTCTGATATGTTGATAATGACATATCAGAGTGGCACGGGGGTTTTGTGCAGGACAATTCTGGCCTGGGCGGTATGGTTGCGGGGTCTTGTCGGATGCGTTTGGGAAGGGGCAAGAGGGGGTTGGATTGAGGGGTCTCTGTAATGGGAACACGAGGGCGAAGGGTGGCCCCGGCAGACCCCGCATTCACGGAGATCGCAACTGTGCCGTGACCAGACCCGCGAGATAGTCCTCCACCGCCGTGAAGTTGAGATGGCCATCCACCCAAGCCTGATCAGCTGTTTTCAGTGTTTGCACATACTTGCTTCGGCTTGCCTGGATTCGCTCTGGAATCGTCGGCTTCCCAAGGAGCAGTGTTCCGATACTGACACACAGCAGGCAGTAACACAACGCCCGTGCTGTTCGCCCGTTGCCCTCGACGAAAGGATGGATCCAGTTGACGCACCAGAGAGCGTAGGCTGCCAACCCCATTGGGGACCAGAGAAACCAGTTTTCCTGCAGGGTTGTGATGCATCGATCCATCCCGCAATCCACATCCTTGAAGAGTTGTGGATCCTCCTTTCGAGAACGAACACAGGAGCTTCATTCCGTGGATATCAACCTCATCCGACCGACAGCAGCCCGGGCCGACCCTTTCGTGATTACGGATCCTTGCGGGGCGTTCCCATAGGCCCGGCTTGCCGCCTGCTCCCGCAACTCGTCATCGGTGAGTGTGTGGCATAAGCGGGTCGGCTGGATTGCAACTGTCTGGCCTTTCTGACAGACTCCGCCACGCACGGCGCCACCGCCCGCCGTCCACTCCCAACTGACACCAAGGACCCATCCCCATGGCCATCCAGACCAATCTCCGCCATCCTCAGGACCTGTTTGCCCAGCAGGTCCGCTACGAGATCCCACTCTTCCAGCGGCGCTATGTCTGGCAGGAGGATGCGCAGTGGGAACCGCTCTGGCGGGATGTCGAGGACCTCGCCTAGTGGTCATTCCTCACCATGGCCTTGCTGTCCTGCCCCCCATGGGCCAATCGACGGCCGTCGCCGCCGAGCGACCCGCGCAGGAAATCATTCAAGGCAGCATGCCCATGCGTCGACCCGTCCGCCGTCCGCCCGTCACCCGCACCGAAGCCGACCGCACCCGCCTGACCGCCATCGCCACCCACCCCTCGACCCGCCAGAAGCCCGTCTGGCGGGCCCGCATCATCCTCGCCCTCGGTGACGGCTGCGGGCCCACCGCGACCCTGCGCCGCACCGGCCCATCCCGGTCCACCCCCATCCCGGTCCACCCCCATCCCGGTCCCACCATCCGGCGCTGGTGGGACCGCGACCGCACCGAGGGTGTGGATGGTCTCTTGCGGGACGCCCCCGGGCCAGCCGCCGGTCCCTGCCGCCACCGTCCGGGCCATCATCGACCGCGCCATGGCGCCACCCCCGCCCCACCGCAGTCACCCGGACCCCCAGTTTCTGACCTGGGTGGGGCCCTGGCCGCCGCGATCGGGGGCATCGCCCTCTCCACCGTCCAGGCCATCCTGCGCCGCCATGGTCTGAAGCCCCCCGGGGTCAAGACCCCAAACGGACCGTCATCGTGGGGGTCTCGAACGACCCCCGCTTCGGCCCGGATGCATGACGACAGGCTGGGGTCCATGATGGGGTGGGGCTGTCCACCAACCCGCCCGACCCTGCTGTCGTCCTCTCGGTCGATGACAAGACCCGGATCCAGGCCCTCGGTCGCACCCGGGTGCCCCGGCCACCGGTGCCGGGGCAGAGGGCCACCCGCACGCATGACGACCAACGCAACGGCACCACCACCTTGCTGGCGGCCCTCGATGTCGCCACCGGCACGGTGGTGGGCACGATGACGGACCGCCACCGCACCGAGGATGTCGGTGCCGTCCTCGATCCTGTGGCCGCCGGCCTTGCTCCCGAGACGGAGGTGCATGGCATCCTCGCCACCCTCTCGGCCCCCACGTCGGCCCCCCTCCCACGTCGGCCCGTGGCCATGCGTGGCTTGCGGCCCATCCCCCGGGATCGAACCACCGGGGGCCGTCCACGTCACGCCCACCTCGGCCTCCTGGATGCCTGCGGTGGAGGGCGTCGTCTCGCAACGGGCCCGGCAACGACGGAAGACCGCCATCGTCAATTCCCTTGACGACTGCCGGGCCGCCGTGGAAGCCTATATCGACCACCACAACGCCCCCAACGCTCATGAGGCACCCATGGGGGCCCGGCCCTGCCGCTGGCGCCGGGATCCGGATGACCTCGTGGCGTCCTCGCAGCGCGGGCACCGGCGGGAGGAGGAAAAACATGCATCTGCATAAGACTGACCACTAGCCCAGCGGATCCGCATCCAGATCGGCAAGCTGGAAGAGCTGGCTCTGGCCCTGCCCCGGGATGTCCTGGAGATCAATCTCGGGATTGCACCGGCGGCCGCTGAACGGCTGGCAGCGGATGCCGCCGAGACCCGGATGCGGTTTGCCTCCACCCTGATGCTGGCCGAGCAGTTGCAGGCCCAGAACATCTCTGGATCGAAATATCTGGTAAGGGCAGCGGCCGAAGACGAGCAGCCGCTTCTGGTCTTGCCGCACAAGCCGGTGCAGCGAGCGGCCTGATCCGCACACGAACGTCCCAGAAAGGTCAAAGACTGTCGACGTAGGACGTGTCAAGGACGCAAGACCCCACCCCCGGACCTTGCAACAGTCCACACCTATATTGGTGGTCGAGATGGCCTCTACGATGGGGCATGCAGGTTGGTCTTCGCCATTTCGATTCGCAGACGCTTGACTGGCGCGCCGGGGGTCTCCGTTCCGGCGGTTTGAGTCGGCATGCCCTGTGCCGTGCGTTGTGCGTCCAGACGGCCTGGTGCAATGCGATGGGCAAGATGTGTCTGGCGGCGGCGAAGGCGCTGCCGGTGCTGGCGGCGCACCTTGGGTTGGAGCGTCCGCCCCTGGTGTGGCGCGGTGCCGGATCCGACCGTGGCACCTGCAGTCCCGGACGCTGCCATTCCCGCCCCCGTGGTGGTCTGTGCGCGGGCGGGTCTTGGGCCTGTGACGCTGGATCCGGTCGGAACGCCATGGTGTCCTCGGTGGGATCGGTTTTGGCGCGGCGACCTGGACACTGCGCCCGCGGGATGACTGGATCAGCGGGTCCGCCGCGGCCCGCGCGGCCAACCTCGGTCGCGTGATCTGCAACCACCGCTTGCTCCTGCTCTCCGGTGTCCGGGTGGCTGGGCTGGCCTCGGCGGTCCTCCATCTGGCGACAGCGCGGGTGGCGGACGACTGGGTGGCGCGGTATGCGGTGCGCGTCCGGGCCTTGGCGGCGGGCTGGCGTGCTATAGTTCCGTGAAGGCGGCCGGCCAGAAACTGCTGGACGCTGCGGCCTGAAGGTGGTCTCGCCATTGACCCATCGCGCCCCCTGGTGTAGGGTGTCGGCATGGATCCCGAGCCCGACATTCACGATCTGGCCAGGCAAGTGGCCGTGATGGAGCAGAGCATGGAGACAATGCAGGCCAATCTGACCGCTACCCTGGAAGGCTTCCGGACGGATCAGGCCAGGTTGCGCGAGACCATGGCCCACTGGAAGACCGACATGGCCCACTGGAAGACCGACATGGCCAAGCGGGATGCCGAAGCCGCCAATGCTGCCGCCAGGCGGGACACGGACATGGCCAAGCGGGATGCCGAAGCCGCCAATGCTGCCGCCAGGCGGGACACGGACATGGCCCGCCGGGAAACCCGGCTTGTGTTCTACATGGTTGCCATCGTCACCCTCGGATTCACGATCTTCGGCTTTGTGACCGCCTGACGCAAGCCGTGACAGGTCCCTCCCGTGACTGATGGCAACCGACCGCGCCCTGACCACGGTTGACAATCGGCTCACCGACGTCAGGACGGCTAGTATCCCAACATCACTGAATTGATGCCATTGGTTGTCCTCACGCTTCCAATCCGTGACGATCTCGTCTCATCACGGCCCCAATCAAGCACACGTCGCCCCGATGGGCCGCCCCGCGGCGGCCCATCGGGGCGGACAGACACCCAAAGGCAGGTATCCATGACACCCAAAGGCAGGTATCCATGACAGCAGAAGACAGGACCATCACAGCAGGCCGCACGATCGACAGGGTGACACTGGCGACCGATGAGCGCACCCGGCTCCAGGCGATCATCGACAGCGGCAAGGGGTCAAGGGAACGCCGCCCACCCCATCACCCCTGGGGCCCATAGCCTCCTCCTGGCCGACCCCGACCGCACGGGAGGGCGTCGCAGGGATGCCGCCCCTCCCATCCCCCTCGGGCCGCTGGCCTCGGCGTGGGCACCGCAACGGTGGAACGGGTCCGCAAGCCATGTGGGCTGGACGGTCTGGCGGCCGCCCCCACCCCCTGGTCCTTGCCGGGCGCACGGTGCCGGTCAACCGCAAGGCGCGTCGCCTGGATGGAGCGGGGGAAGCCAGACTGACCATGCTGGCCGGTTCGGCACCACCCGCAGGCCGGGCCCATCGGGCATCGCCACCCTGGGGACCCTGCCGCAGCTGGCCGATCCCAGAGGGTGCCGGGGTGGGGTGGCCCGCAAGGTCGCAGACACCATCTCCCGCTCCACCGTCCACAGGACGCTCAAGACAACAGTCGCAAGCCCTGGCTGAGCCAGGGCTGGTGCCGTCCCCCCCAACAGAATGCCGACGTCGTCTGGGCCATGGAGGATGGGCTCGAGGCCGACGGTCGGGACTTCGCCAGCGATGAGGTGCTGGTCTGCCTCGACGAGACCTCGAGGCAGCCGACCAGGGCGACCCGCACGCCCCTGCCGACGCGCCCGGGCCAGCCGGCGGCCGACGACTTCGAGTCCGAGCGCAATGGCACCGCCAATCTCGTCATGCTGACGGCGCCCCTGGCGGGCTGGCGGCCTGGCAAGGTCACCGACCGGCGCACCCGGCAGGACTTTGCCCATGTCCTCAGGGACCGCGCCGATGTCCATGTCCCCGACAAGACGATCGTGCTGGTCATGGACACTCTCGACACCCACACCCTGTCGACACTCGACGACACCGTCCCGCCGGCCGAGGCCCGGCGCCTGGCCCCAGGGGTGGCAAGGGATCGGGGTTCGAGGTCCATCCCACGCCCCGCCACGGCTCCTGGCTCAACATCGCCGAGATCGAGATCACTGGGCTGGTGCGCCAGTGTCTCGATCGTCGGATCCCCGACCGGGCGACGCTGGTGCGGGAGGTGGCGGCCTGGCCGGCGCGGCGCCATGCGGACAGGACGCCGGTGACCTGGCGGTTCCGGACCGAGGATGCCCGGATCAAGCTGACGTCGCTGTCTCCATCAGTTCAATGATGGTGGGATAGTAGGGCCAAGGACTCAATCGTTGCTTGTGCCATCGCAACATGGCCGGACGCTACATTTTGCTCGAACCTCGAACCATTGAATCATATCAAAGAATTCCAGTGGGCAATTCTTGAAACGCTTTTTCATGGCGCACGATTCCTGTGGAGAACGCGTTGAGGTAATGTCTCGTCCCGAGTTGCGGAGATTGCTCCACACCTAAGGGCCTGCCCCGAGCCTGTCAATCGTTGTGTTCTTCCGCCGTTCCCTCGCCTCCTCCGCCCGCACCTTGCGACACTCGGCACAGCGATAACGGCCGTCGGACGGCTGGCCACGCTCGCGGCACAGCCCAGCGACCACGCGGGCAGCCTTGATGCGGGCAATCGAGCGGGCCTGACGGGTCGGCATGATCGGTCTCCTCTGTGTCCGGGTCAGGCGGCAGCGCAGGTCGCTCTTGGCCTCGGTGGACTTCCACAGAGCGCCGATCAGCTCGCCGTCCCGGTACACCGGGCACTCGATGGATTCGCAGTCTCGGGAGAGTACCACAAAGTGTGGGTCATCCAACATGCGAGACTCCTGTTGCCATCACAGATCAAACGCAATTGCCCCACACTTTTGCGGTACTCTCCAGCATTCAGAACAGGTTCAGCACCGATCGTACCCCAGCCGCTCGATGGCCAAAGTCCCCACAAGCAATCCCGGACAAGTACGGATTCAGCCGCGCTTGACGGTGGAGGTCATCCGACGACCAGGCGCGCCAGCGCCACAATGACGGCAATTGCCAAGCCGATGATGGCCCAGAGGAGTCGGTTGTCCCGTTTGGCTGTCTCGATGTCCCGGCGGGCCATGTCGGCCCGCAGTCGGTCCAGGGCACTCTCATATTCCGCTTGATGTGTGTTCATGCGTTCCTCCAGCCGGGCCAGTCGTTCACGGATGTCGCCATCATCTGCCATGCATCCAGCGTAGCACCCGGCGGGCGGGTCTGTCAAAAGGATGGCTCAGGATTTCGTCGGTGACCATCAGTGCATGGTGCCCTGACGTCCATTCCTTGTTTCCCCTCCGCTCTCTCTGGCAAAGATGACAGCGTAAGCGCAAATGTGGCCCGGCACCTGCCCGGGTCCCGTCGGCACCGTCCGGGAGGATCCCCATGGTCACGCACACACTCGGGGCGTGAGCGCCAACTTCACCTCCGGCAGCGTCTGGACCGGTGACAACCTGCCCATCCTGCGCGGCAGGAACAGTGCCTGTGTCGACCTGATCTGTCTCGACCCACCCTTCAACTCGAACCGCACCTATGAGCCCCCCATCGGCCCGAAGGCCGCCGGGGCCTCCTTCAAGGATGCCTGGACGCTCGATGATGCCGATGTGCATGAACATGGCGATCCAGTGGTTGTTTCGATATAGATATTTCCATTTCCTCCAGCCGCCGGTGCCCGCGCTTCCAGGACGCCACGCGGTCATCCGGGTCCCGGCACCAGCGGCAGGGCCGGGCCCCCATGGGTGCCTCATGAGCGTTGGGGGCGTTGGGGTGCGCGATGTACCTTTCCACCGCCGCGATGCACTCGTCAAGGGCGTTGACAATGGCGGGCGTGCGCCGTTGCCGGGCCCGTTGCGAGACGACCCCCGCCACGGCAGGCATCCACGATGCCGAGGTCGGGGTGCAATGGACGGTCCCCAATGGTTCGATCCCGGGGGGTGCGCCTTGCGCCAGGCATGGCCACTGGCTGACGTGGGGGGGGGCCGAGAGGGTGTCGAGGATGCCATGGACCGCCGTCTCGGGAGCAAGGCCCGCCGCGACATGATCAAGGACGGCACCGACATCCTCGGTGCGGTGGCGGTCCGTCATCGTGCCGACCCCCCTGGCCGGTGGCCACATCGAGGGCCGCCAGCAAGGTGGTGGTGCCGTTGCGCTTATCGTCGTGCGTGTGGGTCTCGGCATGGCCCGGGGCCGGTGGCAGGGGCGTCTGCGTCCGTCCCAGGGCCTGGATCGGGGTCGTCTCGTCAACCGAGAGGACGACAGCATGGTCGGGCGGGTTGGTGTCCAGCCCCTCCCCATCATGGACCCCGGCCTGTCCGTTCTGCCGGGCCGAAGCGGGGATCGTTCGAGATCCCCACGATGACGGTCAGGCTGGGGTCTTGACCCGATGGGGCCTTGCCGGTCCAGTGACTGCGGTTGGGCGGGGTGGCGCCATGGCGCGGTCCATGCTGGCCCGGACCGTGGTGGCGGGGATGGGCGCCGTGGTGATGGCGGGTGGTGTCGGCGTCGGTGTGGGTGAAGGGGGGTCGGCGGATGGGTCGATGCATGGGCATGCTGCCCTGGATGGTGTCTTGTGCGATTCGCTCTGTGGCGACGGCAGCCGATGGGCCCATGGGGGCAGGACAGCAAGGCTATGGTGAGGAGTGACCACTAGTATCCCAACATCACTGAATTGATGCGATTTGATGGCCCGCACGCTGCCAATCCGTGACAGTCTTGTCTCATCTCTGCCCCAACCAAGCACAAACCAAAGGCAGGTATCCATGACAGCAGACAACACGACGACCCAAGCGGCGCCACCCGTCACAGCGGGCCGCACGATCGACAGGGTGACACTGGCGACCGATGAGCGCACCCGGCTCCAGGCGATCATCGACAGCGGCAAGGGGTCAAGGGGATGCCGCCCACCCCATCACCCCTGGGGCCCATAGCCTCCTCCTGGCCGACACCGACCGCACGGGAGGGCGTCGCAGGGATGCCGCCCACCCCATCCCCCCCCGGGGGCCGCTGGCCTCGGTGTCGGGACGGCAACGGTGGAACGGGTCCGCAAGCCATGTGGGCTGGACGGTCTGGAGGCCGCCCCCACCCCCTGGTCCTTGCCGGGCGCACGGTGCCGGTCAACCGCAAGGCGCGTCGCCTGGATGGAGCGGGGGAAGCCAGACTGACCATGCTGGCCGGTTCGGCACCACCCGCAGGCCGGGCCCATCGGGCATCGCCACCCTGGGGACCCTGCCGCGGCTGGCCGACCCCAGGGGGTGCCGGGGTGGGGTGGCCCGCAAGGTCGCAGACACCATCTCCCGCTCCACCGTCCACAGGACGCTCAAGACAACAGTCGCAAGCCCTGGCTGAGCCAGGGCTGGTGCCGTCCCCCCCAACAGAATGCCGACGTCGTCTGGGCCATGGAGGATGGGCTCGAGACCGACGGTCGGGACTTCGCCAGCGATGAGGTGCTGGTCTGCCTTGACGAGACCTCGAGGCAGCCGACCAGGGCGACCCGCACGCCCCTGCCGACGCGCCCGGGCCCGCCGGCGGCCTGTGACTTCGAGTCCGAGCGCAATGGCACCGCCAATCTCGTCATGCTGACGGCGCCCCTGGCGGGCTGGCGGCCTGGCAAGGTCACCGACCGCAGGACCCGGCAGGACTTTGCCCATGTCCTCAGGGACCGCGCCGATGTCCATGTCCCCGGCAAGACGATCGTGCTGGTCATGGACACTCTCGACACCCACACCCTGTCGACGCTCGACGACACCGTCCCGCCGGCCGAGGCCCGGCGCCTGGCCCCAGGGGTGGCAAGGGATCGGGGTTCGAGATCCATCCCACGCCCCGCCACGGCTCCTGGCTCAACATCGCCGAGATCGAGATCACTGTGCTGGTGCGCCAGTGTCTCGATCGTCGGATCCCCGACCGGGCGACGCTGGTGCGGGAGGTGGCGGCCTGGCCGGCGCGGCGCCATGCGGACAGGACGCCGGTGACCTGGCGGTTCCGGACCGAGGATGCCCGGATCAAGCTGACGCCGCTGTCTCCATCAGTTCAATGATGTTGGTATACTAGCCGTCCTGACGTCGGTGAGCCGATTGTCAACCGTGGTCAGGGCGCGGTCGGTTGCCATCGGTCACGGGAGGGACCTGTCACGGCTTGCGTCAGGCGGTCACAAAGCCGAAGATCGTGAATCCGAGGGTGACGATGGCAACCATGTAGAACACAAGCCGGGTTTCCCGGCGGGCCATGTCCGTGTCCCGCCTGGCGGCAGCATTGGCGGCTTCGGCATCCCGCTTGGCCATGTCGGTCTTCCAGTGGGCCATGTCGGTCTTCCAGTGGGCCATGGTCTCGCGCAACCTGGCCTGATCCGTCCGGAAGCCTTCCAGGGTAGCGGTCAGATTGGCCTGCATTGTCTCCATGCTCTGCTCCATCACGGCCACTTGCCTGGCCAGATCGTGAATGTCGGGCTCGGGATCCATGCCGACACCCTACACCAGGGGGCGCGATGGGTCAATGACGGGAACCGGCTCGGGAGCGATTCTCCCATGGCTGACTTTTACCGACATGTCCCGACGTGCCCCGGCTCCTGACCCGCTTCGGCCGCATCAGGCCACGCGTGCCAGGCGGAGCCCGTTGTCATTGACGGACCGGACAGTCCCGGGCGGTCGCCATGGCGACCGCCATCCGGGACCAGGCCGCATCCAACCGGTCCGACTTGAGGAAGGCCGGGACACCCGTCCCGCCCGCGCGGCCCCAGCTGGCCCCCGAAGTGTCGGACCGGCGCGTCATGCGGACCCCGACAAGGGTTGGGTTGGCCGCCGCGACGGTCCCGCTCGCCATGGGGACATTGGCATCCCGTGCCGCCCTGTCGCCCCTGCGGGTCCGGGTGTTGCGACCGAGAGAGATCATGATCCATTGTGGGCCGATGACGGCCCGGATCGCGTCATGGGCCGGGCGGCCCTCCGTCGGCTGGCGAAGGCGGTCGCGCCGGGCGTCGATCCCCGTGCCCGCCCCATGGGTCTCCCCAGGCCGTCTCGCCGTCCGGGTCGCAACCCAGTCCCGGCCCGACTTGCTGCCCGCCCCGCAGGCAGCGGCCGCCCCGGAGGCTGGACCCGATGCCAGCCGTCCGGGGCGCCTGCGACCCGGGCTGACCTGTTCAGGAAAGGACCCGGTGTCCTTCGCACCCCGCTCCCTCTTGCCAGGGGGCCACGGTCGTGCTATTGCCGCCCCATCGATCGATCTGCCGGGTGGTCTTGTGGCCACCTGGCAGACCCAACACAAGGAGAGACACCATGACCCGCTTGACACTGCCCCCCCCCTCTGACGCTTCTGCGTCCGACGCTTTTCAGGTGCTGGACATCTGCTTTCGCTGCCGCTCTGGTTGCTTTGTCGGTTGCCTTGCCCACCACCGCCCAAGTCACGGTCGGTATTGGCTGGACAGCATCCGGCACCCCCACAGGACAAGCTGTTGAAGAACTAACGGATAACGGTTGCTTCAACAATATTCACTTACGGAGATCTTCTGGCAGCGGTTCAGTGTCGGTCAATCTGATCGCCTTCACCGTGGACGGTCCTGATCGGCTGCGGAATTATGGCGTACCGGCGTATCTGGCGGTCGACAGTGCGGCGATCCGGAGCCGCAGCCAGTTCTCGCAGACTATCAGCACAAGTTGGACGCCAGTTACAGGTGGCAATCGGATCTGTATTGGCAACGACAAGATTCAACAGATTCCCAGCACCATCAGGGTCTTGCTGTTGCCCGGCGCCGGCTATCGGGTTGACCCGCAAAGGCGTTCGATTGACGTTAATGTTGTCGATCTTGACAGTTGCGCGACCCCTGATGATTGGCCCAAAAATGAAGGCGTTGTCTACCAGTTCAACGGCAGCAACGGGGCCTGGGGCACCTGCACCTGCGCCGCGCAGAGCCAGCACCCCAGCGTCCGGCGGGCCCTGGATCGCACCATCCCCACGCCCGGCCCGGACGGGCGGTACGGCACCGACGATGACGGGACCACAGACGCACCGGAACCGAGCGCGGGGTTCCTGGGCCTCCTCGCCGCGGGGTTCCACGACCCGTCTTATCTCTACTGTCCGGAATCGCCATGGAAGGGCCTGCCCTGACCCGGGCGGGGCCTGTCGCCCGCTGCGCACCCCCACCCACGGGGGCGGCCTGCGGGTCGCCCTCTTTTTTGTATTGTACAATACAAAATCCCCAACAGGTCCCTACAATGTTTGCACTTTGTGACGGCTTTGTCAGGCCCCGCAGCTCCGCGGGCCGGCCCAATCCCCCATGCGGGCCGGCCGAGAGGCGTTGACCGGGCGCCTGGCGGCAACCAGTGCACGGCGGCGATCCGGACCCGCACCCCGACCCGCACCCAGCGCCAGACCGCCCGATGCATCGACGCCAGGCCCACAGCCCCGTCATTTCGGGTCGACCCCAAATGACAAATCCCCCGAACACCCCGATCGCCCCGATCACCGGCCCTGAGTGTTCATTGGGGATTTACAAACAAAGGTTAACAGGTCCCACAGGCCGCCCCTGGCCTGTGGGACCGGCGCCCCTTGGTCAGCGGATGCGCACCCCGTCCTCATGGACATGGCCGTCCGGATCATTATAGCCGGAGGGCAGGCTGCGGCCGCAGCCCTCGCCACTTGAGGAGAAGGCGATGGTGCGGGTTTTCCTGACTGCAAACGGCTTGGGGTTGGCCGTAATTTCATCAACCCGGAAGGCCATCATGCCGCTGCCGATGCCCCCGCGCCAAGGCCCTTGATACTTGTGCGTGCACTGACGCGCGAACCCCTGTCTACGCCTTGTTTGAGAATGTCGAAAGCGGCGCCGCGTGAATGAGTTCTTGGCGCAGTTCGTGGAAGTTCAGGCGTGGCATTGCAGCATCCCCGATCACGTCAGTCGTTGTCCAGGATGTCGAAATACACATGTTCGCGGGGATTGTCGGCCAAAGCGATAATCAACCGGTTGGTGGGATCGTCCTTGACCCCGTTATCATGTGGCGACCCAACAATAAAACCTGCAAATGCTTCGCGCGCTGACATGACACCGCATACAAGGTTTTCGGAATGCCAGTCCGGGTGAACCCGTACTCCTACAACTTTGGCCGCAGTGCTTTTGCATTCGTTGCCGCTGCATGGGGTCGTGTCCCAGACATTCATGCAGAAACCCACTTCTTCCAGCACATTGGCATCTAGACCAGGGCAACCGGCCATCCTATGGACTCGAATCCCGTTTCGGCCGAAGTCTGAATTATTTTCATTCATGGTGCCATCACCCTGAAATATAAACTTTTCCAGGGTGAACAGGCGTCTGTCATTGCATTGTTCTGCTGTCGGCATCTGCGCCTGCGCCGGTCCTGCAAGCAGCAGGAAGCCCAGCATCGCGGCGGCAGCGAGGGCCGTCAGCCTAGCGGTGGGGGGGGGGTGAAACTGATCATGGGAGACATCTCCACTTGTCATGGGGCTGATTCCATCAGTCTATGGGATTTGCCGCCGAAAGACAACGCAGCCCAACTCACGGGGAGCGATTCTCCCATGGCTGACTTTTACCGACATGTCCCGACGTGCCCCGGCTCCTGACCCGCTTCGGCCGCATCAGGCCACGCGTGCCAGGCGGAGCCCGTTGTCATTGACGGACCGGACAGTCCCGGGCGGTCGCCATGGCGACCGCCATCCGGGACCAGGCCGCATCCAACCGGTCCGACTTGAGGAAGGCCAGGACACCCGTCCCGCCCGCGCGGCCCCAGCTGGCCCCCGAAGTGTCTGACCGGCGCGTCATGCGGACCCCGACAAGGGTTGGGTTGGCCGCCGCGACGGTCCCGCTCGCCATGGGGACATTGGCATCCCGGGCCGCCCTGTCGCCCCTGCGGGTCCGGGTGTTGCGACCGAGAGAGATCATGATCCATTGTGGGCCGATGACGGCCCGGATCGCGTCATGGGCCGGGCGGCCCTCCGTCGGCTGGCGGAGGCGGTCGCGCCGGGCGTCGATCCCCGTGCCCGCCCCATGGGTCTCCCCAGGCCGTCTCGCCGTCCGGGGCGCCTGCGACCCGGGCTGACCTGTTCAGGAAAGGACCCGGTGTCCTTCGCACCCCGCTCCCTCTTGCCAGGGGGCCACGGCCACCAGCGTCAGGCGGCGTCCCGCGGCCCTGGCTTGCCCCACCCGGTGCCAGACCCCAAGGGGTGATCTCTTCAGGGCACTGATCGGTCGCTGGCGGCCCGTCCTGCCGGTCGCGGGCCGGCGGGCCTCTGGCCGCTGGGGCCGGATCGACCCGTTGGCATCGCGCCCGGCCACCCCGCCGCCAGCCCCGCGCAAGGTCCTGTCCCGCCCGTGTCGCGGCACCCATCCGCACCATGACGCCGCCGGCGGCGACCCGGAGCGCTGTCGTCGCGGGATGGCCGGGCTCGTCTGAACGGATAGCGTCCAGCCTCCGGTCGCCCCATCGCTTGCCGGAGGGTGCCTCCGTGTCCCCATGGGCCGTGTCCCCGTGCGCATCCAGACGCGTGCCCACAGCCCCGGCCCCGTCTGATCACCCCCCTGAGGATCAGGCTGCTCACAGACGGCCCCGGCCCGCCGAACCGCTGCCCGAGGTCCGCCCACGCGCGCGGGCCTGCCCGCCAGCCTGGCGACGGTGCCGAACAGCGTCGCGGTCGGCCCGCGCGAGGCGGGAGCACGGCGATCGCTCTTCCCCTCATGCTCGATGGACGGGGGGCAGTCATCCAGAGCTTCGCATGGCCGCCAGTGTCGCCGATGGATGGGGATCAGGCCGGCCATCCGGCCTGCGGCAGCGCGGCGGGCGCTCGCGGCCCGGGGTCGGGATCGCATGGGGGGGATCCGCCGCGAACGCCGTGGCCAGAGCACGGGTGCGATCCGTCTCCGACCGCCGGGCCGTCGCTGCCGCCTTGCGGGTCACGGTGCCAGGGCGTCAGGATCGGGGGCTGGCGGCGGGCGGCCATGTCGGTGGGGGTCTCCCCTGGGGTGGTGACGACCTCTCTTGTCCTGGCAAGGGGTGGTGGCGAGTGTCGATGTGTCATCGGAGGGCTCCTGTTGTGTCCTCCACAGGCGGAGGGGTGCTGATGGGGAGCCCTCGACCCGGTTCCCGGTCACAAACCCGGGGACTGCGCCGGGCCGATCGGGTGGATGGACCCCCCGGACGGTGGCATGGATCGGTGCGGCTGCGCAACATGCGGGCAACAGGGTGGATGTTGCGCCGCAACGCGGATCGGGGGCGAAGGCGATCTTGGCAGATCACCTATGATCAGGGACTGGCAGATTTCCGAGTCAGCCATACGAGGATCACACCCGACTTCAGGCCGCAGCGTCCAGCAGTTTCTGGCCGGCCGCCTTCACGGAACTATAGCACGCCAGCCCGCCGCCAAGGCCCGGACGCGCACCGCATACCGCGCCACCCAGTCGTCCGCCACCCGCGCTGTCGCCAGATGGAGGACCGCCGAGGCCAGCCCAGCCACCCGGACACCGGAGAGCAGGAGCAAGCGGTGGTTGCAGATCACGCGACCGAGGTTGGCCGCGCGGGCCGCGGCGGACCCGCTGATCCAGTCATCCCGCGGGCGCAGTGTCCAGGTCGCCGCGCCAAAACCGATCCCACCGAGGACACCATGGCGTTCCGACCGGATCCAGTCGCGGACCTCTCACCCAGATTGACGCGCTATAGTCTTGCCTTCCAGTGTGAAATCGCTTGCGAGCATGGCCTGGGGCAGGGACCCGGCAATCGCGATCACTGCACAGGCGAATAGTGTCTTGATGTGACGAAACATCGACTGTCCTCCTTTGCTGGGTCGCCACCCAGTCTCACGATGGATCGCAAACGCTGTATCAATACGGACACCTTGACAGCCGACAACACGTGATACCACGCTGAGTGAGATCAGGGCCTTCGAGTCGGTGGCACGGCTGGGCAGTTTTGCCTTGGCGGCAGAAGAGCTGCATATCACGCAACCGGCAATTTCCCGCCGCATCCGCAAACTCGAGGACACGCTCGGTGCCCGGCTTCTCGACCGGACGACCCGATCAGTCGGGGTCTCGGCCCTGGGTCTGGAGTCCCTGCCCAGGGCAAGGCGCATTGTCGAGGATTTCCACCAGTCGCTGAACGATAACAATGAACTCGTCCAGACATGGAAGGGCATTGTGTCGTTTTCCTGCAACATGACGATCGCGGACATCTTGCTTCCGATGATTCTTGGCGAGTTCAAGATCGCCTATCCCGATATCCGGATCCGTGTTCATGAGGATTCAAGCCTGCAGGCCCTGGAAAAGGTCCGATTCGGCCAGTCTGAACTGGCCTTGGCGCAATTCGGGGAAGGGCATCCCGAACTCGAGTTTGAATCGCTCATCAATGACCAATTCGTCCTCGTCTGCCATGCATCCCATGCGCTGGCACAGTCGTCCTGCGCCACCTGGCAGGAGATCGTGGCCGAGCAGTTGATCTTCCTGCGCTCGGAGAGTGGGACCCGCAGGATCCTCAAGAAGACTCTTGGCATGCTTTTGACTCCTTTGCCATCGATATCGAGGCCGGCCATTTCCAATTGCAATGGGGTTTGGTCGGGATCGGTGCCGGGATTGCCGCCATCCCCTCCCTGATCCGGATGTCCCGCAAGGATCTTGATCTGGTCACGATCCCGATCACCGAGCCGGTTGTCAGTCGCCAGCTTGGCATCGTCAGCTACGCCGGCCGCTCCCTGTCGCCGGCTGCCCTGCGCCTGCGTGACGTCGCCCGCACCATCATGCGGCGTCACGAACGTCAGCTGGCCCATCCGGTCCCGCTCTGACTGGCCGGCCATCATACCCTGGCCCCGGCCTGCGGGGTTGATCCAGAGCCCCGTCAAGACCTTCGGCAGGCGGCGGGCGGCGGGTCGATTTGGCGACCGTGATCCGCGTCCATACCCCCGATGACGGTCGGCACATCGGGTCTGCCGGCCCGGGACGTCCCGTGTGGAGCGCCACAATCCTGTACGGCGTGCTGTCTGCGGCCCGCGGTTGTCAGGTCAGGCAAACAGGGGGTCGATGAGACCCAGTGTGATGGAAATCGTGATGATCCCCAGCACGGTGGAGATCAGGATTGTCGAGGCCACCCGCTGGGCTGCCACACCGTAATGGTTGGCCAGGATGAAGATGTTGCCGGCGGTTGGCATGGCCGCCGCGGCAATCATGACGCCGGCGATGGTGGCATCAAGGTCAAAGATCACGAGGGTTGCCAGGGCCATCAGGGCCGGGTGCAGGACCAGTTTGGCAATCGTGAGGATCAGGGCATCCTCACGCCGCTCGGCTGATTTCGGTGCCAGGAAAGCGCCGATGGCAAAGAGGGCACAGGGTGTGGCTGCCCCGGCAGCCAGTTCCAGCGTGTCATCCATCAGTCGGGGGAGATCATGCCCGAACAGAGCGGCCCAGATCAGGCCGCCGGATATCGAGAGGATCATGGGGTTGGCCAGGATGTTGCCGAGGACCCGTTTGAGGGAGTCGACGTTCAGTCGACCGGCCCGGGATGCCGTGATGATGACGACGATGGCCGTGCCGAAAATGATCAGGTCAAAGGCAAGATACAGGATGATGGGGCCGATGGCAGCCTCGCCCAGGAGACCATAGAGCATGGGGATCCCGATGAATCCCACATTGCCAATACAGCTGCATTGGGCTTCGACGGCAGCCTCGGCAAAATCCCGCCGCCGACAGAGGGAGAGGCCCGTTGCGGCGGCATAGATCGCAAGTGTGGCCGCCAGATAGGCCAGCATGAAATCCGTGCTGAAGGACTCTGCAATCGGGGTGGCGGCTGAAAAACGGAACAGCATGGCGGGCAGGGCGAAATAGAACACGAAACCGGTCAACCAGTTTGTGGCGGTTTCCGAGAACCAACCTGACTTGGCGGCAGCATAGCCGCAGCCGATGATGGCAAAGAACGGGAAGACGTTGATGAAGATATCGATCATGGTCCTTGCCCTGGACTGACAGCACTCCGGATCCTTGCAGTCCGCAGCTGCCCTGCCCGATAACACATCGCCCCCAAAGAAACAGATGCCGGGTCATGCTGTCCCGTGTGGGAGGGGCGGCGTGACTGGGCCAGACCCCGATCGGGGAAGATTTTGCCTTGAAACGATTCGGCCGAGGCCGTAAGGTCATTAATTCTTCACCATTTTAATCATTCAAGAGGGAAGACAAATGAAAAGACTCCTTGCAGTTGCAGTTGCACTCGCGTTGACCGCCGGTGCGACGTCTGCGCAGACCCTGGACGCCATCAAGGCAAAAGGCCATGTCCAGTGCGGGATCAACACCGGACTGACTGGCTTCGCCGCTCCGGATGCCCAGGGAAACTGGACCGGATTTGACGTTGATTTTTGCCGCGCGATCGCGGCGGCGGTCTTTGGATCGGGTGATGCCGTCAAGTATACCCCGCTGACCGGAAAACAGCGGTTCATCGCCCTGTCAGCTGGCGAAGTCGACGTCCTGTCCAGAAACACAACCTGGACATATTCGCGGGACAACGACCTGAAGCTGACATTTGTCGGGGTCAATTACTATGACGGTCAAGGCTTCATGGTGCCCGCCGATATCGGTGTGAGTTCGGCCCTTGAACTCGACGGTGCGACTGTGTGCATCCAGACCGGAACAACCACGGAGCTGAACCTGGCCGACTTCTTTCGGGCCAACAACATGTCCTACGAGCCGGTCCCGATCGAGACCAACGAACAGGCCCGCGAACAGTTCTTTGCCAACGCCTGCGATGTGTACACCACGGATCGGTCCGGACTGGCAGCCACCCGGGCCACCGCCCCCAACCCCGATGACTATGTCGTCCTGCCGGAAATCGTCTCCAAGGAGCCCCTTGGACCGCTTGTCCGCCATGGGGATGACCATTGGGCCGATATCAATCGCTGGGTTCTCAACGCCCTGATCATTGCCGAAGAAAAAGGTCTGACCCAGGCCAATGTCGCCAGTATGGCCGCGAGCGGAAGCAACGATCCCGAAGTCAACCGCATGCTGGGCGTCGAGGGTGAATATGGCAGCATGCTTGACCTGTCATCCGACTGGGTTGTCAATGTCATTGCCGCGGTGGGCAACTATGGCGAGATCTTTGACCGCAACATCGGCCCGGAGACACCGATTGGTCTCGATCGGGGTCTGAATGCCCTCTACAACGACGGCGGCATCCTGTATGCACCTCCCTACCGTTGATCGGGCCTGAAGGTCGGGATCGCTTCTGACCTGACCTGATCCGTGAGGATTCAACCGTTGTCGAGCCGCAGGACAGGTCTCTTGCGGCTCGATCTGTCTTGGCCTGCACGCCCCTCCCTGTTGTGGTGAGGCATCCATGACCATGACGACGCCGACCCGGCAGGGCTTCAATCTGGGCATGCTGGTGTATGACACCCGCTACCGGGCCGCCACGATCCAGGTCGTTGTCATTGTTCTCTTGATGCTGTTCTTCAGCTGGCTGGTCAGCAACACCCTGCAGAATCTCGAGAGTCTCGGCAAGGGTGTCGGCTTCAAGTTCCTGACCGAGCCCTCGAATTACGATATCAACCAGACCCTGATCGAATACTCTTCCCGGTCCTCGAACCTGCGGGCTGCAGTTGTCGGTCTCCTCAATACCCTGCTGATCGCCTTCATGGGCTGTGTCCTGACGACGATTCTCGGGGTGATCATCGGCATCCTGCGCCTCTCCAGAAACTGGTTGATCGCCAAGTTGATGGCCGTCTATGTCGAGGGATTCCGCAATGTCCCGCTGCTCGTGTGGATCGTCTTCATCATGGCCATCCTGATCGAGACACTGCCGCGGATTGATGAGTTCAGGGGCGACAATCCCACCGCCCAGCTGCTGCTGGGCGATTCGGTCGCCATCACCAATCGTGGCGTCTACATCCCCGAACCCCTGTTCAGCCGCGGGCTTGGCGATATCCCCATCCTTGACTGGTTCGAGGTCAGTCTGGATCTCATGGCCCTGCTGGCTGTCATTGCTGGCTGTTTTGTCATCTCGGGCTGGCTCAAGCGGCGCGCTGATCGAATCCAGGAGTCCTCGGGGATCCGTCCGCTTGTCTGGCCCTGGCGGGTTGCGGTCATCGTCCTGCCCCCCATCGTCCTGCTCTTTGCGCTGGGCTTCCATCTCGGTCATTTCGAACTGACACGGTTCAATTTCAGGGGCGGGATCCATTTGCGCAATTCGCTGCTGGCCCTCTGGCTGGCCCTGTCCCTGTATACGGCGGCATTTGTGGCCGAAATCGTGCGCAGCGGCATTCTGGCTGTCTCGAAGGGCCAGACTGAGGCCGCCTATTCGCTCGGGCTCAGACCGAGACTGACCATGTCCCTGGTGATCCTGCCCCAGGCCCTCAGAGTCATCATTCCACCGCTGATCTCCCAATATCTGAACCTGACCAAGAACTCGTCTCTGGCCATCGCCATCGGGTATCAGGACATCACTGCCACGCTTGGCGGCACCACGCTGAACCAGACCGGGCGTGAGATCGAATGCATCCTGCTGCTGATGCTGATCTATCTTGCCATCTCGCTGAGCATCTCATCGGGGATGAACTGGTACAACAGCAAGGTCAAACTGCAGGAGCGTTAGGATGGCATACAGGGGATTCATCCGTCAGACCATGCTCGCCGAGGCCCCGCCACCGGTCTCTGAACGGACGGTCATCGGCTGGATCCGCATCAATCTCCTCAATGGCTGGCTGAACGCCACACTGACGGTCCTGTCGGTGCTGGCCGTCGCCGTCATGCTCCACGAGTTCCTGCCGTGGGCGTTCCGGTCATCCTGGACCGCCAAGACGCTGCACGGGTGCCGCGAGGACATCCTGGCGGCCTACGGCGAGGGGGTTGCCGGGGCCTGCTGGGCCGTGATCCGGGATCGTTACCTGCAGCTGATCTATGGATTCTATCCCAACGAATCCTATTGGCGCCCCAATCTGACCTTCATCCTGATGCTCACCGCGCTGGCTCCGGTGCTGTTTCCGAACCTGCCTCGCAAACTGCTGCTGCTGTCCCTGGCCTATCCCGCCCTCGCCTTTTGGCTCCTCTGGGGTGGCAGCATCTGGTCACCGGCTCTCGTCATGCTTGGCCTGGGCGTGGCCTTTGTCACCTTCGTGAAGGTCGCCGGGATGCAGAATGCCATTCTGGGGGGTGTTCTGGCCACTGCAATCCTGGGCATCTGGCTTGTCTTCATCCTGGACCCAGCTGCCGCCCTGATGGCGGCCCTCATTCCCATCGGTCTGGCTCCGGTGGAAAGCGAGCTCTTCGGCGGCTTCATGCTCTCGGTGATCATCGGTGTGACCGGCATCACCGCGTCATTGCCCCTTGGCATCCTCCTGGCGCTGGGCCGCAAGTCGGACATGCCCTTCCTGAAGATGCTCTGTGTCGGCTTCATCGAGTTCATCCGGGGCGTGCCCCTGATCACGCTGCTGTTTGTGGCCTCGGTCCTCCTCAATCTCTTCCTGCCCCCCGGCACCTCGTTCGACATCATCCTGCGGGTCGTCGTGATGGTCACGCTGTTTGCCTCGGCCTATCTTGCCGAGGTTGTCCGCGGCGGTCTCGCCGGTCTGCCCAAGGGTCAGTATGAGGCGGCGAATGCCCTGGGGTTCGATTACTGGAAGTCCATGCGCCTCATCATCCTGCCCCAGGCCCTGAAGATATCGATCCCGGCGATTGTCTCGACCTTCATCGGCCTCTTCAAGGACACGACGCTCGTCTCGATCATCGGGCTCTTCGATCCCATCGGTCTGGCCAAGGCCATCCGGGCCGACACCGACTGGAACGGGATCGTCTGGGAACTCTACATATTCATCGCCGCCATCTTCTTTGTCTTCTGTTACTCGATGTCCCGCTACTCGATGTACCTGGAGCAGAAACTGGAAACGGAGCACAGATAGCCATGGCTGCCCCCCACCGAGTCAACCCGGAGGATCAGACGATGTCAGACTCGAATGCCCAACAGCGACCTGCGGTTGAAATCTCCGGCATGAACAAATGGTTCGGGAATTTCCACGCCCTGCGCGACATCAATCTCACGGTGAACAATGGTGAACGGATTGTCATCTGCGGACCATCCGGGTCCGGCAAGTCGACGCTGATCCGCTGCATCAATCGCCTGGAAGAGCACCAGACCGGCACGATCATGGTCGAGGGGACCGAACTGTCATCCGATCTCAAGAACATCGACCGCATCCGCTCCGAGGTCGGCATGTGCTTCCAGCATTTCAACCTCTTCCCGCATCTCACCGTGCTCGAAAACTGCACCCTGGCACCCATCTGGGTCCGCAAGGTGCCGCGCCATGATGCCGAAAAGACAGCCATGCACTTCCTTGAAAAAGTCAGGATTCCCGAACAGGCGCTGAAATTCCCGGGCCAGCTTTCCGGCGGGCAGCAGCAGCGGGTGGCCATCGCCCGCTCCCTGTGCATGCGCCCGCGCATCATGCTCTTCGATGAACCCACCTCTGCCCTTGATCCCGAGATGATCAAGGAGGTGCTCGACACCATGATCGAACTGGCCGAGGAGGGCATGACCATGCTCTGCGTCACGCACGAGATGGGCTTTGCCCGCCAGGTGGCGGATCGGGTCATCTTCATGGACGAGGGCCAGATCGTCGAGGAGAACGTTCCGGACGCGTTCTTCTCCAACCCCCAAAGCGACCGCACCAAACTGTTCCTCAGTCAGATCCTCGGCCATTGAAGGCCACCCGTCGCAATGGCAGGATACCTGGTCCCCCCAGGATCATCCAGACGTCAGATCGGCCCCGTCCTCAGCGTCGCCCCGCCATCAGATCCCGGGGGACGACAAAATCCACCACCGAGGCTGTTGCGGGGCGAATGTCCTGCCACCCCCTGACCGGAAAATCGCAGACCAGGGTCGCGGCTGTCGGATAGCGTCGGAAGCCCGGATGGGCTGGTGCATCCCGCACGCACAGGGCTGCCAGATCGCCGATACCCGGATTGTGACCAATCATGACCACGGGCGTGTCCCGTGCGGTTCTCAGCCGGTTGAACATCTCTGGCGCGCTGGCCCCATAGAGGTCCGGACACAGGTCGACACCAGCCACGGCAGGCAGGCAGGTGGCCATCCCCTCCCAGGTCAACCGTGTGCGCAGGGCTGTCGAACACAGGACCCTGCGGGGACAGTAGCCATGATTCCGCAGCCACTGGCCGATCGCCACGGTTGATCTCTGCCCACGCCGGGCCAGTGGTCGGCCATGATCCTCGAGCATGGGATGGTCCCAGCTCGACTTCGCATGGCGGATCAGAATCAGCCGCATGCCCTTCTCCCATCGCCATCGTGCCTGCCCCATCCCACAAGTCAATATCGAGATGCAAGGTCCCATGCCACGGCCCGATTCCCTGCACGATGACTCCGCAGCCATTCTGTCCCCGCCCACACGCCAGCCTCATTCCGGTGTTGCACCCCTCGGGGCAGGACTCTCGATGAGTTATCATTTCATGGACCCCGATCACCGGGCATCCCATGGGGTGGTGGGCATGCACGAGACCCCGATGGCAAAGAGACCGCTGCCGCATTCGCAGCACACCAGGACCCTGCCACATGCGGTGCGCATCTCAAGCGCCCCGACGCCTTGATCCCGACCCTGCGGACATCGCCCTGTCCGGGATTGACGCGATGGGGCGACCTGTCGGTCGAAAATAGCCCATGCAGTCCGGGGATGGAGGTCAATCCCTGTCCGGTCTCCACCTGCACGATGGTCGGCCCCCGGTCGTTGCGTCCAGGACCGGCAGTGGGGACGGCAGGATCATGATCCGATCGCATCCCGCCAAATTCGCTCGCACGGCAGTCGCAGCACTGATTTTCCTGGACCTGCCCACACCCCAGCCCTTCGTCGGGAATCCGTACAGAACTCTTGTGACATCCCTCTCGCCAGATGCCGCTGCGCTGTGATGTCCCCGGGATGTGGGCGGTCACGCCGGGTCTCCTGACTGGTCCTGGATCCCTGTCGCCCGGTGACTGCCGGGCCGGGAACCGACCGGGCGGGGTTTCAGGGTCCGGTGGCCCGGCGGGTCTCCTTGCGGCCCCGGGTGACCCGATCGGAGATCAGGGTGCCGACCCCCTCATCGGTGAAGAGTTCAAGGAGGAGGGCATTGGGTGTCTTCCCATTGAGAATGACCGCGGCCCGCACGCCCTGATTGATGGCTTCGATCGCGGTTGTGGTCTTGGGGATCATGCCGTCCGAGATGAGACCGGATCGGACATGGTCGGCCACCTCCCCCGGGGTCAGATGGGGCAGGATGGCGCCCGTGCTGTCAAGGACGCCGTCGACATCGGTCAACAGGAGCAGCCGGTCGGCCACCAGGGCGGAGGCGATGGCACCGGCCGCCATGTCGGCATTGACATTGAGTGTCTTCCAGTCCCGCGAGATCCCGAGCGGCGCCATGACCGGAATCAGGTCATTGTCGAGAAGCGTCTGGAGGGGCTGGACATTCGTTGCAGCCGGTTTGCCGACCAGGCCCAGGGACTCGTCGGCATAATCGCAGATCAGGATGCTGGCATCCTTGCCCGAGATGCCAATGGCCCGGCCACCCTCACGGTTGATGGCTTGCACCAGCCCCTTGTTGATCGAGCCCGAGAGCACCATTTCAACGACATCAACGGTGGCGGCATCCGAGATCCGGTGACCGTCAATGAATGACGACTCAACACCGAGCGATGTCAGCGTGTCATTGATCTTGGGCCCGCCACCATGGACGACCAGGCAATTGATGCCAACCTGCCGCATGAGCACGATGTCCCGGGCAAATCCCGCCACAATCCCGGGATTGTCCATGGCATGTCCACCGAACTTCACCACGATCACGGCCCCGTCATAGCGTTGGAGGTAGGGGAGGGCCTCTGACAGGGTCCGGGCCGTGTGGATGTGATGCTGCTTCATGGGACGCCTGACATGCTGGGGCTCACAACCGGGTGGGTGGACCACGCATGATACAGCATCGGGAGGTGAATGTGCAGTCGTTCAGGTGAGGATGGCGATCGAGGCCCGCAGGAGATCAAGGCCGACATGGCGTCGGGCACTGGTCTGGAGAATCCGTGGATGGACGATGGGTGATGCCATCAGCGTGCTGGCCACCCTGTCGGTGACCTCGGCAAGGACCGGGGTCGGGACCTTGTCGATCTTGGTCAGGATTGCCTGGACGGACACGCCATGGGAAGAGCACAGCTCCACCTGGGCAAGATCGGCGGGCTTGGCCCCATGGCGGGCATCGATCAGCAGGAACACGCGTTGCAGGGTGGTGCGGTGGCTGAGATAGTCCCGCGCCAGGGTGGTCATGTGGACGCTCTGCTGCCTGGAGACGCGCGCATATCCATAGCCGGGCAGATCAACGAGATGGCATGCAGCACCGATTCGGTAGAAGTTGAGTTCGCGGGTGCGCCCTGGCGTGTTTGATGTGCGGGCGAGTTTCCGGCGCCGGGTCATGGCGTTGATCAGGGATGACTTGCCGACATTGGAACGACCGGCAAAGCAGACCTCGGGCCGGTCGGCCGGCGGGAGATGATCCAGGGCCACGACGGATTGCAGAAAGTCGATGGGTTGACGGAACAGGCCCTGACCGGCCTGCATGGCCTCTGGCGGCAGGTCACTGGCGGTCAGGATGATGGACATCGTGTGGTTGGGTGCCGGGCGCTCCGGGAGTCAGGTCATCCCGGGGCCGGTTCATCCGGAGTCCCCGGGATCAGAGTTGCCTTGCGATTTGCCACGATTTTTTCTCTTCCGACTGCCTGGGTCCTTGCCGGACGGGGCGGGTGGGGTCGATTTGGATGTCCTGGCGGGGCGGTCTTCCCTGGGCGTCTTGCGCTGGAACCCTGTGACGATGTTTCCCCAGATATCCGGCTTGACATTCTGGGTGCGCATGATGGCATATTGCTGGATGAAGGTGATCACATTGTTGGCGATCCAGTAGAGAATGAGGCCGCTGGCAAACTGACCCAGCATGAACATGAACACCCAGGGCAGCCAGGCAAACACCATGGCCTGGGTCGGATCGGTCGGGGCCGGGTTCAGTTTCTGCTGCAGCCACATCGAGATGCCAAGCAGGATGGGCAGTACGCCCAGCGAGATGAGCGAGACCAGGCTGCCCGGGTCCGGCGTGCCCCAGGGCAGGGCTCCGAAGAGATTCAGGATCGAGGTCGGATCCGGGGCCGAGAGGTCATGGATCCAGAAGATGAAAGGGGCATGCCGGAGCTCGATCGTGACAAAGATCACCTTGTAGAGCGAGAAGAAGATCGGAATCTGGGGCAGCAGTGGCAGGCAGCCGGCAGCCGGATTGATCTTCTTGTCCTTGTACATCGTCATCATTTCGGTCTGCATGCGCTTGCGATCGTCCCCGACCCGTTCACGGATCTTCTCCATTTCGGGCTGGAGATCCTTCATGCGGGCCATTGAAACATAGGACTTGTAGGCAAGTGGGAAGAGGAAGGCCTTGATGATCAGGGTCAGGCAGATGATCGACCAGCCCATGTTGCCGATGATGCTGTTGAGCCAGTGCAGGACGATGAAGATGGGCTTGGTCAGAAAGAAGAACCACCCCCAGTCAATGGAATCCACGAACCGTTCGATCCCGTATTGCTGCTCATAGGCCCGGATCCGGCTCCATTCCTTGGCACCGGCAAAGAGGCGGGACACGGTCGATGCCGTGGCCTGCGGGGGCACCTCGATGACCGGATAGCGCGTTTCGGTCTGATAGATATCCCGGTTTTCGGTGTACTTGGTCACCGCGGTGAAACGCTGACCGGGTTCGGGGATCAGCGTTGTCATCCAGTACTTGTCGGTAAAGCCGATCCAGCCCTGTTCCTGCACGTCAATCATCTGGAGATTGGCCTGTTCCCGGCTGTCGAAATCGAGTCTCGGGACCTTCGAATAGTCGGTCTCGTGCAGCTCGCCATCCTTCATGCCCACCACGCCCTCATGCAGGATGAAGAAGTTCTGCTGATCTGCCGGCTCGCCGTGACGGGCGATGATGCCATAGGGTGCCAGGCGAACCGTGCCATTGCTGCCATTCTGGACCGACTGGGTGACGGTGATCATGTAGGCGCTGTCAATCGAGAGCGTGCGTCGAAACGTCAGGCCGGAGGCATTGCGCCAGCGCAGGGTGACCGGGGTGCCCGGGGTCAGCCTGTCACCACTCTCGATCTCCCAGACCGTGCCGGAGCCGGGGACATCCGCAAAGTCCAGTGCGCCAGCCGGTGCCCAGCCATAGAGGGCATAATAGGCATGATCCTGGCCAGCGGGCGTCAGCAGATGCACGATGTCGGAGTCGTCAGCCAGGGTTTCGCGGTAACCGGTCAGGGAGAGATCATCGATCCGGCCGCCGAGCAGTGAGATCGATCCGGTCAGCTGGTCCGTTGCCACCGGGATCCGGGCAATGTCGGTGCCCTCGGATGGTGCCTCGGTCGGGTTGACCGGTGTTCCGGCGCTGTCCAGTGCGGCGGGTGGTGGCGTTGATGCCAGATCCGCCTGTTCCGGGGTCGCGACCCCGGGCGGGGGCGGGGTGGCTGGCGGGAACACCAGAAACCAGACCAGGACGACGAGAAAGCTCAGGGCCGTGGCCAGGATCAGGTTGCGATTCTGTTCATCCATGCCAACGAAGCCTTGGGCTGGGGCGTTCAGTCCGGGACATTGTCAATGCCATGGGTCCCGAAAGGGTGGCAACGGCTGAGACGGCGCAGGGTCAACCAGGATCCCTTGATGCCACCATGCCGTTCAAGGGCCTCCAGCGCATAGGCTGAGCATGTCGGCTGAAAACGGCAGTGACCGTGGAAAAAAGGCGTCGAGATCAGGCGGTAGAGCCAGACCGGGATCGACAGGAGAAACGCCAGAGGTGTCCGTCTCCGTCGGGATGGAGCGGTGACGGGATGGGTCATTGGGCCTCCTTGCCGGCCAGGCGTCGGACAGCTGTTTCCAGATCCGCAGTCAGGAGGGCAAATGTCCTTGTGACTGTCCGATTGCGTACGCCGATCATAACGTAATCCCAGCCGGGGGTTCCATGGCGCGGCAGGACGATCTGGGCGGCATGGACAAGACGCCGGCGGGCCCGGTTGCGCGCCACTGCATTGCCAATCTTGCGTGAGCATGTAAAGCCAATGCGTATCAATCCCTCGCTGTCATCCGGGCCACCACTGTCGTCCGTGTTGCGTTGGCGGCCCTGCAGGATGAACCCTGGCGCCCGCCACCTGTGGCCGGCGGCAACCCGCAGGAAATCATGGCGCTGCCGCAACCGCCCAAGCGGCCATCCAGCCGGACCGGATGGCCGTCTCTTGCTTGATGTCGTGGTATTTGCCGATGGTGCCATTGGCGACAGGGTGGATGCAGACTCAGGCGGAAATCTGCTTTCTTCCCTTGGCCCGGCGGCGGTTGAGGACCATGCGCCCTGACCGTGTGGCCATGCGTGCCCGGAAGCCGTGCCGCCGTTTGCGGACACGATTGCTTGGCTGGAATGTACGCTTCATCCCCTTGACCCGTCCTTGCCGTGAAAAACACCCTTCTTATCAGGTTCATCATCCAAGTCAATCCACGCAAGCGGACGAATGCGACGCCGGTGACCGATGATCAGGGATTGATGAATCTGGGAAGGATGGGATTGTCGGCATGAGATGTGTATAGTGGCATCGTTCGGCGAGGAGAGGACTCATGGGGACAGACGAGCCAGGGCGACCGACCGGTCTGAGTGTCAGGAAACTGCTGCCCATCCTGATCGTTGTCATTGTGGCGATCACCGGGTTCGTGCTGTTGCGTGACTATCTCACCTTCGAGACCCTCAGCAACAACCGAATGGATCTTCTGGCCTACCGCGATGCCAATTATCTGCTGGCTTCACTGATCTTCATTGCAATCTACGTCATCATCGTGACCTTTTCCCTTCCCGGCGCAGCGATTGCCTCCCTGACCGGAGGGTTTCTCTTTGGCCTGTTCCCCGGGACACTCTACAATGTCCTTGCGGCCACCATCGGTGCCACAGCGCTTTTTCTGGCAGCCCGCATGGGACTCGGCGATTTCCTGGCCGCCAAGATGGACCAGGGCAGCCCGGCGGTCAAGAAGCTTCGCAAGGGCCTGCAGGACAATGAGATCAGTGTCCTGTTCCTGCTCCGTCTCATCCCGGCTGTCCCGTTCTTTGTGGCCAATCTCCTGCCGGCGCTGGTGGGCGTCAGGTTCCGGAACTTTGTCCTGACAACCTTCTTTGGCATCATGCCCGGTGCGGCCGTCTACACCTGGGTCGGGGTCGGTCTCGGCGAGGTCTTCGAACGCGGCGAGACACCGAATCTGGGTATCATCTTCGAATGGCAGATCCTGGGACCCATCCTGGCCCTGGCCGCCCTGGCGGCCCTGCCCATGATCATCAAGGCATTCAAGCGGGGGGAACCATGACCACGACAGTCGATACGGATCTCTGCGTCCTTGGCGGGGGATCAGGAGGCCTCTCGGTCGCTGCCGGGGCCATCCAGATGGGTGCGCGCGTCGTCCTTGTCGAGGGAGGCAAGATGGGTGGTGACTGCCTGAACTACGGGTGTGTTCCCTCCAAATCCCTGCTCGCCGCGGGCAAACAGGCCCATGTGCTCGGAAAGGGTGCCGCGTTCGGTGTCGCTCCCGTGGCGGCCGATGTCGACTTTGCTCGTGTCAATGACCATGTCCGGGCCGTGATCGCCGCCATTGAGCCTCACGACAGCGTGGAGCGGTTTGAAGGTCTTGGTGTACGGGTGATCACCGCCTATGGCCGGTTCACCTCACGCCGGACGGTGGTCGCCGGTACATCCGAGATCCGGGCCCGGCGGTTTGTCATTGCAACGGGCTCCTCGGCTGTGGTGCCGCCCATTCCCGGTCTGGGTGATGCGCCCTATCTGACCAATGAGACGATCTTCACACTGCGGGAGGTGCCCGAGCACCTGATCGTCATCGGGGCCGGACCCATTGGCATGGAACTGGCCCAGGCCCATGCGCGTCTGGGCAGCCGCGTCACCGTGATCGAGGGTCTCAGGGCCCTGGGACGGAGCCATCCGGACCATGCCCGGCTGGTCGTGGAGGCCATTCGCAATGAGGGTGTGACGATTCACGAGGGTGTCAGCGTGGCCAGTGTCGCGACTGACAGCGGGACTATCACCGTGACCATGGATTCCGGCACCGCCGTCACCGGCTCCCATCTCCTCGTGGCGGTTGGCCGCAGCCCCAATATCGACGGGCTGGATCTCGAGACAGCAGGCATTGCCCATGAGCGCGGTGGCATCACGGTTGATGCGCGCCTCAGGACATCCAATCGACGGGTCTATGCCATCGGCGACGTGATCGGTGGGGCCCAGTTCACCCATGTGGCCGGCTATCACGCCGGGATTGTTGTCCGGTCCGCCCTGCTGGGGCTTCCGGCCAGGAGCCGCGATGGCATCATCCCATCCGTGACCTATACCGACCCGGAAATCGCTGAAGTCGGACTCGATGAGGAGTCGGCCCGGCAACGCTATGGCAAGGCTCTGGAGGTCGCCACGGCCACCTATGCCGACAATGACCGGGCCCGGGCCGAAGGCATGGGTCTCGGGGATCTGCGGGTGGCCATCGTCAAGGGTCGCCCGGTCGGAGCGGCGATGGTGGGTCCCCATGCCGGTGAACTCATTCAGGTCTGGTCGCTGGCGATTGCGGCCGGGATCAAACTGTCGAAGGTGGCAGGCATGATCGCGCCATACCCCACCCTCGGTGAGATCAACAAACGTGCGGCCGGATCGTATTTTGGTGAAAAACTGTTCGCCAGTGCCACCCTCAAGCGCCTTGTCCGCCTTGTCCAGAAACTTCCCTGAGGGGAGGGGGCGGTGCCCGCGGCCAGCCCTGTCTGGCAACCCGATTGAGTGAGGTGAGGCATGCGCAAACGATCCTCGCGGCCTTCACTGTCGTCCACCACCCTGATCTACACCATCACCCTCAGCCTGCTTGTGCAGCTCATTTTCGTGCTGTTTGCCATTTCGGCCATCCAGCGCACCCAGTTCGGCTCGCTGGCGGAATTCTCGGTGGGTGTCCTGACGGCAGCGCACACGGTTCCGGGTCAGACCGCACCCGAAGCGATGCAGGATACGTTCTGTGCCGAGAGTGTCGAGATCAATGACCGGCTGATCGAGCTCCTCAATCAGGGCCTGATCGCCCGGACGGCAAGCAGCAGTGATGGCCGCGGGATCCTGAGTCTGGCCTACAATTGTGTCAACAAGAAGGCCACCAGTCTCGACTCGATCGCCCTGGTCGAAGGGGTCAGCGGTCCACGCATTTCCATGACCGATGATCGTGAGGGCGGCATCGAGGATCTGATCAACGGCCTGACACTGCTCTGGCACCTGTTGACCGACCGTGCGAGCACCATCACCACGATCGAGTACAGGACAATGGGGTCCGATGCCTCGGTTCTGCTGAGTTTCAACCGATCCTATCTCATCAGTCTGCTGACCGGTCTCCTGAGTCAGTACAGCCTGGCCACCCTGATTGTCATCAGTCTGAACATCCTCTTCGTCATGGTCCTTGTCAGGTCGTTTGTCACCAAACCGATCCGTCATCTGACCAACAGCCTTCAGGGCCTGACCCGGAGCCGGCCCGATCCTTCAACGGTCAACCCCGTTGAATTCCAGTTCCGGGAAATCCACGAGGCCAATCTTGCCCTTGAAGCGATCAGCGATCTTCTGGAATCGCGCCGGACCATCGAGGACCGCAAGGAGGGCATGAATCACGAAATCCGCAATGACCTGCAAAGACTCTATGGCCAGATCTACCGTCTGGACCTGCCCGAGAGGGTCGAACGCATCCTGCATCTGTCACTTGACCGGCTCAGCAACCGCCTGGGCGATATCCTTGAGTTCGTCACCTGGCACAAGGGGGAACTCAAGCGGGAGACGATCAACCTGGTCAAGATGGTCGAGCGCTGCGCTGAACTCAGCATTGATATCGGGCGGTACCTGGTCGATGACGAGTCCAGGAGCCCTGTCCTGGTCAACACGATTCCCGACGACATCACCGTATGGTCCAATCGGGAGGGCCTGCGCATCATCCTCGAGAATCTCTTCCGCAATTCCGTCGATGCCTACAACACCGAAAGCAAGGTTGAATTGTGCGAGTCGATCCTGCGCCAGCTCGCCAAGGAGAAGGTCAGTACCGACATGATCGTCGCCCTGCGCCAGAAGCTGCTGTCAGGGGAAGAAGACCACTGGGACCGCGTGATTACCATCGGCGCCGTCCGTGAGGGTCCGGCAATCCGGATCACCATCACCGACAACGCTGACGGTATTCAGTCCGGACTGCGGGACTCCATCTTCCTGCGTGGCGTCACCAGCAATGTCGATGGTGACATCCGGCGGGGCATCGGACTCCTCTTCGTCAAGATCCTGGTCGAGGATCTCGGCGGCACCATCACCCTGAAATCGACCCGTCATCGGGACGACATCTCCCGCGAACTCTCCGCGCTCCCCGCCACCGAGATCGACACGGTCACTTCCCGCCTCTTCCAGACCGGAACAACCTTCGAGATCACCCTTCCGGCCGCGTGACTGCCGACAGTCACGCCCGCACCAGATCCATTTGTCCATGACCTGCCGCCGACCTCAAGGCGTGATCCTGCCAGGACGATTCGCCTTGTCAGTCGCCGGGAAACTCACTAAGGGGCCGTTCGCGCCGGGGCAAGATCGCACCCTGCCATGGCGTTCCCATGGAGTGCGCTGATAGCTCAGCTGGATAGAGCACTTGACTACGAATCAAGAGGTCGGGGGTTCGAATCCTCCTCAGCGCGCCAGTTTGTTGTCGGGTCGGTCAGGCACCGACTGGCGAGAATCCGGGTCTGCCCGGCAATGACGGATGCTGCTGGTGCCGGTGCTTTGGAATCGGTGCCGTGGAGCGTTCGGCAGCGGACCAGATTGCCATACCACCATCATTGAATTGATGCTTCTGACATGCTTGTCGATTGCTGACACCAACCGACATGACTGTATCCAGGGGGCCATAACTGTGCATGCGGGCCCGGGCCTCCGGGAGAGAAAACAGCAGGACACCATCAGCATCAATTCAATGATGATGGGGTAGACATGCACCAGCGATTACCTTCCACGGCCTTGAGGGCAGACGTGGACCGAGGTATGTCGCCACACCAGAGTTGCAGGGGGGTATGGAGATTGGTTTGCGGCCTATTCATGGGCTTCATGACAGTTGGTTCCGTGCAGGCGGGGAGTTTGGAACTCACCATCAGGGATGGTTGTGCGGATGGAGAAGATGTTGAATACCGAATCTTTGGTTATAGCTCTTCGGAACCAGATGGCTACCCAATTGGCCGAGCACCGGAGGGCAGCTGGGTTTACCTTGCCCAAGATAATGGTGAACCCGTAACAAGCAGACATTCCTGCATGACGGAACGAGGCAAAATCGTGCGTTCATGGTGTTATGGGGCTGAAAAATCAAACGGCCATTGGGGCGTTGGTCTCGATGGCAAACAAGGCTGTACAGGTTGTTGTGCTGCATGCCCAAGTACCGGGACATCTCAGCAATCAATTCGCCTTGTATGCTACTAAGGGCCTTTATGACGATGACTGCCACTGTGCGGCGATTTCCCACCCAACGAGATCATCGGGGGCGCACAATGGTTCGGTGTAGCGCCCTGATCGGATGTCGCCCTGCAACTCTCTGTTCCGACCAGTCTGCCACCTCAAGGTATTGTCCTTGGGGCCGGAGGTTCACGCTGTGGGGTCCAGAGGGTACCGGTCAGGATGCAGGGGCTTATCCTGCGTCAATGGATTCCAACTTGGAGGGATAGAATGGTTCTGAATGTTTCAGGAATGATCTTGACGGCTGTGGGAATTGTATTTGCAAACCTGAACGCGGCAAATGCCGAGCCCAGAGGAAGCGAGCCGGAAAGACAATGCATAGATGTGTCGCCAGCTGATGACGAGTGGTGCTATGATCATGAGGAATCCTACCTGTTTCATAACAGATGCAGTTATGATGTATTTGTCCATCTTGGATGAATTTGATCGTGGCATGCTGATTCAGTCGAACGATGGAAACACCAGCTGTGAGTCAGAGAGCAGCAAATGGTGTGCTGAACGGCTTGCTGATGGTGACTGCAGCAAGGCGAGATAAAGCATCGCATCATGTCGGGTTCAAGGTATCAAACCGTTTTCCTTCGGCATGCTCACCACATGGGCGACCGCCTGAGATTGCCAGCTCCAAATGTGGTCAATGATGTCGGCGCGGAATGAAACGATGGCGCTCTCTGAGTGCGCATCGAGTTACAAACGGGAATGGACATCATGGAAAACCGCGCCATGCGGCCTGCGACCAATGCCGCTGCCATGGCCTTGACATGAAACGGGGCTCGGCTCTCACCGCTATGGCGGTGATTGTGCTGTCCAGTCCTGTTTGTGCGCAGGACGACTGCATCCGGCCCGGCTATGCTGGTGCACTCGATTGGTCCAGGAATGACGCCAGCAGGGTGTCCGGGATCATGCTGGCCGATGGCCGGGACGTTGAATCGGCCCCGAACGGTGATCTCTATGGCTTTCTGGTGCGGAGCACCAACAGCGACTGCCTGCAACGGATCTTTGCGGATTATGCATCCATTGTTGACGTGTGTCGGGATGCGGATTCCAATCGGGTTCACGCGGTGGTCCACGGCGGATCCGGACAGTTCAGCATGATCTGGATATGGTCGGTCGATCCGGTAACCGGGGATCCGGTGTCGGAGTATGAGGAAGGGTGGGTCGATACCTATGCGGGGGGTGAATGGGTGCTGGTTGGCCCCGATGGCCACTGTCGCTGGAGGGAGCGGCAGTCCGCCAGGAAGGCCGTCAATGATGCGGTGCGAGCCCTGCGGATCGGCAATGTGGACGACGAGGCAGCCACCCTTCAGGATGGGGAATCCCTGCCGGTGCGGCTCCTTGCACCGGAGGTGGTGGAGCATTACCTGAAACCTCTTGCAGGGATCGCAACGCTGGAGGGGGCGGTATATGCCAGCGATGTGGACCGGGCCGACTGGCACATCGTGCAGATCCGGGGAGATGCAATCTGCGATGCTCCCGGGGCAGTGCTTGTCCTGAATCGCCGGACCCGGCAGTGGTATTCCATCTACGATATTGCATCAGGATGCAGTGCCAATCTCGATTATCCGCTTTATGGTCTGCGTGTGCACGACACGCATTTGACGTTATCAGCCTGCTATTATTGTTCTGGTCCGGGAGACTATTATCCCGTCGTCATCGAATTGATGCCATTTGATGGCCCGCACGCTTCCAATCCGTGACGATCTCGTCTAATCGCGGCCCCAATCAAGCACACGTCGCCCCGATGGGCCGCCGCGGGGCGGCCCATCGGGGCAGACAGACAACCAAAGGCAGGGACCCATGACAGCAGACAACACGACGACCCAAGCGGCGCCACCCGTCACAGCAGGCCGCAAGATCTACAGGGTGACACTGGCAACCGACGAGCGCACCCAACTCCAGGCGATCATCGACAGCGGCAAGGGGTCAAAGGAACGCCGCAAGCGGGCCCATATCCTCCTCCTGGCCGACACCGACCGCACGGGAGGGCGTCGCAGGGATGCCGACATTGCCGATGTCCTCGGTGTCGGGACGGCAACGGTAGAACGGGTGCGCAAGCAGTGTGTGCTGGACGGCGTCGACGCCGCTCTTGAACGCAAGGTGCAGGTCAACCGCAAGGCGCGTCGCCTGGATGGGGCGGGCGAGGCAACGCTGACCATGCTCGCTTGTTCACAGCCACCCGCAGGCCAGGCCCAGTGGACGCTGCAGCTGCTGGCCGACCGGCTGGTGGCCCTCAAGGTCGTGGACACCATCTCCCGCTCCACCGTCCACAAGACGCTCAAAAAAACAGTCTCAAGCCCTGGCTGAGCCAATGCTGGTGCATTCCCCCCAAGTCGAGTGCCGACTTCGTCTGTGCCATGGAGGATGTGCTGGAAACCTACAGTCGGGACTTCGCCAGCGATGAAGTGCTGGTCTGCCTCGATGAGACCTCCCGCCAGCAGACCAGGGAGACCCGCACGCCCCTGCCCACCGCCCCGGGCCAGCCCGCCGCCTACGACTTCGAATACGAGCGCAACGGCACGGCCAACCTCTTCATGCTGACCGCACCCCTGGCGGGCTGGCGGCATGTCAAGGTCACGGACCGCAGGACCCGGCAGGACTTTGCCCATGTCCTCAGGGACCTCGCCGACACCCATTTCCCCGACAAGACGATCGTGCTGGTGATGGACAACCTCAACACCCACACCCTGTCGACACTCTACGACACCTTCCCGCCGGCCGAGGCCCGCCGCCTGGCCGAGCGCTTCGAGATCCATCACACACCGAAACACGGCAGCTGGCTGAACATGGCGGAGATCGAGATCAATGTCCTGTCCCGCCAGTGCCTCAATCGTCGGATCCCCGACCGGGCGACGCTGGTGCGGGAGGTGGCGGCCTGGCAGGCCCGGCGCAATGCCGACAGGACACCGGTGGGCTGGCGGTTCCGGACCGAGGATGCCCGGATCAAGCTGACGTCGCTGTCTCCATCAGTTCAATGACGATGGTATACTATGCTCCCTATGCCATCAATATGCAAACATGGCGGGTGCAATCGCTTCTGCCGGAAGAAGTATCGGAATGGGACCCGTTCTACCGGGAAAACCCACCGATCATGGATAGCGAAGAGGCTTTGTATGGGGGGTAGGGACACCGCATGAACTGTCGTCAACGGTGGCCCTTCAAGGTGGATTGGAACGCTTGGCCCTGCAGTTGGGATCGACATCTCCATGGGCGACAAAGATGTGTTCAGGAACCCTCGCCATGCCTGATATCATCATGAGGCGATGATGAAGCAGTTCCGGCCGCAGGTGGGGCAGCCCGTCCTGCAAAGCTTGCCCAACGCCTGATGCTGCTGCGAAGAAATATCGACAGAGTTGACGATTCATGTGTCATCCGAGACGTGCATGATGACGGTTATCGTCACGCAGCGACGGTGCCGCAAGCAAGCACCAGTTGACATGCACCGCTACTTGGCATTGCTTCGAGGTGCCGATCCCTGGCACTGCGCTGGACTGGCGCTTCTGTCTACCGCCATTTGGTTCGCATTGTACAAGATCATCGCTGATCCAGGCTATGTTGATCCAGAATCTCTGACCGCAGCCCTCCTCGGTTGGCTTTCCGGGGCAGTCTACAGTATCCTCGTCCTGTTTCGCTATATCGATGGTGCCTGGCGTCTGGCCGCGGTGGTTGTGGCAGGGATGCTATGCTACTGGGCTGGCATCTGTATCAGTGTATGCGAATACAACCTCTCTTGCTACGCACGACTGCCGAATTTGGAAGTGATGGGTGGACCGGTCCCCTGGTGGCAAGTCATAGTGTTTCCACACATGGGGCTGGAGGGAGAGATGTTTTCGTTCAGTGGTGTTTTTTGGCATGGTGGCAGCACCATCGTGGCCGGTGCGGTCACGGGATTGTTTGTAGGGATCATTGCGGTCGGGCTTGGTCGGCTCCGCTGTTCCGCGTTCCTGCTCGCATCCGCAGGCTTGGCTGGTGCAGTCGGCGGAGGTGTCATCGACTTGTCATTGGCCGCCGAGAATTGGCCCCTGTTTGTTGTTGGTCATGGGGCTTGGCAAATCCTGACCTGCACGGCGTTGCATGCGGCCTCACGACGGGAACCCGACACTCATAATTGATCGGACGCAGGGCATCTCTGGTCCTCGGCAGGATCAAGGAGTTTGGGAGGGTCGCATCGCGCGATGACAAGACCGATTGCGGCGTCTTCTCGGTCGCGCCAACCCACCGCCAGTCACGACCTGCTGCGTGCGCTGACAAGACAATTCAATGGGTACACAGCCTTAATGGTTCCTGTGATACATATGTTTGCACTTCCTGCAGTCGCCGGTGCCCCCGTTGCCATGCCGCCACGAGGTCTGCAGGACCCCGATCCCAGCGAAGGCGCCGGACCTCATGGGCGTTGCGGTGTTCAATGTATCCCTTGATCGCGGCGATGCACACCTCAAGCGAGGTGAAGACGGCGGTCTTGAACCGTTGGCAGACACGTTTCGAGACAACCCCTTCGACGGCGTTCTTCCATGAGGCCGAGGTCGGCGTGACGCGGACGATCCGGTTGGGATGCGTCCTGAGCCAGGCATGCACACCGGCTGCCGTGTGGAAGGAGAGGGTGTCCAGGATGCCATGGGCCTCCGCTTCAGGACCAAGACCCGGCGCGAAAGGATTGAGGGCGGCTCAGACATCCCCGGCTCCAACCCTGGGCCCGGATCTGCGTCAGCTCTGTCCCACTGCCGTCCGTGACGGACCGCCGCCGCTGCCCGCGATGACCGGCGGCCGGAAGGCGCCAGGCGGTCCAGCTGGTGCATGGGCCCTCTGTACAGCGCACGGTCGAGAGCTGAGGCCGGGACGGGGTAGTGGCTCGGTTTGAACGTTGCAAAACCTGCGTGGGGAAAGGGCGGCCAGGAGGCCGCCCCGTGTTCGGGATGTTCCGCGATCCTCCAGCGATATCCGGTTCCGGATTGACGCCCTCGCGTGGCCCGCACTCCCGAGAACCGGATGGCTCAGCTGTCGAGGTCCGGACAATTGAGATACTGCCTTTGCGCCTGGCTCGCCACAGTCTGGCCGGCGAGGATCCGGGTTCCGTTGCGCGTGCCGTTGCAATAGCAGTCCCGAATGTCCTGCCGCGTGTGGGCCACCGCATAGCACCCGGTCCGGTTATATTGGGCTAGTATCCCGTCGTCATCGAATTGATGCCATTTGATGGCCCGCACGCTTCCAATCCGTGACGATCTCGTCTAATCGCGGCCCCAATCAAGCACACGTCGCCCCGATGGGCCGCCGCGGGGCGGCCCATCGGGGCAGACAGACAACCAAAGGCAGGGACCCATGACAGCAGACAACACGACGACCCAAGCGGCGCCACCCGTCACAGCAGGCCGCAAGATCTACAGGGTGACACTGGCAACCGACGAGCGCACCCAACTCCAGGCGATCATCGACAGCGGCAAGGGGTCAAAGGAACGCCGCAAGCGGGCCCATATCCTCCTCCTGGCCGACACCGACCGCACGGGAGGGCGTCGCAGGGATGCCGACATTGCCGATGTCCTCGGTGTCGGGACGGCAACGGTAGAACGGGTGCGCAAGCAGTGTGTGCTGGACGGCGTCGACGCCGCTCTTGAACGCAAGGTGCAGGTCAACCGCAAGGCGCGTCGCCTGGATGGGGCGGGCGAGGCAACGCTGACCATGCTCGCTTGTTCACAGCCACCCGCAGGCCAGGCCCAGTGGACGCTGCAGCTGCTGGCCGACCGGCTGGTGGCCCTCAAGGTCGTGGACACCATCTCCCGCTCCACCGTCCACAAGACGCTCAAAAAAACAGTCTCAAGCCCTGGCTGAGCCAATGCTGGTGCATTCCCCCCAAGTCGAGTGCCGACTTCGTCTGTGCCATGGAGGATGTGCTGGAAACCTACAGTCGGGACTTCGCCAGCGATGAAGTGCTGGTCTGCCTCGATGAGACCTCCCGCCAGCAGACCAGGGAGACCCGCACGCCCCTGCCCACCGCCCCGGGCCAGCCCGCCGCCTACGACTTCGAATACGAGCGCAACGGCACGGCCAACCTCTTCATGCTGACCGCACCCCTGGCGGGCTGGCGGCATGTCAAGGTCACGGACCGCAGGACCCGGCAGGACTTTGCCCATGTCCTCAGGGACCTCGCCGACACCCATTTCCCCGACAAGACGATCGTGCTGGTGATGGACAACCTCAACACCCACACCCTGTCGACACTCTACGACACCTTCCCGCCGGCCGAGGCCCGCCGCCTGGCCGAGCGCTTCGAGATCCATCACACACCGAAACACGGCAGCTGGCTGAACATGGCGGAGATCGAGATCAATGTCCTGTCCCGCCAGTGCCTCAATCGTCGGATCCCCGACCGGGCGACGCTGGTGCGGGAGGTGGCGGCCTGGCAGGCCCGGCGCAATGCCGACAGGACACCGGTGTGCTGGCGGTTCCGGACCGAGGATGCCCGGATCAAGCTGACGTCGCTGTATCCATCAATTCAATGACGATGGTATACTAGGTTGGGTTGCCAAGTGCCTTGAGACATAAACAGGTTCTGCTCGGCAGGCGAGAACTCGCCGCGGGTCTTGAAGCAGAAGCGGCGAATCGGTTCTGTGTATGGTGCTGTGCCACCGTACACAACGACTGTGTAGCGCGTATTCTTCTTCAGGCCGGTGAAGTTGACGGTCTGGACCGCCAGTGGTTGGGATGAACCGAGATCTGTTACCTGCTGTGGAGTCCCCATCCCGCCTTCTTGAACCCCCGCATATACTGTGAATGAGTTTGTAAAGGTGGTTTGCGCAGTTTGGAATGTCAGGCTGTCGTTTGTGGGAGTCCCGGAAATATTTCCGACGGGGAACACCCCCTGCTCTGACACGCCTTGCGTGCAGGCTACCGTGCCGGTGGTCGCCGGAATGACCAACTGCTGGGCCTGCGCCGGCCATGCGATGGCCGCAAGCAGCAGGAGGGTTGCTAATCTAGCGAGGGGGGGGGGGCGAATTAAGGTTTTTCTGGATCATGATTGTGTTCCTCATGGTTAACATTTTCCTGCATCATATAGTACTTTCCTTTCTGAAAATAGACAAACTTTCAAGCTGAGCCACTACCAGTTGGTAGGTCTGGAGGTAGGCGGCGATCGCCGTCAAGCGGGTGACATGGGTTCGGGAGGTGGCGTGTCTGCGCAGGATGAATCCGGCTTTTGGGCGGTGTCATCATCGGCTTGCTGTGCCGCAGGGCGCGCGGTTGGGCACCCATTGGCAGAAAGGGACAATAATGACAAGATATGAATTGCAAAAACGACTAGCTGTCGAAGCCGAAGCCCTTGTACTTGTTGCGGAAGCGCGAGACCCGACCACCGGTGTCCATGAGATGCGTGCCGCCGCCCGTCCAGGCCGGATGCACGGAGGGATCAACATCCAGAGTGAGCGTGTCACCGTCGGATCCATAGGTTGAACGCATCTCGACAATCTCGCCGCTGGTGAGTTTGACCTTGATCGTGTGATAGTCCGGGTGGATGTCATGTTTCATTGGACCGGGTCCCCGTTGCGATGTGTTCTGGGCTTGTAGTTGGTGCGCTCGGCGATCCGGGCGGATTTGCCACGGCGGCCGCGCAGGTAGTAGAGTTTGGCCCGGCGGACGCGTCCCCGCCGGAGCACCTTGATGTACTCGATATTGGTCGAATGAAGGGGAAAGACCCGCTCGACGCCTTCGCCGGATGAAATCTTGCGGACGGTGAACGATCCGTCGATCCCGCTGCCGCCCTTGCGGGCGATGCAGACACCATCGTAGCGTTGGATGCGTGTACGGTTGCCCTCGGTGACCCGAAATCCCACACTGACCGTATCGCCAGCCCGGAAATCCGGAATGTCATGGTTCAGGGCGGCAACCTGCGCCGCGTTGAAATTGGCAATCAAGTCCATGGTCACAATCCCTTCAACAGACTCTCGATCACAGTCCAGTCCCGATCACAGTTCGGGACTCCCCATGACGGCCCGGGCTCTCACTCACTGCCCGCTCTTGTCGGGGCCGGCATCAACGCGGCCATGGTCCCGGCAATAGGCTGCCCAGAGATCCGGGCGGATGGACCGGGTGACCTTTTCCGACTCCGACTGCCGCCAGGCGGTGATACGACCATGATGTCCGGACACCAGAACGTCGGGGACAGCCCGGTCAGCCCATGCGACTGGACGTGTGTACTGTGGATACTCCAGCAATCCATCCGTGAAGGACTCTCGCGCAATGGACTCCTGATTTCCAAGAACGGACGGTATAAGCCGAACCGTCGCCTCAATCAAGGCCTGAGCGGCGGTTTCGCCACCAGCGAGCACAAAATCCCCCATCGAGATCTCCTGCATCGCCATGTGATCAATGACGCGCTGGTCGATGCCCTCGAATCGTCCGGCAACGATCGTCAGACCCTGACAGGTCGACCATTGCCGGGCCTGACCCTGGCGGAATGGGTGCCCCCGGGGGGTGAGGCAGATCAGCGGCCAGGTCGCGGGGTCGTACCCTGAGGCCGGGGCGGCTGTCGCGGCCGCGGCGGCCACCACATCCGCCCGCAGCACCATCCCGGGCCCACCTCCTGCCGGCGTGTCATCAACCTGGCGATGACGGCCGCGACCGAAGGCCCGGAGATCGACGGTCTCGAGATGCCACAGGTCCTGTCGCAGGGCCTTGCCGATCAGGGAACAGCCAAGGGTCCCGGGGAAGGCCTCGGGAAAGAGGGTCACGACCCGGGCTGTCCAGGGGGCAGGGGTCGTGCCGCCGGCACCCGCGGCGGGCACTGCTGCCGACATGGTGTCGCTCACGTCCTGCCTGACAATTCGGGGTCGATGTGTGCGCGGACATACCCCCCGGCAATATTGACTTCCGGGACCAGATCCTCGCTGAAGGGCAGCGCCACCGTTGCACCGTCGGTCAGCTCAACCTCCACGATGGCACCACCTCCGAACTCCCCCACAGTCTTGATCCGTCCGACCTGCGTCCCATCGGCATCCAGGACAGACAGCCCCATGAGATCAACATGGTAGTATTCGTCGTCTTCGGTCTCGGGAAAGGCGGCCCGGTCAGCATACAGGGTTTCCCCTTTCAGGGCCCGGGCATCCTGGCGGGACCGGACTCCCTCGACCCGGGCCACGAGACCGGTGCTGGTCCGGTGGGAAATCGACAGGGTGATCTCCCGGTTGCCCGGGCGGGTCCGCAGGGGGCAGTAATTGGCAATATCCATCTCATCGCCACAGTCACTGTGCAGCTTGATCAGTCCCCGGAGACCGTGGGGCTTGCCAAACCGGCCGACACGGACCCAGTCATCGGCCCCCGGTCCGGACCCAGCATCGATCATGATGCCGGATTCGCATCGGTTGCGACCGCCCCGGATGTGTCTGCCTCGCTCGCGGCCTCGCGTTTGGCCTGGGCCTTGGCGCCGGGCTGTCCCTTGATCATGTTGTTCCGGACTGCGGGTTCCCTTTCCCCGGCAGCCTCGAGGAACCGGGCAACGCGGTCGGTGGGCCTGGCACCGAGCGACAGCCAGTGCCTGACTCTCTCAAGATCAAGGATGACCCGATCCGGACTGTCCTTGGGGAGGAGGGGATTGTAGGTTCCGAGCTTCTCGATGAAGCGGCCATCCCGCGGCATCCGGGAATCGGCCGCGACAATGCGATAGAAGGGACGTTTTTTGGCACCGCCGCGGGCCAACCGGATTTTCACAGCCACTGTCTGGTCTCCTTGTCAGGGTCTCCGGGTCGCGGTCTTGTCCGCAACCTCTTTGCGTTTGTGCAGTTCATGATGCCGAATGACCTCCTGGATGATGAAGCGAATGACTTTCTGGGCGAAATCAGGATCCAGTCCGGCCGTCACGGCAAGTTGCTTCAGTTGGGTGATCTGCTGGGCCTCCCGCTCAGGATCCGAGCTTGGCAGATCATGGTGCGCCTTGATGTCACCGATCTCCTGGGTATGGCGGAAACGTTCCGCCAGCGTGTACACCAGAATGGCATCCAGTCGATCAATCGATGTCCGGTGCTTGCCGAGCAGGGTCGCCGCCCCCGGGGCTGCCGCGCCGGTCATGGTCTGGAGTCGGCCCTGAGGGCCGCTTCGAGTTTGCGCAACGCCCTGCTGTCGTTTTGGAGAGTGCCAGCCAGCTGCTGCATGATGTTGGGATCATTCACGTTGGGATCCTTGGGCGCAATCGCTTGGGGTGTGAGACCCATCTTGCCGATTTTTTTGCCTGAATCACACATCTGTCGATGGAGTTTCAGCAGCGTGTTCACATCCTTGATGTCGAGACCCGCACCCCGGGCAATGCGCTTGCGGCGGCTGGCCCCGATGATGTGGGGATTGGCGCGTTCCAGGCGCGTCATGGAGTTGATCAGCGCCAACTCCCGATTGAACCTGGCATCCTTGAGATTCCGCAGGGTTCTGCCGAGTTTTGCTCCGACGACGGGAATCATGCTTGCCATGGAGGTGATGCCCCCCATCCTGTCAATGGACTCCAGCTGGGATTTCAGGTCGTTGAAATTCATGCGTCCGACCATCCAGCGCTTGATCATCCGTTCGGACTTTTCCTGCTCGAACGTGGCCGTGGCCTTTTCGACCAGAGCGACAATGTCACCCATGCCAAGGATACGGCCAGCGATCCGCTCGGGGTCGAAGGAATCGAGATCGGCGAGTTTCTCACCCGTGCCGATGTAGCGGATTGTCTTCCCGGTGACCGCCTTCATGCTGAGGGCCACACCCCCCCGCCCATCTCCATCCATGCGGGTCAGGATGATGCCGGTCAGACCGAGCCCCGTATCAAACGCCTCGGCGATGCGGACGCCGTCCTGACCGGTCAGGCCGTCAACCACCATGAGAGTCTCCCGGGGGCTGGCAGCTTCCCGGATCCTCCTGGCTTCATCCATATGTGCATCATTGACATGCAGTCGTCCGGCCGTGTCAAGGATCACCACATCGTGGCCAGACGCGCGCGCGGTGTGGACCGCCCGTGCGGCGATCGCGGCCGCGTCCTGATCCGGCGCAATGGGCAGGGTGTCGACCCCTGCCTGGCTGCCAAGGGTGGCAAGTTGCTCCATGGCAGCGGGACGGCGGGTGTCAAGGGATGCCATCAGGACCCGCTTGCCCTCCCTCTCCTGCAGGCGCCGGCCCAGTTTGGCGGTTGTGGTGGTCTTGCCCGATCCCTGCAATCCGACCATCATGATGACGGCAGGAGGATTGTTGATTTTCATGTCACCCACTGTGCTGTCGCCAGCCAGGGTCCTGACGATCTCATCATGGACGATCTTGATCACGAGCTGACCCGGACTCACGGAGCGCAGGACATTCTGACCCGTGGCCCGCCGCTGGACGGTGCGGGTGAAACTCCTGACAATCGGCAGGGCGACATCCGCCTCGAGGAGCGCGGTGCGGATATCACGCATCGCGGCCGTGACATCGGCCTCGGTGAGGACGCCCTTGCGGGTCAATCGGTCGAAGACTGCCGAAAACCGCTCGGAAAGCGATTCGAACATTGTCAATCCTCCGTCACGCTTCCGGACCCGGCGGAATCGGGTCCGGTCTGTGGCAACAGCCGACGCACACCCGTGGGCGAAACCTCGCTGACGGATGCTGGTCCCGACGTGGACGCCAGAAACCATCCATCTCCGGTCCATCGGTGAGAGGTCGAGGTTATTGACTTCATCCCACAAGGTCAATTCGATTCCACAAGGTCAATTCGATAGTCTGGCCTGACCAGAGTTTGCGGCAGGTGTTGAATTGCCACGCATATCGATTCCATTGTCCCAGTCCGCCCGTGGCCATCTGGCCATGCTGGGGTTCTCCTTCGGGATTGCCGGATCCTTCAGCCTCGGCGGTCTGGTTGCCAACCTGATCAGTCCGGTGGCCCTGACGGCATCACGCTTTGCCCTGGCAGCCATGCTGATCGCCATCGTTGTCAGTCTCGACGCTCCGTTGAGCCGTGACCACATGCGCGGTCTCTGGCGGTACGCCGTTGGGGGCATGCTCATGGCGATGTACTTCGTTCCGATGTTTGTCGCCCTCAAGACCGCATCCCCGGTGTCGATCAGCACGGTGTTTACCCTGACCCCCCTGCTTTCGGGCCTCTTTGGCTGGCTGCTGTTGCGGCAACGCATGACCCGATCCATGGGTCTGGCCCTTGCCATCGGTGCCCTCGGGGCGGTGTGGGTCATCTTCCGCGGTGACCTTGCTGCCATGCAATCCCTGCACATCGGGACAGGAGAGATGATCTTCTTTGTGGGTTGCGTCGCCCACGCGCTCTACACGCCCTTCGTGCGCAAGGTGAATCGGGGGGAGCCGGTCCAGGTCTTTGTGCTGGGCATGCTGATTTCGGGTGCCGTGCTGCTGGGCGTGTATGGCTGGCGGGACATTGCCGCGACACCCTGGACAGCCTTGCCGGCCATTGTCTGGATCACCATGGCCTATCTGACCATCATTGCCACGGCCCTGACCTTCCTGGCCGTCAGCTATGCCTCGTTGCGCATTCCCGCGGCGAAAGTTATGGCCTATACCTATCTCACACCAAGCTGGGTGCTCGTCTGGGAGGCCGCACTGGGTCATGGGTTGCCGGATGCCAGGATCATCATCGGATTTGTGGCCATCATCATGGCCCTCCTGATGCTGTTGCGCACCGAATCGTGATTGGTCCACCACGGGGACGATGAGACATTGCGGGGCGGAGATCATGAACAGGAGACCTGACCGGGGCGACGTGGCGGAACTCGGGGAGCGGATCAGATCCCTCAAGGAGGACCGCCAGGTGCTGTATGACCGGGAGCATCCGGTCAACCAGGCCCATCTCGCCTGGCGCATGGTCATTGACCTGGTCGTTGGTGTGGGGGTGGGGGCAGCCGTTGGATTCGGCCTGGATCACCTGCTTGGCACCCTGCCCATCCTCATGGCTGTCTTCACGCTGCTGGGTTTGGCGGCCGGCGTGAATCTCATGTTGCGCACGGCCAGGGAAGTGGATAGTGCGGAGCGCGTCATGACCCGGGAGTCTGATCGGGCCACGCCCGGCCCGGACGCAGGACCGGTGGACCGCGATGGGAGAGGAGAACAGGGTGGCAGCTGAATCAGGCGGAGGTCTGGTCATTCGCCCGATGGACCAGTTCATCGTCAAGCCGATCCTCGGTGATGGCCCGCTCATGTGGTACACGCCCAGCAACACGGCCCTCTGGATGGCGCTGAGCCTTCTGGCCGTGATTGTCCTCCTGGTCCTGGGCACGGCCCGCCGGGCCCATGTGCCCGGGCGCATGCAGATGGTTGCCGAACTGGCCTACACGTTTGTCTTCAACATGGTCAGGGATGTCGCGGGCCGCGATGCCCTGCAGTACTTCCCGCTGATCCTGTCGATTTTTGTCTTCGTGCTCTTCTGCAACGTCCTTGGGCTCGTGCCGATGAGTTTTACGCCAACCTCACATATCGCCGTGACGGCAACCCTGGCGCTGGCGGTCTTTCTCTCCGTCACCGTGCTGGGGTTTGTGCTGCATGGGGTCGGTTTTCTCAAACTGTTCTGGATTTCGTCGGCGCCCCTGCCGCTGCGCCCGGTGCTGGCGGTGATCGAGGTCATGTCCTATTTCGTGCGCCCGGTCAGTCACTCCATACGACTGGCGGGCAACATGATGGCCGGTCACGCCATGATCAAGGTCTTTGCAGCCTTTGCCGGGGTGCTGGGGGTGGGCGCATTTCTGCCGATCGTGACCATTTCAGCCGTCTTTGCCCTCGAGCTGCTGATTGCCTTCATCCAGGCCTACGTCTTCACGATCCTGACCTGCGTCTATCTGCGGGATGCCCTGCATCCGGCCCACTGACACGCGTCAGGCAACAACACGGGTGACAGCCCATCGTTTGGTTTTTCTTGAGAAGGAGTCTCGCACATGGAAGGTGATATTGCACAAATGGGAGCGCTGATCGGTGCCGGGCTGGCCTGCACGGGGATGGGCGGTGCCGCGATCGGTGTTGGCCATGTGGCCGGCAATTATCTCGCCGGTGCCCTGCGCAATCCGTCCGCTGCAGCGTCCCAGACAGCCATGCTCTTCATCGGCATTGCCTTTGCCGAAGCCTTCGGGATTTTCTCGTTCCTGGTGGCACTGCTGCTGATGTTTGCTCTCTGATGCATGGACTGTGCATGAACGGGTGAGTTGGCGCTGATGGCAGATCCGGTCGGTGGGGCTTCCGAACAGGCGGGCATCCCCCAGCTTGACATTGCGGCGTTCCCCAACCAGATCTTCTGGCTGGTCGTGTTTGCGCTGGGTGTCTATCTCGTTGTCAGCCGCCTGGCCAAACCCCGGATCGGTGACATCATCACCCAGCGGGATGCCCGGGTCCAGAATGCCCTTGATGACGCCGAGCGGGCCCGTGCCCGGGCCGAAGATCTCGAAACCGCCATCGACAGCGTTCTCCAGGGCGCCCGGCGGGACGCCGAGGCCATCGCCGCGACAACCCGCAACGAGATCCTGCGCATGCAGAACGAGGCCATGGACAAGGCGAGGGAGCAGATTGCCGGGGAGGCCGCGGCGGCCGAGACCCGGCTTGATGACATACGCCAGGGGTCGGGATCACTGGTCGAGGCGATTGCCCGTCAGACAGCGAGCGCCATCGTCGCCCACATCATGCCCACTGCAGACGCCGGGGGTCGGATCGAGCAGGCGCTGGCCGACGCCCGGACCGCCAGGCCCCAGGAGGGGGAAGGATCGTGATGCCTCATCCTGGCCTGGCCTGCCTTGTCCTGTTCCCGGCCCTCGCCATCGGTGTGACCACACCGCTCCATGCCGCAACCGGACCATTTTTCTCCCTTGGCAATACGGACTTTGTCGTCCTCATATCCTTCATCCTGTTCATTGCCGCGATGATCAAGTTCCGGGCGCCCCACTTTGCTGCCCGACTTCTCGATGGCCAGATTGCCCGGATCCGGGAACGAATTGACGCGGCCGAAGCACTGCAGGCCGAAGCGCAGGGCATGCTGCACAGTCTTGAGGAACGGCAGGCCGAGGCGGCGGACCATGCCAAAGCCATTGTCGACCAGGCCCGGGAAGATGCCAGGCTTGCCCTCGAGGCCGCTGAAAAATCCATTGCCATGTCGGTTGAGAACCGCCTCGCATCGGCCCGGTTGCAGATTGAGACGGCCGAGGATGCAGCCGTGCAGGAGATTCGGAATCAGGCCATCGACGCGGCCATCCGGGCCGCGAGCGACGTCATCGCGGAGTCGATCGATGATGACTTCCGTCAACGCCAGATCCGTCAGTCACTCGAGGCTCTTGAAGCCAGTCTGGGCTGAGCTCCACCGGCCGCTGCATCGGCACGGGCGGCTTCCCAGGCCAGCATGCTGCGCTTGACATCCAGCCCCCAGCGATATCCTCCGAGTGCCCCGGACTTCCGGATCACCCGATGGCATGGAATCAGCCAGGCCAGAGGATTGTCGCCCACAGCATTGGCCACGGCCCGGACTGCGCGCGGACGACCAATCGCTGCGGCAATGACTGAATAGGAGACGGTCGTTGCGGTTGGAATGGCCAACAGGGCTTCCCAGACCTTGAGCTGGAACGGCCCGCCGGCAACCAGCAGCGGGAGATCGCATGTCTCGGCAAAGAGCCCATCAATCCAGGGCCTGAGGGCCTCCTTGTCCGGCTCAAATCGAGCCTCTGGCCAGTGGCTCGCGAGATCCCGATGCACGGTCTCCTCATCCCGTTCTCCGAGGAACGCCAGACCGCACACGCCCCGCTTGGTTCCCATGGCCAGCATGGGCCCGAACGGGCCGGCAAAACATCCATGCCGGAGAGTCAGGCCCGCTCCCCTGCGGGCATAGGCACCCGGCGACATGGCTTCCCAACGGATGAACAGGTCGTGGAGTCGTCCTGCACCAGACAGGCCAAGCGCCTCCGCCGTGTCCAGAACCGATGTGTCGTCGCGCAGGAGGGTCCGTGCCATGCCCAGTTGCAGATATTGCTGATAGCGTTTGGGCGAGATGCCGACCCAGCGGGAAAACACCCTCTGGAAATGCGCCGGACTCATGTTCATGTGACCTGCCAGGGTCGCCAGCGACAAGTCCGGGTCTGACGACTCATCGATGATCCGCATGGCGCGCGTGATCATCCGGTAATGGTACTCACCTGCCGGCATCCTGTCTCTCCGCATCTGTGCCTGGTTAGCCTTTCATGCTATTGCAGTCACCATGATGATGTCATTCCGATTCATGCGCATTCAACCGGGCCGCTGCGACCGGCCCGATCCTGTCTGGCGGGCCACCCATTGCGACCTGACCGTTGATCCCGACGGACCCTGCTGTCCAGCCCATCCGGTCCCGGCATGAGCATCCCCCGGGAGTATCACAGGATCCGGACCATCTTCACCCGGTTTCGGGCTGCCAACGCCGTACCGCAGGGCGAGCTGAACCATGTCAATGACTATACACTGCTCGTGGCCGTGGTGCTGTCGGCCCAGGCAACAGATGCCGGGGTCAACCGCGCCACCGAAGACCTCTTTGCCGAGGTGTCCACACCATCGGCCATGCTGGCTCTCGGCGAAGACGGGCTCAGGGAGCGGATCAAATCCATCGGTCTCTACCGCAACAAGGCCCGGAACGTGATTCGACTCTCCCGCATTCTCGTTGATGACTACGCGGGGTGCGTACCCCGGTCCCGTGCGGCCCTGCAAGCCCTGCCGGGTGTTGGTCGCAAGACAGCCAATGTTGTCCTCAATACCCTCTCGGATCATCCGACCCAGCCGGTTGACACGCATGTGTTCCGGGTGGCCAACCGCACCGGTATTGCTCCCGGCCCTTCGGTGCTCGCCGTCGAGCGGGCGCTGGAGGAGACAATTCCCGTCGAATTCCAGCGCCACGCCCATCATTGGCTCATCCTGCACGGACGCTATGTCTGCAAAGCCCGACGTCCCGCCTGTCCATCCTGTCTGATTGCGGACCTCTGCCCCCGGATCGGTGTCAGACCAAGCGCATAGCACAGGGGCCCGCCACGGTCGGTCACCACTGCCCCCGCAGGTCTCGATTGCTGGACAGGACAGGGCCATCCTTCCCCGCGTGTTCCACGGAACCCGAGGCCGCGGTTTGCAATCCTCGACAATGCCGTTGGTCGCTCATCGGCAACATGCAGGCCATCATGATGTGATGGATCGTGCATGTCGGGGACTTTCAAGCCGTTCTGCCAGTTGAAGGAGAGGTGTGGCGGAATCAGGGATCCGGTCATGAACTCGATTCTTCCGCAGCGGGTGGTTCTGGTGTCATGTCATAGCTGGCGATGCAATCATCCTGCGCCGGATCAAACGAATCAAACCGCCTTCTTGGAGGTCACCGTCCTGTCTTTTCGATCCTGTCAAGGAGCATCGTGGCCGATTCGATGATCCCGGTTGATTCCAGAATCAGTGACAACGACCAGGTTGACATGATTCGTGCATGGGGACCAAAGACATCCTGGTCACGCGGCTGTCCTCAGAGAGGACCAATGCGGTCACATCCTCTGACAGTTCCGGCCGGACCCTGTTCACCATCGACTGAATGGCCAGCTCGCCGGTATCCTTGGCCTGGGGCATCCTGACCGGTCTGTTCTGGAACAGCGCGCAGGAGAATCGATTGGTTCCGATCAGCGAACGAAGGGACGTCTCGACGACCTGGATCCGGTTCCCGCCTGATTGCATCCAGACCGCGAGATCATCCTGATCGTGAGATGGGTATGACTCATCCAATCCATGAGTTCAAGGTCAAGTTTCCCGACCGGGCCCCTCGGCAGGGGGATCCCATGCGCCATCATCGTATCCAGCAGTGCACCGAAGTCCCGTCATGGCAGCGCTTCAATGATGATCTCGGGGCCGATGGTGCTCTGCAAACAGGCCCGGAGATATTGCGCCGGCGTGTGGAGTTTCATCCAGGTTTCCCTGCACTGGTGCGGTCTCGAACCCTGCAGACAGGTGCCCCAGCCTTGTCATTCCCCTGTGTGGCTGTGGGACACCTCTTCCCCCACGACACAACGCAGCGCTGCCGCCGGATCAGTCGGCAAGTGGATGGGCATTGCGGTAGGTCTCCATGAGTGTGGACGGTTCGACGAGCGTGTAGCGCTCGGTGGTGGCGATGGAAGCATGACCGAGCAGTTCCTGGATCACCCGGATATCGCCACCGGCATTGAGAATATGCGTGGCGAATGAGTGCCGCAGGGCATGGGGGGTTGTCGATGCCGGCAGACCGAGAGCGTTGCGCGTCCCTGCCAGGACAGTGCGGATGGTGCGTTGCCCGAGCGGTGCGCCCCGTTTGCCAAAAAAGAGGGCTGCCCCGCGATCCGTGCAGTGGGGGCACAGGGCAGTATAGCGTTCAACGGCGACCCGGGCCATTTCGATGACCGGAACCCGGCGCTCCTTCCTGCCCTTGCCGGTGATGGTGATGGCATCGCCGAGGGGTGTGTCACCATAGCGGAGCGAGAGGGCTTCCGAGATCCGCAGGCCGCACCCATAGAGCAGCAGGAAGACAGCGATATTGCGGGCCGCGATCCAGTCCTCGGGATCATCGCCCCTGAGGTGATCAAGCATTGATCGACAGTCCGCCTCCTTGGCAGGACGGGGATGCTTTGATCTGTAGCGGGGACTGCGGGTGGTCTCGACAGTCACTGTCTCGACACCGTACTGCTCATTGAGCCACCGGTAGAATCCCTTGACGGCCGAGAGTCGACGGGCAATGCTGCGTGGAGCAATGCCCCGGACCCGCTCACTGGCCAGCCAGGCGCGCAGGGTCCGGCGGTCAGTGCTGGCCAACCGATCGGGTGTCACTGCCATGCCATGATAGTCGCGGAGGAAGGTCAGGTAATTGTTGACATCCCCCCGATAGGATTTGCGGGTATGCGGTGAACAGGATGCCAGTGGGTATTTCATGTCGAGCCACGCCGCAACAAGACTGTCCAGCGACTCGTCGCCGAGAGGTATCGGGTGGGCAGGCACGGATCCGTCAGTCCGGGGTCGACGACGTCGCGAGGGTCGGCAGTGTCATGATCCGTCGATGCTCATGCCGGTTTTCTCCCAGTCCGCCATGAAACTGGCCAGTCCGGCATCAGTCAGGGGGTGATGGGCCAGCTGCCGGAAGACCTTGGGAGGGATGGTGGCAATATCGGCACCGGACTCGGCAACGAGTGTGACATGGAGTTGCGAGCGGATCGATGCCGCGAGGATCTCGGTACTGATCAGGCCATTGTCATAGACAGTCCGGATGGAATCGATCAGCGCCACACCCTCATTGCCCATGTCATCAAGCCGTCCGAGAATCGGGCTGATGAAGGAGGCACCGGCGTTGGCCGCCAGGATGGCCTGGTTGGTGCTGAAACACAGCGTGACATTGACCCGGATTTCTCTTGTGGCAAGTGCGTGGCAGGCCTTGAGTCCCTGCCAGGTCATGGGCACCTTGATGACGATGTTTTCGGCGATCTCCGCCAGTTTCAGACCTTCCCTGACCATGCCCTCACTCTCGGTGGCAACAACCTGGGCGCTGACGGGCCCGTTGACCAGGGAGCAGATCGTCTCGAGGGTGGGGAACAACCCGCCACCGCTGCGGGCAATCAGGGTGGGGTTGGTCGTCACACCGTCAACCACACCCAGATCACTCAACTCCTCAATGATGGCGACATCTGCACTGTCCACATAAAGTTTCATGGGATCAGACCTCCTCTTGCTCTGTCGGGGGCCCTTGTCCCGGCCCACACCAGCCTCCTACCATGTCCTTGCGAACAAGTCAGCCATGTCGCCCGGGATGGGTCCGATTGACGAATGGCGGTCAACCTCCTAACAGCCCGTCAGCCCCAGCTGCGCATTGACGGCGTCGTGGTCGCCCAGCCCGAAGAGGAGCACGCCAATCAAGACTGTTGTCAAGTACCCTGAAGGCAGGCATGTAGCCGTCCTGACCCGCGTGCGGGTCGACCAGCTGCTCGATTACGCGGCCCCGCCCGGGGGCGTGGCGACCGGCGACTATGTCGTCGTGCCGCTTGGCAAGCGCCACGATGTGGGTGTGGTCTGGGGTGATGCCCAGGGTGATATCGAAGCCAGCCGTGTCAAGCCGATAGCCGCACGGATTGCCGTGCCGCCGATGGGTCCGGACCTCATGGTGTTTCTCGAGCGGGCTGCCGAATACACCGTGACACCGCTGACGGCGATGTTTGGCAGGACAACGCGGGTGCCGGTTGCCAATGAACGTCCCCGGACCAGGATTCACTACCGACTGACTGGCCAGGACCCTCCGAGCCTGACCCGACAACGCACGAAGGTCATCAACACCCTGGCCACGGCCGGGTCCCTGTCCGAGAGGCAGATCCTGGCAGCGGCGGGTGTCACTGCATCTGTCCTGCGGGGGTTGGAGTCCCATGGCACCGTTGAGCGGGAAGAGACCGTCATTGAGATGCCACGGGATGACTTTGATCTGCAGCGCCCCGGGACCCGTCTGACCGAAGAGCAGTCCCGGTCCGCCCGGAACCTGTGTGCCGAGGTGCAGTGCCAGGAGTTTTCCGTTGTCCTGTTGCAGGGTGTGGCCGGTTCCGGCAAGACCGAAGTGTATCTCGAAGCCGTGCGTGAGACCCTCGAACAGGGACGGCAGGTCCTGGTCCTCCTGCCCGAAATTGCCCTGACGAGCCAGTTTGTGGATCGGGTGAGCCATCGCTTCGGCGCTCGACCCCGGCTGTGGCATTCGGCCGTCACCAACAGTGTGAAACGCGACGTGTGGCGAGCGGTGGCAGAAGGGCGTGTCGGTCTGGTTGTAGGAGCCCGGTCGGCCCTTTTCCTGCCTTTCCGGGATCTGGGTCTCATCGTCATCGATGAGGAGCATGATGATTCCTACAAGCAGGATGAAGGAACGATCTACCATGCCCGGGACATGGCCATCTACCGGGCCTCCATCAGCAAGGCCCTTGTCGTCCTTTCCTCGGCAACGCCCTCACTTGAGACCTGGGTCAATGCCCGGTCCGGCAAGTATCGGCTGGAGGTCCTGACCACCCGCTTCGGTGCCGCCGGCATGCCGGAGATCGACACGATCGACATGCGCAGCGAGGAGTTGCCCAGCAGCACATGGATTTCGGAAGCCCTCGCCAGCGAAATCCGGCTCCGCCTCGCCCGCCAGGAGCAATCCCTGCTCTTTCTGAACCGGCGCGGCTATGCACCGGTATCCGTCTGTCGGGAATGCGGTCACCAGCTCGGCTGTCCCGACTGTGATGCCCGGCTGGTCCGGCACATGTTGCGTGGCCGGATGATCTGTCACCAGTGCGGCGAAAGCATCGCGCCCCCGAATCGCTGTCCGGAATGCAGGGCCGAGGGATCACTTGCCCTGCTCGGGCCGGGTGTTGAGCGGCTGGCCGAGGAGGCCCACAAGTTATTTTCGCCCGCCACGGTGGAAATTCTCTCTTCCGACCACATCCGTTCAACCGATCAGCTCAGGGCCACTCTCCAGCGGATTGCTGACGGGGCGGTCGATATCATCATCGGAACCCAACTCGTGGCCAAGGGCCACAATTTCCCCAGACTGACCCTGGTGGGAGTCATTGATGCCGATATCGGTCTCCAGGGCGGTGACTTCCGGGCGGCGGAGAAGACATTCCAGCTGGTCCGACAGGTCGCGGGCCGGGCCGGACGGGACACATTGCCCGGTCTCGTTCTCCTGCAGACCTGGCGCCCCGAGCACCCGGTGATCCAGGCGATCCTGGCCGGTGACGATGAGAGATTCTGGACAACCGAAGCCCGCGAACGCGAAATTGCCGGCGTGCCCCCGTACGGCCAGTATATCGGCATCCTGCTCTCGGGCCGCGATCCGGATCGTGTCCACGCCTATGCAGCGGACCTGGCCCGGCATGCCGACCCCCTCACATCGGCGAGGGCCATGCTCTACGGCCCGGCCCCGGCCGCCATCTTCCGGGTGCGGGGCATGGCCCGCTACCGCCTGCTGGTTCATGCCGAACGCTCCCTCAGCGTCCAGCGGGCCGTCCGGTGCTGGCTGGCTTCCCGGCCGCCCCCGTCAACGGTCAGGGTGGCGATCGATGTCGACCCCCACCGCTTTCTCTGAAACCCGTCGCCTGCTGGCGACCACCGGTCCCCATCCGGCAGCGGGCCGTCCCGCCCCGTCAACATCACGCCGGAACCCGAATGCAATTTCAGGCCTTGGGTCCGTTGAAAGATCCTGTGTGTCCCCATGGCACAAGGGTGGCCCGAAGGTCGCCCCGTGGTGGAGACCGATGCCAGCCACATGTGCGTGGACCCAGGCATCATCCAGGTCCTGGAATTGTCGCCAACCGGTACAACAGACATGTTGACGCCATCTTCAGGTCAGGGTGCTGTCCCTGCAGTCAGGTCTGCGTGTGGCCCCTCATGTTCGTGCCTTGATCATCTGTTGTTGGAAGAGAGTGGGACGAGACCGTTTCAGTGGGGCAGTCGGGGCAGCATATTGTGCAGTTTGGATGGATTCTGTAGGTGGATTCTTGAAGACCGGAGAGGGTCATGAACGAAACACCCGCACTGATCATCAGTGCCACCAAGCCAGATCATCAGGGCGCTGAAGTGATTCGTATCAAGGTGGTCGGCGTGAGGGCAGAGGTGTTGGCGGGGACACATTTCAGGGCCGATCCAGTGTCAAGATTCGCAGCGGCGGGACGGGCAGCGTGACCATCACGCATTCACAGCTGGCTGTCGATTCCCGCGGCGATGCAACGATCTGCTCCTGGGGAGGGACCTTGGTTGTGTACGACAGATCAGAGGTAGCGGAAACCACCGGACTCCTTCACACCATGATAATGAACTCGGGGCACCTGTGCGCATGATTGATCGCGCCCGGCTCGATCCGTATCAGCCCTGCCCGGACCTTGCAGCGCTCACCCGCAGCCACCGGTTTGCCGACAGCAGGGCAGGCAGGTGATCGTGCAAAAGAGGATTCTGATCATCGCAGGCCCGAATGGGGCCGGCAAGACAACCTTCGCCACTGAATTCTTGCCTCATGAGGCCGGGTGTCCGATCTTTGTCAACGCGGATGCCATCGCTGCAGGCCTGAGCCCGTTTCAACCGTCTTTTGTCGCCTTTCGTGCCGGTCGCCTCATGATTGAGATCATCAGGGACCATGCGCGCAAAGGGGACAGTTTCGCGTTTGAGACCACCCTGAGCGGCCGCCGTCATGCCCGTTCGATTCCCCACTGGCAGACAGATCACTATCGTGTGACGCTGTTCTTCCTGCGCTTGCCCACGCCGGACATGGCTGTTGCCCGCGTTCAACAGCGGGTCGATGATGGCGGACATGCCGTCCCTGAGGACATTGTGCGCCGGCGCTTTCGCGCTGGGTGGAGCAACTTCAAGGACATCTATCAGAATCTTGTGGATGATTGGGTGATCCATGACAACGCCGGACCCATTCCCGTTTGTCTTGCATCAGGAGGAAAGCGATGACGTTGCCAAAATCCGAGACCCCGTCGCAAACCAAAGGGCTGCCGGACAATCCTGACATTGCGGGGGCGGATGCAGCACTGCGCCGGGCAGCCGAACGGGCTCGGCGCAATGCCGCGGCGAAAGGATCGCCCATTGTCATTTTTGAGAATGGCCGCATCGTTTGGCAGCAGGTGGATGACAAGGACCTTCGTCTTCCTGACCCCGGCACGTCGTAGGTGGGAGGATACGGCGACCGCAGCGTGACCCAGGCACTGCGGCCAGACGCTGCAGTCGGAGGGTCATGCCGCTCCTCCTGCGTCAAGGAGCGGGCCTCGGGGTCTGGCCGTGATCCCGACGGCCCGTTTGCCGGCAACAGTTGTGCATCGTGGGAGTCCGGGTCCGATGCGTGCCCGTGCGTCCAGCCAGTGTCTGAATACGGGTTTCGGTAACCCGTGGCCCGGGGTCTGACGCGCTCCCGGCGACAGGAATCGTCATTCCAAAATGATCCCGCAGGTGGTAGTGGCCGCCCCGCCGCCGAATGCCCCAGCACTGTCCGCCCGAGGGGTCAGGTGCTGATCTTGACCTGGGAGGAGTCAGAGCATGTTCAAGCGCATGACCCTGATCGGCATGGGTCTGATTGCCTCCTCGATGGCCCGTGCGGTCCGGCAACGGGGTCTCGCGGACCGGATCGACTGTCACACCCGCACGCAGGAGACGGCGGTCAAGGCCCTGGAGCTGGGATTGGCCGACACTCTGCATAACACGGCGGAATCAGCGGTGGCGGATGCTGATTTCGTTGTCCTGTGCACCCCTGTCAGAACCTTTGGCGAGATTGCCGAGCGGATCGGGCCCCATCTCAAGCCCGGGGCCATTGTCACGGATGTCGGATCGGTCAAGCGCCATGTCCTGGCCGCTGTGGCACCGCACATGCCTGCGAGGGTGCATTTTGTTCCGGCCCATCCCCTGGCCGGGACCGAGGAATCGGGTCCGGAAGCGGGGTTTGCCGAACTGTTTACCGGCCGTTGGTGCCTGTTGACGCCGCCGGAAGGGACTGATGCGGCTGCCGTGGCCACGGTGACTGAATTCTGGCGTCAACTTGGCTCGGAGGTCGAGATCATGCCACCGGACCATCATGACATGGTCCTGGCCGTCACGTCCCATATCCCCCATCTCATTGCGTATACGATGGTCGGGACCGCCGACCACATGCATCGGATCAGCAACTCCGAAGTGATCCGGTACTCTGCAGCCGGGTTCAGGGATTTCACCCGCATTGCCGCCTCCAATCCGACCATGTGGCGGGACGTGTTCCTGACCAATCGGGAGACCACGCTTGATATCCTCGGTCGTTTCACCGAGGAGCTGCTCTCGCTCCAGCGTGCCATCAGGGATGCCGATGGTGACTTCATGCATGACTATTTCACCCGCACCCGCGCCATCCGTCGGGGCATTCTGGAAGCCCGCCAGGATACGGATGCCCCGGATTTTGGCCGTCGCCGGGGATAAGCCTGGCGGGCCAGGGTCTGTCGCCACCCGGGTGTGGAGCCCCGTCATGCAATGGCGATATCAAGCAGGACCTGGCGTCGCTCATCCTGCGCGATCCTGACGGATCGCTCCAGGGCATCCGGGAGGTCGGCACCGTCGTTGACGGTTTCGGTGTAGGCACGGCTGGCGGCGGCAACGCGGGCAAAATCCGGGCTGGGTCTGAGAGAGGTCAGGGGGACTGCATTGGTCCTGGCTGCGAACCCGGCGGGATAGAGACCGGCAACGGAATTGCGGACAGCCGCCCATTCCCCATTGTTGAGAACGAGGGTGATCACCGGCATCGCCAGGGACTCGCAGACCTGGTGGCAGGCCACCGGATTGGCGAAGATGTAACTGCCATCACCCATCGTGGCAAAGACCAGCCGGTCGGGAGTGGCCAACTGTGCTCCCATGGCGGCTGGCAGGGCCCAGCCCAGTCCCCCGGAGTGGGGTTCCTGGAAATACCCCAGCCGGCTCTCGGGCTGCAGGGGTGGCAAGGGACAGCCGAGTTCATGAAAGACACTGGCATCATGGCGGCGGACGATGGGTCCGAGGCAGTGACTGACCCATGTCTTGGTCATGGGCGATCGGCAGCCGGACCGGGCCTCGTTGGCAATGCGGGCGCGTTCCCCGGCGACGAGGGTTTCGATGACCTGGCGCCGCCGGGCAATCCGGTCCGGATCAGCAGGCAGGGCATCCACGGCCCCCATCAGGGCCAGCAGGGCAGGTGCTGTCTCGCCGGTGAGGGTGAGGTCCGCCTTGAAGGTACGCAGGGGGCTGGACCGGGCAAACAGCGGGTCGGGGCCAAGATGAATGACAGTGGCATCGGTGGGCGGGGCGGCCTGGTCCGGCCACCATGGGGCAAGGGAATCAAGGACCAGGATGACATCGGCTGTCGCCAGAAGGTCGTCCGGCTGCCAGGCCACATGCATGGGGCTGGAGAGGGGGATGGCAATCCGATTGGCCCAGTAGTGCGAGAGGGGGATCGCATGGCGCTCCACAAACGCGGCCAGTTCCTGAAAGGCCTCGTCGGAACCCGGCCCACGCTGGGCGATGATCAATGGTGAACGGGCCTCGGCCAGCACTGTTGCAGCGCTGTGCAGCGCCTCCGGATCCGGTGCCGTCAGGGCCGGAGCCATGCGCGAGGAGTCCCCGAGAGCGGTGGACGGGCAGGGTGCGCAGAGCACCTCCCGGGGCAAACTGAGATAGACCGGACCCCGGGGGGTGGAGTTGGCAATTGACCAGGCGCGCTCAAGGACCTCCGGGGCCTGATCGGGGAACCGCAACTCGTAGTCCCATTTGCATGCCTCACGAATCAGGGCGGCCTGGTCGTACATTTCCTGACCCCAACCGATGGGAACGGTGCGGGCACCGAACCGTCCGCTTTCAGTGACGGGAGTCCGGCCTGACATCAGGATCATCGGAATCTGGTCGCAGGCGGCATTGATCGCTCCTGCCGCACCGTTCGCAAGACCGACATTGGTGTGCATCATGACGGCCTGGGCCCGCCCGGTCATGAGGGTGAAGCCATGGGCCATGCCCACGGCTGCGTGTTCGTGGGGAACCGTGATGATCCGGGGCAGGGGCGTGCCCCGGCGCTCCTCGGCAATCAGCCCTTCGATGATCGGAGGGAAATCGGTGCCGGCGTTGGCCAGGACGCAATCGACACCCAGCGCCTTCAGTTTGACCAGGAGGGCGGCACCCGCCGTTCTCTCAGCCACGTGCCGGTCTCGCAGCCGTGGGTTCGGGACTGCGCATCCGATGAGCAGGTGGCAAACCGATCACGGCCCTGTATCCCGGTCAGCACAGGGGTTGCACCGGGGGCACATCGATGAGTTTGAATCCAAGGAACTGGACTGCCCCTCTCTCGAGATGGGCGCGGAAGCCGACGCCACCCCCCGGCACGGAATCACCCAGTGACTTGATGAGCAGGGCGGTGCGTCCCGACATTCCGTCCAGCGGGGTGTCGAGAGTGCTCAGCAGATCAAGGATGTTGCGGATACTGTTGACGCGGACATCGACCCAACCCTCGGGCCTGCCGGTCGTGGTGAAGCCAATATCGGCGGCGAGATCAATGTCGACATCCTGCTCCGAAACCGTCATCTCCTGCAGGGCAAGATGTTCAAGAACAATCCCGCCCTCGCGGCAGGCACTGGCACCAAACGGCTGGGAGAGCATGACCTGGCCCTCGAAGGTCATGCCCAGCAGCAGACGGGCCAGCAGGGGTCCGCGCCGGGTCAGGACAGCCACCTCCGGTGGGGTCCCGGCACGGTGACTGGCGAGGGACAGACGGTACTGTCCCGGGTTCGCAGGGTCATGCTGGACCGCCAGCAACGGATTGTCGACAGTCTGGATGGGTCCCGAGTCCCACGCAACCCGGACCCGTTCGGCTTCGATGATGACGGTTTCGATGATGGCCCCGGCACCGTCGGTGGTCACGCTTGCCTTCATGTTGTCCGACCGGAGGGTGAAGCGCGCCCCGTCAAGGGTCATCTCCTGTTGCGGCGGCAAGGCAATGATCACATGGTCGAACTGGTAACTCAGCGTCAGCAGCTGGACCCTGGGGAGATGCCAGGTGATTCCCTGCTGCGCATTCCTGATGGTCAGATCATTGATCGTGATGTCCACGCGGTAGGGATAACCGCCGGCCCTGATTGCCTCATAGGAGACGGACCAGCCGGACCCGGGCGGGGTATCAAGGACTGCTTCGACCCAATCGATCCGGGTCTCGCGGGCCAGCAACCAGAATCCTGACCATCCCGCGACCCCCAGGATTGACAGCAAGATCATGATCCGTATCAAGGCGGTTCCCCTGGCGACTCCACAGGTCACATACCGGATCCCGTCGATGACACAAGCCGATGCGCTTTGGATTTTCGCTTATGGATCCCTGCTATGGGATGCAGGGTTCGATGTCATCGACCAGCAGCGCACGACGCTTGCAGGGTACGAGCGCTCGTTCTGCATGCGGTCCATTCATCACCGGGGGACAGTATCCCGGCCCGGTCTGGTCCTGGCCCTGGCCGAAAAACCCGGGCACCACTGCACGGGGATGGTCCTGCGCTGTGATGATGCCCGGCGCGCCGCGGTGCTGACTTACCTGCGCGGACGGGAGCTTGTCTCCTCGGCCTATATCGAGACCCGGGTTGCCCTGTCCCTTGCCGATGGTCGGTCGATCACCGCCACGACCTTCATCGTTGACCCGAACCATGAGCAGTACTGCCCGGACCTGACTCTCGATGAGCAGGCGGCGATCATTGCCAGTGCCACCGGAGGCCGGGGTCGCAACCGGGATTACCTCGATGCAACCATTGCCCGGCTCGATACTCTCGGCATTCCCGATGCGCAGCTGACGGATCTCGCCCGGCGGGTCATGGACAGGGTCGTGCAATCGACACCCACCGATCGGGGGGAGGGCGGCTGCGCACGGCAACCGGATTGACCATGTTACTCGCCCGGCATAGCAGCAGCCCATGACCGCAACCCATGATCTGACAACCGGGTCCATCCCGGGTCACTTTCGCCGGATGGCGATCCCCGTTGCGATCGGCATGGTGTTCACGACCCTCTACAATGTGGTTGACAGCTACTTCGCCGGGTTGATTTCCACTGATGCCCTGGCCGGGTTGACGATCTCGTTCACGGTGTTTTTCATGCTGATCGCCTTTGGCTTTGGCCTGAATTCCGCCCTCGGGGCCCTGGTTGGCAGTGCCATCGGGGCCCGTCACACTGTCCTTGCCCAGCGGCTGGCCTGTCAGGGCCTTGTCTGTGCCGGCATTGTCTCGGTGATGATGATGGGGATCGGCTATCTGACGGCCCCCATGTTCATCAGGGCTGTGTCCGAACCCGGCACCTTCCGCGAACTGGCGATTGCCTACCTGCATGTGCTGATGCTGGCGGCCCCGACGTTTCTCCTGGCCTTTGCCGCCAACGGGATCCTGTCAGCGCAGGGGGACACCGTCTCGATGCAGCGGGCCCAGCTCGGGGCATGTCTGGCCAATGTTGGCCTCAATCCCCTGATGATCTTCGGCATCCCCGGCCTCTTCCCAGCCTTCGGTTTCAATGGCATTGCCCTCTCGACCCTGACCTCGCAGACCGGTGTCATGCTCTACATTCTCTGGCGCCTGTCCCGTTCGGAACTGCTCACCGGATGCCTCCCCGACAGCTTCCGCCCCCGGCACCAGGACATGCGGGAGATCGCCGCCCTTGCCCTTCCGGCGGCCTCCAGCATGGTGATCATGCTGCTCGGGACATTCGTGGTACAGCTCTATCTGCGGGACTTTGGCCCGGAAGCGGTGGCCGCCTATGGGATCGGGTTGCGGATTGAGCAGATGCTGCTGCTGCCGGGATTTGGCCTGACCATTGCACTTTTGCCGATTGCCGCCCAGAATATCGGAGCCCGGAACCACGACCGGGTCCGGGAGGCTTTTGCCTTCTGTTGCAAGGCGGGCCTTGTCCTGATGTTGCTGGCCTCCTGCCTGTTGTGGTTTGCCGCCCGCCCGGCCATGAGTCTCTTCACGCCGGACGCCGACGTGATCCGCATCGGCGGCAACTACCTGAACGTCGACGGATTCATCCTGCCACTTTACCTGCTCCTCTTTGCGATGAACTCGCTGTTGCAAGCCATGAAGCGGCCGATGATCTCACTGTGGATCGGGATCGTCCGCCAGGGCCTGGGGATTGCTCTCTTCTGCGCCCTCTTTGTCATCGTGCTGGAATTTGACACCTGGGGTGTCTGGTTCGGGATTGCCACCAGCGTCCTGACCGGCTTTGTCCTTGCCCTCGGGCTGACACATCGGGTCGCACGGCAGGAGATCGGTGGACTGTTCAGGCGACCCGTTCATCCATAGTTCCACCATCTGTGGGTCGACCGATCCGTTACAGGATTGTCTGCAATTGTATTATAGAGACTGCGCATCGATGCCGGGCAGGATTGACCCATCCTGGTGTGGGCGTGCAGACATGATCGGATGCCGGATTGCGGGGTGGTATGGGAAGATGTGGGACCTGTGGACATGATTAACGCGGTCACGATGATTCAGGCGAATTTTGTCCAGCCGACCCGGCAGTTGACCCTGATGCTGGCCGTGACGGTGCTGACGGGTGTGGGGTGCTACCTGTTCTGGCCTGTCCTGGCCAGGATATTCGCAGCCACCCCGTATCTCAACGGCCTGATCACGGGCGTTTTCTTCATTGGCATCCTGGCGTGCTTCTGGCAGATCATCCAGATCTATCAATCGGTCAACTGGCTCGACAAGTTCTCCAGCACCGGTCTCAAGGAGACGCCCGAGGCCGCCCCGCGCCTGCTGGCACCCCTGACCTCGCTCCTTGCCCAGACGGACACATCCCTGCTGCTGCCGTCGGTCTCGGCCCGGTCGATCCTGGATTCGATCGCATCCCGGATGGACGAATCCCGCGATATCAGCCGTTATATTGCCAATCTCCTGATCTTTCTGGGCCTGCTCGGGACCTTCTTTGGTCTCGCCACAACGGTCCCGGCCGTCCTTGATGCCATCCGGGCCCTCAACCCATCCGAAGGGGCGACAGCGCTCTCGATGTTCGATCAGCTGATGCAGGGCGTGGAAACCCAGCTGGCCGGGATGGGCGTGGCCTTCTCATCGTCACTGCTTGGCCTCGCAGGGTCCCTGGTGGTGGGACTTCTGGACCTGTTTGCCGGCCATGGCCAGAACCGGTTTTACCGTGAACTCGAGGAGTGGATCTCCACCATGACCAAGCTGGACATGACGAGTTCCGATGGCCAGACCGCTGCCCCGCTCGGGGTCATGCCCGAGCGCTCGACCGACAGCGCCCTTGTCTATGAGATCCGCCTGCTCAATGAGTCAATTCGCGCTGCGGTGCAGGAAAACCTGACGACGACGAATGATCTTGAGAATGGCCTGGTGACCCTCGCCAGGGCCATCGACCAGCAGTCCGGGGCCCAACAGCAGTTGACAGGCGACATCAATACCGTGCTGGCCAAACTTGAAAATGTGGCCGAGGGTCAGACGGACGTCAGCTCCTATCTCCAGAACGTTGCACTTGGTCTTGCGGACCAGGAGACGCGGCTCCTCCTGCAGAGCATCGAGACCCTGCTGTTGCGGATCGCCAGCGAGAATGCCGGGATCCGGGAGACTCTGGTCCGGATCGCCTCTTCGGGAGCCGAGGATGATGGCGGGAACGACGCCGACACGGCCTGATCAGGCCCACTCCGGTTCGGGACGGTCCATGGAAGGACGACAATGCTGATACGGCGGTCGGGCAATCGTTATACCACAAGCATCTGGACAGGATTCGTCGATGTCATGACGGCCCTGCTGCTTGTCCTGATCTTCCTGATCACCATCTTCCTGCTGTTCCAGTTCGTCCTGACCTCCAATGCAACCCTGCTCGAGGCGGAAATCGAGACACTGGACGATCAGATCAGTGACAGTGAACATGCGCTGATGGGGCTCCGCAAGGAACTGACGGACCGGTCCCGGCGCATTGTCCTGCTTGAGAGCCGGATTGCCAATCAGGAAACGGCCCTTGCCAACCTGCAGGCGACAACGATTGCCCAGACACAATCGCTCGCCGAGCGGGACGCTCATCTGCAGAGGGCGGTCGCGCAGGCAGCCGACCTCCAGGCTTCCCTTGATGCACGCACGACCCGGATTGCCGTGCTGGAGGAGAATCTGGACAGCAGCCGCCAGCAGTCCAGTGATCTTGAGACCCGGTTGGCGGGGCTGATTTCCGAACGCAATGCGATGGCGGGGGAGACTGACCGATTGGCCCGGATGTTGGCTGAGGCCCGGGATGAGCAGATCTGGCTGGCCGAGCAGCTGGCTGCCGCCCGCGCCGAGGAGGAGACACGCCGCACTGCTGTCGCTGTCCTGCAACGGGCCAGTGATGCAGCACGAGAGGAGCTCGATGCAACAGCCGGCGCCCTCACCCGCTCGACCGATGCCCTTGAGCGCAGCCGTGATCGTGTGGCCCGGCTGGAGGTTCGGATCACGGAACTCGAGAACAGCATCGTGGCCGGTTCGGTGGAATTTGATGCGCTTGAGAGCCGGCTGCAGTCCACCCTGACCGAACTCGAGAGGATCGGGGCCCGGTACGAACAATCGCAACTGGCGTTCCAGGAGCGTGAGGCCACCATCGGATCACTTGAGACCAGGGTGGCCGACTTGCAGGCGCGGTTGCAGGAGAGGGCCCGGCAGGTCGCTGCGCAGGATGCCCTTCTCGGCGAGCAGGAGACCGCACTGCTGGCGAGCACCCAAGGCATTGAACAGCTGCAGTCCGATCTTGCCAGCCGCGACACGACGATTGCCGGACTGGAATCAGAGGTGGTGCAGATGGAGTCAGAACGGCTGCAGAGTGCCGCCCTGGCCAGCAGGCGTGCGACCGAACTGGCGGCCACCATCGGATCACTTGAGACCAGGGTGGCCGACTTGCAGGCGCGGTTGCAGGAGAGGGCCCGGCAGGTCGCTGCGCAGGATGCCCTTCTCGGCGAGCAGGAGACCGCACTGCTGGCGAGCACCCAAGGCATTGAACAGCTGCAGTCCGATCTTGCCAGCCGCGACACGACGATTGCCGGACTGGAATCAGAGGTGGTGCAGATGGAGTCAGAACGGCTGCAGAGTGCCGCCCTGGCCAGCAGGCGTGCGACCGAACTGGCGGAACTGGCAGCGAGATTTGACGACTCCGAGACGGCGCTGGCGCTGGAGCGCCAGCTGAGTCGCGAACAGGCCAGGGCCCTTGCGGATCTCGAGGCAAGATTGCTGAGCCTCGGGGATCAGTTGCAGATCAGCGAGGCCGAACGGGCTGCATTGCTCAGCAGTGGGGATGGGGCACTGGCAACGATCGAGGCCCTGCAGGCCCAGGTCAATGTCCTGCAGCGTGACATTGCCCTGTTGACCGCCAGCCTCCTTGAGTCGGAGGATCGCGAGGCCGAACGGGCCATTCAGGTCAGCAATCTGGGGGCCCGCCTGAACGCGGCCCTGGCTGAGGCCGCCGCCACACGGCAGCAACTGCTGGCCAGTGAAACACGGGAGAAGGAACTGCTGGCCAGCGAGGCCGCCGAACTGCGCCGCTACCGCTCCCGGTTTCTGGCCGAACTGCGGGATCTGGTCGAGCGTCGTGCTGACATGCAGATCGTCGGTGACCGGTTCGTGTTCTCCTCCGAAGTCCTCTTCCGCCAGGGCAGTTTCATTCTGACCGAACGGGGTCGGGAGGAAATCCGCGATGTGGCCTCGGTGATCCTGGATCTGAGTGAGGAGATTCCCCCAACGGTCGATTGGGTCCTGCGCGTGGATGGCCATACCGACAACCTGCCGGTGCGGTCGGGTCAGGCGTATCGCGACAACTGGGAACTGAGCCAGGCCCGTGCCCTCTCGGTCGTACGGTATCTCATCGATGAGCTCGGGTTTCCGCCCGGGCGTCTCGCGGCCACGGCCTTCAGCGAGTACCGACCTGTTTCCCCCGACAGTTCGCGAGCCCAGAACCGCCGCATCGAATTCAAACTCACCGAGCCATAGGTGCGGGAGGACGCGGTCGATGTGCGAGGACCGAAGATGAGACGTGGCGCGGGATATGGCAACCGCTCCGGCGGGCAGGGCGGGTGGGCCGGCGACCTGTCGATCAAGGCCATCAGCGGTGTCGTGGTGGGGACCACCTTTCGGAATGACACCTCGGGGTTCAACATCCTGCGCGTCGAGGCCGAGCCCGACAGGATGAAAATGACCATCCTTGGCACCACACCCCAACCCGTGGTCGAGGGCACCACCATCGAGGCCGTGGGCGAGATGGTGGAGAACAAGGCGTATGGCTGGCAGTTCAAGGCTCGTCAGATCAAGGTCAGTCCGCCTGTGCGGGGCAGTGATATCCAACGCTTCCTTGAATCGGGGTCGGTCCCGGGCGTCGGCAAGGCGTTTGCACGGCGCATCACCGAGACATTCGGTGACCGGACCTTCGAAATCATCGAGACCCAGCCGGAACGGCTGGCCGAGGTGCCCGGGATCGGCCGGAAGTTGCGTGACCAGATCGTTGCGGCACTCAAGGGACTCAAGGCCGATCACAAGATCCTGGCCTTTCTCTATGGTGCGGGGCTGCCCAATTCCCTCGTGACCCGGATCTACAAGGAATATGGCCACGAGGCTGCCAACCGGATCACGGCCAATCCCTACTCGCTGGTGAGCGAATTCCGGGGGGTCGGATTCAGGACGGTGGACCGGATTGCCAGGGAAATCGACATCAGTTCCGATGACAGTCGCCGGATCCAGGCCGGTCTCGGTTCCGTGCTGCTCGATGCTACCAAGGAAGGTCATTGTGGTCTCGCCGCCGAGGCCCTGCTCGAGCGGGCCCATGCGATGCTCGAGGTTCCGACCGCGATCATCAGGGATGCCATCAGGGATGCCATCCGCGACGGGATCCTGATCCGGGAGGTGCACAATGGCAGCGTGACCCTGTTCCTGCACCGCTATCATGCCGTCGAGACCCGGATCGCTGCCCAGATTGTTGCCCGGGCCCGCAAGGGTCCCGGCCGGACCCTCGGGACCATCGACGCTGCCCTGGATCGGGAAGAGCGGTCTCTGGGAATTACCCTCTCGATGCAGCAGCGGCAGGCGGTGCGGGCCGCCGTGACATCCGGCCTGGTCGTGATCACGGGCGGCCCGGGCGTTGGCAAGACCACCATCGTCCGGATCATCACGCGGATCCTCGGCCAGGCGGGCCTCGATGTCGGTCTGTGTGCCCCGACCGGCATGGCTGCCAAGAAACTGGCCGGATCGACCGACCGGGAGGCATTGACCATCCACCGCATGCTGGGCTTCGAACCGGTCTCGCGCAAATTTATCCATCACCGCGACAATGTTCTCACGCATGATGTCCTCATCGTGGATGAGACATCCATGATCGATGTCAGCCTGATGGCATCCCTGCTTGAGGCCATCGGTCCGGACGCATCCCTGGTGCTGATCGGTGATGTTGATCAGCTCCCCTCCATCGGTCCGGGTAACGTCCTGGCCGATCTCATCGATTCAGGGGCCGTGCCCGTCGTGCGCCTTGCGGAGATCTACCGCCAGGCGGCCGGCAGCAACATCGTGCTCAACGCCATGAAGATCCGCAAGGGCACGATGCCCGACTGGGTCAATGCAGGCGAGAGCGATTTCTACTTCGTGTCGACATCGGATCCTGAACGCTGCCGGACCCTGATCGAGACCATGGTCACCCAGCGGATCCCGGACCGTTTCGGCCTTGACCCCGCCCGGGACATCCAGGTGATCACGCCCATGCGCAATGGACCGATCGGTGTGCACAGTCTCAACCAGATGCTGCGGCAGACCCTGGTTGCCGGATCCTCAGGGGACATGACCGGCCAGGAGGATGCCCTGACCATTGGTGACAAGGTCATGCAGACCGACAACGATTATGACCGGGATGTCTTCAACGGCGATATCGGCTATGTCATCGAGACCAACCCCGGTTCGCGGGGGGTCACGGTCCGTTTTGATGACCGCCATGTCGAGTACACGCCCGCGGCGATGAGTTCGCTCGAGCTGGCTTTTGCCATCACCATCCACAAGAGCCAGGGCTCGGAATACCCGGCCGTGATCATCCCCATCATGACCGCCCATCGCATCATGCTCACCCGCCGGCTCATCTACACCGCCGTGACCCGGGGGCGGCAGCTGGTGGTGCTCGTTGGCGAGCGGGCGGCCCTGCAGATTGCCGTCAACAACGTCCCGCTCGGTGAGGGCCGGGGTCGATCAGAACGGCGGGTGACGCGATTGCTTGCCCTGCTGTCCGGTGCGACCGGACGCAACGGGCCCTCATGAACATGCCGGAATCCCCTGAACCCGGGACGGTCGGGTCAAGCCGGACAGTCTACCTGGAGAGCAGGGGGACCGTGGTGGTCGTCAGGCGCTTTTTCTTGTGGGATTCAATGCTGAACGCGAGTTCATCATCAGCCAGATTGATGGTGACCGTGCCACCTTTCCTGAGTTTGCCAAAGAGAATCTCGTCGGCCAGGGGCTGTTTGACCCGTTCCTGGATGAGCCGGGCCAGGGGCCGGGCGCCCATGCGGCTGTCATAGCCCTTGCGGGCCATCCACAGGGCGGCGTCCTCGCTGATCTCGATGCTGACATTGCGTTCGATCAGCTGGCCTTCCAGCTGGACGATGAACTTCTCGACCACCCTGATCACGGTCTCTTCGGCCAGCGGGTCAAAACTGATGATGGCATCAAGGCGATTGCGGAATTCCGGCGGGAAGAGTTTCTCGATGGCCTGGATATCCTCTCCCTCGCGGCGGTCCCGGGCAAAGCCGAGGGCAGCCCTGGACTGCTCAACGGCACCGGCATTGGTCGTGAGAATCAGGACGGCGTTGCGGAAATCCACCACACGACCGTTGTGGTCGGTCAGTTTGCCATGATCCATGACCTGCAAAAGGATGTTCGAGACTTCGGGATGGGCCTTCTCGATCTCGTCAAGGAGCACGACGCAGTGGGGGTTCTCATCCACACCATCGGTGAGGATCCCGCCCTGGTCAAAGCCGACATAACCGGGCGGTGCACCGATGAGTCGTGAGACCGTGTGTCGTTCCATGTACTCGCTCATGTCAAAGCGAAAGAGTTTGGCGCCAAGCGTTGTTGCCAGCTGCCGGGCCACTTCGGTCTTGCCCACCCCGGTCGGTCCGGCAAACAGGTAGGAGCCGATGGGTTTTTCGGGCTCCCTCAGCCCGGCCCGACTGAGTTTGATGGCCCCCGTCAGGGCATCAATCGCGGCATCCTGGCCAAAGACCACCAGTTTGAGATTGGCCTCGAGATCATTCAGAAGCACCGTGTCCGATTTGGACAGCTGTTTGGGTGGGATCCTGGCGATCCTGGCAATGATGTCCTCGATCTCCTTGCCCCGGATGGTCTTGCGGCGTGCCCGTCCCGACAGGAGCTGCTGGGAGGCCCCGGCCTCATCGATGACATCGATGGCCTTGTCGGGGAACTTGCGATTGCTGACATAGCGCGCGGCCAGTTCGACAGTCGTGCGCAGCGCATCATCCGTGAAGCGGACTGTGTGATGTTTCTCAAAACGGCCACGCAGACCCTTGAGGATCTTGATGGTCTCTTCATCGGTGGGCTCGGGCACATCGATCTTCTGGAACCGCCGTGACAGGGCCCGGTCACGCTCGAAATACCGCTTGAATTCCTTGTAGGTTGTCGAGCCCATGCACTTCAGGCTGCCATCCTGCAGGCTGGGTTTGAGGATGTTCGAGGCATCCATCGAACTGCCGCCTGCCGAACCGGCACCGACCAGCGTGTGGACCTCATCGATGAACAGCACGGCAGTCCGCTTCTGCTTGATGGCCTTGATGACCTTGGTCAGGCGCTCCTCGAAATCACCCCGATAGCGGGTCCCGGCCAACAGCGTGCCGAGATCCAGGGCATAGAAGGTCAGGTTGCTGATTTTTTCCGGCACGGTGCCCTCTTCCACCATCCGGGCGATGCCCTCGACGATGGATGTCTTGCCGACGCCGGGGTCACCGACCAGCAACGGATTGTTCTTGTTGCGCCGGAGCAGGGTCTGGAAGCAGCGCTGGACTTCCGCCTCGCGACCGATCAGCGGATCGATCCGTCCCTCCCTGGCCTTGGCATTGAGATTGATGCAGTACAGACTCAGGGGGGACTTCCTGGTCTTGGGCCGGCTGCGTTCCTTCTCCGCACCGGACCCCTCGGATTCGGCGTCCCGGACCGCTTCCCGGGGCACATCCGGCTCGGTATTCCTGGCGATGCCATGCGCCACATAGCGGGTCAGATCGTAGCGGGAGAGTTCGAATTCCTTGAGCACCAGGACCGCATTGCTCTTGGTCTCGGAATACATGGCAATCAGGACATTGACCCCGGTGACCTCATTGGTGCGCCCGGCCGAAATCACATGGAACGTGGCCCGGTTGATGACATTCTCCACCGAGACGGTCGGTGGGATGGAGGTCACCTCTCCCTCGTCATCCTTCCCGGTCTCCGTCTCTCCCCTGGCGTCCTGAATCTGCTCGAAATGGGCCTTGACCCGTTCCCGGATGGCATCAGGATCGACCCCACACGCCTCGATCGCGCCCCGCGCATCACTGTCCATCGTCAAGGCCAGCAGCAGGTGGTCCAGAGTCATGTAGTCATGGTTGTACCGCCTCGCGATCCGATAGACCTCATTGATCGCACCGGCCAATGACTGTGATATCTTGGGCAATTCCTCTCTCCGTCCAGACGGGTCGATGTCCAACAACAACCGACCGCCGCACATCTGGGGCGAGGGTAGTGCGCAATGGTCATCAAAGCAAGGCAATTTCAATCACGGGCCAGATCCCCAGCCACCACTGATCGTGACCATTGCCAGCCCCACGGTCCCCGGGATCAACCCGCATCTGTCTGTCCTGTCACCGGCGTTGGGGCTCATCGAGATCCGGCTTCCGGAACCCCCGGCCCGCGCGCCGCGGGTTCCGGTGGACTTCAGGCAGTGGTGATCAGGGCAATCAATTGGCGAGGGGCCGCACAATGCCGAGATCGGATAGTCATGGCGGCAATCCCGGATCGATCGTCACGGATCCTGAGTGGGTGGGATGATTCAGCAATCCATTGAGGGCCCCGGTGGTGGCGTTTCGATGCCCAAATACCCCAATGCCCATTTCAGTTGGTCCTCCGGGGATGCCGTGAGGGCTGTCTCGATGTGCTTGATGTCAATGCCCAGCGTCTCTTGGCACCAGCCCCCACCCGCACCATCGAGGACGCGTTGGGCAGCTGTGCGGATCGCATCGATCTGGCTCGAGAGTGCCTCTGTGGCTCGTTCGGCATATGGGAGCGATCGGGGCAGGGCCGGAGCGGTCGTGCCCGAGGGTGACCTGGCCCCGGATGCCGCAAGGACCGCAATGACAGACGCAGCCCGGGTGCGGTCAGTATCTGTTGGGTCGTTCCCCACGGTGGCCAGGTCTGCAACTTCCGCCCTGATGGCTGTCAGGGTCTCCCAGTGGCGACACCAGGTGGCCCGCAGTGCTTCCCAGCGGATGATCTCCTCTTCCGTGTGGGGTTCGGCGGCCTCGATGATTCGTGCGGCCTGCCGCGCGGTGGGAGCCGCACCCATCGTCGCCCAGTCCATGTCCCTGCCCTCCATCCGCACCCAGTCATGGACAAGATACGACCGGAACGATGGAATGGGGCAGTTTAGGGTTCCATCCGGCTCTTCCTGCAGGGCACCGCAATGGACGAGATGGTCGGTCAACATATCGGCATCCATGTCCTTGGGGATCTGCCATTCACGATCGTCGGGGTGTGCCCGGGCATGGCGATTGATGCTGTTGATGACATGGGAGCGGCGCTGGAATGGCTTCAGATCGTCCAGCACGGCCCCGACGAGGGCAGCGGATACCGTCATCGCGCCTGACTGTTGTCCCTGGTAGTAATGGAGACGGCTCACGGCCGCCACCGCCGAGGCCCGGACCCAGTCCACATCCGCCAGAACACCCTCTGCCGCCAGGACTTCCCGGCCGAGCGCCTGCAGCGCAAAGTGCAGATGGCGCGGCCATCCTTCACAGGGCGTGGCCAGGGCCTTGAAGGGGCCGCCACGGATCGTGGGATCCAGGCCATGATGCCGGCAGAAACCGGTCATGAGATCGGCCACCTCGTCGGTGCAAAGGGCTCCGATGGTGTGGAGCGTCCTGCCCCGTGTCAGGCCCATGTCCATCGCCCGGTCATTCGTGTCGCCCAAGCCGGCCAACACGAGGGTCAGCGGCAGCGGCAGGTCGGCATCATGAATGGTCTGCAACACCTTGGCCACCGGGTCATCGGGCGTACGCTGGAAGCGTTGGGCCTCATCGATGGCCACGATGATCGGACCTTTCAGGGCCCCCTCACCATTGAGGGCCTGTACCCAATCGCAAAAGGCTGCCAGATTGGGCGCGGGAGCGAGAGGGATGGTGGTCGTTGAGCGTTCACCCGTGACGGCTGTCGCCAACGCCCCCACCGAACCGCCCACACTTCGGGTTTTCTGGAATTGGGCCAGAAAATCCGTTGCGGCCTTCTCGTTGATCAGTGCGGCCAGCGGTCCGAGGATGTCGATGGGCCCATCAATGATGCCGGCCCCCAGTTTGAGAACCTGGGTCCTGACTCCGTTTGTGGTCCTATGCTGCGCCTGTCTTGCCAACTCCGCCAGGACTGCACTCTTGCCGGCCCCCGGAGCCCCCTGGATGATGCGGGTGATCTTGGGCTTGCCATGGGATGCTGTATCGGCACCCGCCCAGACGGACTCGGCGGTCGACAGGATGTCCTCAAGGACTGTTGTGCGCCCCACAAACACCGGGGGCGCCTCGCCCTCGCTCAAATCCATGAAGGCTTCAAGCCTGGCTCTGTCAAACGCCATCACTGCAACCCCTGCATTGTCGGACCCTGCCAGTATAGGGATCAGGGGCTGTCGGTGCCACCACGGGATGCGGCTGCGGGCATGTGGGATCCGCTCGATTGCCGTTGGATTGCGGACGTGATCCTTTCCACATTGGCGAAGGTCGGGCCGCTGCCATGCATCAGCAGCCGGCCTGCCGCCCTCCGGGCATCGAAGGCGAGGAAAGTGGCTTGGGGCAGTTAGAATCGATCCTTGCGGGAACGGATCTCGCCGAAGGACTCGGCATCGGAGGCGTCGGGGATCCCGAGACGGTCCTTGATCTCGGGTCGGCCGGCACGCAGGAATGGATTGGTGGCCTTTTCGAGGGCCAGCGAGGCGGGAACCGTGGGGAGATTGCGGGATCGCCGGTCGCGGATGTCCGCCACCCGGGCTGCAAGCTCGGCATTGTCGGGCTCGATTGTGAGGGCGAATTCCCCATTGGCCAATGTGTATTCATGACCTGAATAGATCAGCGTATTGGCGGGCAGGGCGGCCAGTTTCTCAAGGCTCTCCCACATCATCGGGGCTGTCCCCTCAAAGATCCGCCCGCAGCCGAGAGCCATCAGCGAATCGGCCGTGAACGCCGCCCCGGGCAGACAGTAGGCAAGATGACCGATGGTGTGGCCCGAGACATCCACAACCGTGGCGGGTGCGCCACAGACTGACAATTCGCTGCCATCCCCCACCTCAAGGTCAAGGGCAGGCAGCCGATGCCGGTCCCGGGCGTGGCCAATCACCTTGACATCAAATTCATTTCTGAGTTTCCCGATCCCCTGTATATGATCGTCATGATGGTGTGTGATCAGGATCGTATCGAGGTGCCAGTGTTCCTCTGCCAGACCAGCCAGAATGGGATCGGCTTCGGGGGCATCAACCAGGACCGTTTCGTCCGGGTGTTCGGAATGCAGGATATACGCGTAGTTGTCGGCGAGACAGGGGATGATCTTGACAGTGAATGACACAGGCAACTCCGTTCCAGTTGATGATCGGCCATGACTAACGCCATGCCGGAGTCAATGCATCCGCAAATTCGGGACCTGGAACGATTCTATCACCAGACCGACCTCGGACGCTATGTTCAGGAGGTGCTTCTCGACCACATCAAGGCGTTCTGGCCTGCCATCGATGGCCAGACCATCCTCGGCTTCGGCTATGCCTGCCCCCTGCACGCCTGGCTGGCCGGGGGGTACCGCACCATCTACCTCATGCCGGCTCACCAGGGTGTCCGGCCCGTCATCGGGACCCGTGGCAATGTGGCGGCCCTCACGACTGATGCCCTCTGGCCCATTCCGACCAGCAGCATTGAACTGTGTGTGATCCTGCACGGTCTCGAGACGTGCCCGCATGCCGCAACGCTCCTGACGGAATGCTGGCGCACACTGGCCCCGGAGGGGTCTGTGGTCGTGATTGTCCCCAACCGGGCCGGTCTCTGGGCACGCAGGGACAGCACGCCCTACGGTTCGGGACGTCCGTACTCGTCGGCCCAGCTTGAATCCCTCATGGAGGAATGCCGGTTCGAACCGATGGCCCGGGCCTCGGCCCTGTTTGCGCCTCCCGGCCCGCGGGGTTCGGTTGGCAAACTGGCCCGTTCCATTGATCGGGCGGCCCGGAACATGCCCATCGGCCATGCGGCCGGCCTCCATCTGCTCATGGCCCGCAAACGGGTCTTCTCGGCCCACCGGAGTGGTCTGAAGGAAACGGTCAAATCGACCCTGGCGTCCCTCCAGGGCAGCCCGCTGCCGGATCCCCGACCGGCCTCGGGACGTGCCGGATCCTGATATCGTCCCCGACAGTGTGCAGGGACGCAGGCCGGGTGAGACCGCAGCCCACGCGCCTTCAAGGCGGGTGCCTCCGGACCGACCGGGCGGCCAGAAGTTGTATTGTCAAGATGGCAGGCGTCTGTTATCTGCCGTGGCCGATGCCGGAGGGGCACCATTTGATGTCCCCGTCCCGCTTGACCGGATATGAGGTTCCGAGTGTCCCAGAACGTATCATTGTCGGTCGGCATCGCTTCCCGGTATGCCCAGGCCGTCTTTGATCTGGCTCGTGATGATGGAATACTGGAGACGCTGGCTGAGGACATCCAGCGCATGCGCGAGGCGCATGAGGGCAGTTCCGACCTGCAGACCCTGATCCGTTCCCCCATCTACACGCGGGACGAGGCTGCCAGTGCCATGCAGGCCCTGGCCGGCCATCTCGGACTGAACACCCTTTTTGCCAATACGCTGGCCCTGATGGCAAGCAAGCGCCGGCTCTTTGCCCTGATCCCGTTCCTTGACCGGCTTGATGCCATGATCGACGCGGCCAATGGTGTGACATCCGCTGAAGTGATTGCCGCCGCGCCCCTCAACGAGGCCGACCGGCAACACCTGCAGGCGGTTCTGGGTCGCAGGACGGGCAAGGATGTCCGCCTGACCATCACGGTTGATCCGGGCCTGATCAGTGGTCTGGTTGTCCGCCTGGGCTCCCGGCTGGTGGACAACTCCCTGCGCACCAGATTATCCACCATGAGACAGAGTTTACGTGAGGTTTGATCGATGGCGATACAGGCTGCAGAAATCTCCACCATCCTGAAGGACCAGATCCGCAACTTTGGCCAGGAGGCCGAGGTGGCGGAAATCGGTCGGGTGCTGAGTGTCGGGGATGGCATCGCCCGGGTCTTCGGTCTGGACAACATCCAGGCTGGGGAAATGGTCGAATTCCCGGGCGGGATTCGGGGCATGGCCCTCAACCTGGAGGTTGACAATGTCGGGATCGTCATCTTCGGTGATGACCGCAACATCAAGGAAGGCGATACGGTCAAGCGGACCGAGGCCATCGTTGATGTCCCGGTCGGCGATGCCCTGCTCGGTCGGGTGGTGGATGCCTTGGGCAATCCCATCGACAATCGGGGACCCATCGAGACCACCGAGCGCGCGGTGGCCGATGTCAAGGCTCCGGGCATCATTCCCCGGCGGTCCGTGCATGAACCCATGGCCACCGGGCTGAAATCGGTGGATGCGATGATTCCGATCGGTCGGGGCCAGCGGGAGTTGATCATCGGGGACCGCCAGACCGGCAAGACCGCCCTCGTTCTCGACACCATCCTCAACCAGAAATCCTACAATGATGCTGCTGGCGATGACGAATCGAGGAAACTCTACTGCGTCTATGTCGCCATCGGCCAGAAGCGCTCCACCGTGGCCCAGCTCGTGCGTCGCCTTGAGGAGAACGAGGCTCTCGATTACACGATCGTGGTGGCGGCCACGGCATCCGATCCGGCCCCGATGCAGTTTCTGGCACCCTATTCAGCCACGGCGATGGCGGAACACTTCCGGGACAATGGACGGCATGCGCTGATCATCTACGACGACCTGTCCAAACAGGCGGTCGCCTACCGGCAGATGTCACTGCTGTTGCGCCGGCCTCCCGGCCGCGAGGCCTATCCCGGCGATGTGTTCTATCTGCATTCCCGCCTGCTCGAGCGGGCCGCCAAACTCAATGCTGACTTCAAGTCCGGCTCCCTGACGGCCCTGCCGATCATCGAGACCCAGGCTGGCGACCTGTCGGCCTATATCCCGACCAATGTGATTTCGATCACCGACGGCCAGATCTTCCTTGAGACCGAACTCTTCTATCAGGGGATCCGACCGGCCGTGAATACCGGTCTCAGCGTCTCGCGGGTCGGATCATCGGCCCAGACAGCGGCGATGAAGTCCGTGGCGGGTCGGGTCAAGCTCGAACTGGCCCAGTATCGTGAGATGGCTGCCTTTGCCCAGTTTGGCTCGGATCTTGACGCAGCGACGCAGAGGTTGCTGAACCGGGGCGCGCGCCTGATGGAGATGATGAAACAGCCCCAGTATGCGCCCCTGACCAACGCGGAAATCGTCTGTGTGATCTTTGCCGGCACCCGGGGTTATCTTGACACGCTGGAAATCGGCGATGTCGTGCGTTTCGAGAGCGGCCTCGTCAATCATCTCCGGACCCATTGTCAGGAGTTGCTTGACGATATCACCACCAATGACCGCAAGGTCGAGGGTGAGCTCGAGGACGCCATCAAGGCCGCGGTCGAAGCCTACGCCGGGAACTTCTCCTAGGATTCAGCGGGAAATCGATCGGCATGCCCAGTCTCAAGGATCTCAAACTCCGGATCGAGAGTGTCAGATCGACCCGGAAGATCACCAGGGCCATGCAGATGGTGGCCGCGGCCAAGCTGCGCCGCGCCCAGGAGGCAGCGGAATCGGCCCGGCCCTATGCCGACCGGCTCAACGCCGTCATGGCCAATCTCTCGGCCGGCGGGGGTGGGGCGGGCAGTGCGCCAGCGGCCCTGATCGGGACCGGTGCGGTCCAGACCCATCTCCTGATTGCCGCCACCGCCGAGCGGGGCCTGTGCGGCGGGTTCAATTCCTCGATTGTCCGGCTCGTGCGCGACCATGTCCGCCAGCTGGTCACCGAGGGCAAGACGGTCAGGATTCTCACCATCGGCAAGAAGGGTCGCGAGCAGCTGAAAAGGGACTGCAGTGATTGCCTGGTCGATCATGTTGACCTCTCGGGCCACCGGACCATCACCTACGACATGGCCCAGTCGATCGGGGTCGATGTCATGCAACGGTTCGATGCCGGTGAATTCGATGTGGCAACGGTGTTTTTCAGCCGGTTCAGATCGGTGATTTCCCAGACCCCCACTGCCCGGCAACTCATCCCGGCCTGCACCGATGATGCCCCGGCCAATGATGCCGGGACAGCAGCCCGGTTCTACACGTACGAGCCGGGTGAGGACGAGATCCTGGCCGAACTCCTGCCCCGGGCCATTGCCAACCAGATCTTCACCGCCCTTCTGGAAAATGCCGCATCAGAACAGGGGGCCCGCATGTCGGCCATGGACAATGCCACCCGCAATGCCGGGGAGATGATTGACAAACTGACCATCGTGTACAACCGTTCACGACAGGCCGCCATTACCAAGGAACTCATTGAGATTATTTCGGGTGCCGAGGCCCTCTGAGATCACGGAGAATCGCATGAACACACTTGCTGAAACCCATTCGACCGAGGCCGGCAGTCCCCCTGAGGGCCGGGTCACCCAGGTGATCGGGGCAGTTGTCGATGTCCAGTTTGCCAACCACTTGCCCGAGATTCTCAATGCCCTCGAGACCGAGAACCGGGGCAAGCGCCTCGTGCTCGAGGTGGCCCAGCATCTCGGTGAGAGCACCGTGCGGACCATTGCCATGGATTCCTCCGAAGGCCTGATCCGGGGTCAGGCTGTCACGGATACGCGGGCACCGATTACCGTCCCGGTCGGCAACGAGACACTCGGTCGTATCATCAATGTGGTCGGCGAGGCCATCGACGAGAAAGGCCCCGTGGCGGCAGTGGAAACCCGGGCCATCCACCAGCCGGCACCCGAATACTCCGAACAGTCGACCGAAACTGAAATTCTCGAGACCGGCATCAAGGTCATCGATCTCCTTGCCCCCTATGCCAAGGGAGGCAAGATTGGCCTGTTCGGCGGCGCCGGGGTCGGCAAGACGGTTCTCATCCAGGAACTGATCAACAATATCGCCAAGGTGCATGCCGGGTTCTCGGTCTTTGCCGGGGTCGGGGAGCGCACCCGTGAGGGCAATGACCTCTATCACGAATTCATCGAGTCGGGCGTCATCAACATCGATGACCTGACGCAGTCCAAGGTCTCGCTGGTCTATGGCCAGATGAACGAGCCACCCGGTGCCCGGGCCCGGGTGGGACTGACGGGTCTCACGCTGGCTGAACAGTTCCGGGATCAGTCGGGAACCGATGTGCTGTTCTTCGTCGACAACATCTTCCGCTTCACCCAGGCTGGCTCTGAAGTCTCGGCACTGCTTGGTCGCATCCCGTCTGCGGTCGGCTACCAGCCGACCCTGGCCACGGATATGGGGGCCCTCCAGGAACGCATCACCTCGACGCGAGCCGGGTCCATCACCTCCGTCCAGGCCATCTATGTGCCGGCCGATGACCTGACCGATCCCGCGCCAGCCACCTCCTTTGCCCATCTTGACGCCACGACGGTGCTGTCACGCCAGATCTCCGAACTCGGCATCTACCCGGCTGTTGATCCACTGGATTCAACATCCCGGATTCTTGATCCCGCCGTTGTCGGTGACGGGCATTACCAGGTCGCCCGCGATGTGCAGGGGATCCTGCAACGCTACAAATCCCTCCAGGACATCATTGCCATTCTCGGCATGGACGAACTCTCGGAAGAGGACAAGATCACCGTGGCCCGGGCCCGCAAGATCCAGCGCTTCCTGTCCCAGCCCTTCGATGTGGCGGAGGTGTTCACCGGGTCCCCCGGGATCCAGGTGGAACTGAACGACACGATCGAGAGTTTCCGCCAGGTGGTCGAGGGCAAGTGCGACCAGTATCCTGAAGCTGCCTTCTACATGGTCGGTGGTCTTGAGGATGTGGCCCGCAAGGCCCACGAACTCGCCGCCGAACTGGCCTGAGCGGGTTGCGACCATGCAGTTTGACCTGGTGTCGCCGGAACGGGCCCTGGCGTCCCTGACCATTGCGTCGGCTGAATTGCCGGGCAGTGAAGGGGACATGACCGTCATGCCGGATCATGCCCCGCTGCTGACTTCGCTGTGCCCCGGCGTCCTGACCGTCACGGACACCGACGGGATGCCCCACAGTTTCGTGATCTCGGGCGGGACGGCGGAAATCACCGATACCGGCATCACCATTCTCGCCGAACAGGCCTATGACCGGGACGAGGTGACCGATGCGATCATGACCGATCTGATCGACGCCGCTGCTGCCCTGGCCGAAGGGGCCGAGGGTGGCCGCAAGGACATCCTGACCCGCTACCATGCCCGCCTTGTGGCCACAGGACGCCAGCTCGATCTCTAGCCGTCCCGCCCCACCACGCTGGCCGGCGACGCCCCCCGGATCCGACCCCGGGCCAGGGGGGGCGCCATGCCGGGGCGGATGATGCCCATGTGAACGATGACAGCACAGGACGATGATGAGCACGCCCCACCGCCGAATCAACAAACTCCTTGTTGCCAACCGCAGCGAGATTGCCATCCGGGTGATGCGGGCGGCCAATGAACTCGGCATCCGCACCGTGGCGGTCTATGCCGAGGAGGACAAGCTGAGCCTGCATCGCTACAAGTCCGATGAGGCCTACAAGATCGGTGCGGGTCTGGGACCTGTGGCGGCCTACCTGTCGATTGAGGAGATCATCCGGGTGGCGCGGCATGCCAGGGCCGATGCCATCCATCCCGGCTACGGCCTGCTTTCAGAAAATCCCGACCTTGTCGATGCCTGCACCGAGGCCGGCATCATCTTTATCGGTCCCAGTGCCGCCACGATGCGTGCCGTGGGCGACAAGGCCTCAGCCCGCAAGGTGGCCATGGCCGCCGGTGTGCCGGTGATTCCGGCCACCGATGTGCTCGGGGATGATATGGAGATGGCTCGCAAGGTGGCCCGGGACATCGGTTTTCCCCTGATGCTCAAGGCATCCTGGGGTGGTGGAGGGCGCGGCATGCGCATGATCGCCAGTGAGGACGAGCTTGAGCACAAGGTTCTTGAGGGGCAGCGGGAAGCCGAAGCGGCCTTCGGCAACGGCGAGGGCTATCTCGAGAAGATGATCGAACGGGCCCGCCATGTCGAGGTCCAGATCCTCGGGGATGCGCACGGATCCATCTATCATCTCTGGGAGCGGGACTGCTCGGTCCAGCGCCGCAATCAGAAGGTGGTGGAACGGGCTCCGGCCCCCTATCTGACCAGCAATCAGCGCGACGAGGTCTGCCAGCTGGCCACAGCACTTGCCCGCACGGTGGGGTATGAATGTGCCGGCACGGTCGAGTTCCTGCTCGACATGGCCGACAACACCTTCTACTTCATTGAGGTCAATCCCCGTATCCAGGTTGAGCATACGGTCACCGAGGAGGTCACTGGCATTGATATCGTCCGGGCCCAGATCCTGATTGCGGAAGGACAAGGCCTGGCTGCAGCCACCGGCGTTGCGCGCCAGGAGGACGTGCAGCTGACAGGCCATGCCGTCCAGTGCCGGATCACCACCGAGGATCCCCAGAACAACTTCATTCCCGATTACGGGCGGATCACGGCCTACCGGGGTGCCACCGGCATGGGGATCCGGCTCGATGGGGGCACCGCCTATTCCGGGGCCGTCATCACCCGCTACTATGATTCGCTGCTCGAAAAGATCACGGCCTGGGCACCCACGTCCGATGCTGCCATTGCCCGGATGATCCGGGCGCTGCGGGAATTCCGCATCCGGGGTGTCTCGACCAACATTGCCTTTGTCGAAAATCTCCTCCGGCATCCCGGGTTTCGCGACCACACCTATCATACCAAATTCATCGACCAGACGCCGGAACTCTTCGAGTTTATCGAACACCGGGACCGGGCCACCCGGATCCTGACCTACATCGCGGACGTGACGGTCAATGGCCACGCCGAGACCCGGGACCAGCCCCGGCCGCCAGCCCGTTCCAAGCCACCCCGGCCCCCTTCGCTCGAAGGGACGCAGGCCCACGGCGGGACCCGTCAGACACTCGCTGAACACGGTCCAGCGGGATTTGCCCGTTGGATGCGCACGCAGCAGCGGGTCCTGATCACGGATACGACAATGCGGGATGCCCATCAGTCCCTGCTCGCCACCCGTATGCGCTCTCTGGACATGATCCGGGTGGCCCCGGCCTATGCAGCCAACCTGCCCGAACTGCTCTCGGTCGAATGCTGGGGCGGTGCCACCTTCGATGTGGCCTATCGATTCCTCGAGGAGTGTCCCTGGCAACGCCTGCGGTCTCTCAGCGAGCGCATGCCGAACCACTGCCTGCAGATGCTCCTCAGAGCCTCCAATGGGGTGGGGTACACCAACTATCCCGACAATGTCGTGGAATTTTTCGTCGCGACCGCCGCCCGCAACGGGATCGACATCTTCCGTATTTTCGATCCCCTCAACTGGGTCGAGAACATGCGGGTGGCCATGGATGCAACGCTGGCCTCAGGCAAGATCTGCGAGGCCGCCATCTGTTATACCGGTGATCTCCTTGACCGCAACCGGACCAAATACAATCTCGACTACTACCTTTCGATGGCCCGGGCCCTGGAAGCGGCGGGCTGCCATATCCTTGCCATCAAGGACATGGCCGGTCTCCTCAAGCCCAAGGCTGCAACGGTGCTGATCGAGGCACTCCGGGCCGAGACCAGCCTCCCGATCCACTTCCACACCCACGATACATCCGGACTGGGCTGTGCCTCGATCCTGGCCGCTGCCGAAGCCGGCGTGGATGCCGTCGACTGCGCCATGGACGCCCTGTCGGGCAACACGTCCCAGCCGCCATTCGGGACGGTCGTTGCCATGCTCGACCAGACCGACCGGGCCACCGGCATCGACGTCAGCCGGGTTCGGGAGATCTCCAATTACTGGGAACAGGTGCGGGCCGACTATGCGGCCTTTGAATCGGGCCTGCAGGCACCCTCATCGGAAGTCTATCTCCACGAGATGCCCGGTGGCCAGTTCACCAATCTCAAGGCCCAGGCCCGTTCCATGGGCCTGAGTGACCGGTGGCAGGAGGTCGCAGATGCCTATGCCGAGGTCAACGCGATGTTCGGTGATATCGTCAAGGTCACGCCGACATCAAAGGTGGTCGGGGACATGGCCCTGATGATGGTGGCCCAGGGCCTGACTGCCGACCAGGTGCGCGATCCCGACTTCGAGATGTCCTTTCCCGACAGTGTCATCGACATGATGAAGGGCAATCTCGGCCAGCCGCCGGGCGGTTGGCCGCCGGTGCTCCAGGCCAAGATCCTCAGGGATGAGACACCACTGACCGACCGACCGGGCCTCGCGCTGGCACCGGTGGATCTCGAGGCCAGTCGCCAGGAGGCCAGCCGGGCCCTTGATGGCCATCACCTCAATGATGAGGATCTCTGCGGTTCCCTGATGTATCCGAAGGTCTATCAGGACTACATGACCCGCCACACTCTCTATGGACCCGTCCGGGCCCTGCCCACCGACGTGTTCTTCTATGGCATGGAGCCGGGCCAGGAGATCTCGGTCGAGATTGACCCGGGCGTGACCCTCGAGATCAGCCTGCAGACTGTCGGGGAGACCCATGATGATGGGTCGGTCCGGGTGTTTTTCGAACTCAATGGCCAGTCGCGCGTGATTCGTATCACTGATCAGGCGGCAACCACGACCGCAGCCGTGTTGCCCAAGGCTGTCGATGGCAATCCCGATCACCTCGGCGCCCCGATGCCGGGCATGGTGGCCTCCGTCAGTGTCACACCCGGCGCCCGGGTCAAGGACGGTGACCTGCTGGCCATCATCGAGGCCATGAAGATGGAAACCAGCCTGCATGCCGACCGCTCGGGGACCATCAAGGCCGTCCATGTCCAACCCGGCACCCTTGTCGATGCCAAGGATTTGCTGCTCGAGTTCGAGTGAGTGCCCCGATGTCGAGTGAACGCTCCCGATCTCCCTCAGTCGGGGTCGTCAGGATGCCCGAGTTCGCAGAACCAGCCTCCAAGTGTCCGTGTGCCCAGCGCCTGCGGGTCCGGCAGCGGGGTGGCACTCTCGACCTTGGCCCGGAAGGGCTCGGCCGAGCTGCGGGGCCGATAGCCGATATGGCCAGCCTTGCTGTCATCGACCGGACTGACGGCATTGTCGGACATGGCAAAGGCGATGGTGTGGCCCACCCGCGGCGCGAGCAGACCCTGCCGGACGTATTGAACACAGTCATCATACGACAGCCAGCTCCAGAGCATCCGGCGATCAGCGGGCTCGTCGAAGGATGAAAAGATCCGCAGGCAGAGGGATTCGATCCCGAACTTGTCCCAGTACAGGCGACCGAGACTCTCGACATAGGTCTTGGCCACGCCATAGAGCGAGTCGGGCCGCACCGGGCTGTCGGCATCAATGTGATCCTCGAGCGACCAGAAGCCGATGGCATGGACAGACGATGCAAAGACAATGCGACCCACGCCATTCCGGCGGGCCCCTTCATAGACATTGTAGGACCCGACGATATTGGATTCGAGAATGGCATCAAATCCGTCCTCGCAGGCAATGCCGCCGAAATGCACGATGGCATCCACATCCCGGGTCAGCGCCCCGACGCCGTCCCGATCTGCCAGGTCGCACACCACGGGCTCCTCATGAGGCTGGATGTCGGCCATTGGCTTGCGATCAGTGATCCGGACAGTCTCGGCCACCGGTCCGAGCCCCTTGCGCAGTTCGGTCCCGAGTCGACCGGCCGCCCCGGTCAGCAAAATCCGCCGGTAGCGGGGTTTTGATCCTGCATTCGTCATCATCGGTCTCCCAAAGTATCGTCACATGGCATCAATGAGGGGAAGTTCCCGGTTGGAGAGAAACCATTCCAGGTTCCGGGCCTCGAACAGACTCGAGACGGATGATCCTTTCGAGATGTTGAGGATGGCCCGGGCGAGCAGGGGGCCGACCGACAGGACCCGGTACTTTGCCGAGCCCAGCAGTTCCGGGGCGATCTCGATGGAATCCGTCAGGATCAGGTTGGTCAGGACCGATTTCTCGATGCGGCCGGTGGCGGGTCCTGACAGGACGCCATGCGTGACATAGGCGCAGACGTCACTGGCCCCCTCTTCCATCAGGCGCTCGGCGCCAAGACACAGGGTGCCGGCAGTGTCGCAGATGTCATCAACCAGCACGCAGGCCCGCCCCCTGACGTCACCGATGATGCTGATTTCGGCAATCTCGCCGGGCCTGGACCGCCGTTTGTCGATCACCGCGAGATCGACATCGATCCGCTTGGCCAGTTCGCGGGCCCGGGTCACGCCGCCCACATCCGGCGAGACGATCACGAGCTCCTCCAGCCGGTCCCTGAACATCTCCTTGATATCGAGCTCGAACAGCGGGGAGGCAAACAGGTTGTCGACCGGGATATCAAAGAAGCCCTGGATCTGGGATGAGTGCAGATCCATCGTCAGCACCCGGTCAATGCCGGCGCCGGTGATGAGATTGGCAACCAGTTTGGCCGAGATCGGCGTGCGGGCCCGGGTGCGCCGATCCTGGCGGGCGTAGCCAAAATAGGGAATCACCGCCGTAATCCGTGCCGCCGAAGAGCGGCGCAGTGTGTCGGCGATGATGAGGATTTCCATCAGATTGTCATTGGCCGGCTTCGAGGTCGACTGGATGATGTACATGTCTTCGCCGCGGACATTCTCGTAGACCTCGACATAGACTTCCTCATCGTTGAAACGCTCGACCCGGCTGTCGATCAGACTCTCCTCCTGACCCCGCAGGATCGAGATGTACTTGATGATTTCCCTGGCGAGTTTGGGACTGCCATTGCCGGTGATCAATTGGGGATTGGCACCGTACCGGGTGTACATGACTGACCTCATCGTCTCCACCTGCCCGGCCGCCGTGCCTCAGGTCACCGGCCTGCCATGGCACCGCGGCCCTCCGAACCGTCTATAGCAAGGTTTCATCCCCACCGCACCACAAACCGGGTGTCGGTCAGGACTTTCCCATGCCGGACTGCGTTTTTCGGATCCCGTTCAGCATGCGGGTGCCAGACCTCCATTGCAGTGTGACCGGACCCGGTATCCTGTGTCCGGGCCCGGCCCGGGATGACAATGGGACGAAGCCTGCCTTGCCGCGATCCCGTGACTGGCAGGCCATCGACAGGCACATATGGCAAGGCAAACCACGGGTACTGTCGCCAGACAGGACACTGAGACGCTCCATACGTCAGCACCGGAATGGCCGGGGCAGACTGTCAGGGTTCGACGGAAGTCCGGGTGTCATCCTCGATAGCCGCATCGCTTCGGGACAGGTCTCCAATTGTCTTCCGGACTGGATCGGGACGTTCACAATGATCGGTTTGTCATGGCAGAGCTGGTGAACAGCCTGCCATCCACAACTGTGCCGACCGGTCGGAAATCTGCCGAAAGGCATGTGAGGCTGGCGCGGTAGCATTGTTTGATCTTGCCCAGCTGGCCGTCCAGGGCGAGGGCACGGGCGGGGTTCGTACTCGCCATTTTCAGTGCTGTAGCGGGCGGACAACCCATCATCGTCATGGCATTGCGGACAGCCTGATCCATCGACAGATGGGCACCGGCCAAGGTGCCTTCCGGCCCGGTCAGTTTGCCATTTTCCAACACGATTGATGTGCCGCAGAGATCAAACGAGGTAACAGTGCCGTTGATCGTCTTCATCGAATCGGTCACAAGACAAAGGCGATTGCCCATCAGGTGCGCAGCCATGGCAAGATTCTGTGGATCCACATGGAAGCCGTCGGCAATGATCCCGGCGAACAGATGGCCATTCATGAGCGCTGAACCGGCAACACCGGGCTCGCGCGCTGAAATCTGGGATTGGGCATTGAAGAGATGCGTCACGCCCTTGACCCCTGCTGCGATCCCCGAACGCATCTGCCCCGCGGTTGCGTTCGAGTGACCGGCGAAGACATGAATGCCTGCCCCGGCAAGTTCCCGGACATATCCCAGATCCTGCACTTCCGGGGCCAGCGTCACCAGGACAATGCCCTTCGCCAGGCGCAAGGCATTGATGTCCTCCTGGGTCAAGGATCGAATGCAGGCAGATGAGTGGATGCCCGGTTTTTCCTTCGACAGGAACGGACCTTCAAGATGAACACCGAGGATGCCAGGAACGCCGGATGCAATCGCTGCATTGGTGGCGTCAATGGCCGCTCGGTACTCCATGCCCGGTGCAGTGATAAACGTCGGCAGAATGTGTGCCGTTCCCCCCTGGCGGGCGCCTGCCGACATGCGCATCAGAGTCTCGATCGTCGGCTGCTCATTGAACTGGGCATCAGCGGCACCATTGATCTGCATATCAATGAAGCCGGGTGCCAGAATGTCGACAGTGATGGCATCTTCCGCAGCAAGCCGTGTCCCAGAGAATGCTCGAACGCTCACTATGAACCCATTGTCAATCGTGACAATTCTGTCGGCAAGAGGCTCGATACGCTCGCCATCATAAAGGGTCCGTGCAACAATCGTACGGACTGGGTGGCCAGGGTCAGACAGATCCCAACTCCTCAATATCGGGGCGAATGCCTTGCGCGCAATCGATCATACGAGAATGGGACACAGCCCCTCTTGTGCTTCAAGTCGGAATCGCAGTGCGGATGCGACCATCATGGCCCAGGATAAACCTTGTATCGCAGATTTGCACGATTCCGGTGCCAACAGGATGCCGGACATGAATCCTGCCTGCCAGTGGAACTGCCGCATTGCTGCGCAATGCGCCGGACCCTGAGTCGGACGCATCTCCACACCGGACGAAAATAACGGCTCGAAATCATAAAATGGCAGCTGTCTCATCGTTCGGCAGTCTATTGTGTTGGCGCTGGTGAGAAACCGTACGCCTGCCAGGATTCAGCGTCGTAATGCCCGAATAACGGTATCCTTGCCCCCTTCTGCATGCCGGGCCCGGTGCGAGGCATCGATCGGTTCGACATGGGAATCTGACGGTCCGGCAGGGTTCCGGACGGTTCAGACCAGCAGCCCGCACGCAAAGCGTGCGCGTGCCGCATCGTCTGCTGGGCCCTGGACAGGATGAGAACCGAGCACATGATTGTCGGAGCGACATGAGATATCGTGTACCCCGACATCAAAGCCGCCGCCCATCGCGGTCGAACAGGTAGCCGCTGCCGGGTGCGATGCGGTAGGGCACGATGCTGCCATGGCCAGGATGCATGCCGCGAGGAAGTTCTGCAACGATGGCATCCTCACGGTTGAGTGAATTGTAGAGAAAGACACTGCTGCCGAGATCCTCGACGATTTCACAGGTCAGCTGCAGGTCATGTCCCTCCCCATCGCCTTCAGAACGGACCAGATCCTCCGGACGAACGCCGAAAGTGGCATCCGGCGGCAGGTCTGTGTCCGTGTGACGGAGATCCACGGCAATCCCGGTCATATCCACGCCAGGCACATTGATGATTGCGCGGCCCCATCCATCCCTGCCTGTTACGGATGCCGACAGAAGATTCATCCGAGGCGAGCCAATGAAGCCGGCCACAAAGACAGTGTCGGGATCGGTGTAGAGTTCACCGGGCGTTCCTGCCTGTTCGATTCGGCCATCCCTCAGCACGATGATCCGGGTTGCAAGAGTCATCGCCTCGACCTGATCGTGCGTCACATAGATCATTGTGGTCCCGAGCTCGCGGTGCAATCGGGCAATCTCAAGACGCATCTGCACGCGGAGCCCCGCGTCAAGATTGGAAAGTGGCTCGTCGAACAAAAACACCTTGGGGCTGCGGACGATTGCACGGCCGATCGCAACGCGTTGCCTTTGTCCCCCTGACAGCTGCCGGGGCTTTCGGTCGAGATACTCCTCAAGTTGAAGGGTGGCGGCCGCCTTGCGCACAACCACTTCCCTTTCCGTCTTCGGCATACGCGCCATCTCCAGGCCAAAAGCCATGTTTTCACGTACGGTCATATGTGGGTACAGGGCGTAGTTCTGGAACACCATGGCAACACCGCGCTGTGACGGCTCCTTGTCGGTCACTTCCACACCGTCGATCTCAATCGAGCCGCTGGATACGGGCTCAAGGCCGGCGATCATGCGCAATAGGGTCGATTTGCCACAGCCTGATGGTCCGACCGCCACCATCAGTTCGCCTGGCTCGATTTTGAGATCCAGAGGCTCGATCACACGGACTGAACCAAACGACTTGCTGACATTTTTCAATTCCGTTGCGGCCATCAGTCGAACTCACCGACAGGTTTCATTTGATTGCTCCTTCGGTCAGGCCTGTCACGAACCACCGTCCGATGAGCGCAAAAACGATCAGCACCGGCAGAACGGCGAGGCTGACACCGGCGAGGAGAAGGCCCCAGTCCACCTGATATTGACCGATGATCCCGGAAAAGCCGACCGGAACGGTCCGGTGAGCATCGGACAGGATCATCACGGACGCAAAGACATATTCGGTCCAGGCGACCACAAAGGCGAAGATTGCCACAGCGGCGATGCCCGGGGCCGTCAGCGGGATCATGATGCGCCACAGGACAGTCAACAGGGGTCCGCCATCCAATCGTGCCGCTTCCTCGATCTCTTTCGGGATTGATGCAAAAAAGGACCGTAGCATCCAGATCGCGAAGGGCAGGGCAAAGGCGACATTGACAATCACCAGGGCCGCGAGAGTGTCAATCAGGCCGATCCGGGCAAAGATGGCGAAGAGCGGAATCAGCACCACAATTGAGGGAAAGGCATAGGCCAGCAGGATGATGCGGTAGTAGATTTCACGACCCTTGAACTCGAGACGAAAAAACGCATATCCGCACGGGACTGCCAACAGCAGCGTGAGAAAGGCAGACAGGCCGGATACGATAAATGAATTGATGAGGTAAGTCCCATAGTCCGAGGCTGAAAGAAGCCGCACATAATGCTCCAGCGTGAAGGACTGTGGAAACAGCGTCGGCACACGGGCGATGATGTCCTGGGGTTCCTTGAAAGAGCCGGTGACAACCCACCAGAATGGCAAGCCAATCAGACCCAGGAAAAACAGAATTCCCGCGACGAGAACCACAGTCCCTGCCGGCCCTCGCATCACCGCTCTTCTCCCGTGAAAGCGAGCGAGCGAGTCGCAAGGATGGCAAAACTCATCAAGAGCAGTGTGGCAAGCACCGCAATGGCCGCCGCTTCGCTCATCCGGTAACTCCGGAATGCGGTTTCGTAAATCAGGACAGGGATCGTGCGTGTCCCACCGGCCGGACCCCCCTGGGTCATGAGCCAGATGATGTCGAAAACGTTGAACGACAAGAGCGTGCCGATAATCAATAACACGGTGAGCGTCGGTGCAAGAAGCGGCCACGTGATACGGGTGAACCGCTTGCAGGCCCCCGCGCCGTCAATCCGCGCGGCTTCATGGAGTTCGGACGGGATCCGTGTCAGCCCGGCGAGAATCATCAGCGCGATAAATGGAAACCAGCGCCAGGAATTGATGAAAACGAGAGTGGCGAAAGCACTCTCGGGCGTGGAAAAGAAACCGACAGGGTCCTCAATGAGTCCGATCTGCACCAGGATTGGATTGATCATGCCGCCCGATGTGGAAAACAGCCAGCGCCAGATCATGACCACGACGACGGTTGGAACTATCCAGGTCAGGATGATCCATGTTCGGGCAACCTGAAGGCCCGGGAACCGTTGATGCAGTATCAGGGCCGCACCCAGGGCAAGAACGGTTTGCAGAACAGCGTTGGCGAGGACCCAGGCGATGCTGAGGCCAACCGACTCCCAGAAGACCAGGGATGTCAGGATAAATCGGTAGTTCTCCAATCCTATCCAGGCGCCGCTTGTGCCGACACTGCGGACATCTTGCAGGCTGAGCAGGAACGCGGAAACAAGCGGCCACGCCAGGGTGGCCGCCAGAAACAGGAGTGCCGGGGCAACAAATGCGGCGGCAAGGGCCGGTCTGCGCACCGCGGAGTCTGCCTGGATGTCAGCGTGACAGGCTTTCCATGCGCTTCTGCCCGCTCGCGACCGCATCGGCTGGTGCCATGTCACTGACAACGACACCTTGAAGCGTTTCAGCAAGGACATTCTGTGCCGAAATGGAGGCGATCGCCGGGAAGACACGGCCAGATGTGAAGCCGAAGAGCTTGCCATTTCGACCATTGGCTATGACTGTCTCGATCTGCTCACGATATTCCTGGACAACCGGATCGTTCCAGAACGAGTCGGCAGTTGAACCCGAGGCGGTGACTGGCATGAACAACCCCGGCTCCATGTTCAGGAAGCGGCCGTAATTCTCAGGCCTTAACAGGAATCTGATGAACTTTTCAGACGCTTCACGTTCAGCCTTTTCCTCCGACAGCAGCATCACCGCATTGGCGTAGGCGATGGTGGCATTGTCATCCGAACCGTCACTCGTCGGAATCGCGGCGACACCGAGATCGGCGGCATCGCCTTCAGCCTGGGTTTCGTATGTCGATATGACCGTGAACTGCATGATCATTCCGCAACTGCCCGATGCAAAACAGGCCTCGGCCTCGCCCCATGTCCAGGATGTGGCATCAGGCGGCGAAAATTCCATCATGGAATTATAGAAATCGTATGCTGCAACCGTTTCCGGGTTATCGAAACGCAGGGTTCCATCTGCATTGTAGATTTCGGATGCGCCACCGTTGACCATGATCGAATAGACCGTTTGGTCCGTATACAGTTGACGATTGGCCGGCAGCCCCATACCGAAGCGGCCATCCGCGGTCAGTGCCTCTGCGGCGGAGTGCCACTCATCCCAACTGGTGGGGACATCGATGCCGGCTTCCTCCAGCACACTGTTGCGGTACCAGAGGTTCAGGGTCATGTTGTACAGCGGAATTGCCCAGACACCGTCGTCGTAGCTGTAGGCTTCGACGGCACTGTCGACGAAATCATGTTCGGCGTCGAGATCTTCTACAAATTCCCGCACCGATTCCAGCGCGCCGATGTCTTTCAGGATCGGAGCGAAGTCCGGGATCGCAAACAGCATATCCGGGCCGGCACCCGCGGCAAGGGCCGCAGGTGCCTTTGCGTAGATTTCGCCCCAGTTCTGTGGCTCCTGCCTGACAACAACATCTGGATTGGCTGCATTGAACTCATCAATCAGCATTTGAATGCGCTCGACCCGATGCGGCGGCTGCTCCATATGCCACAATACGATCTCGACAGTTTCCGATATCGCCTGAGCAGGCAGGGCCAGCAGCAATCCGGTTGCCAGTATCCTCAAGGTCATTTTCATATCACGTCCTCCATTTGAGTCTTTCAGGTTGTTTACAGGTGCCGGTTACGTGGTTTGTAGCGTTCGACCAGCGCGCTGTTGCTTGCATGGGCGCCCGGCATATTGGCGCTCAGGAATACGGGTGGATTGTCGTCGTCCTCTGCAAGGCGGTAGGCGACCTGGGCGAATATGGCATTGATAACAGCCGTACCGATCACGGTCGATGCTGGACCAGTCTTGAGTTTCGTGCCCGGCAGATCAACGATCGCATCGCCGGGTGGGGTGCCGTTGTCGATGACAATATCTGCGAGGTCAGCCAATGTCACGCGCCCGTTGGCGGAGGCGGTGGAGTATGCAACTGAAGTGATGGCAATCACCTTGCAGCCGATTTTCCGGCCGATACGAGCGGCTTCAAGTGGTGCGGCATTGATGCCCGAATTGGATATGACAAACAGGACATCCCTGGCGACAATTGGATACCGCCCGAAGATCGGTTCAACAATGCCGGGTGTGCGCTCGGTTTCCGTTGATGCAATTGCACCCTCATGCAGCATGGTGGCCGGGTCCAGGATTGGAACGGCGAAGGCAAGCCCACCGGCACGATAGTGCACCTCTTCGGCAAGCATGTGGGAGTGCCCGGTGCCGAACATATATGCAAGACCATCGTTTTGTGCCGTCTCGACCAGAGCATGGACCGCAGCAGCGATCGAGTCGGCGGCTTCCGATCTGAGATCATTCAAACGTGCACAGATTGAGTCCAGATACGCGTCGGCAATCACATTCACGGACATTCCTCCCCGGTGACGTTCAGATGGACTTTCATGACGAAGGCATCACCACGATAGGTCGACTGCACGAACTCGAATGGCCGTCCCTCGGCATCCCGCGTCAGGCGGGTTTGACGCAGAACCGCTGCCCCGGGATCAATCTTCAGCCTGAGTGCAGTCGGAGGATCTGCCAGGTCCGCCGCCAATGTCTGTTCGGCGAAGGCCGGCACGATGCCGAAATATTTCCTCAGGGTCGCATAGAGTGATGCTGTTGCAAAATCAGCCTTGCCGAAGAGCCCGGGAGTTCGCTCGGCATCGATTTCCGTACATTCAAAGGCCACCGGCATGCCATCGGCGAGACGCACGCGGGTCAGTTTGTACACTCGGCCTTTGCAGGAGAGGGTCAAGGCCCTGGCTGCCTCGTTGGTCGGGAGTCCATGCTCAGCATTGACAACGAGACTCGTTGTGGTCCGGCCCAGCCGTTCCATGTCCTGGGTAAAGCCCGAGAGGGCAGTCAACTCCTGCTGGATTGCCGGCGTGCCGACAAAGGTGCCGTGGCCGATGTGAGTTTTCAGCATCCCGCGACCCGCCAACTCCTGCAGCGCCTTGCGTGCAGTCATGCGGCTGATGCCCATCTCTTCAGCCATTGCCCTTTCCGACGGAATCTGATCTCCCGCCTTCAGGCGACCGGAGAGAATATCCGCCTCAAGGGCCGAGGCAATCTGACGGTATCGTGCCCTGGGCGCAGCAATTGCGGTCACAGATCGTCTGTCTCGTTCAACGGACTATACCAATGACTTATTGGTATATACCAATTGACCCTGACTGGCAACGAATGCAATCCCCAGGGGGAGTGAGTCTCCTATGGTTGACTTTCACCGACATGTCCTCACGATCCCCAAGTCCCGGCCCGCTTCGGCCAAATCAGGCCACGCGTGCCAGGCGGAGCCCGTTGTTGTTGGCTGACCGGACAGTCCCGGACGGTCGCCATGGCGCCGCCATCCGGGCCCAGGCCGTATCAAACCGGTCCGACGTGCGGAAGGCCCGGACGGCCAGGACACTGGTCCCCCCGGACCGTCCCCAGCTGGCCCCGCTGCGCGTCATGCGCACGCCCAAGCGGGGCGTGTCGGCCGCCTCGACCGCGCCGCCCTGTCGCCCATGCGGGTCCGGGTGTTGCGACCCGGGGGGATCCTGACCATGGGGCCGATAACGGCCCTGATCGCGTCATGGGCCCCACGGCCCGCCGCCGACTTGCGGCGACACGACCGCAGGGCATCGATCACCGTGCCCGCACCACCCACCTCCCCAAGCCGCCTCGCCGTCTGGATCTCGACCCACCCCGTGCCGGCATCGCTGCCCGCCCCGTGGCCGCGGCCGCCACCGGGCCCGGAGGCTGGACCCGATGCTCGTCGTCCGGGGCGCATGCGACCCGGGCTGGCCTGTTCAGGGGCCGACCCAGTGTCCTTCGCACCATCGGCCCCGGCCACCAGGGTCAGGGTGCGCCCCGCGGCCCCGGCCTGCCCCATCCGGTGCCACACCCCAAGAGTTGATCTCTTTCGGGCAGTGATCTGTCTCTTGCGGCCCGTCGTGCCGGTCGCGGGTCGGTCGGGCGCGTCCGCCCGGATGGCATCCAGCCGCCGGTCGCCCCATCGCTGGCCGGTGGGTGCCTCCGTGTCCCTATCATGGGCTGTGGCCCCGTGCGCCTCCATCCGCGCGCCCACCTCTCCGACCCCGTCTGATCAACCCTCTGGGGGATCCGGCTGCGCACCGAAGGTCCCGGCCCGCCAAACCGCTGCCCGCGGTCAGGCCGCGGACCGGCTCGGTGGGGACCCGACCGGCGCCCGGGCCGGCGGGACGCCCCCCCATCGGTGTTTCGGGGGACCGCTGGCCGGCGACGGTGCCGAACAGCGTCGTGACCGGCCCGCCGGCGCGATGGACGGGGGCGCGTCATCCCGGGCCGCGCCTGTCCGCCATTGTCGCCGATGGATGGGGATCAGGCCGGCCATCCGGCCCACACCATCACGGCGGGCGAGCTCGGCCCATGGTTGGGATCACATGGGGGGATCCGCCCTGAACAGGGTCTTGCGAGCACGGACGCGCGCCGTCGCCTGCCGCCTTGCGGGTCCCGGTACCAGGGCGTCATGATCGGGGGCGGCCTCGCGCGTGATCGCCCCCGGGGTGACGACCTCTGGTGTCCTGGCAAGGGGTGGTGGGGCGTGGCGATGTGTCAGCGACATGCGCCGGTCCTGTCCTCCACAGGCGGCGGGGTTCTGATGGGGAGACCTCGACCCGAGTCCCGGTCACAACCCCAGGGACTTCGCCGGGCCGATCGGGTGGATGGACCCCCCGGACGGGGGCATGGATCGGTGTGGCTGCGCAACATGCGGGACATGGGGCGGATGTTGCGCCGACACGCTGATCGGGGGCGAAGGCGATTTGGGCAGAGCACCGATGCTCAGGGACTGGCAGATTCCCGAGTCCGCCATAGGGGGATCATGCCCGCACAGCATGGTTCGACACACACAAGGCCATCCTGACAGATGATCCCCAAGGCGCGAGCACGGTGATTGACGCATTGCGATCTCTCCAGCGGCAAACCCCCGGGCTGGCGAGATCACCACCGCCATTGGGTCTGTCCGCAGCAACCGCCAGCGGATGCGGTCCAGGGCGGCCCGCGATGCCGGCTCTCCCATCAGCAGCGGTGCCGTCGAAGCGGCGACCACAATGATCGTCAACACCCGACTCAAGCGCAGCGGCCAGAGATGGGGTCGTGCAGGTGGCCAGGGTGTCCTTGCCTTCCGGGCCCTTCTCAAATCGGGACGCTTTGACAACGTCTGGGCCCAACTGACCCGCAGACGGTGCCACGACAGCGCCTGTCCCGCCGCGGCCAACGACAATCGCACACCTCTCGCCAAAGTCGCCTGATGCGCCGGACGCAACTGATCGGGAATCAACCATAGTCCAAACCCAGCCATATGGGAATCGCTCCCGTACTCTCGACAAAGGATTGCTCGGTCATCGTTCACATGCTACCTCACATTTATCTGCGAACTCACAGGAGCGGCAAAATGGGCGGAAGAGGTATTCATGTCACACCTCGTGGAAAAAAATGGGCTGTTGTATGCTCAGGATCGTCGAAAGCCCATCGCGTTGTACCGACTCAGGGCAAAGCAGTGGAAATAGCTCTTGATCGGGTAAAGCGGAGCGGCGGCGAGCTTTACATTCACGGTCGCAACGGTCGAATTCGGGAGCGTAATACTTACAGCAAAGACCCTTATCCGCCCAAGGGGTGATGCTCAAGTTGCCGGACTACAACAAATCCGTCTTTATCAACTGTCCGCTTGACAATGATTTCGCGCCATTACTGGAAGCGATGCTTTTCTGTATTGTCAGGGCTGGACTTCACCCACGTCTTGCCTCTGAACAGATTGAGGCTGGAAAAAACAGACTCGACAAAATTCTGGATCTGATTGCGACTTGCAAATTCTCTGTTCATGATTTGAGTCGGGCTGTGTCGAAGACTGCCGGTGAAGCCCTTCGAATGAACATGCCATTTGAGTTGGGTCTTGATATGGGCAGAAGACGGGCTCCCGACCATGAAACAGGCGACAAGAAGTTCCTGATATTCGAGTCAAAGCAATATGAATTAAAACGTTGCCTGTCAGATATCAACGGCCTCGATGTCGCCTTTCACGAAGATGATTTTCAATTGGTACTCAAAAAGATGCGGGATTTTCTTGTGGTAGAGGCAGAGTGCCAGCTGCCCGGTCTGACTGAGATGAAGAACGAGTACACACTTTTTCAGGGCTGGATGACTGAAAAGAAAATCCACGAAGGGCATACACAGGAGGAGGTACTTGATCTCCCAACCAAGGAACGTCTGCACGAAATGTCAGAATGGGTTCGGGGTGGAATGCCAGATAATTATAGGTAACTGTTCAGGTTCCTGAGCCAGGAACTGTGGGCCCGGAACCGGAATCAGTGAGCCGGAGCGGATTCGGGATCTGCGTCTGAGTCAGACGGAAACCCGTCATAAGGGCAGATTTTTCCTTTCAAAACATCTCGGCGGAAGTAGGGTCCCTGAGGGGGCGCAATTGGCCATTCGCAACAGGGTCGGGCAGGCTGATATCGCCTTCGATCAGCAATCCAAGAGTCAGGAAGCATTCTGTCTGCTGCCGAGCGATTCCTTTGGTCGCGCCTGACCTAAAAGCGAACCGTCAGGAATGTGTGGAGCGGATTCAGGAGGCTGGCAATGGCCATTTGTTCAGTCCTGAATTCACTCCGATTTGCCCTCTTCCGGACTGTCCGTTAAGTCCGGTTACCGGACATCTCCAGCCCCCCAATTGTCCCGCCCAAAACCGCTCAAGAGACACTCCCATTATCCATATCGAGAATCGGCCTACCGACAAAGATGCCAAAGATTTCAAGACCGACGCATTGGAATCGCATCCTGGATGCGAGTGGGTTGCGGGACAATGGGGCAGATCAATCAAGAAGGCGATCACGGAATTGTCTGAATCGTGTCCGGGGCACAGTCCAGGGATCTTCATTTTCCGGTTTGAATGTTGTGCACGATTTCCCCCTGACCACCATGGCCTGCGAGGCGTCGGCAACGTTAGGGAAGGCACCGAGAGCGGTTGCAGCCAGAAGTGCGGACCCCCTGGCACCGAATTCAGCTTTGTCCGGAACAATGATGGACCTTCCGGTCACATCCGCGATGATCTGTACCCAGGTCGTGCTGCGACTGCCTCCACCAGCAAGGACGATTTCAGTCCCTGGCGCGATGTCCAGGAGCTGCACCAGATCGCCGATGGCAAAGGCAACGCCTTCATAAACTGCCCGCAGCAAATCAGCCTTGTCATGCCCGCAGTGCAACCCTGCGAATTGAGCCCGTGCCCCTGCATCGACCACCGGAGCAATGATTCCGCTTGCGCTGAGATAGGGTAAATACGTGACCCCATGGGCACCTGGCGGGACTGCCGCCACCATCGCGTTGACCTTTGCAAAGCGGTGGGGGTCATCCCTGAGCTCTGGGGCAACCAGCTCCAGTGCCCAATCAAGATTCAGGGTTCCGGCGACATTGACCATTGCCCGGTACCAGTGATCCTCCGGTAGCGAGAACAGGAGGCCAAGATCCGGCGGTGTGAAACATGGGGCATCATGGCAGATACCAACCATGCAGGTTGTGCCCAACATCGCCGTTGCTGCACCGGCTTTCAGCCCACCCGCTCCGATCACACCAGCGATGACATCTCCTGCACCGGTGACGATGGGTATACCAGCCCTCACGCCGGTTCGAGCCGCGGCGTCACGCGACAGGGACCCTGCGACCTCGTGTGAAGCGAGCGTTGGTGGAAAGAGGGTCTCAAGATCCGCAATGCCGAAAAGTGTCAAGAGGTCCGTACTGCGGTCCTGCGTACGCGCGTCTCCGGGCATCACGGCGGCTTCGCTGCGATCACCACAAAACGAACCCGCAAGATGATGTCTGAGAAAATCCTTGTAGGTCAACACGTACGCTGTCTGACGAAGCACGTCAGAGTCATTCTGTCGGAACCAGGCAAGAATCGGCAAGGTACAGCCTTGCTGGAGAATGGAGCCGGACACGGTAAAAATGTCCGATATCAATGACGGCTGTTCGGCGATCATGGCGTCGAGCAAACCCTGACTGCGACTGTCTTCCCAATTGATGCCGGGACGCAGGGCGGTTCCCGCCTCATCCACAAACCAGGCACCGACCATTGCACCGGATATGCCGATCCCTTGAATGTCACCTGGCCGATCCGTGGAAGCCACCGCTTCAGCGATAACGGCATCAAGTGCGTTGAGACAGGTTCCGGGGTCGGCCTCCACCCATCCCGGACGTGGCCTGTTCAGCGGTGTCCGGCGACTGGCGGCAGCGATTGTCTTGCCCTGACAGTTGAACACTGCCGCCTTGAGCACTGAAGAGCCGGCATCAATACCGAGAAACAGATCGTGGAGCGTTGAGGGCATCATCAGAATATCCGGCTCTTCACTTCCTCTGGTGGGTCCGTTGAGACAATGACTGGTCGGGTGGTCTCTCGGCGTTCCGTATCCACGGGAAGCCCACGGGGCCGGAGCAAGAAAACCCGCCCCGGCACATCTCGAACCCGGGGGTCGTCATCCCCGCGCCGTCATCCAGGACATCGATGGTCGGCAGAACCCCGGAGCGATCATGGCATGCGCCCGCGCGCCCGGGCAGGATACCCACCGCATCGAGGCGGCCAAGGTCAGGACAAAATGGCCGGGTTGGGCTCTGCGGCACCACCACCGGCCGAGGATCAAGGCGATCCGGGAGAGTCAGGGACTCCCTGTGGGGAATCAATGTCAGTGTCCTGCGGGCCAGCAACGGGCCAGCTGCGTGCCTCAGCATCTGGACCCGGAAAATCGCGATCACGGGCCGCGACCTGGGACTTCGGCGGCGGTTTATTACCGGCCCCGACTTCCGCCTGGGAGGACTTGATCTGGATTCTGACGGAGCCAGAGCGTCGGGCAGCCACCAAAACAGGTGAAGAGCCCAACAGGGATGGGTGATCATCACGATTCCGCGTAATCGGCCAGAACCAGGACGGATTCGCCATGGCCGGTCGGTGTCACGGCGTTTGCGAATCGACGGTCTGCCGTCACGACCGTTGCGCCGATGTGGTGCGCGAGCGCGAGATGAACGCAGTCGTAAATCGGATGGTCGAGGGCCAGCGCCAGGCGAGTCGCGTTGGCGGCAAGGATTTCATCGATGCCCCAGCGCACCGGCATGTCCTGAACGTCCGCCAGCAGGATGATGGTGGCACGGTGTTCTATTTCTCCCGTCCGTGCCTTGCGCCAGAGGGCATTGGCGACCTCCGAGGCCATCAGGCGCGGCGCGTGCAGGTCGTGACCGCTGGTTGCCAGCATTTCAGCAATATCCGCGTCGTTTTCGGCGACCAGCCACTTGACCGCCACGCTCGCATCAACCACGAAGCGCATCAGTCGTCATCGCGATGGCCGCGGTCGCGGTCCTCACGGATCAGCACTTCTGCCGGTGTGTGCTTGCGCCCTTCGGTCAGGGGACGTCGCCGTCTGATGGTTTCCGCGAACGCCGCGCGCTTCGCCGCCATGTCGTCGTCGGCGCATTCAAGGATATGACGTGCCTCGCCCTCCAGAGAGCGGTTGTTGCGTGAGGCGCGCGCCTTGAGGCGGTCCACCACATCGCCGTCGAGTCGCCGCACATTGATCGTCACCATGGGTTCGTCTCCAGGCATCGGTTATCAAATTGTTATCAAACCGATGCGGTGCATCCAAGCTCTGGGCGGGGCACATTCGACGCAAGATGCAGCCATGAGAGGGGACAGGATATCGCAGGACAATGAGACTGCTCGTTCAGCACGTCCTCCACGCCGCAGGGTACACATCTGACCAATATGGATGTGGGCAAATCGCTCCATTCCGCCGGCGCCAACAGGCTGTCACGACGATGCCCAGACCCTCGGGTCAGTCTTGCACATGAACTCTGCTGCATGTTGCAGCGCCACGTGTCCTGCCGCGGTGCCGGGAAGTGTCCACAAATCATTCATGGGACCGATTCTCATCGTGTCGTGCAGGTCGCTGTTCCCATGCGCGCCGAGGGCCAGAACAGCGGTGGCCGACTTCATTGCCCTGCAGGAATGCCGGGATGTGTCTGCTGATTCCCGATGCACTCCCTGCCGCCTCGACACGTCCCCTGCTGTGGGGCAATGATCCTTGCATGGCAAGCACAGATTGCAATTTTGCCCAACAATCCCTTACCATGCGCCAACGGATTGGGTAATCGGTCGCCGAACCCCGCCAACCCAGTACCCCGTCCAGGAAGGATCGGATCATGACACCCATCACCTATTACTTTTCACTCCTCTCACCCTTTTCCTACCTCGCCGGCACCCGGCTTGAAGATCTCGCCCGGGAACACAGTATCCCGATCACCTATCGCCCCTTCGACATCATGGCCGTCTTTGCCGAAACCGGTGGTGTTCCCCCCAAGCAGCGTCACATCACCCGCCAGAACTATCGCCTCGCTGAACTCAGGCGTATCGCCATCCTCAACAGACTTCCCATCACCCTTGCCCCCAAATACTGGCCCACTGATCCCGCTCCCGCGTCCCGGGCTGTCATTGCTGCCACGACCTCCACCACCGAGGGCAATCCCGGCCTCCTTGTCCACGACCTCATGGCCCGGTGCTGGGCGAAGGAACAGGATATTGCCGACCCTGCCATCATCGAGGACTGTCTCGCCAAGGCCGGTTACGACCCGTCAACCTTCCTGCCACCAGCAGACGATACTGCCGCCATCTATGCCGACAACACCGCCACCGCCATTGCCGACGGAGTCTTTGGCTCCCCCACCTACATTCACAATGGACAGCTCTTCTGGGGTCAGGATCGCCTCAGCCACCTCCGTGCCCATCTCGAAGGCCAATTTGACGAATGACAAATCCTCTTGCCGCCTGATCGATCCGGATAACCAGTGCCGCTGGCAATCGCATGACATGTTCCGGCCCGATGTCCTTGCAGCGCACTATGACAGTTGCGCCTCAGGGTGGCATGGCGATCTTTCTTTTTGATCACTGGCATGGGGCCGGGTGGGAATGGAGAGCATCGAGCGTTGCACCTCAGAGTGGCACGGGGGAGCTTGTGCGCCGAACACCGCTCAGCGTGAACAGGCAGAGACGATCACGACGAATGGGCGGCCTGGGGCACGCGGTCACGAAGGTCCCGTGCTGTTCTGTTGCACACCGCAGGTCGACCGGGAGGGCGTCCCTGTGGGCAGGCCGTCCGGTGCCCATCCTTCGTGCGTTCGGAGGTGTATCCATCCTCGCCTCGAGGCTGACCGGATCGATGCAACCATCATTCCGGGTCGCGACTGCATGGATGCGGTCGCGCCGGGACCGTCCCGGACGATCGGGACGCACCACCACCGGACTGTCGGTCGGGCGGGCAGGGCCGAGGCGCGCACTGCCAGCGCCGGGGTCCGGATCCATCCCGGCAACGATCGTTTGCCGGATGGGTGCCGGTTGCAAGGACCGTGGTTTCAAATCAGCTGATAATTGCAGGTCACTACAGATACAGGTCTGTTGATTGTCAGTTTGCGTTGAATCGAGCCTGTCGTGATAATACCAGCAAGGCAAACAGGTGGATTTGGACATGCAAGAGACCCTCGATATCGCTCAAGCAGGCAAGGTTGACCGTGTGCCCATAGCGGACCTGCTGCTTGATGAAAACAATCCGCGATTTGGCGACCTGGAACGAGGAGCAGAGCAAGCATCTCTGGTAGACCTGATGGTAGAGAAGTTCGGTGTTGACGATCTTCTCAGCTCGTTGTCGATGAATGGATTTTTTAATGCCGAGCCGCTGGTATGTGCCCGCCAGGCAAATGACCGGTTCGTTGTCAAGGAGGGCAACAGGAGACTCTGTGCCTGCATTATACTCACGGGCGATCAACGTGCGGCCCGCCAAGGGAAGCGAACAACAAGGTTTGCCGCCTTGTGGAGGGCCAATGGCAGCCCTCCCGTGGCACCGGTACCTGTCCTGATTTTTGACGAGAATGATGCAACATCTGAAAGGATGCTCTCCTATTTGGGTGTACGCCACATTTCAGCTGCGCAACCGTGGGACTCGTATGCAAAGGCATCTTGGGCTGCCAAGATCATTGATTCCGACACGATTGACATGTCTGTTGCAGACATATCCAGAATGATTGGCGATCAACACGGTACGGTCATCCGCTTGCTTGAAGGATATCGGTTTATTCGACAATTGATTGACGCAGGTCTCTTTCTGCCAAGCAACAGTCAGCGGCGTGGCAGGGGCAGTGTCACGGAGTATCCCTTCTCGTGGGTGTATACGGTGCTGGGGTTCAAAGCGGCCCGGGAATTCTGTGGCCTGGGGGAAATCTCCGATTGCCAGAATCCCATTCCTCCAGACAGACTGGACAGCGCAGTAACCGTCGTAACAGCAATGTTCGGTGATGGATCAGTCGGACGCAGTGCTGCCGTGCAGGACTCACGCCAGCTATCCGACTTGGCGAAAGCGTTTGCTGACCCCGAGAAAGTGAGACTGCTCAGGTCTGGCAAGGACTTGCTTGAGGTGCTGGACTCAACACAGCCAATTGAACGAAAGCTTGAGGACAACCTCGCACAAGCCCGTGACCTGTTGTCTGATTTGGTATCCAGTGTTTCGCAAACGCTCCCATCTGCCGATTTGGCAAGGAAACACTTGGAGATATCACGCCGAACCCGGGCCCTTGCGGTTGCTCTCGACAATCGCCTGAAGGATGCCGCCAGGGGACCTGACGTTGATGATGGCTAGGCACCCATACCACCGCCAAGGCCACGCGACCAAGGTCTCGACAAATGCAGACCAGACCGAGTTGGATGCGGTAAGAAACCTTTCGACGCCGGTGGTTACCGGGATACGGGATGACGGTATCGCGGACTCCCTGGAGGATTATTATGCACCGGAGACAACCGCGAATGAAGCGCCCTGGCAGACACGGGAATTGGCTATTGAGAATGCTGCGACGCAGATCGTGGACGAGCTGACGAGGCGGCAGAAGTCATTGGGTGACTTGTATCCTTTCAAGATTCGAGGTGATAGCCTCACTTACAAGGAATCAGGTTCGTTGTTGTACGAGTTTCTGCTCTGCACATGCCTAAGCCCGAGTCTGACCACAGGCGATTTCGTCAAATTCCCAAGACTCTTCGAAAGGATAGCGGCACGATTAACGGCGAATTCCCTTGGCAATAACACCGGGTTCTCACACATTGGCACCCCAAGTGGGAGGCGGAATCTGAAGGCCTCAGTGCAAGAGGCCATCAAAATGAGCCAAGAGCTGCGTTGGTCACCGCGGCCTGACCTGCCAGACGCGGGTCCGGATCAGGGTGATCAAGGTGTCGACTTTATAATCTGGCGCGATTTTGAGTGCGGCAGGAAGATTGGACAACAGTTCTATTTTGGTCAGTGCGCCTGCGGCAACGACTGGGATATGAAGCTGGGCGATATTTCAGAGCGCTTCTTTCAGTGGTTTGAGCCTCTTAAGGTGAAACCGACAAAAGTATTTGCCATTCCATTTGTCATTTCAGATAACAAATTATCTACCACAAGCCGGGAGGCAGGCATTGTGATGGACCGCTTGAGGCTTGTTCGAGCTGCGGAGAAGGGCTCCAACTTTGACTCAAGCGAATGGCGCGGATGCATGTCCAGAACTCTGGATTTGGTGCTGAATGCATAATCACCAAATTGCCGGGAGCGCCCGCACGACGGCACCAAACAGCGGTGGTGGCACGGCGTTGCCGACGACCTTGTATTTTTCATCCATGGAGGCGGTGTCAGGGAATTCAACGTGCCGGCTGAATCCCTGCAGGATTGCGCACTCACGAAATGAGAATCTGCGGGCCGGACCCGCATGCTCGAAAACCCACTTGTCCGTATGGACCCGAAGAAGCTTCGGGCTGACTGGATGAAGAGGAACGTGCCGGCCCTTGGCAACGACCGTCTTGCTGATCGAGTCCCAGTCCCGGTACCGGTTGCGTGACAAGTAGTACCAATGGAAACGCTCAGTGTTGTATTCGCCTTCTGGCCACAGCGGGAGATGGGAAATGGAGTCGCGGATGGTCACAAATGGGCGACTGGTGGACCCATGCGTTGAATTGGGAAACGCATAGGTCATCCCAAGATCGGATCGAAGCCCCACAATGAACAGGCGCCGGCGCTGTTGGGAAACGCCGTACTCCTCTGAATTCAGGATCTTCCACTGAACCCGGTATCCGGCGAGTCGAAACCGCGTCACCTGATTCTGGAGCAAATGGTTCAGGTCAGACCTGCGCATGCCGGGTACGTTTTCAACGATGAAAGCCTTTGGCCGTATCTGGCGGAGAGCACGGTCAAACTCCCGGTACAGGTAATTAATTTTACGGCCTGCCTTGCGGACCCCGCCTTGGCTGAACCCCTGACATGGATAACACCCTACGAGAAGGTCCGCGTCCGGGAAGACCTCGATTTGACCAATGTCCTGAACAACAAAATCGGTTTCAGGGAGATTGCGGAGATAGAAATCCTTCGCATAGGGCAGGATATCGTTGGCGAACACAACCTCGAAGCCCGCGGTGTGCAGCCCCATGTCAGAGCCACCGCCACCGGTAAAAAGTGAAATCGCTTTCGGCAACCCCAGATCACTCCCCTTTGACTTTCCCTTATCTATCAAAACATTCAAGGCGCAGCGAGTGCACACGGCAGAGAATTTCCACAGTCTTGGCCTAATTGGACCGAAGCTGCATATATGGAGAGTCCCGCAAAGTGTGGACCAATTCAGGCGGCCATTCGGATTGCCGCGTGGGCAGTCAGACCGGGATGCCATGACGCGAATGTGTCGTGCAGGGTGCCGCCGAGGGTCCGCGTCCGGGTCTGCAGCCTGCGATGGGCCCCTGCCTTGACCGGCGCATCTTCTGGCTTTTGCCAAAACGCCTGCCGACAACGGTGTTGACCGCACTTTCGACAGAGCCAGTGGCGACACGCGCTCCAGAGCGCGTGTCGCTCGGCAGGGTTCGGGATCATGGTCCGGTTGTTTGCGATGGAGATCTGGAACGCGCCAGCGGCCTTGCGCAGGGCCTTGATGCTGGCACAGTTCGTCTCGCTGGTCTCCAGATCATCCACCCGATCCGCGATGACCGCCTGCCCCTCATGCCAGTGGCCGTGCCAGAGGAAACCCTTGCTCCGGCGGAGAAGCCGGTCCGGATTTTCGGCGGCTTCGGTGTTGTGATGCGCCGGCCCTTTCATAGATTGCGGCAGGACCGTGATCCGCATGGTGATGTGGAACCCGTCGAGGGCAGGCTCCGAGGCCGGGGCCATGAACCGGGCCATGTTGATGACCGTGTCCCCGCCATCCGTCATCGTCGCTTGGGCTCGGCATCATGGCATTTTCACAAGGCTCGGAGAGCGGCCCGGTCGATCCCTGGGAATCGACTTGACCACCATCACCTCGAAATGCGCCTGACCATCTTCACGGGAGCGGGTGTAGCCCCATCGATCCCCACCTTGATCGGCGCGTCGGGATTGGGCGTTTTGCATGCTGGGCAGGACTGGTATCGATGAAACTGAACCGCTTATCCGCCAGCTCGTTTTCCATCCGGTGGCCACCCGTCCGAGATGGCCGACGGAGGGTCTCCGGATTGAGCCATTGATCGATCCGCAGGACATCCTTCATCAGGGCGGTTGTCTCCCCGAACGAGACCAGTGAGGCCCCTTGTGTTTCCAGCCAGAGCAACGTCGGTGCGACAGGATCGATGAGGAAGTCAGTCAGCGGGCTGAAGGTCTGGGCCGCGCCCTGATGGTCGGGGGCATGGTAACAGTGGGGACTGTCCACCGTGACAGCGCCGAACGCCGTGCGGGCACGGTGACGATGTCCTGCTGGAGTTTCAATAGAATACCCTTGTCCTCGGCGATGGACAGGCCGAGAGCACCGGGGGTCTCTGTGCGCGTGTCCAAGGTCGCGATGGTGTCCGTGTGGACCATTCTGTCCGGGGCCGTGATCGCCACGGTGATCGCAATCTTCAGTGTCTGATGTCCTTCTTCTTCGACTCCCTGTCGGCATCCCATGCCCGCATGATGGTCTGGCGGCTGGTGCCCATCGCCCCGCTCCACCCTGTCCAGCAGACAGGAAAACCCCTGGCGGTGGGCCATGGCCACGGACCGACGGGACACCATCTCTTCCAAATAGGGTGCCCGCGCCACAATCCGCTCCAGTGCGGCATCCCTCTTGTCGGACAGGAGATCGGACACCCGGCTCTCGGGATCATCCGCAGCCGCCACGACATCAGCCAGACAGTCAGCCATGATCTCCTGATCCTCCCAGGCCGCAAGCTCCTGTGCTTCGTCACGCCCTGCTCGATCGCCTTGCGGCCCGCCGCACCCCTCAGGCGGACAGGACCGGGATCCCCCGGTGCACCGGGGCACGGATGGGTGGGTCCCCGCCGGGCCGATCGTCTCAATCCGGATCTCATGGACCCACCCGGCTCTCATGTCACAGACATAGGAAAATCGATCCCTCCCACGCAACCCGAAATCCCGGAGGGTGATGACCAGACTGGCCACATGCCATTCAAATGCACCGGACTGCACTGCGTCAATCGCAAAGGCATACAGCTGGATGCCTACCAGCCCATGGCCACCTGAAGACTGCCATGCAACTCCCGCAGGGTCGTCGACTCCAGGACCTGTACCCGATGCCGGATCTTCGGGCTGATCCCGAGAAAACGAACTTTCAACTGATAAATCTGCAGGACATCCGACATGCGCCACTCCTGGCACCCTCAAAGATCAAACGCAATTGCCCCACACTTTGCAGGACTCTCCAGTTTGTGGAGAGGCCATGGCGCTCCGGGAGATCGTGCCAGGGAATGCCCGTGTGCAAAACGAAGACGATGCCGTCTATCACCTGCCGATCCTTCGCATGGCTCTTCCCCAGAAGCACCAGTGCAGCCGATGACCATTTGGGCAACAGCCATCGTCACAACCCTGTCAAAACGTCCTCTCGAAGACATTGCACGATGGAGACATGTCGCCGAGGCCCCCATGCCGGACGGAGTCACGCAGCCATCATTCAAGGCTGACCTGCTGCTGAACGCACCCATGGTCACTGATTCCGCGCTCAACCGCACCGAGGACCCCGAGAGGGGCGAGCGCTCATCAAGACGTGTCGTGGTCTGCGTCACGTCTGTCCTGCTCGGCCCGCAGGCGGACCAAGGCATTGTCGGGGAGCGCGATGTCATCGTAGCTGATGAGGGTTCCGGACGGGATGGGGCGGGTGGCGGTGGCTCCGGCCAGGAGACCGAGGGGGACGGCCGTCTGCTGGATGGCGTCGGCATGGGTCAGGGTCCAACCGCGATAGCAGGTCTGGCCGATGAGATCGAGTTTTTCGCCCGTGGGGATGGTTTTCTTGGCAATGGCGCAGACTTCGGCGACCGGCCGGTCAAGAGGTTGCATGTCGGGCGTGCCCATCAGGACAACGCGGGCACAGGTGAGGGGGACCTCCAGCGAGGTGAGGTGGTAGGGCCTGATGAAGCTGAAATACGGTCCGGGCCCGCATTTCAGGTCGCGCAGGCGCTCAAGGATGCGGGGGTGTTCGGCAGCCACCACCACGAAGACGCCCGGTGCCAGTCCCCCGCCCGTGGTGAAGTCCACCCGGCCGGCGTCACTCAGGATCCCGCCATCGCTGTGGGGGATGAGGGTCGAGGCGAGGGTCTCCGGGCCGACGGCGGGACGGTGCATGCCCGGGATGTCAGGGACAAGACCGGTGGCATTGGCAATGGCCGCCATCTCGACCATGGACTTGGAGCCATCGACGAACTCCACCAGCATGCGGGCATTCATGTTGCGCCGGCGGGCTTCCTCTTCATAGTCGTCCGGGACCGCATCGAAGTTGAGGGGATTGTTCTTGCCCTTGCCGGCGGCCACCACCGTGTGGCCCATTGCCGTGACGAATTCGATCAGTTCCATGCACGAGGAGGGCTCGTCACCGGCCCCGAGCGAATAGAGGACCCCCTGGCGGTCGGCGGCCTGCTTGAGTGACCGACCGATTGTGACATCGGCCTCGACATTCATCATGATCAGATGTTTGCCATGCGCGATCGTCTGCAGGCCGATTTCAGCACCGGCTGCCGGATTTCCGGTCGCATCAATGATGACGTCGATCTGGCCACATTCAAGGATCTGGTCAGATGACTCAGTCACGGCCACCCTGCCGGATTCAATAGCCGCATTGATTCCATCGACCGTCGATACAACGTCACCAGTCCCCGCATCCGAATTGGCAAGATTGATGGCATCCAGGCAGCGTTGCGGCGTGCGGTCGGCAATGGCACCAAGCCGGATCCCCTGCATCATCAGTGTCCGGGTCACAATATCGGTTCCCATCTCACCGCAACCAATGAGGCCAATGCGAACGGGGGTCCCCTTCTCCTCGGCCTCAGCAAGGAGCTTGGCGAGGCCAATGGGTGGTACTGTGGGCTTCATAGGTCTTCTTCTCCCATTGATTGGGGCAGAGCAGCAGGAACTCATCTGTTGCATCATATCCCCCCTGCTAATCATAGACCAGTCGACTTATCATGACCCCTTGCCACTCTGAGGTGCAACAGTCGCAGCGAGGTCTGTTCCCCTTGAAAGCACCGGGTCAGTTGCAGACGGGCCGGATGGCAGCCACAGTCTTGACAAGAACAGCCGAGATGACCATGCGTCACCGCCCACCACCTGACCGCTATCGAACGACGCCAGATCAATGCTTTGTAGAAAAGCCGCTCTCGCAAGCGGCCATCGCCATACACAGGCCCAACACCAAGCCACTGTCCGCCACTAGGCAGCCTCCTCGGCACCCCGAAAGTTAACGCCGGCCATCAAGGCCGGGGCCACGCTCTGAATGCACTTGCCCTGACCGAGGATTGCACCCTGATTGTTGCTGATTCTTACCCAGATTGATGCTTCCCCACTGTTACCTTGAGAAGTTCCAACAGACTTCGGGACAAATACCGGTTGCAACTTCACTAACTGGGTGCCAACAAGGTCATTATGTCAATCAATTTGGATCTGCAGACAGAGCAAGATGCCCAGATTCGTGCAGCGGCATTCAGCCATGTACGACGGCTCGCCGAGTCTGAAGAACCGCTAAGTGCCGCATCTCTGAGGCAGGGATTTGAATTCAAAGGTAGACGCATCCACCTCCTCAGCAGAGCGCTGGGGATATTCAAGCCAAATGAGATGAGGACTGTGCTCTCGATCAGGACAAGCGTCCCGAGAGCTGGTCGAAAACTTTGGTACGATGACCAGCGCATTGCACATCGCAACATTTACGAAACAGACAAAATAGTCGAATACTCGTTAGCACATGGTGATCCATGCAAGGGCAATAATCTCAGATTGCGTATGGCTTGGGAGCAACAATTTCCTGTCATCTATTTTCTGGGTGTCGCACCCGCATTATACCATGCCTTGATGCCCACCTACATTACGGATTGGGACCCAGTGCAGCGCAAGGTGAAACTTGAATTTGGCCTTCCTGATCAACCCAAATCATCACCTCCAGAATCCGATGATGTCCGCCACTACGTCGTTCAGACTGTAAAACAGCGTTTGCACCAGGCAACATTCCGGGAAAGGGTTATCGCAGCCTATGAGGGCCGCTGTGCCATGTCTCGCCTCAAGGAGCCTCATCTCCTCGACGCTGCGCACATCGTCTCCGATAAAGACGAAATGCTCGGACAGCCCGTCATCGTCAATGGCCTGCCTTTGTCCAAGCTCCACCACGCTGCGTTCGATGCGAATCTGATTGGGATCGATCCAGACTATCGTGTGCATGTTTCTGAACGCCTTCGACGCCTGAACGATGGACCAATCTTGGAAGCCATGAAGCAATTACAGGACCAAAAGTTGAACTTGCCAAAAAATGCCAAGGACTATCCCGACAAGGACCGGCTAGCGGTACGGTATGAAAGGTTTCAGGCCGCTATGTAGCCAGTATCCTGCGGGAAGTGATTGAGCCGGAGTCTGATGCTTGGTGCCGGAAAAATTGTAATGGGCCCAGATAGCAAACAGATTCAATAACTTGAGAAAGAAAATAACACTGCATCTGTTTTGGTGGGTACTCTCCACTCTGGATCCGTCAGTATCCAGGCCAAGTCCTCCCAGATGAAAGTCGATAGCTGTGATAGCCGCTGCCAGTTCCGCAATCTCCTCGATCTTGACCCTTTGGATCTAGACGTTGATGTGTGCGGCTGGCCCGTTGCTGACCCTCGGGGCTCTGGCAGCGGGACATAGCCGCAAGCGGTCCTGGACTCTCGCCACCGCTTTTACTCTCGACCGCAGGCAACACCGCAGAGCCCTGCTCTGCTACTTCGTCTAGGCCTTGTATGCCTTGGTGCTACAGGCTCTGGCCCAAGGGATAGTACACAGGCCTTGATCACAAAAACGGATGGAGCGGTTGACAAGAGCGTGGCCCATTGTGGGTTGCAAGACAGCCAATGGGATATGATTGCAAGTGGGCAACGGAAGGAAACAGGCGGCCTGTCAAGACGGCGACGACACGTCGTCAAGTCTCGGAGAGACCAGGCGGGATGCCCATGACCCCCTCGACAGTCACACTGCTGAACAGTCCAGCCGAATCCCCCTCGGACGCCCTCACCGAGGTCCTGCGCACCGGCGCCCGTACCCTGCCGGGGCGGCCATTGACGCCGAGGTCTCGGCTGTCCTGGCCGCCCACGAAGCACCGGTCGCCGACCCGGGCCGCCGCCGCCGCGTCCGGCATGGCGACCGGCCCGAGCGCCCCATCCTGACCGGGATCGGTCCGGGGCCCGTCCGGGGCACGGCTGCCGATGGGCCAGACCGGATCCGCTTTGCTTCATCCATCGTCCCGCCCGACCTGCGCACGGCCAGGTCGGGCGGGACCCGGCTCCCCGGGCTCTCTCGCCGGGGCCTCGCGACCGGGGACGGCAAGGACACGCTGGCCAGCCCCCGCCCATCCTGACCGGGGCTGTCGCCCGGGGTCATGGCGCGGCGGCAACGCTCCCCGGGCGCAGGACGACAACGCCTTCCGACCCAAGACCTGTCCGATCGCCGGGGCCTCTCCATCGGGGTGGACGGCATCGCTCGCCAGCCCCGGCTCGCGAGCGATCCCCAGGGCCTCCGGGGACGGCTGGCGGGACCTCCTGCGCGCTCGCAAGGGGCGGGGGGATCTCCAGGCCCTCGGGATGGCCGGGATGCGGGTCGACGCCGCAGCCGCCTTCGGGCACTGCGTTGCCTCCGACCGCCGCAAGGACGGCAAGGCGGTGGCCAGGCCTGGCAAGGACCCGGCAGAGCTGGTCACCGTCTCTGACGTTCCGGTCGAGCCCTGGCGACCCATCCGCACCCCCCATCCCGTCGCGAGTGTCCTGGCCACCGTGTGCAACCGCACTTGCAGGACGCGGGGCGGCCTGCGCCGCAGGACGGCGCTCGTCAGGGTCTGCAAACGGGTCCTGGCAGCGCGCACGCGCTGGAACCGGTTGGCGGGATCGGAACGCCTGGCTGCGGTCATCGAGGGGATGGCATTGCGCGATGGACGCCGCCAACGGAAGGACGGCGCCTGATATGGGCCGTCACCCACTTTCAATCATATCCACAGCCAACCTTAAGGAGACTTCATGGCTCTCAATGCTTTTTCCCTCTTCTAAGCCATTCAGACTCATTGATTGCTACACGACTCAGTTCTGCCCCAAAAGTCTGGGCAATCCTTTGTGCGTACTCGGGTTTGAGCTCCCCGATCCATGTGTACTGTCTGCCTTCAGTATCTTCGAACTCAAAACTGTCGTCAGATTGCCTTGCAGCAATTAGAGGGCCATTTTCTGCCCGCGGATCAAACTGGCGAAGAACCCAACCGCACGGATCACGGGCGATACCCAGTTTTTGAAAACCACCATCAATTCGTACAACGATTTGATCCATTCTTTTCTTTGGTTCCACCAGAGGCAGGAAAAGGAACGTGGTCTCTTTTTCCAGCCTCACGCAGTCGCATCGGGGGCGCATGCAGACCAAGTACTGATCATTGTCAGTACAAGATCCCGCAACAACAGTGCCCAGCCACAGTGTCGGGGGCGGTGCGTCATGCACCGTCCGAAAACTCATGATCCATGCTAATTGCCGGTCAAGGTCGACGGCACATTGATCTGGATTACCAAAGCAAGCGGTGAGATGTTGGTGTGCTTCTCTCCTCTCCCTGTTTGATAAAATCTTGCTGTCGAAGGTCTTCTCCAGTCCCTCCCTTGCCAAGGTAACGGCCTCCTCCAAGCTGAGTTGGTGTGTGTTGAGCGTGAATCTTGCCGATCCTTCGTCCTTGCACCTGATCCAGTCCTCTACTGCTTTCGCACCTGCTGGGGCTTTTGCTGCCACCGCATTATCCATGAGGCCGCGAAGTTCCTCTGCTAAATGGCCTACGATTTGCTGTTCCGCATCATCAGGCCTTGGAAGACACGTCCTGTGCGTGAGAAATGCAGGATCCAACCGAGCACTGAACCGATCCAGGACCTTATGTGCATTCTCTCGCACGGCGGTCAGGGAGGTCAGTGCGATCCCGGGAAGCAGCCCCGAAGTCATGGAGGCAAAATCATCAACCAATCGCTTGGGGAAATCTGTCTCCGACACACTCCGACCTTGCAAGTTCGGAGGCAAATTCACACCGGGCTTTGCATAAAACACGACACGGCCGTGTCGATACGAAATTTCTGGCTGGGTCCCGTTGTCATGCGGAATGAGTTGCAGATTCTCCAGCTGTTCGAAAACTGTTGCCCGAATGTCCTCCAACTGAGGTTCACCAGTATATATTGCAACAAGTCGAAGTGAGTTCTGGTCAGTTTCTCCAGTGAGAAGATCCCGTAGAAATTCCAGTGCAAGCTTTGACTTATCAGGCTCATTTCGTTGCAAGCGCCAATCAAGAATCACGATATCTGCCCGTCGCATGGTGGTCATTGCTGCATCCGTGGGGCTTACAACACCACAGATCACCCCAAGTGCAGAAAAGGAATCAACGAGCAGACCGGCATCCAGGGTGTGAGGCCCTCTCTTGCGATCAACGGAGTTATTTGCGGGTCGGTGTGCATGCCGATCCGGTGTTATGATGTCAGAGGCTGGTCCATCATTTCCCTGCGGAATGAATGCCTCATCGTCCACTATGACCGCTGTCTGGAGGAAGCACCGTGCGATTGCTTGGCTGCGATCTTTGAATTCTTCCGCTGACTGCATCAAACACCCTATGACCCTTTCCCCGGCAGCATGCCGAAGGTTGCGCCTTTATCACCATCGACAAGCACGAGGTCAAATCCGGCGCGGCGGAGAGTCTCGCGTCCGATATGTAATCCCATACCGCGCCCACCGGGCTTTCGGCTAAAGCCGAACTCGAAAATCGCCTCGCGGTCACGGAGATTGATACCGGGGCCGGTATCCGCGATGAGCAGCGTTCCTCTGTCCTCATCCAACGTAATGCATCGGCGTTTTTCCGGATTCTGTTGTGACAGCCAGAAAATGGCATTGTCCACGAGGTTTACAAATACGGGATAGAAGCTCGACGGATACCCAGTGATCCTGGCCTTGTTAAAAGCTTTCGTCGTAGTCAATGAGACATCGTGACGTGCCAAGCGCGCGCGGAACAGGTCTTCCAGGAACTCTTCGATCTCGAAACCTCTGATTTCCACAGGTTTCCTGTAGAGTCGCCGCTGCAGCGGTGTGAACATTGTCAGATAGCCATCAAGATGATCAAAGTTCGCACGGATGTTGTCATACAGGTCCCCCAACCCTTCGTTCACATCCGCCCAAGCTTTCAGTCTTCGCAGGCCCGTCCGGATTGATCGAATTGTTCCCGAGAACTCATGGTTGATAATTCCAATCGCCATTCCCAACTGTGCCAACTGGGCACCGGCTTCGGCTTCTTCTTCCAGCAAGAGATTTCTTTGCTCAATTGCTGCCAACTGTTCTTCTGGAGTGATCCCACCGGTTACGTCCACAGCCTTGAGTTGCTCCAACACCGACTGCAGCAGTGCCCCCTGCTCTTCCGCAACATTCAAGACCCGGGTCTCCCATACATCTTTGGTTTCAACAAACAGTGCATCGGGCATATCTGCGAAATCCGTTTGCTGAACCTCGCTCAGCACCTCCCGCAGTTCCGACTCGACAGTCTTCAAGGATCGCCCTGCCGCCTCTCGCGCCCTCAAAGCAACCGTGTCAGCTTCCGCCCGCACATCTCGACCCGACTTGATCGTATCCATTCGGACTTTCTGGCCAAGGCCATCGAGCGCCGCTTCCGTCCTGATGCGAAGGTCGAGTGACAGATTGGCCTTCCTGACCTCTTCACTGATCATCTCATCAAGCATGGCCCGCGCGGGCCCGAATACGTTTTCCTGAAGTGAGACGTATTGTGTGCTGTATACACCCCAGTCCCGCAGCATGGCCTTGCTCAATCCGATGCGTGGCCGCGAAATGCGATAACCCCCCTCGATTTCCCGAATCTCTGACTGGGCTTGACGTTCGAGGTCAAGAAGTGTGCGGGCTGCCATCTCATCGTCTGCGATTTGGCCTGCCACCTTCAGATTCGATTCAACACGTTCTGTCAGTGCCAATACCTGGCTTTGAGGCTCGTTGGTTTCGAGACGTTCGAAAAAATTGTTCAGGCTGGCTTCGAAGACCCTCTTTCTTTCAAGGACCTGTTTCTCTCGCCGCTTCCTGGCCTCGTCTTCCCTTGCAAGACTGGCCTTTCGCAGATCGAACATCTCGACATGCATGCCTTCGGAGCGAAAGAAGTCGGCCGCTATTTGCAGAAAGAAGTTCTGCAGAATTGATCGGAATTGGCGATAAGCCTTGTTTTCCTGAAACCCTTCTCGGCCAGCCTTCTCATGCAGGTGATGGTTCTTTTTTGAATCAAGCTCCACGGCCCCAAACATTTTTCGATGTGAGAAATAGTAGTAGGCGGCACCCTTCGTGCGCCTGAATTCGATGTCCAGCCAATCGTAATCCGTGTCGCCATAAGGCAGGATACGGATACCGTTTCGATAGATGTACAATCCACCCAGTTGTCCAGCCTTGGTTGCCAGCCTCGCATGCTCCTCAGGCGGCAGAGTCGAATACCGGCTTTCGCCCTCGAAAGCGGCAAAACTGATAGGGAAGGGGCCGCAGAGTGTGGGGATGCCGCGGGCACCACCCCAAGAGACGACGTGATCGGGGATTTCCCCGCCGTAGATCGATACGGATCCCCGGAACTGGCCAAACTCATCGAAGACACCATCGACCCAATGATCTGCACTCTGGAATTCAGCCGGGGTGAAGAATTCATCGCTGGCGATCAAGTCCTCGAATGACTCATCCGTCTTGTGATCGCGAAATGAAGGGTTGATCGGGGTCTGATATTCAGGCGTCATGGTGTTGCTGAAGCCAAGGAGGGCTTTCTTCAAGGGCGTCACCTTGTTCGGCACCACCTTGTTGATGATGGGATCGCCATCAATATCATCTGCCAGCAAGGGTGAGGCAGGCTTGATGATGAAGTGTGTTCCGCTGTTGCCAGCACTGAGCGACGGTTCCCCGAGGTAGGAGTCAATGTCCTGCGGGTCCACATTGAAAAGATCCAGATCGCCCTGAAGATTTTCCAGCAAATCATGCCCGACTCTACCAGCCGCATTTGTGGCATTCGCGCGAAACTCATCCAGCATCTCGGTCACATCTTGTGCCGACGGCAGTGCACCGGATGCAAATGACCGGATGGGGATGTCAATCTCCTCAAGGTCAATTCCGGGCCATCGGAAAATGTCCCAGTTGAGATAGGCGGCCGTGAGGTCGGAGGGACCATCGCCAGCTTTCGGGCGTGTGAGAATGAGAAGTTGCGGGCCGATGGTGGCGATCGCAAGCCTCCCGATGCCCTTTTCCCCAAGCATCGGACGCTGTCGCTTGCCGGGGTCTTGTGGCGGTCGTTGATCGGGATCGAACTTGCTCTCTGTACCAATGGTCAGCCACCGCGTCAGGAAATCGTCGCGACTCATGCCAATTCCGTCATCCCGCAAGACGAACAAGCCGTCCGAACGATAGTAATCGACCTCGACGCGATCAGCGTATGCGTCATGTGCATTCTTGAAGAGCTCACTGATCGCGGTTGGAATGCCGGCGATCTGTTGTCGCCCGAGCATGTCAACCGTGCGGGCGCGAGTCTTGAACGTTGCCATCAGACAACCTGTCCCGCATTTCTGAGATGTTCGATGAACCGAAGACCGACAAGTTTTGCCAGGCGAGCTGGTACCGCATTGCCGATCTGTCGTGCCATTGATGCCATACTGCCCTTGAAAGCGTAGTCCTCGGGAAAGGTCTGGAGACAGGCGGCCTCGCGAATGCTGATGGCGCGATGCTGCTCTGGGTGACCAAAGCGGCCGTTCGAATAGCTTGTGCACCTTGTGGTCAGTCCTGAAGCTGGTGCATCCCATGACATGCGGCCATAGGCATCGCTGTACCCTGAAAATCTCCTATGGCATTCAAGCATCAGGCTTTCGGGCCAATCGCGATTGCCGCCGCCCTCCGGCGTCGCCTGGATGCGCTTCAGGTTGCGGTCCGAAAGATTTGCTGCCCTGTGGTTCGGGATGCCTTGATGTTCCTCGCCCGCCTGAATTGCAGGAAGATGCGCGATCCAGTCCCGGACTGTGGTGTAGTCTTCATTTGATGTTCCGGGACCGTGTGTTGCCTCCGGCAGATGTATCCTGCCATGACGACTTCCCATGAGGACGAGACGTCGTCGGCTTTGTGGTATCCCATATTTGGCAAGTTTGATCGGCCGATAATCCAGTTCGTAGCCTGCGGCCTCCAGTTTCTTGACGAAATTTCCAAAGGGCTGACTGTGTGCGTCCAGTTTCTGCAATCCCGGTACATTTTCCACAAACAGAAGATCGGGCAGACACGTTTCCACAAGGGATGCAAAGCAGGCAAGCAGGGGCACGCGGTCATCCAGACCAAGTTCCGGTCGGATCGTGTTCTGACTGGTGTAAGGCTGACAGGGTGCACAGCCACTGAAAAGAACAGGCCGCAGGTGCTGGGATTTCATTCGGGATCGGATTGCCTTGACATTCACCTTCCGGATGTCGGCAAACTCGAAATGAGCTTCGGGAAAATTGGCTTCAAAACTTGCTTGCGCATCTCGATCGTGATCCAGTGCGAATGTGACCCTCATCCCGGCAGATCGAAAACCACAACTCGCGCCTCCGCACCCAGAGAAGAAATCGTAGACTTGGACGGATATGGGATCGCTGTGATCAATCATGCCAAATCGCACCGCTACATGGGCAGGGCACTTCGCTGTCAACCCGACACCTGGCCCGCCTGACACTCCTTGCCTATGCCCCGCCAATTGAAGAAACGCAAACCCGTATTCTCCCAATCCGAGATCCCTGACACTGCCCTCTCCTGCACCCAAATCCGCGCGTCCATCGCCCGTTGCCGACAACTCGTCTGGGCCGGTCCACATCGCCCATGTCTGTCTCGATGGTCAGTGCGCGCCCCTTCCTGTCATGGATTGTCGGGAATGGCGGCGAGGAATGCGTCGATGTCTTCGGTTGAGGTCTGCCAGTTGCAGACGAGGCGGCCGCGGAGGCGGGTGGTGTCGGGTCCGGTGGGATCGGTGTCGGGAGGGAGGAGATGGTAGGTGGCACCGCGGGTGAGGAGGGTCCTGTGGAGGGATCGTGGGGCGGCAAAGAAGACCATGTTGGCCTCGACGGGGTGGGCGAGGGTGATGGTGGGGATGGTCGTGAGTCTTGCGGCGAGGTGCTGGGCAGCGGCATTGGCGGCCGTGGCCAGGGTCAGCCAGAGGTCATCGTGCAGATAGGTGCACATCTGGGCCGAGAGGTAGCGGTGCTTGGCGTGGAGATGGCCGGCGCGTTTGCGACGGACTGCGAAACTCCCGGCCAGGGCGGGGTCAAAGACGATGACCGCCTCGACACCAAGGAGACCGTTCTTGGTCCCGCCAAGGGTCAGGATATCGATGCCGGCCTGCCAGGAGAGGGCGGCGGGGGTCCCGGTGGTGCCAACGAGGGCATTGGCGAACCGGGCTCCGTCGAGATGGGTGGGAATGGCAGCGGTGCGGGCCAGCTGGGTGAGGGTTGCCGTCTCGTCGGCCGTGTAGACGGTGCCATATTCGGTGGCGTTGGTCAGGGACAGGGCACCGGGCTGGACATTGTGGACGCCGAGCAGACCGGTGGTGGCAATGGCCTGTTCAAGCAGGGCCGGATCGAGTTTGGCGTGGTCCCCATCGATGAGGGTGAGTTTGCTGCCGCCGGTGAAAAACTCAGGCGCACCGCACTCATCCTGGTTGATGTGGGCGTGCGGGTGGCAATAGACGGTGTGCCAGGGCGGACAGATCGTGGCAATGGCGAGGGCATTGGCGGCCGTTCCGGTGCTGACAAGATAGACCTCGGCCGCGGGCGCCTCGAAGAGATCCCGCACACGGTCGGTGAGCGCATCCATGGCCTCTTCATCGCCATAGGAGGCCACGGGGCCCCGGTTGGCGGCCAGGAGTGCGTCAACGATCGCCGGGGCGGCGGGGCTGGCATTGTCGGAGGCGAAGTTCACGGGTCGGGAAGTTCGATGATGTACTGTTCGAGCGTGTCGAGGTCAGCCTCCCATTCGGGGATGACCTTGCCGCGGATCGAGATCCCGGCCGTATGGACAGTCTCTGGCTGGCCCGAGAGCAGGGGATGCCAGGGCTCGAGGCTTTGGCCGTTGTAGAGCCGCCGGTAGGCACAGGTCGGGGGCAGCCAGGTGTGGATCTCGGCCAGTTTGGCGAGGTCAAAGACGATGCAGTCGGCCACGATGTCTGTCCGGTGCTCATAGTGCTGGCATCGACAGGTCTGGTGATCAAGCAGGCGGCAGGCGACGTTGGTGTGGTCGCAGCCGGTCCCGGGTCCATCGCTGAGTTTGAAGAGGCAGCAGAGGCCACAGCCATCGCAGAGGGTCTCCCATTCGGTATCGGTGAGATCGGCAAGGCCATGGCGTTCCCAGAAGCGGGGGCGCAGGGACGGGGTGTGGGGGCGTGGTGCGTCGGGTGTGGGGGATGGTGATGGAGGCATGGGGCTGTCAGTCGAGAGCTGCGAGCTGGGCCCTGGCGTCCTGGCAGTCGGTGTGCATCTGGTCAATGAGGTCCTCAGGGCTGGCAAAGGTGATTTCCGGGCGGAGGAAGGCGATGAGCTCGACGGCGATGAGCTGGCCATAGATGTCGGCATCGAAGTCGAAGATGTGGACTTCAAGGCTGGGTGGATGGGTGCCGAAGGTTGGTTTGATACCAATCGAGGCCACGGCGGGCATTGGCACCTGGGAGGCGGTCTTGTTGAGACGGACGCGGACGGCATAGACCCCGGCCCGAGGCTGCAGGAGGTCATCAAGGGCGAGGTTGGCGGTGGGAAAGCCGAGGGTTCGGCCGCGTCTTTCGCCGGGGATGACCGGGCCGGCGATGGTGTGGGGGGTGCCGAGCAGGGCGGCGGCGGTCCGGACATCCCCATTGCGGAGGGCGGCGCGGATGGCAGTTGACGAGACCTTGTGGTCAGCCCGTGTGAGTTCCGGGACGATGGTGACCTCGATGGCGTGGGTGCGACAGTCGGCAATGAGGGTCTCGAAGGTGCCGGCGCGGCGGACACCATAACGAAAATCCCTGCCGACCACCGCATGGGCAAGACCAAGACCCTCGCTGAGGACGTCGGAGGCAAAGGCCGCCGCCGTCATGGTGGCGAGGGCCCGATCAAAGGGGAGTTCAAAGAGCACATCAATGCCGAGGGCGGCAAGTCGGAGGGAACGGGACAGGGGATTCATGAGGCGGAAGGGCTCGCCATCCGGGGCAAAGAAACTGCGGGGGTGAGGCTCGAAGGTCATGACGGCCAGCGGCGAGCAGGTTCGGGTGGCGATCGTGCGGGCTGTGTCGATCACGGACTGGTGGCCCTGATGGATGCCGTCGAAGTTGCCGATCACACATGTGGAGCCCTGTGCGCTCCGAGGCACATCGGTATGGGAGCGGTACGTGTCCATCTCGTGACCTCAGCAGGAATTCCGAAATGCGCCGATGGTGTAGTCGGGGTCACTCTTGTGCTTTGCAAGAAACAATTCAAGCAGGTCTGGATCCGGGTCGATGCGCGTTCCGGTCTCCCGGGCCGCGAGGCCTCCTGAGACAAAGAGACTGGCGAATCCGGCGTTTGTGGCCCCAAGAATATCGGTGGCAATGCCATCACCGACACAGAGGATCTCATTGCGACGGATGGTGGGGGCGAGGGCACGAAGGCGCTCGAGAGCCAGTGTGTAGATGGGTGGTCGTGGCTTGCCAAAGAGCAGGACCCTGCCACCCATTTGTGCATACTGCCAGGCAATGCGACCGGCACAGATCTCCCGGATGCCGCCCCGGTCGACATGATGATCGGGATTGGCACAGAGCATGGGCAGATTGCGGGCCCGGGCCCTGGAGAGGAGATCGTGATAGGGATCAAGAGTGTGGGCCTTGCCGGGGGCGGGGCCAGTACACACGATGCCTTCGGCGTCATCGAGGGGGACCCGTTCGATCGGCAGGGCATTGGTGACCCCCGAGAGATCGGGATCGAAGATTGTCAATTCCTCGGGTTTGCCGAGATGGTGCACTGCTGTGCCGACGGTACCGGCAAACAGGGCAGCGCAGGCAGCATCACCGGATGTGACCAGAAGATGCCAGGCCGCTGGGTCGACACCGATGGCCGTGATCTGCCTGGCGGTCTCGGCGTTGGGCCGGGGTGAGTTGGTCAGGAGGATGACGTGTCCCCCGTCGGCGATGAAGCTGCGCAGGGCCGTGATGGCTGCGGGGTAGGGGGCAACGCCATTGTGCAGACAGCCCCAGACGTCGAAGAAAAGGGCTTTGTAGAACGGAGCGATCTCACAGAATGAGCGAATGAGGGTGGTCATCAGGGGGCAAGTGGGAGTTCCGTGCGTGGCCAGTGGTCTGGTCCGGTTCCTCAGACCTCGATCCGCGGGATGATCTGTTTCTTGCGGCTGACAATGCCGGGCAGGATCACATGGTCAGTACTAGATTCGACGCCAAAACTCTTTCTGGCAATGCCCCGGACTGTGTCGTTGGGCAGGAACAGGGTGGAGGACTCGTTGAGAATATCCACAACAAAGAGCAGGATCTGATCACAATCGTCACCCTGCAGAGCGTGGCGGATGGCTGCGAGAAGTCCCTCCTTGCGGGCGAGCAGTTGATCGGGTGCGGTGGTCTCGAGCACCGAGATGCGGAGTTTTGTTCCGCCTGTTGTGTAGAGTTTGGAATCGAGTTGGAGCAGGTCGGGATCGCTGCAGTCCGAGAGATCCGACTTGGCGGCAAACATCTCGTCGGCATAGGTGTCAATATCGAGATCAAGATCCTTGGCCAATTGCAGGGCGACACTGCGGTCATGGTCTGTGGTGGTTGGGGACCGGAAGGCCATGGTGTCCGACAGGATGCAACTGAGTATGAGTCCCTTGATGGGGTCAGGGATGGCAGCGCGTTCGCAGGTCATCATGTCATGCATGATGGTGGCCGTGCAGGCCAGGGGACGCAGGGTGACGGGGATGGGGGTTCTGGTGACAAGACCGCCAGCGAGGAAATGATGGTCGATGATCTCGAGAATGGTCGCGTTGGCGATATTGGCCGGCAGCTCATCAGGGTTGTTGGTGTCGACGATGATGACCTCATCGCCATCCTCGATGTCTGCAAGCAGGGTGGGCTGGTCAAATCCCCACCGCTCGAGGACAAAGAGGGCCTCCTTGTTGGGAGGGCCGAGGACATGGGCGGTGGCCGGCCGGTTGCAGTGCTCGGTGCGGTACCAGGCCCAGATCAGTGGGGAGCCGGTCGAGTCGGTGTCGGGTGATGTATGACCGAAGATCCTGGTCACGCGTGTCTGCTGGGGGGAAATGGCAAACTCTCCGATTTTTTCGGTTGCGACTTGAAACGGCTCCGGGCCGTGCCTACCTAGGCGGTTGTTAGCACTCATCGGCGGCGAGTGCCAACATGAAACCGATGGTGCCGCTGTACAGTAGAGAATGGAGTTTGCGCATGGAATTTCAACCATTGCATGATCGCGTCCTCGTTCGTCGGATCGAGGGTGATGACAAGACCAAGGGTGGACTGATCATTCCGGACTCAGCCAAGGAGAAGCCGGCTGAGGGCGAGATCATTGCCTGTGGTGAAGGGGCCCGGAAGGATTCCGGTGAACTGATCCCCATGGGTGTCAAGAGCGGGGATCGGATCCTGTTCGGCAAATGGTCCGGAACGGAAGTCACGATCGACGGTGAGGAACTGTTGATCATGAAAGAAAGTGATGTTCTCGGAATCATCAAGTGATTCCGGCGAACCAATTGAAAAGGAGTAGCATTTAATGCCAGCCAAGGACGTTAAATTCGATACAGACGCCCGCAACCGCATGCTCAACGGGATCAACACCCTGGCCAATGCCGTCCGGGTGACGCTGGGACCGAAGGGACGCAATGTCGTGCTCGACAAGTCGTTCGGGGCCCCGCGGATCACCAAGGACGGTGTGACCGTGGCCAAGGAGGTCGAACTGGAGGACAAGTTCGAGAACATGGGTGCCCAGATGGTCCGCGAGGTCGCCTCCCGGACGAATGATGAAGCCGGCGACGGGACCACAACCGCCACTGTCCTCGCCCAGGCCATCGTCAAGGATGGTCTGAAATCGGTTGCCGCCGGCATGAACCCGATGGATCTCAAGCGAGGTGTCGATATTGCCGTGTCCCGCGTCATTGACGACATCAAGGCTGTTGCCCGGTCGGTCAGCGACAGTTCGGAAGTGGCCCAGGTCGGCACGATCTCGGCCAACGGTGAATCCGAAATCGGCCAGCAGATCGCCGATGCCATGCAGAAGGTCGGCAATGAGGGCGTCATCACCGTCGAGGAAAACAAGGGACTCGAGACCGAGACGGATGTCGTCGAGGGCATGCAGTTCGATCGGGGTTACCTGTCCCCGTACTTCGTGACCAACAGCGACAAGATGACCTGTGAGCTCGAGGATGCCTACATTCTTCTCCACGAGAAGAAACTGTCATCGCTCCAGCCGATGATTCCACTGCTCGAGTCGGTGATCCAGTCCTCCAAGCCCCTGCTGGTGATTGCCGAGGATGTCGAGGGTGAGGCCCTGGCAACCCTGGTGGTCAACAAGCTGCGTGGTGGTCTGAAGGTCGCGTCCGTCAAGGCCCCGGGCTTTGGGGACCGGCGCAAGGCCATGCTGCAGGATATTGCCATCCTGACCGGTGGCCAGGTGATCTCCGAGGATCTCGGCATGAAACTGGAAAGTGTCACGGTTGACATGCTCGGCCAGGCCAAGAAGATCGCGATTACCAAGGACGAGACAACCATTGTCGATGGTGGCGGCGAAAAGGCCGAAATCGAGGCCCGTGTGGCCCAGATCCGGCAGCAGATCGAGGAGACCACCTCCGATTATGACCGCGAGAAACTGCAGGAACGGCTGGCCAAACTGGCTGGCGGTGTTGCCGTGATCCGCGTCGGCGGCTCCACGGAAGTGGAAGTCAAGGAGCGCAAGGACCGTGTTGAGGATGCCCTCAACTCGACCCGCGCTGCTGTCCAGGAAGGCGTTGTCGCTGGTGGCGGTGTGGCCCTGATCTCATCGGCCAAGAAGCTCGAGGGTGTGACCGGCGAGAATGCCGATCAGAACACCGGCATCGAGATCGTCCGTCGAGCTCTGGAAGCCCCGCTGCGCCAGATTGCCGAAAACGCCGGGGTCGATGCCTCGATCGTGGCCGGCAAGGTCCGCGAGTCGGATGATCCGAACTTTGGCTTCAATGCCCAGACGGAGGAGTATGTCGACATGATCAAGGCCGGAATCATCGATCCGGCCAAGGTCGTGCGGACCGCTCTCGAGGATGCGGCCTCCATCGCGGGTCTTCTGATCACGACCGAGGCGATGATCGCCGAGAAACCGGAGCCGAAGACCGCAGCCCCGGCCATGCCCCCGGACATGGGCGGCATGGGCGGCATGATGTAAGCGCATCATCCAGATACGAAACAGGAAAGGGGCCCCAGGGCCCCTTTTTCGTGGGCTGACCTTTGGACTGTCAGTCCCTGGCGGCGAGATACTTCTCGGCATCAAGGGCAGCCATGCAGCCCATGCCGGCCGAGGTCACGGCCTGTCGGTAGATGTCGTCGACAAGATCACCGGCAGCAAAGACGCCATCGACAGAGGTCATGGTGGTGCCAGGACGGGTCCTGACATAGCCGCCGGGGCGCATCTCGACCTGATCGGCGATGAGTTCGGATGCCGGGCTGTGGCCGATGGCAATGAAGACACCGGAGCAGGGCCGTTCGGTCTCCGTGCCATCCCTGGTATCCCGGCAGACAACCGCGTTGACCGAGCGGGGATCATCGGTACCCCGGACCTCGATGAGTTCATGGAACCAGAGGGGGGCAATCCTGGCATTCCTGAAGAGCCGTTCCTGAAGGATCCGTTCGGCCCTGAGTTCATCGCGACGGTGGATCAGGGTCACGCGCGTGGCGAAATTGGTCAGGAACAGCGCCTCCTCGACCGCTGTATTGCCCCCTCCGACGACAACGACCTCCTGATTGCGGAAAAAGAATCCATCACAGGTCGCACAGGCTGACACGCCATAGCCTCGGTAATGCTGTTCAGAGGGCAGGCCCAGCCATTTGGCCTGGGCACCGGTGGCCATGATCAGGGCATCACAGGTATGGGTCACACCGGAGTCACTGCGGGCCGCAATGGGCCGGGTTGCGAGGTCGACACTCTCGATATGGCCGTTGACCAGAGTGACACCGGTTGATCGGGCATGCTCGGCCATGCGGGTCATCAAGTCTGGACCCTGGACCGTGGTGTCACCCGGCCAGTTCTCGACATCCGTGGTGATGGTCAGTTGTCCACCGGGCTGGATGCCCTGGATCAGGACGGGGTCAAGCATTGCCCGGGCGGCATAGATGGCAGCGGTGTAGCCGGCGGGCCCCGAGCCGATGATCAGGACCCGGGAATGGTGTGTTTCAGTCATCGTCTGTCCTGTCCAGTGCGCGCAAACTGTTCCTGATGTGGCTTATCGAGTCAGGAGTTCAAGCCCATGACGGGAGAGACACTCCGGGCCGGAGTCGGTCACGAGTGATGTGCGGCCTGTACACATGGCCAGACCCCTGTCGGCATCAAGGAGAATCATGTGGAGGAAGAACACCATGCCGGCCGCCATGCGCGTTGATGCCCCGGCACGGAACATCTGGGGTTCCATCCAGCTGGGGGCGAAACGGGCTCCGAGGGCATAGCCACAGGCATTGAGTCGCATCGCGGTCATGCCATGCCGCTCGACCACCCGGCAATGGGCATCATAAGCCTCGGCCATGCGGTTCCCGGGTGCAAGCTGCGCCTCACAGGCCAGCAGGGCTTCGGTTCCCGCCGCGTGCATGGCCCGGTGTTCGGGCGATGGGGTGCCAATCAGGACGGTGCGCATCATGGCGGCATGGTAGTGACGATAGACACCGGCCCATTCGAGATTGAGTTGGTCGTTGGGGTCAAGGCTGCGGGTTCCGGCTGCATAGCGAACCAGCATGGCAGTCTCCCCGGACCCGATGATGAACTCATTGCCTGGATAATCGCCACCACCCCGGAACACTGCCCCCTGCATGGCTGCCAGGATCTGACCCTCATCGACACCCGGCTCACAGAGAGCAAGGGCCGCATCCAGGGCATCATCGGCCAGCTGGGCAGCCCGGCGGACATGGGCCAGTTCCTCGCTTGACTTGACGAGGCGGAGGGCAGGCACCAGGTCACTGGCCTCGGCGAGTTCCACGGCCCCGTCCAGGCGTGCAAAGACCCGCTGGCAGTTCATGCCTGTGAGCCCATGGGTATCGGTTTCGATGCCGAGCCGCTTGCCGGCCAGACCGAGTTCAGTCAGGAGCGTCTTGAGGTCGTGGGAGGGATCAGCCTCCTCATGGTCAACCCAGATCCGGACATCGCGGATCCGTGAGGTGATGCGGGCCTGGAGATGATCGGCGGAACGGGTCAGAAGGACGGGTTCCGGACCTCCGACCACGAGGCACTGGAAGAAGCAGAAGCCAAAGGTGTCGTAGCCCGTGAGCCAATACTGGCTCTCCGGGGCAAACAGGAGGATGCCATCGAGCGCCCGGGCCGCCAGCGTCTCATCGAGGGCTTTCTGCCGCCGGGCAAATTCCTCGGGACTGAAGTGCAGCATGGATCCTATCTCCCGAGAGCAATGGCAGCGAGCATCAGACCGCAGCGGGCCTGGTGGCGGTGGGTGGTGCGCCGCCAGGAAAAAAACAGCGCCTCCTCACCATAGGTGCAATGGTCCAGACAGGTGCATTCCGCAATCTGTTCATTGCGCAGGATCCGCATGCCGATTCCCTTGAGATCCATCTGGTAGCGGCTGGCATCATTCACCGTAAAATACGCCTCTGTCCAGCCTGCACGGGTCATTGCCGCAGCCCGGATCTCGGCGCCAACCTCGTAGTTGGCCTGGCTGATGGCCGGGCCGATCACGGCCCTGATGGCAGGACGGCGGGCCCCAAGGGCTTCCATGGCCACAATCCCGGCCTCGAGGATGCCGGCCACGGTGCCGCGCCAGCCCGCATGGATGGCGGCAACCACACCTTCGTTCAGGTCGGCCATCAGGATCGGTTGGCAGTCGGCCGTCAGGACCCCAATGGCAAGTCCGGGTTCATTGGTCACCAGACCGTCTGCGACCAGAGCCCGCCCGGCATCGGCGGGGGTCACGGTGTGGACGGTGGCCGAATGGATCTGGCGGGCGGTGAGGAGGGATCCGGCAGGCAGTGAGAGGGATGCAGTGGCCCGGGCCCGATTGGCTCGCACGGCATCGGGTGTGTCGCTGGTCCATTCGCCGCAGTTGAGGCTGGCATAGTTGTCTGTCGAGACGCCGCCCTGGCGGGTGAAGAACCCATGGGGGCAGGGTGCCAGCAGGGTATGGGTCAGGGGCATGGGCGCCATCAGGCAAATCCCGGTGGTGTCGGGGTTGCAGGAGGATGGAGAGCCAGGACCTTGAAGAGCTGGCCCATCGCGTCGGGATGGACCAGGCGCTGGAAGGCGGCAGTGTGTTCCTCGCGGGCCTTCCCCGTCAGTCTCTCTGCGAGTGTGGTGGCCCGGGCCGCGATCCCCAGCCGCTCAAGATAGGTCCCCTGTGGACAGGGTCCGGCATGGGCGAGTGGTCGAGCGGCTGCAATGAGGGCGTCGAAGTCGACATGGGCTGTAAGGTCGGCCGTGCCCGGTGCAGCCAGCGGGTCGGTGGTGCAGTGCTCGCTGACGGCCTGGAATGTGGAGCCTGAGAGCATTGTGTCACCATAATCGATGATCAGCATCAGTCCTCCGTGGGTGGCGATGTGCGCAGCCAATGTCCTGATGATCTGTTCGGCGGTGGGGCGGCATTCGGCGATATCCCCGACAGCACAGTGGCTGAATCGATGCACGATGGCGGGATCGCCTGCCAGCGGGACAAACCCGAGGGCGAGGTCCTCCGCCCTGAGGCCGACCATGCATTCGGACCAGCCGGTCGGGTCACGGCGAAACTGCCGGATGGGCAGGGCGTCAAAGAACTCATTGGCGACGGCAAAGAGGGGCCGGGGCGGCAGGGCATCCAGGGTCGCAAGCCAGATCGGTGCATGCATTGCAAGGCGGGATGACTGTTCTGCCCGGAGTGTGTGACTGGCTTCATGCAGATGCAGATGGGCACTGGTATTGAAGCCCGGGACCCGGGCGGTGGCCCGCAGACAGTCTGCCATGAGAGTGCCCCGGCCTGGACCGAGATCAAGAAGAGTGAAGGCTGCGGGCGACTCCGCATCCTGCCAACTGGCCGCCAGGGCAAGCCCGATGATCTCACCGAACATCTGGCTGATCTCCGGGGCGGTGATGAATCCGCCGGACCGGCCGATCGGCGCGGGGCGGTTGTAGTAGCCGTGGGTGGGGTGCAACAGGCACAGTTCCATGTACTGCTCGAGTGTCATGGGCCCCGTCTGGCGAATGTGAGAGCGCAGGATCCCCGAGAGGGCGGTCAAGACTGACGTCTCCGGGCATGCCAGAAGAGGGCCAGGCCGGTGAGGATCATCGGCACCGAGAGGAGCTGGCCCATCGTCAACCCGCCAGCCATGCCCAGTCTGATGATGAAACCATCGGGATTGGTGGCGGTGATGAACTGCGCGTCGGGCTGGCGCAGGAACTCGACCAGAAAGCGCATGCACCCATAGCCAAGGAAGAACAGGGCCGCGATACGCCAGGGCTGCCGCAACCAGGACCAGCGGGTGGCAAGAATGTAGAGCAGGGCACCGAGTACGGCCCCTTCGAGCAGGGCCTGATAGAGTTGTGTGGGGTGTCGGGTGCACAGACCCGGCCAGTCCGGGGGGCACGCGGCACCGGAACCTGAGGGAAAGACGACACCGAATGGGGATGTTGTGGGCCGACCGTAGAGTTCCATATTGATGAAGTTGGCCAGACGTCCGAGTCCGAGCCCGGGCGTGACAACGATGGCGATCGCATCGGAGATGCTGGCCAGCGGATAGGCATTGCGCCGGCAAAAGAGAATGGTGGCGAGGATCAAACCGGCAAAGGCCCCATGAAAGGACATCCCGCCATGCCAGAGCATGACGATCTCGAGGGGATTGCTGAGGAAATAGAGCGGATTGTAAAAGAGGACATAGCCCAGTCTGCCGCCTGCGATAATGCCGAGGATGTTCCAGGTCAGCAGGGATTCGACCTGCCGGGCCGGCATGGGTGGCTGTCCCCCCGGCCAGAGGTCCGGCTTGCGCATGAGGCGGACAAACCAGTACCAGCCGATCAGGAAGCCGACCAGATAGGCGCAGGAATACCACCGGAGACTGACGGTGAAACCGGCGAGATCAATCGCGATGATCTCGGGGTTGATCGCCGGCAGGATGATGGCCGGGACCGACACTATATCTGGCGTTGGGCTGCGTGAGTCATCATGCGTCCCGCTCCCTGATCCGGTGGCTTGCGACCGGGGCCCGCGCAGCGTCCGGATCCACATTCCAATCAATGGTCATGGGTTGATTTACAGGCAATCCCGCCCGGTCGCCACGCCGAATCGGACCACGCTCTGTCTGTCCTCATGGATTCTGGCGGGATCAGCTCCGAGGTCTGGCACTGGATGCCGGGCCTGTTCCGGTTGGGAATGGAGTGTGATAGAATGTCGATGATCAAGTCGGGAGTGGGTGCCATGCAATCAGGAAACCGGATCTTCGATGATCTTGCCAGGTTGATGACCAATGCCATGGGTGTGGCGCAGGATGCCCGGTCCGAGATCGAACAGAGTTTCAATGCCTGGTTCGAAAAATGCATGGCCGATCGCAATCTGGTGACCCGCGAGGAGTTGGATGCCGTGCGGATCATGGCTCGCAAGGCCCGCGAGGAAAACGAGGCGCTCAAGCGCCGGATTGACGATCTGGAAGGTGCGGCAGGGAACCCGGCATCCGACGATTGATCGGTGCGGGACGGCGCTGCTGGACACAATTGGCTTTACATTTTCAGGCTGAAGTGGCACAATGACCCATGAGCTGCGGTTCCCGATGACAGGATCGTGGCCCAACAAGTGTCCCACAAGGGACCCAGGCAGGCAGGCAGAGATCCAGGACGGTGACCATGGATGGATTCGGAGCCCTCCGATCGGGGAGTGGGATCAACCCACTTCGACGGTCAAGAAATATGCCGATTGGCAGAAATGGGGCCATGACTGGCTTGATGATGAGCGGCTGGTCGTCACGGTTGCCGGGCAGTGGCGCACCTTCACCGTGGTGCTGGACTGGGCACGCGAATCCGGTACGCTGCGGCTGTTCTGCAGTTTTCCGATTGCTCTTGAGGTCAGTCGGGAGCTTGAGATCTACCGGACGGCGAATCTCCTGAACCAATCCTCGGACTCGGGGGGCCTGACGGTGGATTTTGCTGCCGGCATCGTGACCTGTCGCAGGGGCCTTGAGATCCCGGTCGAGGGCAATAACACCATGGCTCTGGTGTGCGTGACGCTGCACGAGATGACAGAATTCTGCGATCGCTGTTATCCAGCGCTGGACATGGTCAATCTTGGATCTGCCTGCCCGGAGACGGCGGCGGCGATTGCTCTCATGGAGGTCGCCGGGACGGCCTGAGAGGAATCCTGCGCACTGGCGGTCCTGATGGATGGGGAGGGTCTGTTGAACATCAAGGGACTTGTCCTGCTGGGCTGTGGCAAGATGGGCTCGGCGCTGTTGAAGGGCTGGTTGGATGGGGGTCTGTCACCCAGCAGGATTTTCGTGATTGAGCCCCATCCGTCGGACTGGCTGCAGGACAGCGGCGTGTCCCTCAATCCGTCGCTTGCAGGGCTGTCTGCTGATGCCTGCGTGATTGCTGTCAAGCCCCAGACGATGGCTGAAGCCCTGCCCAGGGTGCAGTCCCTCGGGGGAACCGGAACCCTGATCCTGTCGATTGCTGCCGGAATCCCGCTCGCTCGGCTCGCTGCGATCTTTGGCCCCGGGGTGCCGATGGTCCGGGCCATGCCCAATACCCCGGCGGCCATTGGCTGGGGGATTTCGGCCTATGTGGGCAATGCCGTGGCAGGGGCCGGACATCTCGCGCTGGCCGAATCACTGCTTTCAGCCGCGGGCCGGACAATCGCGCTTGATACGGAGGCGGATATTGATCGGGTGACCGGTGTCTCAGGCTCGGGGCCGGCCTATGTCTTCTATCTGATTGAGACTCTCGCGGCGGCAGGAAGACAGGCGGGTCTTGCCGAGACCACGGCGATGACCCTGGCGGTTGAAACAGTCGCCGGTGCCGGCCAGCTGGCGCGGACGGCCACAGAGTCCCCAGCCAAACTGCGGCGCAATGTCACCTCACCGGGTGGTACGACCGAAGCAGGTTTGCGACATCTCATGGATCCCCGGATCGGACTGCAACCCCTGGTTCTGCGCACTGTCGCAGCCGCCATTGCAAGGAGTGAGGAACTTGGCCGAGATCAGTGAAGAGATTGCCTTTGAGGATTTCCTGAAGGTCGACATCCGGGTCGGGACCGTCACCGCGGCCGAACCCTATCCCGAGGCCCGGGTGCCCGCGATCAAACTCTGGGTGGATTTCGGTGCGGGGATCGGAGTCAAGAAGAGTTCGGCCCAGATCACCCGTCATTATGAACCTGAGGCCCTTGTCGGTCGGCAGGTGCTCGCGGTTGTCAACTTTCCGCCCCGCCAGATCGGCAAGGTGCGTTCGGAAATCCTTGTGCTGGGCGTCCCCGATGCCAAGGGTGATGTGGTCCTGATCGGGCCGGACCAGGACGTGCCCAACGGTGGCAGGATGCACTGATGACCGCGCAGCCCACCCTTCTGATCAGTCGCAGGATGCCCGAGACGGTCCTGGCGCGGGCCCGTGAGCATTTCATTGTCAAGGCGCGGGATGGGGAACCGATGGACCGGGCCGAGGCCCGGGTCAGTCTTGCAGCCTATGACGGGATCCTGCCCACACTTGGTGACGAATTCGGCGCCGGGACCTTTGCCGGGGTGGAGCAACCGCGGTGTCGAATCCTTGCCAACTTCGGAGTTGGCTACAATCATATTGATGCAGGTGCCGCCGCGCAGTGCGGGATCGTTGTCACCAACACGCCCGGTGCCGTCACCGACGCGACGGCGGATATTGCCCTGGCCCTGTTGTTGATGACCGCCCGGCGGACCGGTGAGGGCGAACGGCTGGTGCGCAGTGGGGCCTGGGAAGGGTGGCAGCCGACCCAGATGCTCGGCCGGCAGGTGACAGGCAGTCCGGTTGGTATCATCGGCATGGGACGTATCGGTCAAGCGATTGCCCGGCGTTGCCATTGCGGGTTTGGCATGCCTGTTGTCTATTTCAACCGATCACCCATCGCGGATTGCGGAGTCCCGGCCACACCATTGGCAAGTCCGGGAGACGTCTGTGCGGCCGCCCCCTTTGTGATCGTGGCACTGGCGAGCACGCCGGCCACCCATCACATGATCGATGCCGACGTGCTGGCCGCCATGCGGCCTGAGGGGATCCTGATCAATATTTCCCGGGGCGAGATCATTGATGAGAAGGCCCTGATTGCGGCCCTGCAAGAGGGGCGGATCGCCGGAGCCGGTCTCGATGTCTACGAGCATGAACCCCATGTTCCCGAGGCACTCCGGGCCCTCGAGACAGTTGTTCTCCTGCCGCATCTCGGCACGTCGGTCCTCAGGGTCCGCGAAGAGATGGGCCACATGGCTGTGATCAATCTGATCGAGTTCTTTGCCGGACGGACCCCACCCAATCGCGTGGGCTGAGCCCGGTTGCGTGGACGGAACCCCGGACGGGGTCGAATGGCCTGCCCTCAGCCGTTCTGGGGGTCCATATAGCTGCGTGTCAGGGGGGTGGTCTGGTTTGTGCAGGCCAGCTGGATCTGGAAGACGACCTGGTCGTTATGCCGGAATGACATTTCACTGGCGACGAGATAGTAGCGCCACATGCGGCAGAACCGCTCATCATAGAGCTCGCGCACCCGGTTCCGGTTGGCTTTGAAACGCTGGTGCCATTTCTGCAGGGTCTGGGCGTAATGGAGTCGCCAGACCTCGATGTCCGTGACCACCAGCCCCACCTTTTCAATGGCCCTGAGGACTTCCGAGAGAGCCGGGACATAGCCACCGGGAAAGATGTAGCGGGTGATCCATGGATTGGTTGTGCCGGGTGGTCCAGACCGACCGATCGTGTGCAGAAGCGCCACACCATCATCCTTGAGCAGGGTCCGCATCGATTGGAAGAACTGCAGGTAGTGGGGCGTCCCGACATGTTCGAACATGCCGACCGAGACGATGCGGTCAAAGGTGTCATTGATGGAGCGATAATCCATCAGGTTGAATGAAACCCTGTCGCCGAGACCTGCAGCCTCGGCCCGCTGGTTGGACTTGGCATGCTGATGGGTCGACAGTGTGACGCCGAAGACCGAGCAGTCATGATCCCGGGCCAGACTGATCCCGAGGCCGCCCCAACCGCTGCCGATATCCAGGACCCGGTGGCCGGGGCGGAGACAGAGTTTCCGCATGATATGGGCTTTCTTGGCCGTCTGGGCCGCATCCAGCGACTCCGTGCCCGTTGGAAAATAGCCGCAGGAATACTGGAGGTCGGCATCAAGGAAGAGCTCGTAGAGCTCGTCAGTCAGGTCGTAATGGTGCTTGACGTTGGCTCGGGACCGGCCGTGGGGATTATGCTGGGCCAGACGGCGCAGCACCGTCCGCAATGCACGCCGCAGAGACAGGACGGATTGCCGCCCTTGGGCGTGCAGATTGGCAATCAACAGTGCCAGCATGGATTCCAGATCATCATTCTCGATGATCAGGTGACCGTCCATATAGGCCTCACCGAGCGCCAGTTCCGGATTGAGACAGAGCCTCCGCAGGATCTTCCGGTCGGTGACGGTGATGCGGACCGGCTCGGCTGCGCCATCCCCGGCCTTGAGGAGTGTGCCATCGGGCAAGCGGATCTCGATGGTTCCCGTCTGGACAAATTGCGTAAGCTGGCGCTGGAATATGCGTGACCACATCCGACTCTCGTCTCCCGTCAGCACGTCATTCGACGCTTCCCCCTCGTGCCGGCTGTCATTGGCCAGGCCGGATCGACAGTGCGGGAAGTGGGATTAACACACTCATCCGGACTGTCCAATCATCTGGAATGGCCAGAAGTGCGGTTCAGATTGATGGTTCATGCCATGGCCCGCCGGTGAAAGTCAGTGGCCCGGATGTTCTCTGGTATCCCTTCAATGAGGCCATGCCGCAGGGGATCCCCCGCTGTGCACAGACATCGGTGCCGGTGCGAAGCCGCTTCCCGGCAGTCATTCACAAACACCCTGATCGCTGTGTGCTCCTGGTCAATGGGGCAAGCGACATCCACCCCCAATTGTCAGGGGCCGGCTCGTCAAGGATCTCTTGCTCCATGGTCTCTGGGTGGTGATCAACCTGACCTGAGCAATCAGCGATGAGCAGCAATGCGATACCGCCGCGCCAGCCGGGTCGTGGTCATGACGGCCCCGACGTTGCAGTCTCCGACCCCCGGCCCCCGCACGCGCGGTGCCATGGCGCGCAACCCGGGCCTCACCAAGGCGGATCCGGCCCGGATCCGCCGCCATCGTGGGCCGGAGGCCCGGGCCTGGCGCCCCCCACAGACACGGACTGGCAACCCACGCGGGCGCGGACCCTGGGGGACCCGGCGCGGACGCGCAACGGGCCGACCGGGACCCGGTCGTGACGATGGGTCCCCCCCGCGGTGTGGCACTGGGCTGTGGACGTGGGGTTGCTGAGTCCATCCCCTGCTGGACCCACCGAACCGGCGACGCGTCGGGCGCCATGCCCAACAGGATCCTGGGATTTCCCGGTCGCCGACCGACGGTCGGCAAGGCATGCCACGCCGCCCGGAGGCGATGGACCCACCCGTCCTGACGCGGGCGGCCAGGCCAAGGCCGGCGGGCAGGACTGGCAGCGTGGCGACGGGTGTGGCAACCGGTGCCCAGAAGAGTTGCAACCGGTGCCCATCAGAGGGCAATGGTCGTAGCGGGGCCGATCCGTTCCGTGCGGACCGGATCGGTTACAAACCGGCCAGTTCCCGCCATTGACCCCCAGCGGTCCCTGGTGCAGGGTGTCGGCATGGATCCCGAGCCCGACATTCACGATCTGGCCAGGCAAGTGGCCGTGATGGAGCAGAGCATGGAGACAATGCAGGCCAATCTGACCGCCACCCTGGAAGGCTTCCGGACGGATCAGGCCAAGTTGCGCGAGACCATGGCCCAGCGTGATGTGGAGGCCGCCAGGCGCGACAAGGACAATCTGCGCTGGATCGTCGGACTCTTCATTGTAGCCATCGTCATCATCCCGGTCCTGTCCAATTCGGCAGCCATCGCCAATCTCGTCACCCTGCTCGGCAGCTGACCGGCCTACCCGCCGGGCCCCGGGCGGTACCCCGACTGGATCATCCCCACTCCTCAGAGGCCCTCGTGACCGATGATGCCGGCGCACGGCCTGACCTCGGCTGACAATCGCCTCACAAACGACGAACATCGGGGCACTCCCCCGGCCACGGCCCACCCAACTGGCCCGCTGGATGCTTGTCATCGTCAATCCCGCTGGCCGGATGAAATGCCAGCGCCACAATGCTGCGAGATGTAAGGACGGTGTGGCAATCTCCTGTCCCGAGCACCGCACCACACGACCAACCGCCCGGGATCCGGGTGGTCCGGAAGCCGGGCGGATGACAGGCGATGGTCGGGTTCAGCCGCGTCCCTTCCAGGGGACCAGCCAGCGTTCCGTCATGCGCATGAGAATGTCGATGCTGTAGCCGATGATCCCGATCAGGATGATGCCCATGATCACGATGTCGGTCAACTGGAACTTGGACGCCACCATGATCATCATGCCAGCCCCTTTCTCGGCCGCCACGAGTTCAGCTGCGACAACCGTGCCCCAGCACACACCCATTGCCACCCGGGCCCCGGTGAAGATCTCCGGGAGGGAATTGGGCAGGATGACGTGCCGCAGGATCTGCCAGCGCGAGGCTCCCAGCGAATAGGCTGCATGGACCTTGGAGATCTGGACCCCCGAGACACCGGCCCGGGCTGCAATGGTCATGATCCAGAGCGCAGCCAGGAAGAGCAGGATGACCTTGCCGGTTTCACCGATCCCGGCCCAGATGATCACCAGCGGGATCAGGGCGAGCGGCGGCACCGGACGCATGAACTCGACAATCGGGTCAAACCAGCCGCGGAACCAGTCGGAAAGACCCATGGCGAAACCAAGCGGGATGCCGACCAAGGCACCAAAGAAGAAGCCGGCAACGACGCGATACAGCGAGGATCCAAGGTGCTCGAGAAGATTGAAGTTCTGGTAGCCATCGGCGGCAATGGAGATGAATCGGAACCAGACGCTTTCAGGGGCAGGCAGCCAGATCGGTTCCATCTGCAACCCCTTCTTGGGGGTAAAGATCAGGGATCCCTTGCCGGACATGCTCACGATCCCATCAGCCACAGCGACACTCACATCAGGGGTGATGGGTTGGCCGTTGACCGCGATCACGGATGCCCCGTCATCGCGGGTCACATCATCATTCCGATCAATCCGCATCGGCTTGGTCGACCGCCAGGCGCCGACGACATCGCTGTCATTCTTGGCAAAGCCATCCCCTGGCTGCACTGCAATGGGTTCGACATCCTCACCGATGCGATGCACCCGGATGGCAACAGTCGCATCATCCTCATTCCCGGCGGCATCGCGCGCCGTGTAGGTGAACTCGGTATCCCCGATAAAGGGTCCCGGGACATGAATGGGCACCAGGACCGAGCCGGTGAAGGCCCCCCAGATCAGGAACAGGGTGACGATGGAGATGATGGAGGCGGCCCGGTTGGCTGTGACCGCGCTTTCGTCGCCGAATGTGACGGTCTTGAGGGAGGTGAAATCCACCCGTTGGAAAAATTTCCGGGTGATGGCCTTGACCACAAAGAACATGACCGTGAACACGACCGCATAGGCCGCGGCGATCATCAGGCCGGTCATTGCAGGTCCTCCGTGCGGCCCATGATCTCTTCCTCCATATCCCAGATCATCGAGAGGATCTCCTCACGGGTCTCGATGTATCCCTGTTCCCGCTTGATCTCGCGGAGGTCGGCACCGACCCCCATGTCGGCAAATGGCAGGGTATATTCCTTGTGGATCCGTCCCGGGCGCGGGGCGAGCACCAGCAATCTTTCACCGAGCAGCAGCGCCTCCTCGACCGAATGTGTGATCAGGATGATTGTCTTGCCCGTATCCTTCCAGAGTTTGAGGACCAGCCCCTGCATCTTTTCCCGGGTCAGTGCATCAAGGGCACCAAGCGGTTCATCCATCAGGATGACATCCGGTTCATTGGCCAGGCAACGGGCGAGTGCCACGCGCTGCTTCATTCCACCGGACAGTTCGTAGATGGCCTTGTCCTTGAAATCCTGGAGACCGACAATTTCTAGGAGGTGATCAACCCGGGCATCGATCTCGGCTTTGGCAACCCCGTTCATGCGTGGACCGAACGCCACGTTCTCCCGGACATTGATCCATTCAAACAGCGCACCCTGCTGGAACACCATGCCCCGTTCCTGCCCTGGACCGGTCACGGGTTCGTCGTTGAGGATCACCTGGCCCGCCGTCGGGGCCAGGAATCCGGCGATGATATTGAGGAATGTGGTCTTGCCACATCCCGAGGGGCCGAGAACCGACATGATTTCCCCGGCCCCGATCTCCAGGTGGACATTCTCCAATGCCTGGACGAAGGATCCGCCCGGCAGGTCGAAGCGCATCGAGACGCTGTCTATCAGAAGTTCATGCATGACCTCGCCCTGCCAACAGTCTCGTATTCACGGAGCGGCCTACATCCCGGCTGCGCTGGCGAGCGGTCCCGTGTTGACCGCACCCTCATAGGTGTTCCGGGCTGCGTCAATGCTGCCCGCTGCCAGGAACACATCGGCAACACCCTTGAGGAAGGTCTGGACCGAACCATCAAACCATCGTTGCGACAGCTGCTCGTCAACCGACGGGAAGACAAAGGTTTCCAGCGAACTCGCCGCCGCCTCTTCACTCATCCCGGAGTCCCGGGCGATGACCGGCAGCATTTCATCCGCGACAAATCCAAGGGTCTGGCCGGCGTTCCAGGCAGCATTGGCATCGGCCGTGACCTTGAGGAATTTGGCCACGAGCTCCTCGTTCTCGGCGACAAACGCGGCTGGTGCCGATGTGACATCGAAAACCAGGATGCCAAGATCGACCTTCTCGGCACCGGTCAGCAGGACATTGCCATAGTCCAGCATGCGCCGCAGGCCGCCGCCCCAGCCACAGGCCATGTCAACATCACCCTGGGCCAGGGCAACAGCACCCTCGGCGGGGGGCATGTCAACGATGTCGAGGGAGCCAATGTCAACCCCGAAGTGTCTCATCTGGCGCAGGAAACCGTAATGGGCGGCGGTGCCGAGTGGGACTGCCACCTTCTTGCCAGCCAGTTCGCCAGCCGATTCCCTGTCGATCTCGTGGTCTGCGTGCACGACACAGTTGTCGTTGTCCGAATAGGAAACAGCCACATCAAGGATCTGCAGATCCTGACCGGCAGATGTGGCCACCACAAAGGGCGGGACACCCTGGCTCACGGAAATATGGACATCGCCCGAGGCCATGGCGGCTGACATGGCGGTCCCGGTGTCAAAACTGACCCAGTTGATGTCCACCCCCATCGCCTCGTCATACAGGCCATTCACCTTGGCATACTGGAATGGCATGGGCCATTCGAGAAAATATGCGACGGTGATCTCGTCCTGGGCCCTGACCATCGATGTCGACAGCATGATGGCCCCTGTGAGCAGGCCAAGAGATAACTTTCCGAGAATCTTCATGGATTCCAATCCTTTCAAATCAGACAAATTGCTTTCATGCGAGATGAGTCCGCAGTTTCAGTTCACGAAGCGGTGAACCCGTGCATTCAGTGAGGTTTGCGCTTCCCCCGATCTGCCCTCCCACAGGGGGAGTAGCCATGAACCCTGTATCTTGTCAACATGGATTGCAGCAAGGTGCCAACCCGATCTGTAAATGTTTTGTGATAACTTGTCCCTGCGATTGCCACCTGCCCTGTCTGGAACACAGGGGCCGGAAGCAGTCCGGAGGTGGTCGTTGGTCGGTCCCTGATGACGGCATGCCCCTGCATGGGGACAGGTCAACATCTCCCGGTCGAACGGGGTTGATTGGCCAGGGGCGTGATCCTCGTATGGCTGACTCGGAAATCTGCCAGTCCCTGATCATCGGTGATCTGCCAAGATCGCCTCCGCCCCCGATCAGCGTTGCGGCGCAACATCCACCCTGTTGCCCGCATGTTGCGCAGCCGCACCGATCCATGCCACCGTCCGGGGGGTCAATCCACCCGATCGGCCCGGCGAAGTCCCCGGGTTTGTGACCGGGAACCGGGTCGAGGGCTCCCCATCAGAACCCCGCCGCCTGTGGAGGACACAACAGGAGCCCTCCGATGACACATCGACACTCGCCACCACCCCTTGCCAGGACAAGAGAGGTCGTCACCACCCCGGGGGGAGACCCCCACCGACATGGCCGCCCGCCGCCAGCCCCCGATCCTGACGCCCTGGCACCGTGACCCGCAAGGCGGCAGCGACGGCCCGGCGGCCGGAGACGGATCGCACCCGTGCTCTGGCCACGGCGTTCGCGGCGGATCCCCCCCATGCGATCCCGACCCCGGGCCGCGAGCGCCCGCCGCGCTGCCGCAGGCCGGATGGCCGGCCTGATCCCCATCCATCGGCGACACTGGCGGCCATGCGAAGCTCTGGATGACTGCCCCCCGTCCGGCCCGGGCGCCGCCCGGGTCCCCACCGAGCCGATCCTCGGCCTGACCCCGGGCCGGGCAACCCCGGCCGCCGCCGGCCTGTCCGTCGCCAGGCTGGCGGGCAGGCCCGCGCGCGCGTGGGCGGACCGCCCCGACCCTCGGCCTGACCGGCACGGCGGCCGGCAGGCCCGCGCGCGCGTGGGCGGACCGCTCTGCGTCGTGGCCATGTCCACATCAAGGACGGCAGGCCCGCGCGCGCGTGGGCGGACCTCGGGCAGCGGTTCGGCGGGCCGGGGCCGTCTGTGAGCAGCCTGATCCTCAGGGGGGTGATCAGACGGGGCCGGGGCTGTGGGCACGCGTCTGGATGCGCACGGGGACACGGCCCATGGGGACACGGAGGCACCCTCCGGCAAGCGATGGGGCGACCGGAGGCTGGACGCTATCCGTTCAGACGAGCCCGGCCATCCCGCGACGACAGCGCACCATGACGCCGCCGGCGGCGTCATGGTGCGGATGGGTGCCGCGACACGGGCGGGACAGGACCTTGCGCGGGGCTGGCGGCGGGGTGGCCGGGCGCGATGCCAACGGGTCGATCCGGCCCCAGCGGCCAGAGGCCCGCCGGCCCGCGACCGGCAGGACGGGCCGCCAGCGACCGATCAGTGCCCTGAAGAGATCACCCCTTGGGGTCTGGCACCGGGTGGGGCAAGCCAGGGCCGCGGGACGCCGCCTGACGCTGGTGGCCGTGGCCCCCTGGCAAGAGGGAGCGGGGTGCGAAGGACACCGGGTCCTTTCCTGAACAGGTCAGCCCGGGTCGCAGGCGCCCCGGACGGCGAGACGGCCTGGGGAGACCCATGGGGCGGGCACGGGGATCGACGCCCGGCGCGACCGCCTCCGCCAGCCGACGGAGGGCCGCCCGGCCCATGACGCGATCCGGGCCGTCATCGGCCCACAATGGATCATGATCTCTCTCGGTCGCAACACCCGGACCCGCAGGGGCGACAGGGCGGCACGGGATGCCAATGTCCCCATGGCGAGCGGGACCGTCGCGGCGGCCAACCCAACCCTTGTCGGGGTCCGCATGACGCGCCGGTCCGACACTTCGGGGGCCAGCTGGGGCCGCGCGGGCGGGACGGGTGTCCTGGCCTTCCTCAAGTCGGACCGGTTGGATGCGGCCTGGTCCCGGATGGCGGTCGCCATGGCGACCGCCCGGGACTGTCCGGTCCGTCAATGACAACGGGCTCCGCCTGGCACGCGTGGCCTGATGCGGCCGAAGCGGGTCAGGAGCCGGGGCACGTCGGGACATGTCGGTAAAAGTCAGCCATGGGAGAATCGCTCCCTTGGCCAGGGCGGTGGCTTGACAATCGGGTCTTGTGTGATTGATAGCGGTCTGCCGGAGTGTCACAGAGCGGGGCCAGCAGCATGCATGAATACCGAACCCACACCTGCAGTGAGTTGGGCAGGGATGATGTTGGCGAGACGGTCCGCCTGTCGGGTTGGGTCCACCGGATCCGGGACCACGGGGGCGTCCTGTTTGTCGACCTGCGCGATCATTATGGCATCACCCAGGTGCTGGTTGATCAGGACAATCCTCACTTTGCCAGGCTGGAGGTCCTGCATGCCGAATGCGTTATCCGTATCGATGGGGTGGTGACGCTGCGGGACCCTGATCTTGTCAATCCCAAACTCCCGACCGGTGAGATTGAGGTGTCGATCACGGATATCGAGATCCTGGGAACAGCCGATGAGTTGCCGCTGCCGGTCTTTGCCGAGCCCGACTATCCCGAAGAGACACGGTTGCGCTATCGCTATATCGATCTGCGCCGGGCGGGTCTGCATGAGCGGATCATGTTGCGCTCGCGGGTCATTTCCTGGCTGCGGTCGGCCATGGAGGCAGCCGGATTTACCGAATTCCAGACCCCGATCCTGACGGCCTCGTCGCCCGAGGGGGCCCGGGACTTCCTGGTGCCGTCCCGGCTGCATCCGGGCCGGGTGTATGCCCTCCCGCAGGCTCCCCAGATGTTCAAGCAGATGCTCATGATTGCCGGTTTCGACCGATACTTCCAGATCGCGCCGTGTTTCCGGGATGAGGATCCCCGGGCCGACCGCTCGCCGGGTGAGTTCTACCAGCTCGATATCGAAATGTCGTTTGCCACCGAGGCGGATGTCTTTGCCACGATCGAACCGATCATGCGGGATCTCTTTGTGGAGTTCGGCCAGGGGCGTGCGGTCAGACCGCAGTTCCCGGTCCTGACCTACCAGCAGGTCATGCACGATTACGGGACCGACAAACCCGATCTGCGCAACCCCATCCGTCTGGCCACGGTCAGCGAGCACTTTCGTGATTCCGGCTTTCGGATCTTTGCCGATCTCCTGACCCATGAAGGAAACGAAATCCGAGCCATCCCGGCCCCGGGCGGTGGCAGCCGGGCTTTCTGTGACCGCATGAACGCCTATGCCCAGCGCGCCGGCCTGCCGGGAATGGGCTACATCTTCTGGCGCCAGGAAGGTGAAGAGATCGTCGGCGCCGGACCCTTGGCCCGCAATATTGGCCCAGACCGGACCGAGGCGATCCGGGCCCAGCTCGGACTGTCGGTCGGGGACGCTGCCTTCTTTCTCGGGGGGCAGCCGGCCAGGTTCACGGATTTTGCCGCCGAGGCCCGCAACGAGATTGGCCGGGCGCTCGACCGGGTCGAGACGGATTGCTATGCGTTCTGCTGGGTGCATGACTATCCAATGTATGAGCGGGATACCGAGACGGGCCAGCTGGACTTTTCTCACAATCCCTTTTCCATGCCCCAGGGCGGGCTCGATGCTCTCGGGAACCCGGATCCGCTGACCATTCTGGGCTACCAGTACGATCTCGTCTGCAACGGTGTCGAACTCTCATCCGGAGCCGTTCGCAATCATCGCCCGGACATTCTCTACAAGGCCTTTGAACTCGTCGGCCACGACAGAACCTATGTCGACACCCACTTTGCCGGCATGGCCAATGCGCTTCGCTACGGCGCACCCCCGCACGCCGGAATCGCTCCGGGCATCGATCGGATCCTCATGCTGCTCACCGATATGGACAACATCCGCGAGGTCATCGCCTTTCCCCTGAACCAGCGCGCCGAGGACCTCATGCTGGGTGCCCCCTCAAGACCGACCGGTCAGGCCCTGCGTGACCTGGGCATCCAGCGGGTCGAGTCCTGACCGATCTGTCGCAGATACCGATTTGGGCCAACCCGTGCAGGGCCGTGTGGGCACCTACCGGAGATGATCAATATCGATCCCGCCCCAATGATCACGCAAAGACTCGGCGACCAGGCGTCGGTGGCAATGATGGGGTCTGTCCTCGCTGCAGAGCAGGCATCCGTCCTCGATAATGTCCTCAGGAACCGTCCGCTCAATCTGGCGTTGCTGCATGAGGTCAAGGAAACGGGTCTCGTAGGTCTGCCAGTCTCCACCCCGTTTCCTGTAGTCGTCCATCATCTCCTTCGAGGGTGCAAGTTCAGGAAGATGGACGGAGTCCATGCCACAGATCTCGGCGAGAAAGTATGCAAGGTCACCGCGCTTGGCGAAACCAGCCAGTTGGGGGATGGTGTTGAGACGGACATCGACAATGCGTCTGGCGCCGGATGTGCGCAGAAGACCGAAGAAATGGTCTGCCGACTTCCTGGTAAATCCGATGGTATGAACTTTCACGAGAGTTTCTCCCTGTCCTGGCCAGCCGGTTCTTCTTCCACATAGGCGACGCGCCCTGACTGCCGTTCAATGGCTTCGTTGATCAGCTCCTCGCGCGGTTCGGAAAGGAACCCCTCATTCCAGCGATCCAGCTTATGAATCACCAGGAGACGATCCATGGCATCACTGTGCGTCTCCAGCACGCCGTCGGCGAGAATGTGTTCGACGTTGATGCCCTGTTCGACCAATGACTGGGCAACAAGGAGAGTTCGATGGCAATCAAGCGGCTCTCTTTCCGAGCACATCAATGCAATCCGGAACTTCGCGGCACCGTCAATGACACGATCCAGACCGCTCCTGAACGATTCAGTCTTCACGACACGGCCATAGCAGACCCGTCCATCCCTGTAACAGGAACGATCTTCAGACCGCCCTCCCAACTCCTGACCCAGATAGACGTATTTGATTCCGTCAGCCTGCAGGGCATCGGCAAGGTGCTCACGGTTGTACTGGGGATTGAACCGGCTGTAAGGGCTGGAACGGACATCAGCGACAGCAGTCACATCGTGCCTTTGCAGGTGACCAATGAACGTTTCCAGCATGTGTGTCGAATGGCCGATGGTCAATACCTTGCCACGGACACTGTCTATGGGCACCATTCACGCTGCTCCCCTATGACCCGAAGCGATGAGGTATAGACTGCATCCCGAGGCTCACAGTGAGGAAGCACGCGCCGATGATATGCGTTCCATCCGGTTTTGTCTGACGCCGACGCTTGAACAGTGGATCTGTAACCCAAAGGTCACTGCTCAGGTTCTTGGCTCAGGAACCTGAACAGTTACCCCTTTTCCTCTGAAGCCGTAGAAATCGACGAGGGATGTGACGGCGTTGAACAAATGCTTCAGATGGATCATCTCCCTGACCAGTTTTCGGAACAACAGTCACATCCCCACCGTGCCCGCTCTGGTTTCGTGCACGGCCCAATAGGATCGGCTGAGCCTCAATGCCACACGACTGGAGGTATGGGGCGAGCAGAACCTTGACGAATTCCTCTTCTGTCCGACCCTCGACCGAGATTGCAAGGCGGATCACGGACGGCCTCCGATGAGATTCTTCTGCCAGAGTTCGCCGGACGCAAAACCATCGTCAAGCCAGTCACGACAGGTTTCGGCGTCGGGTCTCTGAAAGGTCGTGCGGCCGTCCTTTGCCTCGAGAACCACGATGTCGTCCAGACTGAACTCGTCCACAAGAAGGGGCGACTGGGTCGCAACAATGATCTGCACCTCACCCGCAAGGGCTTTGATCATGCCACCGATCAGCGATATGGCCGCAGGGTGCAGGCCGAGTTCGGGCTCATCCAGCAGGATAACGCTGGGAAGCATCTCCCGGGGGAGGTTCAGCAGCGTGACGAGAGCAAAGAAACGCAGGGACCCGTCCGACGTGAGATGGGCCCCGAATGTCCTGTCGGTTCCCTTCGCCTTCCACCTGAGGCGGACCTTGCCGTAGCTGCTTTCGATCCTGAATTGGTCAAAGATGGGCAGCGCGCGACTGATGTGGCTGCAGATGAGTTCGTAGCGATGAAAGTCCTCATTTTCGATTCTGTGCAGCACCGCTGCCAGATTCCCGCCATGGGAACGCAGGGTGTCGTTGTCTTCATCGTCCCAGCTGAGCTTGAAGTTCGACTGGTCTGAGGTGTCATGAAACTGGAAGGCGGCGCAGTCCCGCAGCAAATGTGTGATCGTTTGCGCGGTCGTCCTGTTGAATTCCGAGAGTTGCGGAGAGTGTGCAACCTCGACGATTTGCGCTTCACGGCGATCCCCGTCGATGTCGAGATTTTCCCACCGGGCCTCGGTTGAGCACTCTTTGCTGCTGTAGCGAAAGGCTTCCTTGGTGAACATCAGCCGGTCGGGATGAGCGTGGGCAAGAGTGAATTGATAGTCGTTGTGGCCCTGCTGCGTCTCCAGGCTGATTTTGGCCCACATCGCCGGGGTGATTCGACTCCCGCCGAACAGTTGATCGTCACCACCCCCATGCCGCGCGACGAAGTCCCCCAGACGACGATTCCGCAGCATCCAGCTGAGCATTTCAAAGAAGTGCACGAAGTTTGACTTGCCCGAGCCGTTGGCACCGATCAGAATGCTGACGTTGCCCAGATCCGACAGTTCAACATCGGCGAGAGATCGAAAACCGCGAATGCTGACCGAGCTGAGTCTTGGCATTGCCGTCATGTGGACTGCTCCAGCGAACTGGATTGACAACTAGACCGAGATTGTATCGGTGGCAATGTGGTCCCGACTGGATGAATGCGCCTGCGCACGCATCGATCTGCGGTGTCCAGCCGGGCGATTGCGCGCAAACCCTTTGGTGACATTCTCATCCACGGCTTGCTGAAAACGCGGCGTGTCAGTTGGTCATCGCGATGCGCAGGTCCAGTCCTGGGTACGACCGACTCATCAAGGCAGATGAGGCGACCTCACTGCGCTGTTGCAACAGGCGTGCCAGGGCTTCCGGGGGCAGTTCGCGTTTCGAACCGCCGAGGCGGCAGAAGCAACCGCCGGGACTTCGGGGCATGAAGAAACTGCAAGAACTCTCAATTCGAGGAACATCGCCCGCATTGCCACTGGCGGCCTCCAGATCCAGCGTGTCGATGTCAGCATCGAGCCCAGGCCTGATGATGTCATTGCATATCTCACGAACCCAAGTTGCCGCCACGTCGAGGTCATCGAGCTGGTGCCCGGCGCATCGGGGATTGATCATCAGTGCCAAGGACGACAGAGGTGCCTTTCGAATTGGCGGATGCCGCCAGTTCATCGGCGAATGAAGCTCGATTCAAGTCCCTGAAACACCTGTTCTCCACGTCGATGCCCTTGAGCCCGAGGCCTCTACCTCGATTCGTGGTGGTGCTCTTTTGTTCAGGGGTCAATGAGTCTGTCTTCTGCATTCAGAGCTCGTGGACTGTCAAGCCCTACCCGCCAATCTGTCCTTGATCACTGGTTGGGGTCAGGATTGATGCTGTCGTCCCGAGTGGGCAGACAGGTTGGCGAGAAATCCCAGCCCGGCATAGAGGGCGATGCCCAGGAAGAGGGGAATGCCGGTGCCGTTGAAGAGCTGCCCCACCGGGATGGCCAACAGCGTGCACAGCAGGGTCGAGATGGATCCGATGATTGCGGAGGCCAGACCGGCGATGTGCCCCATGGGTTCGAGGGCCAGGGCATTGAGATTGGCAAGGCAGAGGCCGAGCATGAAGAACATGCCGGCGCTCCAGGCAATGAAGAGCCATAACAGGGCCTGGGTGGTCAATAGATCCGTGGCAACGACCAGGGTGACGAGGATCGATACGAGACAGATGGACAGGAACCCGGTCGTGGACAGCACCCACATCCCGAGACGCAGGACCAGGTTGGCATTGAGAAAGCTGGCGCTGCCGGACAACGCGGCCACGAGGGCCATGTAGAGAGGAAAGCGTTCACCGGCGCCGAGCCAGTCGACATAGACCTGTTGGGCCGAGACCAGGTACGAGAAAATGCACGCAAGGCCGAGTGAGAGACTGAGCGTGTAGGTCACGACAGTCCGGTGGGCAAAGACCTCGCATGCAGCCCTGGCGATGATGCCCGCCCGGAAGGGTGTCCGCCGGGCCGGCGGATGGGTTTCGGGCTGGCGCAGGAAGAGCCAGATGAGACAGAGAAGGGCCAGCAGTTGAAAGGATACGAAGATGGCCCGCCAGCCAAGGGCCAGCATGATACTCTGGCCGACCAGGGGGGCGATGGCCGGTACCAGCACAAAGAGCATCATGGCGAATGAGATGATCCGGGCCATGTGCCTGCCACTGAACCGATCCCGGACCATGGCATGCGTGACAGTCCGGGGTGCCGAGACACCGATTCCCTGGACGAAGCGGGAGAGCAGCAGGCTGAGGAAGGAGTCGGTGGCAAAGGACCAGAAACTGGCGAGGATGAAGATCAGCATTCCGGCCAGAATGATCGTCTTGCGACCATAGGAGTCCGAAAGGGGCCCCATGAGCACTTGGCCAAACCCGGTTCCGGCAATGAAGACGATGATGATCAGCTGCGCATTGTTGATCTCATCAAGACCGAAATCCGCTCCGATGGACGGGAACGCTGGCAGCATGGAGTCCGTCGCATAGGCCACCATTGACAATAGCAGGGCCACGAGTGCGATGAACTCGGCGTTGGGCGGTTGCCGCATGGCTGCAGGTCTCCTGTTTCCTTCCGGCCTCGGTCCGGTGATGGTCATGACTTGTCATCACCGTCCCTGGTCACACAAGGACTGTGACTGCCGCCTGACTGAATTGCAACCGGTCGTCCGGGTCATGCCAAGGCCTGTCTCCGCAACGTCAAGCCCAGGGTCACGGCCTGGTTGATCAGGACGGATTCGCTGGATATGCGTGCAAGGAGTTGACAGATCCCGATCGGCCTTGACTTGCTGACAACAATGGCAGCGCCGCGAGACGCTGCATGGGCAAAGGAGACCCAGACCATGACAGAGACTGTCTTGAATTTTCTGCTGACCCGGCGGTCACGATCCTACAAGACACTGGCTGAGCCTGTTCCGGATCGAGAGGCCCTGGAGTCGATCCTGGCAGCGGCGGCCCGGACGCCGGACCATGGTGCTCTGGTACCGTGGCGCTTCATTGTGATCGAAAAGCCTGCCATGGGTCGGATTGCCGGGATCCTGCGGACGCGTGGGGAGGCGTTGGGCAAGGGGGCGTCCTTGCTCGATCGGGCTGTTGAGGTCTTTGCCGATGCGCATCTGATCGTGGCCGTCGTGGCATCCCCGGACCGGGAGGCCAGAATTCCGGTCATTGAACAGACCCTGTCCGCCGGTGCCGTCTGCCTCGCTTTGCTGAATGCGGCGCTGGCGAGTGGCTGGGGTGCGAACTGGGTGACCGGGTTCGGTGCCCATGATGTCGCGTTCCGGGAGCAGGCCCTGGGTCTGGAGGCGCATGAGTTCATCGCCGGCTTCATCCACATTGGCACGGAGACAGTGCCACCGCCGGAGCGTCCCCGTCCCGATCCTGATGCGCTTGTGACCTGGTTGCATTGAGCGATGCCCCCGGGCGATCATGGATCGGGTTTCAGGTTGCCTCCCAACCGTCACGGGCCAGCTCTCCGGCCACCTGGCGGATGGCCTGGCCGAGCCGGTCGGTGACGGTGTCGATCTCGTCCCGGGTGATGGTGAGCGGGGGCGACAGGATGTTCAGGTGACCCACCGGTCGTACGAGCATGCCGAGGGTTTCGGCGGCATCGGCGATGCGCTTGCCAATGTTGACCGAGGACGGGAACAGGGTTTTGGTTGCCTTGTCCTGGACATTCTCGATGCAGCGCATCAACCCCATGCCGCGGACATCGCCAACGAGGGGGAGGGCGGCGAGGTCGGAAAGGCGTCGGCCAAAATACGGCCCCACATCCCGGACATGGGCGAGAATATCCTCTCGTTCCATGATCCCGATGTTCTTCAGGGCGGCTGCACAACAGACGGGATGGGCACTGTAGGTGAACCCGCTGGGGTAGAAGCGGTCCGGGTCAGCGGTGACGAATGCATCGTGCAGACGGTCGGAGTAGATCACTGCGGCAATGGGCAGGTAGCCCGATGAGAGACCCTTGGCTGTGCAGATGATATCCGGTTCGATACCAAAGACATCCTGCGAGGCAAACCAGTGCCCGAGGCGACCGAAGGCTGTGACGACCTCATCGGCAACAAAGATGATGTCGTGGTCGGTACAGATGGCGCGCATTCTGGCAAGATAGTTGGTGGGCGGGACAAGGACACCGCCGGCCCCCATGATGGGTTCGGCAAAGAAACCGCCCACACGGTCGGGACCGATCCGTTCAAGCAGCTGGATGAACTCATCAACCAGGTGGTCGCAGTACTGGTCTTCGCCCATCCCATCGGGTGCCCGGTAGAGATCGGGGGCCGAGAGGTGATGGATGGTGTCGTCGATGAAGCGGAACTTTGGTGAGCGGTCGGACTCCTTGTTGCCAAGGGACATGGCAGCATAGGTGGAGCCATGGTAGGCTTGGTGTCGGGCGATCATGTGCATCTTGTCGGGCTGGCCACGGCAGGACTGGTAATACTGGATCATCCGAAAGGCGCTGTCGATGGCGGTTGAGCCGCCGGTCGTGAAATGGACGCGGTTGAGATCGCCGGGGGCAAGTGTGGCCAATTGTGTTGCCAGGGCAATGGCCGGTTCATTGGTCATGTCGGTAAAGGGTGATGCATAGGCCAGTGTCCGGACCTGTTCGGCAATGGCCTCGGCCATCTCTTCGCTGCCGAGCCCGATCGTGTTGCACCAGAGACCTCCGATGGCATCGATATAAGTCTTGCCCTCGACATCCGTGATCTCGCAGCCCTGGCCGGAACTGACGATCAGGGAACCGGATTCGGCAAAACTATCGAACTCCGCATAGGGATGCAGGATGTGGCGACGATCCTGCGCCCGCAGTCGCCGTCCGGCCTCGTTCAGTCGCGAATAATCGTCCATTGCGGTTCCCCTGCTGGCCGGTCAGTCCGCGTCGAGCGACCGGGCGATCAATTCCTTCATGATTTCATTGGTGCCGCCATAGATCTTCTGGACCCGGGCATCGGCGTAGAGTCGGGCGATGGGATACTCATGGATATACCCATAGCCCCCATGCAACTGAAGACACGCATCGACGATCCGGTTCTGGATATCCGTGGCCCAGTACTTGGCCATGGAGGCCCGGGTGCTGTCGAGCGCACCACGCTCGAGGAGGGCAATGCAGTCATTGACAAAGGACCGCAGGATCTCGGCCCGGGTCTTGCTTTCGGCCAGGCGAAAGCGCGTATTCTGGAAATCCATGACGCGCTGGCCAAAGGCCCGGCGCTGCTTGACGAATTCGATCGTCGATGCGAGAGCGCAGTCGATGGCGCCGAGGGCGACAACGGCAATCAGCAGCCGCTCGAGCGGGAGCTGGTTCATCATCTGGTAAAACCCCCGGCCCTCCTCGGAGCCAAGGAGGTTGGTGTCCGGCACCTCGACATCGTCAAATGTCAGGTCGGCCGTGTCATTGCCCCGCAGGCCAAGCTTGTCGAGATGACGTCCGCGGGACAACCCGGGCACGGCTCCGTCGACAAGGATGAGGGAGAGTCCACCCGCCCCGGCCCCTGTGTCCGTCCTGGCAGCCAGAACAATCAGGTCCGCCCGACGTCCGTTGGTGATGAAGACCTTGCTGCCGGTGATGCGATAGGTGTTTCCCTGCCGCCTGGCTTGGGTACGGATGGACTGGATATCCGATCCACAACCCGGTTCGGTCATGGCCAGGGCCCCGATCACCTCCCCGGCCACGAGGCGGGGGAGCCATGTGGCCTTTTGTGCCTCCGAGCCAAAGGTCATCAGGTAGTGGATGACGATCGACTGGATTGCGAACCCCCAGGATGTGTCGCTGGTGGCGGCCTGTTCATAAAGGGTGATGGCATCAAAACCCGGCCCCCCACCGGCCCCACCGTAACCCTCAGGGACGGATCCGGCCATGAGGCCGGCCTTGCCGGCCTTGTGCCAGAAGGATCGATCCACTTCGCCCTGTTCCACATAGCGCGTGATGTTGGGGACAAGTTCGGCGGCCAGAAAGCGCCGGACGGTGTCCGCATAGATCTCATGGGTTTCATTGTGCCATGAACAGGTCCGGGTAAAGAGGGACATCAAGAAGCGCTCCACAGATGCTTGGGGCAGGATTGTCGGATTCGGGTCGAATGGCAAGTCGCCGACCGCTGGGGGCGAGGCAGAAATCGGATGCCCCTCCGGGTGGACTCCTGTATAGGGAGAGGCGACCCACGCTTGGTCACAATGACAGAAACAGGAGTTGACATGAAGAAACTGCTATTCTTGACCTTCACGGTCTCGCTGCTGGTGGCGGGCCTGGCCCGGGCCGATGACATCCGGATCGGCATTCTCCTGGGCTACACCGGTCCGATCGAATCCCTGACCCCGGCCATGGCCGAAGGCGCTGAACTGGCCATCGAGGAAGTCAATGCCACCGGCATGCTGTTGGGTGGACACCAGGTGACAGCAGTGCGGGCCGATTCAACCTGCGCGGATTCGGCTGCTGCGACGGCCGCCGCGGAACGCCTGGTGACAGCCGATCAGGTGAACGCCATCATGGGTGCGGACTGTTCGGGTGTGACCGGTTCTGTCCTGCAGAATGTCGCGCGGGCCAATGGCATCGTGATGATTTCGCCGTCGGCCACCTCACCGGGCCTCTCAACCGCTGAGGATGACGGGCTGTTTTTCCGCACGGCACCGAGCGATGCCCGCCAGGGTGTGGTCATGACTGACATCATCCGGGCGCGAGGGATTGCGTCGGTGGCCCTGACCTACACCAACAATGATTACGGCAAGGGTCTCGCGGACAGTTTCCAGGCGGCCTTTGAGGCCGCGGGCGGCACGGTGACAATCAGCGTTCCCCATGAGGACGGCAAGGCCGATTACAGCGCCGAGGTGGGCACGCTGGCTGCCGCCGGTGGCGAGGTTCTCGTTGTGGTCGGTTATGTCGACCAGGGCGGCAAGGGAATCATCCGCAGCGCCCTCGACAGCGGGGCCTTTGACCGCTTCGTGTTGCCGGACGGCATGATCGGCGACAGCCTGACGGCATCCTTCGGGTCCGAAATCGATGGATCCTTTGGCCAGGCGCCAGGCACCGACAGTCCCGGCATGATGATGTTTTCCGACCTCGCCGGTGACAGCGATATCTCGACAGGCGGCCCCTTCGTGGCCGAATCCTATGATGCGGCGGCCTTGATCATGCTCGCCATGCAGGCGTCGGGATCGGCCAGCAGCCAGGATTTCAAGGACCATGTGATGGATGTCGCCAACGAACCCGGTGAGGTCATCTTTCCCGGTGAACTCGGGAAGGCCCTGGCAATCCTGGCCGATGGTGGCGCGGTCAACTATGTCGGTGCCTCGGCGGTCGAGCTGATCGGTCCCGGTGAGTCGGCCGGAAACTACCGCGAGATCGAAATCAGGCAGGGGGTCATCGAAACCGCCCGTTACCGCTAGACCCGCAAACCCGACAATCCTGCCGGCCCATCCGGGCCGGCAGGAGCGGATGGGCCATTGAATCCGTGTTGGATGTCGAGAACATTCGGGTCCAGTTTGGAGACTTTGTCGCTGTCAATGATGTCTCCCTGCACGTCGCGGCGGGGACAATCACCGGTCTGATCGGCCCCAACGGTGCCGGCAAGACCACCCTGTTCAATACCGTCACCGGATTCCGCCAACCGAGTGCCGGACGGGTTCGGCTCGCTGGCAGTGATGTCACCGCCCTGCCACCGCATCAGCTGTTTGCCAGAGGGGCTGTCCGCACCTTCCAGATCGCCCATGAATTCGCCTCACTGACCGTACGTGAAAATCTCATGGTGGTGCCCGCCGGTCAGTCGGGTGAGCGGATCGTGCAGAGTTGGCTGGGCCGCCTGCGGATCGGCCGTGAAGAGGCGGCCCTGCGCAAGCAGGCCGATGCCGTCATCGATTTCCTCGAACTTGGCAAGGTTGCCGATCTGCCAGCGGGTCAACTCTCCGGGGGGCAGAAAAAACTCCTCGAACTGGGCCGGACCATGATGACCAGACCCGCACTGATCTTCCTTGATGAGATCGGGGCGGGGGTCAATCGGACCCTCCTGAAACGGATCGGGGACTCGATACGGCACCTGAACGAACAGGAAGGCGTGACCTTCTTCCTGATCGAGCACGACATGGCATTTGTGGCGCGCCTGTGCGATCCGGTGGTCTGCATGGCAGAAGGTCGTATCCTGGCCGAGGGGTCCATGGATGAGATCATGGGCAATGATGCGGTGATCCAGGCCTATCTGGGCGCCAGATCAGCCCGGAGGCAAGACACCGGGTGAGCAGACTGGTCGCCGAGGATCTGGTCGTTGGCTATGGCGAGACCGTCATCCTGCATGGCTGCCGCCTGATGGTCGACACCGGCGAAATCTCCGTGATCATCGGCCCCAACGGTGCCGGCAAATCCACCGCCATGAAGGCTGTCTTTGGTCTGGTCCGCATGACCCGGGGCCGGATCCTGCTTGATGATCGGGATATCAGTCGCCAGCCCGTTCAGGACCGGGTCGCGCTTGGCATGGCCTTTGTCCCGCAGGTGCGCAATATCTTCCCCTCGCTGACCGTTGAGGAAAATCTTGAGATGGGTGCCTACCGCAATCCGACCGGATTTGCCGACGCACTGGTGCGCATCTACGACATGTTCCCGGCCCTTGCCGCGTTCCGCAAGACACAGGCCGGCAATCTTTCCGGCGGCCAGCGTCAGCAGGTCGCCGTTGGCCGGGCCATGATGACCAGGCCGCAGATTCTCATGCTGGATGAACCGACCGCAGGGGTCTCGCCCATCATCATGGATACGCTCTTCGAGATGATCACGGAGATTGCCCGCAGTGGCGTTGCGGTGCTGATGTGTGAACAGAATGCCCGGCAGGCCCTCGAGATCGCCACCATGGGCTATGTGCTCGTCCAGGGACGCAACCGCCATGTTGACACCGGTTCGCGCCTGCTCGCCAACCCCGAAGTCAGCCGATCCTTCCTCGGTGGGTAAGGCCATGATTCCACCCCTGTTCCTGTCCGTTGCCCGCAGTCCGGCGTGTCCCTGATGGCAACGCTGGATCTGTTGAACGCCGGGGCGCTTCTGGCCAACTTTGTCCTGATTCCCGCGCTTGTCTATGGCAGTCAACTCGGACTTGCCGCACTTGGCGTCACCCTTGTCTACGGCATCCTGCGATTTTCCAATTTTGCCCATGGTGATACCATGGCATTCGGCACCATGGTCGCCATCCTCTGCACCCTGGGGCTGCAGGCCATGGGCCTGGCAATCCATCCGCTGCCCACGGCCCTGCTCGCCATCGTGCCGGCCGCCGTTCTGACGATGGTCCTCGCCCTGGGTTTCGATCGGATCATCTACCGACCGCTGCGGGTGGCCCGCGCTTCACCGGAGTCCATGATCATCGCATCCGTTGGCGTGATGTTTGTCCTGCAGGGTCTGGTGCGCCTCATCCTCGGGCCCGGCGAGCGGGACTTTGCCGATGGGGCCCGATTCCTGATTCGTGCGCGGGATATGCGTGAGGCCCTTGACCTGACTGAAGGAGTCTCGATCCGTCTCAGCCAATCGATCACCGTGGGGGTCACCGCGCTCATTGTACTGGCCCTGATGCTCTTTCTGTATCGCACCCGGACCGGCAAGGCCATGCGGGCCTATTCGGACAATGAGGATCTCGCCCGGCTCTCCGGTATCAATCCCGACATGATCGTCAGGCTGACATGGGTCATCGTTGCCATCCTGGCCACCGTGGCGGGGGTTCTGTACGGTCTCGACAAGGGGTTCCGCCCCTTCGTGTATTTCTCCCTCCTGCTTCCCACCTTCGCTGCTGCCATCGTCGGGGGGCTCGGCAACCCGCTCGGGGCCCTGCTCGGCGGGTTCGTGGTCGCCTTTTCCGAAATTGGCCTGACCTATGCCTACAAGCGGTTCCTTGCCTACCTGTTGCCAGAGACTCTCGAACCCGACGCGCTCATGCAGGTCCTGTCGACCGAGTACAAGTTCGCTGTCAGTTTCCTCATTCTGGTCATCGTCCTCCTCATCCGACCCACCGGTCTCTTTGCCGGCAGATCCACCTGATGCCCGCCCTCTCCGATCAGCATCGACTGGCCTCCCCCAGGACCCGGGCCGTCCTGCTTTATGCCGTCATGTTCGGCCTCCTCGTGGCTGTCGGCGTCGTCCAGAGCTGGAATCTGGCCCTGACGATCCTCAATCTCTGCCTGATATCCGCCATCATGTCCCAGGGGGTGAATATCCAGTGGGGCTATGCCGGTCTCTTCAATGCCGGCATCATGGGCTTTGCTGCCCTTGGCGGGCTTGCTGCCGTGCTCATCGCCCATCCACCGGTCATCGAGGCCTGGCAGGCCGGCGGCCCAGGTCTCCTGCTCGCTGGGCTGGTCCTCATCGTCATGGTGCTGGCCATCCTGCTCGTGCGCCCCCATCTCCCCAACCGGACCCTCCGCCTGCTGGCCATCGGCGCGATCCTCATTCTCGGAACCCTCCTCCTCAGGCGGTCCTATCTTCCTGCCACCGAGGCCATCGAATCCATCAATCCGGCCGTGACGGGATTTCTCGGTGGACTGGGGCTGCCGATCCTGCTGTCATGGCTGGTCGGCGGGCTGCTGGCGGCCGGGGCCGCCTGGTGCATCGGCCGGATCACTCTCGGCCTGCGTGCGGACTATCTGGCGATCGCCACCCTTGGCATTTCGGAGATCCTCATTGCCATCCTCAAGAACGAGGACTGGCTCAGCCGGGGGGTCAAGAATGTCATCGGTCTGCCAAGACCCGTGCCCTATGAAATCGACCTGCAGCAATCCCCATGGTTCATCGCCCTCGCCGAACGGCTGGGCGGTGATGTCATTCCCCTGTCCGGTATCTTCGTCAAACTCTGCTACGCCGGCCTCTTCCTTGCCGTCCTCGCCCTGGTGCTCGCCCTCTCCGAGCGGGCCCTCAATTCCCCCTGGGGACGCATGATGCTGGCCATCCGGGACAATGAGGATGCCGCCCGGGCCCTTGGCAAGGATGTTGTCCGCTGCCGCCTGCAGGTGTTTGTGCTGGGTTCCATGGTCGTCGGCATCGCCGGGGCGATGCTGACAACGCTGGATGGTCAGCTGACCCCGGGATCCTACCAACCCATGCGCTTCACCTTCCTGATCTGGGTGATGGTGATCGTTGGTGGTTCCGGCAACAACTGGGGGGCCGTTCTTGGAGGCTTCCTTGTCTGGTTCACCTGGGTTGAGTCCGAACCGGCTGGCATCTGGCTCATTGATCATCTGACCGCAGTCCTGGCTGATGACCATCCCGTCCGCGCCCAACTCCTCGACAATGCCGCCCACATGCGCCACATCGCCATGGGAGTCATCCTGCTCATCGTCATTCGCTGGTTCCCCCGGGGTCTCCTGCCGGGCAAATGACCCGGGCCCGGATTCCCCCTTCATCTTTGCCGGCCTGATGTGTATGGTGAGAGCGTCGGGACACCGGTCCCCGGTCCAGACTGCCATTTGATCCCTGCAGGTCCAGTGATGTCCAGCCCACCCAGTGTCTATGTCAAGAACTATGGCTGTCAGATGAATGTGTATGACAGCGACCGGATGACCGATGTCATGGTCGAGGCTGGCTATGCTGTTGCCGAGACACCCGATGAGGCCAGTCTCATCGTACTCAACACCTGCCACATTCGTGAAAAGGCCACCGAGAAGGTCTATTCCGAGGTGGGACGGTTCAAGTCCCTCAAGGCGCGGGGTCGGGATGTCACGATTGCCGTGGCCGGCTGCGTGGCCCAGGCCGAGGGCAGGGAGATCCTGAGCCGGCAACCGCTGGTTGACCTCGTCATCGGCCCGCAAGCCTATCACCGCCTGCCCGACCATGTGGCAAGGGCCCTGAGGGGTGAAAGGATCGTTGATGCCGAATTCCCGGTGGATGACAAATTTGCCAGCCTGCCGCTCCCTGACCGGCGTCCCGGCCAATACAGTGCCTTTCTCACCATCCAGGAGGGGTGCGACAAGTTCTGCACATTCTGTGTTGTCCCCTACACCCGGGGGAGCGAATACAGTCGGTCACCCGACCAGATCCGGCAGGAAGCCGAACGGTTGGTTGCCAGCGGTATCCGCGAGATCACCCTGCTCGGGCAGAATGTGAATGCCTACCGGTACGAGGACGAGGCGGGGCGGGTGTGGACCCTGGCCCGACTGCTGCACTGGCTGGCGGCAATTGATGGTCTTGACCGACTGCGGTTCACAACCTCGCATCCCCGGGACATGTCCGAGGATCTCATTGCCGCGTTCGCCGAATGCCCCCAGCTGATGCCGTACCTGCATCTGCCCATCCAGTCGGGATCCGACCGCATCCTGAGGCTGATGAACCGTCGGCACACGACCGCGGCGTATCTCGACACCATCGACCGTCTCCGGGATCGTCGCCCCGATATCCTGATTTCCGGTGATTTCATCGTTGGCTTTCCCGGGGAGACCGAAGAGGATTTTGCGGCCACGCTCGATGTGGTCAGGACCGTCGGTTATGGCAAATCCTATTCATTCCGCTATTCAGCCCGACCGGGGACACCGGCTGCCGAGATGGATCCGGTCCCGCCCGCTGTCGCCGCCGAGCGGCTGCAACGCCTGCAGAGGCGACTCAGTGCCCAGCAGGAGACGATCCAGAACAGCATGATTGGCCAGACGGCCCATGTTCTCTTTGAACGCGAGGGGCGCAACCGGGGTCAATTGCTGGGCCGCTCCGAGCACAACCATGCCGTCCATGCCCCCGGGTCGCTGAGCGATCTTGGCCAGATCCACCCCCTCGTCATCACCGGCGCCGGTCGGAATTCCCTCGCCGGAGTCCGCATGGGCGGCTGAAGGGCCCGCCGCCATGCGCCCGGGCGCCAGCAGGAGCTGGATCGGGTGGAATCCGGGGAGGTTGCGATGCGTGGAACCTGCAGCACCGGCCAGCAGGGCGCTGCAAGGGTGGGATTGGTGACCTCAGCCCTGGCGGGCCTTGAAGCGTTTCTGGTGCTTGTTGATCACGTAGACGCGGCCCTTGCGCCGGATGACCTGGCATTGCTGATGCCGGCCCTTGAGTGACCGAAGTGAGTTCTTGACCTTCATCGTCAGCTCCGTCCCTGTCTTCGCGCATGCCGTCGGTTGCCGCGCCATGTCCCGGTCATGGTGGGCGCGACTGGGATCGAACCAGTGACCCCTACGATGTCAACGTAGTGCTCTACCGCTGAGCTACGCGCCCTACCGTGCACTCGGTGTGAATGCAAGCCGTGATGCGGGACCGTCCCTGTACAAGGGGTGCTGGCGGAGTGCAATGCCATGGGTCCGGGACACAGAGCCGGTGTCTCAGGCCAGAGGGTGATCATGGGGTTGGAATCCCCATGGCCTCGAGGATGCGTTCGGCAGCCCCGCAGGGATGCACGGCCCGGGTGATGGGGCGTCCGACCACCAGATAGTCGGCCCCGGCTGCCAGGGCCCTGTCGGGAGTCCAGACCCGTTTCTGGTCATCGGCTGTGTCCCCCGTCATGCGGATCCCCGGCGTGACAAGGATCCGACCGGCGGCTTCCGGAAGAGCCCGGATGGCCCGGGCCTCGCGGGGTGAGCAGATGATGCCATCGGCGCCGACTGCCAGGGCCCGCCGGGCCCGCCGGGTGACCAATTCCGCAAGATCACCCGGTTGGATGAGCGAGTCATCAAGATCACCCCGACTGAGAGAGGTGAGGATCGTGACGGCCAGGATGCGGGGTGTTTGTCCGGTGCGTCCCGCAACTGCGGCCCTGACGACATGGGGGTCGCCATGCACGGTGAGAAACTCAGGCTGCAGGCGGGCCAGGGTGCGGACGGCCCGGGTGACGGTGCTGGCGATGTCGAAGAGTTTCAAATCAAGAAAGATGCGTTTGTGGTGGCGGGACCGGATATCCCGGATCAGGGTCAAGCCCCCGGTATCGAGTGACCCCAGACCGATCTTGTAAAATCCGACCCGATTCCCGAGCTGCACAACGAGGTCCCGTGCCGCATCGCAATCCTCATGATCGAGGGCAACGATGAGACGGGGGTCGGCATCCGGGGCCATGGGACACGCAGCCTCCCGTCAGGATCGCGGCCGACCCTGACCGGGGTCCGGGGACTGGTCCGCAGTGGCCCCGCAGGGCTGTCCTTGTCTGTCAATCCGGCAGGGCAGGGTCACTGGACAACAGTCATGCGCCCTTCGACGGTCGGGCTGATCGAGCCGCGTGATTCGATGTAGTCGAAGACCTGGACCGTCATCAGCACCGAGGCATTGGCATCGATGATGCGTGGCGCGTCGATCAGCATGTCGTAGCCGTCACCGCCGCCGGCCAGATAATCGTTGATGGCCAGCGTCAACTGCTGGTTCGGTGCGAGTGGCTCCCCCTGATATATCACTTCGTGAACCCGGCTGCCCGGTGCCCGGGATGGAGCGTAGCTGACGGTGACTCCCGAGACGTGCGGGAAGCGTCCCGCACCGTTCTCGATCTCGCTGTAGCCATTCTCGAGAGCCTCAATCAGTTCCTTGCCGGTGATGTCCAGCACCATTGTCCGGTTGCCAAAGGGCAATTCGCTCTGGATGTCGCGCCGGGTCAGCATGGCACCGGGTTCGTATTCGCGGTCGGCCCGGATGCCGCCACCATTCATGATGGCAACATCGGCCCCGGTCGCTTCCCGGATGGCATCGGCAAAGAGATTGGCAATGGCCGCTTCCCTCGACCGCACAGTCGAACGGCGGCTGTCAAGGGCGGTGGCAGTGGTGCCCAGATCAACATCGAGTTCCTGGCCCAGAATGGCCTCGTATTGCCCGACGGCAGCCAGGAGGTCGGGATGGGGATCGACCCTGGCCGTGTCGATGACCCGGTATTCAGCCGACCAGACAGTGCGCATGCCATCGCGGCCCTCAACCTCCTCAAGCGTGAGATCGATCCGGGTCACCCAGTCTGCCTGGGCACCGGATTCGGCATAGAGCAGATCATCCCTGTAGTCCGTCCGCAGGATATGGTCATCACCACTGAGAATCAGGTCAACGGCCTGTTGCTCGATCAGGCCGGCATCCTCACCAAGGTCGGTATGGGCCAGGGCAATCACAAGATCAGCACCTGCTTCCCGCAGGGCAGTGGCGTGTTCATCTGTGACCGCGACTGGATCAAGGAAGGTCACATTGCCCGGGCTGGACTTGACGGCGGTGCTCTGGGTTGTCAGGCCGAGGATCCCGATCCGATAGGGCCCGGCATCGACCATGATTGATGGCTCGACCCCGGCCAGGAACTGGCCATCGGGACGGACACTGTTGGCACTGAGGACCGGGAAGGTGGCTTCGGCCACTCGTTCAACCGCTACGTCGGGACCGAAATCGAATTCATGATTGCCAAGGGCCATGGCGGTCAGGTCAAGCTGGTTGAGCAGATCGATCATGTGCCGCCCCTGGTCAAAACCGGCCAGCAGTGACGGTGAGATCGTATCACCAGCGAAGGTCACGAGCACGTGACCGCCCTCGTCCCGGACGGACTCGATCAGACCGGCAAGCCGAGCCACACCACCGCGCCCCGACTTCTCCTCCATCCGGTCAAGGTCATTGAAATGGATGATGGTGACGTGGGTCATCTCGGCGGCGGCCGGGACAGCCAGCAGGAATGCACTGACCGCCAGGCACGTGCGGAATAACGATTGTGTGTGATACAACATGTTGGGCACCCCTCCAAAAACTGTCTGGCATGTCCCCATACACCACCGGGGCATGAATTGCCTGCCGATTTGACAACGATCATGAAAAATTCACGCAAACCACCATGCCGGATGGATCAGGGACCGGACCTTGCGGTGGCGACCGTTGGCAGAGGGTCGAATGTTATATTATAACAATCAAACAGGCGTTCAGGACGAGGCAGACATGACGGATGACAACACCGGGCCGGTTCCGGTCCCTGGCAATGAAAGGGAGGACTGCAGCACGCGGGTCCGGCTGACACCACTGCGCCGCAAGGTTCCGGCCATACTGGAGGCCGAACAGCAGGTGCCTGGTGCCCATGAGGTCATCGAACGCCTGCATGCCAGGGGCACTGTCACCGTGTCGCCAGCGGCCGGTCGCATCCCCGATGGCCTGGAAGAGCACGGACCGATCCATCGAATCGCCTCTCCCAAGACCTTGTTCCCCTGCACATGCACCCATGGACCGTGGCAGTCTGTCACCCTCATCTGCCGCTCCTGTCGTGCCGTCGATGCAGTCAGCCTGCCCAGCGCCAACCCGTCCGCACTCGAACGTGCCGGGGGTAGGGGCTTCAGGGTCGAACAGACCCCTGTCGAGATGGAGGGCCTGTGTCCAGGCTGCAGCTAGACCCCGCTGCGGGGATCCTGGTCCGGGTCGACAATCTTGGCGTCAGACACGGTCAGGAAACCCTGCTTGAGAATATCGGCTTCACGATTGCAGCCGGGGAGATCCTCACGGTCATTGGACCCAACGGTGCGGGCAAGACCACGCTCATGAAAGCCATCATTGGTTCACTGGTGCCCAGCACCGGTGCTGTCGTCAGGCGCAAGGGGCTGCGGATCGGGTATGTCCCCCAGCGTCTGGCGATCGACAGCAATCTCCCGATCACCGTGAAGCGTTTCATGGGTCTGCCGGTCCGGCAAGCGACCGCGGCCATCACCATGGCCCTGGACATGACCCGGGTCCTCGACTGTCTCGATCGCCAGTTGTCGGAACTCTCGGCCGGTCAACTCCAGCGGGTGTTGGTGGCCCGGGCCCTGCTGGTGGCTCCGGATCTGCTGATTCTCGATGAACCCACAGCCAGTCTCGACCAGCCGGCGGCCAGCCGGTTCTTTCATCAGGTGGAGACGGTCCATCGCAAGACCAATTGCGCGGTCATGCTGGTCAGCCACGAACTGAACTCCATCATGGCGACATCCGATCGCATCCTCTGCCTCAACCGCAACCATTGCTGTCAGGGAACCCCGGATGAGGTGGCCCGGACCCACGAATACCGAATGCTGTTCGGGGACACAGTGCTGCGCTACCTGCCCCGGTTCCCGGACCCGTCTTCGGACGGACCCACTGCCCTGGTGGATGGCGATGATGTCGCTTCTTGATGATTTCGTTGTCAGGGCAGCCCTGGCCTCGGTCGGCATTGCGATTGTTGCTGCACCCCTTGGCTGCTTTGTCGTCTGGCGACGCATGGCCTACTTCGGCGACACATCGGCCCACGCTGCCCTGCTCGGTGTGGTGCTGGCCCTCGTTCTCTCTCTGCCGATCCCCCCCACGGTGATCGCTGTCTCACTCCTGATGGCCATCGCGGTGACGTATGGCAGCGGCAAACTGGCAGCCCCCGATACGATGCTCGGCGTTGCAAGTCATGCCTGTGTGGCGTTCGGTCTGGTGTTCGCCGCCTTGCTGATCGATGTTCGGATCGATATCACTGCCCTGCTCTTTGGCGATATCCTGGCAGTCTCAAGAACGGATCTTGCTCTCATTGGGGCTGTTGTTGTGGCCGAGTTGGTGCTCTTTGCCTGGTGGTGGCCACGGCTTCTGACCTCAACCCTGAATCCGGAATTGGCTCAGGCCAGCGGCATCGCGCCCACCCGGACCCATCTTGTGCTGACGCTGGCCCTGGCCTTCCTTGTGGCCATTGCTCTGGAGGTTGTCGGTGCCCTGCTGATCGTCTCCATGCTGATCATTCCACCGGCTGCCGCACGCCCCCTCTCAAGAACACCGGAACAGATGGTGGCCATCACGGCCCTCATTGCCGTCTTGTCCGCCCTGGGGGGCCTGGCGTTCTCTATCGCCGTCGATGTGCCAACCGGGCCAGCAATGGTCTGTGTCGCCACATGCCTGTTTCTGGCATCGCGGATCGGGACAGCGATTCGGGCCTGACCTGCCATGCCCGGGACATCCCGCCCCACCAGCGTCTCATTCTGTCTGGGCACACCCCATCGCATTTGACTCTGCCATGGTTGCGGGCTGCCATCACCCAGAGCACGAATCATCAGTCATTGAATTCATCATCGTCATGGATGTTCATGCCGCTTGCCCCGTCCCTGCACTTCAGGGGTCCACCCTGTGCCGCCGGCACGACCCACAAGGAGGCAGGCCGGGGGTGTGCAGGTCCTCCCGCATGTCACATTTGCACGGGCGGCTCATCCCGGCCTGGCAGCGGAACAGGATGCCCATTCCGCGTCTGTCTCATCGGCTTCCAATCGGCCCATCGGTCGTTTCGACGGGTCCTGGGCTGTTGTGTTCCAGACCCTTGTATCCTTCCTCTCTTATGCCAGTTTGTGCCATGGGATACCGTCTCTGGGATGCCCGGTCGAGGCCTTGAGGACACGCCGCGTCCCGCAAACTGCCAGAGCGTGTACGCACGGTCGCCATCTGGCCACCATCAGCCAGGAGTTCCGCCGCAACATGGGCCCAATAATGCGGAGACTGACACAAACAGGCCCAGCGCCATGTCACCGCCCCTGACCCCCCATTTCCTTCCGGGGTATTATCCGCGCCCTGGACGTGGACACAGGCCATCGAGGGCTGGATCAGGACCGACCCACACCAAAGGCTGGAATCCCGAACAGATCGTGACCGAGCGCGCATCTCAGCGCGCCGGATCCCTGATACTCGCCAGTGCCTGTCCTGACAGACTCCACCGGCTCCTCCACATCCTGTGTCCGAACCCCCCTTGTCCGGGGGCTGGACTGGTGCGCCTAGGGCTTGGGCGACCTGCGGTTGTGGATGCAAAGACACTTGATCGAACCCGGACTCGGTCTGCAAATGTGTCCTTGGGCCGATCGGAATCCCCCCGGAATCATGCTACCGGGTCGCCGAGGGGCGGGTACGGGGCCCGATCAACTGTCCCGCAGCGATCCGCAGGGGATATGAGAAAGAGAGGAAATATCCTGTCACTTTGACCCGGTGAGCGGACAGGACCTACATCGGTTTCCTGAACATGATAACCCTGAGATGGTCGTCAGTAGCGACAAACTCGGGCTCGGTACCGTTACACTCTCTCAAGAGTGGAATGATCTTGTTGCGCACGCCCATGCCGCGGGCATCCACATAACCGTAGTCGCGCAGCACCTCAACGATCAGTGGGTTTCGTGGGGAACGCTGGCCAGCGATCATTTTTTCAACCGTCATTGAGTTTTGCAGAGCGCCCGGACCCAAGACTTCCAGACGGTCCATGTATCGCACAATCTCAATTTCTTCGTGGCGTGTCCAGTCACGATGGGCGATTGCGTTGACAATCGCTTCTCTAAGGACTTCCACCGGATACAGCCAACGATGCTCTCTCCGCATGGAGGTGCCCATTTCGGCAGATTCTTCCATCACAAATGGCCGCATTGCACCGACCACACCCTCGATTAACCCGCTTCCAGCAACGGACCTGCCACCATGTCGAGATGCGTTCCCCAAGGTGACACATGGGCCATCAATCAGCCTATCATCCAGTGCTTTATAGCTCTTGCTGCCCCCTTCAAATGCCATCCACCGGATGCCCGCCTGAAACAGCAACCGGCGCGGTGCATGACCAAAAAGAACCAACCCGGCGATAGAACAAAGCGGTGAGCCATCCTCGCGTCCAACCATGAATCCCAGGCCAAGCAGGCGGCGCTCCCACCCCTCTTCGTCTTTGTCAGTCGGAAGGGTGTCATCCCCAACGATCATTGACAGATATTCTTTCAACCGCTCCAGGCTGAGATGGCCAAGGCCGCTTCCAGGGACTGGCAGAAGCTCTGTATGCAGCATTGTCCTCACGGCCTTGGCTCCGAACCACATACGGCTTGGACACACCCTGGCTCAGACTGACGACTGCAACCCGGCACTGATCGTCGATCTGGACCTCCTCGAAAACGGAAGAAGCATGGGATGGACATAACGGCCAAACACCGTGTCCATCACCCACTCTTCCAAATTGTGCCGCTGTATCCGCGGAATGGAGCCGTCGTCATCCACCCCAATCAGAATATGGCCGCCCTGAAAATTGGCGAGTGCCACGATTTCTTTCGCAAGCTGTTCGGGTTGCAAGTCATCGCGCTTGAACTCGATGCCGGAGTTTCCCCCGTTTGCGATCAACTCAAGCAGTCTGGACCGGAGGATCATCAGCAATCAAACCCGCATGGCTCCTTGCGCCGCATGAACGCTTCCTTGCTACCCTCCAGAATGGTGCCGCCTGATCACGAATTCCCGGAATGTCGATCGATCCTTGCCGGTCGATGGGCAGTTCGCCCCGATCCTGCGTACCAGAAGAGCACACCCCAATCCACTCCGCATCACCAAAGATCGGAATGTTGGCATTGTGCGTCGTGAACACGAACCGCCGTTCAAGTCTTGGCGAGCGCAGTTCTTGCGCGATCCGGTTGGCAATGAAGGCATTGTCCGCACTGTCCTCGGCCTCATCCATGCTCATCCATGATCAACGGGTCGGGATTGTCAAGGAGAGGCAGATGCAAAACCGCTGGGCACGACTATCCGAACGATAGGCAATCCAGCTTCCGGAAATTCTCGCCGGAGGGCGAGATGTTGCGTTCATCATCGGCACGATCCTCAAGGTCAATCGCCTGCAAGGCACATCGCTGTGCGAGCGTCAGGCTGGACAGTGTCTCTGCAAGTCCGGGAGTCAGGCCCCATTCCCTCTTCAGAAGGGTGTCTTCCCCCGCAGCAATGGACTCAACCAGACCGGTCGCGGTGAGATCATGTGCCTGGCCGATCCGCTCAATGCACCGTTGCCGTTGGGTAATGAAATCTGTAGAGGGAGGCTATCACATACACAATTGGAGGATCGATCATGACACACCTGCCCCCCCTAATGGCATCAGAACACTATTTGCCGCTGCGCTGTTGGCTGTAATCCTGGCCCTGCCGGTCGGGCCCGCGCGGGCGCAGGTGGACTGGTCCATTCTGGGCGACACCGGATCCAGTGCCTGCCCAAGCGGTCAGAGCGAGAAGAATGCAACGATTGCAACCTTCGGCACCGGGGCCCTGAAGAAAGATTCGGTCCAGATTTCGACAATCAGACTGACTTATTCATCCGTTTCCGGTTATGCGGAAACGAATATCGGCGGCGGTCGCACTATCTATCTTGAGGTGAAGGGGCCGAATGGGCAGAGGGTTGGCTCCCGGACAACACTCGGCTCTGTCCGGCTTACTCCTACCACGAGCGTGCCAGCCCAGACCACAGCTGTCACCGCCCTGACTCCGAACACAGCCTATACCGTAGAAGTTCAGGCTGTCTCAGAAGTGATCGGAAGATCCTGCTTCCGGACGGCGTTCGACCTGGAGATCCCCTTTGGCTCGGGTCGCGGCGGCGCCGGCCCCGGCGATTCGTGGTCAAGCGGGTGCTACGCCTTCAGCAAGGACCCGAATCAGATCCGGGCTTGCTTCTGCGGAGCCAGGAACGCGTCGGGCAGCTGGGCGCGCACCGATGCCGAGGACGGCTACAAATATATGATGGACGCCGCCTGGAGACAGAACGTGGGATGCACGACCAACTGACGGGGCCGGACCGAGGCACACAAGGGCGGCCGGCGGGCCGCCCTTCTTCCATGAAGAAATACAGCGGCTTCAAACGGAGACACGACCGCACTGCGACAAGACGTTGATGCGGGCCCCGGCCCTTGTTGGCCTTGTGACGGGGGCAATTGCGGCCCGGCAGGTGTCAACATTTCTCAAGGCCTTCAATGCCCGAAGTGCCAAACTGGGCATAGGGCAAATACGTGATCGAAACTGTTACAATCAGCGATTGATGTCAGCCTCTGCCAGGAACCCTGGCTTTCGAATCGCGTTCATTTTGATCATTTCCCGCATCTCATTGAGGTCGCTCTCGAATGTTTCGGCATCAACCTGCAGATACCGCCAACAACTGAACTCAGGCAATGGCCTGCGGCGAGCAATCAATTTCTGTGAATGGTCTGTTTTGTCCAGCGCCAGGTCGGTTTCCCCTGTTGCCCAGTAGGCAATCGCCATGCATTGAAAATAGTTTGCTGCCTCATTGTCCTCTTCAGGCGATTGATCGATTTCCACGACCCGCTCGAAAATCTCCCGATGGATTGTGCCGTCGATACCCCAACAAGCCATGCCATAGTTGAAAGCCTCATCGATGCGCATCTCTGCGACTCCGGAGTTGGGTTTGCGAAAGATTTTTGCCGCCTCAGCGCACCGTCCGAGGCCCATGTACGCCATACCAAGGCCATGTCTGCTTTTTGAGCGCATACTGGAGCCAAGGTCGGACAATGCGACAATCGGTTCATACAATGCCACTGCAATCAACAGATCATCGCGAGAGCGGTTGTATGTTTCTGCAAGCCAGATTTTGCCGTCAAGATCCAGAGATGACACTGCTTTCGATCTGATAAATTTCCCCGGTTCACTCTTTCCCAACCTCGCAAGAATCCAGGCCGCCTCGCGCACCATCGGGGGAGCGATGGGGCTTGAATCCAGGACTCGCCACGCATCCTCTTCCGCTCCAATCGGTTCATTGCTTTCCTTGCGGAAGCGAGAACGCAAGAGATAAGCCTCCGGTTGATTATAGCCGTGGTGTATCGCTCGATTGATCAGTTGTGCAGCGTCTTCAGATTCACGATCAGCATCCTTGAGCTTGGCCAGACGGTACAGAATCTCGCCATCTTCCTGGTGACTCCGTTCGATTTTTTCCAGCCTCTCGTTGCGTGTGAGGATCGAGTCGTCCTCCAGCCATCTCCTGCGTCCCCTTGCCCTCCGGATGTACTCAAGTGCACCTTCCCGATCTCTCCAGTTTCGCGTTGTGATCTCCCGCACAAGATGACTGTACTCCTGGGCCAGACGGCTCCTGGGCCGATCCTTCGAAAATACGACCTGATCGAGGAGAGAAAGAGATTCGTAACGGTGCACGACCATGGGATCACGCTTGAGATCAAGCGCTCGCTTGAATGCTGAGATCTTGCCCTCGAGTATCAGGTCCTCATCATCAAGGTCCGGTACGTTGGACATCACGAAGTGGAGGGCAATGCTCTTTTCCCGCGGTCCATCGGCCTCCGCTCGAATATCCTGGACGACTCGCATCAGTCCCCGCAGGTTCTGCTCATTTGGAAAAAACAGAATGACAACGGCATCAGGCATCTGTCGTGTGCAAATCCCGCCTGAATCCGTGTGGCCGGTGCGAGAGTCAATCAGAACATAGTCTGGTTGAAGGACTTTCGACCATTGCTTCCTGAGGTCTTCGAACAGAACATACCCATTTCGATAGTTGTACAGGTCCAGCCAATCAATTTGACCCAAGGTCTCAGCATAATTGCCGTTTCTTCCGGAGGGCATGATCCATAATCTCCCCCCTTCTCCTCCAATATCGGGACAGTCGCTGATGTAATCAGCAACGTCAGGAGATTCTCCCGACTTCACATAGTCGGCAACAAAGTTGATAATGCCAAGAACATCATCTTGCGGGTGGAGCACGTCAAAGGTGTCCAGTCCCGGTGCCTCAATGTCAAAATCTACGACAAGAACGCGTTGTCCACGAAGTGCGAGAGTGACAGCTGTATTCACCAGGGCCATCGTGCGACCGACTCCGCCCTTGAAGGAGTAGAACGTCGTGATGTACATGCCCGTTATCCAGCCATGCGCAGCTGAAAGGCCTGCTGTTTCTTCTCCATGACCTCGTTCAGTTCCACACACCGAAATCGTCTTGCCCCATCATCAGCCGGGCGAGTTTTGGGGCCCTGCCTGGATGTCAACTCTTGCAAGCGTGTCATGATCTCCGGATACGCAAGCAGTCGAAGGTATCGGTCGTTGGAGTGACTTTGGATTGAAAGACCATTTTCCCACCGGTTCAAGGACGCCTCGCCAAGCCCACTTGCATCAGCAAATGCTGCTCTTGTCATCCCGCTACCTTGTCTGATTTTTCGAATATCTTCAGGTGCAAGAACGCCAAGATGTTCGCAGATCGCCATGTGCTTCAGTCGTTCGGCCTCCTCATCCAGGTATTCAAGGTCACATGGGTCGCACCGACGCACTGGCACGCGAGCCTGCAAGCTGGCAGCGGCCTCTCCGGTTCCGTATTCAAATGTGTGATGATGCCACACGGTCACGATGCCTTCATCACCACATATGGGGCAAGACAGGACCGGCTGCACAACACGCAATCGAGTCCGCGAACGATCTTGCCGTTGCGTGCCCAGACCTCTCGGATTCATCTCCTGACTCCCTCAATCGTTCCTTTTGGAATAGTGAAAACTGCGCCCGATGATCTTCCCCGATCCCAGCTGTAGTTTGACATACAACTGTGCCTGGTCGGCCCCAAGGTCGATCTTCATCACGTATCCCTTGGCTCCTCTTGGCTTGTGCAGCTTCACCTGCTCAATCGGATGCCCCTTTTCAATCAGTGTGGCGATCAATTCCCACGCCGATGCATCTGTAAAGTGGGTGTCGAGCACACCGTCTGGATTCCTGACCTGACTTGGACGCCAGTCCACCGGCATCTCTTTGCTGAATGTCGTGATACGAGATTTGCTCCTTCGTGCGAGGATCACCAACTGTTTTCTGATTGAGTCCTTCACCGCAGTCATGCGCCAGCGGCCCCGCGAATTCCTATCATATGATTAAGTATGTCCCATTTCAAGCAGATACCCTTGTGAATCTGGATTCTATTGCCAGAAATAGTATCATATGATGTCTTCCGGCTTCCGGGGGCAGCTATCCAGCCTTGCAATTTGCCGACCGTACCGCGGCCACTCGACGCGCAACGTTGCGCTTCGGTATCATCCACAGACCTGTCAGTTCGCCCGAGACACCTTCGCATGTCGTGTCTCCGATTGGCACCGGTCAGGGTGGCCCGTGCCCTGCAGGGCCGCCCGCATTCCCACATCCTGCTCGGTGTCGCAAGCGTTCGGGACGGATGTCAAAGGTGGAATCCCTTGGGACGCAGCCGCCACTGCCCTCCTGTCTCCAAGAGGAACGGGAAGGAATTGACGATCCCCCACCTGTCAAGTGCGTGTGCAGACGGTCCATCCTGGCCGGTGGCAGAACACGGCGCCCGCTCCGTGCCTGCGCCCAATGGTTCCCGATCTGTCCATCGGTCGTTTTGACGGGTCCTGCGCCGTGGCGTTCGAGGCCTCGGGTCCATACTGTCCTGAGTGAGATATTGCGCTGTCGGATGCCCTCTCCGGGGTGACCGTGCAACGATCAGATCGAGGTCCCGGCCTCGAGTCTGGTGAGGGTTGCAGAACACCGGGTGCAGACATCCGGGTGGGCATGGGTGCCGACATCGGGACTGATCTTCCAGCAGCGGGCACACTTCTGACCGGTTGCGGTCTTGAAGAGGACGGCCACACCATCGACATCGGGCAGTGTGAAACCGTTCTCTGTGGTCCCCATCAATTCGATGTTCGAGACGATGCAGACATCGGCAAAGTCACTGGCGGCGATCCGGGACCGGAGGTCCGGGTCGGCGATGGCGAGGACCGGCGCTGCCTCCAGGCTGGAACCGATGTCCCTGGCAATCCGGTGGGGCTCGATGGCGGCGGTGACCACGCTGCGCACCCGGCGCAAGGCCCGCCATTTGTCGGCCAGAACATCATCCCGCCAGGAGGCGGGGATCGTGGGGAAGTCCCGAAGGTGAATGGACTGGTCAGGATCGCCGGTCACCGCCTGCCAGACCTCTTCCATCGTGAAGGTCAGGACCGGGGCGAGCCAGGCGGCAAGTGTGTCGAGCAGGATGGAAAGCACCGTCCGGGCGGACCGGGCAGCATGCGAGTCGGGGTGCTCGCAATAGAGCACATCCTTGCGGATATCGAAATAAAACGCCGAGAGATCAAGATTGATGAAGTCGAACAGCTGCATGAAGGCCTGGCGGAAACGGTAGGCTTCGTAATCGGCCCGGATCTGGTCATCAAGGACAGCAAGCCGATGCAGCACCCAACGCTCGAGTTCCGGCAGGTCGGGTGCATCAATGGCATGAGCTGGCTCGTGGGCACCGAGATTGCCCAGGGCAAAACGGAAGGCATTGCGCACCTTGCGATAGGATTCGGTGATGGATTTGAGAATATCGGTCCCGATCCGCTGGTCGTTTGTGTAGTCGGTCTGGGCCACCCACATCCTGAGGATGTCGGCACCATACGCCTTGACAATTTCAGCTGGTGCCATGGCATTGCCGAGTGATTTGGACATCTTGCGGCCGTCCTGGTCAAGCGTAAAGCCGTGGGTCAGCACACCTCGATAGGGCGCATGACCCCGGGTGCCGCAGGCCTGCAGGATCGAGGACTGGAACCAGCCCCGATGCTGGTCTGTTCCCTCAAGATAGAGATCGGCCATCCCGTCGGGCGGGCCATCCTGACGATCCCTGAGGGTGAAGGCATGGGTTGATCCCGAGTCGAACCAGACATCAAGGATGTCATCGATCTTGTCGTAGTCATCCGGGTCGTGAAGGCCCGCCAGAAATCGCTCCTTGGCCCCGTCCTCAAACCAGGCATCGGCCCCCTCGCCCTCAAAGGCCGCGATGATCCGATCATTGACCCGCTGGTCCCGCAGCAGGAAGTCATCGGCATCGGCGGGGACATGGCGGCGGGTGAAGCAGGTCAGGGGTACGCCCCAGACCCGCTGGCGGGAGAGAACCCAATCAGGACGGTCAGCGATCATCGCATGCAGGCGACCCTGGCCGGTGCCGGGGGTCCATGCAACCTGGGTCTGGATGGCAGCGAGAGCCCGTTCGCGTATCGTTGACCCGAGCGTGTCCTGCCCATCGCCCACAGCCCTGTCGATATTGACGAACCATTGGGGTGTGGCCCGATAGATGAGCGGGGCCTTGGAGCGCCAGCTGTGCGGGTAGGAATGGTGGATCCGCTGCAGGCCGGCCAGGGCCTGACGGTCAATCAGATAGTGGATGATCTGATCATTGGCCGGACCCACATGGCCGTCGGCTGTATAGATCTCCAGGCCGCCGAACAGGGGCAGGGTGGTCCGGAACTTGCCATCTTCCGTGACATTGTGGGTCATGGTCAGGCCATGGTTCTGGGCGATGACATAGTCGTCCACACCGTGGGACGGAGCTGTGTGGACAAAACCGGTCCCGGCTTCATCCCTGACATGACCCCCCGGCAGCAGAGGCACATCGAATTCCCAACGATTGACATCCGGCTCGCCTTCGAGATCGAGACCACGGAAAGGGTGTGCACAGATGATCTTGGCGAGCGTGTCGACCGGGACCGGGACCAGACGCTTGTATCCCGTGACCCGGCAGGCTGTCATGGTGGCATCAGCGAGTGTGTCGGCCAGAATCAGCCGTGTGCCCGGTTGGAGCCAGTTGCCGTCAGGGGCCCGAGTGACCGTGTACAGGGAATGCTCAATCTGTGGGTTGTAGCAGATGGCCCGGTTGGATGGGATGGTCCACGGCGTGGTGGTCCAGATCGGGATTGACACTGGTCCGGTCAGGGATGGGTCAAGGTCCGGGATCCCGACGCAGACTGGAAAGAGGACATAGATCGATGTGCTGTCGATGTCCTCATACTCGACCTCGGCCTCGGCAAGGGCCGTCTGTTCAACCGTCGACCACATCACCGGCTTGAATCCCCGATACAGGGTGCCGTTCATGACGAACTTCATGAACTCCTCGGCGATGACCGCCTCGGCATGGAAGTCCATGGTCAGATAGGGATCATCCCAATTGCCGATGATGCCCAGACGCTTGAATTCCTCCCGTTGGACCTCAATCCATCTGCTGGCAAAATCCCGACACTCCCTGCGCAGCTGCAGGCGCGGAACGCCTGCCTTGTCCAGACCCTTCTGGCGATACCCCTCCTCGACCTTCCACTCAATGGGCAGGCCATGGCAGTCCCAGCCGGGGACATACCGGGCATCCTTGCCCATCATCTGCTGGGAGCGCGTGACCATGTCCTTGAGAATCTTGTTGAGGCCATGCCCGATATGCAGGTTGCCATTGGCATAGGGCGGCCCGTCATGCAGCACAAAGACCGGTCGATCAGCCTTCCGGCGCAACCGCTCATAGATGGCGAGGCGTTGCCATTGGGCAAGCAGGCCCGGTTCCCGCTCGGGGAGTCTGGCCCGCATGGGAAAGTCTGTGGCCGGCAGCTGCAATGTGTGACGGTAGTTGACAGTTCCGGTCATCTCAGGACGCTTTCACATGCAACGGCCGATGGGGTAGTGGGGCCAGCAGGCTCGACCGAAGTGACGGGCGGCCTGCCCCCTTGCCGATGCCACCCGGAGCCAGACAATCCATGATCAAATTCATTCACTGTCTTCTTGTTGGGGGCGTGTTCGCGAAGGGTTGCCCGTGCCACAACTTGCGTCGACACGACACCGCTTGCCCCGTAGACAATCCTGCCCGGTATTGCAATGGCCGACGGGTTGGCCCGACCTGAGTCCATGACCGGAACCGCCTCCCGTTACGCCCTGCTCATCGAGTATGATGGCACGGGATATCACGGCTGGCAGCGCCAGGAATCCGACCAGACCATCCAGTCCTGTCTCGAAGCGGCGCTGGTCTCCCTGACCGGTCAGACGATCACGGTCATCGGTGCCGGCCGCACGGATTCCGGTGTCCATGCCAAAGGCCAGGTGGCGCATATCGATCTCGGTACACCATGGGAGCCCGACCGCCTTGCCAAGGCCATCAACGCCCATTTGCGGCCGGAACGCATTGCCGTGCTCAATGCCGCCCGGGTCAGCAGGACTTTCCATGCCCGACTGGACGCGATTGAACGGACCTATCGCTATCGGCTGATCGTCTGCCAGGCACCGCTGGCCCTTGATGCCAACCGTGCCTGGCGACTCCATGGAGCCATGCAGGTCGAGCCCATCCGCATGGCCGCCCGGGACCTGTTGGGCCGCCATGACTTCACCACGTTCCGTTCCTCCCATTGCCAGGCGAACTCACCCATCCGCACCCTCGACAGGATCGAGATCGACACGCACCACGACACCCGGGGCCTGCATCTGACGCTGACCTTCACAGCTCGCAGTTTCCTGCACCGGCAGGTCCGGAGTCTCGTGGGTTCCCTTGTCAAGGTCGGACAGGGTGCCTGGCCACCGGCAGGGATTGCCCGCGCCCTGCACGCCTGTGATCGGGCCGCATGCGGTCCCGTTGCGCCGGCCGCTGGCCTGACCCTCATGCAGGTCAGGTATCCAGACGATCCATTCGCCGGGGATCTCGCAGCAGTGAGTGGCCAGGCAGGGTGACATTCTGGATTCAGCCATGGCAAGGCTGTTGATGGCGACTCCAGAGACATCATCGAGGAAACCGGTCATGGGCATGGCCAATCCACCCCAGTCAGGCGGCATTGTCAAGTGGCAATGCCCGGAACCGTTGGGGTTGACTGTGACGCGGTCGTCCGAGGGTCCGGGAGGCCCCCGTCAGGCGTTGTCGAAACCGTTCAACGGGTGTCCGGGGATTTCGGTGGACATGGCAATCCGGCTGTCGAGGACATTCGGTTCGGCACCGGAAACCTGATCCGGGATGCAGATGGTCCGGGATCTGTAACAGAACCGGGAACACATGGACGACCCTGCCCTGAATTCATTTTCCCCTGCATGAACGGCAAGAAATGGATGATGGATCCTGATTCAGTGTTCGGTCCCGGTTTGCTGATGGGGTGCCGAGCCTGCAGATGTGGAGGGCCAAAGGACAGGCATGCGGGAGTGTATCATCACGGAATGGAAGCGACATGAATCATCGGGAATTCCGCCCGCCCTCTGGCTGAAACCCGGCCACTGCACGAGTCTCTGCTCGCCCGGAGGGTGGTTTGTCAAGGCAAGATGCGGAATCCTGCAGGATGCGGTCCGTCACGGGCGGTCTTCCATCGTGGCACGTTGGGTGCCGCGGGATGCATCTGGTCGCGAGCAATGGTGCCTGTGCATCAAGGGGTGACCGGCCGCTCAAGCGTGCCGCGGGGTTTCAGGTGATGGCATGGGTTCCGGGATGGTGCCTCCTGTTCGGGAACATGGCGAAGTAGAGAACCGGAGCGGCAAGCAGTGTCAGGATGGACGCAAAGGCCAATCCGCCCATGATCGTGACGGCCATGGACTGGAAAAATGCATCTCTGAGCAGCGGGATCATTCCCAGGATCGTCGTGGCGGCGGCGAGAGCGACGGGTTTGAGGCGTGATGTTGATGCAGTGATGATGACATCTGTCAATCTCCAGTCAGCGTTTTTCTGTCGGGTGCTGTCGATTTCGCTGACCAGAACGATTCCGTTCTTGATCAGCATGCCCGAGAGCGAAAGGAGACCAAGCATGGCGGTGAAAGTGAAGGGCAGTCCAGTGCCCATGAGTCCCAGTGTGACTCCATTGACGGACATTGGAACAAGCAACCAGATGATGAGGGGCTGGCGGATGGCATTGAACAAGAGGACCGAGATCAGGACCATGACAAGCGTACAGATCGGGAGTTGCCCGCTGAGTGCCGCCATTGCCTCCCGCGAACTTTCATATTCGCCGCCCCAGGCCTTCGTGTAGCCCGGTGGCACCGCCATGGAGTCAATGGCAACCTGCACTTCAGACTGCACATCCGCGACGACCTTGCCTTCGGCGACATCGGCCTCGACGGCAATCGTGAAGACCCGATCCCGGCTCCTCATCACGGTGTTCTGGCCCTCAAATCGCAAACCATTCGTGACCTGTTCGAAGGGTATGAACTCATTCGTGGCGGCCGAATGGATCACCTGATCGGTGAGTGCAATGTCCTCGCTGCGGCTTGCCCGCACAATGATCGGGATTTGCCGTTCGCCTTCACGATAGACACCGGCGCGTAAGCCATCCGTTGCATAGAGCAACGTTCGCGCGACATCGTCACGCGATATACCCGCCTCCTGGGCCCGGTCGGTTGCATAGACCGGGCGCAGGATCTGTTCCATTTCACGCCAGTCAATCCGCGGTGCAACAATGTTCTGTGAAGCGGATGTCAACAGGGCCGCAGCAGTATCGGCCAGATTCCGCAGGACCTCGGGGTCGGGGCCGGAAAATCGGACCCCGATCGGAGCACCGCCGCTGGTCCCGAAGGCGAGACGATGGGCCCGCACCTCTGCGTCTGGTGTCGCGCTCCGGGCCAAGGTCTTCAGACCGATGATCAGGGACTCGATCCCTTCAAGTGTCCTGGTCCGGACAATGATGTGGCCGTAGGACGGGTTGGGATCTTCTGCCTGATATGTCAGCATGAATCGTGCCGCACCCTGCCCCACAAAGGTTGTGGTGGAGACAACATCGGGTTGTTCGGCCAGCCAGTCCTCAAGGACGGCAAGACCCAGTGATGTTTGATGGATTGGTGCGCCCTGGGGCAGTTTGTAGTCAATGAAGAACAGTGGTGTATTGCTGTCGGGGAAGAACTGCTGCTTGATCTGGCCAAAGAGCATGAAACACGCCACAGTAATGGCGACAAGCAAGGTGAGGACAAGCCACCAGGCCTTCAGACACACCCTCAGAACGCCGCCATAGAGCCGGAAGAGGAGTCCGCCGTGCACAGATCGCCCTCCCGCAGCGTCTGCCAAAAACATGTAGTGGCCCAGCAGGGGCGTGACGGTCAGTGCCAGAATCCAGGACAGCAGGAGTGCAATGGCAATGACAGCAAAAAGCGAGAACAGGAACTCGCCGGTCGCATCGGGGCTGAGGCCGATGCCGGCAAAGGCCATGATCGCGATCACGGTGGCACCGAAAAGCGGAATCTGGATCTTGGCGGTCGCTTCATCGGCGGCATCCCGTGCCCGGCGGCCGCGCAGCATCGCGACCTGCATTCCATCGGCAACAACAATGGCGTTGTCGACAAGCATTCCCATGGCAATGATCAGTGCACCCAGAGAAATTCGCTCCATCTCGATGGAAAACAATCCCATGAAGAAGAGTGTGCCGACGACCGTGAGAAGGAGAGTCGAGCCGACCACAACGGCCGCCCGCCAACCCATGAAAACCGCAAGGACGACAACGACGATGCTGACCGACATGACAAGGTTGAGAAGAAAGTCGTCCGATGCCCGTTCAACCACATGATGCTGCTGGTAGATGGGATGGAATTCGATGCCGATCGGAATCTGTGGAACGATCTCTGCAAGTTTGGTGTCGACACGCTGACCCACCGCGATGATGTTCTCGGTTGCGAGTCCTGCGATTCCGAGGGTGAATGCATCGATTCCGTTGTGCCTTGCGATCAGGCTGGGATTGTGATCGCGGCCCCGATAGATATGCGCAAAATCACTCAGGGTCAGAAGACGCCCACCGACCCCCACAGTCAGGCTGGCAATGTCGGCGACACTGTCACTCCCCTCTGGTCTCTGGATCAGGATTCGCCCGCTTTCGCCCTGAATTGATCCACCCTCGGTGACCGAGTCGGCCTCGGCCAGTGCTGTCAGGATGACCGATGGCGGGCTGTTGAGATTTTTCGCCAGAACCGTGTCGGGTTCGATGTAGATCACTTCATCCGCCACGCCAGCAATATTCACATCCGCCACGCCGGGCACTGTCAGGAGTTCAAGGCGCAAAAACCGGGCGAGATCGTAAATTTCCCGGTCGCTGAATCCGGGGGCTGTCACGGCATAATAGAGCCCGTAGACATCGCCATAACCGTCATTGACGAACGGCGTTGATGTGCCTCGCGGCAGACGGGTCGCAGCGACCCGGTTGCGGAGTTTCGTCCAGATTTCCGGCAATTCGGATCCGTCATACCGATCCTTTATGTCCACAAAGATCAAGGACGTGCCCGGTTGGTTCATCGACCGGATTTCCCTGACCTCACTCATCTTCTGGATCTGCGACTCGATCGGGTTGGACACTTCACGGGCAACTTCCTCGGCCGAAGCACCCGGGTATTCCGTCACGACAACGGCCGTCTTGATGGTGAAAGCCGGATCTTCCAGTCGGCCAAGTGTTTCAAATCCCCAGAATCCGCCACCAAGACAGAGCAGGATCCCGATCCATGTGTAGAGGGGACGCTCGATCGAAAGCCGTGCAAGACTCACCGAACCGGTCCTACTTGGCGAATCCGGTGAAGCGTTGAACGCGCTCGCCGTCGGCCAGCAGTGCCGCACCACTTGCGACGATTTCCTGACCGTCCTGCAGTCCGGCAAGGACACGAACGGCACCCTCCGTTGTCGGCGTGATATCGATCGGTATTCGCCGGACGACCCCTTCCGTCCCACTCGTTGGTTCAAAGACCAACACTTCTGCCGACCCATCATTGGCCGTGACAATGGCAGAAGACGGGATCAGAATCTGCGGTTCACTGCGTTTCAGAACAGCGGTGACTGTCACCGAGGAGCCCGGCAGAATGGTGTATTCGGCAGGGGGTGACATACCGAGCGTGATACGGAATGTCTGGCCGACCGTTGATGCTTCGGCATTGAATTCCCGGAGTGCCACGGCAAAGGTCCTGTCGATCGCCGGAAACTGTGCCGTCAGCTCGAAGTCGGGATCCTCGCCGGCAGACAGGAAGAGAACCTCGGGAACATCGATCACGATACGGAGATCGGACATGTCATGCAGCCGCACCACGGGCATGCCAGCAGAAATTGAGGCGTAGTTTGCCACACTCCGGCTGGCGACCAACGCTGGAAAGGGTGCAACAAGGGTTGCATGACGAAGCGACCGCTCGGCTTCCCTGGCAGTGATGGCCGACAATTCGGCCTGCGTCTCGGCATCATCAACCATGACCTGGCTGACTGCTGCGCCCTGCAACTGTTCAAGGCGGTCAAGAGTTCTGTTTGCCTGCGCCTCGGCCACGCGTGCTCGATCCAGTGCCAGCTGAAAAGGCTCCGGGTCAAGGCGGGCAATCAGACCTCCCTTGGCAATGGGCTCTCCTTCGATCGCCGGGAATTCGATGATCTGTCCGCTGACCTGAAAGGCAAGTTCAACCGTCTGCCTCGCCATGACACGACCAAAGAACTGCCGCCTGATCGTCCCATCGGCCACGGCGACCGGCATGATTTTGGCGAAGCGAGGGGCTTCCTGCGCCTCGACCGGCACCCCGGTCGCCTGGACTGCCATGACGAAGCCACAGACCATCACGACCATGACAGGCCACCCGGACAGGAATCCCGCCCGCCCCCGTCCCGACAGGCATGGACATGCGACACTCTCCATAAACCCTCGCGGTCTCAACACATCCACCTCATTCCACAGTCGGATCTGACGTGAATGACATTACCTCACGCAGCGTCCCCTGACCACAGTTTCCCGAACTTCGCACTCAATCGAACCGGATACCATACATTGACAGTTGAGTCTCGACACAGACTGGCAAACGGTCCGGATGTGTCACTCTTGAGACGGTCTCCCATGGCTGGACAGGGGTGATTTCTGGGGAAGGCTCTCAGCCTGGTCCAGAAAGACATGATCGCATGAGGTCAGAACCCGGCTCTTTGAACCGGCCCGCTGGTGCATGGCGGTAAAAATTGACCCACCTGACTCGAATCAATCCGGGATCTCGTTCTCGAACTGTCCCTGATGGGACCATGTGCAGGAATCTGAGACGCAAGACGGAGCCAAGTGTACTGCGTGCTTTCGAGATCAGATCGGGCGGCATCGGTGCCCAGATCTGCCGCACCACCGCCGGCACACCCGCGGGGGACTGGGCCGACCCCGGGTGCTGGTCCACTGCGCTCCCACCCCCGCAAGGCCGCTCTCGCGGCCTGTGCGGTGGCCATTCCCGCGCATGCCGCTGTGGCCTTGGCCCGTCTTGAGGGCGCGATCCTGCGCCGTGTCCCCACCCGCACGGTCGCAAGCCGCTATGTCTCCTGCCCCCTGGGGCCAGGTCGGGTCGGGCCGCAAGGAGACGCAGACAACCCTGTCCATGTGGACGGTCATGGCAACCCACCGCCCCGCGGCACCTTGCCCCGGGCGGTGGGCCTGGCAATCTCTCTGGACCGACTGCCGGGCACCGCGCACCTGGCCGAGAACCTCGTGGAACCCTGTGCGGTCTGGGCCGACACTGCCCAGCACACGGGCCGCAAGGTCATCCAGGTAACCCGGACGGAACAGTCCCGCATGACACCCCCCACCGATCCCGATGCCGTGGCCATCATCGAGACAGGCCGCCGGCCCATCATCGACTGCACCCACCCCTGGCCGGAGGCCTGGCCCATCCCCACCACGACGATCGAGGAGACGCTCGAGTGGCGTACCGTTCCCTGCCCCACCGCCCATCCCCTCGCCGTGCCGGCCGGCAGTCCCCAGCGCCAGCGGCGGGTCATCCGTCTCGCCACCGAGGCCGCGCAGGCCAGCGGCACCTGTGCCGCCGGCCACACCGGAACCACCACCCTCGAGCGCACCCGGCCCTATGTGGCCCGGGTCTATGCCCTGCCCATCGCCCAGGGCCAGCGCACCGGGATCCCCGAGGACCGCAAGCCCGGCTTGGCGGGCCCCTGGGGTGCCTGGACAACCGTGAGTTCCTCGTGCACCCCCATCCCCACCAGCACCGGCGGCGGCGGAGCGTCTGACCTACACCCTGATCGCCTCCGGCACGCCGGAGGCGATCCAGGCCGCCATCGATGCTGGTGCCGACCTCGAACGGCAACTCGGCGGATACCGCTACCGCCCCCTCCATGTGGCCGCCCATGTCGGGCGCACCGAGGTTGTGTCCCTGCTCCTTGATGCCGGAGCGGACATCGAGGCCAAAGACAGGGACGGTTCCACACCCCTTCAAGTCGCTGCCTGGCAGGGCCATGCCAACGTCGTGCGTCTCCTCCTTGCCGCCGGGGCGGACATCGACAGCCTGGACAGTGCTGATTGGACGCCCCTGCACTGGGTCGCCCTTGAAGGGCATAGGGAGGTTGCCATGGCTCTCATCAACGCCGGCGCCGCCATCGACAGTCGCGCGAAGCGAACCGGTTCCACGGCCCTGCACATCGCCGCTGGTCGCGGCGAACAGGACATCGTCGCACTGCTCCTTGCCGCGGGGACCGATCCCACCCTGCGCAGACGCAAGAATGCACGAAGGCGGTCATCAGGACGACACATCGGCAACCAGACAGCTCGCGATGAGGCCGTCTTCCGGGGCCACACTGCCATCGTTGCGCTGATTGATGCCGCCCGCGCCGAGCGCGGCCTGCCTCGCCCCGGCACGCCTGCCGACCCCAAACCCGTCACCGTCTGTCTTGAGCCCGGCGATGACCACGTCTCTGATCTGGCCCTGCGTCCTCTCGGGGCCCGGGACCGCTGGCCGGAGAGTGTCCGGCTCAACGGTCGCAAGGCGGGTGAGTCCGTCACCCCATGGAGATCAGATCATCGCCGCCTGTGTCCTCCTGCCGCCCCGGTGATGGGACCGGACCCCAGAGTCCGGAGTCCGGTGTAACCCACCCTTGCCAATCCCGGGTCGTGTCCCTATCCTGGCCAGGCGACCGCCTGCCGAGAGACCACCGAGGGAGAGACACGATGGAGCCGGCACCGATCCCCGCCCCGGACCGGGACTTCCGGCAGGTCGCCCGGACCCGCCTCGCCCGGCAGGACCGGGCCGGGCGAGGCGTTTTCACCACCGCGGATCTCCACCGAATCCTGCCCGAGGCCACCCCCCGGCGGGTGCGTACTCTCGTGCAGCATGGCTGTCTGTGGCACCCGGCCCGGGGCCTCTACGTCAATCCGCAGGCCCGCTGCCTGCGGCGTGGCTATCTCCTCGAGGAGCTCGCGGCGGTGCTGCGGCGTGACCACACAACCTATCTCAGTCTCGAATCAGTCCTCTGTGAGTATGGGGCGATCTCCCAGCTGATGCCGGACCGCATCACGGTGATGACCACCGGGGCCGGCGGCACGCGCCGCACCACCCACGGCGTCATCGAGTTCACTCACACGGCCCGCCCGCGGGCGCAACTGGCAGCGGGACTCCTGACCGATCCCCGGCGCCCCTTGCCGCTCGCCCGTCTGGACGTGGCTCTGCGCGATCTCCGGCAGGTGGGCCGCAATGTCGGGATGGTCGACCCGGAGGAATACCGCTGTCTCCTTGCGGAGCACGGGATCGCATGACGGGCCTTGAGGACCGCGTACAGGCGGTCATCGCGGCGCAACCCCGGTATGCGGGGATGCAGGTCATTCTGGAGAAGGAGATCCTGCATCAGACGATCCTGCGGGCCCTGGACCGGGCGGGGTACCTCAAGGGGCTGGTTTTCATGGGTGGGACCGCCCTGCGTCTCTGCTACGGTGCTCCGCGCTTCAGCGAGGATCTCGACTTCGAGGGTGGCGTGGACTTCACCGCGGACCGTATGGACCGGCTGGAGGTGACCCTCGCGGATGCCATCGCCACCCGGTTCGGTCTCGCAACCCATGTCCGCCCGCCATCGGTCCGCCAGCGCCAGGGTGCGACCCAAACCTGGCGGATCAGCATCATCACCCGTCCCGAGCGGCGGGATCTGGCCCGTCAGCATATCCATCTGGACATTGGCCGTCTCCCGGCCCCGCACGCCATCCTGCGGCCCCTCCACCAGCACCATCCCGGCGGGGCAGCGGAGACGCCCCTGCAGGTCCGCGTCAAGACCCCCGCCGCGCTGCTCGCGGACAAGATTGTGGCGTGTGCCGCAACGATTGATCGCCCCGCGCCCCGTTGGCGGGATGTGTGGGACATCACCTGGCTGCATACGCGCGGTGTGCACGCAGACCCGGAGCAGGTGGCCGCACGAGCCCGTCTCTTTGCTGTCCAGGATGTCCCGGCCCTGCTTGCCCATGCGGCCAGTCGAATCCCGCAGCGGATCCGGGAGGATGCGTTTGTGACCCAGATGGCCCGCTTCCTTGATGCGGATCGGGCCGCCCGCACCATTCAGGATCCGCCTTGGCGGCAGGCGGCGGGGCAAACGCTCCATGATGTGCTGACCGCGGTCCAGACAGAGCTCCGCCCGCCATCACCGTCCCCCAAACCCCGGACCGCCCGGGCAGCGCCACAGTCGATCGCCGAGGCACCCGCTCCCGACGACAGTCCTGCCCCCTTCGATCCCACGCCCACGCCCGATCCCAGTCCCTCTCCAGACCTCTGAGCCCGCCCACCGTTGGCCGCAACCGGTCGGCCCGCCTTACCACCAGGGCCGGGCCACCCGCCGGGTCAGGAGCTGATGGGGTGTCCCCCAGTGGCCTTGGGTACGCGGTGGCAACCCGATCCGTCTGCCGATGATCAGCCTCACCACCAGGGATGGACCTCGTCACTGTCTATGGAGCTTGCAGTTCCTGGATGGTGGCCTGTGGGCAGGTCGCGCGGGCAATGGTGCAGAGGTGGCGGTGGTGGGTGAAATAGATCACCTGGGTTGACTTGGCGAGGGACTCAAGTGCCTTGAGCGTCTGGGCCGCCCGCTGGTCGTCAAAGGTCTCGAGGACATCGTCCGCGATGAACGGGAGGGCCGGCGATGACTTGAGTGTTTCATGGATGCCGGCAATCCGCAGGGCCAGATAGAGCTGGAACCGGGTGCCCTTGGAGAGACTGTCGGCGCGTTTGACCGTCCCATCGGCCCCCGTGACTGTCAGGCACTCGGTGGCTTCCTGGAACTCCGTCGCCAGACTCGAATAGGCCCCACCGGTGATCATGCGAAACACCTCCGAGGCCTTTTCCATCATGTCGCTGCGGTGGGTCTGCATATATTTCCGGATTGCGTTCTCGACGGCAAGGATGCCCAGCCGCTGTCGCAGATGGTCAATCGCCTCCTCCTCAAGGCCGAGTTCAAGATTGGCAATCCGTGACTCCAGTCGGGCCACATCATCATCGCCGCTGACCGTTGTGAGTTCGCGGTGACAGCGATCATGTTCTCGCAGCCTTTCGTCGCAGAGTGTCGCCAGGGTCTCCTGTTGCTGCGCGAGAGCTGTGCGACGGGCCTCGAGATCCGACCGGACAGTCTCCCGCAGCGCCATTTCGGCTGCGGCCACATCGTCCGTTGACAGGATCTCGCCAAGGCTGCTGGTCAGTTCCCGGGCCGCCTCCATCAATTCCTGGCGACGTTCGGCCTGGTCCAGCGTCTGTTCGATCGCCCCGATCTCCGTCAGGTTGTAGGGAGCCCCCAGAGTCGCAATAACCTCGCCGGTCTGTGCAAGCCGGGTTGCCGCGTCCTGCAAGGCTGACCGGCGTTCAGCCAGGGCCGCCTCGATCCGTGTCCTGTCCCGGGCATGATCCTTGGCCGTGCGAATGGCCCTGCTGATGGTGCGCCAGGCTTCAAGGGGTTGGGAGGCATCAACCCCAAGCGTCACGGCAATCGCCCGGATATCGGTCTCGAAACCTGCGACGTCCCTGTGCATCGCGGCAGTGCGGTGATCCAGATCCCGCTTCTTTGCCGCACGTCTCTCAATCTCCTGCACCCCATCCAGCCGCTCGGCCATGACCTCAACGCCCGGGACATCCTGGCCAAAGACAACATCCTGACACGCCCGCTGCCACTGCGCCTGCCAGGCCCTGTGGCGCTCGACAGCCGCAGTCAGTGCCGCCTTGCGGCGGCCAAGGTCCCTTGTGGCCCGGTCAACCTGTTCACGGATTTCAGCATTGCGGGCCGCATCCTTGAGCAGGTTCCGGGCCAGGGTGATCAGGGTCTCGAGGGGCAGGCTGTCGCGGTTTGTCAGCCCGGCCTCCTCCAGACAGCGATCCAGATCGTTGCGAAGACCCGCGATGTCCTCATCAAGCGCAGCAAGCCTGTCTCGCAGGCTGGCCGCTTCATGCCAGGCCTCAAGCACCTGCTCACGGGTTGTCAGCCAGTCCGGGATGACCTCGATGGCGTCCCTTGCCGTCAGGCCTGGCACAAGAGGTCCAAGGGCGCTGATGACCGCGTGCTCCATGGCCTTGGTCTCGGCCACAAGTTCATCGTGCCGGGTCCGGTGTGTCGCGAGCATCGCTTTGAGTTCGTCCCGCTGGCGGTGCTTTTCACCCAGATCAATCTCTTGCCGCTGGTCATTCACATAGCGGTGGATCAACTCGTCATGTTCCCGCAGGACCGATTCGAAAGCGTCGGCTGTCCCGGCATCAAGCGCAATCCGATGGTCGCTCCAGGCCTCCTCGCGCCGCCGGCGCAGGGCAGCAAGGTCCTGACAGGACACCGGCTGGCGCGTTTCGGTTCCCGACAGGACGGCTTCAGCCTGGTCAAGCGCGGCCGATGTGTCGGCGATCTTGCCCGCTGTCGCATCACATTGGGACTGCAGCTGGGCGAGTGTGCGTCGCCACTCGGCATGCCGGCCTGCTGGTGGGACGGAGAGTCGGTCGAGATCCTCGATTGTCCCGGACCAGGGGGTCAGACGGGTCAGGACTTCCGCAATCCGGGCTTCGATTTTCTGGAGTCGTGCACCTTCTGCCTTCTTCTCAAGCCGGGGATCCTGACGCTCGATCCGCTCCAGCAGCGACTCGAGTTGGGCCACCTGGAACCGATCAAGTGCCCCTTCGCCCAACCGGGCCTTGTTCTCCTCGCACCGCTCCACGGCCCGATCATGTTCATCCTGGCAGGTTGCCACACTGTCCCGGATCCCTGCCGACGCGTTGATCAGGTTGCGCAGGCCAGTCAGGGCATGGGCATCAGCAAGGAGGCTCTCGACATCCTGGCCGGCAAGGCCAACCCGTCCAAGGAGGTGCTGGATCTCCTCCTCATGCAGCTCCCTTTCGGCGGTACGTTTGGGCAGATCCCGCATCGCACCGACATAGGCTGACCGCGCCTGCTCCAGACGTTCATGATCATCACCGAGTTGCAGGGCCCTGTCATCGACAGCGAGTCCCGCATGGTCCTCTTCCAGGCTCTTGATCTCGGCTTCCAGCTGGCCGCAGATGGCCTTGGCCTCCTGGTGACTGGTCCGGACCTCTTCCCATCGGTGGCGCCAGTTCCGGGGTGGCGGCGGGAGCGGGCCGATCTCCTCCTGCAGTCGCCGGTTGGCTGCCAGATGGTTCACCGTTGACAGGGCTTTCAACCGATTGTCGACATCATGCAGTTTGCGGAGGTTGTCGTCGCGCTGCTGTTGTGCCTCGGCAAGAGCTGTCGCGGCTGTCCGCGCCGTGGCGGCGATCCGGGCGTATGCATCGGCAGTGACCTCAATCCCCTTCTTGCGGTCTGCCAGTTCCCCGAGTTCCGCCTTGATCGCGTTGAGCCGGGTGTTGCGGGCGCGGGTGCGATGGAAGGCATTGCACTCCTTCTCGAGCGCAGCAAGGCGACTGGACACTTCCGCGATGCCGGCGCTTGCCGAAAAGAGCAATCGACCCAGATCGCCCCGACTGTTGACGATCTCCTCGCCACCTTTTTCCAGTGTTTCGTCATTGACCGAGTAGATCAGTTCATATTGTGTCCGATCCAGGCCGCCCATGTGGCTGGCCAACCGACTGTCGCTCTCGATGGTGCCATCGTTCCGCTTGAGCGTGTTCGTGGCACCCCGGCTGCGCAACAGGGTGATCTCGGTGCCGTCATCCTCGAGGCAGGCACCGACCTGCATCGATCGCCCATGCCGAAAGCCATAGCGGGTCTTGCGCTTGATCCCGAAGAGAAAGTCCAGCCATGCCGCCAGCGCCGTCGTCTTGCCCGCTTCGTTGTCCCCGTAGACGATATGCAGGTCCGCCCGCCCATCCGTACTGGAGTTGAACTGCAGGGTCTGGTTGGCAAAGAGTCCATACCGTTCCAGCTGCAGTGCCTTGAGTCTCATGATGGGGTCTCCTCGGCGGGGGCCTGGAGCCCGGCCAGAACCTGTCGGAATCCCTCCATTGCCAGCTGGTGATGGGTGCTGGCCGTCTCCTCCTCGCTCGCTCCAAAGCGCTGGCGTGTCCGGGGCGGCAGCGCCTTCATGAAACCCCTGATATAGTCCTTTGCGTCTGTATCGGTCAGTGGATCGTCCCCGACCACCGTCAGCAGTCCGACCAGGGTGGCATCGAGCGTGTCAGCCTCTCCGTCTCCCCCTGTCGCGGTGGTCGCAGCAACCAGTTTGTCAATCCAGACACCCTCAAGGGCTTCAGCGGCGATCTGGCATTCCTGGAGCAGGAGGTCACTGTCCCGCCTGATCCGCCAGGCCAGATCGCTCTGGCCCTCCAGCACAACCCTCAGGACCTGCTGGCAATCCCTGGCAGCACGCCCGGCCGCACCCACCGCGCTGTGGAGGGTCATGACCAACGCTTCCCAGTCCGTGGCCGGGCTGACATCAATGGTCAGGCGTATGAACTCGACCAGGGCGACAGCGTGTTCCTCAAGGGTCGCCGTGCCGTCTGGCCCGATGTCAACCAGGGTCACTGTCTTGGGGCCATCCTCGCCGATATCCCGCCCCTGGGGGATGCCGGGCATGACCACGGTGGTGATGCCGGTGGTCACCGATCGTGTGTGGATGTGGCCAAGGGCCCAGTAGTTGAAGCCCGTGTCCTGCAACTCCTTGAGAGAACAGGGAGAATAGGGGTCATGCCCTGCCGCCCCGCCAAGGCTGGTGTGCAGCATGCCGATGTTGATCGCGTCCGGTACGGCTGGCTTGAATCGGTGCAGGAGGTTTTCGGTGACGTGTTTGCCCCGGAAACTGATGCCATGGATACAGATGGTGTGGCCGTCCTTTTCCAGGGTCTCGATCCCGGCCTTGCCTGTAAAGACGTGGACGCAGTCAGGCCAGATGAGTTCACGCGACAGTTTCGATCCCGCATCGTGATTCCCCTGGATGATGAAGACCCGGATTCCATGCTTGTCGAGTCGGGCCAGCTGGCCCGCAAGAAACCGGGCAGTCTTCATCGATGTCTGGTTGCTGTCATAGAGATCACCGGCAATCAGCAGGGCATCGACCTGTTGGGCAATGCAAAGATCAACGATCCGTCCAAAGGCCAGGCGCGAGGCCGTGCCGATCTCCTCAGCCAGTTCCGCGTTGCGCAGGGCCATGGAGCGCAGGGGCGAATCAAGGTGGATGTCAGCGGTGTGGACAAATCGAAACGCCATGCAGGCACCTCCGGGGAACACGCGTGTCAGTCGATGCAGAATCCGGAACCAGGGATGTGTGTGGGTAGGCCAGGGATGTGTTCCAGGTTCGAATTACGAAACATATGCATACAGAAATGGGTTGTCAAGCTCCATCATCAAAACACAAATCAAACACGGCAGTCGTCAAGATGCGTTCCCCATCCGGACCCGGCTTGTCCGGACAGGCCAGCACCCCGCCCGCTCATCCTTAGCATCCAGCCGCGCAAGGACGAAATCACCGCACGGAGACTCAGACATTGAAGAGAATGGTCATGATATCTCCATCCTGGACGATGTAGGATTTGCCCTCAGCCCTGACCTTGCCGGCCGCACGGGCACCGGCAAGACCCTGGGCTGCAATGAAGTCAGTGCAGGCAATGGTTTCGGCCCGGATGAACCCACGGCGGAAATCCTCATGGATCCGACCGGCAGCCTCCGCGGCGGTGGTGCCGGTCCGGATGGGACGGGCGCAGGTCTCCTTGGGTCCGGTGGTAAAGAACGTGATGAGACCAAGGAGCGCATAGCCGACCCGGGCGAGCTGGCCGAGGCCGGAGGACTCGCAGCCCAGCATGGCCAGATATTCCGCCGCGTCAGTGGCATCGAGTTGCCCCAGCTGTTCCTCAAGGGCAGCCGAACAGAGAACCACTGGCATGGACTGGGAGCGGGCATGGGCGGCGATGGCCTCGGTGTGGGCATTGCCAGTGGCAAGATCCTGCTCGGCCACATTGCAGACATACATGACCTTCTTGGCTGTGAGCAGACCGATCTGGCGCCAGGCGGTCCGTTCACTGTCATCCACGGTGCTGTGTCGGGCCGGGGATCCCCGGTCAAGACAGCGGGCTGCCCGATCCAGCAGGTCCTGGCGCAGGAGTGCATCTGCATCACCGCCCTTGACATGACGGGACAGTGTCTGGGTCTGACGCTCAATGGACTCAAGGTCGGCGAGCATGAGTTCAGTCTCGACAACCCGGGCATCATCCAACGGGTCAACCCGGCCATGAACATGGATGATGTCGTCATCCTCAAAGCAGCGGAGAACGTGGGCAATCGCATCGACTTCCCGGATGCCGGCCAGAAACCGATTGCCAAGCCCCTCACCCCGGGAGGCGCCCCGGACGAGTCCGGCGATATCGACAAAACGGGTCCGGGCCGGCAGGGTGACACGGGAATTGGCGATGGCGGCAATCGCATCAAGCCGGGGGTCGGGAACCAGGACCTCACCGGTATTGGGCTCGATCGTACAGAAGGGGTAATTGGCTGTCCGGGCACTGTCTGACCGGGTCAGAGCGTTGAAAATGGTGGATTTTCCGACATTGGGCAGGCCAACAATCCCTGTCCTGAATCCCATGTGCCCTGCCTTGCCCTGCGCGTGGTGTGTGCCTTGAAATGTGCCGGGATTTCAAGCAATCATCACCCTCGGTACAGATCGGAGGTCCCTATCATGGAAGTCAATGCCTATGTCAATTTTGCCGGCAACTGCCGGGAGGCCTTCGAATGGTATGCCAAGGTGTTTGACGGCATGATCCTCTACAGCCAGACCTTTGATGACCACGTCAACACCATGTCCGGGATGGGGTACACCGAGGCTGACCGTGACAAGATCATGCACATGGCCATCCATATCGGCTCCTCCCTCATCATGGGCTCTGACAGCCCACCGGCCCACTATCAACCGCCCCGGAGCATGCATATCTCCGTCGGCTATCATGATCTTGATGCGGCCCACCGGGCCTTTGATCAGCTCGCGGATGGTGGCCAGATCACCATGCCCTTTGCCAAAACGTTCTGGGCTGATGGATTTGGCATGGTGACTGACCGGTATGGGGTGCCCTGGATGATCAACAGCAGTCCGCCCGTCACCGAACAGGCTACCAACTGACCATGTCCCGCCTCAAGGCCACATTCGATGCGCTGCAGTCACGTGGCTCCAAGGCCTTCATTGCCTACATCATGGCCGGCGATCCGGATGTCGAGACCTCCAGCACACTCCTCAAGGGTCTGCCGGAGGCGGGGGTGGACATCGTCGAGTTGGGGATGCCATTCACGGACCCCATGGCTGACGGGCCGGTGATTCAACTTGCCGGTCAGCGGGCCCTGGCCAGCGGCCAGACCGTGGCCCGGACCCTTGACATGGTGACGGCATTCCGGTCCGACAACACCGCAACGCCTGTCATTCTGATGGGGTACTACAATCCGATCGACAGTTATGGCGTGGGCCGCTTCCTTGCCGATGCTGATCAGGCCGGCGTCGATGGTCTGATCATCGTTGATCTGCCACCCGAGGAGGATACCGAACTGTGCCTGCCGGCCCTGCATCAGGGTCTGGACTTCATCCGCCTTGCCACACCGACAACCGACGACAACCGCCTGCCCCGGGTCCTGCAGAACACCAGCGGCTTTGTCTATTTTGTCTCCATTACCGGCATCACGGGTGCCCAGTCACCTGATCCGAAGGATGTGGCTGGCGACGTGGCTCGAATCAAGGCAGCCACCGACCTGCCGGTCTGTGTGGGTTTTGGTGTCAAGACCCCGGACATGGCCAGGGAGATCGCCGCCATCGCTGATGGTGTCGTGGTGGGCTCAGCCATCATCAGCCGCCTCGCCGATGGCGAGAGCATCGACAGCCTGTTGGCCTATGTGGGCTCACTGGCCAGGGGAGCCCATGCCGGGTAGGGCACGATCGGTTCCGACCTCACGCACTCCAGGGGTTCTGGCGACCGAGGGGGAAGCACCCACCTCCAGGGGCGGGGAGCAATGAATGGCAGTCATTGCCTGCATTGAGGACCTGCAGCGACTCTATCATCGGCGTGTTCCGCGCATGTTCGTCGATTATGTCGAATCCGGCAGCTGGACCGAGGAGACATTGCGGATCAACTGTGCCGACCTGCAGGCAGTCCGTTTCCGGCAACGGGTGGCGAGGGACCTGTCCGGGCGCTCCATTGCCGCACGGATGATCGGCGAGGATGTGGCCATGCCGGTGGCCCTGGCCCCGGTGGGCATGACCGGCATGCAGGCTGCTGATGGGGAAATCAAGGCCGCCCGGGCGGCCCGGGCCTTCGGGGTTCCCTACACTCTCTCGACCATGTCGATCTGTTCGGTCGAGGATGTCGCCGAGCAGGCCTACCGGGGATTCTGGTTCCAGCTCTACGTGATGCGGGATGCCGACTACACGAGACGGCTGATCGCCCGCGTGAAGGCGGCGGGCTGTCGGGTTCTTGTCCTGACCCTTGACCTGCAGGTCCTTGGACAGCGGCATGCCGACATTCGCAATGGCCTGACCGTTCCCATGCGCCTGACCGTGCCGAACTGCCTCGATCTGGTCGGCAAGATTCCCTGGGGACTGGGCATGATGGGCACCCCCCGACGGTCCTTTGGCAACATCATCGGGCATGTCGAGGGGGTCAATAGCACCTCGTCGCTGATGACCTGGGTCAAGGAACAGTTCGAGCCCAGACTGGATTGGGAACGGGTTGCCGAAATCCGCCGTGAATGGGGCGGCCCGTTCATCCTCAAAGGTATCATGGACGTTGAAGACGCCCGGCGGGCTCTCGATATCGGGGTCGATGGCATCATCGTCTCGAACCATGGTGGTCGCCAGCTTGATGGCACCCTGTCATCGATTCGTTCACTTCCCGCCATCGTTGATGCCGTTGGCGACCGGACGGAAGTCATGCTCGATTCGGGCATCCGGTCCGGTCAGGATGTCCTGAAGGCCCGGGCCCTCGGTGCCACCGGTGTCATGATTGGGCGGGCCTACATCTACGGCCTCGGTGCCAGGGGCCAGGCTGGCGTGACGAAAGCCCTCGAACTCATCCGTGACGAACTTGACGGCACGATGGCACTCTGTGGCGAACGGACCCTCGCCGATGTCGGCCCCCACAACATCCTCCTGCCCGCCGGGTTCACCGACGCCTGGCAGAGCCCACAGGATTGTCGACCAGCCCCCTGACAGTCCCGGTGCCATGACAGTTCGGAATTTCCCGACCGGTACCATAAAGTCCCCGACCGCGGTGATCGTCAGGAGTGCGTCATTCCGGACACCGAAGCCATGGCCCGGCCTGATGTCAGGCGAAGACCCGGCCAGCACCATTGCACTCTGGCGATCCGGCCTTCCGTAGCCATCAATGGCACCGGTGTGCGGATGGACCCGGCATGAAGGGCGGATTTCATCAAGCCACTGGCAGTCACCACGCGTCGACCAATGTCGTGAATCTCGCCAGAATCGGATTGTCAGAATGAACGACATGCCCTATACACGCAGCCTTCGCGGACATGCACCCTTGGAGGCTGTCCGTTGCGCCTGCAAAGGAGGTCAGGATGACTGGCAAGATACCCGACCTTCCTGCAATGCCGAGGACGAGGACAGGCAAGGGGGCCGCTCGTCAGGTACGCAGGGATGGCTATGTTCCCGGTGTTGTCTATGGGGGTGGGATGGACCCGCAACCGATCAACGTCCGCTTCAACACCCTGTTCAAGATGCTGAATGCCGGCCGCTTCCTGTCGACGCTCTTCAACCTGCAGGTCGATGGGCAGGACGATGTCCGGGTGATCTGCCGGGGCGTCCAGCGGGATGTCGTCAACGAATTGCCAACCCATGTTGATTTTGTCCGCATTCATCAGGACTCGCGCATCAACATGCAGATTCCCACGATCTTCACCGGCCAGAGTGAGTGCCCGGGCCTCAAGAAGGGTGGCGTTCTCACCATTGTCCGCAACGAGATCGAACTCGTGGTGACCGCTGGTGACATTCCGGCAGATATCCCCATCAGGCTCGACGGCATGGAAATCGGCGATGTCGTGACGATCTCCATGATCGCGCTGCCCGCCGGGGCCGAGCTGACCATCACCGACAGGGATTTTGTCATTGCCAATATCTCGGCACCATCGAGTCTGATCGAGGCGGTTGAGGACGAAGAGGTCGAGGGTGAACCCGGTGACGAGGAAACCGGCGAGGAGGAGCTTGGTTCCGAAGAGGACAAGGGAGACGCCTGAGCCTCTGGGATCAGCCGATCAGGGCAGCCCGGCTGGCTGTCCCGTGCCCGGCAGATGAGGCGGAGGGGCCATGATGAAGCTGCTTGTCGGACTGGGCAATCCGGGCCCGTCCCATGCTGGCCAGCGCCACAACATCGGCATGATGGCCATCGACAGGATCGCGGCGGTCGCCGGAGTGACCACCTGGCGTGAGCGGCATGCGTCCCTCTGCGCCGACACGCGCATCGATGCGCACAGGGTCATGCTTCTCAAGCCCCAGACCTATATGAACAAATCGGGCATGGCGGTGCACGCAGCTCGGGATTACTATCGGATTGCCGTGGCGGATGTGATTGTCCTGCACGATGAGATCGACCTCGCCCCTGGCAAGGTCCGGGTCAAGCAGGGCGGGGGCCATGCCGGCCACAACGGCCTGCGCTCGATTGTCAGCCATGACGGGCCGGATTTTGTCCGGGTCCGCCTCGGGATCGGTCATCCCGGCCACCGGGACAAGGTCCATGGCCATGTCCTGGGGGTTTTTTCCCGTCGGGAGCGGGAGGACTGGCTCGAACCCCTGCTCGCACGTGTTGCCGATGCCATCCCCGCCCTGATTGCCGGCCAGCCCGCAACCTTCATGGCTGCTCTCACCCGGACCCCGTCGGTACGCACATCCCGCCAGCCGGACCAGCCCACCCGGGACCCGCCGCCATCCCCACCCGGGGACTGGCAGGCGAAACTGCGGTCACTGCTGGGGTGGGGTCAATAAACTGATCGGGGATGACAGCATCAAATAGCGTTCTCATGGCAGAGAGGTTGGCGAAGAGATGACGCATCTGCGAAACCATGGATCGATGTTCGGCAATTAGTCTCTGAAATTCACAATCATTTTGGCTGAATACCATTCAAGCAATCTTGGAAAGAGTGAAGCGATGACACGACAAATTGAAGACAAACTCAAGCTCAAAGTGACGGACTTTGGGCCGATCGTGAATGCCGAGATTGACCTGCGACCACTGACAGTGTTCATCGGTCCGAGCAATACAGGCAAGTCGTACCTTGCGGCCCTGATCTACGCGCTGCATCGGGTTTTCAGTCACCCCATGGGATATTCAAGACGTCGCTATCGCCCCATAGGATATTCAATCCCCCGGAACCTGTCTGCGGCTAAAGTCAAGGCCTTGGTTGAAGCGGCAAGACCTGCTGTGACCGCTCTTGAAGATAATGGTTCGCGCAGTCTTGTCCTGCCCGCCCCTGTTGCTGAATCAGCTCGTTCGATTTTTGATGGAATGGCAGGAGACCTGTCTGACGAGATCGTGCGCTGTTTCGGGATTGGCAAATTGCGCAAGCTTGTCCGCCACGGCCGGGCGGATACATCGCGAATTGTGATCCAGCGGAAATCCTTCGACGGGAACGATTCTTTACGGCACGTCCTGTCATTTGCACAGCACGCTGAATTCACTTCCACGGTCCCCGCCGAGAGCAGGATTCCGTTGGGTTCTGGAGTCTCGGCCCGGCGCTCCATGGAACATTTGAGCAGCCTTTATAATTATCTGGACAAAAGGAAATCAGATGCCGATGATCGGAGGTTTGCGGCAAATGAAATTATCTCGTCATTCTGCGAGATGATCCTGACACCCCTGTTTGGACCCTTGCCATCCGCAGCCTACTATCTTCCGGCCGACCGAACGGGAATTATGCACGCACACAGTGTGGTGGTCAGCGCCCTGATTGCAGGTGCGCCCACCGGGGGGCTTCGTCCTGCCGAATCCGTGTCGACACTTTCGGGGGTGCTGGCGGATTTTCTCGGCGAGCTGATCAATATTGATCGAAAGAAGCGGGGGATGAAGGAAAGTGGTATCGCCAAGAAGATCGAGGAATTGATCCTTGAGGGATCCGTGTCCATCAATCGTTCGCCCCACATCAACTATCCACGATTTTCCTATCGTCCAAACGGCTGGAAAGACCATTTGGCGCTTGCCAACGCGTCCTCGATGGTCTCTGAGTTGGCCCCTGTTGTCTTGTATCTCCGGCATATGATCAAGCCGGGCAATGTCCTGATTGTTGAAGAACCTGAATCTCACTTGCACCCGGCGATGCAGGTCAAGCTCACGCACCAGCTTGCCGCTCTTGTCCAGGCGGGCGTTCGGGTGATTGTAACCACGCACAGCGAATGGTTGCTTGAGGGCCTCTCCAATATCGTTCACCGCTCCAAAATCCCCGAGTCAAAACGAAATGACACAATCGCGCTGCACGAAGATCAGGTGGGCACCTGGTTGTTCAGGACACAACGAAACCCGAAAGGATCTGTGGTGAGCGAGGTTCGCCCTGACGAGTCAGGCTTGTACTCTTCCGGCTACAATGCAGTCTCCGAAGTGTTGCACAACGATTGGGCTGCCATCGCAAGCCAGATTGAAGACGAATCATGAAGCCGCCGCTGCCGGATCTTGTTCGGAAGAGTACCGATCGACGTTGCCATGCAGATGGCAAGCTTAGGAAGGAAGGCTGCACAGTCAAACTGGACAATGCTCCCGCGCCGCGGCTGGCCATTGATCTTGACAAGCCCGGCGCGCCGCTGGGGTCTCACGAGAAGCGCTGTGATTATCTTCTGTTCGCCACGGATGGCCAGTCGAAAGACCTGATCGTGGCACTCGAACTGAAGAACGGGCCACTGGATGCCAAAAAAGTGATCAATCAACTGCAGGCTGGTGCGTGTGCAGCGAAAGCATTGGTTCCCAAAGGCTGTGCAATCCGATTCTGGCCCGTTGCTGTCTTTCGTGGAAGCCGTAAGCATGAGCGCGACAAACTGAGAAACCCAAAAAACAAAATTGAGTTCCTCGGCCGCCGGGAAACTGTACGATCTCTTACATGTGGCGGTTCCCTGATGGACGTGCTCAGGGTCAAATCGCACGACAGCACATCATAAGACCTTCATTGCCCCAGAACCCCCTTCTCATAATGGAGACAAGACCCGTTTCGAGGGCCATAGTGGGCCCGATTCCGCCCGCATTCGCGCGGGATTCTTGACGAGCGCTTGGAGGGCTGCAATGCGTGCCGGCAGATCGCCTGGATGGGGTGGCAGACGGGCTGGAGGATGTGGTAGATCGTGCCATGGTGGCGGGTCATTTCACATGACAGGTGATCCCGAGCCCCGAAAGCGCAGGCGGAAGCAACACCACCTTGTTTGGGGGATTATATACCTGACTACAGAATCTCCTAATTTATCCTAATGAATCAATGGTTTAAGCCTGTATTTTCCAATATAGTTCTAAAATACTGATTATTATTGACTATATTGGTATTTCTGTAGTTAGGTATATAATCGCCCTTGTTTGAGAGTTTCAACAGACTTCGGGACAATCCCAACTGATCGGCCAGTCGAATTGGGAGATGCAGCAGGAATGACGGAATCGAAACAGTTGAATGTGCTCGGTGAGCCGCTCGAGATGTGCTCGGAGAACCCGGTCACCGGGTATTTCCGGACGGGATGTTGCGAGACTGTCGATGCGGATGCCGGCAGCCACACGGTCTGTGCCATCATGACCGAGGAGTTTCTGGCCTATTCGAAATACGTCGGCAACGATCTCTCCACACCCCGGCCCGAATACAACTTTCCGGGTCTCGTGGATGGTGATCAATGGTGCCTCTGCGCCCTCCGCTTTGCCCAGGCCTATGACGAGGGCATCGCCCCCCGCGTCCGCCTGCGCAGCACCAACATCAAGGCCCTCGAACACGTTCCCATCGAACATCTCAAGCAACGGGCTATCGACCTCAATTGAATCGTGACGGTTGCCTGGAGCCAGATCGTTGCATAACTCCCGGCCCCGCCACCCTCGAAGGGCACTGGGGTCACACCCGGGCCCTGCGGCTCCAGGACAACCGGCGGGCGTCCTGCGGTTCACCCGCGATCCCACGATTCCGGCGACCAACATCGCGACCCTGCAAGGTCCAGCAGACGATCGCCGGCAGTTTCCGCAGCGCGGCCGGAGTCCGCAATCATGCCATGTTGCGGGCCGTGCTGGACACGGCTGGCAATCCTGCGGGCACCACCGGAGGGGTTGATGACCCGGACCGCAGAGCCGGCGTTTGCCCCGGTCCACCGATCCCCATTTCAGGTCTGCAGATCCCGGCTCAGGAAACTGAACAGTTACGATGATTTCATGCTCCGGGATACCGACCGAAGCCTTCGTCCAGACCCAAGGCCTGTAACCTCCCACACAGGCAACCCTGCATCTGCCCATCCAAATCGATCCTGATTTGCAAGGCCTTGCCGGACCCTGCGGTCTTGACTATGCTCACGGTTGACGAGACTGGGCTCCCGGCAGAAAGAACGATGCAGACGGACTGAGAACCAGGTCACCGGGGGCAAACTTTGTCAGGACCTCGCCCTCCCTCCGGTTGCAACCGGTTGTTGTACTTCAAAGCGGGAGAGGAGAGACATTTCGAGGGCGGCCCCTGAAGGAGGTGATGACGATCTGCCCACTCAATGATGTCCTTGACTGCCCCGACCAGTCGGTTGGGCCGCCTGTTGAAACTGCCGTTGGGTGCAGATTGGAGAGAGATCGGTTTCTGCGGCAACCAATGCCCGGTGAAATTCGCCTTGGTGATGCCGAGGATACGGTCGAGGCTGTTGCATGAGTTCGTTGACAGACATCGAGAAGCGTTATCTGGAGCGGCTGCTGGATATGAGCGGCGGTTATGTTCTCGATTTCACCAATGCCACGTTTGGCGAGTTCTTCGAACGGCACAACATCGATATCCACGGTCGAAAGTATCAGACTTTTGGAACTTCAAAGGCCAAGAAGCTCCGTGCGTTTTGGATATCGGAGCCGGACCGGCTGGTGGGTATGGTGCTGTCCGAGATGCTGGACTCCTATGCGGCAGGTTGCGAACTGAGCGGCAGGGCGCCGGACCGAAACCTGCTGGAGAGGGCGCGGGGAATCGTCGGGCGGCTAACCGGTGAATTTGCATCCCCGATACCCACAACAACGGAGAATGAGTTTCTGGCCCACGAGTTTGCAGTTCCGGAAATTCAGAACATGGCAATCGATGCCAGGGTCGTGCCGATTGTTGTCGAGCGACTTGAAGAAACTCGCATCGCTTTGCAGGCAGGTGCCTATTTGTCCGTGATCTTTCTGTGCGGCAGCATCCTTGAAGCCCTGCTGCTCGGTGCAGCTCAGCATGACCCAGCGAGATTCAATCAGGCAAATGCGGCGCCGAAAACACAGAATGGTTCCCCCAGACGCTTTCGAGAGTGGAACCTTGCCCAGCTGATCGATGTCGCGTGTGAAGTCGATGCCCTGAAGGTCGACCCTGAAGGTCGACATCAAGAAGTTCAGTCATGGCTTGCGTGATTTTCGCAACTATATCCACCCCTACAAGCAAATGACCTCGGGGTTCACGCCGGATGAACACACCGCCAAGGTCTGCTTCCAGGTCTTGCAGGCCGCTCTGGCGAGTCTGGCGGGGGAACGTTCATGATTCGTGTCCCCGTCAAGCCCGAGCTTCTGCGCTGGGCGCGCGAGCGCGCAGGGATGGCGCCAGAAGATCTGGCAAGGAAGTTCAACAAACTGTCCGAATGGGAAAGTGGACATCAGCAACCCACGTTCAAGCAGTTGGAGGCGTTCGCTCGTACCGTCCACGTGCCTTTTGGATATCTGTTTCTCTCTGAGCCTCCCGACGAGTCCCTCCCGATTGTCGACTTTCGTACCGTCGCGGATACAGCAAGCGCCAGACCAAGCCCGGATCTGCTCGACACACTTTACGCCATGCAGCGGCGGCAGGCATGGTTGCGTGAGCACCTGGTCGAGAATGATGCGGAGCCATTGATCTTCTCAGGGAGTGCGAGTCTGGAAGACGATCCAGAGACGATGGGCCGAGAAATGCGGCGCATATTGCGACTGAAAGAGGGTTGGGCCTCGGGAGTCAGCACTTGGCAGGATGCCGTGAACGAGTTGCGTCGTATGATCGAGACGCTCGGCGTGATGGCGGTGGTCAACGGGGTAGTAGGCAACAATACACGCCGCCGACTGAATGTGGCGGAATTTCGTGGGTTCGCGCTTACGGATCAGTACGCACCCCTGATCTTTGTGAACGGAGCGGATGCGAAGTCCGCCCAGATGTTCACGCTGGCTCATGAACTGGCGCACATATGGCTTGGCGAGGCGGGCCTTTCCGGTTTCGAGACTCTGTTGCCCGGGGGCACGGATGTTGAAGAGTGGTGCAACCGGGCAGCCGCAGAATTCCTCTTGCCGTCGCAAGAACTGCACAGACTCTGGATTCGGGTCAAGCGGACACAGCACCCATTGGAGGCCGTTGCGCGGTCGTTCAAGGTGAGCCCCATCGTCGCCGCCCGGCGGGCGATGGATCTCGATCTTGTTGGGCGTAGCACCTTCCTCGATTTCTATGAACACCACATCAACAAGGAACACCGGGGGGGGGGCACGAAACCAACCGGAGGCGATTTCTACAGCAACCAGAATGCGCGAGTTGGCAAACTGTTTGCGAAACATGTGATCCAGGCAGCTATGGAAGGGCAAATTGGATTTGGGGAGGCCTACCAATTGACTGGCCTTCAGGGCAGAACCTTTCACGATTACGCTGACCGATTGGGCATCGAGCTCTGTTGATGGCTGAGACGCAATATCTTGTGGATGCCGACGTTTTCATTACGGCAAAGAATCGCTACTACGCATTCGACATTTGCCCCGGCTTCTGGAAGCGCCTGCTTCATTATCACCGGGACAGTCGGGTCTTCAGTGTTGAACGGGTGCGCGGAGAACTGCTCGCCGGTCGCAAAACCGAGGATCTTGTGCAATGGGTACGAAGTGAAGTTCCGAAAGGATTCTTCCTGCCGGTAGACGATGAAGAAGTGGGCCGCGTCTATACGGAAGTCATGCTATGGATCCAGCACCATTCGAACTACTCAGATTCAGCCAAGGCGGAATTTGCGACAGGTGATGATGGCTGGCTCGTGGCCTGTGCGAAGGTGCGCAACGCGGTTGTTGTGACAAATGAGCAACCGTCGCCACAATCTCGACGGGACGTCAAGCTTCCGGATGTCTGCGACGGATTCAATGTGCGTCGGAGGACCATCTTCCAGATGCTTCGAACGCTGGGGGCGGAGTTCGATTGGACGGATGGGCAGGCCTCGAGGGTAACCCGGTAGTTCGATGCGGCAGCCAACAATAGATTCGATTTAAGGTCAGCCGGCAGATCCCGGATGCGAACGGCGAAATCCTGCTTCTGCTTGATGACCATGGCCGTCAAATTGAGTTGCGATGAGGTGTTCCAGAATCGGTTTCGAGAGGTCCTTTGGCCCTCGGTTTGGGGCTGTTGCCGGAGACACTGGAGGGTGCAGAGTGCAAGATTCAGAAGGCGGAGTTGCTCCCACTGATTGAGGAAAGCCGATGCCTGCATCCTATCTGGGTCAATGATCCGCGTGTTGAGGTTGCTCGGGAGGATGGGAGCGTCGGTGGCGATGTACCTTCCCGGCCCCACTCTGTTCCCTGCGCCTCGTACGACAGTTCCATCCGCGAAAAAATCAGGACAACGCGGGTCACCAGCATCCTTGGGTCCTCGGATCTGCTCCCATCGGCGATGGCCAGGTCCAGCCGGTGCGATCTCTCTGCCCTCTGTGGACATTCTGTGGTACAGTCCCGTCAGGACGCGGCGAGGGAAACCCTCAGATCCACCAACCACGGAAGGCCCGCATGACCCGGCAGTCTCTACCCATCGGTATCCAGGACTTCACGACCATCCGGCACGAGGGCTTCTACTATGTCGACAAGACCCCGCTCATCCGGAGATTGGTGGCCGAGGGACGGCACTACTTCCTCGCCCGCCCCCGCCGCTTCGGCAAGAGTCTGCTCCTCGACACGCTCCGGGCCCTGTTTGCCGGCGAGGAGGCCCTCTTCGCGGGCTTGGCCATCCATGACCACTGGGACTGGTCGGTCACTCACCCGGTGGTGCGCCTGAGCTTTGGTGGGACGTATGATGGGCCGGAGGATATTGAGCGCAGCATCGCCAATCAGCTCGGCCTGATCGAACACGCAGCCGGGTTGGAGCCACTGACCGCCGCGGACGCCGCGCCCGAGCGTCTGCAAACGCTTCTCTACCACCTGCATCACACCACCGGCCAGCGCGTCGTGGTCCTCGTGGATGAGTATGACAAACCGATCCTCGATGCCCTCCACAACCCGACCCGGGCCCGGGCCAACCGCGATTATCTGCGCGGCTTCTATGGCATCATCAAGGACAGCGCCGCCCATGTCCGCTTCGTCTTCGTCACCGGCATCAGCATGTTCTCGAAGGTCAGCCTGTTCTCGGGTCTCAACAACCTCGAGGACATCAGCCTTGATCCCCGCTTTGCCACGCTCTGTGGTTACACCGAGGCCGATCTCGACACCGTCTTTGCCCCCGAACTGGAGGGGCTGGATCGGGACGCCATCCGCACCTGGTACAACGGCTACCACTGGCGGGGCGACGCGCGCCTTTACAATCCCTTCGATGTGCTCCTGTTCCTGCGCAGCCGGGAGTTTGACCCTCACTGGTTCGAGACCGGCTCGCCGACCTTCCTGTTCGAGACTCTCAAGGCACGATCGGTCAGTCTGGCCGCGCTGGAAGGCCGGCATGCCGACCGGTCCCTGGTGTCCAAGTTCGATGTCGACGACATCAGCCCCGAGGCCCTGCTGTTCCAGACGGGGTACCTGACCATCACGGACGAAATCCGCCAGGGCCATCGCACCCTCTATCAGCTGGACTATCCCAATCAGGAAGTCCGCATCAGCCTGAATCAGGGCCTGCTTGCGTATCTGGGCCAGACCATCACGGACGTGGCGGGCCAGGGGCACAGCCTCCAGACCTCTCTTGCGACCAACGACTTCACAGGGTTCGCGGCCACCCTCCGCGCCTGGCTGGCCAGCATTCCCTACCAGTGGCACACCACAGGCGACCTCGCCCGCTACGAGGCCTGGTATGCCAGCCTGTTGCACATGGCCTTCCGGTCCATCGGGGTGGATGTGCACGCCGAGATGGCCACCAGCCACGGGCGGGCCGACCTGGTGGTCCATCTCGGGGAGCAGGTCTTCATCCTCGAGTTCAAGATGGCGGACGGCCCCGATGCGGCCGAGGCCACCCTGGCAGCGGCGCACGCCCAGATGCGGGACCGGGGCTATGCCGACGCCCATCATGGCCAGACCGTCCATCTCGTTGCCATTGCCTGTGGACGGGAGGCGCGCAACCTCCTGGAGGTGCGGGCTGAGGGGGTCGGCATGCCGTGATGGGATGGCGGCGCCAGGGCGATTGGCAAGCAATCCGGTCGGCTCAGGGCGGACAGCCACCGCCGCGACCTTTGTGCCTCAGGGTTGCACGAGGCATTACTCAATTTTGTTGCAACTGTTGACCCTTGGTTCCGGCTTGAGGGCAGGGACCTGTCGACGGGGTTTCCCGAAGTGCGTGAGCTGCCCGGTTTTCGGTGGTGGTGATCGGAATCAGCGTTGCATGTCAGTGGGCCGGGTGAGCCAGGTGAATACGAATGTGGCCAGAAGAGCGCTGAGGAGCTGCATGGCAATGAAGGGGATGACACTGCTGATGCCGGTTGCCGTATCCGTCAGGGCCAGGGTCACGGCGGGATTGGCCAGGGATGTTGAGGCGGTGAACCAGTAGGCAGCGGTGATGTAGAAGCCGACGGTGGCCGGGATCGCACCCGATCGTGTGTGCAGGCAGGTCAGGATCGTGCCCACGGGGCCAAAGGTGGCCAGGCCTTCGCTGACCCATTGACCGGGACCCGTGCGTTCGGTCGTGGCAAGATCAATCAAGGGCAGGTCAAACATGATGTGTGGGCCGCCAGGACACCGCAGAGCCCGGCCAGGATCTGGACGAGGATGTAAAGGCCCGCGTCACCCGACGTGATGACCTTCTGTCCAGGGAGACTCAGGGTGACGGCGGGGTTGAAATGAGCGCCAGAGAGTGTCTGGAAAGCACTGATGAAGACAAACAGAGCAGCACCGGTTGCCACTGCGTTGGCCAGCAGGGCCAGGGCATCACTGCCGCCTGCGAGCCTGTGGGCCATGATGCCCGGACCCACGATCGCAGCCAGAAGAAAGAAGGTGCCGATGCCCTCGGCCACCAGACGTCGACTCAGGCGGGGAGGCGGGTGCCTGGACGAATCCGGGGGATGGGGTCCTGTCCGCACCGGCCAGGGTCAGACATCAGTCCCATTGGGGAGCATGAGGGACAATCGCATCAGTGACGACCCGCTGGTTGCGTTGGGTCAGGCGGTCAATCCGTTGGATGTCGATCGGGGAGAGCGTGAAATCCATGATGGCAAAATTGGCCCGGATATTGGCCGGTCGCGAGGACATCGTGATCGGCACGACGCCTTTCTGGATGATCCAGCGCAGGGCCACCTGGCTGGCGGATTTGTCATGGGCCTGACCAATCGCCATCAGTTCCGGTTCCTTGCAGATGGCGCCTCGGGCCAGTGAGCAATAGGCAGTGAGTGGTATCCCATGGGCCGTGGCGGCCTGCAGGAGACGCGACTGGTCAAGGAGTGGATGGAACTCGACCTGGTTGGTGACCAGTGGCACATCGAGAACGGTGCGGGCTTCAGCCAGCATGTGGCTGGTGAAGTTCGAGACGCCAATCGAGCGGGCAAGACCGGCAGTGTGCACGTCCTGCAGCCATGCAAGGCGTGGGGCGAGATTGCCGTCCGGCGGCGGCCAGTGCAACAGGAGCACGTCAACAGTCTCGAGGCCAAGTCCGGCAAGGCTGCGCTCGACCGAGGGGCGAAACCTGTCGCGGGTGTAATTCGCCGGGGTGACCTTGGTCGTGATGCAGAGTGAGTCCGGTGTCAGTCCCGATGCCGCAAGGGCCCGCCCCACTGCATCTTCATTGTTGTAGATCTGGGCTGTATCGATGGCGCGATAGCCGGTCTCGAGTGCCGTCAGGATGGCCGCCTCGGCCGCCCGACCCTGCAGGGGCCATGTGCCAAAGACGCGCTGGAATCGGGGCTGGTGAAAGGGATTTTCGGACATGTCGGAATAAAGCGGTCAGGCCTCGCTCATCTCCATCCCGAGAGCCCGGGCAACTGTGTAGATATCCTTGTCGCCCCGACCGCACATATTCATGCAGATCAAGGTCTCGCTGGGCAGGTCGCCGGCAATCTTGAGAACATGGGCCAGGGCATGGCTGGGTTCAAGGGCCGGAATGATCCCCTCGAGTTCGCAGCAGACCCGGAAGGCAGCGAGAGCTTCGTCATCGGTGATGGAGACATAGGTGGCACGGCCTGTCTCGTGCAGCCAGGAATGCTCGGGACCGACGCCCGGGTAATCGAGTCCCGCCGAGATCGAGAACCCTTCCTGGATCTGGCCATCGGCATCCTGGAGCAGGTAGGTGCGGTTGCCATGCAGGACCCCGGGCCGTCCACCGGTCAGCGACGCACAGTGCATGATCCGGTCGTCAACGCCCTTGCCACCGGCTTCGACGCCGATGATGGTGATGGCACGGTCATCAAGAAACGGATGGAATAGACCCATGGCATTGGAGCCGCCCCCGATTGCGGCCACCAGCATGTCGGGAAGCCGTCCCTCGCGGTCCAGCATCTGCTGCCGGACTTCCTGGCCGATGATGGACTGAAAATCCCGGACCATGGCCGGGTAGGGGTGTGGTCCGGCCACAGTGCCAATGCAGTAGAAGGTGTCGTTGACATTGGTCACCCAGTCACGCAGGGCATCGTTCATGGCATCCTTCAGGGTTCCACGACCCGATGAGACGGGCACGATTTCGGCCCCAAGCAGACGCATCCGGAACACGTTGGGAGCCTGTCTCTCCACATCGTGCTTGCCCATGTAAACGATGCAGGGCAGGCCGAATCGGGCACAGACCGTGGCGCAGGCCACCCCATGTTGCCCGGCGCCGGTCTCGGCGATGATGCGTGTCTTGCCCATCCGCCGGGCCAGAAGAATCTGGCCAAGGACGTTGTTGATCTTGTGGGCCCCGGTGTGGTTGAGTTCATCCCGCTTGAGGTAGATCCGGGCGCCACCAAGCTTCCTGGTCAGCCGTTCGGCAAGGTAGAGCGGGGACGGGCGGCCCACATAGTGGGTCCAGAGATCCTCCATCTCGGCCTTGAACGATGGGTCGGTCTTGCTGGCCTCATACTCCCGCTCCAGATCGAGGATGAGGGGCATGAGGGTTTCCGAGACGAACCGGCCGCCAAACTTGCCGAAACAACCATGCGCGTCCGGTCCCGAGAGAAACGTGTTGACCAGCTCATGCGTCATCGCCCGGCACCTCGGTCCTGGGAATTGATCGGGCCGCAGTGACAAATGCGGCCATCCTGTCCGGATCCTTTATGCCGGGTGCCGATTCGACGCCAGTTGAAACATCCACCTGCCTGGCGCCGGTCAGCTGGACCGCAGTGGCCACATTGTCCACGGTCAACCCCCCGGCCAGCATCCAGGGACGGCACCAGGTCACATCCGCAAGCCATGTCCAGTCGAAGGTCAGGCCATTGCCACCGGGCAGGGCCCCGGCATCAACCGGTCGGGCATCGACAAGAATCTGGTCGGCCACATCCCCATAGTCGGCCAGACGGGCCCGGTCGGCCGGCCCCGCCAGACCCAAGGCCTTCATGATCCGCCAGGGCCCATGGTCGCGAATGGCCTCGATGCGTTCAGGGATCTCGGTCCCATGGAGTTGCAGGACATCGAAACTGACCTGCTCCGCCAGGGCATCGAGTTCGGTATCCGATGGATCGACAACCAGAACCGTCCTGATGGCCCGGTTGCCGACCATCTCGGCCAGGCTCTGGGCGGTGGCGAGGGGGACGTGCCGGGGGGAACGGGAATAGCGGACAAGTCCGATGTAATCAGCGCCAGCGGCAAGTGCAGCCTCGGCATCGGCATGGCGGTTCAGGCCACAGATCTTGACCCGGATATCGCGATCGGTCGTGCGGGTTGCACGGGGATCATGGCGATCAGGTGCTGGCATCGGTTTCAGTCATTGATGAGGGTGAGAATATCGTCGGGATCAGCCGTGCCCTGTCTGAGCTCGGTGATCTCTTTCTGCATGCGGGCCATCTGGCGCCGATGGGCCGAGGCCCGGGCCCGATGCTGGTGTTCCCGGATCCATTCCCAGACAAAGCCGATCAGGAGACCGAGAATCACGCTGCCAAAGATGGGCATGAAGAGGGGAAGGGTAATGGCTGGCAAGCCTGCCACGGTTGTTCCCGGTGCTTCCGGCAGGAGGCGGAGCGTGACCGGATCCCGATTGGCCAAGGCCAGAACGAAGAATGCCAGTCCGATCAGTGCCAGAAAGACAAACCTGATGACGTGCATGGCCGGAGCAATCCGGGGGTTGGGACTCAGGCGTCCTCGTTGAAGATCCCGTGGAGGCGCCGCCCTGGCTTGAAATTGATCGTGTTGCGGGGTCCGAGATCGAAGGGTTGGCCGGTGCGGGGATTCCGGGACCGCCGGGGTCCGAGCCGTTTGGGGATGAACACGCCAAAATTCCGCAACTCGACCCGTTCGCCGTTTTCCAGCGCCTGACCAATGGCCTCGAATGTCCCGACAACGGCAGCCTTGGCCTGCTGGGCTGTCAACTCGGGAAACTTCTCGTTGATCCGTTGAATCAACTCACTCTGGTTCATTCTGCTCTCCAATTTCTCCGCAGCACCGGACATCCATGCCTGAATCACAGCCACTATACCCGAAACCAGCCGACAAGCACAGGATTTTTTTTTCACCAGGCCCCCACGATCCTGAACCAACCCCGAGGATTCCGGCACCACCGGGCTGCCCCCGGATCCTCGCGTTTGCCAGGCGCATCCCAACGCCAGCCCGGGACTCACGTCTCTGGGCTGTCGTCCTCGCCATCCCCGGCTTCTCCAGTGGTATCCTCATCCTCGCCGGTTTCATCCTTGCTGGCCTTGGTCTTCCTGGCAGCGGTCTTCTTTTTTGGCTCAGCCTTGCTGGCCTTGGTTTCCGGGGGCGCGTCTTCGGCTGTTTCCTCCTCGTCAGATGCTGCCGAAGCCTCCTCCTTGCTGTCGTTCTCCTCGGATGTCATGTTCAGTGCGGTGCCAAGCACCTCACCGAGCGCGAAGCCCGAGTCGCTGCTGCCGTACTGTGACAGGGCTTTCCGGGTCTCTTCCGCCTCGATCTCGCTGATCGACAGGCTGATCTTGCGGGATCCCCGGTCAATGGAGGTGACCATGGCCTCGACTTCCTGGCCAATGTGGAAATTCTCCGTCCGCTGTTCATTCCGGTCGCGACTGAGATCGCCCCGCCGGATAAAGCACTTGTAGCCATTGCAGAGGACCTCGATGCCATTGCTCTGGACCCCGGACACCTCAGCCTTGACGATTGATTTCTTCGCCAGACCCCGGGTGGCCTGCTGGAAGGGATCATCGCTCAGACCCTTGACCGAGAGGTTCACGCGCTGGTTGGCGATATCGACCTCGGTGACCACCGCCTCAACCTCGTCGCCCTTCTTGTATTCCTTCAGGGCCGCGGCACCGGAGCGGTCCCAGCTCAGGTCCGAAAGGTGGATCATGCCATCAATGTCATGACTGAGGCCGATGAACATGCCGAACTCGGCGATATTCCGGATCCGTCCTGTCACCCTGGTGCCGATCGGATAGTCCTCGGCGAATGCTTCCCATGGATTCTGCTCGATCTGCTTCAAGCCAAGGGCAATGCGTCGGCGCTGCCAGTCAATATCCAGTACCATGACCTCAACCTGCTGGGAGGTCGAGACGATCTTGCCCGGATGGATGTTCTTCTTGGTCCACGACATCTCGCTGACATGGATCAGTCCCTCAACGCCGGGCTCGAGCTCGACAAACGCCCCGTAGTCGGTGATGTTGGTCACATGACCGATATGTCGTGTCTCCTTGGGATACTTGTCCGAGACCGTCAGCCAGGGGTCTTCCTGCAGCTGTTTGATGCTCAGTGAGATCCGCTGGGTTTCCCGCACGACCTTGATGATCTTGACCTGGATCTTCTCCCCGATCGCGACCACATCGGTCGGATGGGCCACGCGCTTCCAGGCCATGTCGGTCACGTGCAACAATCCGTCAACACCACCAAGATCAACAAAGGCCCCGTAATCCGTGACGTTCTTGACAATGCCCTCGATGACATCGCCATCCTGGAGCCGATTGACCACCTCGGCGCGCTGCTCGGCCCGGTTTTCCTCAAGAATCACCCGTCGGGACACCACGATGTTGTTGCGGGGCCGATCCATCTTCAGGATCATGAACTCATGGGGAATCCCCATGAGCGTGTCCATGTCCCGCACCGGACGGACATCAACTTGCGAACCGGGCAGGAAGGCAACCGCTCCACCGAGATCGACGGTGTAGCCGCCCTTGACCTTGTTGAAGATCTTGCCCTCGACCTTTTCCTGCTTGTCAAAGGCCTTCTGCAACCGGTCCCAGGCGGCTTCCCGCCGGGCCCGCTCACGCGAGATGACAGCAAGTCCCCTGCCATCCTCAACACTGTCAAGGTAGACCTCGATCTCGTCACCGACCTCGACCTCTTCCGGTCCACCCGGCCCATTGAACTCCTTGAGATCAATGCACCCTTCAACCTTGAAACCGATATCGACAACGGCCTGACCGGCATCAAGCGACAGGATCTTGCCCTTGACCACTGATTTGACCCTGGGGGTCTTCTCTGTGAAGCTTTCTTCAAGGAGGGCTTCAAATTCCTCCATCACCGCTGTTTCAGCCACGCGCTGGCAATCTCCTGTTCATTCCCATGACCGGAACCCATGCTTGGCCAACGCCCGACAAGACAGTTCTGCGAGGATGGTCACACAAGCCAGCAAGCCCATCTCATCCGGACTTCATCCCTGACTTCACGGCGGCAATCGCCCGATCAACGGACTGCCCTATAGTCAATTCCGTCGTGTCAATCAAGATTGCACCCTCTGCGCACCGCAAGGCCGCCACTCCCCGCGTCCGGTCCCGCTCATCCCGCTGCCGCAGACCCGCCAGCACATCGGCCAATTCCACCTCACCGCCGCCCGCAACCAACTCGGCGTGCCGCCGCCGGGCCCGGATCTCGTCCCGAGCCGTGACATGGAGTTTCACCTCGGCGTCCGGGCAGATCACCGTACCGATATCCCGCCCATCCAGCACAGCCCCGCCCGGTCGCCGCGCAAAGTTCCTCTGGAACGCCAGCAGGGCCGCCCGCACCTCAGCAATCGCCGCCACCACCGAGGCCCTCTCGGCAACCTCCAGTGTCCGCAGACTCTTCCCCTCAAGATCCCCCGAATCCAATCCCCCGGCAATCGCCACCGGATCGGCCGTGTGCCCCGCCCGTTCCCGATCAATCACGCGCCTCGCCACCGCCCGGTACAGCAATCCCGTATCCAGCAATGCCAGACCAAATTCCTTGGCCACCGCCCGGGCAATCGTCCCCTTGCCCGCCGCCGCCGGTCCATCAACCGCCACGGTGAACACCATTCGCTCATCCAACTGCATCGAACACTCCAGACTCATACACCCTGACAGGACTGTTCAGGCCAGTTTCCACAGACAAACCCGATATGCTATCCCGGGAACACCGTTGCAGCGCCCCCATCACGCCCCGTTCCAGCCCCACCACCTCCAGAGAGACCCCTTGACCCGCCCCTCGCGTTCAGGACCCTCCTGATCTCTGCCAACCATGGGACTTGTCGGATGCCAACATGTCCTAACGTTGTGTCCCATGTGCAGAACAGGGCCAATCCCACTGATGCCGGTTTGCCAAACCTGCCGACACGGGTCGATGTGCGGCCGCGCGTTCAGACTTTCAACAGATCAAGGAGCGGATCAAAAGCATACAGTCCCGGACGCCGACCGGCCGGCGGGATGATGACACGGAGCAGTTCTGTTGCGGTCAGACGGCGTACGAATGATCGTGCCGAAGCTGGCGGTATGTCTGAGGACCTGATCAATCGCTCATTACGAAAAATCGGGTTTGCAAACACGAAATCCAGTGCTTGATCATGATATTTTGATCTCAGGACTTCGCGGAAGCGTTCGCGCATATCCGTGTAGAGAGCGTGAATCTCATCTGCCAGTTTGATGTTGACTTTCGCCTGTCCTGCCAGAGCCCTGAGGAAAAATGCAACCCATCCGTTCCAGTCTTCTGAGGCTGAGACCTCTCTCAATCTTGTAAGATATTCGTCTCGGTGTTCCTCGAAATAACCAGACAGGAAAAAATAGGGCTGCGACAGAATGCCCAGCCTCCAGAGCATGAGCGTAATCAGCATGCGCCCAATACGGCCATTGCCATCAACAAAGGGGTGCAGAGCCTCGAATTCGGCATGAGCAATTGCGGTGCGGATCAATGGAGGCATTGTGTTGTTGTTGATAAACAAGACAAGAGTCTCCATGGCAGGAGCAAGGTGTTCCGGTGCGATGGGAACAAAAGAAATCCTACTGCTCCTCAGATCACCGATATAATTTTGCTCAATCTTGTATTGTCCGGGATTTTTATTGGCACCACGTCCAGTGGACAGCAATTTCTGATGTGCGGCTTTGATCAGATATTCGCCCAGAGGCATCCCGTCCTCCAATGCCATTTGCGCATCATGCATGGCACGAGAATACAGCCATGTCTCGATATCGTCATGACGGAGACCATGATCACTCCCTGCTTGACCGGCATCATCCTCGGCGTCCAATCGATAGATATCCTCAATTGAGGAGATCGTGCCCTCCATGCGCGAGGAGACCACAGCATCCTGTCTTACCAATGGAGCAAGGAGAAGATGACTGTTGATCAAATCCGACATCTTGGTATCATAACGGGCCAGCATGGCGGTCGCATCCAACAGCGGTCCGAGCAGGGACTCATGGTCCAACGAATCGGGTGGAAATGAACCGAATTGATAGTGTGCGGCTTCCGCGAAGTCATATTTTTTTGTCAATCATCTCACCCCTTATTTTCATCCAAACGTGCTTATGTGTCCAAATGATGGTTTGAATATCCATATGACAACAAGATATGCAATAATCCAGCCAACAAATCGTTTTGACGACATTGGATTGTCATCAAATCCATATGACAACAAGATATGCAATAATCCAGCCAACAAATCGTTTTGACGACATTGGATTGTCATCAAATCCATATGACAACAAGATATGCAATAATCCAGCCAACAAATCGTTTTGACGACATTGGATTGTCATCAAATCCATATGACAACAAGATATGCAATAATCCAGCCAACAAATCGTTTTGACGACATTGGATGATCGCCAAACGACCTGGACTTCTCCCACTGCGCGATGAGACCCCATCCACGCTTCATTCGAAATTGGCGCACTGCAGGGCAAGCCGGTGACGACCTCCAGTGATGACCATCCTGCGGACTTGCCGCATGGGCCTGACCCGTTCCATGAGTCCGGTCAGGCAAACGGCACCAATCCCCCGACCAGCTGGACTGCACGCTTCAGCGCCGACCCAAGTTCAAATCCTCCCTGCCCCGGCATCTGCAGGATCCGACTTGCCTCCCGCCCCGCCCATCCCTAAAGGACCCCCATCACCACCCCCAACCCCGGAGAAAACATCCCATGACGGACACCAAGACCGAGGCCGACCCCCCGTTGCCGACAGATGCCATTGTCGGAAAATCAGCGGTCTGATGGTGCGAAATCCGGCTCTGTTGCCTTTATGACACGGCTGATCTGCCAGCCTTCCGGGCCTGATATCGCTCCCTTGCCCGGGCATTCTCCCGGTCCCGGTACTGAGGATCCGCCCGCTTGACCCGCATCAGGTCCCGATTGCGGGTCTTGTCGGTGCCATACTTCTCGGGATCCGCCCGTCGCTCCCGGTTCTTGCCACCCGCATAGTCGGGGTTGGCCGCCCGCCAGGCGGCGCTGCGCCGCTTGTTCTTGGCGCGGTAGTCGGGATTGCCCTTGCGTTTCCGTTGGTAGTAGTCGCGGAAGTATTCGGCCCGTGAGGGCTTGCCGACAATGGCATCTGTCGGCAGCCTAAAGCCCCTTTCCGGCATGGAACGGTCCATGCCTTTGGAAAGGAGCACTACACATGAGAACGTTTCTCATAACCGCTGCCACACTGGGCCTCATGGCCGGGAGTGCGGTGGCTCAGGATGAAATGGCAATGGCCGATGGGCCGTCCATCTCCATTGGCGGCAGTGCCAAACTTGGTCTTGTCTACAAGGGGGAAACGACAGTTGGCAACACCAACACCGTCAATATGGAACCCTCCACGACCTTCCATTCCGAAATGGATATCACCCTCACCGGTGAGGGCGTCACGGACGGTGGTCTGACCTTTGGTGCCACCGCCACACTGGAAGCCCGCTCCGATGGCACGGACGGCCCGGCCCCCGATGTCTATGTTGGTGGCGAGATGTGGAAGATCATTGTCGGATCCCCGGATCGGGCCTCGGATCTGGCCTTCTCGCTGGGTGACATTGGCTTTACCGGACTCGGTGTCGATGACATTGCCGAGGGGCCGTTCAAGACCATTGGTTCCCAGGCCCGGCTTGAGTTGACGCTGGGTGCGACCACTGTGGCCTTCTCGGTGGCACAGGAAGATGGGCAGGCCCGGACGGTGACACCGGCAGTGCCGGAGCGTTCCACCATGGTGACGGTCGATAAGGTGACTGTGGCGCCCGGTGTGGATGCTGAAATTGAGTTGGTTGAGGGCACGGGCGTTGCCGGAAAACCTGCCGAGTATGTCATCAAGGATGGTACCGGAACACCGTATAAACCGGGAGTGCAGGGAACCCACTATTTCCAAGTCACAACCTGGGACGCTGATAGTGAAAATTTTGTTGCCATTGCCGGAAGTGACCCGGTCAATGAAAGATCGTTCGACTTTGCACAACAAGAGGCCGAAGGGTTTACGCTGCGCAAGGCACCAGAGCGTCAGCCGTACCAAGACGCTTTCAAGAAAGCGTACAGGGACCGGGAGTTCGTGTTCAACGGGGAAGTGGGTTATGGCACTGGAGACACCACCGCTAGAACACCATTCGTGGGTCCCGTTGGTTATGCAGCAGAAGTTAGCCGGACCACCAATGAAAAAGGACAGGTAACTATAACCAAGCGTACTGTGTCCCTTGCCAATTGGTATCGCAACGAAGATGGCGATATCATTATTGGTGATCAAGACAACCCTACTGGTGCTGATGTAACAGTATGGGATGAGTCCGAAAGAGAGACCGCGACAGGCTATGACGATGCACTTGATGCCTTCTGGGCGTATTCAAATGCCTTCCATCTTGGTGACGATAATGCAGTCGGTAATAATCCTCCTGCTAATCCTCCTGATGGCACTGACAACACAGACACTCCGCGGACGACAGGGCTGACCTCAACTGAAGCCACTGAAGCCACACCCGGCGTTGCTGCCGTCCTTGAAAAGGTCGAGGGCACCGGCGAGGATGGTATCCCGGCACAGTACCGCTTGAAGGATGGCACGGGCACCGCTCCGGTCGTGTCTGTCACCCAGGAAGAACGCAAGATCATCCTGCAGGAGCATGTTGCGGCAATGGTCACTCCGGCCACCAAGTCCAAGACCCATTGGACGGCGGGCGTGAAGGCCGCGCTGGGACCGGTGTCCTTCGGACTGGGCGTTGACAGCAATGACAGCATCCTGGCCAGTGTCGGGGGCAGCATGGACGGATTCGGCGGCAATATCTTCTATGGCCGCAAGGATGGCGCCGATGGTGGTGCCGACACCCGCAGCATGGGCGGTGAGTTCAAGGCCACCTTCGCGGAAGGCACGACCATGAATGCTGTCTATGCCCAGGCCGAGACCGGCAATGTCAAGGCGGACGGCTTCGGTGTGGGTGTGACCCATGTCCTTGGTGGTGGCGCCAATCTCGAGGCGGGCTTTGCCCAGGTTGAAGATCAAGACAAGCTCAGTGTCGGGATTGCCATGAAGTTCTGACCGATTGCGGCCGATCCACAGTCAGGAAGGGGCGGCCAAGGCCGCCCCTTCATTCGTTTCAGACCCTGACTGTTGTCAGAAGGCCATCAGAACACCGACACTGAACTTGTCACGGTCTTCCACGCGGGCCAGGCCAGCCTGGACCTTGGCACCACCGCCGAGGACATGGGTCACACCCATGCCAAAACCATCTGCCTTGACATTGCCGGTCTCGGCCTGGGCATAGACCAGGTTGACATTGGTGCCAGCCCCGGCGCTGAATGTGCCTTCAGCTCCAAGACTGGTCATGTCCTCGCCCTCATCCATGTTCCGGCGACCATAGAAGACACTCCCACCGAAGCTGTCCATGCTGCCCCCGACACTGAACATCAGGGCATCATTGCTGTCCGCACCGAGGCCGAGGGTAACCGGGCCAAGTTCGGACTTCACACCAACGCCCCAATGGGTCTTCTGGCTCTGGGCCATGACTGCGGCGACAGCCTTTTCCAGTACCACCTTCCGGGCGGCAATGGTGATGTCCTGTTTGGCAACTTCGATCTCTTGATCCGCAACAGTCACAGTGCCCTCGGTGACCGTGGCATCACCGGCTTCAAGGGTGTAGGCCACGCCATCGATGGTCACGGTGCCGTCAGTCACCTGGACATCGCCGTCGGCTGTCACAGTGACGGAAGCATCCCCGTCCAAGGTGCCGGTGCGAGAAGGAGTTGCAGCGATTATTGTCGTGACTTGATTGTCATCTCCACGACCAAGGAATTTTCTCAGACCAGCCCGTTCCGACAAAATGGTTCTGCCCGCGTCATCAAAGTCATCTGCATTCTGCGGACCGTCTTCGGCATCCGAACCACCAATGGCCTTGATTGCACCAAGGTCAAAGTACTTGATGTACTCTTCGGCGGCATCGATGGCGATCTTGTGCAATGCATTGTCGGGATCCAGTGCATCCCGATCAGTGTCGGAGTCAGTGCCACCATTCCAATTGTCAGGGGCCGTCCAACTGCCATCACTTTCCTTCTGAAGGCCCGTCAGAGGGAGCGGATCGCCGATCGTGCTCCCGATAATTTCGCCGTCAGAGGGAGTGCGTGTTGTTGCAATCCAAAAAACTTGGTCACCAACAGAAGTCGCGGGGGCCCCATTAATTCCGCTACCAGAAAAACCTTCCACCGATTCGCCCGCCGTTGAGCTGTAGCGGCCCGGGCTGAGGTGGCTCCTGAAATCGATCGCGCTATAATACGGAGTATCGTCTTCACCCTTTCCAGTCACATAACCTTGAAAGATGGACAGTGCGTCTGGATCGGCGGCGGTTGCTCTATATCCGGCAACACCGTTAATTCCGTACGTTCCGGGCAATGCGGGCAATGTCACCGTGCCCCCACCGGCGATGGTGCCCGTGTAATCCGGCAGGACAACATTCGTGCCAGCAACAGGGATGCCTTCACCATTATGCAGCGTGACCGTGCCTGTGTCAGGGAGCGTCACTGCTATCCCGGCCACTGTGAAGGTTCCGCCCTTGACGGTGATCGTCTGGGCCGGCACGGACACTGTCTGGGCGGGAATGTCGAGATACTTGGCAGGCACCGCCGCCTTGTACGGCGTGGCCTCTGACTGCGCCACCGAGATGGCCAGTGTGGTCGTGCCCAGCGTCAGGTCAAACCGGGCCTGGGCATCACCGGTGGACTTGCCGATGTTCTCGGCCACATCATCGACACCGAGATTGCCATCCCAGCCGACATCCCCAATGCCGAAGCCGAGATCGGAGGCCCGGTCCGGAGTGCCGACGGTCAGCGTCCACAGCTCGCCGCCGATGAAGACATCGGCGTCATCGACCTTGTTGGTGTTGATGCGGACATCGGCCCCGAAGGTCAGGCCGCCATCGGTGATGCCCTTGCCGGCCAGGCCGATCTTCACGAAGTGGTTGAAGGTCATCTGGGACTCATGGGTCGTCATGCCCTTGGCATCCTTGAACTCGCCCATGTAGGTCATTGCCAGACCGGCACTGCCTCCCAGGGTGATGGCGGGCCCCTCGGCCATCATCTCGTCCTACGCCACTGCACTTCCGGCCATGAGGCCAAAGGCGGCAGCGGTTATGAGAAGTGTTCATCTGGTCATTGGTGTGGTGGGGAGACAAGACAAGGGCCGCCGGCTGTGTATGGGTGGTGGGTGGACGGGAGCGGACCGTTCTGGTGGGTGAGTTTGGATTGTGTGGGGGAGTGGGGTTTGAAATCCGGTGATGATTGTCGGTCGATACAGTTAAAGAATGGCGATGGTGTCGATGATCAGGATGGTCATGACGATCGCAAGGCCAGTGTTCCATTGGATGTTGGTCGCGTCGTACCATGTCAGCTCGCAGACGATCAGGCGTCCCTCGTATTCAGTTTTTGTGTTCATGAACTCCTCCAACACGGCGAACTGCCGGGTGAACTGGTGACTGTCCGGTGCCCCGCTTATGGCCACGATCATGATGATACGGCAACCGTCAACTTCCAGAGTGACGTGTGACGTCTCGCGGTCCCGAGAGTCGGGCACGGATGCGAACACAGGCCTTGACCCGTGCGCGGATGATCGACGGTGGACCCTCACGTCCATGTGGGCCAAATGCAAAACGGCTGCTCGGGCTGCCGGTCTGTGATGTTTCTTCCAATCTTCCTGCGACTGAGGGGAATGCGATGTGAGCGGAATTGGGGATCGCAATGGGTGTTGATGGATGCCTGCATGATGTCGAATTGCGGGCGGATCGTCATTGTGACGGGGCGTGTGGCTGGGCGGAATTGACAAACCTGAGTGGCGACATAGTGGGTGGACCGGGGCCGGGTTGGTATCGGGACGTGACAGCAGGGGAGAACAGATGCAGCCAGAGGATGGATCCGGAACTGTCCGGGCGTGGCCTGTGGAGGGTCTTGCAGGGTCGGTGGCGGTACCCGGTGACAAATCGATCTCGCATCGGGCGATCCTGACGGGGTCGCTGTGTGTGGGCAGGACCCGGATTGCGGGACTTCTGGAAGCGGATGATGTGCTGGCGACCGTGGCGGCCTGTCGGGAGATGGGGGCCCGGATCGAGCGGGACGACGATGGGTGCTGGTCGGTTGACGGGGTGGGGGTTGGCGGGTTTCTCGAGCCCCGGGACGTGCTGGATTGCGGGAATTCCGGCACGGCTGTCCGCCTGTTGATGGGGGCTTTGGCCACCTGTGACCTGACGGCAATCCTGACTGGTGACACCTCACTCCGGTCGCGGCCGATGGATCGGGTCACGGAGCCGCTGGGTGCCTTTGGGGCGCGGTTTCAGGGGCGCTCAGGGGGCCGGTTGCCGCTGACCCTGCGGGGGGCTGCGATGCCGGTGCCGGTGACCTATGCCCTGCCGGTGCCATCAGCCCAGGTCAAGTCAGCGATCCTCTATGCGGGCCTGAACTGCCGGGGACGGACGACGGTGATCGAGACGGCACCGACGCGGGATCACACCGAACGCATGCTGGCGGCCTTCGGGGCAAAACTGGTGGTGGAAGAGGTCGGCGCCGAGCGGCATATCCATGTCGATGGCCATGTGGAGATGACGCCGCAGGCCCTGACGGTTCCGGGCGATATGTCTTCGGCGGCCTTTCCGCTGGCGGCGTGTCTGATCACCGAGGGGTCCAGGGTCACGCTGCCGGGGATCGGGATCAACCCCACCCGGATCGGGCTTCTTGTGACCCTGGATGAGATGGGTGCGCGCGTGGCCCTTGTGAACCGGCGTGAGGCCGGAGGGGAACCTGTGGCCGATCTTGAGGCGCGGTCGGGGGTTCTGGGTGGGGTTGTGGTGCCTCCTGAGCGGGCGCCGACCATGATCGATGAGTTTCCGATCCTTGCCGTGATTGCCGCCATGGCCGAGGGGGACACCGTCATGCGGGGTCTGGGTGAGTTGCGGGTCAAGGAATGCGACCGCATTGCGGCCATGGTGGACGGTCTCGGGAGGTGTGGTGTCGAGGTCACCGAGCACGGGGACGGACTGACGGTGCATGGCAAGGGGCCAGGTTCCGTGGCGGGCGATGCCGTCTGCCGGACATTCCATGATCACCGGATTGCGATGAGTTTCCTGTGCCTTGGACTGGCCGCCAGGGCTCCGGTCGGCGTTGACGATATCGGTCCAATCAGCACCAGTTTCCCCGGGTTCCTGCCGCTCATGGAGGGGCTTGGTGCACGGTTTGGGGCGGATGCAGGGAATCAGTCCCGACGGCAATAGGTCAGGTAGGTGCAGCGACGGCTCTGGCTGAGCGCCTTGGTCTCGTAGCGGGTGGGGATGGAGTCGGGCCAGCGTGTCTGCCAGTCCGCCTGGCGGCGGGCGGTCCATTCGAAGGTGCCGTGGATCTGGAGTGTTGTCAGGGTCTGGCGGACATAATCAGCCACATCGGTTGCAATCCGCAACTCGGCTCCGGGGGGCATGACCCGGGCGAGTGGGTCGAGAGTGGCGGGGTTGACAAAGCGGCGCTTGTGATGGCGGCGCTTGGGCCAGGGATCGGGGAACATCAGGAAGGTGCAGGCGATGGACCGGTCGGGCAGGACATCAAGGAGATCGCGGACATCGCCGGGATAGATCCGGACGTTGGTCGGCTGGGCAGCCCGGAGCTTGCCGACGGTGCTGGCAATGCCACGCATGAAGACATCGCAGCCGATGAAACCGATGGTGCGATGGGCGGTGCTGTGATGGACGAGGTGCTCGCCGGAACCGATCCCGATCTCGAGCCAGATGGTGGTGGCGGCAGGAAAGAGGGTGGTGGGATCCAGGCTGCGGCGGGTTTGTCGGGCTTGTGTGACAGCAGCGGAGACGTTGTAGTCATCGAGATGTTGGAGATGGGTGCGCAGGGAGGGGCTGAGGGGCCGCCCGCGGCGCTGGCCGTGGAGGGGGCGGAATGGCATGTGGGTGTGTGGCTCAGGCAAGGTCCTTGAGACTGTCGACAAGATCACAGCGCTCCCAGGAGAAGGCATGACCGGGGCCGGGCTGGCGGCCGAAGTGCCCATAGGCGGCGGTGGGACGATAGATGGGATTGTTGAGGTGCAGGGAGCGGCGAATGCTGTCGGGTGTCATGGGCATGAGTTCAAGAAGCCGACGGCGGATGGCCGCCGGGTCGGCCGTGCCGGAGTCAAATGTGTCGACGAGGAGCGAGGTGGGCTCGGCGACGCCGATGGCGTAGGAGACCTGGATGAGACAGCGGCGGGCCAGGCCGGCAGCGACAACATTCTTGGCGAGGTAGCGGGCGGCATAGGCGGCTGAGCGGTCCACCTTGGTGGGATCCTTGCCGGAGAACGCCCCGCCACCGTGGGGAGCGGACCCGCCGTAGGTGTCGACGATGATCTTGCGGCCGGTCAGTCCGGCATCCGCCTGGGGGCCGCCCAGGACGAACTCCCCGGTCGGGTTGACAAGCCAGACCGTGTCCTCCTCGAGATACGGGTCGATGACCGGGCTGATGATCGGTTGGATGTAGGCGCGGACATCATCCGAGCTCAGGCCGGACTGGTGTTGGGTCGAGACCACAATGCGACTGATGGCGACCGGTTGGTGGTTGACGTAACGGAAGGTCAACTGGGACTTGGCATCGGGCCCGAGCGGACTGTCAGGTGTGGTCTTGCGGTGGTCATCAAGAGCCTCGAGCACCCGGTGTGCGTAATGGATCGGGGCCGGCATCAGGTCGTCTGTCTGGTCGATGGCGTACCCGAACATGAGACCCTGGTCGCCAGCCCCGCCTGTATCGACGCCCCTGGCGATGTCGGAGGACTGACCAATCAGCCGGTTCTCGATGGCGACCGTCTCCCAGTGGAACCCCTCCTGTTCATAGCCGATCGACTGGATGCAGTCGCGGACGATGGTTTCGACCGCGTCGACAACGGTCCTTGGTCCCCGGTATTCACCACCGACGGCAACCCAGTTGGTGGTGACCATGGTTTCGCAGCCGAGCCGGGCGTGCGGATCCTCGGTCAGGAAGGCATCGAGGATGGAGTCCGAGATCTGGTCGCAGATCTTGTCCGGGTGGCCCCGGGAGACGGATTCGGATGTAAACTCATACTCATGGGCCATGATGCACTCCTTGACAGTCTGCCGTGGCGCGGCGGGGACAGGCATCCTTCGGATGGTCTTGTCCCTGTTGCCGACCTGCCATGTTACGAACTCGCAGGAGTGTCTGCAAGAGAAGGCCGAGTGCCAGGAGGGCACCAAGAGGGGCATCGCCCAGCCGGGCATAGGGTGTTGCCGGAAGGGTTGGAGGCAGGTGGGCATCGATGATGCCGGCCTGGTCATGGGGCAGGTGGGCAAGGATGCGTCCGAGACCGTCGGTGACAACACTGATACCGGTATTGGCGACCCGCAAGAGTGGCAGGCCAAGTTCAAGGCTGCGCATGCGGGAGTGGTCCAGGTGTTGATGGGGCCCGGCATGCATGCCGAACCAGGCATCATTGGTGAGTTGGACGAGAGCTCTGGGTCGGGGTCCCCGGCGGACCTGGCCTGGGAAGATGGCCTCGTAGCAGATCAGGACCCGGACCGGACCGATGCCGTCGATGGCCAGGAGGCCAGGGCCGGTGCCGGGGGTGAATCCGGCCGGATCCCCGGCAGCCAGGGGGCCGAGACCGAGCCGGGCGAGGAGGGAGGCGAAGGGGACATACTCCCCGAAGGGCACGAGCTGGATCTTGTCGGTGAATGTGAGGGGGGTGTCCGGGTGGCGCAGCAGGGCGGTGTTGTAGATGGTGCCAGCATCCTGTCGGACGATTCCGGTCAGGATGGTCTGGCCCGGCGGGAGGCTGTCGCCGTCGGTGGCCAGGTCCGGGGTGGCATCGAGGCGGCGCCAGGTGATGGCGGTTTCGGGCCAGAGGATCAGAGCCGGATCGGTGTCAGAGGGCGCAAGGGACAGGTCAAACAGCCGGTCGCGGTTGCGGGTGGCCAGGTCCGGGGCCCATTTTTCCGCCTGGGGGATGTTGGGCTGGACAAGGCGCAGGAGGGGGCCGGCGGGGGTTTCGGTGGGATGTTGGCGAAGGCGGTGCTGACCGAAGCCGTGGAGGGTGGCGAGGATGATGAGGGCTGCAAGCAGCGGAGGCAGGCGGCGGGGGCCGATGAAGGGCAGGGCAGCACAGATGAGGGTGATGGCGGTCAGGCCATGGATGCCGACCAGTGCGGCGGCCTGCCCGATCGGTTGGTCGGTCCATGTGTAGCCGGGCAGGGCCCAGGGAAAACCGGTCAGGAGATGTTCGCGGAGCATTTCCATGGCAGTGAGGGTGAGGGCCGTGGTGGCGGCTCGCCAGGCCGGCGCGGGGGTGAGGGTGTGGGCCAGCCAGAAGACCAGGGCCCAGAGGAGGGCCAGACCGGCGGCCAGCAGACCGAGGGCAAAGGGGGCCAGCCAGCCATGGCTGGCAGCATCCACCTGGAAGGGGTGGATGAGCCAGGTGAGGGTGAAGCCAAAATAGCTGAAGGCGAAGAGGCCACCGAGGCGGGCACTGGTGGGGCGGTCGGGGCTGAGGCGATCGAGGGCAAAGATGAGGGCAAATCCGGCCAGCAGCAGCAGGGGCTGGGCATGGGGTTCCTGCCCGAGGGCGGCGAGGCTGCCGGCAAAGAGGGAAAGGAGGAGGGGCGGGGAGGTTGGTGGACGGGTTGTGGCCCCTTGGCGGGCGTTGGTCATGACCCGTTATCAGGTCGGGGCGTGGGGACTGAGTCGGAGGATATTGACCTTGCGGGCATCGGCCTTGATGACCGTGACCTTGATCCGGTCCTCGTCGATGAGGAGACTGTCCCCGATTTCCGGGATGCGGTTGAAGGCATCCGAGATCCAGCCGCCGATCGTGTCGATTTCCTCATCGTCATCAGTGGGAAAGAGGGGCCGTTCATAGACGGATTCGATGGTCCTGAGCAGGGTCTGGCCGGAACATTCGTAGATGCCGGGGGTGAGTTCGCGCAGCCGGTGTGGATCATCGGTCGGGCTGTCATGCTCATCGAGAATCTTGCCAAAATGATGCTCGAGCAGGTCCTCGATCGTCACCAGCCCGTCCACCCCACCATACTCATCGATGACCAGGGCCATATGACAGGCTTCGGCTTGCATGGTCTCACGCAGGTTGGCGATTTCCATCGAGGGGGGGACATAGAGCGGGGTGCGCAGCCAGCGGGCCATGTCGAAGACATCATGGGTCTTGCCATTGAACCCGTATTCCAGGGCAATATCCTTGAGATGGACGAATCCGAGCGGATTGTCGAGCGTGTCATCGTAGACCGGGATACGGGTCCGGCCACTGGTCTTGTAGACATCGACGAGTTCCGCAAGGGAGGCCGTGCGCGCCACGGCGATGATGTCGGCCCGGGTCACCATCACGTCACCGACCACGGGGACATCATCCTGGGTTGCCTCGGATGGGGTGGGGGTCTCGGCAGGATCGGGGTCCTCGTCGGGCGGTCTGTCGCTGTCGGCCTCGTCAGGGCTGGCTCGGGCAAAGAGACCGAAGAGACCCTTGCGACCGGACGTGGGGTGCGTGTCAGATGGCATCGTACGGGATGCCGGACCTGATGGCCGTCCTGACCTGTCATGCATTCCTGCGTCCAACTCCATGGGCAGGCACCAGATGCCTGCCCTTTGTCCTATGGATCATAAGGCTTGATCATTGCAAGGGCCCGGGCCTCCAATTGTGACATTTTTCGGTGCGTGTCATCCGTGTCGTGGTCAAATCCCAGCAGGTGCAGGCATCCGTGGACCACGAGGTGTACGATGTGCTCGGCCAGGGGCGTGGCTGCCGCTCTGGCGCCCTTGAGGCAGGAGTCATACCCCAGGGCTACATCACCGAGGAAGTGATCGTGTGGCCGGTCAGGGGTGCGGGGTGTGTGGGCAGGAAAGGACAGGACATCGGTGGACTGGTCCCGGTCGCGGAATTGTCGGTTCAGGGCCTGGATGGTGGCATCGTCACAGGCCAGCAGGCTGATGGAGAGCCGGCCAGCCGGGATTGGGAATTCATTGGTGGCGACGGCATGGATGGCAGCATGGCATGCGATGCGGGCCCGTTGGGTGATGTCAATGCTGTGCCAGCGGGGATCGTCGATGCGAACGGCGACCGTGATGGCATCTGACCATTCAACTGTCCTGGGCATAGGCATCGATGATGCGCGCCACGAGACCGTGGCGGACAACATCCGACGACGCGAAGGTCACGAACTGCACACCGCTGAGTCCCCGGAGTCGATTGCGGGCGTCGATGAGGCCGGAGCGGCGGCCGTCGGGGATGTCGATCTGGGTGATATCCCCGTTGATGACCATCCGGGTGCCGTGGCCGAGGCGGGTGAGAAACATCTTCATCTGCAACCGGGTGGTGTTCTGGGCCTCATCAAGGATTACAAAGGAGTCGCTCAGGGTTCGGCCGCGCATGAAGGCCAGTGGTGCAATCTCGATGGTCTGCTGCTCAAGGTGGCGGCTGAGGGTCTTGAGGGGCAGGAAGGCCCTGAGGGCATCAAAGAGGGGTTGCATGTAGGGATCGATCTTGTCCTTCATGTCGCCTGGCAAGAAGCCCAGCCGTTCACCGGCTTCAACAGCGGGGCGTGAGAGGATGATCCGGTTGACCCGTCCATCGATCAGGGCCGCCACCGCCGCCGCAACGGCAAGATAGGTCTTGCCGGTGCCGGCGGCACCGATGCCGAAGACCAGATCCCCGCTCATCAGGGCGGCAATGTAGTCCGCCTGGCGGTCCGTGAATGGTGTGACTCGTCGCCTTCGGGTGATGATGGTGATGGATTCATCAGGATCCCCCGATGACTCCGGTGCCGGCCTGGGGTGCTTCAGGGCCCGGTCAATGGCGCCGATATCCAGTGTGCTGCGGCCAGCGAGGCTGGCGTAGAGGCGGTCAAGGGCGGTCTTGGCCCGACGCCGGTTGGCAGGGCTGCCCGCCAGCACGAGGTGATTGCCGCGCCGGATGATCTGCACGCCAGCGGCTTTCTCGATCCGGTCGAGGTTCTCGTCATGGGTCCCGCACAGCGCCAGCAGCAGGTGGTTGTCCTCATAGACAGCGCGTGTCTCGCCGGGATCGCTGGCAAGGGTCGTGGTCATGCCGTGGACGCAGTCACGACCCACGCCCGGGGGCGGGCCGTGTTGCCCGCCCTCGGTTTGATTTGGCAAGAGTGGAAATGGCTCCGTGAGTCAGAGGGCCTGATCCGTGATCATGTGCGTCCAGGCACCTTCGGGCCGCTTCGTGATCACCGGGTCCGAACCGCCCGCCAGCAGGGTGTCGACTGTCCGGTCGAAATCTGCTTCGGCCAGGGCGCCATCGGAGCCGGCGGTCAGCTTGGCGATTTCCCCCATCATGCGCCGCTGGTGTACTTCGGTCTGGGCTCCGGTGAGGTCATTGGCCAGCACGATGTCAGCCGCCTCGTCAGGGTTCGCCTCGGCGTATTTCCAGCCCTTCATGGAGGCCCGGACGAAACGCACGAGCGCATCGACCATGGCCGGATCGTCAAGGCTGTCCTCCAGCACATAGATGCCGTCCTCAAGGGTTGCGACCCCCTGATCCTCGTATTTGAAGGTCACAAGGTCGTCGGGCGTGTAGCCGGCATCGATGACCTGCCAGTACTCGTTGTAGGTCATTGTCGAGATGCAGTCGGCCTGGCCATTGAGCAACGGGTCCACGTTGAAACCCTGTTTGATGACCGTCACGCCACCTTCGGACCCGTCCGTCGGGATGCCCAGCTGGCTCATCCAGCTCAGGAACGGATACTCGTTGCCGAAGTACCAGACGCCGAGCGTCCGACCGGCAAAATCCTCCGGTGAGGTGATGCCGGTGTCCTTGCGGCAGGTCAGCATCAGTCCCGATGACTTGAAGGGCTGGGCGATGTTGACGAGGGGCAGGCCCCGTTCGCGGGCTGCGAGGGCCGCCGGCAGCCACTCGATGATGACATCGGCACTACCACCGGCAATCAGCTGCGGTGGGGCGATGTCGGGTCCGCCGGCGTTGATGGTGATATCAAGGTTCTCATCCGTGTAATAGCCCTTGTCGAGAGCGACATAGTAGCCGGCAAACTGGGCCTGGGTGACCCATTTCAACTGCAGGGTCAGCGCGTCGGCGGCCTGGAGGGCGCTCCCGAGGCCAAGGGCGAGGGCGAGGGCGGTCAGCAATCCTGGAAATCGTCTCATGTGCGTCCTTTCATCGTGTGACAAGCCATCCGCGTCCCCGGTGGGGATCGTGCCGGACTGGCTTGTGGCTGGTCATGGTCGTCGGGAAGGGTGCCAAAAAGTGACCCTGTTGTCAATCGCCGTGATCAGGCCGTAGAAGCTGCAGCCGGTGATGGCGGCCAGCATGATTTCCGCCCAGACCAGGTCGAGGGCGAGCCGACCGACTTCGGTGGAGATCCGAAAGCCCATGCCCTGGATGGGCGAGCCGAAGAACTCGGCCACGATAGCCCCGATCAGGGACAGGGTCGTACAGAGTTTCAGCCCATTGAAGATGGCGGGCAGGGCCGCCGGGATCCGCAGTTTGACCAGGGTCTGCCAGTAGGACGACCCATAGGTGCGCAGGATGTCCCGCTGCATGGGGCCGGAGGCCTGCAGGCCCTGCACGGTGCTGACCAGCATGGGAAAGAAGGTCATGGCCACCACCACGGCCGCCTTCGATTGCCAGCCAAACCCATACCACATCACGAAGATCGGTGCGGTGCCGATGATCGGCAGGGCGGAAAACACATTGCCCAGCGGCAGGAGTCCCCGTTTGAGGAACGCCGAGCGGTCGGTGAGGATGGCAAAGAGGATCGCCGATCCACAGCCGATGGCATAACCGCTCAGGGCTCCCTTGAAGAAGGTCTGGACGAGATCGATCCAGAGGATATCGAGACTGGTGGCGAAGGCGGTCGCAATGGCCGAGGGTGGCGGCAGGATCACCCCGGGCACATCGAGACCGCGGACAACCAGTTCCCACATCAGCACGATCGTGATCCCGAAGATCACCGGGATGGCGAACCGGATGACCGGCGTGGCCGGTCGGGCCGCCAGGGTGCAGTTGAGCCACCAGGCCAACGCCCAGATCACCAGCGCAAGGATCAGTGCGGTCATTGCATCATTCCCATGCTGGCCATGACCCGCCGCTGGATGAGAGTGATCAGGCCAACGAGCGTGGCGGCCAGCAGCGCAGCGGTGATCAGGGCGCTCCAGATCTGGATCGTCTGGCCATAATAGCTGCCGGTCAGCATGCGAGCGCCGAGACCGGCCACGGCACCGGTGGGCAACTCGCCGACAATGGCACCCACAAGCGAGGCCGCAATGGCGATCTTCAGCGAGGAAAAGAGAAACGGGATCGAGACTGGCGTGCGCAGTTTCCAGAGGATCTGGACCGGGGTGGCATTGTAGGTGTGCATGAGATCGATCTGCATCCGGTCGGGACAGCGCAGCCCCGTGACCATGCCAACGGCGACGGGGAAGAAACTCAGATAGGCCGAGATGATGGATTTGGGGATGAGGCCTGCCAGCCCGACCGAATTGAGGATGACGATGATCATCGGGGCGATGGCGAGGATCGGGATGGTCTGGCTGGCCACCACAAAGGGCATGACACCGTAATCCATGGCCCGGCTGTGCAGGATGCTGATGGCCAGCAGGATGCCAAGCAGCGAGCCGATCAGGAAGCCAAGCAGGGTGGCCGACAGGGTCACCCAGGCATGAAACAGGATATTGCGGGGTGAGGTGAGTTTCTGTTCGACGGTTGTCGACCAGATCTCGATGGCGACCTGATGGGGGGCAGGCAGCTGGGGCCGGGCATGGCTCATCGCCTCAACCAGGGCCGCGCGGGCCTCGACCTCCTTGCCCAACCGCTCGGCCTGATCGAGGATGAGGGTCGTGTTCATGACGGCCGCGGCCAGATACCAGATCACGATGACAGCCAGGATCATGGTCAGGACCGGCAGGGCCCGATCAAGGACCCATCGGGACCGGGCGCTCAGGGGCAGGCGGACTCTGGCTGGCCCCGCAGCGTCATGCATCGTCATGTCCGGCCCGGAGGCCGGTGCGGACCCGTTGGGCAATTTCGATGAATTCCCTTGAATCCCGGACCTCAAGTGGTCGTTCCCTGGGGAGCGTGCTGTCGATGACATCGACGATTCGGCCAGGCCGGGGACTCATGACGACGATCCTGGTCGAGAGATAGACGGCTTCGGGGATGGAATGGGTCACAAAGGCGACGGTCTTGCCGGTGCGGTCCCACAGCGACAGGAGCTGTTCGTTGAGGTGATCCCTCACGATCTCGTCGAGAGCCCCGAAGGGTTCGTCCATGAGGAGGATATCCGCGTCAAACGAGAGGGCCCGGGCAATCGAGGCCCGCTGCTGCATGCCACCCGAGAGTTGCCATGGGAAACGACGCTCAAAACCCTTGAGTCCCACGAGCTCGATGGCATTCCGGGCCCGGCGGGTCTGGTCTTCCCGATCATAGCCCATGATCTCGAGAGGGAGTTTCACATTGGCAAGGATGCTGCGCCAGGGGTAGAGGCCGGCGGCCTGGAACACATACCCATAGGCGCGGCTCCGCCGGGCGGCGTCCGGAGTCATGCCATTGACCGACACGGTGCCGGCCGTGGGGGTCTCGAGAGCGGCGATCACCCGCAGGAATGTGGTCTTGCCGCAACCGGACGGGCCGATGAACGAGACGAATTCTCCCCGGCGGATGGCCAGGTTGACGTTGCTGAGCGCCGCGATCGTCCCGTCGCGGGTGGCAAAATCGAGGGCCAGGTCCCGGGCCTCGATGACGATATCCGGCTCCGTCAATGCGACACCTTCATGCAACTGTACAGTTTCAATGGACGGGTGTGATGGCCATGGCATCAACTGCCAGGGGATCAGATCCCGGAGGGAATGTTGAGCGGATCCCGCGTGATCTGGCGGGGTGAGTTGAGCTCTTTCCAGCGCGAGACAGCACCATGGACCGCCGGGAAGGGTTGGCGGGGGACAAACCGACCCCGCCCCGGTCGGGGTTGCGAGTTCTGGCCCCAGGCCCAGATGACCTCACCACGCGAGAGTGTGTAGCGGGGTTGGGCCTTGACCTCGACCCCCTCGAACACATTGTAGTCCAGAACGGATTTCTGGGTTGTGGCGGACAGGGTCTTGTGGATCCCGGGATCCCAGACGACGATATCCGCATCGGCCCCGCGTTCAAGGCTGCCCTTTTGCGGGTAGATATTCAGGATCTTGGCAATGTTGGAGGAGGTCACCGCCACGAACTCGGTCGGAGTGAGCCGACCGGTCTCGACACCTTCGGTCCAGAGGACCGCCATCCGTTCCTCAAGCCCACCGGTGCCATTCGGGATCAGGGTGAAATTCTCCGCACCCATCCGCTTCTGCTCGGTCGTGAATGCGGCATGGTCCGTGGCCACAACCTGCAGGGATCCCGCTGCCAGGCCGTTCCAGAGACCCTCCTGATGGTCCCTGGAGCGGAAGGGGGGCGACATCACTCGGCGGGCCGCATGGTCCCAGTCCTTGTTGTGGTATTCGCTCTCATCCAGCGTGAGGAACTGGATCAGGGGTTCTCCATAGACCCGCATGCCCTTCTGGCGGGCCCGCCGGATCGCTTCATGGGCCTGCTCGCAGGAGACGTGCACGATGTAGAGCGGGACCCCGACGGCATCGGCAATCATGATGGCCCGATTGGCCGCCTCGCCCTCGACCTCCGGGGGGCGGGAATAGGCATGGCCTTCCGGTCCAGTGATCCCGGCGGCCAGATATTTCTGCTGGAGCTCGGCCACGATGTCGCCATTCTCGGCATGAACCATCGGCAGTGCGCCAAGCTCCCGGCAACGGGTGAACGAGGCATACATCTCATCATCCTCGATCATCAGGGCCCCCTTGTAAGCCATGAAGTGCTTGAAGGAGTTGATACCCATCTCGACGGCCGTTTTCATCTCGTTGAAAATGGTCTCGTTCCAGCCCGTCACGGCCATGTGGTAACCGATGTCGGAGCAGATCTGGGGTGTCGACTTGCGATGCCACGCGTTGATGGCATTGACAATCGAGCCATCCTCACCCGGCAGGCAGAAGTCCACCAGCATGGTGGTGCCACCGGTGGCTGCCGCCCAGGTTCCGGACTCGAACGTCTCGGCGGCCGTGGTGCCCATGAATGGCATTTCCAGATGGGTATGGGGGTCAATGCCGCCGGGAATCACATAGGCCCCCTCGGCATCCACATAGTCGTCCCCGGTGAGATCGGGACCGATCTCGGCGATCGTCTCCCCCTCGATCCGGACATCCGCCTTGAAACTGCGGTCCGCAGTGACGATGGTTCCACCCTTGACAACACGACTCATCTTCTGCTCCTCCTCGCCGGGCAACATCCCCTGCGCAGTTCTGTCTCGGTCAGCCCGTCACCACCTCGGCGACTTCGAGGACAGCGTGCAGGAGAACATTGGTTCCCGCCGCCGCCCACTCGCGGGTGATTTCCTCGGCCTCATTGTGTGAGAGACCGTCCACACACGGGCACATGACCATGGCTGTGGGGGCAACCCGATTGATCCAGCAGGCATCGTGCCCGGCCCCCGAGACGATATCGCGGTGGCGGTAGCCCAGCCGCTCGGCAGCATCGCGGATCGCCCGGACGCAGTTCGCATCGAATGTCACCGGGTCAAACTGCCCGACCGTGGCAAATTCCACCTCAAGCTCCAACTCATTGCAGATACGCCGCGCCCCGGATTCGAGGCGGGTGACCATGGCTTCGATCACATCCTTGTCCGGGGCCCGGGTATCGACGGTGAACACCGCCCGACCGGGAATGACGTTCCGGCTGTTGGGAAAGATGTCGACATGACCGACGGATCCCACCGCATTGGGTTGATGGTGCCAGGCGATCTCGTCGACGAGTTGCAGGATCCGGGCCATGCCGAGACCGGCATTGCGACGCATTGTCATCGGCGTGGCACCGGTATGGGCCTCGCGACCGGTGACGGTGATCTCGGTCCAGCGCAATCCCTGGCCATGCGTGACGACACCGATGTCCATCTCCTCGGCCTCAAGGATGGCACCCTGTTCGATGTGCAACTCAAAGAAGGCCGCCATCTTGCGGCTGCCGACCACCTCATCGCCCTGCCAGCCAATCCGCTTGAGCTCATCACCGAAACGCAGGCCATCGGCATCGACCCGGTCCAGGGCCCAGTCCAGATCATGGATGCCGGCGAACACGCCGGATGCCAGCATGGCCGGAGCGAAGCGTGTCCCTTCCTCATTGGTCCAGTTGGTGATGACGATGGGCCGCCGGGTCCTGATCCCGGCGTCATTGAGCGCCCGGACCAGCTCCAGTGCCCCCAACACCCCCAGAACGCCATCATAGCGGCCGCCGGTGGGCTGGGTATCGAGATGCGACCCCACATAGACCGGCAGGGCATCGGGATCGGTGCCGGGCCGTTCGGCGAACATGGTGCCCATGGCATCAATGCCCATCCGGCAGCCGGCTGCCTCACACCAGGTCCTGAAGAGTTCGCGTCCGGCGCCATCGGCATCGGTCAGGGTCTGGCGATTGTTCCCGCCGGCAACCCCCGGGCCGATCGCGGCCATGTCATGAATGGACTCCCAAAGTCGGGCATCATCAATGCGCAGGTTGTCTGATTGCCCCGGCATATCGCCTCCCTCCGCAGGTCGCCTCAGGCCGCGTCCTTGAGAACGCCCCCCAGGATTTCGAACAGCTCATCGAGATGTTTCTGCTCGGCGATCAGGGGTGGTGAGACAGCCATGATGTCGCCGGTGCCCCGGATCATCAGGCCACGGTCAAACGCCTCGCGCATGATCTCATTGGCCCGTTTGGTCGGTGCATCAGGATAGGGTTCGAGCTCGATGGCCGCGACCATGCCCTCATTGCGGACATCGATGACATGGGGGTGATCTGCCAGCGCATGCACGCCCTCCTCGAGGGCCGGTGCCAATTGCCGGGCATTCTCGAAAAGACCATCCTCGCGGTAGGTCTCAAGGGCAGCGAGTCCGGCGGCCGAGGCGACGGGATTGCCCGAATAGGTATAGCCGTGGAACAGCTCGATCAGGTGTTCCGGCCCCGTCATGAAGGCATCATGGATCTCGGCGGTACAGATCGCGGCACCCATCGGGACGATCCCGTTGGTCAACCCCTTGGCGCAGGTGATCATGTCCGGCATGACATCGTAATGAGTGGCGCCAAATGGACTGCCAAGCCGGCCAAATCCTGTAATGACCTCATCAAAGATCAGCAGGATGCCGTATTTGTCGCAGATGGCCCGCAACCGCTCAAGATATCCCTTGGGTGGGATCAGGACGCCGGTCGACCCTGCCACCGGTTCGACAATCACGGCAGCGATGGTCTCGGGACCATGGAGTTGGGCAATGCGTTCAAGGTCATCGGCCAGTTCCGCCCCGTGTTCAGGCTGGCCGCGGGAAAAGGCATTCTTGTCCAGCTGGTGGGTGTGACGCATGTGGTCAACCCCGGCCAGCAGTGCCCCGTAGACCTTGCGGTTGTTGACGATCCCGCCGACGGATGTTCCACCGAAGTTGACGCCGTGATAGCCACGCTCGCGACCGATCAACCGGAAACGCTGCCCCTCGCCGCGGGCGCGATGATAGGCAATGGCAATCTTCAGGGCCGTTTCAACCGCCTCTGAACCCGAGTTGGTGAACATGACATGCGCCATATGGTCGGGCAGGATATCCAGCATGCGATTGGAGAGTTCGAACATGCTGGGATGGCCGAACTGGAATGACGGGGCAAAATCCAGCTCATGCACCATGTCCTGCACTGCCTTGACGATGCGCGGGCTGCGGTGACCGGCATTGCAGCACCAGAGTCCGGCGCTGCTGTCCAGGATCTTGCGGCCATCGACCGTGGTGTAGTACATGCCTTCCGCCGACCGGAGCAGGCGCGGCGCCTTCTTGAATTGTCGATTCGAGGTAAAGGGCATCCAACAGGCTTGCAGATCATTCGGGCGTGGTATGTCGAGCGCCATGGCAGGTCCTTTCTATCCAATCCCCTCGGGAACCATGAATGGTGGCAATCACCCTTCTCCCGTCCATCGTATAACGAAGTGCCAGTGTCAATAAAACCTTCCAGTCAGCAGAATGTCATCACCACAGGCATCAAGCACAGCCTCCGTCCTGCTCGCCCGGGATTGACCCTCTTGCAGGGCCTGCCCGCAATGGACCGCTGGGGAACGGCAGGCTGCAATGACGAGAGAGACACCCCCGTCCGGTGCGAAGAGGCAGGATCGCCCGACTGTCATGAGCTGCCGCAACAGATCCAAAGGCTGGGCCAGCGCAGGACACATCATCCTGCCGGACCCTGGTCAATCGGGAAAATGTGGTGTGGGGTCGCGGGTTGTCAACATCAATGCGATGATCATGCGGTTTGCAGCCCCTCCAGATCGAATAACGGGATCTCCATTGCGCGAGCCACATCGCTCATCTGCCGATCTTAGCTCGCGAGTGTGACCCCCTGTCTGTGTTCGGCGAGATGGGCGCACGATGCCAGATGCAGGGCGTCGAGAGTGCGCGGTGCGTCGGGTCGGGGAAATCTGTCCAGTGCTCGTGCCAGCACCGACGGGGACAGCTCCAGCATCGTTATGCACCCGATCAGGCAGTGTGTTGCCTCACTGTGGGAGTCTGCAAGTCCGAGCGCATGCAACCGGGTCCATATCTCGTACTCCAACAGCCGGCTTGAACAGAGTGTCTCGTTCCAGAGCGAAGCGGGTGGCTGGCGGTCTTCTGCCAGAAGATGCGCGAGTGCGACGGACGTATCAAGATAGATCACCGGTCACGCCGGCTTTCGTCCAGATCCGCCAGGACATCTTCCAGCGCGGCAACCGGCCTGGGCTTGGGCGGTGGTCCTGTGTTTTTCAGCCTCGGCGGCGTCAGCACGCCGGAGCGGACCATTTCGGCCAGGACAGCATCAGCAAGGATCGGGCTGCGGGTCTCGCGGAGGGGGCCGAGTTCAGCCACCACCTGACCCCGGTCAGTGACCAGAATCGTCTCGCCGGCCGCCGCAAGCCGGACGTATTCGCTCAGCTTGCTGTTCAGAACCTTGATGCCGACCGATCTCATGCCGGAATGGTAGCGACCGATAGCGACCATGTCGACCTGATTCGTAACTGTTCAGGCTCCTGAGCCGGGAACCCCAGGCCCCGAAGGGCGATCAGTGAGCCGGAGCGGATTCCATCCCGACAATCCGGCCCATCAGCACCTCCGGCCACGCCCGCCGTGGCACCAGCTCTGGACGATCATGGCGCTGCCGGGCGGTCGACCCGACGGACAGGCCGGCCTGCGGCCTGTCACCGCGCCTTTGCCTGTCCTGGGTGCCGAACTGATGGGGACACGACCGACAGTGTCAGGCACACACGCGGCGGGCCAGGCGTGGCGGTCGGGAAGAGCCTGGACAGTTACGAAGGGAGTTCGATATGTCCATGTTATCGGACTCGCCGAAGATGTGATTCCATCCTTCCAGAGTCGTCAGAAAGGCGATACGAGCCCGGAGATGGAAGAGGAAAGACAAAATTGCTTTGTCGCGATTGCACGCGCAAAGGAAGGCTTGGTTCTGAGCCGGGCCGAGTGTTGCCGCGACCGCCCGAAAGGGCCGTCCCGGTTTCTTGTTGAAATGGGATTTGTCGTGTGAAGTGGGGCGGTGGTCGGCAAGCTCGCCGAACGGTTACGCATGACAGGCCCGGGATGAAAAAATTTCGCGATCATTACGTCTTCACATAATCGGACAGCGTCAGGACCGATTCGACATGCACGGTCGATGCCAAGGCGTTCGCGAATCGGCGGTCCGCCGTCACTATCCTGGCGCCGATGCGGTGCGCGAGCGCGAGATACAGGCAGTCATAAACAGGGTGGTCGAGGGCCAGAGCCAAACGAGCCGCGTCCGCGCCCACCGTCTCGTCGTCGTTCCAACGGATCGGCATGTCGGACAGCGCGGCCATGGCGGCACCGGCATCCGCACGTTCGATCTGGTCCTGTCGCGCCTTGCGCCAGAGTGCATTGGCAACCTCCGCAACCATCAGGCGCGGTGCGTGCAGTTCCTGTCCGCTCGCTGCCAGCGCCCGCGCGGCGCCCGAGTCGAACTCGTCAACCAACAACTTGATTGCCACGCTTGCATCGACCACGAAACGCATCAGTATTCGTCGCGGTGGCCGCGGTCGCGGTCCTCGCGGATCAGCACTTCCGCTGGGGTCTGCTTGCGGCCCCCGGTTTTCTCCCGCAGCCGGTCCGATACTGCGAGGAACCTGGCCCGCTTCGCCGCCATGTCGTCGTCCGCAGCGCATTCGAGGATGTGGCGCACCTCGCCCTCCAGAGAGCGGTTGTTCGACGAGGCGCGCGCCTTGAGGCGGTCCACCACATCGCCGTCGAGCTGTCTCACATGAATTGCTGCCATCGGCTTGTCTCCTGAATTGCTAGCATATTGGTATCGTCCTTTTGCGGTTCATGCAAGTGCCTTCGGGCACGAGATTCAACGACACTCGCGGCCAGGCGCGGACAGCACTATGTTCGTCACTTGTTCTGACAGTCGCCAGCGCCCATCTTGCCGGTATGGACAGGCACGAACCCGCCGAATCCGCATCCATCGCCTCGCCGTCGCAGGGAGTGAGGTAATTTGTGCCTGCCAGAAAACCCCGCTTGTGCCACCGCCACCCCCGCGCTCAGCCACTCCGATCACCCCGCCGCGGCCCCGACTCTGGTCTCAAGAGGCCCTGATCGGCCGTTTGGGGCCCCCGAGGGGTCCCCAGACAGCCACCGGACCGAGCGGCAGATCCACCTCGCCCTGGTGTGCCTGCCCCCGGCGACGCCGGCGGCCGGGGGGCGATCCCTGAGGGGCCACCCGGGCCGGACCAGCGGGCCGGGATGGCAGTGCGGCCCGCTGGGTGTCAGAGGACTGGGGGGTTGTTACGGATGGTGGCACTGGCACCCGGCAATCCGCGACGAGTCGGCCCGGGCGGGCGAGACCGATCACCCGGGCAGTAGGCGGTTTCCGTCGACAACGACCATTCGAAAACGACCGACCGGGCCGTCGCGTTGGACGAAATGTGCAAACTCTTCCTCGGTGAGCCCGACAGCGGGCAACCGGGAGTCCAGTGCCCCGCAACCTTCCGGCAGCACAGTCTCCCTCAGGATGGCCCACACTTCAGCCGCGGTGCTGTGGCCACGCAAGGATGCCCGTGCGCCCAGGGCGCGGTGGACTTTGTCAGGCACGTTGCGAGCGGTCAGCATTGGCATGGTCGATCATTCCCCAACAGTCATGCATGCATTATCCAGTTTGACTGCATCAGTGCGAGACCTGTGTTTCTTGAAGTCCCGGTGTTGGTGATCGGATCGGACAACAATTGCCTCACCAGCGGTGCCCGAAGCGATCACCCTTGCACCACCGCCTTCAGGGCCAGGATCGGGGAAGCGGTCCTGGGCTCAGGATGGATGCCGGTGCCGATCGGGAGACCCGCGAAGGGTCGGGTCGTTTCGAATTCCCGGGTCAGGGCCGCCAGCAGGACACAGTGCCCCCGGACCCGTTCGATGCCCATCTCAGGAAAACGCCTGCAGACCGGTCTGGGCTCGACCCAGGATCAGGGCATGAATGTCATGCGTGCCCTCATAAGTGTTGACGGTCTCGAGATTCTGGGCATGGCGCATGACATGGTACTCGGCCTGGATGCCATTGCCACCGAACATGTCGCGGGCCATGCGGGCAATCTCGAGGGCCTTGCCACAGTTGTTGCGCTTGATGAGCGAGATCATCTCGGGCGCGAACCGCCCGGTATCCATCAGCCGACCCACGGCCAAAGCGGCATTCATGCCCAGGGTGATCTCAGTCTGCATGTCGGCAAGTTTCTTCTGGAAGAGCTGTGTCTGGGCCAGGGGCCGTCCGAACTGCTGCCGGTCGAGTCCGTACTGCCGGGCCCGGGTCCAGCAGTCCTGCGCGGCCCCCATCGTCCCCCAGGCGATTCCATACCGGGCCCGGTTCAGGCAGGCAAATGGACCGGAATACCCGGTTGCGCCAGGCAGGAGGGCATCGTCTCCGACCCTCACATTCTCGAGGTGAATGGCCCCGGTGATCGATGTGCGCAGCGAGAGTTTTCTTTCGATCTTCGGCGTCGAGAGACCCGGGACTCCCCGATCGATGACAAAGCCCATGAGGGCGCCATCATGATGTGTGGACTTGGCCCAGACGACGAGCACATCAGCGATCGGTGCACTCGAGATCCATGTCTTGCTGCCATTGAGACAATACCCATCGGCTGTCTTCTCGGCCCGGGTCCGCAGGGATCCCGGATCTGATCCGGCTTCGGACTCCGTCAGTCCAAAACATCCCACCCAGGTCCCATCGGCCAATCGGGGCAGGTATTTGCTGCGCTGGTCATCCGTGCCGTAGGTCAGGATCGGATACATGACCAGCGAGGACTGGACACTCATCATCGACCGGTAGCCGGAATCCACTCGCTCGATTTCGCGGCAGGCCAGCCCATAGGCCACATAGCCCGCGCCTGATCCCCCGTAGGCCCCGGGCACCGTGATGCCAAAGAGGCCAGCGTCCCCCATGGTGCCATACAGATCCCGGGGCGTTGACTCCTCCAGATAGTCATCGGTGACGCGCGGCAAAAGGACGTCACTGGCAAAGGCCGCTGCTGCATCGCGAATCAGGGTTTCGTCATCGTCAAGTCCCATCTCGAGATGCAATGGATCCAGCCAGTCGAACACCGCATCCCGCTCCGATCCTGCCTGTTTTGTACCCATTGACTTGTTCCTCCGGTCCCTTGCATGATCCCGAACAGGATCTCTCCTTGGACCTGCCGGACGTCCGTTCCGGATCCAGCCGGCAGGGTGGGGTCCTGACGTTCCCCATGGGCACGCGTCTTGCCAGCACTTCGGATCCCTTGCAACAACATTGTCGGTCTCCAGGATCGGTGACCGGATCACCCGAATCCGGCATCCGGGCCGCCTGTCCGAGACGGCCGCATTGGCCCGGGATGCGGCTTTGGGGTCGGGACGGTCGTGCAGGGTCTTCGGTCCTGACAGCCTGCCCCGGCACCGGAGCACGGCCGCTGTTGGGCGGGGTGTCGGCAGCATTGCATGCGATGGTGAAGGGGCAAGAGATCCTGTTTTGCAGGACATGCACCCGTTGGGGCGTTGCCGAGATCGTGACACGGCGCCGGGACGGAGCAGCGTCAATGATTGACAGGACGCTCTCCTGATTGATGGCGGAATCGGGAGGGATTGTGGACGTGATGGATGAAAACCGTCTTGCCTGTTTTTGGCCGGTTGAATTAATGACACCGGCGGAGACGTGGCCGAGTGGTCGAAGGCGCTCCCCTGCTAAGGGAGTAGGCGGGAAACCGTCTCGAGGGTTCGAATCCCTCCGTCTCCGCCATGCGAGCCAGCGGAAAGGCCGGGCGAGGAACACCGGAGGACGCCGGTCAGCTGGACAGACTGATCGTCGCCGCGGTCCAGAGAGACAGGACCCCATCCCCAAGCAGGCAATCTCGATGCCGATGTCCTGTGTCCTGGTGTCCGCAAGGCCGGAGGAGGGGCTGCCAGATGCGGATCAATGCGGTCCTGCCCAGCGGCATGGAGATGTACCGGTCCTGACGGAGGATTGCCGGTGACTTGCCTCGCCACCCCGGGATCACGCAACCTCATGACCATTGAAGGCGTACCGGGCAACCCTGTGAGGCGTGGGTTCGGTGGACGGCAGCCTTGATGACCCGACCCGGCGGCGGATTGCTTCCGTTCCGGGAACGTGGCACCACACAGGATCAGCAGATCCTCTGTTGCTCCGGGCGGGATCTCTTCATCCCGTCGGCCACCGCATGGCGGGAAAAGATCATGGCGGGTGGTCGCCGGCTGGAGTGCGGAGCAGCAAGGGTGCAGGGAACCAATACGCGCCGGCCCCGTTGATCGCTCCCTGCAAGACGATCCCGCCCGCGAGGAGGCATCGAGAGATTGTGGTCATCAAGTGGACATTTGCGCGCTGCATCTGTAGCGGGTGACCCTTGAGACTCTTGGCGCAGGAATGGATGGGATGGTCCGGTGTCCATAAGGAAACGCTTTGCTGGCATCAGTCTGGGCGTGTTTGCCGGTGACCTGTCGGCATTGGCGGCGGAGGTCGCCGAGTCACGCAGCTGGGGCTGCGATATCCTCCATTTCGATGTGATGGATGGTGTGTTCGTGCCCCAGTTGACCGGTGGTCCCGGGTTCATGAAGGGATTGCCGCCGGAACCCCTCCGGGATGTGCATCTGATGGTGGCAAACCCGCAGAGACACATCGCGGGGTGTGTTGAAGCGGGTGCGGACATTGTGACTGTCCATGCCGAGGCCACTGATCCCGGGGCGGCCCTTGATGCCATCAGGCAGGCCGGCAGCGAGGCTGGCCGGGAGATCCTGGCGGGCGTGTCCCTGATGCCGGGGACACCCATTGATGGCTGTGCGGCGGTCTTTGCCAGGGACCCCGATTATGTCCTGGTCCTGGCCCTCGACCCGCGCGACGGGAGCTCGCCGGACATCGTTGCGGCCTGTGGGAGGCTGGCGGCGCTCCGGGAGAGACTGCCTGCGGCAATCGTCGGGTTTGATGGAGGTGTCACCCATGCGACTCTGCCGGCAATCCTGGCGGCTGCCCCGGATGTTGTCGTCAGTGGTAGCGCCGTGATGCAAGCCGGCAATCGGGAACGGGCATTTCAGGACATGAACGCCGCGTTCCGCATGATGCGGGACGGGTTGGCGGCAAAGGACAATCGGAAGGAAAGGGAGATCTGCGATGGCAGACATCGATGACGTCAAGGATGGCAAGGATTTTGGTCTGGATGTCCCCCAGGACAGGCATGGATTCATCATCAAGGGGAACGCCCATTACGATTGGGGTCTGAAAAACCGGATGAGTCGCATCTTTCGGCCCGAGACCGGTCGTACGGTCATGCTGGCCTTCGATCACGGGTATTTCCAGGGCCCGACACGCGGCCTTGAACGGATTGATCTCAACATCCTCCCCCTTGCTGCCCATGCCGATGTCCTGATGTGCACCCGTGGCGCACTCCGGTCCATGATCCCGCCCACGGTGACCAAACCGGTTGTCCTGCGGGCCTCGGGGGGCAATTCAATCCTGAAAGATCTCGAGAACGAGACCGTGGCCGTGGCCATGGATGATGCGCTCCGGTTGGGGGCGTGTGCCATGGCAGCGCAGGTGTATATCGGGTCCGACTACGAGCATCAGTCCATCAGGAACGTGATCGATCTGATCGATGCGGGTCAACGCTACGGCATCCCGACGCTCGCCGTGACGGGCGTGGGCAAGGACATGGTCCGTGATGCCCGTTACTTTGGCCTTGCGACACGGATCGCGGCAGAGATCGGGGCGCATTATGTCAAGAGCTACTTTGTGGAGGAGGGCTTTGCGAAAGTCTGCGCGGCCTGTCCTGTTCCGATCGTGATTGCCGGCGGCAAGAAACTCCCCGAACTGGAGGCGCTTGACATGGCCTACAAGGCCATTGATCAGGGTGCGGCCGGTGTGGACATGGGACGGAACATTTTCCAGGCGGCGGATCCCGTGGCCATGATCCAGGCTGTTGGCAAGGTTGTCCATGAAGATACAAAGCCCTCAATTGCCCATGAGTTCTACCAGGACCTGCAGGCCGATTCGTCGTAGATGTCTGATGGGCACGGAGCACAATCGGGAGCGCTGATTCGCTGGTGAAGGGGTTCCAGGTCAAAGGAAGAGCTTCTGGTCGTTGACCCCGTGCATGGCTGATTTGATGGCGTTGAGGTGATCAAGGAGGGCGGTGTCCCGAGGAACCGGATCATGCCGAGCGCCACCACTGATCTTCCAGCGGCGGGCGACCTCGATTGCGGGTTCACCGGTCAACAACCCGGCGGCTTGGGCCGCAGCCCCCCAGGCGACGTGTTCCTCACTGTCGGGCAGAAGGAGAGGCCGGCCAGTGAGGCGTTTGACTGTCTCCTGCCAGACAGGACCCTGCGCACCGCCACCAACAAGAATGACCGGGGCCTCCGGGTCGATGCCGGAGCCAAAACAGTCGAGAAGCTCGATGGACTGCAGCAGGGAGAACGCCGCTCCCTGGTAGGTGGCCAGCAACAGTTCCTGGGCCGACACGGTGCCATCGAGACCCAGAATGCTGCCGCGGGCATTCGGGTAGGCCGGCAGGCGTTCGCCATTGAAGTACGGCAGCACAACGGCATCGGTGCCGCTGGCGACATCTTCACGGTCAATGCCAAGCAGTGTGGCCATGTGATCAACGGCCAGCGTGGCGTTCAGGGTACAGGCCAGTGGCAGGTAATCACCGGAGGTCGAGGCAAAGGAGAAGATGCGACCCTCGGCATCCTGTGATGGGGATTGGGAGCGGACATAGGCCGTGCCTGATGTGCCGAGACTGATGACGGGTTGTCCAATGTCGATCCCGAGGGCGAGGGCGGCCCCCATATTGTCGCCGGTTCCGGTTCCGACGGGTATGCCGGCCGGAAGGCCAATCTCGGCAGCGGCTGATGGCCGCACGGTGCCGGCTTGCTGGTCAGGCGCCAGCACCTCAGGCAACATCTCGGAGGTGAGTGCGACGGCCTCAAGGGCCAGCACATCGGGCACATAGGCGTTGGTGTGGCTTGACCACCATCCAGTGCCGGAGGCATCGCCCCGGTCGGTGATAGCCGCACCGCACAGCCGTTCGGTCAGGTAGTCATGGGGCAGACGGATATGGGCTGTGCGGGCGGCATTGGCAGGTTCGGCACCCCGAAGCCAGGCCCAGGAGGCAATGGTAAAGCCCGCCTGGGGCGGCGTGCCGACGCGTTCAGCCCAGTGCCGGGCTCCCCCAAGCTGGTCATGGAGCATCACGGCCGCATCACCCGAGCGGGTGTCATCCCAGAGAATCGCATGGCGCACGGGTGTGTGGGCGGCATCCAGGGTCACGAGTCCCAGCTGCTGGGCTGCAATGGAGAGGGCACCGATGTCACCAGCCCGCCCTGTATCCGCCACCGCTTGCCGCAGGGAAGTCCACCAGTCCTGGGGGTCCGTCTCGCTGGCCGGACCCCGGCGGTGCACAATGTTGGCAGCCTTGCCCAGGGCCACGGCCCTGCCGGTGTCGATGTCAACGACAATCACCTTGGTGGTCTGGGTGGAACAGTCAACGCCGGCGGCGTACCGGGCCGTCATGGGACACGCCGCAGCGCAGTGCAGGAGCAGTGTCGGGCTGGAGTCATCATGATGTGACCTTAGCCGATGCACCGGACCTGTCAATCACCGGCGGCGGGTCGGGGATGAGGGGCAGGTGGCAAGAAATTAGGGACTGTTGACACGCACCGGACCGCAATCACGCCCGCCGCCAGGTGAATCACCGCTGCAAAACGCGTGCCGGTCGTGTCGGAACGGGTGGGAATGCCCCGGAACACCTTGCGTTTCGCAAAGACGTTTCGATCGGGTGGCGCCAGCCATACACATTCCAGTCATGCTCCCGGGGGTGTCGGCGGTTCCGTTTGGCCGGAATCGCTACCGCGATGCCACGCGATTCGAGGTCGTCGCGCAGCCGACCGCCTTGGCGTGGGCCTTGACGACGGTGCCGTCGATGCAGACGGATTCGCGGTCGAACACGTCCGACACGGCCTTGAAGATCCGGTCGAAAACGCCCTTCCGGGCCCAGTGCCGGAAGCGCTGGAACACCGAGTTCCACTTGCTAAAGCGGGCGAGCAGGTCGTGCCAGGGCGGGCGCACCTGTGCAGGTCTGCTCGAGGACGAGGCGGTTGCCGCCGCCGGGGTCGCCGACCTCGCAGGGACAGAGGGGCTCGATGCGCCGCCGCATGCGGTCGGTGCGAAGGGATCGGTATCTGTTCATGGGAATCGGCTCCTGCCAAGGGGATGTCGCCCATTCCGGGCGTGCGTAGGGGGTAGGGAGAGACGATAGGCGGGCGAGTGTCAACAGGCCCTAAATGTCTCTTCGGAATCTTTCGATCATATCCCATCTTTCGCAGCACTTTCCATCCCCCCACCCCAAATCTCTCTGGCCAGCATGCCAGCCCCGGGTGCGTCATCCGGGATTGGGGAGAGCGTGGAGACCCTTGAGCCTGGCCAGCATGGCGAGACACGGCCCCGCGCCGGACTGGCGGGCGAATCGGGGCGGGGATCCGGGAACACTGGGCCCCGTGGCGGATTTGGGACAAGTCCTGCCCCCTTGACATGCAGGATCAATTTGTATATACAATGCGTATTGATTGAGAGTGGGTCAATCGAACCGGCTCCACGAGCAACGGAAAGGACAGTGCCATGAACCCGCCAGCAAGACGAGAACGCCATGCCGGATACGGCCGAACAGCAATTTGAATGGAATGACGATAAACGCCTCTTGGCAATTGAAAAACATGGCATCGATTTCACCGATGCAATCCGAATCTTTGATGGAAGGCCCACGACATATGCCCCATCGAGTCAGAATCATCCAGATGACCAGCGCTGGATCACAACAGGCGATCTTGATGGATTGATGATCTCGGTCGTGTGGATATACCGGGACAGCAAAATTCGAATCATCACGGCACGCCGGGCAAGGAAAAATGAAAAAAGCGAATTTCACAAGCGTTACCCTCGATGATGCACGCCGCAAGCGGCATGAGGGGCAAACGGACTGGGAACGTCTGCACCGTGAAGCGACGGAGGGGATCGAGCCCGAAAGGGACTCCGACGAGGGGACGTTCGACTGGTCGAGAGTCCAGGTGACCCTGCCGCGGCCAAAACAGGCGATCTCCGTCCGTCTCGATGCGGATGTGCTGGATTTCTTCAAGGCTGGGGGCAAGGGGTACCAGACACGGATCAACGCCGTGTTGCGCAGCTACATGACGGAGCATCTGAAAGCGTAGAGCTTCCCGATGTTATCGGACGATAGGATCGAGGCGCGCCCTCTCCCGGTCGTGCCGAACTCTTTCGTCCCGATGCGGCATGCGCACGATCTCGTGCACATGCCGGGACCTTGATGGGCCTCGCCCCATCCTCGGCCACTGACAGCCCTATCGCGCCGACCTCGGCCTCGTGGATGAACGCGGTGGAGGGACTCGATGCGCAACGGACCCGCCAGCGGGTGGGGAACGCCGTCTTCGCTCCGCTCGAGGGTTCATGGCGGGGCGGGTTCCATGGACCACCCCAGCGCCCACGAGGCCCGGCGCTTCCGCTGGAGCCGGGATCCGGATGACCTCGTGGCCTCCTGGAAGCGCGGGCACCGGCGGCTGGAGGGAAAACATGCATCTGCATAAAATGAACCACTTGCATCAGGGGCCCTGGGTGATGGGTTAGGCTGTGTACCCATTTAATTGCTTCGCCAGAGCCCGCAGCAGGAAGCGACTGACCGTCAGCTGGATTGCCGAGAGGAAATTGCGGGCGGTCTTGTCGTAGCGCGAGGCAACGCGACGGAATTCCTTGATCCTGCCGAAGAACCGCTCGATCCGATTGCGACCCTTGTACAGGGTGCGGTCAAAGGGCCGGGGGATCTTGCGGCAGGACCGGGAGGGAATGTTCGCCTGGCCCCCCGCCCGTTCGATGCACCGGACGACAGCATTGGCATCATGGGCCTTGTCACCGAGGACGGTCGTCCCCGGCTGAAGGTCGGCAAGCAGCGCCTCGGCCTGGGCACAGTCCGAGGCCTGACCCGGGGTCAGGACCAGGGCCTGCACCGCGTCCGTCCCGCTGAGGGCGAGATGGACCTTGGTCGTCCGACCGCCACGGCTCCGGCCGATCGGCGGCGGCGGGCCGTCGCGGCGGGCCCCGGCAGCATGCTTGTGGGCCCGCACGACGGAGGAGTCCAGCATGCGCAGGCGCACGGGTCCGACCGGGCCTCCATCACCATCCGTCCGCTCGGCCAGGGCCCGCATGATCCGGGCCCAGGTGCCGTTCCTGCTCCAGCGGTTGTAGCGATTGAAACAGGTCGAGTAGGGACCGTAGCGTTCGGGGAGATCCCGCCAGGGGATGCCGGTGCGCAACACGAAGAAGATACCATCCATGACCCTTCGGTCATGGATCCGGCGGGGTCCCTGGTGTCTCTGGGGAAGCACCGAGCGGAGGATCGCCCACTCGGCATCGGTCATGTCGTGGCGGTGTCCGCTCATGGGTCTGCTCCTGCCTGATGGTTTTTTGGCTCCTCTCGCAGCTCCAGACAGATCTGTCAATATTTAAGTACACAGCCTAGTATACCATCGTCATTGAATTGATGGATACAGCGACGTCAGCTTGATCCGGGCATCCTCGGTCCGGAACCGCCAGCACACCGGTGTCCTGTCGGCATTGCGCCGGGCCTGCCAGGCCGCCACCTCCCGCACCAGCGTCGCCCGGTCGGGGATCCGACGATTGAGGCACTGGCGGGACAGGACATTGATCTCGATCTCCGCCATGTTCAGCCAGCTGCCGTGTTTCGGTGTGTGATGGATCTCGAAGCGCTCGGCCAGGCGGCGGGCCTCGGCCGGCGGGAAGGTGTCGTAGAGTGTCGACAGGGTGTGGGTGTTGAGGTTGTCCATCACCAGCACGATCGTCTTGTCGGGGAAATGGGTGTCGGCGAGGTCCCTGAGGACATGGGCAAAGTCCTGCCGGGTCCTGCGGTCCGTGACCTTGACATGCCGCCAGCCCGCCAGGGGTGCGGTCAGCATGAAGAGGTTGGCCGTGCCGTTGCGCTCGTATTCGAAGTCGTAGGCGGCGGGCTGGCCCGGGGCGGTGGGCAGGGGCGTGCGGGTCTCCCTGGTCTGCTGGCGGGAGGTCTCATCGAGGCAGACCAGCACTTCATCGCTGGCGAAGTCCCGACTGTAGGTTTCCAGCACATCCTCCATGGCACAGACGAAGTCGGCACTCGACTTGGGGGGAATGCACCAGCATTGGCTCAGCCAGGGCTTGAGACTGTTTTTTTGAGCGTCTTGTGGACGGTGGAGCGGGAGATGGTGTCCACGACCTTGAGGGCCACCAGCCGGTCGGCCAGCAGCTGCAGCGTCCACTGGGCCTGGCCTGCGGGTGGCTGTGAACAAGCGAGCATGGTCAGCGTTGCCTCGCCCGCCCCATCCAGGCGACGCGCCTTGCGGTTGACCTGCACCTTGCGTTCAAGAGCGGCGTCGACGCCGTCCAGCACACACTGCTTGCGCACCCGTTCTACCGTTGCCGTCCCGACACCGAGGACATCGGCAATGTCGGCATCCCTGCGACGCCCTCCCGTGCGGTCGGTGTCGGCCAGGAGGAGGATATGGGCCCGCTTGCGGCGTTCCTTTGACCCCTTGCCGCTGTCGATGATCGCCTGGAGTTGGGTGCGCTCGTCGGTTGCCAGTGTCACCCTGTAGATCTTGCGGCCTGCTGTGACGGGTGGCGCCGCTTGGGTCGTCGTGTTGTCTGCTGTCATGGGTCCCTGCCTTTGGTTGTCTGTCTGCCCCGATGGGCCGCCCCGCGGCGGCCCATCGGGGCGACGTGTGCTTGATTGGGGCCGCGATTAGACGAGATCGTCACGGATTGGAAGCGTGCGGGCCATCAAATGGCATCAATTCGATGACGACGGGATACTAGGGCCTGTTGACACGTACCGGGCTGCAATCACCCCGGCAGCGAGGTCGATGACGGCCGCGAAGCTCTTCACCGTCTCGTCAAGGCGCATCGCAATGCCCCGGACTCCCCTGTTCTTCGCAAAGACGTTTCGATCTGATGGCGCCAGGCAGACATGTCCCGATCAGGCGCCCGAGTCTTGGGCCGGTTGCACCAGGCAGCCTCGGCAAAAATCCGGGATCGTCCCACTCCCTGTTGAAACGTTCCAACCCGGGTGGTGGTGCGTCCCCCCGAGCCTGAGGGGCTCGGGATCCTCTGTCATGGGCAAGGACTCGCCACCATGGCCCGCTCGACCCCACCATCCCGCCCGTCGGCCACCCCATCCTGCCCAGCGCCTGACCGTGTGGCCGGCCCCGAAGGCTCTCCACAGGAGCTTGGCCCGGGTCTCCGAGGGGTCATGGCCATGCCGGGCGGGGCAGCCCCCGCACGTCGTGTCGGACCGGGACCGGGTTGCCGTCCCGAGCGACGGGCGGCCCCGGCCGGACGGGCTCTGAGGATCGGGGCCAGCTTCTGATCGTGGGGTCTGATCGTGGGGGCATCGATGGCGAAGGCCACACCCGCCCGCCCGGTCGCAGCGCGGGGGCGACGAGGCCCCGGCTGGGGCTCGCGCCATCCCCGATCCCGGTCACCCTCTGGGGGTCCTGATGCGATCCGGATGCGGGTCCGGCCAGCGGACCGGCGCCCGTTGCGCGCCAGCACCCACAGCATGGACTCACCCACAGCATGGATCAGGGCCCAGGGTCATGCGGCCGACCCTGTCTGGACTGGCAGATGCTGACGCCATGCCAGGATGGGGCTGCGGTGGACGCAGGCGGGCCGGCTCGGGGCAAAGAAGGGTGTCCGGTGTTGCACGGCCGACCCGCCGCGGCCTCGCCGCAGGGCGGCCCGCGCCCGCCACCGGCGAGGCCGTCCCCCTGCCACGCGCGAGGATGCCGCCCCCTTGACACGCTCCAAGACGCCGCAGAGACCCCATGATCGGCAGCACCACTCTGATGCGTTTCAACAGAGAATGGGACATCCCCGGGCTGACCGTCATGGGACACGCCGCAGCGCGGTGCAGGAGCAGTGTCGGGCCGGAGTCATCATGATGTGACCTTAGCCGATGCACCGGACCTGTCAATCACCGGCGGCGGGTCGGGGGTGAGGGGCAGGTGGCGATAGGCTGCAAAGCGGTCGATCAGGGCCGGGTGCAGGGCCGGGTCGGGATCCATGGTGACGGTTCCGGCGGTCGGGAGGGGTCGGGTGAGGATGGCATCCCGATCAGCGGGTGCTGTGGCGGCGTGGGCCAGGCGGGCGGCGCCACGGCAGGCGGCCAGACCACTGTCGCGGGGTATGGTGATGGAGGTCTCGAGAAGGGTGGCAATCAGGCGGACCCAGACGGGGGAGCGGGTGCCGCCCCCGATGCCGGCAATGGTGCTGAGATGGACGCCGGCCGCACGTTGGGCAAGGTGGGATTCGTGGAACTGGAAAGCGATGCCTTCCATGAAGGCATAGGCGATGTCGGCCCGGTCATGACTGGCGGCAAAGCCGGTGAGAATTCCCGAGGCGTCCATGCGATTGTGCGGGGTGCGGATGCCGGTCAGACTCGGGCGGGCCAGCGGCCGACCGCTGGGTCCCTGCTCGGCGATCCGGCGTTCAGCCAGGGTGGCAAGGTCATCGACGGTCGTGTTCGTGATGCCGGCCAGCCATTCGAGGGATTGGGTCGCGCTCATGATGACGGCCATGGAGAGATAGGTTGCCGGTACGGCATGGGGAGCGGTGAGGATGGCGTGGGCGGGTGCCGGGTGGAATCCCTCATCAACGCAGCAGAGCACGCCGGATGTGCCGATGCTGAGGGCTGCCTGGCCCGGGCGGGTGGCCCCGGCTCCGAGGGTTCCGGCGAAATTGTCGCCACTGCCGGCCGCCACGATGACTGTCCTCGGTGTCGACCAGCGCTGGCAGAGTTCCGGGCGCAACTGGCCAGCAGGGTCCCACGAGTCGAGCAAGGGCGGGAGTCTTGACCGGTCCCAGCCGGCGGCGGCGATGAGTGTGTCATCCCAGGCCGTCGATCGACAGTCCATGAGCAGGGTGCCGGCTGCATCGGTTCGCTCGGTGGCCCGCTCGCCGGTGAGTTTGAGGCGGAGGTAATCCTTGGGCAGGAGCAGGATGGTGGCCTTGTCAAGAGCAGGGGGCATGTGCCGGGCCAGCCAGAGGAGTTTGGGGGCGGTCAGGCCGGGGTCGGGTTGGCCGGCGGTCCGGGTGCCAATCTCCGGGACACGGGCAAGGAGTTCGGTGCATTCGGCAAGTGCGCGCTGGTCATTCCAGAGGATGCAGGGGGCGGTGGGGCGGTCCGCGCTGTCGAGCAGCACCGACCCCAGCATGTGGCCCGACAGGGAGATTCCGGCCAGGCGAGCCATCAGGTCAGGATGGGCCGCGGCAAGTTCATCGAGGAGTGTGCAGGTGGCAGTCCACCAGTCCCCGGGATCCTGCTCGCTCCACCCCGGTCGGGGGATGGCGGTGGCAAGGGGATGGGCAGCACTGGCCAGACAGCGGCCCGATGGGGTGATGAGGGCAATCCTGAGACCGGATGATCCGAGATCAATCCCGGCAAGGAGACTCACGGATCGAGGTCCAGAATGGCCCGGGCGGTGGCCTCGTCGGAAATCAGGTGATTGACGCAGCCGCGCTTGAGGACGGCAGAGATGATTGGCACCTTCTTTGGTCCACCGGCCGCCACGATGACATTGGGCAGGGCATCAAGGTCGGCAAGATCGATGCCAAGGACACGGGTATTGATGGGATGATCGATCGGTGCGCCGGTGGCATCGAGGAAATACCCCATGATGTCGCCGACAGCCCCGGCGGCCATGAGGTCATCACTGGTGACATCCTCGGGCAGACCATCGGCGAGGAGAAGGGAGTCCTCCATGGCCCCGGCGGCCATGGCCAGCCCGTCGGCGGCCCGGATCTTCTCGATGGAGTGCCGGAAGACCTGCTGTTCCTGCAGGATGGTGCGGCTGGCCTCGCTGGATGCATAGATGGGGGCGGTCATGTAGCTGTGCTCGGCATTGCAGAGATCGGCGAGCCGGGTGGTGATCTCGTAGATGTTGACATCGGAGCCCTTGGTCAGCCCGCCCATAGACGAGATGATTTCGAGATCGGGGCGATTGAGGGGTTCGATGAACCGGGTGGCCATGTTGAGCGTGTTGCCCCAGGCCATGCCAAAGAGTGTGACGTCCTTGCGGCCGAGAAACCGCGAGAGGAACTGGCCGAGGGCGGCACCGATGAGGGTGTGGTGGTCGCAGGTCCCGCCACCCACCGGGGCCACGGTGGCTGAATCGAGACCGAAACGCCGTGCCAGTGCACTCTCGATTTCGACGCAGGGTCGCAGTGGCGAGTTGATCGAGATGCGGACAATTCCGCGCGCCCGGGCATCGCGCAGCGTACGGTTGACCCGTAGCCGGGTGAGACCGAAGGCATCAGCGGCTTCCGCCTGGGTCATGTTCTGGATCTCGCACGCCCACGCCAGACGCACAAGGAGCTGCTCATCCGTATTGATCAATGCGCTTGTGGCGGGACGCGACATGAATTGTGTTACTTGACGGCACCCATGGTCAGACCACGGACGAGTTGCCGTGAGGCCAGCAGGGCAAAGATCAGCACCGGGATGACAATCAGGGTCGAGGTGGCCATGATCTTGCCATACGGCAGGTTGTAGCCTTCCATGAACGACACGGCCATGGCCGGGGCGGTCTTGGCGTCATTCCGGGTCAGGACAAGGCCGAACATCAATTCATTCCACGAGAAGATGAATGAGAAGATGGCGGAAACGGCGACACCGGGGGCGGCCAGGGGCAGGCAGATGGCCGACATGATCCGGAACTGGGAGGCTCCCTCCATCAGCGCCGCCTCATCAAGTTCATGGGGAATGCTGCGGAACTGATCGGTGACGATCCAGATCACGATGGGCAGATTGAAGGTCAGGTAGATCAGGATCAGGGTGATGTGCTTGTCCAGGATCCCCAACAGACGGGCGATGAGAAAAAACGGCAGGGCGAGCACGATCGGTGAGATCATGCGGTTGGTGATGAACCAGAACCAGAGATCCTTCTTGCCCCGGAACTCGAACCGTGCCAGGGCAAAGGCGGCAGGAATGCCCAGCACCAGCGCCAGCGCGGTTGTGCAGATGGCAATGATGAGCGAGTTGGCCAAGGTCTGCAGGACCCCATCCTTGAAGAGCGCCTCCTGATAGTTGGCCAGCGTGGGTGAAAACAGCCAGGCCGGGGGTGCCTCAAGAGCGACAATATGGGACTTCAGTGAGGTGGTCACCATCCAGTAGAAGGGAAAGACGCACAAAAGCAGGACGGCAAGCAGGATCGTGATCTGGATCCAGAGTGGTCTGTGCGCACGAACCGACACGTCAGACCTCCTTGTAGAAGACCCGGATGTAGATCTGGGCCAGGATGATGGTGATGATCAAGAGGATGATGGCCTGGGCCGAGGCCAGCCCCTGGTCAAAGCCGCGGAAGCCAACCCTCTGGATCATCAACGAGATGAATTCGGTCGAGGCCCCGGGCCCACCCCGGGTCAGGGTGAACACCATGTCAAAGAGTTTGAGCGTGTCGGCCGTGCGCAGGATCAGGACCGCCACAAGGCCGGGCACAAGGAAGGGCAGTTGGACGTAGCGCAGCACTGTCCACCAGTTCTTGGTCTCGAGCTGGGCCGCCTCCTCGATCTCACCCGGCACCATGGCCAGTCCGGCCAGCATGACCAGGGCCACGAATGGCGTCCATTGCCAGACATCCCAGAAGACGATCATGATGAAGGCATTGGTCGGATCGCCGATCCAGTTGATGTTGGCCCCGCCCAGCAGCTGGTTCACCACCCCGAATTTCTGATTGAACATGACCTGGCCCAGCAGGCCCACAACGGCATAGGTCGTGGCCATCGGCAGGACCAGACTGAGACGGGTCAGGGTCTTGAGCAGCGCGAGACCGGGCTGGTGGAGGACCAGGGCAATCATCAGCCCGAGGGCAATCTGGATGGGCAGGGCAGTGCCAAGCAGGAAAAAGGTGCGCCCCATCGCCTCCCAGAACACCGGATCGGTCAGGACGCTGCCATAGTTTTCAAGACCGATGAACTTGACGTTTCTCAGTTTGGTGAGATTGAAAAAATGCAGGCTGGTCCAGAAGGCATAGAGCAGGGGCGCGATGCCAACGAGGGCGAGGCCAAGGACAGCGGGGCTGAGAAAGGTCAGAAGCGTCCAGCGCGAAACCCTGCCTCGTGCCATACCACCCCTCCTGTCTGGGACCTGCCCGGAATGGGACCGGGGTCCGCACGGACCCCGGTCGGTTCGTTGCTACTGGGCCAGAGGCTTGTCGCCGCTGTAGTAGCCGGCTTCCTCGAGGACAGCTTCCATCTGCTCGCCGAGGATCCGCGCACCCTCTTCGGTGGTCACTTCACCCAGCATCATCTTGGAGCCCCATTCCTGCACGATTTCGGTCAGGACCGGCCATTCGGCAAACCGGGGCCGGAACTCGGGTACACCATCCTGCCAGGACTCGACCAGGGCCGGGATGAACTTGTAGGTGTCGGCCAGCGACATGTCAGCATAGGCCGACTGGCGGGCCGGGACACCACCACGCTCAAGATATTCCACGGCATTGGCCTTGGATGTGGCCCACTGGATGAAGAGCCAGGCGGCTGCCCGCTCGTCATCCCCGGCCTGAGAGGCAACCGCGAGCGAGAAGCCACCGAGGGCGGGCTTGCGGCCAGCGGGACCTTTCGGTTCCGGCGCAATCTCGACACAGTCGGCCACCTTGGAGGTGTCAGGACTCACAACAGTCGAGTAGAAGGCCGACCATTCGGTGATCATGGCCACATCGCCCTGGGCAAAGGCATTGACAACCTCGGCATGGTCATAGGCGACGATGCCATCGGGCATGTACTGCATCAGGTCCTGACGGAACTTGAGGCCGGCCTGGCTTTCCGGACTGAGCAGGTTGGACCGGAAGTTCTCATCGAGGAACGAGCCGCCAAATGGCCAGATGACACGGGCAAAACTGTCGGCAGACTGTGTTTCGTTCCGCTTGGACTGCAGGGCAAAGGCGTATTTGCCATTCCTGGTCAGGGCGGGTCCATAGACGTCCTTCAGCTCCTGCCAGGTTTCCGGTGGACCATCGAATCCTGCCTCTTCCAGCATGCAGCGATTGTAGAACAGCAGGCCGGAATAGTTGTCAAACGGCAACCCGTAGATCACGCCATTCCAGCCGCCAAAGGCGTTCAGGACCAGCGGGAAGAAATCATCAATATCGAGATCGGGATCGACAAGATCCGGGTTGGACGTGAACTCGTCGATCGGCAGGATCCAGTCATTCTCGGCAAAGTTGCCGATCCAGACCAGATCGATCAGCGCAATGTCCAGATCACCCCCGGCCACGAAGTCGCGGACCTGTTCGCCAAGGGCATTCTCATAAGGGTGCTTGATGATGTTGACCGTGATGCCGGTTTCTTCCTCGAAGGCCGGCAGCATTGCTTCAATGGCCTCGTAGCCGGGCCGGAGCAGGAACACGACGTCGATCGTTGTTCCGGCATAGGGCTCGGCAGCCTCCTTGAGACTCCAGTGGCCATCGGCGTGGGCAGCGGTCGTCAGCACGGATGCCAGAACCGATGCAAACAAGAGAGGTCTCAGATTCATACTATCCTCCTTTGTGGTATCAGAATACATTTGTTTCCTCTATGATATATATGTAATATTGCTCCGCAGGTGTCAACCGGTTTTTCAACCGGGATCGCACTTGGCCGTCAAGGAGGATGGGAACGTGGCAACAGTCCAATTGACAGATGTGGACAAGTCCTATGGATCGCTCTGTGCCCTCCGTAGAGTCTCGCTGGCGATCGAGGATGGATCCTTTGTTGTCTTTGTGGGCCCATCGGGCTGCGGCAAGTCGACGCTGCTCCGCTGCATCGCCGGTCTTGAGGATGTCAACAGCGGCACCATCATGATCGATGCGACCGATGTAACCCGGCTGCCGCCGGTTGATCGGGATCTCTCCATGGTGTTCCAGTCCTATGCGCTCTATCCGCATATGACCGTCCGGGAGAACATCGAATTCGGCATGAAGGTCAACAAGATCCCTCCCGAGGAGCGGGCCAGACGGGTTGAGGAAGCCGCCCGCATTCTGCAGTTGCCTGATCTGCTTGATCGCAAACCGGCGCAGCTCTCGGGTGGTCAACGTCAACGGGTGGCGATTGGCCGTTCAATCGTCAAGAATCCCAAGGTCTTCCTCTTTGACGAGCCGCTCTCCAATCTCGACGCCAAACTCAGGGTCCAGATGCGCATCGAGCTCGAGTCCCTGCACAAGGAACTCGGTGCCACCATGATCTATGTCACTCACGACCAGGTCGAGGCGATGACGATGGCTGACCGGATCGTCGTCCTCAATGAAGGACGGGTTGAACAGATTGGCGGACCGATGGAACTCTACCACCATCCGGCGACGGAGTTCGTGGCGGGGTTCATCGGTTCACCCTCCATGAACATTCTCGATGCCGACAGTGATCTTGCAAAGGCCGTCTCCCCCCACGCCGGTGCTGTCCGTCTTGGCATCCGGCCTGAACATGTCGGGATCGGCACGACCGGTCTCGGCGCCACCGTGCAGGTCAAGGAACAGCTCGGCGGGGAAAGTTATCTCTATACGCGCACGGCGGATGGTTCCCGGATTGTCGTCAAGGCCGATGGCGAGGATGCCCACGAGCCCGGCGAGACCCTGTCCCTGGTCCTGCCTGCCCACCGGGTCCATCACTTTGGATCCGATGGCCAGACTCTCTCCGCCTGATCCCGGACGCCATGGCCACCTGCGTTGCCGATCCCGGGATGTTTCTCGGTCAATGCACCGAGCACTCAACCCTCATCAAGGCTATCTGCATCGGCAAGGACGCTCTGGCTGGAACCGGTAATCTCATCCGGACCCTCATGCCCGACTGCCGGGTCCTCATTGTCGGTGACGAGAACGCCTATACCGCTGCCGGCCCGCAGGTTGAGGCCTCACTGGCGCAGGCGGGTCTTGAAACCGGGACACTGATCCTGCCCGCTGACCCCCCACCGCACGCGTCGGTTGCCCAGGCTGAGCCCATCTGGCAGGCCCTGCGGTCCGCTCCCGGCACCACGCCGATCGCCATCGGGTCCGGTGTGATGAATGATCTGGTCAAATATGCCGCGTTCCAGACGGACCGCCGTTATGTCTCGGTGGCCACAGCCGCCTCGATGGATGGGTATGTGAGCGTGGGTGCCCCGCTTGAACAGAACGGGTTCAAGATCACCATCCCCACCCGGCCACCGATTGCCATGATTGCCGACACCGGGGTTCTTGCCAGTGCACCCCTGATCATGAATGCCTGGGGGTATGGAGATCTCGCTGGCAAGATCCCGGCGGGTGCTGACTGGATTCTGGCTGATGCCCTCGGCATCGAGCCCATCGATGACCGCGCATGGTCCCTGGCGCAGGACAATCTCAGGAACTGGCTTGGCAACCCGGCTGGCATTGCCAGTGGCGACCCCACAGCCATCGTCGATCTCTTTACCGGCCTCACAGCTGTCGGTTTTGCCATGGAGGTGCATGCCACATCCCGACCCGCCTCCGGTGCCGAACATCAGATCGCCCACATCTGGGAGATGGAGGGGCTGGCAGCCGGTGGGACCAAGATCGCTCACGGTGCCGCCGTCGCGGTGGGGACTGTCATCATCCTGACCTTGTATGACTGGGTCCTCGACCAGGATCTGTCCGAGATTGATTGCGAGTCGGTGCTGGCGGCATGCCCCGAACTTGCTGCCCGGCAGCATCACCTCGCCACCGTGATCAAGGACCCCGGCATCGCCGAACGGGCTGGGGCAGAACTTGCAGCCAAACACCCTGGCCGGGCGATGCAGGCGTCCCGACTTGCCTGGATCCAGGCCAACTGGCAAGCCCTGCAGGACCGGCTGGCCGATCATCTCATCCCGGCTGCCGACATGGCGACCCTGCTCCGGACCGCTGGAGCACCAACCCAACCCGGTTCCATTGGTGTGACCGCCGAGCACCTGACTCGCACTCTCCATGCGGCCCTCTACATTCGCCGGCGCTACACCATCCTTGATTTTCTCCATGAGACAGGCCTTCTGCCCGCCGCAATCCAGGCTGTCGTCACCCGTCTTGCCAATGAACAACAAAGGCATCCTGCCCATGACCCACACTGAACATGCTGACAGGGCCCTGTCCGAAGTCGGGGCGGTCCTCAAGGCCGCCCTGCCGGACCAGCTCGAAGCGATGACCGCGCCCATCCAGCAGGCCAACAGGCTTGCCCTGTACGGAGTTGGTCGTGAGGGTCTGATGATGAAGTCCCTGGCCATGCGCCTGTTTCACCTTGGTCTCGATGCCCATGTCGTTGGTGACATGACCACGCCTCCGGTGGCCAGGGGGGATCTTCTCATCGTCAGTGCCGGACCCGGCACATTCTCGACAGTGCAGGGATTGATCGCAGTCGCCCGGCAGGCAGGGGCCACCGTGCTCTGCATCACGGCCCAGCCGGACGGCCCGGCAGCCAGGGCCGCTGACCATGTCGTCCATCTTGAGGCCCAGACCATGGCCGATGATCAGGCCTCCGGTGCGTCGATCCTGCCCATGGGATCGCTGTACGAGGCAACCCAGTTCCTGTTCTTCGAGCTTGTGATTCTGGCCCTGCAGGACCGGCTCGGTCTCGATCCCGCCGCCATGCGCGCCAACCACACGAACCTGGAGTGACCATGACCTGGACTGATCGGTTTGCCCTCACTGGCAAAGTCGCCCTCATCACCGGTGCATCATCGGGGATCGGTGCTGAAACCGCTCGCGTCTTTGCCGATGCCGGTGCCACCGTTCTGGCCAGTGGTCGTTCGCCCGACCGGCTCGCCAGCCTTGCCGAGGCAATCGGTACGGCCTGCACGTCCCTCCCGGCCGATCTCGCCACCGTGGCCGGCTGCCGGGACCTGGTTGCCGCAGCTCTTGATCAGCACGAGTGTATCGACATTCTTGTCAATTCAGCCGGTGTGGCCCTCGTCGACCCCGTTCTCGAGGCCTCGGTTACCGACTGGGATCGCACCATGGCCATCAATCTCCGGGCCCCTTTTCTCCTTGCCCGGGGACTCGCGCCTGCCATGGTGGCCAGGGGGGCGGGCAAGATCATCAACATCTCCTCGCAAACCGGAGTCATTGCCTTGCCCGATCACGCCGCCTACGCCACCTCCAAGGGCGGTCTGAACGCCCTGACGAAATCGCTCATGGTGGAACTCGCCCCCCACAACATCCAGGTCAACGCCATCTGCCCCACGGTCATCATGACCGAGATGGGCAGGCAGATCTGGAGCCCGCCGGAAAAGTCCGGCCCCATGCTCGCTGCCACCCCACTTGGCCGCTTTGGCAACCCCGTCGAGGTTGCCGACATGGCCCTCTATCTGGCCTCTCCGGCCTCCGACCTGGTCAACGGGGCCCTGATGATGATCGAGGGTGGTTTCACCAGCGTCTGAAATGATGCGGGAAGTTTCGTGAATCACCGTCCCTGCGGCCGCGCCCTGCCGGGTGACAGGATACCGCGTAGCGCTCCTGCAGACCACCCCGACCGAGCCGGTCCAGAGATCCCCGGATGGCGGTCCGGTTGCATCCCGCCGAGGAGCCCCCATCTGCTCGCCCTGATCCCCTGAACGCCCATCGTGGCAACACGGGTCGACGGTCGGGCAGTCTGGCCGGGCGACGGTCCGGACCTTGTCAATGTCGCGCCCATCGCCAGCCAGTTGCCGTCAAGATGCGTTGAAGGTCCTTGACCCGCTGCCCGTGGTGGAAGCATACTGCTTGACCTCAGGAAAGCGGAATTACGAAAAGGAGTCCAGATCCCATGAGTCGGAGTCTCGCCATTAATGGCCAATCACATGAGGTGGATGTTCCGGACGGCACGCCATTGCTTTGGGTGCTGCGCGATGAGTTGAAACTCACAGAGACCAAATACGGATGCGGAATTGCGCTCTGCGGGGCCTGTACGGTGCATGTTGACGGGTTTCCCACCCGCTCATGCCAGACTTATGTCGAGGATGTCGGTGAGGCGGAAATCACCACAATCGAAGGGGCGAACTCGAAGACTGCGGATGCCGTGCGTCAGGCGTGGGATGAACTCAGTGTCGTTCAGTGCGGCTACTGCCAGTCGGGTCAGATCATGTCGGCAATCGGCCTTCTGTCCGAAACTCCCAGACCAACAGTTGACGACATCGACTCCTATATGTGGGGCAATGCCTGCCGCTGTGCCACGTATCAGCGTATTCGCGCGGCCATTCAACGCGCATCAGATCTATTGGAGGCCTGATCCATGACCCAGACGATTTCACGGCGAACATTCCTGCAATCGACAGCCACCGCGACCGCGGCCGTGCTGACCGTGGGTTTCAAATCTGGACAGACACTGGCAGCCATGCCGGATGGAGCTGCGGCGTTCACGCCATTTGTCCGAATTGGTGGTGATGGAACCATCACGGCCGTCATCAAGCATTTCGAGTGTGGGCAGGGAACAACAACAGGTCTTGCGACGCTGATTGCCGAAGAGCTGAACCAACCACTTGATCGTGTGGAGGTTGAATTCGCTCCGGCCGATGCCAGCAAATATGCCAATCTCTTTTTTGGGCCCTTCCAGGGGACAGGCGGTTCCACCGCAATGGCCAACTCATACATGCAGTACCGGACTGCCGGCGCCGCGGCCCGCGAGATGCTGACGTCCGCTGCAGCGGAGGCGTGGGGTGTGGACCCAGGCAGTGTCACCCTGATGGAGGGCCACCTCATCTCAGGCAGCAAGCGGGCCCCCATCGGCGACTTTGTCGCCGCTGCCGCCGCGCGCCCGGTTCCCGACGCTCCCCGTCTCAAGGATCCCGCATCCTTTACCGTCATTGGCAATCCCGACACACGTCGGCGCGACAGCCGTCCCAAGATCAACGGCACGGCGCAGTACGCGATGGATGTGCAGCTCGAGAATCAGGTCGTCGCCGTCCTGCTGCGCAGCCCCCGGTTTGGCGGCAAACTGGTCGCGCTGGATGATGCGGCCGCCGCTGCCATCCCCGGTTTTGTCCGAGCGGTCCCACTGCCGACGGAAACGGGCGCCGTCGTCTATGCCCGGAACACCTGGTCCGCCTTCCAGTCTCGCGATGCACTGAATGCCGAATGGGATTTCTCGACAGCGGACAATCGCAGTTCCGAGCAGATCAGGGCCGATCTGCTGGCCATGGTCAACACGGACTCCGAATTCGACGCCAAGGGCACGCCGGCCGACGCGGCAACCGGGCTGGCGACCGCTGATCAGGTCATCGAGCAGGACTTCTATCTGCCCTATCTTGCCCATGCGCCCATGGAGCCGCTCACCTGCACCATCGCCCCCACGGCAACAGGCGTGATCCTCCATGACGGCTGCCAGTCACCAACCGGTGCCCAGGCCGCACTCGCGGCAGTGCTCCAGATTCCACCAGAGGCTGTCGAGGTCAGGACGCTCTATGCCGGCGGGACATTTGGTCGGCGTTCCTCACCGGCAGCCGATTACCATGTCGAGGCGGCCCTCGCCTTTGCCCTCAATGGTGCGCAGCAACCCGTCAAACTGGTCTGGTCGCGCGAGGATGATATCACCGGCGGCTATTACCGCCCCGCGGTGGCGCACAGGGTTCGTGTGGGTCTGGACAAGGATGGTCGCATCCAGGGCTGGGATCATCGGATTGCCGGCAAGCCGATTTTCAAGGGCAGTGCTTTCGAGGCTGTCCTGGTTCAGAACGGAGTCGATGCCACATCCGTCGAGGGGGTCCGTGACACTGTCTATGCCATCCCGGGGCAGTATGTCGGTCTGACGGATGATCCGACCCCCATCACGGTCAACTGGTGGCGGTCCGTTGGCCACAGCCATACGGCCTATGTGATGGAAAGCATGATGGACATCATTGCCGCGGCTGTCGGCGCGGATCCGCTTGCCTATCGATTGTCCTACCTCGCCGATGGCACACCGGACCAGAACCGTCTGGCTGGTGTCCTCCGTCTGGCTGCCGACAAGGCTGGCTGGGCGACGCCGGTGCCGGCGGGCCGCAGCCGGGGTCTGGCCGCGCACAAATCCTTCGGGAGCTATGTTGCCGAAGTGGTCGAGATTGCCGGTGATGCCGAGAACGGTGTCACGATCGAGCGAGTCACATCGGCCGTTGATTGCGGCACCCCCGTCAATCCCGATGTGATTGTTGCCCAGATGCAAAGTGCCATCGGCTATGGCCTCGGCCACGTCATGCGGTCCGAGATCATCCTGGCGGATGGTGAAGTCAGCCAGTCGAATTTTCATGACTACGAGACACTCCGCATCAGCGACATCAAGGCGATCGATACGCACATCGTGCCCTCAACCGAGGCGCCGTCCGGGATCGGTGAGCCCGGGACTCCCCCCGCAGGACCGGCACTTGCCAATGCCATTGCCGTGCGTGGACCCCGAATTGCCCATCTGCCGATGAGCACCAACGGCGTTACCTTCTTCTGAATCAAATCGAAGCGGACAGGTTCATTGCGGCGGCAACCCCTCAGTTGCCGCCGTTCGTCCTGGATTGGTGATGCCGTTTGTTTCCCCGCCGACCGAACGGATACAAGGCAATCGCCACTCCGAGTCTGTGGCAACCTGTGAATGACGTGCTGATTCTGCGGGAAGACCGATGAGGACTCAGAAACCCAGCAGGCATTGCCACGATCCGTTTGCCGGGGATTCGGTCGGACGCGGGTGCATTTTTCCGGAAAGGGGCATCGGACGTGATGGCGCGGCCGATGCATTGACCCTCATGAGGGCCGTCATGGCCGTTCTGACAATTCTCTTGACCACCGGTGCCCTGCAGGCCCGATGCGATGACGGGGAAATCGTCATCAAGTTCAGTCATGTCTCCAATACCGACACGCATCCGAAGGGGATTGCCGCAGCGCACTTGCGGGCACGGGTCAATGACGAGTTGAACGGTCGTGCGTGCCTTGAGGTCTACCCGAACTCGACACTGTACAATGATGATATCGTGCTCGAGGCCCTTTTGCAGGGGAATGTCCATCTGGCTGCACCCTCCCTGTCCAAATTCGAGAAATTCACCAAGCAGTTCCGGATTTTCGACCTGCCCTTCCTGTTTCGGGATCTCGCAGCTGTCGATGCCTACCAGCGGGCGGAACCCGGCCAGCGTCTGAAGGAGTCAATGCGCCAGCGGGGACTGGTCGGTCTGGCCTTCTGGCACAATGGCCTCAAGCAGTTCTCGGCCAACCGCCCGCTCCTGCTGCCCGACGATGCCGCCGGCCTCAAGTTCCGGACCCAGCAATCCGATGTGATCATCGCCCAGATCGAAGCACTCGGGGCATCAGCGCAACCGATGGCATTCTCGGAGGTGTACTCGGCCCTGCAGACCGGCGTTGTCGATGGACAGGAAAACACCTGGTCGAACATCTATGGCAAGAAGTTCTTCGAGGTCCAGGACGGGATCACGGAAACCAATCATGGGATTGTCGACTATCTGGTTGTGACCTCGGTCGGGTTCTGGGATTCCCTGCCGGATGATCTCAAGACGCAGTTCTCGAATATCCTGGTCGAGGTCACCGAGACCCAGAACCGCAACGCCTCGGCGATCAACCAGGCTGCCAGGGAGGCCATCCTTGCCGCAGGTATCACAATCCGGCAGCTTGATGAGACGCAACGCTCAGCCTGGGTGGCAGCCATGCATGGCGTCTGGCAGGAGTTCGAGACCGATGTCGGCGCCGACAGCATCGCAACCGCCCGACGGTTCAATGGACTGGAGTGATGATGGGTGCCGCAGGGCATCCTGATGGTCGGGTCATGAGGGTCTGGTCCACAGTGCCAGCCTGCGTGGGGTTTCCCGAGTGATCGATCGACTCGAGACCGTCATCCTGTCCCTGCTGCTCGGGTCAATGGTGCTCGTGACCTTCGTGAATGTTGTCCTGCGCTATGTATTCAACTCTGCCATCCTGTGGGGTCAGGAGTTGACCCTGGTCCTGTTCGCATGGCTGGTCATTTTCGGTGCTTCGCATTGCATGAAGGCCAGCATGCATCTGGGTGTTGATCTCATCATCGCCAGGACATCCAGACACTGGTGCCGACGCCTTGGCGTTGTTGCCGGCCTGGCCTGCATCCTGTACTGTTGCCTGCTCCTCAAGGGAGCCTGGGACTACTGGGCCCCCTTTGCCGGCCTCATGGAGACCACCGGGCGCTGGTTCCCCACCGGTCTCAACCCGGCAACACTCAATCTGGCCTGGTATGAGACCGACCAACTGCCGTTTCCGGCCCTCCTTGCCCCCCTTGAGACCCTGATCAATCAGGGCGGGGGTTACGAGAGGATGCCGCGCGTTGTCCCCTATGCCATCATCCCGGTGGGTGCGGCCCTGTTGCTGCTGCGTGTTCTCCAGGCGACCCTGCGACTGTGGCGGGGCCGGCAGGACATGCTGATCACCACCCAGGACATCGGGACGTCCCCAAGGGCGGATACCGCAGGATAGACCTGTCCCCATGTCTGTTGTCATCCTGTTTCTTGCCATCATCGGACTGCTCGCTCTCGGCGTGCCCATTGCGATCGCGCTGGAGCTGTCTTCCGCCCTCTATCTGTTGTTCCTGTCCGAGACGACACTGGTTGCCGTTGCTCAGGCCTTGTACCAATCCATGGCCGGACACTACACGCTGCTGGCAATCCCGTTCTTCATTCTCGCCTCCACCTTCATGACCACCGGAGGCGTCTCAAGGCGCATCATCAGAGTCTCCATTGCCCTTGTTGGTCATCTGCCCGGCGGTCTGGCCATGGCCGGTGTCGTGGCCTGCATGCTGTTTTCCGCCCTGTCCGGATCCTCACCGGCCACCGTCGTGGCCATCGGTACCATTGTCATCGCCGGCATGCGCAAGACCGGAGACTCGGTTGAGTTCGCCGCCGGTGTCATCTGCAGCGCCGGCACGCTTGGTATCCTCATTCCCCCCTCGATTGTCATGGTGGTCTATGCCTCAGCCACCGAGGTGTCGGTCGGCCGGATGTTCCTTGGCGGGATCCTGCCAGGCCTGCTGGCCGGCGGGATGCTCATGGCGACAATCTACGGGATTGCCGTGCGTCGGGGCCTGCCGTGCGGCGAGTGGCAGGGATGGTGGGAGGTCCTGCATTCGGCCCGCGATGCGGCATGGGGGCTGATCCTGATCGCCATTGTCCTCGGGGGCATCTACGGGGGACTCTTCACCCCCACCGAGGCCGCGGCGGTTGCGGCGGTCTATGCCGGGGTCATCGCCTTGTTTGTCTACCGTGACATCGGCCCGCTTGCCACCGACGCCCGGGCCAGCGTCCCGGCCCGGCCCCTGGCTGTGCTCACGGCCTGGGTGCACCGGGATACGCTTGATGTGCTCGTCCGTGCCGCGCACCTGTCAGTGACGTTGATGTTCATCATCGCCAATGCCCTCATCCTGAAACACGTCCTGACCGATCAGCAGGTTCCCCAGCAGGTTGCCAATGCCATGGTCCAGGCCGGCATGGGCCCAATCCTCTTCCTCATGACCGTCAATGCCATCCTGCTGATCGGCGGACAGTTCATGGAACCTTCTGGGCTCATTGTGATTGTTGCCCCCCTGGTGTTCCCCATTGCCATCGAACTCGGGATCGATCCAATCCATCTCGGCATCATCATGATTGTCAACATGGAAATCGGGATGATCACGCCCCCGGTTGGCCTCAACCTCTTTGTGACATCAGGGATCTCGGGGTTGCCGATCCTGCAAGTCGTCAGGGCCAGCCTGCCCTTCCTTCTGGTCCTGGTCCTGGTCCTGGCCCTGATCACCTATATCCCCTGGATCTCGACCGTCCTGCCCCTGGCGATCATGGGTCCCGAGATCGTCCTGAGGTGAGGCAGGGCCCTGACGGTTCCAGGTCCATGCCCGGCCCATGATGATGATGGCTTCAGTCTGCTGCGAAGATCCGGTCGACAGTTGCATGGCCACGCCGGGTGGCCAGGAAGCTGCGGGTGATATGCATGACGGAAGTGCCGTGCTGGTTGCGACCGGAGTGGCGTACGGTGACGATGCCAGCCTCGGGACGTGAGGCGCTCGCACGGGTGGCGAGGACTTCCGTTTCGGCATAGAGCGTGTCGCCGACATGGACGGGTGCGGGGATCTCGATCCTGTCAAAACCGAGATTGGCAATGGCTTTCTGGCTGGTGATGCTCACGCACATGCCGGTGATGACAGCCAGGGTGAACGTCGAATTGACCAGTGGCCGGCCAAATTCGGTCCAGGCGGCATAGGTCTCGTCAAAATGCAGGGGATGCGTGTTCATCGTCAGGTTGGTGAACCAGGTGTTCTCGGTCGCCGTGATCGTGCGCCCCGGCCAGTGTTCGTAGATATCACCGACGGTAAACTCCTCAAGATAAAGACCCGGATCCTCACGGTACCGCTGGCCTTCGACATGTCTCATGCCGTTCAGACTGCGTGTCATTCTTCTGGCCTCTCCCTGGAAGTGCACCCGGTCTTCATGACCACAGCCGGTCCAGAGTGCAATCGTGATATCGACACGCCCTCGGAATGGTCACATCGGTTCCCCGCTTTGCACAAGCTGCCACCGAAAATTCACTGAGTCCATCCTGTCCAAGGTCAATCCGATGGAAACCGGGACATGTCCTGCCCCAGAACGGCAACAATGGATCATGGCCTTATCCTCCATATCTCAATGCGCCTGACCTTGGCCGGGACTGTCGGCTCTCGGATGTGTCGGTGGCAGTCAGATTCGTCATCGGTGTCCAACCCCGGCACCGAGCAACTCATCACGTGCCCGTGCTTGGCTTGCCTGCCAGACTCATCAGGATTAAGATCCGTCACCGGACGGGCTGGACGGCCTCCCGGTGGGTCTCTTGTCGATGCAAAAAGAAAAAAGACATCTGCCTTGAGCGCAGATGGCGGGGACAGGGTGGTGACCAGTGCCCTGTGGGCAGGTCAGTTCGATTCGGTGTTTCCCGGATTGATCGGGTTGCTGAGTTGATCACCGAGAGACTTCGGTATCCCGTTCTTGCCGCACTCGCCGGTCCGGTCGGTGGTGACGATGGTGCCGATCCAGCGGCCACAGTCCACCTTGCCGTTGCCGATAATCTTGGAGTACAGCACGACCGCACTGCCGGACACCTCGGCCTGGTCGGCCACGATGGCCGCGACCCCATCACTCCCGACAACGGCGTTGCCGGACACCTGCGCGGACCCCCGGATCCGGGCGCCCCGACGGATCCTCGCGTTCCCGAACACGCGGGCGTTCTCCGTGATGATGATGGTTCCGATGTCGCCGCCGCTTCCAACGATACGCGCGTTCTCGGAAACATGGGCGGTTCCGCCGATGTAGACATCGGCCCCCCGAATCATGACATTGCCGGCAACGGAAGCCCTGCCTTCCACTCTCGTGAGGTCGGTTGATTCACCAATGATCCTGACATTGCCAGACACACGTGCGCTGTCACTGACGGATGCGTTGCGGACAACCACATTGTCGGAGACGGTCGCATGTCCGCAAATCCAGGCGTCCTTGCCAATGTATGCGTCGTTGGCCACCTGAGCCGTGCTGGCCACCTGTCCGCCACCATTCGGATGATGCGAGCGGAATTCCCCTAGCGAGCACCAGGCCCCGGCCTCCCCGCCCGTGAGCGCGAACGCAAGCACGGCGGCCAGTCTCATCGTCAGTCTTGGCATGGGATGTCTCCGTGACCCGAAATGCTTGCCGGATGCCTCAGGACAGCCACCCGGTGGGACTTGATCGATGGGGCCAGCGTACAGGCCCGAGGTGGGAAAGGCAAGGCAACCATTCCGATTGGGGTGCAATTCTCATAGGGTTGACTTTTCATGCCATGTCCTGACGCACCCCGGCTCCTGACCCGATTCGACCGCATCAGGCCACCCGTGCCAGGCGGTGCCGGTTGGCATTGGCTGACCGGACAGCCCGGACGGCCAGGACACCGGTCCCCCGGACCGTCCCCAGCTGGCCCCGCTGTGCGTCATGCGCACATCCACGCGGGTTGGCCGCCGCGCCGCGACCACCGGGCATCGATGACCGTGCCACCCACCGCCCCAGACCGTCTCCCCTTCCGGGTCGCAACCCACGCCCTGCCATCGTCACGCCCCGCCCCGCAGGCCGCCGGGCCCGGCGGCTGGACCCGATGCCGGTCGTCCAAGGACCATGCGACCCGGGCTGACCTGGGCAAGGGACGACCCGGTGGCCCTGGTACTCCGCTCCATCAGGCCAGGGGCCACACCCCGGGAATTGATCGCTCCGGGGCCCTGATCAGTGTCTTGCGGTCGGTCTTGCCGGGCTCGGGCAAGCGGGCCTCTGGGCGCTGGCGCAGGATGGCGCCGGTGGCATCCCCCTCTGTCTCTTGCCCCCGGGGCAACTCCGCCGCCGGCGGCGTCCCGCCAGTGTCGCGGCCCCCAGCCGCACCCCGGCAAGGGTGACACGGAGGGCTGTCGTCTCGGGGTGGCCGGACGCTTCGGCCTGGAACCCAGCCCAGCAACATTTCTGAGCCTCAGCCCATCGACCCAATATGTGGCGTAGATCCTGCCGGTGAGTTTCATAAAGCTGACAAGGTTGTGACTCAGACCGTCGTGAGCGGTGACAGTATGCCTGTGTTGGCACAATTCTGCTTTCAGACGGCCACCGCAAATCTGCGCTGACCCCCTTCGCGGACAATGTGACACGATTCCCAGCAAAACACTGTCAGGGGAGATACTGTCAGGGGAGATCAGGAGAACAGCGCCACCGCACCGGCACCGGGCCTGTTGGCCCGGTCGTCAGCGCCGCACGTCGACCGTGATGTCGCACCATTCGGCCTAAGGACGACCGCGTGCTTGCCGCCAAGCCTCAGAGGGCCGGAATCGGCCGGATTCCGGCGATTCCAAGGCAAATTCAGGTGGGTAAACCAATCAGAATGCCGAGGAACGCGAAACCGGCGGCGAGAATGGCGACGATGAGGACCATCTGGGCAATGCCGAATCCCACCACCCAGCGCTGATTGTCCTTGTCGCGCTGGGCCATGGTCTCGGCCAGGCGGGCGATGTCGGTGCGGTATTCGGCCTGCTTTGTTTCCATACGCTCCTCCAGGCGGGCGATCTGTTGGGCCAGATCGTGCATGTCCAGATCGGAAGTCATGCCCGTATCCTACACCGGGGATTGCCGGGGGTCAATGGCGCCAACCTCAGGGGAGTGATTCTCATATATTTGATTTTTCATGATATTCTCCGACTCATCCCGGCTCCTGACACGATTCGACCGCATCAGGCCACGCGTGCCAAGCGGCGCCGCTCGCCATGGGCACCCCGGCTCTTGGGTAGCCGATCAGGTGGTCGTCAGTCTTGCCTGGATCTCGACCGTCCTGCCCCTGGCGATCATGGGTCCCGAGATCGTCCTGAGGTGAGGCAGGGCCCTGACGGTTCCAGGTCCATGCCCGGCCCATGATGATGATGGCTTCAGTCTGCTGCGAAGATCCGGTCGACAGTTGCATGGCCACGCCGGGTGGCCAGGAAGCTGCGGGTGATATGCATGACGGAAGTGCCGTGCTGGTTGCGACCGGAGTGGCGTACGGTGACGATGCCAGCCTCGGGACGTGAGGCGCTCGCACGGGTGGCGAGGACTTCCGTTTCGGCATAGAGCGTGTCGCCGACATGGACGGGTGCGGGGATCTCGATCCTGTCAAAACCGAGATTGGCAATGGCTTTCTGGCTGGTGATGCTCACGCACATGCCGGTGATGACAGCCAGGGTGAACGTCGAATTGACCAGTGGCCGGCCAAATTCGGTCCAGGCGGCATAGGTCTCGTCAAAATGCAGGGGATGCGTGTTCATCGTCAGGTTGGTGAACCAGGTGTTCTCGGTCGCCGTGATCGTGCGCCCCGGCCAGTGTTCGTAGATATCACCGACGGTAAACTCCTCAAGATAAAGACCCGGATCCTCACGGTACCGCTGGCCTTCGACATGTCTCATGCCGTTCAGACTGCGTGTCATTCTTCTGGCCTCTCCCTGGAAGTGCACCCGGTCTTCATGACCACAGCCGGTCCAGAGTGCAATCGTGATATCGACACGCCCTCGGAATGGTCACATCGGTTCCCCGCTTTGCACAAGCTGCCACCGAAAATTCACTGAGTCCATCCTGTCCAAGGTCAATCCGATGGAAACCGGGACATGTCCTGCCCCAGAACGGCAACAATGGATCATGGCCTTATCCTCCATATCTCAATGCGCCTGACCTTGGCCGGGACTGTCGGCTCTCGGATGTGTCGGTGGCAGTCAGATTCGTCATCGGTGTCCAACCCCGGCACCGAGCAACTCATCACGTGCCCGTGCTTGGCTTGCCTGCCAGACTCATCAGGATTAAGATCCGTATCAGTTCAACCATTCAGGAGGAGGGTCCTGATGAGTTATCAACGACAATTGCAGATGGACTTGCCGCAGGGTCAGTCTGCGTTTCTCTGGGGGGCGCGGCAAACCGGAAAATCAACTTTTTTGCGACAAAGGTTCCCCGGCAGCGTCTACATTGATCTCCTCAACTCAGATCATGTGTTGTCACTCAGTGCACGGCCCGCACGGCTTGGCGAAATCCTTGCCGGAAAGCCCCCCGATCTCCTGGATCGACCAATCATTATCGATGAAATTCAAAAGGTCCCGTCCCTGCTTGACGAAGTGCACCGCCTCATTGAAAGCCGGGGTCTCTCCTTCATCCTCTGTGGTTCAAGTGCACGACGAATGCGGCGAGCCGGGGTCAATCTCCTCGGCGGCCGTGCCTGGCGCTTTGATTTGTTTCCATTGAGCTGGAATGAGATCCCGGACTTTGACCTGCTTCAGGCACTCAACCGAGGCATGCTCCCATCCATATACAACCATCCGCACCCGAAACGTTCAATCGCTGCCTATGTGCGTGACTATCTCACCGAAGAGATCATCAATGAGGCTGCAACCCGCAACGCGCCCGCGTTTCTTCGTTTTTTCGAGAGTTTGCGGTTTTGTCATGGCGAGTTGCTCAACCACACCTCGATCAGTCGTGACTGTGCCGTCGATGCCAAAACAGTCAGGACGTATTTTGATATTCTGCAGGACAGTCTGGTCGGATATCGCATCCTTCCCTTGCGCCGGAACAGCGGTCGTCAAAGCATCACAGCGGCTCCCAAATTCTATCTGTTTGATGTCGGGGTGGCTTGCCACATCTGCAGCAGATCCCCTGCAACCGCATCCGGAGCCGAATTCGGTCGGGCCTTTGAACATTTCATCTTTCTCGAACTCATCGCCGCCCGCGGCTACCGGGAACAGGATTATCCCATCGAGTTCTGGCGTACCAAATCGGGACTCGAAGTCGATTTCGTCCTCGGTGGCGGTGAAATTGCCGTCGAGGTCAAGACCCGAGTGCGGCAGGCCGATTTGCGGGCCATGCGGGCCTTCATTGATGAATTCTCCCCACGCGCCGCCTATATCGTCACGGCTGAACAGGATCGCCGCCGTATTGATGCCATTGACATCCTCCCCTACAGCGATTTCCTGCGTCTGTTGCATGATGGTGATGTCATTTAAGCTCCGACGGCAACAGTTGCCGTGTGTTGACCGGTGCGCTGACCCACCGGGAGTTGTCGTTGCCTGGTCTTGGGAAGGGACCTGATGTCCGAGGACAACGGAATGAGGGGAATTCCCCAGGGACCCGGTGCGGGATCGCTCCCTGTGGATTACAGCGCCTGCCCGTTGGCATCGAAGAAGTGGGTGCGATCCGGCGGGAAGCCGAGACCGACATCCGTGCCCGGGGTGAGCGTTGTGTCACCCTCACCGCGGACGGTGATCTGGCCAAGCGGCCCGCCATCGATGATGATGTAGGTGTCGGCACCGAGATACTCGATGACATCCACCCGGCCGTCGCATTCCCCCTGGCCCGGGGCCAGGATGTTGATGTGTTCGGGACGCACACCGAGACAGGTCGCCGGGGCATGGCCCGGGAAACTGCCGCCCCGCCCGCCCTCGAGACTGTAGCTGGTGCCAGAGGTCTGGCAGTCGATGATGTTCATCTTCGGACTGCCGATGAACTGGGCGACGAAGAGATTGCCGGGTTTGTCATAGAGGGACCGCGGCGATCCGGCCTGGGCAATATTGCCCCCATCGAGGACGACGATCCGGTCGGCCAGCGTCATGGCCTCGACCTGGTCATGGGTGACATAGATCATCGTGAGGGCAAGCGACTGGTGCAATTTGGTGATCTCGTAGCGCATCTCGACCCGGAGCGCGGCATCGAGATTCGACAGTGGTTCGTCAAAGAGGAAGGCGGTTGGATTGCGGACAATCGACCGGCCGATGGCCACCCGCTGGCGCTGTCCCCCGGACAGTTCCTTGGGGCGCCGGGCCAGGAAGTCGGTGAGTTTGAGGATCCGGGCCGCTTCCCCGACCCGCTCGTCGATCTGGCCCTTGTCGACCCCGGCGACCTTCAGCGAGAAGCCCATGTTGTCGCCAACGGTCATGTGGGGATAGAGCGCATAGGACTGGAAGACCATGGTCAGGCCCCGCTTGGCCGGGGGCTCGCCGGTGACATCCCGCCCATCGATGAGAATCGCGCCGCGCGAGACTTCCTCAAGGCCGCCGATCATGCGCAGAAGGGTCGACTTGCCGCAGCCCGATGGGCCGACAAACACCACGAATTCCCCCTCGTCAATCTGCAGATCAACGCCATGGATGACCTGGTGGTTGCCGAACCACTTCTCAACGGCTTTCAGTTCGATCTTGCCCATTGCACCCCTCCTGTTTGCTCTGATGCCCAGCTCAGCCAGATGGCAGCTGTCCAGGTAAAGTTGGCCCCGCCAGCCGGCCTGCCGTCCTCGGGGTCGAAATATTCTGCAAAGCCCCCCTGGCGGATCAATGCGGTGGTTGACCGGCGCAACGCGGCAGCCATGTCCGTGTGTCCGGCTTCCGCCAGTCCGATGGCAATGAGGGTGTTCATCATCGGCCAGACCGGCCCGCGCCAGTAGCGGCGCTGGTCATAGCGGTCACTGTCGGGGTCATGACTTGGGATGATGTAGGGAACACGGGTCCTGAGGCGCTCAAGATGGGCGAGCATGCGCTCGGACTCAAGGCCACCGTACCAGCAGAGGAACGAGGCATTGGACAGGCAGTTCGACCAGGCCCCGGTGTGGGCATTGCGGCTGTCGAAATAGTCACCGGTCGGATTCCAGAGGGATCGGGCCCCATCCTCGAGTCGCCGGGTCCACTCCTCGATTTCCGTCACATCCTGGCCGAGTTCCCTGCCGATGGCGACCAGGTCCCGATTGGCCCGCAACAGAATGAAGGTCATGGTGGGATCAGCCATGCGGAAGGGGTTGGCGCTCTGGAGGTCCCTGTCATCCCAGGCCAGGTTGCGCCCGAGTTCCACCAGCCAGAGATAGCGGTCATAGTCGTATTGTGTCGGCCGCATGGCGGCATCGACACGTTCAGTGTCCCGTCGGACATAGTCCCTGATGCCATCGGGACTGATGGCCGCCAGGGCCCCATCCCAGTCGGGGGCATTGTCCCGGCCTGCTTCCCACGGGTGGGTGACGCACACTGCGCCGGCCGCATCGAGACGCCAGGCCAGAAACCACCGATGCCAGTTCACCAGCTGGGGGTAGAGTCGCTCCATGATCGGTGTGCCCCGGTCACGGTCCTGCGCAAGGAGGATGCGGGCTGCGGTGGTCAGGACAGGGGGCTGGCTGATTCCCGATGAGGGAATGCGGGCCTCGCACCCCCAGACCTCTGGTCCGGGAAAGTAGCCACTGTTGTTGCGATGGAAGAGGATATGGGGCACCATGCCGTTGGCCCATTGACCGGCCAGCAGGGTCTCGATTTCCGTCCAGGCCCGCGGGAGGTCGAACTCGGCAAAACCGATGGCGGCAAAGGCGCTGTCCCAGTTCCACTGGTAGGGATAGAGGCCATCGGTGGGCACGGTGTAGCCGCCGCGGTCATTGCGACGCAGGGTTTCCCGTGCCAGGACCTCGAGACAGGGCTGGACCGTCATGCCATCAGCCCTTGACCGAACCGGCCGTCAATCCCTTGGTCATGAAGCGCTCAAGTCCCAGGAAGAGGACGAGGACCGGGATGGTCGAGATCACCGCGCCGGCCATCAGGTGCTGCCGGGGAACCTCCGATGAGTTCAGGCTGGCGACGCCCCGGGTCAGGGTGAAGATCTGCGGATTATCCAGCAGCATGAAGGCCAGCAGGAACTCGTTCCAGGCGATCATGAAGACATAGAGGGACACCGAAGCCATGGCGGGCAGGCTGAGCGGCAGGGTGATCTTCCAGATACAGGCCAGCCGACTGAGACCATCCATCAGGCCGGCCTCCTCGACCTCGACCGGCAGACCGCGGAAATAGCCCTGCAGGATGTAGAGCGCGACCGGAATGGTGGTCACGGGATAGATCAGGATGATGCCAATCAGCGTGTCGCGCAGCCCCGCCAGCGAAAAGACGATGTAGATGGGCAGGGCCAGCACGATCATCGGCACCATGTAGATCAGGAGAATGGACCGCGAAAAGGCCTTCTGGCCACTGAAGCGCAGCCGTGCCACGGCATAGGCACCCGGCACGCTGAACAGCAGCGTGATGATCACGGTCAGGACCGAGACGATGAAGGAGATCAGGAGGTAGCGGTCGAAATCGAACTCGACGATGAGTTCCTGATAGCTGCGCAGGAGGTCCCAGCCCCTCGAGAGGTCGAGAGAGAAGTTCAGGGGATCGCGCGTCAGCTCGCCCTGTGACTTGAAACTCGTCAGCAGCATCACATAGAAGGGAATCATCACGATGGCCGTGAAAAAAACGATGCCGAATCCGGTCAGGAACCGGATGACGGCCGCCTCGAACTCGTGCCGCGTCATGATCCTCAGTGGGGCACCATGGAGGATCGCCGCGGTGGGGATGAGAACAAATGCCCCGGTGACAGCCGCTGTCAGGGCGGCCATGGTGAAAGGGACGGCCTCGTCATGGACAACGGGGCCGATGCCGACCAGCGTCAGGATGGCCACCACGACCAGCAGGACCAGAGAGCCGGCTCTGTGCATTGCTGCACCGAGCCTGTCGTTGATGACGAGGGCGCCAAGACCGACAATGAGGCCTGACAGCAACGAGAGCGAAAGGGAGGGTCGGAAGGCGTAGCCGCTGGCAAACGAGAAGACAACGGCCACACCGGTGGCCGCCGTGAAGCACCAGAGAATGCCGAGGACGGATCCCGTGATGTACCCGTAGTAGAGGTGTCTCACAATCCTTCCTCCCGACTGATGACCCTGAAGAAAAAGACGCTGAAGAGCAACAGGACGCAGAAGATGACCACTGCCACGGCCGCACCGGCGCCAATGTTGGAGATGGCAAAGGCCTGTTTGTAGACGTTGACCGTCAGCGTCAGTGTGCCGGCATTCCCCCCGGTGAGGAGGAAGATGTCATCGAACTTGTTGAAGGTCCAGATGAACCGCAGGAGGAACAGGACGCTGAGGATGCCCGCCAGCTGGGGCAGGGACAGGAACCAGAACTTCTGGAAGGGCGAGGCCCCATCCATGTCGGCCGCCTCGTACATGTCGGTGTCAATCGACTGCATCCGGGCGAGGATGAACAGGAAGGACAGCGGGAAATACCGCCAGATCTCGAAGACCGTGACCATGATCAGGGCCAGGGGGCGCTGGCCAAAGAAGTTGATGGACTCCTGGGTCAGGCCCATCTGCAACAGCAGGGCATTGATCGATCCGGACGACGGATCAAACAGATTGACCCAGGTGAGGGCGACGGCGATGACCGGCGCCACATAGGGGAAGAGAAACAGGCCCCGCATGATGCCCTTGCCGCGGAAGGACTTGTTGAGGAGCTGGGCCGCAAACAAGCCGAAGACAAGCGCCCCGATGGTCCCGAAGACCGTATAGAAGGTTGTGGCGTAGAGAACCTGCCAGAAGTCCCGGGCGTTGAAGACCTTGATGAAATTGTCGAAGGTGAATTCAAGGTTGGTGAGGATGTTCTTGCCGGTGCCGGTGGTGACCGGTCGCGTGGCACGGATATTCTGTTCCTCATCAAAGAACGCCGCCTCAACCGTGACCGGGACAATGATGCGCTCACTCTGGCCGCCGACAAAGTCGCCGAGGTCACAGGCCAGGGTGATGCCAGTGAGGCGGCAGCGCGGATCGAGTTCGCCGACGGTCAACCCGTCCGGGATTGCGTCGCTGAAGGTCACGCCATCCAGGGTCCGATTGGCATGGGAATTGCGGACCGTATAGCGAATTCTTGCGCTGTCACCCGGCTCGGTGGGGCGATCGCGCAGGGATTCATTGACGACAGCGACTGGCGGGCGAAGGTCCTGGAGCTGGACCGGCTTGAAACTGATCCAGAAGATCGCCAGCAACGGCAGGATCACGACGAGCGAGACGCTGAAGATGGTCGGGAACAGGAGTCCCCAGGCCAGCCGGGCTTCGGATTTCTGGAGAGGCCCGATTCGTTTTGGTGGCCCGAGTGCAGTCATGGTCTCCCCTCCCTCAAACCGGAACGATCTGCCGGCCCGCCCGGCGGCGGGCCGGCATGTGCTGTTTTACTGGACGGTGGCAAGCTCGCTGTTCAATGCCTCGACCGTCGCTTCCGCCGAGCGGACACCATCGATGTATTCCCGCACCAGCCGATTGATGATCTGGCTGTTGATGATCTTGGACGCCAGGGACAACTGGCCTTCCGCCACACCCCAGCGCTGGGCAACATCCAGGCCGGAGACAATCTCGTTGATCATCTCGGCGGCATAGAGATCGCCGAGCGGGGCCTTGCGGTCAACACCCACGGGGAGCATCGACCAGGCCTCGACAAACTCGGTGGGATTGCCGGCCGTGCCACGGCGGACGGGGAACTTGCCTTCGGGCGCGATGGCGAGGGTGTTGGTGTATCCCTCATTCATGGCGAATTTGACAAAATCCGCCGCGGCATCCGTATCGGCATCAAGCGTGATGCCAAAGAAGCGGACATCGCCCCAGGCCGCGCCGGCCGGATTGGACGGGCCGGAGAAGTTGGTGACAATGCCGGTCCTGGAGGCCAACTCGGATGAGGTCGGGTCATCGGTGATGGTCGGCGGTGCCGAGTCCCGGAGACCGGCCAGCTCATCGAGAATGAACGGAGACCAGATGATCATGGCTGCCTTGCCGGCAAAATACAGCTCGCGGGATTGCTGCCAGTACAGCTCACCCGGCGGTGATGCCTCGGCGATGGCCTTGTAGAAATCAAGCACCTCCGTGGTGGTTGCAACATCGAGCGGTGCAAAGCCATTGCTGTCGACCGGCGAGACACCATTGGCGAGGAACACATGCTCGAGCACCTGGCTCATGAAGTTCTCATCGACCTTGGTCGCGGCAACGAAACCATACATATCCGGCGGATTGTGCAGTTTTTCGATGGCTGCCAGCACGTTGGCATAGCTGTTCGGAGCGGCAAGGCCCATGTCGTCAAACAGGTCCTGACGGTAGACAATCATCTGGGTCCAGCCATCGACAGGGACCGCGGCCACGCCGCCATCAACCGCTGCCATTGCCAGTGGACCCGGTGCGAAGGTGCCCTCACCGAGCTCGTCCACGATTTCCGTTGCGGTGTCCGTGTCGAGAATCCCGGCCTCTGACCATGGCAGCGCATACTGCAGTGTGTGGTAGATGACATCGGGCAGATCGCCGGCCGCAAAGGCTGCGGTTGCCCGTGTGCCGAGATCGCTCTCGGTGATCGGAATCACCTCAACGGTCACGCCGGACATCGCCTGGAACGCTTCCGCCATGTCATTCTGTCGGGCCAGCCTTTCCGGCTGCTCCTCGGTGGTCCAGAACTGGATTGTTTGCGCACTGGCGGGCACGGCAATCGCCACCATCATCATGGCGGCTGCCGCACCAAGTGCATTTGACCATAGTCCTGTTCTCATCATCATGATTTACTCCTTTGCTGATGATTGGTTCGTTGCCACACTCCGGATGAAGCGGGCAAGGTGTTCGCTGGTCATCGATGGCGGTCCATCGGACTGACGTTCCACGAGAATGGCGGGTTCCAGGATACGAAGCTCCTCAGCCGCCACCCCATTGATGCGCGCCATCAGGATCGTGGCAAGTTGCCACCCGGCGCGGTTCCTGTCGACAGAGAATGTCGTGAGGGGTGGGGTCGTGTGAGCAGCTTCAGGGACACCATCATACGAGATCACCGAGATGTCGGACCCGATCGCCAGCCCGTAGCGCGCCGCTGTTCGATACATGCCAAAGGCCGCCTGATCCGTTGCAAAGAGAAACCCTGTTGGTGGGTCATCGTGGACAAGGAGGGCCTCGCTGGTCTGCGCGCCATGCTCGCTTGTCACCGCATCGGTGCAGATGATGGACTCATCGGTTTCCAGCCCCGCTTTGTGCAGACCGGCCAGATACCCCTCATGCCGCAATTTGCTGTAGTGGTACTGCGAGCGGCCGTTGATGAAGGCGATGCGCCTGTGTCCGAATCCGCAGAGGCGCAGGACGGCCTCCTCCATGGCGGCCTCGCCCCTGATGTCGTACCACGAGCATCCCTCGGGGTCGGGACTCCGCCCGAAGAGAACGAAGGGGACACCCTCCTCGCGGAGAAAGTCCAGCCGCGGATCCGCTTCGCTGGTGCGGGGCAGAATGAAGCCGTCGACCTTGTGTTCAGTGACGAGTCGCTTCAGTGTCGTCAGGGCGCCGGCCTCGGTTTCCGCTGTCGCGACGGTCAGGGTCCAGCCCTGGCTGGCGGTTGCCCTGGTCACACCGGCCAGAAACCCGGCCAGAAACGGACGATGGGATTCGTTCTGGTTCACCACCAGGACCAGACCGAGCGATTTGGCAAAGCCCGTCCGGATTGCCTGGGCATGACAGAGGGGATTGTATCCCATTTCCTTGGCTTTCTTCCGGACCCGGCGTTTGGTGCGATCGGATATATCGGCATAGTCATTGAGGGCACGGGAAACGGTGCCCTTGGCCAGGTTGAGCGATTGCGCCACATCGGCAATCGTCGTGCGCCGCCGCCGACCTTCGATCTTTCCAGCAAATTCGGCAGGCAATGTGTCCTCCAGCCCGGGAAATTCACGCAAGAATCACAGTCTAGAATCCGAAACCGGTTTCGGCAACACCTTTGTGCAATTGCCGGCAATCCCCGGCGCACCCCACAGGATCACCGCCCCGGTGCCTCGGACTGTCGGCAAAAAGACCGGAAATTCTTTGGTGCGTTATGGCCCCGCATCATCACGATGACATGATTCGTGTCCCGTGCTGACAGGCATCCATTGCGCCGCGAGGGGTCGAGCGGGCACCAGGACACGATGTGCCTGACCCCGGATGGCTGGCCAGGTGGCGCGATCCGCAACAGACCGGGCATTGACATCCAGCCCCGCATGCTGTCCCGGTGCGTTCGATGGCAGCGGTGTGCGGGTCCGGATCCTCATGGGTCCTCGCATCCATGCCCCCTGTCCGCAGGGGGTGCAAAAGCCCGCGGACTCCTCCATAGATGGAACGCCGGGCAATCGAAGCATTCCATGGTTGCGGCCTGCATTCCGGATGCGGCACGATTGGCGGGGACGGGATCGGTGGAGCGGGCCATGAGCAGAACACCCAAAGTGAGTTTTATCGGCGCCGGATCAACGGTCTTTGTCCAGAATCTTGTCGGGGATATCCTCCTGCAGGAGGCGCTGCAGCCGATCGAGATCGCTCTGATGGACATCGATCCCCAACGGCTCAGGGATGCCGAGATACGGGTGGCGAGGATGATCGCATCGCTTGGTCTTGCCGCCACCGTCTCCAGCCATACGGACCAGCGGGCAGCCATCGACGGGGCGGATTTCGTCATTGTCGCGTTTCAGATCGGGGGGTATGATCCCTGCACATGCACGGATTTTGCCGTCCCGAAACGCTATGGGTTGCACCAGACCATCGGGGATACGCTCGGCATCGGCGGCATCATGCGTGCCCTGCGAACGGTTCCGTATCTCTGGTCACTCTGTGCGGATATGCAGGCCCTGTGTCCGGATGCCATTCTCCTGCAGTATGTCAATCCGATGGCGATCAATTGCTGGGCCATCGCGGAACGCTGTCCGCAGGTCAGGATGGTGGGTTTGTGTCACTCCGTACAGGGGACGATCGCGGAACTGGCCCATGATCTGGACCTGCCGGTCGCGGCAATCCGCTACCGCTGCGCGGGCATCAACCACATGGCGTTTTTCACGGAACTGCAGTCGGTTGATCGGCAGGGCAGGGTCCGGGACCTCTACCCGTTGCTGCGGGATGCCTATCGCGCTGGCCGGGTGCCCAAGCCCAATCGATTGAATCCGCGTTGCCCCAACCGTGTGCGATACGAGGTGATGATGCATCTCGGGTATTTTGTCACCGAGAGTTCCGAGCATTTCGCTGAATATGTGCCATGGTTCATCAAGTCGGCCCGGCCCGAGTTGCTGGATGAATTCGCCATCCCGCTGGATGAGTATCCAGCCCGTTGCCGCGAGCAGATCGAGGCGTGGGAGAACCAGTCCGATGGTGGAGATGCCGCCGCACAGGTCGAGACCACCCCCACTCACGAATACGCCGCCACGATTCTCAATTCGGTCTGGACGGATGCCCCATCGACCATCTGGGGCAATGTGCCGAATCGGGGTCTGCTGCCGCAGCTTCCGGAAGGCTGCTGCGTGGAGGTTCCCTGCACCATCCGACGCGACGGCGTGCATCCGCAATCCGTCGCGCCGCTTCCTCCCCAGCTGACCGCCCTCATGCGCACCAACATCAACGTCCAGGAACTGACGGTGCGGGCCCTGCTCGAGGAGTCGCGGGAGCACGTCTACCATGCCGCCATGCTGGACCCCCGCACGGCGGCAGAACTTGATCTGCGGGCCATCCGATCGCTGGTCGATGCATTGATCGCTGCGCACGGTGACTGGATGCCGGCGTGGCTGCGGTCCTGAGAGCCCGGGCAGTCGAGGGATGGTGCGCACAATCGAGCGGTTCAACAAGGGGTGGCATTTCCATGTCGACCCCCGGCCCGACCTCGTCAGCGTGTTTACCGCCGGTGAGGAAGTCAGTCTGCCGCACAATGCGGTCGACAGCCCCCTTGACTATTTTGATGAGACCGCCTGGCACCGTCGGTTCTGCTATCAGAAGGAATTCGCCTGGCGGCCGGCGTTTGCCGGGCGTTGCGTTGCCCTCCGCCTCGATGGCATGATGGCGGATGGCCATGTCTACGTCAATGGCGTGTGTGCCGGCTCGCATCGTGATGGCTACACACCGCTGGAGACAGACATCACCGATCTGCTGCAGGCGGGCGTGAACCTGGTGAGCGTGGTTGTGGACGGGACCCAGAATCCGCAGATTCCACCCTTTGGCGGCCAGATCGACTACCTGACCTATGCCGGACTGTATCGGGACGTCTGGCTTGTTGTGCGTGACAGGCTGTCGATCGAGACCATCAGGATCGATGCCAGGTCTGTCCTGACATCGGACCGCTCGATCCGTCTCGGCTGCCGGCTCCGGGGCGCGGTCGGACCGGTCGGTCTGCAGGTGATGATTGAAGACAGTTCCGGTCAGCCGGTGGCAGAGGCCAGGGGTGAGGCCGTGAACGGGAGCGCGGAGATCCGGCTGACGGAATCGGCGGATCTCCAGCTCTGGGATCTCGACACACCGACTCTCTATCGGGTGACTGTCCGGCTGGAGCACGGGTCCGATGATGAGCTGCATGTCATGACGGGGTTTCGTCAGGCCGAGTTTCGACCAGACGGTTTTTTTCTGAATGGCCGGCAGGTGAAAATCCGTGGCCTGAACCGCCACCAGTCCTGGCCCTATGTCGGCTATGCCATGGGGCGGCGGGCCCAGGAGCGGGACGCGGAAATCCTCAAATACGAGCTTGGGTGCAATCTTGTGCGCACATCGCACTATCCCCAGTCCCCCTGGTTCCTGGACCATTGTGACCGCATTGGTCTGCTGGTGTTTCCCGAAGCACCGGGTTGGCAGCATGTCGGTGGGACTGTCTGGCAACAGCAGCATCTGGCCAACGTCGAGGCGATGATCCGCCGCGACCGGCATCACCCCTCGATCATCCTCTGGGGAGTCCGGGTGAATGAGTCCGCTGATCATGACACCCTCTATGCCGAGGCGAATGAACGGGCCCGCACCCTCGATCCGGCCCGCCAGACCGCCGGGGTCCGGAATCTGACCGAGAGCACCCTGCTGGAAGATGTCTACACGATGAATGACTTCATCCTGGGGGAAGAGAGCGCCCCGGGTGCCAACCGGCCCCGGACGGCATTGCGCCCGCGGTCCGAAGTGACAGGGCTGTCCCGACCGGTCCCGTACATGGTCACCGAGTTCAATGGTCACATGCATCCCACGCGCCGTGACGATCCCGAGGAACGCCAGATCGAACATGTCCGACGCTACCTTGAGGTCCTCAATCACAGCGAGGGGAATCCCGACATGGCCGGCTGCATCGGCTGGTGTCTGGCCGATTACAACACCCACAAGGATTTCGGCGCCGGCAACCGCATCTGTCATCACGGTGTCCTCGACATCTTCCGGTTGCCGAAATTCGCTGCCGGGGTCTATGCCAGCCAGATCGACCCGACCGAGCGGCTGGTCCTCGAGCCGGTGACATGCTGGGCCCGGGGTGAGCGCAGCCGGGGTGGGGTGTTGCCGCTGATCGTGCTCACCAACTGCGATGCAGTCCGCATGCAGTTCGGTGACGAGGATCCGGTCATCGGCGTGCCGGACCGGGCAACCTACCCCCATCTGCGCCACCCGCCGGTGGTCTTCACCCACCGGGATTTTGCCAAGGGCGAACTCGGTGGTTGGGGCGAGCGGTGGCAGGATGTCACGCTGACGGGTCTTCGGGCGGGCGCGGCGGCGATCACCCGCCATCTGGTCTGCAACCCGGTGTTCGCCTCACTGACCCTCATTCCCGATCACTGGCATCTCCTGGCCTCCGAGCCGGATGATGTCCGGGTGGTCGTGACCGCAAGGGATCAAGTGGGCAACAGGCTTCCCCATGCGTGGTTGCCGATGACCGTCACAGTCCGGGGGGCGGCCCGCTGCCTCGGGCCGCGGGCGACCCTGGTCCGGGCTGGCCAGGGAGCCTTCTGGATCCGGTCGACCGGCGGTCGGGGTCCCGTGCATGTCGAGGTGACGGTGCCGGGAATGGCGCGGCGGGCAATCGCACTGGCCTGTGTGGGCGGGGATGCGCCTATTTGACGGCACCGAGGGTCAGGCCGGCAATGAAATGCCGCTGCATCAGGAAGAACATCAGGACCGGCGGGAGCGCGGCGATGATCGATCCGGCGCTCATCAGATGGTACGCCGCGCGGTACTGGGCGTTGAAACTGGTGATCCCGGCGGTCACGGGCTGCGTCTCGGCGCCCTGGGTCAAGACGACGGCCCAGAAATAGTCGTTCCAGATGAAGGTAAAGATCAGCACCGCGAGGGCCGCAATCGCGGGTTTCATCAACGGCAACACGACGAACCAGAAAATCCTGAACTCGTTCACACCCTCAACCCGGGCCGCCTCGATCAACTCGAAAGGGAGAGCCCTGATGAAGTTTCGCATGAAGAGTGTGCAGAAACCTGTCTGGAAGGCGACATGAAACAACACCAATCCGGTAATGGTGTTGTAGAGGCCAAGCTGCAGGGTCAAGTCCCGAACCGGGACCATGAGGATCTGGAAGGGTACAAAATTTCCGGCGACAAACATGAAAAATATCAAGAGATTGGCACGAAACCGATAGATCCCGAGAGCAAAGCCTGTCATGCAACTCAAACTCACTGCCCCAATGACAGTGGGCACCGTGATCAGGACCGAATTCAGCAGGTAGCGCGGCATGTCACTTTCGAAAAAGACCTTGCCGTAATTGGCAAATCCCTCGAAGGCCGATGGCCATCCCCAATAATTGCCGGTGGTGAAGTCGGCGGCCGGCTTGATCGAGAAGATCGCGACGGCAATCAACGGGAGAAGCCACATGATCAAGGCCACCGGAAGCAGCATCCGGTAGGTCAGCTGCCAGCCACGCGACGTCCGTTCTATCGGTGTCGGGAACATGTCATGAACCTCTTTCCTCGCGATACATCGACCACAGGAAATAGGCGATGAACACCATCATGATCGCGAACAGCGTGACAGCAATCGCCGAACCGTAACCCATGCGGAAACCGTATTCTGACAGGGCCACTTCGAACATGTAGTAGGCGAGAACGCGTGATGATCCAAAGGGGCCGCCCTGCGTCATCACTGCAATGAAGTCAAAGGATCTGAGCGCGCCGATGATCGTCACCACGAACGCGATGAAGGTTGCGGGTCTGAGTTGCGGCACAATCACATACCACAACATCCTCACACCTTTGGCGCCATCCAGCCGTCCGGCTTCGATCTGCTCCGGATCGACCGCATTGAGCCCGGTGAGATAAAGGATCATGCAATAGGCGGTCTGGGGCCAGAGTCCCGCGAGGACAATCCCGTACGTGACAAGGTTCTCATCACCGAGAACATTGACCGGACCGAGACCAAAAACGCCGAGAAGCGAGTTCAGGAGGCCGAAGGTCGGGTCGTAGAACCAGGTAAAGACGAGTCCAACGACCACCTGGCTGATGACAAATGGGAAGAAGAACAGGGACTTGTAGAGACGAATGCCCGCCACCGTCTGGTTGAGGAACAGAGCAATCAACAATCCGGCCGGAATCGCCAGCAGATACAGAACCAGCCAGAGCACATTGTTCTTCAGCGAAACAAAGAACGCATCGCGGTCGACAAATTCCCAGTAGAGATCCTCGTAGTTCCGGAATCCGACATACTCCCTGGGTCCCAGCCCATCCCATTCATACAGTGAGATGTTGAACGACTGGAAAATGGGAAAAATCACATAGACCAGGAAGAACAGGACAACGGGTGTCAAGAAAAGCCACGGCGCCAGGGCCATCTGGTTGCGCCGCAGCCATGATCTCTGTCCACCAATCGGCGGCATGTCGGTTCGGGACATGAAACCCGGTTTTTCCTCTCGGCCTCAGCGGCCGGCAGGATCAGGACAATCCTGCCGGAGCCGCTTGGCGTTAATTGTAGATCCGCTGACGCGCCCGCTCGAGCCTGGCAAGGATACGGTCAAGCGCGTCGGGTTTGACCATGAACTCCTGGAAACCCTCCATCGAAACCTTGGCCATCTCGGCTGGTGCATCTCGGTCCCAGAACTGGGCCACGCCACCGGGTGAATTCGTCGACAGCATGGCAAATCCCTCCCTGAGGAACTTGTCATTGTCAACCGAAGATCTGGCATTGACCGGCAACTGACCCAGATTGCTGCCATTGTTGATCTCGGTCTGCTCGTCTTCCGAGACCACGAATTTCAGGAACGCTCGGGCCGCGTCCTTGTTCTCGGCATTCGCTGGAATGTGAAAGGTATCGGTCGGTGCATCCTCCGCCAGCAGCACATCCGGATTGATGACTGGAAACTGGTAGAAGTCGATCTGGTCATCGGTCAGTCCGGCATCGCGCAGCGGAGCGACAGCAAAGTTGCCCATCAGGTAATGAACGGCCTCACCGTTGACGATGAAGGGCAGGGCTTCCTGCCAACTGTACGTCTGATGGTTGTCGATGAACGCACCCATATCGATCAGCTGATGCCAGTTGGCAAAGGTCTGCCTGACTCGATCATCTTCCCAGCTGACTTCACCCGCAGCCAGAGACATATGGAAATCGAAGCCATTGGTGCGCATGTTCAGATAGTCGAACCAACCGCCGGCAGTCCACAGGAATTTGGTCCCGATGGTGAAGCATTTGCGTCCGGAATCGAGAATGGCCTGGCAATTGGCGACAAACTGATCCCAGTCAGCCGCTTCGCTGAGCCCCAACTCCTCATAGATGTCCTTCCGGTAATAGACGCCCCACTGATAGTAGGTGTAGGGTACACCCCACTGCCTGTCATCAATCGTGAGTGCACCTTTCGTCGATGCCAGATTGGCGGCAATGTCCGGATCCTGCCAGAGGTCCGAGACATCCTCGAACAAGCCCGCTTCCACATAGGGGCGCATCCGGTTGGCAGCATACCAGGTGGCGACATCCGGTGGATTGGCCGTCAGGAAATTGCGGATCTGTGTCTTGTATTCTTCGCGGTCAATCACCGTGACATCGATTTCAAGATCAGGGTGCATCGCCTGGAAGCGCTCGATCATCGCTTCCATCGTCGCCCGCGGTGCCGGGTCGGAGGTGTCAAGAAAGATCTTCAGATTTCCGGTCAGGGCGTGACCATCGCCGAAGGCGCCGCCAGATGTGAAGGCGACTGTTGCAAGCGCCGCAAGCGCCGCTTTGAGGGTGGAGCGCATTATCTTCTTCCTCCTTGGGTTGAATGCTGAGAAGTTTCACTATGTGGAAATGGATTCCACATATTGACAATTCTTACTGCATCTGACATCTTCTGTCAATCATGAGTTTGTTGCAAAAAAAGATCCCGTCCCAGAGCGGCAACCCGGTCCTGAACGGATCGCGATCCGTGGGCGGCACTGTGGGCAAGGCCCTTGATCTGCTTGCCCTGGCCGCAGAATTCCGGCGGCCTGTGCGGTTTTCCGAACTCTGTGCACGCAGCACCTATCCCAAGGCCACCGTCCACCGTCTGCTGCAGACCCTGACCAACCAGCGGATGCTGACCTTCAATACCGACGACCATACCTACTCCCTCGGTCTGCGCCTTGTCCGCCTTGCCCATGCTGCCTGGGAACAGGCATCGCTTGCCCCGGTGGCACGACCCTTCATCGACGACCTGTCAAACAGGATCGGAAAGACAGTTCATCTGGCGCAGCTCGACAGCGGCCATGTGCTGTATGTCGACAAACGCAATGCCGCCGATCCGGTCGAGATGTTCAGTGACTCCGGGCGCATCGGACCGGCCTATTGCACCGGTGTCGGCAAGGCGATGCTCGCCTATCTCGGTGAGTCTGAACTTGATGAAGCCTTGAAGGAGCAATCGTTTCGACGGTTTACCGGCAATACAATTGTCGATGAAGCGGCCCTGAGGCGTGAACTTGCCAGGGTTCGGGGCCGTGGTTACGCATGCGACAATGAAGAGCACGAACCGGGTATCCTGTGCATCGCGGCACCGATCCTGACCCCCGCGTGTCGTGTCCTCGGCGCGCTGTCGGTGACCGCAACCACCCGGACCAGCAGCCTTGCGGACCTTGCGGAATTGATGCCATTGGTGAAGCACACCGCAGTTCTGATTGCCGAAGAGGCAGTGAGTTGGCAGTATCCGGAGCAGACATCAACCGCAGAGAGAACGGGAGTGAGCTCGATATGACCGGTGTCGTGCTGGACAATGTGATCAAACGATTTGGCGAGACCCAGGTCATCCATGGTGTGGACCTCCAGATCGAGGAGGGGGAATTCTGTGTCTTTGTCGGCCCGTCAGGATGCGGCAAGTCAACATTGCTTCGCATGGTCGCCGGACTTGAGGAAACCACCGAGGGATCCATCAGTATTGGTGGCCGTGATGTCACGCGGGCTGATCCGGCCGATCGTGGTGTTGCGATGGTCTTTCAGACCTATGCACTCTACCCGCATATGACGGTCGAGGAAAATATGGGGTTTGGTCTGAAGATGACCGGCCATCCGAAAGCGGAGATTCGCCAGAAGGTCGATGTGGCCTCGAGGATCCTTCGACTCGACGCATATCTGAAACGCAAGCCCAAAATGCTCTCCGGTGGCCAGCGGCAACGGGTGGCGATTGGCCGTGCCATCGTCCGGGGCCCCGATGTCTTTCTCTTCGACGAGCCGCTCTCCAACCTTGATGCGGAACTCCGGGTCGAGATGCGGGTCGAGATTGCCCGCCTCCACAAGGAACTCAGTGCCACCATGATCTACGTGACCCACGATCAGGTGGAGGCCATGACACTCGCTGACAAGATTGTCGTCCTGCGGGACGGGACCATCCAGCAGGTGGGTGCCCCCCTTGATCTGTACCATGACCCGCACAACCAGTTCGTGGCCGGCTTCATTGGTTCACCAGCCATGAATTTCCTCCAGGGAACCGTGCAAGGGGACCAGATCCGCCTCGAGGCACTCGACTGTTCCATTCATCCTGCCGTCCGGTTGCCGGCATCGGGTCAGGCCGTGACGGTCGGCCTGCGTCCGCAGCTGCTCTCGGTGGAGGCGGCCCCATCCGCGCTCCGGATCGAGCTGACCGAAAATCTCGGTGGTGTGGCCTATGATTACCTCACGACACCGACCGGGGAACGCATTGTGGTCGAGTCCCGGGGCACCACCCCGTCACCCACCGATGCGACCGTCACACTCCGTTTCGATGATGATGCGGCCCTGATCTTCGATGCGACCAGCGGTGCCCGGCTCCGAGCTTAGGCGCCTGCCATGGTTCCCGTGTCCATGGTTGCACCATGCTGACCCAGGCCGTGCGTTATGCGAGCCTGCGGGATGCGCCGGTGGTCATCTCCGGTGGTGCGAGCGGGATTGGCAAGGCCCTCGTCCAGTCCTTTGCCCGCCAAGGCGCCCGGGTGGGGTTCGTCGATCGCATCGATGATCCGGGCCATGAATTGGCCAAGGCCCTGTGTGACGAAGGGCATCATGCTCGCTTCCGGCCCTGCGACATCACGGACACCACCCGCTACCGGGACATCCTCGCTGAACTGGCTGACGTCAACGGACCCTGCCAGATCCTCGTCAACAATGCCGCCAACGACCAACGCCACGCGATTGGTGATGTGACTCCCGAGGCGTTTGCTGCATCCCTGGCGGTCAATCTCGGCCATACCTACTTTGCCTGCCAGGCGGTCATCCCGGGAATGATGGATGCCGGGTCAGGTTCGATCATCAATTTCGGTTCCATCAGCTGGATGCACAAGACCCGTCAGGTGACGATGTACGCCGCCGCCAAGGCAGGACTCCATGGCCTGACCCGGGCCCTGGCCACGGATTTCGGATCCTGGGGGATCCGGGTCAACACCATCGTGCCGGGGTGGGTCATGACCCCAAAGCAAAGGGAGCTCCATGTCGATGCCGAAGCCGAACGGCATATTGACGCCATGCAGATGCTGCCCGGGCGGTTGATGCCGGACGATATTGCGGCCATGACCCTCTTTCTGGCCTCCGACCAGTCCCGCATGTGCACGGGGCAGAATTTCATCGTCGATGCCGGCTGGGTCTGAAGAGGGTGGGTCGGGGCGGATTGGACATCAGCAGTGCGCAGCCATCCAACCACCTCACACCAGGGCTCCGTACAGGAATCCGCCAGCTGCCGCCCCCGAGAGGGCAAAGCCCAGATAGGTGAGAAACACCGTTGGTCGGGCAATGGCAAGGACAGCCGTCATGGCCGGGATCGAGGTGACGCCACCCGCCAGCAGGAAAGCCATCGCTGAACCCGCAGCCATGCCCTGTTCGACGAGGCTGGCCATGAGGGGCAGGGCTGCAAAGCCATTCAGATAGGCAGGCACACCGAGCAACACGGCCACGAGAATCGATCGCCACCCCTCCGATCCGAGATGGGTGGCCACCCATGAAGTCGGGACATAGGCCACCATCAGGCTCTCGATCAGGAATGCCAGCAGGAGCCATTTGCCAAGAAAGAGGAAACTGGTCCAGGCGCTGGCCCGGAACCGCGACCGCCGGTCCGCATTGCGCCAGAACGGCCAGATGATGGCATCGATTGCCTTGTTGGCTCCTCCGCTGCAGCACGATGTGAATCTCTCACGCAGCGGGGTGTGCAGGGTCTGTCGGGTGAGCAGGCACTGGGTGCCCAAACCGCCGAGGAGTCCCATTCCGACAGCCGCGACGGTTTTGCCGATGGCGAAATGGGTCTCCATCAGGGCAGCCGTGAGAACGAACATGGCCGGGTCCATCAGCGGAGACGCGAGCCAGAAGGCCATCACCGGAGCCAGGGGGATTCCCATGGCCAGCATCGCAGCAATCAGTGGAATGACACCACAGGAACAAAAGGGGGAGAGCGTTCCAAGGAGCGCGCCGCCGAGGATCATGATCAGCATGTGCCCCCGGAGGACCCTGGCCAGATGATCCTGAAGCCCCACGCCATTGACGATGGCCACCACGCCGACCGAGAGCAGGAGAAAGGGGAGGATGTCCTGGAAACTCGCACCTGTCAGCGCAAGACTCTCCTGACCCACAGCCGGGTCGTAAAGGACGATGCCCGCAAGGATGACAAGGCTCGCCAGCAAGACAGGATCAACCGCCGTGTGGAGGCGCAGCATCGGGGTGATGATCCGGGCCAGGGTGTTCATGACAGCCAGATTCTCAACAGGATGCCAGCCGGCCACTGACTGGAGAGTCGCTCGCCTTGCAGCAGGGATCATCGACACAGCAGTTGTGGGTCAGATAGTCGACAAGCTCATGCATGACGGGATAGTTTGCCGCCGAGAGGATCTCGCGACCCTGACGGGTCTGGTGCACAAGATCCACACTGACAAGGGTGCCAAGGTGATGGGCCAATGTGGAGGCCGGGATGGCCAGGGCTTCTCGCAGCGCACCGACAGTGTTCCCCGCCTGTCCGGTCTGGACCAGATGTCGATAGAGTTTCAGCCGCGTCGGATTGCCCAGCGCCGCCAGCCGGGCGGCCATTGTCTCCTGGTTCATGATTGTCACCGCAGGTCCAAAATAACGATAAAACTAATTATATAGTTTATTTTGCTCCTTGTCAAATCTGCTGCGGCGGTTGGCAGGGAACAGGGTCCCATTGTTCCATCAGTCCAATTGGCCGGCGCTCGATCCCAGACCGAATTCGGGTCCCGCTCGCCTTGTGCGCGTCAGCCAGGGCCAGACTTTGCCGCACCAGGGATATGGAATTCAGTCTGCGGTCCAATGCTGCACATCAACAGCTGGAGGGGTCCGGGTCCCTTGCGCTCCTCTCTCGCCTGCAACCAAAACTGCTGTTGAACGGGATAGACTTTGCTATCAGGCTGCACGAGTGGCACGATCCAATCGACATGTCCCGGCATCGCCGGGGGCGAAATGAGGAGAGACAGCAATGCGCGGGAAACGACGATCTGCACTCTATGTGCCCGGGACCAATGACCGGGCTCTTGCCAAGTTCCAGACCCTGCCGACCGATATGGTCATTCTGGATCTTGAGGATTCGGTGGCACCGAGTCGGAAGGGGGACGCCCGGGCGGCAATCCGGCATCTCCGCAGGAGCGAAGATGCGGGGTCCTGTGAACATCTGGTGCGACTCAATGCCGCCGAGACCCCTTTCTGGCAGGACGATATCGCCCTGCTGGCCGACTGCCCTGCTGATGCCGTCCTTTTGCCCAAGATCCGGACAGCCGATGATGTGCATGACCAGATCGGATCCCTTGCTTCGGTGGCACCCGGGCTTGGTGTCTGGCTGATGATGGAGACACCGGAATCGGTGTTCCATGCCCTCGCCATTGCGGCGACCCGGCAAGACCATGCCGCGCTCCAGGGATTTGTCATCGGGACCAATGATCTGGCCAAGGACACCGATATCCAGCCGGATGCCGGCCGGACCTGTCTCGTCCCCTGGTTGATGCAGATTGTCCTCGCGGCCAAGGTCCATGATCTCGATGTGATCGATGGCGTGTACAATGACATCGCTGATCATGAGGGATTCAGGGCTGAAGCCGAGCAGGGCAAGGCGATGGGAATGACGGGCAAGTCCCTGATCCATCCGGCGCAGATCGAGCCCACCAACAGGATCTATGCGCCCTCCACGGAGGAGATCACCTGGGCAAGGAGGATCGTGGATGCCTTTGCCGCCGAGGGCGGCGATGCCAAGGGGGTCCTGGCCCTCGATGGCAGGATGGTCGAGCGGCTTCATCTGGCGCAGGCCCACAAGATCCTGGCCCGGGCCGGGGCGTTGTGAACGCCGAGCATGCCTCATCGACTGCCATTGGACCCGATCACGTCTTGCACTCGATATCAGGAATGCCTATGGCCCGGATTGCACTTTGAGTGGAATGGGGGAGCGAACAGGGTGTTGATCGGTGTTCCGAAAGAGATCAAGGATCACGAATACCGGGTTGGCCTGGCACCCGAATCCGTGGTCGAGTTTGTCGCAGCAGACCATACCGTTATCGTTGAGACCAATGCCGGTCTGGGCATTGGTGCCGACAATGAGGCCTATGTCGGGGCTGGGGCCGAGATTGCCCCGACCGCCGAGGAAATCTTCGGCCGCGCTGACATGATCATCAAGGTCAAGGAGCCGCAGGCAGGCGAGCGGGCCATGCTGCGCGAGGACCAGATCCTCTACACCTATCTTCATCTCGCGCCCGACCCCGACCAGACAGCGGATCTTGTCAAATCCGGCGCCATTTGCATTGCCTATGAGACCGTCACCGATCCTGATGGTGGTCTGCCACTGTTGCGCCCGATGAGTCAGGTGGCCGGGCGCATGTCGATCCAGGCGGGTGCCTGTACACTGGAAAAGGCCCGCGGCGGGCGGGGAATCCTGCTCGGTGGTGTTCCCGGTGTGAAGCCGGGCAAGGTCGTGGTGCTCGGTGGCGGCGTTGTCGGTTTCAATGCTGCCCAGATGGCGGTTGGCATGCAGGCGGATGTGACGATCCTTGACCGCAATCCCGTGGTGCTGGAACGACTCAACACGCATTTCGAAGCGACGGCCCGGACGGCCTTCTCCACCCGTGCGGCGCTGGAGGAGGAGGTTCTTGGCGCCGATCTCGTCATCGGTGCGGTCCTGATACCGGGGGCTGCGACACCGAAACTGGTGACCGGCGATATGATCCGAAACATGAAACCCGGATCTGTCATCGTCGATGTCGCCGTCGATCAAGGGGGGTGTTTCGAGACGACCAGGGCCACCACCCATGCGGATCCGACCTATGTCATTGATGACGTGGTGCACTACTGTGTTGCGAATATGCCCGGTGCCGTGGCCCGGACGTCAACCTACGCCCTCAACAACGTGACCGTCCCCCATGCCCTGGCCATTGCCAATCACGGTTGGCGCCAGGCACTGGCCTTCAATCGTCACCTGATGGCCGGATTGAACGTGATTCGCGGCACGGTGACCTACAAGGCTGTTGCTGATGAGTTGGGTTACGATTACGTCGCCCCGGAGCACTGGATCATCGGGTAAGGCAATCCCTCGCCAGGATCGGTCGTGGCGATGTCATCGCAGGGCCACCACCCGTCGACGTGCCCGGGATCAGGGCCCTCCCGGCACAGTCCCATCGCAGGATATTGACTGGACAATGACTGTTTTGCAGTGATTCAGTCTGCTGCCGGTCCGGCTGGTGATCCGAATGGGTCCTGTCGGTGCGTGATGCGGTGACCCTTGATCCAGACATCGAGGATGGCCCGGTCATCCCCCATCATGATCGTGGGGAAGAGGAGACTCCAGATATCATGGGCGTGATGGGCGGCCGTGGCGATATCGGGTCGGGAGCAGGGGTCGATCACGACGAGATCGGCCTCAAGGCCCGGGGCAAGATTGCCAATGAATGTGGACAGTCCCAATACGGTGGCATTGCCCACGGTTGTCAGCCAGAGGAGTTGGGCCGGGTGGAGGGGGGCATGGACCAACTGGCTGATTTCGTAGGCGGCGGCCATGGTTCGCAGCATGGAGAAGGACGAGCCGCCACCGATATCGCTGGCCAGACCCAGCGCCAGCCCCTCCCGTTTGCCTTGCTGGACGGGCAGCAAACCGGAACCGATGAACATGTTTGAGGTCGGGCAGTGAATGATGGCACCACCGGCTTCCCGCAGCCGGGTGCGCTCACGGTCGGTCAGGTGGATGGCATGGCCATACAGGGCCCTGGCTCCGAGCAGCCCGAAGTCCTCATAGACCTGCAGATAGTCGGCGGTGTCGGGAAAGAGGGATCGGACCCATGCCACCTCCTCGTGCTGCTCGGAGAGATGGGTCTGCATCAGGCAGTCTGGATATTCGGTCCAGAGGGCGCCGAGTGCCTCGAGTTGTTCCGGTGATGATGTGGGGGCAAAGCGCGGCGTGATGGCATAGGTCAATCGCCCGGTCCCGTGCCAGTCATGAATGAGGGATTTGCTGTCATCATAGGCGGATTGGGCTGTATCCCTGAGACCATCGGGCACATGGCGATCCATGCAGGTCAGTCCGGCAACGGCCCGGAGGTCGTGGTGCTGGCACTCTTCCATGATGGCCACAACACTGGCGGGGTGACTGGTGCAGAACGTTGAAAACGTCGTTGTGCCATTGGCCAGCACCGTGCGCACGAACTGCCGGGCAATTGTGCGGGCATGCGCGATGTCGGCAAACCGGGATTCCTCGGGGAAGGTGTAACGCTCCAACCAGTCGATCAGGCGGGCACCCCAACTGCCGATGATGGCCGTCTGGGGATAGTGGAGATGGGCATCGATGAATCCGGCCATGATGATGGCAGTGCCATAATCATTGATGGGGACATCCGGGTGGGTTGCGCGCAAACGGTCAGGGGGGCCGAGATCAGCAATCAGGCCGTCAGTGATCAGGACGGCTCCATAGGGGTCATGCCGGGCAGCTTCAGCAGGTGGACAGGCAAAGGGGTCGGCCCTGAATGACAGGGTCTGTCCGAGCAGCAGTCGAGAGGATGGCATGGCGGTCAACCCGATTGATGACGGGGCCTGATGGCCCGGGGTGCCGTGCCGGGGATGACGAATCGTGTCTCTATAATCATGGTCTGGAATGCATTACCTGTACAGTGAGAGAGACACATGGCGCATTGCATGGAGATCGGTATGGCAATCCAAACTCCGGGTCTGACCCATCATGACCAATCCTTCCAACTGAGCCCCGAACTGGTTGACAGCATTATCACCGCTGTCGTCGGGAACAACAAAACCGAATATTTGCGTCTCATCGAACCCCTGCATGAGGCCGATATCGCTGATCTTCTCGAACAGATCAATCCCGAGCATCGCCGCTGTCTGATCGAAATCTGGGGCGATGATTTCCCCATTGATACCCTGTCAGAACTCGATGAGGCCCTGCGCAAGGAGGTGATCGCACTGATCACTCCCGAGCAGATCGTCGACGCGGTCGGGGCGCTCGAGGCCGATGATATTGTCGATATTGTTGAGGATCTTGATCACGATCAGCAGACGATCATTCTCTCAGGCCTTGAACAGAGCGATCAGGCCATCATCCGCATGTCACTCAATCTGCCGGAAGACAGTGCCGGTCGCCTGATGCAGCCCCGCTTTGTCTCGGTTCCGGAATACTGGAATGTGGGACAGACCATTGATGCGCTCCGGGCCCGCGAGGACCTGCCCGAGGATTTCTACCATGTGATCCTCGTTACGCCCCACATGAAGCCCATCGGCCAGGTGGCCCTCGGGCGCGTCATGGCCTCGAACCGGGATGTCAGACTGGCCGCTCTCGCAGACCGGGATTTCCGGACCATTCCGATTGAGCAGGATCAGCAGGATATCGCCTATGCCTTTAACCAGTATCACGTGATTTCAGCCCCGGTCGTTGACGGATCCGGTCGCCTCGTGGGTGTCATCACCATCGATGATGCCATGACGATACTCGATGAGGAGGCCGAGGAGGATATCCTGCGGCTGGCGGGTGTCGGCGGCGAGAGTTTGACGGACCGGGTGGTCAACATCACCCGGCAGCGCTTTCCGTGGCTGTTCATCAATCTCCTCACAGCAATCCTGGCCTCGGTGGTGATCGCCCAGTTCGCTGAAACGATCGAAGCCCTGGTGGCCCTTGCCGTTTTGATGCCGATCGTCGCATCAATGGGTGGCAATGCCGGCACCCAGTCCCTGACCGTTGCTGTGCGCTCGCTGGCAACCCGTGACCTCACATCAACCAATCTGTGGCGGATCATCCGTCGGGAAGGGTTGGTTGGTGCCCTCAATGGCGTGATCTTCGCCATCGTCATCGGTGGGATCGGCATCGCCTGGTTTGGTGATCTGGACCTTGGTGCCATCCTCGCAGTCGCCATGATCATCAATATGGTCGCCGCCGGGCTTGCTGGCATCGCCATCCCCATAGGCCTCGAGCGCCTGCGGGTCGACCCAGCCATTGCCTCAAGCGTGTTTGTCACCACGGTGACCGATGTGATCGGCTTTCTGGCCTTTCTCGGCATCGCCACGCTCTACCTGCTCTAACCCCGGATCTGCCGCGACAGGGCCAGACGCCCCATGACGATTCCTGCCGACCCTCACGGCAGCACCAACGTTCAACCGGGCCCATCCCCCTGACCTTCCCGGCATCAACCGTGATGGCTGTGCATGGTCTCGCCGGTTTCTTGAAAATTGCAGAATCCCATTGCCATGAACCAGCAGGAAACGCACCGCCTGAAACCACTTCCGGAGACCGTTCCTCCCGGCTTCATGGTCGACACGCCATGGCTGCGAGCCCGGGGCATCGACAGCAAGTCCATCCACAACTATGTCGCTCGCGGCTGGCTTGAACGCGTTGTCCGGGGTGTCTACCGTCGGCCGCTCCCCGATGGTGCACAAACCGGTCACGTCGAGTCCTGGGCAATCCCGCTCCTCTCCCTGCAATGGCTCATGAAGTCCACCATGCATCTCGGCGGTGAGAGCGCCCTCGATGTGGCCGGCTATGCCCATTACCTGCAACTCGGTGGATTGCCGCGCGTTCATTTCTATGGCAAGGGACCATCGTGGTTGAAACGACTGCCCATGCAGACCGAAATCGTCCTGCACCGCAGGACGCTCTTTGATGACGAATTCCTCAGTATTGATGATGCCGATTTTCAATCTGTGGGCAGGCCGCCGATGGTGGGTGTCTGGCGCTGGCCAATCAGGGCCTCTTCGCCGGAACGAGCCATCCTCGAGGCTCTGGATGAGTTGCCCCGCAATGCCTCCTTTGATAACCTCGACAAGATCTTCGAGAGTTTGGTGTCTCTCCGACCCAAGCGGCTGACCGCACTCCTGACGACGTGTCGGAGCGTGAAGGTGCGAAGGCTGTTCTTTGTCTTTGCCGACAGGCACCGCCACGCGTGGCGCAAGCATCTGGATGTCTCAGCGATCAACTTCGGATCGGGGCCTCGTGCTCTGGTCGAGGCTGGCCGACTTCATCCAACCTACCGAATCGCCGTCCCCCAGGAATTCTTGCCAACCAGACCGCAAGAGTCGGATGCAATATTTTGATCGATATCAGGCAAAAGTTCGCCTGCTTCTCGCAACGTTACCGGAAATTGCCGAAGAGACCGTCTTTGCGCTCAGGGGCGGGACCGCAATCAATCTGTTCTGCAGGGACATGCCGAGACTGTCCGTTGATATCGATCTGACCTACCTGCCACTTGCGGAACGCCAATCCTCGCTCAAGGGCATCGATGATGCCCTTGAGCGAATCATTGCGGCCCTTGCCCGTCGCAACGGGAAGGTCAGGGCACGCCGTGCTGCAGGTGGTGGCAACGCCGACACGCGAATCATGGTGAGAGACGATCAGGTCGAGATAAAGATCGAGACCTCTCCGGTGATGCGAGGGGCAATCCATCCGCCAAGAACAATGGCTGTTTCGGAAGCAGTGAAGAAGCAATTCGGATACATCGAAGCGACCGTTCTGGCGTTTGAGGATCTCTACGGCGGGAAGCTGGTCGCAGCACTCGATCGCCAGCATCCACGCGATCTCTTCGACATCAAGCTTCTGTATGAGAATGAAGGACTGACAGACGATCTCTTCCGAACGTTCATGGTCTATGTGGCGACCTCCAGCCGTCCGATGCATGAGTTGCTGGCACCGGCGGAGCCTTGCAGGGAGGACCTGATGAGAAAGGACCTCGTCGGGATGACCCAGCAGCCCGTGACCTGGGAATCCTTGATCGAAACGCACCACCGGCTGCGTGCCGATATCGGTTCCCGGTTGACTGGCAACATTGCGGATTTTCTGGTCTCCCTGCACAATGCAGAGCCGGATTTCCGCTTGATTGACATGCCCAAAGCTGCCGATCTGTCCGCCGTAGGTTGGAAACTGATGAACCTCGAGCAGCTCAGGACAGCAAATCCCCGGCAACACATGACCCAACTCGACGCACTCGAAAGACTCTTCCGATAACGAAATGTGGTCCCCGACCCGGTTGATCACGACAGGTCAGGATGGAACGGGTGCATCCGGTTCCCTCACTGGGATTTTACCCTTGCAGCAGGGTTCACAGGTCCCATCCCCTTGATCGGTAGCGGCCGATCATGATCGTCCCGACTCCCTGATGAGTTGCAGGACCTGCCTGGCGGCCTTGGGGATATTGGTTCCAGGGCCAAAGATGGCACTGACGCCGGCATCATGAAGCTGTTGATGATCCTGCCTCGGAATCACGCCGCCGCAGACGACCATGATCTCGCCCCGGCCCTGCTGCTGGAGCTCCCGGATCAGGGCTGGGGCCAACGTTGTGTGACCCGCGGCCTGGCTGCTGATGCCGACGACATGGACATCATTGTCGATGGCATCCCGGGCCGTTTCCTCCGGTGTCTGGAACAAAGGACCGATATCCACATCAAAACCCAGATCCGCGAAAGCCGTGGCGATCACCTTGGCACCCCGGTCGTGGCCGTCCTGGCCCATCTTGGCAACCAGGAGGCGCGGGCGGCGTCCCTCCTCGCGGGCAAACACCCGGACGGCCTCCTGGGTGGCGGTGAACTCCGGATCATCACCGGATGTCTGGCCATAGACCCCCGAGAGAGCCTGGATCTGGGCCTGGTGGCGCCCGAAGACCGTCTCCATTGCCATGGAGATCTCGCCGATCGATGCCCGACCCCGGGCCGCTTCAATGGCCGCCTCGAGCAGATTGCCATCGGTCGCTGCAGCGGTCTGGAGAGCCGCCAGGGCTGCCTGGCAGGTGTCCTCGTCCCGGGAGGCGCGGAGTTCGGCAAGGCGGGCGATCTGGCTGTCCCTGACCTTGCTGTTGTCAATGTTGCGGTAGGCCAGTTCCGCATCATCATCATCATCCGTTGTGTACTTGTTGACGCCGACGATCACCTCGTCGCCCTTGTCGATCATCGCCTGGCGCCGGGTGGCGGTCTCCTCGATGCGCAGTTTGGGCAGGCCTGACGCCACGGCCCGGGTCATGCCTCCCAACGCGTCGATCTCGGCAATCAGGGCCCAGGCCCTGGTGGCCAACGCGCGGGTCAGGGACTCGACGTAGTAGGAGCCGGCCAGGGGGTCAACGGTCCGGCAGATGCCGGTCTCTTCCTGCAGGATCAGCTGGGTATTGCGGGCGATGCGGGCCGAGAACTCGGTTGGCAGGGCGATGGCTTCATCAAGGGCGTTGGTATGCAGCGACTGCGTGCCGCCGAGGACGGCGGCCAGGGCCTCATAGGCCGTCCGGATGACATTGTTGTAGGGATCCTGTTCCTGCAGACTCACGCCGCTGGTCTGGCAGTGGGTCCTGAGCATCCGTGAGCGCGGTGAGGCCGGCTTGAATTCGTCCATGATCTGGGCCCACATCATGCGGGCGGCCCGCAGTTTGGCCACCTCCATGAAGAAATCCATACCGACGGCAAAGAAGAACGAGAGACGGCCGGCAAAGACATCGATATCAAGGCCGCGGGCCAGGGCCGTGCGGACGTATTCCCGACCGTTGGCCAGCGTGTAGGCGAGCTCCTGGACGATATCGGCCCCGGCTTCCTGCATGTGGTACCCCGAGATCGAGATCGAATTGAAACCGGGCATGTTCCGGCTGGTGAATTCGATGATATCGGCCACGATCCGCAGGGAGGGTTCGGGGGGATACACATAGGTGTTGCGAACCATGAACTCCTTGAGGATGTCGTTCTGGATGGTTCCGGACAGATCCTGCATCGCCACCCCCTGTTCCTCACCGGCCACGATATAGTAGGCCAGAGTGGGGATGACGGCCCCGTTCATGGTCATGGACACCGACACCTGTCCCAGCGGGATACCGTCAAAGAGCACCTTCATGTCCTCGACGCTGTCAATGGCCACCCCAGCCATGCCCACATCGCCGGCCACGCGCTCATGGTCACTGTCGTACCCTCGGTGCGTTGCAAGATCGAAAGCCACGGAAATCCCCTGCTGACCGGCCGCCAGGGCCTTGCGATAGAACTGGTTGGATTCCCGGGCAGTCGAGAAGCCGGCATATTGTCGGATCGTCCAGGGGCGGTTGGTGTACATCGTGGCGCGCGGCCCCCGGAGAAAGGGATCGATGCCGGGGAACATGGCACCCTCGTCGCCCGCAAGGTCAGCCGCCGTGTAGAGGGGCTTGATCTCGATTCCCTCCAGTGTGTGCGTGACAGCACTGGCAAGGGGCTGGCCACGCAATTCACGTTCGGCCAGTGTTTTCCATCTCTCGTAACTCATCGGACCCATCCCGTCATGATGTTGCCAGCACGGTTTCTCCGTACCATGTCTATACTGCAGCACACCTCTTCGGCAATGTCTGGCTGTTCCGGTGATGTCCCGCCCACAACCCTGATGCCCGATTTCCGGACAGCCGTTGGTCGCCTGGGTCAGCTCTTGGTTGACCAGGCAGCGGTTCGTGACGGTCACGGACTGTCATGAACCCGTGGCTTGTGCTTGATACTCCGAGAGGCCATGGCGATCCGCCCATCCACGGGAGCCAGCCCAGCGGCTGCTTCGCCCGGGGCGGGACACCGGAACAGGTCCCGGCCTGTCTGGGCGGTGCCTGGAATGGGGTCCGGGCACGTGGGCACGGACGGACAGCGGTTACGGCTGTACCTGCCTGCTCCCAGCTGCGGAGCGAACCCGACCGGACTGCACGGCCTACTGGCCGCCGTGCGGGCCGGGAGGGCCCCGGAGCCGACCGAGGCGGCGGCCAGGCCGGGTTGCAAGAGGGAGTGATCCGGCAGGTGCGGATGCGGGTTTTCGGGGTCAGGAAGCCGTCAGGAAGCCAAACACGGTCAGACCAATACCGACAATGGCGATCATGGCAAAGATCAGACGAATTTCACGATTGGCCATGTCGGTCTTCCAGTTGGCCATGTCGGTCTTCCAGTTGGCCATGTCGGCGCGGAGTCTCTCAAGCGTGGCCTGAAGATCCGATCGCATCGTTTCCATGCGTCCCTCCAGTCGGATGAGCCGCTTGTCCAGTTCGTGGTTGTCCGGCGCTTCCTTCATGGCCCCAAGGTAAGCCCTTGGCATGGGCGTGTCAAGTCGTTGCAGCGGCAGGCAGTGCCCCACCCTGCAATTCACCCTTCCCTCCCGGCGACAAATCCCGCGGGGTGCGGGCCGGCACACAGTTGGAGGAATCCATGATGACCCGCCCCCCTACAGACACCTTGAGCGCCTGACGGCCCTCGTCGTTGCCTTGGCCACCCTCACCCTGGCCGCCGCTGCACAGGCGCAGATGCCGATACCAGAGGAATGCAATGACTGACGCCTGTTCACCATGGACAAGGTGTTGTTTGGTGGTGATGGCGCCCTGGTCGAAGGTGCAATCGTCACAGGCAGGAACGCCGTCCAGGTCGACAGGCCAATGGATTGCCATAGTGGTATCGATACGAGCCTGCTGAAGCAAGTGGGGTTCTGCATGAATGTCTGGGACACCACCCCATGCAGTGACAACGAATGTCAGGACGCCATGACCAAGATTTCCGGAGGTTTGGACCTGCGTCGCGTTTCCAAACACCTTGTGTGCGGCAACATGACAGCGACCGCCGCATCGCAGGTCGTCCTTGTGGCGGCAACCAACAACAACACGGTCAAGGACAATCCCACCAATCGGCTCATCATCGCCCTGGCCGTCAATCCCCACCAGCATGTCGGGTTCGACAACCGGGACGACGACTGACGGGAGCGGGGATGTGGTACCGGACGTGGCAACGGCGGCCGCGCCCCGGAACATGGCCGGACACCCACGCATGTCAAGGTGAGGCGGCCCCCCTCGACGGCATTCATCCACGCCGCCCGTCTCGGAAAGACGGGCGGCGGTCCGCAACAGGGACAGTCCGGCTGCCCATGTCCGGCAAGAGCTGCTACCGGCAGCCCCACCTGTTCATGAAATCGGTGTTGTCCTGGGTTGATCTGAACAGGGGCAGGGTGGTCTTGCGCCCACACCAGCAGTTGCGGACATGCTGTTGGGTGAGGGGGCTGATCGCGAAGCAGCCGCTGGACCGGCCCTGAGTGTTGGGGGCGACCGTCATGGTGTAGGTGCCGCCGGTCATGAAGCAGCGGCGGGCAAACACCTGTTTCGGGATGGATCCTGTCGCAGCGGCATGAATTTCCAGATAGTAGCTGGTCTTCGGAGACACTGTTCTGGCCAGTGGTGTGCTGCGAGCACTGATGTTCAGCGTGCTTGATATGTCACCCAGATGTGCCTCGCCCACTCTTGCCATTGTGCTGGCGTTGTAAAGAGCGGCATACACAGTGGCACGTATGGGTGCTGGCACATCGCCGATCCGACTGGTGTACTGGTTCCATGTGACAGCCGGAGTCGTGTACCGGATCAAGCTTGTCGTTATCGACGTGATGGAGAAATCCGTCGCATTGATCTCCTGTTCCCCGAGGCAAGTCGTGGGACCGGACCGCCCGGAGCTGGTGACGGTCGTCTGCGCCGCCAGCGGTGCTGCCAGCCCGGCCAGCAGCAGGAGCAGGAGCAGGGGGTTTGTTAACCTATTGGGGGGGGGGGCAATGAACCTTGCATCATCATAAAGTCCTCCGGTTGTGGGGTGGTCGTCATTCTACGGTCCCTGCCGTCGGAAGGCAAGAGGGAATGTCAGGGTGGGGTACGACCCGAATTTCAAAGTGAAACAGGACCCAGCGGTATCTCCTTTCGTCGCCCCTGGCAAGGAAAGGGCGAGGCCGGGCTGCACGGCCTACTGGCCGCCGTGCGGGCCGGGAGGGCCCCGGAGCCGACCGAGGCGGCGGCCAGGCCGGGTTGCAAGAGGGAGTGATCCGGCAGGTGCGGATGCGGGTTTTCGGGGTCAGGAAGCCGTCAGGAAGCCAAACACGGTCAGACCAATACCGACAATGGCGATCATGGCAAAGATCAGACGAATTTCACGATTGGCCATGTCGGTCTTCCAGTTGGCCATGTCGGTCTTCCAGTTGGCCATGTCGGCGCGGAGTCTCTCAAGCGTGGCCTGAAGATCCGATCGCATCGTTTCCATGCGTCCCTCCAGTCGGATGAGCCGCTTGTCCAGTTCGTGGTTGTCCGGCGCTTCCTTCATGGCCCCAAGGTAAGCCCTTGGCATGGGCGTGTCAAGTCGTTGCAGCGGCATCTCCTTTCGTCGCCCCTGGCAAGGAAAGGGCGAGGCCGGGTGCGTGTCAGGGGTCGGGCATCAGGGCAGGAAGGACTGTTTTCAGCGTCCCCCATCCGGTCATTGTGCCAGCAACAGAGGTTGACGGTTGGGCCTCGGACAGCCATATCATGCCCACCAAGTCGTTTGCACACATGAAAGGGTCGGTTCGAATGCCCAGTCGTCTTCGCAGGTTTTGCGCGGTTCCGTTCATTCTGGCCTGCATGCTCCTGCCGGATCTGGCGACCCAGGGTCAGGATGCCCAGGCCCCACCTGCCGGGACCCAGGAGACGGCTGTCGATCAGGATGCCGGGACAGCGGGGCTGACCATCATCGACATGACAACGCCCGAGACCGTTGAACTCGGGATTGACCAGCATAAGTGGGTCAATCGCCTGGTGGTCGTGTTCGCTGATGCAATGAATGATCCCCGGTACCAGGAACAGATGGCCTTTCTTGACGAGGGTGGGCAGGAACTCCTTGATCGGGATGTGGTCGTGCTGGTTGACACAAATCCGGCCGCCGAAAGCGTCCTGCGTCTGCGATTCCGTCCCCGGGGTTTTGTGGTGCTTCTGGTGGGGAAAGACGGGGCTCTGGCCCTGCGCAAACCGGTGCCATGGAACGTGCGGACCCTGCGCAATGCCATCGACAAACTCCCCATCCGCCAACAGGAAATGAAAGCGGGCTGACGCCAGTCCCTGCCGGGCTAATCGGCAAACTCCATGATGACATCATCAACAGCGAGGATGGCACCGGGTGCGACCCGGATGTTGGCGATGCGGGCCTGACGGTCGGCCTTGAGGACATTTTCCATCTTCATGGCCTCGACAACACACAGGGACTGGCCGGGTGTCACCTCATCGCCCTCGGCCACTGCCAGCGAGACCAGCAGTCCCGGCATTGGGCACAGGAGTTTGGCCGAGAGATCCGGACCGGTCTTTGTGGGCATATGGGCCAGGAGTTCTGCCTGCCGGGCCGTGTAGATGCGCAGATCGAGCACAGCACCGCGCCAGGCAACCCGGTATCCCGATGCCAACGGCCAGGCCCTGAAGGTCATCACATCATCATGCACCCGGGCCTTGACCCGTCGTTCGCCGGGGACCCAGTCCAGTGTGACTGGGACGGGATCATGCCCTGTGATTGTCACGATTGCCGGATCGGTCCCTGCAACGGTTGCCGCCAGTTGCTCGGCGCCATCGACGGTCACGATCAATGACTCGGGATCAGATGGTCCCGAGGGCACGGCCGGGTCAGGACGGCGCATCCTGGCCTTGCAGTGCATGGCGAGGACGCCGGATGCCAGCTGTCCTGTCCTGTCCCCATCGGGCGTGACACCGGCAAAACCCGCCGGGTATTCCTCCTCGATGAAGGCCGTTGTCAGCTCCCCCGCAATGAAGCGTTCATTGTCCATCACCGCCGACAGGAAGTTCAGATTGCTGGCAATGCCTTCGATCTCAAACTGATCCAGTGCCTCACGCATCACCGCCATGGCCTGTGTCCGGTCCGGGGCCCAGCTGCAGAGTTTGGCAATCATCGGATCATAGTAGACGCTGATCTCACCCCCCTCGAACACCCCGGTGTCATTGCGGATGATCCTGGTCTCGGACTCGCTGTTGACCGGGGGCCGGTAGCGGGTGAGCCGGCCCGTGGAGGGCAGGAAGCCCCGATGGGGATCCTCGGCATAGATGCGCGATTCGATGGCCCAGCCCCTGGGAGGAATGCCTGCGCTTGCGATGCGCAGCGGTTCGCCACAGGCAATCCGGATCATTTCCTCGACCAGATCAACACCGGTGATCAGTTCCGTGATCGGATGTTCAACCTGCAGGCGCGTGTTCATCTCCAGAAAGTAGAATTCCCGGTCGGCCCCGACAACGAATTCCACAGTCCCGGCCGAGCAGTAGTTGACCGCCCTGGCCAATGCACAGGCCTGCTGGCCCATGGCGTCCCGTGCCGCGGCGTCGAGAAATGGCGACGGGGCTTCCTCGATGACCTTCTGGTTGCGGCGCTGGATCGAGCACTCACGCTCATTGAGATGGATGCAGTTGCCGTGCGTATCGGCGAGGACCTGGATCTCGATGTGGCGGGGTGAGGTGATGAACTTCTCGATCAGGATCCTGTCATCGCCGAAGGCACTGGCCGCCTCATGGCGGGACGAGGTGAAGCCTTCCCGGACCTCATCGGCATTCCGGGCGATGCGCATGCCCTTGCCGCCGCCGCCAGCGGAGGCCTTGATCATGACTGGATAGCCAATCGCCTCGGCGATTGTCACGGCCGCATCCGCAGTGTCGACAATGCCCATATGCCCCGGGATCGTGTTGACACCGGACTCCCTGGCGATCGTCTTGGAGGCCAGTTTGTCCCCCATGGCATCAATGGCCTCAGGCGGCGGTCCAATGAAGGCAATCCTGTGAGCAGCGAGGGCCCTGGCGAATTCGCTCTTTTCCGACAGAAACCCATAGCCCGGATGCACGGCATCCGCACCGGTTTCAAGTGCGGCATCAACGACCCTGTCAACGGCAAGATACGAGTCAACGGCGGCGGGCCCGCCAATCCGGACCACCTCATCAGCCATGGCCACATGCAGGGCCTTGCTGTCGGCATCCGAACAGATGGCCACCGTGGCAATCCCCATGCGCCTTGCGGTCCGCATCACCCGGCAGGCAATCTCGCCCCGGTTGGCAATCAGGATCTTTTCAAACATGCCCGGTGTGCCATCCTGAAGGGAAGGGGCGTGCCCGGACCGCCCACACGACTCTGCTCATGTTCGGGCTCCACAATGCATGCCACAAGACACTGACGGCTCACAAGGGAATGTTGCAGTGCTTCTTGCGGGGGATATCGACCCGCTTGTTGCGCAGGGCCCGAAAGGCCCGGCACACACGCCGCCTTGTGGAATGGGGCATGATGACATCGTCGATGAAGCCCCGCTCAGCCGCCACGAAGGGATTGGCAAAACGATCCTCATAGTCTTTTGTCCTTTTCGTGACCTTGTCCGGATCATCCAACTCGTCCCGATAGAGAATCTCCGCCGCCCCCTTGGCACCCATGACGGCAATCTCGGCACTTGGCCAGGCGTAGCTGATATCTCCCCGCAGATGTTTGGATGCCATGACGTCATAGGCACCGCCGTAGGCCTTGCGGATGATGACCGTGACCTTGGGAACCGTTGCCTCGCCGAAGGCGAAGAGCAATTTGGCGCCATGCACGATGATGCCGCCGTATTCCTGGGCCGTGCCCGGCAGGAACCCCGGGACATCAACGAAGGTCAGGATGGGGATGCTGAACGCATCACAGAACCGGACGAAGCGGGCGGCCTTGCGGGAACTGTCAATATCGAGGCAACCGGCCAGCACCATTGGCTGGTTGGCCACGACGCCGACGGTGGCACCCTCGAGTCGGATGAAGCCGGTGATGATGTTGGGAGCGAAACTCTCCTTGAGTTCGAAGAGATCGCCCTCGTCCGCCACCTTGCCGATGAGTTCCTTCATGTCATAGGGCTGGTTGGGGTTGTCGGGAGCGAGGGTGTCAAGTGACATCTCGAGCCGATCGGCATCGTCAAAACTCCGTTGCCGGGGCACGCCATCGCCATTGTTCAGTGGCAGGAAATCAAAGAAGCGGCGCATCTCGAGCAGCATGTCGATATCATTGGGAAAGGCGGCATCGGCTACCGAGGATCTGGTCGTGTGGGTCTTGGCCCCACCAAGTTCCTCGGCACTGATCATTTCGTTGGTGACGGTCTTGACCACATCGGGACCGGTCACGAACATGTAGGAACTGTCCTCGACCATGAAGATGAAGTCGGTCATGGCCGGCGAGTAAACGGCCCCGCCGGCACAGGGACCCATGATCAGGCTGATCTGTGGAATGATGCCCGATGCCATGATGTTGCGCTGGAAGATTTCCGCATAGGCCGCCAGCGATGCGACACCCTCCTGGATCCGGGCCCCACCGGAGTCATTGATACCGATCACCGGTGCGCCATTGCGAGCCGCCATGTCCATGATCTTGCTGATTTTCTGGGCGTGGGACTCCGACAGCGAGCCCCCGAACACCGTGAAGTCCTGGCTGAAGACATACACAAGCCGGCTGTTGATCGTGCCCCAGCCGGTGACGACACCATCGCCGGGATACTTGACGGCATCCATGCCGAATTCGCTGCAGCGGTGGGTCACGAACATGTCGAATTCTTCGAAGGAGTCCGCATCGAGCAGGACCTCGATCCGTTCCCGCGCCGTCAGTTTGCCCTTGCCATGCTGGGCATCAATCCGGTCCTGGCCGCCACCAAGGCGGGCCTGCCGGCGGCGCATCTCCAACTCATTCAGGATTTCAGACATGACTCTCCATGGCAATCCCCGGGTCCGTTGCGGTCCGCATCAATGCCACCCCCATCGGAATTGCGCAATCCCCTATTGAATTGCAGGTCCATTGAACATAGCCGGGTCCCCCGCACGCCGGAGATGGGCGACCGGGTCGCTCGGTCATCCGGTCAGAACAGCAGCCATCACGACAGAAGACACCACAAGATGTTTGACCGGCAGACTCCGCCCCATATTGTCACCCTGACAGCCCTTGCAGGCATTCCTGCCCTGTCCATGACGATCTTCCTGCCCTCGCTGCCCAACATGACGGCGTGGTTCGGCACGAGCTACCAGCTGATGCAGCTCTCGGTACCGGCCTATCTTTTCGTCAATGCCCTGCTGCACATTGTCATCGGCCCCCTGTCGGATCGCTATGGCCGGCGCACATTGGTCCTGTGGACCGTGATCATCTTCCTCATTGCCACTGTCGGTTGCATGCTGGCCCCCACGGTCGAGGTCTTTCTGCTGTTCCGGATGCTCCAGTCGGTGATTGCCGGTGGCCTTGTCCTTTCGCGCGCTATCATCCGCGACATCCATCCCCCGGCCCAGGCTGCATCCATGATCGGCTATGTCACGATGGGCATGGCCCTGGCACCCATGTTCGGGCCCATGATCGGGGGGATGCTGGACAGGCTGTTCGGTTGGCAGGCCAGTTTCGCCCTGCTCGCCCTGCTTGGCCTCATCCTCCTCATTCTCATTGTCGCTGATCTTGGCGAAACCGCTCCCGGGGCCTTTGCCAGCCTCCTCAGCCAGGTCCGGTCCTACCCCGAACTGTTCCGCTCCCGACGGTTCTGGGCCTACAGTCTCGCCTCCTGCTTCGCTTCGGGAACCTTCTTTGCCTATCTCGGCGGGGCGCCCTTCATTGGCAGTCATGTCTTCCAGCTGAATGCTGCCCGGGTGGGTTTCTATTTCGGCATGGCTGCCTTTGGCTACATGATCGGCAATTACCTCTCGGGCCGCTACTCGATCCGGTTCGGCATCAACCGCATGATGCTGTCCGGTGCCCTGACCTGCCTGCTCGGACCGCTGGGGGCCCTGACCTGCCACCTGTCGGGCGTTGCCCATCCGCTCGGCTTCTTCGGCTTTGCGATCCTGATCGGGATCGGCAACGGCCAGCTCATGCCCAATGCCATGGCCGGCATGCTCTCGGTCCGCCCGCACCTTGCCGGGACTGCCAGCGGCATTGGCGGGGCCATCATGATCGGTGGCGGTGCCTGTCTGGCCAGTCTCGCCGGGGCATTGCTGACCGCCACCTCCGGCGCAGCACCGCTCATCCTCATCATGCTGGCCAGCGCCGTCATGGCCCTGCTCATCGTCCTTGCGCTCCTGCGCATGGATCGCATCGATGCGGCCCCCGGACTCGTGTGAAGCCGGCAGGCTGCCATCCCATGGCCCGGGCAGGGGGTGTTGCAACGGGGCGCATGCCGCACCCGGGGCGGTTCAGACGACCTGGATCGGGGTGGTCCGCGAACGGGTCCATCATGGTCTCAACGGTGTCCTGTTGGGTGCAAGCTCCAACAAGCCGTTCGAAAGGGCAGATCCGCATGCTTGCCTCAAGGCATTCCTGGAGCAGATCATGGCCCGTCCCGGAAACCATTGAAATGCTGGGAAACTGTTCAGGTCGTCTCCAGACCGACGCTCCCTGTCCGCCGAGTCGCGCGCACAAAAATGTCGCATGCAACATTTTGGCGAGCACCCCTCCCTCCTGTGCAAACTCGCCTTCGTCGTCGACTCCAATGGTTCCGCTGATCAGGGCACTGCTGCCCGCGGCCTGTCATCGGGTCAACCCAGGTTTTGGTACCACCCTCATCCAGGACTCGTGCCGGACCATCCGCAAGCGTTATCGCACCATCCTGACCCAGGGCGGCAAGGAGTGGCCCACCATCCCACTGCACCCGAAGGTGTGGGGCGGCAGGATTGCGAAGTCCGATGCCCACAACCTGCATGAGCACCCCGTCAGGACGCGGTCTCCGCGCTGCACGTCATGGCCGACCCAGACGTCAGTTTTGCCAACAACATTGCCTGCGCCGATATCGGTATGGAGCCAGGGTCGGACGATCTGGATGACGAAGGTCAAGATCAAGGTGTTCGACTGCTTCCGGACCCGGACACACACCGAGGCCTGATCCCGGGTCTCAGGCGACCTCGGCTCCAGGTTCGCCCTCGGATGCAACCCGCTCGTTGCCATCAAGTCCGCTTGTGCTGGAAGCACCGCCCAATGGATCGACCTGCATGGCTCCCAGGTCGGGGCGAGTCGTTACGAATTGCGTTCGACGGCCTGATTTGGCCGGGGGTAAATCGTTGCAAGCTGCCACACGGCGCAATATTGTGCACGATGCAAGTGCGACGTATTGATTGAGATGGTTTGAAGTGACGACTGATGATCTCGAAAAACCAACCAGCGCAACTGACATAGGAAGCGAGGCGTCTGCCTCGCAGCATTCTCATCCAATTGCAGTAGAAACGGTTGGTTCGGCCACCAGCCAGATACCGGTCGCAATTGGCACTCGATTCCTGGAGCAATTCAGCGAACAATTATACTCTTCGCCACAAAAAGCTTTTGAAGAATTGATCTCGAACGGCTGGGATGCTGGAGCCACATTTGTTGATGTCAGGATTCCTGCCGATCTTGCTGACCCCGAGGCGACGCTGACGGTATTGGACAATGGTTGTTCAATGGACGAAGACGGCCTTCGTACACTCTGGAAGATTGCCTTCTCGCCGAAAGAGAGCAATCGTATCCAGCCTGGGCGCCATGTTGTCGGCAAGTTCGGCATCGGCAAGCTCTCGACATATGTGTTGGCAAACTGTCTGACCTACATTTGCAAGGCCGAAGATGGCAAGATCCGCCGCGTCACAATGGACTACGGCAAGATTACCAGGGATGCCGATCCCGACAAACTCGTCAGTGACCTCACCCTTGACCTGTACCAGTTGACAGAAGAGGAACTCGCAGAAGCGCTCGCCTCAGTAGACCCAAGCGGTGGGCTGATGGATCTAATCAATGAAGGCCCGCCAAGCACCCGTCCAAGTGAATCAGAAATTGATGAGTTTGGATCGGTTGCGTCTGATCTGGTTCCCCCATCTGCGGACACTTGGACTTTGGTCATTCTCTCGGGATTGAAGCAGACAGGCAAGAATCTAAAAACGGGCCGCCTGAAGCGAATGCTGGAAACAGCTCTTCCAATGAGCAGCGCAATCACCATTCGGCTCAACGATGAAGTTCTGCGCTCCTCGAAACATGACGCTGCGGTTGAAAAATCGTGGAAGATTGGTTCTGATCTCCCCTTTGCAGACTTTGAGGTCCAGGGGGTCGACAGTGAAACAAGGGATAAGGTCGTGTTCAAAACAGGGCCACGATCTTGCAACGGAGCAGAGGACAATTTTATCGACATTCCCGGGATCGGTCGAGTTACCGGCAGGATTACCCTGTATCAGGACAGGATAAGCGGGGGGAAAGCCGAAGAACGAGGTTTCTCGAATGGATTCCTTGTGAATGTGCTGGGACGGGTGGTCACCAAGACGACCCATCCTTTGGCGCTGACAATCTTAGCCACGCTGCATGGTCAAGGTTCCGCATGGCTGTGAGGGCTGATGGTCTGGACAAATTTCTTACGACCAATCGCGAGCAGTTTCAGAACGAACCTGCATTGCACTTGTTCAGGTCATTCTTGAGGCGCTGTTTCAACCTGGCCCGTTCGGCGTATGACAGTGATGGCAGTGCTGCAATGCCAGACGGCGGTGATGTCCTGGTCAAGTCGCTTGGGGTCGTCTCGCTCGCTCCACTGCGCAGTGCTGTCTCGGAAGCCCTCAGGACCGGGCCGCAGTTGCCTGGCCTTTTCGATGAAACGGGTATCACTGATCGAGAGAAGAGTAGAGATGAATGGCGCGAACACACCGCGGACAACATAAGGAACGCTCTCAACTCTGTGGAATACGGGAATCTTGAAGACGAAGAATTCGTGAAGTTCCGACTTGCGGACAACTCCATTGTCATCAACAAGAAACACCCTTTTGTAGCAGACCACTCTCGGACCAAGGCAGAGAAGAAACTTTTGCGTTCCGTAGCCATGGTGAATTTTCTTTCAGATATCTACGCGCTGGAAGCGGGTGTGGTGCCGAAAACTCTTGATGGAATTCGGCACTACAGAGATCGCCTGATGCGATTTCGTGCCATGCAGAGCCGCCAATCCGGCACTTACATTGCTCAAATCCTGTTGTCTGCCCAGCACAAAAGTGATGCCACCCAGGAAATGGAAACCGCTCTTGCGGATGCCTTTCAGTATCTTGGCTATACTGTTGACAAGAAAGGTGGGCCGGGAGAACCTGAGGGCATAGCGTCTGCTGTACTCTATTCTGCTTCACACGCTCCATCGGAAAGCGAGCCGCGCCCCCCGCTCTACAGGTTCACGTTCGATGCGAAGTCCACCAAACATGGTCAAGCCAAGACCGGAAATCTCAACCTTGATGGAATCAAGGAGCACCAAAAACGCTACGAGGCAAATTATGCCTTGGTCGTCGCTCCAGATTTTCAGGACGGTGCAGTGACAACGCGTTGTCAGCAACAGGGGGTTACGCCTGTTCGGGCGTCCGACATCGGGAAATTGCTTGAATATACAGCTGAGTATGGAGCAATCCCTCTGGACCTCATGCGTTGCATGTTTGAACTTCGTGACCCCAACGCGGTTTCAGATTGGGTTGGCAATCTGAAGGCTGAGTTGAAGTCGACTCGAAGACTGACAATCGACATTTTTCTGGGAGCGCTAAATTGTCTGAGAGGCAAGGTTCCGGACATTTTGGGTGCGGAACTCGTCTCTTTCATCTGCAGGGATCAGCTGGGCGCAGCAACAGTGCGAGATTCCGACGTCCTTAGCCTTGTCAGAGGTTTGGCGATCCTCGTTCCAGACCTGGTCGGGGTCACTGACAATGACAAGATCATCGTGAATGCAGCGCCCGACAGAGTTGCTGACGCGATCAGATCCCAGTTGGAACAGCTGCCTGGATCTTCAGATGTCATGGGTTCAGATGCTATGGCCCCAGGTGCCCCATGACCCTTCCCATACACCCTTTCCCCGCTCGGATGGCACCGGAACTTGCGCTGAACGCACTGAAGAAGACTGCCGGTACTGTTAAAGTACTGGATCCGATGTCTGGATCCGGGACGACGCTCCGTCATGTCTCGGAGCTTGGCCACCAGGGTTATGGCCGAGATCTGGACCCCCTTGCTGTTCTGATGGCAAGAGTCTGGACCACGCCGATCGACAAATCTTCTGTAGAGCAGACTTTTTCAGGAGTGATGAATGCGGCACGCGCTGCTGATCCCTCGGATTTGATTTTGCCTTGGATCGATGACGATCCGGAAACAGCACGGTTTGTTGATTATTGGTTTGGCAGCAAACAGCGTGATCAGTTGCGCTGCCTCTCTGCGGTGCTGCATGAACACCATGAGCGTCTGTCCCCAAATGTAAAGTCGAGTGACATTGATGTTCTGAGAGTGGCATTAAGCAGGACTATCGTGACCAAGGAGCAACGCGCTTCACTTGCTCGGGACACCTCTCACAGCCGACCGCACAGGGTGGCGGACTTGTCGGACTATGATGTCATGAGGGGATTCAAGACCTCGAAGGACCAGGTGTTGCGTCGTCTGTCGAATGCCAATTTGGCAGGCAGTGCCCAGGTTCGGCTGGGTGATGCCAGAAATCTTGATTTCGAGAGCGAACAATTCGATGTGATTGTCATATCACCACCCTATCTCAACGCGATTGACTATATGCGAGGGCATAAGATGGGACTTGTTTGGTTGGGTCATTCCATCAGCCAACTTCGCGGCATACGTTCCAACTCAATCGGTGCCGAGAGGGCCCGGGATCCAAGAGATCGAACCTCCGAGGCAGTTGTCGCCGCATTCGGTGACATTTCTGAATTACCCACTCGGCACCAGGCAATGATTGATCGATATGCCATTGACCTCTCCAGGGCACTCTCTGAGGCTGCCCGCGTTCTCAAGTCAGGAGCGACCGCCACGTATGTGATTGGCAACTCCTGTCTCAAGGGTGTTTTCATCAACAACTCATCTGCAGTTGTTGCAGCGGCTGAGCAATCGGGTTTGGAGGTCATGGACAAAATTGTCAGGCCACTGCCTGAAAACCGTCGTTACCTTCCTGTGAATACTGCGAGCAGGCTGTCACAGAGGATGCGAACGGAAACAATTCTGACTTTTCGAAAATTATGACCCCCGCTCCAAGATCTGTCCTCAAGGACAGCAATCGTGTGGCACTCCCTGCTCCACACCATACCCGATCGGGTGGTATCGAATGGGAGGGTGTATGACGGTCAGGACCTATGCTCTCGCGCCAACAGGCGAGAACCGAAACGCAGAGGACTTAAGGCAAAAAATCCTGGAAACCGAACCGAGTCTTCATCATCCCGACATTACGCTCGACATCGTTTCAGGTGTTTACCTGCCCAGACGTGAAATCGACCTCATCGTTCTGTATCAGGACAAGCGAAGCGATGATCTCCTTCTCAGAACAAAGGGGGGTTGCCCAATCCATTCATTTGTTCTGATCATTGAGGTCAAGAATCATTCACCCGACAACATTCGGTTTCGAGGGGCCAACCTTGAGGTCTGCTACGGTGGCCGTTGGAGCAATGCGACGCACCAGTGCAATCAACAAATCTATGCATTCAAGGAGTTCCAATCCGCACCCCTGGGCCGAAATCGGAAACTTGCCCCCGTCTTCGTGCAAAAGGCCATTTGGCTGACCCGAACGCCGAGGAGATCGTTGCCTCCCGTTGAGCCAGGCAATGTGCCCATCCTCTATCAGGAAACAGGTTGGTCAGACCTGACCAGTCACCTGGTTGTCCGAAAGATCGGGCCCACGCGACGTGTTCAGACATTTCTTGCTTCTGGGGAGAATTATCACACGTTCGAAACACTCAAGAAAAAACTGACTCACAAGGTTGTTCCGACCAAACTGGATTTGGAGAAGATCGACATTCTCAATAGAAAACGATTTGGAGACCAGAAGTATATCCAGAATCTTGGCAATCAACTGCTGGTGTTCAGGGGACGGGGCGGCACTGGCAAAACCGTGACGCTCATCCAGTTCGCGCTTTATCTTGCGCGTCAGAACAAAACCTGTGTGTTTCTTTCGTACAACCACTGCCTGCTCAGCGAGATTTCCAGACATCTGCATCTCGCAGCACAAAGGGACCGCTCGCTGAAAACACGTCCGCATGTTCAAACGAGATATTCGTTCATCCAAGATGTGTTTGTTCGTGAATGTGGTCAGGACGAGGAGGCAAAGATAAGACAGCAAAGCAGGAAAATCACTGATTCTGAGGACGCGCGTTTGGAGCGTTTGATGCGTATCGATAGTCTTGATTCCGAATTCGATTTTGCTTTGATCGATGAAGGCCAGGATTGGCATCCACGACAGCGCGATTTGATCTACAGGATGTTTGGTGCCGACAGGGTGGTCGTTGCCGATGGGATTGATCAATTTGTTGGCAAGGACAGATGTCGCTGGGATCTGAAAGGCAATGATCAAGAAACAATCCCCAAGAATTCCCGACAAATAGTCTCCTTGAAATCGTCGCTGCGCACCAAAGGCGCAACCTGCCAGATCGTTGGTGCGATTGCTGAGGAACTCAACGTCAATGGCTGGGATCTGCAACCGCACCCGGAGGTTTCCGGTGGAAGGTTCACGGTGTTTGTGGAGCCTGACTCGAGATCGGCAATGAACGTGTGCCTGGACTTGATCGACAAGGATATGGAGCAATCCAGTCACGCCCCAAGCGACAATCTGATTTGCATGCCGAGCTACAAGCAAGGCGGTCGCAATTTTGTACAGGTTTTCGATCAAGCCATCGAGGAGTCGCAGAGAAAGAGTTGGCGTGGCTTTGATGAGCATGATCGCAGACAACCCATCCATGATTTGCAGCAGATCAAGGCGGTGCTGTACAATTCGTGTCGCGGGTTGGAGGGATGGACTGCCGCATGCCTTGGCCTTGACACATTCTATGACTTTCAAATCAACAATCCCAGGATCGATCGGGAGGACCTCAAGCACGAGTTGCTGGAGCGTGATGGATTGTTTGCCGAGGGCAATATCGAAGAAGAGTTTGCCAGACGTACCAAGGAGTTCGCGGCAAATTGGCTCATGATTCCGCTCACACGAAGCATCGACCACCTCATCGTCCACATCGCGGATGAGAACTCCCGGCTCATGCATGTGCTCAAGACGGTCAGTGCCCAAAACCCCGGTGCTGTGGAATGGTTGTGCAGTGATGGGCCCAAAGAGGGATATGATTGAACCCCTGGGCCTGACTTAAGCCCGGCGTGACGACCCTATCAGTCGGGTCGCGATGAGTGACCCACCAAGTGACTTCTCCAACCAATAACGGTCAACAGGGGAGTCACGCGGGATGATCCAGAGATCATCGACGTGGGTTCGTGTGGGTTTCGTGGCACCTGACCTGTCGCTCCGAAGGCGGCCACGGGGTCATGGCCAACGGGATGCGGCGGTGCCGGAGGCATCATGTCGGACCAATCGTCACGACCGTGCCCGTCGCGTGGGATCGCTGGGCACTGTCGGCAAGGATCTGGGCCTGCAATCCGTCATGCTGGTCGGGACGCATGGCGGCACCGGTCGCAAGGGTGTCAAGGAAGGCCCGCATTTCCTCACGGTAGGCCTCGGCATAGCGCTGAAGGAAAAAATGCTGGCACGGCGCGGTCCGGAAGCCATCGGCATCGGCCTGGACGAGCATATGTTCGGTCTGGTTGGCGGCCTGCAGCATACCGCGTGCCCCATGCACCTCAATCCGCTGGTCATAGCCGTAGGTGGCCCGACGCGAATTGGAAATCTGGCAAAGCGCCCCCGAAGCGGTCCGCAATGTGACGGCGGCTGTGTCGATATCTCCAGCTGCGGCGATGGCTGGGTCGACACGACAGGCTCCGGCAGCAAAGACCTCCACCGGATCCTCGGCCAGGAGAAAGCGTGCCATGTCCAGATCATGGATCATCATGTCGCGAAACAGCCCGCCGGATGACTTGATGTAGTCGATGGGGGGCGGTCCCGGATCCCGCGAGGTCAGGACCACCAGCTCGATCTGTCCCAACGCGCCGTCCTGCAGGCGTTGCGCAAGGGCGGCAAACGACGGATCAAAACGCCTTTGGAAGGCGGTGAAGAACGGGATTCCCGCTGCGTCAATGGCCTTGATGCTGTCCCGGACCCGGGCCGTGGTGGCATCGATGGGTTTCTCACAGAAGATTGCCTTGCCAGCCCGGCAGGCCGCCTTGATGCAGGCGGCATGGGTCGATGTCGGTGTGCCGATGATCACGGCATCAATCGACCGGCTCGCGATCAGGGAGTCGGCATCCATGACCTCGGCACCAGACTGCGCAGCCAGCGCGGTGGCCGCGGCGGGATTGACATCCGCCACCGCCACCAGACAGGCCCGGTCCTGCAATTGCCCGAGGCTCCGGGCATGCACCGCGCCAATGCGTCCACAGCCAAGCAGACCAACCCCGATCATGCTGCCACCCTCCCTTCGGGGGCCAGAGTCCGCAGCACGGCTCGGGCCGCTGCCTCGAGTGGTGACTCGATGGCAGCAAGGATCGCCACACGATCAAACATGTCGGGCTCGCGGGCCAGGACAGTGCGCAGGGCGGTGCCAAAGGCCAGTCGCAGTTCGGTTCCTACATTGAATTTGCAGATGCTGGATGTCCGTGCCAGGTGCCGGCGCTGGGTGACGGGGACTCCCGAGCCGCCGTGGATGACCAGGGGGACATCCGCTGTGGCCTCAATGGCCCGGATCCGTGTCTCGTCGAGAGGACCCTCCGGCCGTTGGTGCAGGTGGAGATTGCCAACCGAGATGGCCATGGCATCAATTGCCGTGTCGGCAGCAAACCGGGCCGCCTCGGCTGGATCGGTCGCCCGCGATTCGGCCGCAGGAGACCCCACAAAGCCGATCTCGCCCTCGCAGGAAACACCGGCGGCGTGGGCAAGCATGGCGGCTGCAGCCGTGTCATCGATGTTCTGCTGCAGGGGCTTGCCGGAACCGTCATACATGATCGAGGTGAATCCGGCGTCGATGGCACTGCGGCACTCATCGAGCGTGTGGGCATGGTCGAGATGGATCACGACCGGCACCCTGGCCTCATCGGCGAGGGTGCGGAACATGGCCCCGAGCACCGAAAGCGGTGTGTGGACCCGACAGGTCGGACCGGCCTGCAGGATGACGGGCAGGGCTTCGGCCTCGGCGGCCCGGACATAGGCCCGGGCGTCCTCCCAGCCAAGGCAGACGAGACCGGCAACGGCATAGTTCCCGGCCAGGGCTGGCTGGAGGACGTCCGCGAGGGTTGTGCTCGTCATGGGCTGCCCGTCACTTGAATTTGGCCACCATGTCCATGATGCCCGGAATCGTGTGCAACTGTTCGGCGTGGGTGGGCTGGAAATACTGGATCAGGCTGCGCTGGGTCAGACCACCGAGGATGGTGAAGTAATACATCTCATAGCCCGGCATGACGACACAGGGATGATAGCCGGCCCTGATGCAGATCGTGGAACCGTCCACGAGGTGGTAGGCCTTGCCGACCGGACTGTCTTCGGGCTGCAGCACCTGCACCCCCATCCCGCAGTTCGGGCGGAACCGGAAATTGTAGGTCTCGTCATGACGGGTCTCATCAGGGAGACGGTCGGTATCGTGTTTGTGGCTGGGGAATCCCGACCAGCCTCCCTTGCCGACGGTGTAGAGTTCCGACACCAACAGGCGGCCCACGCGTCCGTGCTGTTTCTGGCCGAGGATGTGCTTGATCTTGCGATGGGTCTTGGTCTCATCAGAGCCGTACTGCACCACGTCGAGTTCATCGGAACGCACCGCAAAGGGCTCCAGGCTCTCGGCAAAGCGGGCCCCGGCTACGAAGATCTCCGCCCCGTCGGACCGACAGGTGATCACAGATCTCCGCCCCGTCGGGACATAGACCCCTTCGGGTTCACCATCCCAGACATCCTCAGACCGCCCTCCGAGGTCATGGGCAGCAAAACTGTCAACCTGGACATCGATCCGTCCGGTGGCTGGCACGATACAGGTTTCATACCCCGGTACATCATAGGCAAATGTCTCGCCTGCCGTGAGCTTGACGATGTTGAAATAGTTCAGCGGCACCGTGTCACTGTCGGCCGGGACAATGGGGTCATTGTGATTGTCGTAGGGGGGAATATGCATGGGGTTTCCTTCCAGTGTCCGGTGTTCATTCAGTCCAGCGGGACCGGTGTGGGGCCCGGATGCCGGGCCAGGAATGTCGCAAGATTCGCCTCGTCGGGCATCGCCGGAGCGCAACCGGGTCGGGCCACGACAATGGCCGCGCAGGCCGAGCCGCGCAGGACCGATTCGCGCAGGGATTGACCGGCGGCAAGGCCCGAGAGGAACCCGGCCATGAAACTGTCGCCAGCACCCGTGGGTTTCAGTGCCGTGACCGGGTAGATGCCGGTGGGGATCTCCTCATCGCCAGCCAGGGTGATCGCGCCCCTCTCGCCCATCTTGTAGATCACGATGGCAGCGCTGGTGCGGGCCAGTTCCCGGGCTTTTTCCAGTCCGCGCTCCCGGGCTCCGGCCATGAAGTCAAATTCCTCATCATTGCCCACGATGACATCCGACAGGGATCCAGCTTTTGAAAGAACGTCAGCGGCCACTGCGGCGCTCGGCCATGAATAGGGACGGTAGTCGATGTCAAAGATGATCGGGCAACGGGCATCCCGTGCCCTGTCGAGGGCATGGAAGGTCGCATCGCGTGAGGGTTCGGCGGCCAGTACCGTTCCCGTGGCAATCAGGGCGCCAAATCGTTCGATCTCCACCCGCTCAATGTCGGCACGGGTGACCTGGAAGTCCGCAGCCTGGTTGCGGTAGAGTACGGTCTGGTGGTCCGCAACCCGGCTCTCGTAGATGGCCAGTGAGGTGCGGAACTCACCTCCTGTGGTTCGGATGTATTCCGTGCTGACGCCGTAATGCCGCAGGGCGTTGGTGCAATATCGGCCGACAGCATCATCCGATACACTGGTGACAAGGGCAGCCTTGCCGCCGAACTTGCAGATGCCGACCGCGATGTTGGCTGATGAGCCCCCCATTCCGACGATCATCGCGGTCGCCTCTTCCGTCCGGCTGCCAGCGGGGTCGGGGCTGAGATCCATGCCAACCCGACCCAGGACCACAAAGCGGTTGCTGCGGATGCCGTCGAGAACCCACCCGTTCATTGCCGAACCCCTGCAGGGTCGACCGGGGTGACCCATGCACTGGCAGGACCCACTCTCAGATCCCCCGGCGCTGGCGGACCCGCTGGGCCTCGATCTCCCGGTGCCTCTCACGGATGCGGGCATGGTCCGAGACGTGCGGTGTGCCGACCTCCCACCAGGCATGGCCCTGCTCGGTCCAGCCCTCATGGGCGTCGACAGACATGATGATCACCGAGGTCCGGTCGGCCTCCTTGGCCCGTTTGAACGCCGCTGCCAGATCGCTGGCAGTGTCGGCCCGTTCGGCACGGGCTCCCATGGCGGTCGCATGGGCAACGAAATCAACGGCGAACGGTTGGGGGATCGTCGGAGTATCGGCAAAGAGACAGGTGTAGCTCTCGTTGCCGGTATTGTTCTGGAGGTTGTTGATGACGGCGAAGCCACCATTGTCGAGAACAAGGATGATGAGCTTCTTTTTCGAGAGAACCGAGGAGTAGATGTCGGTGTTCATCAGGAGGTAGGATCCGTCTCCGACAAAGACGATCGTGTCCTTGTCCGGTTGCCGCTCCATCTGGGCGATGCGGGCACCCCAACCGCCGGCAATCTCGTACCCCATGCAGGAAAAACCGAATTCAACATCCACGGTGCCGATCCCGAGCGTGCGCCAATTGGCGGTGATCTCGGCCGGCAGGCCACCGGCAGCGGCCACGATTCGGTCCTCGGAGTCACACAGGCTGTTCACCACACCAACGGCCTGGGCATAGGAATTGGGGCGATTGCCGGGCCGGATATTGTTGGCAACATAGCTGTCCCACAGCCGCCGGTGTTCCTGTGCGGTGCTTGTCCAGTCCGCCGGCGCGCGGCAGTCGGCCAGGGCCTCACCAAGTGCCGTCAGGCCACATCGCGCATCCCCGACGATCGGCAGGGCCCGGTGCTTGCCGGCATCATGGCGCGCGGTATTGAGGGCAATGAGGCGGGCGTCCATGGCAAAGACCGTCCAGGACCCGGTGGTGAAGTCCTGCAGTCGGGTGCCAACCGCCAGCACGACATCGGCCTCAGCGGCCATGGCATTGGCGCTGTCGGACCCGGTCACACCGATGGGGCCAATATTGAGTGGGTGATCGGCGGTCAGGTTGGCCCGCCCGGCGATGGTCTCGACAACCGGAATGCCGGTGGCTTCGGCAAATTCCGTCAGGGCGGGAACGGCCTCGGAGTACTGCACGCCACCACCGGCAATCAGCAGGGGGCGCTTGGCAGACCGCAGACAGGCGGCCGCCGTGGCAATCTCATCGTGATCGGGCCGGACACGACGGATGCGATGCGTCTGTTCGGCAAAGAATGCGACCGGATAGTCACAGGCCCAGCCCTGGACATCCTGAGGCAGGCCGATGAAGGCGGGGCCACAATCGGCCGGATCGAGCAGGACGGCGAGGGCGGCTGGAAGGGACTGGATGATCTGGGCCGGATGCGTGATGCGGTCCCAGTACCGGGAGACGGGTTGGAAACTGTCGTTGAGGCCCAGGGCTGGATTGCCGAAGGTCTCGATCTGCTGCAGGACGGGGTCCGGCAGCCGGGTGATGTAGGTGTCACCGCACAGCATCAGAAGCGGGAGTCGATTGGCATGGGCGAGGGCGGACGCCGTCAGCAGATTCGCCGTTCCCGGTCCTGCCGATGCCGTGCAGAACATGAAGCGTCTGCGCAGATGGTACTTGGCGTAGGCCGCCGCCGCAAATCCCATACCCTGTTCGTTCTGGCCCCGATACAGGGGCAGGGTCTCGCGGTGATCATGCAGGGCCTCACCGAGACAGGTGACGTTGCCATGGCCGAAGATCCCGAACCCGCCGCCGCAGACCCGCTGCGCGGTCCCATCGATCTCGATGAACTGGGCATTCAGCCAGCGGATGATGGCCTGGGCGGTGGTGAGACGCACCGTCTTCTGGCTCATGAATGCACCGTCCTTTCTCCCTGATTGTCCTGCGAGGCAGGCTGGATTCACGTTGCCAAAACGGACTTTGACAGTTACTCGATTTGCCGGTGGTTGCAATGGGAATGGAGCGAGACCGGGGATGACGGACATCGGCATCGGCATCATTGGCGGCGGGTATATGGGCAAGGCCCACGCCGTGGCCCATGCTGCGGTGGGGGCGGTGTTCAACACCACGCTGCGTCCCCGCCTTGAGATGATTGCCGCCAGCACGGCCAGCACGGCCGCGCGGTACCGTGATACCTACGGATTCCGGCGCCATGCCACATCGTGGCAGGAACTCGTGGCTGACCCGCGGGTCGAGGCTGTCATCATTGCAGCGCCCCAGGCCACCCATCGGGTCATTGCCGAAGCGGCCTTTGCCCGCGGCAAGCCGGTGTTCTGCGAGAAACCCCTCGGCGCTTCCCACGATGATGCCCGGGCCATGACGGATGCGGCTCATGCGAGTGGCTGCGTCAACATGGTGGGGTTCAACTATGTGCGCACACCGGCAACCCAATATGCCCGCCGGTTGCTGGCGACCGGTGCCATTGGCACCCTTATCTGGTTCCGCGGCGAACACACCGAGGACTTTCATGCCGATCCCTCCCGGTCGGCCACATGGCGCTCCCGGGGGGAGGCCAATGGCACCCTGGGCGATCTGGCACCCCACATGATCAACGCCGCCCTCGCCCTCGTGGGTCCCATCAAGGCGGTGCAGGCCGACATCGAGACCCTGTATGCGACCCGCGGCGGCGAACCCGCCACCAATGATGATCAGGTGCAGATGATGTGCCGTTTTGTCTCGGGCGTGATGGGGCATCTGTATTTCAGCCGCACGGCCCATGGTCGGAAGATGGGATATGCCTATGAAATCACCGGTTCGCAGGGCGCCATCCGCTTTGACCAGGAGGACCAGAACACCCTCTGGCTCTACCAGACCACCGGCGAGGAAGCCCGGCGGGGGTTCACCCGGATCCTGACCGGCCCATCCCATCCCGACTATGCCGCCTTCTGTCAGGGTGCCGGCCACGGCACTGGCTATCAGGACCAGATCATCATCGAGGCCCGGGATTTCCTGCAGGCCATCGAGACGGGTCAGCCCGTCTGGCCTACCTTCGCGGACGGTCTGGCCGTGGCCGATGTCATTGCCGCCGCCCGGGTCTCCCACAAGACCCGCTGCTGGCAGGATGTCGCTGGATCCGGAGCGACATGATGACCATCCGGGTTGGCAATGCCCCCTGTTCCTGGGGTGTGGAGTTCGCCGAGGATCCCCGCAATCCGGATTGGCGGGATGTGCTGCGGCAGGCCGCAGCAGCCGGCTATGACGGCATCGAGCTCGGCCCGGTGGGCTTCATGCCCGAAGACCCATCCCTGGTGGCCGATGCCCTCGCCGAGGCGGGGCTGGAACTCATCGGCGGCGTTGTCTTCCGGGCCTTTCACGATCCGGGCCAATGGGAGGATGTGCGCGACGGGGCCGTCCGGACCTGCCGGGCCCTGGCCGCCCATGGGGCCACCGAACTTGTCCTGATCGATTCGATCTCACCCCGCCGGGCCCCGACTGCCGGGCGCTGGGCGGACGCCGAGCAGATGGATCGGGCCGAATGGACAGCATTCCGGGATCGCCTGGCGACCATTGCCCGGATGGGGGTCGAGGAGTACGGTCTCACGGTGGGCATGCATGCCCACGCCGCCGGGTTTCTCGATTTCGAGCCGGAGCTTGAACGCCTGCTTGACGCGGTGGATGCGTCCATCCTGCAGATCTGTTTCGACACCGGTCATCACTCCTATGCCGGCTTTGATCCGGCGGCGTTTGTCGACCGTCACGTCGATCGCATCAGCTACGTGCACTTCAAGGACATCGATCCCTTGGTCAAGGCCGATGTCATCGCCCATGGCACCGGATTCTATGAGGCATGCGGGCAGGGCATCTTCTGCAATCTTGGTGACGGTGATGTGGATTTCCCCCGTATTCGCGCCACTCTCCTCAAGGCCGGTTACACCGGTTGGTGTACAGTCGAACAGGATTGCGATCCCACCCTCGCGACGACCGATCCCCTGCGTGATGCGCAACGCAACCGGACGTACCTGGCCACAATCGGTTTTTGAGGCCCCGGGGTGTCATGACGTTGAACTGGGGCATTGTCGGCGGCGGGGAGGGCAGCCAGATCGGTCCAGCCCACCATGTCGGGGCCCGGGCCGACGGACAGTTTGCCCTCAGGGCAGCCGCACCGGATATCGATCCGGTCAGGGGGCGGGCCTTTGCCCGCGCACTGGGCGTTGCCGACGGTCGTGCCTATGGCGCCTGGCAGGAGATGCTGGAGGCTGAATCCGCCCGGCAGACGGAGCGGCTGGATCTGGTCACGGTGGCCACCCCCAACGCCTCGCACTTTGCCATCACACGGGCGTTCCTGGCGGCCGGATTCCATGTCCTGTGTGAAAAGCCCTTGACGATGACGGTGCCTGAAGCCGAGGAGATCGTGCAGCTGGCCGCGGCGCGGCACCGGATCTGTGCAGTCAATTACTGCTATTCGGCTTATCCGCTGGTCCGGCACATGCGCCAGATGGTTGCGCGCGGTGATCTCGGCGCAGTCCGTGTTGTCGTGGTCAATTTCAGCCATGGCCACCACGCCGATGCCGCCGACGCGGACAATCCCCGGATCCGCTGGCGTTACGATCCGGCTGTGGCGGGCATGTCAGGCCAGATGGCCGATTGCGGTATTCATGCCCTGCATCTGGCCAGTTTCATCACCGGACAGACAGTCGAGAGAATTTCGGCCGACTTTGCCTCCTGTGTCCCCGGGCGGCAGCTGGAGGACGACGCGATGATCAACTTCCGCATGACCACGGGCACCGTGGGGCGGCTCTGGACGTCGACCGTGGCCATCGGTCGCCAGCACGGGCTCGATATCCAGATTTTCGGGGAGACAGGGGGTCTGCGCTGGTCCCAGGAGCAACCCTGCCAGGTCTTCCATCAGACCCTGGGTGGGCGCACCGAGATCATCGAGAAGGGTGAGGGTGGATTGGGTCCGCATGCCGAACGGTTCACCCGGTCTGTCATCGGTTCCCCCGAGGGCTTCCCGATGGCGATTGCCAACCTCTATCTCGATCTCGCCACGGCCATCCGGGCCAGGCAAGGGCAGGGTCGGGTGTCAGACGATCCCCCGTATCCCTCAGCCATCGAGGGTCTGCGCTCCATGACCGCTGTGGCCGCGGCGGTCGCATCGGCCAAGGCTGATGGGGCCTGGCAGGATGCCCGCCCCGCGCTGGAACGGGGTTCCGGGAAACGGGATGTCCAGGAAAAAGGAACTCAAGGATCCAGGCGACCAGGATCGGGCTGCCAGAGATCAGGGTCTTTGGAGTCAGACAGTGCCGCCGAGTGATCCCTCGAGTTCCGCGAGTTCCTGACCGCCGGCCATCATGTCCTGCAGTGCATCGGGGGTGATCTCGCCCCGTTTGGCGGTGCCGAGGGTCTTGCCGCGGTTCAGGACCGTGAACCGATCCCCCGCCGCCAGGGCATGGCGGACATTGTGGGTGATGAACACGACGGCAATGCCCTGTTTGCGGACCCTGTCGATCGTGGCCAGCACATTGGATGTCTGCCGGACACCAAGCGCCGAGGTCGGCTCGTCGAGAATGAGGACCTTGGCACCGAAATGCACCGAGCGGGCGATGGCCACCGTCTGGCGCTCTCCGCCCGAGAGGGTTCCCACGGCCTGGTCGGGTCCCCGGAGGTTGATACCCATGTTGCGCATCTCCTCCATGGTCACCCGATCGGCATACTCCCGGTCATAGAACGGAATACCAAGACGGGTCCTGATCGGTTCATTGCCCATGAAGAAATTCCGGGCCACCGACATCAGTGGGATCATGGCCAGATCCTGGTAGACCGTGGCAATCCCGGCGGCGATGGCATCCCGCGGATCGGCAAATTCCATGACCTGACCCTCAAAGAGGATTTCACCATGGGTGGGTTGATGGACTCCACTCATCGTCTTGATGAAGGTGGATTTGCCAGCCCCGTTGTCGCCAAGGAGGCAATGACATTCTCCCTGGTGGATATCGATCGAGACACCGGCCAGCGCAATGACACTGCCGAAATGCTTCTCGATGTTCTTCATGCGAATGATGGGTTCGCGAACGGCAGTGTCCACCATGTCAGCGCTCCCCGGTGATCATGCGTCGAATGTAGGTGTTCAGGATCACGGCACCGAGCAGGATGACACCGAGGAACACCCGAAAAAGGGAACTCTCGACACCGGCAAAGAAGAGTCCCTGCTGGACAACCCCGAAGATGAGGGCCCCGAGGGCGGCCCCGATCACCGAACCGTAGCCACCGGTCAGGAGGGCCCCACCGATCACCACGGCGATGATGGCCTCGAACTCCTTGAGCAGGCCCCGGTCGGCACCTGCCGAGCCGAATTCCATCACCTGGCAGGTGGCGAACACCGTGGCGCAGAAGGCCGTGAACATGAACATCAGGATCTTGACCCGGTTGACTGGGACCCCGGTGTAGCGGGCAGCCTGGGCATCACCGCCCGCGGCATAGATCCAGTTGCCAAAACGGGTCTTGGTCAGAAGGATATGGCCAAAGATGACGAGGGCGATTGCCCACACGATCAGCATCGGAATGCCGTCCACTACGGGTTGGCCGGCCCGGGTGCCACGTTCGAATGTGGCCAGGAGTCCAGCCTCACCGAGCCAGGCAAACAGGCCCTGGAAGATCTTGCCGCCAAAGACCGGCGCCAGCCAATCTCCAACCGCAACCTCACGAATGCCACCAATGATGGTTTTCCGCTCAATGGTTTGAGGGAGATAGATCGTGAACCCCCGCAGGATGAACAGGAAGGCCAGCGTCACGATAAAACTCGGCAGGCCGGTCCGGATCACAATGAACCCGTTCAGGGCACCGATGGCAATGGCCATGGCAAAGGTCACGAGAATGGCCAGCCAGACCGGCCAGCCCAGGGTAACGGAAAATATGGCGATCATCATGCCCGAAAACCCGATCATCGAACCCACGGACAGGTCGAATTCCCCAGCGATCATCAGCAGGCAGGCGCCAACGGCGATGATCATGAACTGGGCTGAGACTATCGACCAGTTCAACACCCCCTGGGCGTTGAACATACCGCTGTCGAATGCCGTCAACAGAAAGAACGTGAAGACGGCGATCGTCCCGACGATACCACCAAGTTCAGGCCGGATGAGCGCCCGCCGCAGTGGTGACATCTCCTTGATGCGTTCGTCCGTTCCCGCCATCACCCAGTGATTCCCGATCTCATGATGCCCGTCCGACAATACAGCGACATATGACTACAACGACATGACCCGGGCGGGGAAAGATCCGCCCCAAGGGCACCCGGTGCCTGGGTGCCCACTGGTCATGCTCTCAACAAGCGTCGTCGTGTTCAGCGATATTCGCCGGCATATTTTTCCACCAACTCAAGGGCATCCTTGGTGACAAAGCCAGGACCTGAGTTGATGTTGTTGCCCGGCAGGACCCCATAGCGGTGATAGTTGGCCAGCACGACCACAGGCAGATAGGCCTGCAGGAAGGGTTGTTGGTCAATTCCCCAGTTGATCACGTCGCCCTTGATCCCCTTGACGATCTCGGTACCGAGGTCAAACGTCCCGAAGTAGATGTCGCCCGCCATGCCGTTTTCCTCAAGTGCGAGGATGGTGGGATCGGCCGAGGTCGGGCCGAGGGTCAGGATCGCATCGGTATCGGGGTTGGCATTCAGATAGGCCAGCACCCGGTTCTTGATTTCCGCTGGATCCTGTCCGCTGTCGATCATCTGGTCGCCCAGATCGACACCGAGTGCATCAGCAAATCCCTGGCAGCGTTCCACCGAGGATGGTGATGAGATGTAATGGTTCACACACAGGAACGATCCGACGCCGTCAGCCTTGGCCCGCTGACCGGCTGCGAATCCGGCATCGTATTCCGGCTGTCCGACATACATGAGCGCACCGACTTCACGGGCCTGTTCGGGGGTGCCCGAGTTCATGATGATGACGTCGATGCCAGAGGCTACCGCATTCTGGACCGGGCCCCGCAGGACGTCGTAATCGGACAGGGTGGTGATGATGCCATTCGGGCCGGCCGCAGCGGCCTGCTCGATGATCCGGGCCATGTCGGCAAGGTCACCGGTCGGCGGGTTGCGATATTCCACCTCCACACCCATCTGCTCGCCGGCCAGGGCAATGCCGTTCTTGATGGTGTTCCACCAGCTGTCACTGTCCGGCGCATGGCTGACAAGGACATAGTTGAGCTGGTCATGGCCATCGGCCACGGTTGCCATCGGTGCGGCCACGAGGGCTGCAGCAACGGCAAGGGATGAAATCAGTGCTTTCATGTTTGCCTCCAGAAACAAAAATACTGGCACCCCTCCTACTGCAATTGCCAGACCCGTGCAATCTCCTCTCGGTCGGGGGGAGTGATTCTCCTATGGCTGACTTTCACCGACATGTCCCGACGTGCCCCGGTTCCTGACCCGCTTCGACCGCATCAGGCCACGCGTGCCAGGCGGAGCCCGTTGTCGTTGGCTGACTGAACAGCCCTGGGCGATCGCCATGTCGCCGCCATCCGGGCCCAGGCCGCATCAAACCGGTCCGACGTGCGGACCGCCCGCAAGGCCAGGACACCGGTCCCTCCAGACCGTCCCCAGCTGGCCCCCGAAGTGTCTGAATGGCGCGTCATGCGCACGCCCACGAGGGTTTTGTTGGCGGCTGCGACCGCGCCGCTCGCCATGGGCACGCCGGCATCGCGCACCGCCCTGTCGCCCCTGCGGGTCCGGGTGTTGCGGCCCGGAGCGAGCATGACCATCGGGCCGATAACGGCCTTGATCGCATCACAGGCCCCACGGCCCGCCGTCGACTTGTGGAGACGATACCGCAAGGGCATCAATGACCTTGCCGGCCCCATGGGTCTCCCCAAGCCGTCTCTCCTTCTGGGTCTCGACCCACGCCTTGCCGGCATCGCTGCCGGGCCCGGAGGCTGGACCCGATGCCCGTTGTCCGGGGACCATGCGACCCGGGCCGGAAGGACGGGAGCGTGAGCGCTGGCCGGCGACGGTGCCGAACAGCCCCATCCCATGGCAGCCGGGGGCCGGCCCGCGCGAGGCGGGCGGGCGCCGATCGCTCGTCCCCGCATGCGCACTGGACGGGGGGGGGGGCAGTCATCCAGAGCTTCGCAGGTCCGCCAGTGTCGCCGATGGCTGGGGATCAGGCCGGCCATCCGGCCCACGGCAGCGCGGCGGGCGCTCGCGGCCCGGGGTCGGGATCGCATGGGGGGGGATCCGCCGCGCACGCCGTGGCCAGAGCACGGGTGCGATCCGTGTTCGGCCGCCGTGCCGTCGCTGCCGCCTTGCGGGTCCCGGTGCCAGGGCGTCAGGATCGGGGGCTGGCGGCGGGCGGCCATGTCGGTGGGGGTCTCCCCCCGGGGTGGTGGGGGTCGCTTGTGTCCTGGCAAGGGGTGGTGGCGAGTGTCGATGCGTCATCGGAGGGCTCCTGGTGTGTCCTCCACATGCGGAGGGGTGTCGATGGGGAGAACTCGACCCGGGTCCCGGTCACAACCCCAGGGGAGTCGTCGCGCAGGGGGAGCGGCCGGGCGGCCCGGCAGGCGGCAGGGATCGACGGGACGGCGCAACCATGCGGGACACGGGGTGGCGTTGTCGCCGCATCGCGGATCGGGGGGCAAGGCGATCCTGGCGGATCACCGATCATCAGGGACTGGCCGATTCCCGAGTCCGCCATACGGGGATCACGCCCTGTAATCTGTCGTGCCCTCTCGTTGACGAAAGCGTGCGGGGTCATTCCCTACCCGTCTGGTACTCTTGGTCACGAGAGACCATTCTGGCTGTGCGTATGCAGGGATGGGGCCGGCATCCGACCCTAATCACCCCACAGCGCACGCTGTAAGGCCGTGAGAGGGTTTTCAGTGCATGGCCTGTTTTATACCTGACGGAACTGGCAGCGAGAGGGAACTTGTACGGCCTCTGGTGGGGGATGGCTCGGACCATCCCAATCTCTCACGCCACCGCAACACTGCCACCCAGACGGGACGGCCACCCGGCGGAAATGTCTGCCGTGTGCCCGGTATCAGCCGCCGAACAGGGTGGCAAGATTGACCAAGGCGTCCGAATTGGACAGGACCGGAATGATGACAACCGCCGCGATGAACAGGCTGATGACCCAGCGTTGATTGTCCTTGTCGCGCTTGGCCATGTCCTCGGCAAGCCGGGCAATGTCGGTGCGGTATTCCGCCTGCATTGTCTTCATACGCCCCTCCAGTTGGGCCATGCGTTCGCGCCAGTCGCCAGAATCCATAACCGCGCCCCGCTTCGCCGTTGCCCCCTCAAATCGCACACAGAACGCACCCTGTCAAACGGGTGGCGTATAGTGCCCCTCACGGCTGATCGCAAGGAAAAGGGTGTCCGGGAGAGTGATTCTCCTATGGCTGACTTTTACCGACATGTCCCGACGTGCCCCGGTTCCTGACCCGATTCGGCCGCATCAGGCCACGCGTGCCAGGCGGAGCCCGTTGTCATTGACTGACCGGACAGTCCCGGGCGGTCGCCATGGCGCCGCCATCCGGGACCAGGCCGCATCGAAGCGGTCCGACTTGCGGAGGGCCCGCAAGGCCAGGACACCCGTCCCGCCCGCGCGTCCCCAGCTGGCCCCGCTGCGCTTCATGCGGACCCCGACAAGGGTCTTGTTGGCCGCCGCGACGGCCCCGCTCGCCATGGGGACATTGGCATCCCGGGCCGCCCTGTCGCCCCTGCGGGCACGGGTGTTGCGACCCGGGCGAGCATGACCATTGTGGGCCGATGACGGCCCGGATCGCGTCATGGGCCGGGCTGCCCGCCCCGAAGGCAGCGGCCGCCCCGGAGGCTGGACCAGGTGCCAGTCGTCCGGGGAGCCTGCGACCCGGGCTGAACGGGTCAAGGAAGGACCCGGTGTCCTTCGCGCCATCGGCCACAGCGACGATGCGCAGTGTGCGCCCTGTGGCACTAGCCTGCCCCACCCGGTGCCAGACCCCAAGGCTTGATCTCTCCGGGGCACTGATCTGCCGCTTGAGGCCCGTCTTGCCGGTCGCGGGGGATGGCCGGGCGCATGGGCGCTGGTGCAGGATCGACCCGTTGGCATCGCGCTCGGCCACCACGCCGCCGGCGGCTTCCCGCCAGCCCCGCGCAAGGGCCTGCCGCCATCCGCTCCGGCCGGCCCGTTCCACCCTCCGGTCCGCCCACGCGCGCGCGGGCCGGCCCGCCAGCATGGCGACGGACAGGCCGGCGGCGGCCGGGGTTGCCCGGCCCGTGGTCAGGCCGAGGATCGGCTCGGTGGGGACCCGGGCCGCCCCCGGGCCGGACGGACGCCCCCAGCGGTGTTCCGGGGGACCGCTGGCAGGCGACGGTCCCGAACCGTGTCGTGACCGGCCCGCAGGAGGCGGGAGCCCGGCGATCGCGCCTGCCCGCATGCTCGATGGACGGGGGCGCGTCGTCCAGGGCCGCAAATGTCCGCCAGTGTCGCCGATGGCTGGGGATCAGGCCGGCCATCCGGCCCACGGCAGCGCGGCGGGCGCTCGCGGCCCGGGGTCGGGATCGCATGGGGGGGGGGATCCGCCTTGCACAGTGTCTTGCGAGCACGGGTGCGATCCGTCTCCTGCCGCCGGGCCGTCGCTGCCGCCTTGCGGGTCACGGTGCCAGGGCGTCAGGATCGGGGGCTGGCGGCGGGCGGCCATGTCGGTGGGGGTCTCCCCCCGGGGTGGTGACGACCTCTCTTGTCCTGGCAAGGGGTGGTGGCGAGTGTCGATGTGTCATCGGAGGGCTCCTGTTGTGTCCTCCACAGGCGGAGGGGTTCTGATGGGGAGAACTCGACCCGGTTCCCGGTCACAAACCCGGGGACTGCGCCGGGCCGATCGGGTGGATTGACCCCCCGGACGGTGGCATGGATCGGTGCGGCTGCGCAACATGCGGGCAACAGGGTGGATGTTGCGCCGCAACGCTGATCGGGGGCGAAGGCGATCTTGGCAGATCACCGATGATCAGGGACTGGCCGATTCCCGAGTCCGCCATGCGAGGATCACACCCCGGTCGGGCCGGGATGAAGGTGTTTCCCGAGCTCTGCATCCGGATCGCCGCGCCGGCGTGCGCACCGACCCACCGATCCCCTTTCGAGCCTGCAGTTCCCGGTTTAGGACCCTGAAACAGTTACAGTATGCCATCCAGCCGGATGGCTCGGACAGCTTTGCGGAATTCGTGGACATCCGATCCGATCAGGCGGCGATTCAAAAAGCCACCCAGTGCCCCTTGACTGCCCTGCAGACCCTGCATCGGGATGCGACGGTCGCAGGGCTCTGGTCAGCTTCACCGCAGAGGCAAGCAGGAGCAGAACGATAGGGGAGCACGGTTCCCCCTGCAGCGATTGTGTTTCAGGGTGGAAGCGGGGTAATCAATGTGTTGGATAGGGTTTGCGCAGCGATTGAGGGTGCAGGATCAGATGAGCGACAGCATCATCCACCCCTCGGATATACCAATCAAGAAAGCGGAACAGGTTCCAGTCGACTGGCTTCGGCTTGACCTAGAAAACCCGCGGCTGGTGAGCAGGAAGATAGCCGGCGAAGTCAGCATCATCTCGGAGCTTTATCGTGGTGAAGATCTCAGCGAACTGCTGCAATCGGTGGCATCCAACGGATATCTGGACATTGAGCCGCTGATTGTTCAGCTGGTCAACGATGCCTTTACGGTTTTGGAAGGGAACCGTCGGCTTGCAGCAATCAAGCTGTTCCGCGAAGAACATCTCGCCGAAGAGGTGTTCCGGGCGGGCGGGGCCACAATCAGGCTTCCGGAGATCTCTGAAGAGAACCGTGCAACCCTCGACAAGGTCTCAGTCTATCGAGTCACGGATCGGGTCGATGCCCAGGCATACATCGGTTTCAAGCTCATCAACGGTGTTGCAAGATGGGAGTCATTCGCGAAGGCACGATTTGCCGCAAATTGGTACCAGCAGGGTGGGGTTGGCCTGACAGAAATCGCAGGGAAGATAAGCGACGGCCACGATACCATCAAGTGCATGGTGAATGCGATTTTCGTTCTTGATCAGGCAACGGCGGAGTGCAACTTCGATCTGAATGACCGCGTGGCACCGCGATTCAATTTCTCGTATCTCTGCACGGCGTTTTCCCGCAGCCAGTATATGGAGTTTCTCGGATTGGGCGCCGCGTGGACAAGCGACAACCCCAAGCCCAACCCTGTCCCCGAAAGCAGGACTCCTGCTCTTCTTGAGGTTCTGCGCTGGATCTATGGGTCGAAGGACCAGGGACAAGATCCTGTCGTCAGATCGCAGAATCCTGATATCAAGAATCTGGGTCTGGTCTTGCTGGATGACCAGGGCTTGACGGTTCTCAGGTCGACAAACTCACTGCCCGAAGCACTTGAGAGCATTGTCCCGCCGTCCCAAAGGCTGTCCGACTCTTTGCTGAAGGCCAGGTCCGCCATTCGGGACGCAACAAACAGCCTGCGCGGATTTGACGGTCAGAGTCAGGCTCTGATCGATATCGCTGACGATATGTCCGAGTCTGCCCAAGCCGTTTGTCAGCGAATGAAAAAGAAGAGTAACTGTTCAGGGTCCTGAACCGGGAATTTCCAACCCCAAACGGCGATCAGCGGGTCGGTGCGGACGCTGGCTCTGCGATCCGGCCCATCAACCCCGCCGGCCCCCCGCCGCGGCGCCAGCCCGGCCCGGCCGGCGATCGTCTGCTGCACCTTGCGGGGGCCCAATGCCTGCCTGGCTGTCCTGTCGGTGGCGGGAACCGCAGGAGTCCCGCCCGGTTGTCCCGGAGCCGCAGGACCCGGTTGTGACCCTGTCGTCGTGACCGCCGGCCTGATTGACAACGTGGATGGCCCGCCGCAACCGGCGGGCCATCCTGTCCGCCAGGCCTCATCAGCAAGATCGACCCGATCCTGGCATGCCCGCAGGATGGGGGCAGCACACGGTGCCCGGACCGCTGACATCCGGTCGCCGGTGGTCATGGAGGGCCATCGTGGTGTGCAGTTCGGCAACCCGACCCCGCCATCCCGCCATCGCGGTCGGCAAGGGCCGCCGTCAGGACGGCAACCGGGTTGGCCAATGACTCGGGATCGTCGATGGGTCCTGACACGGGATGCCGGTCGGCCCTGTCGGCTGCCTGGCATCGCGGCTTTGGCCGTCTTGGGTGCCGAACTTGTGGGGAAGCGACAGACGGTGTCAAGCACACACGCGGCGGACCGGGCGTGGGGGTCGGGAAGACCCTGAACAGTTACACGACTCTGCAGCATTGCCCCAGCATGTCTGCCCGGATCAGTTGATTGTGGCCATGACCTCCAGCGGAATGTCAAAATTGGCCGTGACCCTCTGGACCTCGTCGGCATCTTCCAGAGCCTCAATCAGCCGTATGATCTTCTGGGCCCCGTCAAGATCAAGTTCAGTGGTGACCGAGGGTTTCCAGATGAGACGCGTTGAAACAGCTGTGCCCAGACTGCCCTCGAGGGCTTGGGCGACCGTCGCGAGTTCGGTGTCGAGCGTATAGATCGTGTGTCCGTCATCATCGGTCTCGATATCGTCGGCACCGGCTTCGATCGCTGCATCCATGACGGACTCGGCATCCCCGATGTCCGATGCAAAGATGATCTCGCCCCGGCGCTCGAACATGTGACTGACTGATCCCGTTTCAGCCAGATTGCCACCGAGTTTGCCGAAGGTGGACCGGACAAGTGATGCTGTCCGATTGCGGTTGTCAGTCAGGGTCTCGACGATGACGGCCACGCCACCAGGGCCGAAGCCTTCGTAGCGGACTTCCTCAAGGGCCTCGCTGTCACTGCCGGCGGCTTTCGTGATGGCACGTTCAATGACATCCTTGGGCACCGAATTGCTTCTGGCTTCCCGGACAGCCAGGCGGAGCCGGGGGTTCTTGTCCGGGTCGGGATCACCCAGTCTGGCGGCGATGGTGATCTCCCGGGAGAGTTTGGAAAACAGTTTGGACCGACTCGCATCCTGACGACCTTTCCGGTGCTGGATATTCGCCCATTTTGAATGTCCGGCCATGCCTGTCTCCGATTGATTCTTGCCGTGTGCCTCATCTATAGCGTTGCCGGGGCAGGTTGAACATGACATATTTCGAGCCGTGATTATCGATGGGTTCGGCCCCCCGGCGTGTCGTTGCCACGGATGGGTGATTGGGGTCAAGGGGTCCATCCCATGATGGACCAACCGAACCGGATACGCGTTGGGTGCCACGATCAGCAGGAACCTGTGATGTCCCTGCCGCTGAACGGCTGTCGGCAGTGCATGACACGCCGCCCGAATGGCTTGCGCACGCTGTCCATGACGAGGGAGGACACGATGATTTTGGGTTCAAATGGACTGAGTTGCACTGATTGCCCATAAGAATCACCTTGATGAGTATCCAAGTATCGGCAACACGGTCCGAGTGGCCCGAGGCAGAATATGGAAGTTGAGACCACGATGGCAGAGCAAATGACCTCCATTGTGCACGCGCCTTCAGAACACCATGGAGAAACTCCTGCCAACATCCCACAGTTTTCCCTGAGGTCGCATGCTTGAACGCCTTGAAATGACAAATGTCGGACCGGCACCGGCAATGGCAATGGACCTGCAGCCCCGGATGAATCTCATCGTCGGCGACAATGGCCTCGGCAAGAGCTTCCTGCTGGACATCGCATGGTGGGCCCTGACACGAAAATGGCCCCGGGACCTGAATCCCCGCCTGACATCCGGCTACCCGGCCCGCCCGACCGACAGGACAACACCGGCAATATTGCGCTTTGCCCTGACGACCGATGCCGGCAACAGCAAGGCCTTCGAGAGCACATATTCTGCCAAGGATGAGAGCTGGACCGGGCAGCCCGGACGGCCATGGAGTCCCGGTCTTGTTATCCATGCCCACGCCGATGGTGGGTTCTCGGTCTGGGATCCAGCCCGGAACTACTGGAAGACGAAGGGGAGCGTGGATGTCCAGGACCGGCTTCCTGGTTATGCCTTCGCACCGCAGGATGTCTGGGACGGCCTGAATGTTCCGATCGAGGGCCGCCCGACCACAGTCTGCAAGGGGCTTCTTGATGACTGGTCGATCTGGATTCGGGAGAACGGCGACCATGCCCGTCTCATGACCGAGGTCGTGGGTGCGTTGTCGGTTGGTGGCCAGCCCTGCGAGACCGGCCCGCTCCTGCGCCTGTCCGTTGATGATGCCCAGGACATTCCATCCATCAAAACCGATTATGCCGATGCTGTCCCCATTGTTCACGCCTCGTCTGCCATCCGCCGGATCACCGGACTGGCCTACATGCTGGTCTGGGCCTGGAGTGAGCATGTGCGCGCGGCTGCCCAGATCAACGTCACTGTGGCCGGCCAGGTGATCCTGTTGTTCGACGAAATCGAGGCCCACCTGCACCCTCGCTGGCAGCGCACCATCGTGCCGGCACTCCTCAAGGTGATGGATCACCTGACCTGTGCGAAGACAGACGTTCAGATTGTCGCAGCAACCCATTCGCCGCTTGTGCTGGCCTCGGTCGAACCCCATTTCGATGAGGACTTGGATCGGCTGTTCCATCTGGATCTCCATGAGGGCCGAGTGCAGCTCGACCCCATGCCTTGGGCGGCCCAAGGCGATGCGATGAGTTGGTTGGTGTCGGATGCATTCGGGCTGCGCCAGGCCCGCTCCATTGAAGCCGAGCGTGCCATTGACGCTGCGCAGGCCTACATGCGCGGTGAGGCGGGGCAGAACCCTGAAGGACTCAGAGACAAGGATCGGATCCATGCGGAGCTCTGCCGTGTGGTCCCGGGCCACGACCCATTCTGGCCGCGGTGGATCGTCGAGGTCCAGCACAACGAGAATGGGTCATGATCCATTTCGATCCCGTTCCGGAACCACCGGATTTTGACAGGAAAGCCCGACAACCGGGCAAGGCCTGGCTTGCTGCCAACCCGCCGCCCAAGCGCCCGAGGGATTATTGGAGTGACTTCAGGCCAGCACTTGCAGATGGTTTCCACAATCTCTGCGCCTATTCGGCGATGTACGAACCGGTTGGGACTGTGGATCACTTTGTCAGTTGTCACGAAGACCGGTCGAAGGCCTATGATTGGGAAAACTATCGCTACTGTGCGGGCTGGATCAACGCAAGCAAGAGCAACACTCCTGCCGATAAAATGCTGGACCCATTCGTGGTCGAGACCGGGTGGTTCGAGATCGATCTGCCGTCATTGCAGTTGCGTGTATCGGATACCATGCCCGAAGAGCTTCGCAACCGTGCCGAGTTTGTCTTGCAACGATTGCATTTGCGTGATGATGAGCGGATCCTGCGCCAGCGCGAGAAATGGTATGCGCTGTACCGAGAAGAGAAACTTACGTTCGCTGGGCTTGAAGAGTTGGCGCCCTTGATCGCTGCCGCTGTCCGCGCACGTCAATAGGTTCGCAGATCAGTTTGCGTACTCAACCACGACATATGGTCTCGGCGAAATTGGCAGTCCTTGGTCGGAAGGCCTCATCATCAGTATGGTTTGGCCAATATCTCGTGTGAAACACCCAATTTGCCCCTTCCCATCAGTCGCAGATCTCTGGTCCCGGACAGGGTGACATCATTGGCAGTCTGTGGCATGGTGACACCTTTCATGTTCTGGGACCTGTCGCGGAGCCGGCGTCACCAATATCCGTGGTGGTGTGGAATGGGCGGTGATCGCGAAGCACTCCGCGGAAACCGACTCTGGAAAGGATCATGGTCTTTGGTTGGGATAGACCCCCTAAAGGATTAATTGCATGACCAAAAACCACTGCGGGATGAATCGGCAATTGCGCCGTGCGTTGGTTGCGTATGCAAAAACCCTGGAGAAGGCAAAGAGGCGTATAATCAAAATCGCGTCTGTCAGGAGCCGTAGGGCGAGTGCCGAAGACGAGTGGGAAGAAAGGGTGAGGACCTTGCCAAAGATCTCAAGATCTTGCTCGAGATTCTGCCCTACTCTTGTCTGGGATTGAGAATTCCAGAAATGGGTCCCACCGCCCGAAAGTATCGCAATGCCAAGGCATCAGGATTGATCAGCGCGTGCGCCAAGGGGAAGAGTTTGCTCCGCCAGCATCCTTTCAAGACGTCTTGCCCTTTCGTTGTGCTGGATTCTGCGATGGCGATGAGTGACCATCTGACTGATGAGAAGTCGAAGCTGACCCTGTCGGAATACTGGAGGCTGCAGTCGCGGTGACCGGGTTATCGGAAAGGTGCAATCAACGATGAACGATACGTCCGATGTCCGATCCCTGATCACCGTCAGCGGTGCCGATCGCATCGCATTCCTGCAGGGACTCGTGACCAACGATGTGAGTTCACTCGGTGCCGGTCTCGTCTATGCCGCGATGCTGACTCCCCAGGGCAAGTTCCTCGTCGATATGTTTGTCCTGGCTGATGGCGAGACAATTGTGCTCGATGTCAACACGGACTGTCTCGCACCCCTGATGGCCCGTCTCAAACTCTATACCCTGCGCGCCCAGGTCACGCTTGATGTCCGCAATCAGGTGGTGGTCCGGGGTCTTGGCCCGGCCCCGGATGGGGCCTTGCGCGATCCTCGCCATCCGGCCCTGGGCTGGCGCGACTACACCGGGGCCAATGGTTCGGGACCGAGAACGGACTGGACAGAACTTCGGGTCCAGCATTGCATACCCGAGACCCTGATCGAGCTCATCCCCGAGCGGACGTTCATCCTCGAAGCCGGGTTCGAGCGTTTGCACGGTGTGGATTTCCGCAAGGGATGCTATGTGGGCCAGGAAGTCACAGCGCGGATGAAGCACAAGACATCCCTGCGCAAGGGTCTGGCCGTGGTTGGACTTGACCGCAGCGTTGACATCGGCACACCGATCACGGCTGATGGCCGTCCGGTCGGGGTGGTCTACAGCCAGGCGGATGGTCAGGCCATCGCGCAGCTGCGCTTTGATCGCGTCGGCAGTGGGCCACTCAGGGCTGGCGAGGCTGCGGTCACGCCACCTGACCCACAGTCCCTGTAAGTGGGCAGGGATTCAACTCAGGCGGGGTCCGGCTCGACCACATCCTCGAGGGCGGCAAGAAACGGCTCATACCCATCGGTACCGGCAGCGCAGAACAGGCCGCTGCCGTCGGGGAAGAATGGGGCTGTCCCCGTCATGCCACCGGACTCGAGCAGGATGGCTTCCGCCGTGATCCGGTCGATGGCATCCCGGCCCGTGCCCAGAAAACCATGGATTCGTCCGCCAGCCAGGTAGGTCAAATCCAGTGCCGGTGCGCCGCTGCAGCGCACGGACTGCACCCGGTTGGCCAGGCGACCGAGGTTGAGGGCTGCATGACCGATCGGGTCCACGGTCACAAGAAACCCACGGGCCTCGGTGCGGGGCGCACAGCGCAGCCGGACACTGTTCAGGTAGGCTCCCTGGCCCTTCTGGGACCGGAACATCTCATCCTTGTAGGAGTCATAGAGGACAGCCAATCGGAGATCGCCCTTTTCGGTCAAGGCGATGGCCACGGCCCAGTGGGGAATGCCATTGCGGAAGTTCGCATAGCCGGCAATCGCGCTCACCAGCCAATCCCGGGTGGGATCAGCACCCTCCACGGTGCCGATGACATCGCTGCGGATGCCATAGTGCGGTCGGGCCTCGGCCAGGTCACGGCGGATCGAGGTGTCGGCGCGCTGGCGGGCGCGATTGGCAAGCCTGCCTGTGCCCGCCCTGGATGTCGTCAGGGACTGGACTTCCGCAAAGTCCCGCAACAGCGCGTTGCCGGCCCGGCGGGCCACGGTGGTCATGAGGTTGAAGTTCGCTGTCAGGCTGTTCACGTCACCCATACCTTCACTGCCGTCCCTGCCGACCCTCGATGGCCGCGGATCCGGGGCCTCAGGCTCGCTCCATGTATTCCGCAGTCTCGGTATTGACCGCCACATTCGTGTCGCTGTCGATGAAGGGTGGAACCATGATCCGCACACCGTTGTCCAGAATGGCCGGCTTGAAACTGTTGGCAGCAGTCTGTCCCTTGACGATGGGCTCTGTCTCGACCACAGTGCACACCACGCGCTGGGGCAGGGTGACATCAAGGGCTTCGGATTCGTGGAATTCGACCATCACCTCCATGCCCTCCTGCAGGAAGGCCTGCTGCTTGCCGAGGAGTCCGGCAGGGATTTCGATCTGGTCAAACGACTCGAGGTCCATGAAGACCAGGGTGCCGCCAGCAGCATAGAGGTACTGGTGGAGCCGCTGGTCAAGCCGGACCCTCTCGACCCGGTCGGCAGAGCGGAAGCGTTCGTTCAACTTGCTGGCTGTCCGCAGATTCCGCAGCTCGGCCTGGGCAAACGCCCCGCCCTTGCCCGGCTTGACATGATCAACCTTGACGACGACCCAAAGGCCCGCGTTGTGATCCAGAACCATGCCAGGACGGATTTCATTGCCATTGATCTTGGTCATGGTCGCAATCTCGTGAAAAAAATCTTGATTTTGTCAGACCGGTCGGGTTATACGATCCCGACTTCATGATTCAACCTGGCTTGTGCCGGCGATTCCCTGCAGACATTGCCGGACGGCCCGCTGTTGAGATGATGCAAGTGGACAACGCCCGCAGTCCGACTGGCAACAGCGCGTGCGAGGTGTTGATGTTGACTGGAATGACAAGAGGTAAGGACATGTCCGAAGACGATACCGCCTACAACTACGAGCAGGGATCGCGAGCACGGAAGCTCTTCTCGGCTGTTGTGCTGGCTGCCCTTGATGATGCGATTGCGGATCAGAAGAAGTTCGGCAATGGCGAAGAGGTCATCGCGCGGTGGGCACGCTCCAAGGACGGTCGGGAGGTCCTCACCTGTGCGGGCGTCGAGCCCAATGAACGGGTCATCTCCGGCCTGCAGAAATTCGTCAATCGCGGCATCCGCACCAGCGTAGCCCTCTCGCGCGAGGAGAGTGAACGCCGCAATCACGCCAAGGCTGCCTGACCCCCAGACTTCAGGACACGTCCACCATCCCCGGAGACCTGTCGCCGGAGACCTGTCGGACGGCGGCTGTCAGCGGTTGCGGTGACCTCAACGACGCTCGATGATCATCGGACCCAGGCGTGTCTCACCGGTGACTCGCGAGAGATGATACCATCCCGGGTGCCCCGGATGCGGGATATAGGAAAATTCCAGCTCATAGCGTTTCCGGGCAGCTTCGACGGCCGCAGGATCATTGCTCGAGTAGACCATGGCTGTGCATGAGACGGTGTCGTCCGGACGGTCGACCGCATCACCGAATTCCAGGATGGTCCAGTCCTTGCCGTTGAAGGTCACCGAGCGGGCATCGCAGAGTTCCTCCACCCTGCGATCGCGGGCGATGGTGTAGAGGGTATTGATCAGGTCGTGCGAGGGGCCAGAACCGCTGTTGTCGGCAAACTCCCGTTCAGCCCGGTCCGGAGGATCATAGGCAACCGAGGCAACCTCGCCGTTCTTGAACAAAATCGTGCGAGCCAGGACGTCCTGACCGGTCAGGCGCTCCTCGATGTACCGGGACGGGACATAGCGGTCGCCCTGAATCAGGCCCCGCGTCCTGACCCGGTAGTCAGTCGGGATGAGAAATCGCGCCAGTCCCCGACCGCCGAAATAGGATGCGACGGCGTAGTGCTCCCCGTCATTGCGTGAGGCGATCTCCAGCGCCGCGACATTCAGACCCAGCAGGGTGATGTCAAAGGTGGCCCGCTCTTCACGGATGTCCTGGCCAGCAGCGGGTGTCGCCAGGATGACCAGTGCCAGGCAGGCCCCTTGCAGAACGGTTCGCAATGTCCCATTGGTTGGTGAACGGATCGTCAGGAGGAGACGGGTCATGGGGGCCTCGGGAATGACACATAGCCACCTGGTCACCTATCCCCGATAATGCGACTCCCTTCAATAGAAAACCTTGCCCGTGAGCTCCGGAACGGAGACCGCGCCGCCCTGTCGAAGGCCATCACACTGGTCGAGAGCGAACATCCCGCCCATCGCGAGGAGGCCGATGCGCTGCATCGGGCCCTCGCAAGAGAGGGACGGCGCCCGGGTGTCCGGGTTGGGATCACCGGGGCAACAGGGGCCGGCAAATCGACCTATATCAATACCCTCGGCACACTGCTGATCAGTCAAGGCCGCAAGGTTGCGGTGCTGGCCGTCGATCCAACCTCGAGTCTCGCTGGGGGTTCGATCCTCGGTGACAAGACCCGGATGCCGGAACTCGCTCGCTGCGATGACTCCTTCATTCGCCCCTCTCCATCCGGCCGCAACACCGATGGAATCAGTGACCGGACCGGTGAAGCGGCACTGCTCTGTGAGCAGGCCGGCTATGACATCGTCATCATTGAGACCACCGGGACAGGACAGACAAACGTCCTGGTGGCTTGGATCAGCGATCTTTTTCTCCTGATGGTCACACCCCATGGCGGTGATGAATTGCAGGGCATCAAGCGGGGAGTCATGGAACTGGCTGATTTTGTTCTTGTCACCAAGTGCGATGGTGAATTGGCCACGACTGCCAAACAGACACGGGCGGAATATGCCGCGGCCCTGAGATTGCTGCGCCGACGGACCGATGATCCGGACTTCGTCCCGGATGCCATGACCGTCTCGTCATGGAGTACCGACTCGGTCGCCTCAAGCTGGCAGGCCATCGAAAACCTGATCACCTGGCGCCAGGAGCACGGTATCCTGCAGGACCGTCGTCACCGTGATTCACAGCAACGCCTCGAGAACGAAATCCAGCGCCAGTTCTGGCACCGGATCAGGACCGATGCCGCACTGGCTGCCCGTCTGCAGGAACTGGCGGGGGATGTGGCGGCACTCAAGACCAGCCCGACGGCCGCTGCCAGTGAAATCCTGGCCAGTTTTGGCGCACAGTGGGACCGTGGGATCTGAGCCGGGTGGCCCATTCATTGACATTTTCGATGAATGGCATAGAAGCCGCACCCTGCCGAATGAGTGATGTTCTGGCATGGGATCCAGACCGGAGAAAACGACATGGCGCGCGTGTGTGAATTGACGGGAAAACGTGTGATGACTGGCAACAATGTCAGCCATGCCCACAACAAGACCAAGCGCCGCTTTCTGCCCAATCTCAAGGCCGCGACACTGATGTCGGATTCGCTGGGACGGTCCTTTCGGTTGCGGGTGTCGGCTGCGGCCTTGCGGAGTGTGGATCATCGGGGTGGGCTTGACGACTTTCTGGTCAAGTCCGATGCTGCAACCCTCTCGCCCCGTGCCCTCAGGATTCGCAAGGATGTCATCCGCCAGCGGGCCGAAAATGCCGCTGTGGAATCCCCGAACGACTGATATCGGTGGCGATGGACCGGCGCCGGTCCCTCAAACAGTCCCGACGGTTGGTGTGCAGCTGCCAGGGCTCCGGACCCCTTGGGTTCTGGGCACATCTGCCGTCGATGATGGAGGTTTAAGCCGGCCGCCATGACCAGGCCTGAAGCGATCAGGAATTTTTCCATCGTTGCCCACATCGATCATGGCAAGAGCACCCTTGCTGACCGGCTGATGCAGCTCTCGGGCACTGTCAGTGACCGGGATATGAAAGATCAGCTCCTGGATACAATGGAGATCGAACGCGAGCGCGGCATCACCATCAAGGCCAATACGGTCCGCATCACCTACGAGGCCCGGGATGGCCAATCCTACATCCTGAACCTGATCGACACACCGGGCCATGTCGACTTCACCTATGAAGTGTCCCGCTCGATGCGGGCGGTCGAGGGCACGCTGCTGGTTGTTGATGCCACCCAGGGGGTGGAGGCACAGACCCTGGCCAATGCCTATCAGGCCATCAATGCCGATCATGAGATCATTCCCGTTCTCAACAAGATGGATCTGGCGGCAGCGGAACCCGCGCGCGTGCTGGGGCAGATTGAGGAGGTCCTCGGAGTGGACACCGATGAATCGCTGTCGGTTTCGGCCAAGACCGGGGCTGGCGTCGAGGATGTCCTGGAAGCGATCGTGACGCGCCTGCCGCCGCCGATTGGCGATGTGAATGCGCCCCTGAAGGCCATGCTGGTTGACAGTTGGTATGATGCCTATCTCGGTGTCGTTGTCCTGATCCGGATCTTTGATGGCTGCCTCCGGACCGGCGAGGCAATCCGGATGTTGGCCACCGATGCCGTGTACACCGTGGATCGCCTTGGCACCTTTGGCCCCGGGATGCAGGAGTGCGATCGCCTCGCAGCTGGGGAAATCGGTTACCTGACAGCCTCAATCAAGCAGGTCAGCGACACCATTGTCGGGGATACGGTGACCACGGTGCGCCATGGCTGTGCAGACCCCATTCCGGGTGTCAAACCCTCGCGACCGGTGGTCTATTGTGGCCTCTTTCCCGTTGACAACAATGATTTCCGGAACCTGCGCAGTGCCATTGAGAAGATTTCACTGAACGATTCCTCGTTCTCCAGTGAGATGGAGTCCTCCACCGCACTCGGTTTCGGGTTTCGCTGTGGCTTCCTGGGTCTGCTGCATCTTGACGTGATCCGGGAGCGGCTTGAGCGTGAGTATGGCCTGGAACTGATCACGACCGCACCCTCGGTGATCTACGAGGTGCATCTCAAGGATGGCAGCTGCCGGGAGGTCTACAATCCGGCCGATCTTCCCGATGTGACCCTGATCGATCATATCCGCGAACCGCATATCGATGCGACCATCATCACGCCCGATCAATATGTTGGCGACATCATGCAGATCTGCCACCAGCGCCGGGGTACGCAGAAGGAACTGTCCATCCATGGCAACCGGGCCATGCTGCGCTTCGACCTGCCGCTCAATGAGGTCGTGTTTGACTTCCATGACCGCCTGAAGTCCATCTCCAGCGGCTATGCATCTTTCGATTATGTGATCACCGGTCTTGTGGAGGGCGATCTTGTCAAGCTGCAGATCCTGGTCAATTCTGAACCGATCGATGCCCTGTCGATCCTCGTGCATCGCAACAGTGCCGAGCCCCGGGGTCGGCAGATGTGCGAGAAACTCAAGGACCTCATCCCTCGCCACCTTTTCAAGATTCCGATCCAGGCGGCCGTCGGCGGGCGGGTTGTCGCCCGCGAAACCCTCTCCGCACTCCGCAAGGATGTCACCGCCAAGTGCTATGGGGGCGACTTCACCCGCAAACGGAAACTCCTTGATCGTCAGAAGGCCGGCAAGAAGCGCATGCGCAAGTTTGGCAAGGTTGAGATCCCCCAGCAGGCCTTCATCAGCGCCTTGCGGGTGGAAAGCTGAGCCATGCACATCCGCATCCGACAGTGCAGTACAGGCGAGTGAACACGCGGTCCCGACATTCCTCCGTCGCCGCGAATGTCATCATCGTTGAGCCCAGCCCGCCCCGGCGCTACCTGGCGATCGGGTTCCTGCTGCTCTGTGGATGTCTCCTGGTCATGACAGGTCTCGCCACGGTGCCGACCGGAGGCCTCTATCCCTTTGCCCAGCTGGTCGCCGCCCTTGGCGCATTCCTCGCTGCCTGGCGGATCCATGTGGCCACCGGTCACCGCATCGAGCTCGTGGGCGACGAAATGCGCTCCACTGACGGGACGGTGATTGCCCATCTCGACAATATCCGCCGGATCGATATCAGCATGTTTGCCTTCAAACCCAGCAACGGGTTGCTGATCCATCTCGTCCAACCCATGCCAAGACGGTGGCAACCCGGTCTCTGGTGGCGATGGGGCCGGCGCATTGGCATCGGTGGCTGCACACCGAAACACCAGGCCCGCCAACTCGCCGAAGCCCTGACTCTCGAACTTGCCGAGAGGAAGAGGAGGGTGGCCGACCCCTGAGCATCCGACACGGCCCACTGACGGGTCATAAGTCTCGGGTCGGCCAGTCTTGCAGCGGACCCCCAGGGGCCCCTGGATCGATAGCCGGTGCCGGCAAGACAATGCTGCCCCTTGCGGGTTTGATCATTCCACGACCTTTACAGTGTACATTTCCCGCAAATTCTAGTATCAATTTCATAGCAGGCTTTGCTGTGGAAAGAAAGCTCGAAACGATGTCCGACGACGTACATTTCCCAAGACACATGGAAACGGTTCTGGATGAAACAGTTGCAAATGCCCGTGTCGTCTATCTGATCGGGCCACGCCAAGTCGGCAAGACCACTCTGGTGCGTGATTTGTATGGGGAAGGACGATACATAACACTTGATGACCCCGGAGTCCTGGCAGTCATCCATGACGATCCATTGGGCCAATTGGAAAGTCTCATATCAGATCTGAGCAACGCCCCTCTTGTGATTGATGAAGCACAACGCTCAAGGGAACTTGCGCTCGCAATCAAAGTGATCGTCGACCGAAATCGCAGAAAGGGTCAATTTGTCCTGACCGGCTCATCGAATGTCTTCATCGCAGATGATGCAATGGATTCATTGGCAGGACGCGTGCGCGTCCTCAAGCTTTGGCCGCTCATGGTGGCAGAAATCCGTTCTGCGCAACCGAACCGCTTCCTGGACTGGGCATCCGGGCCGGTTCCGGACATTGATCAGGTCGCCGCACCCGAACGACTCAGTCGAACAGACTATATCGATTTGCTCATCAAGGGTGGCTTTCCAGAAGTCATCGACATGCCATTGGTGCAGTGCCAAAGGCATTACAGGGAGATGATCAATCTGATCGTCAGCCGTGATGTCGCCGACATGATCGCAATTCGCAAGGCTGACAGCCTGAGACAATTGATTGACCAGCTGGCTGTACGCACCGCCCAGGAGATCAATGTTGCATCTCTGGCAAGTCACCTTGGCATCAATCGAGCCACGGTTGATCAATATCTTGATCTTCTGGAGCGTTTGTCGCTGGTGATTCGACTTGGAGCCTGGAGCTCCCGGGAAGCCCAGCGCGAAATCAAGCATGCCAAACTCCATTTCGTCGATACCGGCATGGCTGCGGCACTCAGGCACCTCAAGACCGATTCATTCAACGCTGGGAATGTCAATGCACCGGCATTCGGACATTTTCTTGAGACATTTGTTTTCAACGAGATACTGCGTTCACTGGAACTGCAAAGGCAGGATTATCGACTGTATCATTGGCGCAGCCCGGATCGGCGCGAGGTCGATATGGTGGTTGATGGTGTCGACAGTCTGGTGGGTATTGAAGTGAAAGCCTCATCCAGCGTTGCCAAAGCCGATTTCAGGCACTTGCAATGGTTCGGATCCAAGCAGGGCCCCGGTGGAACACGATCGTTCACCGGCATCGTTTTCTATCTTGGTCAACACAAACTCACTTTCGGCAACAACTGTTTTGCCCTGCCGGTCAGCACCCTCTGGTCGGACATTGACATCTGATCCATGCCCGATGCCCTCAAGGGAGGATAAGTCTGTAGACAGCCGGTCCTGAGCCCGCTTGCAAATGCGCTCCTTTTGCACCTTGCACGACAAGCGACCTCTCTGCGGTGGCGCCCCAGTCGCAACAACAAGCACTGCGAGACAGTCCATGATACCCAACCTGATTCTCCCTCCCTCTGACCGCCCTCGCCGCAGCCCTCCTGGTCGCGACCCTCGCCCTGCCCGCCACGCGCAGGTGGCCACGCTCGGCATCGCCACGACATCGACTGGTGGCTCCACAGCCAGTTTCGTCGAGAAAGCGAGTCCGGGCACGGGCTGCATCAACCGCATCTTTCTCCAGCGCAGTCCCAGCAGCCTGAATCAGCCGGTCGCGCTGATCGCCTTCACCGTGGACGGTCCTGATCGGCTGCGGAATTATGGCGTACCGGCGTATCTGGCGGACGGCAGTGCGGCGATCAGGAGCCGCAGCCAGTTCTCGCAGACTATCGGCACAGGTCGGACGGCGGTTGCGACCGAACATCAGATCTGCGTCGGCAACGACCAGCCAGTGAGTCCGATCCGTACTCTCTTGCTGCCAGCCCCCGGCTGCCGGGTCGACCCGGACCATCGGTCGATCGACATCCTCGTGGCCGATCTGGATGCCTGTGATGCTCCGGATGACCAGACCGCGAACGGCAGGGTCGTCGACCAGTTCAATGGGAGCGGCAGCACCTGCATCTGTGCGGCAGCGAGACGGAACGCCAACGTGCGGCGTCTGGTCGGGCCGGATCCGGTGGTGATTGCGGAGCCCTCCACCACCCCCAGTAACCCGATGGGGAACGATGAGGAGAGGCAAAGAGCGATCAAGGACGATGCAGTCAACTGCAGGAACGCCAACTGCAACCGGACCTTCTGCACGGAACAGCGGCAGTCCGAGATGACGCATCAGACCAGCCTCCGCCGGCTCGGCGAGGATTTCCATGATCCGGGCCACCTCTACTGCCCGAAGTCGCCCTGGAAGGGGCTGCCGTGATGATCCGAGTGCTGATCAGACCACAGACACGGGGCGGCCTTTGCGACCGCCCCATGTCCGGCAGAAAACCCGCCCCCGTGCCAGTCTGAGGTGGAACCGGGTTTCCGATGGACATCCAGGCGACTTGCTTCCGTAAATTGCCGTTGATGGACATTCTGACGAGATGGAACATCTCCTGGAGAGATCCGCTTGGGCGAAGCGTTTGCCGGAGCCGGTTCGGTGCAGTGGTCGAGTTCATATGTATGGGGCCAAGGACCGTCGCGTGCGCCGGTGTGCAGGGGATCAGGCGGTCATGAAACCGAAGATTGTGAAGCCGAGTGCGACAATGGCAACCATGGAGAATACAAGTCGTGTTGCGCGCCTGGTCGCGTCTGCACGGCGCAGGGCCATAGCCTCGCGTAACGTGGCCTGATCCGTACGGAATCCCTCCAGCGAGGCTGTCAGGTTTGCTTGCAGTGCGTTCATTCCCTCCTCCAGACAGGTGGTCCGTCCGTGCAGATCACAGCCTGGGCTTAATGGTATCCATGGTCTCCAAGGGTCGTCGCTGTGCCGGGAGGTGCCAGGGGTTTTGCAATCTGCGGTGGTCGGGGTCCTCCTCGCCGCCGGGGCTGTTGTCGACAGTCCCACCAAAAGACCGGTTCCACAGTCCTGCACATCGCCGCTGGTCGCGGCGATCATGACATCGTCGCGCTGCTCCTCACCTCGGGCCTCGACCCCACCCTGCGCACACGCAAGACGGCAGCAGGGCGGTCATCGGGATGACGCATTGCCAACCAGACGGCCCGTGATCTGGCCCTGCGCCATCTCGGCGACCGGGACCGCTGGCCAGGGATTGTCCGGTGCAACGGTCGCAAGGCTGGCGACTCCGTCACCCCATTGAGATCAAATCGTCGCCGACTGTTTCCTCCTGTTGCCCCGGGGACGGACTCCGGACTCCGCCCGTTCCCATCCCTTGCCAATCCGGGGCCGGGTCCCTATCTTGGACAGGAGATCTCTTGTGGAGAGACACCCAGGGAGAGATGCCATGCCCGCGCTCTTGCGCCGCCATCACGCCACCGACCGCTCCTTGCCCCCATCCGCCGCCTGGGGCGGCGGCGTCCTGGAGGGCTATGACGGTCCCGTCAAACCGGGCGGCATCCCCACGACCGACACACCCGCGCGCTACATCTCCTTTCACGCCGCCCTCAATCTGCGGGCTCCGGGCGAGGTGACTGGCGGCTGGCATGCCCACACGGCCCTCCATGTCCCGGCCCGGTCCCCGGACCGGCCCCTGCCCTGTGCCGGGGACGGGGAGCGGGTGAACACCAACCCTGCTCTCGGGACGCACGGTGTGCGGGACATGGGCACCATCCTGCGCACCCTCTATGGCCCCCCCGCACCGGGGGGCCGGCTGTCCGCCCGGGACCCATCTGGGTTGCCAACCACTTCCGGGCGATTGCCGACCTTGTGACCTTTGACCAGACCCGCCCCCAGTGGCCGCCCATGGCGGGCGTGACCGAGATCAATCGCTGGCTCGACACCCCGGCCGAGATCGCACATCTCCGGACGGACTTCCTCGAACCCCTCGCCAGCCTCTGGGATGCCGCTGGGCGGCGGCGTTATGACGCCTGGCTCGCCACGCTGGTCTGGGCGTGAGCATAGCCCGATGCGGGCGGAGAAGCGGTGCCACACGGCTGTCCTGTGGTCTGTCGTGCAGGCACCCATGCCCTATGTCCTGAAGGGGGCACGGCCCTCCAGCTCCTGCGCGGCCTTCCACCGATCTCGACCTTGATGCCGGCACGGCGCTCCCGATCGACCGATGGGTCCGCGCGGGCCTGGCGGCGGCCGGGGTTGCCCTTCTCAGCCGGGCGTTGGCCAAGGATTCGCCCGCGATGCACCGCCTGCGTTACCACTATGCCGATGCGGTGACAAGCACGGACACGCTCCTGACCATCGAGACCAGTCTACGCACATCACCCCGGGAGGAGACGGTCGAGATTGTGGACGGCATACGGACTTACACGATCCCCCAGATCATGGATCAAGGGGCTGGCCATAAGTCGCGCGGGGCAGTGGGATCACATCCCGCCGGCCCCGTCCCCCTGCTTCGGGATTTTCAGTCGGTACCGGTGATCTGATCGGGGTTGGGCCAGACGGGGTGAGGGGCATGGTGGATCGCCCCTTGCGGGCAGGAATCAGGTGCTGGCGGACCTGAACGGGTTTGGCGCGGGAGCGGGCAGGGCGGCGGGCCGGACACAAGGGGTACCCTCCTTGGCCGGATTGTGCCGGGACTGCCTCCGGGGGTCATGGTGGGACTTCGTGTGTTCAGATGCAGGCAATTCCGCCCACCGGGCACCGGTGTGGCGAATTCCGGTCTCACATCGTTCTGGTGACCTTGTTCAGACCGACCGGTGCATCGGGGTTGAAGCCGAGATCGCAGGCCAGCCTCTCGAGGAATCTGTAGAATGCCACGACCTGAAGCAGCGGCAACAGAAGATCGTGCGTTGCGGCGGGCACCGGCAATGTGGCCTGCCGGTCAGGCTGATCGGCCAGCAGGATCGTAACGCCCTTGTCCTGCAACTGTGTCATCACATCGTTGATGGAACGTCCGGCCTTGCCGCCGGCACCGAAGATCAGCGCAGCCAGCTGACTGTCGGCAATGGCAATCGGTCCATGCTGGACCTCGGCAGCCGAATAGGCTTCCGCATGCATCCGGCAGGTTTCCTTGAACTTGAGCGCCGCCTCGCCAGCGATGGCAAGACCCGGACCCCTGCCAATGCAATACAGCGAACGGGATCTGGCCAGCGGCAGTGCCGCCAGGTTCCAGTTGGCGGCCAGGGCCGCACGAGCCAGATCCGGCAGGGTGGCGAAGGCTTGTTGAAGATCTGTATCATCATTGAATCCCGCATAGATCGCGAGGGATGCAAAGAGCATGGCAACGAAGCTCTTGGTGGCCGCAACGGCACGTTCCGGCCCGGCATGGAGTGGCAGGACCACTTCGGCCCCGGTCCCGACCGGACTCTCCACGACATTCAGGATCGCTGCGGTCCGGGCACCGCCCTTGATTGCCGCCCTCTGGAACGCCGCCAGATCGGGACTGCCGCCGGATTGCGAGAAGGTCAGGCAGGCAAAATCCCGGACCTGCAATGGCGTCCCGTAGACCGAGGCCACCGATGGCCCGACCGAGGCCACCGGCAGCCCGGCCTGCGTTTCCATGAGGGATTTGAAGAAGGCCGCAGCATGGTCCGACGTCCCCCGTGCACAGGTGATGACCCCGGCTGGACCGTGCCGTCTCAATTCGTGCCCGAATGCCCGGTAGACATCGGCATGGTTGATCTGTTGTGCGAGCATGTCAGGAATTTCGGCGATCTCCCTCGCCATGGCCGTGGTCATGTGTGAACTCCCGTGATCATGGAGACGATGTCATTCTTGTGCGTGTCTGCCGTCCGGCGCACACCGATCTGCCGGCCACGTCGCAGGACGCAGATGCGATCCGCCAGTCGCAGCACCTGATCAAGGCTGTGACTGATCATCAGAATGGCAAGATTGCGTTGCCTGAGTGAAGCGATCAGGTCCTCGACCCTTGCCGTTTCTGCTACACCGAGTGCAGCCGTCGGCTCATCCAGCAGGATCAGGTTGCTTGCCCAGTGGGTGGCGCGGGCGATCGCGATCCCCTGGCGCTGGCCACCGCTGAGATCCCTGACGATCGAATTGGCCGACGGGATCCGGATATCGAGCTGATCCACGAGTGACTGGGTCTCCCGGCGCATGCGGGCCTTGTCCAGAACACCGAAAGGCGTCCTTGTCAACTCACGGCCCAGAAACATGTTCATGTAGACAGGCTGTTCATCGGCAAGTGCGAGATCCTGATGGACAACCTCGATTCCGCGCTGCCGCGCGGAACTGGCATCGGTCAAGCGCAAAACCTCGCCATCAAGTCTGATGATGCCGGCGGTCGGGCGATGGATGCCGGCGATGATCTTGACCAGGGTTGATTTGCCGGCCCCGTTGTCACCGACGAGAGCAACGATCTCGCCGGGAAACAGGTCCAGGGAGACGTCCTGTATGGCGATGATACCGCCGAACACCTTGTGGATATGGCAGAGGGACAGGAGGGGTGTGGCCGTCATGGCGCTGGATCGCCTGGCCAGCTGACGATGTCACCAAAACCATTTTCGATGGTCGTGACATGAGGATTGCCGGTCCTGACACCCCTGATGCCGGTCACCAGGGCGCGGGTCACGAAGGCCTGGCCCCGAAAGCCGAAGATGACGGTCTGTCCGGCCACGGCACTGCCGGCCCCCTCGATGTCAATCATGGCATAGTAATCGATTGCCGAGGCAGCTGGAATGTCCACATCAAGCAGATCGGCTCCGGCAATCGAGGGCGTGGACGCGACAAGGGCGCGGACCTGGTATTTCGGGAAGACCGGATCAATGTAGAGGCCGCCGCCGTAGCAGTAGGCCTTGCCGCCATGATGGTGGGAGATTTCGGTGAGGTAAAGGACCGCCGGATCTTCAGGCAGATCCTCGATGGCATGCAGTGGGGTCGTGCCATGCAGCCCATTGCCCGGCTCGACCTGGGTGGCACCGGCATCGGCAAGGGCAGGCAGGACGATCGCGGATGTGGTCCCGGGTGCGTTGATGTCAATCGTTGATCGTCCGGTCGCCACCAGACTCTCGGCCGCGCGGTTCAGTGTGGCAAGGTTGGGCGTGGGGATGACCTTGCGATGGTCCGGATCGAAGAGGAGGGCTGGAAATGTCGTGATGCCGGCAAAACGACTGCCCGCAAGGGCATCAATCCTGTCGGCGACGGCGACGATATCGACAGCGGCGAAACCGCCCTCATGGCCATGATAGAATGTGTCTCCGGTGGCCTGAATTCTTGCCAGCAGAGCCTGTTGCCGTCCGCAACGGGCCGCGGCATCCGCTGCCTGCCGGGCCTTGTCATCCGAAAAGACGGTCCAGAAGTCCGGTTGCAGGACACGGGCCGCGAAAGCGGCTTCATGGACGGGAATCTGCACGAGATGACCAAGATGTCCGATTTTCAGGCCGGCCCGGTCGCAGGCGATCGCACAGGCCATGTCGACGGCAACCGCGCGGTCGATGCCGCCGTTCATCACGGCCTTGCAGAACCCTGAATGTCGTCCGACCTGCTTGGTCATCGCGAATGTCTTCAGGTTGTGCCTGCTGGCCTCGGCCTTGAAGATCCCGGCATTCCTCTCGACCGCATCGAGATCGATCACATAGGAATTGGCCGGGATCCTGCCATCCTGGTGCAGGGCCATTGCCGCTTCGACGAAGTCCGGATTGCGTCTGATCAGCAGATCAAGAAACATATGGCCTCCATGAATTCAGTGCCGGGTGTCACGAAGCGAGATTGCAACCGCGACCAGGATGATCAGCCCCCTGACAATCATCTGGTCCGACACGGCCAGCCCCATCAGGATGAGCCCGTTGTTGAGCATCCCCATCATGAGCGAACCCAGCAGGGCGCCAATGATGGATCCCTTGCCGCCATTCAGTGCCGTGCCCCCCACGATCACCGCCGCGATGACGGTCAACAGGTCGCTTTCACCCAGAGTGTATTTTGCCGCCTGCAGACGCCCGGCATACAGCAACCCCGCCAGACCCGCAGTCGCGCCGCAGAGAGTCAGGACCATGAGCCGGATCCTCTGGACCTTGATCCCGGCGGCCAGAGCTGCGCGGGCGTTGTCACCGACCGCCAGCACATGGGCACCAAAACGGGTGTTGCGGTAGATCACATGCCCGATGAGCACGGCGATCACTGTCCAGATTACCAGCGAGGGCACCGAAAGCAGTTTACCGGATCCAAAGAACCCGGTGAAACGGTCATTGAGTACCGGGACCGAGCGCAGGTCCGTCATCGATCGGGCAATGCCGGCAAAGAGACCAAGGGTTGCGAGTGTCACCAGGAAGGAGGGCAGGCGCAGCCAGGCCACAAGGACGCCGTTGACGGCACCGATGGCAATCCCGGCCCCCATGCCCGCCAGAATGCCGAGGATCATCGGACCGTTCTGCATGGCAACAGCGGCAGCCAGAGCCGAGACGGCAACGGCTGAACCGAAACTCAGGTCGATCTCGCCTGCCGAGAGGACAAAGACCAGACCAATGGCCATGATCGTGGCGGGGGCTGTCTGCAGGACAATGTTGGTCAGGTTCCGGGTTGACAGGAACCCGTCATCATGCAGCACGATCGCGAAGAAGAGAAAGATTCCGAGAAATCCAACATAGATGATGCTTCTCTGAAGATCCCATTGGCCGATCTTTCGCAGCAACGCCTGCATCACCCGATGATCTCCCTCTGGATCCGGATCCGGACGACAGCAGGATGCCTGCGTCGCAATCCAGTCCTGTGACTGCCCCAAGGCCCGGCCTTGCGGAACGGCCGCAATGCAGCGGCCGTTCCGCATCAAGACTCAGTTGGCCTCGATCACACTGCGTGGCGGATCAATGTTGAGTGACTGCCGCCAGGCCTCGACGACATTGTCCGCCGTCACCGTGATCGCGGGTGCAATCACGAATGGTGGAACCTCTTCCCCCAGCAGATCCAGGACCGCACTTGCCGCCATCGCGCGTCCCAGCTCGTAAGCCTCGTCGGCGACGATGGCCACGACATTGCCACCCCGGACCATGTCGAGGGCAATCGGTTCGGAAAGATCCAGCGTGACGATCTTCGTCGTGGTATTGTCGTTGGCACGCAGGACCGCCAGGACACCTTCAGCCGGCCCGGCCCAGGTGACATAAATTCCGCCAAGATCGGGGTTCTGTATCATCATGGCATTGGCGATCTCCTCGGCACGTGCGGGATCGCTGATCCCCTGCTCGGCCACGATCGAGATGTCGGGATGGTCATTTTCGATTGTGGTCTTGAAGGCATTGTCGCGCTGGTTGGTCACATAGTAGTTGGCATCGTGATAGATCCAGCCCACCGTCCCCTCGCCGCCCATCGCTGCGGCCAGGGCATCGGCGGCCTGCTTGCCCATCTGGAACAGATCGTCGGTCACGATCGCGGCATAATCGTCAGGGTGCTCATATCCCTGGGGCAGGTTCGAGAGAAAGGTCAGTGCAACTCCAGCGGTCTTCGCCTCTTCGAATGCTGCTGCCGAGGTTACCGGGTCGAGTGGCAGCGAAAGGATGATATCCGGTTCCCGGGCAAGGGCTGTCTCAATGTCGCTGCGCTGCTTGGCGGCATCGAATCCGGCGCTGGTGATGGCAACGACCTCGATGCCGAGGCGGTCGAATTCATCACTGGCCCCCGCGGTGACCGCACTCACGAAATCCGATTGATCATGCCACAGCAGGGCGGCGGCGTAGCCCGATGCCCGCACGGCGGCAACCTGATCGTCACCCACCACAACCTGTGATGAGGGCGTGGCGCTTTCACCGCCAGGGCCGATGGTCTGCGCGAGACCCGCTGTTGCAAGCAGGCCTGCCAGCGCTGCGGCTGCAAATGAATATGCCAGTGCAATGATTGGTTTGGTCATGCTGTTCTCCTCAGTTCAATGTTCCGGCATCAGCCCGGATGCCGCAATACTGTGCGACAAACAGGGCAAATGCCCGCACGGCGGCGAGGTATTCCTCAACCTCGATCCGTTCCTCATGGGTATGCGCCACGGCGATGTCTCCCGGAGCGAAATAGACAGCCGGGCAGCCGATCCGCTCGGTCAGGAATGGCAGTTCCGACCAGTATGGAGCGCCGCCAACGCACCCCGCCCCCGGGCAGACGGACTTCACGCATTCCTGCAATCTCAGCACCGGCTCGGTGTCCGGCGGTATTTCTACGGGAGTCCCGCCTTGCGGATGGTCACGGCTTGCCGGGTAGTCGATGGCAAGTGCAATGCCGTCATCAAGATTCGCCGCCGCAAGCGCATCCTCAAATTCGGTCACGGCATCATCGATTGTCTCGCCCGGACGCAACGTGCCGATGACCGAGAGTCTGCACTGCCCGGGTACGGCGATGAATCGATCAATCGTGTCAAGCGATGTGACAAGAATGGATGAAGGACCAACCAGATCGTGGACTGGCCTTGCATCAAGCACCCCTGCATGGATCCAGATCCTTGACAGGACCTCATGGGCTGCCTTGAGTGCATCGCAGCCCAGTTCGGGTGTCCCGAAGTACGCTGTCTTCCCGGTCAGGGTGATGTCAGCGATGAAAAAACCGATCTGGGCCGTATAGACATCGAGATTTGTCGGCTCGACATAGATGGCGAAATCCGGTCTCGGGATCTCATCAGCCATGATGCGACTGACAAGATCCTTCATGCCGGCACTGAGACCGGTTCCCGCCTCGCCGCTCTCCTCGTCGCCAACGAAGGCCAGGGTCAGGCCGCCGCCAGGGTCCAGCCCAACCTGCTGCAGGAGTTCCAGGGCGGCGATCGCGGCACAGATCCCGCCCTTGAGGTCACAGGCCCCGCGCCCCCAGAGACTGCCATCCCGGACGATGCCCCCGAAGGGATCCCGGCGGGGATCGTCCTGCCAATACGCTTCCCATCCACGAACATGCACCGTGTCCGTATGGCCGGTGATCATGAGGTTGGGGCCGCCATCACCCTGCCTGATGCCCCAGATGTTGCTACGGCCCGCAAGGAATTCGCTCTCTTGCGTTGCGAAGCCAAGGGCTGATAGACGGGTTGCAAGGAACTGTGCAAAGGGTGTTTCGTTGCCCGTGACGCTCTGGATTGCCAGGGCATCCCGGAGCAATCCGATATCGCCATGCCTGTCCTGGGCCTGCGCAAGCCTGTGTCCCAGTTTGGCAAGGTTCATGCGGTGCCCACCTTGAACGTCTCGACATCCGGCGGGGGGAATCTGATGTCTACCCCTTTCTGTCCCTCGGCAAAGAGCGAGATGTGGAGATGTGAAATCGCAATATACACGCCGCCGGCAAGGGCGGCGTGATTGCCAAGCTGGGTTTTTTCGATCCCGATCTTGCGTGGACAGCACCGAGACAGGTGATGTTCGATGCGGGACCGCAGCATGTCCCGGGCACCGATTGAACCGCCAATGACGATTTTCGAGGGATCGATGACTGCAACGATGGCCGCCACCGCCCGGGCAATCTGCCGGGCGACCGCGTCGAGGGCATGAATTGCATGCGCATCCCCGCCCTTGGCCGCGGCAAAGACCTTGATCACATCAGCCCTCCTGCCCGAGAGAGACTCATGGAGACTCATGATGGCCTCCGTTGCGGCAACGCGTTCAAGCGCACCGGTGCTGAGACTTTCGGCCTCGAATGGATCGGCTCCGAAGGGGAGAAAGCCGATTTCACCCGCCCCTCCGAATCGGCCGCGCACCAGATGGCCGTCAACAACGATGCCCGCCCCGATGCCGGTTCCGACAGCGATGAAGACAAGGTCGTGATCGCCGCCCCTGCCACCCATCCAGTACTCCCCGAGTGCCGCGAGATTCACATCATTCTCGACCAGGACCTCGATGCCGAGGAGCGCCCTGAGCGCCCCGGCGACATCAATCCGATCGATACCGGTGATGTTCGGCGCCATCATGATCCGACCGGATTCGGGATCAGGCACACCCGGAACCCCGACGACCGCCATGTGAAGGGCACCGATCGGGTCCGACATGCCCTGTGCCGTATCCTGCAGCATGCGGGCAATCTGTTTGATGACCTGCATGCCGCCGGACCGATGGGTGGGCTCGACCCGCTCGGCCAGAACCCTGCCGGCAAGATCGCAGATGGCAGCACGCACCTTGGCGCCGCCAAGGTCGACAGTGGCAACGGTGGCCGCGGCCGGGGAAATGTCATAGACAACCGCCCTGCGCCCGACATGACCGTCGGTCTGTCCGACGGTTCGCACCCACCCCCCGGCCTCAAGATTGGCAATGATGTCCGATACCGTCTGTTTCGACAGACCCGTGAGTCGTGCTGCCCGCGCCCTCGACACAGGCCCGAAATTGACAATCGCCTGAACGACTGCACTCCGGGACAGGCATCGTGAGACGTTGACTGCGGCTGCCACTGCACCCCTTCAATTCGTTCGGTGACCGAACGAATTGGTAACAGCCCATGCCGGGCCTGTCAAGCCCGCCGTCGCATCCTGCCCCGCGATCCCATCTTCCGACCCTTCCACAAGGGCCCCACACGGGGCGATAGCCACGCCGGTCAAGGCGTGGCAGCGAGCGAGGCAGACCGGCGCCCCCGCGTGGCGACAGCCCTGGCTGCCGCCGATCCGTCGCAACGTGCGATCATCACACCATCTGGTCGCTGCACCAGCCATGGGCATGCTCCCGGCCTGCCCCATCGGTTCCGGGGTGATCATGAAGACCCGTCAGCCTGGCCACCCTGTCCAGGAACAGGGCCACACCACCGCTCGTGGCGGTGTCGGCAGCATTGAGTTTGATATTCAATGGAAGGGAGGTTTTGCGCGACATTGCATACACCCGGGCGCGTTGTTGTCGAGACTGTGACCTCGACACCAGGACGGGTGCCATCCCCCACCGACCCGCCGGGCCCCGTGTTGCCCAGGCCACAACCGCCATCCCCGATCGCCCCCTTGCCACTCACCCCCTTGACCGCCCCCGCCCCGGCCGGTAATCTCGCCCCCATCACCATCCATCCCCGGAGAAAAAAATCCCATGCCGGACACCAAGGCCGAGGCCGACCCCCAGTTGCCGACAGCTGCCATTGTCGGAAAATCAGCCTTCGGAGGGGGTGAAACTTCCGATTGTTGCTGATGTGCAACACGCAATAGCCACGCTGGCAAGGGGGGTCAGGCGGATCGGATCCTTGTCAGGACAGGCCCGGAGGGCCCTTGACCGCCTGCAACAGGACAGCATCGAAAGTTCACGTCGGGAACGGGGTGCGAGATGTCCGCTGACCCTGTCCCCGTGTCGAGGATGGGACGTGTCGGGAATCCCGGTCTGAGGCGGCCACCGCTTCCTCAGTTGCCTTCCGACATCTTGCGCGCCTGATACCGGGCCCGGGCCCGGGCATTCTCCCGGGCCCGATAGGCCGGATCGGCCCGCTTCGCCTTCATCATGTCCCGATTGCGCTGGCGGTCATCCGCCACCTTGTCAGGGTCGGCCCGGCGTTCCCCGTACTTCCTGGCGGCGTAGTCCGGGTGGGTCGCCCGCCAGGCGGCCGACCATTGCTTGTTCTTTTTGCGGTAGTCGGGATCGGCGCGGCGTTTCTTGTTGTACTTCCTGAAGTAGGCGGCCCGGGAGGGCTTGCCGACAATGGCAGCTGTCGGCAGCCTAAAGCCCCTTTCTCGGCACGGAAGGACCCGTGCAGTTACTGAGAAAGGTTACTCTCATGAAGAGACTCATGATTGCCGCCACCGCACTGCTGGGCCTGTCCCTGAGCGGCGCCGTGGCCCAGGACGAAATGATGGCCGAGGGGCCATCCATCAGCCTGTCCGGCTCGGCCGGGCTCGGTGCCACCTTCAAGGGGGCCACGGAAAATGCCGCCGGCACCAAGACCAATGAGGCCGCCACCAGTTTCAACCACTTTGCCAAGGTGACCCTCACCGGTTCGGGCGTCACCGACGGTGGCCTGACCTTCGGGGCCAAGGTCCGGGTCAACACCGACAAGGTCGATGATGCCGAGGTGCATATCGGCGGCGAGTCCTGGACGCTGACCGTCGGCGATGTGGACCCGGCCTCCGAACTCGCCTTCTCGCTCGGCGATGTCGGCTTTGATGGCAACCTCGGGGTCGATGACGTGGCTGAGAAGTTTGCCGGTGACTACGGTGTCAAGGATGTCAGCGATGCCCGGCTCGACCTGAGTTTCGGCGTGGCCAAGATCGCGGTGTCGGTGGGCGTGACGCCCGGGACGGCGTATCAGGCGGCGACGGACGCGAGCGCCACGCACAAGGTGACAACAAAGATTTCAGGATTGCCTGCTGCTGTGGCAAGCCCGGCTGCAGGGCCAGCAGGTGATGCGGCACGGCAAAGCAACGCCGATCGCGCTGCGCTACTGGCATTCTTTGGCAAGGATCACAGCCTGACCTTCACCAGTCTGAAGGACCAAACAAACATTCTCGATACCATTGCGCCGAGCGGGTACTACTTGACAAGACCAGAGGGCTCCGTTTGGCAAACTGTCAGTTTGGGTACGGGAGAAAACATCGTAGAGCGGCGTATTGTTGAAGTCTATCAATTTGACCATGACTCTAACCCTTCCACTGATCCAATCGATGTCTACACATTGGACCCGGACGGAGACGACGACTGGACAAATATCGCTGATGGTATGGATGTTCCTTCTATAAATGCATTTAATGCTATGGGTCTTAGCCGCAAGATGGCGCCGGTGACCGATGGAACATACAACATCTTCCGGATCAAAGGCCGCAGCGACAAGGCACTTGACGCGGTTATAGCAGCTGCCAGGAAGGCCAAGGCAGATTTTGAAGCACTGAAACAAGGTGATGATGGATATATCGCTCCAGGCACGGCAAGGACTGCTGAGCTGAATCGTTTGACCGATGCAGTCAGCCGGGCCGAAGCGGATCGTCGGTGTGAAACAGGTGCTGCCCAAAGCTACACTCCTGTTGGGGGTGAATCCGTTCAGGTTTGCGCAGCCCGGACAGGTGCGAATGCCAACCACACCGACGTGCAGATCAGCGATGCTGTTGTCACAGCCAGCGGCGTTGACCTGACCGCCTTCACCGCTGCCATGGCCGAGAAGATGGCCACCAAGCAGAAGACCAACTGGGCGCTCGGCACCAGTGTTGCCGTCGGCCCGACCACCCTCGGCTTCGGCATCGACAGCGAGAAGAAGCTCCAGGCCAGTGTCGGTGCCAGTTTCGGCGACTTCGGCGGCTCGATCTTCTATGCCCAGCAGGATGCCGACACCCCGTCCGGCGAGAAGAAGCTGACCGGTCTCGGCGGTGAGTTCACCGCCAAGTTCGACGCCACCAGCGTCAACATCGTGGCCGCCCGTGCCACCATGGATGGCGCGGCCGACTCCGACGGTTTCGGGGCCGGGGTCAAGCATGACCTCGGGGGCGGGGCCACGGTCGAGGCCGGCCTTGCCCAGGTCGAGGACCGCAACATGGCCTCGGTCGGCGTGACCATGAGCTTCTGACGCAGGTCAGACACCCACCCAGGCACCCACGGGGGCGGCCCCCGGTCGCCCCCGACCCCCATTCCCCTCCGACCCCGCGGCCCGCCCCTGCGCCCGGCGTCCCTTGAGAGAAGAGATCGACCCATGACCCAGCGTTTCCCCCTGGCCCTCGCCACCGCCTTTGCCACCGCCCTCCTGCTGTCTGCCTGTGGTGGCGGTGGGGGCGCGCCTGTGACGCCCACCACCGGATCCCCCAGTGGGGGTAGTCCCACATCCACCACCACCGTCACGCCCACCGTCACGCCTGCCCCCGACCCCAACCAACAATCTGACACCTCACCCGGCGATGCCCTCCGCGGCATCCTCTGGAACCATGACGAAGACGACGGCACAACCCCTGACCAGCAATACGCCTTCAAGCCCACCTACGACATCCCCGGCGTGAATGCCGACGGCCGCGCCACCTACATCGACGAAGTCAAGCGCGACGGCGAATACGCCCGCCGCACCGCCAACGACATCCGCCTGATGATCGATGAGATCCGGGAGGGCAAGGACCACGGGGACAACTACTACGACGAGGACGATGGCGAATTCAGCCGCGTTGCCGACCAGTACGGCCACACACCGGGCGCCGAAGGGTCCTCCCTCCAGGAGTTTGTTGATGCCGGCGACCAGGGCGTCGCCGTCCTCGTTGCCGCCCAGGGGGTCAGCTCGGGCATCGCCGATGCTGCTCTCGCTGACATCGCCGCGATCCGCAAGCTCATCGCCGAGTACCAGAAGTACATCGCCAAGGCCGAAGCCGCCAAGAAGGCCCTTGAGGACGAGGCCAACCGTCTGCCGAGCGAGATCGCCAAACTGATCGGCACCGATGGCAGCGGCGGCACGGCCAAGGACAACGACGACAGGGTCGGAAAACTGGAATCAGAGATTGATGGCCTCAATACTGACATTGCCACCCTTGTCATCGAGATCGGCGACCTCGACGTCGTGATCGGGCTATTGGCTGACGAGATCAAAGCCCTGGAAGGCGACCCTGGCGACCTTGACACATCTAGCAGCATTGTCGGCCTCGGTAAGGCCATCACGAAACTGAGGGACGAAATCGGCGAGCTGAATACCGACATTGCCGCCCTGGAGGCTCTGTTTGCGCTCGACACCCCCGACTTCCGCAACGCCCCCGACTGCGATTCCCGCGCAACCTGCACGACCGCACTGACCAACAAGAAGACCGAGCGCACGATGAAGATCGCCGAGCGCACGATGAAGGAAGGCGAGAAGACGACCAAGGAAGCCGAGCGCGACATGAAGGTCGCCGAGCGCACGATGAAGGAAAACGAGAAGACGACCAAGGAAAACGAGAAGACGACCAAGGAAGGCGAACGCACGATGAAGGAAGGCGCGCGCGACAATGCCCGCGATCAAGCCGCTGCCGATCGCGCCAAGGCCAGAGATCTCCAGGACGAGGCCGACCGGCTGGCCAACACCGATGTCCCGGCCATCCAGGACGAGATCGATGCCATCAAGACCACCCAAACCGACGTCCGCAAGGTTCTGGAGGGCGTACCCATAAGTGGCACCCCGGCGGACGAGGCCCTGGTGGGACGCCTTGCGGCACTCGGCGGCAGCACGGCCGCCGAGCTCGAGAGCGCCAAGGCCCGGGCGGTGCGCACCTATCTCGAGGGGGTCTTCGAGAGAGCCGTGGCCACCCCAAACAGTCGCATCCTCCTGGGGGCCGGTGCCAACTTCGTGGACCTGGTGACCCGGGAAGCGACCGATCCCACCTCGGTCTTTGCCCGCGCCCCCAAGCCCACCGGCACGGTGGATGCCTGGACCGCCCTCGGCCTTGCCGAGGGGGCCGGCGAGCGCACCCTGTCTCCGGATAGCGACAACACCGACCTCGCGGATCTCATTGCCGATATCGGCACCCACCGGGCGTTGGGCCTGGCTGGCAAGCCGGCCACCGCCGACTTTGTGCTCAAGGATAAATCGCTTCAATCCAACTATGATGGCACGCCGACCCGCGGCCAGAACTACGAGGGCACCTACAAGGGCGTCCACGGGCTCCTCTATTACGATCAAGCGCTCGATCAGCAGAGTGGTTTCGTCGTCCCCAAATGGTTCTTCACGCCGACCACGGCGTCGGGTGACGACCAGCGGCGGCTTCGCGGCAAGGATCCCGAACTCTTCCGCTACCAGGACAACGGCGACGGCACCCACACCCGGGTTGACTACATCGACTACGGGATGTGGCTGGCAGACGTCGGGAGTGATGGTGCCCCCGCTCTCGGCCTCTCCCTGCTCGCCGGGGTGGTCGGCCCACAGGAAGCTGTCGATGATCTCGGCCCGACCGTGAACGTGTTCGGTGTGCGCGATCGCGACAATCCCAACCTCGCCGCCTCTGCCACCTACTCGGGCACCGCCAAGGGCCTGTCGGCCCGCACCGACAGCGAGGGCACATCGGCCTCCGGCCACTTCGAGGCGAATGTGGAGCTCAAGGCCACCTTCGGGGCCGATGCGACACTCGGCGGCACCATCGACAACTTCCGCTCGGCCAATCCCGCCGGCCAGGGCACCGCGCATGTCAATGATGCCTGGTCCGCCACACTGGATCCGACGGCCCTGAATGTATGGGACCATGATGGCAGCCCCCTCACAGACCATGACAATAACCCCAACACGCCCGACCTGGGCACCCCTGATGCCGGCGGCCAGGTCACCGGCGGCACGATCTCGGGTAACAACGTCGTCTCGGGCGAGTGGGCGGGCACCGCCTACGGGCGCCCGGGCCGACGCCCCGAGGGCTTCTACGGCGGCTTCCGGGTCGAGTTCCCCGATGGGTCAGCCGCCGGGGTCTATGACGCCGGCAATCCCGTCTTTGCCGACAACTGACCCACACCACCCTTCGGCGCGCGGTCACCCGGTCGCGCGTCCCATCCCCATCCCAGAACAGAGGAGACAACCCATGACCCGCCAACACCCCACCCCATGGATGCCCATCGCCACCCTGCTGGCCGCCTTGCTGACAGCCCTGACCCTCACGGCCCCCGCCACCGCCCAGACCGTCGGCCACGGGGCGACGGTCACCGTGTCACGCACCTCCCTCCCTCCCGCCCGGGCCGATCTCTGGAAGGCCCTGCGCTGGTGTGTCAGCCTCGAGGACACGATCGTCGAGGATCCCCCGGTGGCCGGCGTCACCGCCATCAGCGTCACCATCCAGTACCAGAAGCAGCGCAACCTCTTCTGTGACAGCACCAACTGCTATTTCGGCTTCAACGCACAGACCAACCGGTGGACCACCGAGGCAGCCAGCAGTGTCCAGGACACCGACCCCCGCCTGAACCGCTGGCACACGACCCTGACCTACACCGCCATCCCGCTCGCCGCCGCTGACGGGTCGGGCAACCGGACCTTCGACCGCGATGGCATCTCGGGCACCGTCACCACCGGCGACCGCCTGACGGCCCTCACCGTCAACAAGCCCGGTCGCGTGGTCTTTTCCAACACCACAGCGCGGGGCCTCACGGCCAATGGCGGTGCCTGCCGCTAGGACCCCCACCGACGACGATCGGGCCACCAACCCTGGCCCGGTCCCCCCACCGGGGACAGGACACCCGGATGATGACCCGGACACAGGAGTACGGCCCATGATGAAGGAGACCCCCATGCCAACCCCCACCCACCCCCTGACGCTCGCCGCCGCCCTCATCGCCACCCTGCTGGCCGTCCCTGCCACCGCCCAGACCCTGACCGGCCCCGGGAGCTTCACCGGCACCGAGGGGGACCGCTGGTCGCACGGTCTCGCCATCGAGGGCCGGACCGTGGCGTCCCTTGCCGTCACCGGTGCCACCCGCCGCGTCCGGCTGGAAGGTGGCCTCAATGTCCGCGGTGAGAATGACCCGACCACCAACCAGGCCGCAGAGACCGTCTGTCTCGATGCCGACGCTTTCGATGCCGACGGTAACCCGGTGCCCAATCATGTCTGCACCAACAGCTACACCATCCCGGCGGCCGATCTGCCCACCGTCGTCTGGCCGACCGCCAATGGCGACGGCACCATCTTCACCTTTGCCTCGGGCTCCGAACCCGCCTCCGTCCACTGGACGCTCGTCACCATCGACAACAACTGCCGGTCGACGGCCGGTTCCACCGTGACCGTCACGGCCACCCTCGATGACACCTCCACCCGCACCGTCACCTACACGATCGCCGATGACGATGTCTTCCCCTGCGTTGGCGACAGTGACACCGACACGGCCTGGCCGTCCGACCAATGAGGATGACCCGGGAGCGGCCATCCCCCCCACCCCAGGACAAGGAGACCCCCATCATGACCCGCCTGACAGTGTGCCCTCCCTTTCCGGCTTGCGCCGCCCTGGTGGTGGCCGCGGCCCTCGCCCTGCCAGCGATGGCACAGTCGATCCAGCAGACCGCGATCACCCATTCCCGGGCGCTGACGCCCGCCCCCAGCGTCGTCACCAGCCTGACCGCCAACCTGACCGACCCCGCCCCCCAAATTCAGAACCGGACCTGGACCGGTCTGGTCCGCAACCTGCAGATCGAGGTCCTGCCCGGTCCGGACGCAACGACCTTCGGGGTGGGGCCCGACGTCCGCTGCGCCTACGGTCCGGGCGACAAGGACGACCGGGTGGTCGAATTCCACAACCCGACCGACACCTATTCCCGCGGCCAGCCCATCGCCCGGGCCTGCCCGACCTGGGGCCCGGCCAAATGCTCGCGCAGCGTGACCTTCATGGGCCACACCTTCACCGCCAATCGCGGCTACCCGGCGTGCACGGGACCGACGGAGACCCTGAATGTCGATGGGTACACCGGGAGCACGCCGACGCAGCAGGCGGGTGATACCCCCAGCACTTACACCCCCGGCACCCCTGGCACGTTTACTCCCGGCACCACGCCCACCCCGCGCGCCAAGACCCCGAGCAACGGCATCTTCCGGGTGCGGATCTGGGGCAATGTCTGCATCAACGGCGGCACCAACTGCCTCTCCCTCCGAGACCCGATGACGACGAGGTGGCTTGCCGGTTCAACTGGTGTTATCCATCTGACTGGCTATGGGGCCACCTTCCGGCCCGGCTCCCCCCACTGTGGCCCGGCCCGCTGGCCCTCCGAGGCCTGGCGGATGCGCGGCGGTCCCGGTTATGCCGAATACTGCGACATCACCGTCGATGTGCGCAACTGACGGTCGGCCCACCAGCCCGGTGCCAACATGACCACGACCACGACACAGTTGCCCCCCCCCCCGGCTTCCGGACACCACCCCCTGACCCTTCCCCACGGAGATCTCTTCCCATGACCGCCATCCATCCCATGCTGACCCGCACCTGCCGACCCCGCGCGCTGACCACCGCCCTCGCCCTCGCTGCCTTCACGACCCTCACCGGCCCGGCCCACGCCGCCGATGAGTGCGGTGCCCTCGATCCGACCACGGAAGACGGCCGCACCATCGAGTGCACAGAAGACAATTACACCCCCGACCCCGACGACAACAGGAATGGTGTTGACAACATCTTCTACGAGATCGGGGATTGGACCAACCCGGCCGACGGCGACTACAGCTTCACCATCCATGGCGACCTGATCATCCGCGGTCGCCGCAGCAACAAGGGCCAGGCGCGCGAGGGCGGGGTCGGCCACGGCCCCGAACGGCGGCGCGGCGACTACCCCATCACGGATGAACGCAACACCGTCGTCATCCCCGCCAACGAGGGCGACGCCGTCTACTACGGCGATGGCCCCGTCGGCGATGACGGCGACGGTCTCGAGGACGAAGACGGCGACGGTGTCTCGGACAACATGGAAGGCCCCCAGGATGACCACGGGCGGCGGCACTACACGCCCGGCAATCCGCCGGTCCTCACCAACCCCGACACCCCCGTTGTCGGCACCCCACCCAACACCCGCTACGCCGGCATCTACATCGACACCCACCAGGACTTCGATGGCGACATCACATTGCGCTCGGAGGCCACCATCGAGGTCGACAACGAACCCTTCTCGACCAACGATGCCGCCCTCCGGAAAGGCCGCCGCGAGGGGATCAGCGCCGATGGCAGCGCCACGGGCATCAGTGTCCTGCATCACGGCCGCTCGGGGAGCCTCGATCTCACCATCGGCGGGGCCATCACCAGCCCCGGCGAAGGCGTCCGTGCCGAGATCGACCCCCTGGCCGACAGTGTCCAGGACAGCACCTTCAAGGATCTTCAGTTCATGGGCAGCATCGGCATCCGTCTCCTGCCGGGCGTGACCATCACGACGTCCCGGGAGGACGGCGACGGGATCCAGGCCTGGCACCGGGGCACGGGGGATGTCACCCTCACCGCCGCCATCCCGGTTCGGTCCGATACCCCCAACATCGCGACGGCCGGCCATGACGCCAGCGGCATCAGCGCCGAGGCCGCCGGCTATCACAACATGGATGCCGGCGATGTCACCAAGGGCGACATCGCCATCGACCTGACCAACATCTTCATCAGGACGACCGGCGGCTTCGGCACCGACAGTGGCCGCGACTTCGGCCCCCCGCGCGATCGCTCCTGGGAGGGATCGCGCGGCTTCAAACTCTACAGTTTCAACCAGGGCAACATCGACCTCGATCTGACCGGCAGCCGGGTCGAAACGAGGGGCGTGCGCGGCCAGGGGATTTATGCGGTGCATTTCGCCGATGGTGCCAACCCCGAGGGTGACATCACCATCGATCTCGCCACCACCGCCATCACGACGGCCGGCAACTACGCCGACGGCATCCTCGCCTATCATGGTTCGAAAGGCCTGGTGGACATCGATCTCCGGCGTGGCAGCACCGTTGCCACCACCGGTACCGATGCCCACGCCATCGCCGGCCTCCATCACGGCACCGGCGATGTCGATATCGCCCTGACCGGCAGCACCATCACCACATCCGGGGCCGGCGCCGACGGCCTCCGGGGCGGCCACCGCGGGGCTGGCGACGTCCGCATCACCCTCACCGACAGCACCGTCACCACCACCGGGGCCGAGGCCGACGGCATCTTTGCCTTCCACCTCGGCGCTGTGACGGTGACGAGAGAAAGTGGCGACGGCATGGGCGATCTCACCCGCCATGCCCAGCACACCCCGCCACCCGTGGCCGTCTATGCCGATTCCGGCCCCTGGGGCCTGTTTGCCGAGACCGGGGCCACTCCCGGCTCCGATGACCCGCCGCCCACCCTCACTGTCGCCGTTAAGAGCAGCCAGATCACGGTGGCACAGGGCCAGGACGCCGATGCCCATGCCGTCAAGTTCGAGGGTGCCAAGGGCATCCTCACCCTCACCGACAGCACCCTCATCGGCGGCATCCGCTTTGCCACTGGTACGTACGATGACACGCTGGACGTGATGGGGCAAGGCGGGGTGGACGGCCCCATTGCCTTCGACGCCGGCACCGACACCCTGACCCTCGACATCGCCCGGGGCCAGCATTTCATCTTCGATGGTGCCATCACCGGTCTCGAGACCCTGACCCTGACGGGTGGCGGCCTGGCCCGCTTTGCCGCCCCGGTGAACCTGGTCGCCCCCGGCACGGCAACGGTAACCGACGGCACCCTGGTGCTGGCCAGCGGGCTGACCAGCCGCACGGTCACCATCAGCGCCAAGGGCCGGCTGGTGCTGGAAGCCGGTCTCGACAGCAGCGACCAACTCACCTACGGGCAGATCGCGAGCGGCACCGTGCACTTTGCCGGTGACCCGGTGGTGTTTGCCCAGCTCGCCCCCGACCTCACCGCTGACCAGATCCGGACGGTGCGCGAACAGCTGGCGGCCGCCAGCCTCACCCGCGCGGACCTGCTCCCGACCACCCTCACGCAGGGTGACGACAATACCGACCTGACCATGGGGACCATCGTCATCCGCTCGACGCAGGCCGATGGCACGGTTGTCGATGTGGGCACCATTGCCGCCGACGGCACGATCACCCTGGATGCCAATCGCATCGCCCAGCTGGTGCTGCCCGAGCCAGTCCCGGCACCACCGCGGCCAGCCACCCTCGGCCCCCGCCACCGCCTTGTGGCTGCCCTGCCGGCTGTCCTCCTCGACATGACCGCCCTCGAGGCCCCCTCGGCCGGCCCCGGCACCTGGGCCCGTCTCCTCGGGTCGACAGCCGACCGCACCCGCAAGGACGCCACCGTCCCCACCGCCTATGACCTGGTCCGCCGCGGGGTGGCCCTCGGCCACGGTCTCGAACTCGGCCCCGGCCGCACCCTCGGCCTGGCCGTCCAGCACCAGACCGGGTCAGCCACCGTCACCAACGGTGGCACCATCGATGTCACGGCGACCACCCTCGGGGTCCGCCATGCCTGGGCCCTCGAGGCCACCACCCTCGGTCTGGCCGCCAGTGCCACCACGCTGGCCAGTGATCTTGCCGTGACGGGCACCGGTCGGCTGGCTGCCGGCCTGTCCGGCACCGGCCTGACCGCCGGCCTCCGGGCCGACCACCGGCTGGCCCTGCCCGATGACGCCACCGTCACCCTCGGGGCCGATCTGACCCATGCCCGGGTCAAGGCGGATGCTTTCACCACCGAGGCCGCCACAAAAGAGCAGGCCACCGCCATCAAGGGGTCGGCCACCACGCTGGCCCTGACGGCCGACTGGACCACCCCGCGCCCGACCGGGGCCGTCTTTGCCGGGGCCCGGCTGGCCCTGCCGCTCGGCGGGACAGCACAAGCCCGGGTCGGCACCACGGCACTCACCTCCAAGCCGCGCCCGGCCCTCGGCGTGCAGGGTGGCATCGCGTTTGGCGGCACCGCCATCACCCTCGGCTATGGCCGCGAGAGCGGTGGCGACAGTCTCGCCGCATCCCTGACCCACCGGTTCTGATGGGGGTGGGGCACCAACACCCAGGGGATGGGGCGACCGTCGGGTGGCCCCGTCGGCGGATCAAGCCATGAAAGGAGAAACGACATGGGTGAACATACAGCAAAGGCACTTGGCCACCTGATCGAGGTATTGGGTGATGAGATGGACTACCAGCAAGGCATGAATCTTGATCAGGTTTCAGTCAGGAAGCTGCAGAAAACAATTGCCGCTGCAGCTCTCCTTATCGAAACCCGCCTGAATGAGCTGAAAGCAAAGCCATAGAGTGGATCGGCCCATCAAGTGGCGGGCGGTCGCCGGATCGTTCCCTCTGGTCAGACAATGAAAGGAGACCGAAGAATGGCCTACGCATGGGACAGCAAGGGCAGTGACAGGAATGCCCACGACTACACCGTTTACAAGGACGGCAAGGTCCTTGGCCATCTCCGCCTGAAACCGAGCGGCATCGCCTGGCGACCAAAGGGCGTGCATAGCGGGCTGGGCAACGCCCCGTACCGGCGCATCCCCATCGAGGAGATCGAGCGTCTTGCCGAGGAGCATGGCGAGCCTGTCGACAAGTGACCCCATCCATCCCTCACACCCACGGAGACCCTTTCCCATGATCCGCACTGCCACCCTTGCCGCCGCCCTGGCCCTTCTTCTCGCCGCCTGCGGCGGCAATGCGCCCCGCACCAGCACCAGCCCCGACACCGACGACCCCCCGCCACCCCCTCCCATCGTCAACCGGGTCTGTGGCACCGACACCGCCTGCCAGGGCTGGGAACGCCAAATCCGCGCAGCCCCCACCCAGGCCCAGCTGACATCGCTTGGGACAGCGGTGAAGGGCAGCTCCCTCTCGGAGGCCCGCAAGGCCAATCTTGCCGACCTCATCGAGGCGGCCGGGATCCATCTCACCAAGAGGGACGCCCGCCGCACGGCCCGGACCGCCAATCCGGTCACCTGCGGGGCCAGCACGGCCTGCACGACCTTCCTGCGCCGCATCCAGGCCACCGGCAACATCACGGACCTGACGGCAATCGAGGCCGAGGTCGCCGCCAGCACTGACACAACAGCCCTGCCCGCTGCCCGCAAGACCGAACTGACAGGACTCATTACCGCCCTCAAACCCACTTTCATGGGCCTCCATGTTGCCAACCATGACGGTGGTTTTGACGCGATGGCGGCTGTGCAGGCGGCGCTTGGAAGCTACAGCACACCCGGCACCAGGCCCATGGATGCCGCCAGGCACTGGGGCGTATGGCTCGATGAAGACGACACCACCCCCGCTTCCTCGACCCTCACCGTCTGGGCCGCTGCACCGAAGGATCATGAGAGCGTCGACCCGTCGGCCACCTTGCGGGACACCTACACCGGCCGGGCCACTGCCACCTACACCGGGGACGCCGAGGGCTATGCCCGCCGCGGTGACTACAGCGGCGCCTTCACCGCCCGGACACAGCTGACCCTGGATCTGAGCCGGGCGGCCCCGTACATCAATGGTGACATCAATGGCTTCGCCTTCCGCCGCTCGGGCTTGGCCGGTGACACCCCGCCGAGTCTCGCCGACTGGAACGGTGTCCGTCTCGAGTGGACACCGACCGGGTATACCGTCGGGCGGGGCGGGGCCCGAGCGAAGCTGAACACATCAACCGCCAGCACCTGGGCTGTGCAACTGTACCACCCCACTGGCCACAACAAACCCGTCACTCCGGCGGGCCTGGTCGGCACCTTCGACCTGCGCTTTGCCGGCACCGATCGTGCGGTGGGGGCCTTTGACGCCACGCGACAACCCAATCCAGGCGAGTGAGACCCACCGCAAGGATCCACGCCGATCATGGCATCTTCAACAGAAAGGACCTGACAATGACTTCCCGACTGACACCGACGGTGGCCGCCGTGGCCACCCTTTTCCTCGCCGCCTGTGGCGGCCAGCAGGCCAACCAGGCCAACGTGGAGAGTGCCGGCATCGGTGCCGCCACCTACACGCCATCCGTCTATGTGGAACCGGGCAGCGAGGGCCGCTACCAGCGGGTCCTCGCCATCTGCCGCCAGGCCGCCGCCAACCGTCAGCTGACGGCCGCCCAGACCGAGGCCCTGCGCACCGAGGGCGTGCTCACCGAAGAGATCTTTTCCGGCACCACCGAAATCGTCTCCGAACAGCTCGTCACCGGGGATGTCAGTGATGCCAGCGGCTTCGACTTCTTCGGTGGCCTGCTGACATCTGCCATGGCCGAAGACCAGCGGGCCGCCCAATCCACCGCTGCCAAGACCCGGTCCGCCCTGCTCGAATGCCTGCGGGCGGCCGACAAGTTCGAGGACCACTGGACGGTCCTCGAATAGACCGTCCCAACCCACGGAGACCCACCCATGCCCCGACCCCGACCCCCGATCGCCTGGCTCATGGTGGCACTGGTCGCCCTCGCCCCGGCCGCCACCCTCGCCCAGGCGTCCCTCGAACACTGCCAGGCCCTGCTCACCCGCCTGGCCCCGAAGGCGGGGACGGGGACGGTCGCCGATGCCGAAATGTGTCGGATGTTCCGGACCTGCGAACCGATGATCCGGGACGTGGACAGGCAGGCCGCCGGTCTGGTGCCGGACGGCGTGAGTCTCTGGCAGGAATTCCAGAAGGCGAAGCAGCTGTTCTGCACCCCGTCCGCCGACGCCGCCCCATCCCGCTCTGCCCCCACCCGGTCGGGGCCAGGCGACTGCCAGGGCGAGCTGTTCGTGGCCAGGCGGGGCGCGGCGGCCCAGCCCAACGCCGTGATGTGTCAGAGGATGCGGCGCTGCGAAGCGGCCGCCGGCCCGGACCTCCGTCAGCGGTACCAGCACATGCGCCAGCAGCTCTGTGCCGGCATCGCCCTGCCGTCCGCCACCGACACCCCGGGGGCCGGTCGCTCGACTCCGGACGCCGACCGGGAGCGGCGCCGTGAGCAGGAGCGCATCCGCGAGGAGGAGCGCCGCATCCGGGAGAACGCCCGCGACCGCGACCGCCGCCAGGACCGCCGCGATGCCGACTGGTCCCGCATCGATACGGCCGAAGAGGACCGGTTGAACGCCGCCCGGGAGGCCGCCGCCACCCGCCGGGCCGCCCGGGACGCAGCACGGGCGCATGACGATGACCCGGCCCCGGCCCCACGGCCACCCCGCCGGACCCGTTTGTCCGCACCCTGCAGGGCGTGCTGGCCGGCTGTGGCTTCAATGCCGGCGCTGCCGATGGTCTCTGGGGGCCGCGGACGGCAGCAGCGGCAGCCGCCTTTGTCCGGGCCCATGGCGGCACGCCATCGGGTGATCGCGCCACCCTGACCATCCAGGTGGACAGTTTTCGGGTGGGCGATGCCGGTCCCTGCCCGGCGCCCGCCACCACGGAGTCGAGCCCGTGCCGCGGTGCTGACTGCGACAGGGTCTGCTGGGGGGATGAGTGTCACAACCTGAACGATCCCGTCACCGCGACCCCCGTCGGCCCGGCCCCGGGCGCCGATGTCGCACAGGTCACACGGATGCTGGCCGCCCGCGACGATCCGGACGCCAACCCGCTGGACCTGAGCGGGCGCGACCTGAGCGGTGGATCCTTTGTCGGCCAGGACTTCGGGCGGGACAATCTGACCGACACCGACTTTTCCGGCGCCGATGTCTCCGATGGCGACTTCACCGACACGATACTGGAGCGGACCAACTTCACCAACACCAAGGCGGACAGGGCCAAATTCCCGTGGAAGGACATGCGCAAGACAATCACCCGGGGGATGCGGGCGGTCGGGGCCAACTTCACCGGGGCCAACTTCGCGGGCATGACGGGCCAGGCACTCAACATCTCCAACGGGGTGCTCGATCTGGCTGATCTCACCAACTTCAATGCCCGCGGGACCGTCATGGACAAGGTGTCGATGTGGGGAGCCAGGATCGACGGTCTGCGGGGCGGTCCGGACACCGGCCTGGCGGTGGACCAGCTGGTCGCGGCCACCGGCTCGTTCCTCAGGGCCCCGGCGCATGTGGTGGAACGGGTCAAGGCAGCCAAGAACATCCTCTCGGCAAAGATGAAAGAAGGCCTCGAGGACTTCAAGGACGTCTCGGCCCGCGCCATCAGTCTCGATCTCGAGGACGATGGCAACTACATCGTGCGTACCGGCAAATATTTCAAGGACGAGTAGGCCCCGGTGCCGACGGCCCGGCCGGCATCGGACCATCCCATGACCCTGCGCCTGCGCCTGCCGCACGATCGTCCGTTGCTGTCGCGGCTGTGTCTGGCCGTCGGCTTCATCACGCTGGCCATCCTTGCGGCCGCCCTCGCCACCGCCCAGACCCCACCCGGTGCTGCATTGCCCGCCCCCACCCTGGCACCGGCGGAGCGGGCCCTCGTCGTCGCCGAGGCTGACCTGGCCGCCGGCACCTGGCAGCCCGCCCTTGCCCACCTTGTCCCGCATGCTGCCGACCCCCGGGTGGCCGGCCCGCTCTTCGATCTCGGTCTGGCGCTGCTCGCGGCCGCCGAAGACCCCCGCCTGCCCGCAGAGACCCGGGATGATCTCCTTGACGGGGCGATCACCGCCTTCCGGGCGCTGCTGGCTGCCAATCCGGACGCCGTCCGCGTGCGCCTCGAACTCGCCCGGGCCTTCTTTGTCAAGGGCCAGGACGGTCTCGCCCGTCGCCACTTCCGCCGGGTGCTGGCCGGGGACATCCCACCGCCCGTGGCCGCCAATGTCGAGCGCTTCCTTGCTGCCATCGAGGCCCGCAAGCGCTGGTCGGCCTATGGTGGCTTTGCGCTCGCCCCCGATACCAACATCGGCCAGGCCAGCGAGCAGCGGACAATCCCCTCCTTTCACCCGTTTTTCGGCCGGTTTGACCTCGTCCGCACCAACCCGCCGCCGACCTCCGGTGTCGGCCTGCGCCTCTTTGCCGGTGGCGAGGTCCACCACCCCATCACCGACCGGCTGCGGTTGCGTCTCGGGGCCGGGCTCTCGCACACCGATTACGCCAACCGAACGTGGGACAGCACCTCCCTGCGCCTCCACCTTGGCCCGGAGATCGCACTCTCCCCCCGCACCCGGGCGAGCCTCCTTCTGACCACCGCCCGGCGCTGGTCGGCCGGCGAGACGAGTTACGATGACCCCGGCCTGCGGCTCGAGACCGCCCACCGCCTGACCGACCGCACCCGCCTGACCCTCGATCTCGCCCGCCGCGAGCGCCGGTATGCCCCGGTCGGCCTGCGCGACCGCAATGGCCCGCGTACCGATGGCAGCCTCGGCGTGACCCATCAGCTCACCCCGACGCTGTCCGTCAATGGATCCATCTCGCTCGGCCGCGAGCGCCCCGACCAGTCGGATGACCACACCCGCACCCGCGGTCTGCGCCTCGGGACCACCCGCGACTTCGCCGGCGGCTGGACGGTGGGGCTGGCCGGCACCGTCTCGCGCACCACCTGGGATGTCCTGCGCCGGCGCGGGGCGGACCGCTTCAAGCGGCGTGACACCACCACCGATGTCACCGTCAGCATCCTCAAGCGTGATCTCACCCTCGCCGGCTTTGCCCCGCGCCTGGCGGTCGGCACCACAAGGCGGACCTCCAACGACCGGCCCTATGACTGGGGCTACCGCCGCACCTACGCCGATGTCAGTTTCGTCCGGCAGTTCTGATGACCACCCGCATCCCGGCTCTCGATGCCCTGCGCGGCACCGCACTCCTGGCCATGCTCGCCTATCACCTGACCTGGGATCTCGCCCACTTCGGCCTCATCCCGCCCGGTACCGCCACGACACCCCTCGGCCAGACCATCGCCGCGGCCATCGCTGGCACCTTCCTCGCCTTGGCCGGCGTCAGTTTTGCGCTGGCCCATGCCGACGGGATCCGCTGGCGGCCCTGGGCACTCCGCCTGGCCCGCCTCACCCTGGCCGCCCTGGCGGTCACCGCCGTGACGCTGTGGGCCACCCCCGACCAGGCCATCCGCTTCGGCATCCTGCACATGATCGCCGTGGCCGCGGTCCTGTGCCTGCCGTTCACCAACGCGCCCTGGCCGGCGGTCGGGCTGGTCGCTGCTGCCGTCCTGGCGGTCGATGTCCTGACGGCCGGCCCTGCTGCCAACACCGTGGCGATGTGGCTGGGGCTTGGCAGCGGCACCCCGCCGGCCAGCGACTTCCGGCCGGTCTTTCCGTGGCTGGCCCCGGTGCTTCTCGGCCTTGCCGCCGGCCAATGGCTGACCCGCACCGCGGGGGTGGGCGAGGCACTGGCCACCGTCACCCTGCCGGCCCGGACCGGCCGGAGTCTGCGCTGGCTCGGCCGTCACAGCCTGGCGGTCTACCTTGTCCACCAGCCCGTGCTGTTTGCCCTGCTCATGGGCGGGCTGTGGCTGACCCACACAGGCCAGGGATGATGACCATGCAACCCACCCGCCGGACCCTGCTCGCCGCCCTGGTGGTCCTGACGCTGGCCGCCTGCGGGGGTGGGGGTGGGTCCGGCCCGTCCCCCGCCCCACCGGGTCCGGGTGCTGGCGCCGTGTCCACCCCGCCGCCTCCCCGGCTGGCGACCCCGCCCCGGCCCCGCGCCCGCCCGGGGACGCCGGTCGGGGCCCATGTCGAGGCCAAGAGTGGGGTCATCGGCATCGGCCCGGCGTTTCGCCATGAATCGCCTCTTCCCCGGGACCTGACGACAGTCACCCAGGTCACCGGCGGCGGGGTGATCCGGTCCGGCCTCTGGCGCGATGACCAGGGCCGTGACGGCAGTGCCAGTGCGGCTGACCTCCTGGCCTTCCTCCGGGGCTTCCAGGCCCAGGAGCGGTTCGAGGAGGGTGATGATCTCGTCATCATCGACCCCGGCCCGGCCAAGACCGTGCGCATCGTCGGGCGGGCCACTGCCACCGAGCGGGACCTGGTGGCCGACGCGCTGGCCCGCCTCAACACGGCGCTGCCGTATGACCGCCGGCTGCGGCTCGGGGCGGATCGGGCCGTGGCCGTGGCCGACATCAGCACCATCCCGGCCACCGAGATCCACATCCACTTCACCGACGGCCGGGCCGGCTGGCCAGCATCCGGTGCCCCGTATCCCGCCCGTGTCATCGGCTATGGGGGCATCACCTACATCCCCGCCACCGCGACGGCCCTTGGTGGCTATGCCTTCATTGACCGGGATGCCCACCGACGCCCCAACGGGCCCGACATGACCATCACCCTCCTCCATGAGCTCCTGCATGCCTGGGGCATCGTGGCCCATGCCAGCTCCTCCTACCGCGAGTCCGTCCTCCAGCCCCGCAACAGCCCCGGCATCGAGCCCCGCCTCTACGTGACGCTGGATGGCGCGCTCCTGCGTGCCTGGCCCCGGCTGCCTGCCGGCACGAAGGTGGATGACCTGACGGAGACCGACTTCGGCCCCTGGGAGACCACCGGCTTCCACCTCCTGATGGCCAACACCCTCGGCGGTGCCAACACCGCGGCCCTGCAGGCCGGCATCGGCTGGCGCAACGGCCTGCCCACCCCCTGGGCCTATGGGCCTGAGCCCGACCGGACGGTCGACCATCTCGGGGCCACCGCCCGCTGGGATGGCACGCTCCTTGGCTTGACGCGGGGAGATGGCCGCACGGTGCGGGGGGAGGCCGCCATCACGGTCGACTTCGAGCGAGACAACGGGCGGGCGGATTTCACGGCCCTCGAAGCCTGGCCCCATCGCCGCCATCCCGGCAATCCCGGCACCGGGACACAGTGGGGCGATGGCGATCTTGGCTACACGCTGACGTTCTGGGAGACCGGCACCCGGTCCGGCTTTGACTCGGCGGCCGCCCCCGGCGATGACCCGGGCGTCGTCACCGGCGTCCTCGTTGGCACGGCCCATGAGGGGGCGACGGGCGTCCTCGAACATCCCGATCTCGCCGCCGCCTTCGGGGGTGTGCGCGAATGACCCCCACGAACCCACATCGATCCCGCCCCAGTCCCGGGGCGGGACCCTGCTGCATCACGAAAGGAGACACGCATGACCGCACGCATAAAGACCACCCTCGCCATTCTGGCGGTCGGCCTGGCCGCCACGGCCCACCCGGCCCTTGCCCAGTCGGTCCGGCTTGACTGCGAGGTCAAGCAGTACGGGGAGTATGCCCACGGCGAGGCCCGGGAGGTGGCGGAATCCTGGATTCCGCCGACCTCGACCCATGTCATCCACGCCGGGAAGAGCGCCCATGTCGACTGGGGTCACGTCGGATCGGCCAGCGCGGTCAACAACCGGATCTACTTCCAGTATCCCCTGTACAGCGAGGACAGTCTGCCCCGGGTGGTCAAATACACCTATCTGCGCAAGCACAATATCCTGATCGGTGTCCTGGTCACCGAAGCGAACGCCTGGGACATCCGGACCCGTGGCACATGCACGTCGCGGCCCCTGTCCCCGGCCCGGGCGGCCGAGTTCTTCTGAGGCCCTTGCGGCAGACCGGGGGGCCGGCCATGATCACGGGATCCATCCCGGCCCCCCGATCCCACGGCCGCCTTCGGGGGGTGGGCGGGAGTGACCCACACGGCAACACGGGCCCGGTCAGCGCCCCTGTGCCGGCCGGCGTGACCAATTGCACAGGCGATTGGTCATGCGAGGCCTGACAAAGCCGTCACAAAGCGCAAACATTGTAGGGACCTGTTGGGGATTTTGTATTGTACAATACAATTTTCCGCGGGCCCATACGCGGGCAGACCATCACGCCAAGCCCGCCTGACACACGCATCCCGGGCAAGACCCCCCACAGCGCCCGTGTCGTGGCCTCTCGTGGCCGGTCTCGCCCGGACACTGGCAGGGACACAGGCGGGCGCTCTGGCCACCACAGGCCACGACAACCGCTCCCTCACCCCCGCTTGATCGCATAGACGCTCCCGCGGGCAATCCCCATCGCCCGGGCGATCTGCGTCGGCGACTGGCCGACCGCCAGCCGGGCCCGGACGGCCTCCCGGTCGATGGTCGGGCGGCGGCCGCGATAGACCCCGCGGGCCCGGGCGGCGGCAATGCCCTCGGCCTGGCGTTCGCGCCGCAGGTTGGTCTCGAAGGCGGCAAAGACCCCGAGCATGTCGAAGAAGGCCTGCCCGGCAGCCGTGGTGGTGTCGATCGGCTGTTCGGTGGCGACGAGATGGGCCCCCGTGTCGGCAAGCTGCCCGGCGATGGTCTGGAGATCCCGCAGCGACCGGGCCAGCCGGTCGATGCGGGTGACCACCAGGGCATCACCGGGCCGCAGGAAGGCGAGCAGCGTGGTCAGTTCCGGACGAGCGGCAAGGCTGGTGCCACTGCCGGTCTCGGTGCGGATCAGACCGCAGCCGGCGGCCGTGAGGGCGGCGATCTGGGCCTCGAGGTTCTGATCGGCCGTCGAGATGCGGGCATAGCCGATGCGGGTGCTGGAGGTGTTCATTTTGGGTGTGCCCCCGGGGAAATCTGTGCAATAACCCGGATCGGACTTCAAGTGAACACGGAATCCCGGGGTTCAGCGTCCTGGCATGTGTGCAGGCAGAGTGTCTGGCTGGGGTCTACCCGAAATGACGGGGAGTCAATGCCGGATACCACTGCGCCAGCTGACCTGATTGATCTTGCTCTCGAACTTCTTGCGGAACACTGCGTTGCCCGACCAGACCTTCGGTTCACACCAAATTGCACCCAAGCGTCCCATCAGTCCGGCAATCCAATCGGCGGCTTGGAGAGTCTGGTAGCGATGGCTTTCGACTTGAAACACCGGCTCAATGAGGCAACGACGACCTTCGTCGCCAGAGGCATACATGCCTTGTGCCGCTTGTCTGACGAGGGCCGAACGCTGGCTGTGCTGGTCGAGAATCAGCACAAAATTCTCATGTGGACAGCAATCCTCCGTACAGAACTGGTCAATCCGCTTGATCGCTTCCCGAAAAACCCCTGCATAGAGATTGTGGGGGCTGTGTGTCGCCGGAGAGGTGGTCTTATGCATTCCGACATAGACAACAAAACCGCCACGTAACTGTTCAGGAACCCGAACAGTTACGACTATCAATTATATTTCGAATGACCTTTCGCCGCATAGGGCCCGATGTGGCCAAACTCGTCGAGGTAGGCGAAATACGTCATTCAGAACTCCAAAAACACGAAGACCCGCACTGACTGTGCGGGCCTCGGAAAGAGAGCAGCTCGTGACCGAGGTGCGTCTCAAGGGACAACGTAATGGTTAAATCTTATACAGATGCATGTATTTCCTCCAGCCGCCGCCCGCGCTTCCGGGAGGCCACGAGGTCCCCGGGATCCCGGTGCCGCCGGAAGGGCCGGACCTCGTGGGTGTTGTGGTTCTCGATGTCGGTGTCGCGACCGCAATGCCATGAGTTCCTGGCACCCTCCTGGCCAGGATTCCCGCTGACCCGGGCCGACCGGGCGAAGATCCTGACCTGAAGGGACGGCCTGCAACGCAGCGATAATGCCAGCCGCGACGTCGTTTCCGAGGTGGACGCATGACACGCGCCAGGCTCAGGCGGTGGGGTGTCGCATTTGTATCGGACGCGGCGAGACCGTGCATGGGGATCGTGAATTCCGCCCCCGGACAGGTGTCGATCGGGGATCGATCGTGACTGTCTCCCCTTGATCGTCGCAGATACGGGCCGATCAACACATTCTCGCATTGACCCGGATCGATGTTCAGTTGCCACCTTCCGCGAATCGTGTAAGGGCCGTGGGCATTGGATTCATGGGGATAATGGACAGGGCGTCGGCGCCCGCAGAACACCCGGCCATCATCGGGATCCTTGCAATGGCACCGCGGAGCAAGCCGGCACCGTGGTGGCTTGGCCTGGGGTGGCATCCGTGCCTCGGTCATGGTGGGGCCAGCTGTCCTGGTCCTGGCACCGGGCGGCGTGAGAGGGTGGGGTCTGGACCATCAGCGTTTGGCTGTGGGGTTCTGGCCGGACTTGACGGGGTTGTGCGTGTGTCGCGAGATATGGGTGGACGCGCGGAAGGAAGCGGTGATGGAGAATGCGGGACTGCGGATCGGGATCCCGAAAGGACGCCTGCAGGAGGCGGTGACGGCCCTGATGATCGATGCCGGCATTGATGTCACGGTCGGATCGAGAAACTACCGCCCCCGACTGTCCTGGCCTGATCTCGAGGCCAAACTGCTCAAACCGCAGAATGTGGTCAAGATGCTCCACAAGGGCTCGCGGGACATCGGTTTTGCCGGGGCGGATTGGGTGGCTGAACTCGACCTCGAACTGGTTGAGTTGCTCGATACCACACTGAACCCGGTGCGGATCGTGGCCGCCGCCCCACCGGCCCTGCTGGATGATGGCCAGCTGCCCCGTGGGGCCCGGCTGGTCGTGGCAACCGAGTATGTCGCCCTGGCCACCCGATGGATTGAGAACCAGCCCTTCGATGGTGTCGTGGTGCAATCCTATGGTGGCACCGAGGCCTTTCCGCCGGACGATGCCGATCTCATCGTCGACAACATCTCGACCGGTGCCACCCTGCGGGGCAATGGCCTCAGGATCGTTGATACGCTGATGAGCTCATCAACCCGTCTCTATGCCAACCCGGCGGCTCTGGATGATTCCGGCAAACAGGCCCGCATTGATGACATCATCCGCCTCCTGCAGTCGGTGCTGGACGCAAGGCAGCGGGTCATGCTGGACCTCAATGTCGGACCGGCCGATGTTGACAGGGTTATCACCATCCTGCCCTGCATGCGGGAACCGACTGTGGCGAAACTGCATGGCGACACCGGCTACGCCATCCGGGCGGCCGTGCCGAAGGCGGACCTGTCCCGGCTGATTCTCGAGCTCCGGGCCCGGGGCGCAACGGATCTGATTGTCTCCAGGCCCCAGCAGATCGTGCAGTAGATCTCCCCATGCGCCCGACCATCGACTTGCGTAACAACGAGGGACCGCCACCGGGCATTGATCTCGGGGCGGTACTGGCGGGTGACCCGGATCTCACGAGCCGGTATGCAGACCCGGCCCCGCTGGAGGCGGCGTTTGCCGCCGATCTCGGGACCACGCCGGACTGTGTGCTGGCGACCACCGGTGGTGATGATGCCATCGATCGCGTGATGCGTACCTGCCTCGCCCCGGACCAGGAGGTGCTCTTCCCGGTGCCGACCTTCGAGATGGTTCCGGCCTATGCCCGCATGGCCCGCGCTGCGCTCGTCCCGCTAGAATACGAGTGGGGTCGCCTGCCCAGAGATGCGATTCTCGGACGTATCTCGGCCAGGACCGGAATGGTTGTCCTGATCTCGCCTGACAATCCCACGGGGCATGCCTTTGTCACTGCCGAGATCGCCGAACTGGCCGATGACCTGCCACCGGGGGTCATCCTCCTTCTTGACGCGGCCTACCTGGACTATGCCGACGACAACTACACCGCGGTCATGCTCCAGAGGTCCAATGTGGTGATGATCCGTTCCATGTCGAAAGCCTGGGGTCTGGCGGGGATGCGGATTGGCTTTGCCGTGGGTTGTGCAGCAAGGATCAAGACCGTTCGCAATGCGGGCGGCCCCTATCCCCTGACCGGACCCTCGATTGAAATTGCCCTTGCGTGCCTGCGGTCGGGCAAGGAGCGGGTGCGGGACCATGTCAGGCAGACCCGCAATTGGCGACCTGTCCTGGCGCGGATGCTGGAAGAGGCCGGTGGGCGTCCGTATGCATCGCAGGCCAATTTCGTTCTGGCGGCTTTCCCGAATGCTGCATGGGTGGCAAAAGGTCTGGCGGCCCAGGGGGTGGACGTGCGGACGTTTGACCATCTTGCCGACCATGTCCGGATTACTGTCCCACGCAATGAAGATGAGATGGCAGTGCTTGACAGGGCCCTTGGTTGCCTGGCCTGGGACACGACAGCCGGGAATGGTTGTCCGGATGCGGTGCTGTTCGACATGGACGGTGTTCTTGCCGATGTCCGGTATTCGTACCGGGAAACCATTGTGCGGACCTGTGCATCCTTTGGTGTGACGGTCGGACAGGAGGACATCAGCGCCGTCAAGCGCGCCGGGGATGCCAATGATGACTGGGCACTGACCCATGGTGTCCTGCAAAGAGCCGGAATCGATGCCACCCTTGACGCGGTCACCGAGCGCTTTGAGCAGATCTATCAGGGAACACCGGCGGAACCAGGCTTGCGTCGCCTTGAATCCCTGATTCCAGCTCGCGATGTCCTGGCTCGCCTGTCCCGGTCCTGCCAGTTGGGGATCGTGACTGGCCGGCCTCGGTCCGATGCCGAATGCTTCCTGCAAGAGCAGGAGATCGGGGCGTATTTCAGCGCAGTCATCTGCCGTGAGGATGGTCCCCTGAAACCGCACCCGGCGACGGTGCACAGTGCCCTGGAGGTGCTGCATGCCCGGACCGCCTGGCTTCTCGGTGATACACCGGATGATGTGCGGGCGGCTTGCCGGGCCGGTGTGGTGCCGATCGGGGTCCTGCCTCCGGGCCAGAACGACGGTGACCGGAATCTGATGTGCACGGCCCTTGAAGACGCCGGGGCTGCCCGGATTGTGGATGCCAACAGCGACTATGGGGGACTGTTCAATGCCTGAGGGAACACGGACCGCCGAGGTTGTCCGCGAGACCCGCGAGACCCGGGTCAGGGTCACCCTGGCCCTTGATGAGGCAGGTCCCGTCACGGTCAGGACCGGGATCGGCATGTTCGACCACATGCTCTGTGCGCTGGGATTCCACGCCGGATGGGCCCTGGATCTCGACTGCCAGGGTGACCTCGGTGTCGATGACCACCACAGCATCGAGGATGTGGGTCTGGTCCTCGGCCAGGCACTGGCCAGGGCCATCGGACCACAACGCTCAGGCATCACTCGCTTCGGGTTCGCGTATGCGCCGCTTGACGAAGCGCTGGCCCGCGCGGTCGTGGATGTGTCGGGACGGCCTGCCTATTGCGGCGAACTGCAGCTGCAGCGTGATCGAGTCGGGGCGCTGTCGTGTGAAATGGTACCGCACTTTTTCCACTCCCTGGCGCAGACGGCAGGCCTGACCCTGCATGTCGATGTGCTGCGGGGGGCCAATGACCATCATCGTATCGAGGCGTGTTTCAAGGCCCTGGCCCTGGCCCTGCGCGAAGCCCTCGCGGTGACAGACCAAAGGGATGACGTCCTTTCAACCAAGGGCGTCCTGTGACCTTGCCAGCCAAACGCATTGCCATTGTCAGGACCAGTGTGGCCAATCTGGCTTCGGTGCTGACCGGATTTGAACGCCTCGGATGTCAGGTCCACATGATTGACTCGCCCGCGGAGGTCCAGGCTGCCGAGCGCCTTGTGCTGCCGGGAGTGGGTGCCTTCGGGGCGGCCATGGCAGCCCTTGAGGAACGCGGTCTGATCCAATCCCTGCGGGCCCGCATCGAGGCCGGTCGGCCGACCCTGGCCATCTGTCTCGGCATGCAGCTTCTGGGCCGGAGCAGTGAGGAATCTCCCGGCGTCAGGGGCCTGGACATCTTTTGCGGTGCGGCAACCTGCACTCCCACGACGGAGCCGGGGATCCGGGTGCCGCAGATGGGATGGAATCGTGTCATGCCGGCGGCTGGCTGTCGTGTCGTTCCCGATGGCTATGCCTACTTTGCCAATTCCTATCGCCTGTCGGACTGCCCATCCGGTTGGCAGCCGGTCTGGTGTGACTATGGCGGTCGTTTCCTGGCCGCCCTTGAACGCGATGCCATTGTCGGCTGCCAGTTCCATCCGGAACTCTCTGGCACCTTCGGCAAGCAACTTCTGCGCGGCTGGCTGGCACTCTGATCGATGATTCCAGTCCGGATCATTCCCTGTCTTGATGTCCGCGACGGTCGCGTCGTCAAGGGTATCAGGTTCAAGGGACTCACCGATCAGGGGGACCCGGCGGAGCGCGCGGCTGCCTATGAGGATCAGGGTGCCGATGAGGTCGTGGTGCTTGACATCTCGGCCACGCCAGAAGGGCGGGGCACCCGGCTCGATACCGTGGCCGCCATCCGGGCCCAGCTCTCGGTTCCCCTGACGGTCGGGGGCGGCATCGGTGGCATGGAGGATGCCGCGGCCCTCCTCGGAGCCGGGGCTGACAAGGTTGCCGTCAACACGGCAGCCCTCCGGAATCCGGCTCTCCTGTCTGGCCTCGCTGAACGGTTCGGCGCCCAGTGTGTTGTGGCGTCGATCGATGCCATTGCCGTTGCGACAGATCCAGGCATCCAACCGGGTTACGAAGTCGTTGTCGTGTCCGGGACCGAGCGTCTGTCCCGGGATGCCGTCAAGTGGGCCCGGGAAGCCGTCGACCGCGGGGCCGGGGAAATCCTCCTGACCAGTATCGATCGCGATGGGACGCGCAGCGGCTATGAGTTGAACCTGCTCCGGGCGGTCCGGGCCGCCGTCAGTGTGCCCATTGTTGCATCGGGGGGTGCCGATTCCCCCGAACATATGGCCGAGGCCGTTGCGGCCGGAGCTGATGCCGTGCTGGCCGCATCCATTTTCCACCAGGGCAACCTCACCGTGGCCGAAGTCAAGCGGGCGCTGGCTGACCTTTCCGTCTTTGTCCGACCGGCCTTTCAGCCGCAGAACGGCCAGAGTCAGCCATGATCATCCCCTCGATCGATCTGATGGATGGGCAAGCCGTCCAGCTGATCCAGGGTCGGGAAAAGGTGCTGGATGCCGGGGATCCCCGGCCGCTGGCGGCCCGCTTTGGCCGCGTTGGTGAAGTGGCAGTTGTCGATCTTGATGCTGCCCTTGGCCGGGGCAACAACACCGAACTCATCGAAGAATTGTGTCAACTGGCCCCCTGCCGGGTCGGCGGTGGGATCCGCAGCCTTGGTGATGCCCGGCGCTGGCTTGACCGCGGGGCCCGGAAAATCGTTCTGGGCACAGCGGCTGTTCCCGAGATTCTCGGGGAACTGCCCCGTGATCGCCTTGTGGCTGCCCTCGATGCCTGGGAGGGCGAGGTTGTCGTCAAGGGCTGGACTGAACGGACCGGACGATCCGTTGAGGAGGGGCTGCGCGCATTGCGACCCCTTGTCGGCGGTTATCTGGTCACGTTTGTCGAGGGAGAAGGCAAGGAGAGCGGCTTTCCGGAAGACCGGATCGCTGCCCTCAAGGAGGCAGCCGGCGGTGCCCGACTCACCGTGGCCGGTGGGATCACAACCCCGAGAGAGATCGCCTGGCTCGACCACACCGGTCTTGATGCCCAGGTTGGCATGGCACTCTATCGGGGTCACCTGGACCTGGCCGATGCCTTCACGGCCCCGCTCCGGAGTGATCGCCCGGACGGTCTCTGGCCAACTGTTGTTGTCGATGAACGCGGCGGCATTCTCGGACTGGTCTGGTCCAGCCCTGACAGTGTCCGGGTCGCCATTGACGAGGGTATCGGTGCCTATCATTCCCGCTCCCGGGGACTCTGGCGCAAGGGCCTGACCTCGGGTGCAACCCAGGAGCTCATCCGGATTGCTCCCGATTGTGACAGGGATGCACTGCTGGTGACCGTCCGGCAGACCGGCTCGGGTTTCTGTCACCTTGGTTCGTGGACATGCTTCGGGCCGGCACGGGGGTTGCAGCGCTTGCAGGAGACTCTCCAGAACCGCATGGCACACGCCGATGATGGTTCGCTGACCCGCCGACTCCTCGACGATCCCGCACTCCTGCGGGGCAAGCTTGTGGAGGAGGCAGAAGAGCTGGGTGCCGCAACCGCAACCGAACACATTCTCGCCGAAGCCGCCGATGTCACGTACTTTCTGGCCGTTGCCCTCGCACGGGCCGGCCTCACCATGGCCGATGTCGAGCAGGAACTCGACCGACGCAGCCTGAAGATCACCCGGCGGCAGGCCTCGAATCCAAAGCGCCTGTCCACCAAACCTCTGGCCGATGATGCTTGACCACCCTCTGGTCGCTCACACTCGGAAGTGATCCAGGGTCTCCACGCGTCCGTACCCCTGTCACTGGGCCCGATTCCCATGACAAGTGCAGTCCTGCTGCAGTCAGAACCCACTGCCCCCTGACCCTCAAGGGCACCAGGACAGGTCGGGTGCGACGACGACCCGGGACCGATCATGCCAGCGATGGCCAGCAGCGGTTCTGTCTGCGCCCCGCCGCTTCCCTGTCGCGCTTGGTCGTATCCGTGCCAATCCTGGCAAATTGATGTCAATCCGGCCCTGAGGGTATCAATTCATGCCTCCACTGCTCTACCCACGAATGGCTTTCATCAAGCCCACCGGTTCCATTCACCGCTCACCGCCGCGCCCGTCTCGCTCTGGATTTGGCTTTCGATGACACCGCAAGCGGTGCACATATTTTCTCATACAGCATGAAGAGGGGCTCGATGCGCTCGCGCTCCGATGCGAATCCCGACCGTCGATACAGCCTGTCCACCACACGGTCGAGTGTCTGATGGGCCCGGCGGAGATCGGTGGCATGAGGTCGGGATCGTAGAGGTCAGCCAGTGTTGCATCCGAATGGGCGGCCCGTGCATCCAGCACGGTTTGGGCGAGCGGCTCCAGCCTTGACAGATTCGTGTTCTCTGGCGGCACCCGGAAAGTGTTGAAGACGAAGCCGATGGAGTAACGGTATCGGCTCTCCAACCGCCCACCGATATGGCGCAACCACGCCATGGGCATTGCCGATGTCAACAACGCAAAATCGACCAGCTACATCGAGCGGCAGAACCTGACCATGCGCATGTCAATGCGTCGCTTTACCCGGCTGACCAATGCGTTCAGCAAGAAGCTGGAGAACCACCATCATTCGGTGCCGCTGCACGTCATGAACGACAACCTCATTCGTAGCCATCAGACGCTGGCGTGCACGCCAGCCATGGCGGCAGGTGTCGCAGATCGGCTCCTTGCACTGCACGACATTCTGGAGATGATGGACAGGGATGCACCGAAGCCCGACAGGTCGAAGCGGTACAGGAAGCGGAGGCATAAGACACCGAATTGGAGGTCAGTCGGATCCGGCGATAGTGGTAGGCAGGGTATCCAAGCGATCCTTGATCTCTTTTATATCACCCTCGATGCCGGTGACACTCGTTGCCAATCCCTCAATCTTGACAGCATTCTGGTTGATTTTCTCTGTCAGATCGATAGAATTCTGGTTGATTTTCTCTGTCAGACCGACAGCACTGTCATGGATACTGGTTTGCAGTTTGCTTGCGATATTTGCCGTCTCAAGCCGGACGCCTCCAATCTGTGACACGATATACACCGTTGCCGCAACGACCATTCCGATGATCGTCAGAAGGATGATAATCAAAGATGCATATCTTGAAACCCACTGCACCCATGGATCGAAGCGTTTTGCTTCAGGGCCAATGGTCCGCTCAGGTACTGATGTTGATCTTTTGAGATCGGTCATTTCCTCAAGAATTCCCACAGATCCTTGTTGCCGTACCCCGAGGTATCGCGGTCCCGGTACTCGGCGACAATCCCCTCGCAGCCCCCGTGATCGCCATTCGGTATGATACCCATCTTTTCGGCGACGTACCGGGCACTCGCATTGACCCGAACGAAGATCACTTTTGGCTCGTATTCTATGTAGGCGTCGGGATCAATCTCTCGAGCACGTTTGACAAAATCATCCGGCGGTTCAATGAATGGGATGATGGCATAGGTCTTCATCTGCGCTCTCCGTGTCTGCAAGCAACCACCGGTTGGGCTTGACTGAATAATGAAATGTCGCATGCGCAACACCCACTGTCAAGCACACTTACGGACCGGCGTGGCGGTAGGGGGGGGGGAACTTGACAGTTACATATGCACACAATTACTGGACACTTTCAGACTGGTACACTACCCAAGATTGCCTGGAATCGCTGGCGGTTCCAGCCATCCGATGGGTGACCCCGTCTCTTGCCCATCCGTGCCGCGTGTCGGCCCCCTGGCAGCCCCATCGCGTCAATCGCCAGCAGAGTGCCGCCCGCCAGGGCCGGCATGGCCCCTGCAGATCGGGGTGGAGAGAGGGGTGCCGAGTGGGCGGTGTGTGACCTCTTCGTGAGGCTACGGCCCCTGGGCCGCGACCGGTGTCCGGTCGCCCGGCCCCGCGCGGGCATCCTGGACGGCCGTCACCGCGGCATCGGTGCGGGTCAGGACGTCGGTGCCCGCAAGCACAGGGTGGGGCAGGGACTGCGCCCCTCATCCCATGCTCACCCGCGCGCCAGCCGGGTGAACGTCGTCGCCCGGGTCCCGAGGCTGACCAGCGCCCCCTGTGGCCCCCGGACCTGTCATCACAGGCTGGCGATGATCGCGGCGGCCACCCAGTCACCAACACGCACCTGGCGCTCGCCACGGGCGGGCCGTTCGGCACTGTCTACCCGGGCGGGGCTGGGGCCCCGCCCGGCCTGGCGGCCACCCATCGGGTTGGCTCTCTGGCCGCTGGGTCGCTGGCCCCGGATGGATGGGTCGTGCCTCCATCAGGTGATCATGCTGGGCGACCGACCCTGGGACGGTCGTCCCTGCGGGCCCGGTCGGCGATCGGTTCAGGGCGCCAGCCCCGGGCGAGGTCGGCGTCGATGCGGGCGGCGCTGGCCGGCGTCCATCGCCGGGGGTGGCGGAAGCGGCCTGACGGCGGGTGGTTGCCAGGCGCTGGGCCTGTTGGTGGCGGTACCCGCGCTGGCCCCGGTTGCGGGTGCCCTCCCGGCTGACGGTGGCGTTGGTGGGGGCGGAGTTCATGAGCGATGGCGGCCTGGGACAGGCCGCTTTTCCGCAAGGCCTCGATCGGGCCTCGTTCGGCAGCGGTCAGGGGGTGGGGCGCGATGGCCTGACCGTCGCCGGCTGGTCTTGTCGAGACTGGGGCGGCCATCGGGCCCGTGGCATCGACCCCTCCGGGCAACCGGGCCGGTCCGCACGGGGCGAACCGGCCCCGCTGTGACCGTTGCACTTCCGAGTGGCACGGGGGTACATAATCCCGTCGCTCCGAACTGACTTCGGGAATGACGAGGAATGGTGCATCGGGAATGACATTGACATGATAGAGTGTCGGTGTTGTGGCGAGCTGCCGTTTGGGTGCGCTTCCGCCGGCTGCACGGTAGACGCGGATTGCGGCAATCCGGCAAGGTCATCAAGTGTCTCTGCTCTGTCCAGCAACTTTTCTTGCCTTGAAACTGTATTCAAAAGTCTTCAAAACGGGTGAGTGGCGCCCCTTGCATGATGGAGGCATCCGGCGCATGATCAGTTTCAAGCGTGCCGAGTTGCAAGCATTTCTCGATCTGACTGAAGGTGAGCCACCACCTGTCTTTGTCGGACGGGAGACGATTCTCAAAACGATTGAGACAGAGGCCTGCAAGGCTTGGAAGGGCCCCACGGCTGCCCGCCACGGGCGGCCCAAAAAGACCCTTGTTGTCCAAGGTGCCCCCGGTGCTGGCAAGACATCACTCCTGCACGAGCTGCAACGCCGAACCGTTGCGAACACCACCTCCGGGTCCCTGCGGGTGCTTATCCTGAATTCCAGCACGATCTCGAACCCGATTGATATCCTCAAACCCCTTGCCCAGATGATTCATCAGGAAATGGCACCGGACTTTCTGGCTCGTTATGCCCGGAGCAGGAGCGGTGGCATCCAAGCGGGATTGGCTGGATCAGGGTTCACGGCGGGCTGGGCCAACACCACAAACCGAGCCGATCCGTCACCGGATTTGATGGCCTTCCGGGACTGGGTGGATAGTCTGCCGTCCGACGAGGGACTCGCAGGCCCTGTTCTTATCGCCATTGATGAGGCGCAGCGTTTCCGGGAGGGGCCGGAGACACCGCTGGCAAAGCTCCTTCAGGGCTTGCATGACATGAATCCCAAGGAGGGTCCGGGTCTGCCATTCATGCTGGTTGCTGCGGGGTTGGGGGATACAGTCCAGCGTCTGGTCGACATGGATCTGACTCGTGGAGATCCGCTCCTTGCAGTGGGGGCGTTTGGTCCAGGTGAAGTTCAGGTCGCTCTGTCCCGATTCTGTGCCCATTGCGGGCTGGATCACAGACCGGTCATGGACAAACTCCTGGCGCTCGCCGAGACCTGCGAGGGTTGGCCGCGGCATCTGCACTTTGCACTCGCGGCCGTGGGTGCGGCTGCTCTGGAGACGGATGGGGATCTTGCGCGCATCGACTGGGCCAAGGTCACCGCCGCCACCGCCGCGAGCCGCCGGGCCTATTATGTGCGCCTGCAATCAGACAAAATGGGGAATGCCTATGCCCTTGTGGCAGCTGTCATGAGGGCATTCCAAGACGGCCAGCGCAAGGCCGATGTCGTCAACAGCATCGACCGGCTCAGCCGGCCCGGGGCAGCGGAGTGGCAGATCCCCAAGGGACTTGAAGATGGGTGGGATTTTGTTGACCACCTCATCCATTGCGGGGCTCTCCACGAAGGTGAGGACAAACGTCTCAGTTGCCCCATTCCATCCTTTCGGACATATCTGCTGGAGGCGGGATCTTGAGTTCGGTTACCGACACCGCCCGACCGAGCGGCAGGCCCAATCGAATACCATCAAGCCTCAACCGATCAGGAACATCAAACGGAGACGGGCATGATCCAGTTGCGTGATTTCAGCGTTGTTCATTACCGCGGCATTGATGGCCTCTCATTGTCCCGGCTGTCCAGAGCCAATTTGATTACAGGCACGAATGGATCGGGCAAGACAGCACTGATTGAGGCGATGTGGTTGTTCACGGGGCGGAATCCCGGCCTGTTGTGGAATCATCATTTGCAACGCACCCAGAATCCACCAGTAAACCCCCTTTCTGCATTGACTGAAGGTGATGTGGAACTTTGTGGTAACGAGAACGGAATTCACTGCAGAGTGAAGTTCACTTTCGAAGAAGTCAATGGTGCATTCCCGGATGAGCAAATTGCCAGTGCCATGCAGGGGGACTTGCAGAGGATGCCTCCCCCGGCGGGGTTCATAAGGACCTATCTTGATGGGCAGATCGTGAGAGATGGATTACAGGGGCTCCAGGTCACGTCTTCCGGGCTGGTTCTGTTTGAATCTCCGCCAATGCCACCGAATCGTCCCGGCTGCATCATCGAGATCATGGGGAATCCGTACGAGATCCCGGACGAACACCTGTACCTTTACTCAAGGCTAGTCAGGGAAGGTCACAAGCAGGAGTTGATCAATGGGATCAATCTTGTGATACCCGACATTCAGGAAGTGGAGATACTTACAGATCGAAGAGGAAAGTCCTATCTGGCTGTAACGATTTCAGGTGAGGGACCACGCCCGCTTCATGACCTCGGAGGAGGTGCTGTCAGGCTGGCCCGATTGTTGATCGGGATCTTTGCATCTCAAGGTGCGATCTATCTTGTTGATGAACTGGAGAATGGCATCCATTACTCCGCCCACCGAAAAATCTGGGAAAGTGTGTACCAGTGGATCAATCGATGGGACGTACAGCTCGTGGCCACCACTCACAGTGCAGAGTTCATTGATGCAGCTCTTGGTGCATTTGCCGGTTCACCTGAAGATCTCTCGATCCACAAATTGTATCGGAACCAAAGGACTGGACAATCAGACGTTGCAACATTTTCCGGAGATGCTCTCGTAGGAGCACGTGATCTTGCTCTGGAGGTTCGTTAGTGTCTCAAGGCAACCGACGAATGCAAAACCTAACGCTGAACTCTGACAGGCTGTTGCTGGTTGAGGGGCAGGACGAAGTCCTCTTGTTCGAGGCCTTGATTCAGCAACGCTTTCAGAAAAGTCCACCAGTGTTTCAGATTGTTCCTGCCGGTGGCAAGAACCAATTTCCCATGCACATGAAAGCCATTGCTGTTGCGGCAGCAACCGGTCCGCAACTCCAGTCGATTGGCATTATTCGGGACGCGGACGACAACCCCGGAGGAGCATTCCAGAGCGTCTGCGACCATCTTGGAAAGGCTGGACTCGAGCCCCCAGAGCACCATGCAGGGTTTACCATGAACAGACCTTATGTTGGCATATTTATTGTACCGGATGGCAAACACTCGGGGGCAATCGAGTCCCTGTGCCGCCAATCGGTCAATGACACCGATGTTGCTCAATGTGTCCAACAGTATCTGGCCTGCCTTTCTGACAAGAATGTTATGGCTGCAGGCAATCCTGACAAGAGTTTCGTTCATGCCTATCTGGCTGCATTGCGCAATCCGCTAGCAAGGGTCGGAGAAGGTGCACAACAGGGCGTCTGGTGCCTGGAGTCTCGGATTTTCAATGAACTGTCTGATTTCCTTTCTGTCTTTCTTGGATGTACGCGCCCCACTTCTTGAGGAGTGACCGTGGCTCCGTGGCGATGCCTGCTCACGCCTACACGGCCGACAAGTCGAGGAGGGATCTCTGGTGCCGACCGCTCCGCAAGCGCTGGCAAAGGGCACGTAGCCGCTCTGCGGCTGTCCCCCACCAGGCATGACGGACGATGCAACAGCAGCACTGACTCGTTCGGGGCCGTCACCCACTTTCAATCATATCCCGGAGGCGACTCCGGGCACCTGTGCCGGTCAGCGAGACGGGGCTGTCGGAGGGTGCAGGGACAGCGCATTACCTCCCGGCCAAACGCTTGTGCCTGGCCAGCGGGGATGGCTTGAGGCGTGACCGGCCCAGCCGAAAGTTCCGCACCTGCATTTGACCTGAAATTCCCTCCCGCCCGGGTGGAACGCAGCCCCTTGGCCATCCTGTGGATGCCTGCGACGGTGGCGCGATCAGGCCTCTTGGAATTCATTCGAAACTTCTGGCTGACCCGGGTGCTGCCTTGCGTGTTGGCACCCCATCGGGCCCAGCCCATGGAGGGCGTTGCCTGCGGAGTGAAACCGGACCTGTCTGATCCTGTGGACCGGGCTCCCATCCGCACGGTCGCGTGTAGACGATGTGATCCTGATGCTGGAACTTGGCCTGTCCGCCGCTGCATTGCCGTCAGTGTCGGAAGCAGCGTCGGTCAGTCAGACTCATGGCCAGCCCCAATCGGTCGGCGGTCGCGATCACCGCCGCGTCGTTCCGGCTGCCTCCGGGCTGGGCAATGGCCACGATGCCCGCCTCGGCCAGCTGTTCGATTCCATCGGGGAAGGGAAAGAACCCATCCGATGCCGCCACGGGACCCCTGCATGATCCGTGATATGTCCTGCGGTTCTCTGCGGCCATCCTGACAGCACCCACCCGGCTTGTCTGGCCGGCACCAATGCCGAGCGTGGCCCCATCGGCAGCAATGACGATGGCATTCGACCGGGCATGTTTGGCCACCGTCATGGCGAATTGCAGGTCGGCCAGCTGGCCGGCTGAGGGATGGGTTTCCGTTACGGTCCGGAATGTGGCCGGATCAATGGGGTCCCGATCGGGAGACTGGATCAGCAGGCCACCGCTGATACTGCGCAGCTCCAGCGAGGAGGGCGGGTCTGCGTCCACGGGGCACGCCAGCACCCGGAGCCCGGGACGGGTCTGCAGGGCGGCCTGCGCCTCGGGAGGGATGGCGGGGGCAAGGACGACCTCGACAAACCGTCCGGCAATCAGTGCCGCCGCTTCGGCATCAAGGGCGCGATTGCAGGCAATCACACCGCCGAAGGCTGACAGCGGATCGCACGCCCAGGCTCTGGTGAAAGCCTCGGCCAGCGTCGGGGCCGTGGCCACGCCACACGGTGATCCATGCTTGACGATCACGCAGGCGGCATGGGTCCCGGCCTCGAATTCCCCGGCCAGGGCCGCAGCGGCATCGGCATCGAGAAGATTGTTGTAGCCGAGTTCCCTGCCGCTGTGCTGCCGGGCCGCAGCCAGCCCCCGGGATCCGGAATCTCTGACAAAGACACGGGCCTGTTGGTGGGGATTTTCCCCGTAGACAAGGCGCCTGCCGTCCTGCCCCCCGATGACCACATGGTCCGGGTCATCATCGGCAAATGGTTGCAGCCAGGCCATGATCTGGGTGTCATAGTAGGCGGTGAGCGCATAGGCCCGGCAGGCACAGCGCCGCCGGAAGTCCAGATCCGTCGTTCCTTCATCCCCCAGTACGTCCATGAGGTCAGGATAGTCGGCGGGCGATGTGATGACGGTCACGGCATCATGGTTCTTGGCGGCCGCCCGGACAAGTGCCGGACCGCCAATGTCGATCAGGTCGATGGCTTCAGCGTGTCCGGTGCCGGCAGGCCGGTTGGTGAAGGGATAGAAATTCACCACCACGAGATCAATGGGGGCCAGGCCCATCACCTGGAGCTCATCGAGATCCGTCGCCGAGTCCTGCCTGGCCAGAAGCGATGCATGCAGGGCCGGGTGGAGGGACTTGACCCGTCCGCCCAGCAGGTCCGCAAAACCTGTCATCGCGGACGTCTCCCGCACCGCGTATCCCCAGGACCGGATGGCCCGGGCCGTGCCGCCGGTCGAGAGGATCTCCACATCGTGAGCGGCCAGGACGGCCACGAGATCCTCAAGGCCGGTCTTGTCGAAGACCGAGATCAGAGCCCGCCTGATTTTTCGTGTCAACTGCCGGTCAGTCGCCATGGCAACCCATCAATGGACTTCCCCGGTCCCATGCAATGAACGCACGTCTCATCACTCCTCGACTGGTAACAGGCTGCATAATCATCTGCATCAGTTTCGCAATCAGGGCGGGTTCCGAGAATTTCGAGGGCCCGTTGCCGAAGACCTCGGTCGGTCATGGACCCGGTTCCTGACGATCAGGGCTGTCCCACCTGAGAGCGACACGCATCCGAGAGGCTTGCCCATGGTGGAATCTGTCTGGCTGCCCCGACGGTATCGGGATGACTCGTGGAGGCGGTTGTCCCTCAAGCCGCGGTCGTGATCGTCGCAAGCATCCGGTGGGCCCATTGACGGGCATCAAGGAGCAGTGCGACCCCTGGCCTGATCCGGTCGAGATGGGCCTGCTGTTCGATCCGGTACTGGGAGGAACCGCGGGGGAAGGGCCATGAAGGACGGCAGGATCATGATTCCCGCTCACCCGGACCCCTGGCTTCGATTGGCCAGCGGTAGCAGTTCTGGGTCGAGAGGGGTCATTGCGAAGCCCGGGGCCGGCACCTGCTCATGCGAAATGTCATTGAGTGAATGGCGGGGACTCATTATGATGGTGGGTGTTCCAGAGATGCAGGGCTGGTGATCGGGGCGTGCTGACCAAGCTGACAATACGCAATTTCAAGTGTTTCGGGGACGTTGAAGTTGATCTGAGTGATCGGGTCATTTTCATTGGCCCGAACAATTCAGGAAAGACAACCGCCCTGCAGGCCCTGACGCTGTGGGAGAACGGGTTGAAGCGGTGGTGTGAAAAACGCGCAGGGAGAGAGGCTGTCAAGAAGAGACCGGGTGTCACCATCAATCGCAGGGATACCGTTTCGATACCTCACCCAAGCGCAAAGCACTACTGGCATCAATTGCACACCCGGAATGTCCGCAGGATCAAGGGCAGGACACAGACAAGCAATGTCCGTATCGATCTCATTCTCGAAGGGATCACCAATGACAGGACATGGGCCTGCGGCCTCGAGTTCGATTATGCCAATGATGAGTCCTATTACTGTCGACCCCTCCGTCTCGACGAGGGTCTGAATCCTGACAGGATGGACATTCCCGAGGAGGCCATGGGTATCCAGATCGCCTTCCTGCCCCCCATGTCCGGCCTTGCGACCAACGAGACCAGACTGGACCAGGGGGCAATCAATGTCAGGATCGGCGAGGGACGAACCGCCGAAGTCCTGCGGAATCTGTGTTTTCGGATTGCCCATGAAAGCCATGACAGATCAAGGTGGAAGGCCATCACCGAACAGATCGAGAGTCTCTTCGGGGTCGTGCTTGACGATCCCATCTATGTCAGGGAACGCGGTGAAATTGCCATGGGCTATCGCGAACATGGCATTGAACTCGATCTTTCATCCAGCGGACGGGGGCTGCAGCAGACATTGCTGATCCTTGCGTACATGTATGAAAATCCGAACTCGATTGTCCTGCTTGATGAGCCGGACGCCCATCTCGAGGTCCTCCGCCAACGCCAGATCTATGACCTGATTGCGAACGTTGCTGTGGAAAACGGCAATCAGATCATCGCAGCGAGCCACTCGGAGGTCCTGCTTGAAGAGGCGGCAGACAGGGATCTTGTCGTCGCCTTCATCGGCAAGCCACACAGGCTCAACGACCGGGGCAGTCAGTTGAGAAAGGCCCTGTCTGCCATCGGCTACGACCACTATATTCAGGCGGAACAGGTTGGCTGGGTTCTCTATCTCGAAGGATCGACCGACCTTGCCATCCTGAAGGCCTTCGCAAGGCGACTCGGTCATGGTCGGGCCGAACGGGCGTTGTCAAGGCCATTTGTCCATTATGTCGGCAATCAGCCCCGTAGTGCCGCATCCCATTTCCATGGTCTGAGGGAGGCATCTCCACATCTCAAGGGGATTGCCATCTATGACCGCCTCGGAGGCGATGTGCCGGCAGGCCATGCATTGGCATCGCTGACATGGCAGAGGCGTGAAATCGAGAATTACCTGTGCTCGCCCGCAACCCTGGAAGCGTATGCCCGTGCCTCGGCAGTCGCCGATGAACCGTTGCCATTGTTTTCAGATTCCGCCATCGATGCCCGGCTCCGCGCTATGCGGGACTCGATCCGGGAGGTCGAGACCGCCTTGCAGACATTGGGGAAGGACTCGCCCTGGTCGGGAGACTCGAAGGTCAGTGATGATTTCCTGGCCCCGCTCTTTCAGACGTATTTCGCGCGACTTGGTTTGCCGAATGTCATGAACAAGAAGAGTTTCTTCGAGTTGGTCATGTGTGTGCCGCTCGATGAGATTGATCCAGACATCACCGAGACGCTTGATGTCATTGCCAAGGTCCACGAGAGTGTGGAAGCCAGAAAGCATGATGCCTGATCGGTCAGGCCATCATCGGAATCCATCTGCATGCAATGTCTCGCACTGCTTCCGTGCCACTCCGATGGGTGTCAGTCACGATCAGACCCTGACCTTGCGAACAACTGCTGCTTGCCGATGACGCTGATGCCGACTGCGACAAGGATGATGGCACCAACGAGCACCTCCCGGACATAACTGTCGACCCGCATCTGGGTCAGACCGTTGTCAAGCACACCGAGAACCACGACACCTGCAAGGGTGGCCAGCACCCGGGGCTGGCCGTCGCGGGTCAGGGTCATGCCGAGGAAGACGGCAGCGATTGCCGTGAGCATCAGCCCATCACCCTGGGTCGGGTTTGCTGATGCCACCCGGCTGGCATACATCAGGCCAGCCAGGGCTGCCCCCACGCCCGTGAACGCATAGGCTGACCAGCGCAGGGTCTTGACGGGAATGCCGGCCAGGCGGGCGGCCTCGGCATTGCCGCCGATGGCATACAGCCGCCGACCGTAGCTGGTCTGTTCAAGGACGACCCAGACAACCAGCACGACAGCAACGGCCATGATGACCAGATTCGGCAAGTGGTGGGTGGGTGTGTCGGCAGCGGAGAGAGGCAGGCCGCCCCGGGCGAAATCGCTGAAGGCCGTGGGAATGTCGCGGCCGAATATCGTTCGACCATCACTGACGACAAAGGCCAGGCCACTGAAGACGGTCAGGGTTGCCAGGGTGGCCACGAATGGCAGGACACCGACAATGCTGACGACAAGGCCGTTGAAGAGACCGCCGACCAGACCAACGCCCAGAGCGGCCGCCAGGGCGGCGGCAATTGGCCAGTCCTGCACGAACAGCGTGGCGGCGATGACGCCGGCCAGGGATGCCATCGAACCCACCGACAGATCGAAGTCCCCCATGACCATGACCACCGTCATCGTGGCGGCCACAACGGTCAGCATGCTGATCTGCTGGGTGATGTTGAGCCAGTTCCGCAGCGTCAGGAAAGTGTCGGGCAGGACGAGGGCAAAGAAGGCGATGATGGTGACCATGCCGAAGAAGCCGCCATAGCGCCGCAGCATTGCGATCATGCCGCGGCCTCCCGGGGCCCGAGGGCGTAGAATTGGAACAGGAGATCCGCCTCCTGCAGTCCCTCTGAACCGACGATGGTCGCGAGGGTCCCATCGTGCATGATGGCGATGCGGTCCGTGAGACCGAGGAGTTCCGGCAGGTCGGAGGAGACGATCATGATGGCCACTCCGTCATCGCTCAACTGCCTGATCAATCGATACAGCTCATAGCGGGCACCGATATCGACGCCCCGGGTCGGTTCATCGAGCAGAAGGACCTTGGGGTTGCCGGCCAGTGCTCTGGCAAACAGGACCTTTTGCTGGTTGCCACCGGAGAGTTCATCGCAGGGCTGCATGATCGAGGTGGATTTCAACCTGGCGTGCGCACTGGTGGTGGCTGCCAGGGTGCGCTGTCGATGATGCTGGAGGAGGACCCGGCCCCATGACAGGCGGGCAAGATGCGGCAGGACCACATTCTCGACGATGGCCCGGCGCAACAACAGCCCTTCGGTTCGCCGTTCCCGTGGAATGTAGGCGAGGCCCGCGGCCCAGATGCTGGCGGGTCTGAGACCCAATGGTCGGCCATTGAGCCGGATCTGTCCGGACCGTCGGGGCAGTGCGCCCATCAGGGCCTGCAGCAACGCACCACGGCCTGAACCCGCGAGGCCAGCGACGCCGAGGATTTCTCCTGCGTGCAGATTGAATTCCGCCCGGCGGACCGGGCCGGCGGCCAGACCATCAACCTCGAGAACAGGCCTCGCCTGTGGCCGGGCCGCCGGCCGGGGCGGAAAGAGGTGGCCCAGTTCCCGTCCGGTCATGGCGCCGATGATTTCGTCCTCGTCAGTCTCATTCCGGTATCGGGTCGTCACATGGGCACCATCCCGCAGGACAGTGATCCGGTCAGCCAGTCGGAAGACTTCGGGGAGCCGGTGCGAGACATAGAGAATGCCAGCCCCGGCCACGACGAGTTCATTGATGACGGCGAAGACACGATCGGTTTCCTGGGCGGTCAGGGCTGCCGTCGGTTCATCCATCACATAGAGCCATGGGGTGCGGCCGGCGCCCTCGATCAGCGTCCCGGCGATCCGGGTGAGCATCTGATCCCCAAGACCGAGCGATGCCATGGGTGCACGGGGGTCGATCCGGTCAAGACCCAGTCGGGCCAGTGCCGCGGCCGCCGCGGCATTCAGGGCTGGCCAGTTCACCAGGGGACCGAGGCTGGGGTAGGGATGATCAAGATGCATGTTCTCGGCAACCGACAGGCCGCGGGCGGCATGCAACTCCTGATGAATGAAACGGAATCCGGCCGCGCGGACGCGGGCCGGGTCCCCGGGAGGCAGGTCAGAGCCGTCAAGCACCATGGTGCCGGCTGTCGGACGCAGCAGGCCGGCCAGAATGCGGATCAGGGTTGACTTGCCTGCCCCGTTCTCACCCATCAGCGCGTGGACCTCGCCCGACCGGAAGGTCAGACTGACCCGGTCAAGAGCCCGGATGGTCCCGTACCGATGCGTGATGTTGGCAAGCGAGAGTCTGCGCATCGCGGACGGGCAGGGCACAGCGCGTGTGCCCTGCCAGGGGTTCTACAGGATCGGGTTATGGGGCGGCATTGCCCACCGTGATGAGTTGCGTCGGCACATAGATGACGCTCTGGACAAGACTCTCGCCGGCAATGAGGCGCCTGACGGTGTCGGCTGTCGTGCGGCCGATCCCGGTAAAATCCTGGGCGACCGAGGCCTCGAAATTCCCGCCCTGGGCGATGGCATCGCGGGCTTGCGGGTTGGCATCAATGCCGGTGATGACGATTCCCTCACCGCTGCGCCCAGCCGCCTCAATCGCCTGCAGGGCTCCGAGAGCCGGTTGATCCCAGGCTGCCCAGACAGCTGCAACGCTCCCCGGGGTCGGATTGGCGGCCAGTACGGCCTCCATCCGGGCCCGACTGTCGGCAATGCCACCATCGCTGACGTCAGGCGTGATTCGGTCGAGGACCACGATATCGGGAAAATTGCCAAAGACGGCATCGGCGATGACACCCCTGACCTGCACGGGCGGGAAGGGGTCGAAGGTAAACATCACCACATTGCCCTGGCCACCGATCCGGTTGGCGACATAGACAGCGGTCTCGGCCGCCATGGCGTAGCCATTCGAGGTGATGTTGGCCGCGACAAGCGGGTCGCTGCCGGCATCCATGCCCACGACCGGGATCCCGGCAGCGGCCGCTGCCTGGAGACCGACACCAATCTGGGACGGATCCACATTGATCACGATGGCATCAACGCCCCGGGTGACCACGTCCTCAATCCGGCTGATCACGGCCGCGACATCCCCCTTGGTGTCGATGACATTGATGGTCCAGCCGAGTTCGCGGCCCCGTTCCTCGAAGCCATCGACATAGAACTGGGTTCCAGGTTGGGCGAGGTAGGGGGTGATGACAGCCACCTCCTGGGCGGCAAGGGGGGTGCACAACCCGAGTGCAGCCGCCAGAGTCATCAGATATGATCGAATTGACATTGTGAGGTCCTCCAGTGGTTCCGTGTGCAGGGGTCTGGCCATTGGGTCCCCAAGGCAAGGAGCTGCAGATGCCCGCCCCAACACCTGATGCACTCTACATCGGCATTGACATCGGAACAAGTTCCGTCAAGGCAACCCTGGGTGGGCCGGGGATTGGCGAGGTCGACACCTACGCGGCTTCCTATCCCCTCTCGCGTCCAGCCACCGGCAGGGCCGAGCAGAATCCCGACGACTGGTTGGCCCATGCCTTGCAGGCATTGGGTCAATTTGCCGCCCGTGCCGACGCCGACGCCGTTCAGGCGATCGGGTTGACGTCGCAGGTCAACACCCACATCTTCTGTGATGGTCGGGGCCTGCCTCTCCATCCTGCCCTGACCTGGCAGGATACGCGGTCAGCCCGGTCCGCCGCACGGCTTGAATCACGCATCGACGAATCCCGCAAGGTCACGGCACTGGGTGCACCGGTGCCCATTGATGCCAGTCATGTTCTGGCCCGGATGGAATGGATGGCCGCCAATGAACCTGGCGTCTGGGATGCCACGGACCATGTCCTCCTGCCCAAGGATTATGTCCTTGCCCGGCTGACGGGCGTGACCGTATCGGACCCGCTTTCCAATGTCGGGCTGGTCGGCCCGACCCTGACCTACGCTGCGCCCCTTCTGGATCTGGTCCCACGGTCCCATCATCTCCTGCCTGAACTGGCCGATCCGCTGGATCTGGCGGGTGTCATGGGGCCCGGTCACCCGTTTGCCGGGACCCCGGTCGCCGTCGGGACAATGGATGCCTGGGCCAGCCTGTTCGGTCTTGGTGTCACCGAGGAAGGCGAGGCCATGTATCTCGCGGGTACCAGTGAGGTCCTGGGCCTGATCGCGAACCGGGGGTCCGGAGCGCCGGGTGTCGTCACATTTGCCGACTGGCGCCATCGGCGCCTCCATGCAGGGCCAACCCAGTCCGGCGGCGCCTCCATGCACTGGCTTGCAACCCTTCTCGGTCAGGATCTGGCTGCTGTGATCGCTCTGGCCAGCCCCGATCACATCACCACCACCAGTCCCCTGTTCCTGCCCCATCTGGAGGGTGAGCGGGCTCCGCTCTGGGATCCATTGTCCCGGGGTGCATTTGTTGGCATGACCAGTGCGACAGGTCCCCGGGAGTTGGCAGCCTGTCTCATGGAAGGGGTTGCGTTTGCCGCGCGCCTGGCCCTCGAGGCCGTCGAGGCCAGCGGCCAGCGGGTTGCCGCATCGCTCTGTCACGGTGGCGGCGGCGCCCGATCGGACACCTGGTGCCAGATTCGGACCAATGCCCTTGGCCGTCCCCTCGAACGCCCCCGATCGGCAAATCCCGGGGCAGCCGGGGCTCTGGTCATGGCCAGCCTTGCCTGTGGCGACATGCACTCCCTGCGCGAGGCCGCCGGGTGCCTGGTCCAGAGGGGCAGGGTGTTCACCCCCGATCCCCGGCATCACCCATTGGGCGATGAGAGGTTTCAACTCTATAAGGACCTGTACCGATCCCTCAGGCCCGTCAACCTTGCGCTTGCGGACCCCGGCATCAGTACGGGGAGCACCGGTGCGCCAGCGGAGACCGCATGACAGCAACCGACCCCGGCAATGATGGCAACGGCAATGGTACCGCCTCCCCGGCTCGAACGGGGGACCTCCAGATCCACAATCTGGCGCTCTGACCAACTGAGCTAAGGCGGCACAGGATCTGCTGCAGGGCATGGACTCGGATCGTCGTGACCTGATTCGTCCAGTATCATGCCCACCGCTGGAGGCAACACAAAATCCCCGCATCCGTCTTCCGGTTGGCCCGGCCCCCGATCTGACCTGGAGGATCCGGGCGCAGCCAGACACTGGCATTGCGAAAGACTTCCTGCGTATGGATGTCTTGGCGCACAGTGTCCCGCACAGGAGACAGTGACATGGGCAGACGCAAGCCTGAACGTGCACCGACAGGCATTGAGACGGTGGTCGCTGCCCTCCCAGTGCCGCAACCCGGACGGGGCAGCATCCTGCGGACGGAAGCAGGACACGGGTTGCCGCCCGGTCCGCCCTGAGGAGAGGACGCTGCCGGTCGGCATCGAGACATGCTTCATGCGCCCGAGGAGCCTTTCCGGCTCAGGCGGGCTGCGGCGATGCGGCCGAACTGGATGGTGAGGGCCTTGCGGCGGGCCGGGGCGAGTCCAAGGCGGACGCTGGCGGCGCGGATCTCGGCATCAAAACCATCGGTCGTGATCAGACCGGATTCATCGGGCAGGAGGTGGGTGGGAAAGTCCATGCCAACCGCGAAGTAGAACTGGTCACAGTACTCTGTATAGTTGGGCCACTTGTGGTCGCTGATGAGATCCCGCACCGATGACTTGCATTCAACGATCCAGAATTCACCCTTCCGGCCAAGGGCTGCGACATCGACCCGCAGGCCTGTTGCCGGCAGGACGAATTCCACAAGGCAGGCAAAGCCCAACTGGTCCCTGAGATGGTTGCAGACGCCCTGGGCAATCTCGCGTCCTGTCAGTCCTGATGGTGTCTGGGCCATGGGGACTCCTGCATCGCGCGGGCGGGGCATGCCGGACATAGGCAAGATGAGGTCTGGACACAAGACGGGGTGCGGGCGATGGGCAGGCGCACCGGCCCACCATCGTTCCATTCCCGGGGCGCAGGCCGTAAACAGCGGTGAAGACCGTCGGGTGTCGGACGGAAATCGGATGGGGGTCGGGATGGGTTCTGGACAAGCCAAGGCGGCAATGCGGATGGCGGCCCAGGCCCGGCGCCGTGGCATCGATGGGGCGGCAGTCTCGGCGGCAGCGGGGACGCACCTTGTCGGGATGATCCGGCACCGTTTCAGAGGCCGCGTCGTTGCGGGCTATCGATCCATCGGCACCGAGATGAGTCCCGCCTGCGTGATGCATCAATGCCATGCGATGGGATGGGTGCTGTGTGTGCCGGCTGTCGAGGAACAGGACCTCGTGTTCGGACGGTGGGTGCCGGGGATGGCGATGGTGCATGGCCAGTTTGGCATCGAGGTGCCATCGCGTGTCGACCCTGTGGAGCCGGAGGTGCTGATCGTGCCCCTGCTGGCCTACGACCGGGCCGGGTGGCGGCTGGGGTATGGGGGCGGCTACTATGATCGGGCCCTGGCCCGTCTGCGGTCGATCGGGTCGATCACCGCGATCGGTTTTGCCGCCAGTGCCCAGCAGGTTGAGGCTGTCCCGCATGACGGCCATGACCAGAGGCTTGATTGGGTGGCAACGGAGACCGGCGTGCGTGCATGCCCCCGGACTCTTTGATGTCGGTGAAATTCTGGTATGGGGGGTGCCCATGAGACTGCTCTTTCTCGGCGACGTGTTTGGCAAATCCGGTCGGTCGGCAATCGCAGCCATCCTGCCGGGTCTGCGGGAGTCGTGGTCGATCGATTGCGTTGTGGCCAACTGCGAGAATGCCACGCAGGGTCGGGGTGTGACCACTGCGCATGCCAGGGACCTGCTCGCTTCCGGCATTGACTGCATGACTCTCGGTGACCATGCCTTTGACCAGCGGGAGCTGCAGGGAACCATCGAGCAGATGCCGATCGTTCGCCCCCTGAATTATGCCCGTCAGGTCGCGGGGCGGGGGTGGGGGCTCTGCGAGACCCCCAAGGGCACTGTGCTGGTGATTGCCGCCCTCGGTCAGGTGTTCATGCGCGCCTATTTTGACAGTGCCCTGCCAATGATCGAGGACCTCCTGGCCCGCTATCCTCTCGGACGGGCGGTGGCCGCCATCGTGCTGGACTTTCATTGCGAGGCCACATCGGAAAAGGTCGCGACCGGGTACATCCACGATGGGCGGGTCACGATCGTTGCCGGCACCCACACCCACATCCCCACCGCTGATGCCCGCATCCTGTCGAGGGGCACTGCCTACATGACCGATGTCGGGATGAGCGGGACATATGACTCGGTCATCGGCCTCGAGTCGGAGCCCATCGTTGACAGGTTTCTCCGGGGGATGCCCAAGGGCAGGATGGATGCGGCACGGGGCCCGGCAACCCTGTGTGGTCTGTTGGTCGACAGCGATGACCAAACGGGTCTGGCCACCCGGATCAGGCCGGTGCGGATCGGGGGCATCCTCGGTGATGACCCACCCAAGGGGCCTGAGGATCCCTTTGTCACGTCTGGCGGTTGAGGGCCCGGGTCCAGCCTGCGGGCCAGGGTGTGCGGGCGGATGACGGCCCCTCTCTCGGTGATCATTCCAACCCTCAACACGGCCGACACACTGCCGGCGACTGCTGCTGCACTCCTTGAAGGCGTGCAACGGGATCTGGTCTGCGAACTGATCATCTGTGATGGAGGCTCCGAGGACAGGACTCTTGCCCTGGCGGATGCGCTCGGTGCCGTGATCGTGACATCGCCACCCGGTCGGGGCCAGCAGTTGCGGGCGGGGGCTGCCGCTGCCAGGGGTGCGTGGCGTCTCTTTCTCCATGCCGACAGCATCCTGGACCGGGGCTGGAGCGATGCGGTTCTGCACCACATCAAGGCCGGGCCTGAACAGGCCGGGTACTTTGACCTGCGCTTTACCGCGCAGGGGTGGATCCCGGCATGGTTCGCGGCCTGGGCCAATCTGCGCTCCCGCCTGCTGTCGCTCCCGTATGGCGACCAGGGGCTTCTCATCCATCGTGATCTCTATGACCGGGTGGGTGGCTATCCGGCAATCCCGTTGATGGAGGATGTGGCCCTGTCCCGCAAACTGCGGGGCACACTCGGGTCACTGGGATGTCATGCCGCAACCGGCACTGATTCCTATGGGGATCGGGGATGGCTGGTGGGCGGCTGTCGCAATCTGGGCCTGCTCACGCTCTATTTTCTCGGGGTCTCTCCGGACCGCCTGGCGGGCTGGTACACCGCCGGGCAGCGCAGCAACACGGCACCGACTCCCGGGACCTGAGGGTGGGGATCGCGTCAGGTGGTCCTGAAGAGTTTCTGCTGTCTGGAGTAGGACGCATACAGCCCGCCCCGGGCGAGCAGGGTTTCGTGGGTCCCTTGTTCACAGATGCGGCCATCATCAAGCACCAGAATGTTGTCGGCATTCCTGACCGTCGAGAGCCGGTGGGCGATGACAATGATGGTCCGATCGGTCTCAAGGGCATCAATGGCCGCCTGGACCAGGGCTTCCGAGCGGGAATCAAGGGCGGCCGTCGGTTCGTCAAGCAACAGGATGGGCGCATCGCGCAACAGGGCCCGGGCGATGGCAATCCGTTGCCGCTGCCCCCCGGACAGATTGGCGCCCCGCGGCCCGCAGGGTGCATCAAGACCGCCCGGCAACGTCTCCATGAACGGTCTGACATGGGCGGCATCGATGGCCGCCTCGAGCTCGGCTTGCGAGGCAGAGGGGTTGCCGAGCATGATGTTGTGGCGGATGGACTCATCGAAGATCCCGGCATCCTGGGCCACCACAGCAATCAGGCTCCGCAGATCGGCGAGATCAAGGGTCTGCGTATCGGTGCCTCCGATGAGAATCTGGCCGGATTGGGGATCGAGGATACGGGTCAGGAGATTGAAGATGGTGGTCTTGCCCGCGCCGCTGGGGCCGACAAGGGCGGTCAGTTTGCCGAACCTGGCGGTGAAATTCAGCTCCTTGACGACCATGAGATTGTTGAAATTGAAATTGACGCCGCGGAACTCGATATCGCCGGTGGCCATATCAAGCGGGGGCGTGACTGGTGTGCCGGGTGTCTGGATTGTCGGCGTGACGGCGAACAGGCTGTGAATCCGCTCCATGGCAACCTTGATGTTCTGCCAGGTTGGAAAGAGTGCCCCCAGTCGCCGCAGCGGGTCGAACATCAGGACCGTTGCCGTGAAGAAACTCATGAACTGACCGACGGTTTTCTCGCCGGCGATGACCTCGGACCCGGCCAGCATCAGCATTCCCATGAAGCCAAGACCCGCGACAATGTCGACGAGCAGGGGGACGGCGGCCGCCCCGGCGGCCACGCGGATGGTTGACTTGCGCAACCGGACCGCGGCGGCAATGAAGCGGCCAATCTGGCTCTGCTCCTGAATGTTCAGCTTGATGGCATGGATGCCGTGAAAGATCTCATCAAGACGGATGGTGGTATCGGCAACGGCGGTCATCTGGTTCATCGATTGCCGGCGGACATGGCGCTGCAGGAGGAGGATGGGGCCCACGAGCAGGGGGATACCGGCACAGGTGACAAGTGTCCAGGCCCAATCGATGCTGAGCAGCACGACCAGCAGGGACCCGATCGCCAGCATGTCCCGGGCCAGCGGCGAGATGAAACTGGCCCAGAGAGCCTTGATGGCGGCCGAGTCGTTCAGGACCCGTGAGATCAGGTTGCCCGGCGGGTTGGCCTCGAAAAACATGGCATCAAGGGTCAGGACATGGCGCATCAGATCGTTCTGCAGTTGCAGTTTCACCCGCTCTCCCACCCATTCCATGATCAGGCGGTGAAGGAACCCGGTCAGGCCACGCAGGCTGAAGATCCCGAGAATCATCAGACCCAACAGGATGAGTGATGACTGGTTGCCGGTCAGGAGGACATCATCGAACATCGGGCCGATGAGATAGCTCAGCAGTCCCAGAAGCGAGCCCTGGACAGTGACGAACACCGTTGCCAGAAGGATCCGCAGCGTGTGACGGCCAAGATAGTCTTTCCAGAGCCAGGTCACCATCTCGCTTGTGCGGAGCGAGTGATGGGTCAAGACGTGGTCCAAAACCGGTATCGTCCTTTCCGATGGGCCGGCCCGGGGCAGGGGTGTCGGCCCTGATGGTCTCAGGCGTTGAGGTTGGCCAGGGCTGTCGCCTTGGCCTCGATCTCGGCCCCCTTGTCCTGCAGCTGATCCCGCACCTTGTCGACAACCGCGGCGGGCGCGTTGGCAATGAACTGTTGATTGGTCAGACGGGTCTCGAGTTTCTGGCATGCCGCCCGGAGACCGGCGATATCGTCGGCCAGGCGCTGCCGCTCGACATCGAGATCGATCACCCCGGCCAGGTCAAGGCAGAATTCACAGTTTCCCACGACGAAGACGGCCGATTCCCGGGGCCGTTCGGTGTGCGTGGACCAGGCCTCGATCCGGGCCAGACGGGCGATCTGGTCCTTGTGATCCGCCAGGATCTGCCCGGCCCGATCATCGATCCTGAGGGCGGCAAGCGTCAGCATGCGCCCGGCCGGGACCCGCAACTGGCTCCGGGTTGAGCGGATGGCGGTGATGAGTTCAACAAGCCAGTCGATCCCGGCTTCCGCCGCCGGGTCAGCCACCACCTCGGGATCGAGATCAGGCCAGTCCGAAACGATCAGATCCCGGCTGCCAAGCTTGAGTTCCTGCCAGATCTCCTCGGTCACAAAGGGCATGATGGGGTGAAGGAGCAGCATGGATTGCCTGAGTGACCAGAGCAGGGTGGCCCGCGTTTCGGCGGCCAGATCACTCCGGGGGTCGGCCATGAGGGACTTGGAAAATTCGATGGACCAGTCACAGTACCGGTTCCAGAAGAAATCGTAGAGTCCGTTGGCTGCATCGTTGAACCGATAGGAGCCCAGCGCATCCGTGGTGGACCGGGCCACCCGGGCGGTCCGGGTGATCAGCCAGCGATTGATGGGATGCCTCGCCCCGGTGGGATCGAACCCGGCTGCTCCCTGGCAGTCATTGAGGTGGAGGTACCGGGCCGCGTTCCAGATCTTGGTGACGAAATTCCGGTACCCGGCGACCCGGTTCTCGGCCAGGCGCAGGTCCCGCCCCATGACGGCCATCGAGGTCAGGGTAAAGCGCAGGGCATCGGCCCCGTAACTCTCGGTCAACGCCAGCGGATCGATGACGTTGCCGATTGACTTGGACATCTTCTTGCCATGCTCATCGCGCACGAGGGCATGGACATAGACCGTATGAAACGGAATCTCGCCGACGACCGCCAGTTGCATCATCATCATCCGTGCGACCCAGAAGAAGATGATGTCGAAACCGGTGACAAGGACATCCGTAGGGAAATAGCGCTGCATCGCGTCCGTGGCGGCGGGCCAGCCCAGGGTGCCGATCGGCCACAACCCCGACGAGAACCAGGTATCGAGAACATCCTCATCCCGTACAATTGCCCGCCCGCCCGCCAGGTCCCTGGCTTCGGCTTCGGTGGCGGCGCAATACTGCCGCCCCTCATCATCGTACCAGACGGGAATCTGGTGGCCCCACCACAATTGGCGCGAGATGCACCAGGGCTCGATTGTCTCCAGCCAGCGGAAATAGGTCTGTTCATACTGTTGGGGCAGGATCCGTGTCCGGCCATTCCGGACAGCCTCCAGGGCCGGGCCGACCATGGCCCGGGCATCCACAAACCACTGGTCGGTGAGAAAGGGCTCAATGGCCACCCCGGAGCGATCACCGTGGGGAACGGTATGGAGGTCCTCCGTGACAGCATCCAGCCACCCGGCGTCCCGAGCCAGTCTCACGATGCGCCGGCGGGCCTCATACCGGTCCAGACCCTCAAGGGCGAGGGCTTCGGGCAGAGGATCGCAACCGGACCGGAACGCCGCGTTGTCCCGAAGATCCAGGGTTGCCTTGCCTGTCATGATCCTGATGGCGGGCAGGCCGCACCGCTCGCCGACTCCCCAGTCGTTGAAGTCATGTGCCGGGGTGATCTTGACGGCCCCGGTCCCCTTGGTGGGATCGGCATGGGCATCCGCGACTATGGGGATGCGTCGCTGGGCCAGCGGCAGGATGACGCTCCTGCCGATCAGGTGCGCATAGCGAGGATCGTCGGGATGGACAGCCACACCGGTGTCGCCCAGCAGGGTCTCGGGCCGGGTTGTGGCCACAACAAGATAGTCCCGGGTTTCCGTCCCGGCGGGATGGCCATCGTCAGCCTCGGCCAAGGGGTGCTCATACGTCAGGCCATCAGCCAGCGGGTACCGGAAATGCCACATCGTCCCCTCGACCTCGACCTGTTCAACCTCGAGATCGGAAATGGCCGTCTCGAAGTGCGGGTCCCAGTTGACGAGACGTTGGCCCCGATAGATGACTCCCTGGTTGTAGAGATCGACGAACACCCGCAGCACGGCATCATGAAACCCCTCATCCATGGTGAAGCGGTTGCGGGACCAGTCGCAGGAGGCCCCCAATTGCCTGAGCTGGTTGATGATCTCGCCGCCGGACTTGTCCTTCCAGGCCCAGACCCGCTGGAGAAACGCCTCCCGCCCGAGCGACCGCCGGTCCGGCGCACCGGTCTCGGCGAGCTGGCGTTCGACAACCATCTGCGTGGCAATCCCGGCATGATCCATTCCGGGTTGCCAGAGGACATCATCGCCCCGCATGCGGTGCCAGCGGATGAGGATGTCCTGGATCGTGTTGTTGAAGGCATGCCCCATGTGCAGGGCCCCGGTGACATTGGGGGGCGGGATCAGGATGCAGAAGGAGTCGGCATCGGGTCGGGCATTGGCACCGGCCTTGAAATGTCCCTGCGTTTCCCAATGCGCATAGATGCGGGATTCAGCCGTTCTGGCATCGAATTGGGGTTTCATGGTGCGTCCTGACCGGTTCGGTTACGACCGGCATCCCATACTGCAATCCTGGCCGGGATTGAAGCCGGGCCCGGCCCGGGGCCGCGTGTGCGGTGCCGCGGGGATCAGAAGATCTCGAGATTGGGATCAGAAGATCTCGAGATTGTTCTGGCAGGACTGTCCACCGGCGGTCGGTTGATGCCTGACCAGGGCCGTCTGGATCTGCATGTTCCGGCGGTCATGGATCAGGATTGCAACGCTCTCGTCAGTGTCGGCCAGCAGGTCCGGAACTTCGGTCGGAACGGCTAGGGCGCCATTGCGCACCGGACCCAGATTGAATTGCCGCAGGCCGGTCACGACATTGGCATAGGCAATGGTCCTGTTGCGGTTCTCGCCAGCCCCGATGGCCACATGCTGCAGTTCGGGGTCAAACGTCACCAGGGTCAGGGCCAGGGTGTTGCGGATGCCATCACCACTGATTCGCATCGTGCCGAGATCGAGCCCGATGCCCTGGTCGGGCAAGCGGGTCCCGACCGCCCGGATCGCCTGTCTGACATCCCTTGCCCGGCTGCCAACCATGTAGGTCTTGCCCTGCACGACGATCTGCGGCGTGTAGACCATGGTTTCCCTGAACGAGCGGGCATAGGCCCGCTGGCGGGCGGTGAAACTTGCCGAGGCAAAGGCATCCTTCCAGCCCAGATAGTCCCAGTAATCGACATGGAACCCGAGCGGGAGAATCTGCTCGCAGCCAACCATATCGAGGATCAGCCGGTCGGCCGGAGGGCAGGAACTGCAGCCCTGGGAGGTAAAGAGCTCGACGACCACCTGGGGATTGGTCAGCCAGTCCTCGTCGGCAGCCAGGACCCCGATGGCCATCGGCAGCAGGGCAGACACAAGGGCCAGACACCGCAGGCGCTGGTCGAACCGCATGATGATTACCTCTCCGAATTGATCCTGGCAGGGACCCCTCCCAGTAGTGATGAACAGCGCAAAGGTGGAATCAAATATCCTTGACAGGATCCCGCAGTGCCGGTCGGGCAACCCCGGGCAACCCGGGGTCGACCCTGCCTGCCGTCAGCGATTGGCCTGACTTGACAATTGCGCGGTGCCAAGGGAGAAGCCGGGCCCGGCCAGGGCGTCATGCGGACGGCCCCGCATCAGGCCGATCACGGACTGGAAGGACGGTGACCATGACAAAATTCGGGGTGAGCCAGCCCGTCCGGCGCAAGGAGGATGTCCGGCTGCTCAAGGGGGAGGGCCGTTTCATTGATGACATCGCCGGCTCCGATGCCCTGCATGCCTGCTTTCTCCTCGCTCCGGTGGCGCATGCCGCGATCGTGTCCATCGACACCACGGAGGCGATGGACCAGCCCGGGGTCCGGGCCATCTACACCGCCGAGTGCCTTGCGGCGACCGGCATCACCCACCGGATGATGGTCGATCTGTTGCCTGATGATGCAGGACCCGTACCGGATCCGCCCCGACCGGTCCTGGCCAGGGACAAGGTCCGATTTGTGGGGGAGCCGCTGGCCCTGGTCGTGGCCGAGACACTCAGCCAGGCCCGCGATGCCGCCGAGGCCATTGCCCTTGACCTCGAGGACCACCCGCCCCATCTGGCCCTTGAGGCCGGTGGCGAACCCCTGCATGCCGAGGCCCCCGACAATGTCTCATTTGACTGGCAGGCCGGTGATGTCGCAGCGGTGGCATCGGTCATGGCTGCGGCGCCGCACACCGTGTCCCTGTCCCTGGCGGACAATCGCATTCTTGCCACCGCCCTGGAACCGCGGGGATGCCTGGCCCGATGGGATGGTGATCGTCTGCACTTTGCCTGGAACGGGCAGGGTGTCTGGGCCGGCAAGGCGGAACTCGCAGCGGTGTTGGGTCTGCCCGAGGACAGGATTCTGGCCACCACACCGGATGTCGGGGGCGGGTTCGGCATGAAGAGTTTCATGTATCCGGAATACTTTGCCATCGCCCAGGCGTCCCGCCTGCTGGGCTGCCCGGTGCGTTGGATGGGAACCCGGACAGAGGCCATGCTGAACGACAATGCCGGCCGTGATCTCACCACCGATGCGCAGCTGGCCCTGGACGATGATGGCCGGATCCTGGCGCTGCAGGTCGAAACCGTCTGCAACATCGGGGCCTACAATTCGCTGTATGCCCAGTCCATCCAGTCGACCCTGGCCCAGAAGGTGATCACCGGGGCTTACGACATTCCACAAACGGCGATGCGCGTGCGGGGCATCTTCACCAACACGGCCCCGGTCGATGCCTATCGGGGGGCCGGTCGACCCGAGGGGATCTATATCATCGAGCGGCTGATGGATGCCGCCTCCCGGCAACTGGGCATTGACCCCTGTGGGCTGCGCCGCCGCAATTTCATCCGTCCCGACCAGTTTCCGTACCGCAACTTTGCCGACGAAACCATCGACGTCGGCAACTTCGCCGGGGTGCTCGACCGGGCTGTCCTCGAGGCGGACCTCACCGGATTTGCCGCCCGCAGGACGCAGTCGGCCCTGCGGAAGCGGTTGCGGGGCCTCGGCCTCTGCTACTACATCGAGACCATCCTCGGTGACCTCGACGAGACCACCGAAATCGTCTTCGGTCCGGACGGATCGGTTGACATGATGGTCGGGACCCAGTCCAATGGCCAGGGGCACGAGACGGCCTATGCCCAGATCCTGCACGAACGGTCCGGTCTGCCCTTCGAGTGCATCCGGGTGGTGCAGGGCGACAGCGACCGGATTCCCACGGGCGGCGGTACGGGCGGCTCCCGTTCCGTGACCACGCAGGGGGCATCCATCAACACCACCGCCGATACGATCATCAACAAGATGGGAGTCCTGGCACGTGCGTGCCTCGAGGCCGATGACGTGGTCTTTGAGGATGGTGCCTACCGGGTTCCCGGGTCCAATCGCTTCATGACCCTGATGGAGGTCGGCCAGGAGGCTGTGCGTCTCGGCAGGGCAGATCTGGTCAGCACCCGGGTGACGAGCACGATCCGGGACAGATCCTTTCCGAATGGCGCCCATCTCTGCGAAGTGGAGATTGATCCGGAAACAGGGGCCTGCACGGTCGTTCGCTACACCGTCGTCGATGATCTCGGTGTGTTGATCAATCCCCTGCTGGTGATGGGCCAGGTTCATGGGGGTGTGGTCCAGGGGGTGGGGCAGGCCCTCCGGGAACATGTGGTGTTCGATGACACGGGCCAGCTGCTCACGGCATCATTCATGGATTACGCCATCCCCCGGGCGGCCGATCTTCCCTTCATCGAATTCCACTCAGAGCCCACCCCCTCGCTGAACAATCCCATCGGCATGAAGGGATGCGGTGAAGCCGGGACCATCGGTGCCCTGGCCGCGGTTGCCAATGCCGTGCAGGATGCGCTCTGGGACCAGGGCGTCCGGGACGTCCAGATGCCCCTGACGCCGTACCGCATCTGGCGGTTTCTCAATGAGGCTCGATGACATCGGACCCCGGCTGATGGACAGCCGGACGATCATCGCCCCCGGCCGGTCGACAGGGGGCAGGGTGGCCCGCTCCTGTCACTCGACGGATGGCTCCACAGCCAGCCCGAGACGGTCAGGTGTCAGTGTACCGATCTCGCCGAAGAGCCGGTAGATGGCGATGACCTGGTTGTTCTCGGCGGTGATCCGGTTGGTCAGGGCCTGCAGATAGTCCTGCTCGGCATCCAGCACATCAAGGGTTGACCGGGCCCCGAGCGCTGCCTCGGCCCGGGTCCCGTTGAAGGCGAGTTCCGTGTGCTTGACCTGTTCACGGGCTGTGGTCACATCGGAGCGGGCAATCTCGATCCGGATCCAGGCATTGGTGACCCGCTGGCGAATGATATTGGCCTGCTGGCGCAGATTCAGCTGGGCCCGGTTGATCTCACCAGCCGCCTGCCGCAGGACCGCCTTGCCGGCACCCCCGTTCGAGAGGATGAAATTGCTGGTGATGTCGATGGCCGTGGTGCGGTTCGTGTTGCCGTCGACCTTGAATTCGCTGGCACCGCCAGTGCGTCCACCCAGTGTGATCTGTGGTATTCTGAGGCGCCGTTCCGCACTCTCATGAGTCATCCTGGCAATTTCCACCTGCTGGCGCGCACTGGCGATGACCGGACTGAAGCGGGATGCCATCTCGATGGCGGCATCGAGGGATGCGGGCAGTTCCGGGAAGCGGGATTGGGTCGTCAGGGTCCGGGGATAGGCGCCGACGACAAAATTGAACTGTTCCCGCGCAATCTCGAGTTCGCCCTCGCGCAGCTGGACATCCCCCCGGGCTGCCGCGAGTCGTGATTCGACAAAGGTGATGTCCGTCCGGGCGATGGCACCGAGCCGAAAACGGTTCCGGGCCGCCTCCATCTCCTCCTCGAGGACCCCGAGACTGTTGCGGGCGAGGTTGAGCAACCCCTCGGCCTTGATGACTTCATGATAGGCGACGATGGCGTCGAGCAGCACCTGGCGGATTGTCGAAGCAAGTTGCAGTTCGGCCAGGGTCAGACGGAGGCCGGCCTGGTCCACGGCCAGTCGCTGGACTCCACCGTCATAGAGCAGGATGCGGCCAGTGAGGTTGACATGGCCTGAGGCGATGCTGCGGTCCCGCATCTGGCGGACCTGGCTGGACTCCTGGTGCTGGAGCTGGGACTCGATCCCGATCGTGGGAGCCAGACCGGCCTCGGCGCGGGTGATCTCCTCACCGGCGATCATCAGCTGGGTTCGTGCCGACTGGATCAATGTGCTGTTCTGATAGGCCATCCCGAGAACTTCGGGCAGGGTCTGGGCCAGGCCAACCGGGGCGGCCATGCCGGCTGTCGTTGTCAGCACCAGGGCGGTGATCAATCGCCAGCCCCGTTCGCCAGTCTGGATCACTCGATTCTCCATGTCTGCGTCAGAAGACAAACCCGACCGGGTTCCGAAAACCCTTGAGGACAGGGGCCATGGCATTGAATGCACTGTTCCAGATCACTGTGTCGCCATGCTTGATCCCGATGCGGAATTCCCCGGTGACACCCTGCACGACAATTGCACCGATGCGGCCGCCATCCCGCAGCTGGTCCGTGATTGAAGCCGGGATCTGCTCGACACCGCCCTGGATCACGATGACATCATAGGGGGCATGCCGCACCATGCCGGCATCAAGGGGTCCCTGCACGGCGATGGCATTGTCAATCGAGACGCGTGGCAGGATGTGTTCTGCGGCTTCGGCGAGTCCCTCGATCTCCTCCAGGGAGACCACCACTTCAGCCATCCGGGCGATGATGGCTGTCGAGTAGCCGTGACCGCTGCCGATATCCAGCACCATCTCATCATTGCGAATGTCGAGACTGTCCAGCATCTTGGCCAGGGTTCGCGGATCAAGGATCACCCGATCGCCGCCCAACGGGATGTGATCGCCAAGATAGGCAATGTCCCGCTTGCCTGCGGGGACAAATTCCTCACGGGGGATTTCAAGCATGGCCCTGATGATGGGGTATTTCGTGACATCGGATGTCCTGACCTGGCCGTCAACCATGCAGCGTCGATGTTCGTTCACACTGGTCAAGACACATCTCCCGTCGTTCCAGTCTCCACATCCCGGTCAGATGCAGATGTCGACAGCCAGACGGCAACCGCAATTCCCCAGACGGCAACCGCAATCCCGCAATCTGCATTATTGGCTTTCTGCAGATATTTTCCAGCAAATAAATCCCGCCACCGCCAGAATCCACCGTCAGCAGTGGCGGGTCCCGACCCTGCGTCTGGCCTGGCGCCGGCCCCTGCACGACCGGGCGCGAGGGGCCGCCCGGTGTCCAGGGGTCAGCATCCGGTTGGCACCCCGGTTCAGGCCTTGTGATTCATCGTCAGGTGCCATAGTCAAGATATTGTTATCACCGGGCATCATGGGGTGATCCACCTCCGGTTGCCAATGGGGACTGTCGAGGATGGAGGAGAATTGGCCGTGACGAATCCAGTGAAGGCAGCGGGCTGCTGCAGCCGCTCCCGGGCATCCAGCACCCGGCGTGAAAGATCCCTGGCGTGACCCAGCGGACCGCCATGTCGACGGCCGGCGAATCGCCTGTGGGTCTCGCGCCTGACGAGGTCAAGGCCACGGTCGAGGGCTACACGTCGATCTATGATGCCGGAACGGAACGGCGCAAGGAGCAATACGCGACGTTCGTCAACAATTACTACGATCTCGCAACTGACTTCTACCTGTTCGGTTGGGGCCGCTCCTTCCACTTCGCTGCCCATCGGCGTGGGGAGTCCTTCAAGGATGCAATCCACCGACATCAGATCTTTCTGGCTGACAAACTGTCCCTCAAGGCGGGGATGACGGCCATCGACATCGGCTGCGGGGTGGGCGGGCCGATGGGCACTCTGGCCCGCCACACCGGTGCCAGCATCACCGGAATCAACAACAACGGCTACCAGCTGGAGATCGCCCGGAAGCACACCAGCGATGTGGAGTCCCTGTGCAGATTCATCAAGGGTGATTTCATGAAGATTCCCGCCGAGGATGGTCAGTTCGATGCCGCCTACGCCATCGAGGCCACGGTCCACGCGCCCAACGAGACCGACCTGTTCCGGGAGATTTACCGCATCCTGCGTCCCGGTGGTTGTTTTGCCACCTACGAATGGTGCCTGACTGACATCTACGATGCTGAACGGGCTGAACACCGGGCAATCAAGGATGAAATCATCCTGGGCAACGGATTGCCGGACATCCCGACCACATCAGCTGTCCGCACATCCCTGCGGCAGGCCGGCTTTGAGATCCTGGAAGCCCATGATCGGGCCACCGACTCAGATCCCCGGACCCCGTGGTATCGGTCACTCGACAGCCGGCAGTTCTCGCTTGCCTCCATCCCCCGCACGCCATTCGGCCGGGCTGTCACGAACCTGACGCTGCTGATCGGGGAAAAACTGCGTCTGGTCCCTCAGGGCTCACGTGATGTCAGCACCTTTCTGAACACAGGTGCCGATGCACTGGTTGCAGGAGGACGAACCGGCACGTTCACCCCGATGTACTTCGTCCTTGCACGCAAGCCCGAGGCCCCGGCAGCCTGAACAGGCGTCATCGTTCCCTCCCGGCAATGGTCGGACGGGCTGGTCCCCATCCCAATCCGGTGCCGGCACACGGACTTGCGGACATCATTCCGGGCGAGCCGCTTTCCTGACGTTTTCACGCACCACGATATAGTGGGTGGTCAGGACGACGATGAGGGGTCCCAGCAGAAAACTTGCCGTCAACACCTCATCAAAGAACAGGATGCCGACAATCATCGAGAGTGGTGCGGCGAGATAGCGGAGTGGAGCCAACGTGCTGGCAGTGGCGTGGACATGGGCCGATACCATCAGGACCTGCTGGATGCTGGACAGGACCCCGCAGGATGACGTGGAAGCGACCCTGCAGCGTGTCGTGGCGCGAGAGCCGTAGGGGGGGGGCACGTTTTCCCGCCGTTCCGTGAACCGCCGGTTGCGGGCCGGAGACCACCGTGCATGCATGCATCAGCAACTGTGAGGGATGTGTCCACAACCGATCGTTCCCGATCGGGAAACCCCTCTCCGCAAGAAACTGATTCTTCAGTCTGATCCCGGCCGCTTTCGCTGATCCTTTTGGGGCAGCCACGGATGGGTCCGGCTCGGGCATCCGTGCGGCAAGACCCCCTCCTGTCCCGGTCTCCAAGCCGTGCGGCAGGACCGGACTCGTCCTCCTGACAGCAACGCCTGGATGCGGCATCCATGTCAGGAGGCCCAAAATCGGGTCAAACCCTTGTGATGATTGGACACACTCGCCAATCCTCTGTCGTACCCTGGACCTGTGTTGGGAGGAACCCCACATCGGGGCATCAATCCGGTGGACGGTGCGCCCCTTCTGCGAACCCGGCCAAGGACCACGATGGCAAACACTATGGTTTCCTGTTCTTCAGCACTGTCCATACCGCAAATGCTCTCCGATCCTTGATATTGAATTTATGCAATTCTTTAATCGCAGTCTCAGCAGCGGCAATCGCTGCTTGGACATCGGCCCGCGTGAATGTGCTGAGAGGGTCATAGTCGGCTTGGTGTCGGTGGTTCTGCAAATCAAAGAACTTGATGGCGAATCTCTGGATTTCTGGAGGGAACCGGGACATCACATTCTGGTTCAAGCATTGATTCTTGGCATGTCCATGATCCACAGACCGATAGACTTGTCTCCACGCCGGCTGGCTTCGCGAAGCGCGTGCCGTGCCAATAAAGGAATCGGCACAGTTGCGGAACAGCGCATGGAACATGGCGTAATAAGCCGTGCTCATGGCACGCTTGAGATCCGACTGTCGGGGTTTACCCTTGTGGCCTTTGCCCAGTAGCCGCCGCGCACTGGCAATCAGAGCACGGGGGTTGCATCAGGAGAGTCGTTCGGCGGCATCCTCTGCCGTCATGTAGTTGAAGACTGGAAAGCGGTCCGTTCCCGTCTCAAAGAGTTTGATCCATGCCTGACGGCCCATTTCCAGAACCTTGTCGGGATCCAGTGTCTGGCCTGTCTCACCAAGCACCACTTGGATACGAAGGATGGGATCCCCATCAAAGCTTTCGGCTTCCGTTGGGAAGACATCCGAAATCGGTGTTGGCGCGAGCTGGTCCTTGACCATCTGTATGATGAAGTCGTATTTGCCCATTGGTCCGCTGTCCTCGCACCCAGAGACGGGCCTTGTGCAATCCCAAAGCATCGCACCGCCCTGACCAACTCAGCAGATATCATGTCCTCGGCCCTGCCGGCAAGGTCATCTCCGATGCCAGGAACCTTGAGGCTGTCGTTGCATCCTGGTGCAGGGTCCCAGGGCTGTAATGAAGCACTGAGAGGCCTGATCGATATCCCGCAGCATGTCACCGGGGAGAGTTCCGCAAAGTGTGGGGCAAAGAGGCACCGTCAACCATGACCAGGGGCTCAGCACGACCGGCCACCCGCTGGTCCGCAAGCATCGGGTCCAGATGGCATGGCGCTGGGTCCGCACTCAGCCCGACCCCCAGGGGTTCCATGCCTATTGTGCGGCCCACGATGGCCGCGTCCGCCATCGGGCCATCGTGGCCGTGGCCCGCAAACTGCTGATCGCCGCTGTCGTGACCGTGGGGCGGTTCGCCATGAATGGTCTGGTCCCGACCGGTACCCGGCTGGTGGCCTGAGGATCGCCTCACCCCTTGCCGAGGCCGCCCGTCGGGACGGCCGCGGCGACCGGAGGGCTGGGTGATCGGTTCGTCCCCGGGGAGGCCGCCGCGGGGCGGCACCGGAACAGAGATGGATCCTGGCCGCCTGGACCGTCGCAGCCCGGAACGGGGTCTTGGGGTCACGGGACCGGCGACCGTGCCGGCATCCGAACCGGATAAGAGGTGAGCGCGGCGTTGCACGCGCTCGGTGTCGCGATGGTCCCCCGGGCACGCTCGGCATGTCCACCAGGATGGAGATTCACCATGGACTGATTCACGACTTGACATGCGGGGTTTCATAAGAGGTCTGGAAAGTCCCACAGGATGTGTGTGCGTCGACAGGGCCTGAGGATCTGTCTTCGGGCCGCCTGGCCCCGTTGACACAGACCGGGCCCGTCCGGACACGTGTCCCCCTTGAAGTCCAGTCCGGATGAGACAATATTGGCCCGAACCTGGGCCAGGTCTGGACAGGCTTTAGAGGGCGCGTTTCAAGAGAGGTTCAAATGGGATAGACGGCGGTGCTCTATGCACGAGTTTCAACTGCTGATCAATCGTGTGCACGACAGGTAGAGGACCTGACAGGGTTTGCCGCCCGCTGTGGCCTTGAAGTTGTCGGAACCTTCACAGAGACCATCTCGGGGAAGTCCGCCCGCCGCCCCGAGCGCGATCGGACCCTGCGCCTTGCCCAGGCGAGACAGATCACTGCCGTCCTCGTCACCGAACTCTCGCGATGGGGCCGCTTGACCCTGGATCTTCTTGCGACACTCAATCAGCTGGCCGGATGATGACCACCCTGCTGGCCGGGATCGCCCAGTTCGAACGAGACCTGATCAGTGAACGCGTGAAGTCGGGACTGGCGGCGGCCAAAGCCCGGGGGGTGACGCTCGGACGGTGGCCCGGACAGCGACCGCAAGCGGACAGGTTGGCTCCCAAGGTCCTCCAGGCCGTCGAGGACGGGCGCAGCTACCGCTGAATCGCCCGCACCCTCGGAATCAGCAAGAAGACCATCCTCACCATCGTCAAACGGGACCGCGGAAAGTCCTTGGACACCATGGATTGACCTGTTTCGGCCCTGCCCCTTTCCTGAACCAGCCCCAAGCTGGTGGATGTCTGTCGCCGTTCCATGGATGGCGTCCAGAGACGGGTGTCCCGTCAGGATGCAGGACCCTTGGCGGTCAGGAAGCATTTGCGGGAAAACGGATTGTCACGATTATAGCCTTGAGCTGTGCCGTAAATCACCAAGGCATAATAATGGTCCGGTTTAAGACCCGTGAAAGGTAGGTACCATTTGGTTAAGCCGCGACCACCGAACCCGTGGCCTTCACCATAGTGAGTGTTTGTGAGTGTACCCAGGTCCTTTTCCCCAATGGTAATCTTCCCCAAGCGTGTGTCGTTCGACACCACGGCCACCTTGACGGGCCCAGTGTAGTCGGGTGTGACGATGTCCCCGTCCTCGTCGAGTTTCTTGGGCACCCTGTAGTCAACTATGGCGGTATTCACGAACGTTTGTTTCGGGCTTATGGCGACATGACACCCATCGGGATCGCAAGGTGGGAGCGGGTCCATCAGAGGTCATGGGTGGGGAAAGGTCCGCTCCGCCCCCACCGGAAGCGCTGCGCGAGTGTGCGTTTGGCGAGACCGGGCAGCACAGTCCCGGACCGATGCACCAGTCGGACAAGCGCACTGTCGGCCGCCAGCCGGTCCACATCGGCGACCCGGCCCGTGCCGATGATGTTCACGAGCGTGATGGCGAGGATCATCTGGCCATCGCACCAGCCCTGGGTGCGCCGCCGGGATCCGGGGAGATCGTGAAGAACCTTGAGCCTGGCCAGCATGCCCGGAGGCGGGACCACACCGCCGTTCGGGGTGGTGTCAGCAGCATCGCATGTGATGGTGAAGGGGAGAGCGGTTGTGTGTAGCATGGCACTCACCCGATGGGTTAACATCGGTACGATGACTTCGACACCGGAACGGGTGTCGATCCGGGATCTACCGGGTTTTTTGCCTATTTTTGATCGCGGATACGGGGAGCCCAATCAGCGGCCTAATTCCCAGCATCCGCCACGGGGGACCGGTGTTCGGTGACCGCACGGGAGGCTGGCTCCGAACGATCATGGACCTGCCGGGCCACCGACCCGACGGACAGGCTGGCATCCAGGGGACCGCCACAGCCTGTGCCGGTGGCAGGATCGTGGTCGGCGATGCGCGCGGCCTGGACGGCGATCGTGGTGCGGAGCGCGGTAACCCGATCCCGCAGACCCGGCAATGACGGCATCGCGGTCGGCAAGGGTTGCCGTCAGGACAGCAACCGGGCTGGCCAATGACTCAAGATCGTCGATGGGTCTTGACACGGGAGGCTGGCCTGCGGCCTGGCACCGCGGCTTGGGCCGTCCTGGGTGCCGAACTCATGGGGACACGACAGGCAGTGTCAGGCACCCACGCGGCGGGCCGGGCGTGGGGGTCGGGAAGACCCTGAACAGTTACGAATTGACACGTGATGTCAATATACCCGAGCGGGAATGAATTGCTTGACGGGAGGGCCGGATTGGTCTATCTTCCCGATCAGGAAGAAAAAGATGACTCCAAGAGAGATCGGAACGATCATTCGCAGAACCCGCAAGGGTCAAGGCTTGCGTCAGGTTGAACTTGCCGCCGCCGCCAATGTCGGCGTGCGGTTTCTGATCGAGATGGAGTCTGGCAAGACGTCCGCACAACTCGGCAAGACGTTGGCAGTTCTCGAAGCACTTGGAATCGATGTTGTCCTGACTGTGCCTGACGACCCAGAGGCATGACCCGGCACCTCAATGTCTGGTGGGATGGAGACTGCGTTGGCCGTCTTGTGCACAATGAATACGGGGAGACCGAATTTTCCTATGAGGCGGATTGGCTTGCAAGGCCGGATGTGCGGCCTGTTTCAGCATCCCTGCCCCTCCAGACCAAACCCTTTGACCTGCGTGCCACTCTTCCCTTCTTTGAGGGGCTCCTGCCGGAAGCGTCCCAGCGTACAGCCATCGCAAAGGCACTTGGCATCTCCGAGCAAAACACTTTCCGGTTACTCGAAAAAATCGGCGGTGACGTCGCCGGGGCCATCGAGGTCTGGCCCGAGAACAGGAAGCCCGCTCCTGTCGATTTACAAGCGCTCCCTCGAACCCTGAACGATGACGAGTTGGCAGCACTCATCAATCGATTGCCGATCCGGCCCATGCTGGCGGGCGAGGACGCCGGCCTGCGACTCTCGCTGGCTGGTGCACAGTCCAAACTGCCCGTGATCTGCAGGGATGGAAAGATTGCATTGCCAGCACCCGGCCAGCCAACAACGCACATTCTGAAGCCGGAAATCGGGGCGTTTGTCGGTACATCAGAAAACGAGGCGTACTGCATGCAACTTGCCGTCGCCATCGGTCTCAGGACTGCATCGGTCGAATATCGCAGTGTTGGCGGAAAACGCTTCCTGCTGATCGAACGCTATGACCGGCAGGTCAACGAGGATGGCAATGCCATACGCCTGCACCAGGAAGACTTCTGCCAGGCGCTCGGAATCACGTCAGCAAGGAAATATGCGAGTGATGGCGGGCCGGTCTTCAGGGACTGCTTTGCTCTCGTTCGCCGAACGGTGACCCGGCCAGCGGTTGAAACCCTCAAACTCCTTGATGCGGCACTGTTCAACGCCATCATCGGCAATGCCGATGCCCATGCGAAGAATTTCAGCCTGCTCTCCTTGCCGGGCAGAACGGAACTGGCGCCGCTCTATGATCTCCTCTGTACAGCTGTCTATCCTGACCTCAGCCAACGCTTTGCCATGAAAATTGGTCGGCGCCGTACACTTGAAGAGGTGTCCCCAGCTGATCTCGAGACATTTGCCAGGGACATCAAGATCCGGGCACCATTCGTGCGCAGCCGATTCGGTGCAATCGCAGATGCCATCATCGGCAATGCCGATGCGGCATTGAGCAGTCTCGGCCTGCCCGACCATCGTCGGACGATTGCCCAGAAACATTCAACTCTCATCGTCACACGCGCAAGGTGGGCAAGAGAGATGCTGGTCCGAAGAATTTGAGGGCCATGCCCTGACCTGTCGGGTCAGTTGCATTGTGAGTCGCTCCATGGAGCGGGCGATGGGATTCGAACCCACGACCCCAACCTTGGCAAGGTTGTGCTCTACCCCTGAGCTACGCCCGCTGATCGAAACTGACACCTGCAGTCTGACGCCGTCGATACCGGATTGTCGCGGGCCTGACAACCAGAACGCTGCATCCGGGTCGGATTCCCATGGCGTATCCTTTCTCCAATTCGTTTGTTTTCGCAGGGGCATCACAAAACATGGCAGTGCTGCCCGAACCCGCTGGTGTCAGTATGGATCGTGTCAACGAAGGAGAGCGTTGCGCCACCATCTGATTCCCGCCGAAGCAGGCAGCGATCCCGAACCGACCCACGCCGGATCTGGAGATGACATGAGTCCTGGCGGACGATTGCCTCAATTGCTGTTTCCGCGTGATGAATGTGGTAGCGTCTCCCCGGTCGGAGACACGATGTGGGATTGCCAGGCCCAGGCTTCATCGGCCACGCAACCAGTTGGGTTGGACTCAAATGCATGATGGAGCATCCCCGGATATCGGGATCGCAAGGGACGTCGTGCCAAGGATCGTCCCGCGCAGGATTGCCGCTCGTGCGTGGAGGACGGAAGCAGGGCGTCTGTCATGGAATCAAGGACATGGAACGAGATCGAAATGCATCCGGCACCACGTTCAATGCGGTGATGGAGACCCCCGCCCGGGCGACTCCGCAGGGCGTTTGGGTGGCAGACTCAACCCGGGACAGCCATCACGGGTTGGCAGCCGTGTCGCCCTGATGGGGGCTGTCATCTGGGACCGGGCCATGATCCGATGGGACCGGGCCGGAATGTGAACAGGGGTATGGTTGGATTGCCAAACCGTCCTGGCAATGCCATTGCGCGGATGGAATGCGTGGCTGTGCCGGGCGGGGAATGATGGAGCGGGGAGAGGCGATGGCACCAGGGTCGGGGAGCATGACCCATCTCAGGGGTCTGAATGCCGAGCAGCGGGTCGCCGTTGAGACATTGGAGGGTCCGGTCCTGATCATCGCGGGGGCCGGGACAGGCAAGACGCGGACCCTGACGGCCCGGATTGCCCACATTCTCAAACTGGCCCTGGCCCGCCCGGATGAAATTCTTGCCGTGGCCTTTACCAACAAGGCTGCCGCCGAATTGCAGCAGCGGATCGGCAGGATGAGTGGGGTGGAGACGCACCACCTGCCCTGGGTGGGGACCTTCCATTCCCTGTCGGCCCGGATCCTGCGGTCACATGCCGGGCTGGTGGGGCTGAATGAGAGGGTCTCGATCTACGACGACCGGGACCAGACGCGCGTGCTCAAGACCATCCTGACCGAATGCCGGTTCCATGACCGGGACTGGCCCGCCAAGCGGGTGGCTGGGTTGATCGGCAGATGGAAGGACCGGGCGAAGTCGCCGGGTGATCTGACGTCGCATGATCGTTCCCAACTGGGCGGCAAGGCCCTGGAGATCTACCAGCGGTATCAGGACGAATTGCGGGTGGCGAACGCTGTCGATTTCGGGGACCTGATCCTGCATGTCGTGACGATCCTGAGAGAGCATCCGGATGTGCAGGCCCGGTATCAGACCCGGTTCCGCTATGCCCATGTCGATGAATTCCAGGATGTCAATCGTGCCCAGTACATCTGGCTCCGCCTGTTGACCGAACGGGGCAACAATGTCTGCTGTGTCGGTGATGATGATCAGGCGATCTACAGCTGGCGGGGGGCCCAGCCCCAGATCATGCTGGGCTTTACCGACCACTACCCGGGCGCCCGGCTTGTCCGCCTCGAACAGAACTATCGATCGACGGAACATATCCTGGGAGCCGCGGTGGCGGTGATCCGCAACAATGCCAACCGTCATGACAAGTCGCTGCGCTGTGCCGAAGGGACCTGCGAGCGGGACGTCATGCAGGTCGAGATCGTCAACTATCGGGACAACCGGGCTGAGGCTGATGGAGTCGTGAAGGCGATTCGTGCCCTGGCTGTGGAGGGGCAACCGGACTACCGGCTCGCCGACATCGCAGTCAGTGCCCGAACCTGGGCCTGTCTGGCCGAAGTTGAACAGTCGCTGGTCGAGGCCGGCGTTCCCTACCAGGTCTTCGGTGGTCCTAAATTCTATGAGCGCAAGGAGATCCGCGATGTCCTGGCCTATCTGCGCCTGTGCCATAATGGCGCGGATTCCTGGGCCTTCGAGCGGGCTGTCAACACACCGTCGAGGGGTATCGGTGCCAAGACTGTCGGCGTCATCCGCAAGCGGGCCAGTGAGACATCGGCCCCGATGCTCACGGTTGCTGGATCGCTGGCCGAGGATGGGGGCCTTGCGGCCGCTCCGTCCCGGCGGATCCGGGCGTTTCTCGATCACGTGGAGCGTTGGGCGGCGGCCTTCGGGCAGGCGGAGGCCCGACCGGGGGCCAGTGCCAAACCGAAACCGGTTGAACAGCGGCATGAGGAGGTCAGGACCCTGGTGCGGAGGGTGATCGAGGAAAGCGGTATCGCTGGCTACTACCGGACACTGGAGTCTGAAGATGCCGCCCAGCGGGTGGAGAACCTGGACAAATTTGTCGATTTCGCAGGTCGCCACCAGACCTTGGGTGATTTCCTCGAGCATGTCGGTCTGATGTCCGAAGAGATTGTCGACCCCGGCGCCGGACGCTCCGTGGTTACCCTGATGACGTTGCACGCGGCCAAGGGCAGTGAGTATCCGGTGATGTTTCTGGTGGCCTGGGAGGAGGGCATCCTCCCCTGGTTGAAACCCGGTGCCGAGCCCACCGTGTCCCGTATCCGGACCCAGGCCAAGGCGTTGGCCGGGATGATCCGGACCTATGTCTCGGATGATCCGGACAGGCCAACCCTTGCCCACATGCAGACCCTCAGCCGCATGGCCCTGGCCACCGCCGGAGACTGTGCGGTGACCGAGGCCGATGGGCTGGATCTGATCGAGCGGGTCAACGGATGGTCCGGCTCCCCCGGTCCCGAGGAACTGGCCGAGGTCCTGCAACTGTGCCGGGACCTCGCATTCGATGAGACACTTGAGGAAGAGCGGCGGCTGGCGCATGTGGGTCTGACCCGGGCCATGGAGCGCTGCATTCTCTCACATGTCAATCGACGCTTCCGCTTTGGCGTGTACAACCCGGCCTACCCATCCCGGTTCCTCATGGAAATTCCCACGCAACACAAGCGACTGGTCCGACCGGATGATTCGACCTTGCGACACCGGATGACCACCAGTCCCGGGCGCTGGTCGGCGTCAGATCGCCGCCCGAAAACTGCCCACCCGTCAGAACTGCACCGTCCCCCGATGCAGGCTTTCCCGTCAAGACAGGAGACAGCCGCAGGGCTTCAGATCGGTGATCGCGTCAATCACCGACGCTTCGGTGCGGGCACGGTCCATGCTGTGAGTGCCCGGCGCATCATGGTCCGGTTCGATGACAATGAAGCCAGGATGGTCATGCAGGACTACCTGCACCCCATCACAAGATAACAGGACCCCGACGATACCGGGATGGCACCATCGGGGTCCGGGGGTTCAACCCGACGAAGGGTCAGAGGGTATGGCGCTTGCGCGACTGGCGGGCGATGCGCGGAATATCGGATCGGGCGAGTCCAAGATCATCAAGGCTCCGATCGCTCAACCTCGAAAGCTGTTCGGTGACCCGTTTGGCGTTCCGATAGCCCGCAAACCAATCCAACAGAGCCTTGACTGGACTGAAGAGCGCGGCGGCAAATGATCCAGCGTTGCTGTGTCCAAAATCCATGACAGCCATGGGTGTATTCCTTTCACGTTGCACAGTGACCACCATTGGTCACGGCGACATATCGGACTGACGGGCCGGATTTTCAATTGACGGTTTTGCAATCCCGGCTTCGCGGTGTTGCATGCCTCGGGACCCGGCGGGATGTCGGCGGGAAATCGGGTCCATCAACATAGGTACGAAAAGTCCCACAGGATTTTGGTTGTGTCCCGGCTTGACAAGGACTTGATGGGATTCTCTGCCTCCCGAAATGCCGCCAACCGATCCCCCTCAGTTGCGGGCGGTGCATGCCGTCGGCATCGGGGTCGGGACGAACCCGCTGTTGACCCCGGTACAGGGTGCCGTGGACTGTCCCGGTTGAACCCTTCCGGGCTGGGCGCTCGCGCGCCCTTGGGTCCACAGGGGGCACCGGGCGGTCGCGATTGTCCCCAACAGACGATACGTCAAGTGGGACACGTGTCCAGAGCGGCCCGGCCCGTGTCAACGGGGCCAAGCGGCCCGAAGACAGAGCCTCAGGCGCTGTCGACGCACACACATCCTGTGGGACTTTTCGTACCTATGTTGGGATAGACCCCAACAGTTATCAAGCGGTGTTGCGGTGCGGGATGCGGTCAAGGAACTGTAAGGCGAGCCGTTCTACTTTTCGCAGAGGGAACGGAAGGCGGGGGATGATGGGGCGTCGATCCGGCTGACGGGCAGACGGCGCGGGCAAATGGCCGTGCTGGCGCCGGGCAGCGGCCATCTGCAAGGGCAATCGGGATCGATCACGCCGGGGCAGGTCGCCTATATGCCGACCGAGGGCGTGGCTTCAAACCGCACGCAGCTGACGGCGGAGATTGCGGGCGCGTGCGGGATTCTGGTCGCGATGATCGACAGTACCGGCGGCGATCCGCGAGGCGCAACGCGTGTTTGCCGTGCGGCTCCAGCAACGGGCGGATCGGCTGGCAACGGACATGTCGGCGCAATTGGGAATCTCGATTCAGCTTGATGCCAGCAAGGTCTTTCAGGCGGATATTGCCCTGCGGGCGCGGGCGTTCAAGCAGCTGTTGGACGGCGGGATGGAACAAGCCGAGGCGCGGGCCGTGGTGGGGCTTTGACAACTTTTTGCAATCTCAAAATTTTTGTGTTTATTAATTCTTTAAAATTACCAAAGAGAATCAATATATGGCCGACAAGGATACCACTCAAAAATCCCCGTCACCTTCCGATTCAAGCCGCGATAGTCTCCAAAAAGGCCCGAACCAACAAGCACCGACTCATGGTGAAAACAAAAACACGGTTACAGATAGGGATCCGCCACCGCCACCGCCACCGCCAAAAAAATGAGGTTTGACCATGAATGATGAACTTCATGAAAAGCAATACAAACTTCGATTTGGTGTTGAAAGATCAATTCGCTATCATGCAAGAATGGTCGGCCGATATGAAACAATTGAAAAATTGTTGATGTTTGCTACAATCTTAATGGGATCGGCGTCTGTTACTTCTTTAATATGGTGGACAGAGTATTTAGGTGGTGTTGCCGCGGCAATTGCCGCCTTTCTTCTCGTTTACGCACCCGGAAATAAAGCGGCTCTTCATAGAAATTTGCATAACAGGTTTAGCGATCTGGAAATTGCGATGGAATCGGAATGCACAGAAGAAAAATTAAAAGAATGGACAAAAACACGTCTTCGTATTGAACAAAATGAACCTCCGATTTTCTGGGCATTGAATAGAGATTGTCATAATGAAGTTTGCCAAGCTTGGGATCGACGTGATTATTTCCAAAAACTTGATTGGTGGAAACGCGCAACAATGTATTGGTTTCGTTACGACCATGCAGACATAGCCCGGATTGACTCCGCTTAAATTCGGGTCCATCAACATAGGTACGAAAAGTCCCACAGGATTTTGGTTGTGTCCCGGCTTGACAAGGACTTGATGGGATTCTCTGCCTCCCGAAATGCCGCCAACCGATCCCCCTCAGTTGCGGGCGGTGCATGCCGTCGGCATCGGGGTCGGGACGAACCCGCTGTTGACCCCGGTACAGGGTGCCGTGGACTGTCCCGGTTGAACCCTTCCGGGCTGGGCGCTCGCGCGCCCTTGGGTCCACAGGGGGCACCGGGCGGTCGCGATTGTCCCCAACAGACGATACGTCAAGTGGGACACGTGTCCAGAGCGGCCCGGCCCGTGTCAACGGGGCCAAGCGGCCCGAAGACAGAGCCTCAGGCGCTGTCGACGCACACACATCCTGTGGGACTTTTCGTACCTATGTTGGGATAGACCCGAAATCCGGTGGCATGGCGGCCGGCCCCTCTGGTATGGACAGCTGGACCGGCAGGCTGATGGAGAGTGGGTCTTGGCACCGAGCAGGGAGGCAGTTCTCGAGGAATTGCGGAGTATTGTGCTGCCGGATGGCAAGGACATCATCACACTTGACCTCGTCAAGGCCCTGACGATCGACGGATCCCGAGTCAGTTTCGTCCTCGAGGTCCCCGGCGAACTCGGCAACAGGATGGAGCCCGTGCGGGCAGCGGCGGCCTCGGTTGTTGCGGCCATGGATGGGGTCGAGCGGGCCGATGTGGTCATGACCGCGCATACGCAGCCAGCCAGGTCCCCGCCGAATCTGCGCATTGGCCGTCACCCCAGGGCGGATGACACGGGTGACCTCAAGGGGATCAAGACCCTGATTGCTGTGGGATCCGGCAAGGGTGGTGTGGGCAAGTCCACGGTGGCGGCCAATCTCGCCCTGGCCCTGAGCCGGATCGGGTGCACGGTCGGTTTGCTCGATGCCGATATCTATGGCCCCTCAATTCCGATCCTGATGGGCGAGAGGCGCAAGCCGGCATCACCTGATGGCAAGACGATCATTCCGCTGGTCGCCCATGGGATCAAGTTCATGTCCATGGGATCCCTGCTCCCTGCCGAGCAGGCCGTGATCTGGCGGGGGCCCATGCTCATGGGGGCCCTGCAGCAGATGCTGCAGCAGGTCCAGTGGGGCGAACTCGATGTGCTGGTGGTTGATCTGCCACCGGGGACCGGTGATGTGCAACTGACGCTGTGCCAGAAGTTCAGACCGCAGGGTGCGGTCATCGTCACAACATCCCAGGATGTGGCCCTGGCCGATGCCCGCCGGGCCATCACCATGTTCCGTGAACTCAAAACGCCCGTGCTGGGCCTGATTGAGAATATGTCCCGCTATGTCTGTGCCCATTGTGGCACGCCCACCCATCTCTTTGGCCAGGACGGAGCCCGCCGGGAAGCCGGGCGGCAGAAGATTCCCTTTCTGGGTGCCATTCCCCTGGAGGCGGGCATTGTCCGGTCGAGCGACAGCGGTGTGCCGGCGATCCTGCACAATGAGGACCTTGCCGGACTCTTCCAGACGATGGCCGGATTTCTTGCCAAACAGGCACCAGGCGGCAACCGGGAAGAGGATGCAGGATCGATTCAGGGCCGTTGAGAGAATCAGTATGGCGGTGGGAACAGGCCCAATTGGACCAGATGTCGTAGTCAGAAAGAAAAATCATACAATATAAGAGTTGACTGTGGCCAAGGTGGGATGAATTGGTGCTGATCTCATCTTGTGGGTTGAATTCCCTTGAATTCCCATATAATACCTGCGCGAGACCCCAGATCATGGAGTGTGGCTGCGCCACAGGAAAGGTTCGCAAGGTCTTAAGGCAATATGGGTCCCGACTTGGACAGGACAGGATATTCACCCTCCCCCTCCCCCAAATGAATGTCGAGTCATCCTGGTCGGGCCCATTGTCGGTTCGTTGGATGCGCGGTGAGATTCTTGTTGTTCTCGGTTGGCTTGGCAGGGATGGGACGCACTCTTGGCCATCAATTTCCGCGGCGAGTTCCGCCACAGTCTCGATTCAAAGAAGCGGGTCGCCGTGCCGGCCGATTTTCGTCGGGCCATCAATGCGGGACGTCTCGCCACCCCGGGGCGTGGGGCGGATGCCCTGGAGGACCCCGCCCGCCTGACGATTGTCTATGGTGACGATCGTCTCGAATGCCTGCAGTGCTATTCCGAATCCACCATCCAGAAGATCGATGATGCGATCGCTCACCTGGGACGGGCAACCCATGAAAGGAAATTTCTCGAATTCTTTTTCCAGACCCGGTCGGTCATGGTCCAGCTTGATCCCACGGGCCGCCTCGTGCTGGCCGAGCACCTTCGGACAAAGATCGATCTGCAGACATCAGTGATTTTCGCCGGCAAGGGCGAATCCTTCGAGATCTGGAATCCGCAGCGCTTCCAGGCCCATCAGGAGACCCTCACGTCCATGTTCCGGGAGGGTCCCGAGGCCATCGATCCGATTGCTCTCATCGATGCATGCCACAACGTCCATGGTTGAGGTCGGCCATGTCCGAAAACGTTGCCCAGCATGTCCCGGTCCTGCTCAATGCCGCCCTTGCCGCATTGCGTCCGATTGCCGGTGTCTGGGTCGACTGCACGCTGGGGGCAGGTGGCTATGCCCGGGCCCTGCTCGACAACGGGGCCCGTTGCGTTATCGGTATTGATCGGGATCCGGAAGCCTGCCGCGTCGCAGCAGACACTCTCGCTGACCGCCAGGCCGCCTGCATCATTGTCAATGACCGCTTTGGTGCCTTTGACCGCTTGCCAGCGGTCCAGGCCGCAGCCCCCATCGATGGTGTCGTCTTTGATCTCGGCATCTCGTCGATGCAACTCGAAGACGCCCAACGGGGGTTTTCCTTTCGTCTGGAAGGCCCGCTCGACATGCGGATGGATGCAACCGGCATGACAGCCGCCAGGTTCATCAATACGGCCTCGGAGGGAGACCTGACCCGGGTCCTTCGTCAGTATGGTGAGGAGCACGAGGCCACCCGCATCGCCCGGCACATCGCCAGGGAACGCACCCACCAGCCCATCGAGACGACCGTTGCCCTCGCGGGTCTCGTCGAACGCTGCCTTGCGCACCGGCACCCCGGCCCGATCCACAGGGCCACCCGGACCTTTCAGGCCCTGCGCATCCACATCAATGATGAACTCGGTGAACTCAGGGCAGGACTTGATGCTGCGGCCCGGGTCCTCAGGGCTGGTGGCAAACTCGCTGTCATCAGTTTCCATTCCCTTGAGGACAAGCTCGTCAAGTCATTCCTGCAGCCTGCCCATCGCTCCAACCGGCATCACCCGGCACCCGCCGAGGGCAAGTCGATGATGCGGGCCATGGGCAAACTCATCCGTCCGGATGCCGACGAGATTGCCCGCAATGTGCGGTCCCGGTCGGCCCGGTTGCGGATTGGCTGCAAGGTCAGTGCCGGGGTGTAGGGTCCATGCGCTGGTTCACATTGCTGATCATGCTCATCCCGGCTGTCGTGCTGCCATTTTACAATCACAGCATCAATGAGCGAGCCCGGTTGATCAAGACTGATATCGAGTCAACCCGGATTGCGATCCGCAGCAGTTCCGAGGAACTGCAGCGCCTCAATGCCGAGTGGGCCCATCTGACCAATCCTGACCGGATCGCCTGTCTGGCCGATTTCTATCTGGCTGAACTGGAACTCGTTCCGGCCACCAAGGACGTCTATGGCAGCCTGGCGGAGATCCCGCGTTTCAATGATGTGCCGGTGCCCGTTGAAGCGATGATTGCCTCGCTCGAGGATGTCGAGGTCCGACCGGTCTACTATGCGCCACTGACCCGGGACGATGTTCGGGGCGGTGCCCTGACCCCGACCCGAACCCGGCGTTCGCCACTGGTCAATCCATGCCGATGAGCCTGCACAACGGTGCCAGAGGACAGATGGTCAGGCGGATCCGGATCGGTCGCGACCTGGTCGTTCTCGCCTTTGTCCTGGTGGTTGTCTGGGCAGCCCTGCTCCCCTATCTTGAACAACCCCGCTCCGGAGCGGACCCGGCCGCCAGGATCAGCTCCCACCGATCTGATATCGTTGATCGCGATCATCGGCTCCTGGCCACGAATCTGCCCATTCGATCGCTTTATGCCCATCCGTACAACATCCAGTCGACAGAGTCTGCGAGGCGCATGGCCGAGGCTCTGGCCCGGATCGTGCCGGGCCTGGACCCCGAGGCGACCCTCGCGAAACTGACAAGTTCCAAATCCTTTGTCTGGCTCGCCAATCGGCTCTCACCCGACCAGTATCAGGCGATTGTCGAGATCGGTGAGGCCGGTCTTGAGTTTGGCCGTCGCGAGGCCCGACTCTACCCGAATGGCCGGCTGGCGTCGCATGTTCTTGGCGGGAATCGCATGGGTCGACAGGATGCCCATGGCGCCGAGATCATCGGCACGGCCGGTGTTGAACTCCAGTACAATGCGCGGCTCAGTGATGCCGAGCGGGCTCACGAGCCACTGGTCCTGTCCCTGGACATGAAGGCCCAGAAGGCGGTCGAGGATGTCCTGGCCGCCGGGACACAAACGCTCCACGCTCTCGGAGGTTCTGCGGTCCTGATCGATGTGCATTCCGGTGAACTCTACGCTCTGGCCTCCTATCCGGACTTCGATCCCAATCTTCGCAACACCTACGATCTCAAGGACAGGACATCTGCCAACCCCCTCTTTCACCGGGCCGCCCAGTCGCTGCTGGAACTCGGTTCGGTCTTCAAGGTCTTTGCCGTGGCCACCGCACTTGAACGGGGCCTGGTCGAGCCCGAGACCATTGTCGATACCCGGGCATTCACTGTCGACACATTTCCGATCCGGGATGCCTACAGCCCGCGCAATCAACGGACAGTCACAGAGATTGTCACCAAGAGTTCCAACGTGGGTGTGGCGCGTCTTGCCCTGGAGTTCGGGCAAACGGTCCAGCGGGAGTATCTGGAAAGATTCGGTTTCGGTGACCCCGTGGATGTTCTGGAGTCCCGCTCCATTGCGCCCATGTGGCCATCCTACTGGGCGCGCTCGACCACTGCGACCATTGCCTATGGCTATGGCCTGTCGGTCACACCCATACATCTCGCGGCTGCTTATGCCTCACTGGTCAATGGCGGGTACCGGGTTGAACCGACGATCCTGCGCCGCGACAGTTCCGAACTGGAACGTCCGGTTATCCTCAGCGCCGAGACATCACGACAGGTGCGGGAGATGCTGCGCCTGAATGTCGAGGAAGGCAGCGGGACCCGGGCCCGGGTCGATGGCTATCCCATCGGTGGCAAGACCGGGACTTCGCTGAAGATCGTGGGCGGGCAATATGTCAAGAACAAGGTCTACGCCGTCTTTGCGGCCTGTTTCCCGGCCAATGACCCTCGGTTTGTCCTCGTGGTGGTTCTCGATGAACCCCAACCCGAGGGCGTCGATGACATCCTGGCTGGCAACACTGTCGTGCCCGTGGCCGCCGAGATGATCACCCGCCTCAGCCCCATTCTCGGCATCCGGCCGAGCAGAAGCGATTCCCCCTTCCGCGTTGCCACCCTGCAATGATGGTGCTGCAGCCTGCCACGGATCCGATGGCTGATCCCCCGCACACACTTGCCAGTCTCGGCCTGACCGGTGGGCAGGAAGACAGACCGATCACCGGCCTCGCACTGGCCAGTCATGCCGTCAGGGAGGGAAATCTCTTTGCGGCCCTGCCGGGCGTGCTGACGCATGGAGCCCATCATGCCATGGATGCCATTGCCCGGGGCGCCGTGGCAATCCTGACCGATGCAGACGGGGCGATGATCATCCCGCATGATACCATTCCCGAGACCGTGCCGGTCTATGTCCACACCGACCCCCGGGCCACGCTGGCGACGCTTGCCGCACGCTGGTACAACCAGCGGCCCGAGACAATCGTTGCCGTCACGGGGACCAATGGCAAGACTTCGGTGGCTGATATGTGTCGGCAGCTCTGGGACAAGCTCGGATATGCCGCGGCCTCCATGGGCACGACCGGGATTGCCGGTGCCTATGCGGCCCCGGCGGGCCTGACCACGCCCGATCCGCTCACGCTCCACCGGCATCTCCATGCCATGGGCTGTCAGGGCGTCACCCATCTGGCCATGGAGGCCTCCTCCCACGGTCTGGACCAGTCACGGCTTGACGGCCTGCGCTTTGCCTGTGCAGCCTTCACCAATCTCTCCCATGATCATCTTGACTATCATGCGACCTTTGACGCCTACCGGGCTGCCAAACAGATCCTGTTCGAGCGTCTGCTTGCCGAGGAGGGTGCTGCGGTGATCTGGATGAATGACCCCAACAGTGAAGCCATGCTGACCACGGCCGGTGCCCATGCCGACCGGGTGCTCAGGGTTGGCTTGGGGACCGGTGATCTCAACATCATTGACCAGCGACCCACGCACAACGGGCAGGAGATCCGATTTTGCTGGCAGGGCGCACCACATGAATGCCGGATTGAGCTTCTGGGCCGGTTCCAGGTCCACAATCTCCTGGTGGCAGCTGCCATGACGATCGCCACGGGTGCCAGGCCGGAAGCGATCTTTGCCGCTCTCGACTCCGTCCGGACCGTGCCGGGTCGGATGGAGTGTGTGGCCTGGCGGGCCAACCGCTCGGCCCTGATTGTCGATTTTGCCCACACGCCCGCAGCCCTCGAGACAGCATTGGTGGAATTGCGCCAGCATTTTCGCGGCGATCTCCATGTGGTGTTCGGTGCCGGTGGTGATCGTGACAGTGGCAAGCGGACACCGATGGGCCGGGTGGCTGCCCGGTGTGCTGACCATGTCACGGTGACGGATGACAATCCCCGGGGCGAGGACCCGGCCGCGATCCGCCAGGCCATCCTGGCCGGCTGCCCGGAAGCGGCCGAAATCGGTGATCGGTCCGAGGCCATCCTGGTCGCTGCCAGCCGGCTGGCGCCGGGTGATGCCCTGCTGATTGCCGGCAAGGGCCACGAAACCGGCCAGATCATCGGAACGACGACAATCCCCTACAATGACACCGAGCAGGCCAGCATGGTCGCCCGCCTGCTCGATGGCAAGGGCATCTGATGGCCTGGTCACATGACCAGGCTGCCCGTGCCACCGGGGGGATCGTCACCGCGCCCTTCCGAGCCGGTGGACTCTCGATTGACACCCGAACCCTGCGGCCTGGTGAGCTCTTCGTCGCGCTCAGGGACCGTCGGGACGGCCACACATTCGTGCCGGATGCCTTTGCGGCCGGGGCGGCCGCTGCCCTTGTCGAGCACCGGGATCTGCCGGTCCCGGCGGACGCGCCACTCCTCGTGGTGCCCGCCGTCCAGGCGGCGCTCGATTCCATGGCCCAGGATCGGCGGGCAGCCGTGGATTGCCGGGCTCTCGCAGTCACTGGATCGGTCGGCAAGACATCCTGCAAGGACATGCTGCGTCTGACCCTTGCCCAACAGGGGTTGGTCCATGTCTCGCCACAGAGCTACAACAATCAGTGGGGCGTGCCCCTCACCCTGGCCAGCATGCCGCCTGATGCCCGGTACCTTGTCGCCGAGATCGGCATGAACCGGCCCGGTGAAATCGCCCCGCTGGCCCGTTTGGTCCGACCGCACGTCGGTCTCATCACTGCCATCGGCACCGCCCATCTGGCCGCTTTCGGGACCCTCGATGCCATCGCCCGGGAAAAGGCCCAACTGCTCACCGCCCTCGAACCCGGCGGCACCGCGATCCTCAACCGGGACACCGGGACCTTTGACACCATGGCCGACATCGCCCGCCAAGTCGGTGTCCGGATCATCACATTTGGCCGCACTGACGCGGCCGACTACCGCCTGTGCGAGGTCCATTGCACCGATATGGTCACCACTGCCCGTGTCGCAACGCCCGACCATGACTTCCTCTTCAAACTCACGGCACTCGGTGAACATCACGCACTCAATGCCCTGGGCGCCCTTGCCGCCCTTGAGGCCGCGGGTGCTGATCCTGTCATGGCGGCCCTTGCCCTTGCGGACTGGCAACCGCTCGATGGGCGGGGGCAGCGGATTGACATCATGATCGATCCGGCAGCAGAAAACGGATCCCTTGTCCTTGTCGATGATGCCTACAACTCGAATCCCACCAGCCTGGCGGCCAGTCTTGATGCACTTGGCCGGATGACTGGCCCGGGTGCCCGGATTGCCATCCTCGGCGACATGCTGGAACTCGGTGCCGCTGAAGTGGAATTGCACGCTGGCGTTGCCGAACATCCCGCCATCGGGCAGGTGGACACAATCCATTGCATCGGTCCGCTGATGCGCCATCTGCATGCAGCCTTGCCGCATGACAAGCGTGGGCTGTGGTGCACGAATCCCGAAGATCTTCTCCCCCGGGTCGGTCAGATTGCCGGGATCGGTGACATTGTTCTTGTCAAGGGGTCAAAGGCCTCGGGGACCGCGCTGGTGGCGGCAGCGTTCCGGCAGCTCGACACAAGCGGTGCATTCCGTGCCCAGGGCGTTGCGTGATGCTCACTCTGCTGGCGGAACTCTCCGATGGTGGCGGGGCCCTGAATCTGCTCCGCTACATCACTGTCCGATCGGGCGGGGCCCTGGTCACATCGCTCCTGATCGGTTTCCTGGCAGGACCCCATGTCACGGCCTGGCTGCGCAACCGCTATCCACAGGGCAATCCCATTCGGAATGATGGACCGGACCATGATGCCAAATCCGGGACTCCCACCATGGGGGGACTCCTGATTCTGGCATCCATGTCCCTCTCGGCCCTGCTTTGGGCCCGGCTGGACAATCCCTATGTCTGGGTGATCATTCTCACCGGGCTGGCCTTTGCCGGTCTTGGCATGCTTGATGACCTGAGCAAACTGCGCAGCAACAGCAGCCGGGGCGTACCAGGGACAATCCGCCTCTCTGTCGGTCTGATCCTCGGTGGCGCCGTGGGTGGTCTCGCCATGGGGCTGCATCCCGCCGACCTTGCGGGGGTGCTGGCCTTGCCGCTGTTCAAGGAACTGTCCATTCCGCTCGGCTTCCTCTTCGTTCCCTTTGCCGCTCTTGTCGTTGCCGGCTCGGCCAACGCGGTCAACCTCACCGACGGTCTTGACGGGCTGGCCATCGTCCCGATCATGATCGCCGGCGGGGCGTTGGGGGTCATTGCCTATGCGGTGGGCCGGATCGATTTCGCCACCTATCTTGACGTGCTCTATGTGCCCGGTGCGGGTGAACTTGCCGTGATCACCGCCAGTCTGATCGGAGCCGGTCTCGGGTTCCTCTGGTACAACGCACCGCCTGCCTCGATCTTCATGGGGGACACGGGATCACTCGGACTCGGTGGCACCATCGGGGCCATTGCCGTTCTCATCAAGCACGAGATCGTCTTTGCCGTCATCGGCGGTCTCTTTGTGGCCACTGCCGTGAGCGTGATGATCCAGGTGTTCTATTTCCGCCTGACCGGCAAGCGGTTCTTCCGCATGGCGCCCCTGCACCACCACTTCGAGAAACAGGGCTGGCAGGAACCCCAGATCGTCATCCGTTTCTGGATCATCGCCCTCATCCTGGCCCTCATCGGTCTGGCCTCCCTCAAGGTGCGCTGAGCCAGACCAGTCCGGCGATCCTCACCAGCACCTGGCGGCACCGTTTGCCAGAATTGCCATCATGCGGTCATGAATGCCGAAGGGCACCTTCGCCCAACCCGGCCCTGGCTGCGGTGCCAACCTGCAAGGCAGACCACCGGGATGCCTGGCGCGATGGCAGGACCGGCACCCCGGCACCAACGGTCGGCTCAATGGTGTTCCTTGAGCCGGCGCTTGTATCGCCTGAGTTGTTTCTGCGGCTTGACCAGGGACCGTTCGAAGGCCGGAAGGGCATCACTGGTGCTGGCCCCGGCCATGGCGGTATAGCCGGGCGAGAGATGCATCGCCACCTCGCATTCAGCCCCGCTGCCGCTCCGGTCCAAGGTCACAACGGCACCCGTTGGCTGCTCGGCATGCCGGTCGATCAGGGGACAGCCAGGACTGTGAGAAATCCGGAGCCGTCTGTCAGGGGGACGGATGGCCCGCGTGCTCTTTTGTGTCCACCGGGGTGCCATGGTTCTTCCGGACGGTGTCATCAAGACGGGGCTGGCGACACAGAAGGCGGCGATCGCCGTCGCCGCACGGAGACCGAGAGGATTGCGATGAACAGCGCGAGCGAAACGGGCGAGGCCGGCACGGTCTTTGCGGACTTTCTCAGGGAGCAAGGGGCACTGGAGAGAACCAGTGAACAGGCTGTCAAGCGGGTGCTGACCTTCCAGCTGGCCGCCGAAATGAAGCGACAAAAGATTTCCAAGGCGGAAATGGCGCGCCGCATCAACACCAGCCGCTCGCAGCTCGACCGGTTGCTGGATCCTGACCACGCGACAGTGGCGCTGGCCACCCTGACGCGGTCGGCGCAGGCGGTCGGGCGCACGTTGCGTCTGGAGCTCCAGTGACAGCGCGCCGTCATCCGGATGTGTCGACCACCGCCTTACGGCCTGCACCCGTACCGGTGGACTGCCTTCGGGGTGCCTGTTGCAAGGCGAGCCCAAGGGCATCGTAGAGTCTGTGCGCGCAATGCCGCCAAGCGTGAACAACAGAGGCCAAACTGGCTGAACGGAAGCCTACCACAAAGTTTTGCATGTCTCCTGAACATGCCCCGGGGCTGCTGGTTTCGGGTTGGGGTCCAGATCGTATAAGTGATGAACAAACTCTCGAGGAATAGACTCCATGACCCCATGCAACCGCACACCGCAGGCCCTGCTGACCGCATTTCTGTTGGCAACCACGATCCATACCGCTGCCGCCCGGGCGGAACCCGGTCCGGTCAGCACCTGGCTGATGAACAAGCCGCTGACGCTCTTTGACTGGGGAATGTACAGGGTTGGCAAGAGCATGGACAGGGTGGCAACCCGGTTGAAGGAGATTTACCCCGAAGGTTGGTTCTTCCCGTATGAAACCTACTCTTGGGATCACGATGAAATCCATTTCTCGTGGCGCGTTATTTTTGATCCCGACGATTGGCGCCCGACCGATGATCCCGGTGACTGGCCGGCTACCCATGACAACTGCAATTATTTTCGGAAACTGATTCTCCGCAGTGTGCTGTGGTTGCTGATCGATCCCGAGGAGATTGAAAACGACTCGATGAATCTGGATCTCAAACCCGAGGCGGGTGGATGGGATCCGCGCACACGGGTCGGTGGTGTTCTCGATAAGTGGTTTGCGCACACGGGGGAAAGTTCATACGGAATTCCGTATTTCGAACGCACGGATCGCCCTGAAGACCTTGGTGAGAAACTGGCTCGGATTGTCTGGCTGTCAGTGGTTCTGCAAGATGAGAGCAGAGACCGCATCGAATGCAAGGCCCGCATCACGGACTGGGAGGCCCCATCCAGGCCGGTGTGATGACGGTGCCTCCTCAACACCGTTCTGGCTCCTCCGGTGACATGCAGATTCCCGGGGATATGATTGAAAGTGGGCGATGACAGTCCTCTGGCCTGGTCCCCAAGCGAATGGAATGATGCAATCCAGTCGGACCCCGACATGTGATGACCGGGATGGGTGAGTGAAGGACATGTCGCCCGATTCGACATGCCTCTACCGCAGCCTGGCCGGCCGGCGGGTCGGCGTGCTTGGCCTGGGCCGATCTGGTCTGGCTTCGGCCCGATGCTGCATGGATGCCGGGGCCCGGGTCATGGCTTGGGACGATGATGCAACCCAGCGGACCAAGGCAGCAAAGGCGGGGATTCCTGTCCAGCATTTTGACTGGGGGGCGGGGGAGCACACGGATGATCTCCTGATCGTCTCGCCGGGAATCCCGCACCGCCATCCGGTCCCGCACCCTCTCGTGACCGCTGCCAGGGCCGCGGGCGTTGCCGTCGACAACGACATCGGTCTCTTGTTCCACAGCCTGGCGGTGGATTGCCCGGTCGGGCAGCGGCCGAAGGTCGTGGCGATCACGGGATCCAATGGCAAATCGACCACTGCTGCCCTCCTCCATCACCTGCTGTGTGCGGGCGGGCACAGGGCTGAACTGGCGGGCAATATCGGCTTCCCGGTCGCGGCGATCACCAAGGCTGTGGGGACAGCGATCATGGTGCTTGAACTGTCATCCTACCAGTGCGAACTGGCCAGGTGTCTTGACCCGGATATCGCCGTGTTCCTGAACTTTTCGCCCGACCATCTCGATCGCCATGGGGGCGTGGCAGGCTATCTTGCCGCCAAGCGACGGATGCTGGCGGGTCCACGCCTGAACCTGGCCATCGTCGGTCTGGATGAGGCTGAGGGGCGGGGCGTTGCCGAGACCACCGCCGCCCGGATCGGCGCGGCCCGGGTCATTGGCATTGCAGATGGAGACCGGCAGGGTCCGGGGCGGGTGATCCCATGTACCGACGATCATCTGGTCTGGGCCCGGGACAGGGGGGCGGCCACCCGGGTGGATCTGACCGGGGCACCCGGCCTCCGGGGTCGGCACAATGTCCTGAATGCCGCCGCGGCCCTGGCGGTGGTCGACGGGCTGGGCATCCCGATTGAAGATGTCTTGCCAGCCCTGACCACCTTTCCCGGCCTGCCGCACCGGAGCCAGCATGTGGGCACATGGCGGGGCATCACCGTCATCAATGATTCCAAGGCCACCAATGCCGCCAGTGCCCTGCAGGGTCTCAGGGCCTACGGAAACATCCGCTGGATTGCCGGCGGCCGGGCCAAGGAGGAAGGGATCGCCCCTCTCGTTGATCATCTGGCCCATGTTCGCAAGGCCTATCTTGTCGGCGAGGCCGCCAGGGACTTCGCCCGGGAACTGGCGATTACACCGCACGAGATCTGCGGGACGATGGCGCGGGCGGTGATGGCAGCGGTCCGCGACGCCCGACCCGGCGAGACCATCCTGCTCGCCCCGGCAGCGGCGAGTTTCGACCAGTATCCGGACTTCGAGGCGCGCGGCAACGACTTCGTGGCCCGGATTCGGGCGTGTTTCAGCCCGGATGCCCGGGAGTGCACCGATGACACCATGGCCGAAGAGACGGGACCGCCCCGTTCTGGCCATTGAACCAGCACCTGCCCTTGATCTGGACCGGGCCCCATCGGGTCCTGATGCGGCCCGACGGCGGATCGTGAGAGTGGGGCGGGAGGAGTGACCTGCACCGCAGCCCTGTTCCGGGATGCAGCCAGGGTCCCGGCGCGAGAGCGGAAATGATTGGACTGGGGATGATTTGATCGGTAATGGGCAAGGTCGATGGCCGGCAAGAGCCACGAAAGTTTGACCAATGGCAGGTCTCAGACAGGGTGCGAGAGAGTGGTGGCAGATACGTACGCAGGAGAGCATGGTGCCGACCCCCTGCTGCCGAGATGGTGGCGGACGGTCGATATCTGGTCCATCGGCGTGGTCATTGCCCTGTTCTTCATCGGCATCATCCTGAGTTTCGCCTCATCCCCACCGCTGGCCGAGAAACGGGATGTCAGCGTGATGCTGTTGATCGGCAAGCATGTCGTCTTCGGCTCAGGGGCCATCGGGTTGATGCTGGCCCTGTCCATGCTGTCGGTTCAGAACGCCCGCCGCTTGGGCTGCTTGCTCTTTCTGGCGGCATTCGTGCTGCTGGCCCTGCTGCCCTTCTTCGGCACGGATTTCCAGAAGGGGGCCGTGCGCTGGTTTTCACTGGGATTTGCCTCGCTCCAACCGTCTGAATTCATCAAGCCCGGCCTGATCATGGTCACGGCCTGGCTGATCGCGGCGACCCGGGAGGAACTGGGTTCAGAGGGGTACATCCTGTCACTGCTTCTGACCCTCATGGTGGTCGGGCTGCTGGTCATCCAGCCCGATTTTGGTCAATCGATCCTGGTTCTGGCCGGTTGGTGCGTGGTCTATTTTGTCTCCGGGGCCTCGATGCTGCTCCTCTATGTGATCGGTCTGTTGACCCTGGCCGCCGGCTATCTCGCCTATCGGAATTCCGAGCATTTCCAGTCCCGGATCGATGAGTTTGTCACTGAAATCCTCGGGGATGGCGGGACGACCTATGCGCAGCTCGATATGGCCACGAATGCCATCATCAATGGGGGCCTCCTCGGCATGGGTCAGGGCAACGGGACGGTCAAGTGGACGCTCCCGGATGCCCACACCGATCTGATCATCGCTGTGGCTGCCGAGGAATACGGTCTGGCGATGGTCGGGTTGATCGTGCTGCTCTTTGTGGTGTTGCTCTGGCGGTCCCTCAGCCGGCTTTCGCGGTCAAGGAGTCTCTTCGTCGGCATTGCCGGGGCTGGCCTGATCACGACCTTCAGCCTCCAGGCCCTCATCAATCTCCTGGTCACCGTCCGCCTGATTCCACCCAAGGGCATGACCCTGCCGTTTCTCTCCCAGGGTGGATCCTCGCTGCTGGCTGTGGGGCTGCTCCTTGGCATGCTGCTGGCCCTGACCCGCACACCAGAGGATCAGGACAGATCGATCCCGGACGGCCATCACCCGGGGATGGTGTCCCATGCCCCGTCCTGATCCACCCCTGATTGCCCTGGCAACCGGTGGGACCGGTGGCCACGTCTTTCCTGCCCAGGCCCTGGCCGAAGCCATGCTGGCACATCAGTGGCGGGTGGTCCTGTTCGTCGATCATCGCGGGGGGACCTATCTTGGCGGTCTGCCCGGCTCGGTGCGCGTCCGGACCGTCCCGTCAGCAACCCATGCCCGACATGGCTGGCGGGGGGTGGCAACGATGCCCTTCAAGATTCTCGCCGGGCTGCTGGCCGCCATGCTCGCAATGGTCAGGGAGCGTCCGGTCGTGCTGGTCGGATTTGGTGGCTACACCACGTTTCCACCCCTTCTGGCCGGCTGGCTGTTGCGGATTCCGTCGCTGCTGCATGAGCAGAATGCCCGGATGGGACTGGCCAATCGCGTTCTTGTCCGCCTGACCCGGCGCCTTGCCGTCACCACAGAGGGCACACCGGTCCCCAGAGGCGTTGCCACATGGCGGACCGGGACCCCGGTGCGCAGGGCGATCCAGGCCTGTGCGGCCCGGACCTACACGCCACCCGGAACGACCGGCAACCGGATTCTGGTGATGGCGGGCAGTCAGGGGGCTGCACTTTTTGACTCGGCGGTGCCGGCAGCACTCGAACGCCTTGACCCACGGTTGTGCAGGGGCCTGATGCTGACCCAGCAACACCAGGCAAGGGCCGCGGATGCCCTGGCGATGCGGTATCGGATGCTGGCCATCGAGGCGGTGCTGCGACCGTTCTTTGCCGATATTCCGGACCGGCTGGCCGCCTGCCAGCTGGTGATTGCCCGGGCAGGTGCCTCGAGTCTGGCTGAAATCTGCTGCATCGGTCGACCTGCCATCCTCATTCCGTTCGCCCGTTCAGCGGGCAACCACCAGCTTGTCAATGCCCGCGCCCTTGAGGCAGCGGGTGCCGCGGTCTGCATCGAGGAACATGAAGACGTGCCGGATCGTCTGGCTGCGGCCCTGGCGGCAATTCTTGCCGATCCCGAGCGAGCCGCCCATATGGCGGCTGCAGCCCGGTCGCTGGCGGTCGACGATGCCGCATCCGCCCTTGCCGAGGCCGCGCTGGCCGTTGCCGGACGCGCCTGACATGCTGCCCCAGACGAAATTCCATCGCGAGATCGGACCAATCCACTTCATCGGGATCGGTGGGATTGGCATGTCCGGCATCGCCGAGGTGCTGATCAATCTCGGCTATGAGGTCCAGGGCAGTGATCTGGTTGAGACAACGCTGACGAAGCGCCTTGCGGCGATGGGAGCCCGGATCGCCATCGGGCATGATCCAGCCCATATCGCCGCCGCCGCCGTGGTGACCGTGTCCTCGGCGATCCTGCCGGACAATCCTGAACTCCTTGCGGCCAGGGAGCGGGGCGTGCCGATTGTCAAGCGGGCCGAGATGCTCGCGGAGTTGATGCGGTTCAAATCGAATGTTGCCATCGCCGGAACGCATGGCAAGACCACGACCACGACCCTGGTGGCCACGCTGCTGGAGCAGGGTGGCTTTGATCCCACCGTCATCAATGGCGGGATTATCAAGGCTTATGGATCCAATGCCCGTCTCGGTGGTCGGGAGTGGATGGTCGTTGAGGCCGATGAGAGCGATGGCACCTTCCTGACACTCCCTGCCACTGTGGCGGTGGTCACCAATATCGATCCGGAACACATGGATCACTACGGCTCGTTCGATGCCGTCCGGGCGGCCTATCTGTCCTTTGTCAGCAACATTCCCTTCTATGGCTTTGCCGTCTGCTGCATCGACAATCCGGAGGTTCACACCCTCGCAGGCCGGGTCACGGACCGGCGTGTCATCACCTATGGCTACAACAAACACGCTGATATCCGTATCGCCGGCCTGCACACTGACGGTGCGGACTCGGTCTTCGACGTGCATCTGCGCCTGCTTGATCAGGAGATTGCCGGCTGCCGGCTGCCGATGCCAGGTGAACATAACGTTGCCAATGCTGTCGCCGGCCTGACGGTCGCAACGCTGCTCGGCATGGCGCCCGATGCCGTCCGGGCGGCCTTGGCCGGCTTCAAGGGTGTCGGTCGGCGATTCACCCGTGTCGGGACCTATCGGGATGCCCAAATCATCGACGATTATGGCCATCATCCGGTTGAAATCCGTGCTGTCCTCAAGGCAGCCCGGCAGTTGACCCCGGGCCGGGTCATCGCCATTCACCAGCCGCATCGCTACACCCGCCTGCAGGCACTCTTTGCGGAATTTTGCCAGTGCTTCAGCGATGCGGATATCGTGGCCATCGCGGATGTCTATGCCGCCGGTGAGGCCCCGATCCCGGGTGCCGACCGCGATCATCTGGTCAGCGGCTTGCGTCGGCATGGCCTCCGGCGCGTCGAGGCCCTTGGTGGCGCCGATGATCTCGCGACCTTTGTTGAAGGGATCGCTGCACCCGGGGACATGATCGTCTGTCTGGGTGCCGGGAGCATTTCGGCCTGGACCCATGATCTGGCCAGCAGGTTGGAGGGCTTTCAGGGTGCCCCCTGACCGGGCCGTCACACGTTGCCTGGCAGCCATGCAGCCGGCCCTCGGGGGGCGGCTGGTCCAGGACCAGTCCCTGGCCAATCTGACATGGCTGCGGGTCGGGGGGCCGGCCGAGTGGCTCTACCAGCCCGGCGATCTTGCCGAACTGCAGGATTTCCTTGCCGAACTGCCCGAGGCGATCCCGGTCTTTGCCCTCGGTGCCGGGTCCAATCTCATTGTCCGGGATGGTGGGCTGCCCGGGGTTGTCATCCGTCTTGGCAAACCCTTTGCGGCGGTGGCGACCGGAGATCGGTCCCTGACCGCCGGGGCGGCTTTGCGGGTCAAGCACCTGGCTGAACTGGCGGCCGATCGGGGACTGGATTTGTCCTTCCTGTTCACGATCCCCGGCACCGTCGGAGGTGCCATTCGGATGAATGCGGGGTGTTATGGACGCACGATCGCCGACTGTCTCACCACAGTTTCGGTGGTAACCCGGACCGGAACCCTCCGGACTCTCACCGCCAGAACCCTCGGCTTTGGCTACCGAACCTCCCACCTCGAGCCTGGGGCGATCGTGGTGGCTGCCAGCTTTGACGGCCTGCGCAGCCCGCCCGAACAGATCCGGGCCCGGATGCAGACCTATCACGACCGCCGGATGGCGACCCAGCCGATGGGCGTCCGCACGGCAGGATCAACCTTCCGGAACCCCTCGGGCCGTTCCTCGGCCCACGATGAATCCGATCGTGGCATGAAGACGGCCTGGCAGTTGATCGACGCCGCCGGACTGCGGGGCCTGCGCCGGGGGGACGCCGGTCTGTCCGATGCCCACCCCAACTTCCTGATCAATCATGGGGCGGCCACTGCCGCTGACCTCGAGGGTCTTGGCGAACATGTCCGTGCCGAGGTCCGGCGCAAGACCGGGGTGGACCTCGTCTGGGAGGTCGATCGGGTTGGCCGGCCACTGGAGTCGGTGTCCGGCGCGGATCAATGCGGAGGCAGGGGATGACATCCAGGCAGCATGTGGCCGTCTTGCTCGGTGGTCGGTCCAGCGAGCGCGCCGTCTCCCTCGTCACGGGCCGGAGTTGTGCAAGGGCCCTTGAGGAGATCGGGTACTCCACGGTCTGTCTCGACGCCCGGGATGGGGACCTGCCGGCCATGCTGGTGCGCCAAGCCCCCGATGTTGTCTTCAATGCCCTGCATGGCCGGTACGGGGAAGACGGGTGCATCCAGGGCCTGCTGGAAACCCTCGGTCTCGCCTATACCCATTCCGGCGTGTTGGCCTCGGCCCTGGCCATGAACAAACTCATGACCAAGCGAATCTATCGCCAGCAGGGTCTCCCGACACCCGATGACCGGGCCATCGACACACTTGATGACATTGCCGGCTGCGGTCTTGCGGCTCCCTATGTGATCAAACCGATCAACGAGGGATCATCGGTGGGGGTGGCACTGGTCAGGGACCCGGATGAACCGTATCCTGCCATGCTGGCCGAATTCCGGGGCCGCCTGATGGTCGAGGCTTACGTGGCCGGGATGGAACTGACCGTCAGTGTGCTGAACGATGAACCCTTGGCCGTGACCCAGATCGTCGCGGACGACTGGTATGACTACTCGGCCAAATATGAAGAGGGTGGTTCCCGTCACATCCTGCCCGCACCGATCCCGCCTGCCGTGACCGCCCTGGTGCTCGAGATGGCCCGCACCGCCCACCGGTCCCTCGGGTGCCGGGGGTTGACCCGGACGGACTTCCGGTGGGATGACCGTGCCGGTACGGATGGCCTGTTCGTGCTCGAGACCAACACGCAGCCGGGCATGACCCCGATGTCGCTGGCGCCCGAGCAGGCTGCCTATTGCGGCATCACCCTGCCCGAACTGTGTCGACGTCTCGTGGAGGGGGCCACATGCGGAACCTAGTCGGGGCCTTGTCATGGCAGCGCCGGACCCATTCGCCACCATCCCGGTTTTTCTATTTCACCCAGCTGGTCCTGCTCAATCCGACAAATCGCCGGCTGCTCATCCCTTTGGGTGTCCTGCTGCTGCTGTCGGGTCTGGCCATCCCCCTCCTGCAGAATGCCGCCTTTCGTGATTCCATTGCCATCCCCTACATGCTGGGGCGGTCTGCATTCATCTCAAGCAGCGATCCGATCTTTGCCGACGCGATCATCACGGGCGCGTCCCCCCACCTTGCCAGCCAGATCGAGGCACGGTTGGCCGTCTGGAATGTTGGGCAGGGCGCCCCGGGGACCCTCAACGAGATCCGTCAGGACCTGCTGACCCTGGCGCCTGTCGCCGATGTCGCCATCAGGGTCCGGAACGACCGACGTCTGGCGATCGATCTCGTGGAGAACACCCCGGCCCTCATCTGGCATATCGACGGGACATATGTGCTGGTGGATCGGGACGGTCGGCGGTTGACGACGATTGCGGATCGATCAAACCACCCGGATCTGGTCCTGATTTCCGGCGCGGGTGCCAACACCCGGATTGAACAGGCACTGGCGATCTATGATCATTCCTGGACACTGACCCAGATGATCCGTGGACTGGTGTGGGTGGGTGAACGCCGCTGGGATATCGTCCTTGACCGGGGACGTGTGATCATGCTCCCCGAGCGCGAGCCCCTGGCGGCCCTGGCGCTCCTTGATGCTCTCGATGAGTCCAGCGGCCTCTATGATCTTGATCTGGCTGTCATCGACCTGCGCAACCGCGGACAGATCGTGGTTCGCAAACGTCCCGTGCGATGATCGTGCCGGGGGCGCGGATGCCATGATGAACCGGTTCTGGCAGAACCGGGTGCGGGGTCGCCTGCAGGCGGCGGTCCAGGAGGGCCATTGCACTCTTGTTGACATGGGATCATCGAAAATCGCCTGTGCCCTGTTGGCACGGGTCCCGTCCTCGGCCCGCCCTCCTGCCCATGTCGAGGGCGGGGCCGCGGAGAAATGGGAGATCATCGGACAGACCGTCACAGCGGTGCACGGAATCGAGAATGGGGAGATCAGGGACGCAAGGCGTGTCGAGGCCGCCCTGCGCACGGCCCTCTCGAAACTGTTCCGGATGTCGAAGGTCCTGTCCAAACATGCCCTCGTCACTTACGCTGGCCCCATCATTGACTCCGAGTTGATCCCGGCGAGCTGTCTCCTGTCCAGCCCGGTGACCGAACGGGATATGTCCCGGGCCATCGCCAATGGCTATCTGGATCGGCCCGGTTTCAGCGAATTCATCATCCATGAGCATCCCGTCGATCTGCAAATCGATGGCTGGCCTGTCGAGGGAAGCCCAATCGGTCGTCTCGGCAGCCGGATGGTCATGCAACTGCACAGGGTGACGATTCCGCGCTATGGTGTGGATGCGATCGAGTCTGTTCTCAACAAATGCGGCCTGCTTCTGGCCGGGCTCAATCTCGCATCCCTGGCGGCAGGTACGGCGACCCTGATCAACAACGAGAATGCTGGCAATGCCATCGTGGTCGACATCGGCAGCGGAACCACCAACATGGCAGCCTTCAATCGCCGGGCCCTCGTCTGGTCGGCCACCTTGACCCTCGGTGGCGATGACCTGACCGGCGAACTCTGCACCGCCTTTGGCATCGACAGTTTCCAGGCTGAGCGGATCAAGATTCTCCATGGTGGCAGTGCCAAACTCCCCAGCAATGTCTCCGAAAGACTGACCTTTCCTGGCCACAATTGCACCGAAGACGAGGCGATCACCATCCCGCGCAAACTCCTCAACGGTATCCTGATGGGCAAGCAGGTTGAACTGGCCGAGGCGATCCGGGCCAATCTGGAATTTCTGGGTTGGTGTCATGACCCCAAGATCCCGGTTGTTCTGACCGGAGGCGGCAGCCGTCTGCCCGGACTTGTCGGGACCCTGCACAATCGGATTGGCAACCCCGTGCGACCTGGCCTGCCGGTCCGCGTTGCCGGCATGCCGGCAACGATGCGCAATGAATCCTTTGCTGCCCTTATCGGTCTTGCCCTCCTTTGCATCCGTCCCGCCACAGAGACATGGGACTACCCCCATGTCATGAGTTTCGGGAAAGCACCCGAAGACGGATTCTTCCAGCACACCATGCGCTGGATGGCAGCCAATTGGTAACAGCGTCCGGGACGTTGTGGGGCGTGGTCGGAACGCATCCGGGCAACAGGATACCATCAGAAGCGCCCACCGGGCCAGAAATCGGTTGACAAACCGAGTTTGGCCACCTAGGAGCAGGGCACCGGCGCAGCAAGACGCACGGCACTGAGGCAAGTCTGTACGGAAGGTGGATCCATGACTCTTGAAACATTGCGGATACCCGAGCGGTCGCTCCTGAAGCCCCGGATCATGATCTTTGGTGTCGGGGGTGCTGGTTGCAACGCCGTCAACAATCTCATTGCCCGGAATCTTGGCAACGTCGAGTTCGTGGCTGCCAACACTGATGCCCAGTCACTGGCTGCGTCCTCGGCCGAGAACTGCATCCAGCTCGGCGTCAAGACGACCGAAGGCCTCGGTGCCGGTGCCGATCCCCTGACCGGCAAGGCTGCTGCCGAGGAATCGATCGACGAAATCCGGGATGCCATCGAAGGTGTCAATCTCTGCTTCATCGCCGCCGGCATGGGCGGCGGCACGGGAACGGGTGCCGCACCCGTCGTTGCCCGGGTGGCCCGGGAAGCGGGTGTCCTGACTGTCGCGGTCGTGATCAAGCCCTTTGAGATGGAACTCGACATCCGCATGGCCGTGGCCGAGCAGGGCATCGTCGAGCTGGAAAACGAGGTGAACACGCTCATCGTCATTCCCAACGAGAACCTGTTCAAGATCGATCATGAGAACATGACCTGGAGCGAGGTGCTCGCTGTGGCCAACGATGGCCTGTACAAGGCTGCCAGCACGATCACGGACCTCATCACCTGCACTGGCGAGATCAACCGTGATTTTGCCGATGTCAAATCCGTCTTCAGTTCCAAGGGACGGGCCATGTTCGGCTTTGGTGAAGCCGAGGGTGAGAACCGAGGAGCCCGTGCCGCAGAAGATGCCATGTCCAACAAGCTCGTGGAGGATGTCGACCTGGAACAGAGTGAACGGATCCTCATCAATGTCATCGGCGGCAGTGACATGAAGCTCGGCGACATCCACACGGCAACCCAGACAATCCAGGATCGGGTCGGCAAGGACAAGAACATGATCTTTGGCTCCGATTACAACAGTGATCTCGAGGGCCGCGTCCGGGTCTCGGTCATCGCCACCGGCATGCCATCGGCAACGCGGATTCAGGGCCAGGATCATTGCACCAGGGTTGCCGAGCCCACCTCCCATCAGGATGATCGGTATGCCCACGAGGGTGGACCTGCCCAGGCCGGGACAGGCTGGGGAGATGAGGAGGACCGGCATGGCACGGTTCACAATGGTACGGCGGGTCACCATGGTTCCGGTCCCGTGACCATGGATCCGGACGCCGACCATCGTGAGGCGCCACAGCCACAGATGGCCAACAGCCGCGGTCTCGACGAGCGCATCCCTGTCACCCTGCCCGAAGAGGACGGGGCCATGGATTTCGTCGCACCGCAGCATCGGGATACATCCGACATCGAGATCATCGAAGAGGATCCGCTGATCGTGATTGACCCCGACATGCACCCCGACGCCGGGGTCAGCTCGTCCCCCCTCAGCAATGTCCGCCAGCTCTTTGGCAATCTGCGTCCCGGGGAGCGCAAGCCCCGAAACACCCGGAGCGAGGGGCCAATGCTCCGGCGGTCTGAAGGCAATGGCCATGCCAATGGCGATGCCCGGAATTATCGTGGCATGTCCAACACGCTCTGACGTCATGTCAGATCCAGTCACGGGTGGATCAGGGAACTGACCCGCCCGGATTGCTGGGCCGGGCATGACCGGCAGTCTGGCGTTGCAACGCTCCCGTTCAGCCTGATGGCGGTGATGGACTGACCGGAGTCGAATGCAGGACATCAGCATCAGTCCGCCCGTCCGACGTCCCCGGGGCTGCGGGTCCCGCTGCATGTGGCGGGATCATCATCCAGAGACGGGTCGCGTCCCACCTTGACATTCCCGCTTGCCTTCCGACGACAAGGACCGTAGAATGACGGCCACCCCACAACCGGAGGACTTATGATGACACAAGGTTCATTGCCCCCCCCCCTAAGTTAACAAACCCCCTGCTCCTGCTCCTGCTGCTGGCCGGGCTGGCGGCACCGGTCGCAGCGCAGACGACCGTCACCAGCAGCGGGCGGGAAGGCCCCATGGCGTGTCTGGATCAAACTGAGATCAATGCCGAGAATATGCCCATCACGGCCTTGTCCACAACCAGGGTGACCTTCACGGCACCGGCTATCGCATGGAGCCAATATGTCGGGCGGCTTGGCGATACGACACCACCAACCTCAGCACAATTATTTTACGTTGTTAAGAACGCCCGCACAGATGCGGTAGTGGGGAGAATACCCACTCCACTCACTAGCGGGGTAACGGTCCCAGGACAAAGCGACGACATAAGTAACTTGTCGGCGAAGACGTCTTATTATTTGGAAGTTAATGTGAATTCATCAAGTCATGAAGACATTGTGTTTGCCCGACGCTGCTTCATGACCGGCGGCAGCTACGCCATGACTGTCGCCCCTGGAACTCAAGGCAAGTCCAGCGGGTGCTTCTCGATCAGCGAGCAAACCGGTTACAACCTGTCCAGTGCTCAGCATGTCCGCAACTGTATGTGCGGGCGCGGGAGTACGCTACCCCGGTTTAACGACGCAGTTGCCAACACCGCTTTCCTGAACGCATTGGGATGCCGGTAGCGGCCATCGCCCTGACAGAAGTGTGGCGGCAGGGCAGGGGCAGGCCGGATTCGGGTGCGGGCTGGAGTCGGGGGACCATGCCGGTGACTCAGGTCTGATCGACTGGCTTGCTCCGCAGGCGCCCGACCGTTTCCCGCTCGGCACGTCGACATGATTGCGGCGGGAGCCCACGGCCAATGAGATCGATATCATCAAGCACCCGTGCACCGATGTCATGGAGTGCCCGGGTCAGGGCCCCGGCCCGATGGGCAGAGAAGAGAATGCCACTGGTGGCCCGGATGGGATCGTCCCGAGCCACGGGTTCTTCCGGGAAGACATCAGTTGCAATGCGAAGTCGTCCGGAATCGGCTTCCCTGGCGAGGGCGGCAAAGTCGGCCAGCGCTGCCCGACTCAGGAGAATGAGCGAGGCCCCGTCCCGCATCAGGGCCAGGGTGTCCTGATTCAGGAGGTGTTGATTCTCTGATGTGACGCTGGCAACGACAAAGACGACATCGGATGTCATGAGAACATCATCAAGCGACGCCGGACTCACGCCCGACCGCACGAGCGCACTGTCCGGTATCCAGGGATCATGGACACGCAGGTGGGGCCTGAATGGCAGAAGCAATTGATGCAACGCCCGACCAAGATCACCAAATCCGATGAAACCGATATCGGCACCGTTCAGCAACCGTGCGTCCCTGTTTCCCGCCAAACCATATCGTTCCTTGCCAGCGACGAAGTCAGCGTGGGCTGTATGAATTCCCCGTTCCAGGGCCAGGGCCAGACCCAGACCCAATTCAGCGACCGGTTGGGCAAAGACGGAACTGGGCGTGAGGACATGGATGCCGCGTTCAAAGCATCGCTCGTAGTCAATATTGGGGAGGAAATTGGTTTCGACATTGAAGATGGCGCGGAGGGACCGGGCGCTGTCAAGCCGCCTGCGGTCCATCAATTGCTGACTGATCAGGATCTCTGTCTGCGGCAGGTTGTCCCTGTAGACAGCCTCACGATGATCCGGATCGACCGCGATCACCGTATGCGTTGCGATCAGTCGGCCATGATCTTCCGAACTGAAGATTTCCGCTGTTGTGCGCGGTGCGGGGTCATAGAGAATTCGCATGGGGCCATCCTCCTGTCATTGAGCCTCCTGTCATTGAGATGCAGACCGGACTCCCAGTTGGCATCGCCCTTGCAGGCAGTCATTCCGCTGCCATCATGCAGCGGGAGACGGCAACCAACCTTTGATTTGTTCCATTGGCGATGGCATGGTATCCTTCCGCTGCCAAATTTATTCAAGGGGGAAAACCGTGATGAGAAAATGTGTTGCAACTCTGATTGTCAGCATGCTGGCCCTGCCGGCAAGTGCTGAGACCTATGGCGTGTTGATGAAAACGCTGTCGAATCCGTTCTGGGGCGCCATGGAGCTTGGCGTTCGCGAGGGTGCCGAGGCCGCTGGCGTCGAATATTACCTTCAGGCGGTTGAAAGCGATCAGGCTGCCGAACCGCAGCTCAATGTCTGCAACGCCATGCTGGAGCGCCAGCCTGATGCCATGATCACCGCAGCGATCAACTCGACCATTCTTCTGCCCTGTCTCAAGCGTGCCAACGACATGGGCATTCCGGTTGTCGATCTTGACGGGAATCTTGATCATGCCATCGCCGCCAATGCCGGCGTCGATATCGCTTTTTCCATTGGGTCCGACAATGTGGCCGCGGGTGCCCAGGGCGCGGAATGGCTTGTGGGTCAGGTCGGTGCTGCTGCGATGGGCCCGGTCCTCGTCATCGAGGGACTCTCGGGCAACGTCACCGGCCAGAAGCGGGCCAGCGGGTTTGCTGAAAAACTCGGTGAGCTGGCCCCGGGGCTGGAAATCGTTGCCTCGCTGCCCGGTGATTGGGATCGTGGCAAGGCAGCCAATATCACCAACGATATCCTGACAAGTCACCCTGATCTGGTGGCGGTCTTTGCCGCCAATGACGGGATGGCTCTTGGTGCCATCGAGACGGTCTACGCAGCCGGCAAGGGTGATCAGGTCATCGTCATCGGTGTTGACGGGAATTCGGATGCCGTCAAGTCGATCAATGCCGGTCGGTTGAATGCATCGGTTGCCCAGTTGCCCTACCTTGTCGGGAAACAGGCTGTCGAGATGGTCAAGGCCATGAAGATGGGCAATCCTCCCGCAGGAGACTGGATCTACGTCCCGACGCTGGTGCTGACCAAGGCCGTTCTGGATGCCGGAACGGAACCCATGCTCGAATTCGTGAAGTAAGCATCTGTTGACGGGCCCGCGATCTTGCGGGCCCGCCTTCCGCCATGCCACGCCGTCCATCACCGATGCGGACAAGCCGCTGAGTGACGGACTCCACCTTGCCGGCAAGCGCGGATCGACTGACATCATGATCGGATCGACTGACATCATGATGTCATCCCGCAGCTGCGGTGCCGACGGGATGGCACTCCTGCCCCCTGCATGTCTGCTGCAGGCCAGGCCGACGTATCCGGCTGCCATGGCCTTCCGGGCCCCCCAGTGCCCGGGCCGACCTTAGGTTCATCCCGGTCATGGAAGCCTTCAGGGCCATCGCCGGAGTCCTCGAGCGGACGCATGTCAGGGCCGAGTCCCTGCTCGTGTTGATCGGACTCTGTATCCTGATGGCAATCCTGTCGCCCGAGACCAGCAATGGTGACCGCGTCTTCCTGTTGACGAGCAATCTCTTCAACATCATCCTGGCATCAGCAACCGTGGGCATCCTTGCCATCGGGGCCACATTCGTCATCACGGCGGCCGGCATCGACCTTTCACTCGGTTCCGTGCTTGGTCTGGCATCGGTCACGGGCGCAGCTCTTGTCGTCACGCTCGGCTGGCCCTGGCCCTTCGCCATCCTTGGAGCCCTGGGGGCAGGTGCCGCGGCTGGCGCAGTGAATGGAGTCATCGTCACCCATGGCAAGGTCCCGGCATTCATCGTCACTCTCGGCATGCTCGGCATCGCCCGCGGGCTGGCGCTGATCATTTCAAGTGGCCGGGGGATCTACGGCCTCCCGGAAGAAATCCTGTTTCTGGGTCAGGCCCGGCCATGGGGAGTGCCGACGCCGGTCTTCATCCTGATTGCCGTTGCACTTGTTGCCCATTACATCCTGGCCCATACACCATTCGGTCACCACACTCTGGCCCTTGGAGACAATGAGAATGCGGCGCAGGCCACGGGGGTCAATGTCCGCCGGCAGCGCCTGCTGCTGTATACGATCTCCGGACTGATGGCCGGGATTGCCGGACTGATCTTCACTGCCCGTGTGAATACAGGCGATCCCACCGCAGGCCTGAACTATGAATTGCTGGCCATCACCGCTGCCATCATCGGCGGCACCAATCTCTTCGGTGGTCGGGGCTCGATCCTCGGGACCATGATCGGGGCCCTGATCATGGGTGTCTTGCAGAACGGTTTGAATCTGATGGCTGTCCAGGCCTACTACCAGCAGATGGCCATCGGCGCCGTCCTGATCGCTGCTGTCTGGCTTGACCAGGTCCGGAGCCGGAGAGCGCAGGGCCAATGAAACTGCTCGAGTTCAGTGGAGTCGAGAAGTCCTTCGGAGCCGTGCAGGTCCTGCATGGCATCAATCTCACCGTCTCCGCTGGCGAGGTTGTTGGTCTGGTCGGTGACAACGGTGCCGGCAAGTCAACCTTGATGAAAACCATCACGGGTGTCTATCCGATTGATCGGGGCGAGGTGTGGTTCGACAACGAGGATGTGACCCACAGGGATCCCGGAACCCGGCGCAAGATGGGGATCGAGATGATTTACCAGGATCTCGCGCTTGCGCCGCAACAGGATGTTGCCAACAACATCTTTCTCGGTCGGGAACCGACCAGACGACTCCTTGGCATCCTGCCGTCATTTGTCGACAAGCCGAAAATCGATCGCGAGGCCCAGACCATGATCGACCGGCTTGGCGTTCATGTCCCTTCGATCCATATCCCCGTTGGTCTCCTCTCGGGTGGCCAGCAGCAGACAATCGCCATCGCCCGGGCCCTCACCTTCAGACCGAAACTCGTGATCATGGACGAGCCAACGGCAGCTCTCGCCGTGCGTGAGGTCGAGAGCGTCCTGAATCTCATCAGGCAGATGCAGGGTGAGGGAATTGCGACAATCCTGATCAGTCATCGCCTGAACGATGTCTTCGAGGCCTGCGAACGCATCGTCGTCCTGCGTCAGGGCCATGTCATTGCCGACATGCAGCGGCATGAGACCGACATGGCCGAAGTCGTCTCATACATTGTCGGTGCCCACGGCTGAGACAGCCGGAGTCCGATTCCCTGACCCTGCCGGTGGTCCGTGAACCCTGCCTGTCCCGGCGGCCCTGGCACGGGATGCCGGGCCGAAAGGAACAGGTCGGGACAGCACAATGGAAACAAAGTGATACAAACATTGTGTTGTCCCACAACCCTCCGTTCCGTATTGTCCCGGTGAGTTCGCAGGTGCGTGAGTGTTATGTCGCAAGCCACAGTTGCAGCCCCGATTCGTGTCGATGGCAGGGGACTGCATTCCGGGATCCGGACCCGTCTGACCATTCTGCCGGCGGCACCGGAGACCGGTATCGTCTTTGAGCGGACGGATCGCGGTTCAACCATCCCCGCCGATTACCGGAATGTTCGGTCAACCCAGCTGTGCACAACGCTCGCCAATGCGGCCGGTGACAGGGTTCAGACTGTCGAACATCTGCTGGCCTCCCTCACCGCGTGCGGCATCTCCAACGCGATCATCACGGTTGACGGTCCGGAAGTTCCCGCTGTTGACGGGAGTGCGCTGCCCTTTGCGCGCCGGATCCTGGCTGCCGGTGTCAACTGGCAGGACGCGCCCCGCAAGGTGGCCCGCGTCTTGCGTGATGTCCGGGTCGAGGGATCCGCCCGGCCCGGGGTGACGGCCGGACTCCTGCCATCCGACCGGTTCGAGATGGATCTGACCATCGAATTTCCCGATCCCGTCGGGGTGCAGAACAAATCGCTCTGTCTGGCCAACGGCGCCATCGCCTCGGTTCTTGGCAGCAGCCGGACATTCTGCGCCATGAGCGATGTCAAGTGGATGCAGGATGAGGGATTCGGTCTGGGCGGCACCTTCGAGAATGTTGTCGTGATTGATTTCGAGCAGCGGGCCTATGTCAGCCGACCCCGGTTTGCCGATGAGTGTGTCCGCCACAAGATGCTTGACGCCGTGGGTGACCTGTCCCTGGCCGGCATGCCGATCCTGGGGAAATTTGTCGGCAGCAAATCCGGCCATGAAACCAATCACAAACTCCTGTGCGCCCTGTTTGCCGACCCGGCCAACTACGAAATCATCCTTGCCGATGACGCGATCGCATCCTGCCTGCCCGGGGTTCAACTGGCCCTTGATGACCTTCTGGATGTTGATGACCTTCTGGATGCCGATCCGGAGACGGCCACCTGAACGGGGCCATCCGCCCGGAACCGTACCGGCCGTTGCCCCGGTGAATCCCAGCGCCAGCCGCGTGGTGTGTTTGCTGTGCCTGGGAGGATTTGCTAGGAGACAGGGGAGACTGGTGCGCGACGATAACCACTCCCCACAGGGCTGCCAATGAGACCGAGACACCACACCACCGGCCTGGCCATGACCCTGGCCCTGTTCGCTCTCGCCGGATGCGATAACCAGAGGGACATCAAGATCGAGTCCATGGCGCCCGAGCAGATCTTTGCCGAGGCCCAGGCGGATTTTGAACGCGGTCGCTTTGTCGATGCAGCGGAGATGTTTGCCGAGATCGAGCGGGTCTACCCCTATTCCGAATGGGCCCGTGATGGCACGATCATGTCGTCGCGCGCCTATCATCTGGCCCGCAACTTCGAGTTGAGTCGCGGGGCTGCCGAGCGCTTCCTGATCTCTTATCCCGGTGACGAGGATGCCGCCCTAGCCCAGCACCTCATTGCCCTCAGCTATTACGACCAGCTGGACGAGAAGGGCCGGGACCGGTCCAAGGCCGTTCAGGCCTGGCAGAGTCTGCTGGTGGTCAAGAACGATTACCCCGACAGTGAATTTGCCAAGACCATTGATCTCAAACTTGACCTGACCGCCGACCGAATCGCGGCCAAGGAGATGGAAGTCGGTCGGTTCTATCTCAAGCAGAAGCGCTATGGACCTGCCATCCGGCGCTTCCAGAGCGTGGTGACCAACGAATTCCTCGATGTCCTCGAGGTCGAGAACAGTGAGGGGGAAGCAATCAAGGCCGATTACAACCGGTCGACAAGCCATACGCCCGAAGCCCTGTATCGCCTCATCGAGGCGTATACGGCCCTTGGGCTGACAGCGCAGGCCGAGGAGGCGGCCGAGATCCTGGCCTACAATTTCAACGACACCGAATGGTACCGCTACGGGTACGAATTGCTCGAGAATCCCGATGCCAATCCGGATGGTGGCGGCTGGCGGAATTTCTTCGAGACCTTCCGGCGTCAGACCCTGCAGGGTCAATGGCTCTGACCGCGGGCCGGCACGCCCGCTGCCGCGCGGCAGGGGCTTGATGGGCATTGCTGCTCGAACTGTCCATCAGGAACATCCTGTATATCGATCGGCTTGACCTGACATTCGGGCCCGGCCTGAACGTGCTGACCGGCGAGACGGGGGCCGGCAAATCCATTCTTCTTGATGCGCTCGGTTTCGTGACCGGTGTCCGGGCCGGACGCGATCTCCTGGCCAGGGATATCCCGACCGGTGATGTCAGTGCCGGTTTCCAGGTCAGCGCCGATCACCCCGCCCTGGCCTGTCTCGGAAAACAGGAGATCCCCAGCGATGGTGACATCCTGCTGCGCCGGACCATCACCCAATCGGGCCGCACCGCATCCTTTGTCAACGATGTCCGCATCACCGCCGACCAGTTGGCCCGCATTGGCGGCCATCTGGTGGATATCCATGGCGCCCACCGGGAAACCGGCCTGCTCAACCCGGCCGAACACGGCCGCCTGCTGGATGCCTTTGCCGACATCATCCCGGTGGCTGGCAAGGTCCGGGCACTCTGGGTGCACGTTGCCGATCTCGAGCGACGTCGCGCGGCTCTTGCCAAGGAGTTGGCGGCCCTGGAAGAGGAGGCGGACTACACATCCCATGTCATTGCCGAACTTGAGTCCCTCGCCCTCGAGGACGGGGAGGTCGCCACCCTGGAAGCGCGCCGCAACCGTCTCAAGACGGCCCAGAAACTCAGGTCGGAGGTGGCCACGGCCCAGACCCGGGTCGGCATGGAAGGTGCGCTCGGACCCCTGCTTGACGCCATCCGGGTCCTTGAGCGGCTGGATCCGACAGACAGCCCCGCGCTGGCATCAGCCCTTGGAGCGCTGACTGCCGCCCTGCACGAGATCGAGGAGGCCCAGGTCCAGATCGACACGGCCCTCCGTGACCTCGAGGTGGCGCCGGGCGAACTCGAGGCCTGCGAGGATCGCCTGTATCTGATTCGTCAACTGGCCCGCAAACACCAGGTCCCGCCCGACGCGCTGCCGGCCGTGCTGGCCTCGCTGACCGGGGCCCGGCACACACATGGACAGCTGGCCGGGGAGATCGATACGGTGACCGGTGCCCTCAAGGCGGCAAGGGAGGCCCATCTGCAGGCCGCCCGCCGGCTTTCAGGACAGCGCCGGACTGCCGCCAGGGCACTTGACCGGGCGATTGCCGGTGAACTCGAGGCGCTGCGGCTCAAGGGGGTGGGTTTTCTGACCGACCTTGCCGAGACCCCGCCCCGGGCCGGTGGTCTGGACAAGGTCACCTTCACCGTATCGACGGTCCCGGGCGCTCCCCCGGGCCCTCTCGACCGGGTGGCTTCGGGCGGCGAAATGGCCCGGTTCATGCTGGCCATCAAGGTCTGCCTGGCCGGGACCACCCCCGGGCTCAGCATCATCTTTGACGAAATCGATCGCGGTGTCGGTGGTGCCACGGCCGCCGCCATCGGCAAGCGTCTGGCCGCACTCGCCGGCCAGAACCAGACCATCATCGTGACCCATTCACCCCAGGTGGCGGCCCATGGTCACAGCCATCTGCTTGTTCAGCGGGTCGACAGCAAGGCAGGGACGGCGTTCGATGTGCGTCCCCTCGAGGGTTCCGGACGGGTCGATGAGATTGCCCGGATGCTGGCGGGTGCCACGGTGACCACCGAGGCCCGTGCCGCCGCCCGGCGGTTGCTCGGTGACGGGTCCGCCTGACGACTCCCGGCAACTCACCTGCCGAGCGGTGCGGTGGCTGTCCCCAGCCATGCCGCCACATCCCGGGGCAGATCCGGGGCCAGGTGGTCATGCACCGAAGCATGATACCGGTTGAGCCACGCGAGTTCGCGAGGCTCAAGTGAATCGACGCAGATGAGGTGCCGGTCAAAGGGCACCTGGCTGATCGTCTCGAAAGTCAGCATGGCCCCATCCGTCCCGGGGGCCGCGGTGACGATCGCCATGTTCTCCAGCCGCACACCGCCGTTGCCTTCCTCGTACCACCCTGGTTCGATGGTCACCACCATTCCTGCCTGCAGCGGGTCGGCGAGCCGGCGGCTGATGTTGGCCATGCCGGCATGCACGTTCAGCCAGTGACCGACTCCGTGACCGGTTCCATGCGGATAATCGCAATCCATCTGCCAGAGGTGGTGGCGGGCCAGGGCATCGAGACTGCCCGCCGGTTCCCCGGCGGGCCACCGGGCGGTGCTGAGCATGATCAGGGCCTTGAGAACCGTGGAGTAGCGCTGCATCCGGTCCGGTGCAGGCGGCCCGATGGCCAGCGTCCGGGTCACATCCGTTGTGCCATCCTGGTACTGGCCGCCGGAATCGATGAGGAGACTCCCGCCGCCCTGCAGACTCCGGTCATGGCCCTCCCTGGCACGATAGTGGATGATTGCCGCATTGGGACCGGCAGCGGCAATGGTTGGAAAACTGGTCTCGAGACATTCCGGCAACGCCAGGCGGAACCTGTCCACTGCCCCGGCAACCGCCCATTCCGACAGGCTGTCATGGTCCTGGCCGGCATACCAGTGCAGGAATCTCGCCATGGCAAGACCATCACGGCGATGCGCATCGCGGAATCCCTGCAACTCCGTGATGTTGCGGACTGCCATGTCGGCAAGGCATGGATCCGGCATGTCCACCAGCGTTGCCCTGGACTCCTGCAGCCACTGGACAAGAAGAGCCGGCGTGTGGCGGCTGTCATACTGGACGGTCCCTTCGAGGGTGGCGAGGGCGCCTTCGATGGTCGCCAGCCCGGCCAGCTGCAGGTCCTCTGGGACACCGGGAGGCAAGCCCTCGCAATCGGCAAAGAGACAACAGGTGCCCCCGGCATGCAGAATGCCATAGCCATGCGGGATCGGGTTGTGGGGAACACAGCGCCCGCGGACGTTCAGAAGCCAGGCCAGGCTTTCGGGTTTGGCAATGAGCAGGCTGTCTGTCCCCGCCGCCCGCAACCCGGCTGCGACCCGCGCCCGTTTGGCCTGGCTCGACTCTCCTGCCAACGGCTCGGGATGCGCGATCAGATGACCGCGGGGCGGGGGTGGCTGGTCAGTCCAGACCGTATCAACCAGCCCGGAAGTCGGGCACAGGGTCAGGGCCCTTGCCGCCAGGGCAGCAGCAAGATCCGTGATGCGGGCGGCGCTGTGGAGTGCGGGATCATAGCCCACGTTCCGCACAGGCCGGGCATCATGCTCGGCCATCAGCCAGTCGACGAGGGCACGATCGGATGGGCCAAGGACAGCGATGTCTCCATCATCGACCTGCATGCTGGCTTCCAGCCGGTCCCGGTCGCTGACACACAGGGCGGCCCGGGTGCGGGTGAGGACAGCCAGCCCCGGTGCACCATGATAACCCGTGAGCCAGGCCACCCGCTGGTCATGATCGGCGATGGGCAGGGACAGGAAACGATCAGCAATGGGGATCAGCAAGGCATCGATACCCAGAGGGTCAAACCTGCTGCGGACCTGCTCGATCGGCGTGGGTGCCGCCCGGGTGCGGCGCGGGGTCAGGTCATTGGGCATGCGGCTCGGGGTCAATAGGTCCGGGATTGGGTCGGGGTCCGGCTGGCCCGCAGGGGTGCCCCGAAGAGTTCGGCGAGCTGCTCGGTCATGGCGCCGGTGAGTTGATCGGGATCGGAGATGGTGACCGCCCGGCTGTAATAGGCGGCCACATCATGACCAATGCCAATGGCATTCAATTCAACGGCATCCCGGTGGTGGATCATCCGGATGACATTGTGGAGGTGGGATTCCAGGTAATTGGGTGTGTTCACACTGAGGGTTGAGTCATCGACCGGGGCCCCATCGGAGATGACCATGAGGATCTTGCGGGATTCGTGGCGCCGGGCCAGACGGTTGTGGGCCCATTCCAGCGCCTCGCCATCAATGTTTTCCTTGAGCAGGCCGTCCTTCATCATCAGGCCGAGATTGATGCGGGCCCGGCGCCAGGGTGTGTCGGCATTCTTGTACACGATGTGCCTGAGATCGTTCAGCCGGCCCGGCGCCGGCGCCCGGTCCCCATTGGCCCAGTGATTGCGGCTGTCACCACCTTTCCACATCCGTGTCGTGAAACCCAGGATTTCGACCTTGACCTGGCAGCGCTCGAGGGTCCGGGCCAGGATGTCGGCACTGATGGCCGCAATCGATATCGGCCGACCGCGCATGGAGCCGGAATTATCAAGCAGCAGCGTGACCACCGTATCACGGAACTCGATATCCCTCTCGACCTTGAACGAGAGTGGTACGGTCGGATTGGTGATGATCCGGGTCAGGCGGCTGGCATCCAGCAGGCCCTCATCCTTGTCGAAGTCCCAGGATCGGTTCTGCTGGGCCAGCAGACGACGCTGCAGTTTGTTGGCCAGGCGTCCGGCCGATCCCCTGTAGGGTTCAAGCTGCTGGTCAAGCATGGCCCGCAGGCGTTCCAGTTCGCCGAGATCGGCGAGATCCTCGGCCTGGACAGTCTCATCGAAGGCTGTTGTGTAGACACGATAGTCCGGATCGGCTTCCGAATGGGCCGCCTCCCGGACCTCGGGCTCGCATGCCGGGTCCACCGCCGGGACCTCCTCGGCCACGGCCTCATCAACTTCCAGATCATCAACGGGCAGGGTGGACTCGTCCTGCTCTTCCATCCCCCGGGCACCGGACGGGTCATCCTGTTCGGCTGTCTCATCGTCCGCCGGGGACTCGTCCTCCTGGGTCTCGATGGCTTCCTCATCACCCTCGGGGTCCATGTCGATGGCCTCCGGGTCCTCTCCAAGCTGGTCCCGATAGCCAAGATCACCAATCAGCCGCCGGGCATAGCGGGCATATTCAGCCTGACTGCAATTGACATCCAGGGCTGCCAGGGTGCTGCCGGCCCTGGCCATGATGTCGGCCATGCGGAGATCGAGCATGTGCTTGGCTGCTGCGGGCAGCGGCGTCCCGCTGGTCAGTTCATGGATGAGGAATCCCACAGCATCGGCAAGGGGTGCATCAGCAGCCAGGGCGAGCTCCCCGTACCCGCGCCGCTCGGCGTAGTCAGCCATGCGGACCCGCAGGTTCTCGGCCACCCCGGCCATGGCCTGGGCACCGAGCGCCTCGCAGCGGGCATGTTCCATGGCGGTGTAGATATCCCGCGCCACCGCACCCCTGGGCATGTAGTGATTGAAAGTGGCCTCATCCTTGTGCCGGATCTGGAGGGCCAGAGCATCGGCAGCCCCGCGTGCGACCGCCAGGTCCCGCTGATTAGAGCGCGACGTGACCTGGGGCAGGCGGACAGTGTCATTGCTCCGACCGGGCGCATCGGTGGAAAACCTGATCGAGAGATCGGGATCCGCCGCGATGGACCGGGTCGTGTCGGCCAAGGCCTTCTTGAATGAATCGAGATCCCGGACTGGCGTGTCTGACATCACCGGTCCGTCTCAGGCGGCCCGCACCGCTTCGGGACCCCCGCCGAGCTCCTTGCCGAAACTGCGCTGGTAGAACTCGGCCACCGTGGGGCGCTCCAGCTCGTCGCACCGGTTGACGAAACTGACGCGGAAGGCATAGGCAAGGTCCCCGAAGATCGCCGCGTTCTGGGCCCAGTTGATCACGGTCCGGGGACTCATGACCGTCGATATGTCACCATTGGCGAAGGCCGACCGTGTCAATGCGGCGACCGACACCATCCTGTCCACGGTTGCCTTGCCCTCGGTCGTGTCGAGCTCAGGCATCCTGGCCAACACGATCTGCACCTCGGCATCATGGGAGAGATAGTTGAGGGTGGTCACCAGTGACCAGCGATCCATCTGGCCCTGGTTGATCTGCTGGGTGCCGTGATAGAGCCCTGTCGTGTCCCCGAGACCCACCGTGTTGGTGGTCGAGAACAACCGGAAGGCGGGGTGGGGGACAATCACTTCGTTCTGGTCGAGAAGGGTCAGTCGCCCATCGGCCTCAAGGACCCGCTGGATGACGAACATGACGTCCGGCCGGCCGGCATCATACTCATCGAACACCAGGGCAACCGGGTTGTGGAGTGACCAGGGCAGGATCCCTTCCTGAAACTCGGTGATCTGCTTGCCGTCCCTGAGCTTGATGGCATCCTTGCCAATGAGATCAATCCGGGAGATGTGGCTGTCGAGGTTGATCCGGACGCAGGGCCAGTTCAATCGGGCCGCCACCTGCTCGATATGGGTTGACTTGCCCGTGCCGTGATAACCCTGGATCATGACCCGCCGATTGTGACTGAAGCCGGCGAGGATGGCCAGAGTGGTTTCCGGGTCAAAGCGGTAGGCCGGATCAATCTCGGGCACCCGCGCTCCGGTTTCGGCAAAACCCGGCACCTCGAGATCCGTCTCGATGCCGAAGGTCTCGCGCACGGCAACCATGCATGTCGGCAGGGTCTCGCTCCCCTGTTTGTCCCCTTGCATACTTCTCCCTCCTGACACTCCGGTCCCCCGTCCTTGCTGCGGATCCCGTCCCCGGACACCTCTGACCCGGCGGACACCGCGCACCGGGTTCGTTTTCTACCCGCCGCCCCGGTCGATGATATTCCGGCTGTTGCGCAGGATGTTCCAGGCCTGCACGACTTCCTTCAATCGCCCCTCATCGCTCCGGTCTCCCTGGTTGTTGTCGGGGTGCAGGTCCTTGACCAGGGACCGGTATTCCCGCCGGATTTCGATCATCGTGGAATCCTGGCCAAGATTGAGCACACGCAGGGCCCGGATTTCGACACTGTTCAGCCGGGCTGACCGGACCGAAGCCTTTGCCCAGCCATGGATCCGCAGGCGATGCACGCCTCCGCCCTGATAGCTGGTGTCGGCTTCATCGGCTGGTGCATCCGCGGCACCCTGGTCCCGGTTCCGGAACCAGTTCCACTTGCGGTTGTATTCCTCGACATGCGCATGGCACAGCCACTTGATGCCGTCGGTCTGCCCGGGAATGCTGGGAGCCCGGTACCGCCCCTCATTGTCGCAGTCCGGGTGATCGCAGGGGCCGGCATTCTTCCGCCGGACCGGGCGGCTGGTGCCGCCGCGCTTTTGCGATCGCTTCAACTTGTCAGCTGAAACTGATATATCAAAGTCAATTGGACTTTTTGTTGTCATTGATCGTCAGGATCCACCCGTGGTTTCTGGACCCATGTGTGTGGAATGCCTGAACCAACACCATGGAGCATGACCTGTGCCCGTCAAGGACGCGATCTATACGAAACTTGTTGATTCATTGCAACCGAATCACCTTGACATCATCAATGAAAGCCACCTGCATCAGGGTCATGCCGGCTGGGATGGGACCGGCGAGTCGCATTTTCGCATCCGCATGACTGCCGATCGGTTCACCGGCCTCAACCGGCTCGCCCGCCACCGTCTCGTCCATGCGGCCCTGTCGCCGTCCCCCATGGACACCATCCATGCCCTGGCCCTCGAGCTCAAGGCTCCCGACGAAATCTGAGACCCACCGGGCCTACGTGCCGAGGCGCTGGCGGATGATCTCGTTGACCATCCTCGGATTGGCCTTGCCCGCCGAGGCCTTCATGGTCTGGCCGACCAGGAAGCCTGCCACCCTGGGGTTGACGCGGGCCTTGGCCACCTGATCGGGATTGTCGGCAAAGACCCGGTCCACGATGGCCTCGATGGTCGAGGCCTCGGTGACCTGGGCGAGATTGTTGCTCTCGACGACTTCCCGCGGCGAGCCGCCATCGGTCCAGAGATGATCGAAGACATCCTTGGCGATGGCGCCGGAGATCAACCCCTCCGACACCAGATCCAGCAGTTCACCCAGTTGCCCGGCGTTGACCGGTGAGTCCCCAAGATCAAGACTTTCCCGGTTCAGCCGGCCAAAGAGTTCATTGATCACCCAGTTGGCGGCCAGTTTGCCCTGGCGGCCCCGGGCCACGGCCTCGAAGAAGTCTGCCGAGTCCCGTTCAGCGGTCAGGATTGCCGCATCATAGGGCGTGATCCCATAGTCCGCGACCAGGCGGGCCTTGCGCGCATCGGGGAGTTCGGGCAGGGTCGCGGCCACCGTGTCGACCCAGGCCGGATCGAGTTCCAGCGGCAACAGATCCGGGCAGGGGAAATAGCGATAGTCATGCGCTTCTTCCTTGGACCGCATCGACCGCGTCGTGCCCCGATCGGGGTCATAGAGCCGGGTCTCCTGTTCCACCGTACCGCCATCCTCGATGACTCCGATCTGCCGTTCCACCTCGAAACTGATGGCCTGCTGGATGAAGCGGGTTGAGTTCATGTTCTTGATTTCGCAGCGCGTTCCCAGGTCACTGGCCCCCGCCGGTCGGACGGACACATTGACATCGGCCCGGAGATTGCCGTCCTGCATGTTGCCGTCACAGGTTCCGAGGTAGCGCATGATCTGACGGAGTTTGAGAATGGTGGCGGCAGCCTCTTCCGGACTCCGGATATCGGGACAAGTGACGATCTCCATCAGGGCGACGCCGGTCCGGTTGAGATCGACCATGGACATGCCGGGATGCACGTCGTGCAGGGACTTGCCCGCATCCTGCTCCAGATGGATGTGGTCAATCCGGATTGTCCGACCGACCCCCGGCTCGATCTCGACATCGACTTCTCCGGCTCCGATGATGGGATGGTAGAGCTGGGAGATCTGGTAGCCCTGGGGCAGATCGGGATAGAAGTAGTTCTTGCGATCGAATTGGGACACCAGATTGATCCTGGCCTTCAGCCCCAACCCGGTCCGGACCGTCTGTTCCACACAGAATGCGTTCAGGACCGGCAGCATGCCCGGCATGGCGGCATCGACCAGGTCGACATGGGTGTTGGGCTCGGCACCGAATGCCGTTGAGGCTGTCGAGAAGAGTTTGGCATTCGATGCAACCTGGGCATGCACCTCGAGTCCGATCACCGCTTCCCATGTCCCCCTGGTACCATGATACTGCCGCGCCGCCGCCGGTGTGATGTCAGCGCTCATGAAGGTCTCCCTTGCCCTCAGGCGTTGACGGCCAGGGGGACGCACCGCCCGGCCTGCCATTGGGAGAGGGCCGTGCCAAAGGCACGAAACAGGCTGATCGACACCGGATCCTCGCCGGCGCGGTATTCCGGGTGCCATTGAACGGCCATCGCAAAGCCTGCGGCACCCTCAATCGTCAGGGCCTCGGGTGTGCCATCCTCCGCCACCCCCTCGATGCGGATGCGTTGGCCCTGGTCCTTGATCCCCTGCCCGTGCAGGGAGTTGACCGTGACGACATCCTGACCGAAAATCCCGGCACAGGGACTGCCTTGGTGAAATGTCACCGTGTGCCGGAGGGCGAATTTCTCCTCCAGCGTCCCATCGGGTGGCATCCGGTGGTTCATCCGGCCCGGCAGTTCGCGGATTTCCGGATGCAGTGTGCCCCCGAGCGCCACATTGAATTCCTGGAAGCCCCGACAGATCCCGAGCATGGGCTGGCCCTGCGTCAGGCATTCCCGGATCAACGGCAGGACGATCCGGTCGCGGGGGCGATCGAAGTCACCATGGGCTTCCGTGGCCGCTTCGCCGTATTCCTCGGGATGGATATTCGGCCGGCCACCGGTGAAGAGGAACCCATCACAGATCGCCATCAGTTCGCGGGGGGTGGCGTAATCCGGATTGCCCGGTATGATCAGCGGGACTGCCCCGGTGACATCCGCGATCGCCGCACAGTTCATATGCCCCGTTGCGCAGGCAGGATACTGATCTTCAATCAGGTAATTGTTGCCGATGATCCCTACGATCGAGCGCATCCGTGTGTCTCCACACCCTGGTCCCTGAGCACGGTGTCCCCAGGCCTGCCGCTCCCCATCGACGCCCCCTGCCGTCTGTCGGTCCCCATGTCAGAAATTGTATTCTGCTGCAAGATGCAGCGAACGGGTGCTCCCGCCGCCCTCGCTGCTCCCCACACCAACCCCGACATGGCCTGCGAACTGCCCTCCGGCGCCCGACAATGCGAGGCCAAGCTCCATCCCGGTCTCCCGACCCGGCCAGCGCGTTGTCGATACAAAGGCCGTATCAGGTTCTGCCAATGACGACATGACCCGCGCCTCGCCGCCCCGATAGCGGTTGACCTGCACGCCCAGTACCACCGCACTCGCAAGACCACCCAAGGCGAAGGGTGGAAACGTGACATCCCCACCGCCGGACAGCCGTGTGACAGTCATTGCTGATCCCGCCACCGTCAGGGCCAGATCATCCTCACCCGCTTCGCTGTACCCCCGGCTGGTGATTCGGGTGCGCATGAGACCCACACGCGGCCTGACTGCCGCTCCCAGGACCTCGAATGGCACGGTCAGGCCGGCCGCCACACCCGTACTCCTGTGACCGGACGCCCCCTTGATCGTCCGGGTCGCACTCGCTGACGGCAACGTCCTGGTGACAGCATAATCGACCGAGCCCCGGTGAGCACTGGCATGGATGCCAACAGGTCCAATCGTCCCGGCCGCCCGCACCGCAAGGCCTGTCCCATCCCCCGTCGCCCTCGCAACATGCGGCATGTCAATCGTGACCTTCTGCGACGCAAGCGACAGGCGGTACTCATCCACGACACCCTCGGGATACAGGGCCAGACCGGCAATCACCCCGCGCCGTTCGATCGCGAACGGTCGCTGTTCGAACGTGCCACCAATCTCAAGATCCTGCAGGACCGGGGCCACAAAGACACAGCCCGGCACCGGATGGCTTTCCCCTCCGGACTCCCGACAGCCCACGCCCTCTCCCGTCCCCGCCATGGCCAGCGTCGCGTGCATGGCATTGGCCGCAATCTCATTGCCCGCCCGATCCAGATCCAGCCGCAACATCGGCAAATCCGTCTGTTCCAGCGCCTCGACCACCACCCCATCAGCACCCTCCGAACCCTGATTCCGCGCCACATTCAGCCCCCAGAACACACTGCGCTCATTCCGGTTCAACAGGTCCAGCCCTGTCAATTGCATCGCGGCCTCCAGAGTCTCCTTCATGCCAATTTGCTCACGCTCTACGGCAAAATCCAGCAGGATCGTGTCGAATGCCAGACTGTCCAGATCCGGGGTTGTCAGACAATCCTTCGAGTCAGCGGGACATTCTACACTCAGGAATTCTCCAAGTGAATATTGTGTCTCCGCCTCATATGCTTCACGCGTCAACTGCGGATACGACAGGACATTGAAATCGATCTGCCCTGCGATCATTGCATCGCCATCGATATGAAGATGATCAATCTCACCGTTGACGCCTTTGACGTCAATCTCCAGAACGCCGTCCGCCTCCTGGATGAAATCACCCGTGAGGGCCATGCCGCGAATTTCTCCAGCGCCCCCGACCCGCACGGTCCCGCTGTTGGTAAATGATGGTGAATCGTCTGACTCGCAAGAATTTGCTCCCTTAACCCCCAATCTAATTGATGCGGCCTGTTCCAGAACCCCATGATTGTTGAATTGGGCGCACCCATCGGCGTAGACTGATCCTGACACAAGCCCGCGATTGTCGATTTTGGCTGATTTATTTGGGGGTCCATTGTTGTAGCCGCTAAGGAAGAGAGCGTAAATTGGCATAGAATCCATTTCATTTACACTATATGTGTGTATCTTATTTACTCTGACTTCGCCACCGCTGTCGATGGTGACGTCAATGGCTGCATTCGGTGCCTCAATAATGATCCCAGAGGACCCTGCTCCTACTGTTTCAATTCTTCCTTCGACATCGATGCTGAACGCAGGGTTCATATCCGATGGATTTTGATGACCAGAGTACCAAATACCATGGGCGTTCTGACCATTTGTCCGTATTCTGCCAATGGTAAGCATTGTGTTTTCAGTGTTGTCTACGGGATCGCCATCGCGGTCAATTCGGATACCAGTTACGCTATCACCCTCGGCAACAATTTCAGCTATTTTTGCAGAAAAATTGTCAAATTTGCCCGACACATTGATGCCATAAATTTCCTCTCCCATTATCCTCGTTGTCGAAATCTTTGCACCTTCAATTGTAATGTCGCCCCTGTTGCCCCCGGTGCCGATTTTGCCGCGTAGAATTATGCCACTCTCATCAGTGCTTGTAATGCTGCCTTGATTGCCAAAACTGATGGTCACACCGCTTGTCAGGCCCGGGCAAGCGATTGGACCGCGTTCATTATTGACCATCACGTTCCCGCTGCCGCACTCATCCATCTGAACCATCTGGGCGTAGGAATTCTGCGTGAGGATGAGCAGTCCAAGGCAGATGTAAAGAACTCCAATCAGGGGACGTCCGGCAAGAGAGGGCAGATTTGGCGATGATCCACTTGTTTCGAATGATTGAAGCGGGGCTGTATGTGGAGAACGTGGGGTAGGGTGTTGCATGTGAATAAGGGTTTGATCAAAAAATCCGTTGACATAAGGCAATGCAGTCACATGCGCAATATCGATGGTTTGTTGCCGGGCCGTTGGGTGGCGGTGGCTGATTGTGGTGCCGGGACCGTCAATGTTGGACTGCTGCGGGGTCGGAATGACATGATGTGCGAGGCCGGGATGCGGTCCCTGCATCAGGGAGGCGTGGGATGCAGTCAGTGCCAGCGGTGCGGGCGATCCTGCATTCGCCGCGATCAGGAGATGCGATGATCTTCATCCGTGGTGAGTGCCTGCCGGCGCTGAAGCGTCTTGCCGACCTCTTCCTTGATCGGATCCTGCCCTGCTGGATGATCCGGGGCCATGATGTGGCAACGGGACATTTCCATGAAGCCCTCGCACTTGATGGCGGGGTGCTGGTCGATTCGTCCCTGCGCATCCGCACAGCGGCGCGCATGATTTATGTCTATGCAGATGCGGCCCGCCTGGGCCTGGCCCCGGATGGTGCCCTTGAGGTGGCGGTGAAGGCCGGGGAAGCTCTCGAACGCGATGCCAGGGTCGCCGATGGCGGGTATGTGCGCAGCATTGATCGCAGCACGGGTACCGTCATTGATCCGGTCCGTGATCTCTATGACATGGCCTGTGTCCTGATTGCGTTCGGTGCATTGTTGCATGCCACAGGCAAGATGCGCTGGCGGGAACGGGCCGAGGCACTGCTGGCGACACTGGATCGTCTGTTGGCTGTTCCCTCCGGGGGCTACGCTGATGATGAGGATGGAACCCTGCCTCGACGCCAGAACCCACACATGCACCTCTTTGAAGCCCTGATCGGGCTGACGGAGGCCAGCCGGTCGACGGATCATCTCGCCCGTCTGGATGCCCTGCGCACGCTGTTTCTGGAAAGATTCCTCAATGACGATGGGTCCCTGACCGAGTTTTTCGGACCGGCATGGGAGCGGGGCAGCGCATGGCAATCCGGACGCCTCGATCCCGGTCATATGGCCGAATGGGCGACATTGCTGCACCTGGCCCAGCCGCTTCTTGCCACGGATGACAGGGAGATTGCAGAAACACTTGTCGACACCGCCATTCGCCTGGGTCCGGCAGGGGCCCACCCCCTGTTCTTTGTTGATGAAGTCGACCGGGACGGCAGGCCCCTTCTTGACCGTTCGCGCCTTTGGCTGCAGGTTGAGCAAATCAAGTCCTGTCTTGTGACGGGCAGAACAGAGCGCGCCGAACAGGTCGCCGATGCACTCCTTGCGACCTATCTTGCCCCGGCCGCGAGAGGACTCTGGATCGACAGCTATGACCTGACGAACATGGCCAACGCCAGAACGGTTCCGGCCAGTTCATGCTATCATCTCTGGACACTCATTCGATTGTTGCCAAGGAAATGATGTGCATTGCGCATGGCGCAAGTGGCCAATAGCGGTGCAGCCGCGGGTCACGCTCATCCCGGCCGGGGCCGATCTCCACAATGACCAGGCTCCTTGCCTGCAGGGCTGACACCGGCGGGTGCAGTGTCCCTGGCAGGCCTGGTGCTGCCCACCCCGTCGGGCGGTCGACTGTTGATCGTGGCAACCCAATCAGGAAGGGCCTCTTGCCAGTTGCGTTGCCTGGCGTGATCGGCTCGCCGGCTGACCGGGTCCGGGAGGGCTGGAGAAGGGCATGCTGCCCGGGACTGGCCATGCACATCCGGATCCAGGGGATTTGCTGTATCGGGTTGGCTATTGGCGGTCGGTGCATAATGGTGATCGGGCCTGCAGGGACGTGTATCGACGGGTTGGGCGGTACATTGATCGTGGACCAACCGGCTGATTGCTGTCGCGGGTCCCCAGAGCGAGTGGTAGGCCAGGGGTGGTGTCAGATGTGGACGGTGAGATGACCGAATACTCGATTGAGCCAGCGGCGGGTGTGCTGCTTCCCGTTGAGGGGAGCAATGCCGTGTTTCCAGTGCGGCGGGTCTACTGCATTGGGCGAAATTATGCCGCCCATGCAGTTGAAATGGGTGGCAATCCGGATCGGGAGATGCCGTTCTTTTTCCAGAAGAATCCCCAAAATCTCGACCCATCGGGCACGTTCCCCTATCCCGATCACTCACAGGATGTGCATCACGAAGCCGAACTGGCAGTCATGCTGGGGTCAGGCAGTCGGGATATCGCCGTCAGCGAGGCACTTGGACATGTCTTCGGCTACGCCCTGTGCCTTGATATGACCCGCCGGGATCTGCAGGCCGAGCTGAAACAGCTGGGACGTCCGTGGGAGATTGCCAAGGCCTTCGAGCGATCGGCGCCGGTTGGGCCCATCCATGACGTCACCCGATGCGGCCACCCAGCCAAGGGTGAGATCAGTTTGCGGGTGAACGGCGCGTTGCGTCAATGCGGTGATCTCGACCAGATGATCTGGAAGGTTCCCGAGATCATTTCCTGTCTCTCCAGATATGTCGAACTGGCTGGTGGTGATGTGATCCTGACCGGAACGCCGGCAGGGGTCGCAGCCGTCCGGAAGGGGGACAGGCTCGAAATGACCATCAAGGGGCTCGGCTCGCTTCAGATCCTCGTCTGCTGATGAAGACTGACCGGCGGGCAGGACAGCGAGACCCACGAAACCGACTCCCAGCTCGAATCGGCAGGTCAGATTTCGAATGATGCCATTCGGATTGAGGCAAGGCGACTCATGCTGTCTGATGTTTTCGAGACTCGCCCGGCTGTGAGAGGGTCGATGTCCATCCTGATGCATCACTGAATTGGCAAGGATGCCAGATGGACCCGGGACAGGCCTTGTCTTTCAGGTCGCCCGTTCAGCATGCACTGCACCAAACCCACCCCTACCGTCCTGATCCTTACCAATCACTTCCAATACTGTTTGACACCCATCAGGGCCTGGGCCTGTTCCGGGATCAGTATGAGCCCTGGACTCAACGATCATCGGCCAGACTGGAAGCCTTCCATCCGCAACAGACCAGGTGCTCGATTATCTGGCCCGGCTTACCTCGGAGTGTCGTGACCCTCTCCGGTCCTGCCATCGGCTTGTATCCCCCGGTCTCCGGATCCGATGTGGCCCGGCGGGGTCATGCCGGTGTGTCCCCCACGGCCGCGTGTCAGGAGTGGAGGCTTGACCCGAAGGTTGTCAGGCTGGACGATCAACAGTCAGGGCAGTGAGCAGTTGCCATGGACCGACGCTTGACTGTCTGACCCGACCTGATCATCTCCGACAGGTTCCCCGGCGCCCCGTTTGTGGACAGGATCGGGGCAATATCCGCCGGATCGGCGGATCCTGACGGCCGAGACAAGGCAATCGAAGGGCGGGGCACCCAGGCATCGGGCTGAGTCGACAAGCCCCGGTTTGCCGAGAAGATCGGCGAGGTCTGCCATGCAGTGCTTCCCCTCTGGGGTCATGTCGACTGCCCGGATCTGGCGAATGGTACGGCAAACGAACCTTCGACAGCATGGACGCCGCCACTCACCACTCGATCCCCAGTCTCGCTTTCGCGTCAGGCGTCTTCGCCCAGGGCTGGCCCGGCATCTTGCCGATGAGTTTCTCAAAGATGGCCCTGACGGCGTGACCGGTTGCATCATCGGCCATGCGTTCAGCGGCATCGGCTGTCAACAGCGGACGCAGATCCATCAGGAGGTTGCCCTTTGCCAACTTCGCGAGCACCCGCTCTTCGGCCTGCGCTCGTGAGATCTGCGCGCCTCCATCGGTGAGATATCGTGCGAACAGGTTCACGATACGGCCACAGTCGAGATCGTCGAAGACCTCGAGCCCATGGGCCAGATCGTACAGATCTCGACCCCTGTCCCTTTGCAGGAGCGCACGAAACTTGGTTGCCAGCATCTCCTCGTTGGAGAATGTCGGAATCGTCGACGTGCCCGAGAACCAGGAATTCTCGACAGAAAATGGCACCATGGCGACCGGGTCGCAGGCGATGCGTTCACGCGTGCTGATTTCGAGCTTGAGGCGAATGGGGTTTTCGCCAGCACCTTCCGCAGCCACAAGGAAGCCGAGTTACGGTGCGACTTGGCTCTGCTCGAAACGCGCGGGACCGAGAAACGGCTCCAGGATCTTCCGTACCCGATCCAGGATCGGACCGAGTGCTCCTGACGATGCGCGAACGAGATCGATATCCTCCGAAAAGTGGAGCGGTTCCGGGAAGTGCAGTTTGTTGAGTGCCGTTCCGCCCCGCAATCGGAGTTCTGATGCAAGGAACACATCGCCGAAGATCGCCACGAGGGCGCGCGAGATGATCAGGTCCTGCTCGACCTGTCGCTGCTCAGCCCAAGGGGTTGTCTGGCTCCATTCAATGATGTTCTGGGTCGGGATCATTCATCGATCCCCGGCTGCCGGCGCACCACGATTCGCCACTTCCGATCCCGTTCCACCGGATCGGGTGCAAAAAGCGGGTCTCTCGCCTCGCCCCGATCCAGCTCGGTCTAGGGCAGTCTGCCCCTCGACATCAGCGCTTCGTGCATCCTTTGAGTCATGCTGCGTCGGTCGAGACTGTCGAGCATGTAGCCCAGGCGCTGAACGACCGTTTTCTCGAAGCAACGGGACAAGGACGCGAGCTGATCACCATCGATCCTGGGCCCGAGGTCGGAGAGGACGGTTGCGACATTGTCGATACTGACCGATCCCTTGCCATAACGCATGAGATCGAGTGCTGTCAGTGCGGGTGATGACACCTTCATCCTTCCGGTCTCGGCCTCGCCGTCCTCAATGCCGTCGACGATCCTGGCCATTCCCTTTCGGTAATTGAAGACGATGAGGTTGCGTCCCGACCGAATCCTGGACATGCGTTTGCCAGTCACGACCTGGAATTCCGTGACGGCTTGATGGGTCGCGCCATGCAACTACGCAGCTTTCAGGAGGCCAACATAATAGAGCTGTCGCTCCAGCTACATGAGCGCATCCATGTACCAGGATGGCGGCGGCGCTCCCCAGGAGAAGAATTGCGGGGGGACAGCAATATAGAAACCCCGGCGCGGACTGAACAGCTTGCCACGTTTCCGAAGACGCTGGGCGGCATCCAGGAACGCGCCGCGGTTGGTGCCGAGGGCCTCCACGGCCTCTTCAGCAACGAAGTCGATCCGGCCTTTCGATTGGAGTTCCATGACGTAATCGGCGAGAGTCGTACGCATTATCATGTATCCGGACCCAGTTTTTATACGGAATCACTTACATGATTTTTTATAAATGTCAGATATAATCGTTCGGGTTCCTGCGCCAGGAATTCCTGCTATGAAAGAGGGATCAGCGGATTGGAGCGAACGCTGGCTCTGCGATCCGGTTCATCAGTCCCCCCCCCGGTGACGCCCGCAGTGTCGTCAGCAGCTTCCAGCCTTGGTGGCGCGCTGTATTCAGCATGGTTCGCAGCACTGCGGGGTTCCGGACCCCGACTGCGCTTCGGAAACTGCCTGAGATCGTCTGCTTGATGCACGGGCCGCACCCGTCCAGGCTCTCGCCGACCTGTATCATCAGCGCTGGTCGATCGAGGACCTTGACAAGGCCATCAGGCAGACTCTGGCGATGGACGCCCTCCAGGCCCAGGGCCGGCGGGGCATCAAGCCGGAACGCACTGCCGGGCTGACGCTGATCGCACAGGCCTGCCTGATGGCCAATGACGGTGGGACGCTCGATCTGTGGCCCTGACCATCGCCACACGCGGGGTGGTTTCCTGACCAACCAGACAAATCCTCTCGGCCGTCCATGACGGGTTCAAGGCTATGCCGCTGAATATCTCGGAGACCTGGCTGCCTGAGAGGACTCTCCGTGGACCTTGCTTAAGTTAACATGCTGAAAAACTTAAGTCAATGCTATGGGGGTGAGCAGTTACTGATTTTTCTGGCAAGGAGCATGCACCTCGATATGTGGGAATAATGGGTCCGGGTGGCGGATTTGGGGTCGTGACATCGCCTTGACCGGGACCCGGGGGAGGACTATATGTCCGGCATGAAGAACGACTGCAATACCGCACTTGAACTTGCCGAGCTGAAAGGCGACATCAAGGCTATCCGCGGGGAGACCGGAGCCATGGAAGCACGGATTGATGCCAGTCTGGCTCGGCTGGAGCGCAGGATCGCCGAGCGCGACAAGGCCAACATCCAGTGGCACATTGCCTTGGCGGTCGCCATGACTACACTGATCATCGGCGCCATCGCCATTCTCCCGTAGGGGCGCTGACGCTGGACACCGCCTCCCGGCCCGGACGGGCAGCCGGTTTTGCTTGTGCCGGACGCCGACCGCACGACAGACACGGGCATTCGTGCGGCCCGAAATGGACCTTGGGAGTCTGAATCATAAGTTTATAGATCCACACTCGTCCTTGACTGTCATGCCATGCCTCCCCGCTATCCAGCGCCGGCGGAGGTGCGCTGGACCTGGCACGGGAGAGAATGATTCGGCGCAACCTTGATATCTCTGTTGCCAGTTATGTCCGTGAGGACTACCAGCAGATCTACAGCATGAGCGGCGTACCCCTTGGGACCCGAACAAGGACTGGATCCGGACCGTCGACTGGGAACGGGCCCGCAGCGAGCTTGCCGGTACGTCGGTTCGTTTTGCCGTGGGTGCCACAGATGCAGAGTCGGCGCCCGACGGGCTTGTTCCATTCGAGAAACTGTCCGGTATCACCGTCGAGCTGGTTCCGGTCCCCGACGGCAGTTTCTATGACAAGGCCCTGGCCGAATTCATTTCCGGCAATGCCAGTTTCGATGCCCTGCAGTTCTTTTCGCCATGGCTGGGCGACTTTGCAGCACCGGGTTTTCTGCATCAGCTTGATGGTTTCGCGGACAAATGGGGTCTGCCGCTTGATGACTTCTATGACACCTATCGCATCAATTACGGCTTCTTCAACGGCCGAATGTACGGCATTCCTTTCGATTGCGACATTCAGATGGTCCATCTGCGCAAGGGGCATGTCGAGACTGTCCTCGGGGTCCGATTGACAAGGCAAACTCGGTTCCGGGTAGTATCTCAGTTTGCAATCGTCGCAATTGCGAAAGGGGACGTCCCGCCGGCCGCCCCTCGTATAGGTCCGTTCAGGCAGCGGTCAGTTCGTGGTGCAGCCCAGCTCGGTCCGGCGCGCGGCGGGGAGGATGTATTCGTAGCCGTCCGCGCTGTCCGTCCGGGCCCACTGGCCGGAAGAGTTCCGCGCCCCGCACTGGCAGGCCCGGACCGCCCCCATGCCACCGCCCAGGCGCACGCCACCAATGGCAAAGCAGCCGGTCGCCCCGAGCGGGTCCGTCCCGAGGTTGAAGCCTCCCTGCTGACCGTAGTTCAGGCTGGGACCCATCTGGAAGCAGGATCTTGCTATGTTTGAAGATCCGCCGCCCCCACGGCTACCTGAAGGACTCCGTAATAGGATTTTCCCGGTTGCAGGTTGGCAGCAATGGTGGTGGCTCGCCTCGCGATGGGACTGTCGGCGGTAGCAGTTCCAAGACTCTCAGTTCTGATGATATTGCCTTCATCGTCATAGATTCGAATGACAACGGGGAAACTTGTGTTCAACGGTCTTGATGTGACTGTTCGGAGCCAAGACAGAAGCAATTGATTCGTGTTCAGGGTGACCGAGGTTGCGCCGGGTTCCGGTCGTGTGACGGAGAGTCTTGCCGGTTGACTTTCCGCCACGCCCGATGGGCAGGCACTGCCTCCCGTCTTGCCGCTGATGAGTGTGTAATTCACCTGCGCCGTCGCGGGCGTGGGCGCAGTCAGCGTCAGGGCTGCCAGCGCGGCGATCAGCGATGCGGCGGTGAGCCATGTTCGAATGCCATTGGGGGGGGGTAGTCAACGTAGTCATGGGGAATTCCTCCGAGTTTGTGGCTCCTCCCACTCTACAGTCTTTGCTGTCGGAGGGAAAGAATAAATTTCGAACTGAAACACTACCCGACGGCGCCCTCTACAGGGATCGGGATGGATTGGCTTTTGCCATGCCGGCCTATGACATCGATGTCGTGTGCACATGCGGTTGTGGTGACTGTTTCAATGCCGGCTATGCTGTCGGACTGCATCTCGAGATGACGCCACAGGACTGCATCAGGATGGCCCAAGCCTGCTCGGCCCAGAACGCCATGGGTCTGGGATCACAGGCTGGTGTCAGTTCGCTGGAGGCCACCCGGGCCTTCATGGCGCAGACGCCCATGCAGCCGGGAGACTGAAACCCGTCATCGGACGGGGCGGGGTCCATCTGTTGGCCAAGCTGCCCATCTGTATCCGCGGTGACGTTCACTGGGAACGCTCCGCCTTGCTCGAGGTGGCCTGCAACTTGTGCCGCCCAACGCCGGGGTTCTGAATGACCCCGTGCCACTCCGAGGTGCAATGGTCGCAGCGGATCCGGATCCAGCGGGGTCCAAACCGACAGCGAAGCTGGATGTGGGTCAGGGATGCCGAGCGAGGGTGCGGGAAGGGCTGCAATCCCAAGGCCCTGACACCGAGCACGGAACGGGTTCGCCTTCCGCGGTTCTCGATACGGGTCTTGGCCCGGGCCGGCACAGGGGTGGTCGTGTGTGAACATCTTGCAGCCAGTTGCGGGTGTTCCGTCAGCTGCAGCGAGGCCCGGGGCGGTCAGTTGCCGAGGGCAAGAATGCGCTTGTCGGCCAGCAGGGTGTCGGGCGATGGAAACTGTCTGGGGAGGATATGGCGGTACCATTCCTCCCGGATCAAGGCATTGATGTCCTGATCGGACCAGCTTGTCGAGAGGATCCTGTTCCAGGCCATCCTGGGGCTGATACGGACCCCTTCAGGGTCAGAGTGGACGGAGCGGGCGGCCCGGGCTTTCTCGTGCCAGTCCATCACCGCATCGAGGTTGAGATCAATTGTGCCGGATCTGACCGCGGTCAACCATTCCTCGAGCGCCGTCCTGAGTTTGGCCCCGGGCTTGCGATTGGCTTTGGCCTTGTGCTGGACGACAGCGATGTCCTGAATGGCCTGGTCCGGAATGTTCGAATGTGGCCGTGAGACCTCGAAGGTGGAATGGCTGCAGTCTCCCCCGTCCGACTGGATGGAGAACAGATGCGCAATCCCATGCCGGGCTGGCGTGACATACAGGCTGCCGACACAGTGATTCAGCCGGCGAGATTCCTCCTTGAGGGCCCTGACCGAATTGAGACAGCGGATGATGTAGCCTGCCGATGTCGTGAAGTCCCCAGCCAGAGCCGGCCAGTGTGTGCATGTCCGGATCCGCTTCTGGTCATGGATTGCCCTGATGTGCTGACTCTGCTGCTCGAGGGCATAGAGGGACGGGATCCGGTTCTGCCACCGTGTCTGCAATCGGACCAGGGTCCCGATGGGATCACTGGCGGTCCCGGCCAGCATTTCGAATCCGGCCCGACCGGCCTCAAGGAGGATCTCAGGGCCGGGGTAGGGCAGGGGATCACCCCGGCGCATGATCGGCAGGAGATGGGAAGGCAGGAGGACCGAGAAGAGAAAGTCGTCAACAAGACTGACAATTTCACCGCTGACGATCTGCATGGCCCGGCTGTCGAAATGCTCGCGCTCGACATCGATGCGTTTGGCAAGTTTGCCGACATAGGTCGGCCACTGCCCCTTGGCGGGCAACAGGAAACTGAGGGAATCCTGCTCATAGCGCACGGCCAGCGGTTCGATCAGCGAGCCATGAAGATCACTCAAAAGGCACCAGTTGGGGGCAGTGTCAGGGACCCAGCTGCTGTCCAGCCGGCGGCATATGGCCAGGAGTTTTGCGAGATCGGCCCCCCGGCTGCCTTCAGGGCCCATGGGATCGTCAGGATCCCCATCTCCGTTCACGGACTCATTGGTCAGATGAATCCTGGCCAGCCGCTTGAGCTTTGCCGATGTCAGTCCGGTCACTTCGGTGATCATCGGGCCGAGAGGCGCGCGTGCATCGATTGCGGCGGCCAATTCAGGGGTTTCGGCAAGACGGGCGGCCAGGAGCGGATAGGCCGCGGCGGCCTGCTGGCGGTCTGTCCGGGCAGGGTTGTGACAGTCACCATAGTACCAGACTGTGGATGGCTTGAGTTGTGAGGCCGATGCCAGCGCCCTTTGGGCTGCTGTGAGATCAAGCTGGGCCGGCGGCCACACCGAGACCTGACCCACCTGCCTCATTGCAGCCTGCAGTCGGACATTGGCTGCCAATGCACACGTATCGCCGCCCGTTTCGATGGTCAGCATGCTCTCGGTGGCATGCACTCCCGTTGCCGATCGGGTCAGCAGGCCGACCTCGAGGCCAAGGTCAACCAGTTCCGGTGTCAGGGACAGGGGATGACGGGATGGGCTGGCTCCCTGAGGCTCCTCGCTGGCAACGGTGTCGGCAAACTCGGGAAACAGGGACCTGAATTCATCGAGCGCCTGCTGATCCTGTGAATCGCGGGCCACCGGTCCGGAGGCTTCAGCCAGCGGCGATCCGGTGATGACGGCCAGGGCCCGGGCGCAGAGCAACGCCATGAGTCTGGCATCGCTGTCCTCATCGTCAAGCACGGCTTCGGGAATCTGGTGTTTGATGCGCAGCGATGTCGCATGCATGACTGGCAGGCCGATGTTGCGGCTGCACCATCCCGTGATCCTGCGCTGCCCGGATCGGCGCGCGAGGATGACCGTGTCGGTGATGGTTGGCTGATCTGTCCCGGTGACGGCAAGATAGGCAAACCCAACGATGGTGTTCCCGTCAGGAACTGAATGAAATTCCATGTTGATACCTGCCAATATCGGTTCCTTATGCTATAGTCGGGCCGTAGGACCCTGTGCGCCTTGGGCAGAAGAGTGCTACGGCCTGAGGACGGGTTCCCGAGGACCTTCCGCCGTGATCGGGGGACGACAGAGAGACTGAGCGGATTGCCAACCTGCCCTGGCATGCCGAGGCTTCAAGGACGGGATCCTGTACCCCAACCGTACGATCATCAAGCATAACCGATATGACGTCGACACTCCATCACCATGCCCGACTCTCGGTTGCACCGATGATGGGGTGCACGGACCGACACTGTCGGTATCTGCACCGGCAGATCACCAGCCATGCGCTGCTGTATACGGAAATGATCCATGCCAATGCCATCGTGCACGGGTCCACCGAGTCAATGCTTCAGATTGATCCAGTTGAACACCCGGTTGCGCTCCAACTCGGCGGTCGTGAACCGCAAGCCATGTACGCAGCGGCCACCGCGGCAGCCAAGGCCGGGTATGATGAGGTCAACCTCAACGCCGGATGCCCTTCACCCAGAGTCCAGCGCGGCAGTTTTGGTGCCATCCTCATGACAATGCCTGATGTTGCTGCCGACTGCGTTGCAGCCCTGCAGGATGGGGCTCCCGATCTCGACATCACCGTCAAATGCCGCATCGGGGTTGATGATCACGATCCGGACATCATCCTGCCCCGCTTTCTTGAGGTCATGGCAGCCCGGGGGATCAAGCGGGTGATCATCCATGCCCGCAAGGCCCTGCTCAAGGGACTCAGCCCCAGAGAGAATCGCACCATACCGCCCCTCAATTACGCCATTGTCCATCGCATGAAGCAGCAGTTTCCCCATCTCGGCATCAGCCTCAACGGCGGGATCGCCAGCCTTGATCAGGTCACCACCGCGCTCAGGGATGGCCTTGATGGCGTGATGATCGGTCGCACAGCCTATCGTCATCCCATGGCCATCCTCGCTGCTGCCGATATGATCGTATTCAAACAGCAGCGGGCGGCTGATCTCGAGACCATCGTCAGTGCCATGGCCAGCTATATCGATCGGATGCAACGCCGGGGCGCCGAGCCCTATCACATCGCCAGACATATGCACGGTCTCCTGACTGGCCAGTCCGGGGCCAGGGCCTGGCGCACGGCACTGTCAGATCGCCGGGCAATCAATGATGGGGGTTCGGCATACCTGCTTGAGGCATACGCCACAGTCCACGCTCTCCAGAACAGGGCCGGAGGAGATCAGCAACGGCGGGCATCGTGATCGGAATTCCTGCCCGATGCTCCGAGCAAGGACATCCCGCGGTCGTGTCTGCCACCCTCGGACCCTGTTGAGCAAGCCGGGGTTTGATGCAGACCATGGGGGCCGGTCAGGTGGATGAAGCGCCATTCCCAACACCGATCGAATCGCCTTGCGACCGATGTCAGCCGATCTGTGAGCGCTTGCGGCCCCGGCGTCCGCCACGACGGCGCGCGAGCAGCGGTCGTCGGGCCGGCAGATCCTGCATGATCGCCTGCCGTTGAGCCGGGCTGTACCGCGACCAACGTTCGATTTCCGCCTCTGTCCGCAGGCAACCGATGCACAGGCGGGATTGGGGGTGGATGACGCAAATGTTCTGGCAGGGACTGGCGGACCCAGCCCGGGTCGAGTTTCGTTGTGTCATTGCTGAACCCGGGCAGCTTGCATGCGATCAAGAGCTGTCTGCAGAATGAGGCAGGCGGCAACACTGTCGATGACTTCCCGCCGCCGCCGCCGGGTGGCACCGGTCTCCAGCAGCGCTTTCTCGGCGGCAACAGTTGTCAGTCTCTCATCGATCATCGCATATGGCAACATGAGTTCCTCTGCAAGATTCCCGGCATAGTCACGGGCGGACTGGCTGGCTGGCCCCTCGGTGCTGTTCATGTTGACCGGCAGTCCAAAGATCAGGCCTCCCGGGACCCGGGACCCCAGAATGCGCCCGAGAGCACGCGCATCCCGCCTGCCTCCCTGCCGACCATAGACGGACAGGGGGCTGGCCACCGAGCACTCGGTATCGGACACGGCAACACCGACCTGCCGGGCCCCGATATCGATCCCGACGAGGATGCCGCCATTGCGGGCGCGAGCCATGTCTGCAAGGGAGACCTCGACCGTCATGGCACCGCTTCTGCCCGACCCGTCATCGGCTCACGCCCGTGATCATCGTCTCATGCCATCCTGCTGATGCTCAGCCAGATGCTCAATGCCGGCCGCATAGGCCGCAAAGGGCAGGGCCTCGTGTATCTGTCTGCCGATGGGATCATCCGCCGGGATTGTCTCGAGAATGCCGAGCCACTGCCAGTAACCCAAGTCAGGACGTCCGGTCTGGATATCCAGCAAACCGCTGAGATAACGGGCCCGGACATTGCCGGGATCGAGGGCGAGGGCCGCAACCAGATGGGATTCGGCCTCAGGCGAGACATAGCCACCGGCTTCGGCAACCAGATAGGCGGCCATCCGGGCATGATGCCGGGCATCAACCCCGTGTTTGAGATGCTCGATGGCCTGGCCCTGCAATCGAGTTGCGACATGGTACTGGCCCTGTGCTGCCTGCTCGATGGCGAGGGCCACAAGGGCCTCTGGATCCTTCGTGGATGCGACGAGAAGCGCGGCCTGCTCATCTGTCAGACCGCGTTCTTGCGTGTCATTGAGGAGAATGAATTCCTGGATGTATGCAGCCTGACCGGGTCGTGCATGGCGGATCTCCCGGGCCTGTTCAATGCGTGCCGCAACAGGCATGTCCGGCAGGTGCTGATAGCCCGAGAGCGGCAACAGGAGCAGCGTTCCCGGTACAAGCAGGAGTACTGTCATGACAGTTGCGGCCCAGCGCACGAAGTGGGGGACGGTTCGTTCGATCAGGGCAGCATCATGCCGACGACCGGCAGCGAGGATCCGACGATGGATATCCCGGGTGGAACGTTCACCCTCGGCTTCTGCAAGCGTTCCGGTGGCAACGTCCCTTACGATTCGGCGCAACTGGCCCCTGTAGACATCAAGATCCATGTCCAGATCGCGGGCCAAGGGTGCCTCGGTACGCCAGATCTGAACGATGACTATGACTGCACACACGCAAGTCAGGACAATGAAGATTGCCGCCCACATGATGCCAAGTATGCCAGCGGGGGTGGAAATCAGCAAGACAGGGATGATCGGGACGGTCTGAATGACATTGCAGGGCTGGTGGGCATGAAATGCAGCGGGGCGAGCGGGTGGCATCGGCATTCTTGCTGTCCGCGCCGTCCTCGATCTGATTGCTTCAATACGATCTCGGCCCGGGACAGTGACCTGGCAGCCATCCGAGGCTGTCCACAGGGTCAATGACACCCGGTCGCACCTGGTACAGGTGACCTGATTCGATTGACTCGTGCCAGGACCTTGGACTCGTCAGACAGCCCACTCCACCGACCGCCTCCGGGGGTGTTCCACGAGCCGGGTCATGCCAAACTGGCATGCTTGCTCATCGCGGCGCGGTGGGCACGTTTGGCACCCAGCGCACCGCGTAGAATGCCGCTCCTTGGGCTGCAGTGCCGAGGGGATGGCCCGAAACCGGGCGGCGTGAACCCACCATCCATGCCGGTACCGTTGGTCTCCAGAGCCAACGGGCTCGACCTATGCCATCACGGGCTGCCGACCGCCTCCGCCCGGACCTCCAGGAGGTTCCGTGCCTCGCGCCCGCAAGCGATGGCAAGCAAGTGGACGGTCTGCCCACGGTAGGTGTCGGCATGGCCCCGGTCCCGCATCTGGGCGTGCGCGGCAGCCAGAGCAGTCTCGGCCGCCGCGGGGCTGTCCGCCATCTTGAATTCGAGAATGAAGACCTGTGCGCCGAGCGACACCACCATGTCGGCGCGCCCATGGCTGGTGGCCGCCTCGGCGTGCACATCGACGCCGATGGCACGGAAGACCATGTGCAGGAGACTGGCATACCAGGCCTCGTAGCGGGCGAGGTCGCCTGTGGTGTGCCACTGGTAGGGAATGCTGGCCAGCCAGGCCTTGAGGGTCTCGGCGAAGCCTGTGAAGTCGTTGGCCTCGAGAAGGGCACGCAGTGTCTGCCCTTGGCGTCCCGCCTCCACCCCGGCCTTGCCCAGATACGCGAGCAAGCCCCGGTTCAGGCTGATCCGCACTTCCTGATTGGGATAGTCGAGCCGATAGAGCGTGTCGAACCCATCCCTCTGCGCGTCGGTGATGGTCAGGTAGCCGGTCTGGAACAGGAGGGCCTCGATGCCGATGTCGTCCACATCGAATTTCGAGACCAGGGACCGGTCGGTCCTCCGGCCCTCGATCTCCTGCAGGCTGACCGACTTGGCCTTGAGGGTCTCGAACAGGAAGGTCGGCGAGCCGGTCTCGAACCAGTGAGGCTCGAACTCCCGGCTGCGCAGGAACAGGAGCACATCGAAGGGATTGTAGAGCCGCTCGTCCCCCAGCCAGTGGTAGCCATTGTACCAGCTGCGGATGGCGTCGCGGTCGAGGCCGGCGAGTTCGGGGGCAAAGACGGTGTCGAGATCGGCCTCGGTGTAGCCACAGAGGGTGGCAAAGCGGGGATCGAGACTGATGTCCTCGAGGTTGTTGAGGCCCGAGAACAGGCTGACCCTGGAAAACATGCTGATGCCGGTCACGAACACGAAGCGGACATGGGCAGCCGCGCCCTTGATGATGCCATAGAAGCCCCGCAGATAGTCGCGGTTGGCCCGGGCCCGGTCCGGATCATTGAGGGCATCGAGGATGGGCTTGTCGTATTCGTCGACGAGGACCACCACGCGTTGGCCCGTGATGTGGTGGAGACGGTCCAGCAGGTTGCGCAGACGGCGGGGGCCGGTATCCGAGGTGGCGGCTGGCGGGAGGCCGGCATGCCGCTCGAGGCCTTCCAACTGTTCGATGATGTCCCCTTCGATCTCCTCCGGTCCATCATACTTGCCGTCGAAACTGAGCCGCACCACGGGGTGGGTCACGGACCAGTCCCAGTTTGGGTGGATGGCGAGGCCCCGGAACAGGGCCTCCTGCCCCTCGAAGAGGGCCTTGATGGTGTCAAGGAGCAGACTCTTGCCGAAGCGACGGGGGCGGGACAGGAAGTAGTGCCGTCCCTCGGCCACCAGCTGCCGGATCAGTGGGGTCTTGTCGACGTAGTAGAAATCTTCGCTTCGGATGGTCGCGAAGTCCTGGATGCCGATGGGCAGATGGGGGCGGGTCATGCGGGCCTTCCGTGGTTGGCGGCGAAGTGGAGGTTGCTCTCTCCGTGTGCTGACGGGACTGTACCACAGAATACCGGCGGAGGGCAGAGGGGTCACACTTGGGCTGGACAGTTCCACGGATGCCGGTGACCTGAAAATTCTGATTTTTCAGTAACTGTTCAGGGTCTTCCTGTCCGCCACGCCCGGCCCGTCGCGTGGGTGCTTGACACTGGGTACCGTATCGCCCCTACGCCCATCACCCAAGACGGCCCAGGCCGCGGTGACAGGCAGCAGACAGGGCAGGCAGACATCCCGTGTCAGGACCCATCGACGATCTTGAGTCATTGACCAACCCGGTTGCCGTCCCGACCGCTCGCCCTGATCGTGTCCTTGCATGGTCCCCCAGTCAAACCCATGGACCCGTCAATTGCATGGGTGGCGGCAGCCGCGGGTGGCACCATGACAGCATCGTGGCCACCGGGACGGACTCCTGCAGTTCCGGCGACCAACACTGCGCCCGCGCAAGGTGCAGCCGACGATCGCCGACCGTGGCCGGCGCACCGAGGGGTCCGGCACCATGTGGTGTTACGGTGCGGGCTGGCCATGGCCCGCCGGCAGGGCTGATGGGCCGGATTGCCGAGATGGAATCCGCTCCGGCTCACTGATCATCCTCCGGGGCCCGTGGTTTCCGGTTCGGGAACCTGAACAGTTACGTTGGCGGTTACTATTTGCGAGGCAAGAATAGCCTAATCACGCTTGGGATCGCTCCAGCGGCTCCCAACACGACAACCGCAATCCAAGGTTGTCCAATATACGCACAAAAACACGCGGCGACCGTCAACGCCAGCGATACCAAAATGCTTCCCAGTACACGAAGCCGATCATTACGCAGCAAGAATGCATTGCTTTTGTGTCGACTGCTTTGTTCATTTTCAGACAGACGCATAATCCTGTCTGCAAAGCCAGGTTGGATCCGCTCATATTTTTCCATCGTGTCAGGAGACGGGATCGGGCCTGAAAACTGTTCGGCAATAATCCCGACAACTTCGGACGGAATCCCCTCTGAAACTTCAACGGTGATCTTGCCAGAGGGGACAAGATTGCCATCGGCATCCTTGTCAGATTTCTCGCTCATTCAGGCAACCTCTGACAAGGATTTCCGGAAATACCCCTTGATGTTTTGGGCATCCTGCACAAAGCCCAAGCGACCGCTGCGAACAGGTCTTAGTCTGACTTGCTCGGGCATCACATACATATCATCGAAATAATCAAAGGCGCTTCTGCCGGTCTGTAGGCCGTGGATCTTTTCCAATTCTGCGAAGATCTCCCGGTCTTCCGGCAAAGTCACTTGAATAACGAATGTTTTCTTGGCCGTTCTGGGTCTCATGATCATCTTTCCCTGGCGCGTTCCCCGCGCATACATCACCGGGAATCCGATAATCAAGTCGAAAACGAAACGGGTAGCGTCCTCAGCAGCAGCGCTTGGCCTTCTCGGGGTATGCTCGGGATATGTGTAAGAAGTTGCCATAGGGTCCCGTTCAGCCAGTTTCAGGCTGCCAACTGCAGCCCACACGGAAATTCGAATGGTCACTTGAATTGCCCCACACTTTTTTGCGGCACTCTCCATTTTGATTGCACTCATCTCCACGTACCCGACCCCCTCTCCAGGACCGCCATGGACTCCCTCGCCTCCGTGTTCCGGGGTGTGCCGGGATCCCTGATCTCATTGCGACCAATCCATCGACGGCCAGTGGCCTTGCAAGTCGGTCAGTAACTGTTCAGGGTCTTCCTGTCCGCCACGCCCGGCCCGTCGCGTGGGTGCTTGACACTGGGTACCGTATCGCCCCTACGCCCATCACCCAAGACGGCCCAGGCCGCGGTGACAGGCAGCAGACAGGGCAGGCAGACATCCCGTGTCAGGACCCATCGACGATCTTGAGTCATTGACCAACCCGGTTGCCGTCCCGACCGCTCGCCCTGATCGTGTCCTTGCATGGTCCCCCAGTCAAACCCATGGACCCGTCAATTGCATGGGTGGCGGCAGCCGCGGGTGGCACCATGACAGCATCGTGGCCACCGGGACGGACTCCTGCAGTTCCGGCGACCAACACTGCGCCCGCGCAAGGTGCAGCCGACGATCGCCGACCGTGGCCGGCGCACCGAGGGGTCCGGCACCATGTGGTGTTACGGTGCGGGCTGGCCATGGCCCGCCGGCAGGGCTGATGGGCCGGATTGCCGAGATGGAATCCGCTCCGGCTCACTGATCATCCTCCGGGGCCCGTGGTTTCCGGTTCGGGAACCTGAACAGTTAAATTTTTTTCATAGGGATGGATCGGTCGTTCCAAATACGGGGAGGAAGGTGGGGTATTTCCGAACCGGCATGGCCCCCTATCCGTCAATCTGCTTTTTGCTGTGCCGGCCCTGTGGTCGGTACGGAAGATGCTTCGGGCAGGGAAGGCTTGTAGTGGGAGAAAAAATCCTCCATGAAAGCGATGGGATTTTGGGAGTTGTGCGTGAGCAGATATTCATTCATTGCACTGGCTCGGGAAGCCTGGCGTCATCACCGTGGTTGGGGACGGGCCTGGGAGACCCCGGCTCCGGATGCAAGCTATGATGTCATTGTGGTCGGGGCCGGCGGCCATGGCCTGGCCACGGCGTACTATCTGGGCCAGAACCATGGCATCACCAATGTGGCCGTCCTCGAAAAGGGCTGGCTCGGTGGCGGCAATACCGGGCGCAACACGACGATCATCCGCTCGAATTATCTGCAGGATGCCTCGGTGGCAATCTATGAAAAGTCTCGCAGCCTCTACGAGACCCTCAGCCAGGATCTGAACTACAATGTCATGTTCAGCCCGCGCGGCGTCCTCAATCTGGCCCAGACCCATCACGAGGTGCGCACCTACCAGCGGATCGCCAGTGCCAACAGCATCCAGGGGATCGAAACCGAATACATCACACCGGAAGCGGTGCAGAAACTCTGCCCTGCCCTGAATCTTCATGGCCGCCATTATCCGGTTCTCGGATCCCTGTGGCAGCCGCGCGGCGGCACGGCCCGGCATGATGCCGTGGCCTGGGCCCTGGCGCGGGCCTGTTCCGGCATGGGCATGCACATCATTGAGAAATGCCGGGTGACGGGCATCCAGTCGAACAATGGTGCAGTGACAGGGGTGGAGACCACCAGGGGTTCCATACGATGCAAGAAACTTGTCCTGGTGGCGGCCGGTCATTCGGGTGTGCTGGCCGACATGGCCGGATTCAGGTTGCCGGTTGTGTCCGTGGCCCTCCAGGCCCTTGTGAGTGAGCCGGTCAAACCCTGTCTGGATGTCGTCGTGATGGCCAATACGGTCCATGGATACATCAGCCAGTCCGACAAGGGCGAGATGGTCATTGGCGGTGGGGCGGATCAGTATGTCAATTATACCCAGCGCGGGGGTTTTGAGCACATCGAGGAGACGGTTCGGGCTCTCATCGAGCTCTTCCCCTTCCTGTCCAACCTGGCCATGTTGCGCCAGTGGGGCGGTATTGTCGATATGACCGGGGACCGCTCCCCGATCCTGTCGACGACGCCCATGACCAATGTCTTTCTCAACTGTGGCTGGGGCACCGGCGGCTTCAAGGCCATACCGGGTTCGGGCTGGGCCATGGCCGAACTCGTCGCCAGGGGTGAGCCCGGCACCCTGGCGGCACCCTTTGCGCTCGATCGATTCAGGGATGGACGGTATGTTGATGAAAGCGTGGCCGCCGGAGTTGCACATTGAGGTGGTCATGATGAAGGATTGTGGCCTGATCCACTGCTGGCTGCCTTTGGTCCGGAGGATGTGATATGCTGTGTCTGCGTTGCCCGATCTGTGGACGGATGGCCGATGAGACCGAGATGCATGCTGCTGGCGAGGCCCATCTCGTCCGGGCGGGCCCGGCTTCAAGTGATGCCGAGTTCGAGGCCTACATGTTCCTGCGTGCCAACACCCAGGGGGTGAATTTCGAGCGCTGGGTCCATCAATTCGGCTGCGGCAAGTGGTTCCATGTGGCCCGTGACTCCACAACCCATCAGGTCTACGGGACCTACAGCGCCCAGACCACGGCACCTCCCGCTGACCTCGTTGAAGCCATTGCCGCAGCGCGGGAGCCTGCAGGTGGCGCCGGCTCATTGGATTGATGACATGATTCTGCCCACAAGACCGGAACGGGGACGACAATGAGCGTTCGCCTGCCAAGCGGAGGACGCCGGATCGATCGGTCGCGCACCCTGGAATTCCGCTTCAATGGCCGGCAGCTCGATGGTCTGGCCGGCGATACCCTGGCATCGGCCCTGTTGGCCAACGGCCAGCGTCTCGTGGGCCGGAGTTTCAAATATCACCGCCCCCGCGGCATCGTCGCCAGCGGGCCGGAAGAACCCAACGGGCTGGTCACTGTCACGACCGGGGGCACTTGTCGGCCCAACCAGCGTGTTACCCAGCGCGAGCTGGTGGCCGGGATGGACATACGGAGCCAGAATCACTGGCCCAGCCTTGCGTACGATATCGGCGAGTTGGCTGACCTGGCGTCTCCCCTGCTGCCCGCGGGATTTTATTACAAGACCTTCACCTGGCCGCGACCGGCCTGGAAGCACCTCTACGAGCCGGTCATCCGGCAGGCTGCCGGCCTCGGCACGACGTCACTTGCCCGCGACGCAGCCAGCTACGAACACTATCATGCTCATATCGATGTGCTGATCATCGGTGCGGGATTGGCCGGATTGACCGCGGCCCGGGCCCTGGCACCGACGGGATTGCAGATCCTGATGCTTGAACAGGACACCGAGGCCGGGGGTCGCCTGGTCAGGGATCGCGCCATGATTGGTGATTGTCCCGCCCCGGACTGGCTGGCCGACCAGCTGGCCCATCTCGCCGCTTTCCCCAATCTTGCCACTCGCACCCGCACCCAGGCCATGGGGCACTATGATCATGGGCTGGTCCTGGCCGATGAATCCCTCCCGGCTGATGATGGGGCTGTCCATCACCGTCTCTGGCGCATTCGAGCCGACCGGATCATCCTGGCGACCGGTGCCATTGAACGACCGCTCTGTTTTGCGGGCAACGACCGCCCCGGTGTCATGCTGGCCTCGGCGGTGCGCGATTACGTGACGGATTATGGCGTCTCACCCGGGGACAGCACCGTGATCGCAACCAACAATGACGACGCCTACATCACGGCCATGACCCTGCTCGATGCGGGTCTGGATGTCCCGACCATTCTTGACACCCGGGCCGGATCCGATGGGGAAATCCCTCTGATGGTGCAACAGCGGGGGGTCAGGATCCGCTACAACCAGGCCATTACGAATGTCCTGGGTCGCATGGCGGTCAAGGGGATCACGATCTGCAGCCAGGCGGGCGAAGGTGTGGAAAGCGGCACGATCGCCTGCGAGTGTCTGGCAATGTCGGGTGGCTGGTCACCGTCCCTGCACCTCTGGTCGCACTGTGGCGGCAGGACCCGCTGGGATGAGGCCGGTCTGCAGTTTCGACCGGATGCCGAGTCCCCACCCTTGACCGCGGCGGGGACCCGTGCCATCCTGCCCATCGGCAGTGCCAACGGTAGCCATGCCACCGAAACCATCATCACCGAGGCCTGGGAGGCCGCCCGGTCTCTGGCGGTCGAGCACGGTCGGGCGGTCGAGGGATCCCCGGAGCCGATCAGCAGCATCATTGAATCGCCGGTCGAGGCGGCCTGGCTCCTCCCGCACGGCATGTCGGAGGCCGGCAGGGCCAAGGCGTGGGTTGATTTCCAGAATGATGTCAAGGTTGCCGATATCGACCTTGCGGTGCGGGAAGGCTATCAGAGTTCCGAACACGCCAAGCGCTACACGACCCTTGGCATGGCCACCGATCAGGGCAAGACATCCAACATCATCGGACTTGCCATCCTTTCCCGGGCTTGCAACCAGCCCATGGGCGAGGCGGCCACCACCACGTTCCGTCCTCCCTATGCTCCGCTCCCCCTCGGCTCGATTGCCGGCCGTGCGCGCGGCGCCCTGTTCATGCCTACCCGCAAGACTCCGCTTGATTCCTGGCATGCGGATCACGGTGCAATCTGGGAGCCGGTCGGGGCATGGCGCAAACCCTACTGCTACTGCCAGCCAGATGAGACCGAATCAGAAGCCATCCAGCGCGAGGCCCGACGGGTCCGCTCGACGGTGGGACTCTTCGATGCGTCCACCCTTGGTAAACTCCTCGTTACGGGCCCCGATGCCGGCCAGTTCCTCGATCGCATCTACACGGGTCGAATCAGCACCATTCCCGTCGGCCGTTGCCGGTATGGTTTGATGTGCAACGAGGATGGGTTCCTCATCGATGACGGGGTCATTGCCCGGCTCGCCACCGATCGCTTCCTCTGCCACACGACCTCCGGCGGGGCTGATCAGATCCATGGCTGGCTGGAAGAGTGGCTGCAGACCGAGTGGTGGGATCTGCAGGTCTATACCGCCAACCTGACCGAGGAGTCCGCCCAGATCGTCATTGCCGGCCCCGATGCCGCCAGTCTCCTCAAGACCCTGACGACACTCGATCTGGCCAGCGAATCCTTCCCGCCCATGGCCTGGCGCGAGGCCCAGGTGGCGGGCTGTCCGGCCCGGATCTATCGCATCTCCTTCTCGGGTGAGCAGTCTTTTGAAATCGCCGTGCCCGGACGGCATGGCATGACCCTCTGGAACGCGCTGGTTGCGGCGGGCCGGGACTATGCCCTGGAGCCCTATGGTACCGAGGCCATGCATATCCTGCGGGCCGAAAAAGGCTATGTTCTCATCGGCGATGAGACCGATGGCACCGTCACACCGAATGATCTGGGCCTTGGCTGGGCCGTGAACATGTCCAAGGAGGATTTCATCGGCAAGCGGGGCCTGATGCGGCCCAACCTGAACCGTGCGGATCGCTGGCAGTTGGTGGGTCTCCAGTCCCTGGACTCCGCACATCCGCTGCCTGTCGGGGCGCATGCCGTCGCTGCCAGCCCCGGGGCCTATGGCCATCGTCCGATCCTGGGTCGGGTGACCTCAAGTTATGTCTCGCCGACCCTCAACACACCCATCGCCCTTGCCCTCCTGGCCGCCGGACGCTCCCGGCACGATGAGGTCATCGAATGGATCAGTGGCACACAATCCTTCCGGGCTCGGGTTACCAGCCCTGTCTTTTTTGACCCCGATGGAGACCGACTCCGTGGCTGAACACCCCAATCCAGCCCCAGCCGTGACGCGACTTGCCGATCGCGGGATGCTGACGCTGCGCTGCGATCTCGGCAATGAAGAGATTCGCCGGGTCCTCACCAACAGATTGGGTCTGGCCCTGCCCGATACGGGCAGGATCATCTCTGATGGGGACGTATCCCTTGCCTGGATGTCCCCCGATGAGCTGCTCCTGATCGCCCCTCTCACGGTGATCCCGGATCATCTCGCCGCCCTCGGGGACGCACTTGCCGAGCATGCCAGCCTCCTTGCCGAGACATCGTCCCTGCGGACGCTCTTTCAGATCTCTGGCCCCGATGTGCGTGATGTCCTGGCGCAGGAAACGCCCGCCAACCTCTCGCCCCGGGCTTTCGCCCCCGGTGATTTCCGTCGCACCCGCTTTGGCCAGGTTGCCGCCGCCCTCTGGCTCGAAGCCCCTGATGAGGCCCGTCTGGCTTGCCGGACATCTGAATCCGACTATGTCGAGGCCCTCCTCAAGGCCGCTGCAACCGGTCCGCATGTGGGCCATCTCGCATAGCCTCCACTGCCCGGTCCGCGCATCCGCTTGCAAATCCTGCAACCCGTGCTTGCAGACTTGGCAATTGATTTGCCGGCCCGGATGATCACATTCCTCCCCGTCGCAACAGAAAGGGTCTTCCGATGCCTCAACACGATCAACTCCAGGCCAGCGTTCAGGATGTCATCGATCAAGCTCATACGCTGCGGTCCATGGCTTTCCGGCGTGTGATCCAGACCGCATGGAACAAGGCCGTCGCAATGTTCGGGGCCCGGCCCCCCGCCACCAGCCGCGATCCCCTGATTCGGCATTCGGCTTGAGCAACGCCCCGACCCTGCGGGGCTGCGCAATGCAGAGGTGTGTCAGGCCCGGCACCTGTGACCGGTCGCTCTGCCGGTCATGCCCGAGTCACGTCATCGAAGTTCGTGGTGAAACGGGAGTCCGGGCGTCCTCATCCTGGTCGAGCATGACCAGCGGCATGTTGCAAACCAGTTCCGGACACCGGTGGATCCGCAAGAACTGAACCTGCCGGTCCACACGGCGCACCTTCTCATCAGCGCCGTGGATCCTGCGTCGATCGCGTGCATGCCCAGCTGGGGTTGTGGATCCGATCCGGGTCGAACAGGACAGCCGGAACCGTTCCGGTCGGCAGCCGGCGTCCCGATCTCAGTCGTCGACCGGTCAACACGCGTCGACATGCGTCTGCCTCAGCCTGTGGCGGATGCTCCTGGTCTGCAGACTTGCCGCTGCATGCCCATGGGCAGAAGCCGGCATGGACCTTGCCCCATTGAATGATGGTCCTCTCCTGACGGGCTGCTTCCTGCTGGCCCTCAACAGCAGTGACTTCGGGCGATGTCACAGTCCGTATGCAGCCCGCCAACACAGCCCGCGCCGCCATGCTCCGGCGGCACCTGATGACGAAAATCCTGTCTGATGCCAGCGAGGGTTCATGATGTCACCCCGATCCATCAGCCGTTGCATCCGTCAATCGCAATTCCCGGGTTGGATTCTGTCTCAAAAGAGCGACCAGCCCAGGATGATTGTGACAATCACACCCACCAGGCCGAAGACGATGGCATAGACGCAGCCGTAATGGATGCGGTCGTATTTGCCACCACCCAATCGACGGGCGTGCCATTGGCCGATGAGGGCGCCAAGGACGATGCCAAGCAGGATCAGCACGGACCTCTGGACCTCAACCCGGGTTCAATCCCGGGCAGGACAGGAAGCAGGGACCGTACCGATCATCGAATGACTTGCTGTTCAGTCGCTCGGGGTTCATAGATATGCCCGCACCTTGTCTCATGCACCGCACCTTGGGGTCATTGGCCAGGGGAGTCTACGGGTTCAATCAGTGGAGTTCAATGGAATCAGCAATCGTATCCCGGCCACCAGGCTGCTCCGGAGCCTGCCGCATGCCCCGCCTGGCGCACGTCTGAGCTGCCGATCATGCTGATTCTGGGAGCCGGGCCCGCCGGGCTGGCGACAGCCCTGGCCTGTCACAGATTCGGTCTCGAATGCCGGATCCTGGACCGCTACGATGACCTCGTCCGCGGCCCGGGCGGCTTGCAGATCACGCCCAATGGCATGGCCGTCCTCAGCCACCTCGGCCTCGCTGACCCCCTGGCAGCAGTTGCCGAGCCAGCCACCCGGATCACGATTGCCCATCTGGCCACGGGCCAGCGTCTCTCCGACATCGCCACCCGCAGGTTGACCGGAACGAACCCGGTGCCCTACATCCTGCTCAAACGCAGTGACCTGATCCGTTGCCTGCGGGATGCTGTGCTGGCTGCTGGAATCCCGATTGAGACAGGCCGGTGCGTGACGCGTCTTGAGGCGACGCGCGATGGCATTGCATGGCAGACAACAAGCGGCCATGCCGGCGTGGCCCGGGCCATCGTGGGCGCCGATGGCATCAATTCGCTGGTCCGGTCCACCATCCTTGGCCCATCAACGCCGCCGCCCCCTCGTTATCGGGTCTGGCGAACGACCGTGGCCGCGGCCGGCAGTGCCATCGAACCCGGTCATGTGTCCCTGCATGTCGACCGGGGCCGGCACCTGGTCCGCTACCGAGCTGGCCGACATGGCGATGGCAATGGTATGGGTGATGTCAATGTTGTGGCCGTTGAGGAGATCCGGGAGCCGCAGGATGATTCGCCTCAGGAGCCGCCCGCCTGGCTGGCTGGCAGACTGCCCGTTACCGCGGCGAGTTTTGTCGACCCCGCTGGTCTCGTCCACACCCTGGCCACGGGCACACTCCACGCAAATGCCTGGTATCGTGAGCGGATGTGCCTCATCGGCGATGCCCTGCATCCCATGTTGCCATTTCTGGCCCAGGGGACCAACATGGCTCTGGAGGATGCCCATGTCCTGGCGCGGTCACTGGCTGGAGCCGGCGACCTTGCAGCAGGGTTTGAGCGGTATCGGCAGGAACGAACGAAACGGATTGGACGTGTGATCAGGTTTTCAAATCACCAGGCATGGCTCAATCATGGCCTGTTGCCCCGACTGGGGCCCCGGGGCGCGGCAGGACTGCGCATCCTGAACACTGTCTGGCCCGACCTCCTGGCCCGCCGGTACCGATGGATCCTGACCGGGGATGTGATCCGATCATGAGACCATGATGTCCCAACCGGTTGCAGTGAGGGCCACAATGCACCCTTTCCATCACGCCATCGCCCGGTCCTGCCGAGGATCGATCCGCTGTATCCCTGACCTGTGCATGGCATGCCTGGCCCTGACGCTCATGACCCCGGCCCTGACAGCCCAGCCTGTCGAGACCCCAACACCCCTGCAGATCATCACCGATGAGAGAGCCGATTCGGGCGTGCTGTTTGCAACGCGGATCATGGCCATTCGCTACGAAGCCATCACTGCCGCGCCCGTGACCATCCGGGACAGCACCGATGACAGGACAGTCCTTGCAACCTATCTTGACCAGATGCCCGACGATGGGGCGCTCCTGTTGTTCACCCACCGCCATCTCATCGAGATGCTGTCGGATCCCGATGGTGGACAACTTGCGGATCTTGTGCTGCTGGCTCGTGGCCTCAGCACCCCCCAGGTCCTGGTGTCCCGCTGCGACCGCTTTGTCGATGTCGGCACGATCCTGTCCGAGGAGTCCCGGGACAGGATCCGTTTCGGGGTGGCCGGGAGGGTCTCGTTTGATGCGCTGACGGCGCGGGCTTTCTGGCAACGACTCCATGCCCGGGACCCCATCGTGGTCCCTGCGCACGACCATGCCGGACTCATCGATGCCCTGCACGATGACCAGATCGATCTTGCCATCATGAGTCTTGCCACCGCCAGCCGGGAAACGGCAGGATCGTTCTGCCGCCGCCTGCTTCTTGCCACCGAGTCCCCCGAACAGTTTCCCGACCTTCCGACGGCCGCATCGTTCGGTATCCCGGTCAGCATGATTCGCTTTGCCGGTTACATCGCCCGACCCCACGGTTCCGCTGAAGCCAGACAGGACCTGGCAGGGACACTGACTGATTCCATGCGTTCGGTTGCCTACGGGGCCTTCCTTGCCCACAACGGCCTCGATGCCAATTCCGTTGCCGGATCGGAAAAGTGGTCGGCACAGATTCAGGCCATGATCAAGACGCTGACACCCCTGCTGTCCGGGGCGACCCTGGCAACGGATCCCGACTGAGGGTCCAATGGCGCCATCCGTGGCGTCCTGATGCAGACGTGTCACCGGCAGCCTCGATGCCGGTACCGGGTCAGTCTGAAATTTCCCTCTTGCGGCAAGTTTCCGGACCGTTCGGCCTGGGGGGCCGCTTCCTCAATCCTCCGCACCCGGTAGTCCAAGGACGATCCGCAAGCCGATCCTCCGACCACCGCCAGGGTCCGGCGGGTCGGTGGGCAAGGCATGGGCATGGCGCTTCCTTTCTCTGGCAGTGGGGGGGGGCGATCAATGGGCGGTCATCATGTTTCCGGCGGCGAGACCTCGACATCGCACCATTCGGCATAGGGTGGACCGCCGGCAGCTTCCCACTCAGGCGATGGCCAGCGGGCCGGGCCACAGTTGGGGCCGGGGGCGAAGGTGGCCTGGTAGCCGAACCCATTGACGACATCGGGCGTCAGCAGGGTCTGCCCCGCGCCGTCCTTGAGGGAGCGGCAGGTTCTCCCGCCTCTAAGGCAGACATTGCCCCAGATGCGCAGGGTGAACGTGCCGCCGGTGGCGGGCTTCCAGCGCCCCTCGGACCAGAAGGTGCAGGCCCGGGCGATCGGGTCGCCACGGGAATGGCGGTCATCGGCGATGTGGTAGCGAACGAGCGGTCGGGGCGTGCCGGACCGCTGCGCTTCCCAGCCCTCGGGGTTGAGCCGGGTGACCTTGGCGGGATTGCGGACCCAGGTCCTGGTGGTGCCGTCATCGTCACTGCCGCAGCGGCCGGCAGTGCCGATGGCGACGGTGGCGGTCCAGTTGGTGGCTTCAATGTCCAGGTTGCGGACGACGTTGGTGGCCTGGGAACCGAGCCGACTGGGTGGCTGGGCGATCAGGTTGCCCGGTCGCAGGCTGTTCACCTTGGCAGGGGCGGCCGCCCCGACCCAGGAAAAGCGCAAGGCCTCTGATGTCACCGAGGTCTGGGCGGTGGCGGGCGCCGTGAGGGCAAGGGCATGATTTCAAATTTCTGACCGGGACACTGCCTCGATGCCGGTCAGCACTCGAGCTCGACCCAGATGGGGACATGGTCGGACGGTTTGTCGAGAGCACGGACGTGGCGGTCGATCTGGCAGTCGATCAGGCGATCGGCGGCCTGGGGCGTGAGCAGGAGATGGTCGATCCTGATGCCCTCGTCCCGTTGCCATTGACCACCCTGGTAGTCCCAGAATGTGTAGTGGCCGGGCTCACGGGTGAGGGTGCGGAAGGCATCGGTGTATCCCATGTTGAGCATCCGGCGCCAGCGACTGCGGGTCTCGGGATGGAAGAGGGCATCGGCCCGCCAGGCGTCTGGCAGAGCGGCATCGTCCGGTTGGGGAATGACGTTGAAATCCCCGGCCACCACGGATGGGATTTCCAGCGCAAGGAGGTCGGCCAGACGGTCGATCATGCGGTCCATGAAAGCCAGTTTGTAGGGGAACTTGTCGCTGTCAACCGGGTTGCCGTTGGGCAGGTACAGACAGCAGACATGCAGGGGGATGGGCGCATCGATGATGGCCTCGAGCCAGCGGGACTGCATGTCGGTGTCATCGCCGGGGAGTCCCGGCGTGACATCGATGAGTGGTGATTTTGACAGGATGGCCACGCCATTGAAGCCCTTCTGGCCATGGATGGCGATGTTGTAGCCAAGATCCTCGAGAGCGGCTGACGGAAAGGCCGTGTCGATGCACTTGATTTCCTGCAGGAGGGCCACATCCGGACGGCGTTCCGCCAGCCAGTCGAGCAGGCGCGGGAGGCGGGCCCGGATACCATTGATGTTGAACGTGGCGATCTTCACCCGGTGCCACCCGATTCGGTCAGATTGAGAAACTCAGGGAGCAGCCGCATGTGGATTTGGCGTTGGGATTGTTGATCACGAACTTTGCCCCGATCAACTCCTCACGGAAGTCGATGACGGCGTTCTCGAGGAAGGGCATGGAGACACTGTCAATGAGCACGGTCTGATTGTTCTTCTCGAACACTGTGTCATCAGCCTCGGGCTCATCAAAGGTGATCTCGTACTGGAAACCGGAACAGCCGCCTCCCTTGACGGCCACGCGCAGGCATCGGGGCTGGTCCCGACCGGCATTGATCTCGGCGAGACGTGCAAATGCCCGGTCCGACACACTGGGAGGAATCGCGAGAGTCATGAAAATCCCCATAGCCTGACTTCAATAAGGGTGCTGCGGGATTTATACTGGAGCCGGTGTCCCGCAGCAAGGCCGGGATAGGCCACGGGTGAGACGCAGACAGGATGCAACCATACGCAGCACGGGGCCGGCACCCAGCCGATCGGCTGTACCCGGAAGACCCACCTCAGGACCGGACGCCTTTCCAGCAGGATTGTGACCGCGTTGTCCACACGACCGCCTTCCGGCGGTTGATGCACAAGACCCAGGTGTTTTTCCTGCCCGACAGCGATCATGTCCGGACGCGCCTCACCCATACCATCGAGGTCGCGCGGGCGGCGCGCTCGATTGCCGATCGCCTCGGGCTGAATCCGGATCTGGCTGAATGTATCGCCCTTGCCCATGATCTCGGTCACCCGCCATTTGGTCATGCCGGCGAGGCCACACTGCACGACCTCATGCAGGACAATGGCGGCTTTGAGCACAACATGCAGGCCCTGCGAATCGTCACCGACCTCTCGCGGACCTATCCTGATTTCAACGGGCTGAATCTGTGCCGGGAGAGTCTGGAAGGCATTGCCAAGCACAATGGGCCGATCACCACACCTCTCCCGGCTGATCTCGCCCGCATCCTGGACCAGCATGCGATCGGGTCCGATGGCTACCCGAGTGCCGAGGCCCAGGTCGCGGCGCTGGCCGATGACATTGCATACAACTGCCATGATCTGCAGGACGGGCTGCGGACGGGAATCCTGGCTCTTGAGGATCTCGGTTCCTTGCCCATTCTGGGCCCGCGCTTCGAGTTGCTCAGGGACGACAATCCGATGCTGGATCAGCATCGCATGATGCATGCCCTTGTCCGGCATCTCTTTGGCGCCCTGATGGACGATCTGGCGACCGGATCGGCAGCAATCCTGGCCCGCGTGGCCCCGCAGGCGATTGAGGATATCCGACAGTGCAATGAACGCGTCATTGCCTTTACAGCCACGACCGAGGCCGCGTTGGACCAGATCCGCGCTTTCCTGCAATGTTCCATGTACAATATCGATGAGATGGCACGCTATCGCGACAAGATCGGCAAGGTGCTGACCGTGATCTTCGAGCACTACACAAGCCGTCCTGACTCGCTCCCCGCCCACTGGCGGTCGCGCCTTGGCTCGCAACCGGACCCGGGGCTGATTGCCCGGACCGTGGCAGACTATATTGCCGGTATGACGGACAATTTTGCCATTGCGACCTTTGCCGACATCATGGGTCTGGCAGGCATGGTCTCCTTCGGGTCGGTTGCGGACCTGCAGGGCTGAGGACGGGAGCCAGGCATGAGGCTTGAAGACCCGCGACCATTGCGTGTAGTGGTGAACTGACGGCAGGCGAACACAATGCAGATCTACAGCGAGTGCCGGTCACTTGTGAACCGGGCCCTTCAAGAGATGATTCCCCAAGGCGGCCCGGCGCTCACGAAATCTCTGGACAGGGTGACCGTCGAGCGTCCCCGCGACAGTGCCCACGGCGAAATCTCGACCAACGCCGCCATCGTCTGCGCCAGGTCGACCGGACTGTCACCACGGGACCTTGCAATGAAGCTGGTGGCTGCGTTCCGCGCAAGTGATCTTGTCGCCGAGGCGGATATCGCTGGCCCGGGCTTTGTCAATCTGGTCCTCAAGCCCGAGGTCTGGAACAGCGTCATCACGACAGCGCTCGAAGAGCGGCGGAATTATGGCCGCCACGTCCATGGCAGGGGATGCCACATCCTGGTGGAATTCGTTTCGGCCAATCCCACCGGTCCGCTGCATGTCGGTCATGCCCGCGGGGCGGCTTACGGCGATGCGCTGGCTCGCCTGCTTGAGTTCACAGGCCACCAGGTCACCCGGGAATACTATGTCAATGATGCCGGGGCCCAGATCGAGACCCTGTGTCGTTCCGCTTACCTGCGTTATCTGGAGGCCCATGGTCAGGCAACCGAGTTCGAGCCGGAGTCCTACCGTGGTGACTATCTCAAGCCGGTCGGGGCCCAGCTCCGCGATGCGTATGGCGATCAGTTCATCAATGCCCCCGAGTCCGAGTGGATGGATGCGGTGCGCGGGATCACCTTGCATGCCATGATGGAGACCATCCGCGAGGACCTTGCATCCCTGAACATCACCATGGACAATTTTGTCTTTGAATCCGCGCTGGTGGCCAGCCAGCGAATTGATGATGCTGTCAAAATCCTCCAGGACCGGGACCTCCTTTATCGTGGCCATTTGCCGCCTCCCAAGGGCAGGCGGCCGGATGAATGGGAAGAGCGCGAGCAATGGCTCTTCAGGTCAACGGCCTTCGGCGATGACATCGACCGTCCAATCATGAAGGCCGATGGGGACTGGACCTATTTCGCCCCGGACATTGCCTATCATCATGACAAGGTTGAGCGGGGATTTGATGAACTGATCAATGTGTTCGGTTCCGACCATGGCGGGTATGTCAAGCGTCTCAAGGCAGCGGTGGCGGCCCTGTCGGCACATCCCATCCCCTTTGACATCAAACTGGTTCAGCAGGTCAATGTCATCGAGGCTGGTGCGGCCCTGCGGATGTCCAAGCGCAAGGGTGACTTCGTTCTCCTGCAAGACGCCATCAAGGCAGTGGGAGCAGATGTGACCCGCTTTGTCATGCTCATGCGACGCAATGAAGCCGTCCTGGATTTTGACTTTGCCAGAGTCCGCGACCAATCCCGCGACAATCCCGTCTTTTATGTGCAGTATGCCCACGCCCGGGCCTGCTCCCTGCTCCGCCGGGCCACCGCTGCCGGCCTCGAGGTGGATGACGAGACCCTGATCCTGGTCGATCGCCCCCTGCTGACCCATCCGGCCCATCTTGCCATGATGCAGACAGTCGCGGAATGGCCCCGGATCGTCGAACTGGCCGCCCGCCATCACGAACCCCATCGTGTTGTCTTTTATCTTACGGAACTGGCCTCGGCGTTCCACACGCTCTGGACCCAGGGGGGTGATGATCCTGCGTTGCGGATGCTCCAGGAGGATGACCCCGATGGCACCCGGGCCCGTCTCGCGCTCGTTCGTTCCGTGGCCATCGTGATCAGTGCCGGCCTGCAGATCCTCGGTGTCCGTCCGGCCAGGGAGATGTAGCCCATGATTGTGGCCATCAGACAGCCGGGCAGGACCGGGATCCGGACGCTGGGGCTGCCGCGGCCAGCCTGGGCCAGCGTCCGCAACGTCCGCCGTGTCTCCATGAGCCTCTCGTTGATTGCTGTCGCCCTGATGGTGAACATCATCTATGACCATCTCGTCATCCGCGATGAGGTGCCCGTCTTCCATGCCATGGAGGGACCGCTTTGGCACCGGCCCGCCGAACAGGGAGGCGTCCAGGCCAAATTCACGGGTTTTGCCCTCAATCGTATCATCAGCGGCAGGTTGGACACCGAGACCACCCCGACCCTGACTCTGGCACCCCCACAGCCGGGGTTGCCTGCCGAGGTCCTCTCACCGCGGGAATTGCGGGCCCTGCAACGCGGGGTGGCCGCCCCGTCAGTGGCCGGGACTTCCCCGGTCGGGACAGTCGCGCCGACCGGGGAGTCATCCGTGACCGGGGAGGTACAGGACGGGATCAATATCGAAAGCCTCATCGCCGAGATCATCGGGTCCCAATCCGAGGCGTTCACTGGTCTTGAGCTGTTGCCGGAGACCGTCCTGAGTGGCACGGTCACGGCCCAGGTCGGGATCTTTTCCGAACGGGAACAGGCGGCCAATCGTCTGATCGAGCTCCTGAACAGTTTTCCCGACTCCCTCGGTTCCATGGACTGGATGATCGAACCCTTCATCCTCGGCAACCGCCGGAGTCACCGATTGCGCTTTCTGGGCTTTGCCCAATTCGATGACGCCATGATCTTCTGCCAGAAACTGGTCAGTCGCGGTGTGCAATGCGTCCCAACCCTGGTCTTTTGATGCAATCCGATCGGGCAACACGGGCGCAGGGGTGCCGGTCATGACTCCGGTGGCACCCCGTCCTGCCGTGCCGGCAGATCAGGATGTCCTGCATGTCAATACGAAAGAGTACTCCGGTCCGCTCGATCTCCTCCTTGATCTGGCCCGCCAGCAACGTGTGGATCTCTCCCGGATCTCGATCCTTGATCTCGTGAACCAGTACCTGGCCTTCGTCGAACGGGCCAAAGCCCTGCAGATCACGCTGGCGGCCGATTACCTGATCATGGCGGCCTGGCTGGCCCTGCTCAAGTCCCGCCTGCTCCTGCCCGAGGAAAAGGAGGAAGAGATGTCCGGTGAGGACCTGGCCCGGGCCCTGACCTGGCGCATGCGCCGCCTCAGTGCCATGCGCCAGGTCGGACGGCAACTTCTTGACCGCCCCCGACTTGACCAGGATTTCTTCAGTCGGGGTGAGCCCGAGGCCGTGTCCATCGAGCGGCAGTTACGCACCGTCACCAGTCTCTATGATGTCCTGCAAGCCTATCTGTGGGTCAGGACACGAGAGGATTACACGCCGTTACGGATCGCTCCCGATGAACTCGTGACCATCAATCAGGCCATGGACAACATGATGCGGCGCCTTGCCTCCCTCGTCGGCTGGGCTGAACTTGGACGATGTCTGCCCGATTCCTGGCAGGCCAGTCAGGACCTGGCAAAATCTGCCACGGCTTCGACCCTGGTTGCCACCCTGGAACTTGCCAGGCGCGGTCAACTCGAAATCCGCCAGTTGGCGACCAGCCAGGCGGTGGAAGTCCGGGCAAGACAGGCTGGACATGACTGATCCCGCCCCCCCGGCTCTTCCGGGTGACCCCGACAAGATGATCGAGGCCATTCTCTTTGCGGCCCGCACCCCCATGACGCCAGCCGAGATCGCGGCCCGGCTGCCGGTCCCGACCGATGTGCCTGAGGTGCTGGCCCGGCTGGTTGCGCGCTATCAGGACCGGGGGGTCAACCTGGTCCAGATTGGTCGCAGCTGGGCCTTTCGCACAGCCCCGGCTTTTGGTTTCCTCATGACGGTGGAAAAGGTTGTCCCGCGCCGCCTCTCCCGCGCCGCCCTCGAGACCCTGGCGATCATTGCCTACCACCAACCCGTCACCCGGGCCGAGATCGAGGAGATTCGCGGTGTCGGTGTCTCACAGGGGACGATCCATATCCTGTTCGAGTGTGACTGGATCGGTTTTGGCCAGCGCCGCAACGTTCCCGGTCGACCGGTGACCTATGTCGTCACCGGCCACTTCCTGGATCACTTTGGCCTCGCTTCCGTCAATGACCTGCCTGATCTTGAGGAACTGCGTGCGGCGGGATTGCTGGAATCAACCGAGCCACCCACAGCCGGGGGGCGTTGATCGGGCTCACCACCCGTTGCCGAGCGGTTGGAAGTGCTTTGAGAGTTGCAGTCCCTGGCCCTGATAGTTGGAGCCGGCCCCGGACCCGTAGGGATGCTGCGGGACCTCCAGCATCCGCTCGAACGTCAGGCGTCCCACCCGTTGCCCGTGTTCCAGCAGGATGGGAACCTCGTGGCACCGCACCTCAAGGACGCCACGGGCACCATGCCCACCTGTGGCGCGGGCACCAAAACCGGGATCGAAGAACCCGGCATAGTGCACGCGGAACTCGCCGACGACGGGCAGGTACGGCAGCATTTCGGCAGCATGATCCACGGGAATGTGGACCGCTTCCCGACTGGTGAGGATGTAGAAGGTGCCCGGGTCGAGGATCAGGTGGCCGGCATCGGCCACCACCGGGATCCAGTAGTCCGCAATGCGACAGACTCCTGTCCTGTCGATATCGATGATTCCCGAGTGCGGTTTGGCCTGATAGCCCACATGGCCGCCGGGCCGATCGAGATCCACCGAAAAACCGATCCCGTCATCGATATCCCCGTCATCGGAGATCAGTTCGACATCCTGGTTCAGCACCTCGAGTTCTGCATCGGACAGTTTGGCAATGCCGCGGCGGAACCGGACCTGGTTCAGCTTCGAACCCGTCCGCACGAGGACCGAAAAGGAACGGGGGCAGATCTCGACATACAGAGGCCCATGATAGCCAGACCCGATGCGATCGTATTCGGTGCCCTGATCGCACAGAAGGCGTGTCAGAAGGTCAAGGCGACCCGTCGAGCTCTTGGCATTGGCGGCGGCTGACACCCCGGTGGGCAGGGCCAGCGACTCGCACAGACAGGCAAGATAGACACACCCCTTCTCAAGCACCGCTCCCCCGGTAAGGTCGATCTCGTGCATGCTGAATTCCGCAATGCGCTCGGCCACGCTGCGGTTCCGGCCAGGAAGAAATGAGGCCCGGACCCGGTAGGCGGTCCTGCCCAGTCGCAGATCAAGGCTTGCCGGCTGGATCTGGTTCGCGGCCAGTGCCAGGGTTGCCTTGATCTGTCCGGACTCGCACATGGCCTGGATCTGACGATCACAGAAGACGCCCGCTGTCCCCGTCATGACCAGTCCCCATGCCCCCTCACTGCGCTCCTCCCGACCGGCTTGGACCCGGACGCATGCACTGGAACCGGCGGACAGGCTGGTCGGGCCAGCGAGATTCGAACTCGCGACCTCTCGTCCCCCAGACGAACGCGCTAACCAGGCTGCGCTATGGCCCGACCCCGGTCGACATAAACCGCCGGGAAGGACAAGACAAGCGGTTGGCGGTCAGGAGCCAAAATCCTGCAGGGCAGCCTTTTCAGCCAGCCGGTCCCGCAGACCGAACAGATGACGTTGCCGGTCTTCGGACAGGGCGCGCAGGCGATCGGCCGCAAAGATATAGTGTTTCTGGCCGAGGATCACCGTGAGGATCCGCCCATGTTCCTCGGCCTCTTCGGTTGGTCCGGCTGCTGGATGCGCTTCCTCGCCGGATGGCCGACAGGTCTCCGATCCCGCACCATCATTCGCGGTGGCGCCGTCGACATCCAGCATTGGGGGGAGGGATGACTCCGCTTCGATGCTGACCGCCGACATGTCCACCGTGGCCAGTTTGAGGATTTCATCAAGACCCTCTGTCTCGATCTTGCGCTGGACGGCATTCATGGTCAGACCCTGATCATGGAGCAGGGTCTGCAGAGCGGAGAACAGCCTGATGTCGTCGACATTGTACATGCGAGTCCTGTCGCTGATCATCGGTGCCAGCGCGTCGAACTTGCTTTCCCAGTATCGCATGACATGTTGCTTGAGACCGAGGACCCTGGCCACCTGGCCAATCGGCAGATGCGTCGGGGCGGGAGCCGTCATGGACCCGAATGCCGGATTCTGGCCTTGCAGATTGGGGGCATGGCCTGATGCGGTCCTGGTTTCAGGAGTTGATGCGGGCTTTCAGCAGTCGGGACGGTTTGAAAGAGGGTCGTTTGCGGGCCGAGACCATCACCTTTTCCCCGGTTTTGGGCACCCGGGCTGGCCGCGCGACCTTGTTCTGCACGTTGAACTTGCCGAACTTCGGGATGAAGACGGTCCCGTCACGCAGCATCCCCTCGATGGTCTCGTTGAGAATCTCCTGCACCACGTCCTTGGCGCATTCCTGCGTGATCGAGGCCTCTTTCGCGACTTCCCTGACCAAATCGGCCTTGACTACTGTCTTCTTCGTCATATTGCCCCCGAGCAGTGATGGTTCACAACTGGCCGCATCCTAGCATGTTGCATCCGCCCAGACAAGGGAATCCTGACACCCCCAATCCGCGATCGAATCCACCGAATCCGCCACCCGGCCCAATTCCCCCAATTCCTGCCCCGATTTGCCCCCGGCGGCCAGAGCGGAGCGCTTGTCACGCCTGCCGCGGGGTGACAGCGGACTCAGGGGCCCCTGACTCCGCAGTGGTCCGGGTCTGTGAGGCACCGGTGAGGTCTGAGCCAGCACCCGCGAGACGTCCTGCCCCGCCCGGGAGCCAGGCCGCTGGCAAGGGGAGGGGGTCGGGAGGATCGTTGGTCTGGGGCGCGAGGGTGCTGCGCTCCGAGCCGGTCGACATCGGCGACTCGGCCCATGCCGATGATGGTGAGGAGGGTGATCGCCAGCACACTCGGGGCATCGCATCAGCCCCGGGTGCGGCGCTGGGTCTCGGGGTGGTCATGGCGACCCTTCAGCTTGGCCAGCATGCCCGGAGGCGGCACCTCGCCACCGTTGGGCGTGATGGTGGCATCGCATGTGATGGTGCAGGGAAGAGCGGTCTTGTGTAGCATGGCGTTCACCCGGTGGGTGACTTCAGACTTTGATAAATCTACACCATGACTGATGGAGATTCAATTATCTACTGGGCCTTTCGCCTATTTTTGATCGTGGATACGACCCACCGTGTCATTGAAGGATAGATGTCATGTTTGCACTGACATCGGCCAGTTCCATTCTCGCGCGGTCGGAGAGCCAGGCGTGGTGGTGGGGCGACAATTGTTCCAGACGGTGCAGAACGAGATCGGAGGACTCTCTCCACCCTGAAGCAAAGACGGGTTCATGGTGAGCGATCCGGTTTCTCAGATCCCTGATTCTCAGCAGATCCTTGTGCAGTTCCCTGACATCTTCCCCGGCAGGCCAAACCGTCCACAGGAACGGAATCCAGAATACCTCGCGGTGTTTCCTTTCGTGCAGGGCAACCCGGACATTGAAGGTCAGTTTGGCCACAATTCTGTCAGAGTCCAGCTGACGGTCGGTTTTCCAGCGCCCTGCGGGCCTCCCGGATGTTCTTCCGCCGTCGGTCATCAAGGAGCTGCATAAAGACACGGGCCCGATACCAGTCCGGTCGATCGAAATGATTCATGATTGACGTCACGACCGCATTGCGGAGCACAATCTCGCAACCACCGATGGTTTCGAGTAGCAGTCCAGAGAATCGGGCGTTGGACTGGTACAGGGTGAGGGCATCGACCGTTGACGCGGTGGCTGACATGTACGCGGCCAGGCATCTGGTGCTGATGGATTCGATGATTTTCCCATGCCTTGGGTATCAAGCGAAGTCAGGTCTGACAGGTCACAGACAGCCCCCTATCTTGTCCTGCGAACACTCTGGGAGATCCCTGTCGCTCCGACACACTCCCAGAGTCACGCTGCTCCCCTTTTCTTGGCTGGGGCTGACATCCGCCAGATCCTGGTCCGGCTTGGGCCTACCCAGCCATCCGCTGTATCATGGCAGATGTCGGAAAAGACGATTTCCCGCCTCAATCTGGTCGAACTGGGCCAGCCTTCCATGCAGTTCAGCCTCAAGATGCTTGGCCTGATCCGCTGATGTGGCGTTGTGCGGTTTGGCCATCGCATCGAGAATCTTCTTCCGTTGTCTGTTTGATACCCTGACTCCCTCTTGCGTCACGATGACACCGGTGACATCTGCCGGTCGGTCACGCCAGGCATGTCCCTTGCAGGAAGCGTAGCGGTGACCGTGCCGATGCAGAATCTTTTTCAATTCCCAGATCAACGCACCCGGCACCGTGTCACCTGATACCGTCAGGTCATCGGCATGGACGCTGAGCCTGCAATCGGTTGCAGCGATGTCTTCCCGTCAATGTAGGCGACATAGCCCAAGTGCAAGGCATGCACCCGGCGGGTGAACGGTGTTCCGATGACTTCGACACCCGGTCGTTGCACCTCAGAGTGGCAGTGAGACCTGTTCTTGATCGCTGAAACGGGGATACATCCGGACACGATGGTCCGCACAGATGACCACCTCTCAACCGGCAGCGGTCGTCTCGTTCCCGCTCCAGCGCAGGACGAATGAGCCCCAACTGAAGCCACCGCCAATGGCCTGGGCGACAAGGAGATCGCCGGGGGCGAAGCATCCATTGGCATTGGCTGTCGACAGGGCGAGGGGGATGGAGGCAGCCGAGGTGTTGCCGTGCTCACCCAGGGTGACGATGGCCTGTCCGGGTGCCAGGGCCAGGCGATTGGCAACGGTGTTGATGATGCGGAGATTGGCCTGATGGGGCACCATCCAGGTGATGTCATCACAGGCAAGGCCAGCCTTGGCAAGGCAGGTCTCGGTGCTGGCCACCAGTTTGGTCACCGCATGGCGGTAGACCTCCTGGCCTTTCATGCGCAATGTGCCAACCGTACCGGTCGACGAGACACCGCCATCGACATAGAGCAGGTTCCAGTGCCGCCCATCCGAATGGATATCGGTGGCGAGAATCCCGGCGCGCTCGGGACCCGGAGCGGGTTCGGCGGCCAGAACAACTGCACCGGCGCCATCTCCAAAGAGAATGCAGGTGGAGCGATCCTGACGGTCGAGGATACGCGAGAAGACCTCGGAGCCAATCACCAGGGCCCGGCGGGCCATGCCCGTGCGCAAGAGGGATTCAGCCGTGGCCACGGCAAAGACAAACCCGGCGCAGACAGCCTGGATATCAAAGGCACACCCCTGTTGAATCCCGAGCTCGGATTGCACCAGCGTGGCAGTGGCCGGAAAGGTCAGATCCGGAGTGGATGTGGCCAACAGGACGAGATCGATGTCGCTGGCCTCCAGACCCGCATTGGCAAGGGCTCGCCTTGCGGCATGGATCGCCATTCGGGATGTTGTCTCGTCATCTGCTGCAAAGCGGCGCTCGCTGATCCCGGTCCGGGTCCTGATCCACTCGTCACTCGTGTCGAGGTAACTGGCGAAATGCGCATTGGGAACCACCCGTTCGGGCAAATAATGCCCTGTCCCCTTGAGGATGATGCACATCTCCGCCATGGCTCAGTCGGCGACTGGTTGACCTGGACCAGAGGGTGTCGCACCCACTGTCATGGTGTCAGCAAGGCGATGGGCGAGTTTCAGGGCAGCTTCGATGGCCACAGCATCGGACTTGCCGTGCGACTTGACCACCACACCGCTCAGACCGAGGAACACGCCTCCATTGGCCCGCCGCGGATCAAGGCGTCTGTAGAGCCGACGGAGCGACGTGTAGGCAAACAGCGTGGTGATTCGTGACAGGGGGGTATGGCGGAAAGCATCGATGACAAACATGCGGATCAGCGCCGCGGTGCCCTCCACGCTCTTGAGGGCGATGTTGCCGGTAAATCCATCCGTCACAATGACATCGACCGTGTTGGATGGGATGTCGCTCCCCTCGACAAAGCCCACATACTCAAAGTTCTGCTGTCGGGCCTGTTCGCCGATCAGGTCATCGGCATCCCGCAGGTCCTGTTTGCCCTTGTGGCGCTCGGTGCCGACATTCAGGAGGCCAACCCGGGGCCTGCCGAGCTGCATGCCATTGCGGGCATAGTCGGCGCCCAAACGGGCGTAACTGAGCAAATCCGCTGGATTGGCCCGGATGTCCGCCCCGACGTCAAGCAGGACATTGTAGCCACTGGGATTGGTCGATGGCCACAGGCAGGCAATTGCTGGCCGATGCACATCCGGGGCCCGGCGGAGACGGAGCATCGAGATGGCCATCAGAGCCCCGGTGTTCCCGCAGGACACGACCGCGCCGGCCTCGCCGTCCCGGACGGCATCAATGGCTGACCACATGGATGTCGCCTGGCCATTGCGGACCACGTGACTTGGCCGGCTGGTCATGCTGACCACCTCGGCCGTGGGAATGATATCCGAGCGGTCCTGCAGGTGGCGCTGGCGCCGGATCAGGCGCTCAAGTGTGTCCCGGTCCCCATGGACAATGAAACGCACCCCGGGGAACCGTCTTGCAAAGCGCGCCATGCCACGCACGACCACACGTGGCCCGAGATCGCCGCTCATGGCATCGACCGAGATGATCGATCGTGAACTGCCGGTAAACTGTGGAGAGGGTGCCCTGGACACTGTGCAAGGTCAATCCTCGTCCTCATCCACTTCGAGAACCTGGACGCGCATGACCTGCCGCCCCTTGTACATGCCGCATTCCGGACAGATGTGATAGGGCAGTTTCAGGGCCCCGCATTCCGGACACTCCATGACATGGACCGCGCGCAGGGCATCATGCGATCTGCGCTTGTTCCGTCGCGACGGCGACACCTTGTTCTGCTGTACGGCCATCATACTTTCCTGATGTGTGCAGGAACCCGCCATTGGCCCGGGTTCCAATCATTCCAAAAGCCGACAACGCGCACCGCTCCCCGCCCATGCGGGACTGCGGTCAAGTGTTGCCCGGCCCGAGGCCATCCTCCTTAAGCAATCGATAAAAATCTGCAAGACCGGCCAGTGGCCTTGTCCCCGGCACTCCGTGCCCATCCCTGCCATCGGCAGGACTCTCACAGGCCGATGGCGCGCGCGGATAGAGCGGCATCTCGAGGATCAGGGCTTCCCGTGCCAGCTCGGCCAGATCAATCACGGCACCGAGCGGTTCAAGACTGTCATCATCGGGAATCCGGTTATCGGCCTGGCAGGCCATCCGGCTTGCATCGGCGACATAGGTCCTCTGGACAGACGAATTGATCCGGGTTGTCAGGTGGGTGAGTGTTGATATGCACTGCTGGACAACCCGGGCCCGCAACCGGGCTTCAAGACGCCAGTCACCATTCCTCCTTCGCACGATATGGCCTTGCAGCGACAAGCCATGGACCCTGAGTGCGCCCACCTCACCCGCAAGGTGTCGGCCGTCGTCTCCCGAGGCCCGATAGCCAAACGTATTGGTCCGATCCATAGCCAGTTCGGCAACCACAATCCGCGCCGCTGCCATGGAGTTTCCATTTGCCGCCATGATGTCCTGCTCGCCTTCGCCTCGCGCCATGCCATCTCCTCCCCATGCAGGTTACAGTGCCCATACAACCATCGCAACATGCATGGGACGGCTTTGACCCGATCTTGTGCCCGCTCGCGACATTGCACTTGCCCACCGGTTGAGGTATTCGTCCTCCCATCTTTCTCGCGATCACGGTGAATGGAATTGACCCTGCACAGGACTCCAGGACTGGCCTGCCTGCTGGCGCTCCTTGCCCTTGCCGGCTGCAGCGATATCAGCACGAATCACGGCCATGCACCGACCGAGACCGAATTGGCGGCCATCGAGGTCGGCACAACCACTGCTGATGAAGTCCTGCAGGCCGTCGGCAGCCCGGTGGTTGTCGATGCGCTCTATGAGGAAACCTGGATCTACGTCGACAGCACGTTTTCCACCCGCGGTATCCGGGCCGCCGAACTCGCCGACCAGCGCATCATTGCCATGACCTTCACCGAAGATGGCCGGGTGGCAAGGATTGACCAGTTCACCATGGCCGAAGCCCGCAACGTGGCTCTCAATCCCGACAGCACCGAGATCTACGAAGGCCGACTCAGCATCTTCGACCAGCTCTCGCGTGCCTTCGGCCGGGTCGATCCGCAAACCATCATCCGTCAGGACAGTTTCAGCCGGCGACCCTCACGGCAATAGCCAGTCCGCACCACGGGTCCGGGACTGGCAGGCTGACCGACCTGTTCAGGACTCCCGGGGCCAGATCGGGTCAGTGGGCAAGCCCGGCATGGCCGACATGACACGAGTCGCATCATTTGACGGAGAGGACATCGGTGCAGAGACCTTTGCTGTTCCCGACCGAGTCCCCGGGTGGTTGCAGTGGCTTTGGTGTTCAGTCTGGTCTGAAATGCAGGGCAACGCCGTTGATGCAGTAGCGTTGGCCGGTGGGAGGTGGGCCGTCCGGGAAAACATGGCCGAGATGGGCATCGCAGTTGGCGCAGAGGACCTCGGTCCGCCTGGAAAACAGTGAGAAGTCATCGCGTTCGGTGATGGCAGTACTGGCCTGGGGTTGAAAGAACGACGGCCAGCCGGTTCCCGAATCGAACTTGGCGGCCTTGTCGAACAGAGGTGCATCGCAGCAGATGCAGTGGAACCGTCCGGGCCCCTCGGGAAAGGTCTCGTGGGTGAAGGCGCGTTCCGTTCCACCCTTGCGGGTAACCTTGTAGGCGAGGGGCGAGAGTTCCCTGGCCCATTCGGCATCGGTCTTGATCGGTGTCTTCATTCCGGAGTCCTCCTGTGTTCAACCGCCTGTGTGACTCATGTGGCGCTCCATGCGCCCTGTGACCCGGCGGCGGGAATAATCGAAATCATGCCCTTTCGGTTTGCGGGCGATGGCGGCCTGGATGGCCGCGAGCAGTGCGGCGTCATTGCCCTCGCGCAAGGGTGTCCTGAGATCGGCGTTCCCGTCCTGGCCGAGGCACATGTACAGGGTGCCGGTACAGGTCAGCCGCACCCGGTTGCAGGATTCGCAGAAATTATGGGACAGCGGGGTGATGAAGCCCACTCGCTGCCCTGTCTCGGCCAGTTGGACATACCGCGCCGGTCCCCCGGTCCGCTCGGCGAGATCATGCAGCGTGTAGGACTCTTCGAGGCGGGCCCGGACATCCTGCAGTGACCAGTACTGGCCAATGCGGGTCATGTCGTCAAAATCCCCCATGGGCATGACCTCAATGAAGGTGATGTCCATATCCCTGTCCTGACACCACCGGATCATCGCGTGCAACTCATCCTCGTTGAAACCCTTGAGGGCCACCGTGTTGATCTTGATCCGCAGTCCGGCATCCTGGGCTGCGTCAATCCCCCTGAGCACCTGGGGCAGGGACCCCCGGCGGGTGATCCGGCGAAATTTCTCATTGTCAAGCGTGTCCAGCGAGACATTGATACGCCGGACTCCTGCCGCGACCAGGTCTGGTGCGAACCGCGCCAGCTGTGATCCGTTGGTCGTCACGGTCAGTTCGTCGAGCTGTTCCGTGTCGAGATGCCTGGACAGGCGAGCAAACAGTTCCATGATGTTGCGGCGCACGAGGGGTTCGCCACCGGTAATCCGCAGTTTCCTGACCCCACAGCGGATGAACATCGAGCAGACCCGATCAAGTTCTTCCAGGGTCAGGAGTTCCTTCCGGGGCAGGAACTGCATGGCCTCGGACATGCAGTAGGCGCAGCGGAAATCACACCGATCCGTCACAGATACCCGCAGATAGGTGATCCGTCGAGCAAACGGATCAACCAGGGCCGGAGGGGCGTCCACCACGGACGGTGCGCACTGCATGCTTCCCATCGGTGCTGCCTTCTCCTGATCGTCACGGCGGGACGGCCATTCTCTTCATATGGTGAAAGTGGGGTCAAATTCCAGTTGAATCCTCCGGCCCGGCTGCCGGGTCGGCAATTTGGATTATCCATGCGGGCATTGTAAGGGGATGCGGAGGGAAGCGGTGGTGGTTGCCGGGGGCAATGGTCCAGACTGACCCTTGGGGCGGTGTGGCGGTTGCCAAACCATGATGAACCGCAGATGGAGGTGGATTGATGCTGAGTTTTGCCGAAGAGATCATGTTGCTGCTGCTTGAGGACGAAGACGGCCGCATGATCCATGTTCCGGAATTGTCCATGCGCTGTGTGCTGGCTGGTGCAGTGCTGATGGAGCTGGCTCTGGCCGGCAAGATCGATACGGATCTTGAGAAGCTCATGGTCCTTGACACCGAAAAAACCGACGATGAGATGCTGGATCTGGCTCTCGAGCGGATTGTGGCCGCCGATCGGGTGGAGGCGGCCCGTTTCTGGGTCGAGCACCTGGCTCGCGATGCGGATGCCTTTCGGAGCATGGCGCTTGATCGGCTGGTCGAGAAGGGCATCCTGAACCGTGTCGATGACCGACTCCTCTGGGTATTCAAGACCCGGCGCTATCCGATGGTCGACGGCCAGGCCGAAAGGGAAGTCAAGCTGCGGATCATGGACATCCTGTTCCGCGACATCATTCCGGAACCCCGCGACATCGTCATCATCTGCCTTGTCGATGCCTGCAACATCTTCAAGCACATCCTGACGGAACGCGACCACAAACTGGCGACCGAGCGAATCCGCCAGTGCCGGCAGATGGACCTGATCGGTCAGGCTGTCAACAAGTCGGTCCGGGACATCGAGGCCTCCCTGGCCCTGGCCCTGCACCCACCCTTCTGAATTGACTCTTCTGAACGGGGCCGTCTGAAGGAGGAATCAGCGACCAGGCGGTCTGTGATCCCACTGTCTGGACACCAAGACATGCCCCTGATATCTGCAGCCGGTCCTGCCGGCCGCTGCTGCCGTCCCGGCTGGTCTGATCGCGCCCACTTTCCCCGATTGCGTCCATGCCCGATCTGCCCCGGATCATCCCATGGGGTGGCCGGTACGGCCCGGCCCCGCATCGCCCGGCGGTCCACACGCAGCCGGCATGCATTCTGCCATCATGGGTGATTGGTGGGACCTCCCGCTCATGCGGGGGTGGTCGCGGGCGGCCAGGTCATTCGACCGTGACTGACTTGGCGAGGTTGCGGGGCATGTCGACATCCGTGCCCTTGAGAATGGCGGTCTGGTAGGCCAACAGCTGCAGGGGCAACGCATAGAGCAGGGGGGTCAGCAGAGGGTCGACTTCAGGCAGCACGATCGTGTGCAGAACAGCATCCTCAAGCAGCGCCTGGCCCTGCCGGTCCGTGATGAGGACCACGGGCCCGTCCCGGGCCAGGATTTCCTCCGTGTTGGAGACGACCTTGCGCAGCAGGGAGTCGCCGGGTGCCAGGACGACGGTCGGTATGGACGATTCGATCAGGGCAATCGAGCCATGCTTCAACTCGCCGGCAGCCAGGCCTTCGGCATGGATATAGCTGATCTCCTTGAGTTTGAGGGCACCCTCGAGGGCGGTCGGATACATGGTGTTGCGCCCGATGAAGAGTGCATTGCTGCAGGTTGCCATGGTGCGCGCGGCCCGGGCAATCGGGGCACTGTTGTTCAGGACGGTATTGAAGAGACCCGGCAGGCGGGCCAGCTGGTGGCGATGGTCGCGGGCCGCCTTGCGGGTCAGGGCCCCGGTCTTGTCGGCTGCAGCAACGGCCAGTCCAAACAGCGTGGCCAGTTGACAGGTGTAGGCCTTGGTTGATGCCACGCCGATTTCAAGCCCGGCCTGGATGGGGAGGGTGGTCTGGCATGAACGGGCCATGGTGCTGGTTGTGTTGTTGAGGAGAGCCAGCGTGTTGCCGCCATGGTCCCGGACATGCGAGAGAGCCGCAAGCGTGTCAGCCGTTTCCCCGGATTGACTGATGAAGATGGTCAGGGAGTCGGGATCCACCAGGGGTTCCCGGTAGCGGTATTCGGACGCGATCTCGGCCTGGACCGGGACACGCAGCAGCGTCTCCAGCCAATAGGCCCCGACCATGCCCGCAAAGTAAGCCGTCCCGCAGCCGACCAGCCGGATCTGGCGGGATCGGGCCACTCCATTGATGGCCGCGGCCATGGACCCGGACGGGTCGCCATCAAGTGTGGTGATCACATCGCCGAGCCGGGCGGGCTGTTCGGAGATTTCCTTGAGCATGTAGTGTTTGAAGCCTTGCCGCTGGAAACCGGTGCTGTCGATGGTGACATGGACCCGGGCCCGCTCGACCGGGGTCCCCGACGCATCGTGGATGGTGAGGGAAGAAGATGTCACGCAGGCCCGGTCGCCGTCCTCGAGATAGGTGATGTCCCGGGTCAGACCGGCCAGACCCACCGCATCCGATGCAACATACATGGTCTGGTTGCCATGGCCGACAGCCAGCGGTGAACCGGAGCGGGCCGCCCAGATGGCCCCGGCAACGCCGGAAAAGAGGACGCAGATGGCATATTGACCCTCGAGTCGATCAACGGCCCGCGAGAAGGCGACAAAGGGATCAAGACCCTGATCGATTCCCAGCTGGCAGAGGATGGGGATCACCTCGGTGTCGGTCTCGGAGGTGAATGTGTAGCCGGCTGCCGTGAGTTCGTCACGCAACTCGTGCCAGTTCTCGATGATGCCATTGTGGACAGCCGCGATGGCTGCGCTGGTCTGGGGGTGGGCGTTTTCGACCGTTGCAGAACCGTGGGTGGCCCAGCGGGTATGGCCGATGCCGGTCATGCCCCTGATGGGTTCGCGGACAAGGAGGTTGGAGAGTTTGTCCAGTTTGCCCACCGCCCGGCGGCGATGCAGGGCTCCATCCCGCAGGGTGGCAATGCCGGCGCTGTCATAGCCCCGGTATTCGAGGCGTCGCAGGGCTTCAAGGAGAATCGGTGCCGCTTCATTCGGACCCAGATAACCGACAATACCACACATCCGGATGACTCCTGCTTGCTTGACCTTCCTGACAGCCGTATGCCCGTTCCCGTGTGTGTCAGGGTGCCGGTTTGATCCTGTGTCTCCGTTTCTTTGTGGCACCGGGTCCGGGTTTGTTGGTCTGGCGGGCCCGACCAAAGGCCCGTGTATTGGTGGGGACATCTTCCGTGATGACCGAGCCGGCAGCGGTCATGGCGCCATCACCGATTGCGACCGGCGCCACGAGCATGGTCCCCGAGCCAATGAAGGCCGCCCTGCCGATCCGGGTTGTGTGCTTGGCCTTGCCGTCATAGTTGCATGTCACACTGCCGGCTCCGATATTGGCATCCTCGGCAATCTGGCTGTCGCCGATGTAGCTGAGATGGTTTGCCTTGGCACCGGCCGCCAGGCGCGATGCCTTGACCTCGACAAAATTCCCGATCTGCACGTTTGCACCGATGTCCGAACCGGGCCGGATATGGGCATGGGGCCCCACCCGGGCGCCGGGGCCGATGGTACAGGACTCCAGATATGTAAAGGACCGGATTGTGGCACCGGAGGCCACTGACACCTGATTGCCAAATCTGACATGGGGCTCGACCACGACATCCGGCTCAAGGTGCGTGTCATATGAAAAATGGACCGTGGCGGGATCGATGAGCGTCGCGCCGGCCGCGAGTGCCAGCATGCGCAGGCGCTCCTGCATGATGGATTCGGCACGGGCCAGTTCCGCCCGGGTGTTGATGCCCATCGCCTCGTCTTCCGTACAGGCGACGACAACACTGCGGCGGCCCCGGGCAGTGGCAATGCCCAGGATATCAGTGAGGTAATATTCCCCGGCGGCATTGGCATTGCCAACCGCCTCGAGCAGCGTCGCCAGCAGTGCGCGGTCACCGGCAAGGATCCCCGCATTGCAGAGTGTGATGTCCAGGGTGGCACCGTTGGCATCCGCCTCCTCGACAATGGCCTGCAAATGACCGTCAGTCGTCGTGATCAAGCGACCGTATCCGGCGGGATCACGGGCCTCAAATCCCGCCACAGCCAGATCAGCTCCACCCGCGAGGGCCGTCATCATGGCCTGGAGAGTGGCAGGCCGCATCAGCGGCGTATCCCCATAGAGCACCAGGACCGGGCCGGCATGGTCACCGATGGCGGCAAGGGCCGTGCGCAGGGCATCCCCGGTTCCGAGCCGGGGCTCCTGGTGTGCCGTGATGACGGTGGGTGCCCATTCGGCGCAGGAGGCAAGGAAGGCTTCCCTGCCATGACCCGTGACGACTGCAGTCTGCGCCACATCGAGATCCCTGGCAGACTGCAGTGCATGAAAATAGAGCGGAGCCCCGGCAATCTCATGCAACACCTTGGGACGATGGGACTGCATCCGCTTGCCCTGGCCAGCCGCCAGCAATGCAACAGCAATGTTCACTCCGGGCACGTCTCCCCTGCTCTGGATGCCGATGGCTGCATCCACCTTGCACAGATGGCCATCCTCAGCATAGAACTGTCTGCTACCAGCATAATTGCACAAGGTGAACCCGATCAATGACGGACCCTGCGCCCGGTGCCCTTGTTTTTGATCTGGACGGAACCCTTGTCGATACCAGCTGTGACCTGATCGCCGCCGCCAATCGGGTCTTTGGCAACCTTGGGCTGGCCGTGCGACTCGATCCCGCCACCGATCGTGCCGTCAGTTTCCGTGGCGGTCGGGCCTTGCTCGAGTGCGGCCTGGACCGGCTGGAGGGGTCATCGGGACGTCCGGGTTGCATGGACACGCTCTACGCGCTGTTTCTCGAGGAATACCTGCACATGGTCGATACCCATTCACGACCCTATGAGGGGGTCGAGGAGGCCCTGGCGAGACTCAGGGCCCGTGGATGGCGTCTGGCCGTCTGTACCAACAAGCCCGAGAAACCGGCCCGGCTCCTGCTGGCGAGTCTTGGACTGACCCCATTCTTTGATGTGATCATCGGGGCTGATACCCATCCCTTTCGCAAGCCCGACCCCCGGGTCTATGACAAGGTGATGGCCGCCCTGGACGTTCCGCGGTCGGCCTCTTTCATGATCGGTGACAGCTGGACAGATGCCGAGGTTGCCCGGCGGGCCTGCGTGCCGTTCGTGCTTTATGCACCTGAAGCACCTGACGATCTCTGCATGGCTGTCGGGACGCAGTTTCGATTCGATTGCTATGCAGCCCTGCCGACCCGTGTCGAGCGGCTCCGGGGGCAGCGGCGGGAGACCGCCGCATGACAGGCCAGACCCCGGAGCGCTTCAACAAGTGCTTTACCCAGCCGTCCCCCCTGCCGGAAGCGGCGCGGACGGCCGCACTGGCCGTCCTCGAGCACGGGCGGTTGCATCGCTACAACCGCCACCCCGGCGAGGTCACGGAAACCACCCGGCTGGAGGAGGAATTCGCTGCCTGGATGGGTGCCCGCTACTGTCTGGCCGTAACCTCCGGTGGCTATGCCATGGCCTGTGTGTTGCGAGCTCTGGCGGTCAACGCCACGACGCCCGTATTGACCAACGCCTTCACCCTGGCTCCGGTTCCAGGCGCCATCATCGCCGCGGGTGCCAAGCCAGTCCTTGTCGAGTCCACGGCGGATCTTGTGATCGATTGCAACGATCTGAAGCGCAAGATGGCTGCCACCGGATCCCGGCACCTCCTCCTCTCCCACATGCGGGGACACATCTGCGATATGGAGCGTCTGATGGACATCTGCCGTTCCCATGATGCTGTGGTCATTGAGGATTGTGCCCACACCATGGGTGCTGCATGGCGGAATGTCCGTTCCGGGACGCATGGCACCGCCGCCTGTTTCTCGACCCAGACCTACAAGCACATGAACTCGGGCGAGGGAGGACTGATCACGACTGATGATGCGGAGCTGATGGCACGGCTCACCATGCTCTCGGGCAGTTACATGTTCCATGACCAGCACAGTGCCGGGCCGGATGCGGACTGTTTCCGGGATGTGATGCTGGACACGCCCAACATGTCCGGCCGGATGGACAATCTGCGGGCTGCCATCCTGCGTCCACAGCTGACGACACTCGACGCATCCTGCCGGGCGTGGACCGAGCGCTACCGGATCCTTGAGGCAGCGCTTGAGGCCTGCCCCGCCACGACAACGATACGCCGGGCTGCCGAAGAGGCGTTTGTCGGATCCTCAATCCAGTTCCGGCTGCCGGGATGTACGGAGGCCCGGGCCCGGGCGATGGTTGTCTCCTGTGCGGACCGTGGTGTCGTCCTGCACTGGTTCGGGCGGGAGGAGCCGGTTGGCTACACATCGAAGTTCAGCAGCTGGCGTTACTGCGCGGGCCAGGATTGCCCCCAGACCCTGGCCGTGCTGGCCGATCTCTTTGACATGCGCATCCCCCTCACCTTCACGCTTGAGGACTGTCGGCTTGTGGCCGCCATCATCACCGACTGTGCCGCACGGTGCACCAGGGATGCCGCTGCCGGGCCAGGCGGCTGCAGGTCCGGCGGGACCGGGACCGCATCATCCTCATGAAGGGACCGGCCAGGGGACTCGTCCTGCCCCTTTCGCCTGCATCGCCCGCGGGGATGCGGCCGGTTGAATTTTTATTTATCACCTCCATATTCCAGACCGCGTGATATTGGTATAGTTGCGGAATCCGAGATTTCTTGTATGCCTCTGATCGGTCTGACTAACTTCGAGTGGAGATGACATGGAAGTTACCACCAGTATGGAAGATGGAGTTCTGGTTGCCCTGGCAACTGGTCGTTTGGATGGGACAACTTCGCTTGAGTTCGAGGACCAGCTGAAGCAAGCCATCGGAACCCAGAAGTGTGCAGTGGTTATCGACTTCACTGATCTTGAATACATCAGCAGTGCCGGTCTCCGGGTCGTCCTTCTGCTCGCGAAAACCATCAATACCCGCGGTGCCAAACTGGCCTTGTGCTCGCTGTCGGAACCGATCATGTCGGTCTTCCAGATCAGTGGCTTCGATCGAATCATTTCCATCAGTGCCACCAAGGCCGACGCACTCGCCTCCGTGACCTGATCGGTCACCCCGTTGCAGGCGGGTTCGCCTGCGCTCTTCTCCCGATCCAGAGCGTCCCGATCCAGAGCGATACGCTTCCACAGCCCGATCAGTCAGCACCCCGGTCGGCATCCTCGGCTGCCGGTTGGCCCGGGCGCTGCTTCGTGGCGCGCGTGTGGGTGCGGTTGACCGATGGAGGACGTGCAGCCGGCAGGGGAGGGCGGGCAACGCAAGTCGGGCTCTGGCCTTGATCGGAACCCGGCAAAGATCACCGGCCCCGGCCCATGGGAGGCCTCACGCATGGACCCTGACGGGAAGGCCAATGACCGGTGGACGGGCAAGCCGGGACAGAGCCGACATGGGCACGCTGCCCACAATGCCAACTCATTTGAGTGTGAGTCTGAGGACGTTCAGATCGTTCTCGCGTTTGTAGGTCAACCCGGAACCGAGAGTCCTGACCAGGTAGACACCCAGACCGCCGATGGGTCGATCCTCGATGGCGGCGTCGATATCGGGTTGCTTGCTGTCCTTGAGGGGGTTGAATGGATCGGCATTGTCGGAGATCCGGAGATTGATGCCGCCCTTGATCGGGGTGATATCAAGCCAGGCCCGGATGTCGCGGTCGCCACCATAGGAGAAGATATTCAACACCAGCTCCTCGACGACCAGCCGGACATTGAAGAGAAGATTGGGTGACCAACCCTCGGCCTCGGCGATCGAGTCAATCTCGCCATTGATCGCCGTCAGATCGGCCGATTCACAGCAAAGTGAATAAACGCTGGCCATGCTCAGCCCTTGTAGCCATCGAAGCGGAATGAGACGCAGGTGATGTCATCGGTCTGGTCGAGCCCCCTGGAAAAATCATGGACCGAATCCATGATTGGTGCCACCATATCCCCTGCGCCGTCCTTGACAGCCTGGCTGACAACGGCCATGAGCCGCTCCTCACCGTAGAGTTCATCCTGTTGGTTGACCGCCTCGGTGACACCATCAGTATACATGATCAGCGTATCTCCGGCTTCCATGGTGTAGGTCAGGCTGTCAAAGGACAGGTCAGCCATGCCCAGCGCGATGCCATCAGGCATCGGCAGGAGGTGTGACTCACCCGATGCCGAGACCAGGAGCGGTGGATTGTGGCCGCCATTGGCATAGGTCACCAAGCCGGTCTGGGTGTTGACAACGGCATAGAGCACCGTGACAAACATGTAGGCATCGTTGTCCTCGCAGAGGAACCGGTTCACCTCGTTGATCACGATCGCCGGATCTTCCGACCCGACAGCCGAGCCTTTCATGGTGGTTCGTGACGACATCATGAAGAGTGCTGCAGGGACTCCCTTGTCGGACACGTCGGCAATACAGATACCAATCTTGTTGTTGGTGAGTCGGTAGACATCATAGAAATCGCCCCCGACATTGCGAGCAGCCTGCATGGCCCCGGAGATCTTGAAATTGTCCCCTCTCGGGAAGGTCTTGGGCAGGATCGACTGCTGCATTGACGAGGCGATCGAGAGCTCATTGTTCAAGGACACCAGCTGGTCGCGGGCTGACATGGCTTCCTGCCAGATCTCGATCTGCTCGACTGTCCGCTTGATCGTGACCCGCAGGTCATCGAAGTCGATGGGCTTGGTGACAAAATCGAAGGCACCCCGGTTCATGGCCATGCGGATGTTCTTCATGTCGCCATAGGCCGAGACAATGACCGAACGGACATCGGGATTGACCTTCGGGATCTCCTGCAAGAGGGTCAGGCCATCCATTTCCGGCATGTTGATGTCGGAAATGACAACCTGGATCAAACCATCCGCCCGCAAGGCATCCAGGGCTTCCACGCCATTATGGGCGAATGTGAATTCATATTCCCCCCGGCGGATTTCCCGGCGCATGCGCTGCAACAGCAGCGGCTCAAGGTCCGGTTCGTCGTCAACGACCAATATCTTGCGTGGAATCGTCAAAGCGCTTATCCTCTCCTGGAGCCTCGAACTGTTGCCCAAAAACCTGATGCCCCGTCCGAGTATTCCCGACGGGCCCGTCGGCGATCATCTCTGGCCATCTGCCAGATTCCCGGTGGGAAAGAAAGTCCCGGAACAAGAAAAATTGACCCGACCGCTGCCATCCGGGCACTCCGTTGCAGGTCGGACTTCGTGTTGTGTGCGTCCGGACAACACAATAGAAGGCGGCGTGGCCAAATTTTGGAGAACATACAGTTGGATGATCTGCTTCGAGAATATCTCGCGGTCCTGATATTCCTTGCGGTGTCAATCGCACTCGGCCTCGCGCTGGTGCTTGCCGCCGCGGTGATCGCCATCTCCCGTCCCGACCGGGAAAAGGTGTCTTCCTACGAATGTGGCTTCAACGCCTTTGATGACGCACGCATGAAATTCGATGTGCGGTTCTACCTGGTGGCGATCCTCTTCATCATCTTCGATCTCGAGATCGCCTTCCTGTTCCCATGGGCGGTGGCGTTTGGTGATATCGGTCAATTCGGCTTCTGGTCCATGATGGTCTTCCTGGCGATCCTGACCGTGGGGTTTGCCTACGAGTGGAAGAAAGGGGCGCTCGAATGGGAGTAGATGTCATGGTCCCGGACGCGGACGCGGCCAGCTCCGGACTGCCGAAACCCGGCGAGCTGCAGGACAGGGGTTTTCTGCTGGCATCTGCCGAAGAGGTCATCAACTGGGCTCGCACCGGATCGCTTCACTGGATGACATTCGGGCTGGCCTGCTGTGCCGTGGAGATGATGCACACCTCCATGCCGCGCTATGACCTTGAACGGTTCGGCACAGCCCCCCGGGCCTCGCCGCGCCAGTCCGATCTGATGATTGTGGCAGGAACCCTGACCAACAAGATGGCACCGGCCCTGCGCAAGGTCTATGACCAGATGCCCGAGCCGCGCTATGTCATCTCGATGGGATCCTGTGCCAATGGCGGTGGCTACTATCACTACAGCTATTCCGTCGTGCGCGGCTGCGACAGGATCGTGCCTGTCGATGTCTATGTCCCGGGCTGCCCGCCCAGTGCCGAAGCCCTGCTGTATGGCATCTTGCAGCTGCAGAGAAAAATCCGCCAGACCGGCACCATCGTTCGCTAGCCCAACTCATGACTGACGACGCACCAGAGCCCTTGCCGGACCATATCGCCCTGAGCCATCCCGAGTCCGTGTTCCGGATCGGATGGATTCGCCATGAGCTGGTGGCCGGCGTGACCCGGTCGGGACTGCCTGAACTCGTGGCGTTTCTGCAGACCGATACCCGATGCCTCTTTCAGACCCTGATCGATATCACGGCCCTTGATCATCCAGGTCGTGAAAAGCGATTTGATGTTGTCTATCATCTCCTCTCGATGGATCTGAACCAGCGCATCCGCCTCAAGGTGCAGGTTGCCGAAGATGCAACCGTGCCGTCCATCAGCACGGTCCACCCGAGTGCCAACTGGTATGAACGCGAGGTCTTTGACATGTTCGGCATTGTCTTTACCGGTCATTCCGATCTCCGTCGGATCCTGACGGATTATGGGTTCACCGGCTATCCCCTGCGCAAGGATTTTCCTGTCACCGGGCATACCGAGGTCCGGTATGACGAAGTCCAGAAGCGGGTTGTCAGTGAACCTGTCACCCTTGTCCAGGATTACCGGCAGTTCGATTTCATGAGTCCCTGGGAAGGCAGCAAGCAGATCATGGACACCCTTGATGACAGGGAAGCCGGATCATGAAACCGCTCGTGATCACCAGGCGGGATGTGAATGTTCCCCGGGGGGTGGTCCGGTGACACCGATGGACAGTCTGGACGCCGAACCGGAGGCCGATGGCAGGCAGATCCGGAACTTCAATATCAACTTCGGTCCCCAGCATCCGGCGGCCCATGGGGTCCTGCGGCTGGTGCTGGAGCTTGATGGCGAGGTGGTCTCGCGCTGCGATCCCCATATCGGCCTTTTGCATCGCGGTACCGAGAAGCTGATGGAAAGCCGGACCTATCTCCAGAATCTTCCCTATTTCGACCGGCTGGATTATGTGGCGCCCATGAATCAGGAACATGCCTGGTGTCTGGCGATCGAGGCGCTGACCGGGACCGAGATCCCCCGCCGGGCCTCCCTGATCCGGGTCCTGTATTCGGAGATCGGCCGCATCCTGAATCACCTTCTCAATGTGACCACCCAGGCCATGGATGTGGGGGCGCTGACACCCCCGCTCTGGGGATTCGAGGAGCGCGAAAAGCTCATGGTCTTCTATGAACGGGCCTGTGGGGCGCGGCTGCACGCGGCGTATTTTCGACCCGGTGGCGTGCATCGGGATCTGCCGCCGGAACTGCTTGACGACATCATGACCTGGGCCGAGGCCTTTCCAGGGGTCATCGATGATATCGACGGGCTCCTGACGGAGAACCGGATCTTCAAGCAGCGCAATGTCGACATCGCCATCGTCAGCCGCCAGGATGCCCTCGACTGGGCCTTTTCCGGCCTGATGGTGCGGGGTTCGGGCCTCGCATGGGACCTGCGCCGCGCCCAGCCCTATGAATGCTACAACGAGTTTGATTTCATGGTCCCGGTCGGAAAGAATGGCGACTGCTATGATCGTTATCTCTGCCGCATGGCGGAAATGCGCGAGAGCCGGCAGATCATCATCCAGGCCATTGAGAAACTGTCGCAGGAGACCGGTGATGTGCTGGCACGCGGCAAGCTCACGCCCCCGACCCGGGAGGCGATGAAGACGTCCATGGAAGCCATGATCCATCACTTCAAACTGTACACGGAAGGGTTCCATGTGCCCGCCGGTGAGGTCTATGCAGCCGTGGAGGCACCCAAGGGCGAATTCGGAGTCTACCTGGTTGCCGACGGGACCAACCGGCCCTATCGTGCCAAGATCCGGGCCCCGGGATTTCCGCATCTCCAGGCCATGGACCATCTCTGCAAGGGCCACCTGCTCGCCGATGTCTCGGCCGTCATCGGCTCGCTGGATGTCGTCTTTGGAGAAATCGACCGATGATGGTGCCGGCTGGCAGGCGCACGGGGCGGAGGGGGTCATGACCCGCCGATTTGCAACGGTGCAACCCGACTCATTTGCCTTCACCGAGGCCAATGAGGTCTGGGCCAGGGAACAGATCGCGACCTATCCGGCCGGCCGGCAGGCCTCGGCCATCATTCCGCTGCTCTGGCGGGTCCAGGAACAGGAGGGCTGGCTGTCGCGTCCCGCAGTCGAGGCTGTCGCCCGGATGCTGGACATGCCCCCGATCCGGGCCTACGAGGTCGCAACATTCTATTTCATGTTCCATCTCCAGCCGGTGGGCTCGCTCGCTCACATCCAGGTCTGCGGAACCACACCCTGCATGATCTGCGGTGCCGAGGACCTTGTCAGTGTCTGCCGGGAGACAATCGCTCCTGCACCCCATCAATTGTCGGCATGTGGGAAATTCAGCTGGGAGGAGGTGGAATGTCTCGGTGCCTGTGCCAATGCCCCCATGGTGCAGATCGGCAAGGATTATTACGAGGATCTTGACGGCCCCCGGCTCGCTGCCCTGATCGACCGGTTCGAAGCAGGTGAGGTGCCGCAACCGGGTTCACAGTCGGGACGCCATTCCTCGGAACCCGTGACAGGATTGACCAGCCTGACGGCCCAGGCTGCGGCCAGACCCGTGCATGCCCCGGCTGTCCGGCATTCCCTCGAATGCGGTGATACCCTCTTTGGCAAGGGGTCATGATCATGATGAGTTGCCGGTATGCTTGCTGACCAGGACCGGATCTTCACCAATCTCTACGGGATGGAGGCGATTGACCTGGCGGCCGCCCGCCAGCGCGGCCAATGGGATGGCACGGCCGCTCTCATGGCGCGGGGCCGGGACTGGATTCTCGATGAGATCAAGGCCAGCGGCCTGCGGGGCCGGGGCGGTGCCGGGTTTCCGACGGGCCTCAAATGGAGTTTCATGCCCCGGTCCGTGGGTGACCGGCCGCATTATCTGGTCGTCAATGCCGACGAATCGGAGCCCGGCACCTGCAAGGACCGCGAGATCATGCGGCATGACCCTCACACGCTCATCGAGGGCTGCCTGCTCGCCGGTTTCGCCATGGGGGCCGAGGTGGGCTATATCTACATCCGGGGCGAATACATCCGTGAACGCGAGCTGCTCCAGTCGGCCATTGATGAGGCCTATGATGCCGGCCTGCTCGGCATGACGGCCGCCGGGTCCGACTGGCGCTTCGATCTCCACTGTACGCATGGGGCCGGCGCTTATATCTGCGGCGAGGAAACGGCGCTGCTGGAGAGTCTGGAAGGCAAGAAGGGCATGCCGCGCATGAAGCCGCCCTTCCCGGCCGGGGCGGGCCTGTACGGCTGCCCCACCACCGTCAACAATGTCGAGACAATCGCCGTGGTTCCGACGATCCTGCGCCGGGGTGCGGCATGGTTCAGCGGTATCGGGCGGCCCAACAACACCGGAACCAAGATCTACGCCATCAGCGGGTGTGTGAATGCTCCCTGTGTCGTGGAGGAATCGATGTCGATTCCCATGCGCGAGTTGATCGACCGGCACTGCGGGGGCGTCCGGGGCGGCTGGGACAATCTCAAGGCCGTGATCCCCGGCGGTGCCTCGGTGCCGCTGCTGCCCAAGAGCATCTGCGATGATGCCATCATGGATTTCGACTGGCTGATGAAGCACAAGTCGGGTCTCGGGACCGCGGCGCTGATCGTGATGGACGAGTCGGTCGATGTCATCAAGGCCATCTGGCGGCTTGCCAGGTTTTACAAGCATGAAAGTTGCGGACAGTGCACACCTTGCCGGGAGGGGACGGGTTGGATGATGCGGGTGATGGAACGGCTTGTCACCGGTGATGCGGATCCCGGCGAGGTCGATATGCTGCTGGATGTCACCCGGCAGGTTGAGGGTCACACGATCTGTGCCCTTGGCGACGCAGCCGCCTGGCCGATCCAGGGCCTGATCCGGCATTTTCGCGGGGAGATCATGGAACGAATCGCAGCATCTCCGTCCCGGGCTGTTGCGGTCTGAAAGTCTCGATGATGCCGCCTGCAGGACAATCACGGATCCAGGCCGGAGCCCTCGGGTCATGACGGCTCTCTGCCCCATCATCCTCGATGGCAGGGAGCATGCGTTTCCCGGAGACATGACCCTGATTCAGGCCTGTGCGGATGCCGGGATCGAGATTCCGCGGTTTTGCTATCATGAGCGGCTGTCAATTGCCGGCAACTGCCGCATGTGTCTCGTCGAGGTGGTTGGGGGCCCGCCCAAACCGACCGCCTCCTGCGCCATGCAGATCAAGGATCTCAGATCCGGCCCCGAGGGCCAGCCCCCCGAGGTGCGCACCGACAGCCCCATGGCCGTCAAGGCGCGTGAGGGCGTGATGGAGTTCCTGCTCATCAACCACCCGCTGGACTGTCCGATCTGCGATCAGGGCGGGGAGTGTGACCTGCAGGACCAGGCCATGGCCTATGGCGTGGATTTCAGCCGTTACAGGGAGCCCAAACGCGCCGTTGAGGATCTGGATCTTGGCCCCCTTGTCGAGACCCACATGACCCGATGCATCTCCTGCACCCGGTGCGTGCGGTTCACCACTGAAGTGGCCGGGATAACCCAGATGGGCCAGACCGGACGGGGTGAGGATGCCGAGATCACCTCGTATCTGAACCGGTCCCTGGCATCGAACCTGCAGGGCAACATCATTGACCTCTGCCCGGTGGGGGCCCTGACCTCGAAACCCTATGCCTTCACGGCCCGGCCCTGGGAGTTGACCAAGACCGAGACCATCGATGTGATGGACGCCCTCGGGTCCAACATCAGGGTCGACAGCAAGGGCCGGGAGATCATGCGGATCCTGCCGCGCAATCATGATGACGTCAACGAGGAATGGATCAGCGACAAGACCCGCTTTGTCTGGGATGGCCTGCGCTGCCAGCGGCTTGATCGCCCCTATGTCCGCCGCGATGGCCAACTCGTACCGACCTCATGGCAGGATGCCCTCTCGGTGGCTGCCGGAGCCATGCGGGCCGGGCCGATGGCGGCCCTGGCAGGGGATCTTGCCTCGACCGAGGCGCTCTATGCCCTTGGCGCCCTGACCGATGCACTCGGGGGTCGCAAGGAATGTCGTGTGCATGGCGAGCAGTTGCCCGATATCGGGCGGTCGGCCTATGCCGGCACCGCCCGCATTGCCGATATCGACAAGGCACGGCAGATTGTGCTTGTCGGCGTCAATCCCGCCGAGGAAATCCCCGTCCTGAACGCCCGGATTCGTATGGCCTGGCTGGCGGGATGCCAGGTGGTGGCCTTCGGTCCCGAACAGGTCCTGACCTATGCCCATGCGCATCGCGGTGCGGACCTGGCGGCATTCCGCAACTTTGCCACTGGCGTGACGGATGAGGACTGTGCGGGGATGCTGATCCTGGTGGGCATGGATGCGCTGCTCGAGAGCCCTGCCCCCCTGGCACAGGCGATGGCTCTGGCAGAGCGGGGTGCCGGCCTGTTGATCATGCACCGGGCCGCTTCACGGGTTGGTGCCATGGATGTCGGCTTTGTACATGAGGGCGGTCTGGCCGGGGCCCTTGCGGACGCCAGCTGTGTCTACAATCTCGGCATGGACGAGGTGGCCATCGAACCGGGACCATTCGTGATCTACCAGGGCAGTCACGGGGACCGGGGCGCGCACCGGGCTGATGTCATTCTGCCTGCGGCCGCCTATACGGAGGAAAGCGGCCTGTTCGTGAACACTGAAGGCCGCCCGCAGCTGGCGGTCCGCTGCGTCTTCCCCCCGGGCGAGGCTCGCGAGGGCTGGTCGATCATCCGGGCCCTTGCCGACCCCCTTGGCGTGACCCTGCCCTTTGACAATCTTGGCCAGCTGCGGGGTCAGATGATCGGTGCATGTCCACAACTGGCCGCCATCGATCAAGTGCCCGACAATGCGCCTGTTGCCATCCCGGACATCGACGACCGACCCGTGCGTTTTGCGATAACGGCCGGCAACTATCATCTCTCCAACCCCATCGCCCGGGCCTCGCGGACCATGGCGGCGGTTGTGCGGGAGTCAGACCGGGTCCACCGGCTCGGGGTGGCTGCGTGAGCGTGACATCGTCGGTGCAACCGGAGCGGAGGGCATGATGGTCTGGGAGACGGGCTTCGGGCTCTTTGTCCTGATCCTCGCCCAGTGCATCCTGGTCGTGGCGTTTGTGATGATCTCGCTGGTCTTCCTTGTCTATGCGGACCGGAAGATCTGGGCCGCCGTCCAGATGCGGCGTGGTCCCAATGTCGTCGGCGCCTTCGGCCTGCTGCAGTCGGTGGCTGATGCGATGAAATACGTCTTCAAGGAGATCGTGGTTCCCGCCGGGGCCGACCGACCGGTCTTCCTCATGGCGCCATTGATTTCCTTTGTCCTGGCCCTGACGGCCTGGGCGGCGATCCCGTTTGCCGGTGATTGGGTTGTGGCCAATCTCAATGTGGGCATTCTCTATATCTTTGCCATCTCTTCGCTGGAGGTCTACGGCGTGATCATGGGCGGCTGGGCCTCGAACTCCAAATACGCCTTTCTGGGAGCCTTGCGTTCCGCGGCCCAGATGATCTCCTATGAAGTCTCCATTGGCCTGATCATCGTTGGCGTGCTGATCACGACCGGATCGCTGAACCTGTCGGCCATCGTCGCCGCCCAGGATGGCGATGCCGGTCTCTTCAACTGGTACTGGCTGCCGCATCTGCCGATGGTCGTCCTGTTCTTCGTCTCGACTCTTGCCGAAACCAATCGCCCGCCCTTCGATCTGCCCGAGGCCGAATCGGAACTCGTCGCAGGCTACCAGGTCGAGTACTCATCGACCCCGTTTCTCCTCTACATGGCGGGTGAGTATGCCGCGATCTTCCTGATGTGTGCCCTGATGTCGATCCTCTTCTTCGGCGGGTGGCTCTCACCGATCCCGGGCCTTCCTGACGGCGCCCTGTGGATGGTTGGCAAGATGGCGGTGTTCTTTTTTCTCTTTGCGATGGTCAAGGCTGTCGTTCCCCGGTATCGCTATGACCAGCTGATGCGTCTTGGCTGGAAGGTCTTCCTGCCGGTCTCGCTGGGCTGGGTGGCTCTCGCCGGCCTGTTCGCCCAATACGAACTCTTCTGGGGTCTTTATGCCCGCTGGGACGGATGAATGCAGCATGGCGAATGAATGCAGCACGGGATTGGGGACGCAATGGGAAGAACGGGGACGCCATGCTTGATGCATCAACACTGAAACGTGCCGCCCGCTATCTCGTCCTGGCCGATTTTCTGGGCGGCCTGGGCAAGGGCCTGCGCTATTTTCTTGCACCGAAATCGACGCTCAACTATCCTCATGAGAAAGGCCCCCTGTCACCACGGTTCCGGGGTGAGCACGCCCTGCGGCGCTACCCCAACGGGGAAGAGCGTTGCATCGCCTGCAAACTCTGTGAGGCCATCTGTCCGGCCCAGGCCATCACGATTGATGCCGAGCCCCGGGCCGATGGGTCGCGACGCACCACCCGTTATGATATCGACATGACCAAGTGCATCTATTGCGGCTTCTGCCAGGAAGCCTGCCCGGTGGATGCCATCGTGCAGGGACCGAATTTCGAGTTTTCGACCGAGACCCGGGAAGAACTGTTCTATTCCAGGGAAAAACTGCTCGCCAATGGTGATCGCTGGGAAGCCGAGATCGCCGAGAACATCAAGAAGGATGCCGCCTGGCGCTAGGGCCGGGATGGGAGGCGACGGCATCATGATGGGAATCCTGTGACATGCTGATCCAGACAGCGATCTTTGCCCTGTTTGCCGCCCTGGCGGTCGGTGCCGGATTCGGCGTGGTCCTTTCCCGCAATCCGGTCCGGGCCGTCCTCTGGCTGATCCTCGCCTTCCTCGCTGCTGCCGGCCTGTTCGTGCTGCAAGGCGCGGAGTTCGTCGCCATGCTGCTGGTGATCGTCTATGTAGGGGCGGTGGCGGTGCTCTTCCTGTTCGTCGTCATGATGCTGGATGTCGATTTTGCCACCCTCAAGGCCGGCATGGCCCGCTCCATTCCCCTCGGCCTGCTCATCTCGCTGCTCATTTTGATGATGATCGTCTGGCAGGCCGGGGACTGGTCGATCCGGGAGGAGGCATCCATGGCGATCCGGTTCCCGACACCGCCGTTGACCGAGGCCGACAACACCATGGCCCTCGGCCGGATCCTCTACACGGATTTCGTCCTGCTCTTTCAGCTGGCCGGCCTGATCCTGCTGGTTGCCATGATCGGCGCGATCGTCCTGACCTTCAGGCGCAAGACCGGTGTCAAGCGGCAGGATGTCGTGCGCCAGATGTACCGGGATCCGGCCAGGACCATCGCGCTCGTCGATGTCAAGCCGGGGCGGGGTCTGCAATGATCGGGATCGGGCATTATCTCGCCGTGGCAGCCATCCTCTTCGTGACCGGGATTTTCGGCATCTTTCTCAATCGCAAGAACGTCATCGTGATGCTGATGTCGATCGAGCTGATGCTGCTGGCGGTGAACATCAATCTCGTATCCTTTTCCGTGGCGCTGGGCGATATGGTTGGCCAGGCCTTCACCATGTTCGTCCTGACCGTGGCAGCGGCGGAAGCCGCCATTGGTCTGGCCATCCTGGTCTGCTTCTTCCGCAACCGGGCCTCCATTGCCGTTGACGATGTGAACCAGATGAAGGGCTGAGATGGCGATGGAGTTCATCATTCTCTTTGCCCCGGTGCTGGGGACGATCCTCAGCGGCTTCTGTCACCCCGTCCTGGGTGAGCGTGCGGCCATCATCGCCGCCACGGCACTGCTGTTTCTGGCGGCCGCACTGAGCTGGATCGTCTTTCTCGGCCACGATGGCATCACCGAGACCCCGACAATTGCCCGCTTCATCGACAGCGGGGCGTTGATCGCCGACTGGTCCATCCGGGTCGATCGTCTGACGGCGATCATGCTGGTGGTGGTGACGACAGTGTCGGCTCTCGTCCATCTCTACAGTTTCGGCTATATGCACAACGATCCGCAATGGCGGGAAAACGAGAGTTACAAGCCCCGCTTCTTTGCCTATCTGTCCTTTTTCACCTTTGCGATGCTGGCGCTGGTCACATCGGACAACCTGCTCCAGCTGTTTTTTGGCTGGGAGGGGGTGGGCGTTGCCTCCTACCTTCTGGTGGGGTTCTACTATCGCAAACCGACGGCCAATGCGGCGGCGATCAAGGCCTTTGTTGTCAATCGGGTCGGTGATTTCGGCCTGCTTCTCGGTATCTTCACCCTGTTTCTGGCCACCGGGTCCGTCACCTTCGATGCCATCTTCACTGCGGCCCCGGATCTCGCAGCGCAGACGGTGCCGTTCCTGTGGATGTCACTCAATGTCGCCGAGCTGGCCGCTGTCCTGCTGTTTGTCGGTGCGGCCGGCAAATCGGCCCAGATCTTCCTGCACACCTGGCTGCCCGATGCCATGGAGGGGCCGACACCGGTGTCGGCCCTGATCCATGCCGCCACCATGGTCACCGCCGGGGTCTTCCTGGTCTGTCGCATGTCACCGCTGTTCGAGCATGCGCCTGTGGCCCTGGCCTTCGTGGCGGTCATGGGGGGCGCCACGGCACTCTTTGCCGCCTCGGTGGGTCTGGTGCAGAATGACATCAAGCGGGTGATTGCCTATTCGACCTGCTCGCAGCTGGGCTACATGTTCGTTGCCGCCGGTCTCGGTGTCTATCAGGTGGCGATGTTCCACCTCTTCACCCATGCCTTCTTCAAGGCCATGCTGTTTCTGGGTGCCGGCTCCGTCATCCATGCCATGCATCATGAGCAGGACATGCGCAACTATGGCAACCTGCGCCGGAAAATCCCCTGGACCTATGTCGCGATGATGATCGGAACCCTGGCCATCACGGGTTTTGGCATCCCGCTGACCCACTACGGCCTGGCCGGGTTTGTCTCCAAGGATGCCGTCATCGAGTCCAGTTTTGCCGCCGGGGGCGGTCTCGGTGTCGGTCTTTTCTGGTTGCTGGTGTTCGCCGCTGTCCTGACAAGTTTCTATTCCTGGCGCCTGATGTTCCTGACCTTTTTTGGTCCCGAGCGTGGGGATGCCCAGACCCATGCCCAGGCCCATGAGTCCCCGATGGCCATGCTCATCCCCCTGGCGGTGCTGGCCATCGGTTCAATTGTGGCCGGTTCCCTCTTCCATGGGGTGTTCTTTGGCCATCATGTCACTGAATGGTTTGGGGACTCCGTCTTTGTCGGCTCCCATAACCATGTGCTCCACGATGCCCATTCGGTCCCCAAATGGGTCAAGGCAGCCCCGTTTGTGGCCATGCTTCTCGGTCTGGCGGTGGCCTGGCTCTTCTATATCCACCGCCCCGAATTGCCCGCCCGTCTGGCCCGGGTCCATCGTCCACTGTATCTCCTGCTCCTGAACAAGTGGTACTTTGATGAACTCTACGACATCGCTCTGGTGCGACCGGCCAAGTGGCTCGGGCGCCGGCTCTGGCTCGATGGTGATGGTCGGGTCATCGACGGGTTGCTCCACCTGGTGGCCCGGCGGGCCGTGCCGATGCTCAGCCAGTTCGCCGGCCGCCTGCAATCAGGTTACATCTTTGATTATGCCTTTGCGGTCGTGATCGGCATGGGCCTGGTGCTGGTCGTCATGCTGACCCTGGCAGGCGGTTGAGCATGGAGAATCTCCTCTCCATCATCATCTTCATGCCGTTGGTGGCCGCGGTGATCATGGCCCTGTTCCTGCCGGGCACCGACCGGAATGCCATCACCAACGTCAAGGTCCTGGCACTGGTGGCCACAGTCACGACATTCCTGATCTCGCTGTTTCTCCTGACCGGGTTTGACCGCACCGATCCCGCATTCCAGTTCGTCGAGGAGTACACCTGGCTGTTCGGGCTTGAATACAAACTCGGGGTCGATGGCATCAGTGTGCTCTTTGTCATGCTGACCACCTTCCTCATGCCGATCACCATCCTGGCGTGCTGGCATGTCGAGGAGCGTGTCAAGGAGTTTATGATCACGTTCCTTGTCCTCGAGACCCTCATGATCGGGGTCTTCTGCGCCCTCGACCTGGTGCTGTTCTACTTCTTCTTTGAATCCGGCCTGATTCCGATGTTCCTGATCATCGGGATCTGGGGTGGCAAGCGCCGCCTCTACGCCACCTTCAAGTTCTTTCTCTACACGCTGCTTGGTTCCATCCTGATGCTGGTGGCAATGATCGCTCTCTGGGTGGATGCGGGCACCACCGACATCGTGACCCTGCTTGATCATCGTGTCTCCTTTGCTCCGCTGACCCTGCTGGGCAGGGAGATCCATGGCGGTGTCCAGACGCTCATGTGGCTGGCCTTCTTCGCTTCCTTTGCGGTCAAGATGCCCATGTGGCCGTTCCACACCTGGCTGCCGGATGCCCATGTCGAGGCTCCGACCGGTGGGTCTGTCATCCTGGCGGCGATCCTGCTGAAAATGGGTGGTTATGGATTCCTGCGCTTCAACTTGCCGATGTTTCCCGATGCCTCGGCCTATCTGGCGCCCCTCGTGATGTGGCTCAGTGTCATTGCCATCATCTACACATCACTTGTGGCCATGATGCAGGAGGACATCAAGAAACTGATCGCCTATTCCTCGGTGGCCCATATGGGCTTTGTGACAATGGGGATCTTTGCCGCCAACCAGCAGGGGATCGATGGTGCCATCTTCCAGATGCTGTCCCATGGGCTGATCTCGGGCGCCCTCTTTCTGTGTGTCGGGATGCTCTATGATCGCAAACACACCCGACTCATCGCTGACTATGGCGGGGTTGTGATGCGGATGCCCCGCTATGCGATGATCCTGATGTTCTTTACCCTGGCCAATGTTGGCCTGCCCGGCACCAGTGGCTTCGTGGGAGAATTCCTGACGCTGGCCGGGGTGTACAAGGTCAGCAGTTGGGTGGCTTTCGGGGCGGCGATCGGTGTGATCCTCTCGGCAGCCTATGCCCTCTGGCTCTATCGGCGGGTGGTGTTTGGTGAACTGGTCAAGGCCTCGTTGCAGGATCTCGCGGATATCAGCCTGCGGGAACGGCTGGTCTTCCTGCCGCTCGTGGCATTCACGTTGCTTCTCGGCATCTATCCGTCGGTGATTACCGATATCATTGGCACCAGCGTTGCGTCCCTCGTTACCGGGATCACGACCGATGCCCTCCCGTCCCCGACAGCGGTCCTCCGGCAGGGATGGTGATGGCATGTTGATGGCTGACCTGATCCTCATCCTGCCGGAGTTGATCCTCATCCTGTTTGCCGCCGCCGCCCTGCTCTGGGGCGTCTTTGCCCGCACCGGGCATGCAGCCGGCGCGTTGGTCTGGATCACCAGTGTGGTGATGATCGGCCTTGGATTGCTGATCGGTCTTGCCATGACCGGGTCGGGTACGGCGTTCAACGGGACCTTCGTCGATGACGCGTTTGCCCGGTTTGCCAAGATCATCATCCTGCTGTCGGCGGCCCTGGTCCTGATCGCCGGTCATGATTTCCTGGCCCGGGAAGGGCTGCTGAGTTTTGAATATCCGGTCCTGGTGGCCTTTGCCGTGGTGGGGATGATGGTCATGGTCTCGGCCAATGATCTCATCGTGCTCTATATGGGGATCGAGATGCAGTCCCTTGCCCTCTATGTCCTGGCGGCCATCCATCGAGACAATGCCCGCTCAACCGAGGCCGGGCTGAAATATTTTGTCCTTGGCGCCCTGTCATCCGGGATCCTGCTCTACGGGGCGTCTTTCCTTTACGGGTTTGCCGGGACCACGAACTTTGCCGGCATCGCCGCCGCGGGCGCCATCGAGGCAAACCGGATCGGCCTGCTCTTTGGCATGGCCTTCATGATTGTCGGCCTGGCCTTCAAGGTCTCGGCCGCCCCGTTCCACATGTGGGCGCCGGATGTCTATGAAGGCGCCCCGACCCCGGTCACTGCCCTGATTGCCACGGCTCCCAAGATCGCCGCCATCATGGTCCTTGCCCGCCTGCTCGTCGATACGATCGGCATCCCGACGGCTGATTGGCAGCCCGTCATTGCCGGGATTGCCACCATTTCGATGGTCCTCGGTGCCGTCGCCGCCATTCGCCAGACCAACATCAAGCGACTGATGGCCTATTCGTCGATCGCGCATATGGGTTACGCCCTCATCGGCCTTGCGGTGGGGACGGAACGGGGTCTCAATGCCATGGTGACCTACATGGTCATCTACATCCTGATGAATGTCGGGACCTTCGCCTTCATCATGTCGATGCGCCAGGGCGGCCGGCCCGTGGCCAGCATCTACGCCCTGAACCAGGTGGCCCGGCAGGCGCCGGTCACGGCACTTTCCCTGCTCTTCTTGCTGTTCTCACTGGCCGGAATCGTGCCCATGATCGGGTTCTTTGCCAAACTGGCTGTCTTTGCCGCCGCTGTTGATGCGGGTCTGGTCTGGCTGGCCGTGGCCGGCGGGATCGCTTCGGTGATCGGGGCCTATTATTATCTGCGTCTGGTGTATCTCATGTATTTTGGCCAGGAGGGGACCCCGCTGGATATCGATGTCCCCCGGATCGGGTTGCTGATTCTGGTCATCGCCGCCGCTGCCATGCTGGTCGGCGTGGTCAACCTCTTCGGCATCCCCGAATTCAGTCGCATCGCCGTCAATGACCTCCTGCAGTAAATGCCCGCCTGGCCGGCCTCAGTCCTCCGCATCGATCTCGAGAGCGTTGACAGCACCAACGCCTATGCCATCAGCCGGGCCCGTGACATCGAATTGCCCACCTGGATCACGGCCACCAGGCAGACTGCCGGTTACGGTCGCCACCGCCGGGACTGGCTCTCGCGCCCGGGCAACCTGCATGCCAGCTATATCCGCCCGCACGGCGCCGGCCTGCCGCCAGCCCCACTCTACAGTTTCGTGGCGGCCCTCGCCGTCCATGACTGCCTTTCCCGGCTGGTCGGCAACCGATGCCGGCTGGCGCTCAAGTGGCCCAATGACGTCCTTGCCGATGGTGGCAAGGTCGCCGGAATCCTGCTTGAGGGAGTCGCGGCGGGCCCCCACGTCGCACTGGTCATCGGCATCGGCATCAACCTCGCCTGGACCCCGGCTCTGCCGAGGCAGACCGGGCAGCCGCGCCCGGTTGACCTCGCCAGCCTGACGGGGATGACCCATGCAACGGATTCCGTCCTGTCCCGTCTGGTGGCATGCATGACCCGGCGTGAGGAACAGATCGGCAGGCATGGATTTGCCGCCATCCGACATGACTGGCTGCAGCGGGCCACCGGACTGGGTCGGGAGGTCACGGCCCGGTGTCACGACGGGATGGTCACGGGCATGCTGGTGACCATCGATGCCGCCGGTTGTGCTGTCCTTGACTGTTCGGGAACCAGAAGGACACTCGTGGCGGCTGAACTGGACATGGGGCCCTCATGACCGCGTTGCTGGCCATCGACGTTGGCAATACCAATACGGTCTTTGCCCTTTATCAGGATGGAGCCCTGACCCGGCAGTGGCGCTGCGCGACGAATGCCGGCCGGACCGCTGATGAATACTATGCCTGGCTGACAGCGCTGGCCGGATCCGCGCTCGATCCCGGGACCGTTCGCGAGACGGTGATCGCGTCCGTGGTCCCCGGTGCCCTGTTGAATCTGGAGGCCCTGTGCCAGAGCCACCTCGACACAAGACCACTGGTTGTCGGACATCCCGACTGCCTTCTGCCTGTTGCCGTGCGGGTTGATCCCGCCACCCGGGTCGGATCGGATCGGCTTGTCAACACGGTTGCCGCCCATGCCCGCTATGGAGGGGACCTGATCGTGGTCGATTTCGGCACCGCCACGACATTTGATGTGGTCGATACCGACGGTGCCTATATCGGGGGCGTGATTGCCCCCGGGATCGACCTGTCGCTGCAGGCCCTGCACCGGGCAACAGCCGCTTTGCCCGAGATCACTGTGGTGAAACCTGACCGGGTGGTCGGCAAGAACACCCTCGATTGCATGCATTCCGGCATCTACTGGGGCTATCTCAGTCTGATCGAAGGGATCTGCACGCGAATCAGGCAGGAGCGCGGCCGTCCCATGACCGTGATCGGAACCGGTGGCCTGGCTCGCATCTATGCCCGCTCCCCCTCACCCATCGAGAGGGTTGATACCGAATTGACCGTGACCGGACTGAAACTCATCTTTGATTACAACAGGAGCAGCAGAGACTGATATGGCTCTCTTTACCTTCACACCGCTCGGTGGTGCCGGCGAGATCGGCATGAACATGTATCTCTATGGCTACGGCACCAAGGCCCGGCAACGCTATATCGTCGTTGACGCCGGCGTGACCTTCGCCAATATGGAGACGTCACCGGGAGTCGGGATCATCCTTCCCAACCTTGACACGCTGGCCCGCATCGAATCGCAGCTCGAGGCAATCTTCCTGACCCATGGTCATCAGGACCATGTCGGCGCCATTGGCCATGTGGCGTCCAGACTCAAGGTGCCGATCTATGCCCGACCCTTCAGCCGCAGGATTGCCGGTGCCCGCCTGGCCGACCGGGGGATGGCTCTCGACCGCATCACGACCTGCGAGGCCTGGCCGGCGACCATCACCGCCGGACCCTTTGAAGTGGGGTATCTGCCGATTTCCCATTCCACGCCGGAATCGGCTGGACTGGTCATCGAGACACCCGCCGGGTGCGCCATCCACTCGGGTGACTTCAAACTCGATGCCGATCCGGTTGTCGGGGATCCCTATGATCCCGCCCTGTGGGAAGCCGTCGCCAGGGACGGTATCGTGGCCCTGATGTGCGATTCCACCAATGCCACCATTGAGGGGGCCAGCCGCTCGGAATCATCGATTTCCGGGCACCTCGAGGCATTGTTCCAACGCTCATCGGGGATGATCGTGGCCACAACCTTCGCTTCGCACGTGGCCCGGCTCAACCAGCTGGCCCGCACCGCTGCCGCCTGCAATCGCAAGGTGGCCCTGACCGGTCGGGCCATGGAGATGACCGTTGCCGCCGCAGTTGACACAGGCATCATCGAACCATTCCCCAATCTGATCACCGTCAAGCAGGCGCGTGATCTGCCCCGCGAGGAGGTCTGCCTGCTGGCCACGGGCAGCCAGGGCGAACCCCGCTCGGCTGTCTCGCTGCTGTCCAGCGGGCGGTCCTATCGCGGCCTGAAGGTCCTGCCCGGGGACACGGTCCTCTACTCCTCGCGCACCATTCCCGGCAACGAACTGTCGGTTGGCCGGGTCCTGAACAATCTCGCCCGTCGAGGGGCCCATGTCTATGATGACACCGTGCGCCACTATCATGTCTCGGGTCATCCGGATCGGGAGGATCTCGTGGCCATGCACGCGGTGGTCAAGCCCGACATGGTCGTGCCGATCCATGGCGAGGTGCGGCATCTGATGGCGCATGCCGAACTGGCCCGTGCCCATGGCCATCAGGCCCTGGTCGTCGAAAACGGCACCGCCATCGATATCCTCGGGCAACGCCCCATCGAGACCGACCTGGCCACCGGCCGGATCCATATCGATGGCAAGATCAACGCCGGTCTCGAGTCTGATTTCATCCGTGATCGCCTGCGCATGGGCCAGGAGGGCCATGTTGCCGTCTCCATCGCCATGCGGAATGGCAAGTTGACCCGCAACGGGGTCAAGGTTCTGGCCACCGGCCTGCCGACCGCGGCCGAGGATGCCATCACCAAGGATATCGGCAGCCAGCTGACAACCCATCTTGACTCGCTCAGCCGCCGGGTCATGGCGGACGACGCCGATCTCGAGGATGAAATCCGCAAGGAAATCATTCCCGCCCTGACCAATGCCGTGGGCAAGCGACCGAAGATCTCGGTCGCCATCCACCGGACGTGAGGGTCAGGACAGTTGATCAATGACGACATGAAATGGGGGGAGGAAGAACCATGATGGATTTGGGTATCAAGGGGCGCTGGGCCATCGTGTGCGCCTCATCACTGGGACTGGGTCGGGGCTGCGCCGAGCATCTGGCCCGGGCCGGTGTCAATCTGGTCATGAATGGCCGCCGCACCGATGTCCTGGCCACGGCTGCCGCGGCAATCCGGGACCGCCACGGCGTCACGGTCACCGAGGTTGCGGGAGACGTGGTGACCGAAGCGGGCCGGGCCGACCTCCTTGCGGCCTGTCCCGAGGCCGATATCCTGGTGACCAATGCCGGCGGACCCCCGCCGGGCCTCTGGAAGGACTGGGATCGCCATGATTTCATCGCAGCCCTTGATGCCAACATGCTGGCCCCGATCGCCCTGATGCAGGGCGTCCTGCCGGGCATGATGGACCGGGGCTGGGGCCGGGTGGTCAACATCACATCCATGTCGGTCAAGGCCCCCATCGCCGTGCTGGGTCTTTCCAACAGTGCCCGGGCCGGCCTGACAGGATTTGTGGCCGGCACCGCCCGCCAGGTGGCCGCCCACGGCATCACCATCAACAATCTCCTGCCCGGGATCCATGCCACGGACCGGGCCAGGTCCCTTGACAGGACAGCAGCACAGGCGAGTGGCAAGAGCCCGGATGACGTCAGGAGCAACCGTGAGCAGGCCATTCCGACCCGCCGGTACGGGACAGCTGACGAGTTCGGTGCGACCTGTGCCTTCCTCTGTTCCGTCCATGCCGCCTATCTTGTGGGCCAGAACATCCTCCATGACGGAGGAATGGTCAATTCCACGCTCTGATGTGCAACAATTCCACGCAGATATTTCAGTCGTGCCCCAGTTTGACACTCACTCGTAACTGTTCAGGGTCTTCCCGACCCCCACGCCCCGTCCACCAGATTCCGTTTGACAATGGGGACCTGTAACGACTTGCCATCATCGGCTGATTTCAGCCCCCATGGATTGCGACTCTCGCGGGCAGGGCCACTCTGGCCACCCCTCGCTTTCCTGCCCCGGCCCCAGGCGGCATCCGGGGGCCTTGGGTCGCGCGCGCCGTGGTGACGTCGTGATCGGGGTGGTCAGGCCATGACGGCCAGAGCCTCAGGCCGAGCCCTGCCCGCAAGGCTGGCCGCCGCTGCACCAGCGCCCTGCATGGCCGCTGTCGCATCCGTCCCCGCGATGGCGGATGTCGGTGCCACGGCCCTGCCCCGGTTTTTCACATCGCAGCCCGGCAGGCGTCACCCCATCACGACCGGCCCCGGGTCAGGCGGGACGCGTGAGGGTGGTGGCGTTTGGCCTGGACAGGACAATTGCCACTTCCCATGAAGGGGGGCGGCACACTGGCCGCCCCCATGGGTGGATCTGGGTGGGTGGGTCTGACCTGTCTGCGGTCAGGTCACTGGTTGCCCCCGAGCAATCCGCCGCCCGGACCGACCCGCGCGCAGCCCTTGCCGCCCATGAACAGGAAGTAGGGCTCGCCTGGAGCAGCGTATGTAGTTGTCGATCCAGAGGGCAGATCAAAGTCCTGCACCACCATCCCGCCAAGCACGCCCTCGCGGCCACCCTCGCTCCAGATGCGGGCGCCGGCCTTGGGGCGGACCTCGATGATGTTCTCGCCCAGCACGCCGCCGGCCCAGCCGATTCGGTTGGCGGCGATCGCAGCGTCCTGCCAGCGGCCGTTGTTCAAGATCGGCGACCGCCATTCCCAGTCGGAGAATGCCGACGAGCGGTGATCGCTGCCGGCCTGGATGAAATAACCAGCGACCGGAAAACTGGCCCGCGTCACGCTGGAATCGGTGCTCGAGAAGATGACCTTCATGCGACCCGGCGTGGCGTGCTCGCCGCAACCATCGACGACCGGACTGCCGACCTTGGCAAGCGCGACGGTGCATTTGCTTTTGGTGCAGGTGGTCTGCGCCTGCGCACTCGTGGCAACCACCAGGGCGGTGATGATGGCCCCGAGGGCCAGGGCCATGGGACTGGCAAGGAAACGTGTCATGAGGATCTCCCCCTTTCAAGCGTGATCGCCCGCGCAGAGCTTTGACCCAGGAAGATGGGGACAGCGGGGCTGCACAGGCGAGAGAATCCCCCGCCGCGGGGTGATCTCTAGCAGGGGGGGGGGTGGTCAATGCAAGGGCGGACGGGGCGTGGGGTCGGCGCGGGTCCTGCTGACCGGTTCCCTGTTCAGGTTGCAGTCCGGTGGCATCCGGCTATACCTGAATGAATTGGTCCGGAATTGGGATTTTGGAGCCGTCGTGTCGACTCCCCGCCTGCAGATCAGGAATATTTGCCAGTCCCTGGACGGGAAACAGGTCCTGGACCGGGTGTCCCTTGCCGTCTGGCCGGGTCAGGTCACCTGCCTGCTGGGTCCGTCCGGCTGTGGCAAGACAACAACCCTGCGGATCATTGCCGGGATTGATCGGCAGCAATCCGGTACGGTGCTGATCGATGGGGCTGTCGTGTCGGATGACCGGCAGCATCTTGCCCCCGAGCATCGCTCCGTCGGGTTGCTGTTCCAGGATTTTGCCCTCTTTCCGCACCTGACGGTGCGGGACAACGTGGCCTTTGGTCTGATTGGTCGGCACCACAACCGCAACCAGCGGATTCGGGAACTTCTCGACCGGATCAAACTTGCCGAATTCAGCGACCGCTACCCCCATGAACTGTCCGGTGGGCAACAGCAGCGGGTCGCACTGGCGCGGGCCATTGCCCCGCGACCCCGCATTCTCCTGATGGATGAACCGTTTTCCAACCTTGATGAACGCCTGCGGGATCGGGTTCGTGATGAGACATTCACCATCCTGCGTCAGGAAAACATGGCTGCCCTGCTGATTACCCATGAACCGGACGAAGCGATGGGGATGGCCGATGAGATCGTCCTCCTGCGGGACGGCGCCGTCATCCAGACCGGTTCACCCTTCGAGGTCTACGCCCGACCGGTGGACCGGCACGCTGCCGCCTTCTTCTCCGATATCAACATCATCCACACCGTTGTCAGGGATGCCGTCCTCAAGACAGCGTTCGGATCCTTTCCCGCGGGTGATTTTGTCGATGGCACCAATGTGGAGGTTGTCATCCGTCCCCAGGATGTCAAGATCGATTTTGACCGGCGCGACCAGTCACCCCTGCCGACGGCAAGCGATGGCATTCCGGTGCCGGCAAGGGTGCGGCGCTCGCGCTACCTTGGAAGCAGCAGTCTCGTCGAGCTGCACCTTGAGGGCACCGAGACCCTTTTTCGGACCCGGACTCCCCATGTCTTCTTGCCTGCCGCCGGGACACGGCTCTGGCTCAGCCTGCCCCGCAACCGGTGCATGCTGTTTGCCTGCACAACCCAGAGCCGGATGCAGGACACGGCCCGTACTGAAGCGTCATCGACTGCCAGGCCCTGAATCGGCGCGCGGAATGGTGTCCAGCCGGGTTGGGAATCCATCGACCGCCGGCGCCTCTTCAGAAAGACCCACTCCCCGCCCAAGGATCCCTGCATCCTTGCCAATCCGGCCCGGAGTCCCTATCTTGGTCGGGACACCGCTTGCAGAGAGACCGCCCGGGGAGACACCATGCACGCGCCGCCGCCCCGCCGCCCCGCCATCGCCACACTCTGCCACCACCGGGTCCAGCCCTTCAGTGTGATGAGCAGCGGTCGTTCCTGGTCCCCGGTCCCCGTGCATGCCCTTTGACCGCCCGGCCGCCCGACAGGAATTCGCCCGCCTGGTGCGGGCGGGTGGTGCCCCCCGTACCGATCGGATCCCGACCCGCGAGGACCTCTTTGCCCGCTGGCACTGGGACATGGAACAGGCCCTCATCCGGGCCGGTCAGGATCCCCGCGCCGCGGATGTCGGGCGCCACAGTTCTCTGATCAGCGGCCAGGGCTCTTGCCGGCCCTGGCCGGACGAGCAGCCCCTCGAGAAACGCCTCAGGTACGCACCGATGCCGCTGGCCTGGTTCGACACACCGGCCAGCCGGCATGTCTTTGTCTCACCCGATCCCGCGCATCGGTTTCTGGCGGCGCTGGCGGCCAGCCACCTGGCGGGCTATGCGGGCCGCCCGTCAGGGCCTGCTCTCTACCGCCAGCTGACGGGCGGGATGACGGACACCCGGGAGCGGGCATTCATGGCGGAATTGCTCGGCGCCCTCCGGGAGGAGGACTACCCGCAGCTGCGACGCCGCGATGCCCTGAGCGTCTGGCATATTGCCCGCGCTGTGCACGCCTGCGGGGTGCGGCGGGGTGCCCTGTCCCACTGGCTCAACCAGTTTGCGGAGCGGCCCTGCGGGTGGCGGGGCCGCGTCCCCGGCCAGTCCCCATGCCCCCGGTGATCATCCGCCCGCCGGCGGACCGCATCCTGGCCCGGGTGGCCCCGGCCCTGGGCCGGATCGGGATGACGGATGCCCTCGCGATCGGTGGTGGCACCGCCCTGGCTGCCCGCTGGAACCACCGGCGCAGCACCGACATCGACATGGTGATGGAACCGGAATCCTTCCGCGCCGCTGCCGCGCCGCTGACCCGGTTGTTGACCGAGGGTGCCGGGACCCAGATCCGCCAGGGCCGGGGCTGGTTCAATGCCATGTTGCCGGATGGCGACTTCAGCATCACGACGGCCGAGGCGCTGCTCGCCGATGACGGCCCGCCGGAACGCGAGTCGGTGTTCGGTCTGGCCCTTGAGTCCACCGCCCAGATCCTCGCCCGGAAACTGCGGTACCGGATGTGGGGAAACGGCGAGTTTGTCGCCCGGGATCTTTACGATCTCTGTACCGGGGCCGTGCGGGACCCCAACGCTGTCGCGCGGGCCCTGGATGTACTCGATCCCTATGCCCGGACCGCCCTGGCGGACGAAATTGCCCGTCTCGGGCCCCGGGTGGCCCGGATGGGCCGGGCCCTGACTGCTGTCGATCACCCTGAATGGTTGGTCGATCTGGGCCGCACCGCGGCACGTCTGATCGCAGAGGGGCCCCGCCCGACATCGCCCTCGGCACCCCGGACCACCAGTGCAGCCGATCTCCGGGCCCGAGGGGCCGAGCGGGAGGGGTTGGCGGAGTCGGACCTTTCACCAGCCGACCCCGATGACAGTCCGTCCCTGGATCCGTTCTGAGGGCCCCGACGCGCCTCGACGACTCCCTGATCCCTGATCATTGCGTATTTACAATGCCGCAATAGTCAGTATGTTCACAGCCACGCATTTACGGAGTGGAGTCGCAAACAATGCTGAACAATATCGGTTTGCCCGGATTGTTGCTGATCGCAATCATTGTTCTCGTTCTCTTTGGCCGGGGCAAGATCGCCGGGTTGATGGGTGAGGTTGGCAAAGGCATTTCCTCATTCAAGAGGGGCGTCGACGAGGGCAAGAAAGAACTCGAGATGTCAGAAGCCGAACTCGAGAAGGATCCGTCCGTCAGCCGGGAAAAATCAACGGGCTGACCGTCTCGGCGAGCATGATGGGGCATCGGAATGCTGGATCTGGGCTGGGGTGAACTGCTTGTCATTGGGGTCGTTGCCCTCATCGTCGTCGGTCCAAGGGATCTGCCCGGGATGTTCCGGGCACTCGGTCGGTATACCGGCCGGATGCGGAGTATGGCCCGCGACTTCCAGCGTGCCATGAATCGGGCCGCTGACGAATCAGGTCTCAGGGACGTCACCAGGGATATCCGGACGTCGACATCCGAGAGTGAACTCGGTCTCGATGCCTTTGACAAGGTGGCCAAACGCGTCACCACGACGCTTGGCAGCAGTCCGGGCAAGGTGGTGGCCGCTGGTGCCACTGCTGCGGCTTCCAATCTGATCATGAATCCGACGCCGACACGGCCTGCTGTCGCACCGGGAGGGCCGGTCGGTGAAGCGGTCAAGGTCGAGCCGGGTGCGCCCGGGGATCGAGCGACCGGGACAGCACCGGGCACGACGGTTCCGGACAGTCCAGAGCCGGGGGTCGATGCGGATGGGTCTGATCGGGACCAGCCTGCCACCTGATCAGAGATGGCCGAGAAAGACATCGACGACACCAGGGCGTCGCTGATTGAACACCTCACTGAACTCCGGAAACGGCTGATCTACAGTTTCCTGGCCTTTCTGGTCGGGATGGTGATCTGTTTTGCGTTCTGGGAGTTCATCTTTCAGTATCTGACCGAACCCATCTGCAATGCCCTCGTCCTGCGGGGCCAGGCCTGCAACCTCATCCTGATCAAACTGCAGGAAGGGTTCTTCGTTGCCGTCCGGATCTCGGTCATGGGCGGCCTCATCCTGGCTTTTCCCTACATCAGTTTCCAGCTGTGGCGGTTTGTCGCGCCCGGACTCTACCGGGACGAGAAATCCGCCTTCCTGCCTTTCATGCTGGCCTCACCGTTCATGTTCCTCCTCGGTGCGGCCTTTGCCTTCCTGGTCGTCATCCCGCTGGCCTTCAATTTCTTTCTCGGCTTCCAGCAGGATTCCATCGTCCTGGGCATGAACGGGGCCGAACCCACGCTCGAACAACCCGCCCCGGGAGATGGGCCAGCGGGGGATGCCGGACCGGCCATTGCCACGCTGGACCCAACGCTGATGACCAGCGCCGGTGTCACCTTCCAGGGTTCGGTGGCTGAATACCTGACGTTGACCATCAAGTTCATCCTGGCTTTCGGTCTCTGTTTTCAATTGCCGGTCCTGCTGACCCTGATGGGCAAGGCCGGACTGGTCAGCGCCAAGGGTCTTGCCGGCTTCCGAAAATACGCTGTGGTCGGTATCCTCACCCTGGCCGCGATCGTCACCCCACCGGATGTGATCACCCAGGTCATCCTCTTTGTCGTTGTCTATGGCCTCTACGAGGTGTCGATCTTCCTCGTCGCTCGGGTCGAGCGGCGGCGGGTCCGGGACCACAAGGAACAGGGCATCCATTTCGAGGACGAGGACACCGGGTTGCCGGGATCGGTGGACCCGCCGGTCGGTGACAGCAAGGTGGCGGACGCACAGACAGGACAGGCAGATGACCGAGCCAACCCTTGAGCGTATCGCCCGGGCCCTCGAGCGGCTGGCGCCACCGCACCACCCGGTCCCTGACCCTGACGTGGCGGCTGCCTATGTCTGGCGGGTCGCCCCGGACCGTCTGCAGCCGGTTGCCGACATCAACCGCATCGACCTTGATCTGCTGGTCGGGATCGACCGGTCCCGCGAGACTCTGCTGGCCAACACGTGCAGCTTTGCGCGGGGGCTGCCAGCCAACAATGCCCTTTTGTGGGGAGCCCGGGGCATGGGAAAATCATCCTTGATCAAGGCTGTGCATGGCGCGGTGGCCTGCGAGCATCCATCCCTCAAACTTGTCGAGTTGCATCGGGAGGATCTGATCTCGTTGGATCGGCTGCTCGATATCCTGCGTGACTTTGCTGCGCCCTGCATCCTCTTTTGCGATGATCTCTCGTTTGGCCAGGACGAGCACCACTACAAGTCACTCAAGGCTGTCCTTGATGGCGGGGTCGAGGGACGGCCCCGGAATGTCGTGTTCTATGTCACATCCAACCGCCGGCATCTGATGCCGCGGGACATGATTGAAAACGAACGCTCAACGGCCATCAATCCCTCCGAGGCGGTCGAGGAGAAAGTCTCGCTGTCCGACCGGTTCGGTCTGTGGCTCGGCTTCCACCCCTGCAGCCAGGCTCAGTATCTCGAGATGGTCCGGCGTTACTGTGAGGCCTATGGCCTGCCCGCCGATGACGCCCACCGGGTCCAAGGTGCCATCGAGTGGCAACAGACCCGCGGGGCCCGGTCCGGTCGTGTCGCCTGGCAATATGTCATCAGCCTCGCTGGCCAGTTCGGTGCTCCGATTCCACCACCGCCGGCGGGCTGAATGGGACCGGGTTCATGCGGGGTAGCTGCCTTCCGGCAGGAATTTCCGCGGATCAACACCAACCGTTCCCTCACGAATCTCGAAGTGCAGGTAGCCTGGCGTCTCGGCCAGTTCCGCAAACTTCTGGCCCTTGGTGACCCTGTCCCCGTTCTGCAAGGCGACACCGGTGATGTGTTGATAGACCGAGTACACATCATTGGCGTGGCGAATGAGGACGATGGCCGACTTTTCGGTCAGGCCCGAGACCAGGGCCACAACACCATCGTCAACCGCAAAGACCCCGGTCCCGACCGGCGCCGTGATGTCAAGACCATCATGACCGGACACCGTGGCGAACTCTTGCTTCAGCGTCCCTTCCATCGGCAGGGCAAACATCGAGTCGGCAACCTCACTGGCCTCAAGCTCGGCGGGAGGGGTTTGCGGTTCTGCCGTGGTGACTGGCGGGCCATCTGCCGTTGCAGCAGCTGGTGGTGCAGGTGTCGGGTCCTCACGCCCAGGTGATGTGGCGGTCAGGTGGTCGGTATCGGCCAGGGGCTCCTCTGCCACGACCGCTGGTGCCGGGCTGGCCGAGCGTTCCTGTGGCTGCCTGACCGGGATGATCAGGACCATGTCCGCCTTGACCTCGAGGTTGCTTTGCAGTCCGTTCCACTCGGCAAGGGTGCGGACGGAAATATCGTAGATTTCGGCAATGGTATAGAGCGTCTCGGCAGGCTGGACCGTGTGCAGGATATACTGGCCTTCTGTGACCGGTGTTCCGGTGACCGGATTGGTGCCCTGAACGGGTTGGGTGGGGTCCGGATGGATAGCCGGCAAGCGGATGATCCTTCCCTTCGGAAGACGCCGGTTGACATGCATGCCGTTGTTGATGTCGGACAGGGTGTCGGGATCGAGGTTGAATCGACGGGCGATATCCGTCAGGGTCTCACCGGGCAGTGCTTCGACATAGCGCCTGCCGTCGATCACAATCAGCCCGCTGGCATCCGGATCAGGCCAGGGCTGCAGTTGATCAACATCGGTGCTGCTGCTTGGGCCGGAGGTCACATCGCTGCGAAAGTCCACACAACCCATCATCAGCAGAGCCAGGCCCAATGCCAGAAGATTGGTCCGTCCGAGATACCTGTGTGCCATTGTCATGATACCGCCATTGTCATGTCGTCACGCAGCCAATCATCACCAACAATCGGGACGAACGGCAACCGAGGAGCGTGATCATCGAACCAGGCCCTGACGGAGCGGAACAAATTTGACCCGATAGAGATTTTCCAGATGGACAGTCTTGGCAGTTTTTCTGATTTTCGTCAATCTCTGCACCGATTGCGACTCAACGACTGGCAGAACCATCAGACCATTCTCATTCAGCATGTTGACGAGATCCTGCGGGACGCTCGTGGCGGCAGCCGTGACCATGATCCGGTCAAAGGACCGCGCCGCATCAAGGGTGGCGACGCTGTCGGCATGCCAGTATTCGATATTGGTCAAACCGTAGGTCTCGGTCAGGAGCCGGCGGGCGTTCTCCTGCAGGGGCTTGATGCGTTCAAGCGTCACGACGTCCCGGGCGAGACTTGCCAGGATGGCTGTCTGGTACCCCGATCCCGTGCCGACCTCCAGGACCGAGTGCTGGCGTGTGACGGCCAGGACATGGGTCATGTAGGCAACCAGGGTGTACTGGCTGATCGTCTGGCCATGACCGATGGAGAGGGGGATGTCATCGTAGGCGATGTCCTTGTAACTGTCCCTGAGGAAATCCCGCCGGTCAATCCTGGCAAAGATCTCCAGCAACGCCTCATCATCGAGACCCTTGTCCCGGAGAGCGAGGGAGACGATGGCGGGCCAGTCCTGCTCAACCATCAAGGGCCTCGACCATCTTCTGCATCGCCGTGCGGTCCGTCAGGTCGGCCCGCATGGGTGTGACAGTGATCCAGTTGTCCAGATTGAAGTGGATATCTGTTCCTGGAACCGATGGCAGGTGCTGGTCGCCGCCGACCACGATGACGAACTCCCGACCCGATGGCGTCGCAAAGGGCTTGATGTCAAAGCTCAGCCCTTGCCGGAATCCCTGCGGGCAGGCCTTGAGTCCCTTGACGGCATGGGCCGGACAGGGCGGAAAATTGACATTGAGAAACAGTCTGTAATCCGCTGTATCCCAGGGTGTCTTGTCAATCAGCTGCGTCAGACCGTGCAGACCGTGCTGGCTGACAGCTTCAAACGGGTTGGCAAGCTCCCGATTGGCAGGACCAAAATACTGGGAGACCGCGATGGACCGGATGCCCTGCAGGGCGCCCTCCATTGCCGCGCCGATTGTCCCGGAATACACGGTGTTTTCACCTGCATTGTTGCCCCGGTTGACTCCTGAAAGTGTGAGGTCGGGGGGCTCGGTCATCAGGTGATGGAGGGCCACGAGAACGCAGTCAGCCGGTGTGCCCTGCACGCTGTAATGCCGGTCCGCCAGTTTCGTGATCAGGAAGGGCGTGATGTAGGAAACGCAGTGACCGGTGCCGGACTGTTCAACCGATGGTGCCACGGTCCAGACTTCGCCATCGGCTCCCGCCAGGGACTGGGCGATTTCCACAAGAACCGCCAGGCCGGGCGCCGTGACCCCATCATCATTCGTAACAAGGATACGCATGGATCATTCCTGAACTGACCACAGGTTCAACACATGTGCGGCTTTCAACCCCGGCACCAGCTGCCTGTCCTGCTGATGGTGCTCATGCCGTCAAGATAAGGGTGCAGGACGGCCGGCAGGGTGATGCTGCCATCCTCATTCTGGCCGTTTTCCAGCACGGCGATCAAGGTCCGGCCCACCGCCAGACCAGAGCCATTCAGGGTGTGGACAAACTGCGGGGATCCGCCTCCGGCTGGTGTATAGCGGGCCCTCATGCGCCGCGCCTGGAAATCATGGCAGTTCGATACCGAACTGATTTCACGAAAGGTTCCCTGGCCAGGCAGCCAGGCTTCAATGTCGAAGGTCTTGGCGGCACTGAAACCCATGTCGCCTGTGCACAGGATCACGGTCCGAAAGGGGATCCCGAGGCGTTCAAGGATGCCCTCGGCGCAATGCAGCATCCGCTCGTGTTCGGCCTCACTGGTCTCGGGTGTCGTCACCGAGACCATCTCCACCTTCTCGAACTGGTGCTGGCGGAGCATGCCCACCGTATCCTTGCCAGCAGCCCCGGCCTCGGATCGAAAGCACTGGGTCAGGGCACAGTAGCGGCGCGGCAGGCTGTCCTCCTTGACCACCGACTCGCGGACCAGATTGGTCAGGGCCACTTCTGCCGTGGGGATCAGCCACTTGCCGGTCTCGGTCCGGTAGGACTCATCGGCGAATTTCGGCAGCTGGCCGGTGCCGTACATGACTTCAGGCTTGACAAGAACCGGTGTCCAGATCTCCTCAAGGCCATTGTCCCGGATCTGCACATCAAGCATGAACTGTCCCAGTGCCCGATGCAGCCGGGCCATGGCACCTGCCAACAGACAAAAGCGCGATCCGGACACCTGGGCGGCCGCGCGGAAATCCAGACCCTGCTGCGCACCGGCAAGTTCATGATGTTCCCTGGGCGGAAAGGGGAAGTCCCGAGGTACGCCAAAGGCCTGGACCTCCACGTTCCCGGTCTCATCGGCGCCCACAGGAACACTGGGATGGGGCCGATTGGGCAGCGATGCCAATTCATCCGTCAAGGCCTTGCCAAGACGTCCGGCCTCAGCCTCCAGTGCCCGGATCCGGTCTCGCCCCCTGGTCAGCGCAGCGAGAATGTCATCCGGGATGGAGTCGGCATAGGCACCGACCGCCTTGGCCCTGGCGATGTCTTCCGAGGCCCGCTTGTGTTCAGCCCGGGCATCCTCCAGAGCCTGAATCGCCGTGCGTCGCTCCTGATCCATGGCCATGAGGCGGGCTGCCATGGGTGATCCACCCCGGGCGATGAGAGTCTGGTCAAATGAGTCCGGATCGTTGCGTATCCGCTTGATGTCATGCATGGATCCAGTGCCAGTTCATTCAATCCCCGTGGCTGGCCCGGATTTACCCGATATTTGCCAGAATGATAGACCCATGGTCAATTTTTCCCAGTCGCCACCCCCATCCGGCCACCACGGGCCCGCCGATTTCCATCTCCGGGTGCTGGCCGCCATCCAGCCCCATGGGCCACAGCATGCACCCGGGATGGCATGAGGCCGGGGCTGCTGTTGTGTCAATGCCGTCCCGGTGATCGGGCGCAGTCGGGGCCCTGCGCCCTGTCCCGGGAGGGCGGCTTGCTTGCAATGCCGGGAGGCTGGCACTATGCAGCCCTCGCACTGATGGAGCCGTACAATGTCATACAGGGAGATGTCATGCTGGTAAGTCCTGCCTTGGCCCAAGCGGCTGGCGGTGGACAGGGTTTCGGCCTGGTCAATATCCTTCCCCTGATCCTGATCTTCGTGATCATGTACTTCTTGTTGATCCGACCCCAACAGAAGCGGGCCAAGGAGCATCGCGAGATGGTTGCCAATCTGGTCAAGGGCGACATGGTGGTGACCCAGGGCGGGGTCATTGGCAAGATCACCCAGGTCAAGAAGAACAACGAAATCATCCTTGAAATTGCCGACAATGTCCGGATCCGGGTTGTACGCAGCACGATCTCCCAGCTGCAGACCCCTGATGATCAACAGGAAAACCGATGATCATTCAAGGACCTGACCGGTCCAGATAAACTGAGGAAGCCACAGCGTTTCATGCTCACTATCCCGATCTGGCAAAAGGCAATCGTGATTGCGATCTGTCTCGGCGGCATGCTGCTGGCTTTTCCCAATCTCCTCTATGATCGGGTCGAGAGATACAATGATGCCACCATCCAGGTTGCGGCCGGCCAGATCCCGGATGCGGCCCTGACGGCGGATCTGGATCTCTGGCCCGCCTTTCTGCCGTCGGCCCTGGTGTCACTTGGCCTTGATCTCAGGGGTGGGGCCCATCTGCTGGCCGAGATCCAGCTGGAGGATGTCCATGTTGATCGGATGGATGCCCTCTGGCCGGAGGTGCGGGATGTCCTGCGGGCCAACCGGGAGCAGGTCGGTGCCATCCGGCGGCAGTCAGCACCCCCCGGCGAGTTGCGGGTCTCGATTGCCAACCCCGAGGCGCTCGCTGATGCCGTCGAATTGGTCAAGGGAATCTCCCGCCCCATCATCTCCCTGGCTGGGCTGGCCTCCGACACGCTGGATGTCTCCGGGACGGACTCGATCATTCGGGTGACCCTGACCGAAGACGAGCGGGTGGCCACCAACAACCGGACCATGCAACAGTCACTGGAGATCATCCGCCGACGGGTGGATGAAGTCGGAACCCGGGAGCCGATCATCCAGCGTCAGGGTGCCGATCGGATCATCATTCAGGTTCCCGGGATCGGTTCGGCGGCCGAGCTCAAGGAGCTGCTTGGCCAAACTGCACGACTGACGTTCCATCACGTTATCCAGACTGTCAATACCGGGGGTGCCCAATCCTCCAATCGACAGGTGGTCTATCCGGATCTTGAGACACCGGAACTCAGCTATGTGCTGGAGCGGGTGCCGGTGGTGTCCGGGGAGGATCTGACGGATGCCCAGCCTGACTTTGATGAGAACGGTCTCCCGGCTGTCAGCTTTCGTTTCAACCCCACCGGAGCCAGGAAATTCGGTGACTATACGGCGGAAAACATCGGACTGCCCTTTGCCATTGTCCTCGATGGTGAAGTGATTTCCGCCCCGGTGATCCGGTCCCATATCCCCGGCGGTTCCGGGATCATCACCGGCCAGTTCACCGTGGAGGAGTCCACCAATCTGGCCGTGCTGCTCCGGGCCGGTGCCTTGCCGGCCAGCATGGTCTTTCTCGAGGAGCGTACGGTTGGACCCGAGCTTGGCCAGGATTCGATCGATGCCGGCAAGATCGCCTGCCTGGTTGCGGCCGGCGCTGTCCTGATCTTCATGGTCCTCAGCTACGGGCTCTTCGGCCTGTTTGCCAATGTGGCTCTTGTGGTCAACCTCTTTCTCATCTTCGGCATCCTCTCGATCCTCGGGGCCACACTGACACTGCCCGGCATTGCTGGCATTGTGCTGACGATCGGTATGGCCGTGGATGCCAATGTCCTGGTCTTTGAGCGGATCCGTGAGGAACTCAAGACTGCCAGGGGGCCCTCCCGAGCGATCGAGATGGGCTACGAGCGGGCCCTGACCGCCATCCTTGATGCCAACATCACCACCCTGATCGCCGCATCGATCCTGTTCATGCTGGGCACGGGACCCGTCAAGGGGTTCTCCGTCACCCTGGGGATCGGGGTTGTGACCAGCATGTTCACAGCCATCTTTCTGACCCGTCTCCTGGTGGTCACCTGGTACAGCCGCCGCCGGCCCCGGACCCTGAAACTCTGAGTGACTGTGATGCGTCTGAAACTGGTTCCCACCGACACATCCTGGAATTTTCTCCGCCATACCCGGATCGCAGTCCCGGTCTCGCTTGCCGCCATGGCTGCATCCGTGGCGATGCTGGTCCTTGTCGGCCTGAATTTCGGTATTGATTTTCGGGGTGGAACGGTCATCCGGACCCAGAGCACCACCCCGGTCGATATCGGTATCTACCGCGATGCCGTCTCCGGTCTCGGTCTTGGGGACATTTCGATCACCGAGGTGAATGATCCGACCTTTGCCGCCGATCAACATGTTGCCTTGCTCAGGCTCAGTGTCCAGCAGGGCGACGAATCGATCACTGTGGCCGCGGTCAATGCCGTGCAGGATGCCCTCCGGAGACTTGATCCGGCGATGACCTTCCCCCTGGTCGAGAGCGTGGGTCCCAAGGTGTCCGGTGAGTTGATCCAGAAAGCCATCATCGCGGTGGTGACCGCCATCGTGGCGGTTCTCGTCTACATCTGGCTTCGGTTCGAGTGGCAGTTCTCACTCGGGGCCGTGGCTGCCCTCATCCATGATGTCGTCCTGACCCTCGGTATCTTTTCCCTGCTGCAGATCAAGTTTGATCTTGCCATCATTGCCGCCCTGTTGACGATTGTCGGGTATTCGCTCAATGATACCGTTGTCGTTTTTGACCGGGTCCGTGAACAGCTCAAACGCTACAAGAAACGTCCCCTCTTCGAGGTCTTGAATCTCGCCCTCAATTCGACTCTCTCCCGGACCGTTGTCACATCATTCACCACTCTGCTGGCCCTGCTGTCGCTGTTTGTCCTGGGTGGCGATGTGATTCGGGGGTTTGTCTTTGCCATGATCTGGGGCGTCATCATCGGGACCTATTCTTCTGTCTTCATTGCCACGTACTCACTCCTGAAACTCGGGGTGAAACGGGACTGGACCAAGGCCAGGGAGGCAATGGGGACTCAATTTACCGCCGGCGACGGAGATGGTTGATCTTTACCAGACCCTCCTTGCCGATATCACGACCCTGCTTCACCCGTTGGCCTTGCTCTGGCTGTTGGCAGGCTCGTTGCTTGCGGGCCTGGTCCGGGGGTTCTCGGGATTTGGCACTGCCATGGTCTTTCTCCCCTTTGCCGGGAGTGTGACCGATCCAATCCGGGCTGTCACCATCATGCTGGTCATGGATCTTGTCGGACCCGTCCTGATGGCACCCCGGACCCTCAAACAGACGAATTCGGGTGAATTGGCCCGGCTGGCCATTGGTGCCCTCCTGGCCATGCCCCTGGGCCTGCTTATCCTCTTCCTGCTGCCAACGACCGTGTTCCGCACCATGGTATCGGTCATGACCCTGACATTGCTCGTGTTCCTGATCACCGGCATCCGCTATCGCAAACCCCTGACACCGCCGCTGGTCTATGGTGCCGGTGCCACCGGTGGTTTTTTCGGTGGCTGCGCCGGTCTCCCGGGCCCACCGGTCATTCTCCTCTATCTTGCCAGCACCCTGCCGGCTGCCGCCATCCGGGCCAATCTCTTCATCTATCTGATTGTGGCCGATATCCTGATCCTCATGGCCATCACCCTGCAGGGACAACTGTCACGCGCCGCTGTCGCCGTCGGACTTCTCATGGCACTATCCTACCTGTTGACCCTCGGTCTGGGCAGTCTGCTGTTCAACCCTGCCCATGAACGACTCTATCGGCGCGTCGCCTACGGGATCATCGCCGGCTCAGCCGTGATCGGTCTGCCGGTGGTCAACCAGAGTTTCTGATCGCGACCCCATCCCATCCCGACACCGTTGAACTTTGTTTTCGCAATCGACCGGCTTTCCCGGTATGGCAGTGCACGGTGACAAAACCAGAATTTCATTCATGCCTGACAGAAGGAGACAATCCATGACATTCCAGTTGCCGGATCTGCCGTATGACCTTGACGCCCTTGCCGCGGGTGGCATGTCGCGCGAGACCCTCGAATTCCATCACGGACTGCATCACAAGGCCTATGTCGATAATGGCAACAAACTCATCGCTGGCACCGAATGGGAACACAAGTCCATCGAGGAGATTGTTGTCGGGACCTATCAGGAGGGTGCCGTGGCCCAGAACGGGATCTTCAACAACGCATCGCAGCACTGGAACCACTGCCAGTTCTGGGACATGATGGGTCCCGGGCCCACGGCCATGCCGTCCGAACTTGAAAAGCGCATCACCGATGCCTTTGGCTCGGTCGATGCGTTCAAGAGCCAGTTTGTTGCGGCGGGTGTGGGCCAGTTCGGGTCCGGTTGGTGCTGGCTTGTTGTCGATCAGGGTGGTGACCTGAAGATTACCAAGACTGAAAATGGTGTCAATCCCCTCTGTCACCGCATGACTGCCCTGCTCGGATGCGATGTCTGGGAGCACTCCTACTACATTGATTTCCGCAATCGCCGGCCAGCCTATCTTGAGAACTTCCTCAGCAATCTGGTCAACTGGGAGACTGTCGCTTCCCGACTCTAGGTCAAGCGGGCCCACGGGCAGCGCAGCTGCCCGTGGGCCTTGCCCGGCCTTGCCAATGGGCCCGGGCATCCTGGCGCAGGCAATCCATGAGTTCGGTCACGCTCGCGAAGGATTGGAAGAGTTGCCGTGCCGAGTCCGCTGCAAAACCCTCGTCGATGATACTGTCAATCACCGCAAGAACGGGATCCCAGTAGCCCGCACTGTTCAAGATCCGGATCGGTTTGGCGTGCAGACCCAGTTGCCGGAGGGTCAGGACCTCAAACAACTCATCAAGCGTGCCCAACCCACCGGGCAGGACAACGAACACGTCGGAATTGATCAGCATGACGCTTTTGCGTTCATGCATGTGAGCGGTCAAGACCGTGCTCGTCAGCCCCTCCAGGATCTGTTCGGGCAGATGGGTCGGGATCACGCCAAAGACCTCACCACCGCCCTCCATGACACAACCGGCCACCTCACCCATCAACCCGTCCCGACCGGCCCCATAGACCAGACGCCAGCCCTCGCGGGCCAGGGCATGGCCGAGGGCTGCAGCCTTCGCCCGATGCGCCGTGGACACGCCATAACGGGATCCGCAGAACACGCAGACCGTAAAGATCCCCCGAGCCTTGCTGCCGTGCGCTTCCCGCTCGGTCATGACGCTTGCCCCACTGTTCGGACCCTGAACTGTCCCCGGCCTATACGGGTGTGGAGCATGGACTTGCAATCCCGACGGCCATCCCATTTGTCTTGTGGTCACACACCCGGTCGGTCCACGGATCCTGGCCCCACCGGCTCGCACGCCACGCCTGACCGGCATGATCAATATTTCCGCTACGATACCCGGAAAAACCGTGTATTGGTCGCCTTTAGCGAACTGACAGTGTTCGTAGGGGAGTGGACTCGTGCAACAGACCAATCGATCAGCGCGTGGCTTGTTGATCAGTGCCGTCATTGCCGCAGTCTTTGTGATTGCGGCCTACCTCTTTCTGACTCCAACCCCCGATGACGATACCCCCGATTCGTCGCCTCCGATTTCCGAAGCACCGCCCCCACCGGCAGCCACGGACAGCCAGACCGCCACCACGGGCACGGCCCCACCGGCCGAGACACCCCCGGCGGACCCACCGGCTGCCGCCAATGAGGACGACAGTCCCGAGCCTGAGGTCAGTCCCGAGCCTGAAGCCACACCGATTTCCGAAGCACCGCCCCCACCGGCAGCCACGGACAGCCAGACCGCCACCACGGGCACGGCCCCACCGGCCGAGACACCCCCGGCGGACCCACCGGCTGCCGCCAATGAGGACGACAGTCCCGAGCCTGAGGTCAGTCCCGAGCCTGAAGCCACACCGATTTCCGAAGCACCGCCCCCACCGGCAGCCACGGACAGCCAGACCGCCACCACGGGCACGGCCCCACCGGCCGAGACACCCCCGGCGGACCCACCGGCTGCCGCCAATGAGGACGACAGTCCCGAGCCTGAGGTCAGTCCGGAAGCACCCCTTGCTTTCGACATCGTGCGGATTGATGAGTCTGGCTATGTGGTGCTGGCCGGTCGTGCAGCACCGGGCAGCCAGGTCACAATTCTCCTCAATGGCGAGGCACAGACTGAAGTTGAAGCGGGATCGGATGGGTCGTTTGTGGCATTTTTTGCCATTCCTTCGCTGGACGGAGCACCGAGCCTGCGTCTCCTCGAGACCAGCAAAGTGGGCAAGGAACGTCTCTCGGAAGACAGCGTCCTCGTTCTCATGGTCCCTCCTGACGGCAATCAGCAGACTGAAATGGAGGATGGAGAAAGCGTCGGACCCATTGCTTTGCTGGAGACAGATTTGGGTCTTGAAACCCTCGAGCCCCAACCCATCGACAATAACCTCACGCTGGATCTGCTGACGTTCGACCAGAGCGGTGCTGTTGTCCTAACCGGTCATGGCCTTCCCGGGAGCACCCTGTTCATCTACATTGACAATGATTTTGTTGCTGAAATTGCCGTCAACCAGAGTGGGTCATGGTCGGCCCGCCTCCCCGCGGTCCAGCCTGGCGAGCACATGCTTCGGATCGACCAGCTCGATGAATCCGCCTCCGTAATCAACCGCCTCGAAATGCTGTTCAATCCCGATGTGGAAGCCGTGGAAGAAGACGACTTAATTACCACAGATAGTCACTTTGGTCGCCGGCCCCAATATATAGAAACGGAATTGGTGGTCGTCCGTAAGGGTTACACACTCTGGGGGATTTCCCGCTCAAAGTATGGGCTTGGACGACTCTATGTCACGATCTTCAGGGCCAATGACCACCTGATCAAGGATCCCGATCTGATCTATCCCGGGCAAATCTTCATCATTCCCAAACAGGGGAGCTGAGAGACCGAACGCTCCGACTTTTGGCGGAGCAGGATACCATATTCCCATACAACACGGCAGGAATTTGGTGTCGGTGCCTGACCACAGAGTTGCGGCGGGACCCCGGTGCTATCAACATCACACACTTGTGGTCTTGATCATTTTCATGCCAGACTGTCCCGCACTATGCCGATCGTCAGGCAACTGGGATCAGCCGAGCCAGCGGCATGACTCGTCAAGGCCGGCACCGTGCCAGGGCCGACACGATCTGCCCGGGTCCGCGGGCTCGGCACGGTCATGGGCTGGCACAGCCCAAGGGGTGACCCGTGCCTTACTTCTGCCCGCAAGATGCTACCCCGCCTGGCCGACGCCCTGGCGGTCCAGCGTCCCGCGGCGGGGCCGATGCCCTGGGCCACGCACCGCCCGGGCCCCCGGATCGCAGACCGTTATCCCGACCCGACCGAGGATCGCAGGACATGCCTGGCCTTCGCTGCCAGCACGGCCCGGCATGATAACCTTCCGGCCCGCGAGCCGCTTGGCCGACCGGGCCGGGTTCCATCCGGCAAGGCGTCAGCTGCGGCCCGGGACGGCGACGCTGTAGCAGGGGGTGCGGACCCGTGCCGGGAGGGGGTTGGCGATCAGGGCAGGGGCGAGGATCAGGATGCCGGGGGATGGTGGGGAGTCAGGTGTGTTACAGTGATAGCCCCACGCTTCAGGGTTCATCACACGATGGTTCGGCACGAATACGGATGCTTCCGTTCGTGCCAGCCAAGCGTTGGTCAGGGCCGATATCGACATAATCCAATGGCTGGCTGACCATCGCTGCGACCAGGAAACTGTGCAGGACCGATTGAAGGCAGGTAATCTCGATGCCTGCATCAAGCAACGGCAAGCCATTCACCAGCTCGAACGATGACCACCCACGCCACCATCCCCGTTGCCTTACCCACGCGGGCCCCGACCCCCCATCCCCATCCTCTTCGAGCCCCACCATTGCCCTGGACAATCCGCAGCCCTTGCCAGCCCCCGTCTCGAACACCCACAAATCCGCACCCGAAACCTGCCGCGACCTGCTGCCATCCCGCCACCGCCCGCGTCACGGGCATCGTGCTCTTCGAGAAAGCCATCCCCCTGTCCGCGCGCCAGGCCACCCGCGAACGGCCGGCCCCTCCGGCCCGGAATTGTTGGATAAACCCATGATTTTCTGCTGTAATGACCCCAACCACCCGGGCGTGCTCAGAGTCCTCCTTGAGGTGCGCTCGGGCGGTTGGGGGCGGATTTTGTATTGTACGATACAAAATCGAGCGAAGCGGTGTGCAGTCGTGACCAGAGGGCGGTCCAGGTATGGCGGGTGTCTGATTTGCACGGCACGAATTTCCCGGATACGGGCCAGTTTCACGGTTAACGGAGAATGCAATGCCGCTTTATACCATTGTTTTGACCGGACCCGATTCTGGATCTTGGGCCAAGGTGAAAGAGCATTGGCCGGAGGACCATTTCATTCAAGATGACAGGCAGGCGTTTATCGTCAGCAATGACTTGACGGATGATATAGCCAAAAAAATCGGCCTTGTTCCCGACGCAGGGGTTTCAGGTCTGGTTGTGCAAATGGATTACTAATCAGGCATTGGCCCAGCAAAAACAGTTGAGTGGGTTCAAAAGAAAGCATCCAAGTGACTGATCGGGACAATACGCACGACATCAGAGAGTACCGGAATCGAAGTAGGTTCAGAGGGAACGGTGGCGATGGTTCCGATGCGCGGTTGCGAAATCTCGAAGTTAGAACTGCAGAAATCCAAAAGCATATTGATCAGATCAAGGGGGCGATGATCACTCAAGCTGCTGGATGGAAAATGATAGCCTGTCTCTTGGCCGCTTTCATTGGCATTGACCTTGGCATTGAATTCATGCCTCGTTGAATCACTTCATGGCACACATCCACTTATCGCCCTCTCCTTGCCTCGACCGCACAAGGTCCCTATGCTGGCTGGAGTGTGGTGCGGATGTTCTGGAGCGTGCGAGGAGGGCGGATATCTGAGGAGATGACTGTGATTGTGACGCATCGCGCGGCTTTGGGACTTCCGATTGCGTCCGTGCTGCTGTTTCTGGGCGCTTGCACCGCCACCGAAACGACAAGACTTTCACCAAACATGGTTCGGATCGATGCAACCGTGGCACCTGCCTGCGGTGCCGCCGAGGCACGAAAACTGGTGGCGAAAATGGCCGCGGTGGAGACGATCCGCCTAGTATACCATCGTCATTGAATTGATGGATACAGCGACGTCAGCTTGATCCGGGCATCCTCGGTCCGGAACCGCCAGCACACCGGTGTCCTGTCGGCATTGCGCCGGGCCTGCCAGGCCGCCACCTCCCGCACCAGCGTCGCCCGGTCGGGGATCCGACGATTGAGGCACTGGCGGGACAGGACATTGATCTCGATCTCCGCCATGTTCAGCCAGCTGCCGTGTTTCGGTGTGTGATGGATCTCGAAGCGCTCGGCCAGGCGGCGGGCCTCGGCCGGCGGGAAGGTGTCGTAGAGTGTCGACAGGGTGTGGGTGTTGAGGTTGTCCATCACCAGCACGATCGTCTTGTCGGGGAAATGGGTGTCGGCGAGGTCCCTGAGGACATGGGCAAAGTCCTGCCGGGTCCTGCGGTCCGTGACCTTGACATGCCGCCAGCCCGCCAGGGGTGCGGTCAGCATGAAGAGGTTGGCCGTGCCGTTGCGCTCGTATTCGAAGTCGTAGGCGGCGGGCTGGCCCGGGGCGGTGGGCAGGGGCGTGCGGGTCTCCCTGGTCTGCTGGCGGGAGGTCTCATCGAGGCAGACCAGCACTTCATCGCTGGCGAAGTCCCGACTGTAGGTTTCCAGCACATCCTCCATGGCACAGACGAAGTCGGCACTCGACTTGGGGGGAATGCACCAGCATTGGCTCAGCCAGGGCTTGAGACTGTTTTTTTGAGCGTCTTGTGGACGGTGGAGCGGGAGATGGTGTCCACGACCTTGAGGGCCACCAGCCGGTCGGCCAGCAGCTGCAGCGTCCACTGGGCCTGGCCTGCGGGTGGCTGTGAACAAGCGAGCATGGTCAGCGTTGCCTCGCCCGCCCCATCCAGGCGACGCGCCTTGCGGTTGACCTGCACCTTGCGTTCAAGAGCGGCGTCGACGCCGTCCAGCACACACTGCTTGCGCACCCGTTCTACCGTTGCCGTCCCGACACCGAGGACATCGGCAATGTCGGCATCCCTGCGACGCCCTCCCGTGCGGTCGGTGTCGGCCAGGAGGAGGATATGGGCCCGCTTGCGGCGTTCCTTTGACCCCTTGCCGCTGTCGATGATCGCCTGGAGTTGGGTGCGCTCGTCGGTTGCCAGTGTCACCCTGTAGATCTTGCGGCCTGCTGTGACGGGTGGCGCCGCTTGGGTCGTCGTGTTGTCTGCTGTCATGGGTCCCTGCCTTTGGTTGTCTGTCTGCCCCGATGGGCCGCCCCGCGGCGGCCCATCGGGGCGACGTGTGCTTGATTGGGGCCGCGATTAGACGAGATCGTCACGGATTGGAAGCGTGCGGGCCATCAAATGGCATCAATTCGATGACGACGGGATACTAGGCTATGACCGATACGCCATCGCGGGCATGAACACCGAAGACAACACCCGCGTCATCAACACCCACCATTACACAACCGGAACAATCAATCCCGACACGGGCACATACTCCGGCCATACGACCTCCATCCCCACACTCAGCGGAACCCATGACGCGGATGTCGTGGTCATCATGTTCCGGTCCGGTGATTCTGGGGCAGGCAACGCGATGGATGCCCGGTCAGTGCTTGGGGATGACTGGAGGGACATCGTCGAGACAGGGCCGCCGCGCACATGCCTGTCCTGATGCCTTGGTCCCTTGAATTCACGGGAAACCTGCCATGACCCCCGCCCGCGCCGCCGACTTCCGCGCGTCCAACAGGACGCGTCGCACCGATCTGGACAAGTATGAAGGTGACAAGCTCCGCAACCGTGACCTGATGCGGGCCCGGGCCCGCTACCGGCAGAACAAGCTAGCCGACAAGGCTGGCTCATGACGCCCCAAACGCCGGCCAACAAATCCGGGGAAGCCTTTGGTGTCATCCGGGAGGTGCTGCGTCTGTCCAAAGGGATGACCCGGGCGATCTACCGCGGTCAGAGAGATGCTGTCTGGGATCCCGAATCGGGAGCATCCAGGCGTCTGATCTTGACGGATCCGAGCGACATGCTCAAAGAACTCAAGAAATACCAAACGGCCCTGCTGGCGCAGTTGGACCTCATTCACAGCAACAATCAATCCAATGAGGAAAATCTGGCGGCCCTGCAGCACCACGGGGCCGCAACCATGCTGCTCGATTTCAGCCACTCCCCGCTGGTGGCGCTCTGGTTTGCGTGTTCTGACGAGGAGAAGAGCAAGGACGGCAAGGTGTTTGCCGTTGACATCGGACCCGGATGGACCAATGCGCGCAACATCAAGGGTTGGCTGAGCAAGAGCCCCGAGGAAAATCTCTACTACGAACCCGACCAGGTCCTGAGTCCAAGGATCGCCGCCCAGCAGAGCGTGTTTGTGGTCTGCAATCCCGAATTCCCAGGGGTGAAGATCAGGGACGTGACTGTTCCCTGGGGATCGAAACGAGACATCCTGCAACACCTCCACACAATGGGCGTGTCAGAGGCAACGCTGTTTGCCGACCTGCCTGGTCTGGCCATCCAGAACACGGTGGACAGACCGTATCGACCCGAAAAACGCCGCGCACTTGAAGATCTCAAGGCCGACGGCCTGCGGGCATTTCATCAGGGCAAACATGAAAAGGCCCTGGAATTCTTCAGTGCCGTCCGCGATGCAAGACCTGATGTGGCTGAGCCGCACTGGCTCATGGGCAATGCCCATGCGGTTGCCGGCGACCAGGACAAGGCCATCCCTTGCTACACCCAAGCCATCGAACGGAAGGACAGGGTCATCGACTTCCACCTCGCCACCTATCATTACAACCGGGGCAATGCCCATGCGGTTGCCGACGACCAGGACAAGGCCATTGCGGATTACGATAAGGTGCTCAATATCCTCGAACAGATGACAGGGCAGCTCGACGGCAACCATCAACACGCACGCACCCTTGCCAGGCATGCCCGCTTCAACCGGGCCAACTCGCACTATCGCAAGCAGGACTTTGCCGCGGCCTTTGATGACTTCAAGCACTGCAATGAGAATTGGGGCAACCGCAGCGACACGCACCTCGGCATGGGCAATGCCCTGCTCATGCAGGGGAGGCTTCGCAAGGCCGCCGGGTCTTATGCAGAAGGACAGGGTCTGAAGCCGGACACACAGTCGGTTCACTGCAAGACCAACCTGGAATCGGTGATGCCGATTCTTGTCGACCTGCCCGACGATGATGCCGAACAGGACGCGTCTCAGCTTGATGGTCGGAGCCATGTGGTGACCGATCCGGACACCGATGCAGAATTGCTTGTCATCAAGGGCAACCGCGGCAATTTCGGCAACTGGGGCTGGGGAAAGGGCTATGATGGTCTTCCGGACTTTGCAGTGCGTCTGGAAGCACCTCAGGACCCATCGAAGAAGGACACACAATGACGCAGACAGTCACACGATCCAGGTCGGGCGATGGAAAGAGTGTCACATTCGAGCTGCGGATCTGGTGGGATCCGGAGTCCGAGAAAATCAAGATGGCGGCCCAGGACCTGTTCATCACGACCGTGAATGACCGCCCCGCCTCCAAACGCGGTCATCCCAAACTTTTCAGGAAACTCGCCAGGGTCCTGCGGGATCATGGCGCACCAGCCCCGGACATCGACCCGTCATGACCCAGACCGCCGCCGACCGGGAGCGTGAACGCAACCGCCTGCGCATGCGGGCCAGGCGCGCCACCACTCCCGGCCACCTCCTCGAGGTCCGCGCCGTCGGCAACGGCTGATCCGGTCCAGAGGACCGTCCGGGGGCCCAGCCCTATCAACTCCACACACCTGACTCTGGTTTGATTGTATGCGAATCATGGTTGCATGCAGATGGGGATGCGCCAGATCCCGGCGGAAGGAGCGGACGGGTTTGCGGTGGCCTGTGGGGATGCGGGTCAGACGCGGATGTCTTTGGGGCGGGGTGTGTGAGAGAGGACGGAGTGGCGGGGTCCTTCGGGTGATCTGTGTGTGGCTTTGGCGCGCCGGATGGTGCCGCGTCTGGCGGCGGCGTTGGCTGTGCGTCTTCTGGTGGCGCCGGCGGTGGCTTGGGGTTGCACGGGGTCTGAGGTTGCGGTCGTTCCTGATCTCGGCGTGGCGTGTCGGTTGGCGGATCTGGGTGATTGGTCACGGGGGCGGGTTGATGCGGGCGATGACCGGCGGCGTTGGGATTTGATGATGGCCATGCGTCACCCGGAAGGATGGGTCGCGCGCGCCGGAGGGGGGGGGAGGGCTCTGGGCAAATCGGCTGCCAGGTGCGCAATTGTGCCGTTCGGTGGCCGTTGACAGGGTTTTGGTGAGATATCCGGTTTCTGTCTCCCATGATGCTTTGCCAGGGGGTGCGTTCGGGGCGGCGATGATGGCAGGCTGGTTCTGGGAACTGTACGCACGGGGAACGGTACAGGTTTGTCTGTGCACCCTCAACTCCGGGGTGGAGGACGTCCGGGTGGGTCGGGTTCTGGTGATGGATCGGTAGGGGAGGGGTGTCCGGGCGTTGGATGGGGATTGCTCTTGGGGGCTCCTGGCAGGCCGCGGTCCGATGACCGGAGGAGCAGCTCATTGCGGGCCGGGTAGACAGGCATGAGGACGTTCTGCAGATGGTCCCAGGGGAGGGTGACATCCTTGAGTTGGGCCACATCCCGCTGCAATGCCCTGTCCTGGGAGACGCGACTGCCTTTGCCGCCGAGAAGGGTGAGGATGATCCGGCTGGTGCGCGAGCCGCTGCGGGACAGCCAGACAGGGATGGCCAGCAAGGACGGGGTGACCACCAGAGTCAGGACCGATGCCGTGCCAAGGCCGAAGATGATCGCGGATGCCAGCTGCTTCCACCAGAGCGCGGTGGGTGAGTCGATCGTGTATCCCCCATTGACGAAATCGAGTGACCAGCCAAGCATCATCGGAGTCAGGGCCGCAATCGTGGTGACGGTTGTGAGCATCACGGGACGGATGCGCACCTCGGCGGTTCGGATGATGGCTTCGATGCGGGGCATCATCCGTGCATAATCCTGGTAGGTGTCAATCAGGACGATGTTGTTGTTGACCACAATCCCCGCCAGGGACACGATTCCGATCCCGGTCATGATCACGGAAAATGGCTGCTCGAGGATCAGCATCCCCATCAGCACACCGGTTGTGGACAGGATGACGGCCACGAGAACCAGGAGGGAATTGTAGACGCTGTTGAACTGGGCGAGCAGCACTGCAAACATCAAGCCGAGAGCGCCGATAAAGGCGTACATCAGGAAGGTCTGGCTCTCCTGCTGTTCTTCCCGGTCCCCGGTCCATTCCCAGCTGACATCCGGAGGCAGGGCCGCGTCCTCGGTCAGCCAGCGGGTCAGGTAGTCAATGCGTTCGTTGGCGGAGACAGGACGACCTTCACTGTTGAGGGCACCCCGGGCGATATCAGCGTTGATGGTGACATAGCGTTCCGAGTTGTGCCGGTTGATCTCCGCAAATTGTCGCACCGGCCTGATTTCGAGGAAATTGCTGAAGGGCACGACCCCCTGGGACGTACGCAGGCGCAGATCCTTCAATGTGGAGAGCAGACGGTCATCCTCGGGGAAGCGGACCCGGATATCGATCTCCTCATCCGAAGTGTCAGTGCGCAGGGTGTCGACCACCATGCCGCGGGTGACAAACTGGATGATGGCACCGATCGTGGCAATGTCCGCATCATAGAGGCCCGCCTTGACCACGTCGATATCCACTTCCCAGTCAATCCCCGGCTGGGGCAGCGAGTCATCGATGAAGGCAAGGCCAACGGTGTCATCGAACTTCTGCCGGACCTTGGAGGCGGCCTGTAACAGCGAGTCATGGTTCGCGCTTTTCAGTCGCAGTTGCAGAGGCTTGCCCTGCTGGGGTCCGTCGGCCTCCTCGGAGATATCGGTCTTGATCCCCGGCGTGTCAGTCAGGCTGTCCTTGATGCCATTGAGGATGACATGGGCCTTGCGCAGCTCCTCATCCATCAATTGACGGTTTTCCCAGAGATCGAATTCCAGCTGGATCGTACCCACCGTGTCGGCAGGTCCTTGGCCACCAAAGTTGAACAGACCGCCTTCGCCGGTGGTCGTGTAGACGGACGCAATGCCGGCCGTGCCGAGGATGCGATCCTCAACGCTGCGGACCAGGGTGTCCTTTTCCTCAAGGCTGAGATTGCCTTGGGCCTGCACACTGATGTTGGCGCGTTCGGGTTCGGTATCAACAAAGAACTGCACACCGTGATTCTCGGTGGCATAGAGCCGGAAAACCATGATGGTGAAGGCGACCGTGAGAGCGATCACCACCACCGGCATGACCGGGTTGCCGACGATCAGCTGGATGAACAGGCCAAACAGGGTCCGGCGCTTCCGTCTCGCCAGTCTGGCCTGAAAGAGGGAGGGGCGCAGGGCGTTGATCGAGATCCCGAGACCGATGGTCGAGAGGCTGAAGACAATCGCGCCCGGCAGCGAGGAGTAGACCGGACCGAAGGGCAGGCTGCCGTTGAAGATCAGGCCCGGATTCAGGGTTGCGATGGCCGCCCCGAAGAGGCCAAGGAGAAACAACCCAACCAGCAGGATCCTGACCGCCCAGTGCAGGTGCGTCAGCGAGAAACTCAGGGCCGCCATGCGCATGCCGGTCCGGGCCGCCACACCGCCCACCACAGGCAGGAAGATCAGGGCCACACAGAGCGAGGCCGAAAGAACAAAGATGAGCGTGATCGGCAGTGTCCCCATGAACTGGCCGGGCATCCCGGGCCAGAACAGCATGGGCAGAAAGGCGCACAGGGTTGTGGTTGTCGATGAAATGACCGGCCAGAACATGCGTTTGGCGGCTTCAACATAGGCCGTCATCGGTCGTGAGCCTTCCGACATGCGACGGTCAGCCAGCTCGACCACGACGATGGCGCTGTCGACCAGCATTCCGACGGACAGGATCAGCCCGAACATGACGATATTGGAAATCGGGATGTCCAGGATCGCCAGAAACGTAAAGCAAAGCAGGAAGGATGTCGGGACGGCAATACCCACCAGGATGGATGAGCGGATGCCAAGCGTGGCCAGCACAACGATCATGACCATGAACACCGCGGTCAGGACCGAGCCCTGCAACTGGGAGATCATGGCCTCGACCGAGACACTCCGGTCGTGCACGAAATCAATCACCAGGGCACTCTGGAGGTCCGCAGGCCAGGTTGACTGGATGGCCGTGACCCGCTCGCGGACCAGTTTGGCCGTTTCGATGATGTTGAACCCCTTGCGTTTGACGACGGGCAGGGCGATGGTGACCTCACCATTGTGCCGGGCAATGCCGGTCCGGTCCTCGAAGGTGGGGTAGATCTCGGCCACATCCCCGAGTTTGACGACACGGTTACCATTGGTGATGATCGGGATGGCGGCCACATCATCCGGACCATCATAGGTCACGGGAACCTTGACAGCAAAGGCGCCGGTTGCCGATTGAACCTCACCGGCGGCGATCAGCTGGTTGTTGCTGTTGAACGCCGTGATCAGCTCATAGGGCGTGACATCATAGGCCTCGAGCCGCATCGGCTCGATGATGACCTCAACCATCTCAGATCGCTTGCCCGTGATCCCGACCTCCAGGACGGGGGCCAGGGATTCAATTTCCTCCTGGAGATTCTTGGCCACTGTCTGCATGGTGCGTTCAGGAAGGGAACCGGACAACACCACGATGATGATGGGGAACCTGGCCAGACTGAACTCTTCGATATTCGGATCACCGGCCTCGTCGGGAAATTCAGTTGCGGCCTGGCTGACCAGTTCCCGGATCTCTGCCAGGGTAGCCTCCCGATCCATCCCGAACTCGAACTGCAGGAAAATCCCCCCGTACCCCTCGGCGGCAACCGACTGCATGAAATCAAGTCCGTCAATCCCGTCGAGTTTCTCCTCAAGCGGCTTGACCAGAAGATTCTCACTGTCCTCGGCCGAAATGCCACTGAAGGGGACGGAGATATAGAATCCCGGGAACTCGATATCCGGTGCTCCTTCCTTGGGCAGGCCAAAATAGGCCGCAATGCCCACACCGATGGACAGCAGCATGCTGGCAACCACCATGCGGGCGTGCGCTGCGGCCCAGTCGACGATCCGTACCATGGTCAGCTTGTCGCGCGTCGTGGATCGATGGCGCTGCCATCAGTGATATATTCGTGACCGACGATGATCAGTTCGATTTCGTCGGGCAACCCGGACACCCAGGCCCCCTCCTCTGAGTCGCGGACAATCTCGACCGGCATGAATCGGGCTGTCTCGCCGTTGGCTGTCTGCACGCCCAACCGCCCGGCGTCATTCAGCGTCAATGAGGATTTTGGAATCAGGTGGGCGCCGATCATGCCGGCATCGATGAGGATTTCCACTGACGTGCCATCCCGGATTGACAGATCTTCGTTGGCGACCGTGATCTCGGTCCGAAAGGTCTTTGTGCCCGGATCGCCGATCCGCGAGATGAACGTCACTGTCCCCGTCACCTCACGTCCATTGACCAGCTGCGCCCGGGCCAGCCGGCCCGTGGCAATCCTGTCAACATCCGTTTCCGCGACGTAACCAACGAATTTGATGGGATCCAGTTGGATGATGGTGGCACACAGGCCGCCGTGCTGCAGGAGTGACCCGATCTCGGCCGCATCGGATTCCAGCAGGCCGTCGAACGGGGCCCGGATCGTCAATCGACCGATCTCCTTCTCGGCCAGCTCGACAGCCAGTCGTGCTGCCCGGACCGCCGCCTCCGCTGTGATCCGGCTGGTCTCGGTGCCAAATCCCTCATCAGCCAGTTCATTGGCCCGGTAGGCATCGCCCTCGGCATTCTTCAGAGTCGTGCGGGCTTCGGCCAGTTCAATGGCCCGGGTGCCGGGATCCAGCTCGCAGACGACCTGCCCCTCCTCAACCGATGATCCCTTGCGCAGGGGTTCCGTGAGGACCAGACCGGAGGTCTCGGACCGCAATTCAACATAGCGCGCTGCCTCGGTGTTGCCACGAAGGGGAATGCCGGTGGGGACTTTCCGGGCCGATGATGGCATCACGATGACCGGAACAGGACCGGTCACGATCTCAGGTCCGGGGGGTGGGGATGGAGCCCCCCCACTGTCCTCGACCGTCCCGACGCTGGCCGTCTCGCGGCCAACCAGGGAAAAGACCGTGTCACGGTTCAGGACCAGCATGCCCAGGCTGATGGCGATGATGGATGCTGTGAGTGTCGGTAATATGCGCATCTTCAGCGTACCCTGTCCCGAGTGACGATATAGGACAAAATGTGCCAATAACAAGAATCAGCCTGGCCGGATCGCGGTCTCCGATCCCTGGACTCGCGGTTGTCCGGACCCGGCCAGGGCCGCCCTCACCAGACTCTCAGGGTCGGGTGAAGGCCCAGATGACGGATGCAGAACTTGTCCGGGATGCCATTGGTCCGGTTGAATTGCGCTGGCGGAAACCATAGTCAGGCATCCTGATCAAGATCGGGTATTGACCCGCTTTCCGTTGCCCAGTGGAGTGGGTGGCAGTCCCTTTCCGTGCATGGATGGGGTCGGCAGCAGGTGATGGAGTCAATCCGACAGTGAGTGGGGAAACAGTCAAGGGCCCGCCGTGAGCAATCCTGAATCCTTTATTTCCGAAGTGTCCGAGGAGCTGCGGCGCGACCGCCTGTATGCACTCTTTCGCAAATGGGCATGGCTGCCGGCCCTGCTCGTCATCCTGGTCGTGGCGACGGCAGGCTGGCGTGAATGGTCGATCAGTCAGCATCAGGCCAGGGCCCAGGCGTTCGGGGATGCCTTGCTTGCCCTGGCCGCCATTGAGGACCCGGTGGAACGCTCAGCCGCCTTTGTCGATCTCTATGCCAGCGACACCGAGGCCGATGCCAAGGCGTTGGCCCGGATTTATGAGGCCGGGATCCTGCAGGAAGAGGGACAGACCGAACCGGCCATCGAGCGCTTGCAGGAGGTGACCGCCGACCCCGCGGTCAGTCCGGTCTATCTCGATCTTGCCCTGCTCAAGAGCCTCCAGTTCGGCCAGGATCATCTCGATGCTGGTGCCGTGGGAGAAGCCCTTGATCAGCTCACCATCGCCGGGCGTCCGTTCCGTCTGCTGGCCCAGGAGATCGAGGCCATGCATCACTTTGACGCCGGTCGTCGGATGGAAGCGATCATGCTCATGGAATCCATGCTTTCGGATGCCGAGATTACACCGGAACAGACCGGTCGGCTGCGCCTGTTTCTTGCCTCGATCGGCCACGATGTCGATGGTGACAGGCCAGATGCAAGCGATGGATCAGACGCGGGCAATGCGTCCGATGAAGGGAATGCGTCCAGTGACCGATAGTCCGGCAAAGGTGTGGCCGCAGCAGGCCCTGCCGGTGATGCTCGCTGGCCTCGTCCTGGTTCTGGCAGGCTGTGATCAGGAAGAAAAACTGCCAGGAGTCCGGATTGACCCCCGGGTCCCGCTCGACCGGACCGCCCATCTCGTCTCGCCGGTCACCGGGACCGAGATCAGCAATTTCGAATACAACCCGATCCAGAACCGGGCCGAGCCCTTCGCCCCGCCCGCTGCCATCGTCAACGCCGAGTGGAGCCATGTCAATGGCAATGCCCGCCATGCAGGCTTCCATCCACAATTGGACAGCAATCTGAGCCCGGTCTGGAGCGTCCGCATCGGCGAAGGCAATTCCAGGCGGAAACAGATCAGTGCCGAACCGATCGTTGCCGAAGACCTCATCTTTGTCATGGACAGTGTCTCGCAGCTGTCGGCCTACACCCTTGCCGGTGTCCGCCGATGGACAAGGGATCTTGCCGGCCCCTCCGATCCCGATGGTCAGATCGGGTCGGGAGGGATGGCCTATGCCGACGGGACCCTCTTTGTGACGACTGAAGCCGGAACCCTCCATCTGATTGAGGCCAGCAGCGGCCGGACCATCCGGCATCAGAAATTTGAGGCCCCGGCCCCCTATCCACCGGCAGCCGCTGATGGCCGGGTCTATGTCATCACGGCTGATGGCAAGGGATGGGGGGTCAACGCCGCCAATGACAGGTTGCTCTGGACTGTTGCCGGCGGGTTGACGAATGTTGTTCTCTCGGGGGGTGTCAGCCCGGCCATTGCCGGTTCCACCACGATCATGCCCCTCATCTCCGGTCAGATTGTCAGCGTTGACAATCGGTCCGGCGGCATCAACTGGCGGGCCTATACCGGAGGCTCGAGTGCCTCCGAACCCAAGGCGTTCCTGCTTGGTCTCTCGGGTGCCCCACTGGTTGACGGCGGATCTGTCTATGCGGCAACACTTGCCGGTCGGGTCCTCAGGATCAATGCGGCGGATGGCTCGTTTGTCTGGGAACGGAACCTTGGTGCCAGCGATACGATGTGGCTGGCCGGTGGATCACTCTTTCTCGTGTCCGACGACAGTAAACTCACCCGGATGAGTGCGGCGGATGGCTCGATTATCTGGCAACAGCAATTGCCTCATTTTGTTCAGGACAGACCGCGCCGGCGCAAGAACGTTCACGTCAATTACGGTCCGGTCCTGGCCGGTGGACGCTTGCACGTGACCTCATCGAATGGCAGCCGGTACGAATACGCGCCTGTCGATGGGGCCTTGCTTGTTGAATCGGCACTGTCCGGCGGTGCAGCCACACCACCGGTCGTGGCGCGTGGCATGATGTTCCTTGTGACCGCCGATGGTGTCCTGCGGGCCTATCGCTGACCGGCCTGGGCCGACCGGGTCATGCCGGGCTGCAGCAACAGTCACACGGATGGCGCGGCCCCGAGCCCAGCTGCCTGAAAGGCCGGACCCGGCCAGGTCTCGGGACTGACCATGCTTGCTCGGCCCCCCATCTGCGGCGCCGCGACCCGCCAGGCTGGCCCATGACCCTGTTGAGCATCGCCATTGTCGGTCGGGCCAATGTGGGCAAGTCGACCCTGTTCAATCGCCTTGCCGTCAAGGGCCGGGCCCTGGTCCACAATGAGCCCGGAGTTACCCGGGATGTCCGGGAAGCCGATGGCAGACTCGGTGATCTCCACTTTCGTATTGCCGACACCGCTGGCCTCGAGACCCATCCTGACGATGACTATGCCGACAGTGTCCGGGCCCTGACCCATCGGGCTGTCAGGGATGCCGATCTTGCCCTGCTGGTTGTCGATGCGCGCAGTGGACTGCTGCCGGCTGACCAGGAGATCGCCCGCTTCCTGCACAAAGCGGGCCAGTCCTGCCGGATTGTGGCCAACAAATGTGATCAGGGACCGGGCAGTCTCGATCTCAGTGAGTTTTTCACCTGCGGGTTTGGTGAGCCGATTGCACTCTCGGCCGAGCATGCGGTTGGGTTTGCCGATCTCTATCAGACCCTCAGCACCTTCCATTCGGCCCGCAGGGGGCCGCAGGACCCGCCGGGGTCCCAGGTGATCGATGCGGCCACCGAGAGGTCGGACCCGCCGATCAGGGTTGCCATTCTCGGGCGGCCCAATGTCGGCAAATCCTCCCTGATCAACCGGATTCTTGGCACGGAGCGGTTGCTGACCGCCGACAGGCCCGGCACAACCCGGGATGCCATTGCCTTTCCAGTTACCTGGTTCGACCAGGATATGGAGATCCATGATACGGCCGGTTTGCGCAAACGCGCCAGGGTCACCGATCGGCTGGAAACCCTTGCCAATCAGGACGGTCTGCGGGCGGTGCGGTTTTCAGACGTCGTTGTGGTCATGATGGATGCCCAGCAGCCCCTTGAGACCCAGGATCTGCGCATTGCCAGTCTTGCCGAACAGGAGGGGCGGGCGGTCGTCATCGCCATCAACAAATGGGACCTCGTTGCCGACCCGACCGCACTCGCAGGGCAACTCCGCGACCGCCTCCGCGACCGCCTCCCCAAACTCAGGGGTGCACCGCTCGTGACACTGTCGGCCCTGACCGGTCGGGGCTGTGCAGCGCTCCATGCCGCCATCACCGAATCCCACACCATCTGGAACACCCGGGTCGCCACCGGGGCTCTCAACCGCTGGCTGCAGGATGCCACCTGCCAGCACCCACCCCCCCTTGCCAGGGGGCGCCGGGTCCGACTGCGCTACATCACCCAGGTCAAGGCAAGGCCGCCGTGCTTCGTCATCAAGTGTTCCCGCCCCCGGGCCATCAATGCCGCCTATCGCCGTTATCTGATCAATGGTCTTCGCGAGCGGTTCTCGCTCCCGGGAACCCCCATCCGCCTCCACCTTCGCTCTGCTGCTGACGACAATCCCTACGTCTGAACCGACCCCTGATCGTGTTGCCGATCGACGGTGCAGCAGGGCACCAGACCATCACGGATCAGGAGTCCTGGCCGGGGCCAGAGTGAGTTGATCGAGCAGACGCTCGGCTTCGGCGGTGGGGCTGGCAAGGCTGTCCGTGACCAGCCCCGGATGCCGCTTGCGCAGGGACCGGGTGGCCATGCGCCGGGGCTGGAGGATGTGGATGCGGGGGCCAATCCGCTGACACTCCTGCTGCCAGCGGCGGGCCAGGGCAATCTGGGCGGCTTTGCTGGACCCATAGCTCCCGGCGAACTTTCCCTCTTCATGGATGTCCTCGAAAAACAGCACCGTGCTGTTGGCATCAAGGAGGGATTCAGAGTGCCGGACCAGCTGGGCTGTGGCCAGGACGTTGACCTGCAGGGAGCGGGCAAGGTCCTCTGGATCGATATGGGGGACCGGAGCCAGGGGTGTGGCATGCACGGCGGCATGAATGACAAGATCGAGCCGTTCCCAACGGTTGGAGAGGATGGCCATGAACGCCGTGATGGATCCGGTATCGGCAAGGTCCAGGACCGCGAGCGAGACCCATCCTCCCTGGGCCTCGATCGCTTCCTTGAGGTCGTCAAGGGCACCGGGTGTGCGGGCAACTGCCAGAATGCCATATCCCCTGGCCGCCAGAGCCAGGGCACAGGCCCGTCCCAACCCACCAGTGGCACCGACAACGAGGGCAACCCGTCGCGCAGGCCCCGGGGATGCCGTGGGGGCAGGATCCGGCGCAGGGGCTGACATCATCGGTGGGTGGGCCGGGCTCTGCCTGCCCGACTGTGGACATCACAGGTCATGCGGACCGGTCAGTTCCCGGACTCGACGGCAGGTGGTTCGGCATCCGGGGGGAGATCGGGAAGAATCTCCTCAGGGACTTCGATTGCGGGCAGTTCGGGCGGTGTGGTGATGTTGTGATCGCAGGTCGACATCAGGTTGCTGTAGGAATTGAGGATCCATCTGGGGGGTTCACTGAGATCGGGTGTGCGTTCGGCCAGGGCAGAGCTGAGGTTTTCGAAGACCTCGGCGGATCGTGAGGTCGAGATCGAGTCATAGACCGTACCGGCCGGCATGACCGATTGATTGATGATGAGCAGGATTGACACGATGATGAACCCCCGCAGGGCGCCGAACACAAGGCCAAGATAGCGGTCGAGGGCACTGAGAATGGGCAGTTTCATCAGGGTCGTGATGAATGTTGTCAGCATGGACCAGACCAGCAGGCTGAGGGCAAAGCAGATCGTGAATGACAGGACCATCGAGAGTTCGCAACTCGATTGCAGAAGGGGTCCGATATAACCGATATTGCCGAGATGGGGGTTCAGCAGGGGCGCGGTGAAGTACGCCGCGAAGGTCGCGAAGACCCAGCCGATGACTGACATCGTCTCGCGCACGAGTCCACGGTTCAACGACATCAGCATCGAGGCAAGGATGACACCAAGCGAGATGAAGTCGAAGGTGCCGAGGTTCAGAGTGTCCATCCCCACCTCCGGATCTGCTCGCCCGCCATGCCACGATGCCGGGCCTCACACTGCCATGCCAAACAACTGCAACCGGAATTCATTGTTATCCGATCCGGCCAAACCGTGGCAAGAGTAGCAGAGACTTGGCAATCGAGGCAAGGAATCAATCGCCCTTGAGCCTGCAGTCCGCATGACGGTCCCTGCTCCCGCCCAGCGGTCAGGCCCGGTGCTCTGCGAATCGGAAGACGGTGCGGAGATGGGCCGAGTCGTCCTGAATCGTGATCCGATGACAGTCGTGGGCCTGCCAGCGGACACTCTCCCGATCGATATCGGCAATCGTGGCAGCAGCCAGGGCGACCGGGCCGCCATCCATCCCTTCAAGGAAACTGCGAAAGGAAGCCCTGACAGGGCCGGGGCTTCCCGAGACTGCGGATTTCCAAATGCTGCAAGCCGGACCGTGTGTATCGGGCCGGCTGCTGCCCCCAAGGCCACATGATGCAGACAGCCGCTGATTGGACGAGGGCGTCCGGGTGGGGTGCCAGGCAGCGCGATTGGCTGAGGCAGTTCGGGTGCAAAGGCAGCCTGACCACCGACAAACGCGTCTGAGCAACGCAGGATTTGTCGCAGATGGTCGGTCTCGATGACATTTGCAGTAGAGTGGGTGGTGAAGCATCTGCGAGATTGAGTTCATGCTGGGGCGGACTTGACGTGCCGGTAATTGTTGAGGGGGCCTGCAGCGATGTGAACCCTGACATCGCCCACAATGCTTTGTTGACCAGGCAGGTTGATCCTTGGGATTATTTGAATGTGAGGCCTGTGGGGTCGTCATCCCGCAGTTCTGATGATTCTAACGCAGACCGAGCTGTACGGGGAGGGTATGAACATGATTACAGCGCAGATGTCAGACCGCTTCCAGGTCGTCAAACTGCCCTCATCCACCAGCAGGAATGGATTTCCGTAACCATGGCTGTTGCCATGTCAACCCCCAAGGTTTCGCAGGCACTCGGGACATGGCTGCAAGAAGCCCTGCAGCAGATGGCAGAGAGCCGCGAAATCGCTGTCGATGAGGGCCTGTCCCCTCCCTCAGACATTGTGATCCGGAAGACCGAAGCGCTTTTGCATGAAATGTCAGGATGCATTGGATCTGTACCCGACGTCTACCCGATGCACGATTCCAGTCTGGCCATCGACTTCCGCACGCCGGATGGCCGGAGCGGGGTGCTGTTCATCATCGACCAGGATGGATCGGGTGCGCTGTTCTATCCGACACGGGGTCAGGATGGATGGACCTCGGTTGAGGATGCCACGGATCTGTTCAAGGGCCGGGGGGCTGACGAACTGAAGCGGGCAGGGATCCGGTAGTGGAGGGTGAGGCTGGCCGGAAGCAACTCGAACCCATCACGGCCGACGAACGGTCGACCAGCAGGAGTGGTCAGGAAAACAGGCAAAAGGAGTCTTCCGACGATTGAGGTATGGCGAGGCGGCGAACGTGTGTGTCAGCACATTTGAGCCGAAGACAGGTTGCAACGAAATCTCTGTCGACCGAGTGGACCTGGCCTCTCGCAACGATCTTGCGAAACTGGCTGAGAAAAATACTACTCGTGCGAACCAGTCCTTCAGGGGTTGGTAAACGCTCACCGCCCGTACCGTCAACCGAATCTGGGTGTCGGTCGTGAGTCAGTTTGAAATTTCTCCTTGCCTTCGGGTCGCAGTAGCCGTAAAGTGGGCGCAGTGACACAACGGAAGGATTGATCATGACACGCTTCGCCCCCCCCCCCCTGACTTTCTGACCGCTGCTCTGGCGGCCACCGCCCTGCTGGCCCTTTCCCTGATGGCACCAGTTGTGGCTCAGGCGCAGACCGTCTGCAACCAGGCCAATGCGCCGTTCTACGAGATCACGGAACTGAAGCGCAGCGGCTTTGATGACGGCACGGGCCACGTCACCCGGGAAGGGGACAATTTCGACATCAGGTACCAGTTGCGTGCCTGCGTCACCATCGGCGATCCCAATTCCGGCGATACCATCAATGTTGCGGACTACACCCCGACGGCCAGGTTTACCCTGTCCCCGACCAGCTATCACACCGAAGGGTGGAATCTCGGCGGCTACGGGATCAGCGGTGCAGGCAATGCCGAGAAGGCTTCGCATTCGGATCTCAATGAAAACAACAGGAACTGGAAGGCCGTCAGACGGGAACAATCCCGACCCCCCAGCTCCATCAGGAACACCGACGAGTTCACGCTCACCTGGACGTTGCTCGGCACCAGTACCGACAACAACTGCCGGGGCCGCCACGGCGACAGCCCCGGCTATGTGAACGCCGCCAGCGTGCACCTCGAGCTGCTGGACGGCGGGGGTGCCATGCAGGCCGAAAGACGGTTCTTCATCAACGTCACCGACGACGACACGCCCGCGTGGAAACCGGCCTGTCAATCGGCCCCTTGATGACCGGCGGGCCCGGGGCGGCCCTTTTTCTGCCCGCGCTTTTGCAATGTTCAAACTGGTCCACTGCCTGGGTGTCGAGCCAAACCCACGCCATCGTGCAAGAATCCCTACCACGCGGACATTGTGTTTCGAGTGCCTCTGGATGCTGACGATCGGAAGAACAAGATCCGGAAGCGGGCCTGGGAACTGACGCACCGCGCCCAATATGAGCTCTGGGGAGATTGGCAGGAGGAGGTCACAGTTTGCCAGTCGGCATAATCAGGCCCTGATGGACCGAAGCAACAGAAAATGTCATCCGCGCTCTTGATCCGGGCCATGGTTCTCTTTCAATCTATCCCGTCCTCGATGCGGTTGGGGCTCATGGAGCGCCCAGGCATGCCGCCCGTCTGTCCGCCCGGCTGCCGGTCGCTCTCTTGCTGGCAGGCAAGCGACTCCGCTGTGGTCGATTTGGCCAACCCGTCGACCGGTGGTGGTTTGCCGCTGTTGGATCTTTCGTGCCCGAGGCGGCCTCCAGTTCGGTGGAGCGCTCAGCCTTAACAACGATCGTCGCGCGCAGATCGGCAACAGTGGCATCGCGGTGCGCGCGGGCTGCCGTCAGGTCGGCTGGGGGTTGGCCAACGTCTCAGGATCGTCGGTTGGTCCTGACATGGGATGTCGACCGGTCCTGTCTGACATCTGTCACCGCGGCTTCAGCCGTCCGGGTTGTCGGGCGTATGGGGCACGCAGTGCATCGGCCAAACGGAATCCGGCGAACAGGGAGTGTCGGCGGGGCAAGACCCTGAACAGTCACAGTTTGTCGACATCGCCCCGCCATATGTGGATCACGGATTCGCCCTGCCGGCATACCCGGGCAGAAGGTGGGCCCCGGGCATGGGCCTCAAGGGCTGCTCGGCTGGCTCCGGCCATGGACAAAATCGCCGAGGGTGTCGTTCGTATCGGTCAGGATCCTGTCGGTTGAACCGCCCCAGACAATTCTGCCACCATCAAGGAGGGCCGCCTCGGTCGCAACACTGGCGACGAAGTCCATGTCGTGGGAGATGGCCACGGCAGTCATGGCACCGTCGGCCAGAATGGTCGCAATGAGGTTGGTGATCTGTTGGGAGCGGACCGGATCAAGACCTGTTGTCGGCTCATCGAGAAAGAGCAGTCGGGGTTGGGTGAAGATGGCCCGCGCGATCCCGACACGGCGTTGCATGCCGCCGGACAACTCGGCCGGGTAGAGATCGGCAACAGTGGTATCGAGCCCCACTCGCTCGAGCTTCTCCTCGGCAAGTCGGCGGGCCTGCCGGCCCTCGATACGCTGCCAGCCCCGCAGCCCGGCAAAGGCGACGTTCTTCCAGACCGGCATCGAATCAAAGAGGGCCCCGCCCTGGAAGAGGACACCGATGGACTGCCGCCAGGCGCCAAGGTTGCCAGACGGCCCCTGACCCCGGCGCCGGACCTCGCCCCGGTCACAGGGCAACAGACCCAGCATGATCTTCAGGGCCACGGATTTCCCTTCGCCGGACTTGCCGATCAGGGCAAAGCCCATGCCCGGCTCGATGGCCAGCGAGATCCCATCGAGGACCGTGTTGGAACCAAACCGCTTGGTCACATCGTTGATTTCCAGTTCGAGGGGGTCTGCCATGCCATGAGTCCGGTATCAGAAGAAGACGTCTGTGAGGACAAAATTCGCCGCAATGATCAGGGCTGATGACAGTGCCACGGATGTTGTTGACGCAATGCCGACGCCGCGGGCGCCCCGACCGGCATGCAGGCCGCAATAGCAACCGCAGGCGGCAATGATGAAGCCAAAGACCGCACCCTTGACCAGGCTGGAGACGACGTCGGTCGTGGCAAGGAATTCGACGGATTGGGTCAGGTAGCCCACCGTACCAAATCCGAGGCGATAGGTCCCGACCAGATAGCCGCCCAGGATCCCGATGATGTCACCGATACCCACGAGGATTGGCATCGACAGGGTTGCCGCGACAATGCGTGGCACGACGAGATAGTTGATGGGGGCAATCGACAGCGTCTCGAGAGCATCGATCTGGTCGGAGACCCGCATGGTGGCGAGTTCAGCGGCAATCGAGGACCCGATCCGTCCCGCAATCATCAGACCGCACAGCACCGGTCCCAATTCCCGAACCATGCCGATCGCCACGATGGCCGGGACCGCTGCCTCGGCATTGAAACGGGTGCCACCGGTATAAATCTGCAAGGCCAGCGCCCCACCGGCAAAGAGGGTTGTCAGGCCAACGATCGGCAAACTCAGATAGCCGATCGTGTAGAGACTCTGGACCAGTTCAACCGGATAGTAGGGTGGGGTCAGGAGATGGCGCAGGACCGAAAGCAGAAACAGTGTCAACCGCCCGACATGGCGGGCGAACTGGTGAATGGGTCTCCCCACATATGTCAGTGGCAAGAGCAGCCTGTCCAGGGTGTTTCGAGACCCGGGGTCAGCAGGTGACATAGACGCGGTCATAACGCTGGCTGAGTCCGCTCAGGACCTCATTGGGAAGCGTTCCGGCGGCCCTGGCCAGATGATTGACGGTCTGGTGACCATTGAGGAGTTCCAGATGCGACGGTATGGCCCCGAGCGCGCTGACATCAACGGTCATGAGATCCATCGACAGGCGCCCGAGAACCGGACAACCCGTCCGGTTGGCATACAGGGACAGCTGGCCGTTCAGATGCCGGGGAATGCCATCGGAATACCCGCCCAGGACAGTCGCGACCCGTGTCCGCGCTGGCGCAACCCATTCGCCCCCATAACCGACAGCACTGCCCGCTTCGACATCATGGACCTGGACAATGGGCATCGCCAGGGTCAGGGTGGGCTCGGCATCGGTGTAGGGATCACCGCCATAGAGACCAATCCCGGGTCGACAGAGATCAAAATGAAAATCGGGACCGAGCAACATGCCACCCGTGGCGGCAAGGGATCGAGGCCCGTCCATCCCTCTGGTGGCTGCACGGAAGGTGCCGAGCTGTTCGGCATTCATGTCCGAATCGACCCGATCGGCATCGCCGAGGTGACTGATCACCATCTGCAGGTTCCGGGCCAGTCCGGAATCCCGCATGGAACCGAAATCACCGGGCGCGATCCCGACCCGATTCATGCCGGTGTCGATCTGGAGCCCATAGGGATGATCAGGAAGGCGCTCGGCAAACCGGGTGTATTGCTCGGGCGAGAGCAGGATCGGGCAGATCCGGGCCGCAGCAATCAGCTCCTCATCGCCGGGCATGCAGCCCGACAGCAGCCCGATCACCGGACCGTCACCCAGCGCCTTGCGCAGCTGCAGGGCCTCACCGGGCATGGCGACAAAGAATGTGCGGCACCCGGCTTGTGCGAGTGCGCTGGCGACCTCCTTGACACCCAGACCATAGGCATCAGCCTTGACGGTGGCTGCTGTTTCGCAGTCCGGTGACGTCAGGCCATCAAGGCGCTGCCAGTTCCGGACCACGGCACCAAGATTGATTGTCAGACGGGCATGTGTCATGCGACCCCACAATTCCGCTCACACCGCTTGTGCCAGGAACACCACTTGTGACAACTGGCGTGACGTGTCGCCCCATACCACAGCCCCACCCGATGGTCACCCGTGCCCGCCCGGGTATCCGGACGCAAGGTCAAGTCCCGGCCGCTTCCATTCAGAACGAAGCACCATCCATCGGGTCGGCAATCTCGACCTCCTCATGGGTGGCATCCTGCACGGCATTGGAGAATTTCGTCAATCTGCCTTCAAAGGCCAGATTGATGATCCCGGTGGGACCGTTCCGGTTCTTGGCAATCAGCAGCGCAGCCTTGCCATGGTGCTTCGCCAGGGTCTCCTGCCACTTCTCATAGGCCTGCCGATCAGACAGATCAGGCTCCTTGCGGGCGATATAGTAGGACTTGCGCTCAACAAACATGACAAGGTCAGCATCCTGTTCGATGGCTCCTGAATCCCGCAGATCAGAGAGTTGCGGGCGATGATCATCGCGATTGTCGGCCGAACGGTTCAGCTGCGAGATCGCGATGACCGGGATGTCGAGTTCCTTGGCCAGTGCTTTGAGGCCGCTGGTGATCTGGGCCACCTCATAATTGCGGGACAGGTTGGTGTCGGTGCCCCGCATCAGCTGGATGTAATCCACCACGATGGCATCAATACCATTTTCCCGGCGATAGAGCTGCTTGGCCCGCAGGACAACGTCGGCAATCGACAAACCGCCACTGTCATCAATGAAGATGGGCAGATTCATGAGCCGCCGCGCGACATCCGCGTAACTCTTGTACTCATCCGTTGTCATCTTGCGTGAAACGAGTTCATTGGCCGGTATCTCGGTCTCGGCTGACATGATCCGTGCCGTGAGTTGCTTGGCGGACATCTCCAGCGAGAAGAAGGCGACCTTGCCACCGAGTTGGGTGGTCTCGCCATCCGCATGTTCGATGATCTGATATCGGTTGGCAATATTGAAGGCGATATTCGTGGCCAGGGCGGTCTTCCCCATGCTCGGTCGTGCTGCGATGATGATCAGGTCAGCCTGCTGCAGACCACCGATCTTCCTGTCGAGATCCGCAAGCCCGGTCGGCAGCCCAGCCTGGTCGCTGTCCCGGTCGCGGGCCAGTCGGGCATCCCGCAGGCTGTCGGGCATCACATTCGACAATTGCCGGAATCCTGACCGGTCCGCCCCCTCCTTGCGTAACTCATAGAGGCGGCCTTCCGCTTCCTCGATCAGCTCTTTCGAATGGATATCGGGCCGCATGTCGGCCGCCTTGTCACGCAATCCGTCACCGAGCTCAATCAGGAGTCGGAGAATCGACAGTTCGCGGATCTGCTTGGCGATCTCCACAGTCCGTCGTGGGTTCATGTAATAGCTGGAGATGTCGCTCAGATACTTGGCAATCCCGATGCTCTTGATCTGGGGATCGGCGGCAATGTAGTTCCGGATCGTATCAAGATTGGCCAGACGATTGCTGGTGATCAGGGCCTTGATTTTTGCAAACAGGGCCCGGTTCGTCGCGTTGTAGAAATCATTCTCCTCGATGATTTTCATCACATTGTGATAGTGCTCGTTGTCATAGAGAATGGCCCCGAGAAGGGCCTTCTCGAGCTGGATGTTGTGCGGGATGGTGGCTGCCTCATCCGGTGCCGCATCCGCCTCCGGGACTTCCATCTTGGAGGACCGGCTATCGATTACGCTGACATTCATCGTCTGCTTCCCCCCCCATCGTCTGTTTTCCTTGCGCCATATCCGATGTCGTGCAGGGTAGCGTTATTTGCCCAGATGCAAAATTGTATGGATGGTGAAGAATTGCCCGAGAGCCAGGACCAGATCTAGTGGAGATTCCACCGTCCGCCGCGATATCTTGGCCGCCACGCCCCATTGCAAGTTTTTGCTTGTAATTTTTTCCAGCACGGATCCTGCCACCCACCACCCGCCTTGCATGCACCGATCTCCTTGCAGGCTATGCCCCTTCGGTTCCATCCCTGGCACCCCAACGGCCTGGCCGCAATGATTCAATCCCGGCGGGAATCGAGTTCTTCATCCGATTCGCCTGCCGCCGACCCGGTCGCCATCACCTCGGCGACCGTGCTTGCCGATGGCGGTCCTGCCAGGCGATGGGATCCGCAAGAAAGTGATGCATCTCGCGGATCTCGTCTTCGACAAGAATGTCCTTGATGGCCTGACAGCGCATGATATGGGTCCAGCTGGTCAGGTGATGGAGGACAATGCCCTCGGCGGCCAGCCTGTCCCGACCGTGCGGGAAGATGTCATAATAGAAGACCACAACCGCATCCTCACACCGGGCACCGGTTGCGCGGACCGCCTTGACGAAATCCAGTTTCGAGGCCCCGTCGGTGGCCATGTCCTCGATCAGCACAACCCGATCGCCCGGCGCCATCACCCCTTCGATGCGCTGGCCCTTGCCGTGTGTCTTGGCAGTTTTGCGAATGTAGGTCATCGGGACGGCGAGCCGATCGGCGAGGAACGCGGCATAGGGGATCCCGGCGGTGGCTCCACCAGCGAGACATGCAATTCTGTCCCGGCCGATGTTGTCCTCGAGCACCACCACAAGCATATCGAGGATTTCAGCGCGTTGGCGAGGAAAGGAGATCAGTTTGCGGCAGTCGATATAGACCGGTGAAGACTGGCCCGAGGTCAGGGTGAAGGGGTTGAGTGGGCTGAACTGGATGGCCTCGATTTCGAGCAGCAACTCGGCGGCCCTCCGGGCTGCGGTTGCCCCGATGGTCTGGACAGGCCCGGCCATTCAGGCCTCCACCACCCATGTCAAGGGTTGGCCCGGATCAAAGACGATCACCTCATGCTCTGCAGTCCTGACGCAGGTCACGGGTGTGTAGGGTGCGGTCTCGCGAAGGCGAATTGTGCCAGGATTGCGCCCGATTCCGTAGAAATCCGCCCCGTGGGTGGCCACAAATGCCTCAAGGCAGCCAAGTGACCCCTGGCTGTCAAAGATCCCGGCCAGCAGCGGCATCGTGATCGGACTGGTGAAGATCCCGGCACAGCCACATGCGCTCTCCTTGAGACCGCGATCGTGCGGAGCGCTGTCGGTGCCCAGAAAGAAGCAGTCATCACCGCTTGTTGCTGCAGCCAGGAGCGCCTGGCGATGCTCCTCACGCTTGGCCACCGGCAGGCAGTAGTTGTGGGGCCGGATGCCACCGGCCAGAAGGTCATTCCTGTTCAGTACCAGGTGATGCACGGTGATGGTCGCTGCCATTCTCGGGCGATGGGTCCTGACATGGGCGACGGCCTCGGCGGTCGTGATGTGCTCAAGGACGATCTTCAATTCAGGATGGGCCGTCCGGATTGTCTCAAGCGGACCGGTGATGAAAGCCACCTCGCGGTCAAAGATATCTGTCGTTGGGTCAGGATCCTCCCCATGGATACAGAGCGGAACCCCGGCGGCGGACAGGACCTCGAGGACCTCATGCAGACCCCGGTAATCCCTGATGCCATGCTGGGCATTGGTCGTGCTGCCTGCAGGATAGAGTTTGACCGCCGCAATGATCTTGTCGCGGATGGCCAACTCGACATCATGGGCCTCCGTGGTCTCGGTCAGATACAGCGTCATCAGCGGTTCAAATTCACTCCCCTGTGGCCGGGCCGCCCTGATTCGGTCCCGATAGGCCCGGGCATCCGCCCCGGTGACCACCGGGGGCTCGAGATTGGGCATGACAAGAGCCCGGGCAAATGGTCCGGTCGTTGCGGGCAGGACCAGGTCCAGCAGGGTCCCATCGCGCAGATGGACATGAAAATCATCCGGCGCCCGAATGCACAACTCTCTCATGGCATCACATCCAGGATCGGTCGCCGCTTCCTGCTCATCACTCACCCTCACCGGCCTCGGCAATTGCCGGGAGGATCCGATCCTCCATGACTCTGGATGTCAATGGCCCGGCATGGCGGAGCAGAACCCGCCCGTCATCGTCAATCAGGAACGTCTCGGGGATACCATAGACACCCCATTCGATGGCGGCCCGACCTGCTCCGTCGGTGCCGAGAGCCCGAAAGGGATTGCCGAGTTCGGCAAGGAAGGCCCCGGCCCTGGTGTCATCATCCTTGTAGCTGATCCCGTAGACGGGGATTCCCATGTCTGCGAGGGCAAGAAGGTTGGGATGTTCAACCCGGCAGGGCGCGCACCAGCTGGCCCAGAAATTGACGATCTTGATCCCCGGTTCTGTCAGCACATCGGTATCGAAGGTTGGGAACCCGGCCAGTTCTGCCAGGTCGATATCCGGTGCCGGCTGGTTGATCAGGACCGATGGCAGGGAACCATCGTCGGGGTCGAGAACGGCAAGCAGCAGCACGATACCGATGGCGGCAAAGGCCAGAAAGGGCAGGGCAAGGGGCCAGCGCCTCGGTTCAGGCAGTGATGTCATCATGAGATCTGTCCTGTGGCCGGGTCCGGGATGCACCCCGCCAGGTCCCGACCACCAACCAGCCAACCACCATCAGCGTGCAGCCATATGCAAGGAGAATATTGGTCGTGTAGGGGGCAAATTCGGTCATGACCGCAGCTCCCGGACCCGACCGAGATGGAGGATGATGTCCGTGCGTGTCCTGATCAGGATCAGTGTGATGCAGAGGCAGCCAAAGCCTGCCATGGTGATGAGGAGGGGCACATAATAGGCATTGTGGATGTTGGTCTCGGGATCCAGCGACAGGCTGGGTGGCTGGTGCAGCCCATCCTGCCAGAAGAACACCGCATAGCGCGAAAGCAGGGCAAAGAGCGAGCCGACAACACAGAGGATTGCCGTGAGGTCGGCCGCTGCGTCACGCCCATCCAGAACCTTCCAGAGCAACATGTAGACCAGATAGTGGAGAAACAGGATCAGAAAGGATGTCAGGCGCGGTTCCCAGGCCCAGACCGTTCCCCAGATCGGCTCACCCCACACGGCACCCGTAAACAAGGCAATCACGGCCATGCCCATCCCCACCGGGGCAGCGGCCCGGGCGGCCAGGAGCGAGGTCCGGTGACGGCGCACAACCCAGATGATTGAGGCAATCAACATCATGATCCAGCAGTTGATGGCCATCAGGGCACTCGGGACGTGAACGAAAATGATCTTGACGGCACTCCCCTGCAGATAATCTGGCGGCGCAAACAGCAGGCCCCAGATCAGCCCCACCGCCAACAGGAGTGTGGTCACGACACCAAGGGGGACGGCCACACGATCCACAATCCCTGCAAACCGGCTTGGATTGGCAAATTTCCAGAACGAGGCAGTCTTCATTGAATCGGGATCGCTCGACATTCCACATTGCACCGCCCGGCACCCTGCCTCTACAGGCATTGCCTGCCATGGGTTTCATCCGTGCCTCTATCGAGTCTCCGGCCTGCCAACAACACGCCAGCCATCCCTCGGGGACTCCGTCCGGACAGACCGTATCAGGCGGGTTGCGGCGCACGATGTCAGACGGGCACCAGTTCCCGCTGTCCCGATTCAACAGGGTCGCCCCTGTCCGGGATGCAACGACATGGGCTATGCCCACAGAATTCCGATCGGCATGGCATAGAGTCCCTCCCCGGCGCGTTGGATTCGATCACCATCATGCAGGAGAATACCACAGACAAACGCATCGCCCGCTGCCCGCTTCAAACGCCTCAGACCCGCAAAATCACCAGATTTCACCGATGCCGCAGCCTTGACCTCAATCCCGACCACGCGCCCTGCACGTTCGAGCACGAAATCAACCTCGACCTTGTCCTTGTCGCGGTAGTGGCTGACGTACAGGCGATTGGGTGAGGATGCAGACTGTTTCGCGAGTTCGGAATAGACAAAACACTCCAACAGGCTGCCAAATTGACCACGGTCCAGTTTGATGCCCTCAGTGCCCACACCCCGCAAGGCCGCGAGCAGACCGCTGTCCAGGAAGTGCAGTTTCGGTGCCCTGACCAGGCGTTTTTGACTGTTTCGATGCCAGGCACGAATTCGCCTCAGAATGAACATCTTTTCGAGGAGTGCAAGCCAGTGATGCACCGTCTTGCGGCTGACGCCCAATGACATTGCAAGCGTGCTCAGATTGACAAGGGACCCAGAACTGGCCGCCGCAAGGGACATCAGCTGCGCCAATTCCCTGGTTTTTCGGACCCCTTGCAGGTCTGACACGTCATGCATTGCCAACGCGTCTGCATACGAACGGAACCAGGCCTCCCGGCGTGCTTCATCCTTGCGTGTCAAAGTGTCTGGGTAGCCGCCGGCCAGGACGCGCTCAACCAGGTCCGGCGTTCGTTTCGCTGCCGCAACGACCGGAAAATCACCAGCGAATGCGCGGTCCAGAAATGCCGCTGGCTGACGTTGACGAATCTTCGCCTGGCTGAACGGCAGGAGCTCGATCGTTTCAACTCGTCCCGCGAGAGAGTCAGGCGCAACTGAACTTGCAAACAGATCAATCGAGCCGGTGATCAGGAAGCGGCCCGGTTGCGGGTCCTCATCAACCGTTTTTTTGAGCGCGAGAATGAGTTCGGGAGATCGCTGGATTTCATCAATGACAGCCCGATCGAGATCGCGAACAAATCCGGCAGGGTCTTCGATCGCAAATATCCGGGGCAGATCGTCATCAAGTGTGATGTAATCCATCTTCCGCTTGTCGGCGATCTGCCGGACAAGCGTCGTCTTGCCTGACTGACGCGGTCCAATGAGTGCGACAATCCGTGTATCGTCCAATGCCGTATTGATCTGCGCCTCCGCGTGTCTGGGAATGACTCCACGCGAGGTCATCTGGGTTGCCATGATGCTGCATCCAATCGTTATTCCGTCTCAAGACAATAAAACAATATTCGTCCAGTCGGGACCAACAAGTCGTCTGATCGGGAGTCCGAATTCGCCAGATCGGGACTGCCACCCCGGCCAGCCGGCCCTGGGCCGCCGTCCCTGGTGGCCGCCCGCCGCGGCCCGTCAGGCGGGCCTGGCCACCGGCTCGGGACAGCCGGTGCGACCCATCGCGACCGGACAGTCGTCCAGTCGGGACCAACAAGTCGTCTGATCGGGAGTCCGAATTCGCCAGATCGGGACTGCCACCCCGGCCAGCCGGCCCTGGGCCGCCGTCCATGGTGGCTGCCCGCCGCGGCCCGTCAGGCGGGGAGTGAAAACGACTGATAGGTCGAATGCAGATCAGAGGCTCAGCTGTCGGCCAGAAGGGACCGCAAGGCGAACGATGCAGCAAGTGGCACGATCGCCAGCGAGGCAAGAGAAAGACCTGCCAACATGATGAGAGCATGCCCATGGCGTTCGGTCAGGGCGGCAATCGGAACGGCCGCGGCACCAAAGATCAGGGTTGGAATGCAGAGCGGCAGACACAGCAGGGATTGCAGGAGGGCGCTGCGGTGGATACCGGCGCTGAGGATGGCACCGAGACCCCCGATGGCACTGATGGCTGGCGTACCAATCAGCAGTGAAAGGAGCAGGTAGCCACATGAAAAGAGAGGGAGATCAAGGGCAAGGCCCATGAGAGACGCCATCAGCGCCAGCGGCAGACAGGTGGTCAGGTAATGCAGCAACACCTTGGCCAGAAGGATCATCTCCAGGGGAATTTGGCTGGTGGCAAGTCGCTCATATGTCCCGTCGTCGTAATCCTGCCGAAAGGCAAAATCGAGATTGAGCAAACTGGCAAAAAGCAGGCCGAACCAGATCAGACCGATTGCTGAGGCAAGGATATGGTCGCGTTCCGGTGGGTTGCTCAGGACCATCAGAATGCCGAAGATCAGAAAAAACCCCAGCGCATGACCCAACCCACCGCCGGATCGCCAGGCCAGTTTGAGATCTCTTGTGAGCTGCGCCTTCATCAGACGCCCAGATGGATTGTCTGGTCAGCAGGCAGGCAGTCGTCGCCGGGTGATGTGTAGAGCACGGTCCCGCCATTCTGGCAGTGTGTCCGGATTGTTTCCGCCAGACGCTTGAGTGTGGCGGAGTCGAGAGAGACCATTGGCTCATCAAGGAGCCACAGGCGGCATCCCGAGGCCATGGTCGCAGTCAGGGCCAGACGGCGTTTCTGGCCCTCAGAAAGCGAACTTGCGTGGCAATCAGCAAGGGTCACCAGATCGAGGGTTGTCAAGACCGAGGGGTGGTAGGTCTGGCCGTAGACATGGAGCCAATAGGTGACGTTTTCGGTAACCGTCAAACACGACTTGACTGGCACTGCATGGCCCGCATAGGCCACATCCCCCAATGGACAGACCACCTGGCCTGAGTGTGGTTGGTACAACCCCACCAGGACCTTCAAAAGGGTGGTCTTGCCCGATCCATTGGCGCCGGCAATCCGGACCGCTGTGCCGTGCCCGGCACAAAAGGAGAGATCCTCAATGACCGCCTTCTTGCCACGGAAGCAGACAAGATCGGTGACAGAGACGGCATGTTCGCATTCGAGCGACTTGTCGGACATACTCAATGCTGGCCCACTCCTGCCTACATCCGGTCTCCATAGAACCCATCAAGCTGGGCAAGAACCCTTTGATGCTGTCACTGAAGCAGGAGCCAAGATCTCAAGGCCCCATTTCCGGCCTGACATGCCGTCAGCAGCATGCCGGGCCGGAAGCGAGATCCCTACAGGGGTGCCCCCGCAGGCACAATCCAAATCCTTGCCCGTAACCGGATCCTGCAGGGCGCGTGGGCGGGCTGCACCAACCGCTTCCCCTTCCATGTGATCGAAGTGAATCACATCCAGCCGTATTCCCGGGGCAGGATGGACATCCTCGCGAACCTTCGGTTGTTGCCTGGAGGCTGCAATCGGCACCGGGGTGCGAAGACGATGGTCGGCATGGCGGGCGGCAGGATGACAGAACGCGCTGCCGAAATTGCCTGACCATGGGTCGTGCCAGGCTGACATTGCTGTTGCGGTGAATGTGGGCTGGAATCCGGTGATGATGCAGTTCGTCTCTTGATGTCGGGTGCTGGATCACGGTCCCGATTCGCCGGGCCCCGGGAGCGTTTCCTGCTTGAAAATCCTGTTGCGCGGGTGGTATCCAATGTCGGGTTTCATGGTGAGGCCCGTGGATGGTGAGGCCCGAGCATGACCTTGAATCTTGATACCGAATCCCGGGCTACCCGGCGTGCCCTGGATGTGAGTGGTCAACACTACGACTATTTCTCCGTCGATGCCGCCGAGTCGTTTGGTTTTGGCAGTCTGGCCCACTTGCCGGCTTCCCTGATCGTCATGCTGGAAAACACCCTGCGGTTTTTCAATGGTGCGGAGATTGCAGCCCCTGATGTGGGGGCTTACGCCGAATGGCTCAAGTGTGGTGGTCGGAGTGCCCATGAAGTCTCCTTCCGCCCGGCCCGTATCCTCATGCAGGACTTCACGGGGGTGCCGGCCGTCGTTGACCTCGCGGCCATGCGGGATGGGATTGCGGCGCTGGGAGGGGACCCGGCCCGCATCAATCCCCTGAACCCGGTCGACCTGGTCATCGACCACTCGGTCATGGTCGATGAGCATGGCAATCCTCGGGCGTTTCAACGCAATGTCGATCGCGAGTATGAGCGCAACATGGAGCGTTATGCGTTCCTGAAATGGGGCCAGGACGCCTTCGACAATTTCCGCGTCGTGCCTCCGGGGACGGGCATCTGCCATCAGGTCAACCTCGAATATCTCGGCCAGACAGTCTGGACAGACACCGATCAGAACGGCACGATGCTTGCCTTTCCCGACACGCTGGTCGGAACGGACAGTCACACAACCATGATCAACGGTCTCGGGATCCTCGGTTGGGGTGTCGGTGGCATCGAGGCCGAAGCTGCCATGCTCGGCCAGCCGCTGTCCATGCTGATGCCAGAGGTGATCGGCTTCAGATTGACCGGGGCCCTCGCAGAAGGTGCAACCGCCACCGATCTCGTGCTTATGGTGGTCCGTATCCTGCGTGAGAAGGGTGTTGTGGGCAAGTTTGTGGAATTCCACGGTCCCGGACTTGACGTGCTGCCACTGGCCGACCGGGCCACCATTGCCAATATGGCGCCCGAATATGGTGCGACCTGCGGCTTTTTCCCGGTCGATACCAAGACATTGGACTATCTGCACCAGACCGGTCGCACAGCTGAGCAGATCGCCCTCGTTGAGGCCTACAGCAAGGTCAACCACCTCTGGCGTGATGAGTCGCATTCCCGGATCTTCACCGACACGGTCGAGCTGGACATGACGTCGGTCCAGCCGGCAATCTCCGGGCCCAAACGTCCCCAGGATCACACCCCGCTTGATCAGGCCAGTCGCTCGTTTGCTGACCATGCAGCCAGCGTCCGGAAAGGCAGGGCGGCGGCCCGGGCCCGCGTCAGGGACAAGGATTACAGTCTCCAGGACGGCTCCATCGTCATCGCCGCCATCACCTCATGCACCAACACCTCGAACCCCTATGTCATGATCGGGGCCGGCCTGGTGGCCCGCAAGGCCCGGGCTTATGGGCTGCAGGCCAAACCCTGGGTCAAGACCTCACTGGCTCCTGGATCCAAGGTTGTGACCGATTATCTTGAGAATGCCGGTCTGCAGGACGATCTTGACGCGCTCGGATTCCATCTTGCCGGCTATGGTTGCACGACATGTATCGGCAACTCCGGCCCCCTGGAGCCCGCCCTGTCCGAAGCCATTGCCGATCAATCGCTGATCGCCACTTCGGTTCTCTCGGGCAACCGCAACTTTGAGGGACGGATCAGTCCGGATGTCCGGGCCAATTACCTCGCGTCGCCGCCTCTCGTGGTGGCCTATGCGCTGGTCGGTGACATGAATGTTGACCTGACAACTGAACCGATTGGCACCGGCCCCGACGGGACCAGGGTCTATCTCAGGGACATCTGGCCGAGCAGCGAGGAAATCAATGAAATCGTCGAACGCTGCGTCACGAGGGAGTCCTTTGCGAGCAAATACGCCGATGTCTTCAGGGGGGATGAGAAATGGCAGGCCATCGAGTCATCCGAAGGCATGACCTATGACTGGCAAGTCAATTCGACCTATGTCCGCAAACCCCCGTACTTCGATGGGATGACCATGGCGCCGGAAGCCCTGACCGACATCACCGACGCGCGGTGCCTCCTGATCCTTGGGGATATGGTCACCACCGATCATATCTCACCGGCTGGCGCAATCCCGCAGAACGGTCCGGCCGGTCGCTATCTTTCCGAGCGCCAGATCGCGCCCCCATTCTACAACTCCTTTGGTTCACGGCGGGGGAATCATGAGGTCATGATGCGGGGCACCTTTGCCAATATCCGGATCCGCAACCTGATCCTGTCCGAAGTCGAGGGGGGCTACACGCTCGATGCCGATGGCAACATGACCTCGGTCTACGAGGCGGCCATGGCCTACCAGGATCAGGGGATTCCAACGATTGTCATCGGTGGCCAGCAATACGGGGCCGGGTCATCCCGGGACTGGGCTGCCAAGGGGACAAAACTGCTGGGTATCAAGGCTGTCATCGCCGAGAGTTTCGAGAGGATTCACCGCTCCAACCTCGTCGGCATGGGGGTGCTGCCCCTGGAGTTCCTCCCTGGCACCAATCGGCAGAGTCTTGGCCTGACCGGCAATGAGACGGTTTCCATCAGCGGCATCGAGTCCCTTGCAGCCCGGATGCACTGCCCCTGCGTGATCACGCGAGCCGACGGATCTTCCGAAACCCTTGAACTTGTCTGTCGGGTCGATACCGAAATCGAGGTTGACTATTACCGCCATGGCGGGGTCCTCCACTATGTCCTGCGCAAACTTGCCGCGCCCTCCTGAGCTGTCACAAACCATCTGGCAATTCAGGGAAGGTCTGTGACGACAACATCTCGGGGAGATGGATGGACGAACTCTCCAGTTGATCTGTTCCGTCCTCACCGCGCAGATGCCTGATGCTGTCTGGATATTGCCCGGTCGCGGCTGGATTTCATTGTGGATTCCCATGGCCAAGGGATGGCCCATTCCACATTGACGTGTGGTGATGTCATCTGCGACCGGTCCTGCCCCATCGGCCATTGCCCTCGTGGACCATTCAGGCAGCGTGAGGATCTCCTGCCTGCCCGATCCATGCAAGATTGCCGGTCACCGGATGGGTCCGGGGCAGATATTCTGTTTCAAGTCGCTCCTTCAGGACATCAGCGAAGATCCGGATCGTTGACGCGATTTCCGGAGGGCCACCCTGATGTGGTCCTGGCCAGCCAGGACCATCGCCTGGCCTCGCACCTGCTGACGCCTGGGAATTCGGCCAGTCAGGCGCTGTTCGGGGATTCGTCACCCGTCAGCAATCCATGGATGGGCGCATCTCCGCTGGCGTCCCTGGGTCCGGGAAGTGTCTCGGGAGATTCGGATCGCTCCCGGGCCCTCCCGATGCACTCCATCACGTTGTCCAGCACCTCGGTCCGCCGGGAGTCATCCTTGCCATTCAGGATGCGCTGGGCAGCGGCGCAGATGTCCCCGATGACCTGCTCGAGGTATGCAACGCCTCGCTCGGCTTTGCCCCCCGGCAATGGCGGCAGGGGCTTGCCGGCCAGATCCACCACGTCAGGGGCCTCAATGCCCTTCATTGTGTTGATCGACTCCACAATCGACTGTGCAGCTGCACGTGCCCTGGATGTGGTGATGTCCTTCATTCCTGCCAGAGATGCAGCAGACTCTTGCACCGCGGCCAGTAGAGAACACTGGCGATTCCAGGAGATACGGAGCTGCCGCCGAGATTCAGCCTGACGTCCGGCCTCGACAAGGTACGTTCGGAAGGACGGGATCGGGGAGATGAGGATCTCCTCGACTGGCTTATCCTCCGCCACGGATATTTCTTCCCTGGAGGGTTCCTTCCCGGCCATCTGCAGCGCCCCTTGGTGAAAGAGATGGTCGGCCAGGGAATGCGCGTCCATACCCTTGGGAATCTGCCATGTCTCCTCTGGCAACCTCCCGGCATATGTCCTGATGGCATCGATGACAGTGGATTTATTGTCGCCTTGCCCAACCGCCTCCAGAACCGCCCCGACGAGGGCGGCAGAATCCTTCATCGGGCTCGACTGCTGGCCATGATAATGGTCGCGCCGGCTTGTGGCTGCCGCAACGCCCATCCGCGCCCAGTCCACCCGATCAAGGGATCCTGGTCCATCCAAGCACTCGTCATTTGTGGCCAGGACTTCCTGGCCGAGTGCGCACAGGGCAAAGTGGAGATGGCGCGGCCACCTCTCACAGGGCCCGGCCAGACGGTCAAGCTGTGTCTCAAAGCCATCGCAATTGATCCCGAAGTGTTCGCAGAACCTGATCATGAGGGTGGTGTCATCGCCAGGGGCCAAGCCGCCGACAAGATGAACCTTGAGGCCACGGGTCAGGCCGATGGCACTGGCCCGCGCATCGGTATCTCCCAAACCGGCAAGCACAAGGGTGGCCGGGAGGGTGGTTGGCCTGTGTTGCTGGCCCGCATGGATGGCAAGCAGGAAAGCATTGTGGGAACTTTCGGGCTGAACCGGAATGATCTGGGCCTCATCGATCGCCACGATGATCGGTGGGGTCTCCGGCGGCAGCGGGTGGCCTCTGTCCAGGTCCGGGAATGTGTCCATGGGTTCCGGCGCACGCAAACCGCCCTGAACGCCCACACCAAAAGCCTGGATACCAAAGTCCATCCGTTCAAGCCAGTCCTTGACGCGCTGCTGCCACCACCTTGGATCCGGCTCGGCTGCCTCCTTGATGATATTGATCACGGACTCCATGTTCTCAATGAGGTGACTGGACTGAAGCACAACGACCCTGGGCCCGGTCTTTTCCCACGCCCCGCCCTCTGTGCATCTCTTCAGCATCTCGGTCAGGATCGTGCTCTTGCCGGCTCCCGGGGCACCCTGGAGGATCTGCGTGTTCTTGGGGGCCCCGCCCCCATCCCGGGCGATCTTGCCCAGCTGGTCAATCAGCGCGTCGCGCCCGACACACACTGGCGGCGCCCGCCCCTCGCCTTGCCTGAGGAAGGTCGCAAGACCCTTCCTGTCCAATTCCAGTGCCATCACAGGTCTCCCTGTCCACCCCACGCCAGCCTCTCCTGCCTTGTCAGAGTATAGGGACCCGATGCCCTCATTGCCAATGTGGGATGGTGCCACGGAGCAGATCCGTCATCCAGACGCAGGGCATGGATCACATCTCGGCGTGCAGCTGGCGTGAGCGCAGGACTTGAGTCGGGGATCCGGCATCCGCATCCGTCAGATCCAGTGCCGGCCCATGCCCGTCATGCTCATTCAGTCTGACCGCCAAAGGGTTTCGATTGTCACGGCGCAGGTTGGTGGATCCGAGGAGATGACCGAATGCCGGTTGTCGAGCCCTGATCCCATGGTGGCGTGCTGGCCGTCCAGCGCGGACTGTCTCATTGCGACAGGGTCGACATCTGTTGTCTGCATTGAGGAATCGGCAAGGGCCCAGCCCATGATCAATCGATCCGGACACAATCGGGCCAGACGGTGCGGTGTGGCACATGGGCCCCGGCATGGAGTATAGAAGCACGCCGTTCCCCGTCCGGAAACATGGGCATGCGCGGGTGGGCCCGGCGGTCTGGACCCGGACACCGCCCGGGCAGAATTCAGGGATTGGAGATGGCCATTATGTCGGCAGACACCGGGGATCAGGTGGCTCTGGGGATTGTGCTGATGGTCGGCGCCATCTTTGCCTTCAGCACCATGGACATGCTGATCAAGTTCCTGGCAAGGGACTACAGTGTCTGGCTGCTGGTCTGGACACGGTATCTGGGCCAGGCCCTCCTCGCGACCCTCCTGGTCCTCCCGTGGGGGTGGGCGGCGCTCAGGACCCGGACCCTGCCGTTGCAGATCCTGCGGGCCGCCCTGCTGTTTGGCGGCACCGTGTCGTTTTTCTTTGGTCTCGCAGCGATCGATTTCGCCACCGCTACGGCCCTTGTGCAGATCAATCCACTGTTCATCGTCATTGGCGCGGCTCTGGTGCTTGGCGAGCACCCGGATCGACGGATCATCATCAGCGTCGTGATTGGCTTTCTCGGGGCGCTGATCATCATCCGGCCCGGCAGCGATGCCTTCACGCTGGCTGCCCTGTTGCCCGTGGCCGGTGCGGTGGGGATTGCCGGCTATACGATCGTCACCAAACTGTTGACCCGCAGCGAGACCATCTGGACGAGTTTCTTCTACGTCTCGATCATCGGGACCCTCTTTGCCAGTGCAGTGGTGCCTTTCCACTGGCATGTGCCAGCATCCGGGGATCTTTGGTATTTTGTCGGGGCCGCCCTCAGCGGCTCCATAGGCCAGTTTCTCATCATCTGGGCACTCTTTGCCACCCGGGCCAGTCTGCTGGCCCCGTTTGGTTACACATCCCTTGTCTTTGCAGCCACCTACGGCATCCTGATCTTTGCAGAATACCCCGATTCCTGGACAATCACCGGTGCTATGATCATTGTGGCAACCGGCCTGTATGTCTGGTGGTGCCAGACCGCACCCGGGACGCTGGTACGGTCAGGTCCGGGATCGGGACGATGACCCATCGCTCGGAATATCTTGTTGATCTGGCTATTCGCAAATCGCTGTGGCTCCTGCAAAGACTCTCCTATGAGCGCCGGGTCCCCCTGGCCGGGCGTTTCATGAGACATCTCGTGGCTCCGCTCACCGACATGCAACAGCGCATCACCAGCAATATCGATCTGGCCCTGCCGGAACTCGCAGTCGAACAGCGCCGACACATCTGCGTCCGTTGCCTCGACAATTTTGGTCGGCTGTTTTCCGAATTCTACAGTTTTCCTGAATTCCATCGCCGCGCCCACAACTTTGCCATTGCGGGCCCTGGCCTTGAACCCCTGCTTGCGGCCCGCCGGGCCGGCCAGCCGGTCATGCTGATCAGTGGTCATTTCGGCAATTTTCATGCCTGCCCCGCCGCCCTGCGGGCTCGCAACGAGACCGTCGCCGTCATGTACCAGCACATGAAGAATCGCCACTTCGATCGTCATTATGTCCAGGTTCTGGAGGATATCGGTGACCCGGCCTTCGCCCGCGGTCGCACCGGCACCATCGGCTTTGTCCGTCACCTTCGGGATGGCGGCATCGTTGCCGCCCTCAACGATCAGCACGATGGCGCTGGCACGGTGCTCGATTTCATGGGCATCCCGGCCCGCACCAATCTTGCCCTCGCCAGGATTGCCATGGACTGCGGTGCCCTGGTTGTCCCCGCCTATGGCATCCGCCAGACCGATGGCCTCGACTTTTCTGTCCAGTTCGAGGCACCGGTGCCCCACACCGATCCCGAATCCATGACCCAGACCCTCAATGACAGTCTCGAGCGCCGGGTCCGGGCCCATCCCGAACAATGGTACTGGATCCATCGCCGCTGGAAGAACGCCTCATGATCTGGCGCCTATCCCCACGTGTTGTGAGCGGTCTGGCCTGACCGCCGGCCTCGCTGCCCTGGCCATGGGCTGGCGACGTCCACGGTGTCCCGCCGCGACACGGCGCGCCCGGCGGCCACCGAGACCACCGCCACCGGGCCGCCCCCCGGGGATGATCACAGCAAGCGGGGCCTTGATCCCGCCCCACCCCGCCGGCGTCATCGTCCTTGCTGCGTCATCGTCGATGGGGCTAGTGGTTGTTTCGATACAGATGTTTCCATTTCTTCCAGCCGCCGGTGCCCGCGCTGCGAGGACGCTACGCGGTCATCCGGGTCCCGGCGCCAGTGGCAGGACCGGGCCTCATGGCGCGCCTCATGAGCGTTGGGGCGTTGTGGAGCGCAATGTCGGCGTCCACGGCGGCCCGGCCGTCGTCAAGGCAATTGACGATGGCGGTCTTCCGTCGTTGCCGGGCCCGTTGCGCGACGAAGCTCTCGACGGCATGCCTCCACGACACCGAGGTCGGGGTGACATGGACGGTCCCGACCGGGTGGCGAGGAGGCCATGGACCGCCGTCTCGGGAGCAAGACCCGCCGCCACAGGATCGAGGATGGCACAGACATCCTCGGTGCGGTGGCGGTCCGTCATCATGCCCACCCCCATGCCGGTGGCCACATCGAGGGCGGCGAGCCATGTGGTGGTGCCGTTCCGTTTGTCGTCATGCGGGCGGGTGGTCGGGTGGCCCGGGGCCGGGATCGGGGTCTTGTCATCAACCGCAAGGACACCAGCGTGGTCGGGCGGGTTGGTGTCCAGCCCGACGACATCATGGACCCTGACACCGAAGCGGGGGTCGTTGGCGACCCCCGCCATGACGGTCAGGTCGGGGTCTTGACCCCGGGGGCCTCAGGCCATGGCGGCGGAGAATCGCGGGGACGGTGGAACAGGCCACGCCCCCGCTTGCGGCGGCCAGCGCCCCACCCGGGTCAGACGCCGGGGGTCCGGTGACTGCGGCGGGGACGCCATGGCGCGATCGATGCTGGCCTGGACGGCAGCCCCGGGCACTGGACGATCCCGCGCCGCCGGCGCGGCCGCTGTGCGGCCTTGCCCGTCGCGTGGACAGCGCGACCCCGGGCCCGGCCCGCGCCAGCCCCCATCCTGGTCACCCCCCGGGGTCTTGATGCGGTCCTGATGCGGATCCGGCCCGGGCCGGCCTGCGGACCTGCGTCCGTCGCTCGCCAGCCCCACCATCATTGACGCACGGCCCGGTGTCGGGCGGCCGACCTGTCGGACTGGCACACGCTGGTGCCATGCCAGGATGGGGCTGCGGTGGCCGCAAGCGGGCAGGCTCGAGGCAAAGACGGGTGTCCGGCGTCGCACTGCCGACCCGCAGCGTCCTCGCCGCAGGGCGGCTCGCGCCCGCCACCGGCGACGCCGTCACCTTGACACGCTCCAGGACACCGCATAGACCCCATGACCGGCAGCACCGCTCTGATGCGTTTCAACAGGGAATGGGACGTTCCCGAACGGAGTTCTCAACATGGATAGTGGGGCATTTCCTGGAAGGTTTTAGGGCGGGCCGGAACGGTCTGATTGAGGGCGTGTGTTGGATACGTTTGAGGCGGGCGAGGAGAAGGACATTGTGACAATTTCTAGAATTGGAGCTGCCCACCTCGCACCGTGGCCGTGCGCGGGCCTTTATCGCGGATGTTGACAAGAGATTCCCGCTTGAAGACTGGAACACATGTTCCGTTGGCATTGCGGGCTGAGGGCACGAAGAAGCCATCAATATCCTCCGCAATCGCCCTTTTTGCAAGATCCTGACAAAACGGATAGCCCTCTTCTGTCGCGCTTGTGAGGCTGGGGTACTCCTCTTCCTTGCCGCACAGGTCGGCTGTGAGGCCCTGATAATCGCACTTGATAAGACGATAGGTGCGCGGGTTTAGGTCATTGCCCAAATCACCCGTCTCTTGCCCCAAGTGAAATGCAACCTCCTTCTTGCAGGTGTCTTCTTCAATCGCTGAGTAATAGACGCCGATCGTTCCATCGCTGAAACGGCTTATTCTAAACGGCGTTGTGTCATTCTTGCGTGGCAAGAATGATCTGTCGATGGCATCCTCAAGAGGAAATGAGGACACCTTGTCTATGACATGTACAAAAGCACGGATGTCTTCCAGGGCGGTTTGACGCGCGAGCAACCGGTTCGTGAGTGTCTCGTCTTCCTCAAAAACAGCGACCAACCGCAGGACAGTTTTAGTTTCTTGGGTTTTTGGACATTCATCAAGCAAGGATCAAAGACCCCTTTCACGCTCGACCATCCGGTTGATGGTGATCAGATCATCCATGCCAGTGTTCTGCATACAGCCGAATGGAGACCTGTTGCCAAGAATTCTTCTTGGTGTCTTTAGCCATTGCTTTTCTGCATCGATGTTTTCATCATACAAAATCCCAAGACCAATGCTGATGGCAATGATGTGTGCCACACGGTCTATGAGGGGCTGGGGGTCAATCGGAACATGCCCCGCCAGCACGTTTTTACCTGCAGGGTCCGTGGAGTTATAGCCAAGCAGGGCCAATTGGCCTTCTTGATCCAGCCCCCATCGTTTGCAGGTTTGAACAAAAATCCTCAAGCCACTTTGGGCTTCGCGGATTTTCTTAATATCAGGGCGAGGCCGGTCAAAATGTAACACGATCTCACGAGGGAATAAGTCAATGTCCTTGATGGTCTGTCTGGAAGGATAATTTGGATCAAGAAAAAATTCTTTCGTCTGCACCGCCTTTCCACCCATCCAGCAGTCAATTCTCCCCGCGACCACATGGGGGAAGGTGGCAGTATCTTCGTGGTGCCATGTAGACCCAGAGTTACGGCCAAGCGGTGACCATTGTGGGCTGGGAGAGGGCGCATTCTTGGGATTTGGGGTCAAGGCAGCGAACATCTGTCTTTCCTAATCTTCATCTGCGAGCGTTGTCATCGTCTTTATTACCGGCTCACCTTCACCGACCTCGTTCTTGTGGGTCAACTTGATCTCGTAGTCGGTTCCGGGTTCCAGATCGACAAAACCACATCTGTTTAGCACTGTTTCAAATCCTGGGCTCCAAGAAGTTGTTCCCTTTTTCCGGATCCGCACGACCGAAGTCACATTGGGTTGCCACCGGGCCTCCAATGTCCGCCCCAACCGTTTTGGTAATTCCACCTGAATCCTGTCCTCGTCCCACTTGAGAACAGGTCCCTCGTCATATCTTGCCATGCGTTGGTCAACGGTTTCATAGGTGGCACCGCCCCGCGGAGCAATCTGCTCGGCAAGGATCCTGTCGAGAACAAGGATGGATCGGTACGGAATGAACAGACGCAGTGTTGATTGCACGCCAGAGCCAAAGAGAGAGCGGTGGCTGTCGTGCAGCAATCTCTGCGATTGCCAGTAGGCGAGGGTTTCGCGCAAGCCCTGGCTCTTTTCTGAGGTGGTATCCTTGCGCTCTTCAGGAAATTGCCCGGAGGTGATTTCCATCTCAATATCATGGGCCTTCACCTTGCCATCGATAGTGCACAATGCCTGCTGGGTGGCGGTCGGAAGGGCGTCGAACATCTCAACAAGGTTCGGTGTGGCAGTATTTGCCGGGAGAGGATCCCTGTTGCGCGCCAGAAACCCCAGCAGCCGGAATGCATGCACATAGGCCAGACCGAGGGTGGTCGTGGCCGACAAGCAGGCTCCCACATAGGCAGTCACCATGTCCGGCGGAAGATCCTTGATTTTAGCCGCAACGTGTTTTGGTAATTCCAGTTGACCTTGCGAGTCGACTTCTAGCTCCCTGTATCCATCGATTGCGTGCAGAAACTGCTCGAGATTGTCTTTGGCCATGTCGAAAAACGACACGGCCATCTCGTAGAGGAAGGGCACATGGGGGTGAAGTGCTTTGGCATCAGGTTTGGGCATGGATCCGTTCCTCAGATACCTCCCCTATCAATTCTTTATCCATACCAAATTGGCCGGGAAAGAGACCGATACTGGTTGCCCAGGATCGAAGCAACTTGGTTTACAGCGACTGTAAGATTTGTACATTTATAGAATACCCTCCCCCTTCACTGCCGACCCTTCAGCGGACCCGGCCAGGAAACCCGAGGCCGTCGCAGCCCGGAACGCGTCATCGGCAACAGCGAGGAACGCAACCAGCATCTCCTCGGTGGACGGGGCGGTCGCGGGGAAAGTGGATCGAGATGATCATCGGATGGGCGGTGGGCGGAAATCACGCATCAGTTCTGTGATGAACTTCTCCATGATGGGTTAAGTCGTTTCGTCAAACTCCCTCGTCTTCCGCACGTCAGCTGCAGCAGGCCCAAGACGCGTGTCGAGTCGAGTGAATGTCACTTGGTTGCCGATCTGGATGTCATGGAGTTCAAGACCCTGCAATTCTGACATATGGAAGAAATAGTCTGAATCAGCCGCTTTGATGAAACCATATCGCTTGTCTGCATTTATGAACTTCACGTAGCCAGAAGGACGTGCCTCGGCATCCGTTGTTCTCAGCAGTTCTGTGATCTTGCGGGACGCTTCTCTTGGTTCGATACGAAAGAACTCCCTGTCAACCCTTACGCGGTATTCACTCAGCAGTTCATGGGCCGCGCTTTCTGCACCCACGGGGTCCACCACAAACCAGATGTTGCGGGGGCTGAACGGATCCACCACCCCGGTGGCTCGGTTGATCTCTTCGACGCGCTTCAAGAGACTTCTTTGGGTTTGTCCAATTTTGATCAGGCTTCGGTCTGATCGGGTGCTCAGCAGATAGAGATAGCCGCACCCCTCCTCAAGGGACAGCTCATCGCCCTTGATGAAGAATCTCAACGCCGTTCCAAGCCCTGCACGCTGCAGACTTTCGGCAACCCACTCATAGCCATGCACGTCACCCTCCTTCACGGCCTGTCGGAAGGTCGGGAGATCGCGGGCCATCCACTTCAGTCTTCGTCTGTTCGGAAGACCAAGGCGAAGCCAGACAACAACCCAGTCGGGTTGATCTTCACGAAGAACTCGATTACACAGACCTTTAACCTCGCTGATAGAATCCAAGGCATTTTCGTTGGGTTCAGAACCAAACAGTATATCAACGACGTTTTGTGCCGAATGAAGATACCGACTGAGTGTCTCTGGTCTGGGCGGCACCATTCCAAAGCCAAGATTAGGGTTTCTCCCCTGCTCACGGTTCAGCGTATTCATGCGACGGCTTTCCTGTGGGTCTCTTTGGTCGGCTTATCTCCTGCGTTAAGCTTAATATCGGGCTATAAGGGATTTGCGGCTGATTGGAACGGGATTGTCCCATTCTCTGTTGAAACGTTCCAACCGGGGTGGTGGTGCGTCCCCCTGAGCTTGCGGGGCTCGGGATCACCTGTCATGGGCAAGGACCCGCCACCCTGACACGCTCGACCCCACCGTCTCGCCCGTCGGCCACCCCATCCTGCCCATCGCCTGACCTTGCGGCCGGCACCGAAGGATATCCACAGGAGTTTTGAACGGTTCGGCCGGACCGCCGGCCCGATCCCTTGCCGGCCGCGGTCCGGGCGGCTCTCCGGCAGCCCCGGGCGCTGGACGATTCCGCGCCGCCGCCGCGACCGCTGTGCGGCCTTGCCCGTCGCGTAGACGACGCAGCCCCGGGCCCGGCCCGTGCCATCCCCCATCCTGGTCACCCTCCCGGGGGTCTTGATGCGAGCCTGACGCGGGTTCGCCCCGGGCCGGCAGAGAGGCCGCTGCGCGCCCTCGCCCGTCGCTCGCCAGCCCCAACAGCATTGACGCAAGGCCCAGTGTCGTGCGGCCGACCTGTCGGCATGTCAAACGCTGGCGCCATGCCAGGATGGGGCTGCGGTGGACGCAAGCGGGCAGGCTCGAGGCAAAGACGAGCTTTTGGCGTCGCAATGCCGACCCGCCGCGTCCTCTCCTCAGGGAGGCCCTCGCCCGCCACCGGCGACGCCGTCACCTTGACACGCTCCAGGACGCCGCATCGACCCCATGACCGGCCGCACCGCTCTGATGCGTTTCGACAGAGAATGGGGCGTTCCCAGATGCCATGCTGGTCAAACTCTATGGCGATGATGACCGCACATCACCGGAACGCGAATACAGCCCATCCGAATTCAACGGTGAGCGTGTGGATGCCATTGAGGGCAAACCGGATCTCGATCACATCTCAACCATCTATGTGGAACGACAGAACCTGACCATGCGGATGTCGATGCGTTGCTTTGTCCGCCTGACCAATGCGTCCAGCAGGAAGATCGCGAACCACATCCACATGCTGAGCCTCCATTTCGGCCACGACGACTTTGTCCAGATCCACCAATCCTTACGCTGCACCCCGGCAATGGCAGCTGGCGTGACCGATGCGCTGCGTGATATGGAGTGGATTGTAGGCCTGATCAATGCCTGGGTGCCCAAGCCGAAGCGGCTCAAGACCTACAGGAAGCGGATTGCAAAGTGAGGCAGTACCAGGCTGCGGCTCCACTTGCCCATCGTCCGCGCAACGGCTGATGCCTCTTCGGCAGGGACGCTGGTTGTTCCGGGACCCGGATTACTTGGCCGGGACCAGCAGGCAGTGGATCTGTCGCCCTTCATATTTGGGATCACCGACTGTCCGGCCATGGCCGGCCATGTCCTCGCAGACACGATGGAGCATGTCGATACCGATTGACTTGTGAAGCATCTCACGACCCCGGAAGCGCACGGTGATCTTGACGTTGTCACCTTTATCAAGGAAGTCCTGAACTTTCCTCAGCTTGACACCATAGTCATGGTCGCCGGTGCTGGGGCGAAACTTGATCTCCTTGGTGCTGTTCGGCTTGGGTTGCTTGGTGCCCTTCTGGCGCTCGTACTTGTATTTGCCGTAGTCCAGGATCTTGCACACCGGGGGATCAGCCTTGGCCGAGATTTCGACCAGATCGAGGCCGGTTTCGAACGCGAGCTCCATCCCCCTTTCCGGTGTCGTGACACCCAGATTGTTGCCTTCGTGATCAATGAGCCGAATGGACGGTGCATCAATCTGTTCATTGGACCGGGGCCCTTCGACAAGGGCTGGTCTCGCATTCGCTAGTCGTCGTTGTATCGCTGTTACCCCTTCAAGGTTCCGGAATGTCCTGCACGGCTATAACGACGAATGGACCGAATTCAACACGAAAATGCCGATTGGCTGGCCATTCCTCGTCCCCCGATGGATGACCGATCCATCCCGCCCCGCTGCCGGATCAATGATCAGTCATCTGCAGTGCGGATGGCATCCGGCGGCCGGCATGATGTGACAAGCCGGGCAACGACCGCATCGAGAGGCATGACGTCGATGGATTTGCTGCCCAGTGTCCGCAGGGCGACAGTTCGGTCCCTGACCTCCTTGTCCCCGATGGCCAGGATGTGGGGAACCTTGGCATGGGAATGCATGCGCACCTTGTAATTGATTGTCTCGTTGCGCGTGTCGCTCTCGGCACGGAGACCGGCTGTACGCAACCGGGCCAGGACTTCAGCAGCATAGTCATCGGCAGTCGAGACGATCGTTGCAACAATCACCTGGTGCGGGGCGAGCCAGAGCGGCAGGCTGCCAGCGTAGTTTTCGATCAGGATGCCAATGAACCGTTCAAAACTGCCGAGGATGGCCCGATGCAATATCACGGGATGGTGACGATTGCCGTCCTGGCCCACATAGAGGGCATTGAGGCGGGCCGGCATGACAAAATCGACCTGCAGAGTCCCGCACTGCCAGTCACGACCGATGGCATCAGTCAGGATGAACTCGAGTTTGGGACCGTAGAACGCTCCTTCCCCCGGATTGAGTTCATAGGGGCAGCCAGCAGCGCGGGTGGCGCGTTCCAGCGCTGCTTCGGCCTTGTCCCAGACGGCATCATCTCCCGCGCGAACGTCGGGGCGGTCGGAAAACTTGATGGCAAAGGATGAAAAACCAAGATCGGCATAGACCTCCGAGAGGAGGGCGATGAAGCGGGCCGTTTCCGCCTCGATCTGCGATTCCTCACAGAAGATATGGGCATCATCCTGGACAAAGCCGCGCACGCGCAACAGACCGTGCAGGGCACCGGAGGGTTCGTAACGGGTGCAGGACCCGAACTCGGCCAGGCGCAGGGGGAGATCCCGGTAACTGGTCTGGCTGGCATTGAAGATCTGGACGTGGCACGGACAGTTCATCGGCTTGAGGGCGCTGATCCGTCCCGTGGTATCGATCTCTTCATCGACATTCACCAGATACATGTGTTCGTGGAACTTCTCCCAGTGTCCTGACCGCTCCCAAAGGGCACGATCGACGACCAGCGGTGTGTTGACTTCCCGATAGCCGTTCTGTTTCTGCTTGCGGGCCATATACGAGCGCAGTTCGGTGTAGATCGTCCAGCCGTTGGGGTGCCAGAACGGCATCCCCGGAGCCTCCTCCTGGAAATGGAAGAGATCCATGGATGCACCCAGACGCCGATGATCCCGCTTCCTGGCCTCTTCCACGCGCTGGCGATGCTGCTTGAGATCCCCGCGCCGACGGAATCCCAACCCGTAGATCCGCTGCAACATGGATCGGGCCGGGTCGCCCCGCCAGAAGGCGCCGGCAATGGTATCGAGCATGAAACCATCAGCTGGCAGCTGGCCGGTGTGCTGGAGATGCGGTCCGCGGCAGAGATCCTGCCAGTGACCATGCCAGTACATGCGGATCGGCTCGCCGTCCGGGATGGCCTCCACGAGCTCGACCTTGTAGCGCTCACCTCGTGACTGGTAGAACTCAAGGGCCTCTCCACGACTCCAGACCTCGCAGCGGACAGGGTCGGCGCTGTTGATGATGGATCGCATCTGTTTTTCGATGAGGGCGAGGTCGTTCGGCGTGAAGGACTCCGTGCGGTCAAAATCGTAATACCAGCCATGCTCGATGACTGGTCCGATCGTCACCCGGGTTGCCGGCCACAGTTCCTGCACGGCGCGCGCCATGACATGGGCCAGGTCATGACGGATGAGTTCAAGGGCAGCCGGCTCATCGGCCATGGTGTTGATCCGAACAGCGGCATCCATCTCGATCGGCCACTGCAGATCCCAGTGGGTACCATCGACGGTAGCCGAAATTGCCTTCCTGGCCAGGGATTTGGCGAGACCACCGGCCACCTCAAGGGCGGTCACCCCCCGGGGGTGCTGAGCGGTCGATCCGTCAGGAAGTGTGATCGTGACAGTGGGGGACATGGAGATTTCCTCGATTTGGTGCCCACTTTGCACCCGGTTGCGGATCCGGCGACCATGGCAGATTTTTCCCGCCGGGTCAATTCGTGTTGCCGGGGTGCTCTGGCATTTCCTGGGCATGTGAGGCATTCTCGCCCCATGATTCTGTGGCGCAGGGATCGGTCCGGCCCATCACGTCACACTGTTATTGACCGGAGAGCATTCGTGGCCGATCTGCAGTTCCTCTCACTTGATGATCAACGGATCGCCTACCGGCTGCGCAAGGGACGGGATCCCGGTATCGTGTTCCTGCCCGGGCTCATGTCCGACATGGAGGGCACCAAGGCGGCGTATCTCGACACGCATTGCCAGAGGACCGGATCTGCCTGCATCCGCTTTGACTATTCCGGTCATGGCCAGTCAGGCGGCACCTTCACCCGGCGGACCATCCGCCACTGGATTGCCGAGACAGAGCAGGTCCTGTCGACCCTCGCCGGGCGTCGCCCCCAGATTCTCGTCGGGTCATCGATGGGTGCCTGGATTGCCCTGCACTTTGCCCGTCAGCACCCCGATCGGGTTGCCGGTCTTGTCCTCATTGCCGCCGCCCCGGATTTCACCACCACCCTCACCGCGTCCCTCACGCCCGACCAGGCCGAGTCCCTTGCCACCACGGGAGTCTTCCCGCTTCCCTCCGAGTCCGGTGGGGATGCCATTCCCATCACCCAACAGCTGCTCACGGACGGGGCTGCTTCCTGTGTTCTTGACCGTCCGCTCGCACTGCCCATGCCGGTGCGGCTGCTGCACGGTGACCACGACAGCGATGTCCCGCTCACGCAGGCGCTGCGCCTGCTGTCCCATGTTGACTGTGATGATCTCTCGCTGACCATCCTCAAGGGAGAGGGCCACAGGATGTCTTCGCCGCGCAGCCTGCAGGTCCTGCATGCGACGATTTCGGCCCTGACGGACGGTCACGGTCCTGACGCATGACTGCATCAGATCACGAGGTCAATGACCATCAGCATCAGGCCCACCACGGCTGCCAGCAGCGCGAGCATGTTCTTTGGCAGGAGGACCAGCATGGCATCCCGGGCCTCTTGATCGGCCAGCCCCGATCGCCGGATGGCAAGGAGTCTGGCAATCGAACAGCCAATGCCCAAAAGGCCGGATGCAGCCAGTATGATGCCGATGATCCCCATGATTCCCAGACTCATGTCGTTCTCCCTGCCACTCGCCCCGACACTGGCAGACCCGGTCGCCCTCGTCCCGCCGCCTGACCCCGCCGCCTGAACGTCCCATATTTTCGACCGTGATCGCTCATGCCAGGTCTCAAAACCGTTCTCGGCCTGCTCCCGGCCCTGGTCATTGCCCTGGTTGTGCTCATGCCCATTCTTTCAATTGTTGTCCTTGCCCTTGATGACAGCGATACCGCAACCTCGACACTTCTCAATCCCGCTTTCCAACGCTACCTTGCCAACACCCTCCTTCTTGTTCTGGGTGTGGCGTGCCTTGCCGGGCTGACGGGTGTCGGGGCTGCCTTTGCCGTCGTCAACTATGCCTTTCCTGGCCGGGCCGTCATCGAGGTCCTGCTCTTTCTGCCTCTGGCACTGCCGGCCTATGTCGGCGCCTATGCCCTTGTCGACTTTCTTGAATATGCCGGCCCGGTGCAGACGGGTCTGCGCAGCCTCTTTGGTTGGACGTCCGCACAGGATTATGCCTTTCCCGAGATCCGGTCGCTTGGCGGTGCCATCCTGATCCTTGCTGCCGGCCTCTATCCCTATGTCTATCTCCTGACCCGCATTTCCCTGCGAGAGCAATCCGGTGCCTCACTCGAGGTGGCCCGTACGCTCGGTGCCGGCCCCCTCTCGCGTACCCTGCGGGTGGCCCTGCCATTGGTTCGTCCGGGAATCGTGGCGGGCCTGGCGATTGTCATGATGGAGACCATCGCTGATTATGGTGTTGTGGATTACTTTGCCGTGCAGACCCTGACCACCCGCATCTACAGCATCTGGTTCCAGGGCTATGACATCACCGCGGCATCACAGGTATCCGTGACCATTCTCGCCTGCATTGCCATTGTGCTCCTGTTTGAGCGACTCCTGCGCTCCCGCTCCCGCTATGCCCAGACAGCACCCCGCGCCCGCCAACAGAGTGAGCGCCGTCCGTCCACCCTGACGGGCATTCTCCTGGCCATTGCCACATTGATTCCTGTCACGATTGGATTCCTGTTGCCCTGCGGCGTCCTGCTCTTTCATGCCGTGACCGCTCCGGATATGGGATTTTCGCACCAACTGCCCGCTGTCATGCTGAACACGCTGATCACCGCGACCACTGCTGCCCTCCTCACTGTCACAGCGGCCCTCTGGCTGGTCACCTGGACCCAACACCACTCCGGCCGTCTCGCCAACACGCTGCTGCCCCTGACTGGTCTGGGCTATGCGGCCCCCGGCATCGTGATCGGGATCGGGATCCTGATTCCCCTGACCCTCTTCGATCATGCCCTCGCCGACAGTATCCTGGCCCTCACTGATATCGAGATCGGTCTGCTGCTCACCGGTTCGGCCGGGGCTGTTGTCCTTGCCTATACCATCCGTTTTTTTGCCATCGCCCAAGGGGCTGCCGACGCCGCCCTTGGACGGGTTTCGCCCACCTTCACCATGGCCGCCCGGACTCTGGGGCGGTCAGCATCCCAGGCCTTCATGACCATCCAGTTCCCCATGATCAGGGGCTCCCTCATGACCGCTGCACTTCTGGTCTTCGTCGATTGTGTCAAGGAACTCCCAGCCACCCTGCTCCTCAAACCCTTCAACTTCAATACCCTGGCCACCCATGTCTACGAACAGGCTTCCCTCGAGAATCTCTCGGCCGCCGCACCCGCAGCCCTCCTGATCACCCTCATCGGCAGTCTCGGCGTCTTCATCATTGCCCGTTCCCATATCACCAATGGGCACCGCAACTCCTCCCATTGCACCCATCCGGACGGTTGAGGGAATCCCCAATTTGCAATCCTGCAACATTGCATCCCGATGCCAGTCTTGTAACAGGGTACTGGATCTGCATGGGACGTGTTTGCTCCCTGTGCCGGACACGGAATCGTCTGCCCCTATAGCTCAGTTGGTAGAGCATCTGATTTGTAATCAGGAGGTCGGGAGTTCAAGTCTCTCTGGGGGCACCAATTCAATGCACGCCCCCGACAGTTCCTGCCCCCCCATCATCCCGTCCTGGCCCTGTGGCACGCTCAGTCCGATGCCCTGCGGGCGTGACCTGGGCCACGATCTTGCTGTCTTGCCATGCCATGTGTTCCCGTATCACCGGGCCCTGGAGTCCAGCAGGCGCCATGGACCAATCGACAGGGTCGATGCCATGCCCGGCAGCAGTCAACTGGCTGATGCGGTGGACCGGCTTTCTTTGCTCCTCGCTTGGCATTATGGTGGCATCGCCATGTCGATGGCAGATTGGTCAGGATGCCCGGAGAGAAACCTGTGCGCGTTGGTGCCGTAAACGAGACCGGAACTGAAGAGAGGCGGGTGGCCATCTCACCGGATTCAGCCCGCCGCATCGGTCAACTCGGCTACCATGTCGTTCTGGAACAGGGGGCGGGTCTGCGGGCCGGCTTCCCTGATCATGCCTATGTGGAGGCCGGTGCCAGCCTGGTCATCGAGCGGACCGATGTGATCAATGACAGTGACATCCTGGTCCGAATCAGTGAACCGACCCTGAACGATCTTGCCCGGATGCGGGCTGGCCAGACCCTGATTTCCTTCTTCTATCCCGGGCGCAATGAGGCGCTGCTGGCGGAGGCCTGTGCGCGCAAGGTGACCGTCGTGGCGATGGATATGGTGCCAAGGATCTCACGGGCCCAGAAGATGGATGCGCTGTCTTCGATGGCCAATATCGCCGGGTATCGGGCTGTGATGGAGGCGGGCACCCATTACGGTCGCTTCCTGTCGGGCCAGATCACGGCGGCCGGGAAGACTCCACCCGCCCGCGTGCTTGTCGTCGGGGCCGGAGTTGCCGGTCTCTCGGCGATCGGGACGGCCGTCTCGCTGGGGGCAATTGTCAGGGCCTTTGATGTGCGTCCGGAAGTGGCCGAGCAGATCGCTTCCATGGGGGCGGAGTTCCTCTATCTGGATTTTGATGACGGGCAGACGGACGCCGGAGGTTATGCCAAACCCTCATCTCCCGAATTCCGGGCCAAGCAACTCGAGTTGTTCCGATCCATTGCTCCCGAGACCGACATCCTGATCACCACGGCCCTGATCCCCGGGACGGCGGCGCCCAAACTCTGGCTTGCTGATATGGTCGAGGCCATGCCGACCGGCGCCGTGATTGTCGATCTCGCTGCTGAAACCGGTGGCAACTGTGAACTGACCATTGCCGGGGAGCAGACCGAGACCGATTCTGGCGTGACGATTCTCGGTTATACCGATCTGCCATCGCGCATGCCGAACATGGCCTCCCTGCTCTATGCCTCCAACATCACCCAGATGCTCGGTGACCTGACCCCGGACCGTGACGGTCGGATCGTGGTCAACATGGAGGATGAGGTGATCCGGGGCTCGGTGGTCACGCATGGGGGGGACGTGACCTACCCGCCGCCCAAACCCAAAACGGTGGCCGTGCCCAAACCGGTACCGCCAAAGGCACCGGAGCCCGATCCTGCCGCGGCGGAAGCCGACCGTCTGGCCCGTGAGGCCCGGTCCCGGCGGCTGAAGTCCGGTAGTTTGGTGGCCGGGACCCTGATCCTGCTGGCCCTGGGGCTGGTGGCACCGGTGAGTTTCATGCAGCACCTGATCGTCTTCATCCTCAGCTGCTTCGTGGGCTACCATGTGATCTGGAATGTCACGCATGCGCTGCACACGCCCTTGATGTCGATCACCAATGCCATTTCCGGGATCATTGTGGTGGGGGCGATGCTGCAGATTGTCTCCGACCATCCGGCAGTCGTTGTGCTCGCAGCCATCTCGGTTCTGATTGCCACGATCAACATTGTCGGTGGCTTTACCGTAACCCGGCGCATGCTCGCCATGTTCCGCAAGAGTTGAGGACAGGCTCTTGACTGGTGGTGTCATCTCAGCGGCCTATCTTGCCGCCGCTGTCCTCTTCATTTTTGCCCTTGGAGGCCTCTCTGGTCAGGAGAGCGCCAAACGGGCCATCTGGTTCGGGATGCTTGGTATGGCCCTGGCCATGCTGGCCACCGCAGTCTCGCTCCTTCCTGACGATCATGACCCGACTGCCATCGCCAATTGGGACATTCTGCTGGGCACCATCATCGTCGGATCGGTGATCGGGCTGATCGTTGCCTTCCGGGTCCAGATGACAGGCATGCCACAACTCGTGGCGATGCTTCATTCCTTTGTCGGCCTGGCCGCCGTGTTCATTGGTCTCAATGCCGATATGGTCCTGACCGAGGTCCAGGGGTTGACCAGCACTGGGGATCTGACGGGATTTGCTGCCCGGCTCGCGGCCAAGGATCCCGTCGAGATCGTCATCCTCAAGGTCGAGGTTCTCCTTGGAATCTTCATCGGTGCCGTCACGTTCACGGGATCCGTCGTCGCCTATGGCAAACTCGCCGGAACCCTGTCGGGCCTGCCGCGCCAGCTTCCCGGTGGCCACTGGCTCAACCTCGCCATGACGCTGGCTTGTATGGTGCTGGGTGGGCTGTATCTGGCTGGTGCCGAACTCTGGACCCTGATCGCCGTGGCCGTGATCGCGGGCCTGATCGGCTGGCATCTGATCATGGGCATCGGTGGTGCGGACATGCCCGTGGTGGTCTCGATGCTGAATTCCTATTCCGGCTGGGCCGCCGCCGCCATTGGCTTCACGTTGGAAAACGACCTCCTGATTGTCACCGGTGCCCTGGTCGGATCGTCAGGCGCCATCCTGTCCTACATCATGTGCCGGGCCATGAATCGGCATTTCGTCAGCGTGATCCTCGGCGGTTTTGGCGGGACCGGTGCACCGGTTGAAGCCGTCGAGGGCGAACAGCAATCCATCGCGGCCGAGGGGGTGGCAGCGGCCCTTGAGGATGCCTCCTCGGTGATCATCGTGCCGGGCTACGGCATGGCAGTGGCCCAGGCCCAGGGCGCCATCAGCGATCTGGCCACACGGCTGCGTGCCCAGGGCAAGACGGTTCGTTTCGGTATCCATCCCGTGGCCGGCCGTCTGCCAGGCCACATGAATGTGCTCCTGGCCGAGGCCCGGGTGCCCTACGATGTCGTTCTGGAAATGGACGAGATCAACCCTGATTTTCCTGATACGGACGTGACCATCGTGGTCGGCTCGAACGATATCGTCAACCCCGCCGCCCTCGATGATCCCAACTCTCCCATCGCCGGCATGCCGGTGCTGGAAGTCTGGAAGTCCCGGCTGGTCATCGTCTCCAAGCGGGGGCAGGGCACCGGCTACTCGGGGATCGAGAACCCGCTCTTCTATCGCGACAACACGCGCATGTTCTTTGGCGATGCCAAGGCGTCCATCGACCAGCTTCTTGCCCTTATCATCACGCCGTAGTGCCGGAGGGACTCATTCCTGCCCATTGCCGATCTCGGCGTCCCCTGTGGGGGCCGTGTGGCGCAGGGTGATCCTGCCCGGTCGGCCGGGCAGATCGAGAACAGGATCCGATTGGGGCCGGCGGGCGATGATGCGGCCCCGGGAGATGACAGTCAGGCGATCGGCCCGCAGCCGGATGGCATCCTCGGGTGAGTTGGCATCCAGGATGACCATGCTGGCCAGGCGCCCCCGGGCCAGGCCAAACTCGTCAAGACCCATGATGGCGGCATTGATCTCGGTGATCATCCGGAAACAGTGCCGGATGTCGGCAAGGCTGGTCATCTGGGCGACATGCAGGCCCATGTGAGCCACATCGAGCATGTCGGCCTTGCCCAGGCAGTACCAGGGATCAAGGACACAGTCCTGGCCCCAACCGACAGGAATGCCATGGGCGATCATCTCGGGAACCCGGGTGAGGCCCCGTCGCTTCGGATAGGTGTCCTGGCGCCCCTGGATGACGATGTTGATCAGCGGATTGGGAATGACGGATACCCCGGCTTCGGCAATCAGCGGCAGGAGTTTGGAGACATAATAATTGTCCATGCCGTGCATGGAGGTAAGGTGGGAACCGGCCACACGGCCGCCCATGCCGAGACGGCAGGTCTCGGCAACCAGTTGCTCGATATGGCGCGAGTGGGGATCATCCGTTTCATCGCAATGGAGATCCACTGGCAGGCCCCGCTCGGCCGCCAGCTCGCAGAGCTCGGTCACCGACCGGGTCCCGTCGGCCATGGTTCGTTCAAAATGCGGGATGCCGCCGACAACATCGGCCCCACGGTCAAGGGCCCGGATCAGGTTCCGGTGTCCATCCGGATCACGGTAGAGACCATGCTGGGGGAAGGCCACAAGCTGCAGGTCAATGTAGGGGGCGATTTCCGAACGCACCTCGATCAGGGCTTCGAGGGCGAGCAGCCGATCATCACACACATCCACATGGGTCCGGATGGCAAGCAGGCCCTGGGCGGCGGCCCAGTCGCAGTAGCGCAGGGCCCGCTCCTTGACTGCCGCATGGGTCAGGTGGGGTTTGAGCTCGCCCCAGAGCGCAATCCCCTCAAGGAGTGTCCCGGAGGCATTACGCCGGGGCAGGCCATAAGAGAGCGTGGCATCCATGTGAAAATGGGGATCGACAAAGGGTTGTGAAACCAGCAAATGTCCGGCATCGATTGTCTCGGCGGCCTCGGCCGCGATTCCGGGTTCAACCGCGGCAATGCGTTCCCCCTTGATGGCGATATCGGTACCACTGCCATCGGTGAGTGTGGCATTGCGGACAATGAGGTCGTAGGTCATGCAGCCGGCATCCCGGATTGATGGTCATCCTCGCTGTGGGCGCATCACGCCCAAGGGCTCCAGCGAGCCGTCACAGTAGGGGAGTCTCGACAGGATGCCAACCGGAACCCGCCTTGCGGTTGTCGGCTATGGCCTGATCGGCCAGCATCATGCCGCCATCATCAACCACACCCCCGGACTCCTCCTGGTCGGCGTGGCCGATGACAGGCCCGAACGGCGTGTGGCAGCCGAGATGCTTGGCTGTCCGGTCCATGCCGATCTTGCGACCCTGCTGGCCGCCGAATCCCCCGATGGTGTTGTTCTTGCCACCCCCACGTCTGTCCATGCCGAACAGGCCCTGGACTGCATCAAGGCGGGTGTCCCGACCCTGATCGAGAAACCCATTGCCGCCAGTGTAACAGAGGCCCGTCGGATCACCGCAGCCGCCACAGCGACCAATCTGCCGGTGCTGATTGGCCAGCACCGGCGCTACAATGGTATCATCGAGAGCGCCACGGACGCTCTCGCTTCGGGTGTCGTTGGCACGATCCGAGCCATCCAGGCCACCTGCTGGCTGGCCAAACCGGACTCGTATTTCCAGGCCGGGCCCTGGCGACAAGCCAGAGGCTTCGGTCCGGTCTCGATCAATCTCACCCATGATATTGATCTCCTGCGTGTCCTGTGCGGGGAGGTGGAGTCGGTCCAGGCCATGACCGTCGCCTCGCAGCGGGGTCATGCGAATGAGGATCTGGCTGTGGCCCTGTTGCGGTTTGAAAGCGGTGCGATGGGCACTCTCAGCGTGGCCGATGGCATCGCGGCGCCCTGGAGCTGGGAGATGACAGCCCGGGAAAATCCAGCCTATCCCTATACGGCATCCTCGTGCTATCTGATCGGTGGCACCGAGGGGAGCCTGTCCCTTCCAGACCTGACCCTGTGGCGTCATGCGGACCGGCCGGACTGGAAAACGCCCATCGAGCCCCGGACCCTTGCGCATGAGAGCGGTGATCCGTTCCACAGGCAGATGGAGCATTTTGCTGCGGTCGTGCAGGGCAAGACCGCCCCCGCCGTCCCGGCCATCGAGGGCCTGAAATCCCTCGCGGTCATCGAGGCGATCCTCGAGTCGGCCCGCACCCGGTCGGTCATCACGATCAGGGCCGGGTAGGGGACCGACACGGGCGTGCATGGACGCTTTGCGTCACGGGGGAATTCGGATTATCTGCGACTTCCGCATATCAGTTCTTGAAGGAAGGAAATACAATGCGACGCATAGCATGTTGGACACGCCTCACTGCTCTTGCCCTGACCGGTCTTGTCGGGCTTGCCGGAGCACCAGTTCTTGCTGACGGCCACAAGATGACATTCACCCTGGCCACAGCCGGGTCCGAGACGGATCAGCGGTCCGTGGCCATGGCTGAGGTCTTTGCGCCACTCGTGGCGGATTTTGCCGACTATCAACCCGGCTACAATGCCACGCTCTTTGCCCAGGGGACAGAACTTGAGGCCATCAGCCGGGGGAATCTCACCATGTCGATCGCCTCGGCCCAGGAAATGGCCCAGTTTTTTCCAGAATTCTCGATCTTTGCCACGGGGTATGTGCATCAGGATGCAGCCCACCAGGTGCGCGTCTTCAATGACCCCCTGATGGATCCCTTCAAACAGAAGGCGGAAGATGAGCTCGGCGTGAAACTGCTCAGCGTCATGTATCTTGGCAAGCGGCATGTCAATCTGCGCCAGCCGCGGTCGGAACTCGATGTCCGGACACCGGCCGACCTGGCCGGGGTCAATCTCCGCATGCCGGGCACCGATGCCTGGCAGTTCCTTGGATCCGCCCTGGGTGCCTCACCGACGCCGATGGCCTTCACCGAGGTCTATACGGCTCTTGCCACCGGCGCTGTCGACGGTCAGGACAATCCTCTGCCCACGGTTGTCGATGCCAAGTTCTACGAGGTGACCAAGCAGATTGCCTTGACGTCACACCTGGTTGATCTGAACTACATCGCCTTTTCCCTTGCGACCTGGAACAGTCTCACCCATGAGCAGCAATTGACGGTGCAGCGGGCCGCCGATGCCGCCGCCGCATGGGGCCGGCTCAAGCAGCTCGACAAGGAAAACAGCCTGGCCGACTTCATCCGGAGCCAGGGCGTGGAGATCTACACTCCGGATCTTGCCGCCTTTCGGAGCCATGTCCAGGAACAGTATGTCGGCAGTGAATTCGCTGCGTCCTGGCCCGAGGGGGTTCTGGAGCGTATCAACGCTCTGGGCAACTGACGCGGTCATCACGGTCCGCGCGAGCCAGTCGTGATTCTCATGCGCGACTGGCTCGCTCTTGGAGTCAAGATCATTGCCGCCGCCCTGCTGGCGGCAATGTTCGTCACATTCCTTCTGCAGATCTTCTCGCGCTACGTCCTGGTCACACCCTTTGGCTGGACCCTGGAACTGTGCCTGATCCTCTGGGTCTGGATTGTCTTTTTCGGCTGTTCCTTTCTGGTCCGGGAGCAGGACCACGTCCGCTTTGACATCGTCTATCTGGCCGCTCCCCGGCGGGTCCGGCAGGGCCTGGCCCTGATCAGCTGTGCAGCCATTGCCGGTGGCATGGCCTGGATGTTCCTGCCCACCCTTGAGTACATTGACTGGATGGGGATCCGCAAGACCACAACTGTCCGCAACCCCCTGACCGGTGCCAAGATTCCCATGCGGACCATCTTCTCGATCTATGGTCTGTTCATGCTGGCCATCATCGTCCGCTATGCCTGGCGGTTCATGATGATTCTGGTTCGCAGCGCCCCACCGGAGGACCACGACCCCCTGGTCAAGCCCAACCCTGGACCCCCGAATGCTCCGACGGATCTGCCCCGATGAGTCTCGAATTCATTCTCTGCATTGTCACGCTCTTTGCCCTCGCCGGCATCGGGACACCCATCGGATATGCCATCATGCTGGCCTCCCTTGTCTATCTTGGCATGAACGGCATGGATCTCGCGCTGACCGGGGAAAAGATCCTCCAGGGTCTCTACAAGAGTTTCGTGCTCCTGGCCGTGCCGCTGTTCATCATCGCCGCCAACATCATGAATGCCGGGACCATCAGTGACCGCCTGTTGACCTTCTGCACGGCCGTGGTGGGCCGCTTCCGGGGCGGTCTGGGTCATGTCAATGTGATGGCATCCCTGATCTTTTCGGGCATGTCGGGTTCGGCGGTCGCCGATGCAGCCGGCATCGGCAAGATCATCATCAGCATGATGACCCGGGATGGCCGGTACTCGCCTGGCTATGCCGCCGCCATCACTGCTGCTTCGGCCACCATCGGTCCGATCATTCCCCCCTCGATTCCCATGGTGCTTTATGCCCTCGTCTCCAACACCTCCATCGGGGCCCTGTTTCTCGCCGGCATCATCCCCGGCCTGATCATGGGTGCAGTCCTGATGACGATGAATGCCACCATCTCGCACCGGCGGGGGTTTGCCAGGGAAACCCCCGTGCCGCTTCTGGCCCTTCCGCGCATCACCGGCAAGGCCATTCCAGCACTCATGATGCCGGTCATTCTGCTTTACGGGATCTACGGCGGTGTCACGACCCCCACAGAGGCCGCCGCCGTGGCTGCCTTCTATGCCCTGATCCTCGCGGTCGTCTTCTATCGCTCTCTGACAGCCGGTTCCCTGTTTGCCATTCTCGTCGAAAGTGCCCGGTCCTCGGCGGCCGTCGGTGTGGTCATCGGTGGTGCACTGATTCTGAACTTCATCGTCGTGTCGGAAAACATCCCCGCCATGCTGACCGATGTCCTGACCGGGCTTGACGTCCATCCCCTCGTTTTCCTGATCGCGGTCAATATCCTTGTCCTGCTGCTGGGCTGTGTGCTTGATGCGACAACCATCATCCTGGTGCTGGTGCCGCTCTTCATTCCGACGGCCGATGCCCTGGGGATCGATCTGGTGCATTTCGGCGTGTTGATCGTGGTGAACGCCATGATCGGCCTGATCACACCGCCTTATGGCATCCTGCTCTTCGTCATCAATGCCGTCACCGGCATCCCTCTCAAGGACATCATCCGGGAGATCTGGGCGTTTCTGGCCGTGCTCATCCTGGCCCTCCTCCTCCTGATCTTCAGTCCCGACCTGGTCCTGTGGTTGCCGCGCCTCTTCGGGTTCCAGGTTTGACAATGCCATGACCCCGATCAGGCCCCATGCCCTGCGTGCCGCCCTCATGGATGCTGGCGCGGGTTGCATCCTCATTGCAGACATCGACACCCGACGCAGCACCGCACTCGCAGACCGCCTTGGCAAGGGGAAGCCCGCCACCCAGACCCTCACTGCCCTTGATCCGACCGCCCTTGATCCGGCCGCTCTCGACGGCATCGTCAATTGCACACCCATCGGCATGACCACCCATCCCGGTCAGAGTTTCGACCCCACCCATCTCGCCCGCACAACCTGGGTTGCTGATTGTGTCTACTGTCCCCATGCGACGGAACTCGTGTGCAACGCCCGTGTGGCCGGTCTGACCGTCATGGATGGGACGCACATGGCACTCTACCAGATGGCCGCCGCCTTCGAACGCTTCACCGGCATCCCACCGGACATTGACCGCATGCAGCGCACGATGGCATCCCTGCTCTGCACCCGGGCCTGACCTGCCTTCCCCATGAAGCCTGCATCCCATTCCCTGCGAATCGGGGTCATCGGTACCGGTCGTATCGCGGACGTGTATTTTCGCAATCTTGCCAACCTCGATGGGCTGACCCTGGCAGCTTGTGGCAGTCTCGACCGGGCCGCAAGCCAGGCCAAGGCTGCCCATCATGGTATTCCCTCGGTCCTGGCACCGGATGCCATCCTCACTGACCCCGATATCGATGTCATCCTCAATCTCACCATTCCCAGGGCCCATGCTCCCATCACCCTTGCCGCCCTTGCATCCGGCAAGCATGTCTATTCGGAAAAACCCTTTGTGACCGACCCTGCCGATGGCCATCGCATCCTTGCCCTTGCCGACCAAAAGGATCTGATGGTTGGCACGGCACCCGACACCTTCCTCGGCGGACGCTGGCAGACAGCCCGCCAGATGATCGACCAGGGCCGCATCGGCACACCCATCGGCGCGGCGGCCTTCGTGCCCACCCACGGCGTTGAACGTCATCACCCCAATCCCGATTTCTACTATGCCCGGGGCGGCGGGCCACTGCTTGATCTGGGTCCCTACTATCTGGCCGTCCTGGTCTTTCTCCTTGGACCCATTGAGCGCGTGATGGGCATGACCCATCGTCCCCAATCCGTGCGCACCATCGAGAATGGCCCTCGCCATGGCGAAACCCTGCCCGTCGAGGTCGACACGCACTGTCTCGGTCTCCTTGCTTTCGCCAGCGGGGCCATCGGGCATCTCATGACCAGTTTTGATGTCTGGGACAGCGAAACGCCCCGTCTCGAGATTTACGGTACCGATGGCACCCTCTGCATTCCCGATCCCGATCCCTGTGATGGTGCCAACATCTTCCACGGCCCCGTCTGGACCCGCACCCGAGCCCAGTCCCGCTGGACCACCCGTCCAAGACCCAACGCTCCCGCCAACTGGTCGGTCGCCGCCAATCCCTTCGGTCTCAATTTCGATGCCCGCGGGGCCGGCGTGGCCGATCTTACTGACGCCATCCGCACCTGCCGACCGCCCCGAGCCAGTGCCCGGTTCGGCCTCCACCTTGCCGAGGTCATGGCGGGCCTTGACACCAGCGCCCGCCTTGGCAATTCCATCACGATCACCAGCGATTGCCCGCGCCCTGCACCCCTGCGACCAACCGCCATTGCCGGCATGAACATCGACTATGGTCTGCCTCGATGATCACAGACACACTCACGATCGGGGACCCCTTCTTCACCATCCGCGTCGTCCGGGCGACCCGCAACTGCACCCTGGCCCCGCCCACCATGATTCTCAACCTCGCATCCACTCCCCTGGCCATCCGCACCCAGCGGCTCGGTCCTCTCCAATCGACCATCCTCCATGAGACCTCTCTCCCCTGGATCGCCCATGCCGTCACCGTCGAGGGGTTTGCCGCCCACCCCGACACTGATACCCTCCTGGCCTGCATCCGCTCCACCTGGCCAACCGCCCATGCCGTCCGGGGTGAAGAGCGCCTCGCCACCGTTGCCCACTACATGTCGCCCAAGGCCTGGGTCGGTTCCATCGGCCTGACCTTGTATCATGCCGCCTCCGTGCCCCTCGGCGTTGGCCTCCACCGCGAACACCCCTTCTGTCCCGGACCGGGCATGCGCGAGGTCCACATGCAGATCATCGGCATTGGCAAGATGCAGCAATGTACCGCCAATGACATCGCCACCCTCTATCTTGAAGAGACCATGGCCCCCGGTTGTACCCATCGGCCGCTCTATGATGCCAACGGCAACTACCCCTGGCATCAATACGAGACCATCACGCCTTCAGTCTTTCTTGCCGTCGAGATCCTGCCTGAGGGTGCCGCACCACCGCCACCATAGGGAGACGTTTCATGCTGTTACCGACGACCATCGACATCGATGGCCCTTTCCCCCGCCTTGCCCGCCGTCTGCGTCTCGGCATCGTCGGCGGCGGACGGATTGCCGTCATGCAGGCCATGGCCGCTCGCCTGACCGGTCGGTGGGCCATCACGGCCGGTGCCCTTTCATCCGACCCGGTCCGCGCCAAGGCCGCCGCGGCCGACTGGCATCTGCCCGCATCCCGCTGCTACACCACCTATGAGGCCATGGCCGCTGCCGAAGCCGCTCATGCCGACGGGATCGATGCCGTCATGATCACCACGCCCAATCATCTCCATGCCCCCGTGGCCAGGATCTTCCTTGATGCTGGCATTGATGTGCTCTGCGACAAACCCATGACCACCCATCTCCCCGAAGCCGAGGACCTCGTTCAGCGCACCGAGGGGACAGGCTGCGTCTTGGGTGTCTCCTACGTCATGTCCTGTTTCCCCATGATCCGCCAGGCCCGTGCCATCGTCGCCGAGGGCGGGATTGGGACTGTCATCCAGATGCATGTGGAGTTTCTCCAGGACTGGCTCCTGCCCCCCGAGGTTCAGGACGCACCCCATGTCCAATGGCGCCTCGACCCTGCCCGCTCCGGTCCCACCAGCTGTGTCGGGGACATCGGAACCCATGCCGCCCATCTGGCAACCTTTGTCAGCGGCCTGCCCCTGACCCACCTGCGGGCCGAATTCCACGTCTGCGCACCCCCCAAGCCCATGGAGGATACGGTCTTTGCCTGGACCCGCCACAGCGGATCTGTCCCGGGCACCCTCATGGCCACCCGGCTGGCCGCGGGCAATCGGGGTGGCCTGCGCCTGCGCATCTATGGAACCGAAGGGGGGCTCGAATGGGATCTCGAAAGCTGCGAGCAGCTGAAGTTCAGCCGCTGCGATGAACCCGACCGGATCCTCTCCAAGGGTCATGGCCATGGCATCGCACCCCGGGTGGAACGCCTCATCCATGCTGCCCGGGGCTTTGCCGAGGGCACGTTCGGGGCCTGGGCCACTCTCTACACCGAATTTGCCCTCGCCGTCGCTGCCCGCCGTGACCAGCGCATGCTGCCGCCTGGCTATCTCGAGATGCCCACCGCCCCGGCCGGTGCCGATGGGATGCGCTTTGTCGATGCCTGCGTCCGTTCCAACCAAGCAGAAGGCGCGTGGGCGTCCCTCTGATTCGCCAAGGCAATGTTCCTGATAAGTGCCCCACTGCCACTCTGAAGTGCAACGCTCGCAGCGGGGCCGGTTCGCCCTGTGCGGACCGGATCGGTTGCCCAGAGGGTGATGACACCGGGGCCCGATGGCAGCCCCAGTCTCGACAAGACCAGCCGGAGACTGTCATGCCATCGCGCCCCACCCCCGGACCGCTGCCGAACGATGCCAGATTGATGCGTTCAGGACACGCGGCCTGTCCCAGGCCGCCATCGCTCGCACGCTCGACCGCCACCCTGCCACCATCGCCCGGGAGCTCACCCGCAACCGGGGCCAGCGTGGCGATCGCCACCACCAGGCCGAGCGCCTGGCAACCGCCCGGCGCCCTGAATCCCATCTCTCCGGGGCCGCCGCCACCCCCTGGAGGTGGACGCCGGCCATCGCCGATCGGATCGAAGCCGACCTCGCCCGGGGCTGGAGTCCTGAACAGATCGCCGGGCGCGCCCGGAGGGACAACCGTCCCATGGTCGGTCGCCCATCATGATCAACCCCCACCCATCATGATCAACCGATTGGGGATCGACGCCCACATCCGGGCCGACAGACAGGCCGGTGGCACCCTCTGGCGCCACCGGCGCCCGGACGCCCCCGATCCGGGGCAAGACGCCGAACTGCCAGAGATCCAGCCCGATGGGGGGCCGCCATGCCGGGCGGGGCCACAGCCCCGATCGGGTGGACAGCGCCGAACGACCGGCCCTTGTCGCGCGCAAGGAGCGCGTGGGGGACCCGGGAGGCCGACACGAGCATCGCCAGCACGCGATCATGGATCCGGGGGCCACAGGGGGGCCCTGGTCAGTCTCGGGACCCGGGCGACGAAGGTCACCCTCTGGCGCGCGCCCGTCGCCAGACAGCGGCCGCTGTGGGGGCCAGCTTGCAGGCCCGGCTCAAACCCGACGCCCCGACGGCTGTCCACACCATCACCGCCGGGGCGGCAAGGCGTTCGCCTGCCATGGACAGGTGGCCAAGGCCCTCGATGCCGGCGTCTTCTTTGCCCGGGCCCGACCACTCCTGGCCCCCTGGTGAGCATGGGATGGGGGGCGCAACGCGCCCCCCAACGGCCTCGTGCGCGAAGTCCCTGCCCCCACCCTGTGATGGCGGGCACCGACGTCCTGACCCTCACTGACGCCGCGGTGACGGCCGTCCAGGACACCCTCAATGACCGGCCCCGCAAGGTGCTGGGCGATCGGACACCGGCCGAGGCCTTCGCCGAAGCCCAGGGGCTGGTGCGTCCCGCACCGGCGATCCTGCGGCCACCCGGCATCCCTCTCCCCGCCCCGGACCGCAGGGGCCTTGCTGGCCCCTGCGGGCTGCGCTATGCTCGCGATTGACGCGATGGGGCTGCCAAGGGGCTGACAAGCGGTTCAGGCGGGTCGAGGATGGGGTCACCGAGCGTCAACCCTCGCTCGGGCTTCCCCCTCTCTCCGGTTGACGCTCGGCCGTTGCGCTTCAGAGTGGCAGTGGGGTGTTGGGATGGACCCTATTTACGGTGGTATAATTTGTCCACGGTGGTAAACTTCCCCTGAATGATAATCTGTCAATTGCCTGAACACCCCGGGAGGCAAAATCATGTCTGATACTTCTGCAACTGAACATCGCCAGACTGATGCACCACTCAAGGCAGAGGACTCGCCGATCACTGCTGGTGAAATGTTGAACCGACTGATTGCAAGCGGGCACATCGTGACTCCGGCTGCTGGTTATGCTCAGCCAACAGTGCCAAGCGCATACAGGTATGTCCCAAGCATAACGGCTGGGCACAGCATTCCATCTCCACTGCGCCCCGAGGCGGGGTAGATGCCCAACTGGTCTCTTGTTCTGAGCGAGATACAAGAAGCAAGCGAGAAAGGAGACCCTCACCCCTTCGACACCGTACGCTGAAGACACCTGCTGGATCTTCACCAGCATACCGATCGGAATGTGATTGCCTACTACTCGGGCTTCCTGACAAAGCCAGGAATTCAAGGCATCGAAATCAATGATGAAGACAAGAACGGCTTCATGTCCTGTATCCACAAGATGGACCGGAACAAGGGGCTGGATCTCCTTCTCCACACGGGCGGTGGCAGCGTGGCCGCCACCGAATCCCTTGTTCACTATTTGAAACAGATGTTCGGCAACAACATCCGTGCCATTGTGCCGCAAATCGCCATGTCCGCAGGCACAATGCTTGCTTGTGCCTGTGAATCCATCTTGATGGGGAAGCACTCCAGCATTGGCCCGGTTGATCCGCAGATCAATGGCATCCCTTGCGTCGGCGTCGTCGAGGAGGTGAAGAAGGCCTATTCCGATATTCAGCAGGATCAGCGGGCAGCTTTTGTGTGGAACCCGATACTTGGAAGGCTGAGCCCGTCCTTTCTTCAGCAATGCGAATGGGCCATAGAGAGATCGAAATCGTTCCTGAAGAGGGCCTTGGAAGACGGAATGTTGAGAGATTTATCGGCCAAGGAAAGGGATGATGCTGTCAAGCGGATTACGGAGCGTCTGACGGATCTCAATCACAACAAGTCCCATGATCGCCACATTCATTGTCAGGAATGCACTGAGATCGGCCTGAATATCGAAATGCTTGAGGCTCCCAACGCGAAGGCGCTTCAAGATCATCGAGGATCATCGGGGCGGATCGTTTATCAAGCTCCAGCAACAACAACCTTCCGGTGGCCTCCAGATTCAATTGCCAGTTGATGGACCGCAGAAATGATACCCCACTGCACTCTGAAGTGGCCGGGATAGACATCGGGAAGACCACGATATGAATGAAAGTGGGAGGATATAAGGCCTTCGCGTTGGGCAAAATCCATCCCTCAGAAGAGTCCGGTTGGAACTGCCACCTCCACCTTCCTGGGCCTCACGCCCATTGGATGGGCCTTGGCCGGAACAGGCCTCTTGGCCACCACCGCCGGCTATTACCTCACGCGCAGGGTCATGCGCAGGCTCAATGACGAGCGGGCCAAAGGGGGTCTCCCGGCCCTCACTGCCGTGCAGCTGCTCGGGGAGGTCAAGAACCACGAACGCGATGCCATGCGCAGCATCCTGTCGGAGTTGGGAGAGAATGTTGCCCGCCTGTCTTCGGATGGCACGACGGTGGCCATCGATGGCACGACCTACAAGGCTGATGTGCTGCGCTATGCTGTCAACGAGGACGGCTCGGAAGAGATCGTGACCATCAGCAAGGGCGAAAAGACACGGGTCCTGTTGGTCAAGGCCTCTTTCTCGATCACTGACCGCAGCCAGTGCATGATCAATGAAGTGTTCAACCGGCTTGTGGACAACATGGAGGTCCACAGGACCACCTTCAACTCTCTCAAGAAAGCAGCAGGAAGCCCGGTCAGGCTCCGCCGGAAGGGGGATTGTCCCGACATTGACACGGATTTGCACACTGTCCTAAATGGAGTAGCATGAATGGCTATTGATGAAGTCGTGCCTGCCAGAAACCCCCGCGTTTGTCACGCCAGCACCCTCTCCCTGCCACCCCGATCGCCCCGCCAGGTCCCCGAATCCGGTCTCTCGAGGCCCCGATCGGTCCCGTGTGATCCCCAAAGGGCTCACCGAGGCCGTTCCGGCCGCGCCGCGCGCTGCAGGATGGCCGGGGGTCAGAGGTGCCGGCGGGCCCGGGCCCGCCGGACCGCTGGCGCTGGCGTGCCGCCCGCCGCAGCTGCTGGCGCAGCTGGGTGCGCCGCCGCCAGCCGAGACGATGGACGTTGAAGGCGAGCATCGCGAGCACCACCCCCTCCCATGCTGACCTTGCGGTCAAAGCCGTGGGCCCCATGGGCCCGGATGCGATCCATGCCCCCCTCCTGGAGGTCCGCCGCTCGGGGCCGCGACGGTGGATGCCGGACTCCACCGGCGCGTGGGCGGCCCGGAGGTCACGGACGGTCGCGTCGGCCTCGCGCTCCCCGGGCGGCCCGGTTGCGGTACCCCTGGACCGGCAGGGCCGGGGTGTCGAGGCGACCGGCGAGCCGGACCGGGTTGGCGGGGCTGGGGCCGCCCCGGCCCGTCTGGCCAGATGCCGGTCGGGACAGCGGGCCCCGGGCGTCCTCGACCATGGGGACAGCATCGTCGACATCATGGCCCTCCCACATGACCTGGTGATGGAGGAGGACGCCCCGGACGATGATCCCTGGGGGGTCCGCCATGACGGCGACGGGGACACCGGGCACCCCGGGGACAGCCCCCACCCTGATCATCGTCTGGGCCCAACCCGATCCACCGGGTGGGCTCGGCCAAGACCGAGACGACCGTCTCGGCATGGGGGATGGTCGCGCCCTGGAGCCGCCGGCGGTCGATCGGGTCGCTCGGGCCCACCGTGTCAGTCATGCTGATGGGCATGGCCGAGCCTGCGATCGATGGTGACCAACGCCATCGGTGCCCTGCGCCGGATGTGTTCCGACGGGCCGCTGTCGGTCGAGCCGGAGTCGATCCGCCTGCTGACCCACTCGATCAAGGTCGCCCTGATCAAGCCCGACACCAAGGGCTGCTACGTCATGGTCAAACGGGGCAGCCACAACCAGGCGCGCGATGACGTGGCCGTGGCCTTGACAGCCGCCGCCGGATTCTGGGAGAAGGAATACCGGTGCCCGTACGAACAGGATCAGGCCCGCGCCAATGCTCGAGATTGTCCCTGACCCCGAATGGCTGGCCATCGAGCAGCGGCTGGCGGCAATGCCCGATCTGGTGCAGGCTGGAAGGCCGTGAGCGGGGTCTTTCGTCTTGTCTGTGGTTTGTACCCCGGCGCTGAACGCAACGAGAGGGTGCTTATATACGGCTGCTGGCGGGGGATGGCGCAGACCCGTCCCATCCTCTCGTGCCACCACACCACCGCCGCCCAGACCGGACGGAGGGCGGGATCGATCACTGGGGCAAGGGGATCACCAGGGGACTGGCAAGGGGGTGACCGGCACGGCCTGCGTCAGGTGATCACGAAGTCGAAGACCGTGAGTCCGGGGGTGACGATGGCGGCCATGCAGAACACAAGCCGGGTATCAGTTGCCGAACAGGCTGACGAGATTGACCAGGGCATCCGAACTGGACAGGACCGGAATGATGACAATCGCCGCGATGAACAGGCTGATGACCCAGCGTTGATTGTCCCTGTCGCGCTTGGCCATGTCCGCACGCAAATTGGCCTGGTCCGTCCGGAACCCTTCAAGGGTCGCCGTCAGGTCCGCTTGCAATGTGTTCATGCGCCCCTCCAGTTGAGCCATGCGCTCGTGCCAGTCATCCGAATTCATGACCCTGCCCTGCTTCGTCACTGCCCCCGCAAATCGCACACAGGGTGCAGCCTGTCAAGCAGGTGGCGTAAGCCCCAATCCGCGATCAAATCCCCCGAATCCGCCACGGGGGCCCATTTTTTGGGGATTATATAGTGCCTGCCAGAAAACCCCAGTTTCTATCATAAACGCTTGACTCTCCTGTCGGGTGTCTGCGAGTGTCTCCCTGAAGATTGCGGCAAAACGGCCCGATTGGGGCCAAAACGCCCGATTTTCGCCCGTCCGAGCCGACTCTTCGAGGATTGCCATGCGCCATATCCGCCAACCGCAGCTCCAGCTCGGTGAAGTCGCCATCGCCGCCATCCCCCTCAACCCCAAGTCTCGTGACGACATCCCGGCCCTGCGGCTCGGTCTGCAGGTCCCCCAGTGATCACCCTTGGGCCGACGACGCTCTCCGGGCCCGCCTCTTTGCCATCCTCGAGACGCACATCCTCCCCGGCACCGACCGCAGCCAGGGCCGTCCCGGCATGGATCTGTGGCGCATCCTGGTCATGGGGGTGATCAAGCAGGGTCTCGACTGCGACTATGACCGTCTCTGCGAACTGGCGGGCGAGCACAAGACCCTCCGGGCGTTCCTCGGCCACGGGGATGACGCCTGGGATGACGCCAGGTACGAGGACCAGACGGTGGTCGACACCATCGCCCATCTCACCCCGGTCTGCCTGGCCGCCGTCTCCCGGGCGGGTGGTGGAGGCCGGCCCCCCGGTCAGCAGATCCGGTCGCCGGAAAAAAGCCTGGCGCGCCGTTGGTCGGGCGCGTTGATTCCTTCGTGGCCTTGACGGATGTCCACTTCCCCACCGATGTCAACCTGGCCGGGATGCCATGCGGGTCCTGGTCCGCACGACAGGCCGAAACGCCACACGGCACGGCGTGCCCGGCTGGCGGCAGTGGCAGCACCACACCCGGACGCTCAAGTCCCTCTTTGCCGCTGTCTGCCGGACCCGCACCGCTCGACCCGAGGATGTCAGGGCCGACCTGGACCGCTCGACCCAGCGGGTCGCCCGGGTCGAGGCCTGCCTGCCGGCCCCCCATGATGATGGCGACCTCCGGGCCGCCGGCCTGGCGCCGGCCGCCCTGATCACCATCGACCGCATGCTCGGCCATGCCCGGCGCCAGATCGACCAGATCGACCGCCGGCTGCTCCAGGGCGCGACCATCCCCCATGCCGAGACGGTCGTCTCGGTCTTTGCCGAGCCCACCCGGTGGATCGTCAAGGGCCCAGACGATGATCAGGGTGGGGGCTGTCCCCGGGGCGCCCGGTGTCCCCGTCGCCGTCATGGAGGACCCCCAGGGATCATCGTCCGGGGCGTCATCCTCCATCACCAGGTCATGTGGGAGGGCCATGATGTCGATTATGCTGTCCCCATGGTCGAGGACGCCCGGGGCCCGCTTTCCCGACCGGCATCTGGCCAGTTTCGACCGGGGCTTCCACAGCCCCGCCAACCCGGTCCGGCTCGCCGGTCTCCTCGACACCCCGGCCCTGCCGGTCAAGGGGTACCGCAATCGGGCCGCCCGGGGAGCGCGAGGCAGACGCGACCTTCCGTGACCTCCGGGCCGCCCACGCGCAGGTGGAGTCCGGCATCCACAGTCTCGGCCCCGAGCTGCGGACCTCCAGGAGGGGGGCATGGATCGCATCCGGGCCCATGGGGCCCACGGCCTTGACCCCAGGGCCAGCATGGGAGGGGGTGGCGCTGTCGATGCTCGCCTTCAACGTCCATCGTCTCGGCTGGCGGCGGCGCACCCAGGTCCGCCAGGCGCTGCGGCGGGCGGCGCGCCAGCGCCAGCGGTCCGGCTTGCCCGGGCCCGCCGGCACCTCTGACCCCCGGCCATCCTGCAGCGCGCGGCGCGGCCACCCCGCGCCAGGGGCGCGGTGTGTCGACTGTTCGGGCCGGTGCCTGTCGGCGGGCCCTCGGGGGGTCACACGGGACCGATCGGGGCCTCGAGAGACCGGATTCGGGGACCCGGCGGGGCGATCGGGGTGGCAGGGCGAGGATGCTGGCGTGACAAACGCGGGGTTTTCTGGCAGGCACTATATACATGATTACCCAATTTATTTGAGAGTCTTGAAGATCTGACGGTTTGAGGTAATCATCATTCTTGGCAGGGTTTGCTCAAGAATGTTTATATCAAATTGATTCTCATTGATATTTTTGAATCTTGGGTAATCATGTATCCCCACTGCCACTCTGAAGTGCAACGACCGGGTGTCAACCGGAGGGAGGGCGGAGCCCGAGCGAGGGTTGACACCCGGTGACCCCGTCTTTTGCCCGCCTCTGCCCGCTTTTCGGCCCGTTGGCAGCCCAATCTCGTCAATCGCCAGCATAGCGCAGCCCGCAGGGGCCGGCAAGGCTCCCGCGGATCGGTCGGGATTGGCAATGGGCTGGGTGGCCTCTTCGTGGCCCTACGGCCCCTGGGCCTCACCGAAGGCCTCGGCCGGTGTCCGATCGCCCAGCACCTTGCGGGGCCGGTCATTGAGGGTGTCCTGGACACGCTGCACGGTCGCGTCGGTGACCGTTCGAAAGTCGGTGCCCGCCATCACAGGGTGGGGGCAGGTCTTCCCGCACGAGGCCGTTGGTGGGCTCGTTGAGGCCCCCATCCCATGCGCACCGGGGGGCCACGAGTGATAGGGCTGGGCGAAGCAGACGCCGGCATCGAGGGCCGCCGCCACCTGCCCATGGCAGGCGAATTCCTTGCCGCCCCGGCGGTGCTGGTGGGGACGGCGGTCGGGGCGTCGGGTTTGAGCAGGGCCTGCAGGCTGGCCCCCACAGCCGCGGCGGTCTTGCGCTCCACCCGCGCCAGCAGGGTGAACGTCGTCGCCCGGGTCCCGAGGCTGACCAGGGCGCCTCTGTGACCCTTGCCGATGATCGTGTCGGCCTCCCAGTCCCCCACACGCGCCTTGTGCGCGACAACGGCCGGACGCTCGGCGATGTCGATGCGGCCCGGGATATGACCGCGGCCGGCATGCCGGCCACCCATCGAGGTGGATCCCTGGCAGTTGGGTCGCTTGCCCCAGATCGGGGCGTCCGGGCGCCGGTGGCGCCAGAGGGTGCCACCGGCCCGCTTGTCCGCCCGGATGTGGGCGTCGATTCGCTGTCGGCCGACCATGGGACGGCCCTCCCTGCGGGCCCGGCCCGCGATCGGCTCGGGGCTCCAGCCCTTGGCGAGGTCGGCTTCGATCCGATCCGCGATGGCCGGCGTCCACCGCCGGGGCGTGGCGGAGGCGGCCTGGCGGCGCTCGGATGCCAGGCGCTCGGCCTGTTGGGGCCGGTCCCCACGCTGGCCCCGGTTGCGGGTGAGCTCACGGGCGATGGCCGCTTGGGAGAAACCGCTTTTCCTGAAGGCATAAATCTGGCATCGTTCGGCAGCGGTCAGGGGGTGGGGCGCGATGGCATGACAGTCTCCGGTTGTTTCAGTTACCGAGACTGTGGCTGCCATCGGGCCCCCGTGGCATTGACCCCTCCGGGCAACCGATCCGGTTCGCACAGGGCGAACCGGGCCCGCTGCGACCGTTGCACTTCCGAGTGGCACGGGGGTAATCCCCCATTGAATTCACCAAGGATTGGAACATGGCAGTATAGCCCGCACGAACCAGTGATGCCTGCTCTCATTTGCATTGAAGCGAATGGATCTCATGTCTCGACGGCCTCCGCGTTGGCATCTTCGGATATGGCAATCGTCGAAACGTCCCCCGCTTCAATTGTGTCTTTCTTGAGAGTTGGGGCAGGTTTCTTCCAGGCAACCAATCTCGACCCATACTGCCCATAATATGCGGGAACAAGTTTTTCCAACTCATAGATAAAGTTCGACTGTCGTATAAATTTGCCGCCAAGACGCCTCGAGACAAACAGGCAGAAACTTGAAGGCGCGAGATGTTTTTTGCCAGAATTGGCAATGCTGACATCTCTCACGAGTTCTTGCACAAGATGCTGGGTTGGAACGCTGCTGCCAGGCCAGTGAATCCGAACATAGAGTTCAGACAGATCAGTTGCCTTGATTTGCCTAATGAGCCAGTTAAGCCTTGCCGAGGTTGACTTCCTGTCAATTGGTGCCCGCACCGTCATGCCAACATCAATGGTCCGGCGTGCCATATCAGCGATAACATCCACGGGTCCGGCGGCATCCGGGATGGTCAATGAAACACGAAGCTGTTTCATTTTCTGCAAAAGCAACAGATCATCCTTGAGTCTTTGACTTGGTCTCATTTTGTGTGGTCGCGGCAACTTCACCGAAACAACCGTCTCTGTCAGCCGGCTCAGAATGAGTGACAGGTCGCGCGTTTCCTGATGCCATGCAGTCACGACCTCAATTGCCTCGCTTGCACCTGTGTCAATTTCACCACCAGTTGATATCAACCTGTTGAGATGGGTCCATTCCGCCGGCATTCTTGTGAAACCTTGAACGCCAGCGCTCTCATGCGCCAGAAATCGTCGAAGTTCATTCAACAGAACCTTTTGGTTCTGATCGATGATGTCATCTTGGTGATACAGCAGCTCAACAGTTGTCAGGATATACATCCAGGACCAGTGAACCACAGGGATTTTTGAGCGACTTCTCCTGATGCCTTCGACAGGATGAACCAGTGGCGAGGATGCAAACTGGTTGGAGATGGTAATGATGCAATCCACGCCACTGTGTTTGGCCAGTGCACGATATTTCTCGATTTGATCTGTTTCAATTGTATCTTTGCCGATTTTTGCTTCAACAAAGGCTTTCCACACACGGGAACCAACGGTCAAGACAATCAGTCCATCAGGACGGCCACGCTTTTCATCCTTCAGGCTAGCGGGAACGATTTCGGTATATGTGTCGATTCGGGCCCGAACACCTACTCTTTGACCTGCACTGCCCAGTAACTCGCGTCCGAGCTCATCGATTTTCGAGATGCATGCCAGGGCGATCGATGTGGTACGCCCCTCCCTGGATGTCGTCGACAAGACCGGAAAAAGTCGTGCGACTTCACCCTGAGAAAGAAAATCGGGGAGACTTGTACTGGTCAAAGAACACCGCTTGCATGACAATATATCGCGCTCCGACGTATCAAACTGGCCAACAAAGGGTCAAGCAAGAAGAAGCGTTGGAAATTAGTTGTTTCAACCCACCTTGATCAGCGAGGGTTGACGGTGCACCAGTCGGCGCATGATGATCATGCCGAGATACGCACTTGCCCGCCCACTTTCCTTCCGATGAAAGCAAGGCTCTCGACGGTCACTGGTGCAGTGCAGCACCATCCGTTGCTTCGTTGGGATGGGACCCGAATCCGACATTGACTGCAATCCCCGGCGGGACCGCAGCAGGCACTGCTACGGGCGCCCCCAGGATCCTGCCGGCAATCCCGAGCGCCTGATCCAACATATCCGCCCACCCCGACACCGGTGCGTGTTGCAGCGCACCTTTGATCGGTCGCTTTTTCGCATTTTCCAACACCCCGGTGCCACCTGAGGCACAAGACTCTCGACGGTCATTGGTGCCATCATGCCTGTGGGATTGTCTCGATGGCGGGAACCTTGAAGAGGGAGTTACGGATCTCGTGCTCGCGGCGGGCAATGTGTTCAAGCTGGTCGGGGTTGAGGAGTGCCTGGAACTGGCGGAGGGGGGCGATTTCGCAACCATGATGGGGAAGGCCGGAATACTCCCAGAGGGTCCGTGAGGAATAGAGGCTGTTGGCAAGGAGATCGAGGGCGGCCCAGAGGGTGGGACCGAAGTTCCAGATGGCCGCCGTGACCATGGATCGGGGGAATTGGGGCGTCTGGTCAACGAGGGTCCCGATGGACAGGACATTGCGGCTGCGGGCCGTCTCGGCCACGCCGACCCGTTCGGCATAGAGGACATCGGCCCCGGCTTCGATCTGGGCACCTGCCAACTCCCGGGCGAGTTGGGGGTCATACCAGGAATGCAGGTAATTGACCCCGGGATCGATATCGGGATTCATGTCCCTGGCCCCGGCGATGAAGGCGTTGACGAGGCGATTGGTGTCCGGGGATGGATAGCCGACAATGAGGCCAAGACGCCCCCGGCGCGAGAGGGCTCCGGCGATGAGACCGGTCAGGTAGGAGGCATCCTGGATGTGGTGTTCAAAGACACAGAAGCGCTCATGCCGGGTCTCCGTCCGGCGGGCCGAGCCCATGAGATAGGCATTGTTGGGAAATTCGAGAATCAGGTCCCGGATCACATCCTCAAGGGCAAAGCAATCCCCGACGACAAGGTCGTATTGCTGGCGCGAGATCTCCCGGAAGATCCGGGGATATTCCGTTGACGAGACATCCTGCCAGAGGTTGTATTCGATATCGCCCCGCTCGCTGGCCCAGAGCAGCGCACCATGGACACGGGACACCCAGAGTTGAGCGGTCGGGACCGTAAAGAGGCCAGCGATCCGGGGTGTCGAGGCCGATTGTGCATGGACCTGTGGCAGCGCGAGGGTGCTGGCCAGCGAAGCCGTCCCGGCCAGGACCTGCCGTCGGGTCGGCAGTGTGCTGCCGGTTGTCATGCAACCGGGTCCTGTGGCACCATGGGATGCGCAAGCCGGTGTCGGGAGGTTACGGTCAGGTGGCATTGCAATGGCATTGTCTCGGGTTTCCGGCATCGTGCGGTAATGGGCCCCGGATCCGTCAATGTCAACCGGGGACAGGGACGAGGGGCGCTGACAGGGGCCGGAGGGGATGGATTGGTGCCTGGTCTGGCAGGAGGAGGCAAGGATGACCCATCTTGATACGGTGACGATTCTTGAGCGGCTGGTCGGTTTTCGGACGGTCTCGGGACGCGCCAACATGGATCTCGTTGACTGGGTCGGGGCTTACCTGCGGGATCATGGGATTGAAGTCTGGCTGGACAGGCACCGGGGGCGCAATCGGGCGAGTCTGTTTGCCCTGGTCGGGCCCCGGGTTGCAGGAGGTGTGGTGCTGTCGGGCCATAGCGATGTGGTTCCGGTGCGGGGGCAGGACTGGCAGTCGGACCCTTGGGCGCTGGTTGCACGCAAGGGGCGCTATTATGGCCGCGGCACCTGTGACATGAAGGGGTTTGTGGCTGCTGTGCTGTCCCGGGTGACAGCTGCGGATGTGTCCCGACTGCGTCGCCCCATCCAGATTGCCTTGTCACGGGATGAGGAAATCGGCTGTATCGGTGCCGGGCCGATGATTGCCAGCATGCGCCGGGTGTTGCCGCCGGCTGCGGCAGCCATCATCGGTGAGCCGACCGGGATGCAGGTTGTCGATTGCCACAAGGGCGGGCAGGTCCATGGGGTGACCGTGCATGGCCATGCGGTGCATTCGTCGGTGCTGCATCGGGGAGTCTCGGCGGTGATGGCGGCTGCCGAGCTGATTGCCGGAATCAATCGGATCAACCGGGTGCGGGCAGGGGCGGACCCCACGGCCACCGCGGCCCGTTTCGATCCACCCTTTTCGACATTGCATGTGGGGCAGATCAGGGGCGGGACGGCCCGCAACATCACGGCCGGTCGGTGCCGGTTCGATCTCGAACTGCGGTATGTGCCCGATGATGATCCTGACGTGATCATGGATCGGTTCAGGGAGCAGGTGCAGGTGGTTGAGGAGACCATGCAGGCTGTTGTCCCCACGACCCGGATTGTGCTGCGGCGTGGTGTGGGGGCACCACCGCTCGTGGCTGGGACGGGTGATGTGGCGGTGCGACTGGCCAAGGCGTTGACGGGGGCAAGAACTGTCAGGGCTGCCCCGTATATCACCGAGGCCGGGCTGTTTCGGGAGGGGTACTGCGCAAGTGTGGTCTGTGGGCCGGGGGACATTGCCCAGGCCCACCGGGCTGATGAGTTCATTGCGGACGATCAACTTCGCCAGTGTGAGGCGTTCATTGATGGGGTGATTGCAAGTCTGTCGCGGTGATGGTCAGGGAGAGGTGGCAAGGAGGGCCTCGACGGCGATCCGGTCGGGATAGATGTCGCGCCCGCCGCGGCGGGAACATTTGAGGGCAGCAGCGGCGTTGGCGAGCCTGATGGCATCGGTTTCGGCGAGGTTCTCGGCTATGCCCAGCGCAAAGGCCCCGTGCCAGACATCGCCGGCGGCCAGCGTGTCGACGACATCCACCGCAAAGGCCGGGATCTGTTCGATGGCATCACCGTCAAAGAAGAAGACGCCATTGTCTCCATCGGTGACGCAGATCCAGGCCCTGGTGGCAGGACGGACCAGGCGCATGCCCCTGGATATCGAGGTTTCGCCCGTCAGCTCCTCAAGTCCCTGACTGGAAAAGGCCAGATGCGTGGCATCGGTGACAGGGTCAACACTGTGCAGCCGCTCGGCATCAACAATGGCTGGCCGATCGTGCCGCCGGGCCAGGGCCAGGGTGGCTGTGCACCCGACCAGCGAGACCGTGTCGGCCAGAAAGGCATCTGTGGCGGGGGCATCGGCAATCCACTCGGGATGGGTCGCGGGATCAAATGTGCCCCGGTAATTGACGACCTGCCGCTCGCCGGTGGGGGTGATGTAGACCGAGGAATAGGAACTGCGATGCTCGGGCCAGCGCTTGAGGAAGGTGAGGTCGACGCCGCGGCGATCGAGATCATCGGCAATGATGTCGCCGAACGGATCATCACCGATCTGGGCCGCCAGCAGGGCCGTGCCGCCGAGCCGAGTGATGGCAACGGCGGCATTGGCTGCACAGCCGCCACCGATGATGTCATGGGTGCGGGTATAGTATTTCTGACCGCCCTCGGGCAGGCCATCAAGATAGTAGACCAGATCAAGGACAGCCATGCCGAAGGAAAAGACCGATGCCATAGGACTCATGACCTGCAGAAGCCGGAAGGATCCGGGGGTGCCCAGGGGTGTGCCGGCCCTGTATCCCGTTGAACGGTCAAAGTAAAACATCCAATTGCGGCCCCGCACGAATCCGGTACGGATGACTCTCATGACCCAGGATCCCTCCCGCTGGCATCGTGAGCCCCGCCTGCAGGGCCAGCTCTTTGGCCTCAGGGATGTCACGATCGGTCCGGATACCGACCCGGTTCTGGCCGGTGTGACCCTTGACATCCACCAGGGCGATCGCATTGCCCTGGTGGGCCGGAACGGCTCGGGCAAGTCCACGTTTCTCAGACTGCTGATCGGACGGATTGAACCCGACCGGGGCACGATGCACCGGCGAGCAGGACTGCAGGTGGGTTATCTGCCCCAAGACCCGGATGTGTCCGGCTACACCACATTGGGCTGTTACTGCCGGGCTGGCCTGTCTGCCAGGGACCATCATCAGGTCGACCGGGTGGCAGCAGCCCTGGGTTTTGATCCTGATCAGGACTGTGCCCGCGCCTCGGGGGGCGAAATCCGCCAGGCCGGACTGGCCCGCCTGCTCGGCCATGCATGCGATCTCTACCTGCTTGATGAACCGACCAACCATCTCGATCTGGCCACCATTGCGTGGTTCGAGGGCGTACTGGCTGATCTCGGTGCTGCCTATGTCATCGTCAGCCACGATCGCCAGTTGCTGGGTGCCGTGACCAGGCGGACCTTCTGGGTCGATCGGGGTCAGGTCCGGACCCGACCGGACGGGTACCGGGTGTTTCCCGATTGGCAGGAAGAGGTCCTGGCCGCTGAAGCCCGCCAGCGCCGTCGACTGGACAGACAGATCCGATCCGAGACACTCTGGGCCACTGAAGGAATCAGTGCCCGCCGGAGACGCAACCAGGGACGCATGAAACGCCTTGCTGCCCTGCGCGAGGAACGGGCCGCCATGCGTCGGACCCTGGCGCAGGCCCCTTTGGGGACGCCGGGCGAGGGTCTGGCCAGTCAGCTGGTGATCGAGGCCCGGGGTGTCAGTCTGGCTTTTGGTGACCGCAGCATCGTCGAGTCCCTGACAGTGCGGATTCTCAAGGGGGATCGGGTGGCACTGATCGGACCGAACGGGATCGGCAAGACAACCCTGGTCGAGATCCTGACCGGTCAACGCCGGCCCGATCGGGGTTGGGTCCGAATCGGCAAGACCCTGACTCCCGCCTTCCTGGACCAGAACCGACAGCCGCAGGATCCGGACATGACGGTGCGCCGGTTTCTTGCCGGGGATGGTGCCCATGCGCGGGACCGTCCGGATCATGTCGTCCACCAGGGTCGGTCCCGGCATGTGATCGCGTATCTCAAATCCTATCAGTTTGACCGTGCCATCGTCGATGCCCCGCTCAAGGCACTCTCGGGTGGTGAGTTGGGCCGGCTGCACCTGGCCAGGATCATGCTTGCCGAGAGTGATCTCCTCATTCTCGATGAACCCACCAACGATCTTGATATGGACATGCTCGATCTGTTGCAGGAGGCCCTGGCCCGGTATCCGGGCACGGTCATTTTCGTTTCCCATGACCGGGATTTCCTTGACAATGTCGCGACCCTCACCCTGGCCCTTGGCGAGGGTGGTCGCTGGACGCTCTATCCGGGGGGATGGACGACAGCGTGCAGTCAGGGCTATCAGACCCTGCCGGTAGCCCGGGTCGCCGGGGCTGGGGGCCGGCGGGCCGGGCGAAGGCAACGGACAGACCGGATGACGGGACTGAAGCGGCCGGCGGGCCTGTCCTTTGCCGAGCGGCATCGGTTGCGGGATCTTGAGGGGTTGATGGCCCGCCAGGGAGACAGGGTGGCCGCCAAGCAACGGGAGATCGAGACGATCGCCGATCCCGGGGACCATGCAAGGCTGGTGATCCTGACGGGCGAGCTGGCCGGCTTGCAGGATGCGCTGGTGGCGTTGGAGGAGGAGTGGCTGGCGTTGGCCGAGCGGGCCGAGGCGGCGGGGTGAAAGCCGGGATGCTCAGATATCAAGGAGCGCGCTGTCGGCGAATTGGGCCCGCTCCTGGATGAAGGCAAAGCGCTCGGCGGGCTTCTTGCCCATGAGCCGGGTGATCAGATCATCGGTCATGTCCCGCTCGGTCTCGGCGACTGCGATGCGGATGAGGGACCGGGTCGCCGGGTTCATGGTGGTGTCCTTGAGATCCTTGGCATCCATCTCACCAAGTCCCTTGAAGCGCGAGACATCGATCCGGCCCTTGCCGCCGAGACCCTCGGCCTGGTACCGGTCCCGCTCGCCCTCGTCGAGAGCGTAGAGCCGCCGGTTGCCCTGGCGGAGCCGATAGAGGGGCGGGCAGGCCAGAAAGAGGTGGCCCTGGTCAATCAGGGGACGCATGTAGGCATAGAAAAAGGTCATGAGCAGGGTGGCGATATGAGCCCCATCGACATCAGCATCAGTCATGATGATCACCCGATCATAGCGCAGGTCGTCGATGCTGAAGTTGGCACCAAGACCCACACCGAGGGCAAGACACATATCGTTGATCTCGGCATTGCCCGCGAGTTTGGACGATGAGGCCCCAAGGACATTGAGAACCTTGCCGCGCAGGGGCAGGAGGGCCTGGGTGGTGCGGTCCCGTGCCATCTTGGCTGAGCCGCCGGCCGAATCGCCCTCGACAAGAAAGATCTCGGTGTCGGACCGTTCGGTCCGGGCGCAGTCGACGAGTTTGCCCGGCAGACGGAGGCGCTGGGTGTAGGACTTGCGCCGGGTGGCCTTGTCCTGGCGCCGCTGGAGGCGGGTTTCGGCGAGTTCGGTCAGGTAGGCGAGCAGGGTGTTGGCTGAATTGGGGTCCCGGGCCAGCCAGTTGTCGAAGTGATCGCGGACGGCATTCTCAACCAGGCGGTGGGCATCGGGTGAGAGGAGTTTCTCCTTGGTCTGACCGGCGAATTTCGGATTTGGCAGCAGGCAGGCGACCAGGGCACACCCACCGACCAGGAGATCCTCCCGGGTGATCTTGCGGGCGGCAGTCTGGCCGGCATAGTCCCCATAGGCCTTGAGCCCCTTGAGCACCGCACTCCAGAATCCGGCCTCATGGGGACCACCTTGCGGGGTGTGGATCGTGTTGCAGTAGGCTCGTGAGATCCCGTCCCGGGTGGGGCACCAGTTCAGTGCCCATTCCACCGAGCCCACGGTGTCGTCACCGAACTTGTCGGCAAAGGCAACCGTACCGGCAAAATGCGACGGGAAGAGAGCCGAATCGTCCCCGAGACGTTCGGTGAGCGAATCGGCAAGACCGTTGGGAAAATGCAGCAGGGCTTCGCGGGGGGTGGGATCGGTGGCGCCCGGGCAGTGCCAGCGGACCTTGACGCCGGAATTGAGATAGGCCTTGGATCTGGCCAGGTCGTAAAGGGCGGCGGGCCGAAGGGTGGCTTCGGACCCGAAGATCTCCGGGTCAGGAACGAAGGTGATACGGGTGCCGCGCCGACGCTGGCTGCCCGGGAGCGCCTCGAGCGCACTGATCGGGACCCCGCGGGTGTAGGTCTGCCGATACTGCCGACCGGCCCGCCAGACCGTGACCTCAAGGGATGACGAGAGGGCATTGACCACCGAGATCCCGACACCGTGCAGCCCCCCCGAGGTCTCATAGACGCCATTGTTGAACTTGCCGCCGGCATGCAGGGTGGTCATGATGACCTCGAGCGCCGACTTGTCGGGGGCCTTGGGATGGGGATCGATCGGGATGCCACGGCCATTGTCGGTGATGGTGACCGTGTTGTCCCCGGCGCAATCCACGGTGATCATATCGGCATGGCCGGCAAGGGCTTCATCCATGGCGTTGTCGATCACCTCGGCGCAGAGATGATGGAGGGCCCGATCATCGGTGCCGCCGATATACATGCCAGGATGCCTGCGAACTGGATCAAGACCCTCAAGGATCTCAATCGCTGACGCGTCATATGTGTCGATCGATCTGGAAGCCACCCGTCACCCGGCGTATAGCCCTGCCTGCCCTTGGTCTTTCGTTGTCTCCAGAGTAGACGATTGTGATGCACACTGCAACTTGCCTGCCACGCGACCCGGTCCTCTTGTGCGGACAGATCGAGCCATGAGTGTGTTCAAGGGCGGTGGCTATCGATCGATGCTCGTTCTGGCCGTCCCGCTGATCGTCAGCAATCTTTCCCAGTCAGTGAAGCATCTCACCGATGTCCTCATGCTGGGATGGTATGGGATTGATGCCCTCGCTGCGGTCGTGCTTGGTGCCACGCTCTGGCAAGTCCTCTTCATTATCGGCACGGGATTTGCCATGGCGACAATCACGCTGGCGGCGCGTTCGGCCGGGGAGGGGAATCGGGCCGGAGTGCGTCGGTATGTGCGCATGGGCTGCTGGCTCGCCATGGCCTTTGCCTGCCTCGTCGCGCCGCTCATGTGGACTGCTGGACCGATTTTCCGCCTCCTCGGTCAGCAAGCCGACACATCCATCCTGGCTGAGTCCTATCTCAGGATTGCCCTGTGGGGTCTCTGTCCCGCGCTGGTGGCCATGACTCTCAAGGCGTTCTTTCTTGCCATCATCCGGCCCCAGATCATCCTGTGGTCGACTCTCGCCGGTGCCCTGTTCAATGTCCTTCTGAACTATGTGCTGATCTTCGGCCATCTCGGGGCCCCGGAACTCGGCCTGGCGGGTGCGGCCACCGCCTCGGTCGTCGCTCATGGCCTGACGCTCGGAATCATGGTCCTGACGGCAACCCGGCGGCCCTTTCGCCCCTATCGGCTCTTCCATCGCATCTGGCGGCCGGACCGGGAGGCAGCCCGGCAACTCTTCGCCCTCGGCTGGCCCGTGAGCGTTACCCTGATTGCCGAGACTGCCTTTTTTGGCCTGAGCGCGATCATGGCGGGCTGGATCAGTACCGAGACCCTGGCTGCTCATGGCATCGTGATCGAGATCGCCGCCTTCGTGTTCATGGTCTATCTCGGACTGGCCAGTGCTGCCACGACCATGAGCGCCCGGGCTGTCGGGGCTGGCAGCCGGGTGGACCTCATCCTGACCTACCGCGCCGCCCTGCACCTGACAATGCTGATGGTGATGGCAACGGTTGTGGTCTTCCTGACCCTGCCGGGCCCCATCATTGCCGGCTTTCTTGACCCGTCAGCCGAGGGGAGTGAGAGGGTGCGCGGTATCGCGGTCCGTCTCCTGATGATCGCTGCCCTCTTCCAGCTTGCCGATGCCATGCAGGTCGTCCTGCTGGGCCTTTTGCGGGGTCTTGGCGACACCCGTACCCCCATGATCATTGCCGCCCTGAGCTATCTCGCTGTCGGCATACCCTGCAGTTACACGCTCGGCTTTCCCCTTGGCTACGGAATCGCCGGGATCTGGGTCGGGTTCATCATCGGCCTCGGCCTTGCCGCCCTGCTTCTCGCCTGGCGTTTCCGGTTCAAACTGGCCGGCTGGCAGGCGGCCACCGGGTAAGTCGCCGGGCGGGATGCAGAAAGAACGACGCCGCCCCCAGGGGGCGGCGTCAGGGTGGGCCGAGGGCTGCCGGTCAGGCCGAATAGTACATCTGGTACTCGACGGGGTGGGGCGTGTGTTCGAAATTGACCACTTCCTCCCACTTGAGTTCGCAGTATCCCTCGATCTGGTCGGGCGTGAAGACATTGCCGACGGTGAGGAAGTCCATGTCCTCCTGCAGGCTGTCGAGAGCCTGGCGCAGCGATGAACAGACCGTGGGGATCCCCTCGAGTTCTTCGGGTGGCAGATCATAGAGGTTCTTGTCCATGGCCTCGCCCGGGTCGATCTTGTTCCGGATCCCGTCCAGTCCGGCCATGAGCAGGGCGGCAAAGCCGAGATACGGATTGGCCAGCGGATCGGGGAAGCGGGCCTCGACACGCTTGGCCTTGGGGTTTTCCGTCCAGGGGATCCGGATGCAGCCTGACCGGTTGCGGGCGGAATAGGCCCGCAGGACCGGTGCCTCAAACCCCGGGATCAGCCGCTTGTAGGAGTTGGTCGAGGGATTGGTAAAGGCATTGATGGCCCGGGCATGCTTGAGGATCCCGCCGATATACCAGAGACCCTCATCGCTCAGATCGGCGTACTTGTTGCCGGCAAACAGGGGCTTGCCATCTTTCCAGATGGACATGTTGACATGCATGCCTGATCCGTTGTCGCCATAGATGGGCTTGGGCATGAAGGTGGCCGACTTCCCGTAGTAATGGGCCACATTCTGCACCACATACTTGTACTTCTGCAGCTGGTCGCCCTGATTGACGAGCGAGGAGAAGATCAGGCCCAGCTCGTGCTGGCTGGCGGCCACCTCGTGATGGTGCTTGTCGACCTGCATGCCCATCTCGAGCATGGTCGAGAGCATTTCCGATCGCATGTCCTGGGCTGAGTCCAGGGGGTTGACCGGGAAGTACCCGCCCTTGACCCCAGGGCGGTGCCCGGTGTTGCCGGCAGGGTACTCGGTGTCGGTGTTCCAGGGCGAATCGATCGCATCAACCTCGAAGGAGACCTTGTTCATTTCGTTGGCGAACCGGACATCATCGAAGATGAAGAATTCGGCCTCGGGCCCGAAGTAGGACACATCGCCGATCTTGGTGAACTGAAGGTAGGTCTCGGCTTTCTCCGCCGTGCTCCGCGGATCCCGCTCGTAAGGCTCGCCGGTGTCCGGCTCCACCACGGAACAGTGCACGCACAGCGTCGGCTCGGAATAGAACGGGTCGATGTAGACCGAGTCGAGGTCGGGCATGAGTTTCATGTCCGAGACCTCGATGGATTTCCAGCCGGCAATGGATGAACCGTCGAACATCATGCCCTCTTCAAAGAAATCCTCATCGGCCACACCGCTGCCAATCGTGACGTGCTGCAGCTTGCCCCGCGGGTCGGTAAAGCGCAGATCGACATAAGCCACGTCGCGATCGGCAATGATCTGGCTGATATCATCAAATGTCTTCATGATTCTCCTCTTTGGAATTGATGGTGGATATGGTGTGGACTCCAGGGCCTGCACGGGCGGCGGCCGCCCGTGGCATCTTGGGTGTTTTGGACTCAGAGCGCCTCGTCGCCGGTCTCGCCCGTGCGGATGCGGATGGCCTGTTCGACCTCCGAGACAAAGATCTTGCCGTCACCGATCTTGCCGGTGCTGGCTGAATTCACGATGGCTTCCAGAGCGGCCTCGAGCAGGGCATCCGCCAGGACGATCTCCATCTTGACCTTGGGCAGGAAATCAACGGTGTATTCTGCGCCCCGGTAGAGTTCCGTATGGCCTTTTTGTCGGCCAAATCCCTTGACCTCGGTCACGGAGAGACCTTGAACACCAACATCCTGCAGGGCTTCCTTGACCTCATCGAGCTTGAAGGGCTTGATGATCGCGGTAATTTTTTTCATGTGTGTACTCCAGAGTTAGCGGGTGTCACTACCTCGACCTGAACACCATCGGCCTGCCACGACCGGCGCAACTGATCGGATGAGTTCCCGTTTGTGCCAAGCAGACCAAAAAATGCTAGTGTCGCATGTAATCACGGGACCGTCTTGTATCGCAGGCACACGCTGATGGCAACCATCTTTACGGCAGCACAGATGGCGCGGTTCGAAGCCGCCCATGTCGCAGCCGGTCTGAACAGCTGGACCGGCTTGATGGAGGCCGCCGCAGCGGCTGTGGTGGACGCCCTTGCCGCCCATTTCGGCGCCCGGTTTCCCAAACGCACCCATGTCATGTGTGGCCCTGGCAACAATGGCGGCGACGGGTATGGCATCGCAGCACTGCTGCACGATCAGGGGCACAGTGTCCGTCTCTGGCAATACGGGGACCGGCTGCCCGCCTCGCCGGCGGCCACCGAGATGCGGACTCGCTGGGGGGTGCGTGGACCGGTCCGGCCCTTTGCATCCCTGCCCGATGACATGATCAAGGCCGGTGATCTGGTCGTCGATGCCATCTTTGGCATCGGCCTGCATCGCCCGATCGATGCCGGGTTGCACAGGACCCTGATGGCCCTGCCCCCAACCTGTCATCGTGTGGCAGTGGATATCCCCACGGGCATCAATGCCGAGACCGGGGCCTATCTCGGCCCGTCGCCGGGCCATCATCCCCGACCGGTCGATCTGACCGTGACCTTTGCCTGCATGAAGCCCGGCCATGTTCTCGGTGTGGGTGCCCTGCTCTCGGGCCGGGTGCAGGTCGCCTCGATTGGTCTTGAGGACAGTCTGGCGGCGGCCCGGATGGCCGGCGAGGAGCCGTTGGTCCGGATCGAGGGCGGGGATCTCCCCTGGCATCGGCATCTTGTCAAGTCTCCCTTGTTCCACAAGTACCATCATGGACATGTGCTGGTCCTTGCCGGTGGGTCAACGGCAACCGGGGGTGGCAAGGGCGGGGCTGCCCGTCTGGCCGCCAGGGCGGCTCTGCGTGTGGGGGCAGGACTGGTGACGCTCGGGGTCCATCGTGACACCATGGCCGAACACGCAGCCCATCTCAATGCCATCATGCTGACCGAGACCTCGACCCGCCAGCAGCTGGATGCCTGCCTGAGCGATGAGCGTATCAACACCATTGTCGTTGGTCCGGGTTTTGGCAAGGGTTCGGTGACACGGGTGGTCGTCCAGAGACTCCTGGCGCTGGGGCGGAATCTGGTCCTGGATGCCGATGCCCTCACCGCCTTTGCCGGCCAGCCCCGCGACCTCCTTGACCGCCTGCATCCCAACGTGGTCCTGACGCCCCATATGGGGGAGTTCCGCCAGCTGTTCCCGGCCCGGACCGAAGCGCCCGTCCCGCGACTGCAGGCCGTTCGTCGGGCGGCGGATCTGTGTCGGGCGACCGTGGTCCTCAAGGGTCATGACACGCTGGTGGCCAGTGCGGGACGGCGGATCCGGGTGGCCTGTCCCGATGATCGGGCCGCTTGCGCCTGGCTGGCCACAGCGGGGTCCGGGGATGTCCTTGCCGGCCTGATCGGCGGCTTGATGGCCCGAGGTGCAGATGCCCATATGGCGGCCTGCATGGCCGTTCAGCTCCATCAGGATGCTGCCAGCACCTTTGGCCCCGGGCTGACTGCCGATGATCTTGACGGCGCCCTGACCACCGCCGTGGCCAGGCGGTGCCGGTCGTGTGTGTCCGGCGCCGGAGACTGCGGGCCGTCCGGTCCGGGAGGGTGGTAATTTCCCCGCGCTTGCCATAGTTGGGTGCGGCCGCTCAGGCAGCCGGGTCTGTCCCGGTGCAGCGGGTGTCCAGGGATGGACAGTGTGGGGCGGGCGGAGTGATTTGCGGGTGTGGCGGAACGGGTAGACGCACCAGATTTAGGATCTGGCGCCTCTTTTGGCGTGGGGGTTCAAGTCCCTCCACCCGCACCAGAGACAGCGAAGGATGAGCCTCGGTGAATATGGCAGCGGATACGTCTCGATCTGATATGGTTTCGTTGAAGAACACCAGTGTTACGGAAATCAAGCATGATGGCCTCAAGCGGGAGTACAGGATTGCCCTTGACAGGCATGAGGTCGAGGCGGAAATCAACCGTCGCCTGACCCGGATGCAGGCCAAGGCGAATCTGCCGGGATTCCGCAAGGGCAGGGTCCCGATCGAGGTTCTCCGGCAACGGGAAGGCCGCCGGCTCCATGATGAGGTGACGGCCAGTGCGGTCATGGCTGTGGCCGGAGACCGTCTGAAAACGGATGGTCCATCGGTCCGCAGCCCCGAGATCGAACCCGCCGAGGAGGGGGACTCCGTGGTCTTCACCCTGTCATTCGAGAAGATGCCCGAGATGCCCGTGCTGGATTTCAACACGATGGAACTGACCCTCTACAAACTCGATCCGGAAAAGAATCGGGATGCACTGATCAAATTCGCCCTGCGGCTCCTGAATCGGCGTCAGGCCAAGTCTGTGGAGGCCGCCGCGGATCATGAAGCAGCCCCCGGCGATCTCATCCAGTTCATCGGGATACGGTCGGCCGGGTCGGTCCGGGAGAGATTGCCCATTGAGCAGGGGATCATCGTTGGTGAGGACACGTGCTTTCCCGAGTCCATCCGGACGATCGGCCTCAAGGAGGGCAAGACCCTGTCCTTTGTTGCCAAGGGACTCCCTGTGAGCGGGGATGACGGGAGCGGCAGCCCCATCGATTTTACCTATGACCTCGAGGTCTCTGCCATCATGCACCAGCCCGGTTGGGGCGAACTGACCAGACAGATCGATGCGATGGAGGATGATCGGCGGCAAAAGGCGCTCGATGGAATCCTCGAGCTCGGACTTCGATATTTCGAGGAACAGTGTGCCTCGATCCTGGACATGGAGATGCAGGAGATCATCACCCAACACTGCACGTTTGCATTGCCAGTGGAGTTCCGGGAGGAATGTCTGGAAACGATGCGCAAGAACCGTGCAGAGGATCTCAGGCAGGCCCTCGACTATCGGAAGGAAGCGGGCCTTGAGACCGCAATCGACGATCTCCCGGACAGCGAGAGCATCACGCTTACGGATGAGGACGCCGCCGAACTGGATTCGCATATGCGGTATCATCTCTATGTGTTGGCCTATCAGCGCCAACACAATCTGCTGCCAACCCGTGGAGAGGTCGAGGCTTACGAGAAACAGCATGGTGAGTTCGAGTCCAGGGAGGATGCCGAGAGTGCGTATCAACATCTCAGCAGCAACAACTACCGGGCGCACATCCAGAAACGTTTTCTGATCAGGGAACAGTTCCTGACCCTGGATGAATTGCACGAAATCATGGGCACTCCCCCACCGGAAGACGATCTCGACAATTGGCTCTGGATTCCAGACGTGGACAATGGAGATGCAGATGAACACCCTGATTCCGACAGTTGATGAACAGACGCCCCGGGGAGAGCGGCGCTACGATATCTTCTCCCGGCTGCTCAAGGAGCGGATCGTGTTCGTGTGCGGGGAAATCAATGAGCAGGTGGCAACGCTTGCCGTGGCCCAGATGCTTTTTCTGGAATCGGAGAACCCCAACAAGGACATCGCGATGTACATCAACAGCCCGGGCGGCGAGGTCGATTCGGGCCTGGCGATCTATGATGCCATGCAGTACATCTCCCCGCCCGTGTCGACTCTGGCGTTCGGGCGCGCGGCCTCGATGGGCGCCCTTCTGCTTGCAGGTGGCGCCGAGGACAAGCGCTATGCCCTGCCACACTGTTCGATCATGATCCACCAATCCTTCGGGGGGTTCCGGGGGCGGTTCAGCGATGTCACCATCCACTACGATCACATGAAGGATCGGGAGGAATCCATGTATGAGATCCTGGCCAGGCATACCGGCAGGACCGCTGCCAATGTCAGCAAGGCCGTCAAGGCCGGTGACAACTTCATGACACCTTCCGAAGCCCTTGAATGGGGCCTGATCGACCAGATCGTCGACCGGCGTCCCGACACCGGGGATGTCTAGGACCAGCCCGGCCATCGGTCATGGCCAGACTCTCACCCATGGCCCGAAGCGCAGCCACTGATGGGTTGATCCGGCCTGTGGCCGGGGTGCCATGCCGGCCCGCCGGGGTCGGGCAGGGATGGCGGGTCCCGAATCGGGAGATTTTGCAATTCCGGTATTTCCGGCTATGGGGTGGGGTGAACAGCGGACCGCAAGGAATGCCGAGGCAGGAGCGATGACAGACAAGACCAAGATGTCAAAAAACGAACTCGTGTGCTCATTCTGCGGGAAGGGGCAAAAGGAAGTCCGCAAACTCATTGCCGGTCCCAATGTGTACATGTGCGATGAGTGCGTGGATCTCTCGGTGGAGATCATCCGCCAGGAAACCGACAGGGATGAGGCGAAGCCACAGACCCAGATTCTCCCGCCCCAGGAGATCTATCGGGTGCTTGATGATTTCGTTGTTGGCCAGGAGCGGGCCAAGAAGATCCTCGCAGTGGCAGTCTACAACCACTACAAGCGCCTCGTGGCACCGGAGATCGACAACGCCGTCGAACTGGCCAAGTCCAACATCCTGCTCATAGGCCCAACGGGATGCGGCAAGACACTTCTGGCCCAGACCCTGGCCCGGATCCTCGATGTGCCATTCACCATGGCCGATGCCACGACCCTGACCGAAGCCGGCTATGTCGGGGAGGATGTCGAGAACATCATCCTCAAACTCCTGCAGACAACAGAGTACAATGTCGAACGGGCCGAGCACGGGATCGTCTACATCGATGAGCTCGACAAGATCACCCGCAAGACCAGCAATCCCTCGATCACGCGGGACGTGAGCGGTGAGGGTGTCCAGCAGGCCCTGCTCAAGATCATGGAGGGGTCCATCGCCTCGGTACCGCCCCGCGGCGGCCGCAAGCATCCCCAGCAGGAATGCCTGCAGGTGGATACGACCAACATCCTGTTCATCTGTGGCGGGGCGTTTTCGGGCCTGGAAAAAGTCATCCAGCAGCGCCGCCGGCCGGCATCGATCGGCTTTGGTGCCGAATTGCGGGATGTCAACGAGCACGGGATCGGTGCTCTTCTGTGTGATGTCGAGCCCGAGGATCTGATGAAATACGGTCTGATCCCGGAGTTTGTCGGCCGGCTGCCCGTCGTGGCGACCCTCGACGAGTTGGGCGTGGAGGGGCTCGAAAGGGTGTTGACGGAACCCCGGAACGCCCTGGTCAAACAGTTCCAGACCCTCTTCAGTCTCGACGGGGTCAAACTGACCTTCACGGAGACCGCCATCACGGCCATCGCCGAGAAAGCCCGCGACCTCAAGACCGGGGCCCGGGGGCTGCGCTCGATCGTCGAGACTCTTCTGCTGGATGTCATGTTCGAGATGCCCCTGATGGAGTCGCTCGATGAGGTGGTCATCAGTGATGAGGTCGTCCGGAACAACAGCAAACCCTTCCTGATCCATGCCGAGCGCGAGACGGAAGCAGAGGTTGTCGCGTCCTGATGGCCGTCAGTGGCCAGCGGGTGCTTGCAGGTGACGAAAACGGGGGCTGGATGCGGGCAGTGCTGCAGTTCATCAAGCGGGCCCTGACCTGGTGGGACTCCCAGACCCTGGGCACCCAGCTCTATACCCGCAGGCGGGGCGTGCGCATCGGCGAGGATGATGCGGGCAATGTCTATTATGCAACGCCCGATGGCCGGCGCCGCTGGGTGATCTACAACGGACCGATCGAGGCCAGCCGGGTCTCGCCCGAGTGGCATGGCTGGTTGCACCAGACCTTTGCGCTGCCACCCACTGAGGCCCCCCTGTCCAGCCATGACTGGATGGCGCCCCATGTGGAAAACAGGACCGGGACCGAGGGTGCGTACGTGCCGCCCGGTTCCCTGCGCAATCCCCAACGGCAGCACCGGACCGATTACGAGGCCTGGGATCCCGGTGCCAGGGGTCAAGAGGTGTGACCGAGAGTCGCATCGAGGCGCTGATTGGGTTTGCGGTCCTGGTGACCGCTGCGGTCTTCCTGGCCTCGATGCTCCGGGTGGGGCCGGACCATGCCGGTGCGGGAACCTATTCTCTCATTGCTGAATTCACCTCAGCCCAGGGTCTGGCTGTCGGTACGGATGTCCGCATGGCCGGCATCACGATCGGAACCATCACCGACATGCAGATCAACACCCTCACCCACAAGGCCGATGTGACCATGGCCATTGCCAGCGATATCGAGGTCTATGAAGACAGCCTGGTCAAGGTGACCAGTGACGGCCTGCTCGGGGAGGCCTATGCCAACATCCAGCAGGGCGCGGTCCCGATTGCCCTCATGGACGGCGACCGTATCGTCGACACCCAGAGCCGCATTGACCTTGTCGATGCCCTTGCCGAGTTTGTCGACTGAGCCCAGCCGGCAATGCGGACTGCGCTGCCCACGCCGCGAGCGCAGGATCCCCAGCTCATCAGCCACTGCTCGATCGTGTCCAGCCCAGCGCGCCCAGCAGGGCCTGGCCGTCGGGGGGAAGGGGGCGGGAGAGGAAGTCGACATGGGGCCTGTCGAGGACGGATTCCAGCAGGGCAAGATAGGTCTGGCGGGCAATGGCGATGCCGCCGAGGGAGGCAAGATGCGCCGTGGGGTACTGGGTGTCGAGGAGAGCAAAGCCAGTCGCTTCCAGATGGGCCATGAGATAGGCCAGCGCGATCTTGGAGCCATCCTTGCGGGTCGACACCATGCTCTCGCCAAAGAAAACGCCTCCGATCGCCACGCCATAGAGACCACCCGCAAAGTCGTGGCCATCCCAGACCTCAAGCGAATGGGCATGGCCGGACCGGTGGAGCTGGAGATAAATTCGGTAGATCAGGGGATTGATCCAGGTTGATGGGCGGTCGGCGCAGGCGGCGATGACACCGGCAAAATCCCGGTTGATGGTGACATTGTACCGATCGGACCGGAGACGCCGGGCCAGTCGGCGGGTCAGATGCAGGCTCCCCATGCGAAAGATGCCGCGCGGGTCGGGATTTTCCCAGATGATCCGGTCTTCGCCGGGACCGTCTCCCATCATGAACCAGCCGTGCCGGTACCCATACAGGACAAGGTCAAGGGTCCGGCTGTCAAGGGGTGGCATGCGGGTGCCGGGGGATGACACGGGTCAGTCCTGCCAGTCCTCCACCCACCGCTCGAGCCAGAGGGTGTTGTAGGCGCTTTCCGAGAACACTGCCGTCTCGAGCAGTCGCATGAACAGGGGCGTGTTGGTGTCGATGGGGTGGACGATCAGTTCGCCAAGCGCGCGGCGGAGACGCGCTGTGCACGTGGCACGATCCCTGCCGGCGACGATGATCTTGCCAATCATGCTGTCATAGTTCGGCGGGATCGTGTAGCCGCTGTAGAGGGCCGAGTCGACGCGGACGCCCGGTCCCCCGGGGGCATGGTAGAGGTCGACCCTGCCGGGTCGGGGCAGGAACTGCGGTACCGATTCGGCATTGATCCGGACCTCGATGGCATGGCCGGTGGGGGTGATGGCGATCTGTTCCCGGCTGAGCCCGAGGCCGGCGGCAACGCGCAGCTGTTCCTCGACGAGATCGATCCCGTAGACAAGTTCGGTGACGGGATGCTCGACCTGCAGCCGGGTGTTCATCTCGATGAAATACATCTCGCCGTCCTGGTAGAGGAACTCGACGGTGCCGGCGCCGGCATAGCCCAGCTGAGCCACGGTTGTGGCGCAAAGCGAGCAGATCCTGTCGCGCACCGCAGCACCGAGGACCGGGCTTGGGGCCTCTTCAAGGAGTTTCTGTTGCCGCCGCTGGAGTGAGCAGTCCCGCTCCCCGAAGTGGACGGCATGGCCCTTGCCATCACCAAAGACCTGGATCTCGATGTGGCGGCCGTTCTCGAGATACGTCTCGAGATAGACCTCCGCATTGCCAAAGGCAGCCAGGGCTTCCTGCTGACCCGAGAGAAAGGCCGATTCAAATTCCGCTTCACTGCGGGCGAGTTTCATGCCCCGGCCCCCACCGCCGGCGCTGGCCTTGATGAAGAGAGGGTAGCCGAGATCACCGGCAAGGGCCCAGGCCTCCTCGAGGGACTTGATCCCCTCCTGCGATCCGGGGACGCAGGGGACGCCCAACCCAAGCATGGTCTCCTTGGCCTGGCGTTTGTCGCCCATGATCCGGATGTGGTCGGCCGAGGGCCCGATGAAGGTGATGCCCTGCTCCTCGACATGTTCGGCGAATTCGGCATTTTCCGACAGGAATCCATAGCCCGGGTGGATGGCCTCGGCTCCGGTGACAAGGGCGGCCGAGATGATCGCTGCATCGTTCAGATAACTCTCCTTCCGGCCCGAGCCGCGCGGCGGGCCGATACAGACCGTCTCATCGGCCAGACGGACGTGCATGGCATCCTGGTCGACCGTCGTATGTACAGCCACCGTTTCAATGCCCAGTTCGCGGCAGGTGCGGATGATACGAAGGGCGATTTCGCCCCGGTTGGCGATCAGGATCTTGTTGAACATGGGCGCTCCGGAATCGCGGTCGTAGCCATCGTGCCCGGACCAGGCGATGTCACGAGGGATCAATGATCATCAGGGGTGTGCCGTATTGCACGGCATCCTGTTCACTGACCAGAATCCTGCTGACGGTGCCGCCATGGGGAGCGGGAATGTGGTTCATGGTTTTCATGGCCTCAATGATCAGCAGCGTGTCCCCCGCATTGACCGTGGAGCCGACCGAGACATAGGGTGCGGGAGCATCCGGAGCGGATTTCAGATAGGCGATGCCGACCATTTCCGATGTCACGAGTCCGGGCTCATCCTGACCATCACCGCCGGCCCCGGGGGCAGGCTCCTCCCCGATGACCTGGGCCGGCATGATCATGTCCGGGGCAGCCGCACGGGACGGGACCACGGCCCCGGCTTTCACCAGCCGGATGTCCACGCGACCGATCCTGTCATTACGGATGGTCAGATCGATTTCCTGCAACGTCCCCGACTCCAGGATCCTTGCAAGTTTGCCGACCAGTTCGAGACTCTCGTCATTGCCGCTCATATGCGTTTCATCCGCCATCAAATTCCCCCGCTATAGGGCAAGGAGTGCTGTTGATTCAATTCCCCTCGACTCAATTGATCCCGCTGTCTTCGCGGCTCATGGCGATGACCTCGGTCAACCGATCCTCGGTCAGGGCCCCGCGGATGATCTGCGAGCCGATGATGAAGGCTGGCGTGCCATTGATCCCCAGTTCCTCGGCCAGGCTGTAGGACTCGGCCAGGGCTGCCGACACGGCATCCGACATGATTCCCTTGGTCAAGGTGACCGGATCAAGGCCAGACCGCGCTGCAATCTCCTCAAGGTCAGAGGGTTCAAGATCATCCCGGGTCATCATCGTGTCATGCACGGCCTTGTAGGCCTCGTCGCCGGCGAGGTCGCGGATGGCCAGGGCCAGGCGAGCCATGAACATGGATTCTTCACCGAGAATCGGGAATTCCTTGACCACGTACCGGATGTTGCCATCCGTCGCCACAACACGATTGACGATCTCGAACATCTGCCGGCAGTAGCCGCACCGGTAATCGAGGAACTCGACGATGGTGACATCGCCGTCGGGGTTGCCACCCGACCACGCTGCCGGGCTGTTGAAGATATCCTCGTGCAGGCGGGCAATGGTGGTGCTGTCCGCGTCCCGCGCCTGCGTTTCCATCGCCTGCTGGAAGGACTGCAGCGAGTCAACGATCACCTCCGGGTTGTCCATGATATAGTCGAAGATCACGGCCTCGAGGGCCTCGCGTTCGCTGGATGTGAGAGATTGCAGGTCCACACTGTGCGTCGGCTGGGGTTCCCAGACCACAAGGCCGATGACGAGACAGGCCAGCCCACCCAACCGTTGAAGGGTCCTGGCGGTCAGGTGCAGATGGTTCTGGTGGGACCGGGTCGGTCCCTGGGTCCATGTCGTGGTCATCACACTCTCCTTTTTCCGGCATCGTTGGCGGTTCATGCTCTCCACCGACGGTCCATCCCGCTGGCGGCAGGACACGCGCTCCTCTGATGCCCCTGTGCCGCCCGCCGGAAAGGCGGCTATCCTGGCAAGAGGGTTTCAAACGCCTTCAAATCATGAACAGGATGATCCTTCAAGGGGCCTGTCGCCTCGATCAGATGGTTGCCGACGATGGTTTCCGGTGATGCGGCGGTTGCATCGCTGACCGCTTTCCTGCGCCGCCGCCCCCTGCGCTTGCGGTCAGATCCCTTGCCCTGCTGGTCAGCCTGGACCTCTTCGCCATTGGCTCCCCGGGGTGCTGGTGGGATATCGGCACCATTGCCGTTGGCCAGACCGGCTTCATGGGCCTCCGGGCTGGCTGTCGACCGAGCTCGGGCACCCCGCCCGCTCCGCGGCTTGCGGGCCTCAACGCCGCGACCTCGGGGGGAGCCCATGAGGGTCCTGGCGTCGACCCGGCGCAGCAGTTTGCCAGCCTCGTCCCGGAACACCTCGATATCATAGCTTTCCACCGCAAGGTCACTGTGGGTCACGATGACAACCGTACAGTTGTACCGGGCCTCGATGCGGCTGATCTCGCTGCGCGACTTGTTGCAGAGGACATTGCCGACACCGACCGAGACATTGGCGATGACATGGCCGGTCTTGGGTTTCGAACACTCCCCCTCGATCTGTCGCAGGATGGTCAGGGCCAACATGCCGTCATCGGCAGTCCGACCGGTGCCGCCGCAATGCCGGCAGCGGTTGGTCATCACGCTGGTGATGCTTTTCCGCAGGCGCTGGCGGGACATTTCCAGCAGACCGAGGGGCGAGATATCCATCATGCTGACCTTGGATCGGTCGCGGAGCATTTCCCGACCAAGGACCCGCTTGACCTCATTGCGATGCTTCTGTTCACTCATGTCGATGAAGTCGACCACGATGATGCCGGCCAGATCACGCAGACGCAGCTGGCGGGCGATTTCAACCGCTGCCTCGACATTGGTCTGCAGTGCCGTTTCCTCAACCGTCTTGCCCTGGCTGGCCTTGGCTGAATTGACGTCAATCGACACCAGGGCCTCGGTCTGTTCAATGATGATGTGGCCACCGGACCTGAGCTCGACCCGCGGCTGCTGGAGTCTGTAGAGTTGCGGATCAATCTCCTCTTCGACGAAGAGGGGACGGCTGCCCTCATGCAACTCGACCATGGAGAGAATCTCCGGCATCATGTCGGATACGGCGCTGCGGGTCTGGGCAAAACCGGCCTCACCATCGACCAGGATCCTGTCAATCAGCCGGGTGTCAAGATCGCGCAGGATCCGGTGCAGAATGGTCCCTTCCGAGTGGATCAGGCCCGGGGCCCGCTTGCGTGTGACCTTCTTCAGGATTGCTGACCACTGGGACATGAGATAGTTGAAATCTGCCGTGATCTTGTCCCGATCAGGCCTGCTCATGACCGAGCGCATGATGACACCGGCATTGTCCGGGACCGCCAGGCCCTTGTAGATGCTCTCAAGCTCGTTGCGGGTGTTCCTGTCGGTGATCTTCTTGCTGATCTCACAGCCACGCCCACTGAGGGGCAAGAGGACACAATACCGTCCGGGAAGGCTCAGATAGGTGGTCAGGGCCGCGCCCTTGGCATTGACCTCATCCTTGGAGATCTGCACGAGCACAACCTGGCCCGGATGCAGCGCATCCTCGATGCGCGGGAGTGCCTCGGACTTGCGGGTCCGCCCGCGCCCCTTGCCGGTCCTGCGGCCCGGTTCCCGCTCGCGGGTCGGGGCGAAAGCCCCGGGGTCGGTCAGTCCCAATTCGGCAAAATCAGTGGCATAGTCCCGAAGATCAAGCAGACTGCCGCTGAGATGCTGGGAACCGACGATGATTTCCTTGACGGGTTCGGGTTGATCCGATGGAGTCAGAACCGCATTGTCGAGATAGCGACCGTTGGTCTTGACCCGAGCGGTCTTGCTGAAATACGAGGGGTGAACCTGTCGGAGGGACAGGAACCCGTGCCGTGCAGCACCATAGTCGACAAAGGCGGCCTCGAGACTCGGTTCGACCCGCTCGATGACGGCGAGATAGATATTTCCGACAATGGGGTCCTGATCACCGATCTCGTAATAGAGTTCCTGGATCTGGCCATCTTCAACGGCGACGATGCGGGTTTCGCCTTCAAGGGTTGCATCAACGAGCAGAGCATCTGACATGGGAACCTTTCGCTTTCTGGAGGCATTGGGGTCCCAGAATGAGAGTTCGAGTGCATGGATTGGCCCGGTTGGCTTCGGTTGGCCTGCAGCATCGGCTGCAAACTGGCCGGGGTCCAATTCGTGCCCGGACCGGCTGAGGACCCTCTGGCCACGGGCTGTGGCCGGACTGTCCAATCCTTCTCAATCATGGGCTTGAATGCGCTCCGATTTATCATGTGAACATTCAAAGAATTCGTTGCAGGGGTATCCGTTGTGACGGTCCGGCCCCCGGACACGCATCGCTGCTGGCAGTCGGGTTGGAGTCTCAGTCACTTCGGAACGGATACCAAACACCGTGTGCCTCAGTCCATGCCTCTTCGGGCCGGTTTCGTGTGACACGCAAGGAGTCCTGCGGGGACTCAGCTAGCAGATACTTGCAGCAAGTCAAGGTCCCGCGTTCACATTCTTTGGCGAGCACGGTAATGGCTTGTGGAAAGGACGGGACGGCAGGCCACGCGGCGGGTGGCAGTGCCATGCAGACCAGGAGCACACCATGCGGGCCGAGATCCAGGACAGCATCGATGCCATCGAGAAGTCCCTCCAGCTTCTCCACCAGCGCCAGGTGGGCCTCGGTGTTCAGGACCGCCTGCGTGCCCTTGACGAACAGGTCGAAGAGGGTGATTTCTGGCTGGATGCCCAGAAGGCCGGGGCCATCATGAAGGAGCGCCAGGCGCTGGCCGATATGGTTGACGCCACGCTGGCGCTCGAGCGAACCCTCAAGGACACTGTCGAGTTGATTGAGCTTGCCGAAGAGGAGGACGACAAGGAGATCGTCGATGAGGCCGCAGCGACCCTGATTGCACTGCGCAAACAGGCGCGCAAACAGGAAATCGAGGCGCTGCTCGGTGATGAGGCGGATGGCAATGATGCCATTCTGGAGATCAAGGCCGGGGCCGGGGGGCTCGAGGCCTGTGACTGGGTCGCCATGCTGGTCCGCATGTATGAACGCTGGGCGCGCCAACGGGGATTCAGGATCGAACACATTGCCCAGAACCGCGACAGCAATGCCGGATTGAAGTCCTACACGGGCCGAATCATCGGCCGCAATGCCTATGGCTGGCTCAAATCGGAATCGGGGGTGCACCGGCTCGTCCGGAATTCACCTTTCGACAGTTCGGATCGCCGCCATACGACCTTCGGGTCGGTCGGCGTGTATCCGGTCGTTGACGAGTCCATCGAAATCGAGATCAATCCGGCGGATCTCCGGGTGGATACGTTTCGGGCCTCCGGCGCCGGGGGGCAGCATGTCAACAAGACCGATTCCGCCGTCCGCATGACCCACCTGCCTACGGGGATTGTCGTGAGTTCGTCAGAAAAATCCCAGCACATGAACCGCAGCAACTGCATGCTTGCACTGAAATCGCGTCTCTATGATCTGGAGTTGCGCAAGCGGATGGAAAAGGTCCAGGAGCTGCATGACCAGCGCGGCGATGCCGGTTGGGGCAATCAGATCCGGTCCTATGTCCTCACTCCGTTCAAACTGGTCAAGGACCTCCGCACCAATCTCAGTACGCCCGATGCCGATTCCGTGCTCGAGGGCAATCTCGACGAGTTCATGGCTGCCACCCTGGCGATGAACCTGGCCGGCAAGTCGAGAGCCGACGCCGCCCAGGAAACCGGCCGGACATAGATCCTGATCTCCACCGGAATCACCGGACCCACAGACCCGCGGCAAGAGACCCAACAGGACGGGCACCCGTCGGCCCGGGCGGACCCATTCCGGGCCGCATCGACAGTGCTACGCGCCCCGCTGGCCGGAGATGTACCGGCTCAATGGCCTCAAGGACGGCGAGTCCGTCACCGTGGGTGACTGTTTCCTCCTGCCGCCCCGGTGACGGAGACGGGACTCCGGAGTCCCGAGTCCGGACTCCGTCCGTCCCCAGCCCTTGCCAATCCGGGGCCGGATCCCTACCTTCGGTGGGCGACGGCTTGCCGAGAGACTGTCCCAGGGAGAGTTGCCATGCACGCGCTCTTGCGCCGCCACCGCACCGCCATCCAGGACATCTGTCGTCGGTACCGCGTCCAGACCCTGTCCGTGGTCGGATCGGCCGCCCGGGGGTGGATTTCAACCCGTTCCGGAGCGATGTGGATGTCCTGGTGGAGTCCATCCCGCCAATCCGTGAGGACTGGTTCGACCGTCACATGGAGCTGATCGTCGATCTTGAGGCCCTCCTTGCGCGGGATGTGGATGTGATCGAACGGGCCAATCTGCGGAAACCGGATCTCATCGCCGCCCTCGAGGCCGATGCTGAGCTCCTCCATGCCGCCGAAGTCATCACCTGATCCCGCCGCGCCCCTCCGTGACGGACTCGAGCGGGCCCGGGAGATCGAGAGGTGGCTGGCGGATGTGACCGAAGAGGCGTGGACCGCCAGTTGGGCGCACCGTATAGTTTGTGCACTCAGCTACGATAAGCGCGATCAAGAAGCCGCGTATGTCCGCCCCTGTCGTGCCCTGTGGTGGCCAGGACGCCGGGATGAGTCTGGATATCGGTGGCAGTGCCGAACCGGCCACGCGAGGCCACGACAGGGGCCGGTGTGGGGCCATGCTCGGGATGCGTGGCAAATGGTGTCATGGCCATCCCGATGCCCAACTGATCCCTTGCCCGCCACTGGATCCCCACAGCGCGCAGGAAACCGCCATAGCCTTGCAATCAGCCGTGAAGGGCACTACCATCTATGCCGCGAAGTGCTCTTGGCCACCAGGGCGTGCGTGAGGATGGACAGAAGCGATGGGCCCGGACGATTTGAAACTGGCCGATCGGGTCACGCGGTTGGAGGAACGCATGAACACGATACAAGCGAACCTGACGGCGACCCTTGAGGGATTCCGGACGGACGCGGAAAGGCGGGAAACGGACGCAGCCCGCCGGGAAACGGACGCAACCCGCCGGGAAATCAGGCTTGTGTTCTACATGGCCGCCATCGTCACCCTCGGACTCACGATCTTCGGCTTTGTGACCGCCTGACCGCCCCCTTGCCAGCCGTCCCCGATCGGCTGTATCCTCACCCCATTGATCAATCTGCCGGGTGGTCTTGTGGCCACCTGGCAGACCCGCCACAAGGAGAGACACCATGACCCGCTTGACACTGCCCCCTGACTGAAAGTACCAATTCTTTTAACAAAATCAAAAAGAATACGCGCTATGTTGCCGTTCTTCATAACGGCATTCCCGGAGCTCGTGACGTATTAGAAGGTCAGGTTATCGCAAGGCGCTGCTTCAAGACCCGTGGTGAGTTCACGAATGCGGAGCAGAATTTGCAGTCGGACGGCACGGCCGATCTAACGAAATTCAGCCGAACCGGGTGCTTTGCGGTGGCCCGCACGCGGCAGGACATCCAGGACTGCATGTGCAACGGCACGCGCGGCGGAACCCCGATCCTCGCCGGCCAGACTCCGCAGAGCCAGGCACACAAGCAGACTTGGGATTGCACGGACACCGACAGCTGACCCGCGCGCGCCAATCCGACTCACACGGGGGCGGCCTGCGGGTCGCCCTTTTTTGTATTGTACAATACAAAATCGATCAAACATTCATGATTGTTGGCAATTTGTCAGGCCTCGCAGCACCGCGGGCCTGTGCAATCGGTCAGGCGGCCAGCAGAGGAGTCGACCGGGTTCTGGTTCGACTCCTTCATCCGGCCACGGGAGCTGCAGGCCAATCCCTGGCGGGCCATCTGACACGATTCCCGGAGGGTCTGGGATGTGAGCCAGTCCCGGCTCGGTGACCTTTGCCAGGCCTGCCAGACCCTCCTGCAGGCGATTGCGACCGATCCCACCCTTGGCCAGCCGCCCCCAGCCGAACGCGCCCGGCACCTCAACACCGCCCTCTTGCGGGCCGCCATTGTCAACGCCCCAACGGTGATCGAATCCCTTCTCGATGCCGGGGCCAACCCCGACATTCCCACCCGCGATCTGTCAAAACGCACCGCCACCCATCAGGCCTGCCACCATGGCAGTGCCGCCCTGGTCCAGATCTTTCTCGATGCGGGTGCCGATTTCGACAGGCCAGACGCCAACGGCTGCACGCCCCGTGATCTGGCCCAGGCCAACCCGCAGCTCCAGGGCACCGGCGTGCTGCGGACTCTTGTCCCAACCGCGTCCCCGCCGGATCCCAGTCCCTCTCCAGACCTCTGAGCCCGCCCGCCGTTGGCCGACCACCCCGGCCTTACCACCAGGCCCGGGCCACCCGCCGGGTCAGGATCGGCTGGGGCGTCCCCCAGTGGCGGTCCATGCGGGTGACAAGCGCCAGGGGGTCATGGAAGGGCTGGATGTCCGGCGTGCGGGCGCTTCTGCGCCACTACCCTGCCCATGGCGACCTCCGCATGGGGCGCCCGCCGTGTACCGTTCTGGCTTGTCTGGACCCGCACTGCCCGGTGCGACGGGCGGTGCGGGCCGATCAGCAGCATTCATGCCCTGTGATGGTGTTGGCATGTTTTCGACAAAGCCCGTCGGCATTCTCGCTGAAGCTTCGCCCTGTGCCACCCAGAAGGAGAAGGGCGACAACGGGATCAGTTGCCCCGGGATGGAGTCAGGAGCGTTGGGGAGCGACGTTGCTCGGGGCCGGCTGGGGTTGGGGTGCCTTGCCCCCGACCGGTTTGGTCGTATCCGTGGCCTTGCCACCCCGGCCACCCTCGAGAGGATTCTCTGTCCGCCGCACCGAGCCCTCGAAATAGGCACCGGCTTCAATGGACAGGGTCTCGTGGATGATGTCCCCATCCACCCGGGACGACTTGTTCAGGCGCAGCTTGTTGCCCCGGACCTCACCAATGACCCGGCCGTTCACGATCATCTCTTCGGCCTTGAGCTGGCCCTTGATCTCGGCAGTCACGCCCACGGTCAGCACCTTGGCCTTGATGTCGCCCTGCACCTTGCCCTCGATGACGACATCCCCCTTTGTCTCGAGATTGCCAACGATGATCAGATCCTTGGAAATCACCGACTGGCGGGGTTCAGGACCCGCATCGCCGGCAGGCTGCCTTGAGGCAGGTGTGCGGATCTGCTGCTTGAGATCCGTCAAGGCCCCTGTATCATCCTTGGGCATCGACTGCTGGGGATTGCCCCTGTTGAACATATTCATTTTTCATCACCCGATCGGAAACACACTGACTGGCGCAGGGTCCCGGCAGCCGGGACGCGCGCTCCATCCATTACCATGCACGCAACGTCCTGACAAGAATTCATAGCGACATTGAGCCCGTCCTGCCCGCTGCATTGTCGATGCCGATCGGCGCCATGTCACAAGTCGCGAGCAAGACGCGCAGCGGGTGCGGCGGGAACGGCAACCAATCCCAAACGACCCTGGTCTGGCACCAACCGAGCCGATGGGCAAGCAGGCCCGACCGTTCGGCCCTGCCTCACTTCGAAACTGTCCCGGCCGGTCTGTGTCGATGGGGTTGCGGTGGCGATGGGTGGCGCCTCCACGACGACGCCCGCAGGTGCCGTCCGTCTCCGGACGACGGGCGGCGGCAGTCCGCACCGACCGGAACGGTGCGGACTGCCACACTTCTGTCAGGGCGATGGCCGCTACCGGCATCCCCACATGTTCAGCCAATCGGTGTTGTCCTGGGTGGAGCTGAACAGGGGCCGGGTGGTCTTGCGCCCGCACCAGCAGTTGCGGACATCCTGTTGGGTGAGGGGGCTGATCGTGAAGCAGCCGGTTGATCCCTGCGTTGGGCCTGAAGCGATAGGGCTGGCCGCTATGGTGTAGGTGCCGCCGGTCATGAAGCAGCGGCGGGCAAACACCTGGGGCAAGATATTTGATGAAGTGACAGCAACTTGCATATAATAGGAAGTCTTCGGAGCCAAAGTCAGACCGCGCATGGTTCCGCTTTCGCCTGCATACGGCACTGTACTACTGAAGACAAAGCCACTTTGCCTCACTAGTGCGTTTGTTTTGGCATTGTAGATAGCGACATTCACATTGGCTTCGGCAGGTGCTGGAATATCGCCAAGCCGCCCGACGTATTCATTCCATGTTATTGCCGGAGTCGTTAAGGACACGCTGGTTGTGGACAGGGCCGTGATGGAGAGAGACGCAGCGTTGACCTCAGATCGACTCAGGCACGCGGTGGGACCGTCTCGCCCGCTGCTGGTGACCGTCGTCTGTGCTGCGACCGGTGCCGCCAGCCCGGCCAGCAGCAGGAGCAGGAGCAGGGGGGTTCTTAACTTAGGGGGGGGGGGCAATGAACCTTGTTTCATCATAAAGTCCTCCGGTTGTGGGGTGGCCGTCATTCTACGGGATTTGCCGTCGGAAGGCAAGAGGGAATGTCAGGGTGGGACGCGACCTGACGGCAGCCTGGCCAGTCCTGCATCTGTGAATGGCCCGCAGGTGACCCACCGGATTGCTGTCATCCTTGCGTACCGCCATCGGCCGGCAGGAAGCGGGCTTGAGATCCCTTGCCCAGTCCTCTCCATTGTCACTTTCCGCCAAGTGTGAATATGATGAGGCAGGATTTCGCTTGCATTGTCAGGATGGTTCGTGTGCCGCCCTGGATCCCCGATGGGCCCGATCCCGTGCAGGGACCCTGCTGGCGGCGGAGAAGAACCGGGAGTTGAACGGTATGAGGAGAGCCTCACGGTCGCCGGCACCAGGACGAGGAATCCTGCTGGCCGGGCTCACGGCAGCCGGTATCATGTGCGCCTCCACACCGGCCCTGGCCCTGCCGTTGCCGCAATGGGCCTCGGCCCGGATCATCAACGCGGTCGAGACTCGCCTGCCCTTTGCGATCACGGTCGCCGAGGATTTCAGTATCGGTTGGGGTCGGTCCATCGGGACCCTCACCATCGGCATCGGACGGGCCGGTGTCCGTGACCCGGCCACCGGGACATCCGTCGACATGCAGGACACGGCCCTGAGCGTGGGGCTGCTTGACCTCCTGGTCGGGACGGTTGCCATCGAAAGCATCACCATCGGGCATCTGGACCTCAACCGCGGGACCGGGCCTCCATCAGGGGATGACCGCCCGGTCTGGGATGGTGGGCACGCCATGCCGGACATCAGGACCGTGACCGGGCAACTGGCTCGACTCGAACAGACGCTGGACCAGCTGGTTGTGGAGAGTTTCACGACTGACATCCGTCTGCCCGGGCGTGGCCTGCCCCTCACTCTCGAGGGTGGTGTGCTGCTGACCCACAGCGGTGAAGGCTGGCGCGGGGATGTCGCGGCCACCGCGCGCCGGGGCCCTGCGCGCATCGGGACCGTCGTGGCGGAATTCGCGGTCGCCAATGCCGGCGACGTTCCCGCGATCGAGGTGACGATTGCCTCCGACACATCAGCCCTTGGTCCGGTTTTCATGCTACCAGCGACATGGCCCGTCCTGCAGCTGGAGGCAACTCTCGTGCCGGCCTTTGATTCGGCTGGCCGGCTGATGTCCGTTGCCATCGCTCTCGAGGGCACGGGGGAGATGCCGGATTCGCAAGCGGCGACGCTGGCATCCCTGGTCATGAACGGGGTCTGGCGGCCGGGAGATACGGTCCTTGGGATCGAACATCTGGCCATCGAGTCGGACCGGGCGCACCTGGCAGCCCATGGAACGGCAGTGCTGGAGAAGACCGAGAGCGGGTCCACGCACAGGGTCAGTGGCAGTATCCTGATCGAGACCCTCGAGGTCAATCTTGACCGGACCCTCGAGAACCCGCTTCCGCCCACGACTGGCAGCCTGACCTTTGCCATTGATCTCGCTCGGGGTCAGGATCACTTTGCCGAATTCCAGTTCACCAGCCCGGTGACCGATGGTCATGTCCGCTACGAGACCGAAGCCGAGGGCCGGGCCCGGCTGGCCGTCCGGATCGATGCCCTGACAGTGGGTGAGTTGATGGCCTTCTGGCCAGCGGGCGTGTTCGCCAACACCCGGCGCTGGGTGGCCAGTCAGGTCACGGGCGGCCATTTGCTGGATTTCACGGGACTGTTCAGCATTCCGGCCGCAGGCCCGCTCGCGAGCCAGATCACGTTTCAGTTTGCCGATCTCGATTTCACCCCGGTCCGGGATCATCTGCCGGTGCAGGCCAGCAAGGGGCATGTGGCGTTGACGGAAGAGGAGATGGAGATTGTCTTTGCCGAGGGGTGGGTCGATGTGCCGGACAAGGGCCTGATCGACCTCGGGGCCTCATACATGCACATTCCCAGGATCCGCGATGCCAGCCATCCCTCCGTGATCCATGTGCATTTTACCGGGGATCTTGCCGCCGTGCTGGACCTGATCAATCGGGAACCGTTTGCCTTCATGACCAAGGTGAACATGTCACCGGACATCGCCACCGGAGCCACCGAAGGGGTTGTCGAAGTGCGGATCCCCCTGCAGACCACTGTCCAGCCGGAGGACATTGCCGTCACGGTCAGGGCGGTGATCAAGGATCTCGTGGCCTACGGTCTCTGGCCCGGTCAGTCCATCCGGGCCAACTATGCGAGCGTGACTGCCGATGACAACCAGATCACCATCGCAGGGGAGGCCTATGCAGGTGCTGTGCTCATGAACGCCGACTGGCACCTTGTCTATGATGGGTCCGCACATTCCGTGTCGGGGACCGTGCGGCTCGATGAGGAACTCTTGGCCCAGTTGCGTGCCCCGCAGCTTGCGAACTATGTCTCCGGCAACGAAGAGGCAATGTTCCGGATCGATCTCACTGCGCCTGATGCCATTTCCTACGCATTGACCTCACCATTGACCGGGCTCGCCATTGCCATCCCTGAGATTGGCTGGCGCAAGGACCGGGGCGTGGCCGCTGACTTCTCGGCCAAGGGCCAGATTGCTCCGACACTCACTGTGGACCAGATCCGGCTGCAGTCTTCCGATCTTGATTTTGTGGGTGCATTGCGGGTGGCACCCGGGACCGGACGTGTCGAACGGATCAGTCTCAGCAGTGTCCGGTTGGGCAGGGCTTATAAGGGACCCGCCGAACTGGCCATGGGTGCCAATGGCCGACTGGCATCCATCGCCGCGCCCGGGACGCTGGAGATCGGGGCCCTGCAAGCCGATCCTGCCCGCCTTGCGACAGGTAGCCAGCGCCCCGTGGATGTGTCAATCGGGACCATTGTCTTCAGTGAGACGATCCGCATCACCGACGCCAGGGGGCAATTTGGCGAGCTTGACGAGTCGGATGGTCTCCTGCAGGCCAAGCTCAATGCTGCTGTTCCCGTACGCATCGGTATCGAGCGGCAGGAGGATGGGACGCGGTTCCTGATCAATGCCGATGATGCCAGCGCCGTGGCCAAGGCCATCGGACTGACGGGGAATCTCGCTGGCGGCACTCTGGCCATCGACCTGACCGCCGAGCCCCGCCAGGGCATCTATCGGGGCAACCTGACTGTCACTGATGTCACGGCCCGCAAGATCCCGGTCCTGCTCTCACTCCTCAGCACGATTTCCCTGACTGGCTTGATCGATCAAATGGACAGCGGTGGGATCTCCTTTTACGAGGTCAGGGGGCAGTTCACGGTGACTCCCGATTCCATTACCATCAGCGATGGGATCGCCAACTCCTCATCAATTGGCCTGACCGCCGAGGGGACCTACGATCTTGCCGGCAAGGTCATGGATTTCGATGGGTCCCTGACCCCCAACATCTATATCGGCTTCGCCCTCAACACCATCCTGCCGATTGGCCGCCTCGTTGGCCAACGCGAGGGAGAGGGACTCGGCACCATTCGCTACACGTTGCGCGGGCCGGCATCCAATCCCACCATCGAGACCCATGCCCTCTCGATCCTGTCCCCGATCGGCTCGGGTGATCTCGACAGCAACAACTGATCTGTGGACCTCGAGACCTTCAATTTCCTGCTGCCTGAAGACCGGATTGCGCTGCGGCCAGCCCGGCCGCGCAGCAGCGCCCGCATGCTGGTCTGGCATCAAGGCATGCTCACTGACCGCTGCGTGCAGGATCTTCCCACCCTGCTGAAACCCGGTGACCGGCTTGTCATCAACACGACCAAGGTCATCCCCGCCCGGTTGTCGGGGACACGGATCCGGCCAGGCGGGGATCCGTCGGGTGCCCAGGTCACGGTCAATCTCGACCGCCGCCTGACCGGGGAGACCTGGATCGCCCTGGCCAGGCCGCTCAAGCGCCTGCGGCCCGGCGATCGCATCGTGTTTGCCGGACCGCTTGCGGCGGATGTCATCGCGATCACCGACGGGCATTGTCAGCTGCGGTTCCCGCTGGCCGGCCCGGCTCTTGATGCGGCCTTGACCAGGGCCGGCTCGGTACCGCTGCCGCCCTATATCAGCCGCCGTCGCATCGCTGATGCAGCCGACACGGATGACTACCAGTCGATCTTTGCCCGCCATCCCGGTGCGGTAGCCGCCCCCACGGCCTCACTCCATTTCGACGATGCCCTCATGCAGGCCCTCGGGGAGCGCTCGGTGTCTGTCTCGACGCTGACCCTGCATATCGCCTCGGGAACCTTCAGGCCTGTGACTGCACGCCGCATCGAGGACCACGTGATCCATCATGAACAATGTGAGGTCGGGGATGCGGCGGCCGCTGCGATCAACGCAACGCGGCGGGCAGGGGGCCGGGTCATCCCGGTTGGCACGGCGGCACTCAGGGCCGTGGAATGTGCGTCTGCTGGCGGCGCGGTCCGGCCGTGGAGCGGGACGACTGACCTGTACATTCGGCCCGGCTACAGGTTCCGGGTGGCCGATGGCCTGCTGACGAATTTCCACATGCCGCAGACATCCCTGGTGATCCTGGTGGCGGCCATGATCGGGGTCAAGTCCTTCCAGACCATGTACCGCCATGCCATCGAGGCGAGATACCGCTTTCTCTCGTACGGAGACTGCAACCTCCTGTTGCCCTGAGTGTGTGCAGGGCTCAGCCCCGGATTGACGGTTCCCCGCAGAATGTCTCTCGCCAATCGGCCAATTCATCCTGCGGGATTTCGAGACCCATCATGCGACTGACATGCGCGTCGATCCGACTGCGGACAGTGTCATCTGATGCCTGCTTGAGTCGCTGAAGACCCTCGCTGCTGATCTCATCGAAGAATGCCACGGCTTCGTTGAGTCCTTCATCAGAGAGATGATCCAGCTGAGGGACCGGTATGCCCTTTACGGCATTGATCTGGTTTCTTGCCCGCCCCTGTTGTGTGCGTTGCCCACGCGCCCACTGGACAATCATGCCAAACAGGGAGTTGAACCAGAGAGATGCAGCCTTGTGCACACGGTCATCCGCATGTCTGAGTGAGACCCATGAACTGCCTCCCATGACTGGGCGGGACGTGCTGGCCGCAACGAGTCTCTGTGAGGTCCAGCGCAAATTTCTGCTGTAGAACAGAGTGCTCGACGTTTGTCGGATGGCAGTCGGATCTGCTCCACGACGGGGTGTACCAAAATGGGTGGGATCAACGATAAGGCATGTTTGAGAGGCGTCCCGACTTTCCCAGAGCATCCGATCATATCCCTGCGGCCTGTCTTGCGGGACCTGGTCAAGGATAAAGGCACCCGACGCACTCATATTTCTGTGGTTGCCAATCAGGTGATGTGTTGGCCCGACATCAAATATGGCATCAATCCTGGTCATGGGAACAGTCAGGCTGGACATGGTCATGTCGTGGTGAAGATGCCGACCGTGAACAAGATGCCATGCAAAGAGGCACAGGCTGGCGCTGACGGCACCGAGTGGTAACCATGGGATGCCCTGACCTGTCCCTGTCAATCGGACGATTTGCCCATGGCGGAACTCTCCGACCGTCACGGGCTGTGTCGATGGACAATCGGTGTCTTCAAACAGATTGACTGCGCTCTCGACAGCAAATGCCAGGATGCCGGCGATTCCGTTCTGTACTGGTGCGACACCAAGCGTGACGCAGTGAACCGGGGATGGGGTGGCTGGCATGTCTTCAGTTTTCCGCGTTGCCACCAGCATCATCTCATTCATCTTCGTAGCTGCAGACAGCTCTCCCGCGCCATGCCCACCAGCGACTGCAATGGCGATGATGTCGACAAAATCCCGCTCGATCATGGCCCTTGTCTCTCTCCAGCTCTCGGCAAAGCCCGCCGTCAGCGGCAGGACGAATCCGATACGCCCGCCCGGACGAACCTTCTGCCTTGCCAGAACCAGGAAACTGGCCCCCATCCCGGCTGTCTTGATCGCTGGAAGATTCTTGATCAAATTGCCCCATCTCTTCTGACAATGATTGCGCTGCCATTGCGTGAGGCCGGCAATGTCGAAGGCCGACTGACCACCCCGTGTGCGGCTGTAGGGTGGATTCATCAGAATCCAGTCGATGCTGTCGTTCTCGACCTCAATGACACTTGGTCCTGCCGCCTGGCCATAGCCTTCCCCCTCATCCAGGAAATTCTCCACAGAATCCTGGGCAAGGTATTCGAGGGCACCCGTGGTTGCACGCCCCGGCCCACCGATTGGCTGCCCCACCCCAATCCAGCCGATGTTCGTTTGCCCGTAGGGTTCATTGCCGCCAAGCATTGCCAGCGAAGAAGCCGTCAGATGGGCAGCAATGGGTGAGACATCGACACCGATGATCCCGCGCTCCATGGCCTGCCTGTAGAATGCGCCGGCAGCCTCTCCCCCGGCCTGGCGCACCAGGGCCATGATCCGATTGTGACCGGCTCGCAACAGTGTGCCGGTGCCACAGGCAAGATCGGCCATCTGGTGATTGCAGTAGATATCGTCCCGGTTCCAGCTGACCCCATTCCGGTCCTGCCGTCGAATGGTCAGCCGAGTGAGAAACTCGACGGTTCCGGCATTCGTGTAGAATGCTGCGGCCTCCTTGCGATCGGCACTGAGCATTGGCAGGAGTTCGGCTCCGATATTAGATATGTCTCCCAAGTCGAGCCGTCTCAATGCGCTGGACCGCAACGATCAGGCGTTCCATGGCTGAACGCATCACGGACTCATAGTTGACCGCGATCTCCATGGCCGTTATCGCCGGCTGGAATATGGCGCGCCAGTTCGTTCTGAGAATTCGTCGCCATTGTGTCAGGTATTCCGTACTGACCGGCTGCTTCGCTGGATCAAAGATGACGGGGCGCACACCATGCCGCCTCTGCCGATGCAACTGGTTCTGGACCAGCAGTGCGTTCATCCACATAAGAGCGACAACTTGCAGACCGTTCAGGACATTGTGCTGCATGGTGGTCGCGATCTGCTGGCGCGACCCTTCGGGAATTTGAGCAAGGAATGTCACCGATTGGCTGAGACGCAGGCTGACCTCCCTTGCGACCTGGACACAGCGATCTGTGGAGGCTGCAACGACGGCTGTCATGTCAGAAAGGGTGCCAAGATCAGCCCGAATGAACCCGCCCACCGGAAACCGTTCTGGCCCGTTTGGACCAGACTGATACAAGGCCATGCCAAACACCTCTCCATTGAGAAGACGTTGGGCTGCATCTGCCTGCTGACTTTGTCGAAAGCCTTGCGGTATGGCAATGGCGATGGAGGCCGTTATCTCACGCCCGTCACGCGCCAGGAGCAGGCCGAGCCGTCTTGCAGCGTCCTGGCTGGCATCGGCTGCATCATAGGAACACTCAATCGCCACAGGTGGCGCATCGTCTTCACGGATCAATATGTCCGGCTTGAGTTGCGGATTTCCCTCGATCAGGCCGATGGTTTCGGTGCGGCAGACCCCATCTCCCCAGTGTTGATTGGCGAACTGCAGCCCGTCAGCCAGGGCTCGATTGAATGTTTCCTCGATCTGCCTCTGCATGGTCTTTGCGTCTTCCGTGCAAGTTGTCACCGCGAATATAGCGCCCCGGGATCATGGAGGGAAGACTGGACGCGGCACGACTCTCGCATGGCAACCCGACCTCTCGCATGGCAACCTGATCCCCTGGCCGCCCGTGATTGACCCTGCCCGGTGACCGATGTCGATGGCGACATGGCGCCGCGACACCAGCGGCAGGCCTTCAGCGATGTCCGGCGGCTTTTTCACCATCGACACCTGTCCGGACGAAAGTGACGCTGCCGGTCCAGACCAAGACCGTCGAGACAGGCGCCAACGGTGTTGCCGGCACCAGACATTCGCCACCGGAGCGCCGTCACGAGCGGATTGTCCAGACATCTCGTTGCAGCAGTTGCGGCCAGCGCTGCCTTGGTGCCGGCAGCACGGTCGGCCGACATGATGCAGAACCTGTCGGTTCTACCCCGGCCCTTCGCCAACCATCAACACCGGTTCAGGCAGGTCAGGATCAGCGCAGGTGCGCTCCGTCGGGAGAGGGCAATTGCCTCGGCCATCAAACTTGCGAGGTCAAGTCTTTCCGGACCATGTCCTGCCATGCCATCAAGGAGGGGTCCTGCTTTCTCTCGTACGGAGACTGCAAATTCCTGCTGCCCTGAGCGTGGTCAGCTCGCGGGCGCTGTTTCGGCGGCCTCGACGCGGACAGCGGAAAACTTGTATTCGGGAATCTTGCCAAAGGGGTCAAGGGCCGGATTGGTCAGGAGATTGGCGGCGGCCTCGACATAGGCAAACGGCATGAACACGTTGTCCCGGGCCACGGCCCGGTCAGCCCGGGCCATGACCGTCACGCTGCCCCGGCGGGTGGTGAGTCGCACGGGTTGGCCGGGCGCAACACCAAGCCGATGGAGGGTCCGGGGGTGCAGGGAGCAGCTGGCCTCGGGCTCGATCGAATCAAGGATCCGGGTGCGGCGGGTCATCGATCCGGTGTGCCAGTGCTCCAGCTGCCGTCCGGTGATCAGCACGAATGGATAATCCGCATCGGGCACCTCGTCGGGCGGCGTGATGGCCGCCGGCGTGAAGCGGGCACGGCCATCGGGGAGTGGGAACCCGTCGCCGAAGACAATGGCCTGGCCGGGGTCATCGGGAGACAGGGACGGATAGGTGACCGCCGTGGCCTGCAAGCGCTCCCATGTGATGTTGTCGAGCGATGCCATTCCGTGTTTCATCTCGGCAAAGACATCGCTGGGATGACGATAGGTCCAGTCGAGGCCAAGTCGCCTGGCCAGTTCGACGACAATCCACCAGTCCTCGCGGGCATTGCCGGGGGGCGGGCGCACCGGGCGGCCCATCTGGACCTGCCGATTGGTGTTGGTGACGGTGCCGGTCTTCTCGGGCCAGGTGCTGGCCGGGAGAATCACATCGGCAAAATTGGCGGTCTCCGTGAGAAAGATATCCTGGACCACGAGATGGTCGAGGCGGCCCAGGGCGGCCCGGGCATGGTCGACATCCGGATCCGACATGGCCGGATTCTCCCCGAGGATATACATGCCGCGGATGTGTCCTGCGTGGATGGCCTCCATGATCTCCACGACCGTCAACCCGGGCTCGGCTGCAAGGTCATCGGCATGCCACAGATCCGCGAAGATCCGGCGTGCCCCGGCGGCGGTCACGGACTGGTAGTCCGGCAGGAACATGGGGATCAGGCCGGCATCGGATGCGCCCTGGACGTTGTTCTGGCCCCGCAGCGGATGCAGGCCGGTCCCTGGCCGCCCGATCTGGCCGCACATGAGCGCGAGGGCGATCAGGCAACGGGAATTGTCGGTGCCGTGAATGTGCTGGCTGATCCCCATGCCCCAGAAGATCATGCCGGCCCGGGCCCTGGCGAAGGTCCGCGCCACATCCCGCACCAGCGCCGCATCCACACCACAGATGGGTGCCATGGCCTCCGGGGTGAAGGGGGCCAGGTGGTCCTGCATTGCCGGCCAGTTGGTCGTGAACGCCGCGATGTACCGATTGTCGTAGAGTTCCTCTGTGACGATCACGTTCATGATGGCGTTCAGCAGCGCCACATCAGTCCCCGGCCTGAACTGCACCCGGTGCGATGCGAAGCGTGAGAGGCCCTGGCCGCGGGGGTCGATCACGATCAACTGGCCGCCCCGTTTGGCGAACTGCTTGAAATACGATGCTGCCACCGGATGATTTTCGGTTGGATTGGCCCCGATGACGATGGCGACATCGGCCGTCTCGATTTCATTGAATGTGGCGGTCACGGCCCCCGATCCGATATTTTCCATCAGGGCTGCCACCGAGGACGCGTGGCAGAGCCGGGTGCAATGGTCGACATTGTTGTGGCCGAAACCCTGGCGAATGAGTTTCTGGAAAAGATAGGCTTCTTCATTCGAACACTTGGCCGAGCCAAATCCGGCCACCATCTGACCGTCGCTGGCCCGGAGCCGGTCCAGACCAGCCGCCGTCCGGTCGAGAGCCTCGTCCCAGCTGGCCACCCGAAAGTGGGTCTGCCAGGCCGCGGGATCGACGTCGAGACCCTTCGGTGGCGCATCCTCGCGGCGGATGAGGGGTTCAAGCAGGCGGTGAGGATGGTCGATATAGTCAAAACCGAACCGGCCCTTGACACAGAGTCGGTTCTGGTTGGCCGGCCCGTTGATGCCATCGACGGTGCGGATATGGCCATCCTTGACCCTGTAGGCGATCTGGCAACCCACGCCACAATAGGGACAGACACTCGCAACCGTGGCATCGTGGGCCTTGCTGTCACCGATCCCGGTCGCGTCCACGACATTGGCCTCGATCAGGGCTCCGGTGGGGCAGGCCTGCACGCACTCCCCGCACGCCACGCAGGTGCTGTGCCCCATGGGATCGGCAAAATCGAACACAGGCAGGGACTGGTGGCCGCGCCCGGCCATGCCGATGACATCATTGGCCTGCACGTCCCGGCAGGCCCGCACGCAGAGATTGCACTGGATGCAGGCATCGAGATAGACATGCATGGCCACATGACTGGTGTCGGGGGACGGGACACTTGTGCTTTCCTGCGGTGGAAAGCGGCTGGATGTGAGTCCGGCCAGTCTGGCCATGTCCCAGAAATGCGATGACCGGTCATGGGCCTGTTCCGGCGGCGGCTGGTCGGCAAGCAGCATCTCGATGACGGTCCGTCGGGCGGTGCGGGCCCGCCGGGTGGCGGTCTTGACCACCATGCCGTCTGCGGCCGGTCGGATGCAGGCGGCGGCAAGGGGGCGCTCGCCTTCAATCTCGACCATGCAGGCCCGGCAATTGCCGTCGGGCGCATAGCCCGGCTCAGGCAGATGGCAGAGATGCGGGAGCAGGAGACCGGCATCCCGGGCGGCCTGCCAGAGGGTCGTCCCGGTGGCCACTGTGCAGGACCTGTCATCCAGGGTGAACGTGACGGTGTCAGGGTGGATCGAGTCAGCCATGGCCGACCTCCTCGGGAAAATGGGCCTTGGTCAGCAGGATCGGATTGGGTGCTGCCTGGCCAAGGCCGCAGATCGAGGCATCCAGCATGGCATCGCAGAGATCCTGCAACAACGGCCAGTCCCAGACAGGTTCCTGCATGAGTTTGACGGCTTTTTCACAGCCCACCCGGCACGGTGTGCACTGGCCGCAGCTCTCATCCTCAAAGAAGCGGAGCATGTTCAGGGCGGCCTCGCGAACGCTGTCCTGATCAGACAGCACGACGATGGCGGCCGATCCGATGAAGGTGCCATGATCCTGGAGGACATCAAAATCGAGGGGGATATCGGCCAGCGAGGCTGGCAGCAGGCCCGCCGATGGACCGCCTGGCTGGTAGGCCTTGAACCGATGACCTTCGGCCATCCCGCCGCAGGCCGCAATCACATCGTGGATCGTGGAGCCAGCCGGGAGCAGATGGACACCCGGATTCCGGACCCGTCCCGAGACCGAATAGCTCCGCAGGCCTGTCCGACCATTCCTCTCGACCCCGGTCAGGAGCGCCTCGCCCTCGCGCAGCACCCGGGCGACCCAGTAGAGAGTCTCGACATTGTTCACGAGGGTCGGGCGACCGAAGAGACCGACCTGGGCCACAAACGGCGGCCGATGCCGGGGCAACCCGCGCTTGCCCTCGATCGACTCGATCATCGCCGACTCCTCACCGCAGATATAGGCCCCCGCCCCCCGGCGGAGATCGATGAAGCCCGGTGCCACCAGACCCGCCTGTTCCAGTTCGGCAATCTCCCGACGCAGGATTTCGAGGACGGCGGGGTATTCATCGCGCATGTAGACATAGCATGTCTCGGCATCGATGGCCCAGGCACCGATCAGCATGCCCTCGAGAAAGAGATGGGGGGTCCGCTCGAGATAGTAGCGGTCCTTGAACGTTCCGGGTTCGCCCTCGTCCCCATTGACGGCCAGGTAGCGCGGCCCGGGCTCGGTCCGGACAAATTCCCATTTCCGACCGGTTGGAAAGCCGGCGCCGCCGAGCCCCCGGATCCCGGCTGCCAGCAGGGTCTGCTGGATGGTGGCAAAATCGCCCCGCATCCGGATCTCCTCCAGAACCGCATAGCCCCCTGCCTGCCGGTAGGCCGCCAGCCCCTCGTAATCCGGGATGCGGACTGTGGTCGCGCCGGCTGCCAGCGCCGCCTGGACCCGTCCAGGTGTGGCATGATCGATATGATTGTGACCCATCTCGAGGACCGGTGCGGTATCGCAGCGACCCATGCACGGGGCCCGCACAACCCGGACCGCTGCCGGATCAAGGTCAGTCTGCAACCGGGCCATCAGCGTCCTGGCGCCCGCCAGTTCACAGCTGAGCGAATCGCAGACGCGCAGCGTGAGGGGTGGTGGGGGATCCTCACCCTCCCGGACGAAGTCGAAATGGGCATAGAAGGTGGCCACCTCATAGACCTCGGCCATCGCCAGCCGCATCTCGTCGGCCAGTGCCTGGAGATGGCGGGCCGACAGATGGCCAAAATGATCCTGGATCAGATGCAGATGCTCGATCAGGAGATCGCGCCGTCGAGGCCGGTCGCCGAGCAGGTCCTGAACCTCGGTCAGGGCATCAGCATCAAGCTGCCGCCCTTTGGGGACCCGGCGCCCCTTGCCCGGTGCGGATTTCCAAATTCCCTGACGATCATCCTCGGGCATGAACGGCAACCTCCTTGCCGCCCTCCATAGCCATCTTGCGGTCAATTGCCAACGCAGTCCCAGGCACAGGCGTTTGCCAACCCTTGCCATTGGTCAAGTTCATGAACAGGACTCCGGCATTGAGGTGCGCATGAACAGGATGACCACTGCCGTGCAGGCCGGGCGTCCGGCGACCGATCAGGATGTGCTGGACACGCCACCCCACAAGGTGGCGGAAGTGCTCGGCGGCACCCTTCATGCCCAGCCTCGGCCCGCCTCACGCCACGCCTGGGCGCGTTCCATGATGGGAATGGAGATCGGCAACCCGTTTGGCCGAGGTCGGGGCGGTCCCGGTGGCTGGTGGATCATTGATGAGCCGGAACTGCATCCGGGTCCAGACATCGTGGTACCCGATCTGGCCGGCTGGCGACACACGACAATGGCCGACTGTCCCGATGTGGCATATTGCACGGTCGCACCGGACCGGGCTTGCGAGGGGCTCTCACCCTCGCCCCGGCGTATCGACCAGAACGAGAAGCGGACCCTTTGCGCCCGCGAGGGCGTGACGCTTCAGTATCCGCAATCGAGACGGGCTGATCCGTACCCTTTGCGCCCGCGAGGGCGTGACACATCCCTGGTTCGTCGACCCCGATGCCAGGACGCTGGAAATTTTTTGGCGGTAACTGTTCAGGTTCCTGGGCCGGGCATGTCGGGCCCGGAACGGAAATCAGTGAGCCGGAGCGGAGTCCATCGCGGCGATCCGGCCCATCAGCGCCTCTGGTGACGCCCGCAGTGGCGCCAGCCGGGTCCAGCCCTGCCGGCGGGCCGTATCCAGCACAGCCCGCAGCACGGCATGGTGCCGGACCCCCTTCGGTGCTGCGGCAACGGCCGACGATCGTCTGCTGCACCTTGAGCGGGCCCAGCGCCTCCAGCATCTCGACCAACGTGCTCTCCTCGGAGACGTTGCCGGCGCAGACGTCCGCGCTGCACATGACGCCGCTGCCATCACGAACACGCCCCCGGGTCAGCAGCGGGGCGTCGCGGCGATTCTCCCCGGCAATGTCTTCCGGGAATGGCCGCGTTGTGCCTGGGGTTGCCACCGCGCCTCACCTTCAACATCGATCTTCGCGAGATGGAAGACGGTTGTGGTTTTCTGGATATCAAACAGCGTGTCTGCCGCCCCGAAGAGATGCGCCGCGATCGTCTGGCAATGGGCATGACGCTGATCCGAGGCGCGCGGGAGCGGCCGACCACGATTGGTCATCCGCTCCGAACCGGGTTTGGCCTTCCGCCCGACACGGGTCCTCAACGCACAGCAGAGCGGCCGCCGGTTGAACCCCAATGACTGCAACAGGGCCGGCAGATTCAGGAGATCCAGCGCCGCCCATGCGGCAGGCTCGACACCCACCGAGACACTGTCACTGGCGACCGCTGACGCAAGATCCACCCCTGTCCAGACGTCCTGATCGGCCGCCGGTGAGGCCCCCTGCTTGTCGCAAATTCTCAGGTTGATTGACGCGCCACCGATCATGTCGCCAGATTGGTCATGACAGTTTGTCTTTGACTCATCCTTTCCTGCAAATCTCTCTTTTGAGAGACCCGCGCACAAAAAAATATCATTAATGATATGAAATTGCGCTTATCGCTTGTAAAAGTATCATATATGATAGCATTCTATATCGATGCTCTTGAAATCTTGTCACTAAATTCATATCATTTGTGATATGAAAACTGATGAAACGCACCAAAAGCTATCACAGGTGATATGATGAAGCTTTCCAAATTTGTACCTGAGGATGAAATTCTCAAGGAGCTTGCAAAGCGTCTTGCCAGGATACGCAAGGCGCAAGGATATTCGCAAACCGATTTTGCAAGGGAAGCAGGCATTGGCGTTGCCACGCTTCGCCGCATTGAGGGCGGTCAGGACAGCCAATTTGAAACATGGCTGAAAATACTGAAGGCATTGGACCGGGTGCCTGCCCTTGATGCGCTCCTGCCGGAAACATTCAATTCTCCGATGGCGGAAGCGCTCGCCGGGAAACCTCGAAAGCGCAAAAAGCCACCTCCCTCATCCGGTATCGTATGGGGAGATGAAGCCAAATGAGCACCGCGACCGTCAAACTGTGGGGGACTCCCATCGGATATGTCTCGATGGATCATGGCGAACGCCATGCCCGATTTGAATATGACCCGGCATTTGTGGACTTCGGTATAGAGCCAGCTCCGCTAAAGATGCCCGCCCACAAGGGACATATCTATCAATTTGAAGGACTGCACCCCAGATCATTTCACGGATTGCCCGGCATGATCGCCGACAGTTTGCCGGACAAATACGGCAACAAACTCATTGATGTCTGGCTCAACCAGACCGGAAGAGACCGGGAGGAGTTCAACGCCGTTGACCGTCTCTGCTACACCGGCACACGCGGCATGGGCGCGCTGGAATTTGCGCCTGTCATTGCAACTGGAGCAACAAAAGACAAGCGCCTTGAAATCCGTGACCTCATCAATCTTGCATCAATGGCCTTCGCAGACAGAGAAACCCTCAAAACCAAACTTGCACCAGGCGAGGAAGCAGCGGCTTTACTGGATATTCTCAGTGTCGGGACATCTGCGGGCGGCGCTCGAGCGAAAGCTGTCATTGCCTATAACCCGGAGACAACCGAAGTTCGGTCAGGACAATTGGACCTGTCACCCGATTTTGAGCATTGGCTGATCAAGTTTGACGGCGTTGCCTTCAGTGGAGACTGGGGTGTGGCCGACCCGTCCGGCTACGGCGTTCTGGAATATAGCTATCACCTTATGGCGAAAGCATGCGGCATCGACATGATGGAGAGCCGACTGTTCAGCGAGAGTGGCCGCAATCACTTCATGACACGGCGCTTTGATCGCGATGAACAGGGCGGCAAGAAATTTGTTCAGACTTTCGCAGCTGTTGCGCATTTTGATTATTATGAAAGCGGTGCATATTCCTGTGAACAGCTTTTCACAACGATGCGTGAGTTGGACATGCCGCAAGGTGCGATTGAAGAGCAGTTTCGCCGTGTGGTTTTCAATGCGGTCGGATGCAATCAGGATGACCATGTGAAAAACTTTGGTTTCGTGATGGACCGACAGGGCAATTGGGACATCACGCCTGCCTATGATCTTTGTCATGCCGAAGGCAGTGATTTCACAAGATTCCACCAATTGAGCATCAACAGCAAAACAAGCGACTTTACCGTCGAAGATCTCAGACATCTCGCCAGGTTTGCCCGGTTGCCACGCAACCGCGAGAAGATCGTTCTGGAGCAAACCGTTGATGCGTTCTCAACATGGCATCAAACAGCAAAAGAGCTGGATATACCAAAGACGCTGCAGGAACACGTCTTGCGCACGCTCCGCCTGTCCTGGTCATAGGCTGGAGGTAACTGTTCAGGGTCCTGAACCGGGAATTTCCAACCCCAAACGGCGATCAGCGGGTCGGTGCGGACGCTGGCTCTGCGATCCGGCCCATCAACCCCGCCGGCCCCCCGCCGCGGCGCCAGCCAGGCCCGGCCCGGGCGGCGATCGTCTGCTGCATCTTGCGGGGCCCAGCACCTGTCTGGCTGTCCTGTCGGTGGCGGGAACCGTGGGGCCGCAGGACCCGGTTGTGACCCTGTCGTCGTGACCGCCGGCCTGATTGACAACGTGGATGGCCCGCCGCAACCGGCGGGCCATCCTGTCCGCCAGGCCCCATCGGCAGGATCGATCCGGTCCTGGCATGCCCGCAGGATGGGGCAGCACACGGTGCCCGGACCGGTGACATCCGGCCGCCAGTGGTCATGGGGGGCCATCGTGGTGCACAGTTCGGCAACCCGATCCCGCCGACCCGCCATCGCGGTCGGCAAGGGCCACCGTCAGGACGGCAACCGGGTTGGCCAATGACTCGGGATCGTCGATGGGTCCTGACACGGGATGCCGGTCGGCCCTGTCGGCTGCCTGGCACCGCGGCTTTGGCCATCCTGGTTGGTGGGCGTAGGGGCGATACGGCGCCCATTGCCAGGCACGCACGCGGCGGACCGGGCGTGGGGGTCGGGAAGATCCTGAACAGTTACGGCTGGAGAGGATATCCGGACGGACTATCGTTGTCACGGGGGATGTTGGCAACGCTGGCCGATGACACGGAGGTGTGGCAACCGCCCTTCGAGGCGATCAGCTTTCCGCTGACTGCACTCTGGCCGGAAGGTGCCCGGGCGAAGGGCAAGGCGGCGGGCAACGCCGACGGAACCCCGCCGGAGGGCATTCGCACCGATGTTGCCTGGCATGAAGGGGACGTCCTGTGCGGGTTGATCGACTCATGCATCGCAGCAGCGGTTGGCCACGCCATCCTGATGTGCCGGCTTGGCTGCTCAGGGGCAGGACTCCGGCTGCCAGCCTGTCTGACGGCAGGCTCTCGGGCGTTCAGAGAGAATCCAGATACGCTTCGGCAGTTGATCTTGCGGCCCGGTACGCACGGGAGTACGTTGCCGAGTGCAGGCGGTTTGGCCTGTGGGTTCGAGCCCTGCGAAACGTTGCCTGCGTGGCCGACTCCAGTGAATCGTACGCGCCCGTGCCAACCATTGCGCACAAGGCCGCCCCCTTTGCCCCGAACTGCGAGCCCTCCGGCACCTCCACCGGCAACTCGGTAATGTCAGCGATGAGCTGTGACCAGAACTGGCTCCGGGCGCCGCCACCAACCAGACGGATTGGCCCCGCCTGGTGCAGGTTTTCGAAACAGTCCCGGATTGCACAGGCAAGGCCCTCGTAGACGGCGCGCAACAAATCCGCTCGCCCATGTGCCGGTCCCAATCCCATGAATCCGGCCCGTGCCCTTGGCTCGATCCGGGGAGCAATGATGCCGCCCTGGGAGAGGTAGGGCATGTAGAGGACACCGTTGGCTCCCGGTGGGCTCTGTCCGGCCAGTGCCGCGCAAGCATCGAATGGGGCTGTTGCACCGGCAAGCTCCGGACACAATGCATGCAGCGCCCAGTCGAGATTGACGGTTCCGGCATTGTTGACCATGCACCGCAGCCATCGGTTGTCCGGCATGGTGAATGTCAGGCCGAGATTGACAGGGGTCAGATCGGGTTCGGTGCGCACCACACCATTGAGACACGCCGTGCCCAGGATCGAGAGGGCCTGCCCCTGGCGATGAACGCCGGCGCCAAGCGTGCAGGCGACAACATCACCGGCACCCACGGCAACCGGGATGCCCGATGGCAATCCGGTCTCTGCTGCCGCAGCGGCGGAGATCGACCCGCTGATCGCCGTGCTTTCCAGAACCCCGGGCAGCCTGTCTGCGTATTCGTCCATGCCAAAGGTCGTCACCGAGTCCGGGTCAAAGTCACGGGTCGCGGCCGATCCTGGCGCAATGGTTGCCTCGCTCGCATCTGTGCCGATCCGGTTCGTCAAACGGTATCGAATGTAATCCTTGGCACCCAGGATCGTGTGCGTCCGGGCCAGGGCTTCAGGTTCGCACTTTCGCAGCCAGGCCAGCACCGGCAAGATGCATCCGGTCTGCAGAATGCTGCCTGATCTGGCGAACAGGCGCTCGTACAATTTCGGATCGTCAGCCACGAGACCATCAATCAGGGTTTGGGTGCGTGCATCGTTCCAGAGAATCGGATTGCGCACGAGTTCGCCATTGCGGTCCAATGGCCATGCTCCCAACATGACAGCAGTGATACCGACACCCGCAATGCCGTCAGCCGTGATGGGGGCCTTTTGAAGCAATGCACCGATCACGGAAATGACGGTGCCCCAGATCTGTCGCCCGTCGACCTCGTACCATCCGGGCTTGGGGGAAAGGACCTCCGTCCGACATGCGACGGACACGTGTTCGTGCCCATCGGTATCAAACAACGCGGCCTTGGTCCTTGAGGTGCCTATATCCAGTCCCAGGTACATGCCCACTGTACCTCTACGGGTCAAGGAGCAGTCTGGGGTCAGTACAGGAGGGTCGCGTGGGGTCCATCACGATGACTGCAATCAAGGCATCGGGGCAGGGTCAGCCAACACATCGTGCACGATCCGAACCATTCTTTCGACAAAGGCATCGATCATCGCCGCCCCCTTGGCCGCCGTTGCCTGTGTGGCATCACCGAACACGCCGCTTTCGCTCAGGTCGCCCATTGGGGTTGACCCGAAAAAATAGCCATTGTCGTGTTTTGGATATTCCCTGCAAGCCTTTTTCATGTCGACGAGGCTGGGTTCGACGGCCAGCATCAATGATGTTTCGAACTCGCAGGCATGGACAATTCCATGCCAGCTTTCACTGTCGCAATGGCTGCGCATGACCGTCGATAAACCCGGATAGAAAAGACGCCACACATTGATATCGGGATTGTCCTGCAACCGGCGCGCCCCCTGTTTCATGGCAGCACCATTGGCTTCATGACCATTCACCAGGAAGAGGTGACGCACTCCGAATTTCGCAAGCGATTCGGCGGTTTCCACGATCACACTCTCAATCGTGGATGCCTTGAGGGTGATTGTGCCCGGCGAGTCGCGCCAAACCCACGAATAGCCGAAGGGCATCGTGGGCAGCACCGTCGTCCCGGTCTTCGCAGCGATCCGGGTTGCAAGCGTTTCAGCAAGCAGTATGTCAACGCCAAGCGGCAGGTGGTGACCGTGCTGTTCCGTTGCACCAAGTGGAAGAAGGACCGCAGGAACCCGGCGGACCCGATCAGCAAATGCATCACGGCTCAGATACTTGGCCTCAACCGTCATGGATCCGCCGTCCCGCTCATCCCTGGTTCGCAATCAGAAGCGGGCGAGCCATCGCACCGGACTCTTTGTAAAGATGGTTTCGATAGCGGTTTCGCTGATGCCTTCCGCCCGCATGCGCGGGATGAACTTGCCGGCAATGTACCCAAATCCAGGGCCGCCCCCGTAACCGGTCAGATACGAGCAGCGACCCATGTCGCCGGAAATCAGCAGGCGGTTCCCATGTCCTGCATCCAACAGCGCCCTGATGCATGATATCCGTACACTGTCCGGGTGGTATTTGACCTTGCCAACGCCATCAAACTGGACAATGGCCCCGCGGTTGGCAAGCGAAGCATGGTAGAACGGGTCAGGATTGCGGTCACAGTGCCCGACAACCACCGCCTCAAGATCAACGCCCTCATCTTCGAGGATGTCCAGCATTTCCATTCCCATGGCGCCCGACTCCGTGTGCAACCAGATCGGTGCCCCGGTTTCTCGATAGGCACAGCCAACTGCACGTGTCACCTTTTCTTCAAGCCCGTGTATGACATTGTATGAACTGCCGGATTTCAGATGACCCGCCTTGTGGGGGCCACCATCCATTCCTTCGACCACATCCCGAACCAGCGTCTCGGCAATGGCATTCACCGGTGTGGTTGCAACCCAGAGCGGGAAGTAAAGGGCCTTGTTGAATCCGGTGACGGCCACAAGATGCACACCGGTCTCGGCGGAGACTCGCGCCATGGACGCAGAATCACGTCCATAATCAAGCGTACTTGCCTCAACCAGAAGCGTGCCCCCGTGTTCCTTGAAGATGGTCATCTCATGTGCCGAGCATTCATAGCTCGAGAGCTCAAGGTCACGATCCTTCTGATGTGCAGGTGGATTGGTAAACAGGTGCTCATGGGTGTAGATCAACCCCAGACCATCGGGGTCAATGTCTCCGAGCACTGTCCGAATCTTGGCCATCCGGTCTCCTGTTTTTCTGCTTGATCAGGAACAGGCTAGCATACATGGAATGTGATGCAAGTTAATTTCTTTTCCGATCACATCATCGTAAACAACTGCTTTTTCAGCATAATAAGGCATGCAAAAAATTTCCATCAATGCTTGCTGTCTCCGACAGGACTGCGCCCCGAGCCCGCGACATCGCTCTCCCGGCCACAGATCGATGCAGCACCAGCAAGGCTGGCAAATGTTTGCACCGGCAACGCAAACAGGAACATGCATTGACACCGTTGACCATCAATCAACCGCGTGGAGGCATTCATGCATGACATCTTCAGTCGGATCAGTGCGGATTATGCAAAACTGAGCAAGGTCGACAAGAAGATAGCGGATCTGATCCTGACCGATGTCGATCAGGTTCTGCAGAATTCGATTTCGGGTCTGGCTGAATTGATCCATGTGTCGCCTTCGTCGATTACGCGATTCAGTCGCTTGTTCAACGCTGATGGTTTCAAGGATCTCAAACTGCTGATCGCGCAGGCGAAGAGTGCTCAGAGCCCACACCTGCATCAGTCTGTGCAGGCGCTGACGGAGGGCGAGATCAGTGATGGGCAGTTGGAGGCACTGTACCTCAAGCAGATTGTCGGTGCGCTGAACTCGACGTTTGGCCGACTGAGTGCCGAGGCTCTGGCCGATACCATCGGCGCAATCAAGGCTGCACGGCAGATCAGCGTGTTCGGTGTGGCGGTGTCAGGCCTGATTGCTCAGGAAATGGCAATGCGACTTGTTCGTCTGGGCCTCAACGGCAGTTGCATCACCGACGATCATTTCCGCCGGATCGCCGCCAGCTTCCTGGGTGCACAGGATGTCGCGATCTGCATTTCCCATTCTGGCCAGTCCAGAGAAGTCCTCGAAGTTGGTGACATCGCCCGACAGGCTGGCGCGAGAGTGATTGGTTTGACATCTCCACATACACCGCTGGCCCATATGTCCGACATTGTGCTGGCGATCTCGATCTATGAGGAGATCGATATCTATACACCCTCGATTTCTCATTTTGCCTACCACTATCTTATCGGGTTGATCGCATTTCATATCGGCCAGTCTTCGGAATTGGACAGGAGCGAACTGCTGGCCAAAATCAAGTTCGGACTTTCGAAGGGCTGGAGTCAACCATCGTCACAATAGGAATATTTTTCAAAAAATTAGCCATTCAGAATCAGTTATATAAAATATTTCTTATGAAATAAGAAAAAACTTTACATAACATGAAAAGGTGCTACCATGGACCTTGCCATGAACGGTCCACGTGCTTTCCGGCAACCATGCCGGGCGGCGACTGGTCGGCGGCAGTTCTCAAGAGAGGGGATATCGCTATGAAGTATACAGGTTTGGGCATCGCTTTCAGTGTGTTGCTGTCGGTCGGATCGGCTCATGCAGAGACTGTGGTGACATTGCACGAGGGCCTCGGACCTGCCGACGGGGCCGGATTCGTTGATGTCGCGCGCTATGAGGAGCGTCGGGACGGGGCCTATACGATCGGCTTTTCAAATGTGTTTACTTGCAACAGCTGGGTCATCCAACTCCTTGAAGAGGCTGCCTGGCGGGCCTCGCAGTTTCCTGAAATCGAAAACTATATCGTGACCGATGCCAATTTTGATCCTGCCAAACAGGTTGCCGATGTCGAAGACATGCTTGCCAGGGGCGTTGATGCCATCGTCATCAATCCAACCTCGCCCGTTGCAATTGTTCCCGTGCTGGAAAAGGCTTACGATTCTGGTGTGATCGTGGTTATTGTTGCTGCGGATGCCGAGACGGATAAAGCCACGATCCGCATCTTGGCCGACCAGGTCAAATTCGGTCGGGATGGTGGTGAGTTCCTGGCCCGGGCCATGAATGGCAGCGGCAAAATCATCAGCCTCCGCGGGATCGCGGGCATTTCAGTGGATACGGACCGCTGGAACGGAGCCAACGAAGTCTTCGAGAATTATCCCGATATTGCGCTTGTGGGTGAGGTCTATGCACAATGGGCCTATGATCAGGGGCGCCAAGCCTGTGAAAGCCTGGCGCTTGCAAACCCGACAATTGATGGCGTGTGGTCGTCTGGTGGGGCGATGACGCAGGCCTGCATCGAGGTTTTCAACGAGCTGGGGCGTGACCTTGTTCCCATGACCGGTGAGGCCAACAACGGGTTTTTCCGTGCGTGGGTGGAAAACCGCGACCAGGGCTTTTCATCCATTGCGCCACAGAATCCAACATGGATGGTGGCCGAGGGTATTGCTGCCGCTGTTGGTGTTCTCAATGGTCAGGAGATATACACCGACTACAAGGTCGTCGCCGAACCCTACACAGGGGAAGACCTTGATGACCTTTTCCGTGCGGACCTGAACGATTCCTATTGGGGTGGAAGCATCTTGCCGGAAGACAGGCTCAAGGAGCTCTATGGCAACTGAGGCGCAGAGCCGGTTGCCGATCATCAGGTCAGAGTGAGGTTCCCAGCGTGGCCTGTCGTTCGTGAATGATCCTGATTGGCCGGTTTGATGACACCCCTTGTCGAGGTGAGCGGCCTCTCAAAACGGTTTGGGGCGACGCAGGCACTGATTGACATGAACCTGACCGGCATCCCCGGTCAGGTTCATGCGGTTGTTGGTGAAAATGGTGCGGGAAAATCGACTCTGATGAAGCTGTTGTCCGGTGTCCACAAACCCGACAGTGGCACTCTTTCGATTGCCGGGAAAGCGCTTCGGTTCACCCATCCGCGTGATGCACAGAATGCTGGCATTTCAACAATATTTCAGGAGTTTTCCCTGCTTCCGAATCTGTCGGTGAGCGAGAATCTGTTTCTTGGCCGGGAACATGAAAACGGCCGATTGCAAACCCGACGCGAGATTGAACGACGGACCCGGGACGCTCTCGCTGCCCTCGATCTGCAAATCGATCCAGGGCGCCGGGTCGGAAGTCTTGGGGTTGGTGCCCAGCAGATGGTCGAGATTGCCAAGGGAATCGTGTCCGATGCCTCGGTGTTCATTTTCGATGAACCCACAGCTGCCCTCGCTGCCCACGAAGTGACCATCCTGTTCAACCTCATCCGACGATTGGCATTGGAAGACAAGGTGATTTTCTACATCTCGCACCGGTTGAGTGAAATCTTCTCGATCTGTGATGACATAACCGTCATGAAAGATGGCCGTTTGGTCGAGCGGCTGGATACCGCCGATACATCGGTCGATGATGTCATCAGCGCCATGGTCGGCAGGCATCTGGAGCAATTTTTTGAACCCCGCAATCCCTCTCCCGGTGATCCGTTGCTCATTGTGGACAAGCTGGCGAGCGCAGCTTTCCCCGGACCCTGCTCGCTGTCAATCAGGAGTGGCGAAATTGTTGGTTTGGCTGGTCTCGAGGGGCAGGGTCAATCAGAGCTGATGCGGCTCCTGGCGGGCCTTGATCGTGCAGTTTCCGGTCGGATGGCGATTGTGGGGCAGCCAATGCAGGAGAAGTCGTATCAGCGTAGGGTTGCAGCAGGGCTGGGCTTTGTTCCCGAGAATCGGAAAGAAGATGGGTTGTTTCCTTCTCTTGCCATCAGGGCGAACATGGAGACCGCGACCAACGCACAGGGACGCGACTCTTCCATTGCACCAGGATTGAATGCGAAGGTCGCCGCTATCATGGCGAGGTTGTCGATCAAGGCACCCGGTGTTGCGACGTGCGTTGCGGATCTGTCTGGCGGCAACCAGCAGAAAGTGATCCTGGGGCGCTGGCTGCTCGCCCGCGCCCGGATTCTCCTTTGTGAAGAGCCAACGCGTGGAGTGGATATCGGTGCCAAACGCGAAATCTATGCAGAGCTTCGCAAATTCACTGATGCAGGCAACGGAATTCTGGTCAGTTCACGCGAATTGCCCGAACTGATTGGTCTCTGTGACCGCATTCTGGTTCTCTGCGGTGGTCAGATCGTTGCAGATGTGAAGGCAACCGAAGCAAGCGAAAGCAGTCTGTTGCGCATGGCACTTCCTCAACCCGGTTCAATGGAAACTGGTTGGGCCTCATAACCGCAATGACCCCCAGACCTCCCCGGTTTTCATTGGCGGATCTGCACACAAGTTCCGTTTGGTATCGTCAGCGTGGCTGTCTTCTGTCTTATGCGACGCTCGCCACAATTCTTGGCATCATCGCCGCAACAATTCCGGGTTCATTTTATTCTGCCACCAATCTGTCCAACCTTGCGGGCCAGATGCCCCCCTTGTTTCTGGTTGCCATTGGCCAGACATTTGTTCTGCTTGGAGCAGGATTTGATCTTTCCGTTGGCTCGGTCATTTCCCTCTGTTCCGCCATCCTGACCCTTGATATGTCCGTAGCAATCAAGCTACCTCTTGCTCTCGCCGCTGCTGCCTTGATCGGTCTTGTCAATGGAGTGGGCATCGTGCGACTCGGTGTCCACCCCATCATCATGACATTGGCGACAAGTTCGATCGTGCAGGGCCTTGCACTCATTCTGCGACCAACACCCGGCGGCACCGCCCCCGACAGTCTTGTTGCCGCTGCATCCTTCAGTGTCTTTGGTGTGCCCGCCGGTTTTTTCTGGATTCTGCTCGCCGCCCTCGCTGCAATTTGCCTGATGCATCGGACAACCTTCGGTGGACGGCTTTATGCCGTCGGTCAGAATCCGCAGACTGCACGATGGTCAGGTGTCGACTCGGACAGGATCAGGATGTCCACTTATGTGATTTGTGCACTGACTGCAGCATTGGCAGCTGCCTACCTGACAGGTCGGCTTGCCTCCGGGGATCCGAATGTGGGGCGCACTCTGGGTCTTGACAGTGTCCTGGGTGCCGCTCTCGGTGGCACATTGCTCTCCGGCGGTATTGGCGGACCCATTGGCACGATATCCGGGGTCCTGATCCTTGTGTGTCTCAACAATGGCCTGAATCTGGCTGGCGTGACCCCATTCTACCAGTTCATCCTCAAGGGTGTGATGTTGATTGTGTCAGTGAGTCTTTTTCGTCGACGGGAAGTTGGTCTGTGATATTGACAGCAAATTTTCCGCGTCTTGCCAGTCTTCCACCCGCATTCTGGGGATTGATCGCGGTGCTGATTATCGCCGCACTGTATCATCCGCAGTTCCTGTCATTGCCATTTCTGATGATTTTGCTGCGCCAGGCAGCGCCTCTGGGCATCGTCGCACTCGGCCAGACGTTTGTCGTAGTGAACCGGTCTCTGGATCTTTCGGTTGGGGCCAACATCGCCTTCGTCAACCTTGTCGTTTCCCATGCATTCTGGGGGGATTATCCGGCAGTTGTGGTCATCGCCACCGCATTGGTCACGGGCACCGTGATCGGTATCACCAATGGCCTTCTGGTCACAATACTGCGCGCGTCGTCTGTTGTTGTCACACTCGCCACCGCACTGATCATCACCGGAATTGGATTCATTCTGACGAATGGTGCACCCGGGAACGCCATGCCTGACCTGATCAAGTGGTTGGGCCGCGGCCGCCTTGACATGGTCCCCGTATCGGCCCTGATCCTGATATTCCTCGGCCTGATCAGCTTTTTCATCCTGCGCAAACTCGTTCTGGGCCGGAAGATTTATGCCGCCGGTGACAACCCATCGGCAGCCAGATATTCCGGCATTTCGGTGGGGAGGACGCTGTTCGTATCGCATGCGCTCTGTGGACTGTACGCGGCGATCGGCGGCATGCTTCTCTCCGGACTGATCGGTGTCGGTTCGCTCAATCTCGGAGCCGACTATGTGTTGAGCTCCATCGCCGCCGTCATCCTCGGCGGCGCTGTCTTTGGTGGTGGCGCTGGCGGCGCGATCGGTACAATGCTTGGGACCGCACTGCTGATCATGGTCCTCAATCTCCTGACCGTGTTCGGTGTCGACCAGCCCGGCAAATTGATTGTCCAGGGTTTGGTGATTGTCGCTGCAGCAGTGATCCATCAACAGGGACGACGTGAAAACTGAACCTTTTGGCCGCAGTGCCCGTATGAACCGAATTTCATATCCAGAAACCTTTCCCATCCTTGCACAAACCATTGAAAGAAATGGGGTCACTGTTCAGGTTCCAGAGCCAGGAGCCTGAACAGTGACCGTTCCTGTTTGATCCTGAAATCGGCCGGAGTCAGTCTCCGGCACACCCTTCCGACAACATTCATGGGCCTCATGATGCGATTCCGACACGGTGGTGTCGAATTCGAGCAAGCCGGACTGTGAGAGCGCGCTTAGGCGGCAGCGTTTTCGGGCCCGGCGTCTTGGAGACAGGATATGTTGACACTGCTTGCCACCACATGGCCACTTCTGATCGGTATTCTGCTCCTGATGCTTGGCAATGGCATCCAGGGCACCCTGATTGGCATTCGGGGTCTGCAGGAGGGGTTTTCCACCTTCGACATGTCCCTGACCATGTCCGGATATTTTCTCGGCGTGCTGATCGGCTCACGCCTGATTCCGCCTCTTGTGCGCAAGGTCGGTCACATCCGGGTCTTTTCCGCCCTCGGGACCCTGATCTCGGCCACGCTGATCCTCTTTGCCGAATTCACCACGCTGGAAATCTGGATCGCCCTGCGGGTCATCCTCGGTATCTGCTTTTCGGGTGTCTACATCGTGGCCGAAAGCTGGCTGAACGACAGTGCAACCAACGAGAATCGGGGCCAGATCCTGTCGATTTATGTCGTCGTTCAACTGGCCGGCATCATCATGGCCCAGGGGCTGCTCAATGTGGGTGATACCGAGGGCTACCTGTTGTTCATCATCGCGTCCGTCCTGGTCTCGATCTCCTTCATCCCGATCCTGCTGTCGGTCAGCCCGGCACCCGTCTACAGCACCGCCGTACCGATGAGTGTGCGTCGCCTTCTGACCGTGTCCCCGCTGGGTGCCGTCGGCATTCTCCTGCTCGGGGCCATCTTCTCGGCCATTCTCGGCATGGCCCCGATCTTTGGCTACCTGGCCGGTCTCAGTGTCGCCGAGATCTCCCTCCTGGTCGCCACCATCTTCACCGGCGGCCTGATCATGCAGTATCCGATCGGCCGCCTCTCCGACCGGTGCGATCGACGCTTGCTCATCCTGCTGTCAGCCATCACCTGTCTGCTGGCGGCCCTGCTGCCCATCATCGTCCGGGATTCATTTGCGGTCCTGCTCATTGCCGCCTTCATCATCGGGGGGACGACCAATCCGCTCTATTCGCTCCTCCTGGCCTACACCAATGATGTGCTGGATCATGCCGACATGGCCGCTGCGGCCGGCTGTCTGGTCTTCCTGAACGGTGTCGGGGCCTCCTGCGGACCTCTCCTGATCGGCATCCTGATGAAACAGATGGGTGCCCATGGCTTCTTTGTCTTCATCGCACTCGTCATGCTTGGCATGGCCGGATTCTGCTTGGCCCGCATGCAGATTCGTGACCTCCCGGATGACTATGAGGCCGTCTCATATGCACCCGTCATGCCTGCGGCGACGCCCATTGCCCATGACATGGTCTGCGAGACGGCCCTCGAGGACACGCAGGCCTGATCCTGCCGGCGCCCGGGCCCGATGCGCCAGTCACCGGCATCGGGCGAGGAAACCGGACAAGTTCCGGCGATCGCCCCTGCAGCCTGCAATTGCCAAGACCCTGCCATGGCTGTATAGGAAACGGCAAGAGGGAGAGGATCGCTGCAAGCAGAGGCTGAAGCAGGGAAGATGTCGTGGCAGTCCTGTCGGTTTCCGATTTTCGCACGGATTTTGTCCGGGACCCCGGGGGTCCGGAACGGTATTCGGCCCTTGTCCTGAACGCCGACTATCGTCCCCTGTCGTATTTCCCGCTGTCCCTGTGGTCCTGGCAGGACGCCATTCGGGCGACGTTTCTCGACCGCGTGGGTGTGGTCGAGGAGTACGACAGCGTCGTGCGCTCACCATCGACGCGGTTCAGGCGGCCGTCCGTCGTCGTTCTCAAGCGCTACATCCGGCCCAACCGCCAGACCGCGTTCACGCGGTTCAATCTCTTCCTGCGCGATGAGTTCACCTGCCAGTACTGCGGTGATCGCGGTGAGTTGACGTTTGACCATGTCGTGCCGAGATCACGCGGGGGCCGGACCGAATGGACGAATGTGGTGGCCGCCTGTACGGGATGCAACCTGAGAAAGGGGTCGGACCTGCCCGGTGAGTGCGGCATGTCACTGTTGCGGATTCCCCGCCGGCCCGGTTCGGAAGAGCTGCTGAACATCGGCCGCAAGTTCCCGCCCAACTATCTGCACGAAAGCTGGCTGGATTTCCTCTACTGGGATGTCGAGCTCAAGGGTTGATCGGCCCGTTGCCGCTGCCCGCCCGCTGGTCGGGCGCGCCTGGCCAGCACCAGCCAGAGGGTTGCCAGACCAAGGGATGCCAGCCCGTTCCATGCAGCCATGGAGAGGCCGAGAAATGACCAGGCCACCGCGTCGCAGCGGACGATGTCGGTCGGGGTATCCGGGTCCAGCAATTCGGCGCCGGTCAGGCCAGCGAGTGTTCCGCCCGCACACCCGGCCAGACCTGGCCAGTGGCCGAGTTCAACACCGACATGAAAGCCCGCGATCCCGGCACCGCCAGCCATGACCGCAAACCCCAGGCCGGCAAGGATGGGGGTTGGACGGACGGCATGGACGCCGGCGATGGCAATCGCCAGCGCATGGGGCCAACGTTGCCAGAGGCACAGCTCGCAGGGCAGCAGGCCGCCGATGTGCTCGAAGCCGAAGGCGGCCACCAGCAGGAATCCCGAACCCAGCATCACACAGACCCATGGCCAGGTCCGACTCATGCCCATGACTGCCACCCGTGTTGCCACCGAGGTCGATTGTGCGATGACCCCTGGCGCACGGGCAAACAGGGCGGCCGCACCGGGAGGGTCGTCGGTCCGACCGCTAGCATGCCTGCCGGTTCCCCGCAAGCCAGTCGGTCCGGTCTCCGGCCCGGGTTCGAAAAGCGACTTGCACGGGTTCGGTGACTTCGGTATCCTTGACCCCCGTCCCCTTGATGTCGGAACGGAGGGAAGGATTTGGCCTCGAACGGATCGGACGCGTTTGTCGTCTTCGACAGGGTGCAGAAATCGTATGACGGTGAGACCCTTGTCGTCAAGGACCTGAGTCTCGAGATCGGCAAGGGCGAGTTCCTGACCATGCTGGGACCGTCCGGTTCGGGCAAGACAACCTGCCTGATGATGCTGGCCGGGTTCGAGGCGGCCACCCACGGCGAGATCACGCTCGATGGCCGGTCCATCAACAACATCCCGCCCCACAAGCGCGGGATCGGGATGGTCTTCCAGAACTATGCGCTCTTTCCCCATATGACCGTGGCCGAGAACCTGTCCTTTCCCCTCGAGGTCCGCCGGGTGAGCAAGGCCGAACGGGAAGCCAAGGTCGCCCGTGCTCTCGATATGGTCCAGATGGGCGAATTCGGTGGACGGCGCCCAGCCCAACTGTCAGGCGGTCAGCAGCAGAGGATCGCCCTGGCCCGGGCCCTGGTCTTTGAACCCGAACTCGTCCTGATGGATGAGCCGCTGGGGGCGCTCGACAAGCAGCTGCGTGAGACACTCCAGTTCGAGATCACCAATCTTGTCCACAATCTCGGGATCAGCACCGTCTATGTCACGCATGACCAGACCGAAGCCCTGACGATGTCGGATCGGGTGGCTGTGTTTGACGATGGCGTGATCCAGCAGCTTGACCCGCCGGACACGCTCTACGAGTCCCCCCGGAACAGTTTCGTCGCCCAGTTCATTGGCGAGAACAACACGCTGCAGGGCGTGGTCGAAAGCATCACCGACGGCAAGGCCGTTGTCCGGTTGGACAATGGTGAACTGATCGATACCATTCCGATCAATGTCGACAAGCCCGGTGAACGCACGCTGGTCTCGATCCGGCCCGAAAGGGTGGAGGTGACCAAGGAACGGCTGGCACCCGATGCCCATACGCTCAAGGCCGAGGTCAAGGAGTTCATCTACATGGGCGATCTCTTCCGTACCCGGATCAGTGTCGCCGGCAATGATGATTTCATCGTCAAGGCCCGCAATGCTCCCGATGTGCGGCGGTTGAAACCCGGTGAGATCATCGAGATCGGCTGGCAGGCGGAGGATTGCCGGGCCCTTGATGCCTGAGCTCCCTGCCTGCTGCCGGGGCCCTTCCTGCCCGGGAGTCCCTGATCCCCGCGGGGTGTTGCCCTCCAGACCCCGGACCATCACCGCAACCCCCGCTTGACCCTCGGGCCGGAGGCTCCCTCAGGCGACGGCGCGTGCGAGGGCACATTGTGACCACAATGCGGACAGGGCGTCGACGAGTGTGTCGATGTCGGAGGGCGTATGCAGGGCCGAGGGTGTCAGTCGCAGCCGCTCGGTTCCGGCGGGAACCGTCGGGTAATTGATGGGCTGCACGTAGATGCCATACTCCTCGAGGAGAACATCGGCAATCAGCCTGCACTTGACTGGATCATTGATCAGGACGGGCACGATATGCCCGGCATTGGCCATATGGGGAACCCCTTCCCGGTCAAGCCGCTTTCGCAGCATCGTGACCATGGTCTGGTGGCGCTGACGCTCGACATCACTCGATTTCAGGTGCCGGACCGAAGCGATTGCGCCCGCAACGATTGCCGGGGGCAGGGCGGTGGTGAAAATGAACCCGCTGGCAAATGACCGGATGAAATCAATCGCGGCCGCAGACCCGGCGATGTAGCCGCCAATGAGACCATAGGCCTTGCCGAGCGTGCCCTGGATCAGATCGATCCTGTCGGCAACGCCATCCCGCGCGGCAATCCCGGCCCCCTGCCTGCCGTACATGCCGACGGCATGCACCTCGTCCAGATAGATCATGGCATCATGGCGCTTGGCGATCTCGCAGATCTGCGCCAGCGGCAGGATGTCCCCGTCCATCGAGTGAATCGATTCGAGAATGACGATCTTGTGATCACTGGCGTCGGCAGCAGCCAGTTGGCTCTCGAGTTCATCAGGCGTGCGGTAATCCCAGATCTGCTTCGGGGCGCGGGCGTGCCGGACTCCCTCGATGATGGAGGCATGATTCCGGGCCTCCGAGAAGAGCCTGGCTCCCGGCAGCCGGGAGCCGAGGGTCGAGAGCGCGGCCCAGTTGGCCACATAGCCCGATGTGAACACCAGGGCGGCTTCCTTGCCATGCAGGTCGGCCAGTTCCCGTTCGAGGAGAACATGATGATGCGTGGTGCCGGATATGTTCCGTGTCCCGCCAGCCCCGGCCCCGCTTCCCTCAATGGCCTTGATCATCGCATCGGTGACGGTCGGATGCTGACCCATGCCAAGATAGTCGTTCGAACACCAGACGGTGACCGCTCGCTCCCCCTTGTCATGACGGTTGATCGCAGCCGGAAATCGGCCGTGGATCCGCTCGATATCGGCAAAGACCCGATAGTTGCCGGTTGCGCGCAACTGGTCCAGTTCGGCATTGAAGTGGGACTCGAATCGATCCGACATACCCAGCCACCGCTCCATTCGACAGGTCCCACCACAGCCTGGCCCGATCATGCAGGGCCCGATCCGAGGCCCCGGACATGGATCGCCAGGAATCACGGGCCACTAGCATGTCTGCATGACCCATACCAGCCATTGACCCGACACGGTCAACCGTGTCACCCTTCGGGGGTCCTGCCCTGTGGTTTGAGCCGGCCCGCAGAGCCCGTCGATCGTGGCCAACCGGCTCCACTGAGGGCCCCAGCCGTCAGTCGGGGCGGACTCCCGACAGGCTCCCGATGCGTCCCGGTGGGGCAATGGGCAGCATCCGCCCCATAGCCTGATCCTCGTCTGCATTGTCGCCCAAGCGACCGCTGAACGGTTCGTCAGGGCATGGGGAGAACGGTGATCCGGCGCCCGGGCCACCCGCCCGCAATGGCTCCCTCTGGACGAGCTGCGGTCGATCCTTGACACGCCGATGAATATGACTAAACGGACCAGACCGAGCGTTGTGTCTCGGCCCCCGCGTCCCATCGGAGGAATCGAAGTTTGCGCCGAAAGACCGACATCAATACGGCCGTGGCGGGGGAAGAGGTGGCAGGGTGCCCGAATGCATCATTGTCAACTCGGTTGGGAGATCGGGTTGCGATGAGACAGCATCCGGGTCTTCAGGACCTGAACCAGGGTCAACGGCGAGTCGGGGGTGCACGTGGCCAGAGGCCGCGGATTCGATTGCCTCATTTTGCTTGAACGGAGTCCAGTACGGAGACCAAGATGATGACACGTAGAGTGACAACCGCGAGCCTGGCGCTCGCACTGTTTCTGGCAGCGCCGATGGTGCATGCCGATGGCCATATGGCCGATTCCATGACCGTTGTATCCTGGGGCGGGGCCTATCAGAAAAGCCAGGTGAATGCCTATCAGCTGCCCTACCAGGAAATGAATCCCTCCGTCGAGTTCTTCTGGGAGGAAAGTTCGGGTGAGGCGACGGCCAAACTGCGAGCCATGGACGAGGCCAACAACATCACATGGGATCTGGTGGATGTCGTTCCTGCGGATGCCATCCGTCTCTGTGATGAGGGACTGGTTCTGGAAATCGACCATGACAGTCTCCTTGCATCGGCACCCGACGGAACGCCCGCCACTGAAGATTTCGGCGACATGATCGTCTCGGACTGCTTCATCCCGCAGATCGTGTATTCGACCACCTTCGGTTACCGGACGGACCAGGTTCCGGCAGGCGTTGCCCCGCCATCCGGTGCCTGCGATGTGTTCGACCTGGAAACATATCCGGGCAAGCGGTCCCTGGAGAGACGACCAATCGCGAATATGGAGTGGGCGCTGCTGTGTTCAGGCGTTGCGTATGAAGATGTTTATGACATGCTTGAGACGGAAGAAGGCATCGCCCAGGCCTTTGCCAAGCTCGACACCATCAAGGATGAGACGGTCTGGTGGACTGCTGGTGCCGAAACACCCCAACTCCTTGCCGATGGCGAGGTCTTTATGGGTTCGACCTACAATGGACGGCTGTTCTCGGCCATCGAGGAGCAGAACCAGCCAATCGGCATGGCATGGGACTGGCAGATGTTTGATCTGGATGGCTGGGTCATTCCGGTAGGCCTGTCGGATGACCGTTTGGCGCGGGTCCAGGACTTTGTGAGCTTTGCCACTGACACCCAGCGGCTCGCTGACCAGTCGAAGTACATTTCCTATGGACCGACACGGATGTCCTCGTCACCGCTGGTGTCGACACATGCCGAACTTGGCATTGAGATGACGCCGCACATGCCGACAAGTCAGGATCCGGACAAGCTCTTCCTGTACAATTACGAATGGTGGGCGGACAACCGCGACGACATGGATGTGCGTTTTCAGGCCTGGTTGGCCCAGTAGACATGACATCGAGGGCAGGCCCCGCGGGGCCTGCCTCTTGACTGGACCCGGTGCAGTCTCCCGGTGCGGGTCACCAATCGGTTTAATGAATCCGCGAGGTGCTGCGGGTCTGGACTGATGCCGTCGCGCTTTGTGCGGACCCGGGCTGTACCCAGACGGTCGCCGAGCTGCGTGAACGGGCCCATCGGGTAAAAATCTGGTCATGATTGGCAGAGAGTGATCCGCCAGGTGCGACAGGTGAAGTGAGTTCAAAGAGTATGATACAGTCAAGGAAGCGGCTTTGCTGATTAAGGAGACATGGCCATGGAACTGAAATATGAGGGGCGCACTTTTGAAAAGCGCGAAGTCGTCCAACTTGCTGTCGGATCAATCCTGTGGATCGGTGGCCCCATCGCTCTCGCTGTCTGGCTCTTTCTCTGGTAAGTATGTGATAAACATAATTCTGGATTTTTTTAGATCCGGCGGGAGGTTTTGGTATTCGTCTTCCGGCAATCGAATCCATGCATCGATTTTCAACTCCTTGGCGTTGGGTGCGTGGCGGCGAACTTCTCGTACCTTCCGCCAGGTCAGAATCGACTTGACCAGCCGAAAGAACGCAATCGGGTTTAGAATGTCCATAACCAACCCTATGCCTGCCGGGTCTTTGGCCTGCAACCGGATCGCCCCGCAGCGCACAGGAGACCGCCATTTCCTCTTGCAATCCTTGCCGGGGTGCTACTGGCCACTAGCGGTCATGACAATTCGGAACATTTCGTCTGGATGGGCAGATATCCAGATTTCTTGTTGCGATCATGCAGCCATGGAACAGGGTCATTAGATGAAAGAAGTTTCCAGATCAATCGCGGTTTTGTGTTTAATGGTTGCCGCAACGCCTGCGATTGCAGACCACATGTATGTGTAGGTTGGGCCTATTTTGGGGATATGATTGAAAGTGATTATGAGACCAATCCCGGGCATTGTTCGACTGGGGCGTTTGACCTCGGCAAAAACCCTTGTCCAACTGGCAGGAAGGTTGGCAACACCACCGAGTTTCACTACCATGATCATGGCACACAGGAAAAGGTGATGTCTGATTGGGATATGATGTCTGATTGGGATAGCGTGCAGATTGATCAGCAATTGAGTCTTGTTGGGATCATGACGACTTTCACAGCCAGTGACTTCTCGTGTTGCCGACAGTATCGGGATGCGGCACGGGTGGAACATGAGTGCGGTGATGGTTGATCAATCCACAATCCTGACAGCTGACGGCAAACCGCTCAAGGTCGGTCTGCGCAGGGCATTGCGGGCCCAGAAAGTCCGGGCCTTGCTGCTCATTGCCCCCCTGCTCATCTTCATCCTTGTCACGTTTGTGGCACCGATTGCCGACATGCTGTTCCGATCAGTCGAGAACCAGATCGTCTCGGAGACACTGCCGCGGACCGTGGTCGCGCTCGGTGAGGATTGGCAGGCTCTGGAGACAGTGCCACCGGACTCGGTGTATGCCGCCCTGGCCACCGATCTGTCCGAGGCAGTGGAGCGGCGGCTGCATACCCGACTGGCATCCCGCCTGAATTATGAGACCTCAGGGATCGCTTCGCTGTTCCGGAAGTCGGGGCGGCGGATTGATACGATCGGCGAACCCCAGGCCGAGGCCCTGATCAATGCCGATGCGGCATGGGAGAACCCAGCTGTCTGGCTGGCTCTGATGGCGGATCCGTCATGGGTGGCGGCAGAGGCCCGGACTGGCCCGGACCTGCCGGCTTTCCGATTGGCTCCGGGTATTGCCGAGGTCCTGCCGGAGACCGCCGGTGCCTACAGCAGTTTTGTCCGGACGATCATTGACGTTGATGGGGCAAGTCCCTTCGACGTGCAGCCCTGGAACAGCGTCTATCTGGCTCTCAGTCGTGATCTGGCGGGCAGTGTGGCCACCGTCGGATCCTATGCCGGACCGGAATCCGCGCGGCTTCAAGCGGCTTTGGCTGCAACTTCGGAACTTGATATCGAGACTGCGGCGATGCAGTTCATGGAGATCGACGAGGACTGGGGCGATCCCCAACTGTGGGCAACGATCAAGACGTTCTCCTCGCCGTACACCGCCGGGTACTACCTGTCCGCCATTGATATGAAACTCACCCCCACAGGCATCGAACGGGAGTCCGAGGACAGGCGAATCTACCTGCTGCTGTTCCAGCGGACAGGGTTCATGTCGCTGGTGATCACCGTCTCCTGCATCCTGCTTGGCTATCCCATTGCCTACCTCCTGGCACAGCTGCCCCTCAGGACATCGAACCTGTTGCTGATTCTGGTCCTTCTCCCCTTCTGGACCTCCCTGCTGGTGCGGACCTCGGCATGGAAAGTCCTCCTGCAGCAGGAGGGCGTGATCAACGATCTGGTTGTCTGGGTCGGGCTGGTTGCTGACGATGCCCGGTTGGCGATGATCAACAACCAGTTCGGGACAATTGTCGCCATGACCCATATCCTGCTTCCCTTCATGATCCTGCCATTGTTTTCCGTCATGAAGACAATCCCGCCGTCTCTGGTCCGGGCTGCCCGATCGCTGGGGGCCAACGACTGGACGGCGTTCTGGCGGGTCTATTTTCCGCAATCCGTGCCCGGCATCGGAGCAGGCTGCATTCTCGTCTTCATTCTGGCGATCGGCTACTACATCACGCCCGAACTGGTCGGTGGCCGCACGGGCACATTCATTTCGAACCGGATCGCATTCCACATCTCGCAGTCGCTGAACTGGGGTCTGGCGGCGGCCCTCGGCGCCATCCTGCTGGCCCTGGTCCTCATCCTGTACAGGGTCTACGACCGGATCGTGGGCATCGACAACGTCAAGCTGGGTTGAGACGATGGCACTTCCGGCTTATGCAAGCACCCTGCAGAGGACCTGGCACTATGCCTTCCGTGTCATCTGCGGCCTGATCTTCTTCTTCCTGATCGGCCCGATCATCGTGATCATTCCCCTGAGTTTCAACGCCGAGGATTTTTTCACCTTCACACCGGGGATGCTGGCCCTGGACCCGGCGGCCTATTCACTGAAACATTACAACGATTTCTTCAGCAATCCCGACTGGCAGCAGGCGTTGGCCAATTCGGTCCGCATCGCGCCGATGGCAACGCTGCTGTCGGTGTCGTTCGGGACGCTTGCCGCCATTGGCCTGTCCCAGACCCATGTGCCTTTCCGGGGGGCGATCATGGCGACCCTGATCTCGCCGATGATCGTGCCGCTGATCATCTCGGCGGCCGGCATGTATTTCTTCTATTCCCGCATCGGCCTCCAGGGCAGTTACTGGGGTGTGGTCCTGGCCCATGCCGCATTGGGAACGCCATTCGTCATCATCACTGTCACCGCAACGCTGGTCGGATTTGACCGGTCCCTGACCCGAGCATCGGCCACGCTTGGCGCCGGCCCTGTCCGCACCTTCTTCCGCGTGCAGATGCCCCTCATTCTGCCCGGGGTGATTTCCGGCGGCCTGTTTGCCTTCATCACCTCCTTTGACGAGGTGGTGGTGGTGCTGTTCGTTGGTTCAGCCAAGCAGCAAACCCTTCCCTGGCAGATGTTCACGGGCTTGCGGGAACAGATTTCACCCACGATCCTGGCTGTGGCCACCCTTCTCGTGGCCATCTCGATCGTCCTGCTGACTGTCGTGGAAATCCTGCGCCGCCGGTCGGAACGGTTGCGCGGCATGTCACCGGGTTGAGACAGGCACCCGACACCCGTTGGTGCTCGCCGTGCCGGCTCGCCGTTGTGCCACGTGCTCGTGTCCTTGCCGGTCGCCAGAATCGCAAGCCTGCTTGCACGGCTGGCCTGATCATCGGCCCGGCTGAGTCCGGATGGCCGTCCGATCCCGCGGGTCCCGTCTGTGGCCATCCCGATGGCATTGGATCGGTGTGGGTGGAAGACACCTGCGAGCGCTGCGCCTTGCTGGCATGACTCTCCGCATGGATGCCGGGCTGGTGGCATGGAGGCAATGGGCAGCACAGTGCCACCGGCCCGGAAAAACGCGTTTGACATCGGCAAGGCCCGGCTTGGGCATGCGATCTGTGAGGCCCGCCGGGTTCGTCCACCGGACTGTCGCCAGGCCAGGGGATCGGTTCAGGGTGGGCCGGGTCCCCGATCGGGACATGCAACCCGTCATGCCTGATCGACATCATGTCTGATATGCGCATACCACGCACGATGCAGGCTGTTGTCCTGCGGGGCAGGGGCTCTGTTGCCCTGGAGACCGTCCCGGTCCCGGCCCCGGCCCCGGGCCAGTTGCTGGCACGCGTTGATGCCGCCGGGATCTGCACGTCCCTCATCAAGACCATCGACCAGGGCCGCGATCATCCATATTTCCACGGTCAGGATCTCGGGGCCTTCCCTGCCATTCTGGGGGATGAGGGATCGGTGACGCTGGTGCGCATCGGCACCGCCCTGCAGGATCGCTACAGCGTGGGCGAGCGGTATGTCGTGCAACCCGCAGTCGATCACGCCCCCATCAACAACCTTGCCAGATACAGGGACAATGGCAGGGGCATTGCAAAAATCGCCTGCGGCTATACGCTCCCCGGTCTGCTTGCACAGTATATCCTGATTCCCGAAGAGGTCCTGTTGGCCCGGTGTCTTGTCGCTCTGCCCGGCAAGGACATCCCCTATGCCCATGCGGCCATCGCCGAACCGCTCTCTTGCTGCCTGTCGGGCCAGGAGCATCACATGCACCTTGAACAGGATGCGCTGACGGCGCGACGCCGGGCAACCAATGGTCTCAGGACAGGCGGCGTGACGGTGATCGTCGGCCTCGGCGTCATGGGTCGCATGCATGCGGATATCGCCCTGGCGCGCGGTGTCGGGGCCCTGCTCGGTTCCGACCCCCTTGCGTTACGGCGCCACAAGGCCAGCACACTGTTCGCTGCCCGGGCCCGGGCGGCGGGTGTCCGCTTTGCCGCCGTGGCACCGGCCAGGCTTGCGGGAACGCTTGCCGAAGTCTCGGCGGGCCTGGGTGCCGATGATCTGATCATCGCCGCCGGCATGGCCCGGGTGATCGAGGAGTCCTTGCCGCTGCTGGCGCAAGGCGGTGTTGCCAGCATCTTTGGCGGGTTGAAAAGAGGGTCCGAGAGAATCGGGGTGGATGCCAATGCCATCCACTATGGCGCGACATGCCTGACCGGTTCATCCGGAGGAACAGCCTGGGACCTTGCGCAGACGGTCGCGTGGCTGGCCCACGAGACCATTGATGCCGGGGCGCATATTGCCCGGGTTGGCAGCATGACCGATGCCCTGCAACTGATCGATGATGTCCGCCACAACAGGCTGGAGGGCAGGGCGGTCGTATACCCGCACCGGACCGTCGATTGTGCTCTGGTGGTCGATGGCTGGACAGCGCGCGACGAAGCTGGACATCTCCTGTGAGCGCCTTTGCAGGAATCGGCATGGGCGCGATCCAGACCGGTCTGTTTCTGCCACGGGCTCTGGAGGCCGGCATGGCGTGCACCCTGCTCCTCAGGGATAGCGGTCTGGCGGCCCGGGTGGATACGGCTGGCGAGCTCCGGGTGAATGTTGCCGGCCATGATGGGCTGGCAAGTCTGGCACTGCCGGGCATCCGGGCTCTCCCCCTGGCCGATCCTGCCTGTTGCAGGGTCCTGACGGAAGCGCGTGAAATCGCCATCGCGGTGTCATCGGTCCGCGACTATCCGGGGTTCGCGGGCTTGCTCGCGGAAGCAACCTTGCGCAAGGCGGCCGGTGGTGGCGGGACATGCCTGTTGTATGTCTGCCAGAACGAGCCCGGTGCCGCTGATGCCTTGACCGCAACAATCATCGATGCGGGTGGCTGCCCCGACATGTTCCAGGCACTGGACATGGTGATTGGCAAGATGTCCCGGACCATTCGGGACCCGGAGGAGATCGCGCGTCTTGGATTGGCAGGATCCTTTCCCGGGGCGACACGTGCCTGGCTGGTCGAGGCCTATGACAGGATCCGGATCACGCGGGTGGCGACGGAGAGCGGCATGGTGCGTCGTCTGCCCCGACTCGAGGAGCACGACGACCTGCAGCCCTTCGAGATCGCCAAACTGAACGGTCACAACGCCGCCCATGCCGCTCTCGCCTATGCGGGACATCGCCTCGGGATGCGGCGGCTGGTCGACGTGATGGCGTGTCCGCCCATTCTTGATCTGGTCAGGGACGCCTGTCTGCTGGAGACGGGTGCCGCTCTTCGATGCCGTTTTGGTGCCAGGGATGCCCTGTTCAGCACGGATGGCTGGGCGCACCATTGTGAGGATCTCTTCGGGCGGATGGCCAATCCCTGGCTGAATGACGAGTGCCAGCGTCTCTGCCGCGACCCTGACCGCAAACTCGGCTGGCATGACCGGCTGGTCGGCACAGTGCGTCTGGTCGAGGCTGCAGGTGTGTCCGCCAGGCGGTGGCGGCTTGCCATGCACGGCGCGGTCGAGGCCTGTGGACTGACCCACGATGCCCTGACCCGGTTGTGGAAAGATGCCGGTGCCGGTGATACAGAGATCATGACCATGCTGCAGCACCAGCAGCGTCTGCTGCCGGCGTACGCCGAATGGCGCAGGACACTCCTGCCGTTCCGCCGCCCGGATTCACAGGAAAAGGAGACATCATGACCAAGGCCCGACTCAACCGTCTGCTGGCGTCCGACGGCAAGTGCCTTGATGTCGCCATTGACCATGGCTTCTTCAACGAACCTGGATTTCTGACCGGGATCGAGGATATGCGCCAGGCCGTGGCGGCCATCGTGGCCGCCGGCCCCGACGCCATTCAGCTGGCACCGGGTCTGGCCCATCTGCTCCAGAGGGTTCCAGGTCCGCAGAAGCCGTCGCTGGTCCTGCGCACCGATATCGCCAACATCTATGGAAGGGACCTGCCTGCCCATCTCTTCAGTGTCATGATCGGGAGTCCGGTGGATCAGGCGGTCATGCTTGACGCTGCCTGTCTCTGCATCAATCTTCTGCTCCTGCCCGACCAACCTGAAGTCCACCGCGCCTGTGTCGAGAATATCTGCCGGGTCAAGCCGCTGGCTGATGCCGCAGGCATGCCGCTGATGATCGAACCGCTGGTGATGCGGGATCATGCCGAAGCCGGCGGCTACATGGTCGACGGTGATCTGGAATCGATTCGCACCCTGGTCCGGCAGGCGGTGGAGCTCGGTGCCGATGTGGTGAAGGCGGATCCCACGGATGATATCCAGCAGTATCACAGGGTTGTCGAGGCGGCCTCAGGCACACCCATTCTCGTACGGGGCGGCGGCAAGGTTCCTGACCGGGACATTCTCAGCCGGACGGCCGCGATCATGGCCCAGGGTGCCAGCGGCATCGTCTACGGGCGGAACATCATCCAGCATGACAAGCCAGCGGCGATCACCAGGGCCCTGATGGCGATTGTCCATCAGGGCCTCTCGCCCGAGGCAGCACTGGAATTGCTGGCATGAGACCGCTTCGCTTCGGGATCATCGGCGGCGGGTTCATGGGCAAGGAGATTGCCTCGGCGACGGCGCGCTGGATGCATATCGATGCACCCTTTGCCCGTCCGGACATCGTCGCAGTCTGTGATGTCGATGCCGGGGCACGGCAGTGGTTTGCCCGGAATGTTGCCAGTTGTTCATTCGTGACGGATGATGTCGCTGCACTTCTCGATCGTGACGATATTGACGGGATCTACTGTGCCGTACCGCACCATCTGCACGAGGCCATCTACATCCAGGTCATCGAATCGGGCAAGCACCTGCTGGGCGAAAAGCCGTTTGGCATCGACAGGGCCGCCAATGACCGGATTCTGGCGGCGGCGCGGGCCCAACCGGGCCTGCTGGTTCGATCATCCTCGGAATTTCCATTCTATCCGGGTGCCCAGGCGGTGGTTGCCTCGGTCGTCAGCGGATCGATCGGGCAGGTCATCTCGGTCCGGTGCCGGTTTCTGCACGCAAGTGATCTCGATGCGAACAAGCCGATCAACTGGAAACGGATCGAGGCACTCAATGGCACCTATGGCTGCATGGGCGACCTTGGAATGCATGTGATGCACCTGCCGCTGCGGTTCGGCTGGGAGCCGGTGCGGATCGCCGCCCAACTCAGCAATATCGTCACCGAGAGACCCGATGAGACGGGTGCCATGGTCCCTTGCGAGACATGGGACAATGCCTCGATTCATGGCATCGTCGAGGGGTATGGCCAACCCTTTCCGATGACGCTCGAGACCAAACGGATTGCGCCTGGCGAGATGAACAGTTGGGAGATCGAGATCGATGGCACAGATCGATCCATCGCCTACTCAACCAAATTTCCCAAGACTCTGAGACTGATGGATGCGGTCAGCGGTGGACCGCAGGAATGGAAACATCGGGATCTCGGCTATGAGAGCGCCTATCCTGCGGTGACCGCCAGGATCTTCGAGTTCGGTTTTTCCGACAGTCTGCTCCAGATGTGGGCAGCGTTCCTCGACGAGTTGGTCCATGGACAGGACGGCATGACCCAGCCCTTCCATTGCGTGACCCCCGATGAGACGGCTGCATCCCACCGCATCATGACGTCCGCGCTGGAAAATGCCCTGTGAGTCCCTGACGGCAAACCAGGATGAAACGATCACACATCCAATGAAACGATCACACATCAATGCGGCAATCCGGCGTGCCAGGGAATTGCTGGCGGCCCATCGCTGGGTCCTGCCGGAGTGGGCGAACTGGGATTGCGACGATTACGCTGCCAGACCGGAGGTGGCCAACTGGCTGCGTCTGCATCAGATGGGGTGGGATGTCACGGATTTCGGTTCGGGTGACTTCGCGCAGCGGGGGCTTGGCCTGTTCTGCCTTCGCAACGGCATCCAGACCGACCCGAGCACCCTGCCCTATGCGGAAAAGCTGCTTTTCATCGGGGAGGGGCAAGAGACCCCGTTTCATCGACACATGGTCAAGCTGGAGGATATCATCAACCGGGGCGGCGGTGACCTGATGCTTGAATTCCGCCAACCCGGCGGCATCTCCGAACCGATCCGACTGCGCCGCGATGGAATTTTGCTGCAACTGAAGTCGGACGAATCGCTGTGCCTGGCACCGGGTCAGAGCGTCACGATTCCGCGTGGCCTGTACCACCGATTCCATGCGCAACCCGGCACGGGCATGGTTCTGGGCGGCGAGATCAGCCAGGTCAATGACGATGGCACGGACAACCACTTTCTGGAGCCCCTGAACCGCTTCACGGCAATCGAGGAGGATCAACCACCTCTTCACCCGCTCTGGAACGAAGTGGGCCATGCCGCATGACCGAGCGTTCCGGTGTCATCTGTGCCGGCAACTGGATCGTCGACATCGTTCACGACATCACCCGGTGGCCGCGGGAAAGCGATCTGGTCCGGATCAACAGCCAGTCGGTGTCCATTGGCGGCGGTGCCGCCAACGTGATGGCCGCTCTCAGGAAGCTCAAGCCGGACTTGCCGCTTGACCCCATCGGTGTGATCGGTCGGGACCAGTATGGCCAGCTGATCACGGAGCACTGCCAGCAACTCGGTGTCGAGACCACGGCAATGCGGGTCGATGACACCGCTGCGACAGCGCACACCCACGTGATGTCGGTCCCCGGACACACACGGACATTCTTTTATCAGGGGGGTGCCAACGACGCGCTTGGCGAAGGGGACATCCCCGACGCATTGCTGGGCAGGATGTCTGCCAGGATATTCTATCTGGGGTATCTGATGCTGCTCGGCAGCCTCGACCGTCTGGACGGTCCGGGTCCGACCGGGGCCGCACAGGTTCTGGCCAGGGCCTCGGCCCGGGGGATGATCACATGTGTTGATCTGGTTTCGGTCGCACATCGTGATTATGCAGCGAGCGTGGGCCGTGCCTTGCCCCACATCGACTTTCTGCTCCTCAATGACATCGAGGCCGTCTATGCGACCGGCGCCCCCCCGCCGCTCGAAAATCAGGTCCCCGCAAACGACCAGCTGGCCGACATGGCCGATCAGCTTGTCAAGGGTGGTGTGCGGCGGGCCGTCATCCTTCACACCCCCCGGACATCATTATGGTTCCCCACGGGCGGTCAGCCGATCTGGGCGGACTCTGCGCCACTTGCCGACGACGAAATCGTCAGCCCATTGGGCGCGGGCGACGCATTTTGCGCCGGACTCCTGCTGGCAATCCACGAAAACCGGTCTGCGCAACGTTGCCTTGCCCTTGCCAACGCCACCGCCCGTGCCTCCTTGCGGGGGCTCACGGCGAGCGAGGCCATGCCAGACATGGAAGACCTCGACCGGGCGCTGGCCGGGCCAGACGGGGACAGCAACTGCACGCCAACGCCCGGGATCGACCGGCGCTCCCCGTCGGTCCCGGCATGACGGGACTCCCGGCAACGCCCGAACCGGGTCAGGATGCCGGCAGGGATGGCCAGAGAGGATCCCGTTGCCAGTTCCGGGTTGGCGATCGCGCCGCTTCGGGGGCAAGGCCTCCTGGCGCACCGTCTGCGGGTCGCCGTCGTCCATGTCGGGCGAAAAGCCCTGCTCCGGGTTGGCGGCAAGAGCACTATCGATTTCATCGAATGGGGATCCGGCAACACCGGCCTCGTCGGCCTCCTGAAGGTCATGCAGGAGCGACTTGCGCTTGTTGCTGGCGAGTTCCGGGTTTTCAGGGTCAAGTCTGTCGCCAATGGTCACGATCCAGAGAAGGATCCGCATCTTCGGAGAATCGCTGGATCACGTCTTGGGCCCCGGAGAGCGATGTTCGCCCCTTGAAGATCATGTGATCTCCCAAGGAGGGCAGGGCGAACAATTGCTTGCGGGACCAGCGCACCCAGAAATCCTTCTCGACAATTGTCTTGGCAAGCCCAGGCACGGCTGCGGTTGGCTGAAAGGCTTCGTTGCGATTTGCGGGCGTGTCGTTTGCGAACGGATCCATGGTCACACCTGTGCGACGATCGGTCGGACGACCGGTTGCCTCCAGGCCGGCACATGCTTGCTCTGCCTTGACAGTTGTGCACGATCCCTGGTCGCCAGTCCGCGGGCAATCTGACCAATCCCCTGATCATCCACGCGATCCTTGCCGACATGGCGCAAGGCCCGGAAAACGATGCCTGTCTCTGGACCTGCGCCGATCAGGGTCTTTGGAGAGGCGGGCCGGAACCGGATCACCTGCCGTCCGATCCTCCTTGTTCGGGTGGGTCCATCAGTCATGGAGGTCGGATTGGATGGGGCCTGGGTGCCAGGCCGAACCGGTTGGCGGTCATGGCAGGAGAGGGTTGCAGAACCTGGTTGCCCCTTTTCGCCACCGCTCCTGCAATGTCGTCAACGGGTGGCACCAACAGTCCGAAACACAGACTTTGCCTGGGATCGTCATAAGGAGTCCCCCGTGCCAATCGTCGGATCACGCCCTGATCTGCCAAGCGGGGCAATGCCTGATCCACGCTTGCGCGCGAGCCAATGTCCAGCAAGTCCGATGGAGCAAAAGATCGCACCCCGGCCCCTCCCAACGATGCGTTGCCTGATTCTTGATGCAATCATGCTCCATCCCCTTGTCGGAAAACAAAGCATGTTTGCTGCCCACGTATCCGTCAGCCGTCTCGCGGAACAGATGAACGTGAGCAGGAAACGGCCATCCCGAGCAGTCATGTCGCGTGCCCCGCAGAGACCTGTGACGGTTCCGGCCCCGTGTCATGAAGCGGTGCAAGAGGGTCGAAGGTGGAGTCGCCGAGCGTCAACCCTCGCTCGGACCTCGCCCCCTCAGGTTGCCACCCGGCTGTTGCATCTCAGAGTGGCAGTGGGGTCTGGAAGTCTGTCGTTCAAGAGATTGTTGACAATGGGGTAACTTAAATCCAACGTTTCTGCTGACTACCTTCCTGGAGGAAGATCATGACCCGCCAACGCCTGCCCATCGGCATCCAGTCCTTTGCCCGCCTGCGGGAAACCAACAGCTACTACGTTGACAAGACCCCACTGATCCGGGATCTGATCGAGCGGGGCGATCACTGGTTCCTCTCCCGCCCCCGTCGCTTCGGCAAGAGTCTGCTCCTCGACACGCTCCGGGTCCTGTTTGCGGGGCAGGAAGACCTGTTCCGGGGCCTGGCCATCCATCCGCACTGGGACTGGTCAGTTGTCCATCCGGTGGTGCGCCTGAGCTTTGACGGGACGTATGATGGACCGGAGGCGATCGAAGGGGACATCATCGAACAGCTGGAGGCTGTCGAGGATGACCATGGCCTTGCGCCTGCGCACACATCCAGCACCGGCCCGCGACGCCTGCGCAACGTTCTGCGCCGCACACACCACAAGACAGGACACCCGGTGGCGATCCTCGTCGACGAATACGACAAGCCCATCCTCGATGCCCTCCATGACCCGCAACTGGCCCGGGCCAACCGCGACTATCTGCGCGGCTTCTACGGCATCATCAAGGGTGCTGCCGAGCACGTCCGCTTCGTCTTTGTGACCGGCATCAGCATGTTTTCCAAGGTCAGCCTGTTCTCGGGTCTCAACAATCTCGAGGACATCAGCCTCGATCCCCGCTTTGCCACCCTCTGCGGCTACACCGAGGCCGATCTCGACACCGTCTTTGCCCCCGAGTTGGACGGCTTGGACCGGGACATGATCCGCACCTGGTACAACGGCTACCACTGGCGGGGCGAAGAGCGTCTCTACAATCCCTTTGATGTGCTCCTGTTCCTGCGCAGCCGGGAGTTCTACCCTCACTGGTTCGCGACCGGCTCGCCGACCTTCCTGTTCGAGACCCTCAAGGCCAAGTCGGTCAGCCTGCAGGAGATCGAGGGCCGGCGGATCGACCGGTCCTTGATCACGAAGTTCGATGTCGACGCCATCAGCCCCGAGGCCCTGCTGTTCCAGACCGGCTACCTGACCATCACCGATGAGGAGAAGGCGGGCTTCAACACCCTCTACCGGCTCGACTACCCCAATCAGGAGGTCAAGCTCAGTCTGAATCAGGGCCTGCTCGCGTATCTGGGCCAGACCGTCACGGACGTGGCGGGCCAGGGGCACAGCCTCCAGACCTCTCTTGCGACCCACGACTTCACAGGGTTCGCGGCCACGCTCCGCGCCTGGCTGGCCAGCATTCCCTACCAGTGGCACACCACAGGCGACCTCGCCCGCTACGAGGCCTGGTATGCCAGTCTCCTGCACATGGTCTTCCGGTCCATCGGCGTGGAGGTGCACGCCGAGGCCGCCACCGGCCATGGCCGGGCCGACCTGGTGGTCCATCTCGGGGAGCAGGTGTTCATCCTCGAGTTCAAGATGGCGGACGGCCCCGATGCGGCCGAGGCCACCCTGGCAGCGGCGCACGCCCAGATGCGGGCCCGCGGCTATGCCGACGCCCATCACGACAAGACCGTCCATCTCGTTGCCATCGCCTGCGGCCGCGAGGTGCGCAATCTGCTGGAGGTGCGGGCGGAGGGGGTCGGCATCGACTGATGGGGCGTTGAGATCGTTGGCTTCGGCAGACGGTGGTTTTATAGTGCCCCACCGCCACTCTGAGGTGCAACGGTCACAGGCAAATTGGGTGCGGACGTCGCAGACAATCAGCCTCGGTGCCGCGGATGCCTGCGATTGGGCCATAGACTTGAGTGTTTCGGGCGGAATTGACTTTCCTGGTGGCAGTTGCTAGCCTCCGGGACATTCTGCAGGTGGACGCGATTGCACCGCATCTCCAACCCCGACCTGTGACCTTGTTGTTGGGGTCGGTGTTCCTGAATGTCACAGCACGAATGGGGGCGTGTTGGGTCGTGTCCATGGAACTGCACTCTTGAGGAGGGAAACATGTCAAGATTATTCAAGATGGGGTCAGCGCTGGTGCTGGCTCTGGCACTCATTCCGACGGCCAGTGTTGCCGATGGCCATTATGACGGTGTTGTCGTCAACATCATGACGCGGCCCGGACCGGTGATCGCCGGTCGCATTGTCGAGAGAGGTGAGGAATTCAGGGAAATGACCGGCGCGGAAATCCGCGTTGCCGAAGTTCCATTCGCTGAACTCTTCCAGAAGATCCTCACCGATTGGGCAACCGGAACCCGGTCGATTGATGTCGGTGTGTTCGCGTCCGGCTGGGGCATCGAACTCGTGAGCGGGGACCTCGTCGAGAATCTCGACTCGTACATTGCCAATGACAGCAAGATCGATCTCGATGACATTGCGCCCTACTTCCGTGATTTCAATCAGAAGGTTCGTGGGTCCACGTACTTCATCACCCTCGATGGTGATTTCCAGATGCTGTACTACCGCACGGATGTTCTCGATGCTGCGGGCCTCAACCCTCCACGGACCTGGGAAGAGTATCTTGAAGTCGCATCACAGATCCATGGTCAGGACATGAACGGTGACGGGGAGCCCGATTACGGATCCTGCATCTTCAAGAAACGGAACGCACAATCCTATTTCGCTGTCCAGTCCATGGCGGCGAGCCGGGTGCAAACAATGGGAACCGGTGAAGGAATCTACTTCCATCCGGAGACGATGCGGCCGAAGATCAACAATGCGGCCTGGGCCAGGGCTTTCGAGATCTACAAGGCGACAGGGCAATACGGTCCGCCCGATGAGTTGAATCATGATATCGGTGACACGCGTGCCCTGGTGACGTCAGGGCGCTGCGGCCTGATGATCGACTGGGGCGATATCGGACCCCTGTCCATCGAGGAGGGCAGCCAGATCAGGGACAAGGTCGGTGCCGTGATCATGCCGGGCTCGACTGAAGTTCTTGACGTCGAGACGGGCCAGCTTGTTCCCTGTGACGCGACCCGGTGCCCGCATGCTGTCGACGGGATCAACTTTGCGCCCTTTGCGGCCTTTGGCGGCTGGACAGCCGCCATCAGCAAGTCCTCGGACGACAAGGTCAAGATGGCGGCCTACGATTTCCTGAGCTACATGAATCAGGCGGCCCAATCGAACGTTGATGTCACCATGGGTTGGACGGGATACAATCCGTACAGGAACTCCCAGCTTGACAGCACGGATGCCTGGATCAAGGCTGGTTTCAGCCCGGCGGCCGCGGCGAATTATCTCGGTGCGATCAAGGACAGTCTGAATCATCCCAACATGGCCTCGGATATTCGCATACCGGGGGCCAGCCAGTACACCGGCGTGATCCTGGACCGTGAACTCGCCCGCTTCCTCGCCAATGAGATCACCGTGGATCAGGCCCTTGCCAACATCGAGGAAGGTTGGGAAGAAATCACGGATGATTTCGGTCGTGAGGACCAGGCGGCGATCTATGCGCTGTCACTGGGCATCACCAACTGACCAGACTTCATCGAGGGAGCGGGCCCAACGCTTGGCCCGCTCCTGAGCACCTGGAGATGACTGCAGGAACACGTGGGGACTCCGCGTGAAGGAGTGGCTCGACAGACATATGGGGCGCCTGTTTCTTGCGCCCGCGGTCATCCTGATCCTGATCTTCTCCATCTTTCCGCTCGTCGCGTCACTCCTCATCGCCTTTGCGCGCATTCGGCTGCAGGGTGGTGGATATTCCGTCCGGTTCGTGGGCTGGAAGAATTTCGCGAAGCAGTTTTTCGGTTCGGAACAGTTCCATCTTCTCGGGACTTTCACCGACATCTCTGCCCTGGGCTGGTTCGTCGGCTCGATGGCCAGCATCGGCCTGTTGGGATGGATTGTCCTGTATGTCCGCCGCCATTGCACCGTTGTGGGCCTGCTCGGTCGGATGATCACATTGGCCATGGCTCTGGGACTGGTGTGGTTGTTCGCCGCGACCTTGCTGTCCGGCAACCCCTTCGGCACGCTCGGCACGACGCTCTTCTATGTCTTCGTGGGCTGCCTCGTTCAATTCCTGATCGGGACCACGCTGGCCTATGCGTGCTCCCTGAAAATCCGCGGCACCAAGGCATTCCGGGTCATCTTCTTCATCCCGATGATGATCACGCCGATTGGCGTGGGGTATACCTTCAGGATGCTGGCCGACACCTCCAAGGGCCCCTTTGCAGGGGTCTGGCAATGGGTGGGTCTGGGTGACTTTGCCTGGGCCGCCGACCCTTGGGCGGCCCGGCTCTTCATTGTCATGGCCGAGAGCTGGCAGTGGATTCCCTTCGTCTTCATCATGATGCTTGCTGCGTTCGAGAACGTGCCGCGCGACTTCACCGAAGCGGCGGAACTCGACGGGGCCGGCAGATGGCAGATCTTCCGGGAAATCACCTGGCCGCACGTGTTGCCTGTGGCCGCAACAGTGATGCTGATCCGGGTCATCGAGGCCTTCAAGATCGTCGACCTGCCCAACATCATGACATCGGGCGGGCCGGGCATTGCAACCGAATCCGTGTCCTTGCAGGCTTATTTCGCCTGGCGCTCGCTGGATCTCGGGCAGGCCTCCGCCATTGCCTATATCCTGCTTTTCGTGACCGTGGTGATCTGCGTGTCCTTCTTCAATCTCGTCATCCTCGGCAGGGTCAGGAGATCCGTATGAGCAATCAGTTGCCCAGACCCGGGCTTTTCGAGCCGCCAGCCATCGGTCAGATGGCCCCTGCGACCAAAATCCTGCTCTATGCCCTGCTGCTTGCCTGGTGCGCCATCGTGCTGTTTCCAATCTACTGGCTGCTGATCACCTCGTTCAAGGATGCCGCCGCTGTCAACCAGGGCCCGTTCTTCCTGCCCTGGTATGATTTCGAGCCCAGTCTGCAGGCCTGGAAGGACCTGTTCGTGACCGATTACCGGGACACGGTGCGGGCCTATGTCAATTCCATCGTGATCTCGCTCTCGGCCACCGCGCTTGCGGTGCTTGTCGGTTCCATGGCCGCCTATGCTCTCAGCCGCGTGGAATTCGCGCCCAATCTGATCACGATCCTCTATTTCGTGCTGCTGGTGGTCCTGGCCGGTCTCGCGGTCGGCGCCTTCGGCCTCGATTGGCACATCGCCGCGGCCACGGGGACGGCCCTGTTCTTCCTGCTGGCCCGAGCGGTCGGCAATCTCTACCAGGTGCGGCTCAAGAACGGCGACATCCTGTTCTGGATCATCTCCCAGCGGATCCTCGCGCCGATCGTGGTGGTGGTTCCGATCTACATGATGTTCCAGTCGGTCCGGATGCTCGACACGCATCTTGCCATCATCCTGACCTACACCGTCGTCAATCTCCCGGTGGTCGTCTGGCTCATGTACGATTTCTTCAACTCGATTCCCCGGGATCTCGAAGAGAGTGCCCAACTCGACGGGGCCACGATGATCAGCACGTTCTACGAGATCATCCTGCCGCTCTCGCGGGCCGGGCTGGCGGCCACCACCCTGCTGGTGGTGATCCTGTGCTGGAATGAATACCTGCTCGCCCTGTTCCTCTCGACAACGCAGGCCCACACCATGCCCATTCTGGTGGCGGCGATGAATGCCGGCGAACGGGGGATCCTGTGGTGGACGATGTCGGCGGTCATCGTGGTGATGATCATTCCCGTCGTCGTCATGGCGGTGGTCCTGCAGAAATACATTGCCAAGGGAATTCTGGTTGGGGCGGTGAAGGGATGAGCGCATGACAGACATGGCCCTCGATGGCGGTGAGGCGAAGGCCATCACCCTCACGGAACTGAACAAGTTCTACAACGCGTTTCACGCTCTCAAGGATCTGTCGCTCAATGTCGCGGCAGGGGAATTTCTGGTCCTTCTCGGTCCATCCGGCTGTGGCAAGTCGACAGCGCTCAGGATGATCGCCGGCCTCGAGACGATCTCTTCGGGGGCCGTGCATATCGGCGATGTCAACGTCACCGATGTGCTGCCGAAATACCGCGATATCGCCATGGTGTTCCAATCCTACGCCCTCTACCCGCACAAGACCGTTGCCGAGAACATCGGCTTTCCCCTGAAGATGGCCAAGGTTCCCAGGGACGATATGGCTGCCGCGGTGCGCATCGCGGCCCGCCAGGTCGAGCTGGGCGACTATCTCGACAGGTTCCCCGGCCAACTCTCGGGCGGCCAGCGCCAGCGTGTGGCCCTGGCCCGCGCCATCATCCGCCGTCCCTCGGCCTTCCTGATGGATGAACCGCTCTCCAACCTGGACGCCAAACTCCGTGGCAACATGCGGGCCGAGCTCAAGCACATGCAGGGCGAGCTCGGCATCACCACCCTCTATGTCACCCATGACCAGATCGAGGCCATGACGCTGGCGCATCGTGTCGCGGTCCTCAACGAAGGGGTCCTGCAGCAACTCGGCACACCCAGGGAGGTGTATGCGGACCCGGCCAATCTGTTTGTTGCCGGTTTCATGGGTTCGCCATCGATGAACCTGATTGCCGGCGCCATCGAGGACGGGACCTTCTCGGCCGCCGGGATCCGCATTCCCGTCCCCGGTGCACCGCCGACAGGCCGGGCCAGTCTGGGGTTCCGGCCCGAGGATTGTCGTGTCGTTGCCCCGGGTGCCGGGGCCCTTGATGCCCATGTCTACACCTCCGAGCTGACCGGTGACCAGGTTCTGGTGACGCTGCGGTGCGCCGGGGCCTCGCTGGTGGTCAAGATGCCCAAGGAGTTCGACATCGGCACCAATGCCAATGCAGGGGTCGCGATCGACCGGAGCCACCTCTACCTCTTCGACGGCACCACCGGCGCCCGCATTCGCTTTGCCCGATGATCATGCCCACCGCCAACCCGCGACCCCGAACCGGCCCGCCCAACCCGATCTCCCGCCACAGGATCTGTCACGACATCGTCCGGCATCGTCGACCGTGGGCCCGCTGCCGAAACTGGCTTCCTTGACAGGGATGAGTCACCGGCGCGGCTGCGTCAGCCCACCGGCAACCCGGTGCCACCAACCCTTCCGGTCGATCGGGGCCCCATCCCCCGCAACACTGCAAGGCCCGGTCCCGGGAAACCCGGCCTGCCACCATGGTGACCCGCCCGACCCGCTGCCGGCCGGGGTGCATGAGCCTGACCCCAATCCATGACATCTTTCAGTCACATCCCGAGGAGAATGATGTCGATGGTCCAATCCAACCTTGATCGAATGAGCTGAAGGCATTACCCTCTCCCCACCACCCCCAACCCCGGAGAAAACATCCCATGACGGACACCCCAGCCAAGGCCGACCCCCAGTTGCCGACAGATGCAATTGTCGGAAAACGGGTCCTCGGAGGGGGTGAAACTTCCGATTGTTGCTTTTGTGCAACGTGAAACGGTCTAGGAGGACCGACCCGTCATGGCCTGTTTCCTCGCCTGGTACCGCGCTCGGGCCCGCGCGCGCTCGCGCTCGCGGTAGTCGGGGTCGGCACGTTTGCAGCGCATCGCCTCCCGATTGCGCCGTCTGTCAGATTCCCGCAGTTCGGCATTGGCCCGGCGCTCCCGGTTCTTGACACCCGCATAGTCGGGGTTGGCGGCCCGCCAGTGTGCACTGCGAGCCCGATCCTTGGTGCGGTAGTCTGAATCATCCTTGCGTTTCCGTTGGTAGTACGCGCGGAAGTAGGCGGCTCGTGAGGGCTTGCCGACAATTGCATCTGTCGGCAGCCTAAAGCCCCTTTCTCGGCACGGATCGACCCGTGCAGTTAGTTACGAGAAAGGTTACTCTCATGAAGAGACTCATGATTGCCGCCACCGCACTGCTGGGCCTGTCCCTGAGCGGCGCCGTGGCCCAGGACGAAATGATGGCCGAGGGGCCATCCCTGTCCTTCGGTGGTGATGCCCAGATGGGTGTCATCTATGCCGGGGACGCAGAGAACAAGGCCGGCACGACCCTGTCGCACGGGTCCATCACCTGGAATGCCGAGCTGGATGTTGACATCAGTGCCAGTGGCGTCACCGATGGCGGCCTGACCTTCGGGGCTTCAACCACCATCAATGCCGAGGTTGGCGCCAATGCCGTCAAACCAGAGGCCAGTGGCGATGAGGTCGAAACACCGGATGTCTACATCGGGGGTGAGGTCTGGAAGATCACGGTGGGCTCACCGGACAAGGCGTCCGAACTGGCCTTCAGCCTGCCCGATATCGGCTATGACGGTCTCGGGGTCGATGATGTGGCCGAGAATATTGCCAAACTGCCGGGCGCCACGATCACGACCGGCAACGCGGCCTACAGCAACACCGCAGCCCTCAATGCCAACCAGGTACGGGTGGATGTGACGCTGGGGGGTGCCACGGTGGCCATCTCGGCGGGCCAGACGGCGGGCAAGGCGTTCAAGAAGGGGACGCCTCGGCAGTGGGCGAACACGTTTACGTACTATCCCACCGCAGCCCCAACAGACGGTTCGACGAGAACAACAAAATTCCTGACAATCAATACGGCGTTCTCAACGGCAACACCGGGAACTGTGGCCCTTGCCGCAGCGAGCGGGAATGTGCGTGGTGAAACCCACACCGCCACCAACAAGTCAAGGCACTTTGTCACGATAACTCCGGATGGCGGCTCCCCCGGGGAATTCAAAGACACTGATAAAAAGTCATACTACTGGGTTCCGGGGGCAGGGGCAGCAGGGGGCACCATCTACAAGGTGAACGGTATGGCCGACCTGGATCCCGGCACGGCGAACAAAGCGACTGAAAGTGTTGATGATGATGGCGATCCGGACACAGCCGCCGCGAGTGACGCCGACACGGCGGACACAGTCGTGCAAACAGGCGTGTTTGGAGTGGTGGTTAATAATAGTAACCAAATCAACTATGTCCGCAAGGAAATCGCTGCCGTCGCCGAACAACTGGCCACCAAGCAGAAGACCAACTGGGCCGCCGGTGTCTCCATCCCCATCGGCCCGGCCAGTCTCGGCTTCGGTGTCGACAGCGAGAAGGCCATCATGGCCAGCGTCGGGGCCGAGCTCGGCATGGTCAGCGGCTCGCTCTTCTATGGCCAGCGTGAGCTCTCCGATACGGTCAAGCCCAAGTCGGTGGGCGCCGAGGTCGGCTTTTCAGCCGGCGAAGGCACCACCATCAATGCCGTCGTCTCCCAGTACGACCCGGACATGGCCAAGGACAACCAGAAGCTCCAGGGCTTCGGGGTGGGCATCAGCCATGACCTCGGCGGGGGTGCCGAGATCCAGGCCGGCTTTGCCAAGGTCGATGGACGGTCAGGCACCAGTTTCGTCGATGGCCAGACCAAGGCTTCTGTCGGCGTGACCATGGCGTTCTGACGCAGGTCAGACCCTCATCCAAGCACCCACGGGGGCGGCCACGCAGTCGCCCCTGACCCCCATTCCCCTCCGACCCCGCGGCCCGTGCCCTGCGCCCGGCGTCCCTTGAGACACGGCCTGGCCGTCCGACCAATGAGGATGACCCGGGAGCGGCCATCCCCCCACCCCAGGACAAGGAGACCCCCATCATGACCCGCCTGACAGTGCACCCTCCCTTTCCGGCTTGCGCCGCCCTCGCGCTGGCCGCGACCCTCGCCCTGCCGGCAGGGGCACAACAAATCGACCAGACCGCGATCAGCAATTCACGGGTTCTGCAATCCACCACCACTTACGTCACCAGCCTGACCACCAACCTGGTCTGGTCGGCCCCCCAAGTGAACAACATGACCTTGTCCGGCGTGATCACCAACCTGACGATCGAGGCCCTGGACAGTCCGGGCGGGATGACGCACGACAGGACGACCTTCGGCGTGGGGTCCGGTTCCCATTGCGCCCACACGCCGGGCGTCAGCGGCGGGGTCGAATTCCACAACCCGACCGGCACCTATTCCCGTGGCCAGCCCATCGCCATTGCCTGCCCGACCTGGACGGCCAAAAAGTGCTCGCGCAGCGTGACCTTCATGGGCCGGACGTTCACCGCCAACAAAGGGTACCCGCGGTGCATGGGAGACACGACGGCCCTGACTGGCGAGTACACCGGGAACACACCAAATCAGCAAGACAGCTCGTACACCCCGGCCCGAACCCCGAGCAACGGCATCTTCAAGGTGCGCATCTGGGGCAAGGTGTGCCATGCCGGCCCTCGCGGCGTGCAACGCTGCTGGGACTTGAAGAATCCGACGCCGCCCCCGGCCTTTGCTACCGTTGCCAATGAGGCAGGCTATGGGGCCACCTTCCGGACCGCCCGCCATTGCGGGCCGCCCAGCTGGCCGACGCCGGAGCTGCAGGCGGCCGGGGCGCAGGCCTATGCCAAATGGTGCGATGTCACGGTCGATGTCCGGCACTGACGGCCGTTCCACCAGCCCGGTGCCAACATGACCACGACACAGTTGTCCCCGTCATACGCCCGCCCCTTCCTCACGGAGATCCTTCCCATGACCGCCATCCGTCCCATGCTGACCCACACACCGACCCGCCGACCCCGCACGCTGGCCACCGCCCTCGCCCTCGCTGCCCTCACGACCCTCACCGGCCCGGCCCACGCCGAGAATGAGTGTGGTGCGCTTGATCCGGCCAATGATGCCGGACGGTCCATCACCTGTACCGGGGGCGAGGCGGGCACCTACGACGCGACATCCGACGGCAATGTCCTCTACGAACTGCCCAACACGCCGACCGACGCCGACTACAGCCTCACCCTGGATGCCGGCACCGCCATCACCGGCCGTCGCAATGCCGCCCAGGTCCCCGTGGCTGACCAGACCGACGATCACAGCCGGCGCTGGAACCGGCCGGGCGAGACCTGGGCCAATTACGGCGCCGTCTTCGTCGTCACCGGCTTCGATCACCGCGGCAACCTCACGCTCCGCTCGGCGGCCGACATCACCGCCGGCAACGCTGACGGCGTCACCATCGGCCAGGACACCCTGCGGGCCCGCGGGATCTATGCAAGGCACATCGGCCGGGCCGGCGACATCGCCATCACGCTGACCGGCGGCACCATCACCAGCACGGGTTCCGGTGTCCACGCCGAGATCGACAGTCTCTACAGTGGCCGCAACACCGGGTTCCCCGGTACCGACATTCCCACGGACGCGCGCCGGGCCGGCGACATCGCCATCACGCTGACCCCGGGTGTGGCCATCCGCACCTCTGGCCAGCGCGGCCACGGCATCGAGGCGGCCCACCGCGGCCACGGCACCATCCGCGTCACTGCCACCGGCACCCCGGGGTCGACCACCCCCGACATCATGGCCACGGGACCCGATGCCGGCGGCATCAATGTGGAAATGGGCAATTGGTGGGCCGGGTATCGCCGATCCGAGACCGGGGCCATCGCCATCGATCTGACCGACTACCACATCCGCACGACGGGCGACCGGGGCGCCATCTTCGGGTCGGGCGTGAAGGCCTACAATTACATCCCGGCCGGCACCATCGACATCACGCTCACCGGCAGCACCATCGCCACACAGGGCAGCCGTGGCCTCTACGCGCTCAATCTGTCGGGCGGCAACTTCCTGTCCAGCCCCGGCCGGATCGCCATCGATGTCACGGACTCGACGATCACGTCAGGCCGGGCCGGCAAGGGTCATGATCATGCCATCATCGCCCAGCACCAGACCGGCGCGCCCGGCACCATCGCCATCACCGCCACCGGCAGCACCCTCACCACCCGGGGCTCATCATCGTCCGGCCTCTATGGCCGCCATTTCGGCATCGGTGATGTCACCCTCACCACCCGGGGCAACCGGATCACCACCGCGGGCGACGCCTCGCACGGCCTCTACGGCCACAAGCAGTTCAATTCGGGGGTCTCGTTCCTCCTGTCGGGTGACCTCACCATCAACGCCCGGTCCGATCAGATCACCACCGCGGGCGCCGGCTCGCACGGCCTCTACGGCCGGTATGAGGGATCATCACGGACCCTCACCATCACCGCCCGCGACACCACCATCACCACCGCGGGCGCCGGCTCGCACGGCCTCTACGGTCACCGGACAGGGTCGGGCGGTGCCATCGCCATCACCCTGGATGGTGGCACGATCACGACCGCCGGCACCGGCATCGTGGCGGCCTATGGGTCCGCCTCATCGAGTGCGGCCCGGGTCGAGATCAGGAACGCCGCCCGCATCACGGCTACCGAGGCCGTGCGCTTCGAGAACAGCAAGGCCGACCTCGCCCTGACCGATGTCGGCATCCGTGCGGATGGCACGAGCACCCTCATCGGGTCCATCAGCTTTGCCGCTGGTACGTACGATGATGTGCTGACGCTCACCCAGACCACCCGCTCGGGGCGGTATGACGGCTCGCTCGACTTCCTCGGGGGCGACGACACCCTGGCTCTCGACATCGCCCGGGGTCAGCATTTCATCTTCGGCGGCGAGATCACCAATCTCGAGACCCTGACCCTGCAGGGTGGCGGCTTTGCCCGCTTTGCCGCCCCGGTGAACCTGGTCGCCCCCGGCACGGCAACGGTAACCGACGGCACCCTGGTGCTGGCCAGCGGGCTGACCAGCCGCACGGTCACCATCAGCGCCAAGGGCCGGCTGGTGCTGGAAGCCGGTCTCGACAGCAGCGACCAACTCACCTACGGGCAGATCGCGAGCGGCACCGTGCACTTTGCCGGTGACCCGGTGGTGTTTGCCCAGCTCGCCCCCGACCTCACCGCTGACCAGATCCGGACGGTGCGCGAACGGCTGGCGGCCGCCAGCCTCACCCGCGCGGACCTGCTCCCGACCACCCTCACGCAGGGTGACGACAATACCGACCTGACCATGGGGACCATCGTCATCCGCTCGACGCAGGCCGATGGCACGGTTGTCGATGTGGGCACCATTGCCGCCGACGGCACGATCACCCTGGATGCCAATCGCATCGCCCAGCTGCGGTTGCCGGAAGGGATTGTCGCTGCTCCCCGCCACCGCCTTGTGGCTGCCCTGCCGGCTGTCCTCCTCGACATGACCGCCCTCGAGGCCCCCTCGGCCGGCCCCGGCACCTGGGCCCGTCTCCTCGGGTCGACAGCCGACCGCACCCGCAAGGACGCCACCGTCCCCACCGCCTATGACCTGGTCCGCCGCGGGGTGGCCCTCGGCCACGGTCTCGAACTCGGCCCCGGCCGCACCCTCGGCCTGGCCGTCCAGCACCAGACCGGGTCAGCCACCGTCACCAACGGTGGCACCATCGATGTCACGGCGACCACCCTCGGGGTCCGCCATGCCTGGGCCCTCGAGGCCACCACCCTCGGTGTGGCCGCCAGTGCCACCACGCTGGCCAGTGATCTTGCCGTGACGGCCACCGGTCGGCTGGCTGCCGGCCTGTCCGGCACCGGCCTGACCGCCGGCCTCCGGGCCGACCACCGGCTGGCCCTGCCCGATGACGCCACCGTCACCCTCGGGGCCGATCTGACCCATGCCCGGGTCAAGGCGGATGCTTTCACCACCGAGGCCGCCACAAAAGAGCAGGCCACCGCCATCAAGGGGTCGGCCACCACGCTGGCCCTGACGGCCGACTGGACCACCCCGCGCCCGACCGGGGCCGTCTTTGCCGGGGCCCGGCTGGCCCTGCCGCTCGGCGGGACAGCACAAGCCCGGGTCGGCACCACGGCACTCACCTCCAAGCCGCGCCCGGCCCTCGGCGTGCAGGGTGGCATCGCGTTTGGCGGCACCGCCATCACCCTCGGCTATGGCCGCGAGAGCGGTGGCGACAGTCTCGCCGCATCCCTGACCCACCGGTTCTGATGGGGGTGGGGCACCAACACCCAGGGATGGGGCGACCGTCGGGTGGCCCCGTCGGCGGATCAAGCCATGACAGGAGCAATACCATGGGCAAAGACTGCAGAATCGGCATCACCAGCGGGGACATCAAGGTCCGGTATCAGAAACTGGTCAAGGCCAAGGTTGTGCCGCGAGGGGCAAAGCTGAAGCTGGTGAAAGACGACTTGACCCACTCACAGGCCCAAGCGCTTGAAAACAAGCTGATTGCCGAATGCAATGCTGCTGGCGCCCATTGTCAGGGCGCACCTGGCGGGCCAAAAAAGTCCGGCCCCGTCTACTCGGTCTACCGGATCGACTGGTAACAAGCTGCTGGGGACAAGGATCGCAAGACAGCCTGCGGCAAGACAAGGAGACCGTATGATGGCAAAGTACACATGGAAAACCCAGAGGGCAGTGGATCGCACCATCCTGAAAGATGGCGAGACCTTCGGCCATATTCGCCTAACCCCGACGGGTGTGGCATGGCGGAAGCCGGGGGTCCATGGAGGGAAAGGCAAGACCCCCTGGCAACGCATTCCAATCGACAAGATTGCAGCCCTTGCCGAAGAAGAACACGGCAAGCCTGCCAATCAATGATGGCCTATGCATGGGACAGCAAGGGCAGTGACAGGAATGCCCACGATTACACCGTTTACAAGGACGGCAAGGTCCTTGGCCATCTCCGCCTGAAACCGAGCGGCATCGCCTGGCGACCAAAGGGCGTGCATGGCGGGCTGGGCAACGCCCCGTACCGGCGCATCCCCATCGAGGAGATCGAGCGTCTTGCCGAAGAGCATGGCGAGCCTGTCGACAAGTGACCCGCACCACCCAAGGAGACCGAACATGACCGACCCGCACACCCCGGGCGTCATCACCGGCGTCCTCGTTGGCACGGCCCATGAGGGGGCGACGGGCGTCCTCGAGCATCCCGATCTGGCGGCGGCGTTTGGTGGGGTGCGGGAGTAGGCAGTGTGATGACCTTCCTTGCCGAGATGCCTGATTGGCTCTTCAATGCTGCTAGCGCCATCCTTGGCATTGTCGGCACGCTGTGTGTGGTGGTGATCAGAAATCGCCGGGTGCTGCTGACCTATCATTTTACGCATGAGCCCATTGGCATTTCGGGATCCGACAGCATTCATGGCGAAGTGAAGGTGACCATCGGAAACCAGCCGGCCCAGAAACTGTACATGAGCAATGTCTGGCTCATCAACCGCGGGTGGCAGGATGTCGAGGATCTGGAGGTGAGGGTCTGTTGCGGTCAAGACATGCGCTTGGTCAGTGAATTTGTCCGCATTGAAGGCGAACCCATTATCCTCAAATATACCGAGGAGCATCGGGGGGAATGGGACTGTTTCTGGCAAGCCTTCGAAAGCCGCAAGCGAGCAGAGACATCCGGGAATCAGGCCGAGGTGCAGCGCCTTGATCAGGTCATCGAGCCCATGTACAGGAACCTGTCAACAAGCCGTTGTTATGCCGTGCCGGTGTTTTCGCGCGGACAGACCATCCGCTTCACGCACATGACGGAAGTTGCCCACGGCGCAAAGCCAGGAATTTCCCTCTTTTGCCAGAAGGCGGGCGTCCGCATACAATACAAGGCGCCGTATCAACCAATTGGGGAGATGTGGGGCGTCCCCGTTGACCAGGCTGGTATTGCCGGCCTTGGCATTGCCGTCCTCGGCTGGCTGGTGGTGATCAGCACCGTTCCCAGTCTCTGGCTGGCGGCCCTGATCTGTCTGGTTGTCGGCGCGTGCTGCAGTTTCCCGGGGGCCGGGGTGGTGAAGGTCTCCAAGTGGATCCGGGCGCGGTTGATGGGATGACCGCACGCCTCCAGAATTGTATTGTACAATACAATTTCCCCAGAGGCCTTTGCACGCACCCCGCCCCTCTGCTACCTTCACCGCGCCACAGACCACAAGGCCATCTCCCATGACCGCAACCCCCAGCTGGCAGCCACTGGCCATGCTGCCGATGTTTGCGAACATGATCGATGCGTCCCTCGATGATGCCACCGTTGACCGCATCATGGAGATGGATGATGTGGAGCTGGGACTGGCGGCCCTGACCGGCAAGGGGTTGCCGGGCCGGCGATGATCCACGTGCACTGGTTGCCGCCAGGCGCCCGGTCAATGCCTCTCGGCCGGCCGGCAGGACCGATCACACCGGCCCGCGGAGCTGCAGGAGCTGACAAAGCCGTCACAAAGTGCAAACATTGTGGGGACTTGCCTGAAAAATTGTATTGTACAATACAATTTTCCGCAGGGCAACGGGTGCTGCCCCGCGGTGGAGTGTGGTGTGGATCTGGGCGGGCGGGTCCGATCGGCCGGCGGTCAGGTCACTGGTTGCCGCCGATGGCCCGGCCCCCTTCGTTGACGCGCGCGCAGCCCTTGCCGCCCATGAACAGGAAGTAGGCGCTGCCGGTTTCCGTCCACTGACGGGTGTTTCTGGGCGGACTGAAGACCGAGATCACCAGCTCGCCGGGGCCTTGCTGGATATTGCGGGGATTGCGGTTGGTCCAGACATGGGCCCCGGCCTTGGGACGCACCTCGATGATGTTCTCACCAAGCACGCCGCCAGAGAAATTGATGTTTGTTACACTGTCCGGATTTCTCCACCGGTTGTTATCAATCGCCGCAGTCCGCCACTCCCAGTCGGAGAACGTGGAGCTGTAATCGTTGACTGAGGTAATAAACCCTAAGTTGATGTTGAAGCTCTGCCGCGTCACATTGGGGTTGGTGGACGACAGGGTCAGTTTCATGCGGCCCGGCCTGGCATGTTCGCCACAGCCGTCAACGACCGGGCTGCCGACCCGTGCCAGCGAGACGGTGCAGATGCTGCTGGTGCAGGTGGGCGGCGTCTGCGCACTGGCACCCGCGGCAACAACCAGGGCGGTGATGGCGGCCCCGAGGGCAGTCGTCAGGCGATCAAGAGGGGGCAGGGCCATGGTTCTGGTCAAACGTGTCATGAGGATCTCTCCCTTCCAAGCGTGATCGCCCGCGCAGAGCTTGACCCAGGAAGATGGGTACAACGGGGCTGCACAGGCGAGAGAATCCCCGCCGCGAGGCGATCCCTAGCAGGGGGGGGGGAGAGGTGGTCAAGTCAAGGGCGGACGGGGCGTGGGGTCGGCGCAGGTCATGGACGCCTCTCGGCTGGCCGGCGTGACCAATTGCACAGGCGATTGGTGCTGCGGGGCCTGACAAAGCCGTCACAAAGCGCAAACATTGTGGGTACTTGTTGGGTATTTTGTATTGTACAATACAATTTTTGCGGGCGACACAGTGGCCGCCCGCGGTGGAGTGTGCCATCAATCGACATCGATGTCGCAGTGCTCCTCCCGTCCACAGAGGTCGCAGGAAACGGCCCGGCGCACGGCGGCATCATAGCCACGCTGTGTCTTGTATTGGCGGCGGTTCGGTTGACTTGGAACGCCATCGCCCTCACGTCGGTAGCCGGTCATCGATTGCCGGCAGTCGTCCAATACCTTGACGGTCTCCCCCGTCCGGGGGTCAGTGTATATACGCATGGGATTCTCCTTTAGCGTAAGGTTGAAAGGGGCGTGCCATTGCCCCCAAGAGCCAAACCTTACCCTACTGACCGCGGGGGTTGGCATTGCCCATGTCAGCGGTCACGCACCAACAGTATCAGTTCGTCGCCATCATTGCAAGCGGAGATCGATGGATCCCATCGCATCGGCCTCGTCCGCAGTCAGGGCCCGTTCTCACGCCGTCCTCGACGGCGACCGCCTGGCCGCAACGCAGTGTCCGAAGTCCCCTCGGGTTCCCCGCCGCTCGTCCGTGTGATTGCACCGGCGGCGACCATCACGGCGGCATCGCGTCCGCCGCAGCGCCGGTCGCCTAGCCGCCAGTGTGCGCTCCTTGAACCTGCGCAGCCGAAGCCACTTGGCCCTGCTCACCAGGATCATGTCGTCATCATCCGTCATCATGCCACACTACCTCCTGTCGGGGGCATCGTACAGTTTGTCAGCTCAACTCCGCCAGGCGTGAACAAGCAGAGACCAATCCCTGTCGGGATAGACCCCAGGGGGACTGTCAGGGAAGGCGGTGGCCACGCATCCCGGGCAGGACCCCCACAGCGCCCGTGTCGTGGCCTCTCGTGGCCGGTCTCGCCCGGACACTGGCAGGGACACAGGCGGGCGCTCTGGCCACCACAGGCCACGACAACCGCTCCCTCACCCCCGCTTGATCGCATAGACGCTCCCGCGGGCAATCCCCATCGCCCGGGCGATCTGCGTCGGCGACTGGCCGACCGCCAGCCGGGCCCGGACGGCCTCCCGGTCGATGGTCGGGCGGCGGCCGCGATAGACCCCGCGGGCCCGGGCGGCGGCAATGCCCTCGGCCTGGCGTTCGCGCCGCAGGTTGGTCTCGAAGGCGGCAAAGACCCCGAGCATGTCGAAGAAGGCCTGCCCGGCAGCCGTGGTGGTGTCGATCGGCTGTTCGGTGGCGACGAGATGGGCCCCCGTGTCGGCGAGCTGCCCGGCGATGGTCTGGAGATCCCGCAGCGACCGGGCCAGCCGGTCGATGCGGGTGACCACCAGGGCATCACCGGGCCGCAGGAAGGCGAGCAGCGTGGTCAGTTCCGGACGAGCGGCAAGACTGGTGCCACTGCCGGTCTCGGTGCGGATCAGACCGCAGCCGGCGGCCGTGAGGGCGGCGATCTGGGCCTCGAGGTTCTGATCGGCCGTCGAGATGCGGGCATAGCCGATGCGGGTGCTGGAGGTGTTCATTTTGGGTGTGCCCCCGGGGAAATCTGTGCAATAACCCGGATCGGACTTCAAGTGAACACGGTAGGCCGGGGTTCAGCGTCCTGGCATGTGTGCAGGCAGAGTGTCTGGCTGGGGTCTACCCGAAATGACGGGGCTGTGGGCCTGGCGTCGATGCATCGGGCGGTCTGGCGCTGGGTGCGGGTCCGGATCGCCGTGCACTGGTTGCCGCCAGGCACCCGGTCAACGCCTCTCGGCTGGCCCGCGTGACCGATTGCAAGGGTGATCGGTTCTGCGGGGCCTGACAAAGCCATCACAAAGCGCAAACATTGTGGGTACTTGCCTGAAAAATTGTATTGTACAATACAATTTTCCGCAGGGCAACGGGTGCTGCCCCGCGTTGGAGTGTGGTGTGGATCTGGGTGGGTGGATCCGGCCGGCGCTACTGGATGCCGCCGATGGCCCGGCCCGCGTGGTTGACCCGCGCACAGCCCTTGCCGCCCATGAACAGGAAGTAGGCGCTGCCTGAGGCGGTCGCGGTGGCGACGGGGGTCAATCGTAAGGTCACCACCACCATCCCGCCGGGGCCTTGCTGGATATTGCGGGGATTGCGGTTGGACCAGATGTGGGCGCCGGCTACGGGACGCACCTCGTAGATGTGTTCCCCAACATCCGGGGCGGACATGCCCCATCTCGAGGGGGACACTCGCTGCCATTGACCTCTGTTGGTATTCTCATTTCGCCACTCCCAGTCTTCGAATCTGCCAGCCGTGCGGTGCTCACTCCCAATCTCAGCAAAAACAGTGATCGGGAAGTCATTTCGAGCGCGGGTTTCATTCGCTGGATCAACCGGCACATTAGGCACAGTTTTTGGTGGGAAAAGCGTAGCGTACCGACCCATTTTTCCAGCGTTGTAGGTGACGGATCGCGAGCTTGCCAAGGTGAGCTTCATGCGGGCCGGCGTGGCGTGCTCGCCGCAGCCGTCTGCGACTGGCGAGACCGGGGCCAGCTTCATGACGCAGGTCTGCCTGGTGCAGGTCTGCGCCTGCGCAACCGTTGCTGTCAGCGTGAGGGCGACCACCGCCGCGGCCGCGAGGGCAGTCGTCAGGCGATCAAGGGGGGGGGGGCAGGGCCATGGTTCTGGTCAAACGTGTCATGAGGATCTCTCCCTTCCAAGCGTGATCGCCCGCGCAGAGCTTGACCCAGGAAGATGGGTACAACGGGGCTGCACAGGCGAGAGAATCCCCGCCGCGAGGCGATCCCTAGCAGGGGGGGGGGGAGGTGGTCAAGTCAAGGGCGGACGGGGCGTGGGGTCGGCGCAGGTCATGGACGCCTCTCGGCTGGCCGGCGTGACCGATTGCACAGGCGATTGGTGCTGCGGGGCCTGACAAAGCCGTCACAAAGCGCAAACATTGTAAGGACTTGCATGAAAAATTGGTAACTGTTCAGGTTTTATCTTGGCGGCTTCCCGTCCGGTCAGGCGGTTCAGCCAGCTTGGTCCGGCTGCCGCGTGACGAGCTGCGCGACCAGCTTGTCCGGCGGGGCGCGGAGCGTCTCCAGCCCGGCTTGCGGTCGCTGGCCCGGCGGCGGGACCGCTGGCGTTGGCGCAGGGCCGCAACGGTCGGCTTGGCCAGCCCATCACTCGACGAAGGCTTGCCGCTGTTGTAACTGTCAAGCCCAAGGCGGCGCTCCAACTCCGCGATGCGTGCGCCCTAGACAGCGATCGTGGTGCGAAACTCGGCAATCATGGAATCACGGTCCGCGAGGGCCGCCGTCAGGTCGGAGACCCGGCGGGCCCATGACTCAAGATCGTCAATCATTCCTGACACGAGATGCCGACCCTGTCTGCTACCTGTCACCGCGGCTTCTGCCGTCTTGGGGGCCAAACTTATGGGGAAGCAACACACAGTGTCAAATGAGACCCGACGGACAGGGAGCGTCAACCCAAAAAGAACCTGAATGGTAGTGTATCGGTTTGAAAGTACCCCTGTGCCCACAGTCTTGACACGAGGCACCGCCTCACGTTGACATTCGTGAGCGTCCGTCCATTGTCAGGGTCGATGCCGCCGCTGTCACATCCGTTGCATTCTCCCCGATCACGTCAGTCGTTGTCCCGGATGTCGAACACCACATGCTGGCGCGGATTGACCTTCAGGGCGACGATGAATCGATTTTTGGGATCGTCCCTGACCGCATTGTCATTCGTTGCCGCCACAAGGTAAGCTTGGTTTGGGAAGCCCGCGGCTAGGATAGCGCACACAGAGTCTGTGGTGAGTGTGGTCGTGTCAATAGTCCCTCCTGTAATCTTGGTGTTAAGGGATTTGCAAGAGGACCCTTCGCAGGGGGTTGTGTCCCAGATATTCATGCAGAAAGACACTGCATTCAGCAAACCCGGTTCTATACCATTGCAACCGGGCGCCCTATGGACTTGGATTCCATTGAAGCCTGTGATCGGCACACCTTCGGGCAAGATGCCATCACCGCTAAATATGTACTTCTCCAGGGTGAACAGGCGCCTGTCATTGCATTGTTCTGCTGTCGGCAGGTCTTGCGCCTGCGCTGCGCCTGCAAGCAGCACAAAGCACATCATCGCGGGTGCCGCGAGGGCAGTCGTCAGGCGATCAAGGGGGGGCAGTGTCAAGCGGGTCATGGGGACTCTCCGTGTGTTGGGTCTGCCAGGGACCTACCCGGCAGATCGATCGATGGGGGGAGGATACAGCCGATCGGGCTGGCTGGCAAGGTGGGCCGAAACCGGTCCATTCTGACCCGCAAGACGGCCCCGATATTGGTTATGAGAATGGGAGTTCTCGTAAGTGTTTTTGGGCGGGGCATTCGTCGGGCTGCTTTGGGCAGGGGGATTGGGGCCCGGGACGGTGGGGTTGCGGGGGCGTGTCGGATGCGCTTGGGGAGGGCACTCTTGTCCCTGTCATTGGCAATTGATAACGGCAGCGCCCTGCCAATCCGTTCATGATGACAAGGCCGATCCATGCGTTATTCCAAACGGTGCGGCTACTCACCCCCGAGGCCCTTTCTGCAGCCAAACCAAGTGACCCCGGCTCTCCGCAATCGGATCTGGGATGCAGTGCATGAGACCTATTGTGGTCATATCGGCGGTTTGGCACATGGGAACTCTTACCCATTCGACGATCTGTCGAAATACCTGCGTCACTCCCACTTCAAGATTCCCATTGATGAACGCGGTTTGCGCCCGGAATACGAGCTGGAGGCGATCCGCGATCGTTTTTTGCTTTCATGGCCCCAACCCTCCACGATTTCCTGGAGGCCATGGCGGATCCGGTCGTGGCGGGATTCTATCAAGACCAACCCGGTTTTAGGGCCAATGCGTTCACCGAGTGGTGCAATGAGATCTTCGAGGAGGAGAAAGCCGCCGTCCGCTTTGTGGAAAACCGGATCACCGAGATCACCAATGACGAGGAGCGGGCGGCCATCAGCGATGCCGCCCGGACCGACGAAGCGGGATCTCACATCGTCCAGGCCATCACACTGTACCGGGACAGGACGGCTCCCGATTACCGCAATTCGGTCAAGGAAAGCATCTCGGCGGTGGAGGCCACCTATCGTCGGCTGACAGGGAAAGAGCACAAGGACATCGGGAGCGCCATCGCGGCCATGGAAAGGCAGGGCATCGTGCTGGACCCCTCTCTCAAGGCGGGGTTTGCCAGGATCTATGGCTGGACCAGCGGATCCGATGGCATCCGGCATGCCTTGATGGACGGTGCCCATCAACCCACGGAAGCCGAGGCCCGGGTCATGCTGGTGATGTGCTCGGCCTGTGTGAACTATCTGCTGTCCCTGCGGGGATCAGGGTCGGGGTGACGGGTTTCTTTCCAGAGGCCCATGGATCCCCTGAACTGTGCTGGTCCGGGAAAACCCTATGCCCTGTTACGGTCGTGGAGTCGTATAATTGAACGCAATTGACAGAATTCTGTGGCCCTTTAATATTTCAGCCTGTGCTTTTCTCACCCGCCCGACAAGTCGTGCCATCTCCAGCTGCAATTGTCTGGCTGTGTCAGGATTGGGCGACCTGTTCTTGGCCATGAAATCCCCACCCGTGAGTTGAGCAAAGAATGGGTCGGGCAACGAAACCCATTTGTCCTTCCTGGATTGATCTCCGCGTTGTCCCAGAACGCGAACGCCTCGGAGATCAGCATTTGTTGGCCGATGATCTTGACCTCGAGTACAGAAAGCGAGTTCGCCGCGAGCCAGTACTCTGCTCCGAGATCTCCCGTTGCATGAATGCTGTCACACAGTCGGTCAAATCGTCGCAGAGTCTCCTGGACCCGGTTTGCTGCGACCAGCAAAACAGGTCCACCGACGATCGTGATGAGAAGGGGTGATGGCCCACCCCCACGCGGCCAGACTCATCCCGGCTCGGCTTCATCAATATACCGCTGGCACATCGCCTTGTAGACCTTGTAGACATCGTCATCGGCCCGGACATCCAAATGTCGATCAATCTCGGATTTCTCGAAGTTGTCTTCCCGGATCAATCCCCCGAAGGCCTCATCCAGGAATGACGCCGGATAGCCGGCGGTGCCATCAAGGACTACGGACAGTGTCGACTGGTTCGCAATGGCTTCCCTGAGCTTTGGCGCCAAGTGATTCTTGCGAAAGGTCTCGCCGCTGTTCGGGCCATGATCACTTTCGGTCCGACCCGCCGGGGTCGTGGAGAAGTCATTGGCAATGCTGACGGTTGTCATAACTCGGTACCCAGATTCAGCTCCCAGTGGATCAACGTTCCCCCGATATCTTCCCGCAAGGAACCGGTCTGAACCGACTCTTTCATGTCTTGCTTCGAATATACATATTTTCCGCGCCGTGACAAGACACGCAAGCGACCGGCGGGGGCATTGCTGATCACGCCCTTGATCTGGTCCAGTCCCTTCCCATGGTATGACTTTCCTGTAGCCGTGCGATCAGTTTCAATGGCAACCTTGATCATGGCTGCGTCATTCTGTCCCCACTGCCACTCTGAAGTGCAACGACCGAGCGTCAACCGGAGGGCGGGCGAAGCCCGAGCGAGGGTTGACGCTCGGTGACGCCGTCTCCTGCCCATCCGTGCCGCGTGTCGGCCCCCGGCAAGGCCCCCGCGGCCCGGGGCAGGAGAGGGGTGCTGTGGGGGTGCTGGATGGCCGGCGCGGGACGCGACGGCCCCTGGGCCACAGCGAAGGCCGCGGTCGGTGTCTGGTCGCCCAGCCCCGCGCGGGCATCCTGGACGTCCGCTGCGCATCCTCCGGTGGTCGGAACCGATGGCCCTTGCCACCGATGCCAGGACCGGCATCCACAAACCGGCACCCGCTGCGGTCGCTGACCGCAGTGCCCTGGCCCGGGGCTGGACAAGCGGGAGCCGAGGACCGTGCCGGTCCGCACGGGGCGAACCGGCATCGCTTCTCCGATTGCGCCTCAGAGTGGCGCGGGGGCCTGTTCTGGATCGCGGATACGGGGTTGAAAGGTCAGTGGCCGCCTGGTTCCACAGAGCACATCCTTGGCCGCTTCCACAGGCCGGGTCCGAGGAACGGTCCGGTTCGACAGTCCCGACTGCAGCTTCCCGCATGAGAAAAGGGGGTATGGGGCGCACCCATCTCTCCAGACGGGATGATGGGACTGGCAACTCCCGAGCTGCTGGCCGGGACGCATGCCGGCAGTGGCACGACCGGTGGCAGCCCCGAAGTGGTCTGTATCGGCGGGTATGCCGGGAGCGCAGGGGACCTTTGAAGGAGCGCAGGCCTGGTGCCGGATCCCTGTCAGGGCCGGGCCAGCACCCTTGCGGAGCCGTCGGACTGGCTGGCGGCATTGAGGGCGACCCGGGTGCCGGTCGTCGGCGAGTGCAGGCCGACCACCCGGGATGAGCGGCTGTGTCTGCGGCCATGTCAAATGTGTTCAGGTCGGGTCCTGTCGGGACAGGTGGGGCTGTGTGTTCCATGGTCCTGACGGTTTTCGATGGAGAGGTCGCGCACGGCATGACCTCTCCGCATGCTGGCTGATTGGGCAGCCGAGCCGGGCCCATGGTCGCTTCAGGGTGGCGGTGGGGATTTCAGTCCTCGTGACTGCATGTCCTGCCAGAATGCCTCGGGTGGCGGCTGGTTGCGCATGGCCTGCAGCCACTGCAAACACTCATGCAGCTCGGTACGGCTTCCACAACCGAGCAGGATGGTGCTGACAGCCGGATGCCGACCGGGAAAGGCAAGGGCGGCACTGGCCAGCGCCAGACCAAAGCGCCGGCAGAGTCGGTCGAGCGCTGTGACTTCATCGCGGATGGTCCGGGGTGCCGCGCTGTAGTTCCACCGGGCATCCGGAGTCGCGCCGGAGACCAGGATGCCGGAATTGAAGACGCCCCCGATGACGACCTGCACATGATGGTCCAGACACCGGGGGAGCAGATGGGTCTCTGCGGTCCGGTCGAGCAGGGTGTACCGGCCCGCCAGCAACAGGATGTCCAGCGGGATATTGCCGATCAGGCGCTCACAGATTTCGATTTCATTGACACCGATCCCGACAGCGTCCACCTCGCCGGAAGCCCGCAGGTCGCGCAGGGCCCGTTCGCCGCTGTCCAGCAGTTGCCTTGTGCCGACCTCCGCATTGCTGCCATGCGTATATCGGCCGATATCGTGAACGAGCAGGATATCGATCCTGTTCAGACCGAGACGCTGGTAGCTGTCCTCCACCGATCGCATGATCCCATCGTAGCTGTAGTCGTATGACTGATCGAAGGGCAGGGGGTCGACAAATGAATTCAGCGTGGCTGGCGGATTGGAGGAACGGGTCAGGATCCGTCCGACCTTTGTCGACAGGGTGTAGGTTGCCGGATCCCTGCCGCGCAGGAAATCGCCCAGAACCCGTTCGGCCCGCCCCTGACCATAGTGTGGTGCCGTATCGAAATAGCGAATGCCCGCTTCCCACGCATCCTCCAGCATCAGCAGGGCCTCATCAGTGGTTACGGCCGAGAAGAGACCGCCGAGGGGCGCCGTCCCGCAACCGATCGCTGGCAGGGATATCCCGGTCATCCCGCAACCAATCTCTGACCGCTCGACCGATCGAACACGTGGATCTTGTCGGGCGGGACACCGAGATGGATGGAGTCGCCGAACTGGGCGCTGTGCCGGTCCCGGACAGCGGCCAAAAATGGCAGATTGCCCATCCGGCAGGAGATGAGTGATTCCGCTCCGGTCGGTTCAACGAGGTTGACGGTCGCCCGGATGGCACCGCAGCCCGCCTTGCTGTCAATCCGCACGTCTTCAGGACGAACACCAATGTCGACCTCGGTTCCGGGCCTGAGGTCCACATCGCCTGCAATGGACTGCCCATCGCCAAAGACCAGGAGACCGCTCTCGCGGACGGTTGCCGGCAAGATGTTCATGGATGGGGAGCCGATGAATGTGGCCACAAAGCGATTGGCCGGTTCATCATAGAGGTCCAGTGGTGTCCCGATCTGCGAGACGCGGCCCCCATCCAGAACAATGATGCGGTCGGCCATCGTCATCGCTTCGATCTGATCATGCGTGACGTAGACGACAGTCGTGTTGAGTTGCCGGTGCAATTCCTTGATCTCGCTCCTCATCTTCACGCGCAGTTTGGCATCAAGGTTGGACAGGGGTTCATCAAACAGGAAGACGGCGGGATCGCGCACGATGGCACGACCCATGGCAACGCGTTGCCGCTGCCCACCCGACAGCTGGCGCGGATAGCGCTCAAGCAGGTGCGCAAGGCCGAGAATCTCGGCTGCATGTTCGATTTTCAAACGGCTCTCGGTCTTGTCCGCCTTGGCCAGACGCAGCGAAAACCCCATGTTTTCCGCGACCGTCATATGCGGATAGAGAGCATAATTCTGGAACACCATTGCAATGTCCCGGTCCTTGGGGCGCAGATCGTTCACAACCTGCCCACCGATGGCGATTTCGCCGGCCGTGATGTCCTCAAGACCGGCCAGCATCCGCAAGAGGGTTGATTTGCCGCATCCGGACGGTCCGACAAGAACGGCGAATTCACCGGATCGGATTTCGACATCGATGCCATGAATGACCGGGACGGCACCGTATGACTTCCTGAGGCGACGCAGCTCGATTGGTTTCAATGTCAGTTCCCTTCGATGGCCCGGCGCATGGCAATATCCAGATGCACCGCAAGTCGTTCCGAAGCCTGTCCTGCATCCCCGGCAACACACGCCTCCAGAATCCCGATATGCTCCGTCAGGGCCCCCGCCACCCGTGTTGCATTGAGTTTGATGTTCGAGCGGATCAAGCGAAGACGGACCGCATTGATCTGGTAGGTATCCTGCACCAACGCATTGTTCAGGGACAGGACGATCTCATCGTGCAAGCGCCAATCGACCTCAAGGGCGCGATCCAGTGTGTGTTGCGATGTGTCTTCTGTTGCTGCCCGCAGCACGCTTCGTGTGGCCTCAAGCAGTTCCGATGCCTTGTGTGGTGCGTCGGTGACAAAGGGCTGGATCGCCGCAATTTCCATCATCTTGCGGAACTGAAAAGCCTCACGGATGAAGCGAATTGTCACCTCTGTGACCTGTATACCCCTCTGGGGATGCACCTTGAGCAGTGCGTCATGTGCCAATTTCTGGATGGCCTCGCGCGCACTCCCAAGTGACACACCGGCAAGTTTGGCCAATTCACTCTGGGTCACAAATTGCCCCGGTTTGAGTTCACCGGAATAAAGTCGATTCCGGAAATCTTCATACACTGACGCACGTCCCACACCCTGACCCCGCTCACTGTTGCTGCTGCGCCAAACATACACCAGACCCCATCCCAAGCGACACCCTGAATCCATAATTGATAAAATACTTGTAATCAACTTATTAATCAATTATCATTCAATTGTGATGGGTGGCTTTGGCTGTCGGGTTCATGTGTGAAGATGCTGGCAATTGATCGAATTAGAGCGTTCGCGATCCGGGCCGCCCAGGAAAATTGTCCGGTCTCGAGCCTTGGCACAATGCCGTCGCGCAACGGTCTTCTGGTTGAAGTCACGACCGAAGATGGTGCGGTTGGCTGGGGAGAGACATGGTGCAACTTCCCCCCGCAGGGCAATGTCGCACGGCTGAATCTCCTTGCCGATGTTGTCGTGCCCGCGGTTCTGGGACGCACCTACGCATGTTTCACCGAGGTGCGACAGCACCTCGAAACCCGCTTCCGTCGCATGGCAATTCATACGGGTGAGCCGGGGTCATTCTGGCAATGTGTCGCGGGCCTGGACATGGCACTGGCTGATGCATCGGCGCGGAGAGAGAGCAAGCGGCTGTGTGATTTTCTGGGTCCCGGTGGGAGGGATTCGGTGCCGGTGTATGCGAGCACACCGGATGTGTCGCATCTCGAGGATTCGATCGAAACCCTGCGTGAGGCTGGCCACACCGCCTACAAACTCAAGATCGGGTTTGGGCCACCGCAGGATGCAGACATGCTCAGGCGATTTCGGGCGGTTGATCCGCAGGCAGAACTGATGGTGGATGTCAATCAGAACTGGTCACTTGATGAGGCAAGGGAGCGTATCGCTTCCATCGAGCGGTACGGCATCACATTCATCGAGGAGCCGCTTCTGGCCACGGACGCGGTCGGGCAATGGGCCGCGCTTGCCAAGACTTCCAGCGTGCCGCTGGCGGCAGGCGAGAACATCACCTCGCTTGCGATGTTTGAAGACTTTCTGGTGCAGGGCAAACTCGACATCGTGCAACCTGATGTCGCAAAATGGGGCGGTATCAGTGGAGCCATGGAGGTTGCCGCACTGGCCCGAGCATCTGGAGCGACCTGCGCACTGCATTACATGGGGACGGCGGTCGGGCTTGCTGCCTCCATCCATGCCATGGCGGCGATGGGTGATACGGGGCCCGTCGAGCTCGATGCCAATCCGAATCCACTCCGGACAGAACTCGGTGCAATCGATCTCGATGTGCACAAGGGACGCCTCGATGTCCCCAGAGGCGATGGCATCGGTTTCGTACCCGATCCGGATGCCTTGCAGCACTTTGTCGTCGCAGAATTCGCGACACATTGACCTGATATGGATACAACAAAGGAGTATGAACATGTATCTGCGAACTCGATTGTCAATGGTCGTCCTGACCCTGTTGTTGGGTGGGGGCGCTCTCGCTGATGTCAATCTGACCTTTCGATTCAACGACAGTGAAAAGGAAGAGATACGGGCTGCACTTGATGAGTTTGAGGCCGCAAATCCGGGAATTTCCGTTGAATTGCAGACAATCTCCTGGAGCGACTCGCGGGATCAGTTTCTTCGTGAGGCCGCTGTGGGAGAGGGTCCCGATGTCGTCCATATCGCGTTTGTCTGGACCCGGGAGATGGCCGAGGCAGGGATTCTGAAACCTGTTGATCAACTCATCCAGCATGGCGGCTTCAGGAATGGGTTTGATGATTTCATTGCCACCGACCTGACAATGTATGACGGCCGGGCCTGGGGTGTTCCATGGTCGGCCGATACCTGGGCAATGGTCTATCGGACCGATGTTCTGGCAGAAGCCGGAATCACGGACCTTCCGGAGACCTGGGAGGAGTTGTTGCAGGACAGCCGGACCATCAAGGCGCAAACCGGCAAGACCGGTTTTGCCTTTGCCGCCGGTAATCAGTTCTGGTTCCCGATGAACTACTATCTGTGGTCAAATGGCAGCGCCGTCGTCATCGAGGATGGCAAGGAGGGCTATCGTCCGGGGGTCACCGTGAACGATCTGGCTGCGGCGATGGATTATTTCAAGACCTACATCGACGAAGGATTGGTGTCACGCTCAGTCCTGACCATCGATGTGCCACATGATCCTGCCTTGCTGCAGTCGTTGCTGGATGGCGAGCAGGGGATGGCACTGATGCCGACGAACACCTATCGCCAACTTCTCGGTGCTTTTGAAGAGGCCAACCCCGGGGCTGATCTGCCGTTCGACTCCGGCATCATGATGGCGGGTTCGCACCCGCCCAAGACGCATCTTGGTGGGCGGACACTGGTGGTCAATGCCAGCACCGACCATCCGGCGGAATCCTGGCAATTGTTGCAATTTCTGACCCAGGCACGTCTGTTCGAGACCTACTACACCAACCAGTTCCCGGCCCAGAAATCCCTGCTGGCGCAAATCGAGTATCGTGACGAGGAGCTGGGTTTCGCCTCGCAACTGGCCAACCACACCCGAACCTGGGGGGCATACAGCGACAGCGGTGCCGGCGTCGGGCAACTCTGGAACCTGACGGCCCGGGCAGCTGGCAAGGCCCTGTCTGGGCAGAGCAGCTCACAGGAGGCAAGTGCCGAACTGCTCCAGGATATCAGGCGACTGCTCGACAACTGATCGCAGTCAATCAAACGCGGTCTGCCTGGTTTTCGGGCAGACCGCGACAGGCAAAGCATCATGACCTTGAGGATGTCCATCAAATTCCGTGACCGGCTGACAGTCTTCTGGATGCTGTTGCCTGTGTTTGCCGTCCTCGTTGCCTTCTACCTCTATCCCACACTCTACAATATCGAGCTCAGTCTGACCGATATCACCCTGCTGAAACTCCGGACAGGTGGTGCTCCCGTCGGCCTCGAAAACTACCGTGAATTCCTGTCGAGTGCGGGATTTCTTGACTTGGCGGTCAACACGATTGTCTGGCTCACGGCGGTGACCGTTCTCCTCCGGATGTTGCTGGGTTTGCTGTTTGCACTGTTGCTGAATTCCCGGTTTCTTGAGACCCTGCGATTGACAACCCTGACCCGGCTTGTCCTGCTGGTGCCCTGGGCGACACCGCCTGTCGTTGCCGTCATCGCCTGGCGATGGCTCTTTGATCCCGGCCATGGCGCGATCAATCGCCTGCTTCTGTCAACGGGTCTGATCACGAATCCGGTTGCCTTTCTGGCCGATCTCCGCACGGTCTGGCCATCGATCGTGACAATTGTTGTCTGGAACACCACGCACCTTGTGGCAGTGTCGCTTCTCGCAGCCTTGCAGTCCATTCCGGAGGAGCTGAATGAAGCGGCTGCCATTGATGGCGCAACACGCTGGCAACAATTCAGGTTTGTCACCTTGCCCTACCTGCTTCCAACCCTGTCCGTTCTTGGTCTCATGTCCGTCATCTGGACATTCAACAACTTTGTTTATGTCTGGCTGGCAACCGGAGCGGGACCCGGAACCTTCACCAACGTTTTGGCCACAGAGATTTACATCAAGGCATTCATCGACCTGCGTATCGGCTACAGTTCGGCAATTGGTGTCGTCATGGCGGTGGTCATGGCAGGATTCGGTGCACTCTACTTCCGTTTCTTCGGCCTCCATGACATGCAGGACAAGGTTGGATGACCAGGAAGGGGCGCAATGGCTGGCAACCCGCCGCGTTTGTCGAGAGGGGATTCATGCTCCTGGCATTCCTGGGCTTCATGACCTTTCTTCTGGCACCAGCCGTTTTCGTGTTCAAGGGATCTGTCGAGAATCTTGCCGTTTCACTGGTGGCCAATGAACCCGGTCTGACCGCCCGGAACTATCTTGTGATCTGGCATGATGGTTATTTCAGATATGTCCTGAACAGCCTGTCGATCTGCATTGCGTCCACGGTCCTCGCGTGTGGAATCTCCCTCTTTGCCGCCTATGCTCTTTCGCGCTTTGCGTTTCCGGGGCGCGGACTTCTGTTCGGAGCGATTCTTGGCGGGCAGTTCTTTCCCTGGATCATTCTGGTCAATCCGATCTTCATCTTCTTTGCACGCGGTGGGTTGATCAACAGTCATCTGGGCCTGATCCTTTGCTACACAGCCTTCATCACGCCCTTTACCGTCTACCTGCTTGCCGGATATCTGACGACGATACCGAAGAGTATCGATGACGCCGCGATTGTCGATGGCGCCAATCGCCTCCAGGTCATCGGTCATGTCATCCTTCCGATCATGTGGCCGGGCCTTGTCGCGGCCGCAACCTATGGTTTCCTGCAGAGCTGGTCGGAATACTTGTTGGCCCTGGCCCTGATCACCGAAACAAGATTGAAGACAATCCCCCTGGGTCTTTACCAGTATTTTGGGGATGTGCAGATCGACTGGGGAGCGGTGATGGCCGGGTCGGTTGTGGCCACGGTGCCCACACTTCTTCTCTTCCTGCCCTTGCAAAGGAAACTTGTGGCCGGACTGACGCAGGGTGCCATGAAATGACACCGAGGGGTGATCTGGTGTAGAGGGGCTTGTGCCGGACCTGGCAAAAGGCCGGCATGTCCCGGACCTTGCTTCCGATGATGCCTGGTGACTCGAATGCGGACGGTCGATGCTTGCAGGGACGAGCGATGACATGACACAAGAGATGATCGATTCCCATCACCATTTCTGGTGCATCGGTCGTGGCGATTACGGCTGGCTGACACCGGACATGTCAGTGTTGTACCGGGACTATCTGCCGGGCGACTTCGCGCCTCTCCTGACCGAGGCCAATGTCGTCGGAACGATCCTTGTGCAGGCGGCCCCGACCGAGGCGGAGACGCGTTACCTGCTTGACCTTGCCTCAAGCACGCCCTTCGTTCTCGGGGTCGTTGGCTGGATCGACTTCGATGCCGACGATGCCGCCGAACGTGTCGAGCATGCTGCAGCACAGGACAGGCTTGTCGGTGTGCGCCCGATGCTTCAGGACATGCCGGCGGCCGAATGGATCCTGCAGCCCCGTCTGGCACCGGTGTTCGAGGCCGTGTCGGGATCCGGCCTGACGTTTGATGCGCTGATCCGGTCCGATCAGCTTGCCATCATCGATCAATTGGCGCACCGTTATCCCACCCTGCGGATCATTGTGGATCATTGCGCCAAACCGGGCATCGCCATCGGGGCGTACGACGTCTGGTCCGAAAACATCCAGCGCATTGCCCAACGGAACACCGTATTCTGCAAGTTCTCGGGTCTGACGACGGAAGCGGGTCCTGGCTGGCACCCCGATCACCTGGCACCGTATTTTGACCGGGTCTGGACGAGTTTTGGCCCGGATCGTCTCCTTTGGGGAAGCGATTGGCCGGTGTGTCTGGGCGCCACAACCTATGCCGCGTGGTGCCGGGCCTGCGATGCGCTGACCGCCGGGTTGACGGCCGACGAGCAGACGGCGTTTGTTTACAAGAATGCCCTTGTCGCCTACAATCTGGACGCCGCATGAGCGGGACCTGCCGACCCGGGCCGCTAGTGGATGTTTCAATACAGAGACTTGCACATATCCTTAAGCCTCCTGCGTCGCTGCCTTCGTGGATTCACAGGGGGAAGTCCTTGAATCTCCCATATTCCATGGTCGCATGATCGCAACAAGAAATCCAGACATCTGCCCATTCAGACGAAATGTTCTGTATTGACCACTAGACCGCCGATGGCAGGGCCAAGGCGGTGGCCAGCACGGCGGCAAGGAGGGCGCAGTCGTTCAGGGCGGTGGGGGGCAGCGGGTCATGCAAATCCCCTAATCGGGTTGATGTCCTCAATCTACACCTTTTGGTGTCCAAAAGCAAGCCTGTGCCTGATCACACCCTATGTGACTCCTGATTCTCTTCGGTTCGCCCTGATTCGGGATCTTCATCGGTTGGTGATGGCGAGAGGCCTCGTCGATCATGGGGTTGCGAGCGGCGCTCCCGGTTGCCTGCATTCTTTCGACAGCACCGCCCTTCCGTGATTTCTCTGGCCTTCTTTGCGGGCGACGACGGAGATCTCAACCCGTGACCGCTGGCCGCATCGTCTCTTTTCCAAGCTCATCCACCCCGGTGCCACCGCGAACCGGATGACCATCCAATCGCACCCCACTTGAAAGAACCCTTCTGGGTGAATTCCGGTCTCAACCAATCCGCACGTCAACGATCATCCACACGAGCAACGCGACGATCACCCCTCCGATCGCCTTGATCCAACGGAGTTCGGTCCGCAGTTCAGCAATATCGGTTTTCAGCTCGGTGCGCAGTTCCGAAATATCGATCTTTACAGCAGCAATATCGGTTTTCAGCTCGGTGCGCAGTTCCGAAATATCGATCTTTACAGCAGCAATATCGGTTTTCAGCTCGGTCCGCAGTTCCGAAACATCGGCTTTCGCCGCGACGCCTCCGGTGACGCCCGCCCGCACAGCGTCGGTGATTGCCTCGGCCTGGTCGGCATCAAAACCCTTGGCCTTGAGCTCGCGCGAAACCGCCAGGGTATCGAAGAGTGCATCGGCCATGGTTCGGGCTCACAAAGGTCAGGTTACCAGCACGTGCACCGTAATCCACCCGGCTGCCGCCGTCAAGATGTTGTGCCTGACCAGAGACATGGATGCTCCAGGCTCTCTTCGGCGATCGACGGCGCTGAAATGTTTGACGGTCTTGCTGGGGTCGACCGAAGCTGTGCGGGTGTCGGCATCACTCCGGTGCACCTGCCGGTGACCCGGCGGGCCCCGCGCGTTACGACCGACCGGAGGGATGCCGCCCGCCGGATCCAGGCCCCGGAGCGATCGATCCACCGGGGGACCGTGCGGCTCTGGTGTGGGTCCGGGGGTGCGGATGCGGACCGACGCCGGCGCCCGCGGGTGCGTGGCTCACGCGTCAGCGCATGGGGGCGTCTGGCCCACCACCTGTGTGGGTTCTGGCCGGTGCCGGGTGTCCTGGCCCACCAGCCCCCGACCTGCCACCATCCGGGTGGGCCTGTCGTGCCAGGCTGGTTGTGGCCCGGATCGGTGCCGGGGCCCCAAGCACGCGGCTCCAGACGTGCAGGACTCGGGTCCGCCCGTCTGACCCAGCGGCGCGGCATCGGCCCCAACTGGCCGCCGATGGGCCCGGCCCTTCCGCTGGCGCCGGGACCCCGAGGACCTCGTGGCGTCCTCGCAGCGCGGGCACCGGCGGCTGGAAGGAAAACATGCATCTGTATAAGATTGACCACTAGGCGCACACGCGCGACGGGCCGACCGGCGTTGCCCTGGGGGTGCCCGCCCGGGACCCGGTCCTGACGATGGACCCGGGCCCCAGGCGTGGCGTTGGGCTGTGGACGTGGGGTTACGAGGTCCATCCCCTGCTGGACCAACCCGTTATGACGAGGGAGGACAGGCCAAGGCCGGCGGGCAGGACTGGCCGTCTGGCGCCGGGCGTTGCAAATGTTGCCCATCAGAGTGCGATGGTCGCAGCGGGGCCATGAAATGACACCGAGGGGTGTTCTGGTGTAGAGGGGCTTGTGCCGGACCCGGCAAAAGGCCGGCATGTCCCGGACCTTGCTTCCGATGATGCCTGGTGACTCGAATGCGGACGGTCGATGCTTGCAGGGACGAGCGATGACATGACACAAGAGATGATCGATTCCCATCACCATTTCTGGTGCATCGGTCGTGGCGATTACGGCTGGCTGACACCGGACATGTCAGTGTTGTACCGGGACTATCTGCCGGGCGACTTCGCGCCTCTCCTGACCGAGGCCAATGTCGTCGGAACGATCCTTGTGCAGGCGGCCCCGACCGAGGCGGAGACGCGTTACCTGCTTGACCTTGCCTCAAGCACGCCCTTCGTTCTCGGGGTCGTTGGCTGGATCGACTTCGATGCCGACGATGCCGCCGAACGTGTCGAGCATGCTGCAGCACAGGACAGGCTTGTCGGTGTGCGCCCGATGCTTCAGGACATGCCGGCGGCCGAATGGATCCTGCAGCCCCGTCTGGCACCGGTGTTCGAGGCCGTGTCGGGATCCGGCCTGACGTTTGATGCGCTGATCCGGTCCGATCAGCTTGCCATCATCGATCAATTGGCGCACCGTTATCCCACCCTGCGGATCATTGTGGATCATTGCGCCAAACCGGGCATCGCCATCGGGGCGTACGACGTCTGGTCCGAAAACATCCAGCGCATTGCCCAACGGAACACCGTATTCTGCAAGTTCTCGGGTCTGACGACGGAAGCGGGTCCTGGCTGGCACCCCGATCACCTGGCACCGTATTTTGACCGGGTCTGGACGAGTTTTGGCCCGGATCGTCTCCTTTGGGGAAGCGATTGGCCGGTGTGTCTGGGCACCACAACCTATGCCGCGTGGTGCCGGGCCTGCGATGCGCTGACCGCCGGGTTGACGGCCGACGAGCAGACGGCGTTTGTTTACAAGAATGCCCTTGTCGCCTACAATCTGGACGCCGCATGAGCGGGACCTGCCGACCCGGGCCGGTTGGCCGGATCCGGTGGTCTTGTGGACAGCAATGCCATGCTGTCGGTCGCAATCATGAGAGATGGAGGTTGCAGTGACCCACCTTGAGACGCAGAACGCACTTGTCACAGCAGCAGGGCAGGGCATCGGTCGCGCGGCGGCCCATGCGCTCCGGGCGGCAGGGGCGCAGGTTCTGGCCACGGATATCAATGATGCTGCGCTTGCCCAGTTGTCCAGCGAGGGGTTTGCCACAGAGTGCCTGGATGTTTGCGACCGACCGGCCATCAGCCGCGTGGTGGCGGGTGCCGGGCCCATCCGGATTCTTTTCAATTGTGCCGGCTATGTCCATGCCGGCACTCTTCTCGAGATGACCTCCGAGGACCTCGATGAGGCGCTGCGGCTCAATGTGGTGGCCATGGCGGACATGGCGCGTGCCATCCTGCCGGGCATGATCGCCGCGGGTGGTGGCGTGATCCTCAACATGGCGTCTGTCGCATCCAGCATCAAGGGCGTCCCCAACCGGGCCGCCTACTCGATCTCGAAGGCGGCTGTGCTCGGACTCACCAAGAGCATTGCCGCCGATTATGTTGCCGAGGGCATTCGGTGCAATGCGATTTGCCCTGGCACGGTGGACACCCCGTCGCTCCGGGACCGGATCGAGGCTGCAGGTGGCGGCGCAGCCGCCCGTGAAGCGTTTGTGGCCCGGCAGCCCATGGGTCGGATCGGGACAGCTGAGGAAATCGCGGATCTCGTCGTCTATCTCGCCGGGGCCCGTTTCACGACAGGTCAGGCCTACGCCATCGATGGCGGTTGGGCACTCTGAATGGACAGTCGGGACAGGAGACTCCACATGAGATTTTGCCGATATGGTGACAGGGGAAACGAGAAACCGGGATTGATCGACAGTCATGGCACGATCCGTGATCTGTCCGACCACATCCCCGATCTTGCTGATGATGCGCTTGATCCCGACTCCCTTGCGGCCCTCGCCGCGCTGGATTGCACGGCGTTGCCCAGGGTTGCGACCGGGGTGCGATTGGGCCCGCCCGTGGCCGGTGTCGGCAAATTCATCGGTATTGGCCTGAACTACGCGGATCATGCCGCGGAAAGTGGCATGACGGTGCCCGAGGAACCCGTCATCTTCATGAAGGCGACCTCGTCGATTTCCGGGCCCGATGACCCGCTCGTGCTGCCGCAGGGGTCCGAGGCGACCGACTGGGAGGTGGAGCTGGGTGTCGTGATTGGCCGGACAGCCAGGAATGTTCCGGAGTCGGACGCCATGGCCCATATCGCCGGCTACTGCGTGGTGCACGATGTCTCGGAACGCTCCTTTCAACTCGACCGTCAGGGCCAGTGGACCAAGGGCAAGTCGGCTGATACTTTCGGGCCCATCGGCCCCTGGCTGGTGACCCGGGACGCCATTCCCGACCCGCAGACCCTTGACCTCTGGCTTGCGGTGAATGGCACAAGGATGCAGAGCGGCTCGACCCGCACGATGGTCTACGGCGTGGCCTTCCTGGTCCACTATCTCAGCCAGTTCATGTCTCTCCAGCCCGGTGACCTCATCACCACGGGCACACCGCCGGGTGTGGGCATGGGCCGGACGCCACCGCAGTACCTCAGGAGCGGCGACCGGGTCGTGCTTGGCATCGAGGGGCTCGGCCAACAGACGCAGACTGTCGTTGCGAGCCCGGCATGACCACCATCACCGCCTTCGAAGTGCAGGATCTGCGCTTTCCGACATCCGATCACCTTGATGGGTCCGATGCCATGCACCCCGACCCCGATTACGCGGCAGCCTATGTCATTCTCAAGACGGATGACGCAGCTCTTGAGGGGCATGGCCTCACCTTCACGATCGGACGGGGCAACGATCTCTGCTGTGCCGCGATCAAGGCCTTGCAGCACCTCCTGGTCGGCCAGACCCTGGACACCTTCCAGACCCGACCGGCCGAGGTCTGGCGCGCCCTGACAGGGGACAGCCAACTCCGCTGGCTCGGTCCTGACAAAGGCGTGATGCATCTGGCAGCCGGAGCGGTGGTCAATGCCCTCTGGGATCTGTGGGCCCGGGCCGCGGGCAAGCCGGTCTGGCGGCTCGTCGCCGACATGTCACCCGAGGAGATCGTCAGGATCGTTGACTTCCGCTATCTCACGGACTGCCTGACTCCTGATGAAGCGCTGGCGATTCTGCGACGCGCCGAGCATGGCAAGGCGGCCCGGATCGCCGATCTCGAAGCGAGGGGGTACCCCTGCTACACCACTTCAGCGGGGTGGCTTGGCTATGCCGACGACAAGATGCGCCACCTTTGCCATCAGGCCAGGGACCAGGGGTTCACCCATGTGAAGATGAAGGTCGGGCGGAACCGGGATGATGATATCCGACGGTTGCGGATCGCCCGCGAAGCATTGGGTCCCGACATCCGGATCATGATCGATGCCAATCAGGTCTGGGAGGTTGCCGAGGCGATCACGTGGGTCCGGTCTCTCGCCTTTGCCGAGCCCTACTTCATTGAGGAACCCACCAGTCCCGATGACATTCTCGGCCACAAGGCCATTCGGGCGGCCATCGCGCCGATCAAGGTGGCAACGGGCGAGATGTGCCAGAACCGGATCCTGTTCAAACAGTTCATGGCCAATGAGGCCATCGACATTGTTCAGCTCGATGCCTGTCGACTCGGTGGGCTGAATGAGTGCCTCGCCGTGCTCCTGCTTGCGGCCAAATACGGTCTGCCGGTCTGGCCCCATGCGGGCGGGGTCGGCCTGTGCGAATATGTCCAGCACCTTGCCATGATTGACTGTGTTGCCGTGTCGGGGTGCAAGCAGGATCGCATCGTCGAATATGTCGATCACCTCCACGAGCACTTCAAGGACCCCTGCGTGATCAGGAATGCCGCTTACATGCCGCCCTCGGCCCCCGGATTCTCGATCGAAATGCATGCTGCCAGCCGGGCCAGATACACATTCGGTTCATCGCCTGACGTGCCGGATGATGGCTCGCAGAGGACAGGGGGTGCGCATCCGGGCCCGAACAGTCAGTGAGGCGGGGTGTGAAGGTCGGATGCATGGCCGCTTGTGGGGCCGCAAACCGTGTGTGGCACTGCCAGTCTCCCTTGACCTGCGTTGGCAACAGGGACAATGGCACGATTGTGGCCCGAATGGCGGAATTGGTAGACGCAGGGGACTCAAAATCCCCCGGCCTCAGGCTGTGCGAGTTCGAGTCTCGCTTCGGGCACCACCCCTCTCCTTGCACTGTCTGGCAAGGTTGCATGTCGATTGGCTGGAATTCTGGATGAATTGCCCATAGGATCGGCCATTCGCGGACGTGGTGGAATCGGTAGACACAAGAGACTTAGGTCGTAATTTGAGTGCCCCGGGGGAAACGTCGGGTGTAGAACTGCTCAAATTCGGGGAAAGCTGCGGGTCAGGACTGCATGACCCATGCCAATCCCGAGCCAAGCCGGTGTGCAGGGCCGCATCGGAAGGTGTAGAGACGAGACGGGCAGCACCTAAAGCCGCCTTGCGGTCAGGGTGAAGGGATCGTCCAGACCCCAAACGGCATCCGGCATGCCGGCGGTGAAAACCGTAGCAGGTAGGAAAATCTCTCGATCGCATGATCGTGCGGGTTCGAGTCCCGCCGTCCGCACCACAGTCCTCGCGCACCGGAAGTCAGATCAGCGTGTCTGCCAGTCTTGAGGTGTGTCGAGGTCATGACTTGATCGGTCATCGGCCAGCGGGATCAGTGTGGTCGGGATGGCGTCCGCCCTGATGATCCGGCCAAGACCCTCATCGCCGGAGAGCGATGCAAACAGGGGGAAGTGGCGGCGAGGCACAAGGACCGGATGACCGGGTTGCCCTGTGGGCCCTGCGGCCCGGACAATGGCATCCGGTGTGTGGGCGGCCAGGATCGTGTCGATATCCCCGGTTGTGATGTCCGGCATGTCCGGCAGGTGAATCAGGAGGCCGGTGCCGTCCATGCCGGCAGTCTCGAGGCCAGCCTGGAGCGTGGTTGCGAGTGCCGGGAACGAGGGGTCAATTGTCCGGATTTCGACCTCGAGATCAGCAATGCACTCCCGACGCCGGGGATGATGCTGATCGATGACCACCACAACGCGTGCAAGGCGGGATGCACACAACCGCAGGACACTGCGACGCAACAGCGGCTGCCCGTCCACGTCAAGAAGGAGTTTGTCCACGCCCTGCATGCGTCGGGATTGACCGGCTGCAGGGACAAGACCATTGATCGGGTTGGGAATCATCTGCGTTTGCCTTCCATCCGGCAGTGTGCAGAGACGGCACGAATGTTGCAAGGGGTCGGAACCGGGAATCATGACCATGACCGCACGGAACGAAACGTCATCCGGGGTCATCGACCCGTTGATGCAGAGGGCGCAGGCAGCCATGCGGGGTTTTGGCGTGCGGGGTCAGGAATCGGTCGATCTGGCTGTCCGGGCCCTGGCCTGGGCGGTGTATCAGCCCGGGAATGCGCGCCGTCTTGCTGAAATCGCTGTCGAAGAGACCGGTCTTGGTGATATCGAGAGCAAGGTTCTGAAAAACCGGCGCAAGACCTTCGGAACGCTCCGCGACCTGTTGCGTGTCAGGACCATCGGTCGGCTTGATGAGGACCGGCAGCGGGGCCTGGTGCGCTATGGCAAGCCCGTTGGGGTGGTGGCTGCAGTGTGCCCGTCCACCAACCCCACAGCCACACCGGTCAACAAGGCCATGATGGCCATCAAGGGTGGCAATGCCGTCATCATCGCACCCTCACCGGGGAGTTGGCGGGCGTCAGCGGCGACTGTGCAGCTCATGCGCGATGAATTGGCCCAATGCGGAGCCTCGCCTGACCTTGTGCAGATCCTCCCATCTCCGATCACGAAGGTCGGCACCCAGGCCCTGCTCGAGGCCGTGGACCTGGCCGTCGTCACCGGGTCGCAGAACACCGTCAGCCGGGCCATGCGATCCGGAACTGTCACGATCGCCACCGGGCCGGGCAATGTGCCGGTCATTGTGGACAGCTGTGCCGATCTTGAGGATGCGGCGGCCAAGATCACAACATCCAAGTGCTTCGACAATGCCACATCCTGCTCTTCGGAGAATGCCGTGATCCTGCTCGATGATGTCTACGAGGCAGGCTTGCAAGCCCTGCAGAATGAGGGAGGCTGGCTCTGCAGTCCTGCCGACCGCGAGGCCATTGCCGGGATCCTGTGGCGGAATGGGACTCTCAATCGGGATGCCATCGCCAGGGATGCACGAAGTTCCGTGCAGATGTTCGGCCTGCCCGAAGCTGCCGCAAAGGCACGGTTTTTCCTGGTCGAGGAGTCTGTGGTCACTGGAGCTGGCAGTTTTGCCGACGAGAAACTCTCACTGGTCCTTGCGGTCTACCGGGCCCGGGATTTTGCCCATGCCCTCACACTCTGCCAGGAGATCCTGCGTGTCAAGGGCAAGGGACATTCGGCTGGTATCCACACCCGCACGCCCGCCCATGCCCAGGCGATGGCCGAGTCCCTTGATGTGGTGCGGATTCTGGTCAACCAGGCCCATTGCCTCGGCACCGGGGGATCCTTCGAGAATGGCCTGCCGTTCACCCTGTCCATGGGTGGCGGCACCTGGGCCGGGAGCAGTATTTCCGAGAATCTCAGCGCTCACCACTTCATCAATATCACGCATCTTGTGAACACGATCTCTACCGATCGTCCCTCCGAAGCCGACCTCTTTGCCCCCTTGTGGGAACAGTGGCCCCGCCGATCGGACCTGTCGGTCAGGTCCTGACAGGGCGGGTGATCCCTGTCGACAGCCAGGGGACATGCGAAGGATTCCATCAGTGGGGGGAAGTCGGATCAGGATAATGGTGGGGGTTCACATCCCTTGAGCGGCTTCAACCAACGGGTGGGCACGACTCGGTCCGTTCAGGGCGAACTGACCTCGCTGCGACTGTTGCGCCTCGGGGTGGCACGGGAGTCAAATAGCATTCTCACATGAGAAAATGAGTGCCACTGCCAGCCGATTTCGGGCCCTCCGAAGACACCATTTGGCCTCAGGACCCGAGGGTCAAGGATCAGGATGCCGACAGCGATGGCAGACCCGATCTTGCTTCGATCGGGTTGGAAGGTCAGGCTGATCACCCCCGGGGGGCCACGCCCGCACATGTCCCTGAACCGACCTTGCTTGGGGTCCCGTGTCCGGCTGTGCCGGGGCGCAGGCAAGGGGACCTGCGCGTGGATGCAGGGCCGGGTGCGGCCTCCGCGCAGTGTTCCCGAATCGCCGGATCAAGAGCTGGCTTACAAAGCCTAATGCGGATTCCCGGATGGGGGTATAAGCCGGTTCCGGACACCCCCGCTGTTCTCCCATCGTCGGGAAGCGAAAGTCCATCCCCCAGAAAAAATCCGAACATCGTGGGTAGAAGGCATTCTGAAGCCCGCGGACCCGCCCGCATCGGAGACGGTCGCTATATCCCTCTGCCCCCCGCTGGCGTTTTGTGCTACAGTCCCCTCAGGACACAGAGGGCAACTCCTCCAACCCGCAGCTGGCCACGGAAGGCAATCATGACCCGGCAGTGCCTGCCCATCGGCATCCAGGACTTCGAGACCATCCGGAATGACGGATTCTACTATGTCGACAAGACCCCGCTGATCCGGGACCTGGTCGAGACGGGCCGCCACTACTTCCTCTCCCGCCCCCGCCGGTTCGGCAAGAGTCTGCTGGTCGACACGATCCGGGCCCTGTTTGCGGGGAAGGAGGCCCTCTTCCGGGGCCTCGCCATCCACCCGCACTGGGACTGGTCGGCGGTCCACCCGGTGCTGCGCCTGAGTTTTGGTGGCAAGTATGACGGACCCGAGGAGATCGAAGGCGACATCATCGAACAGCTGGAGGGTCTCGAGCGGGCCTACGGGCTTGCCCCCGCACCGACCTCCGACACCGGCCCTCGCCGCCTGCGCAACCTTCTGGATCGCCTCCACCACACCACCGGCCAACGCGTCGTGGTCCTCGTCGACGAATACGACAAACCGATCCTCGATGCCCTCCACAACCCTGACCGGGCCCGGGCCAACCGCGACTATCTGCGCGGCGTCTACGGCATCATCAAGGACAGTGCCGCCCATGTCCGCTTCGTGTTCGTCACCGGCATCAGCATGGTCTCCAGGGTCAGCCTGTTCTCGGGTCTGAACAACCTCGAGGACATCAGCCTCGATCCCCGCTTTGCCACCCTCTGTGGCTACACCGAGGCCGATCTCGACACCGTCTTTGCCCCCGAGTTGGACGGCTTGGACCGCGACGCCATCCGTCGCTGGTACAATGGTTACAACTGGCGCGGCGAAGAGCGGCTCTACAATCCCTTCGATGTGCTGTTGCTGCTGGACAGTCGCAAATTCAAACCCCACTGGTTCCAGACCGGCTCGCCGACCTTCCTGTTCGACACCCTGAAGAGGAAATCCATCAGCCCGCTGGACCTGGAGGGATGTCTGGCTGACGAGTCATTGGTGTCCAGGTTCGATGTCGATGACATCAGCCCCGAGGCCCTGCTGTTCCAGACGGGGTACCTGACCATCACGGACGAACAGCGGGAGGGCCACCGCACCCTGTACCGACTGGACTATCCCAATCAGGAGGTCAGGCTCAGCCTGAACGATCAGCTGCTGGCGGCCCTGTCCCCGCAGGGCCGGGTGCCTCTGGACGAAGCCAGAACTCTCCACAACGCTCTCGAGACCAACGACTTTGCCGGCTTTGCCGCCACGCTCCGCGCCTGGCTGGCCAGCATTCCCTACCAGTGGCACACCACAGGCGACCTCGCCCGCTACGAGGCCTGGTATGCCAGTCTCCTGCACATGGCCTTCCGGTCCATCGGGGTGGATGTGCACGCCGAGGCGGCCACCAGCCATGGCCGGGCCGACCTGGTGGTCCATCTCGGGGATCAGGTCTTCATCCTCGAGTTCAAGATGGCGGCCAGTACGGACGATGTCGAGGCGGCACTGGAGACCGCCTTCACCCAGATGCGGGCCCGCGGCTATGCCGACACGTACCATGGCCAGCCTGTCCATCTGCTTGCTGTCGCCTGTGGACGGGAAGCACGCAACCTCCTGGAGGTCCGGGCCGAGGCGGTCGGCAGCTTGTGATGGAGTGGCGGAGCCGTCCAAAAAAGTCAACCATATGAAAATCGCGCACCAACGGGTTGAAATGCCGGAGTGCGGCCGATATAGCCAACCGATCCAGGGCGAATGGGGCCCTGGCCCTGCGTGAGTTCAGGACACGGAGAGTGATGGCCAAGGAAGAATTGCTCGAATTCCCCGGGGTGGTGAAGGAACTGCTCCCCAATGCGACGTTCCGGGTCGAGCTTGATACCGGCCACCAGATCATTGCGCACACAGCGGGCAAGATGCGTAAGAACCGGATCAGGGTCCTTGCCGGCGACCGTGTCCAGGTCGAGATGACCCCCTATGACCTGACCAAGGGCCGCATCAACTACCGCTTCAAAAAATAGTCCATCCGTGCGCCTGGTTCTGGTGTCGGCCAGTCCACGTCGCCAGCAGTTGCTGGCTGCCGTGGGGATTGTTCCGGATCGCATTGAATCTGCCGCGATTGACGAGTCGGTGCAGGCCGGTGAGACACCCCGAGGCTATGTGACGCGCATGGCCTGCGAGAAGGTGGGGGTCCGGCCCCCAGGTGGCGATGAGATTCGTCTGGCAGCGGACACAGTTGTGGTCTGTGGTCGACGGATCCTGGGCAAGCCGGCTGACGCGGGGGAGGCTGTGATCTTCCTGCAACGTCTGGCAGGCCGCCGCCACCGGGTCATCACCGCTGTTTCGGTCAGCACGCGCACGGCGACCCGACAGCGCAGTGTCACAACGCGGGTCAAGTTTCGGCGACTGACCGATGTGGACATCGCCAGGTACATTGAATCCGGTGAGTGGCAGGGCAAGGCCGGCGGCTATGCCATTCAGGGGCGAGCGGCCGAATTCATCCCCTGGATCAATGGCTCCTATACCGCCGTCGTCGGTCTGCCGCTGGCCGAAACCGTGGCCATGTTGCGCAGCGTGGGCTGGACCTGACCCGAAGTGGCCACCGCCTTCGGAATTCATGATGCCGGGTTCACCTGCATGGCCCTGGTGATGGACAATCAGCTCGAGGACCTCTTCATCGATCCGCCCCCGGCTCTCGGCCCGCCGGTCGAGTCGATCATGATTGTCCGGATCGACCGGCGGATCCCGGCAACCGGCGGGTGTTTTGCCACATTGCCGGACGGGCAGATGGGCCATATCCGCCACGGGGCCGGATTTGAGGCGGGCAAGACCGGGCTTGTGCAGGTCACAGGCTATCACCAGCCGGGCAAACTTGTTCCGCTGTCGGGCCAGATCCGGATCAAGGGGCGGTATATCATTGCAACACCAGGTCGCCCCGGCCTCAATGTGGCGCGGAGCATCAGTGCCCCTGACCGACGCCGGTCCCTCAGGCAGTTGCTCACCTCCTGCCTTCCCCGCAGTCAGGAGTCCCTTGGTCTCATTGCCCGCACGGCTTCGGCATCGGCCGGCGATGATGCCATTCGTTCGGAGATCGAGGCCCTGCTTGGCAGGATGATGGACATTGCCAAGGCCCGCACGACAAAACAGTTGCAGGTCATCGAGCCGGGACCCTCGGCATCCGAACTGGCCGCAAGGGAGTGGGCCGGGCAAGACAGGTTCGCCATCAACCCGGACCCGTCACCCGAACAGCAGGATCAGGTCATCCTGACCCTGCAAGCCTGCCAAGACGGGCCTGTGGCACTGCCGGGTGGTGGGTCGATGATCATTGATGAGACGGACGCCCTGATCTCCGTCGATGTCAATTCCGGTGCGGCACGGTCGACATCCGCAGCCCTTACGGCGGCCCTGCAGGCAACCCGGGCGTTGCCGCGACAGCTGCGCCTCCGGGGGCTTGGTGGCCAGATGGTCATTGATTACCCATCACTGGGCCGCCGCTCCCGACAGCGCGTTGCCGATGAACTCGCCATGGTGTTCAGTCGGGATGCCGTCCCGACTCGCTTGATCGGGTGGACCCGCATGGGCCTTTTCGAGGCAACCCGCAAGCGGGACCGGGTCCCCTTGCAGCGGGTGATGACGCCATGAAGTGCCCCCTCTGCGACAAGGATTCGATCGAGGCGTATCGCCCCTTCTGTTCACGAAGGTGTGCCTATATTGATCTTGGCAACTGGCTTGAGGAGGAATATCGAATCGATGACGGCAGTCTGTTCTCGGATGACCGCCGCCGTCAGGACCCACCGAAGGAGAGCTGCCCTGATGGGTGACGGGCACCCTGGTGCCATGCATCTGTCCGGTCATCCATGGTGGGGAGTCACGAGAGGTCCGCTCCTGACATGGCGGACCTGGACCTTGGCAAGTCCTGAAAATGCAGAATCGATCCAGACCCCATTCGGCTTCTTCCGCTGATCCGAATTTGCCAGGCAACTGAGTGTCGCCCCTGACCTTGAACCCAAGTCCAACGGAAAGGCGGCCAGTTGTGGCAAACGCCGCCGCACTCCAGCGGTTCTTGATCCAATCCTGCTGGTCCGGCAGGAAGGAGAGGACGTATTGCGGTCAAAACCCGTACCCTTGACGCTTGATCAGTTGAAGGACATCGTCGCCGAATACGGGATGGATCCCGACAAACTCGTCATGAATCAGAGAACTCCCGAGCGGGTGATTGACCGGATCGTCGAGTATTCGGTGAAGCGGGCCACAAAAGGGGAAGCCTTCTCGGCCTGATCAGACAGAAGTGCATGGATTGGCGACCGATGGACCTTGTCATCGAAAAGACACCCCCGGAAAAGAGACAGAGGGCCTGTGATGGCCCCCAGGGAACGGCACCTCCATGAGGCTGCGGTCATGCTGGCTGTGGCCCACTGGCTGCTCGGGTCGGGATCCCAGACCGTCCGCATCTCCCCCCGATGGCATGCACGTCGGGCAATTCGACATCGGCGGCTGGCTGACAGCCCATGGGGTTCGAGAAGAGGGCCGCGTGGGGACGGACAAAGGTGGCCGGTCGCTACACCCGCGGGACCCACATGCTCGAGGTGGACTTCAAATCCGGCCAGGGCGATGTGGTGGCCACTATCGACGGGCACCGCATCCGGGTCGAGACCAAGGGCGGCATTCTCAACACGACACACCCGGGCCAGACATCCAAACTGCGTCGCGGTCTCTGTGAAGCCGTCGGCATGTTGATGAACGGCACCAGGACCCAAGGGACCGCCCGCTTGCCTGCCGCCGTGCCGTGCCATCGCGTCACCGCGAGACTTGCCCGGTCGATGGCCGACCGCTGTCAGGCGGCGGGCATCGAGATCGCCCTGGTGTCTGCCTCGGGTGCCCTGCAGATGATCACCGGGGTGGGGGAGGGTGCGGGGTCATGGGATTGGCTTCTGCCGCCCGGGGCTGCATGGTGCCTGATCTGTATCAGGGGTCTACCCGAAATGGTGGGCCCTGAAGATCTCAAAAGTGCAATCCAAAAAGTCCGCCGGTATCTGTTGCATCCGTGAGCGCCGTATCCAGGACAGAGGCATTGACATCAAAATTTGGTCGGTAACCGTCTTGTGGCAAGATATCTGAGTTCATGGTGACAATGTATTGATAGCCATACTCGTCAGCACGATCTGCACCCAGCTGGAGCGCCTTCGCAATCTGGCGTTCATCGACGCCGTCAAAAAGATGGCTGTCATGAATCAGAAAACCGGGCGCCCTTCCAAGATCGCTGCTGATCTGTCATATCATGGTTCAGCCCTCACAACCAAGCCCTGTCGACTCTCAACCACGCCGATCAGGAACAGGAAATCGAGAGCAAGCACGAACCAATCGTAGTCAATTGGTGCCGTCGGCATGGCAACAGTTCGCCGCTCACGGACTTCATTCCAAAGATATGAGACTGTCATGGGCTCGCTCAGGAGGGCCAGCAACTCACCTCCAATACCAATGATGGCCTGTTCGGTTCTGACATGTTTGGTCGGCAGGATCATGCGTCGACCACTCCATTGGCGGGATCTTCAAAAATGTCTCAGCGATCAAAGAAGTAAGCCATGACTGCCATGGCGGCCACTTGCCGCTTGGGTTCGTCGGTGCCACCGGCATACTCTTGAAGATGAAAGAAAATCTGGGGATGTTCCATGAACCCGGAACAAAGGGGCCCGACAAAGGTGTGGACGGCGTTCTGAAATTCTATTCATTTACTGATCCAACCCTGCCTCCTGAACCTCTCTACGCCATTATCCAGGTCAAAGGTGGGCGTGTTACGCCTGATTCTGTCAGAGCGCTTGATAGTACAGTTCGGCAATACGACATGAAGGCCGGCATCATGATTTGTTTCGAGGACCAGATGCGGACGGTTGACAACAATCGAAGCAAGGAAACTTTCAGCGATTCCAGCGGCAGATATCCCGTCATTCAAGGTCTTTCAGTCGAAGATTTGCTTCAAAATGTGCAACCTGACCTCCCGCTCATTGCAAAAATGACTGAATTTGAGAAAGAGGGCCTGAAAAACTTGTCACAGTACAGGATGGAGGTGGATTGATCCTGTCTTCAGGGCAAAACCATGGCCGATAAGCAACCAACCCCACCGTCATGATTCTCCACAAGAACTACCGACCCGACCCGCAATTTCCGAATTTGTGAATGATGTGCTAATAGGGAATATTGAAAGTGAAGGAGCCTCCGCCATGACACCACGAAGACCCAAGGACACCAACCAACTTGCCAAACACATCGTTGATTTGGCGACAGGTCAGGACAAAGACCGCTTTGGCAAGGACCCCGTTGCGGTCGCCAGAGGCCGCAAGAGTGGCGAGGTGCGTGCTCGTGCTGCATCCTCCCGCCAGAGTTCACGACCACAGCCGATGATGGCAAGGGGCCGATTTGACGGTTGATGAGATTCCTCAAGGCGGATTGGTAGCCAACTGGGGCACTTTGAGGAATGCAACGCTGCGCTCGCCGCGCTGGATGTGTTGTTGGTGCCCCTGACGGGATTCGAACCCGTACGGTTGCTGGTCTTGCAGCGAACCTCCCGAGTGCCAATCGGGTGCGTCTGCCAATTCCGCCACAGGGGCATATCAATGGCCGCATTTTGTCTTGACAGGTTTGGAGACCGAGCCTAAGGCTTTCTCACCGCGCCGTTCAAAGCAATTGCGGTTTTAGGCTCCCACGATACTGATTATTGTGGGGGCCGCTTTTTGTTCTATCGACATATGGATCTGATGTCGAGTCGGAAAAATCTTCCCGTCCTCCCTCTTGAAATGCGATCAGTTTGAATTATATTAGGGATCAGAGACAGACAAGAACACCGATCCCGATGAACCGACTGGACACCAAGACCCGCCGCCTGATCCTCAAGTGTCTGGTGGAAGGCATGAGTCTCCGTGCTACGTCCCGGACCGCCGAGGTCTCCAAGAACACCGTCAGCAAGCTGCTGGTGGATGCTGGCAAGGCGTGCGCCAGGTATCAGGACGAACACCTTGTTGATCTGCCCTGCGAGCATATCCAGTGCGATGAGATCTGGTCCTTCTGCTATGCCAAGGCCAGGACTGCCCCGAAAGACGCGGGCGATGTCTGGACCTGGACGGCGATGTGTGCCGACAGCCAGTTGATCCTGGCTTGGGAGGTCGGGGATCGCTCGGCCCATACAGCCACCAGTTTCATGGACAATCTGGAGCACCGCCTGACCAACCGCGTCCAGTTGACCACCGATGGCCACAGGGCCTATATCGAGGCTGTGGACAAGGCGTTCCATGATGGCGTGGACGATGCCATGCTGGTCAAACTCTACGGCGATGATGGCCGCAAGTCACCCGAGCGCAAGCCCAGCCCATCCGCGTTCAACAGTGCGCGGGTGGATGTCATCGAGGGCAAGCCGGACCCGGCCCATATCTCGACCAGCCATGTCGAGCGGCAGAAACTGACCATGCGGATGTCGATGCGTCGCTTTACCCGCCTGACCAATGCGTTCTCCAAGAAGATCGAGAACCATGCCCACGCCGTCGCCCTGCACTACATGCACCACAACTTCTGTCGCATTCACCGGTCCCTGCGGTGTACGCCCGCAATGGCGGCTGGTGTGACGGATCGCCTCTGGGAAGTGGATGACATTCTGGCACTGATCGATAAGGACGCACCCAAGCCCAACCGCCCCAAGACCTACAGGAAGCGGGGAAATTCAAACTGACCCACTACCCTTCGCCGGGGTGCGATCCTCGTGTGGCGGACTCGGGAATCCATAAGTTTCTGGGAATCGATGATCTGTCAAAATCGCATTGGTCCCCAGTCACCGATTTGGCGAACACGCCGCCCCGTGTGCTGAACATTTTCGCCGCGCCCTTGGCCCGGACGGCGACACCGTGGCGACCGGCGGCGGCAGTTCCGTCGGCGCATGACAACCAGACCCGCCTCGAATCATGGTCCTGCCCCGGACAGTCGATCCCATGTGAACCACACCCTCACGAGGGCAGATATGGACAGTTGCCCGTTTGTTGCATATAGCGGGCGCACCCTGTGCCTGGGTAGCTCAGGGGTAGAGCAGTGGACTGAAAATCCTCGTGTCGGTGGTTCAAATCCGCCCCCAGGCACCAGTGCCCTGTCCGGTTCACTCTCTGTCGGCTTCACCTGGCCCTGTCATGGCGAACGCGGGCTGCCGTGCCGGCGCATGTCGAGGAGCAGCCGCTCAACGAGGGGGACGGCGACCATTCTCCCTGCTCCGGGCACCATCCGGTAGTCAACCAGGCCCGGATCCGTCGGTGCAGAAAATCGAGGGGAGGTGAAAAGTGGGCCGGCCTCGGGAGAGTCGGATGCCAGGCAAGTCGAGACCGGGAGCCAGGGCCACCGCCCCCGGTCCGACCAGATTGGCCATGATCACGCTCGATCGTGACCGGCAGGTGACGCTGTCTCGCGGCGCTTGCCCGTGCCGGCATCAATGCGCGCTTCCATGGCTTCCCTCGCCCTGCGGATGGCTCTGATGTCGCCGTTCAGTTCGGCAACTGCCAGTGCATGTCCGGCGGATCCTGCATCACCGCTGGACAGTCATGCCGGTCCTGCAATTCGGGTGATCAAGTCACGAAACCGGTGTCATCATGATGGCGGGGATTCATTCGTGGCCCGGACTTCTCGCGGGCCGCAGTCATGGGGTGGCCCCTGCAGTCCAGCCTGTGCCGACAGGTCTGGCGACTCCTGCGACCCGAGGGTGCGGTGGTGTCATGATCCGGCAATGATCTCGCTGGCAATCTGGTAGATGATGGGCCGTGCCTCGGCACGGGTCATGCCAACGCGCAAGCGGGGGTCGTAGAGAATCCGGAGCAGTTTTTCGTCATGCCCGGTGAGCAGGGCATACTCCTCGTTGTCATTGAAGATCGTCGGGACAAACGAGTCGAGATCATTGGGCAGGCCGAGTGCCTGGGCCAGCTCTTCATGGATACAGGCCTGCAGCATGATTCCCTTGTGTTCCGAGCGGATCAGCACCACCCCGGTCGAAAGAGCGGGCATGAGCTCGGATGGCGCAATGGTGTAGGCCGAGCAGAGGATCGTCAACGGGCTGGTGGCGATGGACCGGGCGATATCGCGGGGGACGCGGCGGGAGAACTGCCGGATGACGCCGCTGGCCTGGTGGACCTCCTCGGTGCTGAGAACCATGATGAGGAAATTCGGATCAGTGTCCGTGAGCGTCATGGGATGACCGGTGATGGTCTGGAGCCGCGCCAGATACCGGGCAACCTGCAACCGGAACTTCACCCGGTTTGCGGTCGGGACAGAGTCGCCAAAGACGATCGTGGCCCGCAGGGGATGTTCCCAGCGCTGGAGGCGGAGGCTGTCCCGGGTCGCCACATACCGGCCATTGTCGAGGCTGTACTCGCTGTAGAATGCGATCAGTTCAAAATTCATGGCCAGCTGGTTTGCCGTGAGCCGGGCCCGTTCGGGCTCAACCACCGTCTTGAGGTGGCCCCGCTGTTGCAGGGAGCGGGCGATGCGCTCATAGCTGCGGCTGGCTGCCTCCGAATCGTGGACCTGGACCTCGGGCTCGGGCGGTTGTGCACACTGGGCCAGGCTGAGACCGACAATGAGAGCAAGCAGTCCGCGTCGACCCGCAAGACTCCAGGATCCGTGTCCCGTGATGGCCAGAACCGGCTTCATGACGCGTTCGATTGTCTGATGGTCTGCCGGTGCAATTCCTGCCTCCCCCATGCCTCACTGGACCGGCACCGGGTTCGGTCCCGATGTCCTGCGCCCACGCCGATTCCTCTATCAGATTTCCGATCTCCTGGAAATCCGGTCGTGGCGCGTCGGACGGCCACAGTGCTGCAGGGTCGGTCAGGGCCCGGGGTGGGCTGCAAAGAACGCGGCGGCCAGGCGGCGAAGGGTCCTGTCGTTGACCCGAACGGTGTCTCCGCCTGGCAGGCGGTCGAGTCGGAACGGTCCATAGCCGATCCGAATGAGACGGTTGACAGTCAGGTTGCAGGATGCCAGTGCCCGCCGGATCTCCCGGTTTTTCCCTTCCCGAATCGAAATCTCCAGCCAGATATTGTGACCCGTCTGTCTCTCGACGGTGATCTCCATCGGTCGCAGCGGGACCCCGTCCAGCGCACGGCCCTCGCGCAACCCCTGCAATCCTGTCTCCGATACGATCCCATGGGCCCGCACGCGATAGAGTCGCGGCCAGCCGGTGGCTGGCAACTCGATCCATCGTTTGAGTTCCCCATCATTGGTCAGGAGCAGCAGTCCCTCGGAATTGTAATCAAGCCGACCGATGGAATGGACCTGACCCAAGGCGGCGGGCACATCCTCGAAGACCGTGCGGCGGCCCCGCTCATCCCTGTGTGTCGTCACCCGTCCCCGCTGCTTGTGGTGCCGCCAGAGCCGGGTGCGGGCGGGTTTGGCCATGCGCACCCCGTTGATCGTGACGATGTCAGACGATGCAACCTTGATGGCCGGGTTGTTGATGATCACGCCATTGACGGCGATCTGGCCAGCCTCGATCATCGCTTCGGCCTGCCGACGTGAGGCGTGGCCGGCCCGGCTGATGGCTTTGGCAACCCGCTGTCGAGTTGGTATGGGAGGGATTCCGTGATTGCAGGACATCAGGTGCTCACAGAGGGACTCACAGCATTCGAATCAGGCAGGCATCGCCGGTCCAGCTGTTCCAGCCGCGCCCGGCCCTGCCAGGGTGTTCAGATACTCCATCATGTCAGGAACGCAAAGCCAGACACGTCGGCCCATGATGATGGCGCTTGACCTGGCCCGGCAGGCCGGTACCACCGGTGAGGTGCCGGTGGGTGCCGTGATCACCACCGTTGATGGGCAGGTGATTGCGTCCGCTGCCAATGCTGTCGAGGCCCGGCAGGACGCCACCGCCCACGCCGAGATTCTGGCCATCCAGGCTGCCAGCCGCACGTTGGGCCGGCGTCGGCTGCTGGACTGCTCCCTCTATGTCACGCTGGAACCCTGCGCCATGTGCGCCGCGGCCATTGCCCAGGCGCGGATTGCCCGGCTGTATTTCGGGGCCTGGGATGAGAAGACCGGGGCCGTCGAGAACGGTCCCTGCCTGTTCAATCACCCCTCCTGCCTGCACCGACCGGAGGTCTATGGCGGTATCAACGAGGCCGAATGCCGCACTCTGCTCACCCGGTTCTTTCAGGATCTCCGGGATCACAGGTCCGCCCACCAGCGCTGTGGGGCAGGCGGTCGGTCACCGGGTGATGGGTCGTCATGACGGGGCCCGGCCCGGCCCTGGTTCCATCCCGCAGGCAGAATTGTCTGGAGGCCGGGCATGTCTGAAACGCACCCTGCGGACCCTGTTGCCCGCGATTTTGCCTATTGTGAGCGACTGCATGAACCCGGTCTCTGGGCCGAGCCGCTCAACGCCATCACCAACCTGGCTTTCATTGTGGCCGCCATTGTCTGCTGGATCCGGTCGGGTGAGCACGCAACACCGGTCGCACGACTGTTGATCGTCTGGCTCTTCGGGATCGGGATCGGGTCCGGACTCTGGCATATCCTTGCCACAGCCTGGGCCGGGTTCCTTGATGTGCTGTTTATCGCCCTGTTCGTGGTGACCTATTTCCATGCCGCCAATCGGGCTTTCCTTGGCCTCGGCCTGTGGCTGTCGCTTGGCATGATCGTGGCCCTGTTAGCCTATATCCCGCTGGCGACCCTGGGCCTGTCCTGGCTCATTCCGGCCCTTGGCTTTTCCGCTGTCTATGCCAGTGTGGCTCTCCTGATTGCGCTCTACGGCATCCTGCTCTGGCGCCGGCAGGGACCTGTGGCGCATGGCCTGGTGATCGGGGCCCTGGTCCTGGCCGGGTCGATTGTCGTCCGAACGATTGACAAACCGTTGTGTATGAGCATACCGCTCGGCACGCATTTCATCTGGCATCTCCTCAATGCCGCCATGCTGGCATGGATGATCGAGGTGCTGATGGTTCATCAGCGCACGCAGACCCGATCGAGGGGATGATGTCGGTGCCCGCAACGCAAGGGGATGTCATGACACTTGGCACGGACGAAGCGGCAAAGGTTGCCCATCTGGCCCGTATTCACGTCGATGAAGGGGAGCTGGCGGGGATTGCGACGGAACTCTCGGCCATCATCGGCTTCATGCAGCAGTTGAATGAGGTCGATATCGAGGGGGTGGATGCGATGACCACCGCCACGCCCATGACCCTGATCCAGCGTGAGGATGTCGTGACGGGGGGCCGGGTGCGCGATACGTTGATGGCAGCGGCACCGGTGACCAGTGAAGGGTTCTATCTGGTCCCCAAGGTCGTCGAGTAGATGGATCTTCCCCGACTGACCGTGGCAGCGGCCCGGGACGGGTTGCGCAACCGCGCGTACACGGCACGGGAATTGACAGCCGCCTGCCTTGACCGAATTGCGGCCAGTGAGTCCCTGAATGCCTTCTGTCATGTCGATCCGGACTTCTCGCTGGCCCAGGCTGCAGTCGCTGACACCCGGCTGGCCCAGGGTACGGCCCCGGCCCTGTGTGGCATTCCCGTGGCTGTCAAGGATCTGTTCTGTGTGGCGGGCATGCCTGCCCAGGCGGCATCCCGGATTCTTGACGGGTTTCGCCCGGACTATGAATCGGGTGTCACCGAACGTCTGCGGTCGGCTGGCGCCGTGTTGACCGGCAGGGTCAACATGGATGAATTCGCCATGGGATCGTCAACGGAACATTCCATCTACGGACCTTCCATCAACCCCTGGCGCGCGGCCAATTCCACCGCAAGGCTGACACCGGGGGGGTCATCGGGGGGGTCGGCAGCAGCAGTGGCCGCCGATCTGAGTCTTGCGGCTCTCGGGACCGATACGGGTGGCTCGATCCGCCAGCCGGCCGGGTTCACCGGTATCGTCGGGCTCAAACCCACCTACGGCCGCTGTTCACGCTGGGGGATCATGGCGTTTGCCTCCTCGCTTGACCAGGCCGGGCCCCTGACCAAGACAGTCCGGGATGCCGCTCTTGTCCTTGGCTGCATCGCCGGTCACGATGCCCGCGATTCAACATCCGCCCGGCAGGCGGTGCCGGACTATGAGGCCACACTTGCAGCCGGGGTCAAGGGCAGGACCATCGGCATTCCGCGCGAGTATCGCATCGACGGCATGCCCCAGGACATCCTTGCCATCTGGCAGGAGGGTGCCGACATGCTGGCGGATGCCGGGGCCACCATCGTTGATGTCTCCCTGCCACATACCCGCCATGCCCTGCCGGCCTATTATGTGATTGCCCCGGCCGAGGCTTCATCCAATCTGGCCCGTTACGACGGTGTCCGGTATGGCCGCCGCGCATCAAGGGCCACGGATGTCCTCGAGATGTACAAACAGACCCGCGCCGAAGGGTTCGGTCCCGAGGTCAAGCGGCGTATCATGATCGGCACCTATGTGCTCTCGCAGGGATTTTATGAGGCGTATTACCGCCGGGCCCAGCGGGTGCGGACATTGATTCGCCGGGACTTCGAACAGGTCTTTGCCGATGGAGTCGATGCCATCCTGACCCCATCGACACCCAATTCGGCCTTTGCCATCGGTACCATCGCCGATGATGATCCGATCCGGATGTATCTCAATGATGTCTTCACGGTGACGGTCAATCTGGCCGGCCTGCCCGGGATTGCTGTTCCCATGGCCCTCGATGGCCGCAACCTGCCGATCGGTCTGCAACTGATCGGCCAGCCCTGGCAGGAGGAACAGCTCCTGCAAGCGGCATTTGCCCTGGAGTCCGCCGCGCAGTTCTCCGGCAAACCCGGTGATTGGTGGCTCAAGGACGTCACATGACCCGCTGGCTGGTCGTGATCCTTGGACTCCTGGTCGGACCCCAGCCGGGTCTGGCCGGACCCCTGATCACCATGATGACCCAGTCCCTGCGGTCCATGGGTCTCGACATGGGCACATATCAGCGACTGACAAGGCAGGACCTGCTGGGGATGCGGGGCTGGGACGGCAAGACATTCGAACATCCCGCCTCGTCTGGCAGGGTCAATGTCGTGTATTATGCCATGGTGACGGATCACCCCGTTGGCGAGAGAGTGCATGATCGGTCGCAGCGTGTTGCGACCCGCGATCGCCGCAACTGTCGGGACTTTCCCGACGGGGATGCTGCCCAGCGGATGTTTCTCGATGCAGGGGGTCCGGCCATCGACCCGCATGGCCTCGATCCGGATGGCGACGGATATGCCTGTCACTGGGACCCGGAACTGTATCGGCACTTTCTTGCCGACCCGCTCGCCGGGCGTGATCATGGCCCGATCGATCTGAACCTGGCGGGTCCAGGCCATTTCGAGGATTGAGAGAGGAGGTCGGGATCACATCAGGGCTGGCAACACCCTTCACATGGCAACACCCTTCACATGGCAACACCCTTCAGGTGATGTCGACGTGCAGCGATCCCATCGGGCCGAAATCCGCCTCCACCACGCTCCCTGCCTTGACGGGCATCGGACGCGTACACGACCCCGTCATGATGATATGACCGCTCTCGATGGTGCCTTCCCGCCCATCGGTCTCGGCCAGCCGGTTGGCCAGCCAGGCCACGGACGCAGCCGGATTGCCGCTCACATTGCCGGTGTTGCTCTGCTCGGTCTCGCCGTCGACGCTCAGGCTGACCGGGACGTTCTCAAGATCGATTTCAGAGAGGGAAAAGGACGCTTCGCTCAGCATCATGCGACCAAAGAGGACATTGTCAGCCACCATATCAGCCACCTTGGCCCCCTGCAGTTCAATCCGTGAACCGATGATTTCAATGGCCGGACGGATGCACTCGGTTGCCGTCATGACATCGGCAATCTCGATGCCCGGCCCTCGCAGTTCCTGGCCGATCACGAAGGCCAGTTCCGGCTCGACATGGGGTTCGGACAGGCTTGCCGCCTCAATCGGCTCCCCGGGCTTGACGACAAATTCCGAAAACAGGTAGCCGAACTCCGGTTCGAAAATCCCCATCGCCTCCTGCATGCCTGCTGACATGAAAGCCAGTTTGAAGCCCACCGGCTTGCCGGCATAGCGTGCCAGCAGATTGGCCAGGCGCCGCCGGATCTCCACCGCCGCCGCATAGTCGATCCCATAGGTCTCGCTCAGCGGTGCGAGTGTCGTCTTCTGCTTGACGGCATCATGCAGCTGCATGGCAATGTCATCAAGGACAATTTCCGAGAACCGTTTGGGTGTCGACTCCATCTGAATCCGCTCCCCTGCAAGATGCGATGGTTCCATCCTATACTACAATCCCGGCCCCCATCAAAAATTCTGGCCGACCGGCCCTGAACCGCCCACTCGACCTTCCCGCAGGAGCGATGTATGAGCATGATGATGCAGCATGGCGGGCGGGAGACCGATGCGACGGATCCTGGTGATCGGTGAAATCCTGGTCGAGATCATGGCTGACACCCGTGGGGTGGGTTTCCGTGATGTCCAGCCCCTGACCGGACCCTATTGCTCCGGGGCACCGGCCATCTTTGCCGCCCAGGCCGCCAGGCTCGGTCAACCCATCGCCCTCATCGGCTCGGTCGGTGCGGATGATTTCGGTCGCCTGGCGCTTGATCGCCTGGCGGCAGAAGGTGTGGACATCACCGGGGTCCGGGTTGATCCGGATCGACCAACCGGGACCGCCTTTGTGCGGTACCGGGCCAGCGGTGAACGCGATTTTGTCTTCAACCTCCGGCACAGTGCCGCAGCTTGGCTCGACCCCGCCGGCCCCTGCGAGGCCGCCCTGGCTGCAGCCGATCACCTGCATGTGATGGGCCCATCCCTGGTCTGCCCCGATCTCGCGGCCAGGATTCTGGCGGCGGCCCGGTTGATCCGCGGCCGTGCGGGGACCGTGTCCTTTGATCCCAACATGCGCAAGGAACTCCTCACCGATCGGTTGTTGCAGAGTGCCATGAGCGGGGTTCTCGAGACCACCGACCTCTACCTGCCAAGTGGTGACGAATTGACGCTGCTGACCGAGGCCAGGGACGCCCCGGCGGCGATCAGGGAACTCCTGGACCGCGGCATCAAGGGGATTGTGCACAAGGACGGGGCTGCCGGGGCCGGTTATCACACGACCGACCAGACCGTGCGGTGCCCGGGATACCCCCGCAAGGCCGTTGATCCAACGGGAGCCGGCGACTGTTTCGGAGCCACCTTTGTCACGCTCTGGTTGCAGCGCATGGTGCCCCGGCGCGCCCTGGAACTGGCCTGTGCAAGTGGGGCCCTGGCCGTGCAGACAAGGGGCCCCATGGAGGGGACGGCGGGTCTGGACGACCTCGAGGCGCTGGCGGATGCGGCGCGGCCAGCCCGATGAGTGCTTCGCCGCTTGCGGCCCTGGCCGCGAGGTTCCACCGGGGCGAACATGCCGGGATTGTCTCTGTCTGTTCGGCGCACCCGATCGTCATCGAGGCCGCCCTGCGGACAGCCCGGGCCCAGGGCAGATCGGTGCTGATCGAGGCCACCTGCAACCAGGTCAATCAGGAGGGTGGCTACACCGGTCAGACACCACAGGATTTTCGTGCCATGGTCGAAACCCTGGCCACCACGGTCGGCCTCGATCCGGCCCTGGTGATTCTGGGTGGCGACCATCTCGGCCCCAATCCCTGGAAGCATCTGCCGGCGGCCGAGGCCATGGACCGGGCGGACACCCTGGTCCGGACCTATGCCCGGGCCGGATTTGTCAAACTGCACCTGGATGCATCGATGGGGTGCCAGGGTGAACCGACGGCCCTTCCGGATTCGATCGTGGCATCCCGCACGGCCCGATTGGCCGCGGCTGCCGAGGCGGTCAGGTCCGGAGCGGACCCGATCTATGTGATTGGCACCGAGGTCCCGGAACCCGGTGGCCACCTGGCCGGGACGGCACCGCCCGCACCGACCCCGCCGGAGGCCATGCTGCGGACCTACGACAGTCATCGGGCCGCGTTCATGGCCCGGGGTCTCGAAAAGGCCTTTGGCCGGGTCACGGCCCTGGTGGTTCAGCCCGGTGTCGAATTCAGCCACGCCTCGGTCCATCGCCCTGTCCCGCCACGGATTGCGGGCCTGGTTGCCGCCCTGCGGACCCTGCCGGGTGTTGTCTTCGAGGCCCACTCGACGGACTATCAGTCGGCGGCGGATCTGCGGACCCTGGTGGTCAACGGTTTTGCCATCCTCAAGGTCGGACCGGCCCTGACCTTTGCCCTGCGCGAAGCCCTCTATGCCCTCGATGCCATGGCAGACCGTCTGGCTGGCCAGAAACCGACCGGAACCCTGATGGCGGTGATGGAGCAGGTGATGTGTGAGGCGCCGAGCCATTGGGCCCACTGCTTTGCGGGGAGCCAGGCTGAACTCCGGGACTGTCGACACTTCAGCCGTCTTGACCGGATTCGCTATTACTGGGCGAGGCCGGTGGCCACAGCGGCTGTTGCACGCCTCATGGAGCGGCTGGCGGGTGTCCATCTGTCGACGGGTCTGGTGCATGATCATCTGCCGGGCATGATGGTGCCGATGGAAGGGTCCGCCCATGACATTCTGATCGGGGCTGTCCAGGCAGCCCTTGGCAACCATGATGCGGCCTGCCGGGCCGCCGGGTGAGAGTCGTCAGGTCATTGACTGGCTGTAGGCGTGGAGAGCCGCCGCAACGCCCCGGTTCCAGATCAGATCCAGCCACGCGGAGAAACGTGTGACAAGTTCCGGATGGTGGGCGAGCGAGCCGTAGATCCGGCCCTGTTCCAGCCAGAGCGGGGGATGGGTGCGGGCGGCGAGGGCCACCGTGTTGAGTTCGGGCCATTGGGGGTCATTGGGTTCGATGGCTGTCCCATCCTCGCGGGTTCCGGCACACATGCGGGCCCAGCAGGCCTCAGCCAGAGCCAGGCCCGCAAAGGGCATGTCGCGGGTCAGGGCATCCCTGAGAATGGGATGGAGGAAGCCGGCGTGGCGGGTGGCACCATCGGCAGCGACACGGCGTGTGGTGTCGACGATGTTCCGATTGGCAAGTCGCCTCTCGATCAGGTCGATATAGGATTCGGGTGTTGTGTCCGGAACAGGATGGAGGTGCGGGGCAATCTCCGCGATGGCCACGTGGCGGAACAGGCCCCGGATGGACGGATGGGCCATGCAGTCGGCGATGGTGTCGGCGGCCAGGAGTTCGCCGGGCGCGGCGATGATCTGATGACCGCCATTGAGGATCCGGATCTTCATCATCTCGTGGTTGTGCACATCCTCGGTCAGGGTGACACCGACCCGCTCATAGGGGGGTCGCCCGGCGCCATAGTCATCCTCGATGACCCATTGGCAGTAGGATTCATGGGCAACCGGGATCCGATCATCGATGCCAAGGGTCCGGGCGAGGTCCTGCACCCGGGTCCCGGTGGCTGGCACGATGCGGTCGACCATGCTGTTGGGGAAGGAACATCGGGTCGTGATCCAGTCGGCCAGTCCAGGATCCGTCTTTGCGGCAAGGGCAGCAACCGTCTGGCGCAGAATGGTTCCGTTGCCCTGCAGGTTGTCGCACGATTGCAGGGTGAAGGGCGGGTGTCCGGCATCCCGTCGCTGGCGCAGGGCGGCAATCAGGGCCCCGAATGCCGTGCAGGGCGTGTCGGGGTGATCGATGTCGTGACGGATCTCGGGGTGGGTGGTGGCAAGGCCGCCGGTGACGGGATCGATGAAGTACCCGCCTTCGGTCACGGTCAGGGAGACGATCCGGATCCCGGGGTCCGCCAGTTGCGCAATCAGGGGTCGGTTGCCGGGCTCGACGGGGACATAGTCGATGATCGAGCCGATGACTTCCGCCGATATGTCCTCATTGTCCAGCTCGATGAGGGTGGTCAGACAGTCCTGGGCCACGAGTTTTTGCCGCAGGACCCTGTCGTAATCCTTGACGCCGGCACCGATGATGGCCCAGTCGAGGGCCAGCCCTTCCTGCATCAGGCGATGGAGGTAGAAGGCCTGGTGGGCCCGATGAAAATTGCCCAGGCCGATGTGAACGATGCCGGGTGTCAGCCGGGCCCGGTCGTAGCGGGGTCGGGCAACAGCGGCGGGCAGGGATGAGAGCGTGGCATCAGCCAGCCGGACAGGCACAGGTCAACTCATCCAGTTGCCGCCATCGACATTCAGGGTCTGGCCGGTGATATAGCGGGCATCGCTGGAGGCAAGAAACACGCACGGGTCGGCAACCTCAGACGGCTGGCCCATGTGCCCCATGGGAACGGCCCTGCCGACCTCCTGTTTCTTCTGGCCCAGCGGCTTGTTCTCATACTCGGCGAACTGGGAGTCGACGCGATCCCACATCGGCGTGTCAATCACCCCCGGTGCGACGGCGTTGACCCGGATCCGATCAGGTGCGAGTTCCAGGGCCAGGGACTGGGTGATGGAGATCACGGCGGCCTTGGTCGAACAATAGACCGAGACATTGGCCTCGCCGCGTCGTCCGGCCTGGCTGGCAAAATTGATGATGGCACCGCCATGGGTTCGCATGAACGGCACAGCCGCCTGGCAGGCGAACAGGGTTCCACCGACGTTGATGTCATATTGCTGACGGTAATCATCATGCGTGATCCGGTCGAGGGAAGCCATGTTGAAGATGGCCGCGGCATTGACCAGGATCCCGATGCTGCCCCAGGTGTCAGCCACCTGCTCGATGCCTGCCTGGATGGATGCCTGTCTGGCGACATCCATGGCAAGTGCCAGACTGTCCCCGCCCAGTGCCCTGGCAGTGTTCCGGGCCGCCGAGGCACACCGGTCGGCAACGGCAACCCTGGCGCCCGCCCGCCGGTAGGCCTCACAGACGGCCCGTCCGATCCCGCTGCCGCCCCCGGTGACCACCGCGACCTTGCCCGCAAGGTCGGTCATGGGAGTCGTGTTGTGTCGGCGGCAAACCGGTGCAGGAACTCCATCTGGGGCTGGAGGTGGATCGTTTCGCCATCGGCGTGTTCTGCATTGCCGCTGGCCCGGACCGTCACGGGTTCGGCAATGCCCTCGACGGCGACCCGGATGAAGGTGTCCGAGCCGAGATGTTCGGCGATCCCCACCGTGCCTGTCCAGGTGCCGGGACCGGCCACGACCTCGATATGTTCAGGCCGGATCCCGATCGTCCAGGCCCCGAACTGCTCAGCTGGCGCCCCCCCGATCAGATTCATGCGCGGTGAGCCGATGAAACTGGCGACAAAGAGGTTCCGGGGGGCCCGATAGAGTTCAAGCGGACTGCCGACCTGCTCGATGACGCCGTCCCGCAGGACCACGATGGAGTCCGCCATCGTCATGGCCTCGACCTGATCGTGGGTGACATAGATCATCGTGGTGGCCAGACGCTTGTGGAGTTCGGTGATTTCAATCCGCATGCCGACACGCAGGGCCGCATCAAGATTTGACAGGGGTTCGTCAAAGAGAAAGGCTTCAGGCTCCCGGACGATGGCCCGTCCGATCGCCACCCGCTGGCGCTGGCCACCTGACAACTGGCCGGGCCGACGGTCAAGATAATCCGTCAGGTTCAGGATCCGGGCGGCATCGGCGATGCGCCTGTCCTGTTCCTGGGGTGGGATGCGGGACATCTTCATCGGGAAGGCAATGTTCCGGCGCACCGACATGTGAGGATAGAGGGCATAGGACTGGAAGACCATTGCCAGACCCCGTTTGGCCGGCGGCAGGGCCGTGGCATCCTGGCCATTGATTTCCACGACACCCTCGGTGACATCCTCCAGTCCGGCAATCAGGCGCAACAGGGTTGATTTGCCGCAGCCCGACGGGCCAACGAAGACGACGAACGCTCCCTTGGCGATCTCAAGGTCAAGTGGCGGAATGACCTCCGTGTCGCCAAATGATTTTGCCACGCCCTTGAGGTGAATATGTGTCATCAGCTTTTCCTCATTTCACCGCACCGAAGGTCAATCCCCGCACGAGCTGTTTCTGGCTGAACCAGCCCATGATCAGGATCGGGGCAATGGCCATCACCGAGGCAGCACTCAGTTTGGCATAGAACAGGCCCTCCGGACTGGAATAGGAGGCAATGAACGCCGTGAGTGGAGCGGCCTTGGCTGCCGTGAGATTGATTGTCCAGAAGGCCTCATTCCAGGCAAGAATGACATTGAGCAGGACCGTGGAGGCCAGACCCGGGACCGCCATCGGTATCAGGACATGGATGACCTCTTCACGCAGCCGGGCCCCATCCATGCGGGCCGCCTCGAGAATCTCGCCCGGGATCTCCCGGAAATACGTATAGAGCATCCAGATGATGATCGGCAGATTGATCAACATCAGCACGATGACGAGGCCGGTGCGCGTATCCAGGATGCCGAGATTCCGGAAGATCAGGTAAATCGGCACCAGCACACCAACCGGGGGAAGCATCTTGGTCGACAGCATCCACATCAGGACGTTCCGTGTCGACCGACCGGGTACGAATGCCATCGACCAGGCGGCCGGAATCGCAACGAGAAGACCAAGGCCTGTGGATCCCAGGGCAATGATGACGGAATTCGTGAAGTGCTTGATGTAGTCGGACCGTGACTGCACCGTGGCATAGCTGTCGATTGTCCAGCCTGAGTCAAAGAGGATCTCGAACGGGGCCCGGATCGCATCCCCCTCGGTCTTGAACGACAGGATCAGAATCCAGAGAATCGGGAACATCATCAGGAAACCGAGCAGCCCGGCAGCGATGGTATTGAGCGATTTCCGGCGGAGTGTGGTGCGGCGGGCCATGGTCTTGTCCTCAGGCGTCCAGATTCCTGCCGATCATGCGCATCAGGAAAATGGCGACGATATTGGCCAGGATGATGGCAATGACGCCTCCGGCACTGCCCATGCCGACATCGAACTGCAGGAGCGACGAGACATAGACAAGGTAGGTCAGGTTGGTCGTGGCCACACCGGGCCCCCCGTTCGTGGTTACCAGAATTTCGGCAAAGATCGACAGGAGGAAGATCGTCTGGATGAGGATCACGACCGTTATGGCCCGGGCCAGATGGGGCAGCATGATGTAGACAAAGCGGGCGAACGATCCCGCTCCGTCCATTTCGGCGGCCTCGAGCTGTTCCTGATCAAGGGACTGCAGTGAGGTCAGCAGGATCAGCGTGGCAAACGGCAGCCACTGCCAACCGACGATCAGGATGATCGAGAGCAGGGGAATATCGCTGAAGAACTCGATGGGTGGCACATCCAGCCATTGGGCAAGATGGCCGAAGATGCCATTGACGGGGTTCATGAACATGTTTTTCCAGATCAGGCCGGAAACAGTTGGCATGACGAAGAACGGTGCAATGGCCATGAGCCGGATGATGCCCTGGCCCCACATGGGCTGGTCGAGCAACAGGGCAAGCAGGACCCCACCCGTGACCGTAATCAGCAGGACCCCACCCACCAGCACGAGGGTATTGAACATGGCGGCCGAGAAACTCGGGTCCGTGATGAACCAGTAGTAGTTTTCCCAGCCCACAAACGGATTGGTCCCCGGGACAATCAGATTGTAGCGGAGAAATGAGAAATAGAGGGTCAGGCCCAGCGGGATCAACATCCAGCCGAGCAGCAGGAGAACCGAAGGAGCAATCATCAATCGGGCCGCCGCCCGGGAAGCCTTCGTTGCCATTCCACCCTACTGCCTGTTCCTTCTGCCGGGTGCCAGCCTCGCCACCGTCCCACGCGGGTCTGGCGCAGTCTGCAGGCAGAACGGGCCGGCCCGGAGGTCGGCCCGTGCCGTGCGGCGGTCAGTTGATGTAACCTGCCTTGGTCATTTCGCGGACGGCGAACTGCTGGCTGTTTGCCAGGGCCTGGTCAACGCTCTGTTGACCTGCGAGGGCTGCGGCGATCTGCTGTCCGACATAGTTGCCAATTCCCTGGAACTCGGGGATGGCGACAAACTGGACACCGGTATAGGGAACCGGATCCCGTGTGGCATCGGCCGGATTGGCAGCCAGAATCGAGTTCAGCACGGTCGCGGCAAATGGCGCGGCTTGCGAGTAGGCCGGATTGTCATATGTTGACTTGCGAGTGCCTGGCGGCGCGGCAACCCAGCCCTTGGTCTCGCCAACCAGTTCGACGTACTCCTTGGAGGTCGACCAGGCAAGGAATTCCTTGGCGGTATCCACCTTCTGGGAGCTCTTCGGGATGGCCAGTGCCCAGGCCCAGAACCAGCCTGTACCCTTGTCGGTGACCTGCCTGGGCGCCTGGAAGAAGCCTGTCCGGTCGTGAACGGAACTCTCGTCAGGGTTGAAAATGTAACCGGCGGCAGAGGTGGCATCGACCCAGGTCGCACACTTGCCATCAGCAAAGAGGGCCCGGTTTTCATTGTGGCCATTCGACGAGGCACCCGGTGGACCATAGCTGTTCACCAGGTCGACATAATAGTTGACGGCGGCTTTCCACTCGGGGCTCTCCAGCTGCGGATTCCAGCCCATGTCGAACCAGCGCCCGCCAAAGGCATTGACCAGCGGCCCCACAAATGCCATGTTCTCACCCCAGCCGGCCTTGCCACGCTGGCATGTGCCATAGACGCCATTGTCGGGATCATGCACCTTGGCCACGATCTCGGCAAATTCATCGTAGGTGATTTGCGTCGCGGGGACCGTGATGCCGGCCTGCCGGAACAGATCGGTGCGATAGAATGTAAACGAGCTTTCCGCATAGAATGGAACGGCATAGAGGGTTCCATTCGCCGAGAGGCCGTTGCGGACCGGGGCAAAGATATCCTCGTAGTCGTAGGCATTCCCGAGATCATCAAGGCCGACCAGCCAGTCCTGAGCCCCCCAGATGGGTGCTTCGTAGGCCCCGATGGTGATGATGTCGAAGGATCCACCGTCGGTGGCGATGTCCGTCGTCACGCGCTGACGCAGGACGTTTTCCTCAAGGACAACCCAGTCGATCGAATGGCCGGTCCTCTCCTCCCATTGCGAGGACAGTTCCTGCATGATGATCATGTCGGAATTGTTGACTGTCGCAATGGTGATGTCTTCCGCAAGTGCGGCACCTGCCGCCATTGAGGCCAGGGCCGACGTACACAGGAGCCGTTTCCCCAGTCCCAGAATCGTTATTCTCTTCATCTCTTCCTCCGTGGATGCAAATCGAACTGCCAGAGAGTGGTAACCCGTACCCCCCGATCGGTTCACCCACGATCCCCTGCAGGATCGCTCCTCCCGGAGCACCTCCGGGCCCCGGCAACGATGCCGCGGTGAATGAAGCGAGCAGACAGTCCGGGTTCAGCCATGCAGCCGGGGCACAGTCCCGGCACCATCCCTCACCCCTGACCATTCATGGAGGCCCGCTTCTAGAGTCACCGGATGGTGAATACAAGGACCGCCCAATAAAATTCGCTTGAAGAGATAGGGTCGCACTGGTAGTCTGATCGCTGCGGGTGACTGGATGGCTGCACTGTCTCTGACAGTGAGGAAAGTCCGGACTCCACAAGGCAACGGTGCCGGGTAACACCCGGCCGGGGGAACCCGAGGGAAAGCGCCACAGAAAAGAGACCGCCACCGGTCGACTCCGGTCGGTCCGGGGGCAAGGGTGAAATGGCGGTGTAAGAGACCACCGCATTGGCGGTAACGTCAATGGCAGGGCAAGCCCCACCGGGAGCAATGCCAAATAGGGACGGGTCTGGCCTTGGCCAGTGAGATGTCTTGCTCACCACCGTCCGGGTCGGCAGCACGAGCATCATGGCAACATGATGCCCAGATGAATGGCCATCGCGGGCCCGAGATGGGCCCAGACAGAATCCGGCTTACAGGTCATCCGCACGCACCCCGCACGCGGGGATCTGCACGGGGGACCTGGTGATGCCTCACCGCCTGCCCGGAACCCTCGCACCAGGGTTGACTTCCACTGCCCGGTTCCCTAGTTGCGCAGCCTTGATGTCAGGCACGGACTGGACAGACCATGGCAAAACCTGCAACGATCAAGATTCGGCTGAACTCGACAGCCGGCACGGGCCATTTCTATGTCACCAAGAAGAACACCCGGAACATGACGGACAAGATGACCGTCCGCAAATACGATCCGGTGGCCCGCAAGCACGTCGAGTACAAGGAAGGCAAGATCAAGTAACCGCGCGGTAGTGTCTTACTTTGAAATTTTCTCTTGCTATACCGATGGTAAGTGTGATAAAATGAAAATGACAACAGAATTGGAGTATTTATGATGAGACAAAGTTCACCCCCCCCCCCGACAATTGACAGCACTGATCGCCATTGCGCTGGTGGTGCTGACCCTGGCCGCCGGAACGGCAGAGGCCCGATGCACGCTCAGCGATGTCAAGATGATCAAGACCTTTCCCCTTGGCGAACTCGGCAGACTCATCCCCAATGACCAGGCCATCATCCGGTTCACACTGCCCACCGACTGCCCGATCGCCAATCCACCTCTGAATCTTTGCGTCGTTGTCTGGGACAACAGTCCATGTGATCAGAGTACTAACGTTGATAATCGCTGCGATGGGGATTATGTGGGTAGTGCCGGAGTAAACACGCAGACAGGTTGGACAGAGACCGGTCGTGCAAGGTTCTGCAGAGCAGACCTGCTTGCTGAACACCAGGCCTTACCTGGAATCGCGAACGTCTTTACCACTATGCTGATCAGTACTTCTCGCGGTCAAAATCAGCAAAGCCATCTCTCTCTCATCATGTACAACCCGACCCGATTCCTGGTCATCCCGATCAGTAAGTTCTGACCCTGAACGCATGACAGGACGGCGAGAACGGGACCCATTCGCTGACCGCGGCCCGACCGACACATTCGCGGGATGGTCGTCGGGCTGCTTTTCCAGGTGGCATTGGATTGTTTGCAAACTGACCCACTACCAACCGCGCACCCCATCACCGCAACGCCATCTCCCCACCAGTCAGTTCTCAGCCGGAGCATCCCACCACGCATTGCCAGCACCCGCCATCGGCAATGCCCCGTGACCCGTGCCGAATCGCTCGCTGACAACCTTCGAAAGCCACAGAGCGGCCATGGCCAGCCAACGCAATCGCATGACAGGGACTCCTGCCCCGGCCCGAACCGCCGTCAGGCCTTCGTCGCCAGGCAGCGGACCCGGTTGCGTACGACGACCTCGTGGAGAATCGAGTGTGCTTGCTCTTGCATGGAGCGACAGACTCCGCAGTGCGCACATGACGAGGTGTCATCCTGTCACCCCGCGCCCACTCTCGCATGGCGACCGAACCAGTCATGACCCAAGCGACCTCTTTACGGATCCCGGGCCTTGCTTTGCATGAAAATTCGTATCCCACCCCATGCGACCCTATCGTCTCCATCGCTTTCACGGCGTGATGTTTCTGCTTTTGACCCGCAGTCCGGGATCCTCCACATGCGCCAGCATCAGTCCATGGCGTTCGTTGTTGACATGATCGAGGATGTGCAGACAGTGCCCAGGGTTCCGGAGGCGTGGTGGACTTCAGGGATCCGTTGAGGATCTGGATTCCTCGGGGACATCCGGACCTGGTGACGTTATGCCGGTGAGATACTCGATCGCCCAGTCGAGCTGCTGTGTGGGGGTGGCTGCCACCGCCCGTTCGGGCAGGGCCGCAACATTGCCGAGCGTGTCGGTATGCCAGGGATCGTCGATGCCCTCGAGGACGGCCCGGGCGGCGGTGCGGACTTCGGTCACCATCTCTTCCAGAGCCTCGACGGCCCGTTGCGCATGCGGCAGCGAGCGGGGCAGGGGAGGGGCGGCCTCACCAGGTGGCGAAGTCTCCCCTGCTCCTTCCAGGGCCGCGATGATGGCGGCGGCGTGGGCGTCGGCAACGTCTGAGGTGATGGGATCGGGAGTGGCCAGGGCCGCTGCATCCTCCCGGATGGTCGCAAGGGCGGTGCAGTGGCGCTGCCATGCGGCATCCAGGGTCTTCCAGTGGTCCGTCTCGCCCACCGTGCCCGGGTCCGTGGCGGCGAGGATTCGCGCGACCGTCGCCCGGTCCGCCAGCCCTGCATCCTGACCGCCCGCAAGGAGCGCCCCGACCTCCAGTCGAGCCCCCTCACGCACAAGATAGGTCCGGAACGACGGAATGGGAACGATGAGGACCTCCTTCGACAGCCTCTCCTCCAGACCGTTTGAGCTTGGGACCTCCTCGACCAGCTGCAGGGCACCGCGGTGGAAGAGATGGTCGACCAACGTGTCAGCATCCATGCCCTTGGGGATCTGCCACGCGCTGGCGTCGGGGTGCGCACGGGCATGACGATGGATGCTGTCAATGACGTGGGATCGACTCTGGAAGGATTGCAGGGGCGATGACCTGAGATCGTCCAGTACGGCCCCGACGAGGGCAGCACACTCCTTCAGCGCGCCGCGCTGCTGGCCCTGATAGTAGCGGAGACGGCTCATGGCCGCGGTGGCGGCCACACGCTCCCAGTCCACCGCCTCGACCGATACAGGGCTCGCACAGCTCGCGTGATGAGTCCTCAGGATGTCCCGTCCCAGTGCCTGGAGCGCAAAATGGAGATGGCGTGGCCAGCCTTCACAGGGTGTGACCAGGGCTTCGAGAGATCCCTCATGACCGGCTGGATCCAGCCCGAAGTGCGCACACCATCCCTTCGTGAGATCGGCGACTTCCGCAGCGGTCAGCGCGGCAATATGGTGGAGCGCCTTGCCCCGGGTCAGGCCCATGTCCGTCGCCCGGACCTCGGTGTCGCCGAGTCCGGCAAGCACGAGGGTCAGAGGCAGGCTGGTCGTGTTGTCATGAATGCCCTGCAGCACCTTGGCCACCGGTGTGGCACCGGACCCCTTGAGGCGCTGGGCCTCATCGATGGCAATGATGATGGCCCCCCGCAAACCCCTTTGGGCAAACAGGCCCGACTTCAGATCCCGGACCCAATCGCGGAAGGCCATCAGGGTTGGGGCGGGTGCGTGAGGGATGGTGGTTCTGGCGTGGTCGCCGCCGACCGACGATCCATACACGCCCAGTTGACTGCTCCCGCTGCGGGTTGTGTGGAAATGAGCCAGGAAATCCTTGGCCTTGGCGGGATCGACCATCGCTGCCAGCGGCTGGAGAATGTCTTCGGGCCGGTTGATGTCGGCGGAATTGAGGATGAGCACCTGCACCTTGACATCGGTCCTCGTCCGGGCCGCCGCCCGGCGGGCCAACTCGCCCAGAATCGTGCTCTTGCCAGCCCCGGGTGCGCCCTGGATGATCTGGGTGGCGCCGGCCTGACCGTGCTTCCCGGCTCCCGATCCATCCCAGCTCCGGTCAGCCGCCGCCAGGATGTTCGCAAAGACGTCGGCGCGGCCCACAAAGACCGGCGGTTCAACCTTGTCAGTCTGGCCGATGAACTCTGCAAGCGCCGCCCTGTCAAATGCCATCACTGTCGTTCCCTCTTCGTCAGACTCTGCCAATATAGGGATCCAGTGATCTCATTGCCACTGAGGCTCGGTCAGGTTCCGGGGAGCTCAAGCGGCAGAGGAAGCCGTTACCGATGGCGACCGATTGCCTCCGTGATGCTATAGGCGGATCCCCTTCAACTCCGGCTGCAGTCCCGGTCCCGGCGCTCCAGGGTTCAGCGGCTGTTTCGCCTTTGGCGGCACGCGGCGGCAGGTGAGGACGTACCTGTGCGGAGTACGGAATTCCTCCGGCCAGTCGGCGCGGACGGACAGTGGGGATGGCTACACCGATATCATGGATGCCTCGTGGAGAATCAACCTGGGCTGCACGAGCAGCTGACCGGCGGTCGGGCCGCCCTTTTCTTCCATGATGACACACAGGAGTTTCAATCTGGGACACGACCCCTCTCCAGAGACGCTTGCACGCGCCGCGACGGTGGGCTATCAATATGCCAGCATATCCAAGAGACAGGCCGATGGCAGCAATCCATGTGCGCCAACTCGACGAGGTGGTGGTGGACCAGCTCAAGCAACGCGCCTCGTCGAACAACCACTCCCTGGAGGGCGAGGTGCGCCACATCCTCGAATGCGCCGCCGACGACGGCATGGCGGCAAAGCGGGCGAGGTTCCCGGTGGCTTCGCGCCGGTTGCGGAAGAAGACCGGTGGCCGCAAGCACACGCCGGCAGAAGTGCTGATCCGCAAGGACCGTGACCGAGGCCATCGCAACGACTTCTGATGCGCTTCGTCGGCGATGCGAGCGTGGCGGTCAAGTGGCTGGTTGCCGAAGAAGACACGGGCTTACCGACATGCCGGTGCGCTGGCCCTCGGGCACCCGGTTTATGACTGCGTGTATCTTGCACTCGCGCATTATATCGGTGCGATGGCGGCGGCGGCGGACCGTCGATTCGTAACAGCGATTGCACTGTCGGAGCATGGTGAATCGGTTGTGACATTGGTCGATTGTACGAAGACGCGAGGATCGCGAAATTTTGCATCCCCGAGGGAGCCATGCTTGATGCTTTCGCTGAGATTGCTGCACCCCTTCGAGAAAAAGTCGAGTACGCCAAGTCAGAAAGCCGCTCCCTCGCCCGGACCTGCGACCCGCTTCTGTCAAAACTCATGTCCGGCGAAATCCGTCTCCGTGATGTCGAGAAGGCAGCGGAGGGTGTGGCATGACGGCGGCCTTGGGAAAAATGGCGTATGACGAGGACAAGTCGTCGTATTCCGGATTCGACCTCATATGGTCCGGCAAGAAGCCGGATGCGGTGCTGAGTGGTCCCACAGCCGATATCGTGTTTGAGGGTTCACCCAAGGCTGGTACCGATTTCACCGGCCTTGCAGGAACGGATGGGACGATGGAGGCAGCAGCGTCATGATCCAGGACGAAGACATCCGCCGCCAACTTCGCCTTGGTGAGGACAGCCAATGGGAATTCAAGCAGATCGAATTCAGGGGCAATAGGCCGACGGGCCCGCGCAGGCATGATCTGGCAGACGAGATGGGCGCATTCGCCAACGCGGATGGTGGCACTATTCTATGTGGGGTGGCCGACGACGGAACAATCCGGGGCATGTCCCGGGAACAGATGGTGGCTCTGGACCACCTGCTGGTGGAGGTCAGCACCGACGCTCTTGAACCGCCACTGCGCATCGGCGTCCATCACAGGGAACTGGATGGTATGGCATTCGTGCTGGTGGCAGTGCCGCGCGGCAAAAATCTGCATGAAAGGGACGGGCAGGCATTCATCCGGGTTGGTGCAACCAAGCGGCACCTCCTGAAGGATGAGAGCGTGAGGTTGGCACAGAGTCATGCCCGGACTCGCTATCTTTGGTTTGACGAGCAGATCGTACCCGGGACCGGCTTCGAGACTCTCGACGAGCGCCTGTGGGAGCCCTTGCTCAGTGTGGCCGGCGCGGCAGACCCTCGGCGCGGCTTGTTGAACCTCCGCCTGCTGGCACGTGACGAGGCCGGCGTGGATCGGGCCACCGTGGCAGGCATCTTGCTTTGCGCCGCTTCACGCTTTCCGCACAGATCGCAGATGCGGTCCAGTTCGTCGTTCGTAATATGCGCGTTTCCGCACGCAAGACCCCGGAACGGGAGGACGTTTCCCAGTACAGCAAAGCCGCCGTATTCGAAGCGATGGTCAATGCAGTTGCACACCGCGACTACTCCATGTCTTCGCGGAGGATCCGGCTATCCATGTTCAAGGACCGCCTGGAGATCGATTCGCCTGGCCAGCTGCCCAATGGCATGACGATCGAGGGTATGGAGGCCAGCCAGGCCACCCGCAACGAGGTGATTGCATCCGTGTTCGGTCGCATCCCTGTCGTCAGGGTTGCGGGGTCTGGTGATCGCAAATACCTGATGGAACGGCGGGGGACGGCGTGTCGATCATCCGCAAGGAAACCGAAGACGCCACCGGAATGCCACCGGAGTACGAAGTTGTCGACGAATCGAACCTGGTGCTCCGCATTCCCGCCGCGAAGCTCGAGATCGTTCCCGCCGACGTGACAGTCACAGTGCATTCCGGAGGCGACCCCCTCGCCGGCATTGAGGTCCTCGCGCTCTTTCCCAACAAGACCTGGGTGAGGGCAACCACTGATGAATCCGGGAATGCAGTTCTGGACCTTTATACAACCAATCTGCCGATGACGATCTACGCTGCCGGATCCGGTTATGCAGCTGGTCTGAAACCGACGTGGACGCCAAGTCGGGGTGGCCTGCTGCTTGAACTCGAACCGCTTGAATCCGGCGGTGCTGCGATTTTCGCCCAGAGCACGGGGCACCTTCCCGGTCTGCATGGGCGGTTGAATCCCATACGCGATACCTCCGACCGGACCTATCTCTACGCCGACAATATCGCCATTGAGGAGGGACGACACCAACCAGTGCCGTTTCGGCCCGGCAAACCGATTCGACTGACCGACGCGCATGGTGTCGAGTTGGCGGTCACCATCGTGGACATCCTCGGTCGGTCCAGCTTGATCGAATATCGACCGTTCAGACAGTGATGCTCGCAGACGTGTTCATTCAGGCCAAGAACCCGGATTGTGGCCCCGATGGCTGCCCGGATTTCAAGGATTGCCTGGTTGAGAAAAATTGGGCACGAAGGGTCGTGGGTATGGGAGCAGTCGCCGACGGGTTCCACGCCCGGGACGTTGATCTGGCAAGTCGGGCGCCTGCACATGGCGACGCTCTGGGAGTTGTAGAGCCGACACCAGAAATTGTCGCCAGCTTCGACAGCCAAATCGGCCCCCTTGACGAACGCATCGGAAAGAATGCCGCAGAGAGTCGAACCTCAATCCAGATCCGCGACCTTCTCCTGCCGAAACTCATATCTGGCGAAATCCGCCTCCGTGATACCGAGAAAGCAATGGATGCCGTGGCATGAATGAGTTAAAAACCTGTTTCAAGCGTGTTGAGTCCGATCTCTCGGGGCTGCTCCATTACATCGAGATCGGCGATATCGGATTGCCGGATATCCAGCGCCCCTTCGTCTGGTCGAACGCCAAGGTGCGCGACCTTTTTGACTCGATGTATCGCGGTTTTCCGGTCGGCTATCTCCTGTTTTGGGAAAATGATAACCCCAACGGCACCCGTCAGATTGGCACTGGCCCGAAACAGCGCAATGTCGCTGCACGCCTGATCATTGATGGCCAGCAGCGGCTCACGTCACTGTATGCGGTTTTTCGTGGTCGCAAGGTGCTGGACGCCGATTATCGGGAAAGGCATATCGAGATTGCCTTCCGTCCGCGCGATGGCAGGTTTGAGGTCGCGGACGCAACCATCCGCCGCGATCCGGAATGGATTTCAAGCGTGTCAGAGATGTGGTCGTCGGGCAAGTCCAGTTGGAAACTCGTCAACGATTTTGTCGGCAGACTCTCGGGGAAAGCTGATCTGAGTGATGAGGACGAAGAGGTCATTGCACACAATCTTGATCGGCTATTCGACCTCCAGAAGTATCCGTTCACCGCCCTTGAGATTGCACCCACCGTTGAAGCGGAGGAGGTGGCAGACATCTTCGTTCGAATCAACAGTAAGGGCGTTTCGCTCAATCAAGCCGATTTCATCCTGACACTGCTGTCCGTGTTCTGGGACGAGGGTCGAGCCAATCTGGAGCGTTTTTGCCGCGAGTCGCGTATCGCACCAGCACCAGGAGCCAGCCCGTCTGCGTTCAACCACCTGATCCAGCCCGACCCTGACCAGCTGCTGCGGGTGTCCATCGCTTTCGGCTTCGATCGGGGCCGGCTTCAGAGCGTGTACCAGATATTGCGTGGTAAGGATCCCGAACGGGCGCGTTCCTGGCGGAGCGCCGCGATGAGCAGTTCGAGAAGCTGAAGCAAGCACAGGACGAAGTTCTGAACCTCACGCATTGGCACCAGTTCCATGGCGCATTGATTGGTGCGGGGTTTCGCAGCAGCCGGCTCATTTCATCGAATAACGCTCTGCTGTTTTCATATGCGTTCTATCTGCTGGGTCGTGTGCGCTATCGCGTCGAGGAACATCGGCTGCAGAAAATGATCGGGTGCTGGTTCCTCGCCTCCACGTTGACCGGTCGGTACACAAATTCGCCCGAGTCCACCATGGACGGCGATCTTGCACGGTTGAGGACGGTGGTCGATGGCGAGGGTTTTCTACGCGCCCTGGAAAACGAGCTCGCCAACCAGCTTACGCACGACTTTTGGACGGTCACGCTACCGGCAACTCTGGAGAGTTCATCCGCACGGAATCCGGAACTGTTTGCATACGTTGCCGCCCAGAATACCGAGGGAACCCGTGTGCTTTTCTCTCACAAGACGGTGAGCGACCTGTTGGATCCAACGGTTCGAGCAAAGAAGAACGCACTTGAGCGCCATCACCTTTTTCCTCGCGCGTGGCTTGAAAAGCATGTTATCCGTGACCGGCGGGAAATAAACCAGATGGCCAACGACGCATTGCTTGAATGGCCGGACAATCTGGATATCGGCGATAGCCCTCCCAGTGAATATGTGCCGATTGTGCGCCGTCGCTTTGCCGACGACGCGGAATGGGATGCGATGTGCAATGCGCACGCATTGCCTCGCGGATGGGAGGGGATGGATTACCAGGATTTTCTGGCCGAGCGGCGGCGCTTGACGGCGGGCATCATCCGTCGTGGTTATGACCGGCTGAGCTGACGGGGTGGCGGCATTTGCCGAAAGCGAAAGTGGAGCAGCCGGCTGTGACTACTGAGCAGCTTCCGGCAGTTCCCGGAGGCGAGGTCATTGTCTACGAGTCTCCGGAAGGCGAAGGGGGCGTTGATGTTCGCTCTAACCTGGAATCGGTCTGGCTGACACAGTGGCAGATGGCTGAGGCTTTCGGGACTTCAACAGACAACGTCAGCCTGCATCTTGGAAACGTTTACACGACGGGTGAACTGGAGGAAGCGGCAACTGCCGAGGATTTCTCGGTAGTTCGATCAGAAGGCCAGCGCAAGGTCAGGCACTGTAACCTCGATGCGATCATTTCCCTCGGTTACAGGGTCAACTCGGAGCGGGCCGTGCATTTCCGCCAGTGGGCCACCCGAACCTTGCGCGGGCATCTGATTGGCGGCTACACGCTGAATGAACGAAGACTCGCCGAACAAATTTGCCACTGGTTGTTGATGCGGATGCCCCGCTGCGTTGCCCCTTGAGCACCCGCAGGCGATGATCGGGGCAGGCCGGATCACCCGGCCGGGTGGCGGCGTCGAGCGTGTGCGAGGCACTGCGGGCAAAGGCCGGACCCCGATCGTTCCTGGAAATGCCCTGGTTTTCCCGTCGCTCCCGTACCACTCCGGGACGCATCCGCATTGCCTCAAGCGAAAATCGTCGGGAAGCACCACCCCGGTTGTTCCGATCAGGCGGTTGCCCCGTGTGGTCACGACACCGATTTGTGGGGGATTCCCACTTGGCAGGATGGGTCGTGACTGGCGTTCCGGACCGGATGGCGGTCGCGGCAAACCCCGTGTCCCGGGTCATGCGAGCGGTCGCATGACCCGGGAGATTGGAACCTGCCAGTGGCCAGGGTCTCAATCAGTCCGTCAGTTCCGGTTCCCGAAGAGGTGGAGCAGGAAGAGGAACATGTTGAGGAAATCCAGGTACAGGTTCAGGGCACCCATGATCGCGGACTTCTCCAGCCATTCGGCATTGCCGCCCTGGGCCATCTGCAGATAGGTGTTCTTGATCTTTTGTGTGTCATAGGCGGTGAGACCGGCAAAGATCAGGACGCCGAGGCTCGAAATGGCAAACATGAGCGGGGCAGACTGGATGAACAGGTTCAGGATGGCTGCAGCCAGGATCCCCACAACCCCCATGATCAGGAACGACCCCATCCCGCTGAGATCCCGTTGGGTCGTGTAACCGTAGAGGCTGAGGCTGGCAAAGGCGATGGCGGTGATCAGAAAGGTCTGGACAATCGAAAACCCGGTATAGGCCAGGAAAATGTAGGAGATCGACAGACCCATCAAGGCTGCAAAGGCCCAGAAGACTGTTTGGGCCGTCGTGCTGGACATCCTGTTGATCCGGGCACTCATGGTGAACACGACAACCAGGGGCGCAAAGATGACAACCCATTGCAACGGTGTGCCGTAAATCACTTGCATCAGGGCTGTATTGCTGGCGGTCAGGTAGGCAACAAGGCCTGTGATGACCATGGCCAGGGACATGAGCCCATAGACACGGTTCATGTATTTCCGCAGACCTTCATCACGGACCTGTGTACCGATATATGATGGACTCGAGGTTCCGATCTGGTTCATTGATACCTCCTGTGACGGTTCTCGTCCCCATGACGAGCATTCCGGTCTACATATTGTGTCCCTGACCGATTTTTCAAGACTGATTTCCCTTCCAGGGCAACGATTTCCGAGTCACAGGAGCGGGACAATGGCGAGTCAGTCGCGTGCACCAAGGAAGGCAAGGATATCGGCAATCAGGTTCGCCCGGACAGCATTGCCTGCCATGAGCAGCTCATGCTTGCAGCCGGGAAGGGTGCGCAACGCGCCGTGCTGCCATGTCGAGAGGAGGGCATGGATCGCGTCCGGGTCGACAACCCGCTCGTCTGTGCCGAGGAAGACAAGGGCTTCAGTGTCTGGTGGGGCCCGACGGCACAGGGATGCTGTCTCGCTCATCGCCGCCCGCAGCCATGCCCAGGAGGGCCCGCCAAGGGACAGTCGGGGATGGGTTTCGATCTGGTGCCGGAGGTTGAGAAACGTCACGGCACAGGATGTGAGGACATTATGGTCGGTCCGGGCGGTCTGGAGATAGTTCTGCCGATCGGTGCCCTGCACAAATGTCCCGCCGAATCCCGTCAGCGTCGCAACTGTCGACAGGACCACCGCGGCACCGCCGACGAACTGGTTCAGATAAAATCCCCACATCGGGGCCAGAAACACAGCCGATCGGAAGACATCGGTGCGGTGGAGGATCCGCAGGCCGATGCAGCCGCCCATGGAGTGGGCAATGAGATGATAGGGGCGGGGCACTGCCAGGCGTTCAAGGGCAGCCAGGACGGCATCGGCATCCATCTGATAGGAGGCAAACCTCTCCACATGACAGAGATCCCGATTGCCGTGCAAGCGGTCAGACAGGCCATGTCCCCGCCAGTCATGCATGGCAATTGTATAGCCATGCTGCAGGAAGGGCCTGGCCAGGAAGGCATATTTCTCGATATACTCGGTCCGGCCATTGAAGAGGATCACGGTTCCCCGTGAGCCACCTTCCCAGATGGATAACCTGAGGCGGACACCGTCATCGGCGTGCAGCCAGGTGGTCCGGGGTCGTGGGCAATCCGGCACAATGTCATGCAGGAAAGGCGGCGATTCGGATCTCATATGGATTCGGGTGTCATATGATATGGCGGGCGAAAGCCATGGCCCTTGTCAACGAGCCATCAATGTGCAGGGTGCCGGCAAGATAGGCGCCCTGGGGGCTGAGTTCGCCCCGCAGGAGGGCCAGGAAGACCGCGGGAGATGCGGTCAGTGTGCAGTCTGCCGGGCCGGACCCGATCGACACCACGCCATCCCGGACGACCAGTGAACCGATGGTGTCGAGGACCAGCATGACGGTCCCCGTGTGGCCGGGCTTGATCGCCGCCCGCAGGGCATTGACCGCCCTGTCAATATCGCTATCCATGGTGCTCATCCGATGCTTTGTCCAGATCGTTCAGGAAAGACCCATCCCGTGCAGATCGCTTGCACCGCCCGCCACCCGAACTGCTCATGGGGCAGCCAGTCCCGGGCCAGTGTTGTCCGGTCATGGGCCGGTGCCGTGCTGTTGGCCTGCACACTTGCCGCGACCGGTGCGGCCACGGCTCAGCCCAGCCGGATTGATGCCCTTTTTGACCGGTTGCAGACCAGCGGACCCGAAGAGACGATACGGATCGAGAGCGAGATTCTCCGGCTCTGGTCCTCTTCGGGTTCTCCAGTGATCGATTCCCTCTATGCTCTTGCCCGCACCAATGCGGACAGGGGCAATTATCGCACGGCACTGCGTCTGATCAACCGGACCCTGAAGGGAAAGCCGGATTTCGCGGAAGCCTGGAATCTGCGAGCCACTCTCCACTACCTGCGGAGCAATTTCCCGGCCTCCATCCGGGATATCGAAACGACACTTGAGCTGAACCCCAGGCACTTCGGGGCCATCAACGGGCTGGCCCTGATCCTGGAACAGACCGGCCAGGACGCGCTGGCTCTTGCCGCCTACCGACGGGTAGAGGATCTCAGTCCCAATCGACGCGGTCTGCAGGAATCCATCGCCCGTGTCGAGACCCGCATCACGCCCCGATCCCATTAGGTCCCGGCCTCATCCCGGGACCAGCGTAGCGTTGCACTTTGGAGGAGGCAAACGGGTCATGATGCATCAATCTCCCATGTGCGCATCCTGGATCACGACCGGACCGAGCCATGCAACAGTCAATCATGTCCCCCATGCCACCCCGGGGTGCAATGATCACAGCGATGGGGTTCTGGTGCACTGCCGGCATCGGTCGGCAACCCTCCTGGCCCGACCCTGCACATGTCGGGACCTGCTATCGGGGCGTGGGCCCGGGGATGCGGGATGCCGGGGTTCATCCGAGCGGCAACACGGGGTGTGTCGTCCGTCAGTCATGGATTGCAGCGATGGATGAGCTGTCAGGACGTGTGACGGCCATATTGGGGCCCACCAATACCGGCAAGACACGTGAAGCCATCGCCCGGATGCTGGAACATCGGACGGGCATGATCGGTCTGCCACTGCGGTTGCTGGCCCGTGAGGTGTATGACAAGGTCCGGGCCGAAAAGGGGAATGCGGTCGTAGGCCTCGTCACCGGTGAGGAGCGCATCCTGCCGCCAGCGGTCCGCTACTGGATCTGCACCACCGAGGCGATGCCGGTCGGCAATGACGTCGATTTCATGGCCGTGGACGAGATCCAGCTCTGTGCCGACAGCGAGCGTGGCCATGTGTTCACGGATCGCCTGCTGCATGCAAGGGGGCGCGCTGCCACCCTGTTTCTCGGGGCCAGAACCATCGCCCCCATCATCAAGGACATGGTTCCCGAGATCCAGATCGACCTGCGGCAACGCCTTTCGAGCCTGACCTACTCGGGGCGGGTACGGATTGCCCGCATGCGACCGCGCACGGCGATTGTCGCCTTCACAATCGAGGATGTCTACATGATCGCCGATGCCGTGCGCCGTCACTGCGGCGGTGCGGCGGTGGTCATGGGCGGGCTCAGCCCCAAGACCCGCAATGCCCAGGTTGCCATCTACCAGAATGGCGATGTGGACTACCTCGTGGCCACGGATGCCATCGGCATGGGGTTGAATCTCGATATCCGGCATGTCGCCTTCGCCTCACGAATCAAGTTCGATGGCCGCACTGTCCGTGCTCTCATGCCGGCCGAACTTGCCCAGATTGCCGGCCGGGCCGGTCGGTATCGCACCAACGGGACCTTCGGGGTCACGCGCGACTGTCAGGAGCTGAACCGCTACGAGGTGGACTCGATCGAGGAGAGCCGCTTTGCAGCCATTGCGCGGCTGCAGTGGCGCAACAGCGCCCTTGACTTCCGCTCGATCAGGACACTGGTGCAGTCGCTTGCGAGACCCTCGCCCCATCGTCGGTTGATCAAGGTTCGGCAGACCACGGATCACCGCGTCCTCGAGACCCTTGCGGCGTGCAGAGACGTGCTGCGGCGTACCACGACCCCGGATGATGTGCGCCTCTTGTGGGAGGTCTGCCAGCTGCCGGACTTTCGCAAGGACGCCGCCGCAACCCACGCCGGTCTCATCAGGCAGATCTACATCTTCCTGCGGGATCATGACTGCATCCCGGATGACTGGCTGGCCGCCCGGGTTGATGCGCTGGCCCGGACCACTGGTGACATAGATGCATTGGCGACAAGTTTGGCGTATATTCGCACCTGGGCGTATGTCGCCTATCGGTCGCACTGGGTTGAAGATCCATCCCACTGGCGCCAGCGGGCCCGGGATGTCGAAGACCGGCTGTCAGATGAACTGCACAAGCGATTGACACGTCGTTTTGTCGATGCAGGGACGTCGCGGTTGGGCAAGCGCCTGAAACAGGGGAATGATCTGGAAGCGGATATGACGGAAACAGGTCGCTTGACACTCGAAGGACAGGAACTGGGTCATTTCCAGGGCTTCCGGTTTGTCCGTCGACAGGGATCCACACCGGAAGAGGAGCGGGTCCTCAAGGCTGCCAGTGCCCGGCTGGTGGGCCCGGAATTGGCCACGCGTGCCAAGCGCCTTGCGTCCACGCCGGATGGCGATCTGCAGCTGGGTGACGATGGCTGTATCCTCTGGGAAGGTCATCCGGTCGGCAGGTTGAAGAGTGGCCAGGACAGTTTGCGTCCCGGTGTGACGGTGCTGGTCGACGAGACCGCCGACGCATCAATCAGGGATCAGGTCGAAAGCCGCATCACGGCCTTCGTCGAGCATATGGTCAGTTTGCATCTTGGCACCTTGCTCGCGCTCCGGGATGATCGGGACCTCTCCGCACCAGCCCGTGGACTTGCTTTCAAACTCACTGAATCCTTTGGTGTTCTCAACCGCCGCATGGTGGCTGACGATCTCAAGGGTATCGATGCGGATTGCCGGACGCAACTGCGCAAACATGGTGTCAAGATCGCCCAGCACAGCGTCTTTGTCCATTCGGCCCTCAAACCCAAGGCGACGCAGCTGCGTCTGTTGCTCTGGTCGCTCAAGACTGGCGCGGAGACCCTCGCAACCGCACCCCCGGCCGGCTTGACAACAGTCGATGTGGACCGGGCGATGCCGAAGGATTATTATCCCATCTGTGGCTACGTCCGCATCGGCACCCTGGCTATCCGGGCGGATATTCTTGACCGATTGATGATGCTGCTCTGGGGGTTTGAGTCCGAGATGGAGTTCGAGGCCACCGCCGAGATGCTCTCGATCACGGGGACCACGCATGAGAATTTTGCCAAGGTGATGCGGGGTCTTGGCTATACGGCTAGGCGCGGTGAACGACCCCGTCCTGCACGACAGGTCGTGGACGATTCAGTGTCAGTCGAGACCCCTGCACCGATCGACGAATCGGTTGCAAGCAATTCTCCACCCCATGATGAGATGGCTGTCGATCCGCAGGCAGGTCCGGCACCCGGGGACGCTGCACCACCGCCAGTCATCGAGCAGGCACCAGTGATCGAGCAGGCACCAGTGATCGATCGGGCGACTTGTGATGTCGCCAGTGGAGCGGGCGAGATGGATCCTGCCGTGGCCGAGGTCGCAACTGGTGAGGATGACCGGGAGATGGCTGAAGAGACCATCGAGGTGTTCTATGTCTACAGCCGCCGGCAGCAGACGGACCGCCCCGAGCGCGCGGCGGCCCGCGGGAAGAAGGCTGGCAAGGCAGGGGCACAGGCGCGCCCCCAACGGCGCAAACCGGCCCGGGGTCGGAAGGACCGCCAGGCCCGCAAGGTGGACATGACGCCTCCTGCACGACCCAAAAAGGCTGCCACCCCCGATCCTGACAGCCCCTTTGCTGCCCTGTTGGCGCTGCGCGATGAATTGTGATTGACCCGCTGTCTCGGGTCGCAGGGCCAGTGAACATGACGCAGCAGGGCAGAATTGTGATTGTTTGCCGTGGCGATATTGCAACCGCCGGCCAGCGCACCTATCTGAAGGCAGCGGTGTTCGACCCGGAAGAAGAATGACCTACGTTGTGACTGACAGCTGCATTGGCTGCAAATACACTGACTGTGTGGAAGTCTGTCCGGTTGACTGCTTCTATGAAGGTGCCAACATGCTCGTGATCCATCCGGATGAATGTATCGATTGTGGTGTCTGCGAGCCGGAATGCCCGATCGATGCCATCCTGCCCGACACCGAACCCGGCATGGAGACATGGGTGGAGTTCAACCGGAAATATTCCGAGATCTGGCCCGTCATCATCGAAAAGCGCGACCCGCTGCCGGATGCCGAGGCGCGGGAGAACGAAGACGGCAAACTGGAAAAATACTTCAACGAGGCCCCCGGCAAGGGCAACGAGTAGATCGACGGTCTCCAGGACCCCGATCCCCGTTCCCCCTTCCCGAATTCCCAGTAGTGGTTCAGTTTGAAAATAGAATTTGCCTTCGCGCCGCCCAGCTGCTAGACTGTGCAACATCCACACAGGAGACCTTGCCATGCGACACGTGATCCCCCCCCCCTGACCGCCTGACGGTCCTTGCCGCCGCCTTGGTGGTCTTGACGCTACTGCCCACACTGGCCACAGCCGAGGTCGTTCCCGCCCACAACAACTACAAGCCGACCATCGTGCTGGACAATCCCGGCCGCAATGTGCTGACTGGTTGCGGCGAGCAAGGACGGGTGGCACCCCTGCGGTTGCGAATTCCTCCAAAGCAGACGGACGGGAACGCATGGAGTGGGGAAAATTACCTTGTCATCCAGGCCACAGGCAACCACGAACGCTTCGAGTTTCGGAACAAGACAGGGGCATCGACGCGTTGGAAGAACTTTATTGGCAAGGGATTAGCGCCGTTGACTGAAAACCTCACAGGCCAGCACACGATTGAGGTCCGGGTAAAGGCCGGCCAGAACATCGGCTACGGCGGCGGGGGTGAGATGTTCCTCACGCTGGAGAAAAGCACGCCTTATCTAGGCCGTCTCCAATCCAGCAAGTACAGGGTCTACAGCCCGGTAATTCAGCTCAGGGCCGCGGGCGGCAAGGGCTGCCAGACACGGGCGCAGAACCCGACCTGCAGGGGCTTCTGGAGTTGGCCCCGGGGCGTGCCCACCTGTCTGCTGGAGGAGTAACGCCCGTGCGAGAGCGGGCCGCAAGCCGAACGGTCCGAAACCTTGCCGCAAAAGGGAAATTCCAAACTGACCCAGCACCGAATTCCCCTTGCCTTGCCGCTGGGTCCGGCAGCGATCGGGTGTTGGATGGAACCCCTATGACGGTTTGCAGAATTCCATCTGGGCAATGTCGGTCACGCCAGTGCGGAATCCGGCCGCACAGCCGGCGAGATAGTAGTCCCACATGCGTTGGAACCGCGTATCGAATCCAAGGGCAGCGATTGATGGCCATGCGGCATTGAACCGCCTGCGCCAGATCCGCAGGGTTCGATCATAACTTGTCGGGAAGGTGTGCACAGGGCCGGCGACCAGCCCCGCCCGCCGGGTCGCGGTCGCCAGGGCCGTCGGACAGGGCAGCATGCCTCCGGGGAAGATGTATTTCTGGATGAAGTCGGTTTCCGTGCGATAGCCGGCAAACCAGCGGTCATCGATCGTGATGGCCTGGATGACTGCGGTGCCGGCCGGGCGCAGCAGGCGATGGATGGTGGCAAAATACAGCGGCCAGAATTGTTCGCCGACGGCCTCGATCATCTCGATTGACACGACCCTGTCGTAGGTTCCCACCGCGTCCCGATAGTCACACAGAAGGATCCGGGCCTGCCCGGCCAGTCCGGCCCCGGCCAGGCGGCGGCGGGCATATGCCGCCTGTTCCCGCGAGATCGTGAGCCCCGTGACCTGGGCCCCGTGGTGGCGGATGGCATGCTCGGCAAACCCGCCCCAGCCACAGCCAATCTCCAGCACCCGATCGCCCGGTGCCAGGGCCAGCATCCGACAGATGGACTCGTACTTGTTGGCCTGGGCCGTCTCCAGACTCTCGGTGTCCTGCCCGAAGAGGGCCGAGGAGTAGGTCATCGTGCCATCGAGCCAGAGGGCAAAGAAGTCATTGCCAAGATCGTAATGATGGGCGATGTTCTGCCGGGCTCCCTTGCGGGTGTTGCCCTTGCGGAGATGCCGCCAGCGCTCGGGGAGCAGGAATGGCCGCCGACCGGAGAACTGGCTGGCCAGGCTGTTGCTGTTGAAGAGAAAGACATCCAGCAGGTTATCGAGATCCGGGGTTGTCCACCACCCGTCCAGGTACATTTCGCCAAAGCCGAGGGCGCCATGGGTGAACAGGCGACGGAAAAACCGGGGGTGGTGAATGGTGATCTGGCCGGCGGGGCCCGCCCGCCCGCCCTTGTATGACAGCCGTTGCCCGTCCGGCAGCACAGCGGTCAGCGATCCATGGTCCATGCCGCGCAGGGCGGCCAGACAGACCTGCTGCCAGGGACGGGTGAACATGGGGCCCCATTGCCATCCCCTGGATGCCGGTCCCAGATCAGTCTCGAGGGTCATGGGCTGTCGTGATCGTCATGTGGAACCGGAGGGTCGTTGCTGCCCGACCAGGGAGACGAGAGCAAAATAGATGCGGTGGGGGAGGGTGCCGAGCAGTTTGAAGAGCAGGACCATGAACAGGGGGTAGGCAATCTCGAAGCGTCCCGATTGCATGCCGCGGACGATCCTGTCGGCGGCTGTCCCGGCTGACATGAGTCCGGGCATGGCAAAGGTGTTTCTTGCGGTCAGCCGTGTGGCCACGAATCCGGGATTGACAATCTGGGTGAGGATGCCGGTCCCCCTGAGATCACAGCGCAGGTTTTCGGCGAGATGGATGATCGCGGCCTTGCTGGCTCCATACCCCCAGGCCCGGGGCAGGCCCCGGTACCCCGAGAGCGAGCCGACCAGGACGATATGGCCGGCCCGCCGCTCGCAGAAATACGGTACGGTTGCCGCCAGCACCCGCAGGGCCCCGGTGAAATTGACATCGGCAATGGCCTCAAGGGCCTCGCTGTCAGGCTGCCGGGCTGTCATGGGCTCATAGACCCCCGCACAATAGATCACGCCGTCAATGGCACCGACGGCCTTGAAGGCTCGCGCCGCCCCCGCGCGATCCCGGACATCCAGAGCCAGGGCCTGGTGGGGAGACCCATCGGAGACCGGGGACAGGCTGGCGACCAGACTGTCAAGCGCCGCCGCATCGCGGGCCGAGGCCACCAGGGTCACGCCGGCCCGGGCCAACCGGATGGCCAGCTCCCGGCCGATCCCGGCACTGGCACCCACCAGCCAATAGCGTCTGCCGGCAAGGGTGCTCAAGGGGCTGCGTCGCTGGCTGGGGCCCGACGCAGTGATGTGTAGAGTCCACCGACCATGATGCCGAATTTTGTCATGCGACCTGTGTTCAGGAGCGTCCCGTCATCGATCAGGAAGAACCGGTCCACGATGCTGACGATGACAGAGCCGGATGGGCGCGGGATCCGGTAGCGATAGCGCATCCGGGCCTCATGGCTGCGTTGCCAGCCCGCCGCGCGACCGACAATCCCGTCGGCAGTCGCGGTAAAGGTGCCATCCTTGGCAAATTCGAGATGCCAGTGCCGGTCCTCGACATCCCCGGTTTCATACCGGCAGACTTCATCAATCACCAGGCTGGACCCGGTCCGGACACCGGTCATGGCGATTGTATAGCGCATCATCACCGTACCCGAGCGGCTCAGCACCAGACCCGCACCCTCGACGGCGCCCCCAAGGTAGGCGGCAAGGTCAAGCGCCCTTGTCGTCACGCCAGCGTGGTCCTGGGTCATGCGTGGTCTCCTCGGTCGTGTACCCAGAACCACAGCCCAAGGGCCGCAACGAGTTTCAGCCCGCACGGGACGAGTGCATAGGCCACTGAAAGCGCTGCAAGGTTGCCGGTTCCCGGCCCGGTCGGTGTATAACCGGCCAGGGCCAGAAGCGGAAGGGCCGTCCCGGCGGCCACCGCGAGGGCCGACTTTTGCAGGAAGATCCAGACCGCGTAGATCTGGCCACCGGGTCCGGCGATCCGGTCGGCCAGCATGGCCGGCACCAGGGTCATGTCCGCTCCCAGTGCAGCACCGGAGATGACGGCAATGCCGTAAAAGGGCGCGATGTCACCGGCGGTCAGGGTCGAGGCGCCAACGAAGGCCGGGACCGACACCAGCATGCCGCCGAGCACGGCTCTCTTGCGACCGATCCTGTCGGCCAGGCGGGCCCAGGCGGGCGCCGCGAGGGCCGCAGCGCCGAAAAAGACCAGCAGCATGACCCCGGCATGTGATTCGGCCTCCAGGACATCGCTGACAAAAAACAGAAAGAGCGTTGAGGTGATGGCCACCGGGAGTGCATTGACAAAACCGAACGTCAGCAATGGCCGCAGCCCGTTGGCGCGCAGGGCATCACCCAGACGCCCCACCGGGTTCGATGCGCCTGAAACCCGCCAGGTCCGGCGCATCCAGGCGAGGGCAATGAGGGCCAGCAGGGCCAGGGAGGCTGCATAGCCGGGATAGGCAAGACCTTCACCGAGAATTCGTCCCGTGAGAGCGGGTGTCAGGGCGGCGAGACAGATGCCGGCCAACCCCCCCGCCTCGCGCCAGAGTGCCACACGGGTGTAGCCGCCCCCGGCCCCCTGGGCCTGGGCCAGACCGTGATCAAACAGGGCGATCTGCAGGGCCGAGAACCCGGTAAAGGCCGCCAACAGGCCGATGACCAGTCTTGGCAGCGGAACACCCAGGTCGGGTGGGGAAAACAGCAGGGCCAGACCGAGGACAAGACTGATCCCTGCCACGATGACCCAGAGTTCCCGCCGGGCTCGCCAGAGATCCGCCAGACGGCCGAGAATGGGGTCCTGCAGACTGTCCAGACCGCGGGCCAGCAGCAGAATGATGCCAATCGTGCCAAGACCGACGCCCATCTCATCAACATAATAGCGGGGAACATGGATGTAGAGCGGCAGTCCGGCAAATGCGAGTGCAGCTGCCACGCACCCTGGTGGAAGCAGGGTGCGGGTCGGAATGGGGACCCGCCTCGGGTCAGTCATCACAGACACCGCTGAGCAGGTTCATGCGGTGATGCGGCGAGCGCGTGTCGGGCCCCAGCCAAATGGCAAGAAAGAGGTCGCCATCTGTGGTCAGGGTGCCGGTGGATTCGCCATTGAGAAAGAGCTCCACCTGCCCTGATCCCGATCGCCAGGCCGTGTAGCGATCACCCCGGCGGACCGGATGCATGGCCCGGGTCAGTTCAGACCGGAAGGACTCGAAATCGGCTGCCGGGCGCCCCGAGATCCGGCGCATCTCAGCGATGGAGGTCTCGATCAGTTGTCGGCGGCTGAAGGCATTCCGGTACGTCAGTGTCAGCCCATAGTCCTCGCCGGGCAAGGTGGTGGCATCCGACCACAGTTCAGCCCGATAGAGCTGAATGATCAGGAACCAGTAATCCGTGCAGCCAGCGGGCGTTGGGCGTTCAATGCGCCCCGCGAGTTCCGGGGGTGGCGTTGCCATGCCGGCCGTCGCCAGCAAGAGGATCAGGATGGCTGTGCGCAGGGTCATGTCAGGTTCCTGTCCGGTCGAGGCGGACGTTTGCGGAACCGGACACCCTTGGCCCAGAGCCGCAAGGCCTGCCAATGGATCAGTGCCGAGACGCGGAGGGCGCCGAGGGGGCGCCGGCTGAGCGCCCTGAGCAGGGCACGATCGGTCAGGGGCCGGCGCGGGCCGGCGATGCTGGTCACAAGACCTCCACCCTCGCCATCGTCATAATCAATGCGGACGGCCACTCGTTCAGGATCCAGATGAAAGGTGAATCTGTACGTTCCCCTGATGTCGAAAAAGGGTGAGACATGGAAGTGTTTGCGGGCTGTGATCGGGGTTGCAGGCCTGATATCGCCTCCCGCGTCATCGTGGCAAAGATATCCATGACGCTCTCCGTATGTGTTGTGGACCTCGGCCAGAACCGCCCGCAGGGACCCCCCAGCCCCCAGGAGAAACCAGAAACTCACGGGATTGAATGTGTAGCCCCAGTAGCGGGGGTGACACAACAGCATCACGGATCGGATCCCGTCAATGCCGGCCTCCCGGGCTGCCTGGCGGACCTCATCACGGCCCTGGATCGCCCCGATGCCGTGGTCGGCGGGATGCAGGGAGACGAGATTGGGCTGACCATAGGAAAACAGCCGCAGCCTTGACCGGCCCGCAAGAGCCGCGTCATCAAGCAGGAGGCAGTCCATCCCGTAGACAAAGCAATTGGCGGTCGGGGTGTCCCGACGGTGCAGCACCCGGGCCGTGACGAGGGAGGATCCGTCTACATCCATGCGGGAGCGATCCCGAATTGCGCGGCAATGTCCACCGCACTGGCCAGGCCATCCTCATGGAACCCATTGCCAGTCCAGGCGCCGCAATAGAACGTGCCTGCCCGACCATTGATTGATGCCAGTTCAGCCAGGGCATCAAGGGCCGCCTGGTCATACCGGGGGTGGGTAAATGTGGTTTCATCGAGAATGCATGCCGGATCCAGGTCAGGCGGCGGATTCAATGTGGCAATCACATCAAGGGATGCAGGAAGGCCCTGCAGGGAATTCATCCAGTAGGACACCGTTGGCGGCCTGCTGGCCTGCCCTGTTGTGGTCAGGGCCACCCAGCTTGACCAACAGGCACGCCGTCGAGGCATCATGGCGGTGTCGGTGTGCAAGACGAGCCGGTTGGTACGAAACCGGATCCGCTCGAGGATCCGCCGTTCTTGCCGGGTCGCATCCTTGAGGATTGCCAGAGCCGTGTCTGCATGGCAGGCCAGGATGACAGCGTCATACATCTCTTCTCCGCCGCCGGCGCGCACATGGATGCCCGCTGGTGTCCGCAGCACGGCTTCGACCGGGGTCTGTTGGCGGATCTCGGCCGCGAGACCGGCCGCCATCCGGTCCACATAGGATACGGAGCCCCCGGTGACTGTCCACCATTGATGTTGCCCGCTGAGGGACAGCAGACCATGATTGGCAAAAAAACGGACAAGGAAAGCGGCCGGGAACGCCCGTATGCGGGCGTTGGGTGTGGACCAGATGGCACCACTCATCGGCAGCAGGTAGTGCTGTTCGAACCAGGGTCCATAGCGCCGGTGGGCGAGCAGTTCACCGACGGTCATGGCAGGATGCCGGGTCACATCGGCGCTTGCGGTTCGGAAAAAGCGTGCCATATCCTGCACCATCCGCCAGAATGCGGGGCGCAAGCCATTGCCGGGCTGGGCAAGAAAGGACCGGACACTGCTCGATCCATACTCGATGGCGCCGCCATCAACGGATACCCCAAAAGACATGCTGCTCTTGTGGACCGGCACCGCAAGGTGATCAAACAGACGGCTCAGATGGGGGTAGGTTGTCCGGTTGAAGACGATAAATCCCGTGTCAACGGGTCGCGGGCCGAGGCCGGGCAGGGGGACCGTGACCGTCCGGGCGTGCCCACCAAGCCGGCGCCCGGCTTCAAAGAGAACAACATCATGGCACCGTCCAAGCAGCCAGGCCGTTCCCAGCCCGGCAATGCCGGCCCCGACCACCGCAATGCGCCGACGCCCCATCACGGGTCCGGACACCGGGCGGGACCGGCAGTCCCAACACGGGGTGCCATTCCGGGGTGGCGCAGGCCCCGAATCATGGCCGTGGGCTTGACCTCATGGCGAATTATTCCGCTTGATCCATGGGGGCGGCATTGAGTTTGGCATAATTTTCTGCCCCGAGACGATCATGGAGGGCGATCTGGGTCTCGAGGAAGTCAATATGCCCTTCCTCGTCCGCAAGCAACGCCTCGAAGACGGCCATGGAGACATAGTCACCCACTGCGCGACAGTGCTCCCGGGCATCCGAATAGAGAGCCTTGGCCTCCAGTTCAGCCGCCAGATCGCATTCGAGGGTTTCCCGGGGGGTCTGGCCGATGCGCAACGGATCCAGTTTCTGCAGGTTCGGATGTCCCTCCAGGAAGATGATCCGTTCCATCAACTTGTCGGCGTGGTGCATTTCCTCAATGGACTCTTCCCGGCTTTTCCTGGCCATGTGCTGCAGGCCCCAGTCATCCTGCAGTTTCTGGTGAAGCCAGTACTGGCTGATGGCCGTCAGCTCGCTGCGCAGTGCGCGGTTCAGATATTCAATGACCTTGGCATCACCCTTCATGGCAACAACTCTCCCTGATGTTCACACGCGATCCCCATTGGCACGGCGCAGGGCAGATTGGAACCAGTCTGCAGGATCGCAAGAAACAACGGGAGACATCCACCGCAGTCCGGCGTCAGGCCCAGATCCCGGTAGACCTTGCCGGGGGTGATCTCGAGATCGGGATTGGACTGGCGCATCGTATCGACAACCGAGCAGATCGTCTGATCGGTGACCTGCCGACAATGGCATACAATCATGATTGACATCCTCATTCTGTCCATGGGGCCGGAGTTTGCGACCCGCAACGATCCAGCCGACCGCCTGTCCGGGAACATCGGACGCCGCCATGCCGGTCACATTCTATACCTGATCAAAAATGTCAACAAATAGATCCAGGCCATGATCCGATCGTGGTTCAGGCGCCGATGCCGGATGATGCCATCCGTGACCGGGCCCGTCCGTCACGAATCATGCCTCCTGTCACAGCCAGCGCGAGAGCAGGGTCGGCGCGGTCACCCGGTCATGATGATGCCAACCAGACAGGACAGTTCCGCAAGGATCTGCACCGCCCCGAGCACATCACCGGTCTGGCCACCGATCCGGCGCCGGGCATAGAGGCAGAATCCGGCCACCGGCATGCCGGCCAGGGCCACAACAGGCAGCCAGGCCCATCCGGCAAGCCAAATCACCAGTCCGAGAGCAAGGCCAAGCCCGATCACGCAGACAGCCGGGCTCGGCTGGCCAGCGGCTGCCGAGACACCGTCCGGGGCTGCAGGTGGCAGCCAGCCCATGGCCACAGCCATGACCCCACGGGAGACGGACCCGACGATGATCAGGGCTGCAGTGACCGAGGGGGTTGCCAGGAGTGCTGCAATGCAGGCAACGCGCAGGCCAATGGCCAGAATGAGAGTCAATGTGCCGAAGGCCCCGATCCGGCTGTCCCGCATGATGCGGATTCGTTCTGCAGCAGTGCTGCCATTGGGAAGACCGTCAGCGCAATCAGCCAGGCCATCCTCGTGCAGGGCCCCGGTCAGCAGGACCATGAGGCCTGTGACCAGCAGGGCGCAGATGAGTTCTGGCACGCCAAACTGCAGGAGCGTGGTGGCAACAACAGCGGTGACAAGGCCAAGCAGGGCCCCGATCAGGGGCCAGGCCCAGGCCGACTGCGCCATGCAGGGGGGCGGCTCGGTGCGGGGGACCGGCAGGCGAGTGAGGAGACCGATCGCCGCGACGATCTCCTGCCCACGACGGGTGATCCAGACGGGGGTCATGGTCCTGTTCCAGAGGGTGCCGGGGAGGCGTGATCGGCTCAGGTCGGGTCGCTCGACTCCTGGAGACGGTCGGGAAACAGGGCGGCGATTCCGTCCCGGGAGGCCGGGCAGATGCCAGCTTCGGTAATCAGACCGCTGATCAGCCGGGCCGGAGTCACATCAAAGGCGTAGTTGGCAACCGGGGATCCGGCTGAAACGATGTTGACAGTCCGCAGGGACCCCTCCGAATCGACCCCGGTCATGAGCGCCACCTCGTCATCGGAACGTTGTTCGATGGGGATCTCGGCAACCCCATCGGCCAGAGTGAAGTCGATGGTGGGCGAAGGCAGGGCGACATAGAACGGAATGTCGTTGTCGCGGGCCGCCAGTGCCTTGAGATACGTGCCGATCTTGTTGCAGACATCCCCGGTGGCCGTTGTCCGGTCGGTCCCGGTGATGACCAGATCAACCTGGTCATGCTGCATCAGATGGCCACCGGTGTTGTCGGGAATCACGGTGTGCGGCACCCCATGATGGCCGAGTTCATACGCCGTGAGCGCGGCCCCCTGGTTGCGCGGTCGCGTCTCATCGACCCAGACATGCACATCGATCCCCGCATCGTGGGCCATGTACATGGGTGCGGTGGCTGTCCCCCAGTCGACGGTTGCCAGCCAGCCGGCATTGCAGTGGGTCAGGAGATTGACCGGTGCACCGCTGTCCTTGCGTCCAGCAATCTCCCGGATCAACTGCAACCCATGGCGGCCAATGGAAGCATTGATCTCGACATCTGCGTCGCAGATGTCCCGGGCCAGGATGTAGGCCTTCTCGCAGCGCTCGCTGGACAGGCAAGCCGTCAGGACGGCTGTGGCCCTGTCAACCGCCCAGCGAAGATTGACGGCTGTTGGCCGGGTCTGCATCAATCGTTGACCGGCCGCGGCAAGATTGGCATCGGAGGGATCTTCGTCCATGGCGAGGGCAAGACCATAGGCAGCCGTGGCACCGATCAGGGGCGCACCCCGCACCACCATGCGCTCGATGGCATCGGCGGCATCCCCAAGGGTTTTGAGCTGCAGGACATCGAAGGCAAAAGGCAGTTTGGTCTGATCGATGACCTCAACCGTGCGACCGTCATCGGCCACCCAGATCGTCCGGTAGGATGTGCCACTGATCTTCATGCCGAATTCTCCTTCATCAGACATGGAACTCCGGTTGCCTTGCATTCATGGCTTCGGCAGCTTCCAGAACATGGGACATGGTCGTGTACCGATCGGTATTGACCATGAGGTCCCGGGCCAGTTGGAGTGCCCGCACCTCGGCCGTGGCGCGGAGTTTCGTATCGGCGATGCATTCAAGGTCGATGTTGTGTGCCACACCCAAAAGACGCCGGATCATCTTGGCGGCTGCAAACCCCAGCGTGTCAGCAAGGAGTGCGTTCATGTACACCTGGCGCTCCCGGGCGAGGGCCTCGATGGCCGCCGGATCGGCGAACAGGCCCCTGGCATAGACATCAGCGTCTGGACTGGCGGACTCCCAGAGGTGCAGGAACTTGCTCCGGAAGCCACTCCAGACAGCCTCGGTGGTGTCGAGGATCCAGGTGCGGTACGGGTCGCGGTCCCCTGGCATCTCCTCGTGACCAATCTGGCTGAAGTAATTGAGCAGCAGGTTGGCGATCACGGCACCGACATCAAACCCCATCGGACCCATGAAGGCGAATTCGGGATCGATGATGCGGGTGTCTTCGGTCCAGAGCATGACCGATCCTGTATGCAGATCCCCGTGGATCAGGGCTTCGGGTGCCCCCATGAACTTCCGCTTGAGACGGGAAATGGCGATCTTGAGCTCACTGTCCCCCCGCGTGGCCTCGGCAGAGGCATCGAGCCAGGGCTCGGTCCAGCGATTGTTCTCGGCCGTCATGTAGGGTTCGGTGAAGATCACATCCTCGGTGATCTTGCACATGGCCACATTCCCGGCAAACTCGGCGGTCAGGGCCTTCATGCGATCAGCCGGCAGGGCCAGGGCCGAGGTGTGAAACAGAGTCGCCGCCATGAATGTGGAAATATCCTCGGCAAACCTGGGATATTCGGTGCCTGCAATCATGCCATGGCGCATGATGATGTGGGGATCGAGCCACTCCATCACGATCAGGGCCAGCGTCTCGTCATAATGATGGACTGTCGGAACCAGCCCCGGTGCATGTCTCGCCTCCAGGGTGAGGGCCCGGTGCTCGAAATGGGCCCGCGACAGGGGCAGGGGCCAGCTTTCCCCGATCAGTCGCACATAGGGGAGGGCCTGCTTGACAGCCAGTCCACCATCGGGACCTCGGACAATGAAGACGAGATTCAGATTGCCATCCCCCACCTCCTCGACTGTCCAGTGCTCTGCGGAGCCACCCATCCGCGCGCTGACGGGCAGGCCGGCCAGCAGGTCCCGCAGCGAATCGGGATCAAGGATTCTGTACCCTTCCGGGACAGGCACGGTGGTTGTCGTCATGGTCAATTCCTCCCGGAGTCAAGCGGGACAGGCACGGTCGAGGCCTCTTCCTGCGTGCAATCCGCCTGATGCAGATACGGTCGCCGGAACGGGGCACGGCCCTCCATTCATCTTCGCCCCTGCCGGTTCCGGATGACTATTCATCAGTCGTGCCAAGGTAAAGCCCCCCCTGCCAATCCGACCGGCAAAGGGCTTCTGTGACAAGAGCGCAATCATCTGCACAGCTGCCTCCCCATGGCGACCTCACTGCCACCCTGAGGTGCAACGGCCGGGTGTCAACCGAAGGGAGGGCGGTCCTGCAGGGGAGATCAGGCATGAAGGATTTGGCCGAGCATCGTGCAGCAATGCACCCAATGGACTGGCATCCAGCCCGAGTGCCCGAATGAAATGGCAGGGCGTGGGTCCATGACCGCGGTGTGCGTCAAGATCGGCCCCAAGGGTCTTCCGGTTGTTCCCGCTGGCCTCCGCAAGGAGATCGGTCTGGATGGCACGTCCGTGCTGCTCGAGGCCGTCAAGGGCGCGCTCCGGGTCCAGCCAATGGAGGGTGTTGTGCTGCGGGCCCGGGAGCGGTTGCGAAGGTTTCCGGGTGACAGGTCGTCCCTTGCTGATGATCTGATTGCCGAACGTCGGGCAGAGGCAAGCCGGGGTCAGGGCAGGTCGCCCACGCCCTTGCGCAGGGGGTCGATGAGCGCAGTCAATCCGAGCGAAATGGCGGCCAAACTGATACAGGCAAGCGTCCCTGACAACGAGGCGGTTTCGATCCTTCGGAGGGAACCGGTGGTGATTGCCGACGCAGTCTGATCCAACGTCCAGCACCAAGGTCTCGACGTCGCGGTCATCAGATGATGTGGGCATGCCGGACTTGCCCTGGCTGCTCGTCGGGATCAGGCTGCATGCGTTGACCATGACCGATGGGCACACCGGGTTCACCGCAGCAACAGGATTGGGTTGGCCTTGATGCCCTCCGGCTGCGAGCCGGAACAGGCCGGCCCCATTTTTCGGTTTGACAACAGATTGAAATTTGGCAAGAATCGCTCTCGCATCCAGTGAGGACCGTCAGGTCCGGAAAGGACACGGTGGGACAGTGGCCATCAAACTTGTCATCAGCACTCTTCCGCGATCATCGAGGGCCATCTGATGAAGAGCACCATCTGATGAAGAGCGTTGTGATGCCATGGGGTCACCGACTGTCGAGGCCGCCTCGCGCATGACAGAAGTCAATGGTTCAGCAGCCCCTGATCACCCGGAATGGTTCAGGAACAAGCGAACCAACCGACCGCTGATCGTTGCCCGCTGGGTGCCGATCCTGCTTGTGGGTCTGCCCGTGGCTGTCCTGCTGGCCATTGTTATCTATCCAACCATCTGGATGTTCTATCATTCGCTCCGGGACACCAATATCCAGGGCCTCTTCATGGGGACACACGCCTATATCGGTTTTGAGAACTATGCCCAGGTCCTTGCGTCCGAACGCTTCCGGGATTCGCTGGGACATCTTGTCCAGTATCTGACCTTCGGGGCTTGTCTCCAGGTGGTTATCGGGACACTGCTGGCCCTCACGCTCTATGAGTGCATCAAGTCGAATGCCCTCCGGACGATCGTGCTTATCCTGCTGGTCCTGCCGATGATGCTGCCACCTTCGATTGTCGGGGTCCTGTGGCGGTTTCTCTTGACTCCCTCGAATGGAGCGGTGAACCAGGCTCTCCTGAACCTTGGTCTGATCGGGGAGCATATCGAATGGTTCAATGCCGGCATCTCCCTCTGGTCCATCATTCTGGCCGACACCTGGAACTGGGTCGCGTTGCCATTGCTCATCGTCTACTCGGGACGGGTGTCGCTGCCGCCGGCGGTCTATGAAGCGGCGCGAGTGGATGGCGCCAGCCAATGGAAAGTGCTCAGGCGGATCACACTGCCGATGCTCAAGGAGGTCATCGCCATTGCCTTCATCCTGCGCTTCACGGATGCCTTCAAGTTTGTCGATCTCGTCTACATCATGACCAGTGGTGGCCCGGCCCAGTCATCGGAGTTGCCGACCTATATCGCATTCCAGCGTGGCATTCGCGAGTTTGCCATCGGCGAGGCTGCCGCCTACGCCATCATCATCTTCATCATCTCGGCGGTCATCATCACCCTTTTCCTGAAATACATGAAACGGGTCATGAAGGCGCAGGGGTTCGCATGAGCCGGGGCGTGGCAGCATGACCCTGGGCGGCGCCACCCGGATGCCGGCCGCGGCGGGAAGCCCGGTGGATGCATGGCGCTATGTCCGGGTCCTGTTTCTCACGTTTCTGGCCCTGTGGCTCATCTTCACGCTCTTTCCGTTGTATTTCATGACCATTACGGCCCTCAAGACCACGGCCGAGACCAATCTCACCGCTCCCACCTTCTGGCCGCAGAATTGGCAGCCGGGGAACTTCCTCGGGGTGTTTGCCGAACGGACCAATTTCAATGCCCTGGTTGACAGTTTCATCATCGCTACCGGCAACACCGCCCTGGCCTTGCTGCTCGGATCGCTCGCGGGGTACGCCTTTGCCCGCTTTCCACGCCAGGCCGGAGGCGAAAATCTCGCCTTCTGGATTCTCTCCAATCGGATGTTCCCGCCCGTCGCCATTCTCGTCCCCATGTTCTTTCTTTTTGACAACACCCCCTGGGGGACCGACAGTCACATCTCGCTGATCCTGCTCTATCTCGTCTTCAACCTGCCGCTCGCCACCTGGCTGATGATGGTCTTTTTCCGCGATGCCCCGGTCGAGATCGAGGAGGCCGCCTATCTTGATGGCTGGACACCATTGAGGGCCTTTGTGAGGGTCACCCTGCCACTCGTTCTGCCCGGCATGATCTCGGTGGCCATGCTCTGCTGGATCTTTGCCTGGAACGAGTATCTCTTTGCCAATCTCTTTGTCGGAACCGACGTCCGGACCTTCACGATCGTGATCCCGACCTTCACGCATGGCTCGCAAACGCTCTGGAACCTGCAGATGGCGTTTTCCCTGATCGCCATGGTCCCGCCCGTCACCCTGTTCATCCTGCTGCGCCGTTACATGGTGCGGGGCCTGTCGCTCGGTGTGGTCAAGGGCTGATGGCGCGTCTTGCGGTCGAGGGTCTGTGCAAGGGATGGGAATTTCCCGTCATCGACGCGCTCACATTTGCCGTGGAGGAGGGTGAGTTCTTCGTCATTGTCGGAGCCTCGGGCATTGGCAAGACGACGCTGTTGCGGTTGATTGCCGGACTTGAGACCCCGGATGCCGGTCGGGTGATCGTGGGGGGTCGGGACATGACCCGCATCCCGCCCTATCGTCGCAACATCGCCATGACGTTCGAAAGCTATGCCCTCTACCCGCATCTCACCGTCTATGAGAATATCGCCAGCCCTCTGCGGGCCCGACGCCTGCCCCACAACCAGCGCGACCAACGCGTCCGGGCCACGGCCAAACTCCTCAAGATCGATCATCTCCTCGAGCGGCGCCCCGGCGAGGTCTCGGGTGGCCAGAAACAGCGGACCGCACTCGGGCGAACACTGGTTGCCGATCCCGAGGTCTTTCTGCTTGATGAGCCGATCAGTCACCTTGATGCCAAGATCCGGCATGAATTGCGCACCCAGTTTCACACGCTCGAGGATCTGCGCCGGGTTGCGACGGTCTACGTCACCCATGACTATGCCGAGGCCCTGTCCCTTGGCGACCGGATCGGCGTGATGGGCAAGGGCGGCCGGCTTGAACAGGTGGGTGCCCCGCGGGAACTCTTTGAAAGACCCGCCAATCTCACGGTGGCCGAGCATCTCGGCCAGCCGACCATCAATGTCGTCAGGGTGCATGTGGTTGCCGAGACTGATGCACTCTTCCTCCAGGCGGATCAGGCCCGCCTGCGCCTGCCGGTGCCGGAAGCGGCCCGGTCCCTGATCGAGAACCACAGGCAGGATCGCCTGACGCTCGGTTTGCGTCCCCAGCATCTGCAACCGGTGACGGCGGATGGGCCGGAACGCCTGACACTGAAGGCTGAAGTCGACATCTATGAGGCACTCGGGGCGATGGGAATCATGCTGGTCCAGTGTGAGGGGATCCGCTTGACCGCGATCACGGATCCCGAGATGACCTACCATGCCGGCCAGGAGGTCACCCTCGCCCTTGATCTCGACAGGCTCTTCTACTTTGATGCCGAATCGGGACGGAATCTGGCGGTGCAGGACTGATGGCACGGGTTGTCCTTGCGTCTCTCAACAAGATCTACGGGCGTGGCCCGGGTGCCGTTCATGCCGTCCAGGATCTTGACCTCGACATCGATGATGGGGAGTTCGTGGCCCTGCTCGGACCATCCGGGTGCGGGAAGACCTCATCGCTCCGGATGATCGTGGGTCTCGAGACGGTGACGTCCGGCGCGATTCTCTTTGACGATCGACCGGTCACGCATCTTGAGCCTCAGGACCGGAATGTGGCCATGGCTTTCGAGACCTATGCCCTCTACCCCAATTTCACGGTCGAGGAGAATCTCGCATTCCCGCTCGAGGTGCGGGGTGTCGATGCCGCCGCCCGGCGCCGGGCAACCCTGAAGATCGCCGAGATCCTGCAAATTACTGATATTCTTGGCTCCAGACCCCCTGAACTGTCGGGTGGCCAGCAGCAGCGCGTCTCGCTGGGCCGGGCCTTGATTCGGGATCCGTCGGTCTTCATCCTTGATGAGGTCATGAGTCATCTCGATGCCCATCTCAAATTCCAGATGCTGTTCGATCTCAAGCGCCTCCATCGCGAACTGCGCCGCACGATGGTCTATGTGACGCACGATCAGGTGGAAGCCCTGGCCCTGGCAGATCGGGTGGCGGTGATGTCGAATGCCCGTCTCCAGCAGATCGGTGACCGCGCCACGCTCTATAACCGGCCCGCCAATGTCTTTGTGGCTGACTTCATCGGTGAGCCGCCAACGAATTTCTTCACGGCCCGGGTCCAGGAGATCGATGGTACGCTGAGCCTTGCGATTCCCGAGACCGATCTCGTCCTTGTCCCCGGTCCAAGGACCGCTGCAGCCGTGCGCAATTCGGGTCATGCCGAGGTCATTGCCGGCATCCGGCCGCAGTGCCTGCATCCCGCACACGAAAGCCATGGGGCACGGGACAACCATGCGGCACAGGACAACCATACGGTGCAGGCCGCCGTGGTGATCAACGAATATCTCGGCGAGCGTGCGATGTTGACGGTGACCAACGGGACCGTCCAATTCCAGTGCCTGGCCCCACCCGAGATCCGGGTTGGACTTGGCGACACCATTCAACTTGGCTATGATCCTGATGCCGTCATGGTCTTCGATCCCGAATCGGAGATTCTGATGGGCTGGTGATCCGCCGCTGGGCGGATCGGTTTTGACTGATAGACGAAGGAGAAACAGTCATGTCGATGATGCAACAGTGGACCCGACGCAAGTTCATGAAGAACATGGCGCTCGGGGCCGGAACTGCAGCGGCGGGATCAACCCTGTCGGGCCGGATGGCCTGGGGCAGGGAAAGTGTGCCGCCTGGCAAGAAGCTCTTCAATGATGTCGGGCTGAAATATTTCCAGGACAGCAACTGGCTGCATGCGCCCCTCTGGCTCTCTGATCATCTCATGGCGGAAGCGGGTGTCGGGATTGAAAGCCGCGAGCAATATGATGGTGGTGATGCGGTTGCCAAGATCCTGCCGCAGCTGCTCTCGCGCCAGCCCCGGTTTGACTTCGTCCAGTATCCCTGTCTGTACTTTGGCGCCTTTGCTGCCACAGGTCAGTTGGAACCGCTTGATCCCTACCTTGAGCAGTACGAAGGGACCAGCGAGTATCTCGACTGGGTCATGCCGGCCTATCGGGAGTTCTACACCAAGTGGAATGGTGAGACCGTTGGTCTGATGCTCGATGGTGACATCCATGTCTTCCATTATCGGAACCAGCACTTCAACAATCCCGAACTGCAGAGGAAATTCTCCGCCCGGTTCCAGCGGGAGCTCGAGGTTCCGACCACCTGGCCCGAATTCCTTGACTGCACCCAGTTCTTCACCGAGGAACTTTCAAGCCAGGGCATCTACGGCACATCCATGGTCGTGAATCCGCCGAACTTCGGCTGGGGCTTCTGGATGGATATTGCTGCGTCGGCGGGAGTCAACTATTTTGACGAAAACATGAACCCTGTCATCAATCAGGGCAAGGCTACCGAAGCGCTGGACATGTACCGCGAGATCATCAAGTTCGGCCCCCCGGGTGCCGAATCGATGGATATCGGAACAACAATCCAGCGTTGGCAATCCGGTTCGGATGTCATGTCCATCTGGTGGATTGATCTTGCCGAGTTCACCGTGCAGCAGCAGGGTGTCGAACTGGCCGAGGATCAGGGGGCCACGATCGTCCCGGGCTGGCCGATGGATGATGGCAGTGTCCAGCATCGTGCCATCTCGCTGTGGTGCCGGACGGCCTCGATTCCGCGGAACCTGCCGCAGGATGTCAAGGATGCCGCCTTCTACTTCATCTATCGGATGTCGCACCCGGACTATTCCGACCGGATCGTTGCGGACCCGTTCTGTGGCTCGGATCCATTTGGCAAGACGCATTACACCGATGCCGCGGCCCAGTATTACATCGAGCCCAACCCGCAACGGGAAACGAATGAACTCTGGACGGTCAATGACGGAATCTTCCAGACATTCGGTCGGGCCCGGAACCATCTCGATGCGGGTCTGGCCAATGTCGAGGTCGGTTATCCGCAGTTCTTCTGGGAGGGGGCACCGGAGTATGCCGATGCCCTCGGGCGGAATATCTCGAAGGCCATCAGTGGTGAGCTGACATCGCAGCAGGCGCTTGATGAGGCCGCGGAGGAATGGGTCCAGATCGTCCAGAAACTCGGTATTGACGAGCAGAAATCGCAGTACAAGAACTTTCTCGATGGTGCCCGCGCCCTTGGTTACAAGATCTAGGCCACCCCAGACCCAGCATCACTCCACCCGGCACCACGGTGCCGGGTGCACCGGCGGCCCGCCCATCTGGCGGGACCGCCACCGTCCTGACCATCGTATCATTGTTCCGTGAGAGGCCCGATGAAAAAAATTCTCAATGACCCGGCTGATTATGTTGATGAAATGCTTGCAGGGCTGATTGCTGCCCATCCCGGGATCTACGCCTTGCCCCATCCCCGGGTGGTGGCCCGACCTGGCGGTGCGAGGGAGGGCAAGGTCGGCATCGTGTCCGGGGGCGGGTCCGGCCACCTGCCGGTCTTTGCCGGTTATGTCGGTGAGGGTCTTCTGGATGCGGTGGCCATTGGCGATGTCTTTGCCTCGCCCTCGGCCGACCAGATGGCCGACTGCATGCGGGTGGCCCATGGCGGCGCCGGAGTTGTTCGCATCTACGGCAACTATGGTGGCGATGTCATGAATTTCGACATGGCCGGCGAGACGGTCGAATTCGAGGATGATATCGAAGCCACCACGGTCCTGCTGGCCGATGATGTGGTCTCGGCCCCGCCGGCGGAGGCCGGCAAGCGGCGGGGCACCGGTGGCATGGTCTATGCCTTCAAGATTGCCGGGGCCCTGGCGGCAACCATGGCCGATCTGGCCAGTGTGACCGGGGTTGCCCAGCGGACGGCCGACAATTGCCGCTCCATCGGCATGGCCCTGACACCCTGTACGGTGCCCCAGGCGGGCAAACCGACCTTCACGATTGGGGCTGACGAGATGGAGATGGGCATGGGTCTGCATGGCGAGCCGGGCATCTGGCGGGATACGCTGAAACCGGCTGATGCCATCACCGATGAGATGCTGGATCGCCTGCTGGCGGATATGCCGCTCAGTCGTGGCGACCGCTGTTCACTTCTCGTCAATTCACTGGGCGCGACACCGCCCGAAGAACTCTATATCATGTATCGGCGCGCCAGGGCCCGGCTTGAGGGTGATGGGGTGACCATTGCCGTCCCCCTGGTGGGGCGCTATGCCACATCCATGGAAATGACCGGTGCGACCCTGACGCTCTGCAAGCTCGACGACGAGCTCGAGGCACTCCTGCGGGCGCCCTGCCATTGTGCCTTCTGGACCCAGGTCCAGTGACCCTTGACTGTCGGACTCTGGCGGCGGCGGCGGACCGGCTGGCAGCCATTGCCCGGAGCTGCAAGGATGAGTTGAACACCCAGGATGGCAAACTTGGCGATGGAGATCTCGGGATCACGCTGGCCAATGGCTGGTCCGAGGCCGCTAGGGCCGAACTGCCGACAGATGATCTTGGCCGGGCGTTCATGGCGTTGTCCAAGGCTTTCCAGCGGGTCTCGGCATCCTCATATGGGACCTTGCTTGCCACCGGCCTGATGGCTGCCGCCAAGGCCTGCAAGGGCAGGGACAGTGTGCAGTTCGTCGAAGTCTCGCCCCTTCTTGCCGCTGCCCGGGATGCCATGATGGCGCGGGGCAGGGGGGAGCTCGGGCAAAAGAGTGTCCTTGATGTCCTTGATGCCCTCGCGGCAGCCACCCAGGATCTTGCCAATCCAGAGGATCTGGCCACAGCGGCCAGCCGGGCCGTCGACCAGACCCTGACAGCGTTTCGTGATCGCCCGGCCGGTCTCGGCCGGGCCCGCATGTATGGCGATGCATCCATCGGCCTTGACGACCCGGGCATGCTGGCTGTCAAGAGGATGCTTGACGGTCTTCTGGCCTGAATCTCCCTGACCCAAAATGCCCCATCAACCTCTCGGGAGCGAGACAGCAATGCCGCCAGCACCCCGGAGCTTTGCCGAAATCCATGACCGCTGCCAGACCAAGCCGTCGGCGAACGGCGCGGCTGCCAAACAGGCCACCGACCGCAATGCCGTTCTCACCAAACCGCCCGGATCACTCGGTCGGCTTGAGGATCTTGCCATCTGGTACATGTCCTGGCGTGGTCCGCGTGCGGACGGAATCAAGGCGATCCAGACCGTCATCTTTGCCGGCAACCACGGCATCGCTGCCCGTGGCATCTCGGCATTTCCCGCCGATGTCACAGCCCAGATGGTGGCCAATTTTGCCGCTGGCGGTGCGGCAATCAACCAGCTGGTCGACGTGCTGGGGGGCACGCTGGATGTCATCGCCCTGGACCTCGAAACCCCCACCCATGACTTCACTGAAGCTCCCGCCATGTCTGTCGATGAGACACTCGCAGCTTTCAAGACGGGCTGGGAGTCGGTCGACGTGATGGCCGACCTCCTGATCCTCGGCGAGATGGGGATCGGCAACACCACGGTGGCCGCAGCCCTCTGCCTTGGCCTGTTTGGTGGCACTGCCGATGACTGGATCGGGGTCGGAACCGGTGTCGACCCGGCCGGCATCGAGCGGAAACGCGCCGTGCTCACTGCCGCCACCCGTCGGCATCGGTCGCGCCTTGATGATCCGCTCGGTGTGTTGCAGTGCCTGGGTGGGCGGGAGGTCGCCGCCATGACCGGGGCCCTCTGCGCTGCCCGGCAGGCGTCCTTGCCGGTGGTTCTCGATGGCTTCATCTGCACGGCCGCTGCTGCGGTGCTGTTTCGCTGTGCCCCGGACATGCTCGCGCATGTCGTTGCCGGTCACCTCTCCTCGGAACAGGCCCATCACCGGCTTCTGGAGACCCTTGATCTGTCCCCCCTTCTTGCTCTCGAGATGCGTCTCGGTGAGGGGAGCGGTGCCGCTGTCGCTGCCCATGTTCTCAGATGTGCGGTGGCGTGCCACACCGGTATGGCTTCCTTTGCCGAGGCCGGGGTATCCGAATCCTGATGCATCCCTTCCGACCGGCACCGCCTCAGCGGCAGCGGTGCCCGTCGCCATCAAAGAGCAGGGCTTTCTCGCGGGGAACAAAAATCTGCAAACGGTCGCCGTCCCGAATGGACCGATCACCGCGCCGCTCGACAATGATTTCTTCATCATCGGCAGTTCGCGTATGGACATAGGTGATCTCGCCCAACCGTTCCGCAACTTCGCATGCAAGAGTGATGGGTGAACCGGTCCCGGCTTCGTGGAGGACATGTTCCGGCCGGACCCCGAGCGTGACCGGTTGACCTGTCTCCAGCCCCTGGCCCGAGACTGCCGTCTCGATGGGGGCGTTGCCAAATCCGGGCAGGGTCACCGTGACTGACCGCTCATCAATCGAGGCGACCTCGGCGGCGATGACGTTCATCCGGGGTGAGCCGATGAAGCCGGCGACAAAGCGGTTGTCAGGGTCATCGTAGAGATCGGCTGGCGTGCCGATCTGTTCAATCCGACCGTCATTGAGGACGACAATCCGGTCGGCCAGGGTCATGGCCTCGACCTGATCATGCGTCACATAGATCATCGTGGCCCTGAGACGCTTGTGGAGGCGGGCAATCTCGACGCGCATGTGGACCCGCAACTCGGCATCAAGATTTGAGAGAGGCTCATCGAAGAGAAAGATCTTGGGATCGCGGACAATGGCTCGGCCTATGGCCACACGCTGCCGCTGGCCGCCCGAGAGTGCCGCCGGTTTCCTGTGCATCAGGGCGGCAAGCTGCAGACTGCGGGCGGCGGCATCGACGCGCTCGCGGATGATCTCCCGGGCCACGCCATTGGCCCGGAGACCAAAACTCATGTTCTCTTCCACGGTCATATGCGGATAGAGTGCATAGGATTGGAAGACCATGACCACATTGCGGTCGACGGGCGCCCGATCCGTGACATCCATCGCATCGATGTGAATGGTTCCGCTGTCGGTGGACTCGAGGCCCGCGATCATGCGCAGAAGGGTTGACTTGCCGCAACCGGATGGGCCGACAATGACGACAAATTCGTGATCGTTGACCGCGAGATCCACGCCATGGATAACTGTCTCGGTGCCAAACAGTTTGGTGACCGCATGCAACTGAAGGCTGGCCATTGCGCTTCTCCTCCCTGGACTACTTGCCAACGCCCGTCGTCAGACCCCGCACCAGCCCGCGCTGGAAGACCAGGGCCAGCAAATACACCGGAATCATGGCGGCCAGTGATGCCACGGCCATCTGCCCATACCGCAACTGCCGGTCCCCCTGAAAGAGCGACAGGCCAATCGGGACGGTCTGCGTATCCTGGCTGCGGGCGAGAAAGGAGGCAAAGAGGAATTCGTTGTAGGCAAGAATCAGGCAGATGATGCCGGTTGAGGCAATGCCGGGCATCAGGAGCGGGATCACCACGGACCGCAGGGTCCGGAGATAGCTGACCCCATCAACCCGGGCCGCTTCCTCGAGTTCAACCGGCAGCCGGCGGACAAACGAGGAGAGCAGCCAGAACGCCACCGGCAGGTTCATCACACCATAGACAAGGATGATGCCCAGATGAGTGTTGATGAGACCGAGGGTGCGCAGGAGAAAAAACAACGGAAAGAGAGCGACGATCGGGGGCGCGACATAGGTGCCAAGGATGACGGCAGGAAACCAGTTCCCGCCGATCCGGTAGCGCACGATGGCATGGGTTGCCGGGACTGCAATCAGGAGAGTGAGGAGGGCACCGCCCGCTGCCACCAGTGCCGAGTTGAGCAGATAGCGGTCGAGGGCAATCGAGCCGAAGGCATCGGGAAAGTTCTGCCAGTAAATCACCCTGGGAAAGATGTCGCCCGTTGCGATATCCGCCTGACCCTTCAGCGAGACCATGGCCATGAACAGAATGGGGAAGACAAAAAACAGGACGACACCCGTCATGATGACCCGGTACGCTGTACGGTTCATGTCAGACGCTCCACCGCCTTGTCATGGGCAATCGTGAAGGGCACGGTCGCCAAACCCACAACGACGGCAAAGAGCAGTGTCATGGCCGCGGCAAGCCCGATATTGAACTGCTGGATACCAATTCGATAGATGTAGAAACTCGAAACCGTCGTGGACTGGCCCGGCCCACCGGCGGTCAGCACGAACACCAGATCAAAGAGTTTGAAGGCGATCACGAGTTTGAGGACAGCGATCCCGATCAGGGCCGGGAGCAGCATGGGCAGGGTGATCCAGCGAAAGACCAGCCATTTCGAACGAACTTCCAGTTTGGCGGCTTCATAGACTTCCGTTGGCAACGTCTGAAGTGCAGCAAAGGACATCAGCGCCACAAAGGGCGACCATTGCCAGATATCGGCAAACACGATGGAGAGAAACGCCGGGGTGGGCTCACCCAGAAAACTGACCGGGGCATCGGTCAGGGCAAGGTCGGCAAGGATGGCGTTCACCAGACCCCCATTCGGGATCAGGAGCAGTTGCCACATGATGGCTGCGGTGACCGGTGGGGTCAAGAGCGGCAGCAGGATGAGCGTCCGGATGAGGTCACGCGCCTTGACAGCCTGATCAAGCAGAAGGGCCAGTGCCACCCCGATCACCATCGCCAGACCCGTCGTGATGAACGCAAAGGCCACGGAGCGCCAGAGTGAGGCCACAAAGCGAGCATCCCCCAGCGCTTCACTGAACTGCTCGCCCCCAATCCACTTGCTGAAGGGGTTGGCCAGATTGCTCTCGGTCACGGCGAGACCAATCAGATAAATGAAGGGGTAGACGGCGAAGACCCCCAGGCCAACAACCAGGGGAATAACCAACAGCAGGGCAATGACGCGCCCGGCATCCTGACCGGATGCCCGCGCGCGCCTTCGGCGAATGCGACCGCTCACAGTCTCACAGGGGTGACGTGATCGTCACCCGATTCTGTGTGGACGCCTAGCCGACAATCCTCTCCCATGCTGCATGGGCATCGATCATGGCCTCTTCGGCTGTCTTGCTTCCAGCCATCATCAAGCCAAGCTCATCGGTCAGAACCTGCATCATTTCCGGTGAAGCGGCATGGCGTGGCCACGGGAAGGCGTCATTGATGGCTTGCTCGACGACAGCGCCCTGCAGGGGTGCAAAACCCTTGTAGACCGGGATGGCGGTATTCCGGGTCGGATCAACGCCTGTCTTGTTGTTGACCAGCACCTGCTCATGGAACTCCTTGGAGGAGGCCATCTTGACGAACGCCCAGGCCATGTCCGGATTCGAGGAGCCGGTGGAGGCCCCGAAGGCAAGGCCGGCATTCATGGCCGGTCGGTTGACCGTGTTGCTGCCGCCAACCGGCATCGGCACAACGCCCCATTGACCAACCATTTGGGACTGTTCCGGATCCTCAAGCCAGGTTCCCATATCGGTCCAGAACTCGATCATGCCGGCCTGACCACCGAGGAACTGCGGGATCGAGTTGCCGAAACCGGTCTCCAGCGGTGTTGGGGTGGCATGCGGTGCTGCATCGAGCATGGCTTGGGCAGCACCGATCGCTGCATCCGTCGCCAGTGTCGGGTTGCCGCTCCCATCGGTGAAGGTGCCGCCAAAACCTCCCAGCCGATTGGCGAATGTCGACCCGATAATCACCGGGATCTGCTGGGCCATCATCAATGCACCGAAGATGTTGTTGGCCTTCTCGCCTTCGGTGATCACCTGCGCGGCATTCTCATAGTCATTCCAGGTGGCCGGGGCGCCGAGACCGTAGCGGTCAAAAAGGACCTTGTTGTAGTAGAGGACATGGGTGTCGCCATCGTAGGGCAGCCCGTAGCGTCGACCATCAACCAGTGTGTAGGCATCATAGATCGATCCCAGAAAGTCACCGGGATCGATGACATCCTGATCAGCGGCAATGCGATCGGTGATGTCTGCAAGGACATTGTCACGCACCAGAGCCCCGATATCGGTGTAGAAATATTCGAAAACATCGAACTCGTTGGTCCCGGATGCCACATCAAGTGTCGCCTGGGCACGCACCTGATCGAAAGGGATCTGGACCGCTTCGACTTCAGCACCTGTCAGCTGAGCGAAACCCGCCGAAAGAGGCTCGATGGAACCCGCATGGGGCTGGATGATCATGAATTTGAGTGTCTGACCGGAAAAATCCATGGCCATCAGCTTGTTGACCAACACCGTGTTGCTCAACAGCGGGGCCGCCAGAGCAGCCGACAAACCGCCGCGCACGAAGCGACGGCGGGTGATCCCGCCCTCGGTCCGTTCCAGGGCTTTCAGCTCCGTCTCGGTTACTTTCGTCATGAGATTAAACCTCTTGCAATAAAACGTGCATCAATGGCAGCATGCCCTTCAATACCTCGGAGCTCCGACCATCATGGCCCGCACCACACTGCACAAGACCAGGCAACCATGGCAAATATTTCTCCATTTGCAACGGATTTCTGGTCCCTCGCTGCCGCTACACCCCCGATCAATGCCGTTTCCCTGTCGGTTGCAACCTTGGGCCCGATGCCCAACAGACCAGTCTCAAACGCACATGCGCCGACCCACTGGCCGAAAGGATGCCGCGCCCGGATTGCATCAATCCGATGGACCGATCACGAGACAGCCATCCCCACTGGACCGATCAGATTGATTCCGGGTCAGTGCCAGTCCTTAACTGATCGAGATAGGCCTGGTAGGCAAAGGAACGGTTCCGCTTGCGACCGGTGCTCTCGACAAGAACACCGATATCCTCCAGCATGCCGATGGCACGCATGGCCGTGGGCTTGCTCGCATTCACCAGCTTCATCGCGGTGGCCACAGTGACGATGGGCTGGTGCGGCAGACGCTCGAACAGCCGGATGGCGGACACGGAGATCGAGCCACTGGCTAAAATCCGCTCGCGATCCTGTGTGACAAGGGTGAACAGGCCATGCGCCGAGGTGATGGAGTCTTCAGCAATGGTCGCCACTCCATCGAAAAAAAGTCGAGCCATCCTTCCCAATCGCCTTCGGTGCGGACGTTGCTCAGGCGACGATAGTACTCGGCCCGGTTTCGCTTGAAGAAGAGGCTGAGATAGAGAAGCGGTTTCCTGAGCAGGCCCCAGTGTTCCAGCAGCACTGTGATGAGCAGGCGACCGATTCGACCGTTCCCATCCAGATAGGGATGAATTGTCTCGAACTGGACATGCAACAGTCCGGTCCGCACCAGAGGCCCCAAACCGTTCCCGTCATGGATGTATTTTTCGAATTCGCTGAGCAAGTCGGGAAGGGCGCTGTGCGGAGGCGGCACATGCACGGCGTTGCCCGGTCGACTGCCACCGATCCAGTTCTGACTTCGACGAATCGCACCGGGGCTTTTTTCGGCTCCACGAACACCACGCATCAAAAGCCGGTGCGTTTCATTCAGGAGCCGCATGGACAGTGGCAGGCCGTGTGGTGTGGCGATCTGCTGACGGGCATGGGCAAGCGCATCAAGGTGGTTGCAGATCTCCTCGACATCCGGACTGGGGGACGTGCCGTCCCCGGCCTCGAAACGCAGCAGGTCCACGAGCGATGCCTGGGTTCCCTCGATCTGCGAGGACATGACCGCTTCCTTGCGCACAAAGGCATAGATGAACCAGTCGAGCGCAGGCACCATCTCACCCGCAAGGTCAAGCCTTGCCAGCCCCATTTCAGCCTGCCGGAGCCGGTCTGCCAGCGAACTGTCAAGGACCAACGGCGGGTCGGCGGGTGGCAGGGGATAGGGCACGAAGGCAGACACCATCTCGCCACCGACATCGACACGCTCATGATCCCCTGTTTTGCGCTCCATGCCTCTTCGTCTGCCTTGAGGAACGGGTGCGTTACCCACCATCCACCTTAGTAACTCATTCTTGACCAACATCATACCTCCGCTCCACATGCGGGAGCGAGTCTCCTGCGGCTGACTTTTACCGACATGTCCCGACGCGCCCCGGTTCCTGACCCGCTTCGGCCAAATCAGGCCACGCGTGCCAGGCGGAGCCCGTTGTCGTTGGCTGACCAGACAGCCCCATCCCATGGCAACCGGGGGGCCGCCCCGCGCGAGGCGGGCGCCCTCCGATAGCGCCGGCCAGTGTGCGCACTGGACGGGGGATGATCATCCAGGGCCTCGCATGGCCGCCATTGTCTCCGATGGCCGGGACTCATGCCGGCCATCCGGCCCACGGCAGCGCGGCGGGCGATCGCGGCCCATGGCCGTGATCGCATGGGGGGAGTCCCGGCGAACGCCGTGGCAGGAGCACCGACGCGATCCGTGTCCTGCAGCCGTGCCGTCGCTGCCACCTTGCGGGTCCCGGGGCCAAGGCGTCATGATCGGGGTCAGGTGGCGCCGGTCCTCGCAAGCAAGGCCTGGTACCCGCACGGGCGACACAGCGTCCCTGTCGCCGGCCCATCCAGGGCCCGGCGGGACGATCGTCCCTGGGGTGGGGGTCGCTTCTGTGGTGACCTCTTTTGTCCTGGCAAGGGGTGGTGGGGACTGTCGATGCGTCATCGGCGTACGCCTGTGTTGTCCTCCGTATGGAGGGGTTTCTGATCGGGGAGCACTCTCTCCGATTCCAGATCACAAACCCAGGGGAGTCGTCGTGCAGGGGGCGCGGCTGGGCGACCCGGAGGGCGGCATGGATCGGCGTGACTGCGAAACCATTCGGGAAACGGGGTGGCGTTTGCGCCGAACCGCTGCTTGGGGTGCAATGCGATTTTGGCAGATCACCTGTTATCAGGGACTTGCAGATCTCCGAGTCCGCCATATGGGGATCACGCCCGCACATGTTCAATCCGAATTCAGGCCGATAGTGCTCTCGCCATCCCCCAACAAAACTGGCCATGCACGAGGAAAGGAACGGTCATACGAACATTGTTCATTGCCGCAGCGATCGCCGGAATACCGGTGATGGGTGCACGAGCGCCAAGCATGATCCTGTCAATGAGAAATTGGCCCCGTTTCCAATCCGGAGTGGCACGGTTTGGCACTCCGAGGCATTGCGTTTCGACAAGACGGCGGACACGTGTCTTGCCCTTCATTGATCTTGATTGACCCTGCGGTGGGGATGATTGCAGCCCAGTAAGTGTCAACAGGCTCCGCTCCATAATCTGACTTTACCCATGAGTTTTTTACGATTAACCTGATTTTACTCATATTTTGACGTGTTATTGAGGAATTGATTTCCATGGCATCGGGTTCAAAAATTCTGACGCGATACCTGCGAGAACCCATTCTGGAAGACCTGGTGCACAAGATGGTTTTCCTCAGTGGCCCGCGACAGATCGGAAAAACCACGCTGGCACTCGACTGTCTTGGCGTACAGGATCGACACCATCCCGCCTATCTGAATTGGGACAGCCCGCATGTTCGCAAGCCACTGCTTGAGGGTGAGATTCCCGGAGACCAGGCATTGTTGGTGCTGGATGAAATTCACAAGTTTCCCCGCTGGCGTAATCTGGTCAAGGGATTGTTTGATACCAGAAAAGACAAAATGTCATTCTTGGTCACCGGTTCTGCAAGGCTCGATCATTACCGCAAGGGCGGCGACTCGCTGCAAGGCCGCTATCACCATTACCGTCTCCACCCTTTGTCGCTCAGTGAATTGACAACAACGCCCCATGCCAATGATCTTGAATTGCTCATGCGATTTGGAGGCTTCCCTGAACCCTTTCTCGCGGGCGACATGCGCACTTGGCGTCGCTGGCAACACGAACGCGTCACGCGAGTAATTTATGAAGATTTGCGCGATCTCGAGAATTTACGTCAGGTCGGGTTGGTCGAATTACTGGTCGAGGCGCTCCCCGGTCGGGTCGGCTCACCCCTTTCGATCAAGAGTCTGAGCGAAGATTTACAGGTCGCGCACGAAACGGTGAGCCGCTGGATTGAGATCTTGGAAAATCTCTATGTCTGTTTCCGGATACCTCCTTTCGGTGCACCACGCATTCGTGCAGTCAAGAAGGCGGCCAAGCTCTATCTCTGGGATTGGTCGAACGTCCCCGGAAGAGGTGAGCGTTTTGAGAATTTGGTCGCCAGTCACCTGCTCAAATACTGTCATTTTGTTGAAGATACCGAGGGCTTTCGTATGGAACTTCGCTTCATTCGTGATACTGACAGGCGTGAAGTGGATTTTGTTGTCCTCAAGGACCGGCGACCTCTGTTTGCCGTAGAATGCAAGTCTGGTGAAAGGTCGCCAAGCCGTGCAATCGCGTATTTCCGCCAACGCACAGAAATCCCCCATCTTTATCAGGTCCATATGGGCAGTCGGGATTTCATCTCCAACAGAACCCGCGTGATGCCATTCACGACTTTCTGCCAGGAGATGAATTTACCGTAACCAGGTTATGATGCACTGCCCCGAAAAACCCTGCCTGGACAATCAGGGACGGAAGAACGGCGCCTGATAAAGGGAATTCTTATGGGCAATCTGTGCAACCCCCCGCTCCACTTGCTCAATCCAATTCAGGCCGATAGAGATCCCGCCGTCCCCTCAACAAAATCCAGAAAATTGATGATGGAGGCCCAGGACGAGGTTGCAACCTGTTTTCCGATAAATACAGTTGTCGGAAAAACTGTCCTTTATTGATCGGGAATCGGCCATGGTTGCGATTGCGCAACAATGATCAGCCTGAACCAGTGCTGGACTGAGCCAGCCAGCACCACCGTCTTCGCCTGATGCCGTGCTCGGGCACAGTTTCGCGACTTGCCCGCTCCATAGTTCGTCGATCAGACCAGCTCTCCTGATTTTTAACCCCGGGATGGTCAGGGCCTTTGGCCCACCAGACACACTGGCGGTCTTTCTTGCCGCATTCTGGATCATGCTCGTATCTCCACTGGCAGTCCTCCTTGATGGTATTCTGTCCGTGACCGGTTTCCGACAACTGTATTTATCGGAAGACTAAATCGCCTTTCCGGCATGGAATTGGCCGTGCGCAAGGAAAGGAAACAGTCACACGAACATCCCTCACTGTCGCAGCAGTCATCGAAATACCGATGACGGTTGCACGAGCGCAAGGCGAGACACTGTCCGCAGGGATGGGCTTGAGTTGAGCATCACCCCACATTGCAATGCCTGTGTTGCCATGGTTGATCACGATACCAACCGTGATCAACCTGCTTTGGCGTTGCGGCAACTTTCTGGTTGCAACCAGAAAAAAGCGAAGGGGTCGCCGCTTGGTGTCCCTGGTGTTGCGCCGCTGTCCCCATGGTCATGATCCCTTGTTTCGTCATCTCCCTGCCCGACTGCACCGAGCGGCGGTCAGCCACCCGCACCCGACTGCAAGCGCTGGGGATCCCCTTCGAGTTCCTCGATGCCGTGGATGGACGGGAGGGCCTTCCACCGGACTATGAAAGCCAGATTGATCGCGCAGAGACTAAGCGGCGTGGACGAGTGCTGGCCGATGCCGACTATGCCTGCGCCCTGTCCCACATCACAGCCTATCGCCGCATTGCGGCCGAGGAGATCCCCTACGCCCTGATCCTTGAGGATGATGCACTCCCCCAGCCAGCCCTCGCCGACTTCCTTGCCGGCCGGCACTACGAACTGGCCAGCGTGACCCAATTGTATGTTGGGGGATACCCCTATGTGCACTGGCGCGGAGCCAGGAGGCTGTTTGCAGGCCATACGTCCCATGTGCTGGCGCCTATCATGCGGGGTGGGGCGGTGGCTTATGTTCTGTCCCTAGACACGGCCCGGTTCTTCCTCGCTCATGCCCTACCGATCACCAGTTCTGCCGACTGGCCCGACTGTGCTCGAGACATTGTGGCCCGCCGGCAATGGCGGACTGTGTATCCTCTGCTGTGTCACCACCCGAGCCATCAGGAGCAAATATCAGGACAGTCGGTGCTTCTCACACAGAGCATGCGATCTGCGGCCATGGAAGCGAACATGCGGAAGATTTACTGGCGGCAAAAGCGAAGTGATCTGCCCCGCAAGCTCCTCTACAAACGCCTGCCGCGCGTCCGGTCGAGCGGCCGATGATGCCTGGATCCGAGACGGCAACCCGAACCGTCGCGGTCGAGCTGACCGAGGACCAGCATCGCCTCTGCCAACGTCTGTCAGACCTGAACGGCATGTCGATAGCCCAGATCATCGAGGCCGCCGCCGCCAAGGGTCTTCAGACCCTGGCGACCGACATCCTGCGCGAGGCCGAGACCGGAGCGCGGTCGGCATGACCCAGACCGTCATCTCGCTGTCGACCATCCCACCCCGCTTTTCCCATATCGGTGAGACCCTCCACACCCTCCTTGCCCAGAGCGTCCAGCCCGACCGGATCGAACTGTGGATCCCCCGGACCTACCGCCGCTTCCCTGCCCATGCCTTCGCTCTGCCCGCGGTTCCCGATGGTGTGACCATCGAGATCACTGACGACGATCTGGGTCCGGCCACGAAGGTCCTGCCCTGTGTCCGCAAGTACCGGGGCACGGACACCCGGATCCTCTATTGCGATGATGACCGGCTGTACTGGACACGCCTCCTGGAGACGCGCCTTGCGGCGGCTGCCAAGAGGCCGGATGCGGCCATCGCCGCCGTCGGGTGTGATGTGGGGTTCTTTCTCCGGCAGAAGGAAGGGAATCGCTCCAACCGTCCTCGCGTTAATCGGCGCCGCGGGGGCCTGCGAAACCTTGCCCGCAATATTCCTTATTGGTCTGCGCGGATGGTTGCGTTCTCACAACGCAAGGGCGAGCAGTGGATGATCTGGCCCCCCGATTGCGGCTATGCGGACATCGTCGAGGGCTTCGGGGGCGTACTGGTCAAGCCCGACTTCTTTGATGAGGACGCCTTCGAGATTCCACCGGTCCTGTGGGCGGTGGATGATCTCTGGCTGTCGGGATGCCTGGCCCGCAGGGGGATTCCGATCTGGGTCGAGAAAACTGTGTGCCGGGGGCCCTTGAAAGCGAAAGCTTCCAGCAGCGGCGGAATTGCGACTCTCACGCATGCGACCATCGACGGCCATTCCAGGCTGGAAGCCAACTGGGCCGCCATCCAGCACTTCCGGGATACGCATGGGGTGTGGCAGTAAGATGCCTACTTCAACAAAGACTTGGCACCCGTCCGCACAGGCAGGACCGAACTACCGACATCCAAACCGCATTGGCTTGGGAGAGCGGCTGCTGCGCCGGTGCACAAAAGAGTACCTGAAGCAATACAGTCATCCGGTCCCGGCGGCCACACCCATCTGCCGAGCGGTGTTTCTGGGTTATTGGATCTCGACCAACATCATTCTTGACGGGATCTATGAGGGGTCGCAACTGGACGCTCTCGCCCGCTTTGCCTTCCGTCAACTGGACCGTGCAACCACTGCGCTCGATATTGGGGCGAACATCGGCAACCATACGGTCTATCTTGCGGGGTATTTCAGCCGAGTTGTCGCCTTTGAGCCCAATCCAAGGGTCGCCGACCTTCTTCGTGCCAACGTGATGGGCCTTGAGGGAACCGTCGATGTCGTTTCCCTCGGCCTGTCCGACAAGCCGGGCACACTGAATATTGCGATCCATGAAGGCAATCTGGGCGGCTCGCGTGTGACCAGGGGTCCTGGGGACACGACCACTGAGGTGAAGACGCTTGATTCTCTCACTACATCCCATGATTTGCATAATATCTTGTTCATCAAAATCGATGTTGAGGAGCACAAGGACTGGGTGATTGCGGGAGCCGGTGCACCGCTCAGGGAACACCAGCCGGTGATCGCCCTTGAGGGCTTCTACGCAATGGATCCCGCGAGGGGCCACCGTGTGTCGCGCCTGCTGGCCGATCGTGGCTACCGATACTATTTCGGTCTTCCAGACACCAAGCGAAGGGCAGACCGGTTCATTCCCAGACCCCTGAGACGCAAACGGCCGTTGTGGTATGAACCGATTGCCACGTTGAACGGAGCCGACCATGATCTGGCGATTGTGGTCACCCGACCGCTGGACTGGCGGCGATGATTGCCATTGCTGCCCCAAGGATGGCTTGTCTGCTCCGACATGCTAGGGCCTGTTGACACTTACCGGGCTGCAATCACCCCGGCCACGAGATAAATGAAGGCCGCGAAGCTTGTCAGCGTCTTGTCGAAGCGCATCGCAATGCCCCGGAACTCCTTGATCTTCGCGAAGAAGTTCTCGATCTGGTGCCGCCAGGCATACATGTCCCGATCATGCTCCCGAATCACGGATCGGTTGCGTCTGGCCGGGAGTGCGGCCGTGATGCCGCGTGATTCGAGATCGGCAAGGAGACTGTCGGCATCGAAGGCCGTGTCGGCAATGAGGGCATCGCCATCGAGGTCCTGGAGGACCGCTTCTGTCCCCTTGAGGTCATGGGCCTGACCGGGCAGGATGACGAAGTGGACAAGGTAACCAAGGGCATCGGTGACAGCCACGATCCTGGTGGTCAGACCGCCCCTTGGGCGGCCGATCCCCTGATCGCAGGTCCCCCCACCGGTCATGCTCCCGATGGGGCGCCGGCGGCCTTGGCGTGCGCCTTGACGATGGTGCCGTCGATACAGACGTATTCGAGATCGAACTCCTCCGACAAGGCCTTGAAGATCTTCTCGAAAACACCCTTCTTGGCCCAGCGGCGGAAGCGCTGGAAGACACTGTTCCACTTGCCGAAGCGGGGTGGCAGGTCACGCCAGGGCGAACCGGTGCGGATGTGCCACAGGACAGCCTCGACGAAGAGACGGTTGTCGGCGGCGGTGCCGCCGGGGTCCCCGACCTTGCCGGGACAGAGGGATTCGATGCGGTGCCACATGCGGTCGGTGAGAAGGGATCGGTCACTGTTCATGGGTCTGCTCCTGCCAGAGGGGATGCCGCCCGTTCCGGGCGGTCGTTGGGGGGCAGGATAGCAGCGGGACGGGGGAGTGTCAACAGGCCCTAACCCCGTCCCGTCCGCTCTTTCTGCACCGCCCTCCATGCGCTCAATGAGGCAATCGGGAAATGCATAAGATTATCAGGGACATTCGAGCCTTCAATCGCCGCCGCCTCTTCCGCCGACGGAAAAAGGATCAGTGGCGCCGCTTCATGCTGCCGCCCCGCAGAATGAAAGAAGGGTTTCATCTGGTTCAGGATTATCCGATACCTGACAACTGGGAAGCACCAATTCGCCAGCTGTTGACCACATTGTTTCCCAAGACCGTGCTATTTGTCAATTGCGGAGCCAACATCGGCTTCTATTGCTGTCTGGCCCAAATGCGCGGTATCAAGACCATTGCCCTGGAGCCCGAACCAATAAACTGTCAGTTTCTTTGCAAGAACCTGACTATCAACGGATTTGTGAACAACGTGGAAGTTGTTCCAGCCGCTGTTGGTTGTCCCCCACCACGAATCACAGAAATCTTCGGGCAGCGCGACACTGCTTCCCTGTCAATGGAATTCAGCGGCCCGCTCTCGGAAGGAAAACAGTTTGTCTCTCTTGCCAGCCTCGACGACATTCTCCTCAGGCATCAATGGATGCCCGAGCAATCTGATGGCCTTCTTCTGCTCGTCGATGTGGAAAGCTATGAGGAGCAGGTGCTGGCTGGTGCCCCGGGAGTCCTGGCCCTTGACCCCAAGCCGACATGGATCATTGAAATCCTTCCCGACCCGATCGCCAAAAGAGCCCAGCCCACTCGAGTTTTCTCAATGATGTTTGCTGCAGGGTACGGTGCATACAGGCTTGCCGGCGACGGAAAACCGCTTGAGGTCACGCAGGAATCCGTCCCAACGGTGATGGCAAACGCCGATGGGGCCTTCTGGAACTATTTGTTCATCGACAGGCGGCAGTCTTGTTTGACCTGAACAGCCCGAAGCAACAGATAGGGATACCTGAAAGACTGTGCACAGAGCACAGGGCACAGTTTCAAATATAACACAACGACTGCGAGTAGTGAATCAATGATCCCGATTACTCCGACAAGAAATTTCATCAACAGCTCAGCTCTTTCCCGATGATCTTCGCCAAGCACGGACCTCTCCGCATCCTCAATCGCAAACTCCGTCACCGTCTGCGGCATCGCGGTAGTCTTGAGGAGGTATTCACGCGGATCTACCACCGCAACCGTTGGAGCAGCAGCGAGTCGCGCAGCGGCACGGGCTCTGAGCTCCGATCAACGGAGAAGATGCGGAGCGCCCTCCCGGGCCTTGTGAAGGCGTATGATGTCAATCGTTTTCTTGATGTGCCTTGCGGCGATTTCAACTGGATGCAGCATGTCGTCGGAGATCTTGATGTGGAGTACGTTGGGGGCGATATTGTCCGACCCTTGATTGAGCGTAATCAACAGTATTGGGGCGAGGGCCGGATCGCGTTTGACCGGATTGATCTGACCTGTGATCCCCTGCCGGATGCCGATCTGATGCTGGTCCGCGACTGCCTGTTTCATTTCTCCTATGCAGACATTCTGAAATTCCTACAGAATTTTTGCCGGGCAAACATCCGGTTGTTGCTGACAACCAGCCATTGGCCACCGACGGGAGAGAACCAGGATATGGTGAGTGGGGGCGCTCGGCCCATATATCTGTGTGCGCCACCGTTCTGCTTCCCTGCCGATCCTCTCTGCTGCGTTCCAGATGCCTCAGATGAAAGGCCCAACAACAATGCATTACTGCTCTTTGACCGTACGCAGGTGGCCGTGGCGCGTGATACCATGAGCAAAAATCTTGCTCCCAGACCCCAGTGGCGGCTAGGCAGGAATCGCTGAGAGCGGGCAAAATATGACAATCAGATTTCCAACGTCATACTCAAGCGGTCGGGCCAAGAGCCATGCGATGCAAGACGTGATCGCAACCTATGTGTGTGTAGTGAGCGCTGGAAACACTCAAGGCGATGAACCCGAAGATCTGACCCCAGACCAGTGCCCATCACGCCGAGTTATAATCATAAATCCAACAGGATCTTTTTGCTCTGGCCATGAATGACGTCAAGCATGGCGGCCACTTTGTCGAGTTCGGGGTCTCCGATTGCGTTGACCTCAGCAACACATGGCTCCTGGAAAAGACATTTGGCTGGCGGGGAGTGTTGGCCGAACCTGCCCGTGTCCGGCATGCCGACCTCAAGAAGAATCGAAACTGTCACATTGATACACGGTGTGTCTGGGGTGCTGGACCCAATGCCAGTCACGGGCGGATCCGGTTCACGGAATACGCATGCCCCGATCTGTCCGGGGTGTCGCAATCAATCCGGTGGCGGCGCCAGAAGTCCATTGAATACGAGGTCGACACGATCACGCTCAATGATCTTCTCGAGTCCCATGCGGCGCCTGCGCACATCGACTACATGTCTGTTGACACCGAGGGCAGCGAATTGGCCATCCTCAGCGCCTGCGATTTTGACCGGTGGAGTTTGGTGCGTTGACCATTGAGCACAATTTTCTGCCCCAGCGTGAGGCAATCCATGCGTTGCGACGTCACACGGCTACAGGCGAATCCTGACCCATATCTCGGAACAGGATGACTGGTACGTGCCCGCATGAACGAGAAATCATGCATGGAGGCCCCCGACTGAAAAGGGAGCGAATCGTGCTGCCCCAATGCGTCTAATAATTCCGAATTCCGGTTATCACTCGGAACTTCACGGCAACGCCGGCGCTGAAACGGGTTCGATCCAGCCAGTTTTCGTCAGCAACGGCAAGGGCCGCAACATCATCGGCCCTGGCAAAACTCACGCTCGAAATTGTGTCTCGGCAATGATGTCTGGATCCGGCGTCACGCCCAGACCGGGCCCGGCAGGCAGCTGGACAGTGCCATTTCGGGGTCGCAGATCTTCGACGATGAGTTGCTCACGCAGCGGGGCATCGGCAATATCCCGCAGAACCCGGTCTGTCGTTTGTGTGGCAGCCATGAAGTGCAGCATGGCAGCAAATCCGAGGTCGGAACCATAGTGGTGCGCCGATATGGGGATACCATGCCCATTGACGGCACGCGCAGCATCCATGGCGGCACCGAGACCGCCACAGCGGCAGGGGTCCGGCATCACGACATCGACCAGGCCGGCCCGGGCGGCCCGCTGGAAATGGTCAAGACGATAGACGTTCTCGCCCCAGGCCAGGGGAATGTCGGGAAACGCGCGACGCAGTCGGCGCATGCCGGCAAGATCATCTGCCAGCAGGGGCTCTTCGATCCAGCCGGGATCAAGGGCCCGCAGCGCTGCCATGATCCGTTGCGCACTGCGGGCGTCATAGGCCTGATTGGCATCGATCAGGAGGGCGACATCCGGACCGATTGCCTCCCGCACGGCCGTGGCCATGGCAATGTCCCTGGCCTCATCGAAACCAATCCGGATCTTGATTGCATCATACCCCAGAGCCACAGCCACCCTGGCCCCGGTGACCGGATCATCGGCCTGGAGACCGGTGGCATAACAGGGGAATGTGTCCCGATGAATACCGCCGAGCAGCACTGCCACCGGCTGGTCCAGGGCCTTGCCCTTGAGATCCCAAAGGGCCATTTCGACCCCCGAGATCGCCTGAGCCAGGGCGCCTTCAGCCCACATGCGGGTGAAACTGTGCGTGGCTGCCACCATCCGATCACGCAGGCGCAGGGTTGCGAGGGCATCCTCACCCACGAGGAGTGGTGCCAATCCCTCGTTAATGGTCGCAATCCGTTCGCGATAGGACCAGGGAGGGAAATTCACCGACGTCTCACCCCAGCCCGTGAGGCCTGCGTCGGTCGCAATGCGGACAAGGCCGAAGTTTCTGTGCGTCAGGACCCCACATGCAAGAGGAATGGGTCGGGCCAGTTCCGACCGGCACAAGACACAATCCACAGACGTTATCCGCATGCATCCCCTCCAGGTCCTCGTGCCTGTCTCACTGGCATCACGTCCAACAATAGCAGGGGGTGCGAGGGTTCCACAAGACCGCGTCTCTCCAGGCGCTGCCGATGGCGTAATATGGGATGGATTGTCCTCGGGGCCACTCCATTTCCGGAGGTCGCATCGTCTTCATGGCATCCGGTTCGAACAAGGCCCTGTTCCATTGGCTCATGCTGGGATATCAGGATGTTTGGGCTGGGGTGTCGCCCGTGCGTGGACCTTCAACCGGAATTCGACACGGTCTTGTTGCCGAACATGTGATTGTCGATGAGGTGCATCAGTGAACACCGATGCCGAGGCGAAGGGCGGCAGACGATACATTGCCGTTGACTGGTCCGGTGATGAAAAACACGCCCGATCAAGGATCTGGATTGCTGAAGTCCGGAACAGGACAATGGTGCGATTGGTGACCGGGCTGGATCGCGATGCCGCAGTGCAGGACATCATCGAGAGCACTTCCGATGCCCGGGAGGTTGTCGTTGGATTCGATTTTGCCTTTTCATTCCCGTACTGGTTCGCCCAAGAGGCGAAAAAGGATTCGGTCGAAGACATCTGGCAACTTGCCAGGGAGAAGGGCGAGGAATGGTTGCAAGATTGCGATTGGCCATTCTGGGGGAGGCCTGGAAAGAGCAAGCCCGACCTGCCCGATCACTTTCGTCTGACTGAGCGGGATGTCGACCGGCGACCAGGCAGCCATCCAAAAAGCGTCTTCCAGATCGGCGGTGCTGGTGCCGTTGGAGCCGGCAGCATCCGTGGAATGCCTCACCTGCTGGAACTGCGTGAAGCCGGATTTTCCATCTGGCCCTTCGACGAACCGGGCTCGAAAATTGTCATCGAGATCTATCCCAGGCTCATCTATGGGCCAATCAGGAAAAGTGATCCCGGTACGCGCTTGAAGGTCCTTGAGCAATTCCCGGAAATTGTGGGAGACTTTCGAACGCAGGCGGTCGCGTGCGATGATGCCTTCGATGCAGCGGTTGCGGTGGTGCAAATGAGCAGAGACATTGTTAGTCTGGATGCCTTGACCCGGGCACATGACCCGAGGCTATTGATCGAAGGTGCAATCTGGCAACCGGATCACCCGATTGTTTGGAGAGAGACTGATGAAATCCACACCACAGCGCACGACAATCACGCCTGAAGACATTCTTGATGGCTCACCCATGCAGCAGAAGGACAAGGCTGTCCGCGATCTGAAACTGGTCTATCCCGAGACCGGTCTGGATGCCCGGACACTGTGCATGGGTCTGGTCGAGATCGAGCCGGGGCATTCCACACCGATGCATCGGCACAATTGTGAGGAGTGCTATTATGTCCTCGCTGGCGAGGGTGTGCTGGAGATCGATGGGGATGCCCACCCACTGGTCGCGGGTGGTGCATCGCTGCAACGGCCGAATCTTGCCCACAAGGTCACCAATACGGGCAGCGAGACCCTGCGGCTCCTGGTGATTGCCGGAATCATGCTGGTGCCGCTCTGGCCGGAATGGCCAACACCCTCGCCCTATGAGGTCTTTGAGGGTGACACCCGCAATGCCTGAGAGTGCCGGGGTGGTGGACGGGCCCGAGTGGGATTATGTGATCGTCGGGGGCGGTGTCGCCGGGTGTGTGCTCGCGGCGCGCCTGAGTGAGGATCCCGGGATCCGTGTCGCGGTACTGGAATACGGCAAGGCTGGCAACGCGAGCAAGACCATTGTCAGGATGCCGCTGGGCATGGTGACCTTCATGATGCCCAATCTCGCCTTCCTTGGCGGCCCGAAACTGCTTTACGTCTACAAGGGCGAGCCAAATGAGGGGTTGGGCGGGGTTGCGCTTGACCTGCCGCGCGGCAAGGCGGTGGGCGGCTCATCCATGATCAACGGCATGATCGTCATCCGTGGCCAGTGGGAAGATTACGATCACTGGGAAGGGCAGGGGGCCCGGGGCTGGTCACGCGACGAGATGAAGAAATACTTCATCAAATCGGAGAACTTTGCACTGGCGACCGATCCCGACTGCACGCCGGGATTCGAACTCGACGGAAAACCCGTCGCCGAACAGATCGATTACGGGTTTCATGGCACCGGCGGGCCCTACAATGTGGCCCCACCGCGGAGCCCGAACCGCATGTGTGATGTCTATTTCGAAGCCTGCAGGCAGGCGGGCTATCCCATCAATCCCGATTTCAACGGGGCATCCCAGGAGGGCATCGGCTATCACTGGTTGCAGCAAAGGGGTGGGGAACGCTGGGGCATGGAGTCGGGCTACGCTGCCTTGGCCCGGGCCCGTCCCAATGTCGAGTTCATCACTGAAGCCAAGGTGCTCAAACTCGTCATGGATGGCAAGGCTGTCACGGGTGTGTCCTATGCACAGGCCGGCGAGGTGAAGACCCTGGTTCCCCGGCGCGAGACGCTGTTGTGTCTCGGGACCTTCAACACGCCCCAGATTCTGATGCTGTCCGGCATTGGTCCGGGCGATGAACTGACCGGACAGGGGATTGCAGTTCAGCATGAGTTGCCCGGTGTTGGCCAGGATCTCCAGGATCATCTTGACACCTGGGTCAAGCAGGAATCAACAACCTACGATACCCTTGGTCTCTCGCCCCGGGTTTTGCACCGGAATGTCGCCGATGTATTCCGCTGGATCTTCATGCGCCGCGGCGGGCTGACCTCCAATACAGCCGAGGCCGGGGGGTTTGTCTGCTCGGCGCCGGATGCAGACCGCCCGGACCTGCAGCTCTTTTTCTGTACAACCATCGCTTCGGCCCAGGCGGCGGACAGTTTCTTTGCGCATGGCTGGGCCATGCATGCCACCGACCTGCGCCCCCACTCGCGGGGCCATGTCGGCCTGCACAGTGCTGATCCCTATGACCAGCCCCTGATCCAGCACAATTTTTGCCAGGACGACCGTGACATGCAGACCCTCATTCGGGGAATCCGGATCATGCGGATGATTACGGACCAACCGGCCTTCAAGCCCTATCGGGGTCGGGAGGTTGAACCCGGTCGTGAGCTCGAGACCAATGATGATCTGAGGTGTTATATCCAGTCTCACTGCATGACGATGTATCATCCAACCTCGACATGCCGGATGGGGACCGATGCCCTGGCCGTGACCGATCCGCAAACGCTCCGCGTGCATGGTCTCGACGGTCTGCGGATTGTCGATACCTCGGTGTTTCCGAGCATCACCTCCGGGAACACCATGGCACCGACTGTCGCGGTTGCCGAGCGGGCCGCTGATCTGATCAAGGGGGCGATCTGACTCAGGCCTTTTGATTACCTTCCGCGGTCTGGGTCTTGTCCTCTCCGGACTGCTCGGTCTCCGTCACCGGGCCTGATGGTTCGACATCAATGATGACCTTCTTCTCGGAAGGCGTTGCCGGTTTGTTCTGTGGGGCTTCCAGACCGTCCGTGAAGGGTTGGATGTCTTCCAGGGTGGAGCCAAGACCGATGTCGATCGAGGCGCTGAGTTCCCGCATCCGCTTGATGTAGTCGGCATTCTGGTGGATGGGAATTTCCGGATCCCAGAGCGAGGCCAACTCGCGGGTGGCCCGCCGATTGAAGCGGTAGAATCCACGTGTCCGGTTGTGCGCCTCGTCTTCCGGGATGCCGAGTTTCTGGATGACATAGCGTCCTGCCCGGAGGGAGGCATCAAAGGTCTCCCGAATGATTTCGCTGGCACCGGCCTGGTAGAGTTTGTAGACATGCTCGCGATTGGATGCCCGTGACACGATGAAGAGGTCGGGGCGGCGCTTGCGGGCATGCGCAACAATCTTGGTGATGGTTGCGGGATCATCGACGGCCACGACGAGGATGTCCGCCGTGGGCAGGCCCGCCGCCTCCAGCAACTCCGGTCGGCTCGGATCGCCAAGATAGGCCGTGACACCAAGTTTGCGCATCAGGTTGATGGTTTCGATGTTGTTGTCAAGGACCACCGTCTTGAACCCGTTTGCCATGATCATTTCATTGGTGACGTGACCAAAGCGGCCCACGCCCGCAATGATCACCGACTGCGGCTCACCGATCTCCTCATCCATCGTCCCGGTTGCGCTGCCATAGCGGCGGGCAAGATGATCATAGGCCATGAAGAGGGCCGGTGTGAGAACCATCGACAGCGTCGTCACCATGAGCAGGGTGTCCGACAACTGCCCGTCGATGACACCTGTCTGCTGCATGAACTGGATCAGAACAATGGTGAATTCACCGGCCTGGGCGAGGCCAAGGGTGAAGAGCCAGAGATCCCGGCCCCGCAGGGCAAAGATCCGGGCCACCGGATAAAGGACAGCGAGTTTGAGAACGATGATGACCACTGTCAGTCCGATAATGGTGAAGAAGTTCCAGAAGAGAAAGGTGAAGTTGATGCTGGAGCCAATGGTGACAAAGAAAAGGCCGAGGAAGAGACTCTTGAAGGGAGCAATGTTCGATTCGATCTCATGCTTGAATTCCGAGTTGGCCAGCATGACTCCGGCCAGGAAGGTCCCAAGGGCCGGTGAGAGACCCACAACCGTCATCAACAGCGCAGCCGAAATCACCACGAGCAATGTGGCTGCTGTCGTGATCTCCAGCAATCCGGACCTGTTGACGAACCGAAAGAATGGCCGGTTCGCGACATAACCCGCACCAACAATGAAGGCGATACAGGCGAAGGTCAGCAGCGCGCTGCCCCAGGGGGGAAGGTGTGCGATGAACTGACGGGCGATTTCGATGTTTTCATCGGACGATGATGCCCCGTGATGCCCCGCTCCTGCATCACCTGTTGCTGATGTCACGACGAGCAGGGGAATGATGATGAGCATTGGAATGAAGACCAGGTCCTGGGTCAGGAGAACAGACAGGCTTGAGCGTCCCCCCTCGGTCTGCGAGAGCCCCTTTTCGGTCAGGGTTTGCAACACAATGGCCGTGGAGGAGAGGGAGAAGGCCAGCCCCAGCGCAAAACTGGTTGGCCAGGCGAGACCAAGGAGATTGCCACCCGCTGCAATGATGACCGTTGTCGTACCAATCTGCAGACCACCGAGGCCGACGAGCTTGTTGCGCATTTGCCAAAGCGTGCGGGGCTCGATCTCAAGACCGATGACAAAGAGCAGCAGCACCACACCGAACTCGGCATAGCGATGCAGATCCTCGGCACGCATGCCCAGCAGGAGGTTCGCTTCACCGATGATCGCACCGGCAATGATGTAGCCCAGCACCGACCCAAGCCCGATGCGCTTGGCGACCGGGACGGCAATCACGCACGCCGCCAGATAAATCGTGGCCTGGAGCAGGACATCACCCATCCTGACGCAAACCCACCGGCAGGACCTGGAAAACAGAATGGCCGGGCCTTGCATGCATGTCAGTCACAGCACCACCATGACCCCGGGACCGCCACACCGACCGGTCGCGGCCTGAGCTGGCCCGGCAGACAGTCGTCATGGTCCTGACTGCCGACCTGAATGGCCATCGGCACCAGAGACTGTTGTGGCATGCGGCAATTGCCGCCCCACATCGGACCATGTGCCAGTATCCTATCTCGCTGCGCTGTGATGGAACCGGACGAACAGCCAATGAAAATCCGAAGCAAATTGAAGGACTCTGGCTGGTCGCCGCAGCGCCCCCTCTGTCAATGCCATGCTCTGCGCCGCCGCTCGATGCCAGGCGGAGGGACGACACAGGTGCGATGGGACCGCGTCCTGATATCCGAACATTACCGCCCCAGGCGAACGAGTTCAGCATCGATGGCATCGGCATACGTCATCGCCCGCTCTTTTGAGAACATGTCAAAGACAAGTCCTGCAAACCCGAGAAACGCGATGGTGATGGCAATGGCCCGGGCGAGAGGGTGCAGTGTGAATGCGAAGATCAGGAGAGCGACGGCAAAGCCGATGGCTGCACCGATGATGGTGGCGGCATACAAGACCTCGAAACCCTCCACCCGGGACTTCTCGGCATGAACGAATTGCACCGGATCCTGTTCGAAGGCGGTGGTATAAGCGGCAATCCTGGCCGGCGATCCAAGCAGGCCGCCAATCCCCACTGCCAGAAACAGGAAAGCAACAGCTGCAAGCGGAATCGGCAGCGACTGGCTGACCGGGGTTGCCGCCAATCGCCAGAAAAGTGCCGCAATCATCAGTATGATCAGACCGGCGCCTGCCAGAAGGGCCATCTCAAAATCTTCCCCCCTGGCCCAGGCCAATGTGTGGTCAAGCAAGGTCATCGTGGATCCGTCTCCTCTGTTGTGAGGCCCGTCATCGCCATCAGGCTGGCAACGTTCTGGTCATCAAGGGCCACTGGGTCTGGATCAAGCAGCAGGCCGCATCGATGCAGGGCCGGAGGCACTCTCATATCCTCGATCAGGGCCAGCCTTGTCAATCCGTTCTCTACCAGCCCATCTATGGGTGGCCGGACAGCGATGCAAGGGCCACCAGAGTCGTTCCGGCCTGACTGCGACTCGCAAGCGGCCTGCGCTGATACAGCCGGGATGAAGACAATTGATCGTCATGCTGCCCCGCGGCAAGGCTGGCCAGGCATGCCGCGGCTGTCGTATCCCGATGGAGATCTGCCGGGCGGCGGCCTTGACCTGCCTTCGCGGAGCGGCCACCGCGTGACCGGAGCTCAGGCGGTCACGAAGCCGAAGATCGTCAGGCTGATGCCGACAATGGCCACCATGTAGAACACAAGCCGCATCTCACGCCCGGCGACATCTTCGCGGTGCAGGGCCATGTCGGCCCGCAAGCGATCCAGGGGACTCGGACTTGGACCGCATCGTTTCCAGCCTCTCTGCCAGTCATGCCAGGCGCTCGCGCAGATCACAGTCAGGGTTCTCGGTCTCCATGCTCGCCAAGGGTAGAGGCGACGGGATGTGGCAAGGACCGCCCGTCCGCCACCGACCATGATTCCGTGGCAAGAAGGATACGGCGGCATTCGGTCCCGGAACCGCACGGGGGCAAGCCCGTATGGACGGCAGGGCAGTCGTGGGTGCAGACGGCGAGGGGCCGGCCAGTCATCGGGAGCGGCCTGCGGGTCGCCGGTTTTCCATGCGAGAGCCCATGATCTTCATCCTGAGGCGCTGACGGCATCACGGACGTCTGGCAGGCTCCAATCATGGTCGGACAATTCCTGCCATGGGACCAGATGGCCAGCGTTCCGGTGCTGGGATTGATCGCCGCCATAGACGGTGACGATGGTGCATCGGCGCGCCGGCGTGGCCAGGAATTTTCGGAGACGCCTTGCATTGTCAAACAGGCTCGCCGATGCGGTCTTCGATGACTTGGCTTCGACAATCACGGTGCCGACAGGGCTGTCGATGACGAGATCGATTGCCAGTCCACTCCTGTCACGATAATGGGACAGGCCGCCGGTTTCGCCCCGGTTGGTCCTGTCTTTGGCGATCTCGGAGACCGCCCAGGTCTCGAAAATGGCCCCACGGAGAGGATGGGTCCAGAGTTGGGCATGATCGCGAATGCCCAGCAACCGGCAGACAAGTCCGGTATCGTAGAAATGCAGTTTGGGCATTTTCACCAATCGCCGGCGGATGGAGGTTTGGAGAGCGGGCAGGCGGAAGACGATGAAGCTGGCTTCAAGGATGCTGAGCCAGGCTTTCGCGGTTGGCTGTGAGATTCCGCAGTCCCCCGCCAGCGATGAGAAATTGAGCAGTTGGGCTGTGCGTCCGGCGCAGAGTTCGAGAAAACGCTGAAAGGTTGTCAGGTCTCCGATATTGCTGATTGTCCTGACATCACGTTCGATGTAGGTCGCGATGTAGGACCGAAGCCAGTCAGAAGGATCCTGGCCCTCATTGAAGATCCGCGGGTATGTCCCCGTAAAGAGGGTTTCCTCAAGCGTCGCTGGATATCGGGGGAAACGGATCGTTTCACCCCGTGTCAATGGCAGCAGGTTGTAGACGGCTGTTCGCCCGGCCAGGGACTGGCTGACCGATGCAAGCAAGGCGAGATTTTGTGAACCTGCCAGTATCCATCGACCCGGGGCTAGATCGGCATCGATGACCCCCTGCAGATAGGAGAGCAGGTCAGGCGCTCTCTGCACCGCATCGATAATGGCTCCTTCCGACAACTGGTCCAGGAAGGCCCGGGGGTCCTCTGCGGCAAAAGCCCGCACATCAGGGTCTTCGAGGGTTCTGTATGTGTGCCGCGGGAACAGGGCCCGGCACAAGGTCGTCTTGCCGCTCTGCCGCGGGCCGGTCAGCGTGATGGATGGCGAGGTCCGTGCGGCTGTTGTCAGTCCTGGGGCCAAATCACGATCGATCATGTGGCCGGATATAGCAAAAAAAAATGGCTGATTCAAGATGGAATTTTGAATCAGCCAAAACTGATGCCCGTGCACCTGCAATGGGTCGCAGAGAGGCCGGCACGTGCCAGCCTGATGCCGTCCGGCACGCCGGTCATGGATGGGAAGCCGTCATGGAGGTCGGTGGCGTTCCGAGTGCGGCTGGCCGGCGAGTGGATCCGTGCTCCTGAAGCCGCAGGAAGCGGGATCAGGCGGGTCTGATCCGCAATGTCAGGATCTGATAGGGGTTGATCTCGAACGTGATGCCCTTCCCGCACGTCTCCATTTCTTCCTGGTCATTTTCAAGCAGGTCACAGGCTGTGACCCGGGCAACAGGCATGCCAAAGGTGACCCGGGCCATCCCGCGCATCCCTTCGGCTTCATGAAGCCGCAGAATGAATCCGTCGGCATTTTCGGAAGGCTTGATGGCCTCGATGACGACGTTCGGTGCACGGGATGCGGCCACGGAGCCCGGAAGGGGCCCATCGTCCGATCTTGCCGCCCGGACCAATGGGGGGTTGTTGAGGTCGCAGGCTTCCCTCCTGACCTCGATGCGGGTGTCTCCCGCATGCGGCAGAAGGCTGTAGGTGAAGCGATGCGTCCCGATGTCGGAGCCCGGGTCTGGCATGGTGGGTGACCGGATCAGCGAGATCCGCATCACGTTGGCGCGCACATCGTGACCGTACTTGCAGTCATTGAGCAGGGCGACTCCGTAATCCGGCTCGCTGAGATCGACCCATTTGTGGGCCGCAACCTCGAATTTGGCGAAATCCCAGCTGGTGTTGACGTGGGTGGATCGCTCGACATCACCCCATTGAATTTCGTAGCGTGCGCGGCTGGACCGGATGCTCACCGCAAAGGCCGCTTTCAGCAGGATGTGGTGTTCATTCCATTCAACCCGTGTGGCAAAATCCAGGCGCCTTGAATTGCGCCTGAGGGAAATGTGCTGGACGATCCTGCTGCGTCTGTATCTGCGGTCAACCCGGATCACGGCCCGCAGGGGACCGTTCTCGACAATCTGCATGGCCTCGAGATCCACGATGGGCTCCCCCTGGTCCTCGACAAAGACATCGATGTCCCAGGCATCCCAGGCAATCGGCCGATCGACAAATACCCATAACGCGTTGCCCGGAATGCCGGTTTCCAGGACTTCACGACATTTTTCCCTGTCATGAAGACGCTGGATTTGCCCCAACCTGTCGAATTCAACACGCAACAGGCTGTTCTCGAGGACCAGGGTGTCATTGTCATGGCGTGCGGATACGCGGTCATCCGGATTGCGGCCCGTCCCGTCCCTGGATGCGATCCAGTTCAACGAATAGGGTTGCAGGCCGGGACATTCCACCAGCAGCCCGTCCTCGATCGGTTGCATGGGGAGTTCGCTGCCATCACCCTGACGGCTGAATGAACCGCCCGCGATCGGCAACGTGACCAGTGCATCCTGTTCGCAGGGCGTCAGGTTGGCGATCACTACTGGCATATGAACTGGCACACCGAACATCACATGTATGCCGGTATCCCCTGCTACAACCTTCCCGCTCTGGCAGCCGCGATCAAGGATGACATGCCCGAACCGCGCAGTCTGCGCGGTGCCTGGCGCGAGATGCTCGACACATGGGAACGACAGAAAGCCGATCCCGGCTATGCCTTCGACACGCCGCTGCCCCCAACCGCGCAGACCAGGCGGCATGCACAAGTGAATATCGAGGATTCCTCGATCGGCGACCTGGCACCGGAAGGGCTGGCATAAGCCAGGTCTCGACCGGGTCTTGAGAGAGATCCGTCGCTGTCGTGACCTGCAATCATCCGTCTCGACTTGCATTGGCTATGAGAATCGAGTGCAAGGCCAATCTGGCAAACGGTCATCTGTCGGAGGGTCCAGGGCTCGGCCGGCGGCATTGATGCAATCAGGGCGTCTCTGTCCGGATCGCGGGTCTTGATTTCACCCGAGCAGATTCGAACCCGATGGGTTTCATTGCGGCAGAGGCGGCGTGCCAATCGGGCCCGCTCGGTCAAGAGCACCAGGCGGCCTCCTGATCCTGAAGCCTCTGGCTGCCGGGGACTGCGGTTGCAAATCAGCTAATGATTGCAGATCGTGCGCCGCCGGGTTCCTTCCCGTTCAGCATCGCCTGACGCAGGATCGCGTTCATGCGCGACTGGCAGTCCTTGCCTCCGGCCTTGAGCCAGGCCAACACATCGGCGTCCAGTCGGGTTGTGATCTGTTTCCTGGCCGTGCGGCCAGGCGTTTCGGGGCACGCTTCTGGGCTGCCGAGCAGCAGCCCCTTCAGGCCATGACCGCCATGCTGAGTCGCAATTGCTGTCTGGGCACTCCAGAGCTGACCGGCTGCCGCCACGAGTGCCGAAACACATGCATTCCGTGAAGTCCTGGCACGTGTGGGCAAAGACAAGGCATCCTCAGCCGCCACCAGACCCCGTCCCCGTCGTTCGGGCGCGAAGGGCAATTCGTGAGAGATCCGACCCGGCCCGCGGACCTGGCGATCGTAACATGCGACGTTACGATTCATCCGACCCGTTCAAACCTGGATTCGCGGCTTTGTTTTCGAACGACCGGTGATCCGGATCCGGATGGACAGTGACCGTGACCCTGCGCGATCGGGGCCGGCGTCTCTCTCACACTGGCTCCCCGACCTGTTGAGAACCGCGGCAATGGGACCACTCCCGATCTGGCCGCCCGCAAGACACCGGACGGTGAGAACCAGCAGGAGTCGGGTCTTTATCCCCTCCATGACCCCTTGTCTGAAGAATTCCGTGCTCAATCGACCCAAGCGGGTCGACCGACCGAAGAGAGTCTACCGAATTTGGAAGGGATCGTCATCGTCGTAAGCGGTCGGTTTGGGTTCAGGAGGATGATACTCCCCCTTCACCGTCATCCCGCCATTTCCATGGCGATAATGGATCCGCCCACTCAGAATTCCTTCCGCACGGATGGATGCATCATTCGCCCGCAATGCGGCCAAAGCACCAAAATAATCCACAAGGTCACGAAACCCCCCTTCATCAGCCGACTCGAGCGCGTTGATATAAGCCCCTTTATTTTCCGCAGGGATGACAGGTGGAAATTCCCCGGCTTTTGCATAGGCGAAGGCCATCAAGAGGCGCGAAATCCGCCCGTTGCCATCCTGGAAAGGATGAATCCGTACAAACTCATGATGCAGCCACGCCGCTTCGACCTCGGGCGCAAGATTGAAGTCTTTATGCCCGTCATGAAAGGCGAGAAACTGCTCCATCTCCGATTCAACCTGCACGGGTGGGCAATATTCATGCACAAAACCATCCATCCGGCGCGGATTGTTGGGACGGATTTTCCAGGCACCCCTTCGTAAGGGGATCTCCACACGCTGTCCCGACGGGGTGATGCCTGTCGCGGATTCCTGATGGCGTGTGAGCAAGGCATGCCATTCCTTGATTGCCGACGGTGTCAGAGGACGGTCGTCCTTTACATGGGCAAAAAGCATCTCCAAGGCTGCTTCCTGATCTTGCAGGAGACCCTTTAACGTTGTGTCATCGATATCCGTGACCGAATGCGCACCGCGGACCCCGTCAAACCCTTCAGCAATCAATGTTTCGGTCACGCCCTTCCGCAATTGGTACAATCCTTCAATCTGTCCGGTCTCAATCGCAAAGGCCCGGCGTTGCTCGCGCAGCCAGATGTCCATCGAACGGCGGTCAATCCTGGGATCCTCAAGCTGTTGGCGGACGGCCTTCCAGCGCACCGCCGCCTGCCGGGCCCCCGCATGCTGGATCGCATGATCTTCCGGTGCGAGATCCCGAACACGGCGCCACTGCGCACCGATCGGTTTCTGGGGGTGGGGGTCATTCATGGGCGCCTCACTGCCACTCTGAGGTGCAACGACCTGGTGTCAACCGGAGGGCGGGGTTGACCTCCGGTGCCACCATCCTCAGCCATCATCTGCGGTTTTGGTCCAGAGGTGTCCCCATCGCGACAATTGCGAGGACGGCGGCGGCCGCTGCCCTGCCAGCGGAGCGGGGTCAGCGAGTCCACCGTGTCAGCGGTGCCATGCGACATGTTCAACCCTGTCGGCGGATGGTGCTGGACAATGACGTGCTCGTGTTGTGGCGACAGGAGTTCATGCTCGTCTGGTGGCTGGCAAGCCTCGTCTCGAGAGCGGGAGAGGGTGCTGGTGACCGCGTCTCCCGGGGTGTAACTGGCGTGGCGGTGGGTCTGAGGTCCTCCCCGAACGGTCGTGATCATTTGGCAGATCCGGATCGAGAACCGATCTGAGGGCTCACAGGCCCGATGGTGGCAGGTGGGGCCGGGGTACGACCAAGGATCAGGTCCGCCCCCTTCTCGCCGATCATGATCGTGGGAGCATTGGTGTTCGAGGCGTTGATCTGGGGCATGATGGATGAGTCGCAGATCCTGAGACCCGCGAGGCCATGCACGCGCAGTTCCGTATCGACGACAGCCATGGCATCCGTGCCCATCCTGCAGGTGCCGACGGGGTGGTGATCGGTCTTGGCGACCTTGCATGCATAGTCGAGCAATTCGGCCCGTGATTGCACATCGGGACCGGGCAGGACCTCTTCGCGGACGTAGTTGCGCAGGGCTGGTTGGGCGAGAATGTCCCGGGCCATTGCCAACCCCTTGAGGGTCCTGTCGAGGTCGTGACCATCGGACCAGTATTGCGGATCGATCAGCGGGGCGGCCAGGGGATCATCGGTCCGGAGCCGGACTGTTCCCCGCGAGCGGGGTCGCACGCAGGTGCTGTTCAGGGTGATGCCGGCCCCATCGACTCTCGCGATGCCCTTCTCGATTCCCGAGCCCTGACCGAAATGAAACTGGATGTCCGGTCGGGACTCTGACTCATCGGCAAACCAGAAGCCGCCCGTCTCGAAGAATGATGCTGCCGCAGGTCCCGTCCGGAACATCAGATACTGCAATCCGGCCAGCAAGGACATATGCGGACGTTCCCAGCCATCATAACTGTCGGGTCCCCGCAGGGCCGCGATGGTGCAGACATCGATATGATCCTGGAGGTTGGCGCCCACGCCCGGGAGGTCATGGTGAACCGCGACGCCGACCTGATGCAGATGATCGGCGGGACCGATGCCGGAGAGCATGAGGAGACGGGGTGAACCGATGGCGCCAGCGGCCACGATCACTTCCCGGCCCGCGTGCTTGCGTCGCCTGTGCCCCTTGTGCTCGAACTCGACTCCCTGCGCACGTCCGTTCTCGAGCACGATGCGCAGAGCCTGGGCCCTCGTGACGACAGTGAGGTTCGGGCGGGCTGCCGCCGGGCGCAGATACGCAACGGCGGTCGAGGATCGTCGCGCGTTGGATTGCGTGAGTTGGTAATATCCCACCCCGGCCTGCTCGGGGCCGTTGAAGTCGGGATTGTACGGGATGCCGTATTCCTGTGCCGCCCGCAGGAAGGCATCGCAGACGGGGAGGGTGGCTTGCGGCATGGAGACGCCAAGCGGTCCATCGGTGCCGTGATAGTCATTGGCAAAGCGATCATTGCATTCGGCTCGTTTGAAATACGGCAGCAGGTCACGATAGCTCCAGCCCGCACAGCCGTGGATGTTTGCCCAGGCGTCATAATCGGCCCGGTGGCCGCGGGTGTAGATTTGTGCGTTGATCGACGAGCCGCCGCCAATGACCTTGGCCTGCGTGAACCAGACCTCGCGGCCCTGCATGTGGTCTTGCGGGACTGTCGACCACCCCCAGCTGGCCATACCCCTGGTCATCTTGGCAAAGCCCGCCGGCCAGTGAAACAGAAAACTTCTGTCCCGACCGCCCGCCTCAAGCAGCAGCACCGAGACGTTGGGGTCCTCGCTCAGTCGCGCCGCCAGGACACACCCTGCCGCACCGCCACCGATGATGATGTAGTCAGGATCCGACATTGATTGATGTCTCGATACCGCAGGCCCTTTGCGTGGGCAATGATGATTATCATTCAACCGAAGCCATACCTTAGTGCAAGGATATATTGCGAAGATATTTTATCAAACTTCCCACCCATTCCTCTTTCGAAATGCCTAATGTTTCCAAGTATATCCCCAGAAGTGGACGTAAACGCCTCTCAAATTCTGCTACCCATGCATCTGTCGAGCGATCGTAAGGTTCGATTGCCCCTTGTTCGAGTAGGTCTCTGAGTTCTTTGAAGTACTGCTCCATCACGCTTTGTCGTCTGAATAACTCTTCGGACCTGCTCAGGCGCAGCTCCTCCTCGTTTGCTTCCAGTGCATACAATTCAGTTCTAAGATCCGATAGGCTTTCCTCATTATATAATTGCTCATAATCCGTACTATCATCGTAGAACCAGTCCTCGCATGCTGCTGCCCTCACTATGTCGCTGTTGTAAACATCTGTCTCTGCCTGCTCTATTTCATATTTGAGGTCTTCAACCTGTTCTTCGGAATCGCGTATCTCTTCATCCAGCTCAACCTCCCACTCTTCAATTTTTTGCTCCAGAGCTTCTCTGAAATTGTTCTCAATCCGCTTAATCGTCCTTTCTCGTTGTTCTTGGATAAAGAGATCACGCAATAATCTCTCTCTTTCCAATTCCTCTCCGAAGTAATTTTCAACTATTTCAGTCTGAACAGTGCACTGATTCCATGTCTGGGGTGGCGCCGGATGGTCCCTTTTTTGTGAATGATTTGGGTTTGTGGAAGTCTCTTTGATCACGCGTATCTCAAGCCATTCCTGAGGATTATCTCGAACGCTATCCAATTCTTCTTCTGTCAATCCAAATTTCTTGATCAGTCTCGACTCGTCAATTCTTCCCTTTTTTGATTTGCGTTCAACAACATTGAGACGTCCGTCGATCACTCTTGCTCCATGAGACTTCAGTTGCTCACGAAGCGCAGACAAAACTACATTCAATTCCCTTACATTTTCCTTTAATCGTAGGTATTTATCAACTGCCAGCTGCTCTTCTCGCATAATGCCTGCTCTCCATAACCATCCCAATGCTGAGATCTGGCTGTATATTCCAGACCAGAAGAGAGAATATATTCCTGATACTTGTGAGCTATATGATACAGGATCCTGTTTTGAGATCAAAGAAAGCGACCCTGTCCATGTTGATGACGAAGTCGGCCGGGGTGCCGGGTCTGACGTCGGTATCGGCGCGCATGCGGGCCGTGCACTCGATGTCACCGATCCGGGTCGTGACATAGGTATCGGAACCGGCGGGTTCCGAGAGGATGACGGGACTCGAAAAGCGTTCGAGGTGCCGGGAACGCTGGTCGGCACCATCGACATCGGTAAGGGACTCGGGCCGGATGCCAAGGGTGACCGATTGACCGGCGCGCGCCCGGAGTGCCGGGCTGGGGTCGGGCAGGGTGAGCGAGATGGCGGGGCCGGTGGCCGCCGAGGGGCTGGCCCGCAGCGTGTCGCCGTCGAGTGTCAGGGTGACGGGCACCAGATTCATGGCCGGCGAGCCCATGAACGTGGCCACGAAGAGATTGGCCGGGTGATCGTAAATGTCCTTGGGTGTGCCCAGCTGCTGGACATGGCCGTTGTTCATGACCGCAATGCGGGTCGAGAGTGTCAGGGCCTCGATCTGGTCGTGGGTGACATAGACAATCGTGGTGCCGAGGTTCTGGTGGAGTTTCTTGATCTCGGTCCGCATGTCAACGCGGAGTTTGGCATCAAGATTCGAGAGGGGTTCGTCGAAGAGGAAGACATCCGGATTGCGGACCAGGGCCCGACCCATGGCGACGCGCTGGCGCTGCCCACCCGAGAGTTGGCCGGGTTTGCGGTCCAGGAGACCCTCGATCTGGAGGAGTTCGGCGACTCCCTGCAGGGCCCTGGTGCGTTCGGGTTTGGGTGTGCCATGCATCTCGAGGCCGAAGGTGATGTTCTGGGCGACCGTCATGTTGGGGTAGAGGGCATAGGACTGGAAGACCATGGCGATGTTGCGGCGGGAGGGATGCACCTCATTCATCAGGGTGCCCTTGATGCGGATTTCGCCGCTGGTGATGTCCTCGAGACCTGCAATGATGTTGAGAAGGGTGGACTTGCCACAGCCCGAGGGACCCACGAGGACAAGAAACTCGCCTTCCTCGACGGCGATATCGATGTCATGCAACACCTCGACCGGGCCATAGGACTTCGTGGCGTTGCGGATTTCAAGGAATGCCATGATCAGCCTTTCACGGAACCCGCCATCAGACCGCGAACAAAGTAGCGGCCAGCGACAATGTAGACAAGCAGGGTGGGGAGGGCCGCCAGGATCGCGCCGGCGAAATGCACATTGTATTCCTTCACGCCGGTTGATGACTGGACAAGGTTGTTGAGGGCCACTGTCATCGGTTGCGACGAGAAGTCAGCAAACGAGGCCCCGAAGAGGAAGTCGTTCCAGATGTTGGTGAACTGCCAGATGATGCTGACCACCGTGATGGGGCCTGAACTCGGCAGGAGAATCCGCCAGAAGATCTGGAAGAACCCGGCCCCGTCGATCTGGGCGGCCCGGACCAGTTCCGTCGGAAACGCGGCATAGTAATTGCGGTAATAGAGTGTTGTGAACCCGATGCCATAGACCACATGCACCAGAACGAGCCCCGGGGTTGTCCCGGCCAACCCGAAGACACCCAGGATGCGGGCCATGGGAATGAGGACAATCTGGAACGGGATGAAACAGGCGAACAGCATCAGCCCGAAGATGATCGTGTCCCAGCGAAAGCGCCACTTGGTCAGGACATAGCCGTTGAGGGCTCCCAGGATCGTCGAGATGACCACGGCGGGGACAACCATCTTGATCGAGTTCCAGAAATACGGTCTGAGGCCGGTGGCCTGCACGCCGACCTGGGCTTCGGACCATGCCTGGCGCCACGGCTCCAGAGTCCAGACATCCGGGAAGGAGATCATGTTGCCTCCGGTGATTTCGGCCAGGGGCTTGACGGAGTTCACCAGCATCACAAACAGCGGCAGCAGGTAGAACAGGGCAAAGAGCAGGAGGACAAGGTAGATAAGGGCCTTGGTGATCCGCCCCGTCCGTATCGCGGTGCCCTGGGTCAGGGTGGTCATCGCGCCCTCTCACGCAGTTCGGAATAGAGGTACGGAATCATGATGGCGGCGATCGTCATCAACATGATCGTGGCCGATGCTGCGCCGATGCCCATCTGATTGCGGGTGAATGTGTAGGAATACATGAAGGTTGCCGGCAGTTCGGTTGCCCGTCCCGGACCGCCACCGGTGAGGGCAATCACGAGATCGTAGGTCTTGATGGCCAGATGGGCCAGGATGACAAAGGCGCTCAGAAAAGCCGGTCGCAGCAGGGGAATGCAGATCCGCCGGTAGAGATTCCAGTTCGATGCACCATCGATCTGGGCCGCCTTGAGGATCTCGTTGTCGATGCCTCGCAGCCCGGCAAGGAACATGGCCATGACGAAACCCGAGGTCTGCCAGACGGCGGCCAGGACCACCGTGTAGATGGCAAAATCCCGGTTCTTGATCCAGTCAAACTGGAAACTTGCCCAACCGAGGACATGCATCGTGTTCTCAAGACCGATCCCGGGGTCAAGCATCCACTTCCAGGCCGTCCCCGAGACGATGAACGAGAGGGCCATTGGATAGAGATAGATGGGTCGCAGGACACCCTCGCCTCGGATCTTCTGGTCAAGGAAGATCGCCAGCACCAGGCCGATCGCCGTGCAGATTCCCATATACAGGACGGCAAACACGGCCATGTTTGTCACGGCCACTTCCCAGTGTCGGAGCTGGAAGAGTTTGGAATAGTTTTCCCAGCCAACCCAGCCAAAACTGGGCAGGATCCGGCTGTCGGTGAATGAGAGGTAGGCAGTGAAGAGGATGAAGCCGTAGACAAACACCAGCGTCATTGCCAGCGATGGCGAGAGGACAAGCCGGGGGAGCCAGACCTGCAACCGGCTGCGCAAGGTCGGCGAGGCAGAGACGGTCATGCCACAATCTTATAAACGTGTCTTGTAATCTTGCAAATCCTGCAGGATGGCCAGCGGTTCGTAACCCGCTGGCCGTTCAGTCGTCATGTGCGACGGAGATCCTACTGCGCAATCGAAATGGCGCTGACGAGTTCCTCGACCGCCGTGGCGCTGTCGTACTCGCCATTGAAGTGGGCGGTGACGACATCATAGACGGCATTCTTGACGCCGGCAGGTGCCGCATGACCATGCGCCATGGAACCGAAGAGGTTGCCGCTGGCCGCTGCGGCGGCCAGATCCTTCATGCCCTGCTTGCCACAATCGTCAAAATCGGCGTCCGGGACATCGGTGCGGGCCGGAACCGAGCCCTTGACGACGTTGAAGGCAGACTGGAAGGACGGCGACAGGATTGCACTGGCCAGGGCCGCCTGTTCTGCCGAGACAACACCGCCCTGGTCAAACATGGCAAACTGGTCGGCGTTGAAGGTCACCTGCTCTGTGGTGCCCGGGAACCGGAAGCAGAGGAAGTCCTGGCCGGGGACCTTGCCGGCATTCAGGAATTCACCCTTGGCCCAGTCGCCCATCATCTGGAAGGCGGCCTCGCCGTTGATCACCATGGCTGTGGCCAGATTCCAGTCACGTCCGGAGAAATTCTCATCGACATGGGCACGGATGAAGGCCATCCGGTCGAAGGCTTCCTGCATCGTGTCCGAGCCAAGAGCATCTTCATCAAGATCGATGAAGGCGGCCTTGTAGAAGGCCGGACCCCCGGTTGACATGACCACTGCATCGAAGGCTGTTGCCTCCTGCCAGGGTTGGCCGCCCTGGGCAATTGGTGTCACGCCGGCTGCTGCCAGCGTTTCCACGGCTGCGGTGAATTCATCCCAGGTCGTCGGCACGGCGATGCCGTTGGCATCAAGGATGGACTTGTTGGCCCAGACCCAGTTGGTCGAATGGACATTGACCGGGGCGGAGATCCACTTGCCATCATGTTTGGCAAAGGCCTGCAGGGCCTCCGGGACCACAGCGTCCCAGCCTTCCTGCTCGGCGAGGTCATTGAGGTTGGCCAGGGCCCCTTCCCTGGCCCAGTCAAGGATGTCAAAGCCAAGCATCTGGACAGCCGTCGGGGCGTTCCCCGCCGTGACCCGGGCCCTGAGCACCGTCATGGCCTGCTCGCCACCACCGCCGGCAACCGGCATGTCATTCCAGCCAATTCCCTGGCTCTGGAGGTCCTCCTTCAGCACATTCAGGGCCGCGGCTTCACCGCCACTGGTCCACCAGTGCAGAACCTCGACATCGGCGGCTTGCGCACCACCGGCTGCCAGAGCAGCCGCGGCAAGGATGCCGGTGAGTTTTGTCTTCAGTCGTGTCATAAGAATCATTCCCTTCAAGGTTTTTCTGTCTGTTGCCCACAACCCACGAGAGCCGTGTTGGCCCGTCGTGGTGTGTCATGGCCAAGACCAGTCAATGCAACAGACGGTTACTTACGCCAGGACCGATCAGGAAATCAAGACTTGCCACCGGTCTATGACAGGTTCTTGACCGGCAGGCGTCAACAGACTGTCCGGAACCGCTCAACCATCACGTCGAGCACCTCTTCGGGATCGCGCCGCCACCAGTTCCGGGCTGAAAAAATCTCGACCTCACATGCCCCCTGATACCCCCCGCCTTCCACAGCCTGGCGGATCGCCCTGAGATCAGCCACGCCATCGCCCATCATGCCCCGATCCAGCAGCATGTCCGTGGTTGACTCCAGCCAGTCGCAGAGATGATAGCCGAGGATCCGGCCTTTGCCCTCTTCAGCCAGCACCGATGCCAGGGAGGTGTCCCACCAGACGTGATAGACATCGATGGCGACCCCCACATTGGGCGCATCGACCCGCCGGCAGAGATCGAGGGCTTCCCGGGCGGTAAAGAGACAGGTCCGATTGCCTCCGAACATGGGATTGAGGGGTTCGAGAGCCAGTTTCACCCCGAGGGGTGCAGCGAATTCAGCCAGCGCCCTGACCCGCTCGGCAAGAATTTTCTGGGTCTCCAGCACGCCCCTGGTTCCGGGCTCGGTACCGCCCGTGACAATCGTCAGCACATCGGTGCCGAGTGCAGCTGCCATCTCGACAGACGATCGGGCCTCATCAAGGGTCGATGGGGCGTCCGGTCCGGTCAGGTAGGGTGTCCGGCAAAGACCGATGACACGCAGGCCGCCCGCCCGCACCCGTTCGCCAATGGCAATGGCTTCGGTGCCGATCTCGCGGCGCCAGAAGACAAGTCCAGCCATCCCACGGGCCGCACAGGCATCGATCACCCTCTCGACCGGCCAGCCGGCCCCGTACCCGTCGAGATTGTGCCCAAGGGTTGCGGTGTTGAGGGCCAGTGCGTCGGTCGAGCAGGAAAAATCACGCAACACCATAGAGACCCAACAGCTGTTTCATCCGGGCAGTGGCCCGGTCGGGATCCTGGAGCAGTCCGGCGGTATCGGCCAGGCGGAAACATGCAGCAAAATAGGGCAGGGGGCGGTGGGACTGGGCGCCATTGAGCATGATGAAGTGATCCTGGAGCCCATTGAGCCAGGCCAGGAACACAACCCCGGTCTTGTAATGTTGGGTCGGGGCCCGAAAGATTTCGCGGGCCAGAGGAACAGTCGGGTCAAGAATCCCGTGGAACGCCGCGACATCGCCGGTGTCAAGATGCCCGATGGCCGCCCCCACGACGGGTGCCAGCGGGTCAAAGATGCCAAGCAGGGCATGACTGTACCCATCGGCATCCCCGGCGATCAGTTCGGGATAGTTGAAATCATCACCGGTATACATCTTGACCGACGGCGGCAATTGCCGGCGCAGACTCACCTCCTTGTCCTTGTCGAGCAGCGAGATCTTGATCCCGTCAACTTTCGATTCCCGTTCCCTGATGATGGCCAGCACTGTCTCCATGGCCGGCGAAAAGTCGTCGGTCCCCCAGTACCCGGCGAGGGCCGGATCAAACATGGGGCCCAGCCAGTGCAGGATGACGGGTTCATCCGCTGCCTCGAGCACCTTGCGATACAGTGCCAGATAGTCGAGAGAGGATGTGGCAACCTGTGCCAGGGCCCGCGATGCCATGATGATCAGGCGGCCGCCAGCCGCCTGGATGGCCTCCATCTGGTCCATGTAAGCCCTGAGGACATCATCGACGCTCCTGCCATCAGCCGCGGCGATGTGATCGGTTCCACAGCCATTGTAGACAAGGGCATCAGGCACCTCCGCCCGCGTTCGGGTGATCAGGTCCAGGGCCCCGGGCCAATCAAGGCCCATCCCTCGCTGGGCGGTGTCCATGGCTTCGGCAATGCCCAGGCCCAGATCGGCAAGATGCCGGCGAAAGCCCATGGTGGCCTCCCAATCGATGCCTGCCGAACCCGTGGGGTCGGCGGATGCAAGGGGATCGGCAACCACATGGGCGGCGGCGAAGATGGTCCGGGAACTCGCCGCGCCCAGCGGTTGGGGCGCAATCGGTGTTCCCACAAGGGTGTAGTCGACAAGCTGTCCCCGTTCATCAGGGAGGGTGATGTGCACAACTCAGAACCTCGGGACCAGCATGCCGCCGTCCGCTGCGATGCTGAGGCCGGTGGTGTATGGCAGTTTGCCGGTGGCCAGTGTTGCGATGATTGTGCCCATGTCCTCGGGTTGCCCCACATGGGGCAGCAGGGTCAGACCCTCCTTGGCACGCTTCTGATACTGATCGATGACGCCCGCGGTCATGTCGGTGGCAATCAGGCCGGGCTGCAGATCATAAACCGCAATCCCCTCGCGCCCGAGCCGGACAGCCCAGCCCTTGGCAATCATCGCGGATGCGGCCTTGGAGATGGCATACTCAAGCCGGGGCTCGGCAACGGCGACCGCATTGCTCGATGTGACGTTGATGATGGCATGGAACAGATCCTCCGGGCGTTGCCGGGCCAGCAGTCTTCTGGCGAAGGCCTGGATCAGGAAGAAAACGGCCTTGGTGTTGATGGCCAGGCAGCGGTCCCAACTCTCTTCGGTGACATCAAGAGGATCCCCACGATTCATGACGCTGACACCGGCATTGGTCACAAGTGTGGTCAAGGGTCCGAGGGTGCGTTCCACCGTCTCAAGCACTGACTCGAAACCGGTGATGTCGACAACATCACACACAACCTCAATGGCCTCGACCCCTTCAGTCCGAACGGCATCAAGCGCCGACTGCAGGTGGGGGCCGGCATGGGAGCCATGGACCGCGACCGCAAAACCCTGCTGCGCCAGGGCGACAGCCGCACCCCGACCGATTCCTCGACTTGAGCCCGTCACCAGGGCAACCTGACCCGTCATCAAGCCGGTCCCCGCTTCATGAGTTCACGGGCGATGATCGTTCGCTGAATCTGGTTGGTCCCCTCATAGATTTGTGTGATCTTGGCATCGCGGTAGAGACGTTCGACCGCAAAGCCGCGAATATAGCCGGACCCGCCGAAAATCTGCACGGCATCGGCTGTGCACTTCACCGCCGTATCCGTGGCAAAGCACTTGGCCATGCTGCACATACCTGTCGCAGCCTCACCCCGATCAATCTGCATGGCCGCTTCACGTGCCAGCAGACGGGCGGCGGTCGTTTCCTTGGCCATATCGGCCAGCATCCACTGGATTCCCTGGAAATCGAGAATGGGACGGCTGAACTGTTTGCGCTCTTTCGCATAATCAAGTGCGGCCTCCAATGCCGCCCGGGCAAGGCCGACAGCCAGCGCGGCGATACCAACCCGACCCTTGTCAAGAACGCTCATCATGATGTGGAATCCACGACTCTCCGGACCGAGGAGAGCCTCGGCAGGCAGCATGACATCCTTGAAGTGAAGTGCACCCACCGGACTGGCCCGTTGCCCCATCTTGTGCTCTCTGGCCCCCCGTTCAACCCCGCTGGTCTCGAGATCGACAACGAAGATCGACATGCCACGATGACCGGCATCCGGATCTGTGCGGGCCAGAACAAATGCCAGATCGGCAACGGGTGCATTGTGAATCCAGAGTTTGCCCCCGTTCAGTTTCCACCCCCCGCCATCCCGTACGGCTGTTGTCCGTATGCCCGAGACATCCGAGCCGGCCTCGCTTTCGGTAATGCAATAGGCCACCTTGGTCCGGGATGTCATGATCCCGGCCAACCACCGATCCTGCTGGCTGGATGTGCCATGCCGCACCAGCAATGTGGTGACCAGTTCCACCAGCCCGCACTGATCCGCCACACTGGCATATCCACGCGACAACTCCTCCATGACCAAAGCATAGGTCAGCGTATCCAGACCCGCGCCGCCAAGGGTCTCGGGGACGCCAATGCCAAAAAGACCCAATTCGCCCATTTGCGCATAGAGCTCGACCGGGAATCGTTCGCTCCGGTCAAGCTCCTCGGCCATTGGCTGGATGACATCGGTCGCGAAGTCCCGTGCCAGCGTGCGGACCATCTCCTGTGCCTCGGTCAGACACATTCGTGAGAGTTCCAATCTTCATGCTGACTGCACCTTTCGGCGGTGTACACAGGGTTGTGGACACAGCGATGCAACCGAACAATCTGGATGTGGACCATCATGGACGCCCCTGCACTGGTTCCCCCGGCACGACCTCGCCGGAGTTCTGACCTTTAGCCTGATCTTGAGCAATTGTAAATAACCAACTGTTTACTTAAGTGCAACTGCCTTGCGGTCCCTGCTGGAACCTGATCGATGGACCAGGGTCCATTCGACCGGCGGTTCCCCGCAGGATCAAGACCCTTCCGCGCCAATTCGATTGCAACCGATGCCAAAAGAGCCGGCAACTGCTATGATGCCATGGCTGGCCTCTCCTGCTGCCGAACCACCACCGGGGTCTCCTTCTTGCCAAGTCGATAGACCACAACATGCCCGCTGGCTCCGAAGCTGATTGGCCATTCCCGAAACTCGGCCCCATGCCCTCGACAGGATGCCCGGCCCCGGGATGCGCCGCCACACTCTGCATGCCGTCCCGGATGGCCCGGGCGGCGTGCATCGCTGGATCCGGGCTTTTCCCGGCCCAAGAGCTCTGAAGTCGTTGTCATTTGCCAGTGGGGCGAACAGTCCCGTGCAGCGGCCAGGACCTTTCACGCTGGCATGGACATTGTCATCAGGTTTGACGGTTGCCGGGATTTGCATGGCACCGCCTCGCAGCGTGGGCAATGCTTCCCAATGCCACTGAATGATCCGGATGCCCGGGCGTTTGGCAAAACGATCTGGGCATAGGAATGGAACGGTGAGGGATCATATCCCCTTGACAAATTCGGCTGCATTCATCTGTACAAAGGGCCAAAACGCAATCGAGGAACAGGGGAACTGGTCTCCGCGCAAACACCTGACCTGGCAAAGATCATGCCACACAGCCGATCATGTGATTCCCCTTGCCATCGTGGGCGTGCGGCCTCCGGGCACTTGCAATTGACGGCTGCAATGGCATGATCGACGAGTCCCTGACAGCCCAGATGTTGACAGGGTGGAGCTTGGTTGCGGAGCCGGAAGCATGCCGGCCCCTTGACGAAGGATCCGGGGCCCGATGAGAGACGTCTGCTGACATTGGAGGATTGGCATGGATGCCATGCAAAAGAACAGATTTGGCCGCGTTGATCTTGATGTCACCGCATTCAGTTTCGGAACCGCACCGATTGGCAATATCTTCCGTGAAATCGACGAGGAGACATCGGACGGCATGATCCAGGCTGCCTGGGATGCCGGGATCCGTTTTTTCGATACGGCACCGATGTATGGGCACGGCCTGGCGGAATCCCGGCTCGGGCATTCCTTGCGGTGGAAGCATCGTGAGGAGTTCGTGCTCTCGTCAAAGGTCGGACGCATCCTCAAGCCCGCCCGCAAGGCGGATATCGATTATGCCCCCTGGACCAACGCCGGACGCTTCACGATGCACTTCGACTATTCCTATGATGGAACCATGCGAGCATTCGAGGACAGTCTGCAACGGCTGGGACTCGAGCGCATGGAGATCTGCTTCATTCACGACATCGATGTCTTCACCCGTGGCGACGAACAGCCAGAGGTCTTCAGGCAGGCCATGGATGGGAGCTGGAAGGCCCTGTCTGACCTGCGTGATCAGGGTGTGGTCAGGGCCATCGGGGTCGGTGTGAATGAATGGCAGGTCTGCCAGGCAGCCCTGGAACAGCGTGACTTTGACTGTTTCCTGCTCGCCGGTCGGTACACGCTTCTTGAGCAGGAGGCGCTGGCGACATTCCTCCCGCTCTGTGAACAACGGGGCGCGGCTGTCGTCGTCGGTGGCGGCTTCAATTCCGGGATTCTGGCGACCGGGGCCCGGGCAGGCGCCAAATACAATTACGCGCCGGCACCGGATGCCATCATGCAGCGGGTGGCCAGCATTGAGGCGGTGTGCGCCAATCACGCCGTTCCCCTGCCGGCAGCTGCCCTGCAGTTTGTCGTTGCCCACCCGGCCATCCCGAGTTTCATTGCCGGAACCCGGACGGTGGAACAGCTCACGAACAATCTCGCATGGTTCAACCATCCGATCCCGTCCGATTTCTGGGCCGAACTCAAGAGTTGCAAACTCCTGCGGGAGGATGCCCCTGTTCCGGTGGATGATTCCGGGATCTGACCGTCTTTCGTGCTGCCCACATTCGATCCTTGCAAGGATGCATGAGGCAGTCCCGATCTCCAGGGAGTCCTGCATCAGACACCGTCAAGGCCAGTGTCTTGACCGGGTCAAGGTGCCAGATCCGGCTGATTTTTGAACCTCCCCGTCATCAGGCATCCTGATTGAGGCAGCCAGCAGCCTGCCTTGGCGGGGTGATGGGGCCGACGACCAGGGGGTGTCTCCGAGCACTGCCACTGTCTGGCGCTCGCTGGCCGTCAGCGTGCACGACGGCCACGGTGCGAAAGCAAAGGGTGAGCAGTTACGTCGTGACCAATGCGAGTCGGGGGTCATGCCCCAGTTCGAAACTGTCCTGGCCGGTCTGTGTCGATGGGGTTGCGGTGGCGATGGGTGGCGCCTCCAGGAACACGCCCGCCGCCGTCCGTCTCCGGACGACGGGCGGCGGCAGTCCGCACCGACCGGAACGGTGCGGACTGCCACACTCATGTCAGGGTGATGGCCGCTACCGGCATCCCCACATGGCCGCCCAATTGGTGTTGGCCTGGGTGGAGCTGAACAGGGGCAGGGTGGTCTTGCGCCCGCACCAGCAGTTGCGGACATCCTGTTGGGTGAGGGGGCTGATCGTGAAGCAGCCGCTGTTCCGGCCCGAAGTGTTGGGGGCGACCGTCATGGTGTAGGTGCCGCCGGTCATGAAGCAGCGGCGGGCAAACACAATGCCCTCATTACCTGATGAAGTCACAACAACTTCCAAACGCCGCCTCCACTCCGAAGTGCAACATCAGCCAGCGAGGGGCGAAGCCCGACCGGAGGACGGCGGGCCGCGGACAGCGCGCATCTCCCCTCGGAGCCGCCCCCGGCGGCACCGGAACGGCCCCCTCAGGGCGGCTGCGCCTGGTGGAAGGCCTCGGACGAGGTGAGGTAGCCCAGCGCCTTCCTCGGACGCGCGTTGAGGCGGTCCTGCACGGCCTTCACGGCCCCGTCCATCACCTTGCGGAAGTCCGTACCCTTCGGGAACCACTCCCGCACCAGCCCGTTCACGTGCTCGTTCAGGCCGCGCTCCCAGGAGTGGTACGGGCGCGCGAAGAAGAACCCCGCGCCGAGCGCCTCGGCCACCCTGGCATGGCCGGCGAACTCCTTGCCGTTGTCCGCGGTCTTCCTGTCGACGCGCCGGAGCAGGGTGTATTTCGAGGCACGGTCCACCAGCGACACCAGCGCGCCGCTGTGGCCCTTGCCCACAATGGTGTCCGCCTCCCAGTCGCCGACCCGTTCCTTCGCCTCCACGACCGCCGGACGCTCGGAGATGTCCACCCGGCCCGGGATGCGGCCGCGACCCGCGTGGGCCCCGCCCTTCCGGTTCGGCTTCTTCCCGCGGCGGCGGAGATGCCGCCAGAGACCGCCGCTGGCCTTCCGGTCGGCGTGGACGTGCTCGTAGATCCACTGCCGGCCCGCCATCGGCGCGCCTTCCTTGCGGAGGCGCCCGGTGACCTACTCCGGGCTCCAGCCCTCGGCCAGCCGCTCCTCCGCCATACGCCACAGCTCCGGCGTCATCTTGCGCGCCTCCGCCTTCCCCTGCGCCTGCTTGTGGCGGTAGCCGCGCCCGCCGGCGTTGCGCCGCACCTCCCGCCAGACCGTCGTGCGGTCCCGACCGAGTTGGCGGGGGATCGCCGGGCCGGAAAGCCTGCTTTTCCTCAGGGCGTGGATCTGGCAGCGTTCCGCATAGGTCAGGTGGCGATGGCCCTCGGGCATGACAGTCTCCTTTCTTCGTCAAAAGGGACTGTCCGAACCGCCCGCAACGCTACATCACGTGTTGCACTTCAGAGTGGAACGGGGGGATTGACAATCCTGTAGTGCAGGACGCCGCCCTCCTGCTGCTCGCAGGTCATGGTGGTCGTCCCGGTCTGCAGCATGGTGGAAGGGCACCCATCACCGTCGCAGCTGATTCGGTAGTCGAACTTCAGGACCCGCTCTTCACCCGGGAGCCCTCATCGTAGCGGTGGGCCATCCGGGCATCGGTCATGATGACGTGCAGCGGGAGATAGTCCCCGATCGGTTGGGGCCAGGCCACGGCCGTGACATCCGGAACGGCCTCCGGGGCCTGCGCCGTGGCGGGTCCGGTGAAGAGGGTCGCCATGCGGCGGAAGGCGGGGCGTGGAGGGCTACCAGCCGCCGCCGAACCACCAGCCTGAGGTCGGCACCCAGCATGCATCCCCCGCCATGCGGTAGACGACCCGGCTCTGCGCGGGCGCCCGGTCGAACGGCGCATCATCCGCCGCGGTCGTGGCCAGGGCCGCCGTGAAGTCCACGAACGCCAGGAAGAGGGGGCCGTCATCGGTCTGGAACCAGAGCGTCCGATCGTGGTCCCGGCCCGGGTCCAACGTCACCGCGGTGCGGTTGGCGGGCAGCCGTTGGCCATTCCGGTCCCGGATGTCGCGGCTGAACTGCACGAACACCTCAGGGGTCTCCGTCAGGTCGGACGGGAGCGTGTCCCATCCCGTCGTGCGCACCCGCAGGCAGAAGGGGGCCTGGCAGGCGATGGCGTAGCGGTCGGTGCACTTCTCCAGCGCGACCGTCGGGCGGGGCGTCGCCTCGGCCACCGTGTCGGTCCCCTCCGCGGCGGTGGCCGGCACCGCCAGCAGCAGCGCGGCCAGCAGCCCGCATCCCGCTTCTCTCCAATGATGTTTCCCTGTCAGCATCAGCGAACCCTCCTGTTGTCGTGATCCCAGAACCCCGCTGTCCAGCGCAGTTCCGGGTGGCATGTCTGAAGTCCCCTGCCGCAAGACGGGCCGCAATGTCAAGCGGGTGTACCTACTGGGCAGCAATTCCCGCAAGCGCGACCGCATGGCAACAAGCGGCTTTCCACGGGGGAAGTCATCGCCGCTTCCACTCCGAAGTGCAACATCAGCCAGCGAGGAGCGAAGCCCGAGCGGCGGCGGCCCCTTCACCGGGAGGCGTAGCCGGGCTTCCGGGGCGGTGCAAGCCCTGCCGGGCGCTGTCCGCGGCCCGCCGGACGCAGGGAGGGCGGGCCGCGGACAGCGCGCATCTCCCCTCGGAGCCGCCCCCGGCGGCACCGGAACGGCCCCCTCAGGGCGGCTGCGCCTGGTGGAAGGCCTCGGACGAGGTGAGGTAGCCCAGCGCCTTCCTCGGACGCGCGTTGAGGCGGTCCTGCACGGCCTTCACGGCCCCGTCCGTCACCTTGCGGAAGTCCGTACCCTTCGGGAACCACTCCCGCACCAGCCCGTTCACGTGCTCGTTCAGGCCGCGCTCCCAGGAGTGGTACGGGCGCGCGAAGAAGAACCCCGCGCCGAGCGCCTCGGCCACCCTGGCATGGCCGGCGAACTCCTTGCCGTTGTCCGCGGTGACCGTGTGCACCGGAAGGGGGCCCAGCATGCCGGTCATGGCGGCCCCGACGGCGTCCGCGGTCTTCCTGTCGACGCGCCGGAGCAGGGTGTATTTCGAGGCACGGTCCACCAGCGACACCAGCGCGCCGCTGTGGCCCTTGCCCACAATGGTGTCCGCCTCCCAGTCGCCGACCCGTTCCTTCGCCTCAACCGCCGCCTCTACCAGATCATCCGCAAACATTGCGGCGATCAGGGCCAATGGGAGATCAGCCTCCACAAGCTGCATCTGAAGTCCGGCGCGGAGATATCTCTGCGTGATTTTCGCTATCGCCTGCGCCAGTTCGTGGCGCGCTGGGCGCGGCTCTGGGACGAGGAGGGCAAGAGTTTTCTCGGCTACCGCCCGGACTATGACGCCGGCCGTGATGTTCTCCGCGTCCGCACGCCGCCGAAACCGACCCGGCAGATCAAGACCTTTCTGGCCCTGCCCGCCACCCCGGATCCGGAGATGGTCACGATCATCCGCACGGAGATGCCCGGCTACGATACCTATCCGATCTATGAGGAATGGCGCAAATGGACGCTCGATGCGGACGCGGATCTCCGCAATCTGGGCGGGGCGCTGCGGGGATTCTGCCGCCAGAAGGCCAAACAGTTGCCCGATGTCCGCCCCGGTTCGCGGGAATGGACCCGCGCATTCAGAGAGGCGCGGAAGATCAATGATGGCACCATGATCCTCCTGCTGGTCGATGCCGAGGGGCCTGTCAGAGGGTCACTGGTCGATCATCTGAAGGCGCGCGATGGATGGGAGATCCATGAGGCGGATCAGGACAGCATTCACTTGATGTCCCAGGTGATGGAAACATGGATTATCGCCGATCAGGGGCTCTGGGCAATGATTACGGAAACGGATTCAGGGGCAATGCCTTGCCGAAAGCGTCTGACCTGGAAGTCGTCGCCAAGGCCGACATTGGCAGTGTGTTGAAACGCGCCACCAAGGGCACACAGAAGGGGCGTGACCACAAGAGTCGTCATGCCAGCGATCTGTTGGGGCGTATTGATCCGGACCGGGTCCGGCAGCGCTGCGCTCATTGCAGGCGACTGTTGACCCTGATTGGAGACATCATCGGCGCAGGTTGACGGGCTGGGCCGGGACCACGGTCAAATCCGGTGACCTGAACGGCTTTTTGGGTCTTGGCCCGTGGTCAGGCGTTGACCGCCTCGTTGCCGGTTTGGACTCGATGACAAGACGGATGTCGTGCCGTTTGGTGGCCATGCCCATCGCCTGTCGGTGGCATCGGGATGACGGATCGTGACGGGTGCCCCATCACCTGGTTTCGCCCTGCCGCTTGCGGCTCCGGCGCTCGTGATAGGCGGCCAGGCCACAGGCGAGATCCGCAGAGCTGGCGGCGAGGGTGCCGGCCAGCCTGTCGATGGCCCGCTCGGTTTCCTCGCCTTCGGCGGCATTGATCATCAGTTTGACCAGTTCGAGCGTCCGGGGTCCACGGGTCTGCAGTTCGGCAGCGAGCGACCGGGCGGTGGTCATGGCCTGGCCGGTTGCGACCACGCGGTCCACAAGACCGAGCCGGTGCGCCTGATTGGCTGAAAGGATCTCACCCAGCAGCGCCATGCGTCGAATGACCTGGGGGCCGAAGCGGCGTACCGTGCGTTGGGTTCCGGACCAGCCCGGGACGATGCCCAGGGACGATTCGGGTTGGCCGATCTGGATATGGGTCTCGGCAATCCGATAATCGGCACAGGCAGCCAGTTCCAGACCGCCGCCGTGGACGTGGCCGTCAAGAACAGCAATCACCGGGTGCCGGAGGCGGGCCAGGGCATCGAAGGCCCGGTGGCCATTGGTGATCCAGTCCCGCCCGAATGCCTCGGGGGTCAGGGTGCTCCAGGCATCGATGTCGCCGCCGGCACAGAATGTCCCGCCGCTGCCAGAGAGCAGAACGACGGTGGCGGGGCCTGTCTCGATCGTGCGGCATGCGGCATGGAGGGCCTTGATCATCGGGCCATCCAGGGCATTGCAACGATCCGCGCGTTCAAGGCGCAGATGCGCAATCCCGTCGGCGATGGCGAGTGTTATGTGTTCAGACACCGATGGAGACCGATTGGCTCCGGACGGAAGAGTCGGGAGTCCATGGGTTGGACAGAGTCAGCGATGGCAAGTTGGCCGGCTGACTGGGCGAGGATGTCCCGCGCCGGATCAATGCCGGGGGCAATCTCGGTCACGGTCAGGGTGCCATTGATGGGTTCAATGACACAGCGCTCCGTGACAATGGAGACCTGCTGGCCGGTGGCGCGGGCCCGGGGCCCCGAAAACGATACCTGATTGACCGATTCCACGAGTTTGGCGGTATGGCCCTCCCTGTCGATGACCAGTTGGCCCGCATCGATGTGCATTCTGGCTCCGGCATTGAAGGTGCCGGAAAAGACAATGCGGCGTGCCCGGGCGGTGATATCAACGAAGCCACCGGCTCCGGCGGTCCGGTGGGGCGTCGACGGGAGGCGGGAGACATTGACGGATCCGTCATTGCCAATCTCGAGAAACGACAGGAGGGCGCAGTCGAATCCGCCGGCCTGGAAATAGCAGAACTGTTCGGGCGAACCGACAAAGGCCTCGGCATTGGACGTGCAGCCAAACTTGAAGCCCGCGAGCGGGATGCCGCCGATCGCTCCCTGTTCGATCACCCAGGTGACTGCACCATGCTGACCTTCCTCGAGGAAGATGCGGGGGACATTGGCCGAGACGCCAAAGCCGATATTGACCACCCACCCGGCCCTGAGCTGCTGGGCCACGCGCCGGGCGATCACTTTCTGGATGCCGAACTCCGGCAGGCTGAAACTGTCGAGAGGCCGGATCAACTCACCGGAAATCGCCGGATCATGGAAGGTCTCGGTCGTCTGCAACATCTCGGGCGCCTCAACCACGTGATTGATGAGGATGCCCGGGACCCGGACATCATGGGGCCGGATGGACCCGTTCTTGGCAATGCGGCGCACCTGGGCAATGACCGTACCGCCTGAGTTGTGGGCCGCCAGGGCCATTTCCATGGCGCCAAGATAGGCCCCTTCCCCTTCGAAACTGAGATTGCCGCGCTGGTCAGAGGTCGTGGCACGAATGATGGCGACATCGGGTCGCAGCGCAGGAAAATAGAGCCACTCATCGCCATCAAAACGTTCGCGGCGGACAATCGGTACTGCCCGGGCCCGCTCATTCATGGCACCGCCTTCCCGGTCTGGATCGACAAAGGTGTCGATGCCAACCTTGGTCAGGACACCGGGGCGATGGCCGGCGCCCTCGCGCAGCATGTCGAAGATGATCCCAGAAGGCAGGTTGTAGGCCCTGATCGCATTGCCGGTGATCTGCTGCCAGATCAGGGGTGGTTCGGCATGGGTTGGCCCGGATGGGTAGCTGCCCCCGATGATGGTGCCGATGCAACCGGGTCTGGCGATGTGGTCCACGCCCCTGGTGCCGAAAAAGTCCCCAGCGGCAATGGGATGGATCATGGTCAGATTGGTGGGCGACCGGGTTCGATCAAATCGTTCGCCCAGTGCGGCCAGGATGGCATCGGGGCAACACAGACCGCTGGAGGAATTGACGGCCACGACGGCATCATCGGCGATGTCCTTGACGGCGTCCTGGGCTGAAGTCACTTTTGACACGAGCAATCCCCTCGAGGGCTGGCAAACAAGTAACCAATCGGTTAATCAATTATGCCAATGGAACACAGATGTTACAAGTCGAGTATGCAAATCCGCCCCTGGCCCGGCATGTCGGGACGAATCGCCATCTTGAGTGCGACAGACCGTTCCGGATTGCCAATGCTGTTTTGATGCTGATGTGGGGACACGATGACTGTGTATTTTCAAAGAAACTATCAACGGGCCTTCGGGACCTTTCCCCTGACGGGTGACACTGTCAGGCAAGCCGTGGAGGATGCGGCCAGGATCGGTTACCGGGCGTTCGACACCGCCCAGATGTACGGGAATGAAGCCGAGGTTGGCGAAGCCCTGGCGGGTACCGGCATCGCTCGTGAGGATCTGTGCATCACGACCAAGGTGCACCCGGACAACTTTGACGCAAGTCGGTTCATCGCTTCGGTGGAAACCAGCCTCAAGGCACTGCGCATCGACTGTGTCGATGTCCTGCTTCTGCACTGGCCCCCGGGGGATGGGGACATCGCGCCATCCCTGCGCTTGCTGGAGGAATCTCTCAGACGCGGGTTGGCCTGTGCCATCGGTGTCTCGAACTACACCGTGGCCATGATGCATGCCGCCAGGGAGATCGTCGATGCCCCGCTGGTCACCAACCAGGTCGAGTTTCACCCCCTGCTGGATCAGAGTGTGCTGCTTGCGGGTGCCAGTCAGGCCGGCATCCCTCTCTCGGCCTATTCAACCGTCGCCCGCGGCGAGGTGTTCAAACATCCCGAGTTTGCCAAGATCGGGTCAACCTATGGTGTCACCGCCGGCCAGGTCGTGCTGCGCTGGATCCTGCAAAAAGGGGTCAGCATCAATACCATGTCGACCAAACCCGCCAACATCAAGGCCAATTACGACATCATGGGGTTTGTTCTCAGTCATGTCGACATGGCACGGATTGATGCCCTCACAAAGACCAACCACCGCATCGTGACCGAGGATCTCGTTCCCTGGGCACCCGAGTGGGATTGAGGCGGACGCGATCATCCCACTGGCATCGCGTTGATTGGATCGGGCCCGGATCCCGGGCCCGAGAGGGCAGGGGCCTGCCTGTCACTGATCGGCACGAATCATGTCGCTGGCCTTTTCGGCGATCATGATGGTGGCGGCATTGGTGTTCGAGCCGATCAGGCTGGGCATGATGGAACTGTCGCAGATCCGGAGACCCTCGAGGCCCCGGACCCGGCAGGCGGGATCGACGACGGCAAGGTCATCGGTGCCCATCTTGCAGGTGCAGGTGGGGTGATAGGAGGTGCGGCCATACTGGCGAGCGTAGCCTTCAAGATCCTGCCGGCTCCGGACACTTGCATCGGGAAACCGCAACCGACGGATGTGTTTTCGCAGGGATTTCTGGGCGAAGATCTCCCGGCTGATCCTGACCCCCTCGACCGAGATCCGCAGATCATCGGGGTGGCCAAGGAAATTGGGATCGATCAGGGGCGGATCGGCGGGGTTGGCCGAGCGCAGCCGGACCGTTCCCCGGGCCTTGGGGCGCACCGTGTAGGAGTTCAGCGTGATGCCTGAAGACCCCCTGGGAACACCGGGCACGCCCGCCTCGGCGCCCGCGCCCGCCAGGAAGTGAAATTGCAGGTCCGGAATGTCGGGGGCATCCTCGGAATACCAGAACGCGCCTCCTTCGACGACATTCGACGTGACCGGCCCGGACTTGAAGAGGACGTACTGCACGCCGGCAAGGGCCGAGCGGTACCAGATGTTGTACTTGTCAAGGCTGTCGTGGCCGGTGAGTTCAGCCACGATATCAATGCCAAAGTGGTCGTTGAGATTCTCGCCAACCCCTGGCAGGTCATGCACAGTGGCAATGCCGTGGGCGCCGAGATGATCGGCCGGACCGATGCCCGACAGCATCATGAGTTTCGGCGTCCCGATGGCTCCGGCGGTCACGAGGACCGCGCTGGTGGCCTCAAGACTGTGCCGTCGGCCCTTGTGGATGCACTCCACACCACGGGCCCGACCGCCCCTGACGGTGATCCGGTGGACATCGGCGTGGGTGTTGACGGTGAGATTGGGTCGGGACCGGACGGGTTTGAGAAACCCCCGGGCGGCCGAACAGCGGCGGGCATCGCGGACGGTGACCTGATAGACGCCACACCCGGCCTGTGATGCGCCATTGAAATCGGGGTTGTAGGGCATGCCAATCTCCTGGCAGGCCTGCACGAAGGCCCGGGTCATCGGCTGGGGATCCTGGAGATTGGAGACACCAAGGCCGCCCTCGGTCCCATGCCAGGGATCAGCGAGGATCGTGTTGCCTTCCGAACGCAGGAAATACGGTTGGATGTCGGCAAATGACCAGCCGCTACAACCTTCCTCCTCGGCCCAGCGGTCATAGTCCACCGGGTTGCCGCGGGTGAACACTTCAGCATTGATCGAGGATCCGCCCCCGATGACCCGGGCCTGGGCGTAGGGGATCTCACGGTCCATGGCATGGACCTGAGGGACGGTCTTGTAGCCCCAGATGTGCGGACCTTCGGTCATCCTGGCAAAGCCGATCGGCATGTGAATCATGGGATGGCGGTCCATGCCGCCTGCTTCAAGCAGCAGGACGTGGACAGCCGGATCCTCGGTCAGCCGGTTGGCGAGCACGCAGCCGGCCGAGCCGCCACCGACGATGATGTAATCATACCCCCTGGTCGGCATGTCAGGGGATCCAGGGTGTGCGCGGCCCGAGCGCGATGTGGACCGACTTGATCTGGGTGTACTCCTCGACGCCATAGATCCCGGCTTCCCGTCCCCAGCCCGATTGCTTGAAACCACCGATCGGCAATTCCGGTCCGCCAGCCAGGGTCGTATTGACCCAGAACCGTCCAGCCCGGACACGGCGGGTGACCTGCAGGGCGGTGTCGAGAGTCTGTGACCAGACACTGGCGGCCAGCCCGTATTCGGTCGCGTTGGCCAGCGCGATGGCCTCATCGATGCCGTCAAAGGGAATGATGGTCAGGACGGGGCCAAAGATCTCCTCGCGGGCGACGGCCATGTCCGGTGTGACATCGGCAAAGACCGTGGGCATGATGTACCGGCCCGGCAATTCCGGAGCGGCGCAGTCACCGCCGATGAGGCGGGCACCCTCAGCCTGTCCCCTGGCGATGTAGTCCTTGATGGTCTGGTACTGGCCTGCGGTCGTGATGGCCCCGATCTGGGTAGCGTCATCAAGGGGGTCGCCGACGACGGCCCTGGCCAGGGTTTCGGCCACCATTGCACCAAAGCGCTCGGCAATCGAGCGTTCGACGATCAGGCGGGAGCCCGAGACGCAGCATTGTCCGGCATTGAAGCCAATGCCGAAGGCCACGCCGTCGGCCGCCGCCGCCAGGTCGGCATCGGCCAAGACAATCTGGGGGTTCTTGCCACCGAGTTCGAGGCCAAGTTTCTTGAAATTCGAACGTCCGGCCGCGGCCACCACCTGTCGTCCCACCGCAGTCGAGCCGGTAAAGGACACCATATCGACATCCATATGGTCGATCATCGCCTGGCCGATGGTGTGGCCCGACCCCGTGACCACATTGAAGACGCCGTCCGGCAGCCCCGCCTCGGTGAGGATTTCGGCCAGCAGCAGCGATGTGGCCGAGGTCACCTCCGAGGGTTTGGTCACGATGGTGTTGCCCGACGCCAGGACATAGGGCACGCGCTCGCAGAGAATCAGGAAGGGGAAATTCCAGGGCGTGATGATCCCGACAACGCCCACGGGCTCCCGGGTGACCATCCCGAACATGCCATCGCCAAGATTGTTGAAGGCATCGCCATGCAGGGACCGGGCCAGGCCACTGGCATACTCGAACATGCCCACACAACCCTGGATCTCGGCCCGGGCCTGGCTGATCGGCTTGCCAGTCTCGAGAACCTCCCAATAGGCGATCTCATCGATCCGGGTCCGCAGACTCTCGGCCGTGCGCAACAGGACTGCGGCACGGTCTGCACCCCCGAGACCCGACCAGCGCCGGTCCTCGAAGGCCGCCCGGGCGGCGGCAACGGCTGCATCAAGATCCGTCGCAGTGCAGGCCGACATGACGGTCACCGGTGTCCCATGGGCCGGGGAGCGGTTGGTCAGGGTGGTACGGTTCCCCGCCGGAATGACAGCGCCATTGACAAAATGGCCGAACTGGCGGGGTTCCGGGGGCGGGGTCAGCTGTGCAGGAGCCATGATCCGGACCTACGCGGTTGCATCAAGACCGGCGCGCCAGTCATTCCAGCCGCCTTCCACCGAGGAGGGAGCGGCGTGCCATTCAGGCATGGCCAGTCCGGTGGCCGGATCCCGGGTGGGAATGGGCAGCATCATGATGCGCTTGCAGGCCTGGCGGTACCCCTCATCGCTCAGGAAGGCCTCCTGGATATCATCCCAGTCCCGGCCATCCGGGTAACCGCCGCACATGTGAATGTCATCCGAGGTGCCGACATTTTCATGACTGACGCCCGCTGGCATCACGATCACATCGCCCGCCTCGATCCGCAGCCGGGTCCAGCCGCCTTCGCCAACCGAAAGATTGAATGCCATCCAGCCCCGGGCGCAGCCGAGGCACTCATGGGTCGTCGAATGGAAATGGGCATAGTCATAGATGCCGGGATAATCCCAGTTGTTGGACCAGCCATTCTCCCGGAACCGGGCCTTGACGGCATCGGCGCCCCCGCCGGGGATGGCATTGCGGTGAACGAGCAACGGGAACCGGTTGTTGGGAATCCTGCCCTGTGGTCGCGACATGTAGCTCTCGGTTTTCATCTGTCCTCCTCTGTCTCGGTCATGATGATCTGGGTCTTGAGGTCCCGGGGCCGGTCAGCATGGCTGTCAAAGACCTGCTGGATGTCCTCGAGCCCATACGACCGGCTGCAAAAGGGTGTCACGTCAATCCGGCCATGCTGCAACAGCGTCAGGGCATCATGCATGTCCTGGCCCATGCCGGCGACCGTTCCCTTGAGGGAATTTTCCTCGAGAATCGTTTGCAGGATATCCACCGCCAGGGTCTGGTCGGGTGGCGTCAGGCCAAAGACCACCAGATGGCCGCCCCGACGCAACAGCGACTGGGCCTCGGCATAGAGAGCCGGATGCCCGACGCATTCGATCGCATAATCCGCCCCCCGACCGCCGGTGGCGTCCAGCACGGCGGCCCTGAGATCCGCGGGTGCCACGACCTGATCGGCACCTGCCTCGGCGGCCAGGATGCGGCGCTCCGCGTTGGTTTCGCTGACGATGATTGGGGCCGCCCCGATCGTCCGCAACAGCTGGATATGCAGATTGCCAATGGGTCCGGCCCCGAGGACCACGGCCGATGCACCGAAGGTGATCCCGGACTTGCGGGTCGAGCGCACGACACAGGCCAGGGGTTCGGTCAGGGCCAGGGTGGCGACCGGCATGCCGGTCGGGGCGGGGATGACACGATGGGCGGGGACGGCCAGGAAGTCGGCAAAGGCCCCATCCATCGACACGCCGACCTGATCGAGCTCGGGACAGTTGATGATTTCATTGCGCCGGCACCAGTAGCACTGCATGCAGCCGAAATTCATGTCCACGACCACGGTCTGGCCATCCTCAAGACCTGTCACGCCGGCCCCTCGGGCCTCGATGTGCCCGGTGAACTCATGACCGGGGATCAGGGGCAGGCTGTCGGATGCATAGGTCCCATGAAAGATATGGAGGTCGGTGCCGCAGATGCCGGTGCGGGCAATGCGGATCAGGACCTCACCGGGGCCGGGGTCCGGTTTGGGGACGGTCTGCAGTTCGAAGCGACCGGGCTCAACGAGGACCGCAGCCCGCATCCCCGTCATTTGACCACACCGCGCAGTTTGGAGCGATCGATCGTCAGGGCGATGGCGATGATGAGCACGATGCCAAACACCATCTGCTGGCGGGTGGCATCGACGTCCAGATAGACCATCGCCGCCCGGATCACCATGACGATGAGAGTCCCGATGACCGTGTTGATGACGCCGCCCACCCCGCCGGTCAGTGGTGTTCCGCCCACCAGGACCGCCACGATGGCAAGCAAAAGGAACCCGTTGGCGAGTTGAGCATCGCCCCCCGAGAGTTTCACCGAGAACATCAGTCCGGCGCAGGCGGCAAACATGCCGGAGATGCAGAAGGCAAGGATCTTGATCCGGTCGACATTGAGCCCCGAGGCCACGGCCGCCAGTTCGCCCGCGCCTACGGCCTTGAGGGCACGGCCGAAGGCCGTGCGTGTCTGCAAGAACCAGGCAAGCAGGACCAGAACCAGGCCGATGACGAGCTCGTGGGGAACGCCCATGGTCGTGCCGAACATCCACCCGAAATGCGCGTCGCGCAGGGTTGCATCCATGAACAGGGCCCGTTGGTCAGAGAGCCATTTGGCGATCGACAGGGCGACAAATCCAACAGCCAGCGTCGAGACAAAGGATGGCACATAGAGCCGAGTGGTCACGAAGCCCGAGAGGGCACCAAAGAGGGCACCAGCGAGAAGCACCAGAAGCCCCACGCCAATGCCGAACTGGGCCAGATACACGGTCGTCATCACCGTGACCATGTTGGCGAGTTGCTGGACGCTGAGGTCGATTCCGCCGATGTAGATGGCAAACGTCATCCCCAGTGCCATGATCAGCAGCGGCACGACATCCGCCATGAGGCTGACGAGACCGGCGATGGAAAGGAAACTCGGATTGGCGACGCCCACGATGAACGTCAGCACACACAGGGTGATCCAGGGAAAATGCGGTTTGAGCGCTTCGCGGGTCATGACAGACATCAGATCATGTGATGGACAAGATCATAGAGCGATGGTTTGGACCCCGGAGTGCCATCGAACCGCTTGCGGATCGTGCCATCCTTCAGGACCAGGATCGTATGGGCCAGGCCAATGGCTTCCTCGAGCGTATCGGCTACAAGGATGATGCCGACCCCGTCACCGGACATCTCGCGGATCATCTCGTAGACATCCTCCTTGGCTCCGATGTCCAAGCCCCGGGTCGGGTGATCAAGCAAGAGAATGTCCGACCCGCCCGAGCGCCATTTGGCCAGGACCACCTTCTGCTGGTTGCCACCCGAAAGACCGCCGCAGTCCTTGGTCACCGAGGGTGTCTTGATCTCGAGACGCTTGATCCAGGCATTGGCCAGAGTCTTTTCGGCCGGCACATTCATCACACCCAGTCGGGCAAATCTGGGCAATTGGGCAAGCGTCATGTTTTCATGGACATTCATGCCATTGACGATCCCCTCGATCTTGCGCTCGCGCGGGACGTGGCCGATGCCCCTTCTGGCCCCGGCCATGGCCGAGAATCGGGCAATCCGTTCGCCCTTGACGGTCACGGTGCCCGATGAACAGGGGGCAAGGCCGTAGAGAGTGCGCAGGATGGCTTCCCGACCGGATCCCTCTGTCCCGACGAGGCACAGCACCTCACCGGCATGCAGATCAAACGAGATGTCGTGATAGGCACCTCGCAGACTCACATCGTCGAACGTGACCAGAACCGTGCTTGCGTCATAGGGTTCCTGCTTCTGTTCGCGATAATATTCCTTGTCGATGTCCCGTCCGACCATCTGGCGCTGGATGGCATGCACCTCGGCCCTGTCCCGCTCGACGACATCGACAATCCGCCCGTCCTTCATGACATAGATGCGATCCGAGAGTTCCAGGACCTCATCCATCCGATGGCTCACGAAGATGAAGGAGGCCCGCTTGGTCAGATCCCGCACAATCCGGAACAGCAATCTGACCTCGTCCTCGGCCAGCACCGATGTCGGCTCATCGAGCAGGATCACGAGATCCCCGTCAATCCGCTCCTCAAGGGTCAGGACCTTGGCCAGCTCGACCAGCTGACGCTGGGCAAAGGAGAGTCGGGCGGTGATGGTGGCCGGGTCAATGTCCAGTCTGACCTTGGCCAGTTGCGTCCGGGCGGCGGCGGCCATGGCCCGCCAGCTGATGACGCCAAAGTTCACAAACTGGTCCTCAAAGCCCAGATAGATGTTTTCCATGACCGTGAGGTTCAAGATCAGGGACTGTTCCTGAAAGACCATGCCGATGCCCTTGCGCATGGCCTGGCGTGGATTCTGGAAGCGGACCGTCTTGCCGTCGATGGCGATGACGCCTCCATCGGGCTGGTAGGCACCATAGATCACCTTCATCAATGTCGATTTGCCGGCACCGTTCTCACCGACCAGCCCGACAATCTCCCCGCGCCGGACCGTCAGGTCGACCGCCTGCAGGGCTTGCACGCCCGGGAAGTTCTTGTCGACGGCCCTGAGTTCGTACACCGGTCCAGTCCTATTTCACGAAACTGATTGATTTGCGGTCGGTTGACAGGACAACCGCCGTGATCACCAGAGCACCGAGCACACCATCCTGCAGCCAGTTGGGCAGCCCGATCACCACCATTCCATTGGTGATGACATAGACGATCAGGACACCCACCAGGGTATTCAGCACGCCGCCGATACCGCCCCAGAGTGCGGTGCCCCCCACCACGACCGCGGTAATGGAAATGAACATGAAATTGTTGCCCGTCGCCGTTTCGGCAATCCCGATCCGGCCGACCGCCATCAGGGATCCGAGGGCGAAAAAGACACCGGCCAGGGCAAAACCCAGCACGCGAACCCTGGCCACATTGAGCCCACTGGCCCGGGCCAGTTCCTCGCCACCCCCGACGGCGTAAAAGTTCCGACCAAGGGTTGTGCGGGACTGGATGAACCAGGCGACCAGCAGGGCAAGCAGGGCCACATAGCACATGATGGGAAAGTTGAACCAGCGTACGGTGAGGAGGGACCGGAAGATCCCGTCCTCAACCCGGATGCGATCGCCCCCGGTCAGGACCAGGGCCAGTCCCGTGCCCACAAACCCCATGGCCAGGGAAACCATGAAGGACGGGATGCGGAAGACGACGTGAATCAGGCCATTGAGAACACCCATCGCCGCCCCCGCCAGCATGATCAGGGGGATGGCCAACCAGGCCCAACTGGCCAGTGTGCCACCAAGGGCAAGGAAGGCAAAGGCGAAGATCACGGCGCTGACGGAGACCGTGCCCTCCATCGAGAGGTCGATTGAGCCCATGATGATGATGAAGGTCACCCCGATGGCAACCATGAGTGCGGGCGTGGCGGCCACCGCGATGCGTGATGCGTTGCGGATCGAGAAGAAACGCGAATCAAGAAGGTAGATATGGCCCTCGCCGGCCCGGAAATCCTCGAGCCACTCGAAGACCGGAAAGAGCAGGACGAGCAAGACGAGAACGAGCAGCGGCGCCCATCTGACGATGATGTCGCGCACCCTGTCATCAACAGGGGCGTGACCATCCGCTGTGATATCGACCATTGGCCCCCCCTGTCGCAAATCAGTGACACCCTGCAATGGGACCTGCCGACCCGTGGGATCACCCAACCCTGGAGATCAGCCCATCCCTGACCCGACCGGGTTAAACCCATGGCACGGGCGATTCAACGCCCGTGCCATGGCAAGAGGGTCACTTGTACATGATCTGTCCGTTCGAGGGACCCCAGAAATCCGTCCAGTCATAGGTCGGAACGTTGTCCAGATAGTTCGTCTTGAACGCCCGGGCGTCATCCGGTGTCACGAAGATCGTGGGACCATAGAACTCCCGGTGCTCCGGCGGTTCTTCCGAGGGTTTGAAGTGGCCGACGGCGGCGTGGTAGGCCAGCGAGGCCGTGATGCCCCCACCCCAATGCGGGTTGGTGAAGACAGTGGCCAGAATCTTGCCTTCCGCGACGAGGTCGACCGCCTGCGGATTGCCGTCATAGGTCACGATCGGGACATCCATGCCCTCGGCGCGGAGGGCCTCAAGGACACCGTAACCGATGGTGTCGTTGGCACAGTGCACACCGGTGATCTCATCACCATAGCGGGTGATGAAGCCCTGCATGACCTGGTTGGCCTTCTGCGTATCCCAGTCGGCTGGCTGGGCATCAAGCAGTTCAACATCCGGATAGTCCTCGAGGGCATTCCTCAGGCCCTGCAGGCGCTCAATGGCGGGATTGTTGGAGGCGATACCACCGAGATGGACAACGCCACCCTTGCCCCCCATGGCCTCGAGCAGGATGCGGGCCGTCTGCTCGGCCGGACCCTCATCGGACCAGCTCATGTGGCTGACATAATTGTCACCGAAATCCCATGGATGGAGATCATCGGTCTTGTTCCAGAGCGTTGATACATAGGCACCCGCCTCCACACAGGCTTCCACAACCGGTCGGGCGTTGGGAGCATCGTTGGTGTCAATGGCCAGGGCCAGTTCGCCGCCGGTCTTGGCCAGCAGGGCCTTGACGTCAGCCAGCGACTTTTCCGAGGACCCCTCATTGATCAGATGGGTCAGGGAGTCCCTGGACTTGCCCAGGCTTGCCACGAACGCTTCACCGCCGGACACGATTTCATTCCAGTATGGATTCGTACGGTTGCGGTAACTCCAGGCGATGGTCGGATCACTGTAGGTGGCCGCCATGGTGGGCGAGGGACCGAACATGCGCAACGCGGCCGCTCCCGAAATCCCACAGGCCCCGGCGAGCAGGAAATTCCGCCGTGAGACCGTCTCTGCCTCGATGAACTTCTTGATAAATGACATGCATGTCTCCCCATGTTGCAGTTGCATTCCCGGCGCCGGGATCCGGTGCCGGGAAATAAGTATCTAACCGGTTACATACAAAACTGCTTGTTGTCAAGTGATCATGCAGGCTATAGGCGGGATCTGCAGGAGAGCACCACCGTGTCGGTGCCGCGGCAGGGCCGCTTGGGAAAAGGCAGTGGGGCAATGCAGTCATCGACCAGGCGGACCCGCAACGCGAAAGCCACGCGGGCACGGATTCTCAAGGCTGCCAAACATGAGTTCGCCCGGCTTGGACTCGCCGGGGCCCGCATTGACGAGATCGCCAATCGGGCCGATGTCAACAAGCGCATGATCTATCACTATTTCGCCAGCAAGGAGAACCTCTTCCGGACCGTTCTCGAGGAAGCCTATCTCGATATCCGCACCGCTGAACAGGGTTTGAATCTCGAAACGCTGACACCCCAGGAAGCCATGGCAACGCTCGTGCGTTTCACATGGACCTATTATCTCGACAACCCCGAATTCATCCGGCTGGTCAACAGCGCCAATCTCCACCGGGCCCGCCATCTCGAGGGGTCCGAACCCCTGCGCCAGGCCAGCCGCCAGTTTGTCGACATGGTTCGGTCAATTCTTGACCGCGGTGTCGCCGACGGGACATTCAGGCCCGGCATCGATCCCGTCCAGCTCAACATCACCATCGCCGCCATCGGCTATTACTATCTCACCAACCGCTATTCCGGTGCCATCCTGTTCGAGCGGGACTTCATGACCCCCGAAGCCCTCGAGGATCGTCTCACCTTCAATCTCGACACCATCATGAACATGGTGCTGGCACCTCCAGCCAAGCCGTGACCGGCCCTGCTCCAGCCCCCAGTGTCGACGTCATTGACTGGCCCCATGACACCTCGAGCGATCAATGGCTCCGGTCGTTGATCGTCCCCCATTCGGCGATGGCCCCCGATAGTCGATTGTTCCCGACTGGCATTCCCGGTAATCGGAGATGTGACGCATCTGTGCCATGACAGGAGGGCGTGCAGCATGACCAGTGGAACAGCAAACAGAGCCTGAGAGCGGACCTGTGCCTGCCCCGCCGATTCCCGCCGATCTTGCCGCCACCGAGACGCGGACCCTGCTGGCGCAGGCCTGCGCCAGGCGCGATCGCCACTGGGGCCGGACAGTCACCTATTCACGCAAGGTCTTTGTTCCCCTGACCAATCTCTGCCGGGATCGCTGTGGCTATTGCACCTTTGCCCGTCCGCCCGCCGATCCGACGGCCGGGATCCTGACGCCCGATGCGGTGCTGGCCCTGGCCCGCCGGGGCGAGGCCAGTGGTTGCAAGGAATTGCTCTTCAGCCTCGGTGAGAAACCGGAACGGCGCTACGCGGCGGTGCGGACCCGCCTCGCAGCACTCGGCTATCGCCGCATGACCGAGTATCTCGCAGCCATGTGCGCTCTGGTCCTGGCGGAAACCTCCCTCCTGCCGCATGTCAATGCCGGCACTCTGGATGCAGATGACATCAGCATGCTGCGCCCCGTCTCGGCCTCGATGGGCATGATGCTGGAGTCGGTCAGCCGGCGCCTGACCCGGCCCGGAGGTGCCCACCATGCCTGCCCGGACAAGGTGCCCATCCAGCGCCTGCGGACCGTTGAGCGCGCCGGGGCCGCAGCAGTGCCGTTTACAACCGGTCTCCTGGTCGGCATCGGCGAGACCTGGCAGGAACGGATCGACACGCTGGTGGCCATCCAGACCCTGCACAGGCGTTATGGACACATCCAGGAAGTGATCATCCAGAACTTCCAGCGCAAGCCGGACATCCCGATGGCCGACCACCCCGAGCCGGATCTTGCCGCGATGCTGCGGACCCTCGCCATGGCCCGGCTGATCCTGGATCCCGAGATCAGCATCCAGGCGCCACCCAATCTCGAGACGCGCCACATGGCCTATCTGGCCGCCGGACTCAATGACTGGGGCGGGATCAGCCCCGTCACCCGGGACCATATCAATCCCCAGCATGACTGGCCGGCCATCCAGACCCTGGCCGCCCGGTGCCGCTCGGTCGGCCATGAGCTGCGGGAACGCCTGACGGTCTATCCCCGTTACCTGATGGATGCCGACCGCTTTCTCGCGCCCGAAATCCGGGACCGGGCCCTTGCCATGATGGACAGCGATGGGTTGGCCCGCGAACAGCGTCTGGATGCGGCATGAGTCCGATGGTCACCACCGGTGTCCCGGTCGGCCTCGGGGCCGATGCCGTACTCGATGCAACGTCGCCAGTCCGGACCATTCTCCAGCGGGCCCTTGATGGGGCCTTCGTCAGCGAAGCGGATGGGGTCCGGCTCTTCCGGACGCGGGGCGACGACAAGCGGGCGGTCCTTGCGGCTGCCGACATCCTGCGGCAGCGGGTGCATGGCGAGCAGGTGTCCTTTGTCGTCAATCGCAATATCAACTTTACCAATATCTGCTACATGGGGTGCCGGTTCTGTGGCTTTGCCAGGCGTCGCGAGGATGCCGATGCCGAGTGGCTGCCGCTTGACCGCATCGTGGCACGTGCCGAGGAGGCGTGGGCCCGCGGGGCCACGGAAGTCTGTCTGCAGGGTGGCCTGCATCCGGACATGCCGGGGACGGTGTATCGGGACATCATCTGTGCCCTCAAGGCCGCCTTGCCCGATCTTCACATCCATGCATTCTCGCCCTTCGAGATCTGGTACGGTTCCCACAAGCGGCGCATGTCCTATCGGGATTTCCTGGCCGACCTGCAGGCCTGTGGGCTGGGTTCGATGCCCGGCACGGCTGCCGAGATCCTCGATCGTGATGTCCGGCGGCAGTTGACCCGCAACAAACTGTCGGCAACCCAGTGGATCACGATCATTCGCACGGCCCACAGTCTGGGGATTCCCACCTCGGCCACGATCATGTACGGACATGTCGATGCCCCCGAGCACTGGGCCGCGCATCTGGCCCTGTTGCGCACAATCCAGGCCGAGACGGGCATGTTCACCGAACTGGTTCCCCTGAGTTTCGTGCATGCCGACTCACCGCTCTATCGAGACAACCCCACCGGTGTGCGGCCCGGCCCCACGGTCGATGAGGTCGATCTCATGCATGCCGTCGGTCGGATCATGCTCCATGGCACCATCGACAATATCCAGGTCAGCTGGACCAAACTCGGGGCCGACCGGGCCTGCAGGATGCTGGCCCATGGGGTCAATGACCTGGGCGGGACTCTGATGAACGAAAGCATCTCGCGGGCCGCCGGGTCCCGGCACGGCCAGGAGATCACGGCCCGGGAATTCTGTCATCTGATCCGCTCGGTGGGCCGGATCCCGGTCCAGAGAAACACGGTCTACGGGATCATCGATGTCTATGATGGGCATGATCCCGAGGCGCTCGCGCCGCTGGTGACTCGCGAGGCCCATGACCCGCTGGCCTTCCTTGCCATGCCAGCGATGCCGGCGTGACGGACGAACGGATCCGGGTGACGCTGCTGGCCGGTGGGGTCGGTGGTGCCAAACTGGCCGAGGGGTTTGCCGCTCTTGAGACGGTGGCCCTGACGGTCATCGGGAATGTCGCGGATGATGACAGGTTCCACGGACTCTGGGTGGCCCCTGATATCGACACGATGCTCTACACGCTCGGTGATCGCATCAATCGTTCGCAGGGTTGGGGTGTTGCCAATGACAGTGGTCAGGCCCTTGCGGTCCTGCATGAGCTCGGGGCCCCGACCTGGATGTTCCTTGGTGATCGGGATCTTGGCCTGCACATCTATCGTACCGACCGTCTTCGCCGGGGGGACAGGCCCACGCACATCGTCCGGGACATTGCCGCGCAGTTTGGCATCTCGACCCGGATTCTCCTGCCCACGGATGATCGCGTCCAGACCCGTGTGCGGACTGCCGGGGGCTGGCTGACCTTCCAGGAGTATTTTGTGCGCGAGCGGTGCCGCCCCCGGGTCGAGGCGTTGCACTATCACGGCATCACAGAGTCCCGGCCGACACCAGAGGCACTCGCGGCTCTCGAGACCGCAGCTCTCATCGTGATTGCCCCCTCGAATCCGTTGGTCAGCATCGCCCCGATTCTGGAGATTCCCGGCCTTGCCGATGCCATCCGTGCTGCCGCGGCCCCGGTGGTGGCTGTGGCGCCGCTGATCGCCGGAAACGCCGTCAAGGGCCCGGCCCGCGACATGATGGAAGCCCTGGCCCTGCGCCCCGATGCCGCCGGGATTGCCGCTTTCTATGCCGACCTGGCTGACACGCTGGTCATCGATACAGTCGATGCCGACCTGGCCGCGGCGATCCGTATCGAGGGGCTGCGCCCCATATGCCGGGACATCCTCATGCCGGATCTGGCCAGCAAGCGGCGCATGGCCACCGAGATCCTGGAACTCCTTGCGGGCCCACCGATCCCATGACGACCCTGATTGTCGTGCCGATGAAGGACCCGGTCCGGTCCAAAACGCGTCTGGCAACCGTCCTTGCCCCCCGGGAACGAGCAGATCTGGCCCGCTGCCTGTTCCGCCGCACACTCACTGTCCTGCAAGCCGCCCAGGAGATGAGAGCGTTCGATCTGGCCGTCGTGACAGCCAGTGCAGAGGTCAGTGCCCTTGCCCGCGAGACCGGCATCCAGGTGCTGGCGGAACAGCCCGGCGGAACGCTGAATGCCGCCCTCGAGCAGGCCGCCCGCTGGGCCATGGAGCATGGCTATCAGAGGCTGGGCGTGATCCCGGCTGATCTGGCCGCCCCGGATCCCGGGGATGTGGTCCGCCTGCTGGCGGTCACGGCCCCGGTGGTCGTGTGCCCATCGCTCTATGGGGGCACCAATGCCCTGCTGGTGACGCCGCCCGGCATCATCCCGTTCCGTTACGGCCCGGCATCGGCCCGGCACCATATCGAAACGGCAGCGGCATCAGGTGCGGCAGCCGAAACCCTCGCGCTGGAGAGTTTCCGACTGGACGTGGACACATCGGAGTGTCTGACCCAGGCTCTCAGGAGCGCATGCCTGCTTGAGAGCGGGGCGGCACCGTGAGGGCGGGGGTCGAGATCATCGCCATTCCGGGTGTCCCGGAGATCGCCCCGGGTGATGTTCTGGCCGACTGTCTCGGCGATGCCCTCACCGCCGCGGGCGGGGTCAGGGCGGGGGATATCCTGGCCATTGCCCACAAGGTGGTGTCCAAGGCCGAAGGCTGTCTGGTTGATCTGGCCACAGTGACCCCGTCAGCCAGGGCCCGGCATCTGGCCACCGAGCTTGGCAAGAATGCAGCCAAGGTGGAGGTGATCCTGCGCGAGAGCGTCCGCGTCGTGCGAGCCTTCCGGCATGAAGGTCAGAATGAGGGGACACTGATCTGCCAACACCGGCTGGGTTTTATCTCGGCCAATGCCGCGGTTGATGAATCGAATACCGCGTCGCCCAACACCGTGCTAACATTGCCTGCAGACCCCGATGCCAGTATGCAGCGACTGGGTCAGGCACTCGAGGCACGGTTCGGGACCCGTCTGGGCCTGGTCATGACCGACACGTTCGGCCGTCCCTGGCGGCGCGGACAGGTGAATGTGGCCATCGGTCTCCACCGGATCCCGGCAACCCGCTCGGAGGCGGGAACCCGGGATGCCTGGGGCCGGTTGCTGAAGGTCACGGAGCCAGCGCTGGCTGACGAGATTGCAGCGGCGACGGGACTGGTGGTTCGCAAGGCGGGCCGCACCCCCCTGGTTCTCGTGCGGGGGCTGGACTGGGCCCCGGTCGCAACGGTTCGGGCCCGGGATCTGGTGCGGGCCCAAGAGGAGGATGTATTTCGATGACACTGGCCATCATTGGCGGGACGGGGCATCAGGGGCAGGGCCTGGCCCTGCGCTTTGCCCGGGCGGGTCTCCCGATTGTTCTCGGCTCGCGATCAGCAGAGCGGGCCTGCGAGATCGCCGCGCGTCTGCAGTCGCGCCTGCCTGCCGGCAGTGCCGCCATCACGGGCACCGACAATGCCGCTGCCATCGCCGCCGCCGACGAGATGGTGATTGTCGCGGTCCCCTGGTCCGGGCACAATGAGACCCTGGCCGCCTTGCGGGACTCGCTTGCCGGCAAGATCGTGATTGATATCGTTGTGCCGTTGAAGTCCGGGGATCCCAAGAAGGTGACCATGCCGCCGGAAGGGTCGGCCACCGAGGCTGCCCAGGCGATCCTGGGGCCCGAAATCCCGGTGGTGGGAACGCTGCACAACGTCTCGGCCGTGACCCTCAATGCGCTGGATCAGCCCATCAATTGCGACATACTCGTCTGTGGAAATGGTCTTGAACCCCGCCAGAAGGTCATGACACTCGTCGAGCGCCTGGGGGTGGTGGCCTACAACGCCGGCGATGCCGAGGCGGCCCGGTGTCTTGAAGCCATCACGCCCATCCTGATTCGCATCAATATCTCCAAATCCGTTCCTTTCAGCCATGCCGGTATCCGCATCTGGCCACCGGATCACCCCCGACAGCAAGGAGAATGACCATGGAATTTGGCATCACATTCAAGGGATTTGTCGAACCCGACCGGGCCCGCACCCTCGTGGGGCAGGCCGAAGCTGCTGGCTTCAGACACTGCTGGTTCTATGACAGCCACATTCTCTGGCGTGAAAGTTTCCCGGCCATGGCGATGTGCATGGAGCACACCAGGACCATGCGTTTCGGACCCTGCGTGACCAACCCCAACACCCGTGAATGGTCAGCTGCTGCCTCCCTCTTTGGCTCGCTGGCTCACCAGTCCGGTGGACGCTTCGACATCGGTGTCGGCCGGGGGGACAGCGCCGTCCGGGTGATGGGCCGCAAACCCTCGACCCTGGCGCGGTTGGATGCGTTCATCGATGTCGTCAAGGCACTTGTGCGGGGTGAGGAGCAGCAGTACGGTGATGTCCCGAATCCGATCCAGTTCCCCTGGGCCACCGGGTACGAGCTGCCCGTCTGGGTTGCCGCCTATGGACCCAAGGCCCTCGATTCAGCGGGCCGCAAGGGTGATGGGCTGATCCTGCAGATTGCCGAACCGGCCATCTGCAAATGGCTGGCCAGTCAGGCCATCCAGGCCGGGGAGAGGATCGGGCGCGACATGTCCGGCTATCGGATCATGGCGGCGGCTCCCGCCTATTTCGGCACCATGGCGACCTGTCGGGAGGCCACGCGCTGGTTCCCCGCCATGGTCGGCAACCACGTGGCCGACATCGTCGAAAAATACGGGACGGATCGGGATGATATCCCACCGGCTCTCACGGCCTATATCAAGGACCGCAAGGGGTATGACTATTCCAAGCACGGCCAGTCCGACAATCCCTATCTCGACTTCATCACCGATGCGATCATCGAGGCGTTTGCCGTGCTCGGCACCCCCGACGATCATATCGCCAAGCTGCGGACCCTGGCCGCGGCAGGAATCACCCAGTTCAACATCTACCTCGACAATGGCGACGAGGAGAACATCATCGCTGAATATGGACGCACCGTCATCCCGGCCCTCAGCTAGGGGCCGGGCCCCTGTGTCGGCACCCCGGCCGTCGGTCGGGGCGGTGGACTCCTGCATGTGAGAGCGCCGGTCCGGGATCTGCTGGTCCATTGCCTGACCGCTTCGGGCGCGGTCTGGGCGATGCTGGCCATGTTTGCCGCCATTCAGGAAGAATGGTCGCTGATGTTTCTCTGGCTGATGGTGGCCTTCATCGTTGACGGGTTGGATGGTCCGCTGGCACGGCGGTTGAATGTCGGATCCGGTACCATCGACGGCCATGTCCTCGACAGCCTTGTGGACTACCTCAACTACATCTTCGTACCGGCCTTTGCCCTCTATTCATCGGGATTGATGCAGGGCTGGATTGCCTGGATCATCATCATCGTCATCACGTTTGCCTCGGCACTCTACATGGCTGACACCCGCATGAAGACCGATGACAACTCCTTTGCCGGATTTCCTGCCTGCTGGAACATGGTGGCACTCGTCATCTTTGCCCTGCAGCCATCCGACTGGGTGATCCTGCTCCTGATCATCACCCTGGCCATTGCCATGTTCACCCCGCTCAAGTTCATCCATCCGGTGCGCACCGTCCGCTGGCGGCCGGTCAGTCTGCCGGTGGCCATCGCCTGGACCCTGCTGGCGGCTGTGGCGGCCTGGACGGATTTCGTGCCCATCCTCTGGATTGAATGGGGACTCCTGGTCACGTCCCTCTATCTGGTGATGGCTGGCATCCTGCAACAACTGCTCCCGGACCCGCGTCCCCCATCCGCCCCCTGACGGTCCCGGGCTCAGGCGGTCCGGGGGTTGAGGAGTTTGGCAAGCACGCTGTCCTTGGTGATCTGGCCGAGCGTCCGGTTGTCCTTGGCAACAGCCACCGGTTTGCCGGTCTTGCGGACAATGTCCATGACATCCTGGATGGCCATGTCTCCATCGACGCATGCCCCGGTCTCGGCCGATATCGGCTCCATGACATCACAGGCGCACAGGACACCGAGAGGATTCATCGCGGCGACAAACTCCGCCACATAGTCGGATGCCGGGGCCGAGAAGATCTCGCGTGGGGTGCCGCACTGGACGATCCGGCCCCCGTCCATGATGGCGATGCGGTTACCGATCTTGAAGGCCTCATCAAGGTCATGACTGACGAAGATGATCGTCCGTTGCAGCCGCTGCTGCAGATCCAGCAGCTCATCCTGCAAGTGGTTCCGAATCAGGGGATCCAGGGCGGAAAACGGCTCATCCATCAACAGAATGGGCGCCTCGGTGGCAAAGGCCCGGGCCAGACCCACCCGCTGCTGCATGCCTCCCGAGAGTTCATCAAGCTGACAGTCCGCCCAGTCCGACAGACCCACGAGATCCAGCTGTTCGGCTACCCGGCCATCCCGTTCCTTCCTCCCCATTCCGCCGAGTTCAAGGCCAAATCCGACATTGTCGGCCACCGTGCGCCAGGGCAGGAGGCCAAACTGCTGGAAGACCATGGCAATGCGCGTGGTCCGCAGCGTTCTCAGCTCGTCCTTGCCCGCCCTGGTGATCGATATCATCCGGGTACCATTGTTGACGAGGACATCCCCCCGGGTTACCGGGTTGAGGGCGTTGATGGCCCGGAGCAGGGTGGACTTGCCGGATCCCGACAGGCCCATCAGCACAACGATCTCGCCCTCCTCCACTGTCAGTGAACAGTCATGAACACCCAGAATCTGGCCTGTCGCCTCCTGGATTTCGGCCCGCTCCTTGCCCGCATCCATCAGTGGCAGGGCGGCCCCGGGCTGCTTGCCGAAGACAATGGAGACCGATTCGAAACGGACCGCCGTCATTTCCGGTCAACCCGCAGCATGCGGTCCAGCATGATGGCCACCACAACGATGATGAAGCCGCTTTCAAAACCGAGTGATGTGTTGACCTGGTTGAGGGCGCGCACAACCGGGACCCCCAGCCCGTCAGCGCCAACAAGCGCAGCAATCACCACCATGGACAGAGAGAGCATGATCGTCTGGTTCAGGCCAGTCATGATCTGGGGAAATGCGTAGGGCAGTTCGACCTTCACGAGTGTCTGGAACGGTGTGGCTCCGAAGGCCTCAGCCGCCTCAAGCAGGGGCCGTGGGGTCGAGATGATGCCGAGATGGGTCAGGCGAATGGGGGCCGGCAGCACGAAGATCACGGTTGCAATCAGTCCCGGCACCAGACCGATGCCAAAGAACACGATGGCAGGAATCAGGTACACGAAAGTCGGCAAGGTCTGCATGAGGTCCAGGACCGGTCGCATGGCCCGATAGAGGTGGGGCCGATGGGCGGCAGCGATGCCGATGGGGACTCCCAGACCCATGCACACCACACATGAGGAGAGGACCAGGGTCAGGCTTTCAGTCGTCTCCTCCCAGTAATCCTGATTCAGGATGAAGAGAAAGCCAAGGGTCACCAGCAGACAGATCTTCCAGGACGTCTGCAGACACCAGGTCAGCAGGACGAAGGCCCCGATCACGATCAGGGGGTGCGGCGTCTGCAGAATCCACAGGATCGTCTCGATCAGGGCTTCCATGCCATCGGAGAGGCCGTCAAAGAACCATTCTCCATGGGTCTGCAACCAGTCAAACCCGTTGGCCGCCATGCGGCCAACGGGAATCTTCGTTTCAGTCAGCCAATCCATGGGCCAGCCGGATCCCATCACGCCGGACCCTGATCATGCCAGTCCGGCCCGATCATGCGATTTTAGCTGGGCAGGGGCACCCCAACCGCGCCATCGGGGATCAAAGTCCAAGCGCGCTCCTGACAGCAGCGAGACCGTCGTTGCCATCCCTGGTGGTGACGCCGGCCAGCCAGGCATCCAGTGTGGCGGGGTTGGCCTGCAGCCACGCCGTGGCCGCGGCGTCCGGGTCCATGCCATCGTCGAGGATGGCGCCCATGATCTCGTTTTCCATCGCAAGAGTGAATACGAGATTCTCCAACAGGGCTCCGACGTTCGGACAGGTCCCGACAAATCCGGCCGCGGTGTTGGTGTAGACGGTTGCACCTCCGAGATTGGGGCCGAAGTAGTCATCTCCACCTTCGAGATAGGTCAGGTCAAAGTTGGCATTCATCGGGTGGGGCTCCCAGCCGAGAAAGACCACCGGCTCATCCCGGCGATTGGCCCGGGCCACCTGGGCCAGCATGCCCTGTTCGGAACTCTCCACCACCTCGAATCCATTCAGTCCGAAGGCATCCCCGGCGATCATGTCAAGGATGAGACGGTTGCCATCATTGCCGGGTTCGATCCCGTAGATCTTGCCATCGAGCGCATCCCGATGCGTGGCAATGTCGGCAAAGTTGCCGATGCCAAGATCGGCGGCGCTCCTGTTGACGGCCAAGGTGTATTTGGCCCCCTCGAGATTGGCCCGGACGGTGTCGACAGTGCCGGCATCGCGATAGGGCGCGATATCGGCCTCCATGGTCGGCATCCAGTTGCCAAGAAAGATGTCAATGTCACCGTTGGCCAGTGACGTGTAGGTCACGGGCACGGACAGGACCTTGATGTCGGTCTCGTAGCCAAGGGCCTCGAGCACGACTGTCGTGGCCGCGGTCGTGGCCGTGATGTCAGTCCAGCCGACATCCGAAAACGAGATGGTTTCGCAATCCGCAAGGGCTGCCGAGGCACCCACACCGATGGCCAGTGCTGACACAGTGAATTTGAGCATGAAGTCTGTCCCCCCAGAAGTTTCGGTCCACAAGATTGGTCTGGAGCCACTATACAGGAGTGGCCCTTGGGGAATCAATCTCTTCACATGGCCCCGCTGTGATGACCCTGATTGCAGAAGGGTCAGGCCCGGCGTATTCTCGTTCCTGCAGGCCCGGTCTGGTCAGGGTTCAGAAGGTACCGACGGACACCATCCATGGAAACGGATTACATCATCGTTGGAGCCGGGTCAGCGGGGTGTGCCCTGGCCTCGCGTCTGAGTGCTGCAGGCCGCGATGTCATCGTTGTTGAACATGGCGGGACCGATGCCGGTCCGTTCATCCAGATGCCGGGTGCCCTGAGTTATCCCCTGAACATGGCGCGCTATGACTGGGGCTACAGGACCCAGCCCGAGCCCGCCCTCAATGGCCGGGTCCTGACCTGTCCTCGTGGCAAGGTCATCGGCGGGACATCCTCGATCAATGGCATGATCTATGTGCGGGGCCATCGCCAGGATTATGAGACGTGGGCCCGTCTTGGGGCCAGGGGTTGGGGCTATGCCGATGTGCTGCCGTATTTCAAGCGCATGGAGTGCTGGCACGGCGGCGCTGATGGCGCGGACCCCCGCTGGCGGGGTTCTGATGGACCGATGCATGTCACACGGAGCCATCTTGTCCGCCGCCAGGGCGAGAATCCGCTGGTCCGGGCCTTCCTCACAGCGGGTCTCGAGGCCGGTTATGGCATGACCCCTGATTACAATGGCGCCCACCAGGACGGGGTGTGTGTGGGTGAATCCACCATCTGGCAGGGCCGTCGGTGGTCCTGTGCCATGGCCTATCTGCACCCCGCCCTGGCAACCCCCAACTGCCGCCTCGTCCGCGGTCTTGCCGAGCGGATCACGGTCAGGGAGGGGCGGGCCCTCGGCATCGAGGTCCAGCTGCCCGGGGGCCATCACCGGTCCATCCGGGCCCGGCGTGAAGTCATTCTGGCCGCCGGGGCCATCAACAGTCCTCTTCTTCTCATGCAGTCCGGGATCGGTCCTGCCGCCCACCTTGCCGAACACGATATCGGGATCATCACTGATCGCCCGGGCGTTGGTGCCAACCTGCAGGATCACCTGGAACTCTACGTCCAGACAGCCATCACCGAACCGCTGTCCCTCTATCGCTATTGGTCGCTCCCCGGCAAGGTCCGGGCGGGGCTCGAGTGGCTGCTGTTCCGGACCGGTCCCGGATCCTCGAATCACTTCGAGGCCCTGGCGTTCCTGCGCTCGACTCCCGCAGTCGACTATCCGGATATCCAGTTCCACTTTGTCCCAATCGCCCTGCGCTATGATGGCCAGGCAACCCCGGAAGGGCACGGCTTCCAGATCCACGCCAACCCCGCGCGCTCGCAAAGCCGGGGGACCGTCCGTCTCGGACCCGGCCACACTCCCGAGATCCGGTTCAATTACATGAGTTGTGAATCGGATTGGCAGGAATTCCGCACCGCGATCCGGATGGTCCGGACCCTGACCGCCCAGCCATCACTGGCCCGGTTGACCCGCCATGAGATCCAGCCGGGTCCCGAGGTGGTCAGTGATGCCGACCTCGATGAGGCCATCCGTACGCATGCCGAAAGCGCCTACCACCCCTGCGGCACCTGTCGGATGGGGGCCCGGGATGACCCGATGGCGGTTGTGGACCCCGACACCCGGGTCATTGGCATCGATGCCCTGCGGGTGGCGGACAGTTCGATCTTTCCCCAGATCACCAATGGCAACATCAACGCCCCCTCCATCCTCGTCGGCGAGAAGGCTGCCGATCACATTCTCGGCCGCCCCCCGCTTCCACCCGAAGACCCAGGCCTCGATGCCGGGTCCCGTCCAGACCCCACTGCATAGGCAGGACTGATTGTGGCCCCCACGCCTCCACCTGACAGCCCCACCCAGTCCCCTCGCTGAACCGGAACGCCCCGCACCCGCCAGATCCAGGGACCGATGGTTTCGCTTCCTCCTGACCCCAACCCGGTCCGAGACCTCTGGGAGCCAGACCCCAGCCGCCCCCATTGACAAACCAGGTGCGGGAACTCCCGAAGCCCCATGGACCGACGCCGATCCATGACCTATGAGCGCCCCTGCACGCTCCCCCTGCCGTGAGTCAGAATCCTGCGTGTCCTGCCGGCACTTGCTGATGATCCTGCGGGCGATGCCGCCCCGCACACCCGCGGCGGTTCAGAAACGGACTCGCATCGAGACGACCGCCCCCGTCTCCCGGCTGCCGCCCTGGCCCATACCGAGTGTTCATTATGATTCACCTCTTGACATCCTTGCCCCTGTCTGCCACTGGGCACCCCGCCGCCCTTCGTGGCGCCCACCCAGAACAAAACACCAACCAAGGCAGACCCCTCATGCGCCGACGCTCCCGACCCCACATCACCCTCACCGACAAAGACCACACCCGCCTGACCGCCATCGCCGCCCACCCCTCGACCCGCCAGAAGCATGTCTGGCGCGCCCGCATCATCCTGGCCCTCGGGGCCGGGGCCACCCTCGCCGAAGCGGCCCGGCAGGCCGGGGTCGCCCGGCCCACCGCCCAGCTCTGGCGGGACCGCTTCCTCGCCCAGGGTGTCGACGGCCTGCTGCGCGATGCCACCCGCCCGCCGGGTAAGGCACCCATCCCGGCAGCCACGGTCCAGGCCATCATCGACCTCGCCATGTCGCCGCCCCCGCCCAACCTGCGCCACTGGACCCTCAAGGCCCTGGCCGCCGCGATCGGCGGCATTGCGTTCTCCACCGTCCACACCATCCTGCGCCGCCATGGCCTGCGTCCCCATCAGGTCAAGACCTTCAAGGTCTCGAACGATCCCCGCTTCGGCATCAAGGCCCATGATGTCATCGGACTCTACATGACCCCACCGGATCATGCCGTTGTCTTCTCGGTCGATGAGACAACCCAGATCCAGGCCCAGGGGATCCAAGGGATGGGCCGCACCCAGACACCCCTGCCGCAGGCCCCGGGTCACCCGACCACCCGCACGCATGACGATAAGCGCCATGGCACCACCACCCTGCTGGCGGCTCTCGATGTCGCGACGGGAAAGGTGGTCGGACAGATGACCGAGCGTCACCGGTCCGAGGACTTCTGTGCCTTCCTTGATCATGTGGCGGCCGGCCTTGCTCCCGAGACGGAGGTCCATGTCATCCTCGACAACCTCTCGGCCCACAAGTCGGCCCGTGTCCATGCCTGGCTGAAGGCGCACCCGACCTGGACCTTCCACGTCACGCCGACCTCGGCGTCGTGGATGAATGCCGTCGAGGGCGTCTTCTCGAAACTGGCCCGGCAACGGCGCAAGAACGCCATCTTCAACTCGCTGGAGGCGTGCATCACGGCGGTGGAAGCCTACATCGCCCATCACAACGTCCATGAGGCCCGGCCCTTCCGCTGGAGCCGGGATCCCGAGGACCTCGTCGTGTCCTGGAAGCGGGGCCACCGGCGGTTGCAGGATGTATAAATATATGTATTGCAAAGGACACGAGATTGGCACGGGTTGGTCGCGGCAACGGCATCGCCGCCCCGGCTGTCTGGACCGCGCTCCATGCCCCGCAGGAGCAAGACATGGGCCCAGAAGTCTGCTGTCCATCGCAGGGACAAGGACAGGTTCAGTGTTCGGGCGCACTGATCGCGGATGTGCGCTCCAGATCTCGACCGAACTTGGATCGGACGATGCAAGGACGGTTCGCGGACACACACTGCCGCTGGTGGTCCTCGAGACGACCCAGGCCTCCGAGATGTAGCGGTGCGGGATAAGCCCATGCCCAAGACCCTTGCCGCGATCCTCATGGGATCGCTCTGGCCAGCACGCTGCCTGGTATCGATCGCGCTTCGGACAAATAGCAGCCAGAGACATGGCGCTGCGAGGGAAGCTGGAGAGCGGGATGGGGCGCAATACTGACGTCGAACCCGTCTGATAAAAGGATATCTCCTTCTGGGAAACCTGCCGGGACAGGGACCTTCAAGCCTCCCCACTGCCACTCTGAAGTGCAACGACCGAGCGTCAACCGGAGGACGGGCGAAGCCCGAGCGCGGGTTGACGCTCGGTGACCCCGTCTTCTGCCCGCCCGTGCCGCGTGTCGGCCCTCTGGCAGCCGCTCGCCATGCTGCCCATGTCCACGAACATGATCGATGCCTCCCTGGACGATGCCAGGGAGATGCTGGCCAGTGCCGAGGACGGACGCGGCAAGCCGCATGCCCTCGATGATGCCACCGTCGACCGGATCGTCCGTGCGTATGCACAGGTCCTGGAGATGTCCGATATGTCCCCCAGCAACTCGCCCGCTGGCGCGAGGCGGCCGCGGACCCGGGGGAGCGGGCCGAGATTGAACGGCTGGCGGCGGCCCTGCCGGAGTTGGACACCACGGCCCGGGCCATTCTCGCGGGCACCGAAGAGATCAAGACCGGCACGATTGACCGTATCCTCGCGATGGACGATGCCGAACTGGGCCTGGCGGCCCTGACCGGCCAAGGGTTGCCGGGCCAGTCATGACCCGCGTGGATGGGATCGGCCTGATGCTCGCCGCCATGGCCGAGGACATCGTCCTGCCCACAGAGGTGCCCAATGTCTGGGTGCCGGGGGAGATAGTCGACACGCAGACACAGGACACGAAGGGGAGTGTTCTTGAAAGAGCCCCAATATTTCGATTATTGTGACTGGCACGGGTCGCAGCGGCATTGTGCCCCATAGACAAACGACACCGTGAGCATGCCATGACCACCCTTAAGAACGAAGCGTTTTTTGACCGGTTGCCGGACGAGGTCGAAATCAGGAATGCCGAACAGCTCCGAACCCTTGTCACGGCCCGGATGAATGCGGATGGATCGACAACTCTGTCTCTCGCTCTCGAGGATGGCAAGACCCAGACCGTGACATTGATGCCAGCCCTCGTGGCGTCTCTGCTTGAAGTCTTGCGGCTCGTCTCAAGCGGACGCGGGTTCCGCATGATTCCGGTCGGTTCCAGGTTGACGACACGGCAAGCTGCCGATCTGCTGAACGTATCTCGGCCCTATTTGGTGAAGCTCCTGGAAAATGATGAGATGCCATTCACAAGGACCGGACGGCACCGGCGCGTCAAGGCGGAGGATCTCTTTGCCTACAAGAAAAAGCGCGATGCACGCCGTTCGGAGGCTTTGGACGCTCTTGCGCGGACCGATGCCGAAGCCGGTCTTGTATGAGCCGGTTCGCGGATCGATTCACAGCCCTCATTGATGCCTGTGTCCTCAGTGGAGCCCTGCGCCGCAACATGCTGCTCAGCTTGGCTGAGGTGGGCATGTTCCGACCGCGGTGGAGCGAACGCATTCTGCATGAAACCGAGAGGGCGATATCCAGGGTCACGGAAGGGGATGTCGGCGCAGAACAGCGGGTCAGGATCGAGGCGGCATTCCCGGAATCGCTTGTCACCAATTACGAGGTCTTTGAGGCCCAGCTTGCCTTGCCGGACCCGGACGACGTTCATGTTCTGGCAGCTGCGATTGCGACATCCGCTGCCGTGATCGTCACCGATAACCTCAGGCACTTTCCCGATGCTGCGCTGGCCCCGCATAATAAATATCGGTGCAATTTCTGCGGACAACTTCATCGCGAATACAATTGAGCTGGATATGTCAGAGGCTCTCTCTGCGTTACAACGCATGCGGAACCGGCTTGTGGATCCGGCGCTCGATGTTGAAGCCTTGATTCGCAAAGCCGAAGCCCAGGGCCTCGCGCAGGTTGCCACCATCATGAACGAATCCAAGTCGCTCTTGTAGGGACACCGGGCTGAGCCAGACGGAAACCCGTCATGAGGTCGGGAACGGTGCGTCAGGCCGGTCTGGCGTGAGAGTCTGCACGCAGCCGGAGTCGACCCGCAGAGATCCCTGGATTCGGATTTTGCTGAGAATCGTGCGAGACTGCACGGCAAGGACCGGCCCTCAACGTCAGGTCCGGATGAAGTGGCCGGGAGTCGGGCATGGGTGAAGTCATCGTCATCGTCATCGCCTTGGCTCTTCTGCTTGTGTGGCTTCGGCCGCGGCCCCAGAACCGGACTTCACCTCCAACGTCCCGCTCGCGAGTCTCGCGCCCACCTGCACAGGCCAGCGTGCCGGAAATCAATGAGGGGGAACGCCGGGTCAGCACGGCTCTCCGGCGACGGCACCCTGAGTGGCTTCTGCTCGACAATGTCATGTTGCCCAGCGGCCCGGGAACCACACAGATCGATCACATCCTGATCGCGCCCCAGGCCGTCTTTGTCATCGAGACCAAGGATATGAACGGATGGATCTTTGGCGGCCCGGGCCGTCAGCAGTGGACGCAGTCCTACAAGGCCGGATGGCAGGCATACCGGGCGGGAATCCGGTCCAGACAGTTCAGGTTCTACAACCCGCTCTGGCAGAACGAGGGCCATGCAGACACGCTTGTCCGGCTGGGCATTGTTGATCACTGGCGCGCCCTGCGCCCCATCGTGGTCTTTGTCGGTGACGCCGAACTGAAGACGGCCGACTGGGTCCTGCCGTTTGACCGGCACGAGGCACAGGCATGCCGCAGCCGGACATGGCGGCTCCGCGGTGTGGTCTGCATGGGCCTGGCCGAACTGGGCCGGTACATCGATGTCTCGGTCAAGGCAGCCACGGCATCGGACTGGTCGCGTCAGCATATGGAGACGATCGCCGTGAGGGTCCGGAACCAGGCCATTCCCCTGACCGCCGCATCCCACAAGACCCATGTTGAGTTCGTCCAATCGGTCAAGGAGGGATCCGGGGCTGGATCGGGCGGAAACCCGTCATAAGGATGATTGGCACACGCGTGGCAATCTTGTGTTCACACTTACCGGATTTGAGTGCACAAACTCTATGATGGATTCTGCGAGACCTGAAAAATTGTTTTGTGTGATACAAAAGGTGTTTGGCCATCCGGCTCGCGATGCACGTCTGGACCGCGATCACGGCCATCGTGATGACGTCTGGTGCACCTTGCGGTTGGGAACAGCGTTCCTGCTCACAGAGACCAATCATGGGCCGGGGTTGATGCGGAGGCAAGTCACCGACGCCTGTGCGAGGGGACTGCGGGTTGCGGTGGTAGCGGGGGAGGGACTTGAACCCCCGACACGCGGATTATGATTCCGCTGCTCTAACCAGCTGAGCTACCCCGCCATGGCCATTGTCCGGCACAATGGGTTGGCGTAATTATGTCATGAATGGCAAGGGGTCAATATGCGATTCGGTGGTGACATGCGTGCCTGGATTCTGCCCGGAAATGCACAGGGGATCCAGGCCGATGGGCTCGGGATGCATCTGACATGAGGCAGGGCGGGATGTGATGAACACAACTCCTGTGGCAATCGAATCCGTGGAGGACGTGCAGGCCATGCTCGGCGACGTTGGGTATGTCTGCGATCGGCCGTTGGGGATTGCCACCTTCCTTGCCTTGCAGCTTGGGCGGCCCCTGTTTCTCGAGGGAGAGGCTGGGGTTGGCAAGACGGAGATTGCCTTGGCCATTGCCACCGGACTGAATCGGCAACTGATCCGTCTGCAGTGCTATGAGGGTCTTGATACGAGTACGGCGGTCTATGAATGGAATTTTGCCGCCCAGATGGTGGCCATCCGGACCTCGGAAGCCAGTGGTGATTTCGATCGCAAGGCCGTGGAGGAGGAACTGTATTCCGAGCGGTATCTGATTGCCCGGCCGCTGTTGCAGGCCCTGCGGGCCACCACGGAGAGACCTCCGGTCCTCCTGATTGACGAAATCGATCGGACCGATGAGCCCTTCGAGGCCTTCCTGCTTGAGGCACTGGGGGATTTCCAGGTGACCATCCCCGAACTCGGGACCATCCGGGCCGCCAACCCACCGATTGTGATCCTGACCTCGAATCGGACCCGGGAGGTGCACGATGCGCTCAAGCGCCGTTGTTTCTATCACTGGGTTGACTACCCGGATTTTGAGCGGGAACTGGCCATCGTGAAGGCCCGGGCTCCCACTGCTCATCGGGATCTCTCGCGGGACCTGGTGGCCTTTGTCCAATCCCTGCGCACCGAGGATCTGTTCAAGAAGCCCGGCATTGCCGAGACCATTGACTGGGCCAAATGCCTGCTGGCACTCGATGTGATCGAACTGACCCCCGAGACGGTCTGCGACACGCTGGGCGCGGTCCTCAAGTACCAGGAGGATCTGCAACGGATCGATTCCTCGGAGGCCGGCAGGATCCTTGATGCCGCGCGGCAGGCTGCCGGGCGGGATGGCAAGCCGTGAACACGATCGTCGGGAACGATCCAACAGGATGCATCGCCGGATGACAACGGACATCCCTGAGGACGGGAACCTCGTCAACAACATCATCTATTTTGCCCGCGCCCTCCGGAGGGCCGGACTGGCCATCGGGCCGGGTCAGATCGTGCGGGCCATCAAGGCTGTCCAGCAGGTCGGGTTTGCCAGTTCAGGGGATCTCTACTGGGCCCTGCGTGCGTGTTTCCTGACCCGTGGGGAGCAGTCGGTGGTCTATGCCCAGATGTTCCGCCTCTTCTGGCGTGACCCGCGCTATCTTGAACATATGATGGCCCTGCTGCTGCCGTCCATGCGGGGCGTGGCCGAGGAACAGACTGCACAAGCGGCCGCCCGGCAGGCTGCTGAAGCGCTCCTTGATGGCAGGGGTGCCGAGCCGGCCACCGATGCCCCGATGGAGGGGGGTGAGACATTGACGATCGATGCAACCGGATCGACCGCAGCCACGGCGACGTTCCAGACGATGGACTTTGAGCGGATGTCGGCCGAGGAGGTGCATCGTGCCCGGCAGGCTGTGGCCCGATTGACCCTGCCGATCCCGCCCCTGATCTCACGGCGCATGCAGCGCTCGGACCATGGATCCCGCATCGACCGATCCCGGACACTGCGGCAGGCCGCCCGGCTTGCAGGACAGATCGCCACCATCCACCGCCAGGAGCAGTCCCGGCGGCCTCCCGATCTGGTCGCGCTGTGTGATATCTCCGGCAGCATGTCCGCCTACAGCCGGACGATTCTGCATTTCCTGCATGCCACCATGCACCGAACCCGGCGGGGCAGGGGCAAGGTGCATGTGTTCACATTCGGCACCTGCCTGGCCAACATCACGCCCCTGCTGGCGGTGCAGGAGGTCGATGCGGCCCTTGAGGCCGCTGGCCAGTCCGTCAAGGATTGGGATGGCGGGACTCGCATTGGTGACTGCCTGCACGATTTCAATATCAACTGGTCACGCCGGGTCCTGAGCCGGGGTGCCCTCGTTCTGCTGATCTCGGATGGATTGGAAAGCGGTGATCCACAGCAACTGGCCCGTGAGGCGCAGCGCCTGCAGCGGGCCGCCCGCCGGGTCATCTGGCTCAATCCCCTGTTGCGCTGGGAGGGATTCATGCCCAGTGCCGGGGGCATCCGTGCCCTGCTTCCCCATGTGGACTGCTTCCGCTCGGCTCACAATTTGGCTACGCTCGGCGGACTTGCCGCCACGGTGGCGCGTGCTGATGACTGCGGTGAGCGTGATCGACTTCTGGCGGTGCTTCGCCAGCGACCCGACGCAGGGGGAGTCATGGAACGGCACGCATGAAACCACATATCCACGAATCGGTGCCGGAACAGGCACTGGCCTGGCATCAGACCGGCGGCGCTGTGTTGGCCACGGTGATTACCACCTGGGGATCAGCCCCCCGACCGGTGGGCAGCCAGGCCGCGATCAATGCCGGGGGTGCGATTGCCGGATCGGTCTCGGGGGGATGTGTGGAAGGTGCGGTGATCGCCGAGGCAGAGGGGATCCTGGCCACCGGGCAGCCGCGGATCCTCGAGTATGGCGTGGCCGATGACGATGCCTTTGCCGTCGGTCTTGCCTGTGGCGGTCGGATCCGTGTTCTCGTCGAGCCCATTGGTGGCAAGGCTGGACTCGATCCGATCCTGCTCGAGAAGCTGGTCGCCAGCCGTCGGGATCGGCAACCGGTGGCTCTGCTGACCAATACCCGAACCTGGGATCGGCAATTGGTGAATGCCCCGGTTGCCGATCATGCCCCAACCGGGACTGAGTCCGAAACTCTCGTGGACCGCATGCGCCGCGACCAGAGTGGGCAGGACGGCGACTGGTTCGTCACTGTCTTCAATCCTCCGTTGCGATTGATCATTGTCGGGGCTGTCCACATCGCCCAGCCGCTGGTCACCATGGCCACGCTGTGCAATTATGATGTCACGGTGATCGATCCCCGTGCCACCTTTGCCACGAACGAGCGGTTTCCGGAGTGCCCGGTCCTGGTGGATTGGCCCGATGAGGTCATGACCGCCCTGCAACCCGACAATCGGACCGCGCTTGTAACCTTGACCCATGATCCCAAGATCGACGATGCCGCCCTTGTGGAGGTGATTGATGCGGGGGTGTTCTACATTGGCAGTCTCGGATCTCGGCGCACCCATGCCAAGCGACTTGCCCGCCTGCGCGAGCGCGGGGTGGGTGAAGTTGAACTGGCGCGGATCAGGGCGCCGATCGGCCTTGCTATCGGGGCGGCCACACCGGCCGAGATCGCCATTGCCGTCATGGCGGAACTGACTCTTGCCCTGCGTCGCAGCGAGCCGGTGCAATGAAGTTCGCCACGGTCACCATCGACAACTGTGTCGGGGCCATCCTCGCCCACTCGCTCAAGGTCAGGGATGGTGTTCTCAAGAAGGGCAGGATACTCGACTCCATGGATGTTGTCCGGCTGCGGGACATGGGTCTTGCGGAAGTGACCGTGGCGCGGCTCGATCCGAATGATCTGGATGAGGACGCAGCCGCCGCCGCGATCGCCGATGCCCTCATCGATGGTGTCGAGGGGCTCAGACGGACGCCGGCCGCGACTGGCCGCTCGAACATCCATGCCGAGGGAACCGGACTGGTTGGCGTCCGCGTGCCAGAGGTGATTGCGCTGAATTCACTGGGTGACGGCATCACCCTGGCCACCCTTGACCCCCTGTCCCGGGTGCATCCCGGCACCATGATCGCCACGCTCAAGATCGTGACCTACGGTGTGCCATCAGGCACGGTTGCCAGGGCCAGCTCTGTTGCCAGCGGTCTCTTTACGTTCTGGCCCGTGGCGATTGCTTCGGCGGGCTTGATCATCACGACTCATCCGACAGCCCGGGAGTCCTCGGTGGCCAAGGGCGAGCGGGTCATGGCCGATAGACTTGCGGGACTCGGTCTTGAGTTACGTGAAACCCAATGTGTCCCGCATACGGTTGACGACATTGTGGCAGCGCTGCAGACCATTGCCGGTGACATGATCATGATCCTGACCGCATCGGCCACATCCGACAGGCGGGATACCGGTCCGCTGGCCGTGACGCAGGCCGGCGGTCATGTCGCGCAGTTCGGCATTCCGGTTGATCCCGGCAACCTGCTTTTTCATGGCCATCTCGGGGACCGTCCTGTTCTTGGTCTGCCGGGATGTGCCCGCTCGCCGGCCCTGAACGGCACCGACTGGTTTCTTGAACGTCTGGCCTGCGGGATCTCCATCACGGCGCGGGACATCGCCGCGATGGGGGTCGGGGGTCTGCTCAAGGACATCCCGTCCCGGCCGCAGCCGCGTGGACAGTGAGATCCTTTTCCCGGTCGGACGATGCAGACGGGCAGGGTCACGGGATTGTGATGTTGCGACGTGGGACGGTTTTGGAATCTGAAAGTTCTCTGTTATAGATGCGCTGACAAACAACATGGAGTGACACGATGCCCAGAGTTCAGATGACTGTGAATGACAAGGAGGTGGCCGGTGACATCGAGGGCCGCACGCTCCTTTCCGAGTTCCTGCGGGACCATCTGCGTCTGACCGGGACCCATATCGGTTGCGACACGAGTCAGTGCGGGGCGTGTGTGGTCCACATGGATGGACGGGCCGTCAAGGCCTGTACGGTCTTTGCCCTCGAGGCCGGCGGGACCCAGGTCGTGACCATCGAGGGGATGGCCAATGACGATGGCACGCTCGGTGTTGTTCAGCAGGCATTTCAGGACAATCACGGTCTGCAATGCGGATTCTGCACCCCGGGCATGGTCATGTCCGCTGCGGCCCTGCTGGCAGAAAACCCCCATCCCTCGGAAGCCGAGATTCGGGATTACCTCGAAGGCAACTTCTGCCGCTGCACCGGATACCACAATATCGTGAAATCCATCCAGGCTGCCGCGGCCGCGATGGTCTGAGCCATTGCTGGGTGACCAGGGACTGTATTGAGCGATTTCCGGAGCGTCTGATCGCGTGGGACGGGCCCCAATCGCGGGCCGAGGACGGGATCGAGACGCAGGACCGGAAGCAGGACGAACGAACGATCAAAGGAGGACACCATGCCAAAGGATAGTGGAATCGGGGCCAGCAGCGTCAGACGGGAAGATCTGAGATTCCTCTCGGGAACCGGGCGGTACACGGATGACATCAACATTCCGGGCCAGAAATACGCCCATTTCCTTCGTTCTGACATTGCCCATGGGACCATCAATGCCATTGACACGGCCGCGGCAGCAGCGATGCCTGGCGTTGTCCGAATCTTCACCGGTGATGATTTTGCCGAGGTTGGCGGTCTGCCCTGCGGTTGGCAGGTGCATGATCGGTTTGGCGAGCCGATGAAGGAGCCCGGCCATCCGATCCTGGCCCAGGGCAAGGTTCGGCATGTTGGCGATCCCATCGCAGTGGTGGTGGCCGACAGTGTCGAGCAGGCCCGGGATGCGGCCGAGGCCATCGAGATCGACATGACCGAGTTGCCGGTCGTGATCGACATGGCGGCGGCGCTTGAGGGCGGCCCCCTGATCCATGAGGATATCGGCACCAATCTCTGTTACGACTGGGGCTGGATCGAGGACAATCGGGAAGCGGTGAATGCCGCCATCGAGGATGCCCATCATGTGACAGAGCTGGAACTGGTCAACAACCGCCTGGTGGCCAATGCCATGGAGCCACGTGTTGCCGTCGGGGACTACAATCCGGCTACCGATGAATCAACGCTGTATACGACATCGCAGAATCCCCACGTCATCCGGCTGCTGATGGGGGCCTTTGTCCTTTCCATACCCGAGCACAAACTGCGGGTTGTGGCACCCGATGTCGGAGGGGGTTTCGGCTCCAAGATCTTCCACTATGCCGAGGAGGCTTTCTGCACATTCGCTTCCCGTGCCTTGCGTATCCCGGTCAAGTGGACCGCCAGCCGGACCGAGGCTTTCATGACAGACTGCCACGGACGGGATCATGTCACGAAGATCGAGTTGGCGCTTGACGAGGAGGGCCACTTCATGGCCATCCGGACCGACACGCTGGCCAATATGGGAGCATATCTCTCGACCTTTGCCCCGTCGGTCCCGACCTATCTGCATGGCACGCTGATGGCAGGCAATTACAGGACGCCCCTGATCCATGTGAACGTTCGTGCGGTCTTCACCAATACGGTGCCAGTTGACGCTTACCGGGGTGCCGGTCGTCCCGAGGCCACCTTCCAGATTGAACGGGTGATCGACAAGGCCGCCCGCGAATTGGGCATGGATCCGGTTGAGATCCGCCGGCGGAACTTCATCGGCAAGGACGAGTTTCCGTATGCCACGCCCGTCGGGCTGGAATACGATACCGGAAACTATGCGGCGACGATGGACAAGCTCGTCGAGATTGCCGATCTGGACGGGTATGCCGAGCGCGCCGCGGCGTCCCGGGCCCGGGGCAAGCTGCGGGGGTTGGGTGTCAACTGCTATATCGAGGCCTGCGGGATTGCTCCGTCGAGTCTCGTCGGGGCGCTCGGGGCCCGGGCCGGTCTCTATGAGAGTGCAACGCTGCGGGTGAATGCCACCGGGTCGATTACGGTCATGACCGGCAGCCATTCGCACGGCCAAAGCCATGAGACGACCTTTCCCCAGGTGATTGCCGACATGTTCGGCATTGCCGAGGACCAGGTCAATATTGTCCATGGTGACACCGCCAACACACCCATGGGCATGGGAACCTATGGATCCCGGTCGATCGCTGTGGGCGGTGCGGCCATGGTGCGGGCCGCCGAGAAGGTGATTGCCAAGGCCAAGACGATTGCCGCCCATCTCCTTGAGGCCTCGGCCGATGATATCGAGTTCAGCGACGGCACCTTCCGCGTGGCCGGGACGGACAAGACCCTTGCCTGGGGGGATGTGTGCCTGTCGGCCTATGTGCCCCACAATTATCCGCTTGAGGAGATTGAGCCAGGGCTGGAGGAAACGGCCTTCTATGACCCGGCCAATTTCACCTTTCCGGCTGGTGCCTATGCCTGTGAGGTGGAGGTGGATCCTGCCACGGGCAGGGTAGCCATCTGCTCGTTTGCCGCAGCGGATGACTTTGGCAACATCATCAATCCCATGATCGTTGATGGCCAGGTCCATGGCGGGATTGTCCAGGGAGTGGGCCAGGCCCTGCTTGAACAGGCCGTCTATGATGAAAACGGCCAGCTTCTGTCCGGTTCCTACATGGATTACACCATGCCACGGGCTGATGACGTTCCGTCCTTTGCCGTCGATCACTCCTGCCAGACCCCCTGTACCCACAATCCGCTGGGCGTGAAGGGATGCGGTGAGGCCGGAGCCATCGGTTCCCCGCCGGCCGTGGTGAATGCGGTCATCGATGCCCTGCAGGCGGGCGGCCACTCGGTCAGCCACATTGATATGCCGCTGACACCCTACCGCGTCTGGGCTGCCATGAACGGTGCCTAGCGGGGTGCCGATGGTGGCCCAGGATGCCATGCGGTTGACACAAACGGCCGGCACAGGTTCCGGGTGACCGGTCTTGAGAAGGAGAATTGGACATGTACAGTTTTGATATTGAACAGCCAACGAACGTGGCGAGTGCGCAGAGTGCCCTTGCCACCGAAGGCGCCATACCGCTGGCCGGGGGGCAGACCCTGATTCCGACCCTCAAGGCCCGGCTGGCATCCCCGGACACACTGGTCTCGCTGATGGCTGTTGCCGATCTCGGCATGATCAGGGTGGCCGACGGGGCCCTTGCTGTCGGTGCCACGGCACGGCACGCCGATGTGGTAGCCGCTGCGGCCGCCTCCTATCCCGCCCTGGCGTGGCTGGCTGGCCATATCGGTGATCCCGCCGTCCGCAATCGCGGCACGATCGGTGGCAGTCTGGCCAACAATGATCCTGCCGCATGTTATCCGGCCGCTGTGCTCGCGTCGGGCGCCAGGATCACCACGGACCGTCGGACGATTGACGCTGATGATTTCTTTGTCGATATCTTCGAGACGGCGCTGGCAGACACCGAGATCATCACCGGGGTTTCCTTCCCGATTCCCGAGCGGGCCAGCTATCAGAAATTCGAACAGCCGGCCTCCCGCTTCGCTCTCGTGGGTGTCTTTGTCGCCAAGGGAGCCTCGGGGGTCCGGGTGGCTGTGACCGGCGCCTCGCAGGGCGGGGTCTTCCGCTGGCACGATGCCGAGCACGCCCTCGGTGCCGACTTCGCTGCCGGCGCCATCGAGGGCCTGACAGTCGATTCCGGCAACATGATCAGCGACCTGCACGGCTCGCCCGCGTACCGGGCCCATCTTGTCAAGGTCCTGACAGCCCGCGCTGTGGCTGCAGCCTGACCCATCCTGTTCCTTGCGGGACAGCAGGCGACCGGTGCGACAGGGTGCCGGTGTGTCCCCGCGCCTGTGAAGCCGGATTCGGGGGGTCTGGCCTGTGACCCTTGAGAGCCGGACGCTGAATCAGCCGCTTGGCGGGAATGCCATGCCGCGGGCTGGTGGCATCGCCACCATGATGCGCCTGCCGCACGCACGGGATCTCGCCGATCTTGATGCCTGCTTTGTTGGCATTCCCATGGACGCCGGAACCTCGAATCGCTCCGGGACCCGGCACGGGCCACGCCAGATCCGGACCGAAAGCAGTTTGATCCGACCCTGCAACCTCGGCACGGGTGCCGCCCCCTTCGCGTCGATGCAGGTCGCCGACTATGGCGATATTCCCATCAACACCTTCAACATCGTGGCCAGTTGCGACATCATCACCCGGGAGATCGCCGACATGCTCGATCGTGATGTGATTCCCCTGATCATGGGTGGGGATCATACGCTCAGCTATCCGGTGCTGCGGGCCATCAAGGCGCATCACGGGCCAGTGGCGCTTGTGCATGTCGATGCCCATGCGGACACATCGGACAGCATGTTCGGGGAGCCGATTGCGCATGGGACGCCCTTCCGGCGTGCCGTCGAGGACGGACTCATTGTCGCCGACAAGACATTCCAGATCGGCCTGCGGGGTTCGGGGTATTCGCCGGCAGATCTTGACTGGGGACGCCAGCAGGGCTTTGAGGTCATCCCGGTCGAGGCTTGCTGGCATCAATCGCTGGCTCCGCTGATGGAGCGGATCCGCGCGAGAATCGGCCCGACCAGGACCTATATCTCATTCGATATCGATGGTCTTGATCCCGCCTTTGCCCCGGGAACCGGGACAATCGAAATGGGCGGCCTGACGACCATCCAGGGACTGGAAATCATCCGTGGGTGTCAGGGCCTCGATATCGTGGGTGCTGATCTGGTGGAAGTCTCGCCACCCTATGATCCCTCCGGCAACACCGCCCTGATCGCTGCCCAGTTGCTCTTCGAGATCCTCTGCATCCTCCCCGCCGTCGGATCTGGTTCCTGACAGGCGGAGACCTGTACCATCCAGGGGACATCGTCGGGATGGGCACAGCCCCTCAAGACCGGGCACGGTCCTGATCCGACCGCAATCGGGCAAGATCCAGATCGGCAATCCGGCTTGTGGGACCATCGCCGCCGGCATCAATGATCACGGTGCCGGCAGGATCGACGATCATGGCATGGCCCCAACTGCGGCGCCCATCCTCATGATGGCCGACCTGGGCGGCAGCGATGATCCAACAGCCGGTGGCCATGGCCCGGGCGCGCAGCAGCATTTCCCAGTGGGCCTGGCCGGTGCGGACGGTAAAGGCCGCGGGCACAAGGATCAGACTGGCCTCATGGGCGGCAAAGGTTGCAAAGAGCCGGGGAAAGCGCAGGTCATAGCAGATCGCAAGGCCCCACCGACCCCACGGTGTGTCGACCAGGACTGCCTCATTGCCGGCCTCATAAGTGTCGGATTCCCGCACAGGCGGGCGGCCGGGTGGGGAATGGTCAAAGAGATGGATCTTGTCGTAGCGGGCCTGGAGTGCACCCGTGGTATCAAACAGCAGGGATCGGTTCCGGAGCTTGTCCGTGCCTTGGACGGGCGTGGAGCCGAGATGGATCCAGACCCGGTGCCGGGCGGCAAGGGCCTGACATGCCTGCACGAAGGGGTCGTCCCCTTCATGGCAGATCCGGGCCAGCAGGGCGGGGCGATCCCGTTCCATGAGACCGGCGACCTCGGGCAGGGCCAGGAGGTCACACCCTGCATCAGCAGCCCGACGGGCAAGGGTCTCCAGGGCCTTGATATTGACCGCCTGGGTCCGACCCGAAGTCATCTGGGTCAGGCAGACCCGCAGAGTTTCCTGGGGCAGGGCGGGCACAGGTGGGGCGTTCCCGACCCCGGTGATTATGGCAGGAGCGCGCGGGCGGCCGCAAGGATGCTGTCGGGCCCAAGTCCGGATCGGGTCACCTGTTTGGCGGGGGTGTCCTGATCAAGAAATTCATCCGACATGTACAGGGATCGGAACCTGGTGGACCCATCGAGCAGATCCCGCTCCTGCAGGACATGGAGGACCTGGGCGGCAAATCCACCGATTGACCCTTCCTCGACGGTCAGAAGCGCCTTGTGGTTCTTGACCAGCGTGGCAATGAGATCGGCATCCACCGGTTTGGCGAAGCGGGCATCGGCCACGGTGATGGTCGGGCCATCCTCGGCCAGGCTTGACCGGACCGCAAGGCAATCCTGGAGCCGGGCCCCATAGCTGAGGATGGCCAACTCCGTTCCCTCGGCGACCACCCGACCCTTGCCAATGGGCAGGATCTCACCGGTTCCCGGCAGTTCAAGACCCACACCGGCACCGCGGGGGTAACGAAAGGCGATCGGGCCCTCGTCATGGGCGACGGCCGTGGCCACCATGTGCACGAGCTCGGCTTCGTCTGCCGCGGCCATGAGGACCAGATTGGGCAGGCAGCCCATGTAGGCAATGTCAAAGGCACCGCAATGGGTCTGGCCATCAGCCCCGACAAACCCGGCCCGATCAAGGGCAAAACGGACAGGGAGATTCTGGATGGCGACATCATGGACGATCTGGTCAAAGGCTCGTTGCAGAAAGGTCGAATAGATCGCAGCAAACGGGCGCATGCCGCCAGCTGCGAGACCGGCGGCAAAGGTGACGGCGTGCTGCTCGGCCAACCCGACATCAAACGATCGGTCGGGGAATTCGGCTGCGAATCGGTCGAGACCGGTCCCCGATGGCATGGCCGCCGTGATGGCAACGATGGAATCGTCGCGGCGGGCCTGGTCGATGAGGGCATCGGCAAAGACCCGGGTATAGCTCGGTGGTCCACCGCTCCCCTTGCTGAGCTCACCGGTTTCCGGATTGAACGTCCCGACGCCATGGTACCGGTCACTCGACTGTTCGGCCGGGACATAACCCTTGCCCTTCTCGGTCACGACATGCACAAGGACGGGGCCGCGATGCCAGTCATCCCGCAGATTCCGCAGGATGGGAACGAGGGTCTTCATGTCGTGGCCATTGCAGGGTCCGACATAGTAAAAGCCCAGCTCCTCAAAGATGTTGCCCCCCGACAGCAGTTTGTGGGCCACACCATCGGCCCGCTCGGCCACCATCTGCAGGGGTTGCGGCAGGCGGTCGGTGATCGTGCGGCTGAGTTCGGTCAGACTCCGGATGGAACTCGTACTGACCAGTTGGGGCAGATATTTCGAGAGAGCGCCCACAGGTGGGGCAATGGACATGTCATTGTCATTGAGGATGACGATCAGGTCGTGTGGCATGGAGCCGGCATTGTTCATGGCTTCGTAGGCCATGCCACCGGTCATGGCCCCATCACCGATCACGGCGATTACCCGATGGGCCTCCTTGCGCAGATCCCGGGCCACGGAAAAGCCCAGGCCAGCCGAGATCGAGGTCGAGGCGTGTGCCGCTCCGAAGGGGTCATACTCGCTCTCGGCGCGTTTGGTGAAACCGGACAGACCGCCCCCCTTGCGCAGGGTGCGGATTCGATCGCGCCGGCCGGTCAGGATCTTGTGCCCATAGACCTGGTGACCGACATCCCAGATGATCTTGTCTACGGGGGCATCAAACACACTGTGCAGGGCGACAGTCAACTCAACGACTCCAAGGCTGGCGCCGAGATGACCCCCGGTCACTGCAACGGTGTCGACAACCTCAGCCCGCAGTTCCTCGGCAATCTGTTCAAGTTGGGCAATGGAATAGTTCCGCAGATCGGCCGGGGTGTTGACCCGGTCCAGCAATGGTGTCGAGATCATGCCCATGGGAGTGTCCGTACCTGTCCTGGCCTCAGATCAACAGCGTCTCTTGGCAGCGCCGATAAACCTATCACAATGAATTTACAACATGGATACAGACATCACGGAGAATTTACAAGTCACGAATTCGCCCCGGGCCAAGTTCACAACATGGCATGAATTCGCTACTGACAGCCGGGAGATTCCCGGGATGTCAGGTCAGCGAGCAAATCATGAATCACGTCTGTGCTGGAATCGATGTGGGGGGTGGCAGCGCCAAGGTTGGACTGATGACCCGGGATGCCGAGCTCATCGAGCAGACCATCGTACCGTATCCAGCCGCCACGGAACCCGGAGCACTGATCGATGCCACTCTCGAGCCGATTGGTGCCTGGCTGGCGGCTGATTCCTCACTTGATCTTCGGGCCGCTGGCCTCGGGGTTCCGGGGCATGTGATCAGGGACAACACCGTCGTTGACCTCTGCAATGTCTCGCTGCTCGACGGCTTCCCCATCGTTGCTCATGTCGCCGGGAGCCTTGGCGTCCCCGTCACCATGGAAAACGATGCAAGCTATGCGGGTCTCGGTGAGTTCCTGCACGGGGCCGGCCAGGGCTCGGACCGGTTCATGATGTCCACCCTCGGCACCGGAATCGGGGTCGTCGTCATCAAGAATGGTGCCATCATCAAGACATCCAACGGCACGATCGGTGATGGTGGTCACCTGATTGTGGACCGCGATTTCCGCCATACATGCCGCAAGGGATGCTGGGGATGCATCGAGTCGGTCGCCTCCGGCATCGCCATGATGCGTGATGCCAAGGCCGTGGCCGAACTTCGCCCGGCTGGTGTTCTCGGGCAGGTGATGGTCTGTGAAAACCGTGAGCCGACCGTCCGGGATATTTTCAATGGTGCCGCTGCCAATGACCCCGATTGCATCAAGATCCTTGATGAAACGGCCTGCTGGTTGGGCATGTGGTCCGTATCCATGGTGCACATCTTCAATCCCGACCGTTTCGTCTTTGGTGGCGGCTGGAGTGCGGCCGGCCAGAGTTTCATTGATGCGATCTATTCCTATGCCAGCCGTTCCGGGATCGATTACTACTACCGGACCCTGCGCTACACCCAGGCCGTGCTCGGCAACGATGCCGGCATCATCGGTGCGGCGTCCGATGCCTTCCGCAAGTTCGGCTGACCACAATTCGGCCAGCCAAGGTCCTGTTCATCAATCCCGGGCCGCTGAATTCTCTGGATCGAGTGCCATGAGCCCGATTGAGAGGTCAGCCTCTTGGCGCGCATTGAGTGGGATTTGGGGTGGCAGCATACGTCGCCAACCCGCCTCGCCGGTCCGTTGGGCCTCTGCCGCCTTGATGGCGGCAACGAGGGGCAAGGACTGGAGATGGCGCCGGACTGTCCTGACAGTCTGCCAGAGCGCTGCCTCAGGACCCGCCGCCAGTGCCTTCTGGATGGTCCGGGCCTGCAGATTGGCGGTCGCTGAAATGATCCCGACACACCCCTTGCCAAGGGAGCAGGGCAGCAGGGCTTCCGAGGCCGGGAAGAGATCGAAGCCACCGGCCTGTCCACCGGTGGCCGCCAGATAGGATTCGAGCTGATGGGGGTCACCCGACGAGTCCTTGAGGCCCCGGAGCCGGCCACCAAGTTCCGAGCGCAACCGTGTCACGACATGGTCGGCAATCCGGATGCCGGTCATCTGGGGGATATTGTAGAGATAGAGACCAAGCCGCTCATCGCCAATCGTGGCCGCCAGCCTGGCGTAATAGTCATAGACCGATTCATCGCCGGGATCGGTGTAGAAAAAAGGTGGCGCAATCAGCAGATTGGCGTAGCCCTCATCAAGGGCACACCGTGCCACCCGGACTGCATCGCCAAAGGATGCGGTCACGACTCCGAGGATCACCCGATCCGGTGGCACGCCAGCCTGCCGGAGGGATGGGGGAATCAGCAAGCGGTCCTGCATCGAAAGGGAAGGACCTTCACCGGTCGTGCCGGCGGGAACCACTCCGTCACACCCGCCTTGCTCAATCAGGTCGCGGCAATAACCCGCCAGGCGCTGATGATCGACCGTGAAGTCGGGGCCAAACGGGGTGATTGTTGCGGCATAGATGCCAGCCCGGGCCGGTGTCATGCGCTGAGCCCTCCTTCCATGATTGCACGGACAGGCCGGGTCCGTGCGGGCAATGACGGTTGCAGGAGTCCGGCCATCCGATGGGTATAGGCAAGGCATGCCTCCCGGCGCAAGGGGTCCCGCCCGGAGGCAGGGAGGGAGAGCCGGTCTTTTCAGGGTGCAATATGCGCAAGGACAGATTATTGGGGAGCATTCGTGGCCATTGCATACGTATGCGGGCCCGTGACCAGGGCATGTCGGGAGGAAACAGGGGTGGCGGTTGAATATCTGAAGACGGGAATCGACAGTGTCATGCAGGCCACCGTTGATGCCGAGGTGGCAACGACCGTCAGCACCATGCTGGATGCCATTGCGCGGCGTGGTGAGGATGCCGTCCGGGAGTATTCGCGGACCCTTGACGACTACAACCCTGACGATTTTCGTCTGTCAGGGGAGTCCATCGAAGCGTTGATCGGTCGCCTGTCCGACCAGGAGAGGCACGATATTCACTTTGCCCAGGAACGGGTCCGGGCCTTTGCCGAGGCCCAGCGGGCGGCCATTTCCGATCTCGAGGTCGAGGTCCTGCCCGGAGTGATCCTTGGCCATCGGATCCTGCCGGTCCAGAGTGTTGGATGCTATGTCCCGGGCGGCAAGTATCCCATGGTGGCTGCGGCACATATGTCCGTTGTGACGGCCGCAGTGGCGGGCGTGCCCCGGATTGCCGCTGCTACACCCCCATTCAGGGGCGAGCCGTTTCCAGGCGTCATCGCCGCCATGCACTTCGGTGGCGCCCATGAGATCTATGTCATCGGGGGTGTGCAGGCTGTCGGCATGCTCGGCCTTGGAACCGCCAGTGTCGATCAGGTCGACATGCTGGTCGGTCCCGGCAACGCCTATGTGGCTGAAGCCAAACGCCAGCTTTTTGGCCGGGTCGGCATCGACCTGCTGGCTGGACCGACTGAAACACTGGTGATTGCCGATACGACAGTTGATGCGGAGATCTGTGCCACGGATCTCCTGGGTCAGGCCGAGCATGGCACAAACTCGCCGGCGGTCCTGATCACCAACAGCCGCCGCCTTGCCGAGGAGACCATGGCGGAAATTGACCGGATTCTGGACATCCTGCCCACCGCTGCCCTCGCCGGAACCAGCTGGCAGGACTATGGCCAGGTGATTCTCTGTGAGACCTATGAGGAGATGCTGACCACCGCCAATGCCCTGGCATCGGAACATGTCCAGGTCATGACCGATCGGGATGACTGGTTCCTGGCGAACATGACGGCCTACGGCGCGCTCTTTCTCGGCTCCCGCACGAATGTGGCCAATGGCGACAAGGTCATCGGGACCAACCACACCCTGCCCACCCGGCGGGCCGGGCGCTATACTGGCGGCCTGTGGGTCGGATCGTTCCTCAAGACCCACAGCTACCAGCGCATCCTGACCGATGACGCTGCGGTCCATATCGGCGGTTACTGCTCCCGGCTCTGCATGCTGGAGGGGTTCGTCGGCCACGCCGAGCAGGCCAATCTCCGGCTCCGGCGCTATGGCAAGCGCAACATCCCCTACGGGACCGCTGCCAGTCCTGCCCAGGACTGAAACCGCGCAGGCCATGACCGGGCTTCCCACCACACCCTCCTTTCGCCTTGATGGTCGCCGGGCCCTTGTCACCGGGGGCACCGGGGGGATCGGTCAGGCCTGTTGCATTGCCCTGGCCGAGGCGGGTGCGTCGGTGATCGCTGTGGCCCGCAACATTGACCATCTGCTCTCCTTCTGTGCATCCTGCAGGGCCCGGGACCTTGATGTCAGGGGGGTGGCACTGGACATGACGGACCCCGATGACCGGGCGGTTGTCTTTGATGATCATGGCCCCTTCGAGATTGCCGTCATTGCCGCCGGGATGGCCCGGCATCGCCCGCTGTCCGAGACCACCGAGAATGATTTCGATCCCGTCATGGACCTCAATGTCCGGGCGGCCTATTTTACCGCCCGCAACGCAGCCCTTGGCATGGGAGAGCAGGGCGGCTCCATCATCCAGATCTCAAGCCAGATGGGTCTGGTCGGTGGACCCGAACGCACGGTCTACTGCGCCTCCAAACATGCCATCGAAGGCATGACCAAGGCCATGGCAATCGAGTTGGGGGCTCAGGGCATTCGTGTCAACACCATCTGCCCGACCTTCATCAAGACGGAACTCACGCGGTCCACACTTGCCGATCCCGACAAGCAGGCCTGGATCCGCGACAAGATCAAACTGGCCCGTCTGGCCACGCCGATGGATGTGATGGGGGCCGTGGTATTCCTTGCTTCCGATGCCGCCAGCATGATTACGGGAACCCATATCCTGATCGATGGCGGGTGGACCGCGGGGTAGGGCGGGATGACAGACTTGCCCGACCAACGGTCACTGATGCATCAGGGGCCCAATCTCCACCGCGCCCTCGCTGGAGTGGGCGCGGCGCGGCCAGGACTGTGATTGTATTCGATCAGCCGGAACCGGGAGGACCAGGGACGCAATGAACGGAAAACCCCTTTTGCAGGTTGTCAGGCATGGTGAGTTCGTGCCGTGCAAGACCGCCTTCATCGACACCCACACGCCGGGCTCGGACCAGAAGGAGAACTTTACCATCATCGGTGGTGGCGTCTCGGAAAGTCCCGACCAGCATGTCCATATTGTGGATACGCCGGGTTTCAACATCGGGGCGGCCGGCCAACCGCCCCATTGCCGGAATTCGCTGCATTCCCACCGGACTGCCGAGGTCTTCATTGTGCTTCGCGGCCGGTGGCGGTTTTTCTGGGGACGCTCTGGCGATGCCGGCGATGTGGTGCTTGAGGAGGGGGACATTTTCAACATCCCCACCGGCATTTTCAGGGGCTTTCAGAATGTGGGGTCCTGTCATGGCATGCTGCTGGCCATTCTCGGCGGTGATGATGCCGGGGGTGGCGTGACCTGGGCTCCCCAGGTCATTGAAGACGCCCGGAACCATGGGCTGATCCTGGGTGATGACGGTCGTCTCTATGACCTCACAAGGGATGAATCGCTGCCGGATGGCGTCAGTCCCATGCCGGTCCTGACCAGCGAACAGCTGGCCGACTTCCCCGAACCTGATGCCAAGACCGTCGTTCCCCGATTTGTCGCCCGGTGCCTTGACATGCGTGCCATGGCCCGCGGGACCCCTGCCCAGGTGATCGGGTTGGCGGGGATGCTGGTCGATGATCCAGGCTTCACCGTTGACTTCCTCACCGAAAGCACGGCCACCGAAGCCACGTCAGTTCCGTACAGCGAGGTCTTCATGGTCACAAGCGGCCACTGGCGGCTGAACGCCGCCGCGGAATCGGCCATCCTGGCCCCAGGCGATATCTGCCTCGTTGCCCCGGACTGTGCGCGTCATGTCAAGCCTGCCACCACCGGTGAGGCGGGCCTCTTCCGGGTGACCGGCAATGACACGCCGGCCGGCACCACCCGCAACGGCCTGGCATCGTTGCCCGAGACCGGGACCCGGTTGCAACCATGACTCTCAAGACCACTCATGTGGGCAGCCTGCCCCGCAGCCAGGCGGTTGTTGACCTGCTCTTTGCCCGGGAGCGGGACGAAGCGTATGACCAGGACCTCTTCGACCGCACCATGGCCGAGGCCTGTGACACAACGGTCCGCCAGCAGGTCGAGGCCGGCATCGACATCGTGTCCGACGGCGAGACCTCCAAGATCTCCTATGCGACCTACATCAAGGATCGCTATACGGGTTTTGCCGGTGATGCCGAGCGGGAGCCGCCAGCCGATCTCCGCCATTTTCCGTCATTCATGGACCGCCTGGCCGCCCAGGGTGGCACACCCCGCTACGCCCGGCCCTGCTGTGTGGGTCCAATCGAGGCCAAAGGTACCGATGATCTCGACAAGGATATCACCAATCTCAAGGCGGCCATGGCACGGCATGGGGCTGCAGAGGGGTTCATGAACGCCCCCTCACCGGGCGTGATCAGTCTTTTCCTCCCCAACAGCTATTACCCTTCCCGGTCGCGTTACCTTGAGGTGCTCGGCGAAGCTCTTTCGGAGGAATACCGGGCCATTCTCGCCAGCGGTCTCCAGCTGCAACTCGATTGCCCGGATCTTGCTCTGGCCCGTCACATGCAGTTTGCCGACCTCTCCGATGCGGAATTCGTTGCTCAGGCTGCCGACAACATGGCTGTGCTTCGGGATGTCCTGCAAGACCTTGCGACCGACCGGGTCCGGCTGCATATCTGCTGGGGCAACTATGAAGGCCCCCATGTCTGCGACATCGGTATGGACAAGGTCATCGATGTCCTCCTGACCGCACCCGCCCGTTACATCCTGTTTGAAAATGCCAATCCGCGGCATGCCCATGAATGGACCGTCTTTCGGGACTGCCGGGAACAACTCGGCTCCGACAGGGTCCTCATCCCCGGCGTCATCGACAGCACCACGAATTTTGTCGAGCATCCCGATGTTGTCACCCAGCGCCTTGAGCGATTCCTCGCTTTCCTCCCGGCCAGCCAGTTGATGGCTGGCACCGATTGTGGATTTGGCACCTTTGCCGGATTCGGTGCCGTCGACCCCGCCATCGCCTATGCCAAACTTGCCAGCCTCGCAGTCGGGGCCCGCCAGGTGACATTCGAGGACCGCCAGCGCCCCATCTAGACATCATGGGTTGATCTGTCCCGGCCCTGTCTTTGCAGACAGGACCCAATGCATGGCCCTCAAGAAGGCCCATCATGGAGGACATGTCGGTTATCGGGCACCGGCCGAGGCCTTGGCCCGGGGGCCGCAGGGCCAAGAAAGGCTACACAGTGCACCTCCGATCTCTCCCGATCCACAGGATCCTTGCCGGACCTTGTGGGCTTCGCTATGCTCGCGATTGACACGATGGGGTTGCCTGCGGACCGACAAGCGGTGCAGGCGAATCGAGGATGGATTGCAGGATGTCAACCCCCACCCGGACTTTGCCCGACCTCCGGTTGACACCCGGCTGTTGCAACCCAGAGTGGCAGTGGGGAAATCCCACGCCTCGCATCGCAGGAAGTGCTTTGAAAGCGTGGAGCAGTTAACATGATCCGCCAGTCTCTGCCCATCGGTATCCAGGACTTCACGACCATCCGGCGTGAGGACTTCTACTACGTTGACAAGACCCCGCTCATCCGGCAGTTGGTGGACGAGGGACGGCACTACTTCCTCGCCCGCCCGCGTCGCTTCGGCAAGAGTCTGCTGGTCGACACGCTCCGGGCCCTGTTTGCCGGGGAGGAGGCCCTCTTCCAGGGCCTGGCCATCCATGACCACTGGGACTGGTCGGTCACTCATCCGGTGGTGCGCCTGAGTTTTGGCGGAAAGTACGATGGGCCGGATGAGATTGAGCGCAACATCACCAATCAACTCGGCCTGATCGAGCATTCAGCCGGATCGGACCCGGTGACCAGTGCAGACGCAGCTCCCGAGCGTCTGCAAACGCTTCTCTACTGCCTCCATCGCCAGACCGGCCAGCGGGTGGTGGTCCTCGTCGACGAATACGACAAGCCCATCCTCGATGCGCTCCACGACCCCGATCGGGCCCGGGCCAACCGTGACTATCTGCGCGGCTTCTATGGCATCATCAAGGACAGCGCTGCCCATGTCCGCTTCGTGTTCGTCACCGGCATCAGCATGTTCTCGAAGGTCAGCCTGTTCTCGGGCCTGAACAACCTCAAGGACATCAGTCTCGATCCCCGCTATGCCACCCTCTGCGGCTACACCGAGGCCGATCTCGACACCGTCTTTGCCACCGAACTCGCCGGTCTCGACCGGGCCGCCATCCGCAGCTGGTACAACGGCTACCACTGGCGGGGCGACGCGCGCCTCTACAATCCCTTCGATGTTCTGTTGCTGCTGGACAGTCGCAAGTTTGAACCCTACTGGTTCGAGACCGGCTCACCGCGCTTCCTGTTCGAGACCCTGAAGGCCAAGTCCATCAGCCCGCTGGACCTGGAGGGATGCCTGGCTGACCGGTCCCTGGTCGCCAAGTTCGATGTCGACGACATCAGCCCCGAGGCCCTGCTGTTCCAGACGGGGTACCTGACCATCACCGATGAGATCCGCCAGGGCCACCGCACCCTGTACCGACTGGACTATCCCAATCAGGAGGTCAAGCTCAGCCTGAACGATCAGCTGCTGGCCGCCCTGTCCCCGCAGGGCCGGGTGCCCCTGGACGAAGGCGGGATCCTGCGCGACCAGCTTGAAGCGGGCGACTTCACGAGCTTTGCCGCCACCCTCCGCGCCTGGCTGGCCAGCATTCCCTACCAGTGGCACGCCGCAGGCGACCTCGCCCGCTACGAGGCCTGGTATGCCAGTCTCCTGCACATGGTCTTCCGATCCATCGGGGTGGATGTCCGGGCCGAGGCCGCCACCAGCCACGGCCGGGCCGACCTGGTGGTGTCTATCGGCGCGCAGGTCTTCATCCTCGAGTTCAAGATGGCGGCCAGTACGGATGATGCGGAGACAGCACTGGAGACCGCCTTCACCCAGATGCGGGCACGCGGCTATGCCGACACCTACCGCGGCCAGCCTGTCCATCTCGTTGCCATTGCCTGTGGACGCGAGGCCCGGAACCTTCTCGAGGTGCGGGCCAAACCCGCCGTCATCACATGAAGAATTTCAATACTGAGCCGGACGGATTACACGCTGGATTTCCTCACTTGAATGCTCGAGTGGAAGTGATGGAAAGCGTAACGTCGTGGTCTGTCGTTCACAAGTTCTGTCATCTTACGAATTCAAGACAAAGAGGATGAATGGCACGACGTTGAAGTTCCCGAGAAAGGGGCAATGGCCTTCATGCGTCTGCATGGAATATAGACACATCGCGTTTTGCCTCGCCCCTGATGGTGCCAAATCTCGCAAACTGATGAATGTGGAGCGTCAATCAGGGTGAGAATCAGCGACAACCAGGACACGATCCCGGGACAGGGCAAGTGCAAGTGCTGTCCCCTCTCCCTCGACACCGAGATGCATATCATATTGGAAGATGATCTGGGTACCGGCACCGCAGGAGATCAAGGGACTCATTTGCCTGAGTGCCTTGCGTCTCGCCGCCTGCAGGCGCACAATGCATGACAGATGATGCAGGGTCGCGTCTCCCGCTTTGCCGTGCTGCCATTCATGACAGCGCAGACAATTTGGTCAGAGCCGCAGCCAACGGCATGACCTGGAGATCATTGGGCCCGGGAAGGGTGTGGCGGCCCGCATAGACCAGGATCCGCTGTGCCACACCGAGGTCCTCGGCGGCAGTGTGAAAGCCACGTGTGACCTTTGGCGCGGTTGTCCGCTTGATTTCCATGGCCCAGAGGTCTCCATCGGGCAAGGCAAGGACCAGATCAATTTCGGCCCCTGCCGCCGTACGGTAGAAGAATGCCTCGCTCTGCATCGGTGCGGCAGCGATAAGGTTTTCGAGACAGAAGGCTTCCCAGCTGCCCCCGATGACGGGGTGTCCAAGGAGGTCCTGCAGCGTGGCAATGCCAAGCAGGGCATGGGCCAATCCGGTATCCCGGATCATGATCTTGGGAGACTTGATCAGACGCTTGCTGTGATTGGCATGCCACGCCGGCAGCCGGCGTACAAGCATGAGGTCAACGAGCAGATCGAGATAGCGCAGTACACTTTGTCCCGAGACGCCCAGGCTGCCGGCGAGTTTCGCTGCATTGAGGAGTCCGCTTTGCTGGTGGGCAAGCATCGTCCAGAACCGGCGCAGGGTTTCGGATGGAATTCGAAGACCGAAGGCGGGAATGTCACGCTCCAGATAGGTTTTGATGAAATCCTGGCGCCAGTTCAGACTCGTCTGATCGGTTGGAGACAGATAACTCTCCGGAAACCCACCGCGCAGCCAGAGATCTGACAGATTTTCGGCCCCCGCCTCAACAGCCGAGAAGGGCGTGAGTTCGTGGTAGTGAACACGACCGGCCAATGACTCCGCGCTCTGTTGAAGCAAGTTGCGGGATGCCGACCCGAGGAGCAGAAACTGCCCCGATCGATCACCTTGCCGCCGGCGACGGTCAATCTGGCCACGCAAGATGTTGAACAACTCGGGCACGCGCTGAATCTCATCCAGGACGACAAGTCTGCCGATCTGTTCATCAAGAAATAAATCGGGTTCTTCAAGGACCTGGCGGTCAGCCGGTCTCTCCAGGTCCAGATAGACTGCATCCCGTCGCTCCGCAATCTGATGGGCCAAGGTTGTCTTGCCAGCCTGCCGGGGCCCGATCAGAACAACACCTGGCTGGACAGCCAGTGCATCCTCAACGGATTGTCTGTGCTTCCGATCAATCATAACAGAGCATATTATCTATTTAATGGAAGATATGCAATGTAAATACGAGTCAATCATGCGACGCACGCCCAGACTGATCGTCGTCGTGATCGCGCAGCAGCACCAGCCGGGTGTCCATCTCCGTGCCCACAGCCGGGGTGTCATGCACCAGTTTGGTCAGACTGATGTTCTGCACGATCCCGGCGATCTGTGAAGCCTTGCTCTGCCTGGTGCCCATGCGGTCCGGACCCCTCTCTGGGAAAGACAGTCGCTGGTTCGGGTCGCAATGAGCACCCGACCCGGGTCGAACGCCGGTACCAATGCGTTGTCGGCAGCGCGGTTGTCGGGGGATCGGTCTTGAGTTCCGCAAGTTCGGTCACGTCATCTCTCCTGGCTCTCTTGCAGGCTACGTCCAGGGCGGATGACGGTGGTTTCCGGGCCTTCTTCGGCAACCCATGGACAGCACCGAACTGTCGTCTGGTGACCGTGTGGCGCACAGGCCCCGGGTACGGCTGTCTCGGTGACGCAGCGCATGTCACGAAAACCGTCGGCCCAAAAACGGCCATGGACGTGCTCACCGTTCCTGGCCCCCAGACCGCGAGAATCTCACCGACACGCAGAAGTCGGGCATACAGGTCGCAGCGCAACTTCACCGGTTCACGATTGACTCGCCTGCCCAATGTCTCGACAGTCCACGTCGTCTCCATTTATGCAGCCCAGGCTGTCAGGGCTCACCGTACTGATGCCTTTCGTGCGTCAGGGGCCGTGAGGTGTCGACAGTGACTCGACAATGGCTATATCCCGTCATGGCTGGTCTCAGTCGACATGCCGGGTGCGTGGTGGCATGATGCCGCCGAAGCATGGGTGACAACTGCAGGGACCCGATCTGGACATGAACACGCCAGCCCACCTGATTCTTGGCAGTGCCATCCTGGCCCGGCGCGGTGACTGGAAAGTCAATCTGGCGGCGGTGACGGGATCGCTCATGCCGGACGTGTCGCTGTATCTCCTTGTCGCCTTTGCAATGGTCATCAGGCAACAGGACAGTTCGGTCATCTTTGACCAGCTGTATTTTTCGGAGGACTGGCAACGCATCTTTGCCATCGACAACTCCGTGTTCGTCTGGCTGGCAGTGCTGGTGATCGCCGCCCTGGCCCGCCTGCCGGCCCTCAGGGTCCTTGCGCTGGCCGGCCTGTTGCATCTGGTAACAGACTTTCCCCTTCATCATGATGATGGCCGCCCGCATTTCTGGCCCGTGAGCGACTGGATCTTCGCCAGCCCGGTCAGCTATTGGGATCCGGCTCATTATGGCCGGATCGTCGGATCTCTCGAGAGCCTGTCCTGTCTTGTCCTTTGTGCTGTGCTGATGCGACGGTTCCGGAGCTGGCCGGCCCGCAGCGGCATTGTGGTGCTGGCTCTGGCGGCCGCGATGCCCGGACTGCTCTGGTGGCTGCTGGCCGTCTGAGGTGGCAGCGATGCGGATCTTCAGAGCGGCCAGAAATGGGGGATGATCAGGCTGGCGAGGAGGCCAATCGACAGGTTGAGGGGGGCACCGATGCGGAAGAAATCCCGGAACTCGTAGCCGCCGGGGCCATAGACAAGCGTGTTGGTCTGGTAGCCAATCGGCGTGGCAAAACTGGCCGAAGCGGAAATCATCACCGCCACGACGAGTCCGCGGGGATCGATGCCGAGGCTGGCTGCCAGACCAATGGCCACCGGGGTGACGATCACGGCCACGGCATTGTTGGAGACGAGTTCGGTCAGGACGGAGGTCAGCAGGTAGACCGACCAGACCAGCAGGAATGGGGACAGGGTCATCATGAGGGGCGCCAGCGAGTCGGTCAGCAACTGCACGACACCGACCTCGTCCATGGCCGTCCCCACCGCCAGCATGCACCAGATGAGGACCAGGAGACGGGCATCGGCAAACCCGAAGGCCTCACTGGAATCAATGCAGCGGCAGAGCAGCACCGTGGCCACGGCCAGGATCACAAGCAGTTCGATGGGCGCAATCCCGAGCCCGGCCAGGGCGATGACACCGAGCAGGGCAAGGATGGCAATCGGTGCCTTGTCACGGCGGTAGGGTTGGGTGGACAGTTCGGAGATTTCAACGAGATTGAACTCCCCGGCCATACGGTGGATGTCCTGAGGGTCGCCCTCCAGAAGCAATGTGTCGCCGACTCTGAGACGGATCGACGCAAAATCGGTCAGTGCCTTGGCCATTGGCCGGTGCATCGCGATGATGAACACGTTGAACTGACGATTGAAGTCAAGCTCCTCCAGCGTCTTGCCAATCATGCGGCAGCCGGGCGAAATCAGCGCTTCCAGTGTCACGGAGACCCGCGATGACACCTTGCTCATGGTGCTGGAGTCCTGGGCGCCATCGGCCCCCATGCGGTGATCGCGGCCGCTGCGGCGCATGATCTCGTGCAGTTCCGATGCCCGGGTCCGGATCACGAGCCGATCCTCCGCTGCGAGGGTGATATCCGGCAATTGCCTGGCCAGGGATTCGTTGCCACGGATGATGTCGACAGTGCGGATATCCCGGTGACGGAACAGCGGAATATCAGCGAGGGTCCGTCCGATGAACGCGCTGTCGGAGGGCAGGACCATCTCGGTGAAGAACCGCATGGTGCTGCGGTCGCGGAGCATTTCGGAAATGGCCTCGCGGTCGGGAAGGAGGCGGGGAGCGAGCAGGGCGATGTAGACCAGGCCATACAGGACCAGGATGACCGCGAGTGGTGTGACCTCGAAGAGCGTGAAGGGCTCGAGCCCATGGTGGGTCGCGACACCATTGACAAGGAGATTGGTGGAAGTCCCGATCAGGGTGCAGGTGCCGCCGAGAATCGAGACATAGGAGAGCGGGATGAGAAGATGGGATGCTGTTCGGCCGATCGACTTGGCCGCCTGCATGACGATGGGGATCATCAGCACCACGACCGGCGTGTTGTTCATGAAGGCCGAGGCAATGATGACCAGGCCGGCCATACCGGCCAGAGTCAGCACCGGATGGCTGCGGCCCTGGGTCGTGACAAGATTGGTGAGGTTGGAAAGGGCACCGGTGCGAATCAACGCACCGGTCAGGATGAACATGGAGGCAATCGTCCAGGGTGCCGGGTTGGCAAAGACCGTCAATGCAGCCTCGATCGAGAGGGTACCGGTGATCAACAGCAGCGAGGCGGCGGCAAGCGCCACGACTTCGATCGGGTAGATTTCCCAGACGAACAGGACAAACATGCCGATGATGACGGCAACGACGATGACGATATCGATATTGGACAGCAAGTCTTGCATGACAGTCTCCTGCAGATGTCATAGTGGAATCCGGTCATGACACCAAGGCTGACCACCATGGTTCCGGGCGTCCATGGCTTGAAAATCTGTTCCGGGTCATTACCTGTGGAGGTGTTGGATGTCCTTCAATTGAACGATGAGCGGCGTTCAATCAGGGTTGATTGCAAACGGAAAGTTGGGTCATGACAGTGCAGCAGCAACGGGCAGAACGTCTCAGTCAGAACATTGCCATCATCGAGGACCTGGGCAGCCGCCTCGGCAAGATTCTGGCCACGAAGAAGCCGATGAATACCGATATGGCCATACCGAACACTGACTTCCTGGCCCGCACGGGTCTGGCCTATATGTCGGATATGGTCACCAATCCAGGCAAGGTCATGGAAGACCAGATCGATTACTGGAGTCGATCGTTGCAGATCTGGTCCGAATTGAGCAAATCGGGAGTCGCCATGCAAGAGGGCGACCCGTCCGGACCGGATGAGAGTGATCGTCGTTTTGCCCATCACCAGTGGCAGAATCATCCCTACTTCATTGCCATCCGGAAACAGTACGACCTGAATGCGCGGAAACTCCAGGAGACCGTCGGGGGCATCAACGACATCAATGACAAGGACCGCGAGCGGCTGGAATTCGCCATGCAGCAGATCGTGGACATGATGTGTCCGACCAATTTCTTTCCCACCAATCCCGAGGCCATTGAAAGGGCCCTGGAGACAGACGGCCAATCGCTGATTGACGGACTGAGCAACCTGATCCGTGATCTCGAGCGCCATGATGGTGAATTGCAGGTCACGCTGGCCGATCCCGACGCGTTTGAGGTCGGAACCGACCTTGCCACGACCGATGGTCAGGTCGTCTATCGCAACCGGTTGATGGAACTGATCCAGTATTCACCCACCACCGAGCAGGTGCATGAGATCCCCCTCCTGATCATCCCCCCCTGGATCAACAAGTATTACGTGCTGGATCTCAAACCCAAGAACAGTTTCATCAAGTGGGCGGTCGATCAGGGCTACACTGTCTTTGTCATCAGCTGGGCCAATCCCGATGCGAGCTATCGGGACATCGGTCTGGACAGCTACATGAATGATGGACCCCTGCAGGCCTTCCCCATCATCCAGGCCATTACCGGTGCAGAAAAGGTCAACACCATCGGCTACTGTATTGGCGGGACCCTCCTGGCCATGACGCTGGCCTATCTCGCCAAATTCGAAACCAACCCCGTGCGCAGTGCCACATTCTTCACCACGCTTCTGGACTTCGACGAAACCGGTGAGCTTGATATCTTCCTGAATGAGGACTTCATCAACGGGATCCGCAGTGAAGCCGACAGCAAGGGCTTCTTTCCCTCCGTCCACATGGCCAGGACATTTTCCTTTCTCCGGGCCAATGATCTTGTCTACGGCCCGGCCATCCGCAGCTACCTGCTCGGGGAGAAGCCCCCGGCCTTCGACCTTCTGTACTGGAATGGTGATTCGACCAACATGCCCGCCAGGATGACACTGGACTATCTTGAGGATATCTGCCTGAACAATGCCCTGATCAAGGGCCGGTTCCGCGTCAATGGGCAGACCCTGTCTCTCAAGGACATCAAGGTCCCCATCGCGGCCGTGGCCTGCGAGAAGGACCATCTGGTGAACTGGGAGGCATCCTACCGGGGTCTGAGGCACATCGGATCGCGCAGCAAGCGCTTCATCCTGGCCGAATCGGGCCATATCGCCGGAGTGATCAATCCGCCGGGCAAGAAGAAGTACGGCTTCCACACCGCCACCCGTTTCCCGACCAATCCGCAAACCTGGCGTGACAACGCCGACTTCACCCGGGATTCATGGTGGGACTGCTGGCACCAGTGGCAAAGCACCAAAAGCGGCAAACTGCAGGCCCCGCCTCCTCTGGGCAATGGGGCGTACCCGCCGCTTGAGCCAGCCCCGGGCAGTTATGTCAAGATGCGCCCCGCCAGTTGAGGTCAGGGTGTCCCCCCGAAGCCGGATTTGAATCGGGACGATCATGTCGGAGGAGGCCACCGAAGTCCTGATCAAGCGCTACGCCAGCCGTCGTCTCTACAACACCCTGACGAGTGAATATGTCACGTTGCAGCAGGTGGCCGAGATTGTGCGGGACGGCAAGACGGTCCGCATCGAGGACTACAAGACCGGCCAGGATCTCACGCGCCAGCATCTCATCCAGATCATCGCCGAACAGGAGTCCGAAGGCAGTGATCTCCTGCCCATTGAGGTTCTCTCCGAGCTGATCCGTTCCTACAGCCGCAAGAATGCCGCCCTCTACCCCGAATTCCTCCGCTCCAGTCTCGAGGCTTTCCACGAGTACCAGAACCACTTCCTCAAGGGCATGCGTCCCAACCTCACCCCCCAGGAAGCCTTCGGTCGGCTGTGGAACGAGAACATCAAACTGATGGATTCGCTCATGGGAGGCTGGATGGACCGCCAGGACACCGCTCCCGAGACGGCTGTCAGCCCGCCTGCCGATCAGGCCGAGACCCCCAGCCAATCCGAACTCGATGCCCTCAGACAACAGATTGCCGAACTCAACAAGCGCATGGACAAACTGCTCTGAGCTCTGCCCGCCGGGGCTTCATGGCAGACGAGCACGGACGGATTGACCGGCCCGGCACTGGAGTCCAGGCCAGGATGCATTGAATCCCTGCGCCAGACCCTTATGGGCCGGGCACACCCATCCCGTGCTGTGCTGCACGATCCGGTCAGAGGAAGGATGACCCTGATGGTCAGATTGACAGATGTTGTTGCCGCCTTGCCCGACAGCATTCCCTTTGTGGGCCCCGAAGCCCAGGAGCGTATGCGGGGTCGGGCTTTCAGGGCCCGGATTGGCGCCAATGAGAGTGTCTTCGGTCCGTCCCCGCTGGCCATTGCGGCCATGCAGGCGGCGGTCCCGGACACCTGGCAGTACGGTGATCCGGAAAATCACGACCTGCGTGAGGCTCTGGCCGCCCATCATGGCGTCCCCATGGCCAACATCGTTGTCGGGGAAGGGATTGATGGCCTGCTCGGTTATCTGTGCCGACTGACTGTCCAGCCCGGGACCCGGGTCGTGACCTCGGCAGGAGCCTATCCGACATTCAACTTCCACGTGCAGGCCACAGGTGGCGAACTTGTCACGATCCCCTATGTGAGCGATCATGAGTCCCCCGAGGATCTCATTGCCTGTGCCCGGCGGGTGGGTGCCCGGCTGGTCTATCTTGCCAATCCCGACAATCCCATGGGCACCTGGACCGCTGGTCTCGCCATCCTCGAGGCCCTTGATGCCCTGCCCGATGATTGCCTGTTGGTCCTTGATGAAGCCTACATCGATTGTGCGCCCTCGGGCACGGCGCCACCGCTTGATGTCACTGATTCGCGCCTGGTCCGGCTGCGGACCTTTTCCAAGGCCTACGGGATGGCTGGCCTCAGGGCAGGATACGCACTTGGCGCGACCGCACTGATCGGTGCCTTCAACCGTGTCCGCAACCACTTTGGCATGAGCAGGGTGGCCCAGGTTGGGGCTCTCGCAGCCCTTGCCGATCAGGCCTATCTTGCCGATACGGTGGCCCGGATTGCCGCAGCGCGCGAACGGATCTCCAGCATTGCCGCTGCTTCGGGACTGACCACCCTCCCATCGGCGACCAATTTCATGGCCATCGACTGTGGCCAGTCCGGGTCCTTTGCGCGGGCAGTGCTCGATCAACTCATCGCCAGGGACATCTTTGTGCGCATGCCCTTTGTTGCTCCCCAGGACCGCTGCATCCGCATTTCGGTCGGAACCGAAGCTGAGCTCGATCTGCTTGCTGCCACCTTGCCGTCGGCCCTGACCGCAGCCCGGGCACTTGCCGCAGGAGACAAATCAGGCCCCTGAGAATCGCACCCCCTCCTCAATGACACGCTGGCGCACGAGACCGCTGTTGCGATCACTGATCCCGAGAAGTTTGGCAGCAAGTCGCAAAAGGCGGACTTCCTCATCGTCCCGGTGGTCATCAGCAAGCACGACCCGCCAGAAGGCCTCGAGGATCTCTTCCCGTTCGGCATAGGGGACCCGGTCCTTGAGCACCCGCGTGAATTGCACGATGTCGAGCGCATCCGCCTCAATCACCTCGGCCTCGACCAGGAGCGCCTCGGCGGCTGGCTCGTCCAAGTCATAACGGGACTTGAGAATCGTCAGGATCCGCTGGCGTTCGGCGGTCGCATAGTCCTGGTCAGCGCGGGCAATCCGCACCAGCATCACCGTCAGTGCCTGGCGGCAATCACCCGCTTCAATCGGGATATCCGGTCTGGCGGTCAGTTTCTGCAGGAACGCATTCAACACCGTTCACGGATCCCGCTGTCTGGATGACGGCGCATGATCGCCACTGGAATCCGTCGCGGGATCGGCCTTGCCAACACCGATGAAGATCCAGCGTGTTGGAAAGATCCAGCCGATTCCGATCAGAATGTACAGCAGCGCTTCCAGCAGAAACGGCAGACGATCGAAGGTGGTGACGAGCGTGACGGCCAGGACCACATAGACCGGGAGCCCCAGACAGACCGTCACGAGGGCCAGTTTGCGACGGATCGCGTGCGCGAGGGTCATCGGAACAGGTCCCGGTCCCCGCACCGGATCAGATTGCTACGCTGGGGTGAGGTGGAGAGACACCAGATCGGTGTGCCGGCCAATTCCTCGATCCGGTCAAGATAGGCGTTGGCCGCCGCCGGGAGATCGGCGCGTGTCCTTGCCCCCTCCGTGGTCTCGGTCCAGCCTGGCAGGGTCTCGTAGACCGGTGCCACCGGTTCCATCATCCGCTGACCGATGGAGACGGAGGGGCGGTCCTCATCGACCGGGCCATAGGCCGTGCAGATCTTGATCTCGTCGAGCCCATCAAGCACATCAAGCTTCATCAGGGCCAGGCCATCAACCCCCGACAGACGACAGGTGGCGCGCAGCATGACAAGGTCCAGCCAGCCACAGCGGCGCGGTCGGCCCGTCACGGTCCCGAACTCCCACCCCCGTTCACCAAGAAGGGCCCCGATGTCATTGTCCTGTTCGGTGGGGAAGGGGCCGGCACCCACCCGGGTTGTGTAGGCCTTGCAGACGCCAAGAACCGTCCCCAGACGCCCCGGCGGCACACCCGTCCCCGCGGCTGCGCCCCCCGCCACTGTCGATGATGAGGTCACGAACGGATAGGTGCCATGGTCGATATCAAGCAGGGTGCCCTGGGCACCCTCGAAGAGGATCCTGCCACCGCTGGCGGCGATGGCATGGATGCGTTCATCCGCCGCCACAGTATAGGGTGCCAGACTCTCCCGGTACCCTTCCAGTCTGGTCGCCAGGGCCGCCCGGCCAATCGCCGCCAGCCCCATCCCGACCCGCAGGCAGTTGTGATGGGCAAGCGTACGGTCGATCATCGCTGCCAGCCGGTCCGGATGCCCAAGGTCGCCGACCCGGATGGCCCGGCGCCCCACCTTGTCCTCGTAGGCCGGCCCGATACCCTTGCCCGTGGTGCCGATTTTTGCGGTTCCCGATTGGTGCTCTCGGGCTGCGTCGAGTTCACGGTGGTGGGGCAGGATCAGACACGCATTGCTGGCAATCCCGAGATTGGCGGGCGAGATAGCAATCCCGGCCTCCTGCAGGGTTTCGATCTCCGCCTGCAACCCTTCGGGATCAATGACAACCCCGTTGCCGATCAGGGCCATCTTGCCTGGTCGCAGGATGCCGCTCGGCAATTGGGACAGTTTGAAGACAGCATCGCCATGCATGACCGTGTGGCCGGCATTGTTGCCGCCCTGGAAACGCACGATCACATCGGCCTCCGCTGCGGCAATGTCGACAATCTTGCCCTTGCCCTCATCGCCCCACTGCAAACCAATGACGGTCAGGCTTGGCATACCGTCTCCATGTCGTCCTGTTCCTTGGCTGCCCATCCCCACCCCGGATTGGTGCCGGTCGGGGATCATCCGATTACATCGTCACATCCCGGCGTGCAATTTGAGCATTCCGGCTGCCCTCACGTGCTCCCATCTTGGAGGCACCGCCGATACGGCAATCCTGTCCAGCCGTCTTGCTGGAAGAATCCGTACGCTATGGTGATTGCCATACACTTGCTGACAGATCATTCTCCTTTGAGCGGCAGCACCGCTCTGCGAAGTTTCTGCAGACTTCGGGACAACCGCCGACCCATGATCTCCCCCACAGCGGGAAGTGTCCTTGCATCGCTCCCTACAGGATCCTCGGTCTCTGTGATCTTGAGACAACTGTCTGGGCCGTCGAAATCGTGGACCTTGAGAGTCCATGGGGTTGGCGCAATTTGGCAGCCAAGATATAGAGCGTCAATCAACATGAGAATCAGCGACAATCAGGATGCGATCCCGGGTCAGGGCTTTGGCTTGGCAACGAGCAGCGGATTCTTTGGTGTATCAATCGGGCCAAGGGACGCGTGCCAGAGAACCATTTCGAGATCCAGACCTTGAACCTCACACTTGAGGATTGACGTTACTCCTGAGAGGGTGTCTTAATGCCAAGTGTAGTGCCGGCATCAGTGGCTGCATGCACCGTGTCGTCCAGCCTTGACAGTTACATCTGCAACGACAGTGGGCTGAAATCGGCCGACGATGGTAAGCCGTTACACCTATTCACTTTAGGTGTCTCTCTACCCTTTCTTCTGTTTATCTGCCAGATCCTGCAACTTCCTGACCACAACATGCACCCGTGTTGAGGGGTTCTCCTGGAAATTTTTCTGCCCCATCTGCCGTGCTTCCCCCAAAGCCTTGGTGGCGCTGGTGCATGCCTGGTTCCGCATCGGTTTGATCACGTCATAAAACGCAGCACATGTCGCTTTGTCGTACGCGGCAAAGCAGGAGTGGGCAGATTTGAGATCACGGATCAGATCTTGAGTTGATGATCCGGCCCCACTGCCGACTTGATAGGGCCTGCGACTGTCAGAAACATGAAAAAGATCCCAGATTTCGAAACAGGGGATGGATGGAATGACCGTGACAGATTTCCTTCCTTGATCTCCACGCGTCTTGAGTTTCTTCGCCTCATTGTGAGGGCTTTATTGTAAGTCGTGTGCCTGTCACGGTCAAAGACGAGGAACACATGCTCATACTCAGCATCCTCCTTCAAGAGATCCTGGGTGTACTGAACGACACTGATCGGGGTCGGATCGCCGTCGCCGGTGACTTTGACCTGAGCGGCGGTCAGGCCCAACTCCCGGATCAGGCGGCGGAAGCAATCAGGTTCGGTCTTGCTGCCCTCGGTGACGATCAAGACTCGTTCCCGCGCTTCGAGATGGGCGGGCTGCCGCCACATCTCACGAGATGTCCTGCCCCGTCTCTTGCCCATGGGTTCTATCACCCGGCGAGGCGGGGCACCGCCCCATATCGGCCCTGCAGATAGCGCCTTCGGAAAGACCGCGCATCACGCGTCTTGTAATTCGAGAAGGGCGTGAGGCAGGACTCCAGGCCATCACCCTTCTCGACCAACCAGATCTGATCGCGCCCAATGCACTCTTCATCCGTGACGGTCGGGTCATGGGTGGTGAAGATGAGCTGGGCTTGGTTGGGGTTGGTTTCGGGAGAGGAAAACATCCGTACAATATGGCGGAGAGCAAGGGGGTGCAGGTGCACATCAAGTTCATCAACAACGAGTGTATGGCCATTTTCAAGAGAGTTTAGGATCGGGCCGCTGAGGGCGAACAATGTGCGAGTGCCTGAAGATTCATCGTCGAGGTTCAGACGTATCTTTGCCTCTGTCTCATCGTTGCGATGGGTGAAAACCTCTATCGCCTTTGCATCCTCGGGAAACAGGGATTTCATTGCCTCCTGATGTTTTGTGAGCAGGCTTTTGAATCTGGACATTTCAAAAATATCTCGTTCTTTCGTCTCCAAATCTTCCAGCCGCATGTCAGTATCGGCCAGAAATGCCAGCACTGCGGTTTTATGATCCTCTTTCCCTTCGTTCAGGTGGAACTCGGTATAATTGCCGATTGAATCCACGCCAGGAATCACCCAAAACTTGCTGGTCAGCCAGTGAAAAGGACGGCTCATGGACTTGGCATTCAACTGTATGGCGGTGCTGATAAAGAGGGCATTGTCGCGCGTTTGCTCTTTCCAGCTTTGACGTTCGCCTTTGAGGTGCGTTGAGTTCATTTCCCACGCATAGGCATCATTTTCGGGTTTGTATTCACGGGTGAATATCTGGCGCTGCTTGCGCGTCGCGGAAGGACGTTCAAAAAGCCATTCCTCCCAGATGCGTTCGGCAGTGTAAGCAAAACCATACTGGAACAGGCTGTCGTCATGCAGGAAAATCACCTCGAATTCCGTCGGTGCATTGCGCCATTTGGAATGAAAGCCATGGGGTTCGTATTTCTTGGTCAGCAATCTTTCATCCCTGAACGAGTGTCGAACGAAGTCACGAACTGTCGTCATGCTCCTGACAAGACCAGACTTTCCGGATCCATTCGCTCCAAAGAGACACGCCTGCCGCAGCACGTGGGGGGCACTATTGTTGCCTGGGCCACAGCATTGGAGTTTTTGCTGTTCAATGCGGTCATCAGAAATCTTTGCACGCTGCGGAAGGAGCGGTGGTTTTGGACTGAGAATTCAACGAGCATGGGGACTTATCCATTTATAACAAACTTTTGTAACTGCTCACCCCCATGATTCCGTCCTGATGCCGGGCCGCCCGCAGGCGCGGGCTTTCGGTTGCGGCGCGGTGATGGCGACGGGCGGTTGACACCGTAGACGGATTTCGCTATCGACGGCCATCGTTAGCGACGGGGGCCGCCGGTGGGCTACTTCGGATCAAAGGCGACAAGCGGGCTGTGCCAGACGCTTCTGGGACTGTTTCCCCCGCACTGCACCTACGTGGAGACGCACCTTGGCGGCGGCGCGCTGATGCGGCGCAAGGCGCCGGCGCTGCGCTCGGTCGGCGTCGACCTGGACCGGCGCGCGCTGGACGGGTTCGCGTGCGGCTACCCGGTGGAGCTGGTGCACGGCTGCGCCCACGCGTTCCTGGCCGCCTTCCCGTTCCGGGGCACGGAGCTGGTCTACAGCGACCCGCCGTACCTGCGGTCGACGCGCCTGTCGGACCGGCGCTACCGCCACGACTACACCGAGGCCGACCATGTCGCCCTGCTTGACCTGCTCGGGGGGCTGCCCTGCCAGGTGATGGTCTCGGGCCATCCCTCCACCCTTTACGACGAAGCGCTGCGGGACTGGCGGCGGGTCGCGCTTCAGGTGACGACCCGGGGCCGGGTGCGCACCGAGGTGGTGTGGCTCAACTTCACGCCCGGCAAGGCGCACTGGCCCGGCCACGCCGGGCGGAACGCGACCGACCGCCAGCGCATCAGGCGCAAGGCCGCCCGCTGGGCCGAGGGCTACCGGAGGATGCCGCCGGGCGAGCGCCAGGCGGTGATGGCGGCGATCATGGCCGTGGAGGCGGAGTGATGGCGACGGTGAACGCTGCCTCGCTGCGCGGGCGGCTGGACGACTGCCGGGCCCGGTTCGACGACATCAGGCGGAGGGGTGAGGCGGGCGCGGACACCCTCGCGCTGATCAACGCCCTGTTCCTGCTGCTCGACATCCTGGTGGCGGTGTTCCTCGAGAGGGCGACGCCGAAGACCAGCGCCAACTCCTCCCTTCCGCCATCGCAGACGGACGGGGACGGGACCGCGCGGCGTGCCGGCGGGGGCGCAAACGGCAAAGGCGCGCAGCCGAACCGGCAGATCGGCGGCAACATGCGCAGGACCACCGTCGAGGAGACGGCCACGGTCGAGGCCTGCGGGACCTGCGGCGCCGACCTCTCAGGCGTCGACCCCGTCGCCCGGGAGTGCCGCGTCCTGTACGACATCGTCTTCGAGGTCGTCGAGCGCCGCGTGGACGCCGAGGTCAAGGAATGTCCCGCGTGCCGGGCCCGAACCAGGGGCCGGTTCCCCGACGGCATGCCCGGCCCGCTCCAGTACGGCCCCGGCCTGCAGGCCTTCACCGTCAACCTGCTGATCGCGCAGATGCTCTCGCTGAACCGGGCCGTCGCCCTGGTCCACGCGACCTGCGGCCTGAAGCTCTCCGAGGCCACCTGCCTGGGCTACGTCCGGCGCCTTCACGACGCACTCGGACCGTGGGAGGAGGCCGCCACCGCCATGCTCCTGGAGATGCCGGTGCTGAACGTCGACGAGACATCGCTGCGGGTGGACGGCAGGAACCACTGGATCCACGTCTGCTCGGGTGGGGACATCACGGTCAAGCGGCTGCACCGCAGGCGCGGAGGCGAGGCCATCGACGACATCGGCATCATCCCCCGGCACCGGGGCGTCATCGTCCACGACTTCTGGAAGGCCTACCTCACCGACACGAACTGCAAGCACCAGCTGTGCTGCAGCCACCTGCTGCGCGAGCTCCAGGCCGTGACCGACAGCAACGGCTGGCCGTGGGCCGGGAGGATGCGGAAGCTGCTGCTCATCGCGCGGCGGCAGGTCATGCGACGGCCGGACCGGCGGCTCTCCATGCGGCACTACAGGGTCATCGCGCGGTGCTACGGGGAGATCCTGGAGCGGGGCCGGCGGGAGATGCCCGCGGTCCCGAAGCGGGAGAGGGGCCGCCGCGGACCGGTCGCGAAGTCCGACGCCCACAACCTCCTCGAGCGCCTCGCCGCACACCGGGGAAACGTCCTGCGCTTCACGAGGCGCGCCGACACCCCGTTCTCGAACAACAGGGCGGAGCGGGACATCAGGATGGCCAAGGTTAAGCAGAAGGTGTCAGGCTGCTTCCGCACCGTGGCGTTCGCGGAAGCGTACTACCGGATATCGAGCTACCTCCAGACCATGACGGCGCTCGGATACAACCCGCTCGTCGCAATCACCATCGCCCTGCAGGGCAAGGCCGTTGACTGCCTCGACGAAGGTAGCTGATAACGGGGGCAAGTAGTTACAAACTTTTTTGTGTTTTCTTGCATTTATAGGTGCTTTCTTTTGAATATCAAGAACGTCAACTTGACGACTCCAACTGCAGGAACGAGATTGGGCGGCAGAGCATCAGGCAAATTGACAGAATGTAGCCGTAGCGGTTTGCCGTCATCCGGGGGTTCGTCCTGCAATCATTTGTCCCGGCTCACACTGGTTGCAACTGGAAGGAGGGGTCCGGGCCGCTCCTTGGCGTGCACCCTGGTGAGTTCGGCAGTGGCGATATTGGTAGGCGAGGGTCTACTTGGGGATATGGCATGAGCCTGGGATGATAGGGTCGGTGATGTCATGGTCTGATGTTGTGGCCTTCAGAGATTGATCATTCACCCCGAGCTCGACAGTTCGGAGGAATGCACCACCACCCTGGTTAAGGAATCTGCCAGACGTCAAGACAGTCTCCCCGATCGCCATATCCTGGCAGCCTGACAACAGGGCCTGGAGTGGCTTGAAACCGGCGGGCATTGCGTTGTATACTGGGCCCATTGACGCATCGTGCGCATGACAACAGCCTTTCCATCTGCAAGACGTGGTGTTCAATGAGCAATGTCTTCCTTGTCGTCCACCTGATCCTGGCGCTGGGCCTGATCGGGATTGTCCTCATCCAGCGATCCGAGGGTGGGGCGCTGGGGATTGGCGGCGGCAATCTGATGACAGGACGTCAGTCTGCCACGGCGCTCAGCAAGGCAACATGGATTGTGGCCACGGCGTTCCTGTGCGTCTCGCTTGTCCTGACGATCCTGACGGCTCGGGAACAGTCCAGCGATTCGATCATCGAACGGTTGGGGGGTGACCTTGCGACCGAGACGGACTCGGCCAACCCACAGCTGGATTTCAATCCCAGTGACCTGTTGCCGGCGGATGACAGGAGTGCACCGGCCCAACCCCCCAAGGTCGAGTAGTGCATCCGGTCGTGAACCGGTCGATGCCCGTCAGATGTTGAATTGAACCCTTCCGTCGGCGAATCTTCTCGTCTGACGCTGGTCGACCCGGTTGATTTTTGCTATCCTCCGGGATCCGTGAGCATCACGGCAAGAGCCGTGATGACGACTTTGGACTGAGGGTCTTCACGCGTGTCACGGTATGTCTTCATCACCGGCGGGGTCGTCTCATCGTTGGGCAAGGGCCTGATGGCTGCATCGCTGGGTGCGCTGTTGCAGGCTCGGGGCTACAGGGTCCGAATCCGCAAGCTCGATCCCTATCTCAATGTCGATCCCGGGACGATGAGTCCCTATGAGCACGGTGAAGTCTTCGTGACTGACGATGGCGCGGAAACCGATCTCGATATCGGTCACTATGAGCGCTTCACCGGGGTGATGGCAACACGCACCGATTCAGTGTCTTCGGGTCAGATTTACTCCAGGGTGCTCGAGCAGGAGAGACTGGGCAAGTATCTGGGGTCCACGATCCAGGTCATCCCGCATGTGACGAACGAGATCAAGGCATTCATCGCCCATGATACAGGTGATGCCGATTTCGTTCTGTGCGAGATCGGCGGCACCGTGGGTGATATCGAAGGTCTGCCGTTCTTCGAGGCCATCCGGCAGTTTGCCCTTGAGGGACCGCCTGACAATTGTGTGTTCGTTCATCTGACCCTGATTCCCTATCTCGAGGCCTGTGGTGAGCTCAAGACCAAACCGACACAGCATTCAGTCAAGGAACTGCGTTCGATCGGGATCGTGCCGGATGTGATCGTCTGTCGTTCCGACGCGCCCTTGCCCGATAAGGAAAGGCGCAAGATTGCCCTGTTCTGCAATGTGCACCAGGATGCGGTGGTCTCCTCGCAGACCATGAAATCGATCTACTACGCCCCCATCGCCTACCATGAGCAGGGCCTTGATTCGGTTGTGCTGCGCTCGTTTGGCATGCAGGATGCCAGGAAACCGGACATGAGCCAATGGCAGGATGTCTGGTGGCGGATCAGCAACAGTATCGGCTCTGTCAAGGTGGCCGTTGTTGGCAAGTATACGGCACTTGAGGATTCCTACAAGTCCATCAGTGAAGCCCTGATCCATGGGGGGATTGCCAATCGGGTGCAGGTGAATGCGGAATTCATCGAATCAGACATTTTTGAAACCACCGATCCCGGTCTTCATCTGGACGGATGTGATGCCATCCTTGTGCCGGGCGGGTTTGGTGGCCGTGGGATTGAGGGCAAGATTCGGGCCGCTGAGTATGCCCGGCTCGAGCGGATCCCCTACCTCGGCATCTGTCTTGGCATGCAGACGGCCATCATTGATGCCGCCCGCAATCTCCTTGGCATTCCCAATGCCGGCTCGGAAGAGTTCGCCATGGAAAGGGGTGGCAACGGTGCCGACATCGAACCCATCATCTTCTATCTCAAGAAATGGCAGCAGGGTGAGGAGACCATCGTGCGGGCACCCGAGGATGACAAGGGGGCAACCATGCGCCTTGGAGCCTATGCGGCCATCCTTGATCCCGACAGTCTGGCCTACCAGCAATATGGGTGCCAGGAGATCTCGGAACGCCATCGGCACCGATTCGAGGTCGATGTGACCTATCGGGAGAAACTGCAGGAAAAGGGCGTGATCTTCTCTGGCATGTCACCCGATGGCACCCTGCCTGAAATCATGGAACTCCGCGGCCACCCCTGGTTCATCGGTGTCCAATTCCATCCTGAACTCAAGTCCCGACCCCTTGATCCCCACCCCCTCTTTACCGGCTTTATCCGAGCTGCCCTCGAGCAATCCCGCCTGCTTTGAGGTCCGTCCGGGGAAGGCCGATCAGCCCCCTGTTCCGGAACGCCCCCAATCTGGCACAACTCTGCCGGACTGACACGATGATGGCCAACTCCACCTATATGTTACTGCAAGGGGGTCGGGTCATCCTGTTTGCAGGAAGGCTGGCTTGTGCTTGAAGGGAGGAGCCGGTAGATTTGATCGTGTTCCAATCCACTCAACCCATGCAGATGCAATCCAAGCAGGAGATGCCGATGGCATCAGGATCACCATGACCCAGGGACCACGCATCCGGTCGGACCGGAGTGTCACTGTGCTTGGAGGCGGATCCTGCACCCAGCAGCAGTTGGCAGGGGCCCTGGCGATGGCGCCAGTGCTTGTTGCCGCCAATGGAGGTGCTGCCAATGCCGAAAGGCATGGGCATGATCCTGACCATGTGGTCGGTGATGGCGACTCCCTGCCGGCCGGATGGGCTGCAGAGTCAGCCTCACGTTCCCATCGAATTCCCGAGCAGGACACCACCGACTTTGACAAATGCATCCGCTCGATTGAGGCACCGACCATCCTGGGTGTTGGTGTCCTCGCGCCCCGTCTGGATCATGGTCTGGCCAGTCTCGGGACATTGTTCAAATATCGTGATCGCCGGATTGTCCTCCTTGGCGATGGTGATGTCTGTGCCGTCATTCCGCCCGTTCTCAAGATGACTGTCAATCCCGGCACCCGACTCTCGATTTATCCGTTCGCGCCCTCCCTGGTCTGGTCGAAGGGATTGAAGTGGGAGCTTGCGGGGCTTCGCCTGTCCCCCGAAGGCCAGCTTGGCGTCTCCAATGAAGTGACTGCAGGAGACGTCCTCTTGCGACCGGAGACCCCCGGCTGTCTCGTGATCATGCCAGCCGAGATCCTGCCAGAGCTGGTCAGGGCCCTGGAGGCCACATCACCCTGGCCCGGGATAGACAGGACATGACGGTACGTGTTCGACGGCCGGCCGCAGCACAAGGATCTGGTCGCGTCCCTCGAGACGGTCCTGCATGCGCCCGCGGCGGCCGATCCGGAGACAGAATCCCCCAAGCCCCCCGCTTGACCGAGGCGGCGTTGGTGGCGCTGCGCCCCCATGCCCGCGCCTGGTGGGAGTCCCTCAGCGAGGACGCACGGGAGGTCGAGCGAGCCCCCCTTGATGATCTGCCCGATGGGGTGATTCTGGATATCCTGCTGGCCAAGGGCACGATCCCGCGGCCGTGACCGGACGCGCTACGCCCCGCGGTCCCCCGCAGCATACACCTGCCACAGCCGTTCGATCATCTGGCCCTGGGTGAGCCCGAGGCGCTCGGCCTCGTCGGCAATGGCCACACCCGTGGCCGGCAGGACCTTCGGGTGCAACTGATGGGTGCGCGGACTGGGCTTGCGACGCGGGGCGCGATCGGCAAACCCGCGGGCCGCCCGGATCTCCTCGACGGACTCCCGCTTCGGTCGGGCTTTCAATCCCTTAAGCATGCTCGGTGATGCGCTCATACACGGCCTCCATAAATCCCTGGGCATTCTCCTGCGCCCGGTCCACCCGGCCCCCGGTCACAATCTCGGGGTCGTTCATCATGGCCGTCAGATCGCCGCCATGGGCGAAGATCTCGGCAAAGGCGGCCCGCTGCACCAGCGAGGGCACGATCACATCCACGCCCGCCGCCGCCAGCTGGTCCTCGAGGGCCCGCTGCACCCGCGTCTTCATGGCGGCGCTGGTCTTGGTGAGCACCACCGCATGCGGGATGGCCCGGCCCAATGCCTCTTCCTCTTCGCGCACCAGCCCCAGCGCCTCGGAACCCACCTCGGCATCAAGCGCCGTGGCCTGCATCGGCACGATCACGAGATCGGCCTGGGCGATGGCACGGCTGACGATCTGCGAGGCGATCCCCTCGAGGTCGACAACGACAATCCGCCCGTCCCCATCGGTAGCCCGGATCCGGGGCACCAGCTCGGCCCGCTGCACATCACTGACAATCTCGACATTGGCAGGCAGGCCCCGCTCGCCCCAGCGGGTCAGGGAGCGGTTGGGGTCGCAATCCAGGGCGGTCACCGGCACACCCTGCCGGGCAAACTCGGTGACCAGCAGCACGGCGCAGGTGGACTTGCCGCAGCCGCCCTTGGGGCTGGCCATGACGATGACGGGCATGGGGCTGTCCCCTGATATGAATACCTAACCGGAAACGTAACTGCTCACCCCCATGATTCCGTCCTGATGCCGGGCCGCCCGCAGGCGCGGGCTTTCGGTTGCGGCGCGGTGATGGCGACGGGCGGTTGACACCGTAGACGGATTTCGCTATCGACGGCCATCGTTAGCGACGGGGGCCGCCGGTGGGCTACTTCGGATCAAAGGCGACAAGCGGGCTGTGCCAGACGCTTCTGGGACTGTTTCCCCCGCACTGCACCTACGTGGAGACGCACCTTGGCGGCGGCGCGCTGATGCGGCGCAAGGCGCCGGCGCTGCGCTCGGTCGGCGTCGACCTGGACCGGCGCGCGCTGGACGGGTTCGCGTGCGGCTACCCGGTGGAGCTGGTGCACGGCTGCGCCCACGCGTTCCTGGCCGCCTTCCCGTTCCGGGGCACGGAGCTGGTCTACAGCGACCCGCCGTACCTGCGGTCGACGCGCCTGTCGGACCGGCGCTACCGCCACGACTACACCGAGGCCGACCATGTCGCCCTGCTTGACCTGCTCGGGGGGCTGCCCTGCCAGGTGATGGTCTCGGGCCATCCCTCCACCCTTTACGACGAAGCGCTGCGGGACTGGCGGCGGGTCGCGCTTCAGGTGACGACCCGGGGCCGGGTGCGCACCGAGGTGGTGTGGCTCAACTTCACGCCCGGCAAGGCGCACTGGCCCGGCCACGCCGGGCGGAACGCGACCGACCGCCAGCGCATCAGGCGCAAGGCCGCCCGCTGGGCCGAGGGCTACCGGAGGATGCCGCCGGGCGAGCGCCAGGCGGTGATGGCGGCGATCATGGCCGTGGAGGCGGAGTGATGGCGACGGTGAACGCTGCCTCGCTGCGCGGGCGGCTGGACGACTGCCGGGCCCGGTTCGACGACATCAGGCGGAGGGGTGAGGCGGGCGCGGACACCCTCGCGCTGATCAACGCCCTGTTCCTGCTGCTCGACATCCTGGTGGCGGTGTTCCTCGAGAGGGCGACGCCGAAGACCAGCGCCAACTCCTCCCTTCCGCCATCGCAGACGGACGGGGACGGGACCGCGCGGCGTGCCGGCGGGGGCGCAAACGGCAAAGGCGCGCAGCCGAACCGGCAGATCGGCGGCAACATGCGCAGGACCACCGTCGAGGAGACGGCCACGGTCGAGGCCTGCGGGACCTGCGGCGCCGACCTCTCAGGCGTCGACCCCGTCGCCCGGGAGTGCCGCGTCCTGTACGACATCGTCTTCGAGGTCGTCGAGCGCCGCGTGGACGCCGAGGTCAAGGAATGTCCCGCGTGCCGGGCCCGAACCAGGGGCCGGTTCCCCGACGGCATGCCCGGCCCGCTCCAGTACGGCCCCGGCCTGCAGGCCTTCACCGTCAACCTGCTGATCGCGCAGATGCTCTCGCTGAACCGGGCCGTCGCCCTGGTCCACGCGACCTGCGGCCTGAAGCTCTCCGAGGCCACCTGCCTGGGCTACGTCCGGCGCCTTCACGACGCACTCGGACCGTGGGAGGAGGCCGCCACCGCCATGCTCCTGGAGATGCCGGTGCTGAACGTCGACGAGACATCGCTGCGGGTGGACGGCAGGAACCACTGGATCCACGTCTGCTCGGGTGGGGACATCACGGTCAAGCGGCTGCACCGCAGGCGCGGAGGCGAGGCCATCGACGACATCGGCATCATCCCCCGGCACCGGGGCGTCATCGTCCACGACTTCTGGAAGGCCTACCTCACCGACACGAACTGCAAGCACCAGCTGTGCTGCAGCCACCTGCTGCGCGAGCTCCAGGCCGTGACCGACAGCAACGGCTGGCCGTGGGCCGGGAGGATGCGGAAGCTGCTGCTCATCGCGCGGCGGCAGGTCATGCGACGGCCGGACCGGCGGCTCTCCATGCGGCACTACAGGGTCATCGCGCGGTGCTACGGGGAGATCCTGGAGCGGGGCCGGCGGGAGATGCCCGCGGTCCCGAAGCGGGAGAGGGGCCGCCGCGGACCGGTCGCGAAGTCCGACGCCCACAACCTCCTCGAGCGCCTCGCCGCACACCGGGGAAACGTCCTGCGCTTCACGAGGCGCGCCGACACCCCGTTCTCGAACAACAGGGCGGAGCGGGACATCAGGATGGCCAAGGTTAAGCAGAAGGTGTCAGGCTGCTTCCGCACCGTGGCGTTCGCGGAAGCGTACTACCGGATATCGAGCTACCTCCAGACCATGACGGCGCTCGGATACAACCCGCTCGTCGCAATCACCATCGCCCTGCAGGGCAAGGCCGTTGACTGCCTCGACGAAGGTAGCTGATAACGGGGGCAAGTAGTTACCCGGAAACATATCCAATACCGGTATTGTACCCGACCCTTTACGACAGCCATCCCGCTGTCCCTAGCCGCGCGCCAGGCCACCCGCGAGCGACCGCCACCGCCGGGCCGGAATTGTGGATAAGACCATGATTTTCTGCTACAATGACTCCCAACCGCCCGGACGCGCCCGGCGTCCTCCCTGAGGTGCGTCCGGGCCGGTTGCGGGCGGATTTTGTATTGTACAATACAAAATGACCCCCTCCCAGACCGCCACCCCTTGCCTTTGCCGAACAGGGGCAGTATCCTTCAGGGTGCGCTGCAGTTTGGCCGGAGCGTGTGAGAAAACAGGAGATGTGGCCATGGCAGTAACGACGATTGGGACATTTGCCGGATACCATTTGCCGAAAGATTGCGGAATTGTCGCAGGAAAGATCCAAGGCCGGACTGTGGTCATGGACGAGGAAGATGCTGAAAAACTAATAGATGAATTGCACCGTGCCATAGAAGAGGCCGAGTCCAAAAAGCCATGATCGCCCGCGCCGCCACCGCCCGCACACACAACAAGAAACACCGCGCCGATCCCGACAAATCCGGCGTTGACAAGATCCGTAACCGTGACCTGATGCGGGCCCGGGCGTGCTACCGGCAGAAAACAAAGACCTTGCGAGGCGTCCAATGACAACACACGCTCAAAACGTTCTTTCAATCAATGTGACGTTCAATGATTTGCAGGTGCTCCAAAGAGACGATGAGATTACGAATTTTAGTGAGAGTTTTGATTCTGAGGTTATCATTGAAGAATCAGCACTGGCCTTGAATTTAGTCAACTCGATGCCTGTCCGGGTCCCAATCCGCAAATTGACAATGCCTCGCGAACGCATGTTTGTGGAAATCAACCCGCCGAAAACACGATTTGTGATGGAGCATCCCGATAGCCTTGAAAAGGCAACGTTGCTCGTGAAGTTGGTGGAAAGGGCTTACGAAATCGGTGCCAAGACAGCGCCCTCATCTTTTGGTTGCAACGTGGACTGGGTCTACAATCTGCCCTCCGGAGAGAATGCACGGAGTTATCTGGGTCGGTGTCTTTTTTCTGATGCAAGTGCTCTGAACACGCAATGGACACACGTGGGCGGCCAAGGCAAATTGTTTGCCCACGAGGGGGAATACAAATGGACAATTGCCTTGGAGCCTCGCTTCCAGAAGGCTGATGCAAAAAAGATGTTCCTCGCCGCCAATCTGCATGTTGATGAGGCCCGTATTCCCGATGGTGCGGAAGTGAAGAAACTTCTGGAGAAAATCTGGAATGACTCCAATACTCTGATTGAGCGTTTGGATAGACGAGCGATGCAAGCATGAGGATGCTGCAGTCCACCTCTGAGTCCAGTCGTTCTTGTTGGTTTGATGAAACACCCGGTGCAAATGGGAAAGATCCTGATTTAACAGTTGCTAATCAAGTTTGTGCAGCCATTGATGCTCCCATCACAAATATCCATGAAAATGATACTCTTGCAAACTGGTTGATTGATGACACCGTCCGCACTGTCTCCAGTGATGATGTCAATAAGTCATTCTATGTCCAGCCACCAACGCTTGCAGAGCAATCTCGCGCAAAGATCGATGCTCTCACCGAACTTGAGGTTGGATGGGATGGCTACCAAGGTATCGCGGTTTCCCAGGATGCTGCAGAGCATGCGCTTGGCCTTCTAGAGACAATCGGCTCATACACACATTGCGCGCCTGATGTGGCCCCGCTTGCAAACGGTGGACTGCAATTGGAGTGGTATGTGGGCAATCATGAAATCGAGATAGAAATTGCTCCTAACCGCTTAACGCTTCTGTATCATGGGTGTGTCGATGATGTCAGAGAAATCGTCATCGACGATTTGTGCAGTGTTGCAGAGTTCGCCCCCCTGTTCAGGGAACTGGGTCCCTGATGGGGTGTGTGTCTATGGAACAGCCTCCGCAGGATTCTGCGGGGAGGGTCAAACCCCACGACCATCAACAAATCCACGATGACGACATCATGTTGCGCGGTATCCCGCAGATACAGATTTTCACTAAAAATGGTGAAAAGCGGGTCTCTTCGGCGGCATTTAATAAATCGAGCCCAGAGCATGACAAATATTGTGGCCTGTCGCTTAGCGCAAAAAAGATACTGGACTGTATCAATCAAGATATTGAGCAGTGGGCAGCGGAACGGTTTGCAGCCGTTGCAAGTTTTCCTGCTGAGGAATTTCGAAAGACGGGAGCTAAAATTGGTTGGGATCCTACCGAAGGCGATCGCTCCCATTGCAATGCTTGGGGAGATTTTACCAAAAGCACCAGAAAAAATCTTGCCAGACAGGCAACCCAGCAGTTGAAAACCAAGACATCCTAAGCGCAATTGCTATAACTCCCCAGCCCATCCCCTGCGCCCCCTCTTTGTGACTCTCATGGCTGTCGCCCACCGACCCGCCGGGTCCCGTGCTGCCCAGGCCACAACCGCCATCCCCGATCGCCCCCTTGCCACTCACCCCCTTGACCGCCCCCGCCCCGGCCGGTAATCTCGCCCCCATCACCATCCATCCCCGGAGAAAAAAATCCCATGCCGGACACCAAGGCCGAGGCCGACCCCCAGTTGCCGACAGCTGCCATTGTCGGAAAATCAGCCTGCGGAGGGGGTGAAACTTCCGATTGTTGCTGATGTGCAACACGCAATAGCCACGCTGGCAAGGGGGGTCAGGCGGATCGGATCCTTGTCAGGACAGGCCCGGAGGGCCCTTGACCGCCTGCAACAGGACAGCATCGAAAGTTCACGTCGGGACCGGGGGGCGGGACGTCCGCTGACCCTGTCCCCGTGTCGAGGATGGGACATGTCGGGACTTCCGGTCTGAGGCGGCCACCGCTTCCTCAGTGGCCTTCCGACATCTTGCGCGCCTGATACCGGGCCCGGGCCCGGGCATTCTCCCGGGCCCGATAGGCCGGATCGGCCCGCTTCGCCTTCATCATGTCCCGATTGCGCTGGCGGTCATCCGCCACCTTGTCCGGGTCGGCCCGGCGTTCCCCGTACTTCCTGGCGGCGTAGTCCGGGTGGGTCGCCCGCCAGGCGGCCGACCATTGCCTGTTCTTGTCGCGGTAGTCGGGATCGGCCCGCCGCTTCCTGTTGTATTCGCGGAAGTAGGCGGCCCGGGAGGGCTTGCCGACAATGGCAGCTGTCGGCAGCCTAAAGCCCCTTTCTCGGCACGGACAGACCCGTGCAATCACGAGAAAGGAGATTCTCATCATGAAACGACTCATGATCACCTGCGCCGCCCTCGGCCTGCTGGCCGGCGGTGCGCACGCCCAGGACGAAATGATGGCGGGCGGCCTGTCGCTGACCGGTGAGGCCGGTCTGGGCCTGATCTGGGAGGGAGACCGCAGTCTTCCCGGAATCAATTATGCCGCAGATGGCGATAAAGACGTGGATGCCGTCACGCACAAGTCACGGGCCAATTTTCTGTCGAAGTTTGACCTCAAGTTCGCCGGCAGCGGCGTCACCGATGGTGGCCTGACCTTCGGCGCCGGAGCCAAGATCGAGGCCCGCGGTGGCCAGCGACAGGACAATGCCGAAGCCGTCAAGGATGCCGAAGTCTACATCGGTGGCGAGATCTGGAAACTGACGGTCGGCAATCTCGACCCGGCTTCCAACATGGCCCATAACCTGCCGGATGTTGGCTATGACGGTCTGGGCGTTGATGACATTGCCGAGAGGGCCGATATTGGCGGTGCTGGTGATGCCAATGTTGCCTTTGATCTGGACTTCGGGATTGGCAAGGTGCAGCTGACAGGCGCAACAGTCAGTCCAAGGGCTGACAACACCACCGCCAAGCAAAAGAACGAGTGGGGCATCGGGGCGAGTTTCGATGCGGGCCCGACCACGATTGCGCTTGGTGCGGACAGTGGCAAAGCGTCTTTCGATAACAGCGTCAAGAACAAGATGGTGCTGAAGGCGTCCGTCAATGCCGACTTCGGCATGTTCGATGGCGGCCTGTTCTATTCGCAGCAGGAGGTTGAAACAAAAGAGACCAGTAGCGTCGCCGGCACGCCAGGTGGTTGTGATACGGCAAATCTTACGGGCGCTGGCGTGTGCTCTACCCAGACCAACAAGGTCACCGGCCTTGGTCTTCATTTCGGCGTGAAGGCGGGTGAGGCCACCAAGATTACTGCAGTGATCACCCAGCAAAAGCAGGATGATGTCAATTCCAGAGGCGAAAATGGCCTCATCACCGACTTGGATACCGATGGTGCCGGCACTTCCACGGATACAGCGGCACAAATTGGCTCAGCTGACTACAAAGCCCGGTCACAAGATCAAAAGGGCTTTGGTCTGGGTGTCACGCATGACCTCGGTGGTGGCGCCACCGTTCAGGCCGGTGTTGCACGAGTTGATTTCCCGCAGGATGAATATGGACGAACCTCCGACCGGACCAAGTTCAGCGTTGGCGTGACCATGGCCTTCTGACCGCGGTCAGAGCCTGACATCCACCCAAGCCCCCACGGGGGCGGCCACGCAGTCGCCCCTGACCCCCATTCCAGCCATGCCCCGCCACACCGACCCGTGGCCGTGACGGCACAAGACGTGAGACCTGACCGATGACAAGACACTCCCCCATGGCCCCGACCCTCGTTGCCGCCCTTGCCGCGGTGTTCCTGCTGACCGCCTGTGGCGGCGGTGGCGGCAGTCCCACATCCACCAGTGTCGGTGGAGGAGGCGGTGGGGGCACAGGCACCGTCACGCCCACCACCGCCATCGCCTGGGACAGCAACGGTGACGGCACGGTGGATGACGACGACACCCCCTACCAACTCACCACCGACTTCACCCGCCCGGCGGCTGCCTCCACCCCGCTGGATGCCACCGATGTCTACAACGCCTCTGCCGACAATGACTACAATGAATGGATCAAATCGCTGACGGACGCCGGCGGCGAGGGCCAACGGCTTGCGCAGCAGATCGCCGCCTGGATCGACAACCTCCGTGACGGCTTCGATACGATGCGCCAGACGCAGGATCCGCCCAGCCCCCTCGCCGACTTCACCACCGTGTCCTCGGGCGACCGGGTGGCGTCTGCCACCCCCATCGTCCGGAACAAGGGCATCAGCCGCGGCATCACCGCCGAGGCGGCCAAGGACATCACCGCCATTGAGGAGCAGATTGACAACCTCAAGGCGATCGAGGCCAGGGCCAAGGCCGCCCGCAAGGCCCTCGATGACGAGATCGCCCGGTTGGGCAAAGAGGCTGACACCTTCCGCAAAAAGGCTGAAGGTCTCGACGACAAAGCCGCCGAAAAGCGCACCAGCGCCGACATGCTGGACGTCAGTGATCGGCCCGAGATCAGCGCCAGGATCGACGCGCTCCAGGCGCAGGCCAGACCGCTGAGGACCCTGATCAGCAAACTCAATACATACCTGGCGGACACCACCACCACCGTCCCCACCGACATGTGGGATCATGACAACAACCCCGACACGGCCGACCAGCGCCTCTGCACCAACGCAGCCAGCTGCCGGGCCGCGGCAGTCCAGGTCAGGTCCAGGATCGCTCCGCTGGACGACAGGGAGGATGATCCGGCCACCCCCGACGTCGACGAGAGCGGCATCAAGCAATTGCGCGAGCTGGAGAACCCAATCGCCAGGAAAGAGGCAGAGATCAATCGGCTGACAGCCTTGATCTCGAACGCCGAGGCATACCTGGTGGACACCACCGCCTCCGCTGTCCCCACCGACACGTGGGATCATGACAACAACCCCGCCACGCCCGCCCAGCGCCTCTGCACCGACGAAGCCAGCTGCCAGGCCTTTGTCGACCGGATCAAGCCCATGATCGAGATGCTGAAGGACAGGGAGAATGATCCGAACACCGAGGCCGACGAGAGGGGCATCAAGCAATTGCGCAATGACGCTGCCGACCTCCGTGACAAGGCTGATGAGGATGAGGCGATGGCCGCCGAGAACCGCGGCAAGGCCACCACCTACGAAAATGTTGTCATCCCCGATCTTGAGGCCAAGCGGCAGACCATCGATGCTGACCTCGCCAGCATCGACACCATCCATGACGATGAGAAGGACCTGCTGGACGCCGAGCGGCTCCTGGCCAGCGACCACGCCCAGGCCAGTCTCATCCTCGACACGCTGGCGGCCGGGGCCCTGGCGGACCCGGGCACCGGCACGCTCCGCGTCACCGCGAACCAGGATGTCACCGCGCTTGACACCGAGGGCGGCGAGGCGGTCTTTGCCCGGGCCACCAAACCGTCCGGGCCGGGCCTCTATGACGGGCAAGGGGTCCTGCGCCACCTGGCCACCGCCCGCGGCCTCACCCCGGATGATGTTGTCACCCGGACCGGCGACTCGGCCCTGTCCCTGGTCCGCCCCCTCCAGACGGCCCTTGCCGACCACTGGCGCCTCGACCTCACCGGCTTCCTCGTTGTCGCCGACACCGGGTTGGCAACCGCTGACCGCACGGGCCTCGACGGCACCGCGGGTCAATTCGTCCGCGGCACCCTCAAGGGCATCTACGGGACCTTCTACTGCGCCCGCAGCAACGGCTGCAAGGACATCACGGGCGCCCTCCCCGGGGAATTCGCCGATGGCTGGCACTTCACCCCGGCCGCCCTGGCGCGCACCGGCGGTGGCACCTCCGATGACCCCTATGTCTACAGCGTCGTCCGGTATGACGATGACCCCGATGGCAGGCCCTCACCCTTCGGCATCGGCAGCTATTCCGTCAACTATGTCTATACCGACAGCGACGGCGACGGCACCTATGAGGTGGTCCCCTATATCGACTACGGCATGTGGCTGACCGAGGTGGACGGTGCCCCCGTCATCCACCACAGGGCCGGCTATGTCGGGCCGGACAGCCTCACCGCCCGCGGCCGGCTGGATGTCACAGAGCCCGCCAATGACGTCAACGGCCTTGCGGCCTCGGCGACCTACTCCGGCACCGCCCAGGGGCTGGCGGCCCGCCGGGCCGGCCAGGCGGTGGCCTCGGGCCACTTCCACGCCGATGTCGAGCTCAATGCCGTCTTCGGGGCCGATGCGACCCTCGGCGGCACCATCGACAATTTCCGCTCGGCCGATCCCGCCGCCCAGGGCACCAATCATGTCAACAGTGGCTGGGTGATCAACCTGCGCACCGGCCGCATCACCGACACTGGCGAGGTTGAGACTGGCACGGAAAATCTCCCCGACAACGGTCGCTTTGCCGCCGATGGCAAGGCCACCGGGCAATGGAGCGCCTTTGCCTACGGGGATGATGCCGGCGAGCGCCCCGACGGCTTCTATGGCGGCTTCAGCGCCGCCTTCGATGACGACGGCATCGACCAGGGCGGTGATGGCAACCTCTACGACGACGGGGCCGTCTTCGGTCTCTTTGATGCCAAGAAGACGGAGTGACCTCCACCCACGACCGGCCGGGGGCACCGCGCGTGCTCCCGGCCTCCACCCCCACCCAAGGACACGGACAGCCAACTGACAGGACACCCACCCAAGGACAGAGAGGAGACAGGACCATGATGACACGAACCATGACACCCCCCGCCCGACGGATGACCACCCCGCTTCGCATCGCCGCCACCCTGCTGGCGGTCTTTGCCACCCCCACGCTGGCCCAGCAGGTGGTCCCCGAAACCACCACCACCATCCTCACCAAGACCGGCATCGAGGGCGCCCAGTGGAACAACGAGCCCGGCACCCTCAAGGAAGCCCCCACCATTCCCATGGTCTGCGGCGAGCTGGGCATGCCCGGCAACCCGCCCGTCGGCACCGCGGACATGACCAGTGCCGGCAAGCCCTGCTTCCGGGTCTATAACGGCCGACAGGGCGCCCTCACCGGCACCAGCTACCATGTCATCTCCATCGACGACAGTTGCCTGTCCCCCACCAGTCCCCGGACCGTCACCCTCACCCTCACCGATGACCGGCAGATTGTCTACAGCGTCACCGATGACGATCGGGAGTGGCGCTGTGACGGCACCGAGATCAACCCCGTCGTGGAGAGCCCATCAAGCCCGCCGGCCAGCACTCCAGCCCCCACCCCCGCGGCCGACCCGACCGTTCCTTCTGCATGTCCTGACACCTGGTTCTGGGACAGCACCGGCTCGGGTGACACCTACAGGGCATTCAAGGTGTGTCCATGACACCCAGGACCCACCCGTGACAAGGACAAGGAGACACCCATCATGACCCGCCTGACAGTGTGCCCTCCCTTTCCGGCTTGCGCCGCCCTGGTGGTGGCCGCGGCCCTCGCCCTGCCAGCGATGGCACAGTCGATCCAGCAGACCGCGATCACCCATTCCCGGGCGCTGACGCCCGCCCCCAGCGTCGTCACCAGCCTGACCGCCAACCTGACCGACCCCGCCCCCCAAATTCAGAACCGGACCTGGACCGGTCTGGTCCGCAACCTGCAGATCGAGGTCCTGCCCGGTCCGGACGCAACGACCTTCGGGGTGGGGCCCGACGTCCGCTGCGCCTACGGTCCGGGCGACAAGGACGACCGGGTGGTCGAATTCCACAACGCACGCGGCCTCTATTTCCGCGATCAGCCCATCGCCCGGGCCTGCCCGACCTGGGGCCCGGCCAAATGCTCGCGCAGCGTGACCGTCATGGGCCACACCTTCACCGCCAATCGCGGCTACCCGCCGTGCCCGGGCGAGTGGGGCAATGACGGCGCTCCCGCTCTCGGTGCCGCTGCGGATGAAATTCCCGATTCCCGCCAGGAGCTGAGCGCCACCAGAAGGACAAGCAAGACCGCCAACGGCATCTTCAAGGTGCGCATCTGGGGCAACTTCTGCTACGCGGCCGGGGGCGTCTGTCGCTCCCTCAAGACAATCGACGGGACGACCCTGACGGCCCCTCTTGTGAGTCGATACGGCTACGCGGCCACCTTCCGGCCCGGCCCCTCCAACTGCGGCCCGGCCCGCTGGCCCTCCGAGGCTTGGCAGCAACGCAACGGTCCTGGTTATGCCGAATACTGCGACATCACCGTCGATGTCCGGCGCTGACGGTCGGCCCACCAGCCCGGTGCCAGCATGACCACGACACAGTTGCCCCCCCCGACTTCCGGGTGCCCCCCGTCATGCGCCCGCCCCCTTCCCCACGGAGACCCATCCCATGACCGCCATCCGTCCCATGCTGACCCGCACCTGCCGACCCCTCGCGCTGACCACCGCCCTTGCCCTCGCTGCCCTCACCAGCCCGGCCCACGCCGCCGATGAGTGCGGTGCCCTCCCCACCACCGAAGGGGAACGCACCATCGCCTGCACATCAGACACCTACACCCCCGACACCGACAAGAATGGTGTTGACAACATCTTCTACGAGATCGGATCCACCGACACCGACTACACCTTCACCATCCATGGCGACCTGACCATCAAGGGTCGCCGCAGCAACAAGGGCCAGGCCCGCGAGGGCGGGGTCGGCTATGGCCCCCTGCTGCGGCCCAACGACTACCCCATCGTCGCTGAACGAAACCGACGCACCGGCCTCGGCGACGAGGGCGACGCCGTCTACTACGGCGATGGGACCGTCGGCGATGACGGCGACGGCCTGGACGCTGACGGCGACGGTGTCTGGGACAACGGGGAAGGCCCCCAGGATGACCACGGGCGGCGGAACTACACGCCCGGGGGTGTCCTCACCAACCCCAGGACTCCCGTTGTCAGCGACCCGCCCAACACCCAGTACGCCGGCATCTTCATCGACACCCACCAGGACTTCGACGGGACCATCACGCTGCGCTCGGAGGCCGACATCACCGTCGACCATGAACCCTTCTCGACCGACCGTGCCGACCTCCGAATGGGCCGCCGCGAGGGTCTGGGCGTCAATCACCACGCCCGCGGCCTCTCCGTCCAGCACTACGGCACGTCGGGCAACCTCGACCTGACTGTCGGTGGCACCATCACCAGTCCCGGGGCCGGCATCTGGGCCGAGATCGACAGTCTGGCCGACAAGGTCACGGGCAGCACGGTCAGGGACATCGACTTTGTCGGTGACATCGATATCCACCTGCTACCCAGCCTGCGCATCCGCACCACCGCCGAGGACGGCCATGGCGTCCAGGCCTACCACCGTGGCACCGGGGCCATCACCCTCACTGCCCGCAACCCGACCCTGTCGACCAACCCCGACATCGCGACGGCCGGCTTTGATGCCAGCGGCATCGTTGCCGAACTGGGCAACCGGTCCGATGACCCGGGCGACTCTCCCGGCGGCGACATCACCATTGACCTGACCAACATCTGGATCAAGACGACCGGTGGCCATGTCGCGGGCCAGACCCGGCAGGGAAGCTGGAGCCTGGACCCACCCGCGTCCAGCGATCAAACCTGGGCCAGCGCCCGCGGCTTCAAACTCTACAACTTCAATCGTGGCAAGATCGACCTCGACCTGACCGGCAGCAAGGTCGAAACGGAAGGCGTGCGCGCCCAGGGGATCTATGCGGTGTACTTTGCCAGTGGTCTCCGGGGAAATCCGCCAGCCCGGCATGCGCCCCTGCCGCAGCATGCGACCGTCGGGGGTGACATCGAGATCGCCCTCCGCCGCACGGACCTCACCACCACCGGCGACTATGCCGACGGCATCCTCGCCTACCATGGCTCGACCGGTGCTGTGGACATCGACGTCGATGGTGGCAGCACCATCGAGACGACCGGCGTCAACGCCCACGCCATCGCCGGCCTCCATCATGGCACGGGTGATGTCGCAATTGATGCCCGCGGCCGTATCACCACGACCGGCGTGGGCTCGGACGGCATCCGCGGCGGCCACCGGGGCGTTGGCGACATCGCCATCACGGCCCGCTCGGCCACCATCACCACCACCGGGACCAAGGCCGACGGCATCCATGCCTTCCATCTGGGCGTCAACACAGCGGAGGATCTGACGAAACATGACCAGGCCGCCCAGGCCGACCCGGTACCGCCGCCCGCCGGCACCGGCCCCTGGGAACTCTTCGACGCCGTCGCCGTGCGGGACACTCCTGCTGAAACTGACCTCGGCCTCGCCGACCGCATGGCCATCCGGGTGACCGTCGATGGCGGGTCCATCGTTGCCTGCGACCCCGATGCGGACGGGACCTGCCAGAGCCTGGATGCCGTGGGCATCCGGGCCACCTTCGGGCCCGAGGCTCAGAACGGCCATGCCCATGTCACCATCCGCAATGGCGCCCGCGTCCAGGGCACCGACGCCGTCCGCTTCGAGGGCGGGCGCGGCACCCTGGTGCTGGCCGACAGCACCCTCATCGGCGGCATCCGCTTTGCCACTGGTACGTACGATGACACGCTGGACGTGATGGGGCAAGGCGGGGTGGACGGCCCCATTGCCTTCGACGCCGGCACCGACACCCTGACCCTCGACATCGCCCGGGGCCAGCATTTCATCTTCGGCGGCGAGATCACCAATCTCGAGACCCTGACCCTGCAGGGTGGCGGCTTTGCCCGCTTTGCCGCCCCGGTGAACCTGGTCGCCCCCGGCACGGCAACGGTGACCGACGGCACCCTGGTGCTGGCCAGCGGGCTGACCAGCCGCACGGTCACCATCAGCGCCAAGGGCCGGCTGGTGCTGGAAGCCGGTCTCGACAGCAGCGACCAACTCACCTACGGGCAGATCGCGAGCGGCACCGTGCACTTTGCCGGTGACCCGGTGGTGTTTGCCCAGCTCGCCCCCGACCTCACCGCTGACCAGATCCGGACGGTGCGCGAACAGCTGGCGGCCGCCAGCCTCACCCGCGCGGACCTGCTCCCGACCACCCTCACGCAGGGTGACGACAATACCGACCTGACCATGGGGACCATCGTCATCCGCTCGACGCAGGCCGATGGCACGGTTGTCGATGTGGGCACCATTGCCGCCGACGGCACGATCACCCTGGATGCCAATCGCATCGCCCAGCTGGTGCTGCCCGAGCCAGTCCCGGCACCACCGCGGCCAGCCACCCTCGGCCCCCGCCACCGCCTTGTGGCTGCCCTGCCGGCTGTCCTCCTCGACATGACCGCCCTCGAGGCCCCCTCGGCCGGCCCCGGCACCTGGGCCCGTCTCCTCGGGTCGACAGCCGACCGCACCCGCAAGGACGCCACCGTCCCCACCGCCTATGACCTGGTCCGCCGCGGGGTGGCCCTCGGCCACGGTCTCGAACTCGGCCCCGGCCGCACCCTCGGCCTCGCCGTCCAGCACCAGACCGGGTCAGCCACCGTCACCAACGGTGGCACCATCGATGTCACGGCGACCACCCTCGGGGTCCGCCATGCCTGGGCCCTCGAGGCCACCACCCTCGGTCTGGCCGCCAGTGCCACCACGCTGGCCAGTGATCTTGCCGTGACGGGCACCGGTCGGCTGGCTGCCGGCCTGTCCGGCACCGGCCTGACCGCCGGCCTCCGGGCCGACCACCGGCTGGCCCTGCCCGATGACGCCACCGTCACCCTCGGGGCCGATCTGACCCATGCCCGGGTCAAGGCGGATGCTTTCACCACCGAGGCCGCCACAAAAGAGCAGGCCACCGCCATCAAGGGGTCGGCCACCACGCTGGCCCTGACGGCCGACTGGACCACCCCGCGCCCGACCGGGGCCGTCTTTGCCGGGGCCCGGCTGGCCCTGCCGCTCGGCGGGACAGCACAAGCCCGGGTCGGCACCACGGCACTCACCTCCAAGCCGCGCCCGGCCCTCGGCGTGCAGGGTGGCATCGCGTTTGGCGGCACCGCCATCACCCTCGGCTATGGCCGCGAGAGCGGTGGCGACAGTCTCGCCGCATCCCTGACCCACCGGTTCTGATGGGGGTGGGGCACCAACACCCAGGGGATGGGGCGACCGTCGGGTGGCCCCGTCGGCGGATCAAGCCATGAAAGGAGAAAACAGTATGGCCAACACGATTGCAGAGGCTCGTCACGACATCGTGGGCGGCAACAAGCTGGTCGGCGAGATCTATATCCGACCGGATATCATCATCTGGCGCAAGAGCCACGGCCAGAAGTACCACACGCTCACCCTCAAGCAATTCCGGGACTTCATCGAGAAGCAGGGCAAGGCGACAAAGACCAAACCGTAGCCACCCCCCGGCGCAGCTGTGCGACCGGCTCACAGGCGATCGGAAAATCGTCTCTTGGTTTGATCAATGCAGGAGAAACACAATGGCCAATGGTAAACTGGATCTGGATCGGATCTGCTGCAGAACCGCAGCTTGCAGGCCATGACCACGCTCAAACACCTCATCGACGCCATCATCCCGCTGGCCTGCGAATACTACACCCTGACGGGCAAGCCCCTGGGCGCGACCGGTGAGATCGGGGAGCATGTGGCGGCCGAGACGTTGGGGCTGGCCCTGACGCCGGCCCGGACCCAGGGCCACGATGCAACGGACTCGAAGGGCCGGACGATCCAGATCAAGACCCGGTACAAGCAAGACGGGCAATTCCGGGGACGTGTGGGCCGCATCGACATCACCAAGGCCTTCGACAGCGTGATGCTTGTCCTGATGTCGGGTCAATACGAACTTGACGGCATCTGGGAAGCCGATCGCCAGACCGTCATCGAGGCCCTGGAAAAACCGGGCTCCAGGGCCCGCAATGACCGCGGCCAGCTGTCGATCCAGCGGTTCAAGGCTATAGCCCGACGGGTCTGGCCCAAGTGAGTCCGGACCCTCGGCGATGACCCGGCCCATGACGACGACAGCATGACAATCAAAGGAGAGTGAGGGATGAAAACCCTGCAACGACAAATTCCCCTGGCGCTGGCCGTGCTGGCCGCCCTCACCCTGGTCGCCTGCGGCGGCACCAAGAAGCGACCATCGACCAATCCCGACCAGGCCCCGGTGACGATGGCCCTGGAAGCGGACACGCGCATGGCGCCCGCTGCAGCCGACAAACGGGGCGGCAGCACCCGGCATTACGGGGTCTGGCTGGAGCCAACCGCCAAGACAGTGCATCTCTGGGCCGAGGTGCCCACGACATCGGGCAAGCAATACACTGCGCAACCCATTTCCGGGTTTGGCACTGTGACACCCGCCACCGCCACCTATCAGGGCCCTGCCACCGGCTATGCCCACTACTCGCAGGGCTCCCGCAAGCATGCCGGTGCCATCAGCGCCAGTGTCACCCTGACGGCCACCTTTGGCACTACGCCCGATCTCACCGGCACGCTGGACAGGTTCGACTGGACAGGCCCGGCCCGCGGTGGGCCCGACCTGTCCCGCTGGCAGGTCGGGCTGGCCGGGGATGGTACCGGCTTCACTGTCGAGGATGTCAGCCGCAGCCGCTCGGCCGCGGCCCTGGATGACGACAAGGCCAGCGCCTGGTTGGCCGCACCCTATTCGGAGGATGCCACGCTGACCGATGCCCCGGACAACATCGCCGGCTGGTTCGACGTGCACTTTGTCGATGGCCGGGCGGTCGGGGCCTTTGATGCCCCGCAGCGGAAGCCCCGGGCTGATGAGTGAGACCCGACGACCGGCAGACCCCGGGGATGAACCCCACCAGAGAGACTGCCCGTCCACGCCTGGCGGGGCTGCTGATCGTCGTTGGCCTGGCCCTGCTCGCCCTCCTTGCGGCCGCCCTCGCCACCGCCCAGACCCCGCCCGGTGCTGGGCCGCCGCCCGCGCCCCTGACACCGGCGGAGCGGGCCCTCATCGCCGCCGAGGCTGACTTGGCCACCGGCACCTGGCAGCCAGCCCTTGCCCACCTCGTCCCGCATGCTGCCGACCCCCGGGTGGCCGGCCCGCTCTTCGATCTCGGTCTGGCGCTGCTCGATGCCACCGCCGACCCGCGCCTGCCCGCAGAGACCCGGGATGCGCTCCTTGATGGGGCGATCACCGCCTTCCGGGCGCTGCTGGCCGCCAACCCGGACGGCGTCCGCGTGCGCCTCGAACTCGCCCGCGCCTTCTTTGCCAAGGGCCAGGACGCCCTCGCCCGTCGCCACTTCCGCCGGGTGCTGGCGGGCGACATCCCACCGCCCGTGGCCGCCAATGTCGAGCGCTTCCTTGCTGCCATCGAGGCCCGCAAGCGCTGGTCGGCCTATGGTGGCCTGGCGCTGGCGCCCGATACCAACATCGGCCAGGTGTCCGAACAGCGCCGGGTCCCCGCGCCAGCCAACCTGAGACGCCTCCTGGAAAGTCTCGGGATTGACCCTGATACCGGCGGCGTCCGCAACAACCCGCCGCCCACCTCCGGTATCGGCCTGCGCCTCTTTGCCGGTGGCGAATACCATCACCCCATCACCGACCGGCTGCGGTTGCGCCTCGGGGCCGGGGTGTCGCACACCGACCACAAGACGCAGCGCTGGGACAGCACCTCCCTGCGCCTCCACCTCGGCCCGGAGGTGGTGCTCTCGCCGCGCACCCGGGCGAGCCTGCTCCTGACGGCCGCCCGCCACTGGTCGGCCGGCGAGACGAGTTACGATGCCCCCGGCCTGCGGCTCGAACTCGGCCACCGCCTGACCGACCGCACCCGCCTGACCCTCGATCTCGCCCGTCGCGACCACCGCCATGCCCCGATGGCCAGCCGCACCTCGAATGGCCCGCGCACCGATCTGTCCCTCGGGGCCACCCATCAGCTGACCCCGACCGTGACCCTGACCGGGTCGCTGTCAGCGGCCCGGGCCCGGCCCACCGCCCCGGGCGGCCGCACCCGCACGGCCGGGCTGCGGCTGGGGGTGACCCGCGACTTCGCCGCCGGCTGGACGGTCGGGCTGGCCGGCAGCCTGTCGCGGACCCGCTGGGATACCGATCGCTCCACCACCGATCACACCCGGCGCCGCGACACCACCACCGATGTCACCGTCTCGGTCCACAAGCGCGATGTCACCATCGCCGGCTTTGCCCCCCGCCTGTCGGTGGGGGTCACCCGCCGCCGTTCCAACAGCGCCCCCTATGACCAGAATGTCCGCCGCCGCTATGGCGACCTCAGTTTCGTCCGGCAGTTCTGATGACCACCCGCATCCCGGCGCTCGATGCCCTGCGCGGGGCGGCGCTGGTGGCCATGATCGCCTATCACCTGACCTGGGATCTCGCCCACTTCGGCCTCCTGCCGGCGGGCACGGCCACGACACCCCTCGGCCAGGCCATCGCCGCGGCCATCGCTGGCACCTTCCTTGCCCTCGCCGGGGTCAGTTTCGCGCTGGCCCATGCCGACGGGATCCGCTGGCGGCCCTGGGCACTCCGCCTGACCCGTATCACCCTGGCGGCCCTGGCGGTCACCGCCGTGACGCTGTGGGCCACCCCCGACCAGGCCATCCGTTTCGGCATCCTGCACATGATCGCCGTGGCCGCGGTCCTGTGCCTGCCATTCACCAACGCGCCCTGGCCGGCGGTCGGGCTGGCCGCTGCTGCCGTCCTGGCGGTCGATGTCCTGACGGCCGGCCCCGCTGCCAACACCGTGGCGATGTGGCTGGGGCTTGGCAGTGGCACCCCGCCGGCCAGCGACTTCCGGCCGGTGGTCCCCTGGCTCGCCCCGGTGCTTCTCGGCCTTGCCGCCGGCCAATGGCTGACCCGGACCGCGGGGGTGGGCGAGGCACTGGCCACCGTCACCCTGCCGGACCGGACCGACCGGAGTCTGCGCTGGCTCGGCCGCCACAGCCTGGCGGTCTACCTCGTCCACCAGCCCGTGCTGTTTGCCCTGCTGTGGGTGGCCCTCGGGCTCTTCCCCGCCTGACAGGAGGATGACCATGCACACCCCACGCCCTGCGATCCTCGCCGCCCTGGCGGTCCTGACGCTGGCCGCCTGCGGGGGTGGAGGTGGTGCGGGCGGTGGGTCGCCATCCCCCTTGCCGCCGGGCGGAGTCAACCCGCCGGTCGCCGGCCAGCAGATCGGCGCCCATGTCACGACCGGCGAGGGCCGGACCATCGGCATCGGTCCGGCCTTTGCCGGCGAATCCCCGGCCATCGCCGACCTGACGGATCCTGCCCGCCACACCCGCACGGCCAGGGGAGAGATCCGCTCCGGCCCCTGGCGCGCCTCCCGGGGCGGCGATGGCAGTGCCAGTGCGGCTGAACTCCTGGCCTTCCTCCAGGGCTTCCAGGCCCAGGAGCGGGCCGAGGGGGGTGGCGATCTCGTCATCATCAACCCCGGCCCGGCCAGGACCGTGCGCATCGTCGGGCGGGCCACTGCCACCGAACGGGCCCTGGTGGCCGACGCGCTGGCCCGCCTCAACACGGCACTGCCGTATGACCGCCGGCTGCGGCTCGGGAATGGCCGGGCCGTGGCCGTGGCGGATCGCCGCACCATCCCGGCTGACGAGATCCACATCCACTTCACCGATGGCAAGACCGGCTGGCCCCGGGACGACGATGGCCAACCGTACGGCCCGACCACCCTCGGTCTCGGCGGCGGCCTGATCCAGCTCCGGACCTTGACCGCCCTCGGTGGCTATGCCTTCATCGACCGCACCGCCCGCGCCCACCGCAACAATCCGGAGGCCCTGCGCATCACCCTCCTCCACGAGCTCCTGCATGCCTGGGGCATCGGGGCCCATGCCAGCTCCTCCTACCCCGAGTCCGTCCTCCAGCCCCGCAACAGCACCGACATCAAGCCCCGCCTCTACGTGACGCTGGATGGCGCGCTCCTGCGTGCCTACCGGCGGCTGCCTGCCGGCACGAAGGTGGATGACCTGACGGTGGACGACTTCGGCCCCTGGGAGACCGAGGGCTTCCACCTCCTGATGGCCAACACGCTGGGCGGCGCCAACACCGAGGACCTGCAGGCCGGCCTCGGCTGGCGCAACGGGCTGGCCACCCCTTGGGCCTACGGGCCTGAGCCCGACCGGACGGTCGCCCATCTCGGGGCCACCGCCCGCTGGGATGGCACGCTCCTTGGCTTGACGCGCAGCGATGGCCGCACGGTGCGGGGAGAGGCTGCCATCACGGCCGACTTCGAGCGAGCCAACGGGCGGGCGGACTTCACGGCCCTCGAAGCCTGGCCGCATCGCCGCCATCCCGGCAATCCCGGCACCGGGACACAGTGGGGCGATGGCGATCTTGGCTACACGCTGACGTTCTGGGAGACCGGCACCCGGTCCGGCTTTGACTCGGCGGCCGCCCCCGGCGATGACCCGGGCGTCGTCACCGGCGTCCTCGTTGGCACGGCCCATGAGGGGGCGGCCGGGGTGCTCGAGCATCCCGATCTCGCGGCGGCGTTTGGTGGGGTGCGCGAATGACCCCCACGAAACCACATCGATCACGCTCCAGTCCCGGGGCGAGAACCATGCTGCAACACGAAAGGAGATCCATCATGATTCTGCGCAGCCTCACCACGATCCTGGCCCTCGCGGCCCTGACCCTTGTGTCCGCCTGTGGAGGCGGTGGCTCGGGCACCGGGCACCCGCACCGACGCCTTCACGGCTGATCCTGCCGACACAGTCATGGCCGCCCGGGCGGCCGCGCGGGCCACCCCGCGGTTCGGCAGTGTGTCCGTGGCTGGCCAGGCCGGCACCGTCGCGTCGGTCACCGATGTGGCGGCCATCCGGCAGGCGGACGGGTCGATCGATCTCGTTGTCCGGCGGGCCGGCGGCGCCCCGACAACCCTGAATACAGAGCGGGATGCCGTGCTGAGCCAACCCGAGATCTCCCGGACCGGTCGGACCGCCGAGTCGGGCGCGCTCCTGCAGGTCGATGCCACCCGCCTCATCCTCGATCCCGCCCCCATCGACAGCACGGATGGCACGCTGGCCGGTCGGGTCCGGCTTGTCCATCCGGACTACACCTTCACCGCCCAGCCGGGACGCTGGGGCAGTCGCCTGTCCAATACGGACGACAGCGCCGGCGCGCCGCGCCTGCTGGCCGGCACCCATGCCGGGGGTGGCACGACCGCCGGTGGCAGTGAGGCGGCCTATATCGGGGCCCATTACGGCACCACCGGGGCGCGGTTTCAATGACGGACCGACCCATCATCAAGCAAGGGAGCAAGCGATGTCACGATTGACCAGGACCACCTGCGCCATTCTGGCGGTCGTGGCCTGCACAGGACTGGTCATGGCAGGATGTGCCCAGAGACCGGATGCCGTCTCCGGTTCCTACGTGTCGTCCCTGCAATATCAGTCCTACAGCTGTGACCAGCTGGCGGCGGAACTGGCCCGGATCAATGCCCGGGCAGCTGAGGTGGCCGGTGTCCAGCAGAAAGCCGCAACAACCGATGCGGTCTCTCTGGGCGCGGGGCTGGTGCTGTTCTGGCCCGCCATGTTCTTCATGATCGGTGGCGACCGGGCCGAGGAACTGGCCCGTCTCAAGGGCGAAATCGAGGCGATCGAGCAAACGGCGATCCAGAAGGAGTGTCTGGTCGTTGCCGAACAGATTGACCGGCAGCGCGAGGAAGCCAGGACGCATCCATCGCAGGCCCCCGCCAACTGAAGCCGGCCTGACAGGAAGCCACCCATGGTTGGCACCGGCCATGACACGCGGCAACACGACCGCCCCGCAATCCTGCCCCGCTTCCGGGGAGAACCATGCTGTAACACGAAAGGAGCAAACGATGTCACGATTGACCAAGACCACCCTCGCCATTCTGGCGATCGGCCTGGCCGCCACGGCCCACCCGGCACTTGCCCAGTCGGTCCGGCTTGACTGCGAGGTCAAGCAGTACGGGGAGTATGCCCACGGTGAGGCCCGGGAGGTGGCGGAATCCTGGATTCCGCCGACCTCGACCCATGTCATCCACGCCGGGAAGAGCATCCATGTCGACTGGAGTCTCGTCGGATCGGGTCGCGCCACCGGCAGCCGGATCTACTTCCAGTACCCCCTGTACAGCGAGACCAATCTGCGCCGGGTGGTCAAATACACCTATCTGCGCAAGACCGGTGTCCTGATCGGTTTTCTGGACACCGGGGCCAACACATGGACCATCCAGACCCGTGGGACATGCACGTCGCGGCCCCTGTCCCCGGCCCGGGCGGCCGAGTTCTTCTGAGGCCCTTAAGGCAGACCGGGGACCGGCCATGATCACGGGATCCATCCCGGCCCCCCGATCCCACGGCCGCCTTCGGGGGATGGGTGGGAGTGACCCACACGGCAACACGGGCCCGGTCAACGCCCCTGGGCCGGCCCGCATGATGGATTGGACCAGCCTGCGGAGCTGCGGGGGCTGACAAAGCCGTCACAAAGTGCAAACATTGTAGGGACCTGTTGGGGATTTTGTATTGTACAATACAATTTTTCGCGGACCCATACGCGGGCAGACCATCACGCCAAGCCCGCCTGACACACGCATCCCGGGCAGGACCCCCCACAGCGCCCGTGTCGTGGCCTCTCGTGGCCGGTCTCGCCCGGACACGGCAGGGACACAGGCGGGCGTCCTGGCCACCACAGGCCACGACAACCGCTCCCTCACCCCCGCTTGATCGCATAGACGCTCCCGCGGGCAATCCCCATCGCCCGGGCGATCTGCGTCGGCGACTGGCCGACCGCCAGCCGGGCCCGGACGGCCTCCCGGTCGATGGTCGGGCGGCGGCCGCGATAGACCCCGCGGGCCCGGGCGGCGGCAATGCCCTCGGCCTGGCGTTCGCGCCGCAGGTTGGTCTCGAAGGCGGCAAAGACCCCGAGCATGTCGAAGAAGGCCTGCCCGGCAGCCGTGGTGGTGTCGATCGGCTGTTCGGTGGCGACAAGATGGGCCCCCGTGTCGGCGAGCTGCCCGGCGATGGTCTGGAGATCCCGCAGCGACCGGGCCAGCCGGTCGATGCGGGTGACCACCAGGGCATCACCGGGCCGCAGGAAGGCGAGCAGCGTGGTCAGTTCCGGACGAGCGGCAAGGCTGGTGCCACTGCCGGTCTCGGTGCGGATCAGACCGCAGCCGGCGGCCGTGAGGGCGGCGATCTGGGCCTCGAGGTTCTGATCGGCCGTCGAGATGCGGGCATAGCCGATGCGGGTGCTGGAGGTGTTCATTTTGGGTGTGCCCCGGGGGAAATCTGTGCAATAACCCGGATCGGACTTCAAGTGAACACGGAATCCCGGGGTTCAGCGTCCTGGCATGTGTGCAGGCAGAGTGTCTGGCTGGGGTCTACCCGAAATGACGGGGGTGAGCAGGGTCGGTGTCCCCTGCACGCTGTGACAACCTTTACATGGATCCCGGGCAGGGCCCGATTTCGTTCAAACCAAACTCGCTAAGGTTTCCAGGCCCAATTTCCTGATGCCACAAAGCATCGGCTTTGTTTCCTCTTGGGAGAATGTGTCTCTTGCGGCACCAGGAACAACAAGCATCTCCCGTATTTTGCAATGTGCTCCCGGACGGCTTCAGGGTCTTGCCCGATGTCTTCCGCAAGTACAGCATAGGACTGTCTTTCCGGAATCGGAATCATGATTCCTGAACCATCATCGCAAGGCTCTGTTGCCCGGTCTTTGACCCATTGCAGGATCTGCCTTGTTATCTCGGCGGTCATTTCTGGATATCCCTCCTTGGCCATGGCCTCCGACCATTCCCGTGGCCGCCTTGTGTTCACGCTTAGCGGAGTTCAGCTGACAAACCATACGATGACCCCAGATTGCCCGCACGCTCAGGATCGCACGGATGTCGGTCTATCGCGCCCTCAAGGCGGGGCAGGGTCCGCCACCGTGAGCCGAGGCCTCGCGGCCAGCCGACGAGACAGTCAGCCGCACCCATCACGGGTCGCAGGGACGGCCCAAACGAATGGCCATGGACCGCCGGGACACCGCAAAGAGGTCAGCCATGTCTGCCACGTTGTCACCGAGCTGCTTCCGATGATGGTCGATCAGGTCTCGCGGCATAAGCAGATTGGCGGCAAAACGGTTGGCTTCGGTTTCTTCTCGGGGTCCGATCCGCGTGTTGTGGTATTTTCCGACATCCGTACTTCTGTAGGCCCGGTCGTCGTCCACGCCTTCCCCAACGCCGATCAGGTGGCGGTGCAGCATGTAATGGCCCAGCTCGTGCGCCAGGGTGAAACGTTGCCGGGTTGCCGGGTCCAGGGCATTGACCGTGATGATGAAACCGGACTCCAGGCGCTCAAGCATACCGGACAGGGTGTTGGCCAGAAACGCCTTCTTGAAGTCAATGCCGAGGGACGCCGGAATGCTGTCAACCGGCACGGGCGCAGAACGTCGGGCCGCCAAGAATACGTTCCATTGATCCGAGATCTTCATTGCTGATCTTCTGTCTGTTCGTCTTGTGCCTCGGCAACACTGTTTGTGTCATCATCAGACAGACTGCCGCGGTCCATCAGGTCAAGGTTGGCATCAATGATGCCCGGCAGCTCTCCTTGCAGATATTCGTTGGCAACCCGCTCGGCAACCTCCTTGGCCACCTTTTTGGCCTCTTCGGTCGCTTGCGAGCGCGCGATGCTGCGGATTGATGAATGCAAACACACCGCCCAGCACCAGAATAAGGCCAATCCCGGCCAAAAGCAATGACACAAGATCCAATCGGCCCAGCTGTCCCGCCAGGGCCGTGGCATCCGTGCACGCGGTCCACTCCACTCCCGCTCCTGCCTCTGTTTGCCGGGATCACCGGACCCCGTTCTTGCCGCCGGGACCTGGAATTGCAAGCCTGCTCATCGACGGCCCCTCCACCCCTGATGAGAAGGGGGTGTTTCCAGTGATCGAAACATTGTATCGTACAATACAATCTTCAATTCAAGCATTGCCGGTCGCGACAGCTACATGACGCCTCATTTTTGGGTACGCCGATCCCCGAGAGCACGCCCCAGTTCCCGGAACACATGCTCGAAATGATGCTCCGGCATGCGCCCCTTGGCCCGATTGATGCACCAGAGGATCCACTGGACGTTGCCGGACACATAGCCCGAACCCGGGTCGATCCGGTCCGGGCTGGGCGCAAGGTCACGCCCGCCCGCGCCTGCCGATGTTCTCTCCTCACTGAACGGAATGCCGGTCAAGGCACAGCACCAGTCCTGCCGGTCCAGCTGGGCCCGCAGGTTGCAATTGAAGTCGGCACCACAGGGGATGCCGACCTGCCGGGCCCGACCCAAGGCCGCACTTGCCGCACGGCGGGCCAGGCGCAGGACTGCAAGCTGCTCGGGAGAGAGATCATCGATACGCTCCCGGGCCCAGGCCCTGCGTGTCCTTGCCGCCTTGCGTCCGGCGGACAGGTGGGCGGTCGCCGGATCCTGTGCGCGGGCGGTCATGATGATTTGACACACCGCCGGGAATACTTCATCGGCACCCAATCTCCGCATCGAACGCCCCGGCGCTGATGGCCTCGGCAAAGTCGGACAGCAGGCACGCGAACTGGCCGAAGTGGGGGTACGCGCTGCCCAGCTGATCCAACTCGCCCGGCCCCGCTGCATCGAGAACGGGCTTGAAGGCCAGCATCATGGCGGGCCGGTCGCCGAACAACGCCTCCTCACCACCCTTGTCCAGCAGGGCCTTGGCATCGATGCGGCGATGGGCGCGGGTCAGGGGCATAAGTATCATGTGATCACTGCACGGATCCGGTTGTCTGCAACTTGGCTGGTCAGTTCAATGGCGAAATTCTGCGAATGCGACGGAAGCACCCACATCCTCTCGGCGTTCCAGAGCAAACCTGCGGGCACACACCGGCCTTGTGGGATCATATCGTATTTGAGATCCCGCATGGCTTTCCTGTTCCACCTCAGGGCCTCTTCAAGACTGGCCATTGCCATTCCCTGATCGCCCAATTGCTGGTTCGATTGCCGAATGTCCTCTTTGTAGCCCAGGCAACACTGGTCATATAGTTTCTCGATATCTCTCTGGGTTCTTGCATCGAGGTCCGAGAAGATCTTGTGGATATCGTGGGTGAATGGGGCCGTTCCCCCATGCTCCTGTTCCCAGAGATGCTTCAGGATCAACTCAACAACAGTCGCATATAAAACAACACAGGTGAGAGCTTTGCCGATCCTGTTCTGGTCAATCTGTTGTTGGAATGCATTGGAGCCTTGAGCGTCCACCTTTGCCGCCAGCAATGGCCCTTTGAGGACCTTCATCCCTTCAACCAGATAATTGGCCGATTGCAGTTTATCACACATAATGTCCTTCTTTCTCGTCCGAGTTTCTGCCCTTCACAGATCCGGCAACGCCGCAAGGGCCGCCGTATTGCACGTGTCGTGCTGCACTATCCGCTCGCTCGGCCAGCGGCCCTGACGGGGCCCGCGACCGCAGGCACAAGTGGGTAATATCGGATCCTTGAGGCCCGCCTTCAAGGCTCCTCTATCCATTATGAGAAACGGAGTTCTCGATATGAATGATGGGGGCATTCGTCGGGCTGCTTTGGGCAGGGGAATTGGGGCCCGGGACGGTGCGTTGCCGTGGCCCGAAAAACGATCGTTTGCCGGATGGGTGCCAGTTGCAGAGACTGTGGTTTGGTGCCGATGATTGCGGGCTGGTTGCAGGGACCGTGGGTTCCGTTGCAATGAATGGGGTTTCAAATCAGCCGATGATTGCAGTTTGAAACCCGGATGATTGCCGGTCGCTACAGGTATGGGCAGCATCAGGAGTCCCGACCGGGTTGCCATCACCAGACAGGGTGTGGCAGGGCAGGGTGATGACCGGCGGCAAGGATCAACAGGGATGAGCGTGGTGCCTGATGCACAGCACACGGCCAAGGAGGTCGCTGCGGCGTATGCCCTCACACTGATTGAGGATGGCATGGTTCTGGGTCTTGGTTCAGGATCGACCGCAGAGATTTTTCTTGCCCATCTTGCCCGTCGGGTGGAAGAGACCTCGATGAAACTCAAATGTGTCGCCACGTCCCGGCGGACCCATGACCTCGCCAGGGCGCTCGGCTTCGATCTGCATGCGTTGAATGCGCTCGACCGACTGGATCTTGTCATTGACGGGACCGATGAGTTCACTGCTGACTGCACGCTCCTCAAGGGTGGCGGTGGGGCGCACCTGCACGAGAAACTCTGTGCCCGCACCGCTCACCGGATGGTCGCCATTGCCGACATCAGCAAGCTGGTGACCACACTCGGCACGTTTCCCCTGCCCGTTGAGATCCTCAACCCGGGATGGCGGGATACCGTAGCTCATCTGCTTGAGAAATTTGAGGATTACGGCTATATGAAGCCGCGAGCTGTCCTGCGTGAAGGTGGGAAGTTTCGGACCGACGAGGACAATCTCATTGTGGACCTTCATCTCGGCGCAATTCCTGATCCTGTCCATGTCGAAGCCCTGATCGACAGCACCATCGGCGTCGTGACATGTGGCCTGTTCAATGCCCTGTGCAGGGGCGTCATTTGCGGTTATCCCGGAGGCCGGGTGCGGATTTTCACCGAATCGGGTGAGAAGGTGGAGGGATCCGACTGCCCAAGTAGAGAAAGGACGGAGACCCCGTGACAGAGGTGAGCGCATGACCCATTTCGATCTCTTTGTGATCGGTGGCGGATCCGGCGGCATCCGGGCCGCCCGGTTGGTGGCCGAGATGGGCCATCGGGTCGGTCTGGCTGAACAGAGCCGGCTGGGCGGCACCTGTGTCATCCGGGGCTGTGTGCCCAAGAAGCTCATGTACTATGCGGCAGGTTTTGCCGACAGTTTCGCCGATGCAATCGGTTTCGGCTGGGATGGTCCCACACCCGAGTTCGACCTTGGCCGGCTCAAGACAGCGAAGGACGCAGCCATCGCCCGTCTGGAAGGTCTTTATGCCCGCAACCTTGCCGCGTCCGGAGTCACATCGTTTGCGACCCGGGCCACCCTCCGGAATACCCGGACGATTGCGCTGGCCAGCGGCGAGACCCTCACCGCCGATGTCATCCTGATCGCCACGGGCGGTCAACCCTATGTGCCAGCGCTGCCAGGTGCCGAACACATGGCCACGTCCGATGATGTCTTCGCCCTCGAATCCCTACCCGAACGGGTCCTGATCAATGGCGGAGGCTATATCGCCTGTGAATTTGCTGGTATCCTGAATGGGATGGGTTCGGCGGTCACGCAGTTCTATCGTGGCGAGCAGATTCTGCGCGGTTTTGACGACAACCTGCGGGCCGAGGTGAGCGGTGCCATGGGCAAGCGGGGCATTGGCATCCAGCTCGGCACATCGATTGCCTCCATTGATCGCGTGGGTGGCCAGTTCCGGGTCACCGACAGCGATGGGAACAGCGCAACCCATGATCTGGTGCTGTCGGCCACGGGTCGGCGTCCGGCAACGGCCGGCCTTGGCCTTGACCGGGCCGGGATCGTGACTGATAGCGTGGGGGCTGTGGAGGTGGATGCGTATTCGCAGACATCCGCCGAGGGCGTCTATGCGGTTGGTGATGCCACCAATCGATTGAATCTGACACCGGTAGCCATCCGTGAGGCTGCGGCGTTTGTCGACACCGTGTTCCGTGACAACCCCACAGAACCCGATCACACGAATGTGGCCACCGCCGTGTTCACGCGACCTGAGATCGGGACAGTCGGCCTGTCGGAATCGGCCGCTGTGGCCGGGCACGCCATCGCCGTCTACGAGACACGGTTTGTCCCCATGGTCAACAGCCTGGCTGGCCGTGAAGAGAGCAGCTACATGAAACTGGTTGTCGATCGGCAGGATGATCGGGTTCTCGGCGTGCATATCGTGGGTCCGGCAGCGTCGGAAATGATCCAGCTTGCCGGGGTGGCTGTCAAGATGAGGGCCACGAAGCGGGACTTCGATCGCACGGTGGCTGTCCATCCGACCGCGGCGGAGGAACTCGTCACCCTGCGTGAACCGACCCGCATGACCTGCAAGGGCATGACTTGAAATCGATGGCGGCAATAGCCACTTCTCCGGAACTGAGGCTCGAGAACAGGGAAGTGAATGACTGATGCCTGACAACAGCAGGGGCGGCCCATGGGGCGGCAGTGGTCCAGAGCGGCCCAATATCCCCGATGTCGATGAAATTTTCGAACGTGGCCGGGACCGGGTCAAGGACCTCTTTGGCGGTGGCGGGGGCAAGAATCGGCCCCGGCGCGGCAAGGGTCCGATGTTCAGGCGCGGACCCGTCATCGGGATCATCGCAGCGCTTGTCGTTGGCTGGCTGTTCCTCTCGCTCTACTCCGTCCGGCCCGAAGAGCGGTCCGTCGAGCTCTTCCTCGGGTCCTATCATGCGACCGGTCAACCGGGCCTGAATTTCGCACCCTGGCCAATCGTGACCCGGGAAATCATTTCCGTGACCCGCGAGCGGACCGAGGATATCGGTGTTGGCAACGGGGCTCGTATCGATGAAGGCCTGATGCTGACCGGTGACGAGAACATCATCGATGTCGATTTCCAGGTCGTCTGGAACATCTCGGACCCGCCGGCGTTCCTGTTCAATCTGGCCGACCCGACCGAAACCATCCGGGCGGTCTCGGAATCCGCCATGCGGGAAATCATGGCACGTTCGGAACTCGCACCGATCCTCAACCGGGATCGGGGGATCGTCGCGGCCAACCTGCAGGAGCTGATCCAGACTACGCTCGACGGCTATGATTCCGGGATGAATGTCGTGCGGGTCAATTTCGACAAGGCCGACCCGCCCCGCGAAGTCATCGATTCCTTCCGTGAGGTCCAGGCTGCCGAACAGGAACGTGACCGACTCGAAAAGGAGGCGGATGCCTACGCCAACCGGGTGCTTGCCAGTGCCCGAGGTGAGGCGGCCCAGCTGCTTGAGGAGGCCGAGGGCTACCGGGCCCAGGTGGTCAATCAGGCCGAGGGCGAAGCCAGTCGCTTCCTTGCGGTCCTCGAGGAATACCAGAAAGCCCCTGAGGTGACACGCAAGCGACTGCATCTCGAGGTCATGGCCCGCATCCTTGGCTCCGTCGACAAGATCATCCTGGACGGCGACACGGATGTCCTGCCCTATCTTCCCCTGAACGAGTTGCGCAAACGGAGTCCGGCCAATGAATAAACTCACTCTGACGATCGCAGGTGTCGCAGTTGTCGTCATTGGTGCTCTTTCATCGATCTTCATCGTCGATGAACGCGAGAAAGCACTCGTTCTGCAGTTTGGTCAGGTTCGGGCGGTCAAGACCGAGCCGGGGCTGGCGTTCAAGATCCCCGTCATTCAGGAAGTCGTCCGCTACGATGACCGGATTCTCTCCCTCGAGACCCAACCGCTTGAGGTGACGCCGCTCGATGATCGGCGGCTGGTGGTTGATGCCTTTGCCCGATACCGGATCGTTGATGTGGTCCAGTTCCGCGAGGCCGTCGGAGTGGGTGGTGTCCGTTCAGCGGAGAGTCGGCTTGAGCGCATTCTCAATGCCGCCACCCGGGAAGTGCTTGGCTCCGTGGGATCCAACATCATCCTCTCGACCGATCGGGCCTCACTGATGTCCCAGATCCGGGACACCGCCAAGATCGAGGCAGAAAATCTCGGTGTTGAAATCATTGACGTGCGCCTCAAGCGCACGGACCTGCCGACGCAGAATCTCGAGGCCACCTTCGCAAGGATGCGCGCCGAACGGCAACGGGAAGCCGCTGATGAGATCGCCCGGGGTGAGGAAGCGGCCCAGAAGGTCCGGGCCCAGGCCGACAGGACCCAGGTCGAAATCGTCTCCGAGGCCCAGAAACAGGCGGAAATCACTCGCGGTGAGGCGGATGCCCGGCGTAGCGGCATCTTTGCCTCGGCGTTTGGTCGTGATACACAATTCTTCGAGTTTTATCGCTCGCTGTTGGCCTATGAACAGGCCTTTGGCGAACAGAACACCTCCCTGGTCGTCTCGCCCGATGGCGAGTTCTTCGACTACTTCACCGACTCCGTCCCCTCGAACTGAGGTCTGGATCGATCCGGCAGATGGGCGTGGTCCGTGCTTGCCGAGATCATTTTTGGCCTCGGCATGGTGGCTGTGGTCGAGGGTCTTGTCCTGGCGATCGCACCTCGCTGGCTTGAGACCACCCTGCGTCGGGTGCAGGACATCCCGATCGGGACCCGCAAGGTCATGGGGCTCGGCCTCGTTGCACTTGGGGTCCTGATCATCTGGATCTACAGGTCGCTGCTGGTCTGAACGCCCCGCAATCGTCTTGCATGATGCCGCACTCCCGTTGGCGACCGGGCAGCATGATGCCCGACTGCCCCTCCACTGCAGGTGTGTGACTGTTGGCGTTGCAATTGAGGTCGTCTCGCCCTGGCTCCACAGCTATCCGGTCTTGCCGTCGTCGGGACCCTGCTTCTCGGGATCCTCATCCCGCTTCAGAAGAAAGTACATCTGGCTTCCGATGAAGAGGAAGGTCAGGCTTGGCTGGACGAATGTCCGGTAGGTGACCCAGAGATCTGTCGAGAGAGTCCGCCAGACGATTTCGTTGAGCAGGGCCAGGCCGGCAAAGAAGAATGCCATGCGGGTCGTGAGGACCATCCAGTTCCGCTCGGTCATGGGAACGCTCCGGTCCATGATGATCTGGATATAGGATTTCCCGTGCAACAGGCCCCAGCCGAGGACGCCGGCAAACAGGAGATTGATGATCGTGGGTTTGATCTTGATGAACCGTTCATCGTTCAGCCAGACAGTCAGCCCGCCAAACACGATGACGAGTCCGGCGGTCACGATCTGCATTTTCGACAGTTTGCCAGTCAGCATCCAGAGAAGGGCGGTGCAGGCGAGCAGGATGGGAATGAAGGCGGCCGTGACGATGATGATCCCGTCATAGACCTCGCTGCCAAGGGTGACGGTCGTGTCTTTCAGGGTGAAATACCCCACAAAGAACAGACCCAGAGGCGCCAGTTCCAGAAGGGTCACCACGGCCGGATTGTGACGTGTCTTGTCTGTCACGGAATGCACCCCAACTGCCTTGATGATTCAACCCGGACCCCATAACAATCTCCGGCGCAGGTCAAAACCCCGGAGTAGCGGGTCGTGGCCCGATGCTGCGACCGATGGCCGCAAGGGCAATTGCAATGGATGCGATTCATGCCGACAATATCAACAACCCGCCCCGATGGAATTTCGAAAGTGAAGGTGGATGATGCCAGATGAGACAATGCGAGGTCCCCGCTGTGTTGCAATTGTCGGGCCGTATCTGAGCGGCAAGACATCCCTTCTGGAAGCCCTGTTGTTTGAAACCGGGACCATCACGCGCTGCGGAACCATCCAGGGCGGGACGACGGTGGGCGACTCGTCGCCCGAGGCCCGCCAGCGCCACATGAGCACCGAGGTCAACATCGCTCATTGCCAGTATCTCGGTGATGACTGGATCTTCCTGGACTGCCCCGGATCGGTCGAGTTCCAGCAGGATGCCATCGCCTCGCTGGCGGTGGCGGATGCTGCCATCGTGGTCTGCGAGCCGGAAACCGCCAAGGTGCCCATGCTCAAGACGGTCTTCCAGCAGATCGATGCCGAGGGAATCCCGGCTCTTGTCTTCATCAACAAGATCGACACGGCCGCCGAGACCCTGCGGATGCTGACGACAAGCCTGCAGGATGTGGCTGTGCGGCCGCTCGTGTTGCGGCAGGTACCGATTCGGGATGATTCGGGGCAGATTGGTTATGTTGACCTCGCTTCCGAGCGCGCCTTCCAATACCAGCCGGGTGCGGTATCACGCATGATCGAGATTCCGGACATCGTCAAGGATCGGGGCGAGGAGGCCCGCCAGGAACTCCTGGAATCCCTGGCCGATTTTGATGACGAGCTGATGGAGATGCTGCTGGAAGACATCATCCCACCCCATGAGGACGTCTACCGCTCCTTGACGCAGGAATTCCACCACAGCCAGATCATGCCTGTCCTGTTTGGCAGTGCCGAGCAGATGTCCGGCATCAAACGCCTGCTCAAGGCCCTCCGCCACGAAGTGGTTGGTGTCGACAAAACCGTTGAGCGCAAGGGGCTGGCCCTGACCGAACCGGTCACCGCCCAGGTTTTCAAGACCCGGTACCTGGCCCATACGGGGAAACTGTCCATTGCCCGGATCTGGCGGGGCACGGTCCAGGATGGCATGGTGTCCGGGTCACAACGGGTCAGTGGCCTGCACCATGTCCAGGGCGGCAATTTGAACAAGATTGATGCTGCGGGTCCGGGTGATGTTGTCGCTCTGGGTCGGATGGACACGGTGCTGACCGGCGAGACCCTGACCGCCAAGGGCCACATGATGAAGCTGGACTGGCCTGCCAGCGCCAACCCGGTCTATGGGGTCGTGGTGAAACCCGACAAACTTGAGGATGAAGTCAAGATTTCCAAGGCCATCAGTCGATTGATCGAGGAGGATCCCTCCCTGTCCCGACGCCAGAATGACCTCACCCAGGAGACTGTCATCTGGGGGCAGGGGGACACACACCTGCAGGTTCTTGGGCAGAAACTGGCCTCGGGATACAACATCCCCGTCACGCTGTCACCGCCTGCAACCGGCTATCAGGAAACAATCCGCAAGACGGTTGAGCATCGGGCCCGCCACAAGAAACAGTCCGGTGGTCATGGCGAATTCGGTGATGTCGAGATCCAGATCAAGCCCCTGCCGCGCAGTTCCGGCCTGCAGTTCAGCAACAGCATCTCGGGTGGAGTCGTTCCCAAACAGTACATTCCGGCGGTCGAGGCCGGTGTCCGAGAGTATTGCGAGGAGGGACCGCTCGGTTTCCGGGTCACCGACCTGGCCGTCAATCTCTCCGATGGCAAGTCCCACGCTGTGGACAGTTCTGACTGGGCCTTCCGCAAGGCCGGTATCCTGGCCATGAAGGAAGCGCTTCCGCTCTGCAATCCCGTTCTGCTCGAGCCGGTCGCGCTGGTCAAGGTCTATGTCCCCAACCAGTACACCTCGAATGCCCAGGGGATCGTGTCGCGCCGCCGTGGCCAGATTCTCGGGTTCCGGCCCCGTGAGGGTTGGGACGGCTGGGATGAGATCGAGGCCCACATGCCCGAATCGGAACTCCGTGACCTGATCATCGAACTGCGCTCGCAGACCATGGGCATCGGGACCTTTGAATCCACCTTCGACCACATGGCCGAACTCAGCGGTCGCCTGGCCGAAACCATCGTTGAGCAGTCCGGCCAATCCCAGTGACCGGACCCATGATTGCGCAGGATGCCTGTCGGAACAAGGCCCCGTCGACCGGCATTGATCCCACCCTCAATCCATGATCGGTAATGTCGGCAGATTCGACCTCGGAACTGCCTGATCCTCCCTGCTCCAAATCTCGGGACAGGTTCGACAGGACACATTGCGAGTCCGACCCGTTCATTCCGTTGGGTTAACGAGAGCGCAGGGATGATCATGGGTCTCGGTCCGACGCGCTGACCGCGCCGGAGGGTCCCAGGCGGCTGGCGGCACCTGTATCCGATGCGGGAGATGCACCACGCGCCGAGGCTGGCCGCGGGGTTCCTGCACATGTGGCGTCATCAGTCCGCATCGGGTGCGTTGCGATCGACGGGCGGACTTGCCGTGCTGTGCTGTCCTGAGCAGGCTGGTGCGATCGTGCCTCCCGTGCTGGCGGGCACTGTCCCGGGCTCCGGCTTGTCTGTGTCACCTGTCCGCAGTGCCGCTACACCTGTCACCCTGTCGGACACCAACGCCGCGACCTGATCGGGTCTGCACGCGCCCGGTTCCGGGCAGGACTTTCGTGACGCCGGAAGGCCGGGGCAACTGCCTGCTGGCGACGGGTTGGTGTTGAACTGGCGCGACCACCGATCACTGTTTCGAGCCACAAACTCCTGGTTCAGGAACCTGAACAGTTGCGTGCATCCCCCAGTGCAGCGATCCGTTGAAAGAGCACCATCCACGGATGGCGGATTGGCAGAAGTGCTGGTCTTCGGGATGGTCCTGACGTATCCCCGTGGCGGGTGACATGCGTGAATCAAGGCAACGTGCCCGGGAACGACACAAGGGGTCAGTGCGTGACGACCACGGACGGGGATGGATCGAAACAGCGCGGTGTTCCAGCGAGGGCGGCAGCCGGTCCGGAGTCCTGGCGCATCCAATCGCCCCACGACCGCCTGTTCAAGCGGGTGTTGGAAAATCCGCGCCGCGCCGCGGTCGTTCTGAAGACCTATCTGCCACAGGAGATCGCCGACCAGCTGTCGGATGACCTGCCCAGACTGGTGGACGGTTCCTTTGTCGATCCCGCCTTGAGTGCGCACCAGTCGGACCTCCTGTTCGAGGCCACACTCGCGACCGGGACACCGGTCTTCATCTACACCCTTCTGGAGCACAAATCGACGCCGGATCCCCTGACGCCACTGCAGATCGAGGAGTACAAGCTCAAGATCTGGCGCCGCGCGCACGACAGGCATCCCGAACACAGGTTCCAGTTGCCACCGATCATTGCACTGGTCCTGTACCATGGCGACCGGCCGTGGACGGTCCCGCAGTCCATTCCGGAGATGATCGTGGATGACGCCGCCACCCGTGCGGTGACCCGCCAGCCGGGGTATCGCGTGCATCACGTCGGACCCGATGGTGTCCCGGAACTGGCCGCCTACCCGGAATTGCGCGCCATCTTCCTGGCCCTGTATCTCTCGCAGGCGAAAGGAGCCCAACGGACTGTCAAGAGCTACACGGACATCTTTGCACTTCTGGACAATTCAGACTTGGAAGGGGTGTGCTATGGATATATAGTCCGCGGTGTCCAACCGCCCCGGGCAATCCTGGAGGAGGCACTCCGGATTGCCAAACCCGATCAAGTGGAGGCCATCATGGGATCATTCTACGAGGAAGTGCTGACCGAGGGAAAGGCCGAGGCCCTTCTCGACATTGCACGCGTCAAGTATGGCACGGTGCCCCGGGAGATTGCCGCCACGGTGCACCAGGCCTCACCGGAAAAGGTCGATCGGTGGCTTGAGGCGCTGGTCAGTGCCAAGGAGATCGATGATATTTTCAAGTCTTGACGGCTCACCGGTCCATCTGTGAGCCGCGCTCGTCCTGTGGCCACCACAGGACGAGACAAGGACCAGGCAGGCTGTCTGTGACTGCAAGCATCGCAGAAGAAATCCTCCCGGATCCGGTCGCACGGGATCAGAACCGGTGGGTCAGGCTGGCCTGGAAGCCCGCACCCCCACTCTGCCTGTCATAGCCCAGGGCCAGAAGGGTGCCGCCCCATGGCGCTTCGATACCAGCTGCGTGGCACATCAAGACGGGCTCCGGCAAACAGCAACCCGGTCGGCCGCGGTGTGGTCCAGTCGGCTCGCGGGGCCAAAGTGGTCGCCGTACCCGCAATGGTGATCACCGGTGCTGCCGCGCCGGTAGTCATGATCCCATCCGCCCTTACCCTGGCATGGGCCACATCGGCGCCCATAGTCACGGCAGCTGCCGCCGGCAGGGCCAGCCGGTAGGCAGCCCCGAGATTGGCCGTCAGATCTGTCCCGGACAGACCGGCAGCACGCTGCCCCGTGCCCCGGAAAGCCAGATCACTGGCGAAGGTGATGGCGCTGGCCCGGAGGCCCACGGTCACTGGGGCGAGATCCCAGTGATGGCTGACACCGACGGTGGTGCAGGTGATGGTGCTGCCGGTGTCAGTGGCGGGATCGAGGGCGCATGACTCGGCCTGGGCCTTACCGGGCCATGCGAGAATGAGCCTCCCAACTTGAATGACAGAATTTGGGATTGCATGACGAAATCCTTCTTTGGATGTGCCCGTGGGCCTCGGCTCAAAATGAAAGAACGTTCCAGCCAGTGCACCTCGGGCTGGAACCGGGTATACATTATTGCAGGAGGATGCGGCCTGCAACAAGATTGCTCAGTGAGGGGAGTGATTCTCCTATGGCTGACTTTTACCGACATTTTCCGACGCGCCCCGGCTCCTGACCCGATTCGGCCGAATCAGGCAACGCGAGCTAGTATACCATCGTCATTGAATTGATGGATACAGCGACGTCAGCTTGATCCGGGCATCCTCGGTCCGGAACCGCCAGCACACCGGTGTCCTGTCGGCATTGCGCCGGGCCTGCCAGGCCGCCACCTCCCGCACCAGCGTCGCCCGGTCGGGGATCCGACGATTGAGGCACTGGCGGGACAGGACATTGATCTCGATCTCCGCCATGTTCAGCCAGCTGCCGTGTTTCGGTGTGTGATGGATCTCGAAGCGCTCGGCCAGGCGGCGGGCCTCGGCCGGCGGGAAGGTGTCGTAGAGTGTCGACAGGGTGTGGGTGTTGAGGTTGTCCATCACCAGCACGATCGTCTTGTCGGGGAAATGGGTGTCGGCGAGGTCCCTGAGGACATGGGCAAAGTCCTGCCGGGTCCTGCGGTCCGTGACCTTGACATGCCGCCAGCCCGCCAGGGGTGCGGTCAGCATGAAGAGGTTGGCCGTGCCGTTGCGCTCGTATTCGAAGTCGTAGGCGGCGGGCTGGCCCGGGGCGGTGGGCAGGGGCGTGCGGGTCTCCCTGGTCTGCTGGCGGGAGGTCTCATCGAGGCAGACCAGCACTTCATCGCTGGCGAAGTCCCGACTGTAGGTTTCCAGCACATCCTCCATGGCACAGACGAAGTCGGCACTCGACTTGGGGGGAATGCACCAGCATTGGCTCAGCCAGGGCTTGAGACTGTTTTTTTGAGCGTCTTGTGGACGGTGGAGCGGGAGATGGTGTCCACGACCTTGAGGGCCACCAGCCGGTCGGCCAGCAGCTGCAGCGTCCACTGGGCCTGGCCTGCGGGTGGCTGTGAACAAGCGAGCATGGTCAGCGTTGCCTCGCCCGCCCCATCCAGGCGACGCGCCTTGCGGTTGACCTGCACCTTGCGTTCAAGAGCGGCGTCGACGCCGTCCAGCACACACTGCTTGCGCACCCGTTCTACCGTTGCCGTCCCGACACCGAGGACATCGGCAATGTCGGCATCCCTGCGACGCCCTCCCGTGCGGTCGGTGTCGGCCAGGAGGAGGATATGGGCCCGCTTGCGGCGTTCCTTTGACCCCTTGCCGCTGTCGATGATCGCCTGGAGTTGGGTGCGCTCGTCGGTTGCCAGTGTCACCCTGTAGATCTTGCGGCCTGCTGTGACGGGTGGCGCCGCTTGGGTCGTCGTGTTGTCTGTCTGCCCCGATGGGCCGCCCCGCGGCGGCCCATCGGGGCGACGTGTGCTTGATTGGGGCCGCGATTAGACGAGATCGTCACGGATTGGAAGCGTGCGGGCCATCAAATGGCATCAATTCGATGACGACGGGATACTAGGCGGCGTTCGTTGTCGTTGGCTGACCGGACAGCCCAGGCCTTTCAATGTAACACTGTTGACTCGGTGTTTGCGTATTCGCGCATGGCCCCGTGATGTTCGACGAAGAGTGACAGGATCAGGGATCCTTCCCAGAGTTTCCTGGTTCCCGGAGTGGGTTGCCCTGTCGAGGGGATGAAGCCGGCGAGGCGTGCGGTGTTGACCGCGAACGCCGCGACCGTCTGGTCCGGGCCGCGCTGCCTGCGGTGGCTGGGCTTCGCCATGTGCACGGCGAGGACATGGATCGCGTCGGGGTGGACGACCGTCGGCGCCGGCGTGTCCGGCGCGCTCCGGGCGAGGCACTCGATCGACCTGACGGTGCCGGCGGTGATGGCGCCGAAGGCCAGGCACCTTCGCAGGTCGGCGCCGGCGTTGAGCCTGCGGTCCTTGATCCGCGTTCCGACCTTGAGGGCCGCGAACCATTCCTCGATCAGCCATCGCTTCTCGTACCATGTGACGACGCGGAGCACGTTCGCCGCGTCGGGCCCGCCCCCGGTGGTCAGCAGCAGCCAGTCGAGCGGCGCCCACCCGGCGGGTCGGGTTCCAGCACGTGCACGGCGAGCATGCGCAGGGGCGCCGTACCCTTCGGCAGGCCGACCGGCGGGACCGGGTCGGCGGGACGCTCCCCATCGGTGTTCCGGGGGACCGCTGGCCGGCGACGGTGCCGAACAGCGTCGTGACCTGCCCGCAGGAGGCCGGCGTGCGGCGATCGTGCCGGCCCGCCGGCGCGATGGACGGGGGCGCGTCATCCCGGGCCGCGCCTGTCCGCCATTGTCGCCGATGGATGGGGATCAGGCCGGCCATCCGGCCCACACCATCACGGCGGGCGAGCTCGGCCCATGGTTGGGATCGCATGGGGGATCCGCCCTGAACAGGGTTTTGCGAGCACGGACGCGCGCCGTCGCCTGCCGCCTTGCGGGTCCCGATGCCAGGGCGTCATGATCGGGGGCGGCCTCGCGCGTGATCGCCCCCGGGGTGACGACCCCTGGTGTCCTGGCAAGGGGTGGTGGGGCGTGGCGATGTGTCAGCGGCGTGCGCCGGTCCTGTCCTCCACAGGCGGCGGGGTTCTGATGGGGAGACCTCGACCCGAGTCCCGGTCACAACCCCAGGGATTTCGCCGGGCCGATCGGGTGGATGGACCCCCCGGACGGTGGCATGGATCGGTGCGGCTGCGCAACATGCGGGACATGGGGCGGATGTTGCGCCGACACGCTGATCGGGGGTGAAGGCGATTTGGGCAGAGCACCGATGCTCAGGGACTGGCAGATTCCCGAGTCCGCCATAGGGGGATCATACCCCTCAGTGAGGGTGTGGCCTTCACGCGAAGGAGTCTGCGATGAAGACGCCGGCGGCTTGGGACGCTCCCCTTCATGGCATTCGTACACCTTGCGGTTCGGTGAGGCGTGGGCAGCACCAATGCGCTGTCCCGTGAGACCTCGACAGGGTCCGGTGGTCTTTGCCAATGCCTGCATTTGCTGCTTCCGTTCCCGATGGGCCGGGTCCTGCACTTGCACTTGATGCCAATCGCGGCGGCGAGTGGCCGCCTGTCTTTGTGGCGTTCAGGCCGATGTGTATGAATTCCTGGTGACAGGCCGTCGTCTGGCCGGTTGGCGAGCCATCCGGTTCACTCAGTGCCGGCAGGCCCCGTTGCAACTGTCGATCCTCTGGCTGGAACGGGAGCGCAAAAGAGATGTGCAGAAACTGGATCAGGTATCCTGCACCTTCTTTTGGCTATTTTCGGGGCGGGGGCCGGTTGAGTGGCCGATGACCAGTTCGGACTCCAGCAGGACATGCCGGGTTGGTGTGTCCGGCTCATTGATGGCATCAAGCAGCAGGCCTGCCGCGATCCGGCCCGCTTCCCGGACCGAGGACCGGGTGGCGGTGAAGATAGGGATGTCATCGGGATTGGCAAGGTAGGAGATCATGTCATCGTGGGAGACGACCGAGACGTCGTGCTTCATCTTGAGGCCGCAGTCCTCGATGGCCCGGCGCACGCCCATGGCCGCGATGTTCGATGAGACGAGAACGGCGGTTGGCGGTGTGGTGCCTTGCAGCATGGCTCGTGTTTCCGAATAGCCGAAGAACTCGGTCATCTCCGCACTGCGCATGAGAGAGGGGTCCGGCGTGAGGCCCCGGTCCGCCAAGGCCTCAATATAGCCGTTCCGGCGCCGCAGGGCAAAATCCATGTGCTCCAGACCGTTCAGGAGGGCGATGCGCCGGTGACCCAAATCCAGCAAGAGGTCGGTGGCACGCCGGAAGGATCGCTTGTTGTTGACATCCACCCAGTTGTAGGGCGATTCGATGCCGGTTGAACGCCCGTGGACAACGAAGGGAATTCCCAGAGCCGTGAGCAGTGGGATACGGCTGTCATTGAGGCGGGGCCATTGGACGATCATGCCATCGAGCCGGGAACTGGCCACCAGTTGCCGGTAGGTCTGCTCGTCGTCATCATCCTGAATGCGGGTCAGCAGCATGTCATAGCCCCGCTTGGCATAACTGTTGGAGGCGCCGGCCACGAAGTCACCGAAGATTGGATTGACCAGCTCCTGTTCGGTGCGCATGGGGATGACATGGCCGATGGCCATGGCCCGGCCAAGGGCCAGACCCCGGGCCCGGGTGTTGGGGGCATAGTTCAACTGGCGGGCTGCTGCCAGGACCCGCTGGCGCGTGGCTTCACGGACTTCGGGATAGCCATTCAGGGCCCGGCTGACCGTTGTCTGGGACAGGCCGAGATTCTCGGCAAGTCGTTTCAGGTTGATGGAATGGTTCAAAACGATTTGACTTCGAAAGAGAGCGACTGTCGATGCAGAGTCTAGCGGCCAGCCCGAATTTATACAATGAGAACAGGAGCTTCGTGATCAAGAACCTTCTATCGGTTGATTTGCACTTGACGATTCCACTGCTGACCTGTTAAAAAAACCCAAAGCGATTTGAATTGCCATGCGCCGCGACGGAGCATGCGCTTGAATTGCCGGGCCCGGGTTCGATTGAGCGTGGGGCAGACCCGATGCGTTGGTGCAGGAGAAAAACATGACATTGACAACAGGATATTTTATGGGATTTGCCACAGCATGCCTGCTGGCAGCTGCGGCTTCCGCGCAGGATTTGAAGTTTCCCATCGGGGAAGGGAATTTTTCCTGGGGCAGTTATGAAGAGTTTGCCGGAGCCCATGACTTCTCCGGCGAGCAGTTGACGGTCTTTGGCCCCTGGCTTGGCCCCGACCGGGCGAATGTCGAGACGGTTCTGGCCTATTATGCCGCAGCGACCGGGACCGACGTACGCTATGTCGGTTCGGACAGTTTCGAGCAACAGATTGTGGTTGATGCCGAAGCCGGTTCGGCCCCGAATGTGGCCGTGTTCCCCCAGCCGGGTCTGGCATCTGACATGGCAAGGCGCGGGTTTCTTGTGCCCCTGGATGCAGCAACGGGCGACTGGATCCGTGACAACTACGCCGCGGGCCAGTCCTGGGTCGATCTCGGCACGTACACGGATCCCGATGGTAACGACCAGTTGTACGGGTTCTTCTACAAGGTCGATGTGAAGTCACTGGTCTGGTATGTGCCGGAGAACTTCGAGGATGCCGGGTATGAAATCCCGACCACAATGGAAGAGCTGAAAGCCTTGACCGACCAGATCGTCGCCGATGGTGAGACGCCTTGGTGCATCGGCTTGGGGTCCGGCGGCGCGACCGGCTGGCCGGCCACCGACTGGGTTGAGGACATGATGCTGCGGATCAATCCGCCGGATGTCTACGATCAGTGGGTTGCCAACGAGATTCCCTTCGATGATGACAGGGTCGTGGCAGCGATCGAGGAGTTTGGCTATTTTGCCCGCAACGATGACTATGTTGCTGGTGGCGCCAACACCGTTGCCGCCACGGATTTCCGCGATTCCCCCAAGGGCATGTTCTCATCGCCGCCCCAGTGCTACATGCACCGGCAGGCCTCGTTCATCCCCGCCTTCTTCCCGGAGGGTACGGAAGTGGGTCTCGACGCTGACTTCTTCTACTTCCCGTCCTATGCGGACATGGATCTCGGCAGCCCGGTGCTTGGAGCCGGCACGGTCTGGGCCATCACCAGTGACAGCCCCTCTGCCCAGGGATTGATCCGTTTCATGCAGACCCCGATTGCCCACGAGATCTGGATGGCACAGGGGGGTTTCCTGACCCCACATCTCGATGTGAACACTGCGGTCTTCACTGATCCGACGCTGCAAAAGATGAATGATATTCTTCTTTCGGCCACAACGTTCCGGTTTGACGGGTCCGACCTGATGCCGGGCGGTGTCGGTGCCGGCTCCTTCTGGACTGCAATGGTCGACTATGCCGGCGGCAAGGCCGCCACGGATATCGCCAGCGAAATCCAGGCCTCCTGGGATGCCCTGAAATAATCATTCCTGACTGCCGCCGGCCGGATGGGCCGGCGGCATGTCCCCAGACATCCACTGCGGGAGACGAGGCATATGAATCCGGCACTCCAGGGTCTGATCACCATCATCGTGGGCGTTGGCGGTTGCCTCGGTTACTTCTATCTGTCCAATCAACTGCTCGACAAGGTCATCTTTCCACCCGGGAAACAGGATGCGGGTCGCAACATCAACCGGGCCAATGCTGTCCGTCCGTGGCTTTTCCTCCTGCCGGCCATCCTGGCTCTGGGCCTGTATCTGGCCTACCCGGTGTTCTCGACGCTCTGGCTGAGTCTGACGGACCGTTCGCAGGACGGGGCCTTTGTTGGCCTGGCCAACTACAACCAGATGTTCAGCGAGCCGAAATTCTGGGAAGCCATGCGCAACAATATGCTGTGGTTGATTGTCGTGCCTGCAGCCTCAACGGCATTCGGGTTGCTCGCTGCCCAACTGACCGATCGGATTGCGTGGGGGAATATTGCCAAGTCCCTGATCTTCATGCCGATGGCCATCTCCTTCGTCGGGGCGTCGGTCATCTTCAAACTCATCTATGACTCCCGTCCGATCGATCAGGCACAGATCGGTATCATGAATGCCGTCTGGCTCCAGTTCGAGGGCGGTGCAGGGTCATTCATGATGCTCAAACTGTTGCCCGGAATCACCGTGCTCGGCTTTGCGGCCATTGTGTCCTATATCGGGTGGCTGACCTTGCGCCCGCTGTTGTCCAACGAGGCGACAGGAGGCGGACTCATGATCATCGCACGGCTTGTCGGTGTTGTTGTGGCCGCGTTCTTCATCGTGCGGTCCCTGCTGCTCCTGGCTGGTATCCTGAGTGCCAGCCCGCCCTATGGTGAGCCTCAGCAATGGCTCACGCTGCCGTTCTGGAACAATTTCTTTCTCATGGTGGTCCTGATCTGGATCCAGACGGGTTTTGCCATGGTCATCCTGTCGGCGGCCCTGCGCGGCATTCCCGAGGAGACTGTGGAGGCAGCCATCGTTGATGGCGCCAATCCCCTCCAGGTGTTTTTTGGGATCAAGGTGCCGCAGATCACCGGGACCATCGTTGTGGTCTGGACGACGATCACGCTCGTTGTTCTGAAGATTTTCGACATCGTCTTTGCCATGACCAATGGCCAGTGGGAGACTCAGGTTCTTGCCAACTACATGTTCGACAAGCTGTTTCGTGCCAATGACTGGGGGGTTGGCTCGGCCAGCGCCATCATCATCATGATCCTGGTCTCACCGATCTTGATCTGGAATGTCTACAATGCCCGGAAGGAAATGCAATGATGGATGGAATGGCCGGCACCAGATCCAGGCTTACCTGGGCCGTTCATATCTCGACAGCCCTGCTCGTTGCGCTGTGGCTGTTTCCGACCCTTGGGCTGCTGGTCTCATCATTTCGGACGGCTGACCAGATCTCTGGATCCGGATGGTGGGCATCTCTGCTTCCCTCCGAACAGAGCACCATAGCCCGGACAGCCGATCCTGATGAGGCAAGAGTCGCCGATGGTGCCCTGTTCACGGTGTCCGGGACCCTTTTCGAGGCTGACGGTGGGCAGGAGCTCCTGGCCTGGGGGACCTCTTCAAGAGCTCCGGAAGCCTATCGACCGGGTGATATTGCCGACCTCGGGGACGGCGAGACCGTCACCGTGACTGGTGATGGTGTCTACACCTGGCGTGGCAATGCCGAGCAACTGTCCGGCCGTGGTCAGCGCGTGTTCCTCACAGCCGTGTCCCCTCCCGAGTTCACGTTGGAGAACTACGAGCGGGTGCTGCTCAGTGGAGACAACACCGATGGCATTGCCAAGGCCTTTCTCAATACGCTGACCGTGACGATACCGGCCACGATCATCCCGATCGTCGTGGCGGCCTTCGCGGCCTACGCCCTTGCCTGGATGCAGTTTCCGGGCCGCGCGATCCTGATCGCCAGCGTGGTCGGATTGCTTGTGGTGCCGCTGCAACTGGCCCTGATTCCCCTCCTGCAGTTTCACAATGGCATCGGGATCGGCAAGGGATATCTCGGGACCTGGATGGCGCATACCGGTTTTGGCCTCCCCCTGGCGGTCTACCTGTTGCGCAACTACATGGTCGGGTTGCCCCGTGACATCATCGAGAATGCGAAGGTGGATGGTGCCACCGACTTCCAGATCTTCACCAAGATCATTGTGCCCCTGAGTTTCCCTGCCATGGCATCCTTTGCCATCTTCCAATTTCTCTGGACATGGAACGACCTGCTGGTTGCCCGGGTGTTCCTGATTGATGCAACGGGCGAGACCACGGTCATGACCAACCAGATCGTCGAGCTCCTCGGCACCCGCGGCGGCAACTGGGAAATCCTTGCAACGGCAGCCTTTGTGTCGATCGCGGTCCCCTTGGCGGTGTTCTTTGCCATGCAGAGATACCTTGTCCGGGGTCTGCTGGCCGGGTCGGTCAAATAGGCGGTCCTGCCTGAATCGATCAGGACATGGGTTGGGATTGTACTCCGATGGCTGACTCGCGCGGACATGGATGAACGGATGGATATGCTTGATCGTGCAGTCGGGCAAGATCGCTCGGCAGGGCATGCCAACGACCCGAAAAATGCTGAATGGTGGCGGGGGGCTGCTCTCTACCAGATCTATCCCCGCAGTTTCCAGGACAGCAATGCTGACGGAATCGGGGATTTCCGAGGCATCGTGCAACGCCTCCCCTACATTGCCTCCCTTGGGGTCGATGCCATCTGGCTCTCGTCGTTCATGGCCTCGCCCATGCAGGACTTCGGTTACGATGTCAGCAGCTACCGGGACATCGATCCGGCGTTCGGCACCCCGGCGGACTTTGACCAGTTGGTGGCCACGGCGCATGGTCTTGGCCTGCATGTCCTGATTGATCTCGTCATCAGCCATACATCGGACCAGCATGCATGGTTTGCCGAGAGTCGTTCTCACCGGAAAGGCGGAAAGGCGGACTGGTATGTCTGGGCTGATCCCCGTCCCGACGGCACGCCACCCAATAACTGGCTGTCAATGTTTGGCGGCAGCGCCTGGTCCTGGGACACCCGTCGTCAGCAATATTACCTCCACAACTTTCTCCCCAGCCAGCCCGACCTGAATTTCCATTGCCATGCTGTCCAGGATGCGCTTCTGGAGATAATGCAGTTCTGGCTGGAGCGCGGTGTCGACGGATTCCGACTTGATACGATCAACTACTATTTCCACGACCGGCTGTTGCGGGATAACCCGGCCCTGCCGCAAGAGGAGCGGAATGCCACGACGGCACCAAGCGTCAATCCATACAACTACCAGGATCATATCCATTCCAAGAATCAACCGGAAAACCTCGAGTTCCTGCGACGGATCCGCCAGACCACGGACTCCTACCGGGGCGTTGTGGTCGGTGAGATTGGCGATGCCCAGCGCGGCATGGCGCTGCTCGGCGAATACACGTCCGACAGCGACAAGGTGCAGATGTGTTACGGATTTGACCTGCTTTCCCGCGACACGCCATCAGCGCCGCATGTGGCGAGCGTTCTGGAGACCTTCATGAGCCATGCTGATGATGGCTGGGTCTGCTGGTCCTATTCCAATCATGATGTGGTCCGGCACAAGTCCCGCTGGGATCTGGATGACGCAGCGGATCGCATCTATGTCGTCCTGCTTGTCTGTCTGCGTGGGTCACTCTGCCTGTATCAGGGCGAGGAACTCGGTCTGAATGAAGCGGACCTGTCCTACAGCCAGCTCCAGGATCCTTACGGCAAGCAGTTCTGGCCCGAGTTCAAGGGCCGCGACGGGTGTCGCACCCCGATGGTCTGGTCGGATGAAACTCCCCATGCGGGGTTTTCCACAGCCCACGAAACCTGGTTGCCGATTGCCGGCAACCATCTGGCCAAAGCCGTCTCATGCCAGGACGGGGATCCGGCCAGCCTGCTCAATCACTATCGCAAGGTGATCCGCCTGCGATCGCAGTTCAATGCCCTCAAGGTGGGGCATCTGTCTGCAATTGCCGTGACAGATGACCGGGTTCTGTCTTTTCAGCGGTCATCGGGAAACGAGATCATTTTCTGTGCATTCAATCTGTCCGAGCAGTCCATTGATCTTGCTGTGCCGGCTGGCGAGTGGGACGTGATCGGCGGGGCTGTGGGTGCTGCGCAAGATCTCGCCAGCAACCGGGTGGTCCTGAAGCGCTGGCAGCCATTTCTTGCCAGGAAAGTCAAGCAGTGAAAGGGGTACGATCATGGCCGACATCAAACTGACCGATGTGAACAAGATCTACAGCGGCAAGGTCCATGTCCTCAAGGATATCAATCTCGACATCAAGCAGGGCGAGTTGATCGTCTTCGTGGGCCCGTCAGGATGTGGCAAATCCACCCTGCTGAGGATGATTGCCGGCCTCGAAACCATCACCAGCGGGGACCTCGAAATCGACCATGAGCGCATGAACGATGTGCCGCCTGCCCAGCGTGGCATCGCGATGGTGTTCCAGTCCTACGCGCTCTATCCGCATATGACTGTCCGCGACAACATGAGTTTTGCACTGAAACTGGCCAGGAAGTCCCCGAGCGAAATTGACGAGTCCGTTGAACGTGCGGCCCGGATCCTGCAGCTCGAACCCTTCCTTGATCGTCTGCCCAAGGCCCTGTCGGGTGGCCAGCGACAACGGGTGGCGATTGGTCGCTCGATCGTGCGGGATCCCAAGGTGTACCTGTTTGACGAGCCACTCTCGAACCTTGATGCGGCGCTCCGGGTCGCGACCCGTATCGAGATCGCGCAACTCAAGGAACAGATGCCCAATTCGACCATGATCTATGTCACCCATGACCAGGTCGAGGCCATGACGCTCGCCGATCGGATTGTTGTCCTGACGGTTGGCCAGGGGATCGGTCAGGTCGGCAGTCCCCTCCAGCTGTACCAGCGCCCGGAGAATGAATTCGTTGCCCAGTTCATCGGTTCGCCAGCCATGAATCTCCTGCCCGGGACAATCGTCGGCACGGGAGAGAAGACAACTGTCCGTCTCGATGGCGGTGGCACTGCGGTGTCCGATGCACCCTCCAGGGATGGGGACATGAATCTGACCGTCAATGTGGGCATTCGCCCCGAGGATTTTGTCGTGGCCGAGACCGATTCCATCTACACGGGCGAGGTCGAAATCATCGAGGCTCTTGGCGAGGTCACCCAGCTCTACTTCAAGCGCCAGAAGACCAGCGAGCCGGTCATTGGCAAACTTGGCGGCATCCACGCCGGTCTCAGGGGTCAGCGTGTTGGCCTGACAGCGTCTTCCGACAAGGTTCAGGTCTTCCATGAGGGACGGTCCCTGTACTACCGGTAGAGCGACATCCTGCCAACACCGGGAGGATGCACCCTGTCCCGGGATGGAGGCAGACCAATCATGGATATCCCGAGGACAACCCCATGACCGATCGCACAGGCCCGACCGCCAGATGCACCGACCCCAGGACGGATCACGTCACCAGGATCAGCAACAAGGACTACGAGAACGCGCTGTTCAAGCTGCAACTCGAGCTCGTGAAGATGATCGAGTGGATCAAGCATGCGAATCTCAGGGTCGTGGTGCTGTTTGAAGGTCGGGACGCTGCTGGCAAGGGCGGTGTGATCAAGCGGATCACACAGTACCTGAGCCCACGGATCTGCCGGGTCGTGGCCTTGCCTGCACCGACGGAGCGCGAAAAGACCCAATGGTATTTCCAGCGTTACGTTGCACATCTGCCGGCAGCTGGCGAAATTGTGCTCTTTGACCGCAGTTGGTACAACCGGGCTGGCGTCGAAAGGGTCATGGGTTTTTGCACCGACCGGGAGCATCGTGAGTTCATGCGCTCGTGCCCGGAATTTGAGCGCATGCTGGTCCGGTCGGGTATCATCCTGATCAAGTATTGGTTTTCCGTTTCGGATGAAGAACAGGAAAGGCGATTCCAGGCCCGGCTCCAACAGCCCCACAAACGCTGGAAACTGAGTCCCATGGATCTGGAATCCCGGCGCCGTTGGGTTGCCTATTCCAAGGCCAAGGATGAAATGTTTGCCCATACGGACATCAAGCAGGCCCCCTGGTATGTTGTGGACGCGGATATCAAGAAGCATGCCCGCCTGAACTGCATCAAGCACCTGCTGTCCCTGATCGACTATGACGACCTCACACCCGAGGCCGTCGCCTTGCCAGCCCGGGAAGATGCCGGTGCCTATGTCCGACCACCCCTCACCGACCAGACCCTCGTGCCCGCCGCCTATCCATAGTCTGGATCCCGCCGACGGCAGACGGGATCCCGCTCGCGGTTGCAGCACCTCCGGGTCATGGTCGCAAGCGGGCGATGGTCCCGTTCGACGAAATCAAATCGACGATGAGCACTCCACCGCGATTCCGATCGGGTGTTTCGCATGGAGGACATGTATGTCCACACAACCTTGAACCGCAACGGAGCTTTTCTTATTCTGCACATCGATCATTCGTCCCGCTGTTGAAGAGGTAACATCATGACTGCGTTTCAACGGGACGCGGCGCAGGATTTTGTCCTGCGCGGTGAAAAGTCACCACCCCCGGTTTTTGTGGGTCGGGAAGGTGTTCTGAACACGATTCTTGCACTGGCTGAATTGACAGGACGGGATGGCCAGGCGTCTCCCGGGAACACCCGCATCATCCAGGGCGCACCCGGTGCTGGCAAGAGTTCGGTCCTGCATGAGCTGACGGTGCAGAATGTGTTGCCGAAGGTACCGAAAACACTGGAAATTTCCAGCGTCGAACTCTGTGATCAATTCCCGGATGTTCTGCGGGCCATTGGCATCCTGGGAGCCACGCCGAAGTCACAGTTGATAAAGCTGGCCAGTACAGCAGCCCGCTCTCTTGGCAATCTGGCGCTTCTGGATGTTCTGGGGGGCGTAAAACTTTCCATGGACCTGGCCGGCCTGTTCAAATCCCACAAGATTGAGTCGATCGGCTCGCTGCACAAGGCCTTTCCAGCCCCACAATGGGATTCACCGGTAATCGTGGCGGTGGATGAAGCCCAGAACCTTGCGCCGGACCGCGATTCAGCTCAGGCCCGGTTTTTGCGGGCGATCCATGAAGCCAGGACAAAACTGCCCATCACGCTGGTTTGCGCTGGTCTCGGTGATACGCAGGAGCACCTGCGCGATCTGGGCTTGACGCATGGGATCCAGGCCCATTCCCTCGGATGCCTGACCATCGAGGAATACACCGAACTCATGCCCCGGTTCTGTGCCCACTTCGGCATGACGATGGGGGCGTGCCTTGAACGGGTGTTGGCACTGGTGCGTACCACAGACGGTTGGCCTCGTCATGTGCATTGGGCTCAGCAAGCCCTGACCGAGGCGGTGCTGGAGCCGGGCGTGGAGGGGGATCTCGACAGGATCACGGATTGGGACGCGCTGCAGGCACGCAGCGATGAGCTTCGGCACGGCTATTACGCCACCCAGTTCAGCACTGAAATGGACTCCTCCCGCCTGTTGGTCGGTCGTGTCATGTTCGAGGTTGGGAAGGCCCAACAATTGGGCCAGTCTCTTCCTCGTGATAAAATTGTCACGCTTGTTGAAACCTATGCCGAATCGGAAGACGAGGCAGGATGGCGCATTCCAGAAGGTCATTCTGCCCAAACATACGTGACACATCTGGTCCATTGCGGCGCATTGCAAATGGATTCAAGCAGCCGGAGCATGTCCTGTCCAATCCCCAGCTTTCAGAGCTACATCATCCGGCAGGGCGATCTTGATCCCAGCGATATGACGCTCTTTCCGATTTGAGACCCAACGATCTGGCAACCGTCTCCTCGTTACGCAAACGCGGTTTTGATGGTTTTCTTGCTTTTGCAGATCTTGACCGTGCCAACCGGAACAGCATACCAGCTGAACCAGGTGTTTATCTGGTTCTCCGGACCTGTACCTCCAGGCCACGATTTCTTGGCAAGGGAACAGGCGGCCACTTCAAGAATCGAGATCCCAATGTCAGCATTGCCGCTTTGGAAAAAGAGTGGGTGGATGGTGCATTGATTGTATATGTCGGTCAAACAGGCAGCCGGAGCCAGGCAACACTGCGAAAACGCCTCAGCGACCTCACGCGCTTCGGCCAAGAAGAAAGGCCCCCCCATTGGGGCGGAAGATATATCTGGCAGCTTGCCGATGCATCGGATCTGCTGGTGTGCTGGATGGAGACAAGCGTTGACCCGAGGGAGGTTGAGAAGCATTGCATCGAAACTTTCAAATCAGCGCATGCCGGCCGTCGGCCATTTGCCAATTTGCGTGATTGAGGTCCTGGATTTCGAACCCTCGCTGGCGCTCTGAGGGACAACAAAAGGAACACGTCTTTCGGAGAGCACCACACCTCTCCTTATGAAAATCCGGCACCCCGACACTCTCCCCGTCTATCACCCCGGCCCCAAGGTTGCCGGACCTGGCGACACCTGATCGCAATCCGGCCCTGGCCGATGGCCCGGGTCGGGCCATCATGTGGTTTGCCCTTGCCACCACCGCCTGCGCCCTCGGCCATGATCTCGAGACCTTTCCCTGGGCAGCCCTGCGCTTCCAGCACCTGGCTCGCCTGCGCACCCACTGGCAGACCGCCTTTGCGCCGGCCACCGCCAACAAGCATCTCGCTGCCGTCTGCGGCGTCCTGCGCCAGGCCTGGCTGCTCGAGCTGGTCGATGCCGAAGCCTATCACCGGGCCGCGGCGATCCCGTCCGTCAAGGGCCAGTGGTTGCCAACCGGCCATGCCCTTGAGGCGGGCGAGCTGCGCGCCCTGTTTGTCGCCTGTGCCGATGGCACGCCGACCGGGGCCCGCGATGCTACCGGCTTGGCCCTGTTGCCTGGCTGTGAGCTGCGCCGGACCGAGGCCGTGACAGTGACCAGGGCCGACTATGCCCCGACCGGCGGCCAGTGCCGGGTCCTCGGCAAGGGCAACAAGCAATGCACCGTCTATGCCCCGCCGGCGGTCGGGCTGCCCTCGCGGCCTGGCGGGCCGTGCGCGACGCCGGCCCGGGCCCGATCCTCGCACCGATCACCAAGGGTGGCGTCATCGGGGCCGGAGCTCCCATGCCCGTCCAGGCCTGTATCGGCCGCTGTTCCCCCATGATCTGTGCTGCACCTTCGTTACGGCCACCACCGCCCGCCATGATCGCCGGTCGGAAGGCGCCAGGCGCAAGGTGGCCCAGATGGTGCATGGGTCCTCTGTACAGCATGCGGCGGCGGTCTGAGGGTGGTCCCATCATTGACCCCCAGCAATCCCTTGTGTACCATGCGGGCATGATTTCCGATCCGGACATGCACGATCTGGCCCAACAGATCATTCGACTGGACGGCGCGATCAAGACATCACGGGCGGAGAATGACGCCATGGAATCACGCATTGAGGCCCGCCTGGCCAGTATGGAGGCCAACATGGCCCACTGGAAGACCGACATGGCCCAGCGCGACAAGGACAATCTGCGGTGGACGGTTGGGTTCGGTATCGCCCAGATGCTCATTACCGTTGCCATCCTGGGCGCCGGGCTTGCCTTCCTCGGCATCCTGCTCGGCCTGCCGTCCTGAGTCCTGCGCCCTTCCTCGTAACGGACCGGATCGACACCATCCGGGTCGTTTGCAGGCCCCCCGCGCCCTCCGCGTGACCGATGGCACCGGCGCGTGGCCTGACCACGGCTGACAATCGCCTCACAAATGACGAACATCGGGGCACGCCCCCGGCCATGGCCCGATCGACATCCTGCAGTACGGCATTGGCAACAGATGTGGTGCACTGCATTGCCGCCGCGCATTTCACCGTTTCATCGTATTGGTGCACGATCCCCTGCCTGTCCACAAAGCCCGAAAGAACGGTTACGAGATTCGGCAGGTCTGCACGCTGACCGGCCGAGGCAAGCACCAGTGTCTGGCGGGCCATCGCCTTGAGCCGTGGTGCCGGGTCAAAGTCCAGCCGATGCGCAAGGGCGAACCCGATAGTGCTCGACAAGGGGCCGAACTGAGCGCGACCGCCGTTGGATCGCCCGACAAGGGATGCGCGATGGATTGCCGGTTGACCGTGGGCGGTTGAGGGATTTAACGGTTGGGGATGACAGATGAGACAGAGAACGCACTGGCGATTGCCGCGTTGAGAGGAAACCTGGATACGCAAGAGGAACGCATGAACACAATAAAGGCAGAATACCGTACCAACATTGCCGGCTTGGCGGAAGACATGGCCCAACGGGAGACCCGGCTGATCCTGGCGATGGCCGGCATGATCGGTCTTGCCGTCGCGATCCTGAAGTTTGTCTGAAGGCCCGCGCACGGGTCGCAGAGTCTGTCCAGAGCCAATCCCACACAAGGACACCCACCATACCCGGACTGATGCCCCCATGACAGCCTGACAGCTCTCACAGCCGCCCTCCTGGTCGCGACCCACGCCCTGCCCGCCACCGCCCAGGTGCCGACGATCAGCATCGCTGCTGACAACCGTGGAAGGATGCTCGGCACAACCATGGAGGAGATAGACGCCGGCTGCACGCCAGTCTGGCTCCGGGTCAACGGCGGGCCTAATGCCAATGTGACCGTTGAGCTGATGGCCATCCCCCTGTCCGGTCCGAATCGACTGCGGGACCATGGCATGCCGGCCTATGTGGCGATCGACAGTGCAGCGATCCAGACCCGCGGCCAGTCCACAGGTACTCTCACAACAACGTGGTGCCAGGTTCCGCCAGCCAGCTGGTTCTGCTTCGGCAACGACCGGATCGAACAGCCCGGCCGTGTGATCCGCATCCTCCTGATGCCGGGCCCCGGCGACCGGGTCGACCCGAACCGACGCTGGATTGACATTTCCGTGTTCGATATGGACAATTGTACTGATCTGGACGGCCAGCTCAGCAACGGCGGGGTCGTCTACCAGTTCACCCCGGACGGCGGCACCTGCACCTGAGCAACAGAGGGCCGGCACCCGAGCGTGCGGCAGCTCGCACACCCAAGCCGATCGTGATCCCCGCCGCCGCCGACGATACCGATGCGGACGCGCATGATGTGCGCCAGGGGGTCTGTCGCTTGCCGCGGGCAAGGATCGTCTCCAGATGCCTCGGCAGGCCATCGGGACCCAGAGGCGGGCAGCGCACTCCCGGGGAGCGATCGGCGATCGGCCAGGTGGCAGTTTCACTGACTGGTGGAGCAGCGCGGCGGGTTCTGGAACGACGCATGGGTCTCCTGTTGGTAGTATTTGGCCCTGCCTATACGGGCACGTACCAGTCATCCTGTTCCGAGATGTGGGTCAGAATGCGTTTGTAGCCATGTGATGCCAGCAGCGCATGGATCGCCTCCCGCTGGGGCAGGAAGTTGTGCTCAACGGTCAGGGCACCAAAACTCCACCGGTCAAAATCGCAGGCGCTCAGGATGGCCAATTCACTGCCCTCGGTGTCAACAGACAGGTAGTCGATATGGGCTGGTGCGGAATATTCCGACAGGAGATCATTGAGTGTGATCGTCTCGACCTCGTATGCCGTGGACTTGGTGGAGCACCACCGTCGCCGGGGGAGCAAGGCCGAAACCCCAGACAAATCGGGATGGATGTGTTCCGTGAATTCGATCCGCCCTCCAGTGGCGGCAGTGGTCTCGCCGCTCCAGACACAGCGTGTGTCAATGTGGCAACGCCTGTTCCTCCTGAGATCGGCATGCCGGATGCGGGCAGGTTCAGCGAGGATTCCCTTCCAGCCAAAGTGGGTCTCCAGAAGCCATGTGTTGCTGATGTCAACGCCATCGGTGGCCCCGAACTCGACAAAGTAGCCGCCGTGCCTGACGTCGTTCAGGGCCAGGGCGAAGAGATCCTGCTGGACTTGTGATTTTGACTTGCTGTGATGGGCAATGATCTGGGGCCATGTCTTTGGAGGCACTGCCTTGAGGATTTCCAGTGTTCGAGCGGCCTGCGAGGCGGCGTCGATTTCCTCGCGCATGGCTCGGATCTGGGTGCGCCGCTTGAGCGTGACGTAGGGGAATCGGAGCGTCATACCGGGCCCACCTCGCTCTCTGACCGACCTTGGCCTGCAGGCTGATACCAGCCAAGCGTGTTGCGGTCGGTCACGGATGGCTACCGAATCTATTCATCGTGAAGGCCAAACGGATCCGGTAGCGCATCTCCCGATCCGTCCACCGATTGTAGCGGTGGTGTTTGTGCCGGCGAGCATGAAACGGATAGTTGCGCAGTGAGGTCCACTCCAAGTTTCCACGGGGATAAGTCTCCTCTTCCGGGAAGAGTACGGCACCCATCATCTTGGCGGTAAGAGAAAAGTAGGATTGATCGTGCCTGTTCTCGATAAAATCCGTAGCGTTAGGCGCTTTGGAATCACGATCATCGAACAACTGGGGCTGCTGCTCGGTCAGGTCAATCCATTGGTCAAGAAACTCCCGAACGATAGAAGTGTTCTTGACCATCCAGAGCCCCCCACAAATCTGGCCGGAAAGGGCGTGGGGATGAGTCAGAGGGATACCATGATGTGCAAACATGTCTCCCTTCGTCCACTGCTTTTCGATGTGGTGGACCATTTGAAAACCCAAAATTTCATGAGGGGATTGCCGCAGGGTCTGAAAGTACTCGTGCAAGCGCTTCCTTCCTCCTGGCCAAAGATGGAGCCCGGCGTCGCAATAGATCAGGATCTCAAGGTCTGGCGCACGCTTCAGTTCACGAAGGACGATGAAGGGCTTCCAGCACCAGAACCCAAACCCGCGGGTCTCGGGCGCGAGGCGAGCGTGATGGCGCTTGCGGTAATCCGATGGGATATCGCTTTCGGAGTTCACTGAGATGCAATCGAAATCCAACATTCTCTGGGCCTGGATCCGGAATCGTTCCAAGGATCCCTGGAACCTGCTGTCGGCAAAGGTCACCAACCCGATCATGGTTGCCGCACCATTCCCAAGTGTAATTGAACAAACTGATTTGCCACTTGTGCGCGCCTATGCTGCAACCGGCCATGCCCTGTTCTGCATGGCTATCATGGTCACCGCCACACCCCATGCGTGTCACGGAAATACGAGATGGCAGCCCGATTGGCTTCGGTCCTGCTGTGGCCATCGATCACAGCGCTTGTGAGACTGTCCACGATCCTGCCCGTGTTGTTCTTTTCCTGTCCTCCCTTGCAAACCAGTTTTTCCACCCAGATCGGAATGCCCTGGCGGGCCAGACATCCCGAGAGCCAGATGTCATCCACGGCCCACAGAATCGGCGGGATGGCAAAGGCCCCATCATCAAACATCTCCGGTCGGACCAGGATGCCCCCGAAGCCCTCGGCAATGTCCGCATAGCCACAATCGGGGGGCCAGATCATGAACCCCGGCCCCCTCTGCCGGGCAAAGGCCATCTGCCGGGCCAGCCAGTAGGGAAGGTTCCGGAGCAGGTTCCGCAGACCGCCCCGCCGGCGATTGACCCGGGGCAGGTTGGCGTGGGAGCGATGGGGAGCCGGGAAGTCCCGAAAATCGCCACGGACCCACCGCTGTTCAAAAAAATCCACATCACAGCCGATGGCCGCAATGGCGGCCTCCGGCTTCCTGGCCGCCGCCGCCAGCCGGGTCTTCAGGAGATCTTTCCAGTACAGCCGGTCGTCATCGCAATAGAGGATCCGGGTGTCCGTGCCCCGGTACCTGCGGGCACAGGGCAGGACTTTCGTGGCCGGACCCAAGTCCTTGTCGGTGACCGCGATGGTGACACCGTCCGGCACCGTGGGCCGGCAGAAGGCATGCTCGGGAAACCGGCGGTAGAACCGGGGGATCCAGACCTCGATCCGGTCGGGTGTGATGCTCTGGGTCAGGAGGGTGTTGAGCGTTGCACCGATCTCCGCAAAACGGGGCGGGATGGTCGACAGCGCGACAACGAGCTGGCTCATGCCGACCGCGGTCCGGACTCGGACTCGCGCAGGACCTCGGCGGCCAGGGTCTGGAGACCCTTGTCGGCAGCTGCCTCGATGATCTCGGCTACCGTCATGCCGTTCAACTCCGACAGACGTTGGCAGAGGCGATACTGGGCCTCGGTCAGCTCGACCGGGACGGTCCGGGTGGCTGTTCCCGACCCCTCTGTCATGAGTCGCGCGACCGGACACGGGGCAGGCGTCGGTAGAGGCATTTGCGTGGCAAGTCCTGCCACATCTGTATCCGGTGCTTGCGACGCTGCTCGACTGGGCATTCGGAGCTTCGGCAACTCTGCGTCAGTAGAATGGACTGCCCGGCCCGCTGTTCGCGATGGCTGGGATGATGGCACAGGAGGGGATGGACGATCCGCCAGTCCCGTCGGGCGATGATGGTTTTGGCGCAATCCGGCCAGTCGGCTCCAGCGGCGATCGGTAGGGCATGAGCGAGGAAGAACCGGGCCGTCTCCAGGGACAGAACATAAGCCACCGCCCCACCCCGCATGATGGGGGCCAGCACATGGGATGTGTGGCCTGCGAACAGTCCCTTGGCCCCGGACCAACGCACATAGGGGTACGATGTGACAAACAATTGGGTCACGCTGGCCAGTTCGTAGTGCCGACCGGCAAGGAAGTCGGCGAGGGCTGGCTGGGGAATCGCATCATCCTCCAGGATCAGGGCATGGGGGTGCGCCGCGGCCACGATGTGGCGATAGGCGTTGATGTGAGACAGGGCGCAGGCATAGTCGGCATCGGCCAGCACTCGTCCACGCCGCTTGGTCTCTGCGCGATCAATCTGGTTTTCATAGTCCGGTGGAAGGCGATCTCGCCCATCCACGGCATCGAGGAACTCGAAGGGGATGCCCAGCGCCTGCAGTCGGATGCGGATGGCTGACCGCCGCCCGGTGCAATCAGGCAGGGAAATGACGAAACAGGGGATCATGCAGGCTGGACCCGGGCGTTCTGTGCGGGGCAGCGGTGTGATCGTGAGAGACCGCGCTGTCCTGCGGTGCTGGCGGCCCGGGACACGGGGGTGTGTCCCCGGGCAGGAATCCGGTCGGGGCGTGGCCCGCAGCCGGCTTCAGCGCGTCAGAGGGTTTGCCTGCCGGGACCCATCGGGGGCCGGTTGGCGGTCAGGGGCGTGTATTGATGTCTGGTCATTGTGGACTCTTCCTGTGTTGGCCATTTCCCCGACACAAAGGTGCCGGGCCATTGCCAACACTTTCCAAGTCCAACGGAAGTGAATCCTGTCTATTGACTCAGCGCAGGGAGCGACCCCGTGCCGTCATGAGCGTATTTAACAGGTAACCCGGCCGAGGTGGCCGAACTTGGAACCCGTGTTGGCATTGCCGCCTATAGCAGAGGCGGGTGGGCGAGTTCAAGCCGGGATGGCCACGGGCTGTCGGGGAGGGGATGGATCTCGGGTGCTGCTTAATGAAAATTTAGATTACGGGTGTGGTGAAATCTGGCAAGGGCCGACCCATTCTTACACTTACAAGACCTCCATCCTGCAATAGGAGATGCATATGAGCGCTGTTACTTTCTCAACGATCCCGACCTGGATTGATGTCATCAATCGGCCGGCGAGGGTCCTTGTGTTGCTTGTGGGCCTTGTCCTGGCCGGACCGACCCTGGCCCATGATGAGAACATTGCCCCCCTGGTTGATCGACTCAAGAAATCCGTGGTCAATATCGAACTGTATGGCACGGTCACCCGAAGCAATTCCATTGGCAACCTCATCCCGCAGGATTCCCCCCTGTGGGAACTGCTCAACCCACAGAATCCCGATCCCGAGGGGCAGGATCAACCCTCCCGTGATCGACGGGTCAAGATCGGTTCCGGTTTCATCACATCCGAGGATGGCTACATCGTTACCAACCATCATGTGATCGAGGGTGGTGGCCGGGTCATCGTCGAACTGGAGAATGGGGACCGCCTGCCGGCCGAGGTGGTCGGTACCGACAAGACAACCGACATTGCTGTCCTCAAGATCGATGCCGAGGATCCATTGGCTGCGGTTCCGTTCGGGGACTCCGAAGCAGCCCGGGAAGGGGACACGGTCATTGCCATCGGCAATCCCTTCGGGTTGGGCTTTTCGGTCTCCAAGGGAATCATCTCGGCGCGGTACCGGCGCATGGGGGGGATCGATGATGAGTTCATCCAGACCGATGCCGCGATCAATGTGGGCAATTCGGGCGGACCGCTGTTCAACCTCGCCGGCGAGGTCATCGGGGTCAACACTGCCATCATTCCCGGCAACAGCCGGGCCGGTGGCAGTGGCGGCTCGATCGGCATTGCCTTCTCGATGTCCTCGGCCGTGGTGGAATCCGTTGTTGATTCCCTGATCGAATTCGGGTCGGTCAAGCGGGGCTGGCTCGGGATCGTCATGCAGAATGTCTCGGATGATTTTGCCGAGGCACTGGATCTCGACATGGCTTCGGGCGTGCTGGTGACCGAGGTGATTGAAGGTTCGCCAGCTGACAGGGCTGGGCTGATGCGCGGTGATGTGATTCTGAGTGTCGATGGTGAGACCATTGAAAGTCTCAAGCACATGCAGCGGGTGATCGTGGCAGCGGGACCGGAGGCCGACGTGACCTTTGAGGTCCACCGCGAAGGCGAGATCATCAGCAAGTCGGCCACGCTGGCCTTGCGCGACGATCCGGAGATGACCGCCATGATCCCTGAACAGGACGCCGAGGGCGAGAGCGGTTCGCTGGTCGGTATGGACATCGCGACGATCAATGATCCGCTGCGCCAGCAATACCGTCTCGGTGAGGATGTTGCCGGGATTGTGGTCACAGGTGTCGACCAGGACTCCGAGGCCTTTGCCAAACTGATCCGGCCTGGCGACGTCATTCTCGAGATCAACGGTCTTGAGGTGGCTGCTGTCGGTGAGGCCGAGGAGGCTGTCGAGGCGGCCCGCATCGATGGCAAGTCCCGGATTCTGCTCCTTATGCAAACCCGTGATACCATTGTGGCCGTCACGTTGGGCTTGAGGTAACCGCCCGCCAGGAGAGCGGATCAAATCAAGTGTGCGAGGGGGCGGCAGGCGCCTCCTCGCATCGCCGATGGTGCCCTTGGTCTTGCGGGGACTCCCGGCCAGGCTGGTTCTCAGGCTCCGGGCGTATGGCGCCGCAGGGCGACCAGTGTGAGGTGGTTGACGGTCAGGTAGAGGGTCACGGAGAGCACGCCCAGTGTCAGGAGGGCAGCAAACATCAAGTCTGTCTTGGCGCGGCCATTGGCCAGCAACATCAGATAGCCGAGACCCTGGCTGGCCCCGACCCACTCACCGATCACGGCGCCGATCGGAGCATAGACGGCTGCCAGCCTGAGGCCGGAGCCGAGGGCGGGGAGGGCGGCCGGGACCTTGATCTGCCAGAGGATGGCTCTGCGACTTGCTCCCATGGAGGCGGCAAGGTCGAGATAGCCGGATGGGGTCCGCATGAGCCCGTCAAAAAAGGCTGAAGTGACTGGAAAGTAGATGATCAGGACAGCCATGGCGACCTTCGAGCCAAGGCCAAAACCCAACCACAGGGTCAGGATCGGAGCCAGGGCAAAGACTGGCAGGGCCTGGGTGAAGACCAGGACCGGGCGCACGGTCAGGCGGGCAACATTGGAAACCGACAACGCCAGGGCTGTCAGAATCCCCAGCGCCACGCCGATCAGCATGCCAAGCCCGATTTCGATGGATGTGGCCAGCGTATGGACGGCAATGAGACCCCGGTTGGCGATCCAGGTCTCGGCCACGGTCCATGGGGCCGGCAGGACAAAGCGTGGAACGCCGGTGATGCTGACGATCGCCTGCCAGATGGCCACAGCAAGTCCCGTGGCAAGGATGCCGCTCATGAAGCGCATCACGCCGCCCTCAGGAAGGCAAGCAGCTGGGCCTGGGCCTGCAGGATACCCGGGGCATCAACGGTCCGGGGTGCAGGACTCGCAGGCGGGGCGACGCTGTGGAACCCACTCTCCGTCATCACGAACAGCCGGTCAGCCAGCCGGGCTGCTTCCCCGGGGTCGTGCGTGACCAACAGAACGGTGCATCCGGCAAGCAGGTCATGGGCCAACTCCTGCATCTCGGCCCGTGTTCGGGCATCAAGGGCTGAAAAGGGTTCATCGAGCAGGATGATGGCTCGATCCTCCATCAGTGTCCGGGCCAGCGCAACACGCTGGCGCTGGCCACCCGAAAGAAGATGGGGCTTCTTGTCGATATGGCCCTCGAGCCCGACTCTGGCAATCAGTTGTCGGGCCCGGTCCCGATTGACCGGCTCGCCGCGCAATCGGGCCCCGAGGGACACATTGCCGAGCACTGTGGCCCAGGGAAGAAGCAGGTCATTCTGGGCCATGTAGGCCACCCGATCGGCAATGGGTCTCCCGTCGCTGGCGGCAATCGTGCCCCGGAACTCGGCACCGGTGGCCAGGCCGACAATCAGGCGCAGGATGGTTGTCTTGCCAACCCCCGAGACGCCAAGGATGCAGGTCCAGCCGTTGGCGACCATGGTGAACTCCAGGTTATCGAAGAGACAGATCCCATCGACTCTGGCTGATCCCTTGAGATCAATCGCCGGGGCGGTAGACATCCTGCAGGTCTCGCGGCAGTGCGGTGGTCACTGCCCGCCGACAGGCGGGAGTTCCGGGCAGGACCGTGGCATGCCGGGCAGCATGAGGGTGCCCACCCGTTGCTATCTGGCTGTCACGTCCACGGTGATCATGCTGACAGGATTTTGGGTCGGGATCAGATCCTGGTCATGCAGGAAGGCTTCAAATGCTGCATAGCGGCCATGGTCAAAGGCGGCCGGGCGCAGGGCAAACCGGGGCAGGGTGTCGGCCCAGGCCCGGATGTTCAGTTCGTCCTGCAACTCGGGTGTCGTGGCAGAAAAAATCTCCCAGGCGTGTTCGGGGTTGTTGATGATGAACTGGGTGGCCAGCTCGGTTGCAGCCAGAAACCGGGTGATCACATCCGTGTCCATGGTTTCGGGGTTGGCCACATAGATCAGCTCGTCGTAGGATGGCATGCCCTCTTCCTCGAGATAGAAGCATCGCCCCGGGACCTCCTCGATATCCATCTGATTCAACTCGAAATTCCGGAAGGCCCCGATCACGGCATCAACCTGACCGGACATCAGCGACGGCGAGAGGGCAAAGTTGACATTGACCAACTCGACCTCATCAAGGCTGACTCCGTATTTTTCCAGCATCACCGTCAGGACCGCCTCCTCGACTCCGGCCACGGAAAAACCGATCTTGCGGCCGGCCAGATCACCCGGCGTGGCAATTGGTCCATCGGCCAGAACCAGCAGGCAATTCAATGGCGTGGCCACCAACGTGCCAACGCGCACCAGCGGCAGACCTTCATGGATGGCCAGGTGCAGCTGGGGTTGGTACGAGATGGCCAGATCGGCCTGACCGGCGGCCACCAGACGTGGTGGCAGGGAGGGGTCGGCCGGAGGGATCACCTCGACCGCAAGATTCTGCTGGGCAAAATAGCCCATTTCCTCGGCGATGATCACCGGCCCATGGTCAGGATTGACAAACCAGTCCAGCAGGAGAGTCATTCGATCCATGGCCAGACCAGGCGCTGCACTGGCAACGAGGGCGACAACAGTCAGCATGCGTATCATTTTCCTGTCTTCCTTTCGCACGGTATCCGGCAAGCGGGGTGCCCTGCAGTCATCCCCATGCCGCCCCTCTGTGGCCTGCTGGCAGGACCATGGGGCAGCTGGACAACCTCGGTTTCCCCTCCAACCGCTGACGCCAAGAGGCCATTGAAATGGAAGTGTGTCGGTGCACCGTTCCCTCCGCCGGCATTGTCCGGTTCAGGTTCGATGGGTTCGCACAAGATCATCTCAGCCCACAAGGGCACCCCAACGGTTGGCTCCAGCATAGACAACACGATGCCGCCTGTCAAATTCCGCCCGCCGGCAAGACCATCGTAACGGTGTGCGGGGTGGGGATCAGTTGAGGAGGAGAATGGAGTCGGGATTCCAACCGATCCGGACTGCTTCACCGGGAGCCAGGGTGCGCCGACCGGCGGTGTTGCGCATGACGACCTGGACGGTGAGGTCGCTGGCGGCCAACCGGGCCCCGTAGCAGGTCATGTCACCCGAATACTGGACATCGACGATGGTGCCGGGGCACGACCGTTCAGCGGCCGACGGATCAATCTCGAGGATGGTCAGCATTTCGGGTCGAATGCCAACGACGGGTGAGTCGCCGGGGCCGGTCGGAGCCAGGGATGCAGGAATCGTGGCCCGTCCCAGCCCTTCGATGTCGAGGGTGATGGCATTGGTGGTCCGGGCGATGCTGTCGACAGCCAGAAAGTTCATCGCGCCGATGAAGGCAGCGACAGGGCGGGATCGGGGCCGCTGGTAGAGGTCATGCGGGGTGGCCAGTTGGGCGATGCGGCCGTCGAACATGACAGCAATGCGGTCAGAAAGGATCAGGGCCTCCTCCTGATCATGGGTGACGAGGACAAAGGTGATGCCGACAGCCCGCTGAAGGGAGCGGAGCTCCGTCTGCATCTGTTCGCGGAGTTTCCGATCGAGGGCTGACATGGGTTCATCGAGTAGAAGGACCTTGGGTTGCAGCACAAGGGCCCGGGCCAGGGCCACCCGTTGCCGCTGGCCTCCCGAGAGAGCGGCGGGTGGGCGCTGCCCCAGACCGGCAAGACCAACCATGACGAGAGCCTCCTCGGTTCGTCGGGCCACCTGGTCGGGTGTGACCCGATGGGCCTTGAGCCCGTAGGCGATGTTGTCGGCAACGCTCATATGGGGGAAGACGGCATAGTTCTGGAAGACCATGTTGGTCGGCCGACGATTGGCCGGTACACCGGCCATGTCGGCCCCATCGATCATGACCGTGCCGCCATCGGGGATCTCAAAGCCGGCCAGAAGGCGCAGGAGCGTTGTCTTGCCACAGCCGGACGGGCCCACCAGCGTGAAGAACTCTCCCGCCTCGATGGTCAGTGAGATGGCATGCAGGGCCACAACGGCGCCATAGGATTTCTGAACCTGATCGAGTTCGATGATGGGCATGGTTGTCACAGCAGGGGCCCTGTCTCGGTCAGTCCCAACCGGGCCTGGCCCCGGCGACGGAAGAATTCGGCCGTCGTGAGCAGGGCCAGGGAGATCAGGATCAGGATGGTGCCGAGGGCCAGGATATTGGGTATCCGCTGGGGAAACCGCAGCTGGCCCCAGATGTACACCGGCAGGGTGGTCTCGGTGCCTGAGAGAAAGAAGGCAATGATGAATTCATCAAGGGAAATGGTGAAGGAGATCAGGAGGCTGGCAATCACGCCAGGCAGGACCATGGGCATGAGGATGCAGCGGAATGTTGTCCATCGTGAATGACCAAGATCAATGGAGGCCTCCTCATAGGAACGATCAAGGCCCTGGAAGGCGGTGCGCAGGATGGCCACCGCAAAGGGCGTACAGAGCAGTGTATGACCGAGAATGATGCTGAGCAGGGAGAGCGAGAACCCGAGCTGGAGAATGACGACGAGAAACGCGGCTCCGATGATGATTTCGGGCAGGACCATGGGCAGCATGATCAGGCCCAACACGCCCTGCATGAAGGGAAACCGGTATCGGGTGGTTGCGCGGGCGGTCAGGATTCCGAGACTGGTGGCCAGGATGGAGGACGACAGGGCGACAATCAGGCTGTTGATGGTTGCATCATGCAGCGTGGCGGCCTCGAGCAGGTCGGCAAACCACGTGACCGTGAAGCCCTTGAGCGGGAAGGCGACAATAGTGCTGTCGTTGAAGGCAAAGAGCGGCAGGAGGAGGGTGGGGGCATAGAGAAAGACCAGGAACAGGCCGATATAGACCAGGAGTGCGGGTGGCGACCTCCGGTTCATGACGGCATCCTGAGGTATTTTCTGGTTGCCCAGACAAACACCAGGGCCAGGGCTCCAACCAGTGCCATGGCGGTGAGGGCCAGGGCGGCCCCGAGCGGCTCATTGTTGGCTTTCTTGAACTGGACTTCGATCATGTTGGCGATCATCAGACCGTTGGGGCCTCCGACGAGGTTGGGTGTGATGTAGTCACCGACGGTTGGAATGAAGACGATCAGGCCGGCGGCCACGACGCCCGGCATCGCCAGCGGCAGGGTAATGCGGAAAAACCGGCGGACGGGCCCGTCGCCGAGATCCTCGGCAGCCTCGAGGAGCGAGCGGTCAATCTTTTCAAGGGCGACGTAGATCGGCAGGACAGCAAAGGGAATCCAGGCATGGCAGAGCGTCATCACGACAGCGGCCTGATTGTAGAGGATGAAGCGCAGGGGAGCCTCGATCAGACCCAGTGCCGTGAGCGAGCCATTGATGACACCATTGTAGCCAAGGATGACCTTCCAGAGAAAAATCCGGACCAGATAGCTGGTCCAGAACGGGATGGTGATGAGAAACAGCCAGAGGGATTTGCGGCGGGCGGGGATATGAAAGGAGAGAAAATAGGCCACGGGAAAGGCCAGCAGGACCGTGATGCTGCCCACCAGCAGGGCAACCCTGAGCGAGCGGAGCATCAGCACCTGATAGACCCGCTCAGTCCAGGCTGCCTGGTAATTGACGAGGCTCAGATCCCGCTGCAGTTCAAGATAGTCCTGGGTCCAGAAACTCAGCAGGAGCACGGCCGCAACCGGGGCCGCCAGCAGGATCGCTGCATACAGAAAGGGCGGGCCGATCAGGATGAGACCGGGATTGAGCCGACCGACCCAATGTCTGGCAAGCACAATCATGTCACGACCATCTGCCCGGTGCCCTGGGTCCCGTGCCGGTAGCAGTCAGCATGCCCCTGTGACAACCCCAGGCACTCCCGGAGTGCACCCGGGCGCTGCGGGTTGCGCAGTGGCGATCAGAATCCGGTCTTGATGAGCTCGAATTCCCTGATCATTTGCTCCCGGAGCGCGTTGTCCATGGGTGACTGGAAGAGGATCGGGACGGACACCGGTCCCAGACCGACGGCATCAAGGACCTCGGGTCCCAGGGCGTCGATTGCGGCCTGGTTGCCATGACCGTAGCCCCAGGCATCGACAATGTATGCTGCAGACCGGGGGTCCATCCAGGCATTGAAGAAATCGTACACCAGGGCCTCGTCATTGGGCCCGTTGGCCAGATCGACATAACCACAGAACCAGGTTGATGACCCCTCGACCGGCGAACGGTTGTAGCCGACATCAAAGCCCTCGGCCTGCATTGTCGTCGGTGTTTCGTTCCAGGCCCAGGCCAGTCCGACCTCACCGCTGGCAAGCAGTTGGGAGAGTTCAGCACCATCACGCCAGTAGGTGCGCACATTCCTGTGCGCCTCGCGCAGCCAGGCCGAGGCCTTTTCAAAGTCCTCCTGCGTGGCGGTTGTCCAGTCATCAATGCCGGTGGCCAGGAAGCCAAGGGCGTAGATGTCGTCGACATTGTCGGGCAGGGAGACCTGCTGGGCATAGGCGGGATCAAGAAAGACCTGCAGGGTCGCGACAGCGGACTCGGGAACCCTGTCGGGCATGTAGGCGATGGCCGTCGTGCCCCAGTCAGCCGGCAACATGTAGTAGTTGCCTCCGAATTTGAAGGCATCCTTCATGCTGGCGTTGACCTCGTCCCAGCGTTCGATGCGGTCGGTCTGCAGCGGATCCAGGAGCCCGGCCTCATACCACTTCGAGATGGACTGTGAACAGGGGTGGGCGACATCGGCCCCGAAACCCGCCTGCAACTTCTTGAAGGCTTCCTCCTCCTCACCGAAGAAGGAGTATGTCGGTGCGGTGCCATGCTGTTCCAGATACCCCTGGAAGAATCCCTCATCCTCAAAACCCGACCAATCGAGAACCACCAGGTCATCACCGACCGCCAGGGCACTGGCGCCAGTGAAGAGGATGGTGGCGACCCCGACCAGGCCATTCCGCATCAAGTCTTGCATTCTCATTCCTCCCGCACCAACACTATGGGCATCCCGTGATAGACCAAGCCTTTCGGGCTTGTCAACGAAACACCCGCCGAGGGGTATAGCCCAGATCGGTCGGTGGCTGCGATTCGCTTCTGCTGCGCTTGCCCTGCCGCGCCGTCAGACGCTACGACCAGCACCCCGACCGGGATGGCGCGGTTCCCGTTTTCACGTGCCAGCTGCTGACGGGGGTTGGCAGTTCCCGGAGTTTACGAAGTTCGGCTTCCAGATTGCTTGGAGTGGTATTCACGATCAACGACCTGTTTGGTTTGTCAGCGGCATACCCATACATAGGCGATCACATACCTGACGACAAAATTCCTGATTTATCCTACCGAACTCCCGTGCCGCTCTGAGGTGCAACGGTCGATGTCGTCCAGATCAAGGTGCGCCGGTCCATGGCAGCCGTGCGGTGCGCCACCAAATGCCGACAGGCACGCTGCGGCCGGGATAACCGGGATCATGAGGATCGGCACCATGCCCCTCCGGTTCGGTCGGCGCATTGTCTGAAGGACCGTGTCCCGCTCAATGCCATATGTCCGGCCATCGGAAGGGCTGATGTGGTTGCCGGTCCGGGGGATTTCGCCTATCGGCAGGCATCGGGAACCGTGATGGGTTGTGCGGGCAACGGCAGCAAAGGAGTGGAACAACGGCGATCTGGGGCAAATTGCTGGGTGGCACCATCGGACTGGCGATCGGTGGCCCGATCGGTCTGGTGCTTGGTGCCGTTGCGGGCCACGGGATCGACCAGGCCCGCCAGACCCGGGGCAGGGCGGGCCGGCGCGGACATTTTGATGCGGGTCAGCACAGCAAGGAGGAGATCCTCCATGCATCCTGGGTGGTGACGTTCTTCGTTCTCGCTGCCAAACTCAGCAAGATCGACGGGCATGTGGCCCGTGACGAGATCGCCACGATCAAACGGGTCTTCAACCTGCCCAAATCCGCTGACCAGATGATGGGAGCCCTGTTCCGGCAGGCCACGGCCGATACGACCGACTACGAATCCTATGCAACCCAGATTGCCGGCATCTTTCGGGCCCGGACGGAGGTTCTGGAGCAGTTGCTTGGTGCCCTGGTGCTGATTGCCACCTGTGATGGGCACTATCATCCGAACGAGCGTCGCTTCCTGGCCGGGGTCGCCCGGTGCTTTGGCCTCGATGCGGCCGCGTTGCGCCGCATCGAGGCAGGATTTGCCGCGGCATCCGCGGCGCCGGCAGTGGACAGTGATCCCTATGCTGTCCTCGGCGTGTCTGCCGATGCATCCGACAGCGAGATCCGGGCCGCCTTTCGCAGGATCATCAGGGAGTCGCATCCGGATGTGGCCGTTGCCAGGGGGATGCCCGAGGAGTTCATCGAGGTCTGCAACCGCAAGATGGCCAATGCCAACGCAGCCTATGATGCGATCAAGGCCATGCGCGGCATGAAATGAGTTGGCATGCCGGTCGAGATATCATAATCGCCTCCCGCGCATGAACCGGGGCATTCGGCCCGGGAGATACGCGGTATGTTGCATGAAGATTGCATGAAGGCAGACCATGGCGAAGATCACCTATATCGAGTATAACGGGACACCGCATGTCATCGATGTCCCCAACGGACTGACGGTCATGGAGGGGGCCCGGGACAATGGCATCCCGGGTATCGATGCCGACTGTGGTGGTGCCTGCGCCTGCTCGACATGCCATGTCTATGTCGATGCCGCCTGGGTGGATCGGCTGCCCGAGATGGAGATCATGGAAGAGGACATGCTGGACTTTGCGTGGGAACGTGACCCGGCCCGGTCCCGCCTGACCTGCCAGCTGCAGGTGACCGACGACCTTGATGGTCTCGTTGTCAACATGCCGGAAAAGCAGATCTGAGACCTGCAACGCCCCCAGGTCCTGAAGCATTGCCGTCGAGTCCGCAAGAATGAGCACGGACCCGGACAGGGCGCCATCCCGGACCGGGAGGAGCAATGTCGGCGAATACACCGTCTCGGAACTCTCCCGCCTCATCAAGCGCAGTGTCGAGGAGAGATTTTCATACATCCGGGTGCTCGGCGAGATCACCGGGAGCAAGCAGGCCCCCTCAGGACACATCTATTTCTCTCTCAGGGAGGGCGGCGACACGCTGAATGCCATCATGTGGGCCACGACCGCCCGCAAGAATCCCGCCATGGCCCGGGTGGTCCTGCAGGAAGGAGGCCAGGTCTGCCTGACCGGCAAGCTGACAACCTATGCCGGCACATCGCGTTACCAGATCATCGTTTCGGATGCCGTTCACACTGGCCAGGGTGCGATTCTGGCGGAGATCGAGGCCCTGAAGGCCCGGTTGCGCGCCGAAGGGATCTTTGACCAGCAGCAAGATGCCGAGATCCCCGCCTTGCCGCAGTATCTCGGGGTGGTGACCTCACCCACCGGATCGGTCATCCGGGACATTCTTCACCGGGTCGAGGGGCGTTGCCCCCTGCCTGTCACCATCTGGCCAGCGGCGGTCCAGGGCGACAAGTGCCCAACCGAGATTGTCCGCGGCATCGAGGGATTCAACGCCGCCAGCCAATCTGATCCCGGTGGCCGGCCCGATCTCATCATCGTGGCCCGGGGCGGGGGCTCATTCGAGGATCTGCTGGGTTTCAATGACGAGCGGGTTGTACGCGCCGCCGCCGCCAGCACCATTCCCCTGATTGCCGCCATCGGTCATGAGACCGACACGACCCTGATCGACAGCGCCGCCACGCGCTCGGCACCCACACCGACGGCCGCGGTGGAGATGGCCCTGCCTGTCCTTGCAGACCTGCGGTCACGGGTGCAGGAATGTCGGGGAACCATCGATCGCAGCTGGCAACGGGACCTCGGATCAGGGCACCAGCGCATCCGGGATCTGGGCAAGGGGATCCCGAAAGCCGAGACCGTTCTGGCCAGGGAGAACCAGTATCTCGATCTGCTGGCCGATCGTATCCCACGGTCCCTCGGCGTCAGTCAGGACAAGCGTCGTAACCGGTTGGACCTGTTGCGGCCCCGACTGCATGCGCCCGCATTGCTCAGGCGCATGCAGGAGAGTCTGCAGGTCAGCAGGCGACAGGCGCACCCCGCAAGACTCCGTCGGCATCTTGCCGCATTGCTGGCTGCCCTTGACCGGACCTGTCGCGATCTTGATGAAACACTGGCCACTGGCATGGCCCGGCGCGCGACCGGACTCGAGAGCAACCGACGTCTCCTTGATTCGCTTGGCTATCGCAAAACCCTTGAGCGGGGGTATGCCGTCATCCGGGAGGCGGGCATGATCCGCGACTCCCGCCAGTCTGTGCTGGATCCGGGTCAGTTGGAAATCGAGTTCCATGACGGTCGCGTCGCGCTGCGGGACGAATCGCGCGGCTGAACGGACCATGATGTCACCCATGATGCCCGCTCCCGGGTCCGGAGGCTGTTCGATGCACCTTCATGCCCTCTGGGCCCTGCGCGGCTGAATCATGTCACTTCTCGACCGTTTGCAGCAACGTCTCGGCCAATCGGCGGCTGGACTCAAGTCCGGCCTCGACAGCATTGTGGCCACCGGGGGGCAAGACATGGCCGACACCGAACTGCCCACGCCGCCTGCGGCTGGGGCGACCCCGTCCGGGGGCCTGCTGGATCGTCTGGCCTCGGGTCTCGGGACGATCGGGGTCCCGCTGCGCCGCCGCCTTGACGGGGCCATGCGCGAGGAGATCGAGGATCTGCTGATCATGGCGGATATGGGGGTCGGTCCGGCCGGGGCGCTGGCAGACGGGTTGGCCCGGCGACGGATGGGGCGGGGTGTCACGGCCTCGGAGGTCCGGCAGATTCTGGCCGATGAGCTGGCCGAACGCCTGGCTCGGGTCGAAAACCCCATCAGCATCGATGACCGGGCCCCGTGCGTGCTGCTCGTGGTGGGCGTGAACGGCTCGGGCAAGACCACCACCATCGGCAAACTGGCCAATCGATTCCAGAAGGCAGGCCATGCGGTCATGATCGCGGCCGCCGATACATTCCGCGCGGCCGCCGTCGAGCAGCTCGAGGTCTGGGGGGCACAGCTTGGTGTCCCGGTCGTCACGGGTGCGATGGGGGCCGACCCGGCTTCGGTGGCCTATGCCGGACTCAAGGCGGCCCGGGCGGCCGGGATGGATGTCCTTCTGGTCGATACCGCCGGGCGGATGCAGAATCGCAGTGATCTCATGCAGGAACTGGCCAAGATCGTCCGGGTTCTCGGCAAACAGGAGACCGGGGCGCCGCACCAGACGTTGCTGGTCCTGGATGCGACCACCGGGCAGAATGCCCTGAATCAGGTCGAGATCTTTCGTGACATGGCCAGGATCAGCGGCCTGATCATGACCAAACTTGATGGCACGGCCCGGGGCGGCATCCTCGTTGCCATCGCTGACCGATTCGAGCTGCCGATCCACGCCATCGGGATCGGGGAGGGTGCCGACGACCTGACCGATTTTGTGGCCCGGGATTTTGCCATGGCGCTGGCCGGCATCGAGGATGGGTCCGGCAATTGACCGCTCGGCCCGACCGCCGATCTACCCCTGCCGCCTGAAGAGAAGCTCCTGGGCTTGCCGATCCGATTGCAGGCCGCCACGTCTGTCTTCGGCCACAGCACGACCGGCAATGACAGCAGGGCGGGCACCGACCCGGTCGAGCCAGGCCTGCAGGTTGGGAAAGGATCCGATGTCCTGCTGCTGGCCTTCCCAGAGGGATGCCCATGGCCAGATGGCCATGTCGGCAATGGAGTAGGGTCCTGCCACATGGTTGCGGTCCGCAAGTTGCCTGTCGAGCACACCATACAGACGTGCAACCTCGTTGCGATACCGGTCCTTTGCATAGGGCAGATCCTGGGGCGGTTCGAGAGCCGGGGCGTATTTGAGGAAGTGATGGGCCTGACCGGCCATGGGTCCCAGACCTCCCATCTGCCACATCAGCCATTTGTCGATCTCGACTCTCTCGCGCTCACTGGTGCCATAGAACCGGCCCGTCTTGCGAGCGAGGTACTGGAGAATGGCGCCTGACTCGAAGAGACTGATCGGGTCACCATCGGGTCCGTCATGATCGACGATGGCTGGCATGCGGTTGTTGGGTGCGTGTTCGAGAAACCACGCCTCGAACTGATCCCCCTTGCCGATATCGACAAGATGCAGGGAGTATGGCAGATTGAATTCGGCCAGGGCGATGGTGATTTTCCAGCCATTGGGCGTTGGCCAGTAGTAGAGATCAATCGGTTTGGTCATGGTCCCTCGTCGTGGTCATGGTGATTCCGGTCGACGCTTGATAACTCGACAGGACTCTGCATCCCGTCCCATAGGAGACTCCGTTGTCAATTGACAGCCGGGGCCGGTCCAGCAACGGAGGAGACCATGACTGCGCTGTCACCGCCAGGATCCATGCATGCCGCGTAAGCAGACAATGGCCACCCGGGCCGTGCAGGCCGGGATTCTGCGCAGTCAATTCGGGGAGACGGCCGAGGGGCTCTTCCTGACCCAGGGCTACACCTACGACTCGGCCGAACAGGCCGAGGGGCGCTTTGCCCGTCCCGGCGACCATGATTTTTCCTACAGCCGCTATGGCAATCCAACCGTGCGCATGTTCGAGGAGCGCCTTGCCGCCGTCCAGGGCACCGAGGATGCCTTCGCCACGGCATCCGGCATGGCAGCGGTCAGTTCAACCCTGCTCTCCCTCGTCAAGGCGGGCGATCGGGTGGTGGCCGCCCGCACATTGTTTGGATCCTGTCTCTACATCCTCGACCAGGTTCTCCCGCGCTTCGGTGTGGAGGTTGTTTTCGTGGATGGCACGGATCCCGATCAATGGGCCGCAGCCCTGGCCACCGAGACACAGGTTGTCTTTGTGGAAGCCGTGGCCAATCCGACCCTCGACATCATCGATGTGCCGGCCGTTCGGGCCCTGGCCCGGGACGCGGGGGCCACCCTGGTGGTCGACAATGCCCTCATCACGCCCCTCTTCTATGCCGGGATCGAGACACTCGCCGATGTGTTGATCTATTCGGCCACCAAACACATCGATGGTCAGGGGCGCTGTCTCGGCGGGGTGGTGCTGGGATCCAGGGCCTTCATCCGCGAGACCTTCGAGCCGTTCCACAAGCACATGGGCGGTGCCCTGTCGCCCTTCAATGCCTGGGTGTTGCTCAAGGGGCTCGAGACACTTCCCATCCGCTGTCGCGAACAGGCCAGGAGTGCCCTCACCATTGCCACCGCACTCGCATCATCTCCCCTGATCGAACGCATCGTCTATCCGACGCTGGCCGGTCACCCCCAGGCACGGCTGGCTGCCCGGCATCTCACGGCTGGCGGGACGGTCCTGACACTTGCATTCAGGGGTGGCAAGACCGCGGCCTTTGACTTCATCAACCGCCTGCAGCTGATCAGGATCTCGAACAATTTTGGTGATGCCAAGTCATTGGTCACCCACCCGGCCACCACCACCCACCAGCGGATCGGTGCCGAACACCGGGCCAGGCTCGGCATCACCGACGGTCTTGTGCGCCTGTCGGTCGGGCTCGAGGATCCCGATGATCTCCTCGCCGACATCCGCGGGGCACTCGGCGCGGCCCACGGTCGAGTTCAGAGTCACCGCCCTCACGCATGGGATGCCCTCCACGAGCGGTCATCGGCGGATTGAGGTCCGGCACGACAGACCGAGGCAAATCGAATAAACGGACCGTTGATGTGACCCTGATCGATGGCAGCGGGCATGGTCAGCCTGCGTCGACACGATCCTGGCCGGGTGGACCGGACTGTTCGTCAATGGGTCCGGGCCATGGAGCCCGGTGCCATGATCAGATGGAGGGGATGATGGCATGCGTGGACACGCGATAGATTACAAACCGATCGTTTACGTTCTCGGCTTCATCATTGCCGGTCTCGGCGTGGTGATGCTGTTGCCCATGGTGGCGGACATGCTGGCCGGCAATGGCCACTGGCAGACATTCGCCATCCTGGCCGGATTGACGATGCTCGTCGGGGTGGCGATGGTGCTGGCCACCCGTTCGGGCATCAATCCCGATGCCCGAACCACCTACCAGCAGACCTTCCTCATGATGACCTGCGTCTATGCCGTCGTCCCGATCTTCGGCGCCACGCCGTTTTTCTTCGGCGCGCCGGGCCTGAGTGCCATTGATGCGCTCTTCGAGGCGATTTCCGGTGTGACCACGACCGGTGCGACCGTCATGACCGGGCTGCAGGCGCAGCCGGCCGGTATCCTCCTCTGGCGTGGTCTCCTGCAGTGGATCGGCGGGATTGCCATCATCGTCATCGCCCTGTCCATCCTGCCCGGCATGCGGATCGGTGGCATGCAGGTCTTCATGCGGGACAATTATGATGCGTTTTCATCAGTCCTGCCGCGGGCCGTGGCGACAGCCCGCGACATCACCATCGTCTATCTGTTGCTCACGGTAGCCTGCACCCTGGCCTATCTGTGGTCCGGCCTCTCGATTTTCGATTCGATCGTGCATGCCATGACAACGATCGCCACGGGCGGTTTCGCCAATTACGACAGTTCATTCCAGGATCTGGGGGTCGCGCCCGAATACGTCGCCAGCATGTTCATGATCCTCGCCGGTCTGCCGTTCATCCGCTATGTCCAGCTCAATGCCGGCAATGTTCGCCCTCTCCTGCATGACACCCAGATCCACGGGTTTCTTCTCGTCATCGTGGTCATCTGCAGCGCCCTGTTCCTGTGGCAGTTCCTGGCGAGCACCGCACCGTTCGAGACCACCTTCCGCAAGTCACTGTTCAATTCCATCTCGATCCTGACGGGGACCGGATATGCCAGTGAGAATTACAACAGCTGGGGCAGTTTTGCGGTGACAGTCATCTTTCTGGCCGGTCTCGTCGGTGGCTGTGCCGGCTCCACCTGCTGCTCGATCAAGATCTTTCGCTATCAGCTCCTGCTGGCGAGCCTGCGGGTGCAGTTCCGGCGTGTGGTCTTCCCGCATGCCCTGGTCAATGTCCGCTACCAGGGCAACAAGGTTCCGGGCTCCGTGTCCACATCGATCATGGTCTTCTTTGTCGTCTTTCTGGGGACCCTGATGGTTTCGGCCCTGCTCCTGACCATGACCGGTCTCGATTTTGTCACCGCCGTCTCCGGTGCCGCCGCCACCCTCGCCAATATCGGCCCGGGGCTGGGGGAGCAGATCGGCCCGGCGGGGAACTACCAGACGATTCCCACCATGGCCAAGATCATCCTGATTGTCACCATGGTCATGGGTCGCATGGAAATGCTGGTCATCTATGCCATCTTCAGTCGGAAATTCTGGCAGGGATGATGGCGGACCGGATCCTGGACCCATGACCCGAATTCTCTGCCTGCCGGCCATGCCGCCGGCGGACAACCCGGATCTCCTCAACGCCGTCGAGAACCTCCTGTCCGGCGTCACAACGGCGCCCGGGGATGTCATCGTGCTGCCGGCTGTCTCCATCCGACGGGATGACCCGGGCCGGCTCCGGGCCAGCGAGGCCGGGCATCCGGTGCTCGGGGCTCTCGGATACATTGCCCGCCGTCGCGCCTGCACGGTTGTCGTCCCGGATCTGGCTGTCCGTGATGCTGATGGGGTTCGATGCCAGCGTTCATTCGTGCTCTCGGGCACGGGTACCATCATTGCCCGCCGCACCCTGCCGCCCCAGCGGGATGCGCATCGCAGCGAGGATCCCGAACCTGAGGTCGTCATCGCGGCAACGCCAGCCGGCCCGTTGGGACTCTGCTCGGGCCATGATCTGGCCGCCGTGCTGCAGTGCCGCCGCACTGCCCGGGCCGGGGCCGAGATTCTGCTGGTGGTTCCGACGGGGGCAGGGTGCTGTACGGCCAGTCAGTGGTCGGTTCTCAACCGGGCCCTGGCCATTGATACCAGTGCCCATGTCATTGCTCCCGCCCGGGCCGATGCGGTGGCATCTGATGATGCAATCATGTTGGCAGTCATGCTTGTCGACCCCTGGGGTCGGGTGTTGATCGAGACGCATCCGGCCCGTATGGCCACGGCCGAGGTGGATCGGACAGCGGCAGCTCGTATCCGGGCCCAGCTGCCATTCCTCGATCAGGACCGACTCTACCGGCTTGCAGGTGGTGGGTCTGCCTCGGTCGGCACTGGCGGGTCGGCGGGCGGCGCCAGCTGATCGAGAACGGCCATGACGACCTCGTAGGTCCCATGGGCAGCAATGGTCCGTGCGTGCTGGGTCCGTTCCCGCAACACGGCAACGATCAGGCCGACGATCAGCAGCAGGGTCACGATGAGGATGAACAGGAACTCAAGACCCTGGAAGGGATAGATGGCCGCAACCTGCGCAAGGTCGGTCTCCCAGCTCGCCAATCCGGTGGTGGTCATGCCCAGATCCCCTATTGCTGGTCTTTGTCGATATACGTCTCGAGCGTACCGCGGAGCGAGCGGGCGGCCTGCTCGGCCTCCATGCGCCGATCCAGATCCAGCCCCAGCAGCTCGACTGCCGCGGGAATGCGCAGGAGATTGCAGCGGTGGAGGACCCATGCGGCCCCGCAGCCCGGCAGGACGCCCAGCCCGCCAACGAGGATGATGGCACCGGCCAGTTGGCCTAGCGGATTGATGGCAGCAAAGTCGGCGTAGGGGGACCCCGGATGCCCCCAGAGCATGACTCCGCACACCACCAGCCCGAAAACCCCGGCTGCTCCATGCAGGGCGACCGTCCGCATCGCATCATCGAGACGGAAGCGACGTTCCAGTGTCTGATGGGCATGATAGGCAACCCACATGCCAAGACCACCGACCAGCAGGGCCTGCAGGGGATGATAGAGATCGTTACCGGCCGATGCCGCAGCCAGGCCGCCGATACTACCGGCCAGGGTCCAGTCCGGCTGGCCCCGCGAGACAAAATAGCCGACCAGCATGCCGCCGGCCAGGGCCATGATGAAATTCACCGCGACGGCACTGAGGGTCGTGGGGGCCAGGTAGATCGTTGTCGTGATCAATCCCCGGGCGGTGATGGCGCTGTTGACGCTCCCGGGATTGACCAGCGGGATGGTCCCGGCAAGGTAGAGGCCCCAGAAGCCGGCACCGGTCAACAGGAATCCCGTCACCTGCAGGGGGAGACTGGCCGGGGGAAAGGTGTTGATGTGTCCATCCTCGCCGAACTTGCCGATGCGGGGTCCAAGGATCATCAGGACCCCCAGGGCAAATCCGCCGGCGATCCCGTGAATGACCCCCGAGCCGTAGGCATCATGATAGCCGAGCCAGTCGACCATCCAGCCAGTGTGATGCCATCCCCAGGCTGCCCCGATGACCCAGAGGATTGTGCCCAGCAGGATGACCAGAATCCAGAAGGCGCCCGATGTCAGGCGTTCAAGGACAGCCCCGGCAAAGATGAGGACGGTGAGACAGGCCAACATGAGAAAGGCAGCCCAGAGGATGCCGGAAATCGTATCAGCAAGATTCGGTGCCATCGTCTCGGAGCCGGGCATGTTGGGTCGGCCCATGTCCCACTGCAGTCCACCGGTCAGGCCCGGGCCTGTGGGCAGGGCCCAGTAGAGCCACCAGCCAAACAGGAAAAACGCCACGGCCAGGAGGGGCAGGACCAGGGCGCGTTGCATCAGGGCATCGTCGCGGTTGGCGGGCCGACACAGGGCGACCTGCGTCATGGCGAACCCGGCACAGAGAAGCCACATCAGAAGAACCGCAAGGATATAGTACAGTTGGGTAAAGACAGTGATGATGCCCATGCCGCCAACCCCTCTTCTCCCCTCAGGGCGCACCCTGATGTCAGACGGCTTGTGGATCATCACCTGATTCGCAGCGTGCCGCCGACCACCTCGCTGGACCGGACCTTACCCCACAGGGGGTGCTCTCACAAGTCCGGTGGGCTATGGACCCTTCTCATCATCGGGCCCAGCGCGGTGTTTGAGGAACAGGGCATGGGCCGACCAGCCAAGCAGGCCCAGCACCAGAAGCCCCCAGACGGGCGAGCCGGACAGAAACTCCATGCCGGCCCAGACCAGCAGGAACCCGACAAGGACGAGCCGGCGCCAGAGGGGTTCAAAAAAGGGTCCGCCCAGATCCAGCATCAGTCATGCCAGGCTCTGGACCGCACGACATGATGACCTGCCGGTCGGTAGCGCCCGGGGTCCAGTCCCTGTGTCCGGACGTCACTCGGATCTCTTGACCCCGATACCACCGCTGTCGATGGCTTCATGGACAACTCTCCTCGGGCCCCGTTGTGGACCTGCCGGCGCCTGGCTCCATTCCCATCCGACCGGACGACGACCGGGGCCCGCCAGGGGTCTATACAATCGCCGACGGTCGGAGTTCAACGCCGTCGCGCTGACGACCGGGCGGCCGTTGCGGTGCCGGTCCGGGAGTCGAGAGGGGCTGTGGCATGAGGAGGCCAGGGCCAGGGATCGGATCCGGGGCAGGGGGGATTGTTGAATTGCCGACAGTTGCGGTTTAACGCACGGTTTGTGGCGTTGAGGGACGGTTGGGACATGTCAACACCAGAACACGATCCAACAGGCGATGCCGATCAGGCTCCGACGGCAACCGGGACCTACAACATCCTGGTTGTCGATGATGAGCCCGATCTGCAACCGCTCTTTCTGCAAAGGATGCGGCGCGAGATCCGCAACGGGCAGTACACGTTCCAGTTTGCGCTCAATGGACTTGAAGCCCTGGAGATCCTCAAGGAAGACAAATCCATCCACATCGTGCTGGCGGACATCAACATGCCCAAGATGGACGGAATTGCCCTTCTCCAGCAGGTTCCGATGGTCAACCACAGGGTACGATCGGTGGTTGTCTCGGCCTATGGCGACATGCGCAACATCCGCAAGGCCATGAATGCCGGCGCATTCGACTTCATCACCAAGCCGATTGATTTCATGGATCTCAAGGCCACGCTGGAGCGGACGATCTACCATATCGAGATGTGGCGGGAGATCGGTGTCACGGACATCCTGTCATCCATCGACACCTCGACCGGCATTGCCAGCCGGATGCAGATGGCCGTGCTGCCCCGGCACATCCCCAGGGGACTCAATTACAAACTGGCTGGAACCATGGAACCGGTCGAGGGTGTGGGTGGCGACTTCTATGATGTTGTCGTGCTGGACAACGGTCTGCTGGGCCTGGCCATTGCCGATATTTCCGACAGCGGGGTGCGGGCGGCCATCTTCATGATGACCAGCCGGTCGCTCTTCAAGGGGGCCGCGATCGGGGCCCGCGAGCCGAGCGATGTCCTGCAGGAGGTGAACAAGCGACTGGCCGCCAACAACGACGAGGGCATGTTCGTCACCATCTTCTACTGCATCTTCGATCCGTTCTCGGGTCGGGTTGATTATTCGAATGCCGGGCACTGCAATCCCCTGGTGATCCATGCGGATGGTTCCCACGAATTCCTGCCGTCCAAGGGGGGCGGGGCCCTGGGGATGGCCGATATCCTTGAATTCGAGGACCAGAAGGTGATGCTGCATGCTGGTGATCACCTGATTCTCTACACCGACGGCATCATCACGGCCGAGAACCCCGCCGGCGCTGTCCTCGGCGAGGAGGGTCTCGTGCGGGTTGTCAGGGACGTGCTTGCCACCGAGAGCAAGACGCCCGACGAGGATATCGTGGCCGCCACCCTTGCGTTCACTGGTGCAAGGGGCCAGAATGATGATATCACCTGCCTTGTGTTGCGCTATGACAATCCGATTCACTGATGACCGTCCCTTCACTGATCTCTGACTCCCGCATGATCCGGCTCCGTCCACGGGGCGTGGGGCAGGTGGTGGCCCTGTTGCTGGCCCTGGCGGCAACCCCGGGCCACGCCCAGGTGCCGGGGACCACGGATACGGCCATCTTTTTTGGCCAGTCGGCACCCTCGTCCGGGACGTCGGCCGATATCGGCAAGGATCTGCGCCTTGGCATCGAGGCGGCGTTCAATCAGGTCAATCTCAATGGCGGGGTCGCGGGCAAGATGCTCTATCTCCGCTATCTCGATGACAGCTACATTCCCAATCGGGCTGTGGCGAATGTCCGCAAACTGCTGGGTGACCGCCGGGGTGTCTTTGGCCTCATCGGGTCCGTCGGGGCCCCGTCAACCACCGCCATCATTCCCATCATCGAGGAGCAGGACATTCCCCTCGTGGCGCCCGTGACGGGCCTGAACACATTGCGGGACCGTTCTCTCTACCGCAATGTCATCAATGTCCGTCCCTCCTATCAGCAGGAGGCCGACACCATCGTTCGCCACCTTGCCGAGGATCGCGGCATCAAGCGCCTTGGATTGCTCTATCAGGATGACTCGTTTGGCCGGGCCGGGCTCGAGACCATCACCAGGGCAGCAGAGGCGCATGGGATCGAGCTTGTGGGGCGGGCGGCGTTTCCCCGCAACACGACAGCCGTCAAGACGGCGGTCTTTGATCTGACCCGGATCGAAGCGGAGGCCGTGGTCATCGTTGGGACCTATGAACCGATTGCCGTGGCCCTGAAATGGGCCCGGAAGATGGACTACACGCCGGTCTTCATCACGTTTTCCCAGGTGGGCAGCAATGCCCTGGCCAATGCCCTCGATGGCCTCGAGACCGAACTCTACATGACCCAGATCCTGCCGGATTTCACCATGAAAGACGACGGGACCCTGGCATCTGCCTACATGGACGCCATCGATGCCGTATGGCCCGGCACCAAATACGGTTATGTGTCCTTCGAGGGGTATCTGGCCGGTCGCGTGGCGGCCGCGGCGCTGGAACGCTGTGCGGACTCCCTCAGCCGGGCGTGTTTCGTCAACAGCTTTCATGAGAACACGTCCTTTGTTCTTGGCGATCTGCCGCTGGTCTATGATGCCATGGACAGCCAGGGGATTGATGAATTCCATCTGACCACCTATGATCCGGTGGCCGGATTCCTGCCTGTTGCGTCACTGAACGACCGGCCCCGATAACCCCATGCACCCGTCGACCCAGATCAGCGCCCGCTTCCGGCTGTCTGCCCAGCTCTACACGGCCATCGGTTTCATCGTTTTCCTGACAATCCTTGCCGTGGGGATTTCCTTTGTCTTCTTCGAGCGGATCAGGGACTCGCAGGATCGGGTGAACGAGAGCAGCCTGCCGGAAATCGTCACCGCCTTCGGGATTGCGCGGACCAGCGCCATTCTGGTCGCCGCCGCGCCCCGCCTGACATCAGCCCTCACGCTGGATGAGGTCTCGGATGTCTTCGATGAGATCACCATGGTGAGTGACGAGTTCAATGCCCTCCTGGCCCAGTTGCAGGGGTTCAGCCAGGGTGATGCGTCCACCTATGAGGATATGGCCCGGATCGCCAACCGGCTGATCGTCAACATCGAGGCCATCAGGAACTCCATGGCCGATCTCTACGAGATCAGGGCCAAATCAGAGACGCTCCACAACGAACTCTCGACATTCGAGGAGACGCTCCGCCTCAACCTCCTGCCGGTCATCGACGATCAGTTCTTCTACCTCATGACCGGTTTCCGGGACATCCGGGAGGAGGCCGCCGCGGCCGCGCTACACCTGTCGGAAACGGAGGTGAACAATTACCGGTATCTGGAAGGCCTCGAGAAACAGACCAACGCCGCGGTCCAGCTGCTGGCATCGGCCGCCCTGATTGCCGACACGGCCCTGCTTGAAATCCAGCGTGACCGGTTCCAGTCCGTCTCTGACGGCATCACCCGCAATCTCGAGGCGCTTGCCAACACTGTGGCAGGCCAGAGTCTCGCGCCCTTCTTTGCCCGGTTCCAGAGTTTCGGCATCGGCGAGGACAACGGTTTCGATCTCCGCAAGCAGGAGATCGCCATCGAGCAAAGCCAGACCGACCTGCTGGATTCCAACCGGGCCCTGGCCATCGAACTGGGCCAACTCGTCAACAATTACGTCGAGGCCTCCAATCTCCGGGCCCAGAACGCCATCGAGGCGGTGGAAACAACGACAGCCCGGGCCCGTCAGGTCCTGCAGGTTCTCGGCGTCGTCAGCCTGGTGACCGCCCTCCTGATCTCGTGGCTCTATATCGGCAAGCGGCTGCTGCGCCGCCTTGACATCCTCTCGCAGCGCATGCGCAGCATGGCCCGGGGTGATCTCGAGACGCCGGTCGTCGTCCTTGGCAAGGACGAAATCGCCGACATGGCGGCCGCCCTCGAGATCTTCCGATCCCATGCCCTCGAGGTCCAGCGTCTGAACCTGGTCGAGAAACTGGCCGACGAGGTGCAGGAAAAGAACCAGGAGCTCGAGACGGTCCTCGACGACCTCCGCTCGGCCCAGGACCAGATTGTCATGCGGGAGAAACTCGCCGCGCTCGGTGAGCTGACCGCCGGCGTGGCGCATGAAATCAAGAACCCCCTGAACTTTGTCAAGAATTTCTCGGAATCGTCGGAAGAGTTGCTGACCGAACTCAATGAAGCGGTCGAGATGACCGATGAGACGCGGGAAGAACAGCTGGACGAGATCAAGAGCATCGCGGAGATTCTCGTCGATAATCTGGGCCGGATCCGGCACCATGCCGGGCGGGCGGACCGGATCGTCCATGACATGCTGAGCATGGGGCGGGACGAGGCCAATGCCCAGAAAGTCGAGTTGAACACCATCGTCGAGGAGAATGCCAAACTGGCGTTCCATGGGGCCAGGGCCCAGAATCAGGACATCCAGCTCAAGATCAACAAGGATCTCGATCCCGAGATCGGCAGCGTCTACATCGTTCCGCAGGATATCGGTCGCGTGATCCTGAACATCATTGGCAATGCCTGCTACGAGACCAACAAGAAACTGGCGGAATTGCGCGAGGCGAAGGGCGATGAGGCGATCAATCTCTACATGCCCGAGGTGCACGTCACGACCCGCAGGATGGATGACATGGCCAGGATCAGCATCCGCGACAACGGTGATGGCATCCCCGAGGACCTCATCAGCAAGATCTTCAACCCGTTCTTCACCACCAAGCCGACCGACAAGGGGACAGGTCTCGGTCTGTCGATGTCCAGTGACATCGTGCGCAAGCACGGTGGCCAGATCTCGGTGACCTCAGAACCGGGTTCCCATACCGAGATGGTCATCGACCTGCCGCTCGATGCCCGCATCATGCTTGGTGAAAACGCCCAGGATACCGAGGGCGAGGATGGTGAGGGAGACGAGGCGCCTGACACCCAGGACACACCACCCGAGACCCAGGACGCGCCACCCGAGACCCGGGACACACCACCCGATGCCCGGGATGACCCGACCGACAGGGCGGCCTGACCCGGATCCCAGCCCATCATCACGCCCCCAGCCCATCATCACGCCGCATACTGTTCCATCAGTGCCCGGATGTCCTCCATCCGGACATGTCCAGCCAGGGCCTCGGCCAGAGCGTCAAGAGCCCCTTCGACCTTGGGCCGGTAGCGGTCGCAGCCCGGGGTTGCACCGAGGCTCTCGAGATAATGGTCCCGGAATGCATCATTGGTGAACAATCCATGCAGGTAGGTCCCGGCAACCCGACCATCGCCTGAGCGGGCACCCTCCGCCTGCCACCCCTGGTCTGCACGGACGGTTTCGGCAAACGGCCGCCGGCAATCGGGGCCATGGGTTGTGCCCATGTGGATCTCGTAGGCCTCAAAGGCAATGGAGGTCCCGGGGCTGCGGGCCCGGGTCCGCGCCACGCGCTTGGGGCCCTGCATACGGGTTTCGACATCAAGCAGACCCAGCCCATCCATGCGTCCTGGCGGCCCATCCACCCCGTCCGGATCATGCAGTGTCCGGCCCAGCATCTGATACCCGCCACAGAGTCCCAGCACATGGCCCCCGCGTCGGATGTGGGCCGCCAGGTCAACATCCCAGCCATTGCGCCGGACCGATGCAAGATCAGCCAATGTCGATTTGCTGCCCGGCAGGATCACAAGGTCGGCAGTGCCCGGAATGACGTTGCCCGACCGGACCAGGGTCAGGTGGATGTCGGGATGATGCCGCAGGGGATCAAGATCATCAAAATTGGCAATCCGGTCAAGAACCAGGCAGCTGACATGCAGGGCCGGTTTGCGCGCAGCCGGTCCGGGAGCCAGACCGAGACTGTCCTCGGCCGGCAGGAGCGCCGTGGTGTCCAGCCAGGGGATGATCCCGAGTCCGGGCCACCCGGTCCGGGCCTCAATGGCCCGATAGCCAGCCGCAAAGAGGGCGGGGTCTCCCCGGAACTTGTTGATCATGAATCCCCGGATCTGGTCGCGGTCGGAGCCATCCAGGATGGCCCAGCTCCCGACAAGGCTGGCAATGACGCCGCCGCGGTCGATGTCGCCCAGCAGAATGACCGGGACTCCGGCAGCGCGGGCAAAGCCCATATTGGCAATGTCACCCGCCCGCAGGTTGATTTCGGCCGGACTGCCGGCACCCTCGCAGATGATGATGTCATGGGTGCGGGCCAGGGTTGCATGACTCTTGAGAACCTCGGGCAGCAGATTGGCCTTCATCCGGACATAGTCAGCCGCCGTGACCCGATCGACAACGCGACCGCGCAGGACAACCTGCGTGCCCTGGCCAGCCTCGGGTTTGAGAAGCACGGGATTCATGTCGGCGGTCGGTTCGATCCGGCAGGCCTGGGCCTGCAGGTGCTGGGCCCGACCGATTTCCCGGCCATCGTGGGTCACGGCGGCATTGTTGGACATGTTCTGGGGCTTGAATGGTGCCACCCGCCAGCCCCGGTTGGCAAAATACCGGCAGAGACCGGCCACGATGACGGATTTGCCGACATCGGAGCCAACCCCCTGGATCATCACCGACCGACACCGCCCGGTGCCAGCGTGGGCTTTCATCGGCATGGACTGTCAGTATTCGATCCCGGCCTGGGCCTTGATGCCGGCGCGGAAGGGATGCTTGACGAGGGTCATCTCGGTGACGAGATCGGCACAGGCAATCAGGTCCTCATGGGCATGCCGGCCGGTCAGGATCACATGGGTATCATCGGGTTTCCCATTGGCCAGATACGCACAGACGTCGGCCACCTCGATGTACCCGTAGCGCAGGGCAATGTTGATCTCGTCGAGCAGGACCATGCGGATGGCCGGATCCCCGATCACCTCCTTGCCGCGTTCCCAGGCGGCCCTGGCCATCATGCTGTCCCGGTCCCGGTCCTGCGTCTCCCAGGTGAATCCCTCGCCCATGGTGTGGAACTGGCACCGGTCGGCAAAATGGGTCGCAATCAGTGTCCGCTCCCCGGTCTCCATGCCCCCCTTGATGAACTGGACAACCGCACAGGGGATCTCGTGGGCAATGCAGCGAAAGATCATGCCGAAGGCGGCCGACGACTTGCCCTTGCCCGTGCCGGTATGGACAATCACCAGACCCCGCTCGATGGTCTTGGTGGCCATGATGCGGTCACGGACCGCCTTCTTCCTGACCATCTTGGCCCTGTGCCGCTCCGGATCCATCGCCGCTCTCCTGTCATGACCCTGCCATACACCGGGACATCCTACCAATCCACCGCCCGGCACGCCAGCACCCCACAGCAACCGGCACCATCGCTGGCCAGGTCGACCGCCTCATCGCGACCGGCACCAGCCGCATCTGCCGGCATGACATCCAGGAACGCCCGGGTGCCATGGCAGATCGGCCGGCGACCGACCCCCCAGACTGCGACCCACTCGATCCACTCCGCCGATCCCGTCAATGGGAGTGGTCGGAGAAGGCACAAGGTGACGAGGTCGATATGTCAGGATCCGATACCGGGCAGCAGGACGTGGATGCCAAATTCAAGGCCTTCCAGGACCAACGCTCCCGACCTGATGCAAACAGAACCCGACCGCCGAGCCCTGATGCGGTGCCTCCCAATGCAGGGATGGTCTGGTCTCGATCCAGACGGTGACAGAGGGCATCATCGACCCCGGGTGGGTCGCGCATGCCCTGCGCGAATGGCGCGTTTCGGCCCACCGTTGGCAGTCTTCTGGATATTACAGTGTCCCGTACCCTGACAGCGCTACCGATCCAGGTGGGGCCCTGGCCAGCCAGGATCTCGTCGACACCGGGGCATCAAAGACAGGCATCGGCACCAACCGACAGGGACAGCCCGCATGCGATCGGCGTGGAGCAGACGGCAGTCAACGACTCTCGCATTGATTTCGAGCTGGCCTTTGGGAGTCCGGCAATCTTGGTCAACACCGGGCCTGTGGTGGCATGCGACGGCGGTGACGCGTTTCAGGTCCTGTCCGGTCAGGATGGCTGTGCCGCGGCATCCGCACCATCAACACCTCGAATCGCTTGATATTCTCGCTCTGGGCACACCTCAGCCCCACACCCTTGCCACCTGCACCCTCGGCGCGGCGGATCCACCCGTGGATGACTACAGGCCAGCAGCCCACAACCAGACGTAACTGTTCAGGTCCCTGAACCGGGCCCGCAAGGCGACTCAGGGCACCGCAAGCCGCTTGGTGCGTTCGTCTGGTGACGCTCCAGTTCGGCGATGCGCGCGGGGCCTGGACGGCGATCACGATATCGCGACCGGCAGGGTGGTCGGACAGATGACGGACCGCCACCGCTCCGAGGATTTCTGTGCGTTCCCCGATCATGTGGCGGTCGGCCTTGCTCCTGACGCCGAGGTCCATGTGATTCTTGACAACCTGTCCGCCCACAAGTCGGCTCTCGTGCATGCCCGGCTCGCAGACCACCCGACCTGGACCTTCCATTTCACCCCCACCTCGGCCTCGTAGATGAATGCCATCGAGGGGTTCTTCTCGAAACTCGCCCGCCGGCGGCTCAAGAACGCCATCTTCAACTCGCTTGACGAGTGCATTGCGGCGGTGGAAGCCTATATCGAGCATCACAATGCCCTCAACGCTCATGAGGCACCCATGGGGGCCCGGCCCTGCCGCTGGCGCCGGGACCCGGATGACCTCGTGGCGTCCTGGAAGCGCGGGCACCGGCGGTTGCAGAATGTGTAAATATATGTTTTGTAGAGACCACTAGGCCCACGACATCCGGAGGGCGCAGCGCCTGGCCAAGCAATGGGAGGAGTGACCATGACCGGGATGCTGACCCGGTCGACCACCTGACATCTGACCAGGCGATTGTCGATTTCATATCGGATGCCCTGGCAACCAATGATCCCTCCTATGTGGCCCATGCCCTGGGCGTCGTGGTCCGGGCCCGGGGTCAGACAGACATCGCCAACCGGACCCGCCTGTCCCGTACGCAGCTCGACCGGTCGTTCCGGGCCGGGGGCGATCCCACCCTGGGCACCGTGCTGGCCCTGCTGGACTCTCTCGGCCTCCGGCTGGCGAGGGTGGGGCCCGCTGACGACCGGCAAGGGCCCCATGCCCCTGACCGCACCCATCACCGTACCGTTCGCTGGATCGATGCTGGGGCTTTCACTATTGGGTCTTGAGACCACTGCGACGACTGACCCGATTGATACGCTGTTCAAATGACCTGCGGAGCACTGCGTTCTCCGGCCAGACTCTCGGCTCGCTCCAGATTACACCCAAGCGCCCGATCAGTCCGGCAATCCAATCGGCGTCCTGGAGGATCTGGTAGCGACCACTTTCGACCTGGAACACCAGCTCAATGAGACGGCGACGGCCATCATCGCCGGAGGCATACATGCTCTGCGCCACTTGTTCGACAAGAGCCAGGGGCACTGGCTGGGCTGGTCGAGAATCAATACGAAATTCTCGCATCGATCGCAATCCTCCGTACAGAACTGGTCAATCCCCTTGATTGCGGCCCTGAAAACCCTGCATGGAGAGTGTTGGATTTGCGCGCGCCGGAGGGACTGTCTTCTGCATCCCGCCGTAAAACACGAACCCGTTGCAACCTTCGATCTTGTTGAGCAACCGATTGGCAAAACGGTGCAGTTGGGGCTTCCCTCTGGATCCGATTGAAGTCCGGGAACCTGTCGACAAGGGTGTCGGGGGGTGCGTGCAACTGTCGGTTTCCGGTGGTGGTGCAGGGATGTCGACGGGCGGTTGGCATGGTCTGGCGATCGCTTCCGAGTGGCGGATTCTCAGCTGTCCGCGGGTGTATCGAGAAGTGCCTGGAGGTGTGCCAGGGAGGAGTTGGAGCGGGGGTGCCAGAGATTGCGCTCGGCGGCATCGAGGAAGCGGGCCGCCATGTCCCGCAAGGCATCAGGATTGTGCTCGGCGATGAAGGCCCGGGTTGTGGCATCGGCGATATAGGCCGTATAGACCAGATCGAAATGATGGGATTTGGCTGCACCCGTCGTGGCGGCAAAGGCAAAGAGATAGTCGAGCGTGGCGGCCATCTCGAACGCACCCTTGTAGCCATGGCGCTTGATGCCGGCGATCCATTTGGGGTTGGCGGCCCGCGCCCGCACGACCCGGGCGATCTCGGCCTCAAGTGTCCGGATGACCGGGCGTTCCGGTCGGGAGTGGTCATTGTGGTAGATCACCGGCTGGTCCCCCCGCACCGCCTCGACCGCAGCGGCCAGGCCGCCCTCGAATTGATAGTAATCATCACTGTCGAGGACATCATGCTCCCGGTTGTCCTGATTCTGGACCACGGCCTCCAGGGCTCCGAGGCGTCGGGTGAAGGCCGATCTGTCCGCCTGTCCCCAGGCCGGACCCCCATAGGCATAGTGGCCCCACTCGATGTAGGTCCGTCCGAAGTCCGCCCGTTGCTCCCAGATCCCTGCCTCGATCAGGGTCTGCAGACCGGCGCCGTAGCCCCCCGGGGGCGAACCAAAGATCCGGTAGGCCGCCGCGTCATCTCCCATCTCCTCGCGGTCGCGCAGCCAGGCGGCCCGGGCCGGGTTGCAGGTCGGATCTTCATCGAGTGCCATCACTGCCCGGGTCGCCGCGGCAAAGAGTTCAATCTGGGCCGGAAACGCATCCCGAAACATCCCCGACACGCGCAGGGTGACATCCACCCGGGGCCGGCCCAGTTCGGACAGTGGCTGGATCGCAAAACCCAGCACCCGCCCCGAGGTATCATCCCAGCGGGGACAGGCACCAATGAGTGCCATGGCCTGGGCCAGATCATCACCCCCGGTGCGCATGTTGGCCGTGCCCCAGGCCGTGATTGCCAGCGCGGCGGGCCAGTCCCCATGATCCTGGCGATACCGTTCCACGAGCAACGTCGCCGAGCGCACACCGAGTTCCCAGGCGGTTTTGCGGGGCAGAGACCGACTGTCGATCGAGTGGAAATTCCTGCCGGTCGGCAGGACATCGGGACGACCCCGGGTGGGGGCGCCGGCTGCACCCGGGGGCACGAAGCGGCCATCAAGGGCGCGGGCCAGCTGGGACATCTCCTCGTGCCCACAGGCAGCAATCCGGGGCCGCAACCGCTCATTGGCATCAGTGAGCACCGCGGCGCTCGCCGGTCCGGGTGGTCCGGCCCGGCCGGCAATGAGTTCCGTGCTGAGATTTTCCAGACGCTCGAGGGTGTCGCCATGGGTTCGCCACGGATCCCGGCTGGCGGTCTGCAGGATCCCGGGTCGTGCACCGTGCCAGGGTTCGGCCATCGGACAGTCAAGGGGGTCGAATCCATCCGCCATGCCAAGGTCCCGGACCAGGGCCCGCAGCAGGGAGTCGTTGGCGCCCGTGCCGTCGCTGCGGGGGGTGCGCAGGATTGCCGCGGTCAGGCCGTGTTCCAGGGGGCCTTGGGGTGCGCAGCCAAGGATATGGAGACCATCCCGGATCTGGCTCTCCTTGAGCTCGCAGAGATATGCATCGGTTTTCCGCAGGCGCTCGGCCGATGAATCGTCCCTGGCAATGCCGATATCCGCATCCAGGGATGAGGAGGCCAGCCGGGCGAGGATCCGGCTCTCGAGCAGTGAAGTCCGGGCCTGATCCAGCCCCATGGCCTCGTAGAGCTCATCGAGCAGCACCTCGATCTCCCGGTACGGACCGTAGGAGTCGGCCCGGGTCATCGGGGGCGTCAGATGATCGATGATGACGCTGTGGATCCGTCGCTTGGCCTGACTGCCCTCACCGGGGTCATTGACGATGAAGGGGTAGACGTTGGGAACCGGGCCGAGGACAGCCTCGGGACAGCAGCCCGCCGACAGGGCATTGGCCTTGCCGGGCAACCATTCGAGATTGCCGTGCTTGCCGAGATGGATCACCGCATGGACGCCAAAGTTGCGGGTCAGCCAGAAATAAAAGGCAAAATAATTGTGGGGCGGGACCAGGTCCGGACAGTGATAGCTGGCCCGGGGATCAATATCGTAGCCCCGGGCCGGCTGGATGCCGATCACCAGATTGCCCAGGGTATGAATGGCCAGCCGGAAGGCACCATTCCGGACCCGGGGGTCGTGGTCGGGTGGCCCCCAGCGGTCGTTGACAGCCTTCCGCAGGGCGCGGGGCAGGGCCGCATAGCCTTGTTCGTAGGCGGCCAGCGTCAGGCTTGCGCCCTGGTCCGGTGCCTTCCCTGAATTGGTCGGCCCCGTGCGCAACAGTGTCATCAGGGCGGTGGGGGTCGGTGGGGCATCGACGAGTGTGTAGCCTTCCTCGGCCAGCAGGGCCAGGATGGCAAGGGCCGATGCCGGCGTATCGAGGCCCACGCCATTGGCAAGGCGTCCATCCCGCACGGGATAATTGGCCAGCAGCAGGGCGATCCTGCGCGCTGATGCCGGTGTCTGCCGCAGCTTGATCCAGTGCGTGGCCAGGTCGGCGACGTGGGCGATGCGGTCGGCAACCGGTTCATGGAAGGTCAGGGGCACTTGTGTCAACGGATCGAGGCGGGGCCGGGATTTGAAGGCAATCGCCCGGGTGAAGACATGGCCATCAAGTTCCGTCAGGGCGATGAACATGGCGAGATCCCGGGCGACCAGACCGCGCTGGCTGGTGGCCCATGTGTCGGCATCGGTCGCCGCCAGGGCCGCCTGCAGGATCGGGCAGGCAGCGGCCGAGAGGAGCCCCGGCGTCCAGCCGGGATTGTCAGCTGCCGGATGGGTGCTGGAAAAACATGTCAGGTTGATGATGATGTCCGGAGGATTGGCAGCCAGGGTCTCGGCAACGACAGCGGCCGAGTCGGGATCCTTGAGCGAGGTGACGGCAATCGGGACCGGTCGCAACCCCCGGGTGGCCAGGGCATCGGCCAGCGCATCGACCGGTTCAAGATTGGCGGCTTGCAACAGGGAACGGTAAAAGAGGATCACGCCAACGGGTCGGAGCGGGTCGTCGATCGACAAGGCGGCATTGGGAGGTTGGTAGAGCAGGGCATTGGGCGTTGCCTGGGGCGGGTCCGGCGGGGGCTGGCCATGAATGAGATGGCGGCAGTAGCCGAGCAGATTGCGGGCATTGGCCGGGCCACCGTGGCGGCAGTAGGCAAACAGGATACGCCAGTCGCTTGGCGGAAGCGTTGACATCGTCATGAGCTCGTCATCGTGCCGGGTGTCCCCGGGCAGGACAGCGAGCGGGACCCCGTTGGCGGCCAGGGCCCGTCCGAGCTGGTCAAGACAGTACTGCCAGTAGCTGTGGCCCCCGAGGGCCCGCACGATGACCAGTCTGGCACCGGGCAGGGTCTGGTCAAGGTACCGGTCAACGGAATAGGGGTGGGCCAGCCAGGCCAGCGGGGTCAGGCGGAGAAAATCCTGCCTCGACCCGAGATCGGCATTGGCTCGGGCCAGGCAGGCGAGTTCCGAGTCGGCGGCGGACAGGAAGAGGATGTCGGCAGGATCCTGACCGGGGTCAACCGGTTCGGTCCCGTCGGCTGTCAGACCCGCCTCAGCGGCGAGGAGGTGCATGAGTCAGGTCTCGAATGCTGCTTTGAGAGCTGTATGATCAAGGCCAGCCAGGCCGATGGCCACCAGATGCCCCTGGCGCGTCTCATCGGGGGCGAACGGGCGGTCAAAATAGGTTGCAAGCCGTGGCCCGGCCGCCTGGATCACGCAGCGCATGGGTTTGCCTGCAATGGCCGCATAACCCTTGATGCGCAACAGGCCGTGGGCAGCAATGACCTGCTCGATCCGGCGGCAGAATGCCGCGCGATCACTGATTTCGGGCAGGGTGCAGGTGACCGAGTCAAACGCATCATGCCCATGGTTGCTGTCTTCATCATCATGGTGGTGATGGTGCCGGGCCACCCGTGCCGCAAGGCTGGTCTCGGCAGCCAGTTCCAGCCCCATCAGCACATGCGGATCAAGGGCACCGGACCCGGTGGTCAGGATCGTCACACCATCGCGCACCCGGGAGGCCAGTTCGGTTTTGAGGGCAGCGAGATCGGCTGCCGCCATGGATACGGTCTTGTTGATGATCACGAGATCGGCACAGACCAGCTGGTCGGTCAACAGCTCGGCCAGCGGGGTCTGGTGATCCAGACTCGCATCGGCCAGGCGCTGGGCCTGGACAGCACCGGGATCGTTGGCAAAGCGACCCTCGAGGACTGCCGGTCCATCGACAACGGTCACCACGGCATCAACCGTGACCTGACCGGCGATGCCGGGCCAGTTGAAGGCGCTGACGAGGGGTTGGGGGAGGGCGAGGCCGGAGGTCTCGATGAGGATGTGCTCGGGCTGGGGGTCCCGGGCCAGCAGGGTTGCCATGGCGGGCTGGAAGTCTTCCGCCACCGTACAGCAGATGCAGCCGTTGGCCAGTTCGATCAGGTCAGCCCCCGCCGCGCCTGTCAGCCCGCAGCCACCGAGAATCTCGCCATCCATGCCGAGGTCGCCGAACTCATTGATGATCAGGGCAAAACGTGTCCCGGGCAACGCGCCCAGCAGGCGGCGGATCAGCGTGGTCTTGCCGGCCCCGAGAAATCCCGTGATGATCGTGGTTGGAATCCTGTGCATGTCGCTCCCGTCTCTTGCGCCGGTCCGGGGATCAGAGGGTGGCCAGCTGGGTCTCGATCCATGCCAGCGCAGCATCGATGCTCTCATGACATGGGACAGACTGTGCATACTGCCCATCGACCGGTCGGTCAATCATGTAGACAGGCACGCCGAGGGCGGCAGCGGCATCGAGTTTGGCCCGCCCGGACGAGCCACCCGAATTCCGGCAGAGCAGGGCGGTGATCCCCTGGTGCCTGAGGAGGTCCTGCTCCTCAGCCAGGGCAAAGGGGGGCCGGCCAGTCATGACCGCGAGATTGGCCCGCGGTGCCAGTCCAGCGGGATCAATGGTGCGGAGAAGCCAGTGAGTGGTCCTCCCGCGATCGTCAATGGCATCCATCAGTGTCGCCAGCTGGTTGCGCCCCAGGGTCACGAGAACCCGGCCACCGGATGGCAGGGCGGCCAGGGCCTCCTCCAGACTTGCGTGGATGGACCATGACGCATCGGGATGCGGTGTCCAGGGGGGTCTTTGCAGCACCGCCAGCGGTGTGCCGGTCCGCCCACAGGCCCAGCGGACATTGCGGCTGATCTGCCGGGCAAAGGGATGCGTGGCATCGATAGCCAGGGCAATGGAGGTCGATTGCAGGTAGTCGGCAAGACCTGACCAACCCCCAAACCCACCAGTGCGGACCGGGACGCTGTAATGGGCGGGATGGCGTGTTGCGCCCGCAAGGGATGCGATGACCGGAAGCGGGACCCTCGTGGGCAGTTGGGTGCAGAGCCGGCGCCCGTCCTCTGTCCCTGCCAGAACCAGGATGGACCTCCCTGCGGTCATGGCCGGCACCGGCGCTCGAGAAAGCGCGCATTGCTGGCCGCCCCCACCTGCTGACCCTCGCGGTTGAAGACGAGGATCTCGACATCGATGGTGCTTGACCTCAGCGTGTCCAGGACCGTCTTGCGGGCCAGTTGGGCGATCCTGTCACCAAGGGCATGGCCGGCGATGGCCAGAGCTTCGATGGAGGTGTTCGCCGATCGGATGGCCACGACGCTGTCGGCCGCGAGATCGGGGACACTGTCCCTGGCTGTCCTTGCCAAACACGCAAAGTCGATTGTTGAACGTCGGGCGTGCAGGTCCGTCTGTCCCTGGGCCAGTTTGGTCAACTTGCCAAATCCGCCCGCGATGGTGAGCAACTCGATGGGATGCCGACGCAGGTATTTGAGCATGCCCCCGACAAAATCCCCCATGTCGAGCTGAGCATGGGGTGGGAATGCATACAGGGCAGCCGCAGCCGATTCCGAGACAGAGCCGGTGGCGGCAAGGACATGATCGGCACCGTTGCTGCGTGCCACGTCGATCCCCCGGTGGATCGAGGCAATCCAGGCGCTGCAGGAGTAGGGTTTGACGATCCCGGTGGTTCCGAGAATCGAGAGACCACCGATGATGCCAAGGCGGGGATTCCAGGTCCGGGTGGCCAGTTCCGCACCGCCGGCGACGGAGACGGTGATCCGGAATCCGGTCCTGATGCCCTGGCGCTCCGCCAGCGTGCGCACCGTCTGCGTCATCATCTGGCGGGGAACCGGGTTGATGGCCGGCTCACCGACAGCCAGGGGCAGACCGGCTTTGGTAACCGTGCCCACGCCGGGCCCGGCCCGGAATTCCACCGCACCGGGCCGGTCGGCCAGGGCAACCCTGGTGGTGATCAGGGCCCCATGGGTGACGTCAGGGTCATCGCCGGCATCCTTGCGGATGGTTGCCTCGGCCCAGCCCTCGCCAAGCCGGTAGCCGCTGAGCGCAAGGGAGATCATCCGGCCCCGGGGGAGGACAATCGAAACCGGATCAGGCCAGTGCCCGGTCAGCAGGGCCTCGCAGGCCGCCGCCGCCGCTGCTGTCGCGCAGGCCCCGGTCGTGAATCCGGTCCGCAGCCGTGTGCTGGACTCACGCTGATCCATGACGCGCGGCTCGGCCCCGCCCCCGGAGGCAGTTCAATTCGCACCTGGATGGCGCTCCCGGCGTCCTGCAACTCGCTGGCATCAGATCTGTGTTCCTTGCATAGAGGGGGCGTGCTGTCCTGGGTTGGATGGGTCAGATCCATTGGCGTATGGCTGGGGAGTTTGCAAATCATGGTCATGTGGACGGCCCGATGAGTCCCGTCAATGGTGCACTGGCGTTTCCGGCCGGTATGGTCTGGCTGGTGGGTGCTGGTCCGGGCGATCCGGGCCTCCTGACCCTGCATGCCGTCCATGCCCTGGGCCGGGCGGAGGTGGTTGTCCATGACTCGCTGGTCAACCCGGCCGTGTTCGATCATTGTCCGGCTGGCTGCCTCCGAATCGATTCCGGTAAACGTGGAGGGCGACCCTCGCCCCAGCAGACGGATATTTCCGCCCGGCTGATTGCCCTGGCGCGTGAGGGGCGCCGGGTTGTCCGCCTCAAGGGCGGCGATCCCTTCATCTTTGGCCGGGGCAGCGAAGAGGTGCTGGCGCTGATTCGCCGCGGCGTGCCGGTGCGGGTCACGCCGGGAGTCTCGGCCGGCTATGGGGGATTGGCCTATGCTGGCCTGCCGTTGACCAGCCGGGAGACCAACCAGTGCATCACTTTCCTGACAGGTCACGATCAATTCGGGACAACCCCGGCCGCCTTCGACTGGCGCATGATTGCCCGCGGCTCACAGGTCATCGTGATGTACATGGCCATGAAACACCTGCCGACCCTGACCGACAACCTGATCCGGTACGGCCGGAGCGGTCATGAATCGGTTGCCATTGCCTGCAATCTGACTGATCCTGACCAGAAGGTGCTGCTCACCACCCTGGACCAGGCGGTCGCAGCAACGACCCGCCATGACCTCAAAGCGCCCGCAGTGATCTGTGTCGGTGCCAATGTCGGCATGGCCCGGGAAATCCACAGCGGTTTCCATGACAGTATCGGAACCCTGATCACCGATGCGCAGTCTTGCGCGCCCTCCCGATGAATGGGGCCCCGCCGGATCCGGTTGGCCTTGTCCTGGCTGCACCGGCCTCCTCGAGCGGCAAGACAACCCTGACGCTGGCCCTCCTGCGTGCCCTGGCAAGGCGCAACCTGCAGGTGTTCGCTGGCAAGAGCGGGCCGGACTACATCGACACAACCTATCATGAACAGGCCACCGGCAGGGTTGCGTTGACATTCGATGCCTGGGCGATGTCAGATGCCCAGCTCGCCGAGCAGGTGCTGGCACTCCGGGCTGCGGGGGCCCGGTCGTTTGTCATCGAGGGGGCGATGGGCCTCTTTGATGGTGGCGGTGTTGCCGGCCGGGGCTCAACGGCCGAGCTGGCCTCAAGGCTGGGCCTGCCCATCATCCTCGTGATCGATGCAGCGCGTCTGGCGCATTCCGCTCCGCTTCTCCATCTGGGCATCCAGGCCATGATGCCCTCGCTGGCCCTTGCCGGCATCATCGCCAACCGGGTCGGCTCGGCCCGCCATCTCGAGATTGTCAGATCCGCCATCGAGGCGACCGGCATGCCTCTCCTGGGCAGCCTGCCGCGCCAGCCCGACTTCGTGCTGCCCTCACGCCATCTTGGCCTGGTTCCCGCCCCCGAGCTTGCCGATCTCGAACGTCTGCTGGAGCGCCTGGCGGATCAGGCCGAGCAGACCCTTGCCATCGACAGCATCGTCAGCCTCATGCGCCCGCCAAGGGTCGCCGACCTGACCGGTCCCGGCACCCCGCTCCGTCCTCCCGGTCAGATCATTGCCTTGGCCCGGGATGCGGCCTTTGCCTTCGTCTACCGCCACATGATTACCGCCTGGCGGGGGCAGGGGGCCGAGATCCGGTTTTTCGCGCCCCTTGACGATGAGGCGCCATCGGCTGATGCCGATGCTGTTGTCCTGCCCGGCGGTTATCCCGAACTCCATGCCGGCCCGCTCGCCAGTGCCCGGCGGTTCCATGCAGGAATGACCGCGGCCCGGGACAGGCAGGCAGTCATCTATGGGGAGTGCGGTGGTTACATGGTTCTCGGTCAGGGTCTGGCAACCAAGGCGGGCCGTTTCCCCATGCTGGGCCTGCTGCCCCACACAAGCAGCATGACCGAGCCCCGCCTTCATCTCGGGTATCGCTACCTCCGGACCAGAAGGCCGGCGTTCCTGCGGGGCTGTCATGCCGGCCACGAGTTCCACTATGCCAGCGCCACCACCCGACGGGGAACGCCACCCCTCTTTACGGCCACGGATGCCGACGATGCCAATCCGTATCCCGCCGGCGCGGTGATTGGCAAGGTTGCCGGATCCTTTGCCCATCTCATCTGTCGGCAGGCCACCGGGCCCTGAGGCCCAGATCAGATGGCCGGGACTTCAGCAGGCGGTGGGCTTGCCCTTGCCCGGTCGCAGGATGTGGCGATGGGCGGGATCGTAGAGCAGGCTGTCGCGCCCGGTCTGGGGATCGAGGGCCGGACCGATGAGAATCAGGGCGGTCCGGGTGATCCCGGCTTGCCGGATCTCGGCCCGCAGGGTGCCGACAGTGCAGCGGTGGATCATCTGGTCAGGCCAGCCGATCCGGTAGGCGATGATAGCCGGGCAGGTGCGGCCGTAGATGGGCACAAGATCCCTTTCAATCTGCCGGGCATTGCGGGCGGAGAGGTGGATGACCAGTGTGCGACCGGGTGCGGCGAGTTCGGCGAGGGATTCGCCGGGCGGCATGGCCGTTGCCTTCCGGGCGGTGCGGGTGAGAATGATCGACTGGGCAAGATCGGGAATGGTCAGCTCCTGGCCGATGGCGGCCGCCGCCGCGGCAAAGGCCGGGACACCCGGAATGATCCGGATCTCGATGCCCAGCACTTCCAGACGGCGGATCTGTTCATTGATGGCGCCATAGATCGAGGGATCACCCGAATGGACACGGGCGACATCCTGGCCCCCGGCATGCGCTGTGGCAATGTGATCAATGATCTCATCCAGGGTCAGGGGCGCGGTATCGATGACCGTTGCATCGGCCGGCGCCGCGGCAACGATGGCTGGCGGGACCAGTGATCCGGCATAGAGGCAGACCGGACAGGTCCGGATGAGGTGCTGCCCCCGGACGGTGATCAGGTCCGGATCCCCCGGTCCGGCCCCGATGAAATAGACTGTCATGGATCGGGATCCTCCGACCGGGCCACATAGCCACGTGGTGTGTAGACAGTCTGCTGGCCATTGTCGCGGGTGAAACTGCGGGTCTGGCTGTTGCCGATGATCAGGGTTGTCACCATGTCGATGGCAGCCAGGGGAACCGTCGCAAGGGTTTCGATCGCTGTGGTTTCGGCGACCCGTCCGACATTGCGGGCCACCAGGACCGGTGTGGTGGGTGCGCGGTGGGCCAGGACGATCTCGATGGCGCGGGCAATCAGGGTCCGGCGGCCGCGCGAGGCGGGATTGTAGAGAGCGATGACAAGGTCCCCCATGGCGGCAGCCTGGACACGGTCCAGGATCACGGTAGCCGGTGTCATGAGATCCGACAGTGAGATGGCGGCAAAGTCATGGCCGAGGATGGCTCCGGTACGGGCCGAGGCCGCCTGCATGGCAGTCACGCCCGGGAGACAGTGGATCGCAAGGCGCCGGGTTTCGGGCGGCAGCGTCTCCCCTTCCCGATCCAGCAGTTCCATGACGGGGGCTGCCATGGCATAGATCCCGCTGTCGCCTGAGCAGATGAGTGCCACTCTGGCTCCGGATGCCGCCATCTCCAGTGCATGGCGGCAGCGCTCCATCTCGGCCCCAAGGGGGAACCGGTGCACGACCTGATGGCCAGGCAGGGGCATGATCAGGTCAAGATACCCCCCATAGCCCACCACATGATCGGCGGTGAGGATTGCGGTATTGGCCTCGACTGTCCGACCGTTGGCATGGCCTGGCCCGATCCCGACCAGACTGAGGACTCCCCGCTGCCTGCCCGCCTGCCCCGGTGTCGTGCCCTTGCGGGCCAGGGCACAGGTCGCATGGGGTGATTTGTGTTTTTCGATCAGGAGCGTCCCGTCGGGACCGGCGGCAAGGAGGGCGGCAGCTTCAGCGACTCCATGGGCCCCGATGGCGGCATGGACCGCCCCGGAGGGATTGCGGAGGGCGTCGGACACGCTGTCGAGTTCGGCAATCGAGTAGAAACGGACCGGCAGATCAAGCGATTGCCCCAGCGCATGGATGGCCGCCTCGTCGGCCTTGATCTGGGCGGAATAGATGCCGGCCACCGACTCGCTCGCAATCCCGGCATCGGCCAGGGTCCTGCCAACCAGACCGACAAGTTCATCCGATGGGCAGTGGCGCGAGCACCCCACGCCCAACAGGAGGTTCTGGCAGCGGTAGACAAGGGATGCATCGCCCGATGTGATGACCAGGGGATCGTCCTGATCCGTCGGGCCGGGACAGGTCACATGATCCCGGGCAAGGAGCGGTGCAAGCCAGGGCATGGGGCAGGAGATCCGGACGGGCTGGCCTGTCATGATGGCCATGGTCAGCGCCTTGACGGGGGCGGGCTGGACAAGCCGCCAACCCGCCGGGGGGCAGTCAAGCGCCACACCCAGGGCCAGATCACTGGCGGTGGTGATGGCAGCATGACCCTCAAGCTGTCTGGCAATCGCCGCGGCCAGGTCATTGCCTCCTCGATGGCCCCCGATGAGAGGAATGACCGAAGCACCGGTCTCGGCGATGCAGAGAACCGGAGGCTCGGTGCGTTTTGTCGAGAGCAGGGGCGCCAGGATCCGGATCAGGATGCCCGCGGCACAGACTCCGATGATCGGGACCTGTTGTCGGAAACTTGCCTGCAGCGCCGAGGCCAGGGAATCAAAGGGCAGGGTGGTGGTTCCGGACCCAAGGGTCCGGGGGGCATGGACCCGGCCATGACCGGCACTGGCGATGCGCTGCGCCGTTGCAAGACCCACAGGGGTCAGGCAGAAGATATGGGCGTCAGTGGCAGGCGGGGCTGTCATGCCGGGAGAGCAGGATCGTTGAAAAATAGGGCGGGTCCATGGGTGCCTCTGCAAGAGGGATCACCCGCTCATCGTGCAGGCTGGCATGGATGATCAGGGTGGCTTCGGCCAGCAACCCCCTGGCAGCCAGCAGGGTGCGGATCCGTTCCAGATGACGACCGACCTTGATGATGACGCACATCTCCGTGGTTGCGATCCGGGCCGCCAGGGTTGCGGTATCCAGTGTGGCAGGCAGGACCATGAGTGAATCCGTATGGGCACCGAGAGGTTGGCCAGCTGCGGCGGCACAGGCTGTCAGGGAACTGACGCCGGGGATAATCTCGATGGTGCAGTGCCCGGCAAGCCGGGACTGGAGATGGAGGAATGAGCCGTAAAAGAGCGGATCACCCTGACAGAGGAGGACCACATCCTGGCCCTTTCCGAGATGGTCAGTGATGTCCCGGGCTGCCTGGTCATAGATTGCCGCGGCGGCATGGGCTTCCGGGCGCATCGGGATGATGATGGGGATCTCGACGATCCCGGATGGAATGATGTCGCGGGCGATGGTGCGGGCAAGACTCGGTCCGGTATCGGGTTGGGGATAGGCCAGGACCTGGCAGGTGCTGATCAGCCGATGGGCCCGCAGGGTCATCAGGTCAGGAGCGCCGGGGCCGAGACCAATGCCACGCAGAGTGCCGTTCATATGTTGAGCCGCCATTGCGTCACCGGCATGAAGGGTTTCCAGCCTCGCAGGTCGCCAACAGCGGTGGCGCGGGCCACGCCGATGCGAACCAGTTCACCGCCATGGGCTCGATGCAGCGCAGCAAGCCGGGACTCGCTCTCGAGCGTGACGGCATTTGCCACCAGGCGACCGCCGGTGCCCAGCCGTCCGAGAACAAGATCGACAAGCCGGGACGAGAGACCGCCACCGATGAAGACAGCGTCGGGATCAGGGGCCAGGGTCGAGGCCGCGGTGCCCACGTCCGCATGGACAAAGGTGATTGATGGAGCGCCCAGACGCCTGGCATTGGTGCGGGCGACGCCAAGCCGCTCGGGATCGTGATCGACCGCAAGGACTGTGCCGAGGGTGGCCAGACGGAGCCATTCAATGGCCACGGACCCGGTGCCGGTGCCAAGGTCCCACAGGACCTGGCCGGGGGTTGGCGCGAGAGCGGCCACCGTCACGGCGCGCACTTCGCTGCGGGTGAACTTCCGGTCGCTGTCATAGTGGGCATCAGGCAGTCCGGGGGCGCGGCTGACCGGCAATGCGGGTCCCGTGGCCCGGCAGGCGATGGCGATGACATGACAGGCCGGCATTGAAGGACCCGGGGGCTGCGCCTGCCACCCTGTTGCTGTCCGGGTCTCGATCGTTTCATCGGGTGTCCCCATCTCCCCGAGCAGGGTCAGGGTGCTTCCCCCGTAGCCGGAGTCACAGAGCAGTTGGATAGCGCTGTTGGTGGTCTCGTGGCCTGCCGAAAGCACCAGGATCCGGGCGTGTGGTGCCAGGGAGGGGCGGAGACTGGGCACGGGCCGCCGCGTTCCCAGCAAACTGAGACATGTCACCGGGTCAAGGGGCCAGTGCAGGCGGGTCGCTGCAAGTTGAAACGCCGAGATCTGCGGGTGGTACCGCAGCTCATGAGGGGGCAGGGCCTCGGCGAGGACGGAACCGGCCGAATACCAGAGAGGGTCCCCGGTCACGAGCATGACAACCGGGGCATGATCAGGACTGTTGTAGGGGGCAAGGTTGGTCATGATGGCCCGGTATTCCCTGTGCCATTCGATGACCGTGGCAGAATACCCGGCCGCCAGGGCACGATATCGGGACGGGCAGATGATTGTTGTGGCCGCCTCGAGGCAGCCCCGGGCCGTCGGCGACAGGCTTGCCTGCATGTCCGGACCTACCCCCACGACGTCGAGCCAGGCGGTCATGGATCAAGGGTTCCGGGTGGTGCGGTATTGCCCTGGCCGGCCGCCATCCGGACCAGGGCATTCAGGGCTGCCGAGGCCATGGCCGAGCCGCCCCGGGTCCCCCGGACCGTGAAATAGGCCACAGGAGGCATCTGGACAATCAATCTCTCCTTGCTTTCGGTCGCACCGATGAATCCCACCGGAATGCCGATGATGGCTGCCGGTGTGATGGCATCACGGGTCACGCGCTCCAGCAGACGAAAGAGGGCCGTGGGGGCGTTGCCGATGACGATGAGAGCATCGTTGAGCTGGGTCCGCCAGACGTCGATGGCCGCCGCCGACCGGGTTGTGCACCGAGCCCTGGCATGGCAGGCCACATCAGGATGATCGATCATGACCTGGACCCGGCCTGGATGGAATGACGGCGTCCGCGTAAGGCCAGCAGCGACCATGGCACAGTCACAGAAGACCGGACGTCCGCGCCTGAGAGCATCGATGCCCCTTGCAGCGAAGTCATCCGAATGGGCAATGGCATCGACAAGATCGAGCATGCCGGACGCATGCACAACCCGTTCGATGACCGGAACGATGGCAGGATCCCAGTCCTGCAGCGCCAACGCCTGCCGGATATGGGCAAAACTCTGCCGGGTGATGGACTCGGGATCGGCAAGCCAGTTCAAGATGGGTGCGTGAGCGACTTGCGAACACTCTCGGGGCCGAGAGGATGTTCTGAAAACGGATAGGGAGGGTGATGATGGATGGACCCATGGCTGTCATGGTCGTGGTGATGATGGGGCTGGTCGAGCCGACAGGCACCCGTGCAGAAATCCTCGCAGAGGGTGCAGTCCGCAACGTTGGATCCGGGCGCGGTCGCTCCCTGCCCCTCGACATGATGGTGATGGCTTGCCTGCGGCAGCCCGACTTCGTGGCCGAAGCCAACGACACGGGTCCGGTATTTGCAGAGCATGCAGTTCATGGCTGTGTCACCGGTGAGGATTTCGCGGGCGCGATCGGCAAATGTGGCCGGGACACCGGGATGGTCGCCGAGATAGCCCGCCTTGGTGATCTGGATATCCGGATGCCGCTCGGCCACCTGATCGGTAAATCCGTAGATACGGTCGATGAGAATGCCGCCAAACAGGAAATACGGGAACACGATGAGCCGCTCGTAGCCGAGTTTGATGGCATGGTCGAGACAGGGCTCGACAAGCGGGAAGGTCACGCCGGAGTAGCCCACTTCGCACCAGCCAAACCCCATGCCCTCCCACAGCATCCGGGCGAGTTTGGCAATATTGCTGTTGGCATCGGGGTCGGAGGCCCCACGACCAATTACCACGAGACAAGTCCGCTCACGGGCAACCCGGCCCTGGATCCGATTGGCCTCGTCCTCGGCGGCGGCAATTCGGTCGGCAGCTGCAGACAGCAGTTTCGGATCAAGACCAAGCTCCCGCCCATAATCGATCGGGATGCGGTGCTGGGATGAATAGGCATTGAGAACCGATGGGATATCGTTCTTGGCATGCATGGCGGCAAACAGCATGCCAGGGACAGCCAGAATACGATTGCACCCCTTGGCCCGCAGGATGTCCAGCCCGGCATGCAGGACCGGATTGGCAAATTCGAGATAGCCATAGGCCACCGACCAATCCGGCAGGTGGTCAGGCACTCTGGCGACCATGTCGGCAAATTCCGTCACGGCATCCTGGGAGCGGGATCCATGACCGCAGATGAGAACACCGATTGAGTCCATAGTCATCCCTGCTGTCGTGATGTCCTGCCGGAGCGAGTCGTCCGGGGAGGGGATCGATTCCCGCCCTCAATGCCGGCGTTGCACTATGCGAGGGATATCCATCCAAGTCAATTGGACATCCGCGCCCGTCAACCACAGGGTGGATTGGCACCATGGCAACCTTGTCAAGGATCGACTTGCGAACACCCCAGCGGCCATGGCTTGAATCGTTGTGCGGGGATCGATGTCCACCCGGCGACAATGCAGTCATCGAGCGTGACCTCTCCATCGAAACGCATCAGGACCAGAGGCAGGACCATGGCTTCTTCAGAGTGACACGGCCCCCAAATGATACCGGCCCTGGGGGGGGCAGGACAGCGGCGACCGGCCACGACCGCTGAACCCCAAAGTGGCGCGGGGGAACATGGTCTCAGGCTGTCGATGCGCATCGCCCGCAAGCCCAGCATCCCGGATCAATCAAGAGACGATGACGTTGCGGACCTGTCGGTGCGCGGTGGCAACAACAAGGAGGGATCCTTTCCTCCGCGACGCAGGATATAGCTCTGGAAGCTTGGGATGGGGCATATCAGGGTGCCGGTGTCGGGATCCTCCTCCAGGGCGCCGCAATGGATGAGATGGGTTATGAAGGTCGCATGGGTCTGTCCCGGCGGGCATTCGTAATCACCGGTCTGGTCGTTTTCGCAATAGGACCTGATTCTCTGGCGAATCTGACTCGCATCAAGACTCTCCGCCGTCCCGGCTGCAGACCCAACGTCATGCAGCACCTGACCTGTCAATTTGGGCGAATACTTCATCACATCGCTGTATTGTGTATTATAGTATCCCTGACGAAGCTGGTTTGACCGGGCCTGCACCGGCACCCAGTCCACAATCCGATCCGCGTTGCCCTTGACTCCCTCGACCAGGAGCGCTTCCGCCAAGGCCTGCTGGGCCCAGTGGACATGACGCGGCCAGCCATCGGTTGCCTCCATGAGGGTATCGATTTCAGACCACCGATCCCCGATCCGGATTCCGAAATGGGCACACCATTCTTCTGTCAAGTCCACACGCTCTTCCGGTGTGAAGCACCCAAGCGAATGGGGCTGCAGCCCGCGGATCAATCCCAGATTCCGGATGACAGACTGTGTATCCCCCAGCCCCGCGAGTACGAGTGTCACAGGCAAGCCCGTCGAGGCGTCATGGATCTGCTGCAGAAACCGGGCATACGTCGCTGTCTTGTCGGGCGCAAGGCGCTGGACCTCATCGACGGCGACAATCACCGGCGCGTTCCAGGCAGTGGATGCGCGATTCTGTTGAAGGTCGGTCAGATCCGTATACAATGGAATCTGAAAATCTTTTTGATAGGGCAGTGTTTGTATCCACTTTGAACCCATGCGTGCCCAGAGATCGAGCCATTGGGCCGGCTCACTTGCGCTCGCAATTGCGATCGCGCGCGTCACGGCGGGAATTGCCTTGATCAGATCGGTATTGCTGATCTTGACCACCCGAGCGTCTGCGACGTGCGGGGCCTGAATTTCCAGTTCACTGAGGACCGAACTCTTGCCCGCGCCCGGCGCACCCTGGATCACGGTCGTATTGCCGGGGATGCCACCTTGCCGTTCACCCGTCCGGCGGGCCTTGACAAGAACATCTTGCAGGACATCCTGTCGACCCGCAAAAACCGGCGGATGATCCTTCTCTCCGTCATCCACGAAGTTCTGCAAGGCCTCTCTCTGCAAGCTGTCCATGCCCATCCGCTCCTTGATCGGCTTGAATTCTACCCGACTGTGAGTCTCAAATCAACCGAAACATATCATAATATCGGAATGTTGTGATTTGTTTTCTGATCCCGTGGCAGCAGGAGAAATCAATCGACATCCCCCGGTCCGCGCCGCTTGCGGGTCCATCCCCGCCAACAGGGGAGAAGGCCGTCGGGTTTCCTGGCGCCTCGGAAAAACGAATCAGGTGTCGGTTTGTCTCGACATCTTGAAGGGCAGGCCCAGACTTTCGACCGCGCCCATTGGATGTTGCGGGCAGACCCGGGCAAGCGCATCATGCAGCACCGGTCACCATACCCGTTGCAAATGCCGTGGACACAAGATGGGCAGAGACTGCCGCGTTTCGTTACAGGAACCTCAAAGGCGGGAGAACTTCTTGTGACGAACACGTTCGGGACTGATGGAGTCGAGGCCAAGCCGGCGTTGTTTGTCGGCGAGATAGGCATCGAAATTGCCCTCGAACCATTCGACATGTGCGTTGCCCTCGAAGGCAAGGATGTGCGTTGCGAGGCGATCGAGAAAGAACCGGTCATGCGAGATGATCATGGCGCAGCCGGCATAGTTCTCGATTGCGTCCTCAAGGGCCCGGAGCGTTTCGACATCGAGATCATTCGTCGGTTCATCGAGCAGGATCAGGTTGCCGCCAACCCGGAGAAGTTTGGCAAGATGAACCCGGTTGCGTTCCCCGCCCGAGAGCAGGCCGATGGGTTTCTGCTGGTCGCTGCCGCTGAAGTTGAAGGCTGAACAATAGGCCCGTGAATGCATTTCGGCCTTGCCAAGGGCGATGAACTCGTCACCGCCCGAGATTTCCTCCCAGACGGTTCGGGTGTCATCAAGACTGTCACGATCCTGGTCCACCCGGGCCAGCTGGACCGTCTCACCGTACTCGACTGTGCCACTGTCGGCGGTGAGGGTCCCGGCAAGGATGTTGAAAAGCGTTGATTTGCCGGCCCCGTTGGGCCCGATCACACCCACGATGCCCCCCGGAGGCACCGAGAAACTCAAATCCTCGATCAGCAGGGTCCCGGCATGGGACTTGCTCAGATGGTTGACATCGAGGACTCGATCACCAAGCCGCGGGCCATGCGGGATGATGATCTGCGCCTTGCGGACCCGCTCATTCTCATCCACGGCGGCAAGCGCAGCGTAGGCATTGATACGGGCCTTCTGCTTGGCCTGCCGGGCCCGGACACCGGCCCGGATCCATTCCAGCTCCCTGTCCAGGGTCCGCCGGCGGGCCCGGGCCTCCCGCTCCTCACCAACCATTCGCCTGGCCTTCTGCTCCAGCCAGTTCGAGTAGTTCCCCCGGTAGGGGATGCCGCGGCCCCGATCGAGTTCCAGAATCCATTCGGTGATCTGATCGAGGAAATACCGGTCATGGGTGATGATCAGACAGGTTCCCCGATACTCGATCAGGTGCTGCTGAAGCCAGGCCACCGTTTCGGCATCGAGGTGATTCGTCGGTTCATCAAGCAGGAGAATGTCCGGAGCCTCGAGCAGCAATCGACACAGCGCCACCCGGCGCTTTTCCCCACCCGAGAGCGTGGCCACATCCTGCCCATCATCCGGACAGCGAATGGCCTCCATGGCCTGGTCGATCCTGCTGCCGAGGTCCCAGAGATTCCCGGCATCGATCCGATCCTGCAGCTGCCCCATCTCCTCAGCCACCGCCTCGGAATAATTCATCGCCAGTTCGTTGTAGCGGTCAAGCGTTTCCTGCTGGTGCGCCACACCGAGCATGACATTGCCCCGCACGGTGAGGGCGGGATCAAGCTGGGGTTCCTGGGGCAGGTAGCCTGTCGATACACCCTTGGCCGACCAGGCCTCGCCGCCATACTCCGTATCGAGACCGGCCATGATGCGCATCAGGGTGGATTTGCCGGATCCATTGACACCCACGACGCCGATCTTGGCCCCCGGCAGAAACGACAGGCGGATGTTTTCGAAGCATGTCCTGCCGCCGGGATAGATCTTGGTCAATCCATCCATCACATAGACATAGTCCTGAGCCATGACGGAATTCCTGCCAATCTGAAAAATGACCTGCTATAGTTCCAGCAGGACCGAAATGCCATTGCTGGAGGCTGCACCCGCACCATGTCAACAGGTCCAACCATGACGCATTTCCAGGAGCCGCTCCCGCCAGATGCCCGGATCGGCATCCTTGGTGGTTCGTTTGACCCCGCGCATGACGGCCATCGCCATGCCACACTCTGGGCCCTGCGCAAGTTCCGCCTTGATGTTGTCCTCTGGCTGGTCTCGCCCGGCAATCCCATCAAGCCGCACCCCTCCCAGGCCTATCCCCTGCGTGTCCAGCGGGCCCGGGCGATCGCGTGCCACCCCCGCATCCTGGTGTCAACCTTCGAGAACCGCGCCGCTCTCACCTATACAGTCGAGGTGATCGCTCTCCTGCAACGCTCCTATCCCCGCGCCCGTTTCCTCTGGCTGATGGGTTCCGACAACCTCTGCGCTTTCCATCGCTGGCATGCCTGGCAGACGCTGGCTGGGCAGGTGGCTCTGGGCATTCTTGAGCGTCCACCCAGTCGCATGCGAGCCTGTAACGCCGTCGCCACCCGCACCCTGGCGGCCCATCGTCAGCCTGCCGAAGCCGCAGCCGTCCTGATCAATTGTCCACCACCCGCCTGGGCGCTCGTGAACATCCCGCTCAATCGGACCAGCTCATCGATTCTCCGGGTCGCCCCGGACCCGCAATTTCCGGTTCGAGATCCGTAACTGGCAAATTTTTGCCGCTTGTGGCAGGATCGTCCGCGGCAGCGGGGCCCGGAGGAGATCAGTGACTGAACTTGCAGAGGCGGCCATGACCTCCAGGGCCTGGCCGTTTGTCGAAGCGCGCCGCCTGGTCAAGAAATACAGTGCCACGCCGCCAGCCAAGGGGTATGTCCTGTTCCAGACCGGCTACGGACCGTCGGGCCTGCCGCATATCGGCACCTTTGGTGAAGTTGTCCGCACGACGATGGTCCGCAATGCCTTTGCCGTCCTGTCGGACATTCCAACCCGACTGATCTGTTTCTCGGATGACCTCGATGGTTTTCGCAAGGTTCCCGACAATGTGCCCAACCGGAACGCGCTGGAGGCGGATCTGGGCCTGCCGCTGACCCAGGTCCGCGATCCCTTCGGATCCCACGCGAGTTTTGCGGCCTATAACAATGCCAGGCTGTGCGAGTTCCTTGATGGATTTGCCATCGACTACACATTCCTGTCGGCAACAGACATGTACACATCGGGCCGGTTCGATGCGATGCTGCTCCGGGCACTCGAGAACTACGATCGGATCATGGAGATCGTGCTGCCAACCCTGGGTGGGGTGGCAACGGACCGGCCGGAGTCCTATGCGCCCTTTCTGCCGATCAGCACGGTCAACGGACAGGTTCTGCAGGTCCCGATCATTGATCGCGATCCTGTCCGCGGCACCATCACCTACGAGGAGGTCGATGGCACAGTTGTCGAACGCCCTGTCACGGGCGGGACTGTGAAGATGCAGTGGAAAGCCGACTGGGCCATGCGCTGGGCTGCCCTTGGTGTTGACTATGAGATGTATGGCAAGGACCTCATCCCTTCGGCCGAACTGGCCATGAAACTCTGCCGGGTTCTGGGGGCAACACCGCCGGCGACCATGGTCTACGAGCTCTTTCTCGATGAGCATGGCCACAAGATCTCCAAGTCACGTGGCACCGAATCCTTCTCCATGGAGGCCTGGCTGGCCTATGCAAGCCGCGAATCCCTCAGTTTGTTCATGTACCAGAAGCCCGGGACGGCAAAGCGTCTCCATTTTGATGTCGTGCCGCGCTCGGTTGATGACTATCACCGCCACCTTGACGCCTTCCCGGATCAGGAGATGACCGCCCGGTTGAACAATCCCGTCTGGCATATCCACAACGGTACCCCTCCCCGATCAGGCATGATCATCGCCTATTCGATGCTCCTGAATCTGGCGAGCGCGGCCGGGGACGCCAGTGATGATGTCATCTGGGGTCTGATTGATCGCTATCGACCCGACAGGGCTGGTCCCCGGAGCCCCGATCTTGTTGCTGCCGTGCAGGGCGCACGACGCTACTTTCGTGACCACATTGTCCCGACCCGCAGTTTCCGCCCACCCACACCGGCTGAACGGGCCGCCCTCGAGGATCTCATCGCCCAGCTGCGCACCCCGGCATGTCCGGGCGAGGCGGATGAATTGCAGCGGCTTGTCTATGCCATCGGCCGCACCCATCGCTTCGATCCCATGCGCAACTGGTTCCGCTGTCTCTACGAGGTGGTTTTCGGCACGGAGCAGGGCCCCCGGTTCGGGAGTTTCATTGCCCTGTATGGCCCGGCAGCCACGGCCGATCTCATTGCCAGCAAACTGTCCTGAATCCGCCTGAGGGTGCCTGACAAGGGCCGACCGACCGGGTTCCGGTGCCACCGGAACATGATTCAGCGCGCCTTGCCCTTGCGAGACTGCCGGGTTCCGGGTCGTCCCTTGCGGGAACGGCCCCCGGCATCAAGCGCCGATTCGACCATCCTGTCGACATCCCCCTGGCGCGCCAGGGGGTCATCGGCAATCGCCATCTCCACCGTCTGCAGACGGCGCACCTCGTCGCGCAGGCGGGCCGCTTCCTCGAATTCGAGTTCATCGGCTGCTGCCCGCATCTGTTGCTCGAGTGCCTTGAGATGGGCCGCGAGATTATCGCCGATCGGGTCGGTTTCCACCGGCGTGGTGATGCGGGCCTGGTCGGTATCGGATGCATAGACACCGGCGAAGGCATCCGAGACGTTCTTGCGAATGGTCCTGGCCTCAATGCCATGCTTCTGATTGTAGGCCAGTTGCTTCTGGATCCGTCGGCTGGTCTCATCAATGGCAGCCTGCATGGAGCGGGTGATCGTGTCGGCATAGAGGATGGCCCGCCCATCGACATTCCGGGAGGCGCGGCCAATCGTCTGGATCAGGGATCGTTCCGAGCGCAGGAATCCCTCCTTGTCGGCATCGAGGACGGCCACCAGCCCACATTCCGGAATATCAAGACCCTCACGGAGCAGGTTGATGCCGACCAGCACATCAAAGGCGCCAAGACGCAGGTCGCGAAGGATCTCGATCCGTTCCAGCGTATCGATATCCGCATGCAGGTACCGGACCCGTACACCCTGCTCATGCAGGTATTCCGACAGATCTTCGGCCATGCGTTTGGTCAGGGTGGTCACCAGGACCCGCAATCCCCGGTCGGTCACGTCCTGGATTTCTGCCAGCAGGTCATCGACCTGCGATTCGACCGGTCGGACGGACACTTCAGGGTCGAGGAGGCCCGTGGGTCGGACGATCTGCTCCACGAAGACGCCGCCGGTCCGGTCGAGTTCCCAATCACCCGGCGTCGCAGAGACATAGATGGTCTGGGGTCGCATCGCTTCCCATTCCTCGAATTTCAGCGGCCGATTGTCGAGACAGGACGGGAGCCGGAAGCCATGATCGGCCAGGGTTGACTTGCGTCGCTGGTCGCCGCGATACATGGCACCGAGCTGGGGGACAGTGACGTGGGATTCATCGATGAACAGCAGGGCGTTCTCGGGGATATACTCAAACAGGGTCGGTGGTGGCTGGCCAGCCGCACGGCCAGTGAGGTAGCGGGAATAGTTCTCGATCCCGGCGCACCGTCCCAACACCCTGATCATCTCAAGATCAAAACGGGTTCGCTGTTCCAGGCGCTGGGACTCCAGCAGCTTGCCCTCATCATCAAAGACCCTGATCCGTCTCTCGAGTTCATCCTCAATCTGCTTGGCGGCCTGCAGCAGCGTGGGCCGGGGCGTGATGTAGTGGGAGTTGGCATAGACCCGCACATGCTCGAGATCCGCTTCCATCCGCCCGGTGAGGGGGTCGAACTCCCAGATCGCCTCGATTGTTGACCCAAGAAAGGACATCCGCCATGCGCGGTCCTCAAGATGGGCTGGCCAGATCTCGATCACATCGCCCCTGCGGCGGAATGATCCACGCTGGAACGCCTGATCGTTGCGGTTGTACTGCAGCTCGGCAAGGCTCCGGAGCAGGTCATGCTGGTCACACTCGGAGCCGCAGGCGAGATCGCGGGTCATTTCCGTGTAGGTCTCGACCGACCCGAGGCCGAAGATGCACGAGACCGAGGCGACGATGATCACATCATCCCGCTCGAGCAGGGCCCGGGTCGCGGCATGACGCATGCGGTCGATGTGCTCGTTGATCTGGGCCTCCTTGTCGATGTAGGTGTCCGTGCGGGGCACATAGGCTTCCGGCTGGTAGTAATCGTAGTAGCTGACGAAGTACTCGACGGCATTCTCCGGGAAAAAGTCCTTGAACTCGCCATAGAGCTGGGCGGCGAGGGTCTTGTTGGGCGCAATGACGACGGCGGGACGCTGGGTCTGCTCGATGACCTTGACCATGGTGAAGGTCTTGCCGGTCCCGGTTGCGCCGAGAAGGACCTGATCCCGGGTCCCCTGCCCAAGCTCCTGGGCCAGTTCGGCAATGGCGGTGGGCTGGTCACCGGCGGGCACAAAATCCGTCCTGAGAACAAAGGGCCGACCGCCCTCCATCTTGTGGCGCCGCGCTGGCCGGGAAGGCTTCAGAGGGTTGAGGACGCTGCCCGGGGCCTGAATATCCAACACTGTCCCTGTCCTGCTCTGTCCCTTGCTTGATGTGGGTGTCCATACCGCAAAACGTCGAACCATAACAGCGGGGGAGGGAGCATTGGGTCCGGAGCTTGCAGATGCCGTCGGTGGTCAGTATTCATCGCCGGGGGGCAGTGTACGATGGGACGACCGATGATTGCCAGGATCCACCAACCGGCCCGGACTGCCATGCAGTCCGGTGAGGCCCGGACCCACCAGTGGGTTCTCGAATTCACCAGGTCGGAACCCTCGCGGATCGATCCCCTGATGGGCTGGACGGGCAGCACAGGCACCCGCAATCAGGTCAGGATGCACTTCGACAGTCGTGAGGATGCTGAACGATATGCACGATCGCAGGGACTCATGTACATCGTGCATGAGCCGAAACGACGTCAACCCAAAATCCGCAAGGGGGGATACGGCGAGAATTTTGCCCATGAGCGACGCGAATCCTGGACCCACTGACCATCACCCATCCCGCTTGCCTGTCCCGCAGCCCATCGTCTTCCGGCTTGCACTTCCGCCACCGGGTCTTCATTAGAGCCTCACTGCGGCCCCTTAGCTCAACTGGACAGAGCAGCTGACTTCGAATCAGCAGGTTCGGGGTTCGAGTCCTCGAGGGGTCACCAGTCCGAATGTACGCAGTCCGAATGCAAGGGGCCCCTTAGCTCAACTGGACAGAGCAGCTGACTTCTAATCAGCAGGTTCGGGGTTCGAGTCCTCGAGGGGTCACCACATGAAACCGATGGTATACTGCAATGCGCTGCCGCAGTGCCGTCCTGCACTGCACCATCAGGGCCGATGGTCCCAGCCGGCACTGCCAGATCCCCTCCTGTCCACCCATGGGGCCCGCGCCATCCTCGTGGGTCTCGGTACGAGTCTGACGCAGGTCCGCCTGGGCCGACCTGCAGAACTGTGTCAGTCGCTTGCCAGTGCCACCATCAGTGCAGGCCCATCAGCCCCTCCGGTGACGCCAGCCGGATCCAGCCCTGCCGACGGGCAGGGCGTGGCGGTCGGGAAGAACCTGAACAGTTACAAAGTGCTCTTGCTTGCCGACCGCACATCTGATAGAGTGCCGCGGGCACGGATCTGTCTGGAGGACCGCATCATGATTCGCTTGCCCCCCTTGGCACTGCTCGCGACTGCGCTGCTCGCTCTTGCCGCACCCGCACCTGCACAGACCCCGGCGGCCATCCCGGATATCACGGCCGAAGTCTGGCCCCACCCGATCGGGGACTATCTCCCGCTGCGCATCATCATCACGAACTCAATTAATGCCTACTCCTACACCGACGGCGACCGGGTCCACGGTGGGGCCCTCAAGGTCGATTATCGAATCAGTTGCACAGGTGAAAATTGCCCCGCCCCGACGCTGCGGACCGGGACGACCACCATTCCCTGCGGTCAGCAGGAGGGCGGGGTCCTGCACTACCGGATTGCCCATCTGAAAGACCGGGGCCCCCTGACCCTCCGGCTGCACATCACCAAAATCACGTTTCAAGCTTGGGAACAGGATCTGATCGACAGAATCAACGACCGGCATCGCCCCTGGCCGAATGACGACCTCGCCTGCCCGACCGGCAACTACAGCTCAACGACAGTGACCAGCGGTCCCAACTGGATGAGTCCCCCCGCCATGGTGCGCTGAGTCCCCCCGCGACCCCACGCACCGAGGACAGAGACCCCCCAGTGACCCACCTGCGACGGACACTGCCCCAGCCACGCATCCGGTTGCAGAGAGCCGATAAGTCCAGGCAGAGAGCAATGACAACACCGACATAAGGCAGCAAGACCCAAGCGGCGACACCGGTCACAGCGCCCCGCAGTTCGATCCGGCGGACGGCAGCGGGGGGTCAGGACTTTGAGGATCCGTCGGCAACGCCCGATCGGCCAGGCGGGGCGGGCGGGGCGGGCGGGTCGCGCGCTGCAGCGTGACGCGGGCGAGCTTCACGATCACTCTTTTCTCCTCCTGCCCAACCAGTGAACACCGGGCCGAGGGTGTTTTCACCGAATGGGAATACCGGACTTCATCTGCCAATAGGTGGCAGGAGGCACCCCGGGGCGGTCGCATGGGCTTTTCCGGCGGCGTGCTTGGCGAAAATCATCATCGAGGCGCGTCCCAAGGCCGGCACCCACATCTGGAGCAACCGAGTTGCCGAAAACCCCAGTCAAGGCCCCGGCGAGCTCGTGGTGCAGAAATTTGTTGCGCCAAATGACTTCACGAGATGGAGGGAAGAAGACTCGGCCGACTTCCTGTTCATGGGCGGCAAGGGCTGTGCGCGGGTTGGACTGTCGGGTGAGTCACTTGGAGGTAACCAGTGACACGACCGGGACACGCTGCCGCGGGCAGACCCCCTTCCCGCGTCGCCGGCGGTGGCCAGCAAAACGAGAGGCCCCACCACCCGGCCCCGGTTGGCAAGGGGACGAACCGCCAATGGCCGCACGACCGGTTCGTGCGACATCTGGACCAGGCCAGGCAGATGGGGTTGGGCGGCTTGCCGGATTGCACCGGAAAGCTCCGAACACTTCAAACCGAAACACGACCCTTTGCCAATGTCTGATAGGTGCTTGCCTGCGGATCAGGCGTTGGTGGATCACTGTCTGGTGTCAGGACGAAATCAGCCGGTCGACTGGTCCGATGGACGTACTGGCCGTTGGGAATGTCATTGGCATCAAGTTTGTGACGGATCCCATCCTCATCCAGCCCAAAATGCACCCAGCGCTCCCGCAAGCGCTGGCGCAGGGTCGCCTCGGGAACCTCGATCATGACCGTCAGGTCAAAATACGTTGCGAGATCGCCCCAGGGCGATCCCCTGCAGAGAAGGTAATTGCCTTCAACCAGAACAATGCGATCCGCCTGATTGATGAGGCGGGCACCTGCACGGGCGATTTCAAGACCACGATCAAAGACCGGGACCGCCACCACTTCGCTCTCGCTGGCCCGAAGACGGTGCAGTGTCCAGGCCAGCCCCCGGGCATCGAATGTGTCCGGTGCCCCCTTGAAGGGCAGGCGTTCCATGGCCGACAGCACCGAGTCATCATAGTGGAAGCCATCCATGGGCAGGGTGGTGGCCCGGTCGGAGCCGTCCGCATGCAGTGCCGCTTCCAGCTGGGCTGCCAGTGTCGACTTGCCTGAACCCGGTGCACCGGCAATGGCCACAATTGTCCGGGTCGCCGCCGGGCGCTCCCGGAGTGTGACCATCAGCTGATCAATGCTGGAGCGCACCGCCTACAAAAGACCATACTGCCGGGCCTTGTTGCGCAGGAACGGCAGGCCCTGGGCCATGACCTCGGTGTCATTCCTGGCAACGGGGCGCCAGACCGACAGGGCCGAGCCGATCTCCGGTGGCAGATTGACAAAACTCTCCATGGCCATGCCTCCTGTGAAGTTCACCGCCGCAAGGGTGGCAAGGATCGCATCCCAGTCACAGGTGCCGGTGCCGGGGATACCGCGGTCGCTTTCGGAGAGATGGATGTATCTGAGGTGTTCCCGGCACGCCAGGATCCCGTTGGCCACACCCTTTTCCTCGATGTTCATGTGATAGGTGTCAAGGTGGACAAACATGGATCCAACCCCACAGCGCTCGACCAGGTCTGCGGCCTGTTGTCCGGTGTTGAGCAGATGGTTCTCATAGCGGTTGACCGGCTCGATGCCAAAGAGCAGACCCAGTGTCTCGGCCTGCCGAGCGGCCGTTTCCATCGCCCGTGCCACGGCATCCAGCTCTGCCTGGGTTGGTGGGGCCCCTGACCGTTCACCGATACCGCCATAGGTCACGCCGGTCAGGGCTTGTGCACCCAGGCGCTTGGTCTTTTCGAGTGCCAGGGCAAGAAAGGTGACGGCACCATCGGGATCCCGGGAGGCCCAGCAGGTCTCAGGCAGACCCAGGGAACATACGGCCTGCAGATCTGACCGTTCAAGCATGCGACGGGTGTGGTCGGCATTGACCGCTGCCGGAGAAAGCAGGGGGATCTCGATAAAATCCACATCCCATCGGGATGCCTCGGCCATGGCGTGCTCTGCCCCCGCCTCATCCCAGCTCATTGTCCACATGCTGGCATGAACGCCCATCCCCTGCATGCTGCATCTCCTCTCGCTTGTCGTTCATGAGTCGATTGTGATTGATCGGCCATCCGCCGGATGACGATGTACGGAGATCCATAGCGTGCCCGCCCGTGATATCCAACCGACAATGGTCCAGATGCTGGCAATGGCCTTTGTGTGCCCCGTTCAACAGTGCCATACTGGCGTGGACGGCGGCCCCGGCAATTGGAGACCCGTGATGCCCACAATCCTGGCCAATGGAATTTCGCAGACCTACCGGATCGATGGCCCTGAGGAGGGTGCGCCCATCCTGTTGATCAATTCATTGGGTACGACCCTTGCGATCTGGGACGAGGTGGTACAGCTCCTGCCGCGCCCATTCCGGGTCCTGCGCTATGATATGCGCGGCCACGGCGGAACATCCCGGCGCCCGGGTGCAGAGACGATTGACTGCCTTGTCGATGACGTCATCGACCTGCTTGATGTCCTGGGCTTTGGCCAGTGCCTGCCGGTCGGTCTCTCGATTGGTGGTCTGGTGGCGCTCCGACTGGCCGTGCGTGAACCGGACAGGGTTGGCGGTCTGGTGCTCACGCACACCGCCGCCAGGATCGCTACGCCGGCCTACTGGACCGAACGCATTGCCTTGCTGCAGGAACAGGGTCTGGAGGGGAGTCTCGATGCGATACTGGGCCGCTGGTTCACAAGCGCATGGTGCCAGGCCAATCCGGCAAAGTTTGGGCAATGGCAGCAGATGCTGCGCCAGGCCGATGTGGAGGGATACATCGGCTGCTGCCGGGTTCTGGGTCGGACGGACCTGCGGGACGACATCACCCGACTGGCGCCGATGGACGCTCTGGTCGTGTCTGGCAGCGAGGATCTGACCACAACACCGGAAGATGGCCGCTGGCTCGCCGATGCCATACCCGGTGCCCATTTCCAGGTGCTCGAGGGGCTGGCCCACATCTCGTGTCTCGAAGCGCCGGGGACATATGCACAGACAATTGTCCCTTTCATCATCGGCACCGACTGGTATGCATCCCTTGATCTGGATTCGGAGTCGGGCCCGGCAGATCGCGATGCCAATCATGACGGCATGATGGGCAGGGATTGCCCCGCCGGGCGACAGCCGCGGACGGATTTGAGGTGACGCAGAAACTCCCGATCCTGTTTGTCCTGATGACCGTCATGATCGACGCCATCGGCATCGGCATCATCATTCCCGTCTTTCCCAGTCTTTTGCTTGAGGTGGGTGGGGGCACGATTGCCAATGCCGCACTCTGGGGCGGTGCCCTGGTGGCAGCGTTTTCCGTCATGCAGCTGCTGTGCAGTCCAACGGTTGGCAATCTTTCGGATCGGTTTGGTCGTCGTCCGATCCTGCTGATCTCGCTTCTGGCCATGGGCATCGACTACATCATCATGGGTCTTGCCCACACCCTGTGGCTGCTGTTTCTTGCCCGGATTCTTGGCGGCATTGCCGCCTCGACGCCTGCCACGGCTGCTGCCTTCATGGCTGATATCTCACGGACCGAAGACAAGGCCCAGAATTTCGGCCTGATCAGCGCTGCCTTTGGGGTCGGCTTCATCCTTGGTCCCCTGATGGGTGCCGCCTTTGCTGAATTCGGCCCCCGGGTTCCCTTCCATGCCGCCGCGGCCCTGACCCTTGCCAATCTCCTCCTTGGCACTCTTGTCCTGCCTGAAACCGTCACGGATCGCCGCCGCCGCCCGTTTGTCTGGCGCCGGGCCAATCCGGTCGGTGCCCTCATCCACCTTGGCAGATTGCCCGGCATGCGTCTCCTGCTGACCGTCTTCCTGCTCTATCACATCGCCTTTGCCGTCTACCCGGCCATCTGGTCATTCTGGGGCATCGAACGGTTCGGTTGGGATGCCCGGATGATCGGATTCTCGCTCGCCATCTACGGGATGACGACGGCCTTCATGCAGGGATGGGGGATCCGGATTGTTCTTGCCTGGCTGACCGAACGTCAGACGGTTCTTGCCGGCATTGCACTGGAGGTCATCGGCCTCGTTGGTTTTGCCTTCATCGACCGACAGTGGCTGGTCTTTGCCCTCATTCCCCTCTCGGCATCGGGATCTGTGGCCCTGCCGGCCCTGCAGGGGATCATGTCGCGCATCGCTGACATCAATCAACAGGGAGAATTGCAGGGCCTCAGCACGAGTCTGATCTCCCTGGCCAACGTGATTTCGCCCCCGATCATGACGGTGATCTTCTCGCTCGCCATCAGTGGTGACCTGTCATTCTCCCTGCCCGGGGCACCCTATCTGCTGGCCGCCCTCATTGCCTCAGCCTGCATTCTCCTCATCGCCCTGCGCACCAGCGAAACCTCACGCCATGACCAGCCGGGTCTGTAGTCCCGGACTGCGCCCGCAACACCTCCGACACCGCAGCATCGCACGACGCCGGGGCCGCCGGACATCAGCCGCGCCCTTGCCCGGGCCTACGCAACCGGAAACGCCCCCTACCTGTAGCGACCTGCAATCATCCAGGCTGGCATGGGGTAAGGCAGTGGCCTTGTCAGCCCCCCCATGACCAAATCACACAGGACAGCAGAGCTGCGGGGCCTGACAAAGCCGTGACCTTTCATGTACATAAACCGGACAGCGGGGCGAGTGTGCTGCTCCGCGGAGTGGTGCTTGCCGCGCTATCTCGGTGTTGCCGGGATCCAGCGGACTGGAGAGAAGGTCACCGGGGTCGAGGCCAGTGCTTTCGGACCCGCCGTTCCGTTCCGGTTTGCTGTTCCGGCCGCATTCACTGCGCCGGTCGGTGGTCACGGTGATGTTGACCCACACCCCGCAGTCCACCTTCCCGCCAGGGCCGATTCTCGCGCTGCCGCGGACGACTGCCGTTCCGGAAACCACCCCTCCCGGTATCGCCCGTGTGTTGTCATGCCAGGTCAGCTTCGGCGACCCGATGACCTTTGCCGATCCGGAAAACATCGCCACCGTCAACCACACCGCCGGAAAAGGATCCGGGCGTTTCCGTCAACGCGGGCACTGCCGACGACGACGGTTGAAAGCACCTTCGCGTTACCGAAGATATGGCGAAGATATGGCGAAGATATGGGGATCCTGCTCCACATACCCACTTCCGGAGGACCGCGTGACCAGAGACAGTGGCGTCGTCGATCCAGCCATCGCCGAGGACGCGGGCGTTGCCCGATACCGTCGAATTCCAGCACTCCATGGCTTCCGGGCCGACAAGGACAGAGTCCGCCACGGTGGCGTTCTTGCCAACCCATCCGCCCCCGTTGGGGTGCGGCGATCCCCCAACCCGATCAACTCCGGAGCACCCGTCCCCCGCCTGTCCGGCCAGGGTGAAGGCCGCAAGCACGGCGCCCTTTGGTCAGCGGATGCGCACCCCGTCCTCATAGAGATGGCCGTCCGGCTCGTTATAGCCGGAGGGCAGGCTGCGGCCGCAGCCCTCGCCACTCGAGAAGAAGGCGGTGGTGCGGGATTTCCTGACTGCATACGGCTTGGGGTTGGACCGAATTTCATCAATCCAGACGGCCATCATGCCGCTGCCGATGTTCCCGCCAAAGCCCTTGATCACGGCCCCGGCCCCGGCCCGGATATCCAGGGTGAGGTCCTGGTCCAGGGCTCCGGTTCCAAACGTGGCATAACCGCCTTCTCGACTCGGGGCGAGATTTTGCCACGCACCGCCCTCGCGCCGCCATTCCAGCTGGTTCCATTCAGTGGTTGGCTGGCTTTTCACTTCAATTCTGACGGTTGAGCCGCCAAAGTCTCTGAAGGCGACGGCGGGATTGGTGGACGACAGGCGCAAATGCCAGCGCAGGTGGTCGCCGCCGCAGCCGCCCACGTGGTAGCCGTTGATGTTGCCGGTGACGGAGATCGTGCATGTCCCGGTTGTGCAGGCGTTCTGTGCCATCACCGCCGATGGCAGGGCCAGGACCAGGGCCGCCAATGCGACGATGAGAGCTGTCAGGTGTTCACGATGTGTTTTGTTCTGGGCGGGGGGGGGTGTGAAGCGGATCATGGGGTCGTCTCCAATTTCCAATGACATGGCGACTCTCCCTCTACGTCCCTTGCCACCGGAAGGCAAGAGTGAATGTCAGACTGAGGCACTACCCCGACCTCAGATCGCCCGGGCCGGCTGCCGCCACAGTGCCGTCGCCATTGACAGAGGCATCGGGTGTCGAGGGGGTGATCCCGAGACGGCGGGCCAGTGCCCGGACGTTGGTCGCGCGCCTGGCCATGGCATCCATGGCCGTGCCGACCTGGTGGTGTTGCTCGGGGCACAGGTGTTCATCCTCGAGTTCAAGATGGCCGAGGGGGCCCTTGATGCCGCGCGCCCAGATGCGAGCGCGGGGCCATGCCGACGCCCATCACGGCAAGATTGTCCATCCTGTCGCCATCGTGTGCGGGCGGCGCTTGCAGAGTGATGGCCTGACCTGTTCCGGAACAGGTCATGGGCTCTTGCGGCAACGGAGATCGTCTGACTCAACAGGGTTTTTCGGCAGGCACCAGTTTTGGTGTACAGATCCCTGTCGGCAGGACATCCACCTGCACCGCCCGTTCCTGACCTGCCGGAGCCTGACGTGCTGGTGTGCCTGCGAGGTGCGGGGGCCGATGGCGCCCTGAATGGTTCGCATGCCCCAACCGTGCGACCGATGGGGAGACAATCCCCCTGTCGATGCCCTGCCATTGTCCTGACGGATGTGATTGTCGCGGCCGGATCCCCGGACGGCGTTGTGATCCTGGCCCCTTGTCGTCGCGGGACGGGATGTGACCGGGGCAGGGCCATCAGGAGGTCTCCAGCGTGAGGTGCAGGGCTTCCAGACCATGGAAATGATACTGGTTGGCATAGCGCGGCGGGTGGGTCAGCGAGAGAGTCGGGAAGCGTTTGAAGAGGACGGCAAGGGCGATGGCGAGTTCGAGGCGGGCCAGCGGCGCGCCGATGCAGAAGTGGATTCCGGCGCCGAATGATGTGTGGGGCTGCAGGTTGCGCAGGGGATCAAAGCGGTCCGGATCCGGGACCATCGCCGGATCCCGGTTGGCCGCAGCCAGCACAAGGCCGATGATGCTTCCTTGCGGGACGTCATGACCGGCAATCACGCTGTCAGCGAGAGCGATGCGCTCGAAGATATGCAAGGGTGGATCATAGCGCAGGATTTCCTCGACGGTGGCCTCGATGCACACGGGGGCCAGCAGGGGAGGGATGGCCCGACCGGATTCAAGGAGGACCTTGACACCATTGCCAATGGCATTGGCTGTCGCCTCATGGCCGGCATTCAGGAGCAGGATCACCGTTGCCACCACCTCGCGGTGACTCAATGTCTTGCCTTTTTCATCAGCCTGAAGGAGCCGGGTGATGAGACTGTCGCTCGGTGCCCGGCGCTGACGGTCAATCTCGGTGCCGATGAAGGCGGCAAAGTCCCGGGCCGACTGATTGGCGCGGCGTTCCACAGCCGCATCCCGCCGAGCCTGGTACATGGCGACCATGTCATGCGACCAGGCCAGCATCTGACTGGCCATTGCTGCCGGCACACCGAGCAGGCGGGCAATGGTCAGGATCGGCAGGCGCTCGGCAAAATTGCCAATGAGCTCGTACGGGGAGTCGGCCTCGTCAAGGAGGGTGTGGGCCGTCTGCTCAATGAACGGCCGGAGTTCGGCAATGGCCCGGCTGGTGAATGCACGGGTCAGGACCTTCCGGATCCGGGTGTGCTCGGGCGGCTCAAGGGCCAGCAGCGAGACGCTTTCGAGCCGGGCAAAGTCGGCCAGATGCGGCTGGGTCAACCCATGTCGTTCAGGCGGCAAGGACCGTCCCCAGTTGCGGTCGCGCAGGATCTGGTTGACGGTGGCCGCATCGAAGGTATGGATGGTTCCATAATCCTCCCAATACACAAGGGGTCCACACGTTCGGGCCCGTTTGTAGAATGCATAGGGCGACTGGACGAAGGCGTCCTCGGTGGGCGATTGGGTGATGGATTGCATGGGCGCGCTCCCGGGTGATCCCGATCAGATACAACGGCCGCCATCGACCTCGAGGATGACACCGGTGATGAACGCGGCTTCATCGGATGCCAGGAAGACCGCCGCTGCAGCAATGTCGTCGGGCTGACTGAACCGTCCGAGTGGGATGGAGGCGAGGAATTTGGCCTTGCGTTCGGGTGTCAGTGGGCCGCCCATGAAGGTCTCGAGCAGTCCCGTCTCGCCGATGACGGGTGCGATCCCGACCACCCGGATTCTGTCCGGGGCCAGTTCGACAGCGAGTGATTTCGTCATGGTGTTGACAGCACCCTTGGTCGAATTGTACCAGGTCAGGCCCGGTCGTGGCCGCAGCCCGGCCGTCGAGGTGATGTTGATCATCACGCCTGGGGCTACCGCGCGCCAGTGTGGAACGATGGACCGGGTCATGTGATGGATTGCAAACACATTGACTTCGTAGACCCGGCGCAATGCCTCGGGCGGGACCTCGAGGAGGGGTTGATTCCTGTGGCTCCAGCCGGCGTTGTTGACCACGACATCGATCCTGGTCATGGTCGCGATGCAGGCTGCCACGGTGTCCTGGACCTGGTCGGCATCGGCGACATCGCAGAGATAGCCCCGGGCCCCTGGAGTGCCACAGGTTGCGTTGATGTCGGCGACAACGCTGGCAAGGGCATCGGAGTCGATGTCGAGAGCGGCAACCTCAGCCCCTTCGAGGCAGAAACGGCGTGCCATGGCCGCACCAAAGCCGGAGCCCGCGCCGGTGATGATCACTCGCTTGCCCTCAAGGCGCATGGATCACCCGGTCCATTGCACGATGGTCTTGAGACGGGAGAATGCACGGAGGGCCTCGAAGCCCTTCTCACGCCCATGACCGGACTTGCCAACCCCGCCAAAGGGAAGTTCGACGCCGCCGCCAGCCCCGAAACAGTTCAGAAAGACCTGGCCACAGCGCAGGGCGTTGGCCATGCGGGCCTGCCGCCCGCCATCACGGGTCCAGACACCGGCCACGAGGCCATAGTCGGTGTCATTGGCCATGTGGATGGCCGCCGCCTCGCCCCGAAACCGCATGCAGACGAGAACCGGACCGAATACCTCATCCCGCATGAGTGGACCGGCCAGGTCCTGCCCGTCAATCAACGCCGCAGTCACATAAAATCCTGTCGCGGCGGCCGTTGGTGCCAGCTGGCCTCTGGCGATGACCTGCGCATCCGGGCAGGTTGCAAGGTGGCCCTGGACCCGGTCACGCTGACGGGCGGAAATCAGGGGGCCAAGATCCGGCTCCGACTCCGGGGGTCCTGCCACCGTGGTGGCAAAACCCTCCTTGAGACGGGCCAGGACATCATCAGCGATCATGGCGTCGACCAGCAGGCGTGAGCCGGCCGAGCAGGTCTGGCCACTGTTTTGGATGATACCATTCAAAATCATGGGGATGGACCGATCGAGATCGGCATCGGCAAAGACAATCTGCGGGGATTTGCCTCCGAGTTCCAGGGTGCAGCCCGTCTGGTTGCGGGCTGCCGCCGCCTGGATGCGGGCCCCGGTCTCGGGCGAGCCGGTAAAGGACAGGAAATCGATGCCGGGATGGGCTGCCAGGGCCGCACCGACCGCCGGCCCCGTGCCGGTCACAAGATTGAGGGCGCCGGCCGGGATGCCAACCTCGCGGGCCAGATCAGTCAGGGCCAGGGGAGTCAGACAGGCATCTTCAGCCGGTTTGAGGACAACTGCATTGCCCATGGCAAGGGAGGGAGCCAGGGTCCGGCCAAAGATCTGGGCAGGATAGTTCCAGGGAATGATGTGCCCCGTGACACCATGAGGTTCGCGGCGGGTCCGGACATCGTGATCATGCAAATAGGGAATCGTCTCGCCCCCCAGCTTGTCGACGCCGCCGGCATAGAATTCGAAATAACGGGCAGTGGCAACAATGTCGGCCCTGGCCTGACGCAGCGGTTTGCCGGTATCACGGGCTTCAAGTCCGGCAAGGCGCTCGGTGTTCGCGGCAATCGACTCGGCAAGGTGCATCAGGAGGCGGCCACGGTCGACGGGATTGAGGCGGGACCAGGCGCCGCCATCGGTCGCAGCCCGGGCCGCCTTGACAGCCCGATCGATATCGGCGGATCCGGAACCGGCAAGAGTGCCGATGCTGTCCCCATTGGCCGGATTGATGGTCTCGAGCGTCTGGCCCGATGCCGCACCCGACCAGGCGCCGTCAATGAAATTGGTCCGGCCCGAATGCGGGGTCATGGGTGCGGTGGGATCGGCTGGCTGACCATCATCGTTCCTTGACATAGGGCTCGCCCCCGGCCCGGGGTGGGATGGCCTTGCCCACGAAGCCCGCCAGAATCACGACCGTCAGGATGTATGGCAGGGCCTGCATGAACTGGACAGGGACAACACCGACTCCCTCGATCGTGATGTTCTGGTAGCGGATGGCAATCGCTTCCAGGAGCCCGAACAGCAGGCAGGCTGCCAGGGCATAACCGGGCCGCCATTTGGCAAAGATCAGGGCGGCCAGGGCGATGAATCCCTTGCCGGCTGTCATGTCGCGGATGAATCCGGCTGCCATGCCGGTCGCCAGATAGGCGCCGCCAAGACCGCACAGCAGGCCGCAGATCATGGTGGCCTGGTAGCGCAGGGCCGTCACCGAGATGCCGCCGGTGTCAACAGCCTCGGGGTTCTCGCCCACCGCCCGCAACCGCAGACCGAACCGGGTCCGGTAGAGCAGCCACCCCGTGGCGGGCACTGCCAGCAGGGCCAGGTAGACGGGCAGTGTGTGGCCCGAGAGCAGGTCCCGATAGAACGGGCCGAGGACAGGAATGCCGCCAAGGGTTTCCGCCAGAGGAAACTCAAGCGTCAGGAAGCGCTCGGGGCCGGCAAGCGAAGGGGTACGCCCCCCGAGTTTGAACCAGTTCTGGCCGATGAGGGCCGTCATGCCGGAGGCCAGGAAATTGATGGCAACACCCGAGATCAACTGATTGCCCTTGAAGGTGATGGAGGCCAGCCCATGGACGAGGGCCAGCAACATGGATGCGGTCAGGCCAGCAACCAGGCCCAGCCAGACCGATCCGGTGGCAGCCGCCACAGCCGCCGAGAAGAAGGCCGATGCCAACATCTTGCCTTCCAGACCAATATCAAAGATGCCAGCCCGCTCGGAAAAGAGCCCGGCCAGGCAGGCAAAGAGCAGCGGTGTCGAGAGCCGCAGCATCGAATCGAGAATCTGGAGCAGAATCGTGTAGTCCATCAGGGCCTCGTGCCCTGATGACGCAGAATCAGGTTGCGGACGGGCACCCGGACCATGTTTTCCAGTGCCCCGGTAAAGAGAATGACAAGGGCCTGGATCACAACGATCATCTCGCGGCTGACAGCAGGCATCTCGAATTCGAGTTCTATGCCACCCTGATAGAGGGCCCCGAAGAGGATGGCAGCCAGCAAGACACCAACCGGGTGGGACCGGCCCATGAGCGCCACGGCGATGCCGACGAACCCGGCCCCCTGGACCGTATCGTTCAGGAGCCGTTCGGCTTCACCCATGACGGTGTTGAGAGCCATGGCACCCGCCAGGGCTCCCGAGATGGTCATGGCGACCAGGATGATCCGGGTTGGCGAGATTCCCGCATAGACTGCCGCCGATTCGCTCCAGCCGTAGGCCCGGATGGCATAGCCAAGCCGGGTCCGCCAGATCAGGATCCACACGAGGGCAGAAGCCAGCAGTGCCAGAAGGAAGGTGATGTTCAGGGGTGGGGATTTGGGAAAGGCAATGCCAATCCAGGCAAACATCTCATGGGCCGAGGGCAGGTGGGTTGTCTCGGCAAAGCGGGCCGACTCCGGTGCCATCTGCCCCGGTGGCTTGAAGACATGAACAAGGAGATAGAGCATCAGCGCATAGGCGATGAAGTTGAACATGATCGTCGTGATGACGATGTGACTGCCGCGCCGGGCCTGCAGGTAGGCGGGCAGAAAGGCCCAGGCCGCCCCGAAGAGGGATGCAGCCATAATGGCGGCCGGGAAGGCCAGAAGCCAGTGGGGCCAGGGGATGCCAAGACAGACAATGGCCACACCGAGCCCACCGATCATCGCCTGACCCTCGCCGCCGATGTTGAACATGCGAGCATGGAAAGCCACGGCGACGGCCAGACCCGTGAAGATGAAATTCGTCGTGTAGTAGAGCGTATAACCCCAGCCATAGGCCGAACCGACGGCGCCCTTGAGGATGATCAGAATGGCCCGAAAGGGATTCTCGCCGATCAGGACCACCACCAGACCGGAGACGAGCAGGGCCAGGGTCAGGTTGATGAGGGGGATGAGGACCACATCCACCCATTTGGGGATGCCGCTCATGCCGGGACCGCCTGTTGGTCCTCGGTAATGCCAGCCATCAGAAGCCCCAATTCGGCTTCATCCGTATCATTGGTTGCCCGCTCACCGATGATCCGTCCATCAAAGAGCACGGCAACCCGATCGGTCAGGGACAGGATCTCGTCAAGCTCGACACTGACGAGCAGGATGGCCGTCCCCCGTTCCCGCAGGTCAAGCAGGTGCTGGTGGATGAATTCGATGGCACCGATATCGACTCCACGGGTGGGCTGACCGACGATCAGCACCTCGGGATCCCGCTCCAGCTCGCGGGCCAGCACCATCTTCTGCTGATTGCCACCGGAAAAATTCCGGGTCTGAATCCGGGACCGGAGCGGCCGGACATCGAACCTCTCCATTCCCTGCCGGGTCTTCCGGCGGATGCCGTGATTGTCCATGAGCAACCAGTTCCGGTTGTAGCGCCGGTCATGCTGATAACCGAAGATCATGTTCTCCCAGGCATGGAAATCCATGATCAATCCGAGACGCTGGCGATCCTCGGGGACATGGGCAATGCCAATCTGCCGCCGGGATCGGGCATCGGCCCCCGGTCCGGCCAGGGGAATGCGGGTTCCGTCGATCTCAAGGATGCCATCACCAGCGGTGATGCCGCCGAGGACCTCAAGCAGTTCGGTCTGCCCATTGCCAGCCACGCCGGCAATGCCCAGAATCTCACCCTGGCGGATGGTCAGGGAGATGTCATCGAGAACCTTGACGCCCCGCTCGTCCGTCACCGAGAGAGTGTGCAACCGCATCTTGACAGGGCCGGGCTCGCGGTCGGATTTCTGGACCCGCAGCAGGACTGATCGGCCGACCATCATCTCGGCGAGGTGCTTGGGATTGGTGTCACTTGTCGCCACGGTGTCAACCATCTCGCCTTGCCGCATGACACTGACTGTATCAGTCACTGCCATGATTTCCCGCAACTTGTGTGTAATCAGGATGATGGTCTTGCCCTGCGCTTTCAGGCTGACAAGAATTCGAAAGAGGTGATCGGCCTCCGCAGGCGTCAGCACACCGGTGGGTTCATCGAGAATGAGGATGCTGGCATTGCGATACAGGGCCTTGAGGATTTCGACCCGCTGCTGGTGGCCGACCGACAGGTCCTCGATGATCGCATCGGGATCGACCCGGAGCGAGTACTCGTCCGCGAGTTGCTCAAGCAGGCTCCGGGCGGCACCCAGCGACGATTGCAGCATGAAACTGTCTTCGGCACCCATCACGACATTTTCCAGAACCGTGAAGTTCTGGACGAGTTTGAAATGCTGGTGAACCATGCCGATCCCGGCCCGGATGGCAGCCTGACTGTCGGCGATCAGCGTCGGCTCGCCATTGATGGCGATTGTCCCGGCGTCACATTTGTAGAATCCATAGAGGATCGACATCAGGGTCGACTTGCCGGCCCCGTTTTCACCAACAATCCCGTGGATGCTTCCCGTCTCAACCCGCAGGTTGATGTTCTTGTTGGCCTGGACGGTTCCGAACGCCTTGCAGATCCCCTGCAACTCAATGGCAGGCGCAACCCCTGCGGGTTGCGCCGCACCTGTCTCCATCAGGAATCCGGGCCCGGATCACATGACCGGGCAGGTATCATCGGCCGTGTAGTCATGGACAATGAGCTCACCGCTCTGGATGGCCATGGAGGCCGCATTGACCTGCGCCTCAACCTCGGTGCTGACCAGGCTCCGGTTGTTCTCATCAAGCGCGTAACCGACACCACCCTCAGTCAGGCCGATGACCTTGACGCTCCCGGTGGTGGGGCCGGCTGAAAAGGCCTCGAACACCGCATTGTCAACGCGTTTGAGCATCGATGTCAGCACCGATCCTGGATGCAGGTGGTTCTGGTTGCTGTCAACACCGATCCCGAGAATGCCCTCATCGGCAGCTGCCTGCAGGACACCAACTCCCGTGCCGCCAGCGGCATGGTAGACGATGTCAGCTCCTGAAGCGACCTGGGCCCGGGTCAACTCGGCGCCCTTGACCGGATCATTCCATGCGGATGGATCATTGCCGGTCATGTTCTGGATCACCTCAATGTCGGGATTGGCTGCCTTGACGCCCTGGACATAGCCGCAGGCGAAGCGCCGAATCAGTGGAATGTCCATCCCGCCGACAAAACCGACAACGTTGGATTCAGTCGTCAGGCCGGCAATGAGTCCCACGAGGTACGACCCCTCATGCTCCTTGAAGAGGACCGATGTGACGTTGGGTTGATCAACATACATGTCAACGATGGTGAAGGATGTGTCCGGATAGTCGGGAGCCACCGTTTCGAGGGTGCTGCCGAAAGCAAATCCAGTCATGACGATGGGGTTGCTGCCGGCCTCGGCCAGCCGCCGGAGCGCCTGCTCACGTTGGGCCTCAGACTGGATTTCAATTTCCCGGTACCCCTCGCCGGTGGCCGCTTTCCACATCTCGGCACCATTGTAGGCACTTTCGTTGAATGACTTGTCGAACTTGCCGCCCATGTCATAGATGATGGCCGGGTTGGCCAGACCTGTCGAGGCAAGCAGCGCCCCACTCACCAGTACAGTTCCCATTTGCAGGATTTTCTTCATGCTTTGTCTCCCCTGAAGGAGCGCGTCATCAGAGACCACTCCTGATGTCGAGCTCTGTTTGTGATCGAGGGTCACGCCGGACCCGCAACTGACTATATCAGGTGCCAACGTGTTTTCCCATCCTCTTGCCGGTCCTGCCTGCCATGCCCCGGAAAATCAGGAAGGCCGGGCAAAACGTCGGGCATCGGGATGAACCCGGGGTGGGTTGACATAGTAGGGGGTGGGAATCGGACTGGGTTGCCCGAGCCGTCGGTGGGCCGCCAGGGCCACCGCCAGGCTTGGGCTGTAGAGGGGTTCGGCCACTGTGCTTGCCAGCGCCGCGGCAAAGGCGGCCGCTTCATGACCCACGACCGCACGGGGCCTTGCGGCATGATCGACAATGGTATCCGGGGTGGCAAAAAACGCCTCGGTTTCATTGGTCATGCGGCAGCAGGTCTGCCCATCGGGCATGGCCAGGACAGCCAGGGCAGGCCCGGGAACATCCAGGGTCATGGTGGCAAACCGGTCCAGCCCGACCGCCGGGACCCGCAGGGCCAGTGCCAGGCCGCGGGCAGCGGCAATGGCAATCCGGATGCCGTTGAAGAAGCCCGGTCCGGTGCATACGCCAATGGTGGCCAGGTCCGGCCAGTCGGCACCACATTCGGCGAGGAGTCTGGCAAGGGACGGAAAGAGCGCCTCGGACTGACCCAGGCGACGCTCCTCACAATGCGTGGCCACGACCATACCCTTCTGCAGAAGGGTGACGTCAACACTGTCCCCCGATGTGTCAAAACCGGCCACGGTCATCCAGCGACCGGCATCTGGACTAGACGACAGGTCTGACCTCCACGACTTCCGGAATGTAGTGACGCAGGAGGTTCTCGATTCCCATCTTCAGGGTAATCGTGGATGAGGGGCATCCGGCGCACGCGCCCTGCATGTGCAGATAGACGATCCCGCGATCAAAACCGTGATAGATGATATCGCCACCATCCTGAGCCACGGCCGGGCGGACCCTGGTGTCGAGCAGTTCCCGGATCTTGTTGATGATGGCACTGTCGGGGCCATCATCCTCGTCTTCGGCAGCATCCGCCGGGACCGCATCAATATTCGGCAGTCCCGACTGGAAATGCTCCATGATTGTCCCGAGGATGGCGGGTTTGATATGATTCCAGTCATAATCATCCGCCTTGGTGACGGTGATGAAATCATGGCCAAGGAAGACACCGACGACACCCTTGATGGTGAACAGCCGGGCCGCCAGGGGCGAGGAACCGGCCTCGGCTGCTGAGGGGAAATCGGCCGTACCACTGGCCATAACGGTCTTGCCGGGCACGAATTTGAGTGTGGCCGGATTGGGGGTACTCGCGGTCTGGATAAACATGGTTCACCTTCATTATGTTGGAATGGTTGCCATTCCAACCACCGCCTGTTCATCGCAGCCAAACATTCCCATGTCAAATCCGGGAAAAATCCGTATTGAAGCGATTTTGACCAGGGTTCGAGAGAAGGAAACGCACCAATGAAGCTCGAGGGATCCCGTGTGATCAATGCCAGCCGGGCCGAGGTCTGGGACGGTTTGAACGATACCGAAGTCCTCAAGACCTGCATCCCGGGATGTTCGGAATTCCTGGGATCCGTCGATGAGGGCTTCACTGCCAGGGTCACGCAGAAGATTGGACCGGTCAAGGCGACATTCAACAGCGTCATCACCATTGATGAGATCGATGCACCCAACAGTTACCGACTCTGTGGTGAAGGCAAGGGTGGGGCTGCCGGCTTTGCCAGGGGCTCCGCCCGGGTCAATCTCATGGATCATGAGGACGGGACTGTCCTCGCCTATACGGTTGATGCCAAGATTGGCGGCAAACTTGCCCAGCTTGGCTCACGACTCGTGGGTGGCGTGGCCCGCAAACTGTCCGACCGTTTCTTTGCAACCTTCCAGGATGAAGTGGAGGCCCGGCGGCCCTGAATCGCCGGGCTCTGGTGTCGGGCCAGATCTGATCCGGCGGCGAGACACGCGGCATGCCCTGTTCCGGCATGACCGGCGATGGATTGGTCGCAATCCGGGCCCCACAGGACCGGAAGCAAACCCGGAATCCAGCTTGCCCCTGGCTGCCCATTGTCCTAATGGATGTCGCAATGCGGGTGTAGCTCAATGGTAGAGCAGCAGCCTTCCAAGCTGAATACGTGGGTTCGATTCCCATCACCCGCTCCAGCTCCCCTGTCAGGATCATGCTGTATCGTGTCGTCTGTGCGAACTTGGGCGCAGACCCGGTGGCCACGGAGTCCCGGGGGCGAGGGCCGGTGGTGCGGGCGGACGGGGACACTGTTCGCAGTGCATGGCAAGAGAGCATGATGGCACGGGTTCAGGATACACGACCGACGGGAAGCATCACGGTGCTGTTGGCACTGCTGGCCTTTGCCCGGCCCTATCACTGGCTGGCCCTCGGGGCGCTGCTGGCACTGCTCGCTACGGCAGCCGTGACCCTGATCCTGCCACTGTTCGTACGACAGTTTGTCGATCGATTTGCCAATGCACCACTGGACGAATTCAATCGGAGCTTTCTCTGGGCCCTTGTCATTGCCGCTGCCCTCGCCATCGGCACTGCGCTCCGCTATGCCCTCGTGACCCGCCTGGGGGAGAGAATGGTGGTTGATCTCCGTTCCCGGGTGTTCGACAAGGCCGTTGGCATGAGTCCGGTGTTTTTTGAACGGATCATGACCGGTGAGGTGACCTCGCGGATCAACACGGACACGACGCTGGTTCTCTCGCTGATCGCCTCGACGGTTTCCGTTGCCCTTCGCAATCTGCTGATCCTGAGCGGCGGCCTTGTCCTCATGGCCATCACAAGCCCCCGGTTGACGCTGCTGGCCACAATCCTGGTTCCGGCCATCCTCATCCCGACCCTGCTTCTCGGCCGTCTGCTCCGGCGTCAGAGTCGTGACAATCAGGACCATATGGCCCGTGGATCAGCGGCGGTTTCCGAGGTTCTCCACAATATCCAGATGGTCCAGGCCTTTGGCCAGGAGTGGCACTTTCGGCGCCGCTTCCGGTCCATCGGGGCTACCTATCTCGATTCGGTCCATCGCCGCATTCTGACCCGTTCGGTCCTGACCGCCCTGATCATCATCCTGGTCTTTGCCGGTATTGCCACGGTGATCTGGGTGGGTGCTGGCGATGCCCGGGACAACCGGATTTCCATCGGCCAGCTTGTTCAGTTCATCATCTACGCCGTTCTGGTCGGCGGGGCTGTCTCGACCCTTGCAGATGTCTGGGGGGAACTGTTGCGAGCCGCCGGGGCAACCGATCGGATCCTTGAACTCCTCGCGCTTGATGATGCAATCAAGGATCCGCACGTTCCCGTTCCGGTTCCCGCTGGACCGGGATCAGGCCTTGCCTTCAACGCGGTGACATTTTCCTATCCACTGCGTCCCGAGAGTCCTGTCCTGCAGGATCTGTCCCTGTCGATTGCATCCGGCGAGACCGTGGCGTTGGTCGGCCCGTCAGGGGCCGGCAAGACTTCCATCTTTCAGTTGCTCCTCCGGTTCTATGAGGCCAGCAACGGTACAGTGTCGATCGATGGCATCGACATTGCCAAATTCCGCCGTGCCGAGCTCCGGTCGCTGTTTGCCCTCGTCCCCCAGGAGGCAGCCCTCTTTGCAGACAGCATCATGGACAACATCCGGATCGGGAACCCGGCAGCCACCGATGCGGAGGTCATCGCTGCCGCCCGCAGTGCCGACCTGCACGACTTCCTCCAATCGCTCCCGGAGGGCTTTGCCACCCGGGTCGGGGAGGGCGGGGTGCTGCTGTCAGGTGGGCAACGGCAGCGCCTGGCGATTGCCCGGGCCCTCCTCAGGGACTCCCCTGTCCTGCTGCTCGATGAGGCAACGTCCTCCCTTGATGCCGCCAGTGAGGCGGCCGTCCAGAAAGCCGTCCGGCGGATTGCTGGCACGCGGACCCTCCTGATCATTGCCCACCGCCTGGCAACGGCAAAATTTGCTGATCGCATCCTCGTTCTTGACCAGGGCCGCCTTGTCGCCCAGGGTCAGCATGACACGCTGATGGCCGAGGGCGGTCTCTATGCCAGATTGGCCAGCCTCCAATTCATCGATGCCCGGATGGCCCCAGGACAGCAAATAATTCGACAGGTATCGCCACGATTCGCAGGGCCCTGCGGGTCAAGGAAGTGATCCAGGCGGGTCGAGGGCGGAGTCACCGGCTGCTGCCCGGAAGGCGGGCGGAGCCCGAGCAGGCGCGCCCGGCCGCTGCGCCTCAGACTGGCAGTGGGGTGAACTGCAGCACAGGCAACGGCATTGATCAGTCAATGGTCAGCAGCTGGGTCGTGCCCGTTCGGAGGGCTTCCTGACAGCAAGCGGCCAGTGTGGATGCGGCCAGACCGTCGTGCAGATTTGGCGAGACAGGCGCGTTCCCTGTCACGCAGTCAACAAAGGCCACCATCTCGGTTCGATAGGCCTCGACGTAGCGGGTGGACCAATCATCCCTGATGGCATCCATGGCCTCGCCGGTGACCGTATTCATCGTCACGGTGGAATTGCGCGGGTTTTCGACACGCAGCAGGCCAGCTGCGCCCAGGGCCTCAATTCGCTGATCATAGCCGTGGGGCGCTCGCCAGCTGTTCTGTATCACCACCTGCTGTCCCGATGCGCCGATCAGAACCGTCGTTGCCGTGTCGATGTGGCCATGGTCGGCATGGGTCGGATCGATCAATGCCGAACCGTGACAGGACACGGATGCAATGTCATCGTCCAGCAGCCATCGCACCGTATCGAAATCGTGAATCATGGTTTCAGCGATCAGGCCAGCCGAAAACGGCAGGTGGTCCGGCATTGGCGGTGCATGATCGCGGCTGGCAAGGTGGAGCTGTTCGATTCGACCAACAGCACCCGCAACCAGACGCGACCGGAAGACCGAGAGATGATGATCGAATCTGCGATTGAAACCGACCTGTATATGGTCCGCACCATGTCCAAGGTCGGCGGCAAGGGAGACGATATCTTCCGGGTCGGTGGCCACGGGTTTCTCGCAGAACACGTAGCGGCCCGTCGCGGCGGCCCGTCGCAGGTGCTCTGCGTGCCGGGCAGCCGGACTCGCAATCAAGAACCCATCCACGGACGTCGTATCGAACGCCTGGTCGGGCGCGATGATTTCGGTCATGGGTCCACGCGGGCCAAGGCCCCGGGCAAGGGCTTCCGCACGCGCCCTCTCCGCCTCGCACAGGATGAGACGGCCGACCCGTGCGTCGCCGGCAAGATGGTGGGCATGGAGGCTGCCCATGGCACCACATCCAATCAGACACAGCGTGAGTCCTTCAGCAGTCTCCATGATGTCTTTCCAATTTGATGCCTGACGCATCGAGCAGGCCGGCCAGATGCGTGAAAGCGATGGTGGCCATGGTGGCAGGGGCGGCAATCTCGGGATCCTGTTCCGCCTCAACCACAATCCAGCCGCCATAGCCTGCTTGGGCAATCTGTTCGGCGACCGGTGCGAAATCCAGATCTCCGTCACCCGGCACGGTGAACATGCCAAGACGAACCCCATCATCGAAAGTCGTGATCTCGCGGTCCAGTGTCGCAAGGCGGGCTCGGCGAATGTCCTTGAGATGGATATGTCCGATGCGTGACCACCATCGCCGCATCACCCCTGTGTAGTCGTCACCCGCCAATGCAAGGTGGCCAGTGTCCAGCAACAGATGAACCGACAGATCGCTTGCTTCCATCAGCGCATCGATCTGGGATGCGGTTTCGACAGCATGCATCACATGATGGTGGTAGACAAATCTCAGCCCCATGGCCGTGATCCGACCGGCCAACGCCGACAGACGGCGTGCATAGGGACACAGGGAGACAGCCGGTGGACGCCGTGCGAGCGGCGCATCAGCACCGCCTTCGGCACCGCCGGCACATTCACCATAGATCATGACATGACAGCCAAGGGCCTTGAGCCTCCTTGCATGGGTCCATGCCGTCGGCCATTCCGCATCCACATCGCGTTCGATCAGACGGCCGGAGTACCAGGCGCTGATCGGTGCCAGTCCGAAGGGCGCCAGCGCGGACTGGACCTCTGCTGGCGCGGGCGGAAATTTCCGACCCAACTCCACCCCGGCAAAGCCTGCCCTTGCTGCATCGCCGAGGAAGGTTGCAAGCGGGATATCGGCACCAAGATCAGCGATCGCGTCATTCGTCCAGCCAATGGGCGATATGCCCAGCTTGACGGTCATGCCTTGTCTCGCGGGGCGGACTGGGTTGTCTGCAACAGGAATGCCTGGCATGCCGGCGTGCCAGAGGTGACGGTCATGGTGTCGGCATAGCCGTCACCGCCCCAGAAATCGGTCACGATGCCGCCGGCTTCGGTCAGGATGACAAGCCCGGCAGCGCAGTCCAGAAAGCCTGTGGGGCCCTCGAAATAGCCGTCCAGCCGACCGCTGGCGACGCTGGCCAGCGACAATGCGCAACTGCCCATGATCCGAACCGCAGCAACCTTTTCACGAATGTGATGAAGTCTCGCATAGGCGCCCGGCGCGTGGGCGTGGTGATCGAGGGGAAGTCCGGTGCCCACGACAAACCGCGCCGGGTCCGCCTGAGTCCGCACCTTGATCGGCTTACCATTCAAGGTGGCACCACAGTCCACGGCACCGCTGAACATCTCATCTTCAAGGGGGGAATAGATCACGCCTGCCAGAGGCATCATGTCCCTGACAAGGGCAATCGAGATGGTGAACGAAAGGCCAGACAGGAAATTCGTCGTACCGTCGATCGGGTCCACGACCCAGGTCAGTTCCGCATCCGCCGCGCCACGCGCGCCGCCCTCCTCGCCTTGAAAGGCAAGGTCGGGATGGGCTCGTTGCAAGCGTCTGAATATGATCGCTTCGACAGATTCGTCGGCGTCGCACACGAGATCGGCCTGCCCCTTGAACGACACCGCCATGGTCTCGACGTGCTCACGATGGCGCAGCGCATCCTTGCCCGCCTCGTACGCAACATCGATCATCAGTGGCAGGCAGTCACCGGGGATCAGATCATGTTGCAGTTTGAAATCCATCCCTTCCCCCGGAATACGAAATACCGCTGGGGAATACGAAATTCCACTACGGTGATGCACGATAGACCCATCAGGGATTGAGGGGCGCAACCATGATGCGATTTACCTCCAATTGCAACATGATGCCATGTGCCATTGCGCGCTGGTGGCCATGATGACACTGCTCGCCGTCCGCCCTTGATGGGGCACGAATGGCGCTCCAGCAGTCAGATCACAAGCTGTTATCAATACGAGATTTTTGATCCGATAGCCAGAAAAATCACCAGGGACTTACCATTGATCGTCAATTCCGTTGATTGCCGGGTCACAAGGGACGAGATCGGGACCCATCTGGTGAAATCAAGGGATTTTCCGGGTTACAGCCGTCCTGCCCATGACGATTACGATTCGCAGGGTTTTCATGCAAACTATGGAGATCTTCACCTCCGCCACGCCCATGCATGCAGCCTGGTCTGCAAGTCCAGCCCACAGACGAATTGCAGCCTTCCCAGGCACAGAAAACAAGGCTGGTACGCCGATCACCTTGAACATGGCATGGAATGAAATGGAGATGAGATCGGAGACACCCCCTCACATGCTGCCATGCGGAACGCCCGTTTCCGTGTGAACACAGGTGATTTTCAGACCGGGACACGACCGCGATCATGCCGAGTCTTCCTGTTTCTGGGCCGGGGGTTCAGTGTCAAACATCTGCATGTCCGGGAATCTCAGGCTGACTTCGGCGCCAACCTCCAGCTTCGCCCGGGTTTCGACCAGGACTCGCTGCCCTTGCACCTCGACCTCATAGCGCGTCATGGATCCAAGAAAGGAAACATCGACAATCGTGCCCGACATGTGGCCGTCATCCGGCGTCGTGATGGCAATGGACTCGGGTCGGGCAAAAAGACATTCCCCATTGCTCTCCGTTGTTTCCGGGATAAATGTCCCCCTGATCTCCGCACCACCAGTCAGTCGAAATGTTCCCGGTGCAACCGACCGTCCCCGCAGGAAACTGGCCTTGCCAACAAAATCGGCAACAAAGGCGCTTCGGGGCGCCTCATAGACATCTCGTGGTGTGCCGACCTGGCAGACCTCGCCCTGCTGCATCACCGCGATGCGGTCGGAAATGTCCAGGGCCTCTTCCTGATCGTGCGTGACATAAATGGCCGTCAGACCCAGGCGTGACTGCAACGCGCGGATGTCACGCCGCAGCTTGACCCGCAGTTTGGCGTCGAGATTGGAAAGCGGTTCATCAAACAGCAGAAGTGGCGGGTCAATGATGATGGCGCGGGCCAGGGCCGCACGCTGCTGCATGCCCCCTGACAATTCACCGGGATATTGATCGCGGGCCCGCGTCAACTCAACCAGATCCAGGGTTTGGGCAACGCGGCGCTCGATCTCCTCTTTGGGTGTCTTGCGGACTTCCAGCCCATAGGCCACATTGCGAAAGATCGTCCTGGTTGGCCACAGCGCGTAGTTCTGGAACACAAAGCCGATCCCCCGCTCCCATGGATCGAGGCCCGTGACATCCTTGCCGTCAAACGTCACCGAACCGCACGACGGCTTCAGAAATCCTGCCAGGCAGCGCAACAGAGTCGTTTTTCCGCAACCCGATGGACCCAACAGCGTGAACAATTCCCCCCGCCGCACCGTCAAGTCCGTCGGATGAAGTGCCGTGAAGTCGCCGAAGTCGATTCTCAGGCCCTGCATCGAAACCTCGATTCCCCTTGTCGTCACTGGACTGCCGACCTTCGTTTGAGAGTGATCAGGGCGAGCGGGACATAGAGGATGACCATCATCAGGACTGACATGGCGGCCGCATAGCCAAAGTTCGCGCCAGGCGAGATGGTGTTCTGAAAAATGACGGCGGACATGGGGGTCCAGGGCGGCCGATAGAGCAAAATGGTCGAGCTGAGTTCGGTGACCGAACGGAGAAAGACCAGTGTCATGCCGGTCACGGCACCCGACAGCATCATCGGCGCGACGATCTGAATGAAGACGCGGGCGGGCCTGGCACCCAATGACATGGCTGCATCCTCGACAGCCGGGTGTATCTGATAGAGGGTTGCTTCGCCCGTTTTGACCGTGAAGGGGAGCATCCGGATGAAATAGCTCAGCACCAGAATGAACCATGTGCCGGTCAGCAGGAGCGGCGGCTGGTTGAACGCCAGGATAAAGCCGATGGCCAGAACTGTTCCGGGGATGATGTAGGGGATCATCACAACGCCGTTCAGTGCCGGCGTCACGACGCGTGTTCCCTTGCGGACGATGGCATAGGCAATGGCAAGCCCGATTGTCAGGCACAGGAAGGTGGCCGTCGTGGCCGTCGAAAGACTGACAAGAACAGCACTGATCTGGTTGGTGAAGAGTTCGACATAGTTCTGGAGCGTCGGTGTGGAGGTCACGGTTCCCACACGCCATTCCAGGAATGACGTGATGATGATGGTGATATGCGGCGTGAATGCCAGACCGATGACGGTTCCGGCAAAGGCGTATATCAGAATTGCGGTGCGACGGGTGGGCACTTGCAGCACCTGTTTGCGGGCTGTCACCGATGCAAAACTGCGTCCGGCCAGGATCAGACGCTGCACACTCAGGAATATCATCGCGATCATGAGCATCACGAGCGCGCCGGTCGATGCGACGGATGCATTGCCGCCGGTCTCGTTCAGAAATTCGGCATAAACGAGCTTGGGCAAGATCACCAGATCCAGCGAAATGATGAAGGGTGTACCAAAATCCGAGAAGGCCTGCATCGATGCCATGTACAGGCCCGTCACAATCCCGGGGAGGCAGGTTGGAACCTCAACGGACCAGAACGATTTTCGTGGCCTGGCACCAAGACTCATCGCGCTTTCGCGAAATGTTGGATCCACGCCCGTGAAACTGTCAAGACTCATCAGGAAAATCAGCGGGTAGACAAGCCACAGAATCACCCACGTCACGCCGTGGATGCCAACGATTGTCCAATCCAGGCCCAGGGCAGAGGTGACAAGCCCGGTCGAGCCGAACAGCATGCGCCAGGCGTAGGCCCCGAGGAATGGTGGGGTCACCGAGGCCATCGTGATCAGCGCAATCACCAGCGCCCGGCCCCGGAACGTAAATCGTGCGACCAGCCAGGCCAGCGGTACGGCGATCATGCTGGCAAGGACGGTCGCGACCAAAGTGACGATCAGACTGTTCTTGATGGCCTCCAGATAGGTTGAGCGACTCAGGAATTCCTGGAAATTTGCCAACGAGACGGACATGACCCGATCGTGCAGCCGGAGAAAGCTGCGCGCCTCGTGACGCAAAAGAATGGCATCCCCGTCCTGGCGTGTTTCGAACATCGGGGCCGATTGGGTACCGAAGAGATCCAGAGGCACCGATTGTTCGACACGAAAGTGCGTCGACGGACTCTTGAAGGCAAATCGCGTGCCGGCAGCCGGTCTCGTCAGTGTCAGGGGTTCGGATGCGGCAATGCGCGTGTATCCCGGATCAACTTGCGTCACGGTGATCTCGAAGCCGTCCGGGCGGACAAGATGGGCCTCGGTTGACGTGTCCAGAGTGGGTCGAAAACGGACGAGATCAGCCGTTTCGACCTGCATCTCCCCGGCCCGGAAGCGGAGCGTGAAAGCTCCGCCATCCTGCTGGAAAGCAGAGGCAACGATCCACATCTGCGGCAGCACAACCAGAAGAAGCGCACCAATCAAGCAGGCAATCGAGAAGAGTCTCCAGATGCCGGTCACGGCTTGTCCCGGTGCACGACTATTCAGGCAATCGAGAAAAGTCTCCAGCGGCTAGCGCGCCAGATCCCGCGCCAGATCCTGTCGCGGGCACGGGGAGCGAAGCCATCCCCTCAAGGCGCTCGGGCGGGCGAGGCTTCAGTGAGAATGGCTCCGGGCCTCCCGGGATCAGTTGCCCTCAAGAATGGCCGTGAACTTGGCCTTGATGATGTCACGCGGTTCATCTTCCGTGAAGAGCGCAAGTTCACCCAGTTCCGGCAGGCCGCCCGGCGCCGCAACATCACTGCGCACGGAGCGCCGGTTGACCACTTCCGACGCAATGGTCTGGCCATCCTGGCTGATGATGAAGTCGACAAATTTCTGCGCCGCGTCCCTGTTCGGCGCTCCCTTGATGATGGCAAGTCCATCGACCTGGATGGTGACGCCATCGGGTGCATAGATCATGTGGACGGGCAGACCTTCAGCCATCCATTTGCCACCGAGGTCCTCATTGACCCAGCCAAGTGCAGCCTCACCATCGCGGACCGCCTCGAACATCGGCGACGAGCCTTGCGTTGCACGAACGGATCTGATGACATCAGTCATGAAGTCCCATCCAAGACCCGAAGCGAGGCCGGAGACGATTGTATGGCCGGTGCCGGAGTGGTTCGGATCAGCGAGGACAACGCCACCCATGGCGGCCCATTTGGGGTCCAGCACATCCTTGACCGATGTCGGAAAATCATCAGCGGCCACAGTGTCGGTGTTGACCATGAGCGGTTGTGCAAACATGGTGAAGGGGAACCAGGTGTTGTTTGGATCCGCAAGACGCAGACCGCCCGCTTCCGGTGAACGATAGGCTTCGTAGAGGTCGGCGAATTGCTCATAGGATCGGATTGACCCACCCCACTGAATATCGGCTGCCGGGTTGGCGGCTTCAGCACGAACGCGCTGATAGAGCGGCCCGGTTTCACCAACAATCACTTCGACATCAATGTCGGGATTGCGTTCCTCAAAGGCGGCAACGAGAGGTCCGTACACATCATCACCATGGGCAGAATAGATTGTCAGATCGCCTGCAACGGCCATTGCCGGCAGTGCCATGCCGACCAGAAGGCCGGCAAGTGTTTTCTTCGATGCGGTCATCGGAACCTCCAGATTGCCAAATTGCATGGGCGTGCAGGATCAAATCTGTAGCAGTGTGGCAGCGATCAGTCAAAATGACATGCTCTTGCACCCGAGTCGCCAACACAAGCAGCCAGGATCTCATCAGGCTCCACCCAGGACGGGCCAGATCATCCCTGCCGGGAGATGCCGCCGTGCTGCGCGACCATCAAAATGCGACCTCGGCTGGCCCGGAACCGGTCGCAGGGCACGTCGATGCGATTCGCCACTTCTGACAACTTGCCCTGCTGGGCAGCAGCCAGGCCATCGTCTCCGCACTGAATTGTCGGGTAGTGGGTCAATTTGAATTTCATTTGTACCTGCTCAAACACATGTGAGATTCTGAGCGGCGGCGGCCCCGTCCCGGGGCCGCCGAAAATGTCTTGCCGGATCCGGTGGGGTCCTCCATCGGTGTGTCATGATCCATGTGACAGAGACGGAGACCCCCGCTGCACGTTTATGGCTGGTCTGGCCCTGTGATCAGAAACGCCAGGATGGGTGATGTCTTTGATCACCTGGCGATGCCGCTGTCCGGATGCGCCAGGATCTTGTCCATCGCTGGCGTCAGGCCATGCGTGATGGCCTGACAACGACAGACGCGGCCCGGGCGGTCCATGGGCCCCGTGCCACCCGGTCTCGCCGGGAAAAATCCCCTGAGCGGCTGTCGCGCCGGCCCCACCGGTGCCGCCAAGGACCACCTCGCGCGGTGATCCGGCAGCGGATCACAGAGCGGCGCCAGGACTGTCCCGCCTGGGGTCGCGGCAAGATCGCGGCGATCGGGCGCCGGGACAGACATCCGATCGCGGCGGCCCCGGTCGGGCGTGTGATCGCTGACAGGGTCGCACGCCAGCCGATCGCCCCGGTCAGGGCTGTCACCCCTGATCGCCAGACGAAACGGCGGACCCGGAGACCGGATGCGGTGCGCATCTCCGGGGCCCTGAAAGCCCAGGCACCCGGCGACGCGGTCCAGGTCGACACGCGCACCGCCGCCCTCTGCCCCGGCCGGACTGTCCAACATGTCACCGCTATGGACCGTCATTCACAATGGGGACCGCCAGGGCCGCCACCCACGCCACCGCCAGTAGCGCCGCACGCCCATCCGACACACGGGGGCCCCATGCGCCTGTTCCCATCACCGCCCTCCCGATCGACGGCGGCGCCGCGTTCAGGGCCGCAATGAGGCCGCCGGCCAGGCCACAGGCATCACGCTGGCCGTGCGGCCACCCAAAGGGGCGAAAATGAACGGGGCTACCTGTAGGATGCCCGCCACAGGGAGACACGCATTTGACACTGTGCAGAACACCGCCACCCCGATCACACCGAACGCAACCCCCGGATCGACACACATCTCGACCTGGACAACGGATGGAGACCCCATGACGCACGTGATGATGACGCACGTGATGATCAGACGCCAAACGAAGATCGCGAATCATTACGAATCGCTGCAAACCCATGAGGAGACCACGTCTCAGTGGGTGTGAGCAGGTACATTGTGTTGCTGAATAGTTACAAAATCTGTATCATTGTATTTATCATCAACTGATTCGGAGAATCCGTCATGAAAATCATGCGAAAGGGCTTTGCCCCCCCCAAAAAAACGCCTGACAGTGCTCGCCGCCGCACTGATGGCGGCTCTGACGGCAGTGCCGGCAATGGCGCAGCCTGTGGCCTATGTCTCGAATAACACGGCCCGAACAGTCAATGATCTGACGACCGATTTGCTCCCCGGATCTGCTGCGGATGAGCTGGTTACAGGATTGGACCTTGAAGCCTTCAACTGGACCGCGTCCGTCGGCGTGAGCGCCGCCGCCCGCTGCGCCTATGACAAGGGCAGTCACCACCGCACCTTCAACCGGGAAACCAAACAATGGGAAGGCGAGGACACGATCGTTGGCTACCACATCGCGGATGACAAATATACCAAGGGGGAATCGATCGCCCGCGCCTGCACCTATTATTCAGGGGGCAAATTGCATAAAGTTACGGGCGGCTGGTTCACCGTGCGACTCTGGGGCAAGGTGTGCTATCCAACAAATTACAACATATGCGAATCGCTGAAAGGCGGCCTCTCGAGCGACTGGCTCAGGTACGCCAACATGAACGGCTATGATGCCACTTTCAAGCCCGGCCCGAACTGCGGTCCGGCCGCATGGCCCACGCCGGAGCTGGAAGCGATGTTTCCAGACAAGGGCTATGCCGAATGGTGCGACTTCACAGTAATAAACTGAACTTCATTTTTCCGTAAGGCGAGATTTTCTTGGTATGGCCAGGGTGCGGGGGTCGATTCGCCTTTGATTAACGTATCTTGGCACTGGGAACAGTTTTGGTGGGGTCGATATTGAGCAGTTCGCTGGCCCGTTTTTGGAGGGGTGTGGGTTTAGCGCACAACTGGAAGGGTGTCTCGGGGCATTCGGCGATGATCACCGTATTCAGCGTCAGTGCGGCGAGATCGGCGAGGAGCGTCGTCATGCTGTGAACGGGCAGTCCATCGGGGGTGTGTTGTGTCCGTGCTTTTTCAGCAGCGCTTTCCGAGACTTGCGCGGGGGTGACGGGTGAGGACCTGCGTTCCTCTGCGCGGTCTTTGTCGTCATCCTCGAAGAGGAGGGGTGCAAGGTGCTGGCGCAGATGATGTTCGAGATGGCAGGCCAGCATGCAGAGGAAGACATGGGCGCGGACATGATTGGCGGAATAGACAGGGACGGGGCGGATCCGCCGACGTGTCTGTTTCACGGTTCTAAAGGCACGTTCAACGCGGGCGAGTCGTTTGTAGGCCCGCACAGCGTCGGATGCGGCGATGGCTGTGGCATCGAGGTTGGTGCGGATCACATAGACACCGTCGAGTGCCGCCTCGGCGCTGATTCTGTCGGTTGCGCTTTGCCAGGACAGGGACGCATCACCGATGACAAGATCGAAATGCTTTCCGACCTTCTTCCGGTCGACCTCGCGCCCGATCCTGCGCCCGATCTGTTCCTTTCCCTGCAACCGTCCTGACTGCACCGCGCCCGCGATCTGTTCAAGAATCTCCTCAGTGGCTTGGAGCAGCGCGGCGCGTTTGCGGGCCCGCTCTTCCCGCAGGCGGGGATTGCGGCCGACCATCAGCCGTTCACCCGGAAAGTCCGGGCTGGTGACGTCGGCGACCGCATCATCGGCGAGATCAGCCGGCACCAGGGGTGGGTCGGATGCGCGCACCAGCCGCCGGATGTCTCGGGTCGTCAGGGCGGAGATCCAGTCCAGCCCCACGGGTTCAAGATGGCCACGGATCCGGGCGGTGGTGAGCATGCCGCGGTCGCCGACGAGAGCGATACGATCAATGCCGAAACGGGTGCGGATCGTGTTCACCTGCGCGGCCACGGTCGCCGGGTCGGACACATTCCCGGCCAAGACCTCAACGGCGATGGGACAACCATCGGCGGCACAGAGCAGACCGTAATGATCTGTTTCCTGCCCGCCTTGCCGTCGCGGTTATCCCCGAACTCAGCCAACGGGCAGCAGCGCCCTTCGAGATAGCTGGATGAGACGTCATAAAGGATGAGCGGACTGGCCTCCCCGAGATAACGGTTGGCCAGACTCGTCTCGATCCACCTCTGCCGCGTCAACAGCCAGTCCAGCATCGCCAGCATCTCGTTGCCCGTCACCTTGCCGAGATCAAGAAAACACCGAGACTGCTGTCAGCTGTGGCCGGTGACAGCCGCCGCGCCGTATCAAGCTTTGAGCCCGGGGCCGTCACCCGGGCGACAATGGCCGCGAGGGCGAGATCACGCATGCGGCTGCGCTTGCGGTGCAGGATCTTGTCAAGCCCGGTTCGCCGGGCCAGACCGAGAAGAGCCGCGACATGCCCATGCGGCAGGGCACGGGTGACGGTGATGGCGTCACTGAGACGGCGAAAGGCGGTGCCACCCCGCAGGACGGTATCAAAACCCGGATGACCGCGTCTGGAAAATCGGTGAGATTGAGCAATGTCTCCTTGCGCACACGTTGTCCCTCACGCCAGGAGCGGCGCATCAGGACGGTGTCGCGTCCGCGTTTGTTGGGGATCATCTCGATTCCGACAGCAAAGGGGTAGAGTGGGAGCCATCACACAATTGGAGGATTCATTATGAGAATAGGGCGCTTTGCCCCCCCCCCCCTGACATTTCTGGCCACCGCCCTGCTGGCTCTGCTGATCATCCCGGGCCCGGCCGTACAGGCGCAGACCCCGCCGCGATGCAACTCCAACATCTGCACCGTCACGCTTGCCAATGCCGGCAGCCCCGTCGTCGACGGTTGCGGCGAGCACGCCACACCGGGCCGCATGAAGGTCATCTTTTCGAGCACCAACAGCAGCGTGACGCGGGCCAGCTTTCCGACCGGTGGTTATTTCATCCGTGGAAGAAATGAACATCGGAGAGGCAACGCGTTCACCGACTGGGAGTGGCGCGCCGCGTTTCTCAACAATGGCCGTTGGCAGGACCCCGCCGCCAATCGAATCGGCTATGCCGGCGGCAAGCTCGGCGACAACATCGTCGAGGTGCGGCCGAAGGCCGGGGCCCACATCTGGAGCAATCGCAATGCCAGAGATACCAACCAGGGCCCGGTGAGCTGGCGGTGCTGGTTTTTAGGTTTAATGACGGAACGGGCTACGCAGTCGCCGGCCGCGCCTACTTCCTGTTCATGGGCGGCAAGGGCTGCGCGCGGGTCAACGAAGGGGGCGAGAAGATCGGCGGCATTCAGTAGCGCGACCGGCTCAGCCGAACGACTTGCTGAAGATCGCCGGAAAATTCCGAACATTTCAAACTGACCCACTACCAATTGTCGCATGCCTATCTGCATGCGAATCAGGTTATCGCAACAGAGGTGCGGTGTCAGGTGTGGGCCAGTGACAGGTCCAGGGGACCGGTGTCCTGGTCGTCCGCAAGTCCGACCGCTTCGCGGCAGCTTGGGCCCTGATGGCGACCGCCGGAGGCTGTTTGCCGGGCCAATGACAACCGGCGCCGCTGGCACAGGTGGCCTGATCCGGTCGAATCGGGCCGGGACCTGGGGATCGTGAGGACATGTGATGGAAAATCAGCCATATGAGAATCGCGCCCATGCTGACCCACCGCCCTGACCCTGCCCAAGCGCAGGGTGTGGGCATCGGACACTGCCCGACCACCCTCACCGGGCTGGATCTTGTGAATGAAAGCCGCCTGAACGTCAGTACCCCGACAGCCAGCTCGGTCAAGGTTGTGGTCAATGTGATCCTGCTGCAGATTGGAAGCTCCTCACGCGGCCAATTCTGGCTTTCGGTGCGGGACAGAAACGGTAATCTCGTCCACGGCTTCTACCTTGGCGCGGGACGCATTCGCGACGGCACCGGATCCGGCCTGACCGCACACCCAACCCTTGCGCTGTGCGCCCTCTTGGGCTGCCCTTGACCCACTGATCAGACCCACCCGGTGGCCATTGCGTCCACCGGGTGGCTCCGCAGCACGGAGAGGCACCATGAGACATCGGACCCCCTTGACCGCCTGACGGTCGGCCTTACCCTGCCGATGGTAGCCCCGCCCGGTGCACACTGGCCGACGTAACGGTGAAGCAGACCTTTCCACCAATGGGCGGCATCATCCAGGAAGGGAACTCGACGGCCATTGTCAGGTTCGCTCTGCTATCGGAGTGTCCTGAACGCGAGAAGCCCTGAGCCTCTGGGTGGATGTCATCAACACGATGCAGTGCCCGCAAGCCGATGAGGACAATCCGTCGGTAGGCTGCCGGGCCGGCACCAATGCCAGTGGTAGGCAGATCATCGGGAACTATTCCCCTTCTGACCCCAAGTGGGAAACCGGCGCACATGGTAAGCTCCACTTTCGGGGTCTCCTCACGGCAAATCCCCCGGGTCCCTTGAACCCCGTGACTTCATCTGCGTCCTGATAGACCACCGACCCTACAGGGTCGGGAACCGGGGCAGAGCCGGACGGAGAACCGTCACAAGGATGATTGGCGCACGCGTGACCGTCTTCTGTTCACGCTTGGCGTAGGATACTGCCCTTTTCCTGAACCAACCTCATGAACGACAGGGGGCACTGATGACCACTGAGGCAGACAGACGCGAGGAGGCTGACCCCGAGGCGTTGCGGCAGGGTCGACGATGGGGGCGACGTGTCATGGCAGGGATCGGGGCTGCTCTTGGTACAGCGCGGACGCTGGTGTTGGTGATCGCTATCACGGTCTCGCTGCTGCTCAATGGACTTCTTGTCTTCAGTGACACGATCTCAAGCGCCGTGGCCGCCGTGGCCACAGCAGCAGGATTGAGCAGTGTGGCCGCCCGTCAGGGCAAAGCACTGGCAGCCGAAAGAACTGCTCGGACAGCTGCCGAGAAGACAATCCAGCGCCAGGCCAATGATCTGGCCCGCACATCGGCAGCATTGACTACCGAGAAGGCAGCACGTGCCACAGCCGAGAAGACAATCCGGCGCCAGAAGAACGAGATCACTCGCGCGGCAGTCAATCTGGCTGCCGTCGAAAGGACAGCTGCACGCCAGGCCAATGATCTGGCCCGCACATCGGCAGCATTGACTACCGAGAAGGCAGCACGTGCCACAGCCGAGAAGACAATCCGGCGCCAGAAGAACGAGATCACTCGCGCGGCAGTCAATCTGGCTGCCGTCGAAAGGACAGCTGCACGCCAGGCCAATGATCTGGCCCGCACATCGGCAGCATTGGCGGGAGAACGGAACACCCGGGCCAAGGCCAGGGAACAGGCCGGCACCATCACCCGGCGTGTCAAGAGCCGTTGGCGGAAGGCCGTACCGCGGGAGATTGCTGCCATGCCGGCCGAAGCCCTTCCGGTCGTTGGCACCACTGTCATTGTGGCAGCGACAGCATGGGAACTTTACGACATATGCGCCACGGTGCGTGACATGGCAGCACTGGAGCAGGTGCTTGACCCGGAGGCAGCTGCCCGGGGTCTGGCCGGCCCAACGATCTGCGGTGCCGACGTACCGGACCGGAAGGAACTTGCAAACGAACTCAGGGAGCGTGTCGCGAAGATGAAGGAGGCCCCCGGCGCGGCATGGGAGGCAGCACACAAGTCTTTGAGCGACCCGGACGTGCCCGCGATGCCATCCTGGGGCGATGTGGAAGAGCGCATGGTCCAGATGGACAACAGCCTCAGGGACTTTTTCAAAGACAACTGGGAGAATGCCCGCAAGTGGTGGGACGATGAGGCGGGATCATCGAAGTGATCGATGATGCAAACTTTCTCTCACGGATGCGACAGCGCCGCGCCGATCACTGTCTTGCGGGTGTCGTGCAGCACCATGCGTCCCCGGGCCACGCAACCGCAAGTACGGGCGGGTAATATCGGATCCCTGCGGGCCGCATTCAAGGCCCCCAGTATCCATTATGAGAGGGGTGTTTCCAGTGATCGAAAAATTGTATCGTACAATACAATTTCCAATGCAAGCCTTGCCGGTTGCAACGAATGAGTTTCAAGTCAGCCGATGATTGCGGGTCGCTACAGTTAAGCCATGCTGGAGTTTACCCCAGCCCCTTAATCACGGTCCGACGCGGCCTCTTCCCGGGCATCATCCCTTGGCTTCATTGCGTCTTTGGCGGAGGCAGAATCAAAACCATTCTGAGGTTTCTGGTACTCGTACGGCAAGACAATCTCCCGGATCAGGTCAACAGGGATGACAGATATCTTGCTTTCGCTATCCTGAGTCTGCGGCATGATCCGATGTCCTCCTGTTGAGATGGTGGGGGTAGTAGTGCTTCCGACGGATCCACTTGAAGCCCTCGTAGCGGGTCACCGTTGCAATGTCCGTGTCACCACCGACGGTATCGGCCCCCGGAAGAAAGGCACCATAGCGCTTGGTCATGTCGACCAGGAAATCGGCGAGATCAATCACATCCTGGATCGGCATTGAGTCACTCACCAATGGCGTCTGGGTCTTCTGGTACTCCAAATCAAGTGACTGCATCTGAGACTCATCCAAACCAAGTTTTGGGAGAGCCGTGGACAAATAAGGGTCAATGCCCAGCAACAAACGACTGATCGCTTGTATCTGCCCACCCCAGACAGTTTTGTTGCCCTCTTCAGTCGTGGCAAGCTGCATGGGGTTCTGGAACACTCCGTTCAGGATCTGGACTTTCCAAATTTCGGCGTGCTGGCTGTCGTCTCCATACCCTCCGATCCAGAACTCAAACGAGTCTCCCAAAGATGAGCCCATTTTTGGTATTCGTCATGGAAGAACCGATGGGCTTTCTGTGTCACATCACTGACCGTGCTCGCGTTGCCCAAGCCATTCTTGCATTGGATATGGAGTTCCTTGACAAGGTTGCTGATTGAAACCGAACCAAAGCTGCCCATGCCAGCAAACATCGCCACGGTGCTCCTGTGCAGATTGAAGACCTTCAGGCCGTGCTTCCAGACATTGTAAACGCTGGGGGAGCCATCGGGGTTTGGGGTCGTCAAATCCACCGCGCTGTCTGCCGCAAATACAACACCATCATGCACCTTGATGGCAACGCAGATCGTCATGGTGCTTTCTGGTTGATCATACCGTATGAGGCAGAAGTCTGCATTTGCAACCTCACGACACCAAGAATAGCCGATCTATGGCAGGTAATGCCTGATTCCGCAATAGCATTATGGCGACACTCCTCCGTAGTTGAAACGCGCCCCCATGGCAAGGGTGTCCTGCGTAGGGGCCTAAAACCATTGCAAGCGCTGCCGGGCAAAAGACTCGAGGCCTGATAGTCCCCCCCCCCCTCACATTCTTCAGCAGACTTGCCGAAGATTTTCGACATCACTTTTGGAGAACTGTCCTTGTCCTGCGTGAGGGAATCCCTGATATCTTTGATGATTTTATCTCTGTTCTGATGCTGATATCCGAAGGTGCCTGCGGGTGCCCAATAGTTGTCGTCAATCCCTGGCCCGGATCTGTGAGCACATGCGAGGGTGAACAAAATCTCCAGTTTGTCAAAGATGAATGGGGTGTGATCCCCGTATGGCGGACCCCGGAATCTGCACGTCCCTGATCATCGGTGATCTGCCAACATCGCCTTGCACCCCAATCAGTGATCCGGCGCCAACGCCACCCGTGTCCCGAAGGGTTGCGCAGTCACGCCGATCCATGTCACGGTCCGGGCCATGCATCCGCGCCCCTGGCACGGCGGATCCCTTGGGTCTGTGACCTGGAACAGGGTCGAGGGCGCCCCAGCAAAACCCCCGCCCTCGGCGGACAGCACAGGCGCACGCCGATGACGCATCGACACGCCACACCACCCCTTGCCAAGACACAAGCGACCCCCACCGACATGGTAACACGCCACCAGCGCAGCATCGGGACCCGCATGCGCTCTCTGGGCCGCCACACCCGGGCCCGCAGGGGCGACAGGGCGGCGCGCGATGCCAGCTGGGGACGTGCAGGCGAGACCGGTGTCCTGGCCGTCCGGGCGTTCCGCACATCGGACCGCTTCGAGGCGGCCTGGGCCCGGATGGCGGCACCATGGCGACCACCCGAGGCTGTTTGCTGGGCCAATGACGACCGGCGCCGCCTGGCACAGGTGGCCTGATCCGGTCGAATCGGGCCGGGACCTGGGGATCGTGAGGACATGTGATGGAAAATCAGCCATATGAGAATCGCGCCCGTGCCTGACTCCATGACTGGCGGACACCCGGATAATTTCCTATAACTGCCTGATACCGTTTCCGGTGGAACCAGTGATCGTGGTGTTTCGACCGGGCCAGGCTTGTGCCCGGTCGTAGCGGCATGACCGTTCGGGAGATACGACCCCTGGATGCAACCGATGGCCCGGCATCGAATCATGGAGATCACCGATGACTCATGACAGGCAGTCAGACCGGAATCCGGCGGCCTGGGAGCCGGGTTTCCGGACAATTTACGGGCTGCTCACCGCTGTGCGTGACAGCCATGGCCAGCGTGATGCCATCAGTTACCAGCTCCTGAGTGACCCCGCCGCCCGTGCCGAAACCTTCAGCTGGGCCACCCTCCACTGTGAGGTGACGCGGACGGCGAACATGTTTCGCGATCTCGGCATTGGCAGTGGGGATGTTGTGGCCTATCTCCTGCCCAATACCTCCGAGACGGTCCTGACCCTCCTCGGTGGCATGGTTGCCGGCAAGGTCTGCCCGATCAATCCGTTGCTTGGTGTTGACCAGATTGTCGGCATCCTGGAAGCCGCCGACGCCAAAATCCTGGTGACGCTCAAATCCTCGCCCAAGACCGATATCGCCCAGAAGGCCAGTGCAGCTGTGGCTCGGGTCCCCTCCATCAGCCATGTGATCGAAGTCGACCTGCTGCGCCCCCTGACACCGCCCCAATCCTGGATCGCCAGTCTCATGCGCCCCAGGAACCCGGTCAACCATCCGGCCAGGAGACTGGACTTCAACAGAACCGTTGCAACCTATCCGGGCCACGCACTCAATTTTCCTGACCCGCAGGAGGACCGCATCATCGCCCTGTTCCATACAGGTGGCACCACCGGGACCCCCAAACTGGTCCAGCATCGCCAGAACGGCGTCATCTACAATGGCTGGTGCAGCCTGACGGTGGGCATCGATCACGAGAGTGTCATCATCTGCCCGCTGCCCCTTTTCCATGTCTTTGCAGCCTATGTTGTCATCATCTCGGCCGCCACCAACGGTGCCCATGTCGTGTTCCCGACCCCGGCGGGGTATCGCGGCGAGGGTGTGTTTGACAATTTCTGGCAACTTGTCGAGCGGTGGCGGGTGACCTACATCATCACTGTCCCCACGGCCCTGGCAGCCTTGATGCAACGTCCCGTCGACGCGGATATCTCGTCACTGCGGATGGCCCTGTGCGGTTCAGCCGCGCTGCCCGTTGAACTCTACAGCCGCTTCGAAAAAGCCACAGGCATCGAGATTCTGGAGGGCTATGGTCTGACCGAAGCCACGTGTCTGGTGTCGGGCAATCCAGCCGAAGGCCTCAAAAAATCGGGCACGGTTGGAATTCCCTTTCCCCACACGGATGTCCGGATTCTGGACTGTGCCCCGGACGGCACCATTCGCGAGGAATGCCCACCCGGTGAAGTGGGGGAGATCTGTGTCACAAATCCAGGCGTTGCCCCGGGTGAAACCTATACCGATCCCGACAGGAATCAGGGCCTTTATGCCGATGGGTCCTGGTTGCGCACCGGCGATCTTGGCCTGTTCGATGACGAGGGTTATCTGTCGATCACGGGCCGTATCAAGGATCTCATCATCCGCGGCGGTCACAATATCGATCCTGCGATCATTGAGGAAGCCCTGGCCGGCAACGATTTGATCGCCATGTCTGGCGCCGTTGGGCAGCCCGACGAGCGCCTCGGCGAGGTCCCCTGCGTCTATGTCGAACTTGTTGAGGGAGCCGATGCCACCCCGCAGGATTTGCTGGCTTTCGCGAAGAGGGTGATCGAGGACCATCTGGCCGTGCCGGCCCATCTCGAGATTCTCGATGCCTTGCCCAAGACAGCCGTTGGCAAGGTCTTCAAGCCGGACCTGCGGAAGCTGGCCATCCAGCGGGTTCTTGCCGGGACCCTGGCCGATCTTGATATCCCGGCCACGATCGCGGTCGAGGAGGAGCCATCCCGCGGTCTTGTGGCCACGGTGCAACTGACCAGGCCCGACAGGGATCGCGAACGGTGCGAGGAGTGTCTGGGGGCCTATGCCGTGCAATGGTCAATTCAGGACAACTGACACCATCACGCAACCTGACCGTGGTCTGACCACCCCCAGGGTGGATCTGATCATGGGCGGGATCTCGCCGCGGGCAGGGCCTGTTCATGGACAGCAGGCCCGGTGGTGCCGCAGGGGAGGATTGAACTCCCGACCTCACCCTTACCAAGGGTGCGCTCTGCCACTGAGCTACTGCGGCCGCTGTGCGGGTCATCTTAGGCGATTTGCTGCATCTTGACAACGCGGCATGTGCCGTGGCTGGCTGTTGTGCAGGGGCCAAATTTCGTTCAAATGTCCTCCATGTTGTGAAACACAAGAATCAGACTGGCGTGCAACCTGTGCGAGCCGAGCGATTGAAGGCTGCCTTGCGGGCGAACTTGCAGCGCCGCAAGCAGCGGAGTCGTGCCAGGTGCGGAGCCGTCAAACCCGGGGCCGGAAAGAAACCTGACTGAATGGATTCAATTCTCATCACCGGCGGCAAACGCCTCAGGGGCACGGTCAGGATCGCCGGTGCCAAGAATTCCTGCCTGGCTCTCATGCCGCTGTGCCTGCTGTGTGAGGATGTCCTGCATCTTGCCAATGCCCCGACGCTGTCCGATATTACCATGATGGCGCGGCTGCTCCGGACCCTGGGATGCCGCATTGACCACGATCCAGGAGCCCACAGCCTGACCTTGCAGTCAGCTGCCGTACCCGACACCGTGGCCGAGTACGATATCGTCCGCAAGATGCGGGCCTCTTTCCTGGTCCTGGGCCCACTTCTGGCCCGGACCGGTGCGGCGAGGGTTTCCCTGCCCGGTGGGTGCGCGATTGGTGCCCGCGGCGTCGACCTGCATCTTTCGGCCATGACCACGCTTGGTGCCGATGTCACGTTGCAGGATGGCTATGTGCGTGCCAGAGCCCCCCGGGGCCTGGTGGGCGGCACCATCACCTTCCCCTCTATCTCGGTCGGAGCGACGGAAAATGCCATGATGGCTGCTGTCCTTGCCCGGGGGCGCACAGAGATTGTCAATGCGGCCCGCGAACCGGAAATCATTGATCTCGGAACCTGTCTTGCAGCCATGGGTGCCAGGATCGATGGTCTGGGATCCGGGACCATCACCATCGACGGCGTCAGGACCCTGCACGGTTGCCGTCATCGTGTTGTCCATGACCGGATTGAACTTGGCACCTACATGCTGGCGGCCGCCATGACTGGCGGGGAGGTGGAGTTCGACGGGGTGGATGCCGGACTGTTGGCCGCATTGGTGACCGTCCTTGACCGAATGGGTGTTGATGTTGCCGCCTCCCGAACCGGCATCCGGGTCTCGTGCCGTCAGCAGCCACTGAACCCGGTTGATGTCACGACAGCACCCTATCCCGGCTTCCCCACGGACCTGCAGGCCCAGCTGATGGCCACGCTCAGCCTGGCGGCGGGGGAGAGCCTGATCTCCGAGACGATCTTCGAAAGCCGCTTCATGCATGTTCCCGAACTCCGGCGCATGGGCGCCAGGATCGAACTTGATGGGCGGGCGGCCCGTATCCAGGGGGTCGGGCGCCTGATTGGCGCGCCCGTCATGGCAACGGATCTGCGCGCCTCCGTGGCCCTGGTCCTGGCCGGCCTGGCTGCCGAGGGATTGACCCGCATCAATCGCGTCTATCACCTGGATCGGGGCTATGAGGACGTCGAAGACAAACTCAATGCCTGTGGTGCCGAGATCAGGAGGGTTGCATCATGAGTCACGAGGATGCGATATTTCCTCCCCACGATGAGTTCCCCCTCAAACTCCTTGCCACCGATCCGGACGATCTTGCCGTCATCTCGGCCCTGGTGCAGGATGCCATCTTCGCGGTCAAGGACATGACCTACTCCGAGACGAATCGCGAACTGGCCATCCTCCTGAATCGCTTCCGCTGGGAGAGGGCTGCCGAGGCCGGCAGCGGGGGGCAGGATCCGGAACGGGTGCGCACCGTTCTCCTGGTCCGGGACATCATGACACTTGCATCGAACCTGCCGAAAAGGACCGTCAGCATGCCACCATTCAGTGTGCTCACCATCACCTTCATGCCCACCGAGGATGGTTCGGGTCACCTGCATATCAAACTGGCCGGTCATTGGGACATCCGGGCCAGCATCGAGTGTCTCAACCTCTCGTTGACGGATGTGTCGGTACCCTACAGGGCCCCGTCGGGCCGGATTCCCGACCACCAGAAGCGGCAATGACTCCGGAAGCAGCCCTGCGGGTTGGCTCGGGGTGAAATCGGTTCCCTCCCCAGATTGCGCAAACACCGCTCTCCGAGACACCGGTCCGACCAATCGATTTGCCCATTGCCTGCTGCCGAGGAGATGATTGGACCGGGGGTCGGTATTGAGCGACGGCAGAGGAAATCAGGCTGCCGGTTGCGGGTGGTCAGCTGCGGTGGGCATAGGCCTGGGCAAGGCGGCGGTCGAGGTCGGCGATGAAGGCGGGGGTGATGGGGGTGTCGTGAGCGATGGAGTGCCAGAGGTTGGCCTGATGCACGAAGGAGCGGAGGGTCATGAGGCCTTCCTCAAACTGGTGCCGGGTGAGCCCCATGGCTGCGGGGCGGATATCGAGACCGATGCGGGCAAAGGTGTCGAGCATCCGATCGGCGGAGTCATCGTGGAGCATGGACCCGACGAGGACGCCGAGGCCAACGGGTTGGCCGTGGAGGAATTTCTTCCCGGTTGTGTGCTCGAGCGTGTAGAAGAGAAAGTGGTCGGTGCCCTCGATGTGGCGGGGACACCAGCCGGCGCCGTGATAGGTGGTGCCCCATTGGAGGCCGTCGACGAGGACCCGGATGCCGGTCTCGTTCATGGCATGGATGTTGTCGATGTTGTCGATGACGGCCTGCACCCTGGCAAGGGATTGTCGGGCAAGGGCATCGTCGAAGCGCCATTTGTCCTCAATTTGACCTTCCCGTTCGGCATAGCGCCAGTCGAGAACGCCGGTGTGAAAACAGAGGATGTCCCCGATGCCCGACCAGTTGAGGGCCGGTGGACAGGCCGCGAGCACGTCATAATCGATGTAGATGGCTTCCGGGACGGCCCAGCCCCGGTACTGGACCTTGCCATCGATGCGGACGCCGGAGCGTTGACCATAGACGGCATTGACCGACAGGGCGGTGGGGGCCTGGAAGAGGGGCAGGTTGCGGCGCCAGGCAAAGTACTTGGCGACATCCAGGGCCTGGCCACCACCGAGACCGATGATGGCCCGCACATCACCGAGTGTGGGCAGGTCGCCTTCGAGGTCGCGCTGTTCGATGGAGCCACAGAAGTAGGGTGTGCAGTCGGCTCGGGCGAAATGATGACCGAAAAGGGGCCAGAGATCCGCCATGGTGACAACGAGAAAGGGCGGATTGACAAAATCGCGGAACGCCTCGTAGAGCCCGCGGCCGAAGACGGTGGGGAAGCCGGCATCGAGGGGGTTGTCGTGCACACTTGCGTGGGAACAGATCATGGCGTTGCTTCGGGCGGCTCAGTAGGTTGCACTCAGGCCCCCGTCGACGTTGAGGGTCTGCCCGGTGATGTAGCGGGCCTGATCGGAGAGCAGGAAGACGAAGGCGCCCGCGCAGTCTTCGGGTTGGCCGGGGCGGCGCAGCGGGATGCGGCCGCCATCGATGTAATGGTTGAGGAAAGCATCCTCCCGGTGCTCATGAGCCCCGGTTGCGGTGATGGCCATGCGCGTGTCGATGAAGCCCGGAGCCACACCATTGACACGGATGGCGGGGGCAAAATCCACCGCCATGGAACGGGTCAGCATGTGCAGCCCGCCCTTGGCGGTGCTGTAGGCAGCGGAATTGGGAACAGCGGCGAAAGCCTGGCTGGAGAGGGTGTTGACGATGGCGGGAGCCGGGGCGTCCGCAAGGAGGGGCAGGGCAGCACGTGTGACCCGCAGGGCACCCATGAGATTGACGTTGAGGACTGTGGCCAACCGGTCGTCGCTGAGGGTGGCAGCCGGGCCGATGTCCAGCATGGCGGCATTGTTGACGAGGCCATCGAGAGCCGGCCAGTCGCCAGTGTCCCGAGGGCTGCGGCAATGCTGGGGGTATCGGTGATGTCCAGCAGGCAATGACGGAGTTTGGCCGCCAGGGGCGCAAGACGCTTGCAGGCGATCGCGAGTGCCGCATCATCACGATCAGTGGCCAGTACGGTTGCCCCCTGCTGGAGACAGGCCTCGGTGATGGCCGTCCCGATGCCGCGGGCGGCTCCGGTGACGAGGATGTGTTTGCCGGCTAGCAGGGTCATGGATTGCCTCCCCAGTTGCAGATGGCTGCCTCCCGGGCCTCCTTGACATCGGACCAGCCTGTCCGACAGCCGTCCCTGGCCGTGCGGAAGCGTTGGGCTTCCTCGTGGATGGCCCGGGCGACAGCGGTGGCCTCATCATCCGTGAGGTTGCAGGGATCGAGATAGATCTCCTGATGCTCGAGGAGGTCACTGCGGACGATGATGCGGGGTGTACGGCTGGCCAGACGGGCGGCGAGTTCCCAGGCATGGAAGCCGGCGGCATCGGGGGTGATGGTGATCCGGGCGCGGGTGATGGGATTGCCGGTCCAGTCGGCATGGGGCGCGATGGTCAGACCCGGGATGTCCGAGAGATCACGCCGCCACAGGGCCAGACGGGCATCCTCGGCTGCCCGGGCGGCCCTGTGATCGCGCTCCTGCCAGAGTTCGAGGGCAGCCATGGCCCCAACGACGCTTTCCTTGCCGGCTTTCATCGTGCGGCCAATGCCACGGTGCTGGAGGTGGGTCGCCTGCATGAGATCGAAAGTGCCGGCGACAATGCCGCTGGTGATCCCGGCCAGGAACTTGTGGCCGGAATAGATGGCGGCCGACGCTCCGAGAGCAATCGGACCCTTGAGATCGTATTCGGAGGCCATGTCCACGATCACCGGCACACCGTGGTCCCGGGCGCGGTCAATGTAGGTCGCGAGAGGAAGTTCATTTTCACGGACGGTGTGGTGCGAGACCACATAGACGGCGGCGGCGGGGCGTTGGGCGAGGGCAGCCTGCAGATGCCAGGTTTCACAGGCTGCGGCGGTGCCGACAGGAACAACCCGGGCCCCGGCCAGTCGGATGGCCTGCTCGATCGGTGCGCCGTAGTTGATCATGTGACCGGCTGGCAGGAGCACCCGACGCTTGCCGGTGGTCCGGGGCAGCTGTTCAATGCGGGCCAGATCGGTGCCGGTGAGGCAGGCAGCGACGGTCTGGGCCAGGGCAGCGGCAGAGCAGGCGGTCACGCAACCGGCTTCGGCGCCGGTGGCGCGGGCGATGACCCGGCTGGCGCGGGCCTGCAGGGCATCCATTTCGACGAAACTGCCGAGAATGGCCTGGACGGCCTCCTGCACTTCCGGCAGGACCCGCGAGGCACCGATGCCGGTCATGGTACCGGCGGCATTGATGACAGGGGGGAGGGACCAGCGGGCAAATGGGTCCCAGGTCGCGGGGGAGTGTTTCATGGGAGCCTCGTGTGGGACGTCGGATCGAAACGGTGCAGTCTTTCGGGCTGCAGGGCCAGGGGGATTTCGGTGTCGGGTTCAAGGTGGATCGGGGGATCGGTGGCACGGCGCACGACAAGCACCCGGTTGTGCGGGGTGCGGACGTGGACATGCCGCTCATGACCAAGATTCTCGACCCGGAGAATCCGGGCTGTGCCGATGGCAATGGAACCGGGGGCAGGCTGGATGAGGAGGTGTTCGGGGCGGATGCCGAGGAGGGTGGAGGGCTTGAGATGGAGATCGGTGGCGGGCGCGAGGGCAGCAAGCAGTTCCCCGGCGGGGAGAAGGTTCATCCGGGGGCTGCCGATGAAACGGGCGATGAAGGTGTTGGCGGGGGCGGTGTAGAGGTCTTCGGGGGTGCCGATCTGCATGATACGGCCCGCATCCATGACCGCGATGCGATCGCCCATCGTCATCGCCTCGACCTGGTCGTGGGTGACATAGAGGGTTGTGGTGGCCAGGGTCCGTTGCATGCGGGTGATCTCACTGCGCATGGCCACGCGCAGCTCGGCATCGAGATTGGAGAGGGGCTCATCGAAGAGAAACGCATCGGGGCGGCGGATCATGGCGCGACCGAGTGCAACCCGTTGGGCCTGGCCACCGGACAGTTGCCGGGGTTTGCGGTCGAGGAGATCGTGCAGGCCGAGGAGTTGGGCCACCCGGTCGACCTCCGTGCGGATGGTGGCGCGGGCGGTCTTGCGGATCTGCAGGCCAAAGGACAGGTTCTCGCGGACCGACATGTTGGGAAAGAGCGCATAGGACTGGAAGACCATCGAGACATTCCGTTCGGCGGGCGTGAGGTCATTGGCCCGCCGACCGCCAAGGAAAAGATCTCCGGCGGTGATCGATTCGAGGCCGGCGATCATGCGCAGTGTGGTTGATTTGGCGCATCCCGAAGGTCCGACGAGAACCATGAACTCGCCGGGGTCGAGGCAAAGATCGAGATCGTGGATCACGTCGATATCGCCGAAGCGTTTGGCAACGCGGGAAAAATGGATTGCGCTTATGGGACTGCCCTCCAGCTGGGGGCAATCGCGACGACAGCCTCGATTTCGACGGTGATGTTGCCGGGCAGCGAGGCCATGCCAACGGCCGAGCGGGCATGCCGCCCCTCCAGGCCGAAGACAGCGCAGAAAAGATCCGAGCAGCCGTTCAGCACCGCGGGGTGGTCAGCAAAATCCGGTGCGGCATTGACCATGCCGAAAACGCGCCGGATGCCCTGGACATGGTCAAGGGATCCGAGGATCGCGTGCATGGCGGCCAGAAGCACAAGACCACAGCAGCGGGCGTGGGTGGTGGCTTCTGCGCAGGTGACATCCCGACCCACCGTGCCGGTGGCCAGCTGGCCGTCCGGGAGGAGGGGACCCTGGCCCGAAAGGTAGAGTGTGGTGTCATGGATGGTGCCCGGGACAAAGTTGCCGACGGGTGGCGGCAGGGGTGGCAGCGCGAGACCGAGCGCGTGAAGGCGTTGGTGGGGAGAGGTCGGCGTCATGAGCTGTAAGCCTCCTCGATGCGGGTTGCGGCCTCATCAAGGAAGGCATCGGTCATGCGGAAGGTGTGGGCAATGCCGTAGGGGAGTTGCTCGCGGCCGACGAATGCCTTGAGGTCATGGAGGGCGTGGCGCACATCGGACCAGTCGATGGTGAGAGCAGCCGGTCGGATATCGATGGCGAGATGTGTGATGGCGGCAAGCAGTTCCTCGACCCGCTGCGCATGCATCATGGCACCGAGAATGAGGCCGAGGCAGACGACCTGCCCGTGGAGGAAGGGTTTGCCACAATGGGCTTCGAGGGCGTAGAAGATCTGGTGCTCGATCCCTTCGATGTGGCGGGGGTTCCAGCCGGTGGCATGATAGGAGGCGCCACCCCACTGGAGTCCGTCCACGAGCAGGCGGATGCCCCGGGGGCTGAGAGCACGGACCGCGTCAAGGTTGGCGAGGATCGCTTCGGCCCTGGCTTCGGAAATCCGGGCGAGGGCATCATCATAGGGCCAGCGGGCCTCGCAATGGCCCTGGGTGGCGGCATGGCGCCAGTCCATGACTCCGGTCAGGAAACAGAGCACATCACCCACGCCGGCGATGTTGAGGTGACGCGGTGCGGCCTCGAGAATGTCGAGGTCGATGTAGACGGTTTGCGGGACCGCCCAGCCGACGTAGCGCACACGGCCCGCCTCGCGCACCGCTGCCCGGTGGCCAAAGACGGCATCGACCGAGAGCGAGGTCGGGAACTGGAACAGTGGCCGGTTGAGGCGCCAGGCGAAGTACTTGGCGACATCGAGAGCCTGGCCGCCACCGAGGCCGACGAGGGCGGGGGTGGATGCGATGGCGGGCAGGGCGGCTTCAAGGGTAGGACGGTCGAGGGTTTCGACAAGGAAGGGGGTGGTGCTGGCGGGAAGGGTGGCCTGGAAGAGCGGCCAGAGATCGGGCATGGTGACGGGGAGAAAGCCCGGTGGCACGAAATGCGGCACCTCGGCCAGGAGATTGCGACCGAAGACCGTGTCAAAATAGGTGATGTCCGCTTCGATGAATGGCATGTCTACCCTTTCACGGCACCGAGGGTGAGGCCGTTGACGATGTGGCGCTGCACGACAAGGGCAAAGAGCAGCATCGGAATGATGGCGATGATCGAGGCGGCGGTCATGGCGCCCCAGTCGAGGGCCGCATAGCCCCGGAAACTCGTGACACCAAGGGTGATGGTCTGGGCCTTGGAGAAGGTCAGTCCAAGGGCAATGGCCAGTTCGTTCCAGATCCAGATGGCATTGAGAACGGCTGTGGCAACGAGACCGGGCAGGGCGCAGGGGATGTAGATCCGGGTCAGGATCTGGAGATCGGAAGCACCCTCGATGCGGGCCGCTTCGTCAATGGCGGGGTGGATTTCGCGAAAGAAGGAGGTGAGCAGCCAGATGGACAGCGGCAGCACATGCACCTGGTACATCAGTGCCAGGCCGACATGGGTGTCATAGAGACCGGTCCACTGGTAGAGCGAGAACATCGGCAGCACGAACATGAACTCGGGCAGCACATAGGCAAGCACCAGCCAGAGACCGAGGAGTGGCTTGCCCCGGATTGCCATGCGTACAAGTGCGTAGGCGGTGGGAATGGCGATGGTGAGTGAGAGGAGGACGCCGAGAGCCGTGACGATGACCGAATTGAGGAAGGTCGTCATGAACGTGTCGTGGGTCCAGAGTTTCAGATAGTGGGAAGGGGTTGGCTCGAAGAGCCAGAGCGGTGGATTGGCCAGACCGTCGCGTCGGGTCTTGAGCGATGTCGCCAGCACCCAATAGATCGGAAAGAGGCTCACGAGGAGCATCGCGCCACAAAAGAGGGCGGCCCAGCCCCGTGCGAGGCGACCGGCAAGGGGCCGGGTCCACATGGGCCCAAGGGACACGTTCACAGGGATGTCTCCCCGCGCCGTTGCAGCATCTGCAGGGCGGCGGCACACGCCAGGATCACGATTGAGAAGAGGATGATGGTGGCCATGGCCTTGCCGATCTGCTGGTAGCTGTAGGCCGTGCGATAAACGAATGTCTGCACGACTTCGGTGGCAAGGCCGGGGCCGCCACCGGTGGTGCCGAAGACGATGTCGAAGACCTTGAGTGTGTCGATGGCCCGAATGATGACGATGGTGATCAGCAGGGACCGCAGCATCGGCAGTTTGAGGCGCCAGAAGATCGTGAACTCGCCGGCCCCCTCGACCCGGGCGGCCTCGATGGGGTCGACTGGCAGACTGCGCAGGCCGGCCAGCATGATGATGAAGACGAACGCCGTCTGCCACCAGACATCAACGGCAATGATTGAGGGCATTGCCGTGGCCGCTGCCCCGTAGAAAGCGGACGGTCCAAGGTCGACGATGCCCAGAAAATGGTTCACGATGCCCAGGAACGGGTCGAACATGACCTTGGACATCAGGGCGACCACGATGCCCGAGACCATGAGTGGAAGCATGAGGAGTGCCCGGATGAGGTCTGTACGGATCCGGAGCTTGTCCACCTGGACAGCAAGGTAGAGCCCCAGCCCGACCTCGATGAGGGTGGCAAAAAACGCAAACTGGACCGTGTTCTTCATCACGGTCCAGAACTCGGGGTCGGTCAGCAACCCGGTGTAGTTGGCCAGCCCGACATACGCGAACTGGTTGCCCCAGTTCCAGTTGGTCAGGGACACCACGAGGCCGAACCCGACCGGATAGAGCGATGTGAAGGCCATGACGAGAAGGCACGGCAGCACAAACCAGTACGCCGAGGCACCACCGACGACGGTGCGGGCCGAAGATATCATATCGTCGACGGCATCGGATGGGCCGGGAGCACAATCAAACCGGGCGGGTGTTGATCAGCGGCGACCTCATCCGATGCGTGCGTGGTTCAGTTGCCGGCCATCTCGAGAAAGTCGGCCTGGGCTGCCGCACCCGCCGCCGCGGGAGCGGCACCACCATAGATGTCCTGGATGACATCGACGATGCGCAACGCAAACTCGCTCCAGCCGGCCCGCTGGACAACGGATGTCTGCGAGTTGGGCATGGCAGCAGCCACCGCGTCAACATAAGCTTGCGGGAAACTGGCGGCATAGCCGGCATCCTGCCAGGTCGACTGGCGCGGTGCGCCGCCGTGGAGTTTGCCGATGGCTGTCGCATTGTCAGCATTGGACATGTACTGGATGAAGAGCCAGCCGGCTTCGGCATTGGCGGCGTTCTGCGGGATCCCGAATCCCCACTGCCAGTGGGCCGTGAAGGGCGCATTTTCATCATTGTCGACCGGGATGACCGCATAACCGATCCTGCCGGCAATCGGGCTGTCATCGGGATTCTCGAAGCCCGGCGCAAACAGGCTGGCATCGATGAAGAATGCCGCGCCGCCCGCCATGAAGAACTGCGAGGCGTCCGGCCAGTCCATGGCCTGAATGTTGACAGGTCCCGCCTTCATCAACTCGGCATAATTGGCCAGACCGCGGATGATGTCCGGGTCATCGAGTTTGGGGTTGTCCCAGCCGCCGCTGAACCAGACATTGTAGGGAGGTGACCGGTCGGCGGTTCCCACCGAGTTGTTGACGAAACCGGTGATGGTGTCGATCAGCGTGTCCGAACGGATCCCCCGCAGCACGGCCCCGGCAACAGCACCACCGCTTTCCTCCTTGACCTCACGGGCCGCTGCGATCAGCTCCGTCATCGTTGTCGGCATCTTGCCGTCGAGATACTGCTCGACATGATCCATGTTGGCAAACAGGATGTAGGTTTCGAAGGATGCGGGAATGCCGTGGTACTCCCAATTCCCGTTCACGTTGTACTTGGTGGAATCGAGGAAGCCGGCCGGGATGTCACCGATGTCATAATCCGCGGCCGTCAGGTGCGGATCGTCAATGAACCCCTGCAGCGAATGGACAAGCCCATTGGTATGTTGGGTGTAGGCGGTCGAGTCCATTGGCAGGAAGTAGACATCCATCTGGGAATTGCCTCCCGAGCCGCGCAAGGCCACCTCCATGCGGTCAAAATAGAGATCTTCGGCCATGGTCTGCAGATTCACGTCGATGCCGGTGTCTGCCTCGAATCGGTCAAGCACGGCCCGCACGCCATCGGTGACAGGGTGCTCAGGCATCATGACGGTGATTGATTGACCGGCAAACTGATTCCAGGAAAAATCCGCCTTGGCGTCACCGGCATGCAGGCCGACCAGCACAATCATGGTCAGTGCCAGGCATGCCTGCTGCAGTGATCGATAGAATGCTCGAATGTCCATGTTTTCTCCCCCTGTGAGACTGTTGGTTGATGGTTTGGCAAGACCCGTAGGCCCGGCGGGGTCAAAAGTCAATGAAAGCCTCACCGGTGAGGGCCTCGTCCCTTCAAACGGTCGTGCCCCAGCTTGAAATTCCCTCTTGCCTTACCGACGGCAAAGGCGGTAGAGTGAGAGCCATCACACAATCGGAGGACACATTAGTCATGACTCGCTCACCCCCCCCCCTAAGTTAAGAAACCCCCTGCTCTTGCTCCTGCTGCTGGCAGGGCTTGCGGTGCCGGTTGCAGCGCAGACGACCGTCACCAGCAACGGGCGAGAGGGTCCCACGGCTTGCCTGGATCAAATGCAGGTCAATGCTGGTGGTATCCCCATCACGGCCCTGTCCACAACCAGCGTGACTTTCACTAATCCGACTATCACATGGAACCAATACGTCACGCGGCTTGGCGATGTGCCAGCCCCTGCAAAGGCGTTTGTGACGTTTGGGGTTTACAACGCCGATACAGATTCATTAGGGCCTGTTGACACTTACCGGGCTGCAATCACCCCGGCCACGAGATAAATGAAGGCCGCGAAGCTTGTCAGCGTCTTGTCGAAGCGCATCGCCATCCCCCGGAACGCCTTGATCTTCGCCAAGACGGTCTCGATCGGGGCCGCCAGGCATACATGTCCCGATCATGCTCCCGAATCACGGATCGGTTGCGTCTGGCCGGGATCACGGCCTTGATGCCGCGTGATTCGAGATCGGCAAGGAGACTGTCGGCATCGAAGGCCTTGTCGGCAATGAGGGCATCGCAATCGAGGTCCTGGAGGACCGCTTCTGTCCCCTTGAGGTCATGGGCCTGACCGGGCAGGATGACGAAGTGGACAAGGTAACCAAGGGCATCGGTGACAGCCACGATCTTGGTGGTCAGACCGCCCCGGGAGCGGCCGATCCCCTGATCGCAGGTCCCCCTTTTGCGCCGGCGGCCTTGGCGTGCGCCTTGACGATGGTGCCGTCGATACAGACGTATTCGAGATCGAACTCCTCCGATAACGCCTTGAAAATGCGTTCGAAGACGCCCCGTTTGGCCCAGCGGCGGAAGCGCTGGAAGACACTGTTCCACTTGCCGAAGCGGGGTGGCAGGTCACGCCAGGGCGAACCGGTGCGGATGTGCCACAGGACAGCCTCGACGAAGAGACGGTTGTCGGCGGCGGTGCCGCCGGGGTCCCCGACCTTGCCGGGACAGAGGGATTCGATGCGGTGCCACATGCGGTCGGTGAGAAGGGATCGGTCACTGTTCATGGGTCTGCTCCTGCCAGAGGGGATGCCGCCCGTTCCGGGCGGTCGTTGGGGGGCAGGATAGCAGCGGGACGGGGGAGTGTCAACAGGCCCTAATAGGGAGAACATTCGTTACCCTTACAAGCGGTCAGTCGTTCAGTAGCCGAACCCTATCCCGAAGCGGCTTGGCCGCGAAGACTCTTTATTATTTAGAAGCTACTGTGCAGGCACAAGATGCAGACAGTAATCGGATCCAGAGTATCCCGGACCAGGTGTTTGCCCGCCGCTGCTTCATGACCGGCGGCAGCTACACCATAGCGGCCAACCCCATCGCTTCAGGCCCAACGCAGGGGTCCAGCGGCTGCTTCACGATCAGCCCCCTCACCCAACAGGATGTCCGCAACTGCTGGTGTGGGCGCAAGACCACCCTGCCCCTGTTCAGCTCCACCCAGGCCAACAACAATTGGGCGACCATGTGGGGATGCCGGTAGCGGCCATCACCCTGACATGAGTGTGGCAGTCCGCACCGTTCCGGTCGGTGCGGACTGCCGCCGCCCGTCGTCCGGAGACGGACGGCACCTGCGGGCGTCGTCGTGGAGGCGCCACCCATCGCCACCGCAACCCCATCGACACAGATCGGCCAGGACAGTTTCGAACTGAGGGACTGCCCCTTCAACAGGACACAGTTGACTCTCGGATCCTGATCCTGGGTACCGGATTCTATGCGAATCGGCACACGGCATTATTCCCCCGCCACGGTCAGTTGGCTGCGCGCACAGCTGGCAGACGGCACCTGGAGCTGGCCCATTCTGGCCTGGGCGGCGGATTTTATCGCGGATTTGGGTGAGGGACATGCCATTGACCCAAAGCGGCCCCTGCGGTATCGTGCCGGAGTGCAACACGACCTCGATCTTCCTGAGCTGGCCAGACAAATCGTTCGACTGGATGGTGCGATCAGGACATCATGTGCGGAGAATGATGCCATGGAATCAAGAATTGAAGCCCACTTGGCCGGCATGGCCAAACGGGATGCCGAGGGGCTGGGCGCGAGATACGCCTGATCTTTGCCATGATCACCATTGTCGGCATCGGCCTGACAATCTTCGGTCTTGTGACCGCCTGATTCTCGGGCACAGGGTCCCGCGCGCTGCTATCCTTGCTTGCTTGCGGGTCCCTGCGGCATCGGCCAGGCCCCAGAGGCCACTTTCGCCCCCGGGAGGAGCATGCCGAGGCACGACAGAAGGTCCTTGACCGAAATCCAGCTGGCGCGGACCGGCTGATGGCCGATCCATCCACAGGGGATGCGGTCTGACTGATCGCGCCAGTCATCTGCACACCCGTTGGCTACAGGTCCTGATTGTGGCCAAAACGGTTCAGGTTCCTTAATCACGAGTTGCAGGGCTGAAAGGGGAATCGGAGGGCCGGGCAAGAACCTGGATGGGTTCCGCCCCAGGTTGTATTTTGATGATCACGTACACCCATGGCAATCTGCTTGAGGCCGATGTCGAGGCATTGGTCAACACCGTCAACACTGTTGGTATCATGGGCAAGGGAATCGCCTTGCTGTTCAAGAGGAAGTTCCCGCAGAATTTCCAGGCCTATGCCCGTGCCTGTGCCAGGAACGAGGTCATGATCGGCAAGATGTTTGTGACTGAAAACGTGCCGCTCCGTCCGGCGCTCCATCCCAACTGGATCATCAATTTCCCCACCAAGACGCATTGGCGGACACAAACCCGGATCCGATGGGTTGAGGAGGGGCTCGATGATCTTGTTCGGACAATTCAGGCAAAGGGGATCCGGTCCATCGCCATTCCGGCACTTGGCTGCGGCAACGGTGGGCTGACGTGGAGCGAGGTGCGCCGATGCATCGAGGACAGGCTGGGAGGTCTGGACCCTCGGCTTGATGTCATGATCTTCGAACCGCCGCCACCGGACTCGCTTCCGCACAACGAACCGATGCCCGATGTTGAGGAAGCCATCAGGAGCGGGTGGCATGCCACGGCCCGACCCGACCCCGACCTCCCCCTGTTTGTCGATCGGGACGTATCCTGAACCGGGACGCCTGCCACGACCGTTGCGGTGCATCCGATCCTTCCGCCTGCAGAACAATGGAACATCACGGTCAGCATCCGGTGTCTCTCTCTGTCCCTGGCGGCTGTGCCGACGCCCTGCAGGGCTGCGTCGGGCCGGATTCCCGGCCAGCCGGAGCGGCGATGATCCAACGGGTGTGTCACCATGGCTGATACCAACCGATTGGTCGAGGTCATCCTTGACACGCACAACATGCCCCTTGCATCACGGGAGGTGCAGCAGGAGCGCGATGTGGCCATCTATGATCTGCTGCTCGACAATCGTTTCAGCATCCCTGACCGGGATGGCACGTCGGCACCACCAGGCCCCTATCGGCTATGGCTGGGCCTGCTGAACACCCGACTGGTCTTCCGGATCGGGACCGAGGTCAGCGGGGATTTTATCGAGTTTCACCTCTCGATGAATCCCTTCTATCTGATTCTCAAGAACTACCTGCGTATTCTGGAAAGCTACAACACGGCAGTCAAAACCCTGCCACGGCACCAGATTGAAATCTTCGACCAGGCCCGCAAGAAAATCCACAACGAGGGTGCCGAACTCCTCCTGCAGAAACTCGAGACCCGGATTGACATCGACCAGATCACGGCGCGGCGACTCTTCACCCTTGTCTTTGCACTCAGCCGGACCTTGCGCCTGCCATGATCGCAGGCACCCCGTATCCATCCTGCTCTGCTGCGATTGCCTTGCAGCGCCCTCTCCCACGGTTGAAGCAATCATGAAGACAGAAACATGAAATATCAATGGGTTTGTCATCGCGACCGGCAGCGAGATCGGCGTCGAACTCCCATGCCCGGTAATCCTTCCTGATCAACGCCCGTACCATTGAACGCTGCCTGACATTCGATCCAGCTGCGGGAGAAGGATCCTGGCTGCGGCCACCAGACTTGTGATGAACCCATTCGCCGGATTCCTGGCCATTCATCGTGGCGCCGGAAGCACTCATGGCGTGACCACGGATCTGGTGGTCGGGAACTGACAGTTGCCTTGTCCGGTCATCCCCGGGCATCATTGTGGGCGACAGACGCTCTGAGCCTGTTGCTGTCAGGGAGATTGGGAGTATGGGTACATCGCTGATGGCTCGGACAACCCTGTTGCAAGGATTGACCTCACAAGGAGACTGGCTGCGATGCAGGATTTTGATTTTGAACAAACCCGGGATGAGGTTGAACCGGACTCCCGGCACGCCAGGATCGTCTACTATCTCTACCTTGGTTCGGTGGTTCTTGCAACGCTGACTCTCCCGGCTGTCGTGCTGGCATATGTGTTCCGCCCCGGGGATGGCAGTTGGGTTGACTCGCACTACCGGTTCCAGATCCGGACATTCTGGATGATGCTCCTGCATCTGCTTGTGGCAGGCCTTGCGTCACTGTTTGTCATTGGCCTGCTGCTGTTCCCGCTCATCATCATCTGGTGGCTGATCCGCAACGCAAGGGGCCTGAAACACCTCTCTCGGCACGAGGCCTATCCGGATGAGACAACCTGGCTGTGGTAAGGGGGTGTTTCTGCGGAAATGCGCATCTCGACGGATTTCCGTCAGGACATCCCGGAGAACGGACCGGATCGGGACTGGATCCGGGGCGATGTCCTACATGCGGGGCAGGGGTGCACTCTGTTGCATGAAGCGGTCCCGGTAGGGTGAGAGACCGTACTGGAATTTGTACCACCTGGCGAAGTGGGATGGGGACTGGAAGCCGCAGGCAATGGCGATCTCGATGACCGGCATGTCGGTCTGTCGCAGGAGATTGCGGGCCTTGTCGAGGCGAATCTGCATGTAGTAGCGTTTGGGAGAGAGGCTGAGATAGCGTCGAAAAAGGCGCTCAAGCTGGCGGGTGCTGATGCCCACCTTGCTGGCGAGATGGCTGAGCGACAGCGGGTCCTCCGTGTTGTCTTCCATGAGCTGGATCACCGCCGCCATCTTCGGATGCCGCAGGATTTCACTGGAATTGACCGATGTGTTCAAGCCCCAATTGCCGATCAGGGACTGGTTCTGTCCCATGGCGCGGGTCAGGGAATGAGCAAGAAGGTCGCCATGATGCTCGGCGAGCAGGGCAATCATGAGGTCGAGCATGGCGATGCCGCCCGCCACGGTCACAATCCTGCCCTGGATCATGTAGGGCGCAGTCGAGAGATCGATCGCCGGGAACTCCTCCCGGAAACCGGCGCGGCAGGTATCGGAGATGGTGACCGTCCTGTCGGTCAGGAGGCCAGCACGGGCCAGGAGGGTGGGTGCAGAGGCAACGGCAACAATCCGGCCCCCCTGTCGGGATTGACGGCGCAGCCAGCTGATGGTGGTGCCCTCATCCGGCGATCGTATCGACTCGCCGCCACACACCACGATCACATCATCCGGGGCAGTCTCTGCGAGTGCGGAGTCGGCGACAATCTTCTGGCCATTGGTCGCGGTAACCGGATGGCCATCTCTGGAGGTGACGATCCAGTCATGGGCGGGCTCTGACAGGAGCCGGTTGGTGACCTGGAGGGCGTCAAGGGCACAGCAGAGGGGGAGCATGGCGAACCGGTCGAGCAGGACAAAGATCCATCGATCCAGTCGACCTTCGCCAGCCATCACCCCATCCATTCTCCATTCATGGTCATGAGGACTCTCTATTCGATTTGGCGATACAGGAAAATGCAGCGGCCGGTTCGGGAGTTGGAATCGGGGTATGTTTGTGCCAGTGGGGGAGCGTTTTGCGACCTGGAGACAATCAATGACCGCAGGCTGGACCAAATCATCATGGCGGACGCTGCCCAGGGTTCAGATGCCGGACTATCACGATCTTGCGGCACTGCATGAGGTCGAGGAGCGCCTGGGAGGCAATCCACCGCTGGTCTTTGCCGGTGAGGTTCGCAATCTCAAGCGGCAACTGGCCAGGGTCTGTGAGGGTCAGGGCTTCCTCCTGCAGGGAGGTGACTGTGCCGAGAGTTTCGCCGAACTCAGTTCCGATGGCATCCGGGATACATTCCGGGTGCTGCTGCAGATGGCCGTCATCCTGACATTCAGTGCAAAATGCCCCGTGGTCAAGGTGGGCCGGATGGCCGGCCAGTTTGCCAAACCCCGCTCATCGGACATCGAGACTGTCAATGACCAGGCGTTGCCGAGTTACCGCGGTGACATCATCAACGATCTGCAATTCGATGCCGCGGCCCGGGTTCCTGATCCCCAGCGGATGCTGCGCGCCTACGCCCAGGCGTCATCGACCCTGAATCTGCTGCGCGCCTTCAGCCAGGGCGGGTACGCCAATATCCGCAAGGTCCATGACTGGACGCTCGAGTTCACGGAAAACCGGGAGGCAGAACGCTATCGTGATCTGGCCCAGCGGATTACCGACTCGCTTGATTTCATGGATGCCGCCGGTCTTGAGATCGATCAGAACAGCCCACTGAGTCGGGTTGATTTCTTTACCAGTCACGAAGCCCTGCTGCTTGAGTACGAGGAGGCCCTGACCCGGGTGGATTCCCTGACCGGCTCGAACATTGCCTGCTCGGGGCATCTGCTGTGGATTGGTGATCGGACCCGTCAGCCCGATGGTGCCCATGTCGAGTTTGCCAGCGGCATCGACAATCCGATCGGCATCAAGTGCGGCCCGTCCCTGACCGGCGAGGATCTCAAACGACTGCTGGACCGCCTCAATCCGGACAACGACCCTGGCAGGATCGTTCTGATCGCCCGCTTCGGTCGTCGGCAAATCCGGGAATTCCTTCCGGACCTGATCGAGACTGTCGAATCGGAAGGGGCCCGGGTCGTGTGGTCGTGTGATCCGATGCACGGCAACACCGAACGCACGCAATCGGGCTTCAAGACGCGGCGCTTTGCCAACATCCTGGCCGAGGTTTGTGAATTCTTTGCCATCCACACAGACATGGGCACCTATCCCGGCGGAGTGCATTTCGAGATGACCGGCATGGATGTCACGGAATGCACCGGCGGTGTCAGCGCCGTGTCCGACGAGACGCTGGCTGAGCGGTACCGGACGGCCTGTGATCCCCGCCTCAATGCGTCCCAGTCACTCGAACTTGCCTTCCTGGTTGCCGAGCAGCTGGCCATCATGCGGGCAAGCGCGACGGGCTGAGTCGTCACCCGGACCCATCCCGACCGGCACAGGGATCGGACGCAGTCCGGCCCGGACCCATCTTTCGCAGATTCGGGCCAGGTCCTTGCGGTCGGTCCAGTCTGCGACGGGAATCGGAGGGTGAAACCGGACCCGGACAGCACCCCCGGGCCGGGCCCTGAGCACCCGCAGGAGATGGGGAACCAGGGCAATCGACCCCCACCAGCCGAAAAAACGCGGATCTTCCCCGGGCGGGGCCTGGTACTGGACCGTGACGGGCTGGATCCGGAGGGTTGCCGTGAGGTCGGGATGCAGGAAAGGGGCAAACAGGGACGACTTGAATGGCAGGACCTGCAGCCCGTCCGTACTGGTCCCCTCGGGAAAGATCAGCAACCGCTCGCCCCTGGCCAACCGCTCGGTCAGGAGGGATTGCTGCTGCCTGACCCTGCCCGGATGACGCTCGATGAAGACTGTCCCCGTGGCACGGGCCAACAGACCGATCCCCAACCAGCGCCGGACTTCCTGTTTGGCAACAAAGACGATCTCCTGGGGTGCATTGAGGGCCAGGATATCGAGCCATGAGACATGATTGGCCACGATGACCCGCGGGCCAGTGCCGGGACGACCCTCAATGACCAGGCGGATCCCAAGAATGGCCAGCGACACCTTGCAGACCCTGCAGGTGATCCGGGGTGAGAGAGGTCGCCCCCAGGGCCATTCCACGCTCCGCATGACCAGGAAGACAGCCAGCAGCCCGTAGATCACTGCCACGAGGGCGAGAAGCCGACCGCCGGCCCGGGCGTTGCTCCAGGGCCCCTGTGGCGCCGGGTGCGGGGCCGGACCGCCCACCCAGCCGCTCACGTCCGGCTCTGCCATCGGCGCGCGAACGCCGCCCGGCGATTGTTGCGCATCCGTTCGGTATCCAGCAGTACACAGACATCCACCGTACGAAATTCGGTATCGACAAAGGCACCGTAACCCACCGAGCCACCCAGCCGCAGATAGGTCCTGATCAGTGGTGGCATGGATGTCAGCGCCTCGCTCCGCACGATGGCGGAGCGGGAGAGAAGGATGGCCTGCCAGTCCTCGCAGGCCCGGGATGCAACCCGCAGCCCCGGGGGTGCCAGATGATGATGGTGCAGGTATGAGAGTGGCTGCTGGAAGATGACCGGGTCGGTGCCATGGAAACTGGCTACGCCGAACAGAATCCCGATGTTGTTGGCAAGGACATGATCGGCGAGGCCCATCCAGAGGGTATGGAGATTGAGACCGTTGCGGTAGGGTGCCAGGAGACAGGATCGGCCGACCTCGAGCAGGCTGACCTGTTGCGCCAGGAGGGGTTCGAGATTGAATTCCGTGGCCGAATAGAATCCGTGCCCGCTGTTCTCGGCCGCCTCGCGGGTCACAAGGCGGCAGGTTCCCACAACATGGTCATGCGACGCCGGTGGAATCGATCCGTCAACCAGGATCAGGTGTTCGGCGATGGCATCGAAACGATCGGACTCGGACCGCCGGGTATGGTCGATGCCGGGTCCGGCAGAACCGAACTCCTCGACAAAGACCCGATAGCGCAGACGAAAGGCCCCGCACCAATCCGCCTCGGTGGTGGCAAGCCTGACCGTGATATCGCTGCCCTGCATGACCCCGTCCCAGCCAGCTCGATCCCGTTCAGGGCAATCCGCCGCAGTGCGGATCGGCGATGGTCTGCAGGATGACAATCGAGCCATTGATGACAACCTTGCCGACCTGTTCAAAGTTGACCGTGATCCGGTCATCAATGACCGATTGCACCTGTCCCGGACCCCAGTCGGGATGTTCGGGATGGGCAACGAGATCACCCGGTTCAAGGAACTGGTGGGGTGCGGGGTGCATCGGTTCTCCGGATCAGATGGGGACCAGTCCCTGTCGATACCGGGGGATGTTGGCGAGATAGTGGCTCGCGGCCTCGGCAAACCGGGACCGTTCGCCCGCGGCAAGATCCCGCACATACCGTGCCGGGCGACCCAGATAGAGGGCATTGTCCCGGATGGCCTTGTCTTCGGTGACAAGCGAGCCCGCACCGACGACGCTGCCTGTCCCGATCGTCGCGCCGTTGAGGATGGTTGTGCCCATGCCGATCAGGGCATTGTCCGCAATCTGGCAGCCATGCAGGAGACACAGATGGCCAATCGTGCAGTTGGTCCCCAGTGTCAGGGGATACCCAGGGTCCGTGTGGAGAACCGAATTGTCCTGGACATTGGATCCCGCACCGATGGTGATCGGTTCGTTGTCGCCGCGCACGACGGCCCCGAACAGGATGGCAACGCCCTCACCAAGCACAACCCTGCCGATGAGGGAGGCGTTGGGAGCAATCCAGCATGAACCGTCGTCGGGCAGGGTCGGGGAGAAACCGTCAAGGGCATAGAGTGTCATTGCTGACGGGCCTCGAACTCGCTGTTGAGACCCTCGACGAACCGCCGGAGACCCCGCTGGCGCGTCCGCTTCATGCGTTCGGCCTGGATGATGCGCTGGATCTTGTCGAAAACCTGGTCGAGTTCATGATTGATCAGCACATACTCGTAATCCAGCCAGTGGCTGATCTCGTCCTTGCTCTTTTCCATGCGATGACCCACCATGGAGGGGGTGTCAAAGGCCCTCTGGTGGAGCCGACGCGCGAGCTCGGCGATAGATGGCGGCAGGACAAAGATGGACACCACGCTGCTGGCATAGCTCGAGTTCCGGATCTGGCTGGCCCCTTTCCAGTCGATGTCGAAGACGACGTCCCGACCGGCATCGATCGCTTCCTCCACCAGTTGCGCAGGCGTCCCGTATCGGTGACCGAAGACCTCGGCGTGCTCGAGGAACTCCCTGGCATCGATCTTCTGCTGGAACGTCCCGTCATCGACAAAGTGGTATTCCTTGCCATCGACCTCATTGCCCCGGGCTGGTCGGGTGGTCACCGAGACGGAAACCGTGATGTTCCGATCCCACTCAACCAGTTTGTTGGTCAGGGTTGTCTTGCCGGCCCCCGAGGGTGATGACAGGATGATCAGCAGTCCCCTGCGCGGGTCAACCAACATCGTTCGAACTCCCCCGACAACACCGAATCCACTGATCGCACCCGGTCTGCGGGCGCCGAGGGCGCAACAGGTGATGGTCCCGGATGACTTGCAAGCCTCGTATACATCCGCAGCGGGATCCAATATAGAGGGCAGGGGATTTGTCAATCGAGGCAGGGCACCAGGCCGCCGTGGAACGGAGACAGCAATGACCCCGGATACTGTCCCGCCGATCTTCGTTTTCGTCCGCCCGCAACTTGGCGTCAATCTCGGTGCCGCCGCGCGGGGCATGAAGAATTTCGGCATCCAGTCCATGCGCCTCGTTGCCCCGCCCGACAGCTGGCTGACGCCCGATGTCGTGGCCCGGGCCAGCGGGGCCGCTGCCCTGCTTGAGACCGCCCTGTCCTACGGGACCGTGGCCGAGGCTCTGACCGATTGCACGACCATCCTTGCCACGACCGTCCGCGAGCGGGGTCTGTGGAAGACTGTTCAGGATCCCCGCACCGCCCTCGAACGGGTCCGTCGGTCCCTCGGGCCCGATCAGCGCCTTGCCATTCTCTTCGGTCCCGAACGCACCGGGCTGGCCAACGACGAAATTGCCCTTGCCAACACCATCATCACCGTGCCCACCCTGCCCACATTCCGGTCAATGAACATCGCCCAGTGCGCAACGCTCCTCGCCTATGAATGGCACATGAGCAGCCGCATCGACCCTGATCCTGCAACCGATGACAACGCAGTCGCACCTGCCACCAGCGCCGACAGGAACGCCCTGGCCGAAGGCCTGATCGCCGATCTGACCCATTCGGATTACTTTGGCACTGATGCCGATCGACCGGGCCGAATTCTCTATTTGCGCAACCTCATCAACCGACTTGATCTGACCAAGGGCGAGGTCAAGGCCCTGCATCGGATCCGCAAGTCCCTGCGCGATGGCCCCACCGCGCCAAAGTCCGCCCATCCCGATGCCGGTTGACCGCCAGGCGACCGGGCGCAGGCCCGTCGTTTTGTACCTGCTCCTCCTGCTTGCCCTCACCATTGGCATGGTCTCGATTGGCGGCATCACCCGGCATACCGATTCCGGTCTTTCCATCACCGATTGGCGTTTGATCGCCAGGATCTTGCCGCCCATGACACTGACCGAGTGGCAGCATCTCTTCGAGCTCTATCAGGCAACACCGGAATTCCGTCTCCAGAATAGCCATATGCAACTTTCTGACTTTCAACAGATCTACTGGTGGGAGTGGATCCATCGGCAGGCCGGTCGCCTTATCGGTGTCATCTGGCTTGCGGGCTGTATCGCCCTGCTGCTCGCCGGGCACCTGACCCGCCAGCGCGGCCTGTTCATCCTGCTGCTCGGAATCCTTGGTCTTGGCCAGGGTCTCATTGGCTGGTGGATGGTCCAGAGCGGCCTTGCCGGTGAGCGGGTCGATGTGGTCTCCACCCGATTGGCCATTCACCTGTCCATGGCGTTCGTGATCATCGGTTTGATCTGGTGGACCTGTCTCAGGGAACTCTGGCCACCCTCGGCCTGCCCCCCCTCCCGTTACCCATCGACACCGCTGATCGGTCTTTGCCTTGTCGGACTCCTTGTCCAGACCGGCCTTGGCGCCCTGGTGGCTGGCATTGACGCGGGCAGTGCCTTTCCAACCTGGCCCCTGATGAACGGAGTCGTCCTGCCGGATCTCGAGATCGCCGCTTTCGGCCTGGTCGACAACCCAACCTTTGTCCACTTCTGGCACCGGATGGCGGGATATGGGCTGGCATGTCTCATCCTCATGCTGGCCATCCGGTCCGGCTTGACCGTCTGGCCGGTCGCGCTGCTTGCCGGGGTGACGGCCCTCCAGATGCTTCTTGGCATCCTCACAGTGGTGACGGTTGTTGCCACCCCCATTGCCCTCCTGCATCAACTGGTAGCCGTGGTGATGTTGATCCTTGTGGTCACCTGCCTGTATGGCCGTGCAGGTCCAACGCCAGAGAGACGGGATCCACATGACTGAAGCCTACACTGCCCTCATGGCCTATATGCGGGACACCCTGGCACTTCGCCATGTGGCCGGCGTGATCCACTGGGATCAGGAAACGATGATGCCGCCAGGCGGGGCGGCCCAGCGGGCAGTTTGCCTTGGCGCGCTGAGCAGTGTCACCCAGGAGCGGGACAGGAACCCGTGTGTCCGGGAGTGGCTCGCTGCGCTGGATGGTGTTGCCCTGGACGCGGAACAGCGCGCCCAGATCCGTGATATCCAACGCAGTGTGGACCGGGCCGAGCGGGTGCCGGTGGATCTGGCCCGCAGCCTGGCCGAAACAACCTCGCGGGGCCTGCAGGTCTGGAGCCAGGCCCGTTCCAGCGATGATCCCGCTGCGTTCCTGCCCCTGCTGGCCGACATCGTCTCCCTCGCACGGCAGGTTGCCGAGTCCCTCGACAGTCACGCCGAACCCTATGATGCGCTTCTCGATGGCTTTGAGCCGGGGATGACAGGGCATCATCTCGAGGACCTCTTTGGCCGTCTGCAACCCGGTCTTGTGACCCTGCGGGACCGCTTGCTCGGTGCCCGCAGACCTGCCGCCCTGCGCCCGGGCACCTATGCCAGCCGGATCCAGCTGCATCTTGCCCGCGAACTTGCAGCCCGGTTCGGCTATGATTTCCATCACGGCCGTCTTGATCTGGTGACCCATCCGTTCTGTTGTGGCGGTGGCGATGATATCCGGATCACCACCCGCATTGATGAGACCGACCCCTTCAACTGCCTCTACTCAACCATCCACGAGACGGGTCATGCCACCTATGAGGCCAATATCAACAAGGCCTATGCCCTGACACCGATCGGGGGCGGGGCCTCGATGGGGGTCCACGAAAGCCAATCCCGTCTCTATGAGAACCAACTGGGCCGCAGCCGACCGTTTGCCCACTGGTTGCATGGGCGGATGCTGGAACTGTTCGGTCAGGCCGGGAGTGACGATCCGTCCGTGTTCCATGCCGGGATCAACCGGCTGCGCAGGAACCCCATCCGGACCGAGGCCGATGAGGTCCAGTACAATCTCCACATCATCCTGCGCTTCCAGATCGAACGACAGCTGATCAATGGCGCGCTGACGGTCAGGGACATTCCCGAGCTGTGGAACACCCTGTTCCTGGAGATGTTCGGGTTTCCCGTCGACCGACCGGCCCATGGGTTCCTGCAGGATGTTCACTGGTCAGCCGGCATGTTCGGCTACTTTCCCACCTACACACTCGGCAATCTCTATGCCGCCTGCCTCCACCAGACCCTGCAGGACACCGTTCCCTCGCTCGAGACCCACCTGGCGCGCGGCGACCCGTCGCCGGCAACCCGGTGGTTGCGTGAATCGCTCCAGCAGCATGGCGGACTTCGCTCCCCGCAGGACACGATCGAAACTGCCTGCGGTTTCCCGGTCAGCGAGACCCCGCTCCTTGCTTCCCTCACGACAAAATTCGAGGAGATCTACGGGCTCTGATCGGCCCAGTCCGGCGGGCGTTTGTCCAGAAAGGCACTGATGCCTTCCTCGGTGTCCCGCTCGAGCATGTTCGCCACCATCACATCCCGCGTGTAGGCATACGCAGCAGCCAGATCCATCCCGGCCTGGCGGTAGAATGCCTGCTTGCCGACCGCCACTGCCGTCGTCAGTTTGCCGGCCACCTGGTGCGCCAGTGCCTGTGCTCGTTCATCCAGCGCCTCCGGTGCCACGACATCATTGACAAGTCCCATGCCCCTGGCCTCCCCGGCGGTCACGAGCCGGCCGGTGGTGAGCATTTCAAACGCCTGTTTGGGACCCACAGTCCGCGTCAAGGCAACCATGGGCGTTGAACAGAAAAGACCGATGTTCACGCCATTGACGCCAAAGCGGGCGGTCGAGGCCGCGATGGCCATATCGCAACTGGCCACCAGCTGGCACCCGGCAGCAACGGCGGCGCCCTGCACGCGGGCAATCACGGGTATGGATACGGACTGGATCGTCATCATCATGCGGGCGCACCGATCAAAGATGGTCTCGAAATACGCCTTGCCGCCATCGGCTGCCTGGCGCCCCTGGGTCATCTCCCGCAGGTCATGGCCCGCACAGAATGCCGGGCCCGCCGCCCCCAGGACAATACAGCGGACTCCAGGGGTCGACCCGAGCTGATCAAGAGCCGTCTGCAGGGCATCCAGCATGCCTTCCGACAGCACATTCAGCCGTTGTGGTGCATTGAGGGTGATTGTTGCCACCGGGCCAGCTCCATCAATGCAAAGCCTGTCGTCATCCATCGCTTTCTCCCCCGGTACCCGGATTTGCTCCCCGCGCTCTCCCATACAGCCATCGTCGCATCCGTACCATCCTGTCTCCCTCACACAGATCCCCCGCAAATGCCGCGCAGGAGCTGGACACGCCGGATCAAGGCATTATTGCGGCATGGGGCCAATGGGTGCCATGGACCCCTCCGAAGATCCCATGCGTCCCCATGACACAAGGGCGGCCCGCCGGCCGCCCTTGTGTGCCTCGATCCGGCCCCGTCAGTTGGTCACACAGCCCACGTTCTGCCTCCAGGCGGCGTCCCTGATATATTCGTAGCCGTCCTCGGCATCGGTGCGCGCCCAGTTGCCATCCGCGTTCCGGGCCCCGCACAGGCAGGCCCGGATCTGATTCGGGTCCTTGCTGAAGGCGTAGCACCCGCTTGACCACGAATCGCCGGGGCCGGCGCCGCCGCGACCCGAGCCAAGGGGGATCTCCAGATCGGGGGCCGTGCGGAAGCAGGACCTTGCGAGGACATTTTCGGCGACATTCGTCCCCAGACTTATAACCGCGGTGTAGCGCGTTCCCGCTTTCAGGTTGTTCAAGGTTCTGGTCTGTTGGGCGATGTCACTTAGTGAACTTGAAGCCAGTTGCACCGGGCTGCCGACGCGGGTTTGTCCGTTTTCCACCACGGAGAGATAAACGCTTAAGCGGAGATTGTTTCCTGTGAAGCCTTGCCCGGGAATGAAACCCGGTGCAATACTTGCCGTCGTCACCTGGACGGAAGACGCATCAGGGGTACCGAAGATTAAAAGGCTGGGACGCCGTTCAGTCTGCCCCTCGGGGCAGGTGGTCGACCCGGTGGTCCCGTCGAGAATGGACCAGTCCACCTGCGCCATCACCGGCACCGGCAGGGTCAGCAGGGCCACCAGGGCGGCGGCCCGTATCATCATCAGTCGTATCATTGCGCTTTCCTCTCTGACTGGTCCCGCCCGGTGGCCCCGGGCAGGACATGCTCAGGAGAGAACTGTACAGGGGGGGGGGTGCCCAGATTCAAGGGATAATTTCGAACCGAGGCACGATCCAGTCGTGTCTCGGTTTGAAATTCGAAATTATGCTCTTGCCGCCTGCCCGCATATCTGATAGGATGGATACGGGTCTGTCTCTCGATCTGGAGGATTTCATCATGCAACACGTGTACCCCCCCCCCCTGACCCTTCTGGCCACCGCCCTGGTGGCCCTTGTGCTGGCCCTGCCCGCGGGTGAGGCCCAGGCGCAGACGCCGCCCAGCTGCACCAGCAGCATCTGCACCGTCTCGCTTGCATCTGTTTCACAGGTCGTCGACGGCTGTGGCGACCACGCCACACCGGGCCGCATGAAGCTGATCCTCTCGTCCACCAACCCCAGTGTGACGCGGCGGAGCTTCAATATCAACATAGGGTTCATTACCTCAACCAATGATTTCAACTCCACGTTCTCCGACTGGGAGTGGCGGACTGCGGCGATCGGCGGCGGCCAGTGGAGAGATCCGGACGGGACGAGAAACATCAATTTCTCTGGCGGCGTGCTTGGTGAGAACATCATCGAGGTGCGCCCCAAGGCCGGGGCCCATGTCTGGACCAACCGGAATCCCAGAGATCCCAACCAGGGCCCCGGCGAACTGGTGGTGCCGGTCTTCAGCCCGCCAGTGAACACCCGTCAGTGGACGGAAACCGGCAGCGCCTACTTCCTGTTCATGGGCGGCAAGGGCTGTGCGCGGGTCAATGAGGGCGGCGAATTGCTCGGCGGCAACCAGTAGCGCGACCGGGGCCCGCTGTCGCGGGCTGACCTCCTCCGGCACCGCTGGCGTCGGCCAGCCCGGCAGGGGCCCCACCCGGTCCCGGTCGGCAAGGGGGCGAACCGCCAATGGCCGCGCGAACCGGTTCGCGCGGCATCTGGATCGGGCCAGGCAGACGGGGCTGGCCATCTGTCTGAGTTGCCCGGGACCATCCCGCACATGGCAAACTGGGACACGACGATCCGATAGGGTATTCCGTTTGACATGGCAGGAAATTCAACTATCAGCACTCTGCCGGGACAATGCCCCGGTTGGACGTTCGTGGACATGGTTATGCGTACCTACTCGGCCAGGCCTGAGCATATCGACAAGAAGTGGATTCTGCTTGATGCAGAAGATGTCGTTCTCGGACGGCTCGCATCCTACATTGCCCTCAAGTTGCGTGGCAAGGACAAGGCGATCTTCACCCCGCACATGGATACGGGGGACAATGTCATTGTCATCAATGCGGCCAAGGTCAGGCTGACCGGGCGGAAGCTGCAGGACAAGACCTACTATCGGCACACCGGTTATCCCGGCGGGATCCGGGAACGGCGAGCCGGGGACGTCCTTGCGGGCCGGTTCCCCGAGCGCGTTATCCGGGATGCTGTCAAGCGCATGCTGCCCGCCAACCGCCTCTCGAGGCAGTTGATGCGCAACCTGCGGATCTATGCAGGGCCGGAACACGGACATGCGGCGCAGAATCCGGTCATGATCGATTTCGCCGCCCGGAATGCCAAGAACATGCGGAGCAATAGTCAATGACCACCGAACTGTCTGAGGCCCTCGAGGGTGAACTGCCACCCCCTCAGGCCACACCCGACGTGGCTCCGACCGAGCCGATTCGGGATGAACTCGGCCGATCCTATGCCACCGGCAAGCGCAAGGATGCCGTGGCCCGGGTCTGGATCAGGAGCGGCACAGGCCGGATTGTTGTCAACAAGCAGGATTACACTGATTATTTCAAGCGCCAGGTCCTGCAGATGATCATCCGCCAGCCCTTCAAACTCGTGAATGCCGAGAACAGTTTCGATGTGATGGCGACGGTCAGGGGTGGGGGTCTTTCCGGTCAGGCGGGATCCATCAAACACGGGATTTCCAAAGCCCTGCAGTACTATGAACCCAGCTATCGCCCCGCCCTGAAAAGTGCCGGATTCCTCACCCGGGATTCGCGGGTCGTCGAGCGCAAGAAATATGGTCGCCGCAAGGCCCGCCGCCGTTTCCAGTTCTCCAAACGCTGACCGTCCTGCGCTCAGTCCCTGACCACATTGCGTGCGTTGATCCATCCGCCCATATCCACGGGGCCGTGGCGCACATCTGCATCCCCCCGGTGCCCCCCGGTTGTAAATTGACGACCATGGCACCGTGTCGATCCGCACTCCACCCCCAGTGTCCCGATTGGACCACACCATGACCCATGTCAGCATCATTGGTGCGAGCGGTTACACCGGCGCCGAACTGGTTCGACTCCTTGCCCGTCATCCCGGCATGGCCATACGCTCACTGGTTGCCGGGCAGAATGCTGGCCGCGACTATGCCGATCTCTACCCGGCCTATCGGCATCTTGACCTGCCCCGGCTGGAAGATGTCGAGGCATTCGATCCGGCCGGTTCCGATCTCGTCTTTTGTGCCCTGCCACACGGGACCAGCCAGACGATCATTGCCGAACTGGTCGACCGGGTCAGGATCGTTGACCTCTCGGCCGATTTCCGCCTGACGGATCCGGCGGCCTATGCCCTCTGGTACGGCCGGCCCCACGCTGCTCCCGAGCTCCAGAGGCGGGCGGTCTATGGCCTGACCGAATTCTACCGGGAGGCCATTGCCACCGCCGATCTGGTGGCTTGTACAGGTTGCAATGTTGCTGCCGGACTCTTGCCCCTCCTGCCACTCGTGGAAAGGGATCTCATCGCGAGAGACGGCATCATCGTTGATGTCAAGACCGGGGTCTCCGGCGCCGGGCGGGCCGCCAGGGTTGCCATGCTGCATGCCGAGATCTCGGAAGGATGTCGGGGCTACAACGTGGACAGCCACCGCCACCTCGCCGAATATGACCAGGAACTCACCAGGGCCGCAGGTCATCCGGTGACGGTGTCGTTCACTCCGCACCTGGTGCCACAGAACCGGGGGATCCTGGCCACGATCTATGTCACGGGTGATGCGGGCAGCATTCATCAAGCCCTGGAGCGACGGTATGCTGACGAGGCTTTCGTGGCAGTGCTGCCAATGGGAGAGCATCCGGGCACACGGGATGTACGAGGCGGGAATCATGTCCACATCGGTGTCGTGCCTGACCGGATTCCCGGTCGGACCAAAGTGCTCTCGGTGCTCGACAATCTGGTCAAGGGGGCCGCCGGCCAGGCCATCCAGAATGCCAATCTCATGCTTGGCCATCCCGAAACGACCGGTCTTGACGGTCTGGCCCTGTGCCCCTGACCCCGGCTCAAGGCCGGACAGGGTTCAGGGCAGGCAGGACACGCGATGAAGGGTCTCAAGAAACAGCGTCGTATCCAGATGCTGCTGATGTCGGGATTGCTGCTCCTGGCCGCCGCACTCCTTGTGGGGGTATCGTTGCGTGACGGGATTGCGTATTTCCGATCTCCTCAGGATGTTCTTGACAACCCACCGGTGGCCGGGGAGGTCTTCCGGCTCGGCGGCCTGGTCATCCCGAATGGGATTGCCTTTGCGCCGGATGGTACCACCCTGATCACGATCACGGATACCGCGGCCACGATGACGATCCGCTTTGCCGGTGTCCTGCCCGACCTGGTTGGGGAAAACCAGGGCGTCATTGCGCTCGGGACCCTGGTCGATGATGGATTTGTTGCCACCGAGGTCCTGGCCAAACATGACGAGACCTACCTGCCGCGCGAAGTTGCTGAAAGTCTCAAGGAGCGCGGCATCTACCAACGGGGAGAATAGTCCCTGGCAAGCATCATCACCAATCGTGCATGGCTGGCATGTGGAACCCTGGCGTTATACCATCCGGATCCCGAAGGGGGATCATGCAGGGCAGGGGAGCGGGACACCTCTTTCGTGTCGGCCCGGATCTGAGAGTTGCGTATCGATGCTTGTCGCCGTTGGACATCTCGCGCTGGTTCTGGCCCTCGGTGTGGCCATCACGGGGACGGTGCTCCCCACATTGGCCCTCATGGGCCGGTGGCGCAACTGGCTCGGCATGGGGCAACCGCTGGCCGTCCTGCAGTTTGCATTGCTTGTTCTCGCCTATGGCATTCTGACGCACGCCTTTGTTGTCTCCGACTTTTCCGTCCGGTTGATTCTCGACAACTCCCATACGGACAAACCGTTGCTCTATCGGCTGGCCGGAGTCTGGGGCAACCATGAGGGATCCATGCTGTTGTGGCTCCTGATCCTGAGTCTGTTTTCCTGTCTTGTCGCCGTTGGTATCCACCGGATGGCCCCGGTCCTCAAGACCCTCGTACTGATTGTCCAGTCAACGATCAGCCTGGTCCTGATCGCCTTTGTCCTCCTGACTTCCAATCCCTTTCTCCGGGTTCCCAATCCACCCTTCAATGGCAATGACCTGAACCCGCTCTTGCAGGACCCCGGCCTCGCCTTTCATCCACCCTTGCTCTACATTGGCTATGTCGGTCTGGCGGTTCCCTACAGTTTCGCAGTGGCGGCTCTCATTGCCGGACGGGCGGATGCAGCCTGGGCACAATGGGTCCGACCCTGGGTCCTGACATCATGGATCTTTCTCTCGCTCGGCATCGCCCTCGGGTCCTGGTGGGCCTATTATGAGTTGGGCTGGGGCGGCTGGTGGTTCTGGGATCCGGTCGAAAATGTCTCCTTCATGCCCTGGCTGGTGGCGACAGCCCTGCTCCATTCAGTGCGGGTCGTTGAACGACGTGGCTGCATGGCCAGCTGGACGGTTCTGCTGGCCATCGCCGGCTTTTCGCTCTCCCTGCTCGGGACGTTTCTGGTACGCTCCGGCATCATTACCTCCGTGCATGCCTTTGCCAGTGATCCAACCCGGGGGATCGTCATCCTGTTCATCCTGCTGTTTTTCACCGGCGGGGCCCTGGCCCTCCATGCCATTCGTGCCCCTCGTGTCGTGGCGACGGGGACATTTGCGCTCATCAGCCGTGAACAGGCCCTGCTGGCCAACAACCTGATGCTGACCGTAAGCGCTGCCGTGATCCTGATCGGCACCTTCTGGCCCGTCATCATCGAAATGGCGACAGGGGCCCTGGTGTCGGTGGGCCCCCCGTATTTCAATGCGGTTTTTGTCCCCTTTGCCGTCGCCCTGGCTCTCATCCTGCCCCTGGGCTCGACACTGGCCTGGAAACGCGCCACGCTCGGGCCGGCCCTGCGCATTGCCTGCTGGCCAGCCATGCTGACCCTGCTTGTTTTCACCATCGCCCTGGCCATGCATGGATTTGCCTATATCGTCGGCATTCTCGGGATTGCCCTGGCGGTCTGGATCATCAGCGGCGCACTCGCCGATCTTGCCAACAGGATCCGCCTTGGCCGAGCCCCGATTGCCCAGTCACTGGCCTGGAGTCGACGCCTCCCCGCCAACGACTGGGGCAAGATGATTGCCCATGCCGGGTTTGGCCTGACCGTGCTGGGCATTGCCGGTGTGATGGCCTGGGAGGTCGAGGACATCCGCCATGCCATGCCCGGTGACACCTATACGGTGGGCAGCTACAGCGTGCGCTATGAGGGTGTGGAAACAGTCCAGGGGCCCAATTACCTTGCCGAGACAGGCATCATCCACATGGCCGGCAGTGGTCAGGTCGTGGTCCTGAACCCGGAGATTCGCTACTATCCCGTGGCAGCCACCACAACAACCGAGGCGGCCATCCAGACCAGCCTGTGGCGCGATCTCTATGCGGTCATGGGTGAGGAAAAGCCCGATGGTCAGCGGACGCTCCGTCTCTATGTCAAGCCGCTGGTGATCTGGATCTGGCTCGGTGCGGCCATCATGGCGTTGGGTGGGTTCATCAGCCTGTCCGAGCGGGCCCGCAGTCTTGTGACCCGTCACCAGCTTCCCGGGCGATCGCTCCCGTGAAACGCCTGGGTCTTGCCATCGTCATCATCCTTCTGGCTCTGTCCGCTGGGGCCCTTGAGCCAGATGAGATACTGGCGGACCCGGCCCTTGAGGAGCGGGCCCGCGCCATAACCAGGACCATCCGCTGCATGGTCTGCCAGAATGAGTCCATCGATGAGTCATCGGCGAGTCTTGCAAGGGACCTGCGCATCCTTGTCCGCCAGCAGATCGAGGCCGGACTGACCGACCGCGAGATCACCGACTTCATCGCCGCCCGCTATGGTGATGTCGCCCTGTTGGCTCCCCGCCTGAACAGGACCAATCTTGGCCTGTACCTCTCAGCGCCCCTGCTCCTGCTCCTCGGGATCGTCCTGGCGCTGCGGGCGCGCTCCACCGGCTCTCATGAGACAAAAGAGGTCGACCTTGCTCCCGAGGAGCAGCTGATTGTGGCCCGGCTTCTTGATGACGAGGCAGGCAATGGCCATATGGGGGACCCTGACCATGCGCGGGATGGGGTCGGCGCCAGGCCGGGATCCTGAGGGGACTGGACTGCCAGAGGGAGACGGGTCATGGAGTTTGAGACGATCACGGTCGCCACCAATGCGGGCGTTTCTGTCCTGACGCTCAACCGTCCCAAGGTCAGCAATGAGATGAGCACCGTCATGCGGGATGAAATTGCCCATGCCGCTCGCCATGTCCCCGAGGAGGGTCGGGTGCTGGTTCTCACCGGGGCCGGGTCGACATTCTGTACCGGTCAAGACCTCGGGGACCGCCTCAATCTGGCCGAACCCGATTTTGAACGCATCATCCGCGATGAATACCTGCCGATGCTCAAGGCCCTGGCCAACTGCCCGCTGCCGACTCTGGCAGCGGTCAATGGTCCGGCCGCCGGAGCCGGTGCCAGCCTGGCACTGGCAGCGGATGTGGTCATTGCCACCGAGAGCGCCTATTTCCTGCAGGCCTTCACCCGGATTGGCCTGATTCCGGATGCCGGCGGCACCTGGCGACTGCCCAAGCAGGTGGGACTCGCCCGGGCCATGGGCATCGCGCTCTTTTCCGACCGCATTCCAGCCAGACTCGCCTGTGAATGGGGCATGATCTGGGAAGCGGTTCCCGATGAGTCCTTTGCCGACCACTGGCAGGGCCGGGCCCGGCAACTCGCCAGCGGGCCCACCCAATCATTCCTCAGGGTCCGGGAAGCCATCATGGCATCCTATGGCAATGATTACATGCACCAGCTCGAGATCGAGGCCCGCCTGCAGGGCGAATCCGGCAAGACCCGGGATTTCAAGGAAGGAATCCTGGCCTTCACCCAGAACCGCCAGCCCAGTTTCGAGGGCCGCTGAGCACCACCGGGGCCCGGCAACCTTGCAATTCAACGTCACCGGGGCGTTCCCAGATCATGGACGACATCGGATTCCGGGAGTGTTTTTCAGCGGATCGCAGGATCCCCCGGTTTCCGTGCCGATGCGATTTCCCAGCACGGATGACAATTGTCGGGAACGACCAGCAATGCACGGGAGGCAGAGAGCAGGAACACCATCAGGACGACGAACAGATTTGCAGCGGCGTCTCCACATCCGGAAGCGGCCGAAGATTTTCGAGGCATGGGAACGGTACGTTCCTGACAGGAATCTTTGCCACCCCACTTTCGTGGGGTGGAGTGGACGGTTTCGGGACAGGACTCCACGGAAACCGTCTCCGGAAGGGATCATGATCTCTTCGTTGGGACCAACCCATCTGGGCCTCTGCCCCATGCCCGCATTCTGTGGTACAGTCGCGCCACGGCACGGAGAGAACAACCTCCACTTCATCGCCAACCACGAAAGGCCAGCATGACCCGCAAGTCTCTACCCATCGGCATCCAGGACTTCCCGACCATCCGGCGTGAGGACTTCTACTACGTCGACAAGACCCCACTGATCCGGCAACTCGTGGAGGAGGGGCGCCACTACTTCCTCGCCCGTCCCCGCCGCTTCGGCAAGAGTCTGCTGGTCGACACGATCAAGGCCCTCTTCGAAGGTCAGGAGGCCCTGTTCCGGGGCCTCGCCATCCATGACCACTGGGACTGGTCGGTGACCCACCCGGTCCTGCGGCTCAGTTTCGATGGCAAGTCTGACGGACCGGATGAGATTGAAAGGGACATCATCGACCAGCTGGAGGTCATCGAGCGGACCGCCGGATTGGATCTGGTGCCCAGTGCGGGTGGCGCAACCGGACGCCTGCAAACCCTTCTCTACCACCTCCACCATGCCACCGGCCAGCGCGTCGTGGTCCTCGTCGACGCCTACGACACGCCCATCCTCGATGCCCTCCACGATCCGGCCCGGGCCCGGGCCAACCGCGACCATCTTTGGGGCCTCTATGGCCTCATCAAGGGTGCTGCCGAACACACCCGCTTCGTCCTGGTCACCGGCATCAGCATGCTCTCCAGGGGCAGCCTGTTCTCGGGGTTCAACAACCTCAACGACATCAGTCTCGATCCCCGCTACGCCACCCTCTGTGGCTACACCGAGGCCGAACTCGACACCGTCTTTGCCCCCGAACTCGCCGGCCTCGACCGGGAGGCCATCCGCAGCTGGTACAATGGGTACAACTGGCGGGGCGAGGAGCGCCTCTACAATCCCGTCGATGTGCTGTTGCTCCTGCGCACTCGGGACTTCCGCCCCCACTGGTTCGAGATCGGCACACCGTCCGTCCTGTTCGAGACGCTCAAGGCCCGGTCGATCGGCCTGGCCGAGCTGGCGGGATGCCGGGTCGACGAATCATTGATCACCCGGTTCGATATCGATGCCATCAGTGCCGAGGCGTTGCTGTTCCAGACCGGCTACCTGACCATCGCGGACAAACAGGGTGATGGCTTCGACACCCTCTATACACTCGACTGCCCCAATCAGGCGGTCACGCTCAGCCTGAACGATCAGCTGCTGGCCGCCCTGAGCCCGCAGGACCAGGTGCCCCCGGACGAGGGCAAGGCCCTGCGTGATCAGCTTGAGGCCAACGACTTCACAGGCTTTGCCGCCACCCTCAAGGCCTGGCTGGCCCGCATTCCCTACCAGTGGCACGCCACGGGGGATCTGGCCCGCAACGAGGCCTGGTCTGCCAGTCTCCTGTACATGGCCTTGCGGTCCATCGGTGTCGATGTGCGCAGTGAAGCGACCACCAGCCGCGCCCGGGCCAACCTGGTGGTCGCGCTCGGGGCGCAGGTGTTCGTGCTGGAATTCAAGATGGCGGACAACCCCGGGGATACCGAGACGGCGCTTGAGGCTGCCTTCACCCAGATGCGGGCACGGGGCTATGCTGACACCCATCACGGCAAGACCGTCCATCTCGTTGCCATTGCCTGTGGACGGGAAGTGCACAACCTCCTGGAGGTGCGGGCGGAGCCGGCTGCCATCGACTGATGGGGGCAGAGCCGGGCCATCGGGTCCTGGATCTCCAGCCTCGGGGGCAGGGAAGGCGGGTTGGGGATTTTGGCTTGGCTTGGACCCAGGTCCACGGATGCCGCCCGGCTTCCGGGTGTTTGGAGCGGCAAATCTGTCCGCATACGTATCGTTTTGGTGACTTTGGTGGGGCAGGGAGGTGCTCATGCGCAATGAAAGAACAACAGAAGAAGTGGCTCTCGGTATCCGTCGACGTGTGTTCGAACATGCGATACGCAACAATGGCGGCTATCTGAGTCAGGCATGTTCCGCTGCCGAGCAACTTGCCTGGCTCTACAATGAGGAGCTGAAACTGGGTGATTCAACGCTCCCGATGATTCCAGAACCATTTGGAGGCGTGCCGTCCCCCCTGAACGCCGAATACCGCACTGGTGCCGGGTACAATGGACCGTTCGAGCCGCATTTTGACCGCCTGATCATCGCTCCGGCGCACTATGCACTCGTTGCCTATGCGACCCTCATCGAGGTTGGACGTCTGGCACCTGAAGGCCTGGAGATGTTCAACAGGGACGGATCCTCGGTCGAGATGATCGGAGCGGAACATTCCCCCGGAATGGAAGTTCACAACGGCACTCTGGGGATCGGGTTGTCAACGGCTTCCGGTCTCGCCTACGGTCGGAAATTGCGAGGCGAGCCTGGCCGCAACTGGGTCTTCATGTCGGATGGCGAAGTCCAGGAAGGTCAGACATGGGAAGCTGTCCAGGCGTGCGCCCACCACGGTATTGAGAATGTGATGGCCATCATGGATGTGAACAACCAGCAATGTGATGGCGCGATGGCGAGCGTCATGAATGTGGGTGATATCCGTACCAAATTTATCAGTTTCGGCGCAACTTGCGTGGAAATCGATGGCCACGACCTTGGTGCCATGCGCGATGCCGTGAACGAGCCGCACGCAGGGAAGCCCCTGATCATCCTGGCGCGCACCAGCCCATTCCGAACCATGTCAATCCTGAAGGAACGCTTCCCGCAACTGCACTATGTTCGCTTCAGGAACGAAGAAGATCGTGCCCGATGCAACGCATCCATTGCCGCCGATCTGGGCATTGATCCTGTCGATTACGCGCACTGATGGAGAGCTGAATGGTCGAAATGGTTTTCCGCCCCTATGCCAGCGCCTTTGAAAGATTTGCCGCCGGCAATCCTGACATTCTTTGCCTCTCGGCAGACCTGACTTCATCTTGCGAAATCGACGGGTTTCGCGACCGGCATCCCGATCAGTTTCTGTCGCTTGGAATGGCCGAACAGAACATGATCAGTTTTGCAGGTGGTCTGGGACTCGCAGGTTTCCGCCCGTTCATTCATACTTTCGGCGTCTTCATGTATCGTCGACCCCATGATCAGCTTATCGCCTCAGTCGCCTATCCTCGCCGGAGAGTCCGCCTGATGGGCTTCCTGCCCGGCATCACCACCCCGGGCGGCATGACGCATCAATCGATTGAGGATATCAGCGTCATGCGATCAATCCCGAACATGACCATCCTCGAAACGGGTGACGCCACCGAGGTCGAGAGTGTCTGCGCGGCGGCCGACAGCATTGACGGACCCGTATGGTGCCGCATTCTCCGCGGATCCGTACCGCGCCTCTTCGATACCCCGATCAGGGTTGGGGAAATCAGGGAGCTGTCCCGGGGTGATGACGTTCTGATTGTAACATCAGGCATCTGCACGGAGGAAGCTCTGCGCGCCCGGGCCGCCTTTGCCGAAGCGGGGGTCTCCATTCGTCACCTGCATCTGCATACGATCAAACCATTTGATGCCAGGGCGCTGCTTGACCACATTGGCAGCGTGAAACATGGAGTGGTCACCCTGGAAAACCACGTCACGGAGGGCGGTGTGGGATCGCTCGTTGCCGAGACCATGGCGGATGCGGGGGCCGGGAAACGCTTGATTCGTCTTGGATTGAAAGACACTTATGCCCACGGAGGGTCGCGCCCCTATTTGATGAAGTATTACGGGCTCGACGCTTCGGCACTGGTCCGCAGTATCGAGGACCTCATGAAGCAGGACTTCGACATTACCGAGGATGATCTTGCAGCAGTGCGATTCGACGATGTCCACTCGCTGGTGAAAGCCGAGGCACTTTGAAAACTGATGACACGACACAATTGCTTGATTTGCAAGGAACTTATGTCCTCCGTGCTCTGAGGTGCCATGGTAACCAATCATGCAACTCTGCCCTGTGACACCGTCGATTGATGTCTGGCAAGGAATGGGAGAGTGACGTGTCCGAAGCCTGGCTCGGCCTTGATGTTGGGACAACGGCTGTCAAGGCAGCCGCCTACACGCAGGACGGAAACATCATCGCTTCAGAAGAAGTCCCTTCGAAAGTGCTTCGCGGGCCCGATGGCGCCAATGAGCAGGACATGGAAGAGGTTTGGGTGAATGTCGTGCAATGCCTTGCTTCGGTCAATTCCCAATGCGATGCGTACAGGTTTGTGAGTCTTGGGATCGCCGCGCAGGGCGATGGATGCTGGGCCCTTGACGTCGATGGAGCACCCGTTCGTAACGCAATCCTTTGGTCTGACATGCGGAAAGAGGCGGTTGTGGATCTCGCGAAACTCGATGCGTCCGGTGCAGTGAAGGCCGTTGGCCGGGGATGCCACACGGCACTCTGGCCAGGAACGTCGGCGATCGGCTGGCGGTGGATGCGCAATCATGATCACGCCGCCGCCGCCAAGACCGCGCATGTCGTGACCTGCGGTGATTTTGTCGGCAAGCGGCTTACCGGAGAAATCGGGACCGATTTCTCAAACGCCACGATCCCGTTTTTTGACCTTGACGCGGGTACGTATGGCGATTCGCTTTCACATCTTCAGTGTGAGGATTTGCGCACGCGTCTCCCGGAACCACGCCTGGCAACGGAAATCCTGGGCCAGGTCACGAAGCAGACCGCTCGGGAGACGGGACTGCCAACCGGTTTGCCCGTGTCGGTGCCGACCCTGGATCTGGGGGCGATGATTGTGGGCATGGGATTGTCGGCACCGGGTGACATGATGATGATCATGGGGACAACTGCCGTCGTCAACATTCTGACCGACACGATCTTGCCTACCGACACGCCACTTGCCGCGACGGTGATGCACCCGACCGAAAACATGCTGATCAGGGTCCTGGCACCCTCGACAGGGGCTGCCGCACTCGACTGGTTTGCAGACTTGCATCCTCAGAGTTTGGGCGGGGACACGGCAAGCATGATCGCTGAAAAATTGAACACACTGGTGACTGATGTGCCGATCGGGGCAAACGGCGTGACGTTCCTTCCGTACCTGAACGGAGAGCGTGCACCATTTGTTGACCCGAATATCCGAGCCGGTTTCCTCGGAATGTCAGCCAGTACAACGCAGGCGGACCTCGGCCGTGCGGTGATGGAGGGTACGGCATTCAGCCTCCGGCACTGCTGCCTGAGCGAAGGTGGGTTGCCGACGGTACCGGTGCATCTTGCCGGCGGGGGTGCCCGGAGTGCTGTCTGGTGTCAGATCATCGCGGAAGTCATCGGGCAGGATGTGCTTGTCAACGCAACGTCTGATCTCGGTCTCTGGGGCGCGGCCTGCATCGGTGCGGCAGCGACGACAGGCAAGGACCCTGTCGATCTTGCCAAACGAGACCAGGGCACCATCCGGTTCACGAGCCATCAGGACAACCACACCGCCTACGGTGCGGTGTTTGATCGGTTTCAAACTCTCTCAAATGCGCTGCGGGCGCTTTCGCCGGGGCACGGTTGAACATGACCAGCATGATGCACGCGGCCGTGCAGTACGCAATCGATGACATTCGTCTTGAAAAACGACCTGTTCCGGCGGTGGGTCCGGGCGAGATGCTCTTGAAGACCCGTGCGTGTGGCCTCTGCGGCAGCGAGACGATGGCCTGGTACAAGACCCAGCCCAAGGTGCTCGGACACGAGACTAGCGGAGAGGTTGTCGAGGTGGGGACCAATGTCACGGACTACAGGATCGGCGATCGGGTCTTTGTCAATCACCATGTCGGCCGGATCGACAGTCATCTCAGCCGTCGCGGACATTTCACGCGTGACCCTTTCTACAAGGCCACGCACCTGGATCCAGGTGGGGTCTGTGAGTATTTCAAGGTCACGGCGCACCATCTCGCGATGGACACCCATAAATTGCCGGACAGCATCACGGACGAGGAAGCCACGACCATTGAACCCTGGTCATGCGTTCTGTCCGGCCTGAAGGTTTGTCACATTCAACCGGGCGACACGGTTGCTGTGGTTGGTTCCGGCTTCATGGGCCAGGGATTTATCCACCTCGCCCCCCTCTTCGGTGCAGGCAAGATCGCTGCCCTTGACTTTTCCGACTGGCGGCTTGGCAAGGCTCGACATTTCGGTGCGACCCACACGATCAACCCGAAGAAGGAGGACGCGGTCGAGGCCATGCGGTCACTCAACAGTGGGCGTCTGGCCGACACGGTGATCGTGACGGCCCCATTCCCCTCCGCCTGGGAGCAGGCGGTGGCACTGGTCGAGGTGGGCGGCTGCCTGCATCTTGGAGCACCACTGCCACCTGCAACCGATTGGGTTCAGGACGGACACAGAGCCTACTTCGACCAGATCACGATCACGTCGCGATACTCCTCGGACCATACGGATACATACAGCTACATTCGTCTCCTCGAAGCCGGGCGTGTCAAGGCACGGGACGCGATATCCCATCGCTTCGACATCGCGGACTGCGCCGAAGCGTTCCAACTGTTGGTCAAGGGTGACAGGTCCTTGAAGATCATTGTCTACCCCCATGGAGTCCCCGGGTGATGCTGGAAGAACTCAAGGGCGAGGTTTGCGAACAGAACCATGAGCTCCCTCGCAACAATCTGGTTGTCGGTTCAGGCGGCAACGTCTCTGCACGCGATCCTGACACGGGTCTTGTGGTCATCAAACCTTCCGGGGTCAGGTTCGCTCATCTGACACCCGAGATGATGGCTGTCGTCGATCTGAACGGCCAGGTTGTCGAGGGCGGGATGAAACCATCGGTGGATACAGGTGTGCATTTATACATCTACCGCCATCGCGACGACGTTTTCGGCATTACCCACACACATTCGCCTTATGCGAGCAGTTTTGCGGCGCGCGGCGAGCGTATTCCAGCCGTCTTGACACCAATTACCCATATCCTTGGGCGCGATGTGCCGTGTTCTCGCTATGCGACACCGGGTGAGGTCGAGACAGGCATGGCTGTCCTCGACACTGCAGAGGGTGGGCACGCGGCGCTGGTCAAGGCCCACGGCGTTTTCACGATGGGCAATTCTGCAACCGAGGCCACAAACATCGCAATCTATCTGGAAGAAGCTGCCAGGATCACGCATCTGGCGATGATGCGTGGCCCGGTCGAGGAAATACCGCAGGAGGAAATCGATCGATGCCACATGTGGTTTCGGAAGAACTATGGGCAGTCGGGTCAGAAAGACGTCAAATTCTAAGCCAGATTGGTCAGTTGGGGTGAAGGTACAAGGCATGAAGCCGTCCATCTCAATTGAGCGTTGGTGCCTCTGTGGGGCAGGGGATGACCTGCCGATCGAGAACTTGTGCATGGAACGGGCCGGAGCTGACCATTGGGCCGGGCTGACTATTCCCTGGACCTGTACGATCGGTGCATGGATTCCCTGAACATTCTTCGATACTCCATTCGCTCTGCATCAGTGACATCACGATCCAGACGCCTGCGGAGCCCGGCAAGGGCCGGGCGATCAATATCCGGATGGATGCGCCCGTTATTGGCCTTCATGTATCGGAGATGTTGATCGAGTTCGGGCGAACTCAACATGTGAATACGTGCATTGATCTCAGCAGCTGCAACCATTGAAAAACTGTGCGGAACCGTTGCCTTGCCATCGTCCTGACCAGCGTTGGTTTGAAGTTTGTCAATTGACGGGCGGGACCAATCCTCATCCCTCGATATGATTTTCAACACCTGCCCGACGATGACCCTGTCCCATTCACGGCATGTATCCGATTCCATCCTCAAGGCTGGTGACTGCGAGCCTTCCGCCGGTTTGATCCCGAGAAGATGGACACGAACACCGAATGTCTGGGCAACCTGGACGCCGATCTTGATGTCCCCGTCGCCAGACAGAATCAACGCATCGGTGATCGCACGGTTGCGAGCAAGATCAATCAGGTCGGTGACGATCAGTGCATCGACCTCCTTCTGCTCCCCTTTGCTGTTGACCAGACCAAGCCGAAGTTTGGTATTCTCTGATTGTCCGATCAACTCCTGCGTTACGCTGAGTCGCCCGGATTGGAGCAAGCCATCGTACCAATATATCCGCAAAAGGCGGCCATGAGGAACAATCGTTCGGGCGCATGTCTCCAGACATTCAAGAGCTGGCCTTGGCTCGACCTGAATCCATTCACGTCCGAGCTTTTTGCCATGAAGGAGGGCAGAGCCTTGGGCATAGAGATAACCCGCATCCACGAACACGGCGACCTGCTGCAAAGCGGCTCTTTCCCCAACGACACTGGGGGTACCCGAAGGCACCCCCTAAATAGGCCGCGGAGATGTCTATGGCTTACTCCCGGCAGCCCTCAAACTATTGGCTGGCCGTATCGATGTCAAGAACTGCATCGTATGGCAGTCTTGATGGAATGCCCTGTCCTGGCATGCGACTTCCGATCAGGAAATCCAGGATAACGATCAGCATGGACAGAAGGCCGGCATGACGAGAACCCGGCTTTCCGGTTCCCCTGCCATCAGTCCTGCGAGGGTCGAGGGGATCTCCGGAGGAAGGGCGGGCGTGGGATTTGGTCATCCGGTCAATTGTTGATGCCGTGGCATATGGATACGGCGTCCGAGGCAATTGTGCCTCCACCTGGCGCGGTGGCGCTTATGGCGCCTTGGTCGAGATGGATCCTTTGGCGCCGCTCCGTGCAGGCCTGTCCGGTCAGAGGCGTGCAAGGGTCGCCGAGCGATTGAGAATCCGGGCCCAGCTGCGAATGCCCCGGTGGTAGTTGGCGAGACCGTATCGTTCATCGGGCGAGTGAATGGCATCATCATCGCGGCCGAAGCCGGCAAGCAGGGCATCCATGCCAAGGATCTCTTGCAGCATGCCGGTGACGGGAATTGAGCCGCCGCTCCCGGTCATGACCGTGGTCTCTTGCCATTCGGCAGTCAGCTCCTCGGCGGCCAGGGCAAAGAGCGGACTGGACGTGTTGACAAGGCAGGCTTTCTCACTGGCAAAACTGGTGAAGCTGAGCTGGCAGTCCTCGGGGATCTGGGTCTGGACGAAGTTCCGGAATGATGAGCGCAGATGCGCCGGGTCCTGGTCGGCAACGAGGCGAAAACTGATCTTGGCCGAGGCCCGGGCGGGCAGGACCGTCTTGAATCCCTCACCGGTATAACCGCCCTGCATGCCATTGATTTCACAGGTCGGTCGGGTCCAGAGCGATTCCAGCACACTCATGCCGTCCTCCCCGACCGGATGGCGCAGCCCGATCTGGCCAAGGAAGTCCTCAGTGGAAAAGTCCAGTTCGCTCCAGGCGGCCACCTGGCCGGTGTCCCGGGGGCGCACGTCCCGATAGAATTCGGGGATGGCGATGCGGTTTGTCTCATCATGGAGGCTGGCAAGGATCCCGCTCAGCACACGGAGCGGATTGACTGCCACACCGCCGTACAGGCCTGAATGGAGATCGATGGCCGGACCCTCGATCACGATTTCCTCGGCCATGAGTCCACGGAGCGAGGTCATGATCGCCGGCGTGCGACTGGCAAAGAGGCCCGTATCACAGATGATGGCCAGATCAGCCTTCAGCGCGTCGCGATTCTCCCTGAGGAATGGGGCCAGCGAGACGGACCCGCACTCCTCCTCACCCTCAAGCAGCAGGGTCAGTCCTTCGGGCAGGGCACCGTTCACGACCTTCCAGGCTCGGCAGGCTTCGATGAATGTCATGAACTGGCCCTTGTCATCGCTGGCACCCCGTCCATGAATCGCCCGCCCGTAAGGCGCATCGATGACGGCGGCATCAAAGGGTGGCCGGGACCAACGATCCAGAGGGTCAACGGGCTGGACATCGTAATGGCCATAAAACAGCATTCGGCGGTGATCACCACCTGTCCGGGCCAGCACTACCGGGTGGCCGGCCGTAGCCCGGGTGTCGGCAGTAAAACCGAGTTCCGTCAGCATGGCCACCAGCCAGTCCGCGGCATCCTGGCAATGTCTGGCATAGGCGGGATCGGTCGAGATCGATGGAATCGTGACCAGTTCAAGGAGTCGGTCTATCGACCCGTCCAACCCTTCATCAACGGCGGCAAGAATTTTATCGTGCATGACATTCTCTCCTGTCTCTGCTTCCGATTCCTGTCCAGGGCCCGTCAGTCGACCGTCTCGCGCACGATCCAACCGCCGCCCAGCACTCGGGTCGAGGCGGGTCCATAAAAGACGCAGGCCTGCCCGGGGGTGACGCCCCAGACGGGCTCGGCAGGCTCGACGAGGCCGTCGCTGTCACCTTCGGGGATGATCCGGGCCGGGACAGATGCGGCCGAGGAGCGCACCTTGATGCTGACGGGCCATGCAGAGCCCTTGGCAAATGGTTGATTGCCCAGCCAGTTGATGTCTCTGATCCGGAACCGTGTCGTCAGCAGGGCCGTGCGGGGGCCGACAGTGACTGTCCGGGTCGCCGGATCGAGCTTGATCACATGGAGCGGTGTTGTCCCGCTGTCCACGCCGAGCCGGCGGCGTTGACCGATCGTGTAGTTGATGATGCCCTGGTGCTCGCCGAGCTTGTTGCCCGCAAGATCAACGATGTCGCCGGGCTCGGCGGCGGCAGGATCGAGTTTGGCAATCAGGCCGGCGTAATTGCCGTCCGGCACGAAACAGATATCCTGACTGTCGGGCTTGTCGGCAGCCGCAAGGCCGAACTCGGTGGCCAGGGCCCGGGTCGCCGCCTTGGATGCAATCCCGCCCAATGGAAAGCGCAGGAACTCGAGTTGTTCGCGGGTGGTGGCAAAGAGGAAATACGATTGATCCCGCCGGGTGTCGACTGCCTGGTGGAGCTCGGCACCGTCCTTGCCCGCCAGGCGACGGACATAATGGCCGGTGGCCAGGCAATCCGCTCCGAGATCCCTGGCCATGTCCAACAGTTCGGTGAACTTGACGCGTTCGTTGCACCGGATGCAGGGGATGGGGGTGATGCCCGCTGTATAGTCCTCGACAAACGAATCAATCACGGTGGCGCGAAAATGGGATTCGTAATCGAGGACGTAGTGTGGAAACCCGCAGTGGCTGGCGATACGCCGGGCATCATGGATATCAACGCCTGCACAGCAGGCACCCTTGCGCCCGACAGCAGCGCCGTGATCGTACAGTTGCAGGGTGACGCCCACGACATCATAACCGGCACCATGCAGCATGGCGGCCACGACAGAACTGTCCACGCCACCCGACATGGCAACCACCACACGGGTTGCATTGGGCTGTTTGGCAAAACCGAGATCAAGGGACGGAGTCATGGTCTGTTCCGATGGGACAGGAATCGAGTGCCCACAGCATGGTCCAGATACGGCCGGATTTCAATGCCCCGGGGTGTTGGTGGACCGCAATGGCAGACGATCGTACCCATCCCCGCAGGCAGGAAATCCGCAATCAGCGAGAGTGCATTCCTGCCTGGATACAGGTATGAAATCAATGCCGATGGAGGCATCACATCCCACCGGAACGGATTGGAGCCACACGCATGACAACGCCAGTCTGGCAACTCAGCAAGACCGAGGCTGAAGCGGCAATCAAGACACTCTCCCGGCAGATCCGCCGGGCCCGGGACCTGTACTACAATCACAATGCCTCCGATGTGGACGATCCCACCTTTGATGCCTGGATGCTCCGGTTGCGGGCCATCGAAATGCGTTTTCCCGAACTCAAGGAAGACCGGTCTCCTGCCGATGAGGTCGGGGCTCCGGCCGCCGGCAGTTTTCGCAAGATTCGGCACGAATCCCCCATGCTGTCTCTCGAGAATGCCTTCAGTGCCGATGACCTGATTGATTTCGACCAGCGGATCCAGCGCTTTCTTGGCCTGACCGACGAGGGGATCACCTATGTTGCCGAACCCAAGATCGACGGTCTGGCCATCTCGCTGCTCTACCGCGGCGGCCATCTCGTCCAGGCTGCAACCCGGGGTGGCGGTACGGTTGGTGAGGATGTGACGGCCAATATCCGCACCATCCCGACCATACCCGGGCATCTCGAGGATGCACCGGAAACCCTGGAGATCCGGGGCGAGATCTTCATGACCCATGCGGCATTCGAAGCCCTCAACAATGACCTGCGCAATGCCGCCAGGACCTCTGGGGCACCGCCACAGATCTATGCCAATCCCCGCAATGCCACATCGGGTGCGGTCCGGCAGCAGGATGCCGCCATCACCGCAACCCGGCAACTCGCGTTCACAGCCCACAGTTTCGGGTTCGTATCGGAGCGGTTGGCAACCGGTCACTGGGCAGCAATCCAGCGACTCGGTGCCATGGGTCTGCCAATCAGCGACCATATGGCGACCTTCGAGACCATCGAGGGTGTCATTGGCTACCATGAATGGCTGGCGGTCGAACGCCAGACACTCGGCTATGATATCGACGGGATGACCTGCAAGGTTGATGCCCTTGATCTCCAGGACCGGCTCGGCAGCCGGTCAGCCTGGCCCCGCTGGGCCATTGCCTGCAAATTTCCCCCGGAAACAGCCTGGACGCGGCTGGTCGGGATCGAGATCCAGGTCGGTCGGACCGGGGCACTGGCACCGGTTGCCAAACTCGACACGGTGCGGGTGGGTGGTGTGGATGTCTCATCAGTGACCCTGCACAATGAGGATTACATCGCCGGAATCGGTGCCGATGGTGCGCCTATCCGCAAGGGTGCCGACATCCGGGTCGGCGACACCGTCGAGGTCTATCGCAGCGGTGATGTCATCCCCAAGATCGGTCAGGTTGATCTGACAAGACGGCCCCCCGATGCCACCCGCTACGGCTTTCCGACGACCTGTCCGTCCTGTGGGGCACCCGCAATCCGTGATGATGGTGATGCTGTCCGACGCTGCACGGCTGTGCATGACTGCAAGGCCCAGCAACTCGGACGTCTCAAGCACTTTGTCAGCCGTGCTGCCATGGATATCGAAGGCCTCGGCGGCAAGATCATCGAACAGTTCTTTGTCAGGCAGGATGCCGATGGCCGCCCCCTGATCCAGACACCGCTCGATATCTATACCCTCGAATCCCGCCTTGAATCCCACACGCCGCCGCTGGCTGCCTGGCCGAGATGGGGTGAGAGTTCTGCCCGCAACCTCTTCCGCGAGATCAACGAGACGCGCAGGGTGCCGTTTGCCCGGCTGCTCTTTGCCCTCGGGATCCGCTTTGTGGGCGAACGGGCGGCCGAGAGGATTGCTGAACATTTCGGCAACTGGGCGGCCTTTCAGAAGGGGCTGGCAGTCGCCCTGGAGACGCCCGGGGCGCAGTGGGAGGACGTTCTGGGCATTGATGGCATCGGTGAACGGACGAGCCGGGCCCTGCTTGCGGCCTTTACCGATCAACCGTTCCGGTCAATGGTCACCGCCCTCGCGGGTGAACTCGAGATTGTCGGGACGGAGTCAGCAGGGCGGACCCGGACACCACTGTCGGGCAAGACCGTGGTCTTCACCGGGACCCTGGCCAGCATGAAGCGGGCCGAGGCCAAATCCCGGGCCGAGGCCATGGGGGCCAGGATCTACGGCTCGGTTTCGAAAAATGTCGACATTGTCGTGACCGGCGAGGGCAGTGGTGCCAAACTCCAGAAAGCCAGGGAACTCGATCTGCAGATCATGGATGAAGAGGAGTGGCTCGCCACACTCAGTGCATCCTGACGTTGCCATACGCCCCGATCATGGCCATGCGCCCGGGGTGCATTCAGGCCACGGTCCGGGGTTCAAGCCGTGCGAGGGCCTGCGAGAGGGCATCGAGCACCAGCTGGATCGAGGCATGACGGTTTCTGTAATTCCGGGCGGGTTGCAGGACAGCCAGGCGCTCGAAGGGTGGGGTGGGGACATCACCATCCGCTTCCAGCATGGCCCGCAGTTCCTCGCGGACGCGTTCAACCTCGCCCCGGTTGCGCCCGATGATATTTGCTGCCACGATGGACGCAGAGGCCTGGCCCAGGGCACACGCCTTCACATCCTGGGCAAATTCGGCAATCACACCATCCTTGACCACGATGTCCACCGTCACGGTTGAACCGCACAGCGGCGACCGGACCTTGGCCGTTGAATCGCACTGTGCCAGCCGGCCCGCATGGGGAATGTTGGCTGCAAGTTCCAGGATCTGTTTGGAATAGAGTTGGATGATTGTCGTGTTGTCAGAACGCACCAGGACCTACTCCTCACTGTCACCTGAACTATAACACGGATTGTTGCCAGTTCGAGACACGATTCCCGACCCTCGGATCGATTGTGCCCCGAGAGTCATCGATGATGTCTCCGGGGTCACGCCGGCCATCCTCTCGAGGAGTTCCTCCGCCTGCCAACCGGCTGCCCGCAGGGATCGGAGCGAGCGGGCATCATCCCGCTTGGCCAGACGCTTGCCGGCGGCATCGCTGATCAGAAGGTGATGGCGCCACAGCGGCGGCGGCAGCTTCAGGGCTGCCAGCAACACCCGGTGCAGGGCAGTAAACGGGAAGAGATCCTCGCCACGGGTGACATGGGTAATGCCCATGGCTGCATCATCCACCACCACGCCGAGATGGTATGACGTGCCGATGTCGCCGCGGGCCAGAACCACATCACCGAGGGTTGCAAGGAGGGCGTCGGCATCGACCTGATGAACCCCGCGATACCTGTCCCCGATCTCCCGGTAGGTCAACTGGCTGACCGAATCAGGTCCTCCGAGTGCCGCAATCAGGGCCGGCATGTTGAGCCGGACAGCATCACCCGGTTGCTGGTCCGACATGGCGCGGCCCCGGCAGGTCCCGGGATAGACCTGTGACCCAACGCTGTCGGTCTGTCTGGCCAGCCCATGGGGCGCCCGCAGCGCTGCATTGATGTCCCGGCGGGTGCAGCGGCACGGATAGCAGAGGCCGGCAGCAGCGAGGGCAGCGAGAGCATCCCGGTGCGCATCCAGTCGGTCCGATTGATACATGATGGGCTCGCACCACTTGATGCCAAGCCAAGCCAGATCGGCCAGGATCGCCTCCGTATACGCCGGTCGACTGCGGGCCCGATCGATGTCCTCGATACGCAGGTGCATGGTTCCCTGAGACCGCCGGGCCGCCGACCAGGTGACAAAGGCCGAATAGGCATGTCCCAGATGCAGATAACCGGTGGGGGAGGGCGCGAAACGCTCAACTGCTGGAACCATGGCAGCGTGCCTGCGGTCTTGGGTTCAGTGATGAACGCATGGGGTCACGGTGCTCCCGAGGATGGACATGTCACGAGCAGCCGGGCAGGCTCAGGGATCGTTGGGGTCCTCAGGATCAGGATCCATCACGATCTCATGATCCTTGATGATGGTGGCAAAGACGACCGCGTCGTCATTGTCCGTGTCGATGACCTTGACGCCACCACCTGTTCGGGATCGGTAGGAAAGAGTGGAAACGGGACAGCGCAGGGTCTGGCCGGACGCGGTGACCACGAGAACCTGGTCATCAGGTTCGACAACGAGGATGGCTGCGGTCCGGGCAGGTTGCCCCCGCATGGAATAGGCCTTGAGACCCTTGCCGGAACGGGATTTCTTGACCGGAAACTCGTGACTGGAGGTGATCTTGCCCCGCCCGTCAGCATCAAGGATCAGGACCAGCCTCTCACTGGCATAGAGGTGACCGAACTCGGCAAGAAACCGTTCAGGATCAGGGCCCGGTTCGGCCTCGGCAGCGGGCGGCGGCGCGTCCTCGTTTCCATCCCCATGACCGAGTGAGGCCAGATAGGCCCGGCGGGCTTTCAGATACGCCTCACGGCCTTCCGGTGTGAGCGGGCAGGACGGGACCAGGACCATGCCGGTCAGCGTGTTCTGGCCATCGGTCTTGATGCCCTTGACACCCGAGGATGAGCGTGACTTGATGAGGCGCAGGGCGCCGAGTGCCGTGCGATTGGCCAGCCCGTGCCGTGTCAGCTGGATGACATCCATGTCACCGGTCCCGATGCAGGCCCCGACGAGCATGGCTTCGCTGGCAGCTGGCCAGGCGATCTTGCCGGTCCGATTGATGCGGCGATAGTCGGCAAGCTGACTGCGGCGCAACCGACCGTCGCTGGTGGCCACCAGCAGGGATGCACCCTCATCGTCCATGACCGCCATGGGTACGGGCAGGAGAGCCACGATGGATTCGCTGGCCTCGATATTCCAGAAGCGCGAGACCGGAAGCCCCATGGCATTGCGGGACCGGGCCGGCAATCGCCAGGTCTTGATCTTGTAGGCGTTGCCGTCAGTGGCAAAACAGATCAGCTCATCATGGGTGTTGGCAACGGTGATCAGTCGGACAGGATCATCACCGAACTGGCTCGTCAGGCCCTTGCCGCCCCGGGCCTGGGTCCGGAATTCCGAAAGGGGGCAGCGTTTGAGATAGCCGCCTTCGGTAGCGATGACGACCATGTCCTCCCGCTTGATCAGGTCCTCATCGATGATCTCGTCCTCGTCCTCCTCGATGAGGGTCCGGCGGGGGATGGCATGGGCCTCCCGGACGGCCAGCAATTCATCCCGGATGATGTCCCGGACCCGGACGGTTGATGAGAGGATGTCGAGATAGTCACGGATTTCCCCGGCCCGCTGCTGCAGCTCGTCGGTGGTTTCCCTCACGCCCATGGCAGTCAGGCGTTGCAGGCGCAGATCGAGGATGGCCTGCACCTGTACCAGCGTCAGCCGGTAGGTCAGTCCCTCTTCCAGCTGGCTGAGCGGATCATTGATCAGGCGGATGTAGCTGGCGATGTCGCGGGCGGGCCAGGAGCAGGCCAGGAGCGCTTCACGGGCATCGGCGACACTGGGAGCCCGCCGGATGATGCCAACGACTGCATCGAGGTTGGAGGCAGCCACGGCCAGACCACAGAGGATATGGCTGCGGTTGCGGCTGCGGCGCAGGAGTTCGGTTGTCCGGCGGGTGATGATCTCCTCGCGAAACCCGATGAATTCGTTGAGGATCTCCCGAATGCCGAGCTGCATCGGCTGGCCCCGGTTGAGGGCGATGATGTTGCTGACAAATGATGACTGCATGGGCGTGTGGCGCCAGAGCTGGTTGAGAACCAGTTCGGGAACGGCATCCTTCTGGAGCTCGATGACGATGCGGGTCCCCATGCGATCCGATTCGTCCCGGATGGTCCGGATGCCGTCGATTTCGGGCTGGCCCTGCGCCTGGCGCCTGTCGGCCAGTTGGGCAATCCGGGCAATCATATCGGCCTTGATCACGCCATAGGGGATTTCCGTGACGATGATGGTCCGTCTGTCGCCATCTCCCTCAATGGCCGTCCGGGCCCGCACCATGATGCGACCCTCGCCCTTGTGGAATGTGTTCATGCTGCCCGCCAGCCCGAGGATGATGCCGCCGGTCGGGAAATCGGGTGCCGGCATCAATTCGAGCAGCCGCTCGGAGGAGACATCGGGATTCTCCAGCAATTCAACGGTCGCATCAATGGTCTCGCCGAGATTGTAGGGCGGGATCTTGCTGGCCATGCCAACGGCAATCCCGGCACCGCCATTGATCAGGAGATTGGGGAAACGGGCCGGCAGGACCACCGGTTCCCGGTCCTTGCCATCATAGTTGTCCTGGAAGTCCACCGTGGCCAGACCGATGTCATCGAGCATCAGGGCGGCGGGCGGCGCCATCCGGATCTCGGTATAGCGCATCGCTGCCGCACCATCACCATCGGTGGAACCGAAATTCCCCTGCCCATCAAGCAGCGGCAGGGACATGGTGAAGTCCTGGGCCATCCGGACCAGCGCCTCATAGATCGCACTGTCACCATGGGGATGGTATTTCCCCATCACCTCGCCAACCGGTCGCGCGGACTTGCGATAGGGTTGATCATGGGTGTTGCGCGACTCATGCATGGCATAGAGGATGCGGCGATGCACGGGCTTGAGACCATCACGCAGGTCGGGCAGGGCCCGCGAGACGATCACGCTCATCGCATAGTCAAGATAGGATGCGCTGAGTTCATTCTCGATGGCAATGGTGGCAATCGAGTCATCGGAACCCGCCGACTCCGGATGGATCGACTCGTGGGGAGCCTCGGTCATTTCTGCACCAGTCCCCTGCCAGACCCCGGTGCCGGGGTCAACTGATCATGGACACAGGACATCGGATCATGCAAGAGACGTCGGATCAGAAGGGCATTTCATCGTCCGGTTCCCGGGCGATGCTGTCGGACATCCCGGGATTGGGTTGGGGATCGGATCCTCGCTGGACACCGGAGCTGAATCCGGTATCAGCCTGGCCCCCGTACCCCGGCCCGTCCGGATGGGGATCCGTTGCATCGATCTGCACCGGGCCCAGAGCAGCGATGGATCCATGATAGGGACGGACCGAGACTTCGGTGAAGTAGCGGTCATCCTGGGTACGCCGGGTCTCCATGCGTCCTTCGACATAGACGAGGTCATTGGTGCGCAGGGTGTCTTTCAGGGCGTTGATCATGGGTGCAACATAGACACCGACCCGGTTGACCTGTGACCGTTCGCGCATCTCGCCGGTCTGCCGGTCGTTCCATTGTTCCGATGTCCGGACCCAGAGCGAGAGCACCTGCCCACCGCTCGGGAAGTCACGGGTCTCGGGGTCCCGGTCGACAACGCCGATGAGGGTAACACGATTGACTGTCTTGGCCATGCAGAAGTCTCCGTCTGAGTTGTCCCCGCACCCTATACCAGCGGCAGCGCGATGACAACGGGATGAACCGGATCTGCAGGTGATGGCGTGCACCGATTCCGGACCGGCTCCGGCAGGTTGATTGCATGCATTCCGGCATGGAACTATGGGGCAGGGTGGTGTGTTGCGGGGGACATCCTGAGGGGGTCATGCGTGGTGGTTGCTGAACCGAAATCCATTGGTGTGCGAGGCGCACGGGAACACAATCTCAAGAACATCGATATTGATATCCCACGCAACAAACTGATTCTTCTCACTGGGATCAGTGGTTCCGGAAAATCCTCCCTGGCCATGGGGACGGTGTATGCCGAAGGCCAGCGGCGCTACGTCGAGAGCCTCTCCACCTACGCCCGCCAGTTTCTCGGCCAGCTCGACAAACCGGATGTCGACCTGATCACCGGCCTCTCGCCGGCCATCGCCATCGAACAGAAAACAACCCAGCGCAATCCCCGTTCGACGGTGGGGACCATCACCGAGATCCATGACCATCTGCGCCTGCTCTTTGCCCGAGTCGGCGTCCCCCATTCGCCCACAACCGGACAGCCAATCAAGGCCCAGCAGATCGCCGAAATGATTGATCGGATCAACACCCTTGAGGATGGGACCAGCCTCCACCTGCTGGCCCCCATCGCCCGCGAACGCAAGGGGTCATTCCAGACGGAACTGAAAGAGTTCATGCGGAGCGGGTTCATGCGGGTCGTGATTGACGGCGAGGTCATCTTCCTGACTTCGGTGCAGCAGCTGGACAAGAACAAGCGACACGACATCGACCTGCTCGTTGATCGGATCGTGGTGGGCGAGGTCGGGGAGGAGCGACTGGAAGACTCGCTGCGCACAGCCCTTGATCATGGCAATGGCACCGCCGCCATCGTCCTCATCGACAAGGATCCCCGGGAGACGATCCGCTTCTCGGAACGCTATGCCTGTCCAGAATCGGGATTCACGATTCCCGAGATCGAGCCCCGCCTGTTTTCCTTCAATGCCCATATGGGCTCCTGCCCCCAGTGTGATGGGCTGGGCGTGGAAATCTTCTATGACCCGAAAAAGATGATCGTGATGGATCTGCCCCTGAATGACATTCCGATCCTGCCGATGACCGAAGGGTTTGGTCCCAGCTGGGACGAATATCATGATTTGATGAAGCATCATGGCGTCAGTCCCGATGTTCCCTGGATGGATCTGCCCGAGGACTTCAGGACTGCCATCATCCATGGACCCGGCAGCGTCTGGCCAACAGGATCTCGGCCCGACCCTGTCCATGACGATGGCCTTGCCGCCTCGACCTATCCCGGCCTCATCAACGAGCTGGAGGCACGATACCCCCTGACCAACCGGAAAGTGCACTGGCGTGTCGAGAAATACACCTCCCGGCGGACCTGCCCGGCCTGTAATGGCCACCGCCTCAAGCCCGAAGCCCTGGCGGTCAAACTCGCGGGACTGCACATCGGCGAATTGACGGACATGACCATTCTCGAGGCCAGGGAATGGGTCGATCGACTGCCTGCAACCCTGACGAAGAATCAGAAACTCATCGGTGATGCCATCCTGCGTGAATTGCAGGAACGGCTGGGCTTTCTGGTCAATGTCGGTCTTGACTACCTGACGCTTTCGCGGTCAGCCGGAACGCTCTCAGGCGGGGAGAGCCAACGGATTCGCCTGGCCAGCCAGATCGGCAAGGGCCTGACCGGTGTTCTCTATGTTCTGGATGAACCCTCGATCGGTCTCCACCAGCGCGACAATCGCCGCCTCCTCGAGACTCTCAGCCAGCTCCGCAATCGAGGCAACACCGTCCTTGTGGTCGAGCATGACGAGGATGCCATCCGCGAGGCCGATCATGTCATCGATTTTGGACCGGGGGCCGGTATTCATGGTGGCGAGATCGTGGCCGCAGGAACTCCTGATGAGGTGGCCGGCAACCCCGCCTCGCTGACGGGGCTCTATCTCTCCGGCAAGCGCTCGATCGAGGTCCCCCGGACTCGCCGCAAGGGCACCGGACACAGCTTGCAGATCAAGGGCGCCAGGGCCAATAATCTCAAGATGATCGATGTCGAGATTCCCCTTGGCAAGATGGTCTGCATCACCGGCGTTTCCGGCAGCGGGAAATCATCGCTGGCCTTCGATGTGCTGTACCACAACCTTCAGGAGCGTCAGTATCGGAAGATAGCGCCCGTCTATGTCGAGCACTGTGATGATCTCCTTGGGCGGGAACACATCACCAAGACCCTGCACATCGACCAGCAGCCCATCGGCAGGACGCCCCGCTCCAACCCGGCAACCTACACCAAGGCCTTCGATCCCATCCGCAACCTGTTTGCGGAATTGCCCGAATCCCGCGCCCGGGGCTACGCACCCGGGCGCTTCTCATTCAACGTCAGTGGCGGGCGCTGTGAGGCATGTGATGGTGATGGGCTCATCCGGGTGGAGATGCATTTTCTGTCCGATGTCTTCGTGACCTGCGAGACGTGCAAGGGCACCCGCTTCATGCGCCAGACGCTGCAGATCAAATACAAGGGCAAATCGATCGCGGATGTTCTCGACATGACCATTCTCGAGGCCTATGAACTCTTTGAGGCCATCCCCGCCATCAAGGCCAGGCTTGGCACCCTGGTTCATACCGGGCTTGGCTACATGAAAGTCGGCCACCCCGCCCCCATGCTGTCAGGTGGCGAGGCCCAACGGGTCAAACTGGCCCGGGAACTCTCGAAGAGAGTCAATGCCGGAACCCTGTACCTCCTCGATGAACCCACCACCGGCCTGCATTTCGAGGACATCCGCAATCTCCTGCAGGTCCTGCATGAATTCGTCGACAAGGGGAACACGGTGGTCATCATCGAACACAATCTTGATGTCATCAAGACCGCCGACTGGATTGTCGATCTCGGTCCGGAAGGGGGCGACGGGGGTGGCAAAGTCGTCGTGGCGGGAACCCCGGAAACCGTTGCTTCCTGTCCGGCAAGCCACACGGGACAGTTCCTCAAGCCCCTTCTCGGTGCCGTCACGAGTGCTGCAGCCTGAATACCCCACTGTCCTCAGAGGCGGCCCGCAAGTTTGAGATAGACAGCCGAAAAGTCCCTTGCGCCCTGATCGTCCTCGTCGACGAATTCCTCATAATATCGTTCCGCCAGTTCCCCCATGGGAATCATGGCACCGGCATGGGCTGCCGCCCCGACGGCAAGCCGCAGGTCCTTGAGCATCAGATCAGCCCGGAATCCGGCGGCATAGTCAGTGTCGGCCGGGCTGACCCGACCGACAGCCGGCAGGGGCGTGTAGACATTCGACACCCAGCTCTGCCCCGAGGATGTCGAGACCACCTCATGCAGGATGGCAGGATCCAGCCCCAGTTTCTCAGCCAGGGCAAAGGATTCGCAGGTGGCGATCATGGTGGCACCCAGGATCATGTTGTTGCACAGTTTGGCTGTCTGCCCCGACCCGACCGGACCACAATGCACCATCCTGTCACCCATGATCTCCAGGAGCGCCTGCACCTGACCAACGGCCTCCGGAGCACCGCCGACCATGAAGGTCAGTGTGCCCTCCCGGGCGCCGTTGATCCCACCCGACACCGGGGCATCGATGAAGGCCAACCCCATGTCGCCGAGCCGGGCACTTGCCCTGTGGGTCGATTCAAGATCACAGGTCGAGCAGTCAAGCAGGATGGCATCCTTCTCGAGATGGGGCAGGATGGTCCCAACAACATCAAGCAGTGTCCTGCCATCGGGCAGCATGGTCACCACCACTGCCGCACCACACACCGCGTCGGCAGCGGTTGGAACCAACCGCAATCCGGACGGGGGCGGGGTGACGGGATCATGCCCCACGACCTCCATTCCCGCCTCGACAAGAGCATTGGCCATCGGGAGTCCCATGTTCCCAAGACCGATAAATCCAACCTGCATCTCACGACCTCCAGTCAATTGCGGCGTCTTCGTTCGGGGCCAGCATGGCGGCGACCTCGGTGACACTGACGCTCTCGATGGAGCCATGCAGCCAGCGCGGTGCGCGATCCTTGTCGATCAGCAGGGCCCGGACACCCTCGAGGAAATCAGCATGCGCCACCGCACGGGCCGTATAGCGGAATTCGCGTTCAAGAGCTGCGTGGATCGTCCGGGTCACCCGCTGACAACGCACAAGGTCAAGGGCACAATGCATGGCCAGCGGAGCATTGCGTCCCATGCGCCCAAGGCATTCTGCAGCCAGTTCACTCCCGGCATCCCTGAGGGTGGTATGGACCCCGGTCAGGGTGTCCTGCCCAAACCACCTGTCGATATCCCGGCGCTGGGCCAGCAATCCACTCGCCGGCGGTTCCACCGCGGCCGCTGCGATGGCCTCGGGGCTGCCACTGTCCAGCAGGGTCTCCTTGAGGGCTGGCCAGGTGGCTTGCGGACACAGGACATCGGCAAAGCCGCAGGCAATGGCGTCGCCAGCCGTCATGCGCAACCCCGTGACCGCCAGACATTCACCCACTCGCCCCGGCGCCCGGGCCAGGAGCCAGGACCCGCCAACATCGGGGACAAGTCCAATGGCGCATTCAGGCATGGCGATTTCACTGTCGGCGGCAACGACGCGATGGCTGGCATGACAGCCGATCCCGACACCCCCACCCATGGTGATGCCGTGCAGAAAGGTGACAACGGGTTTGGGCCAGGTCGCCACGCAGGCATCCAGTCGGTACTCATCGCGCCAGTATGCTTGCCCGAACGCCGTCTCTCCCGCCCGGCCCGCCTGGTACATGACCGCCACATCGCCCCCTGCACAGAACGCCCGGTCGCCCTCGGCATCAATGATGACCAACCGGACATCATCATCGCTGCGCCAGAGTTCGAGCATCTCGCGCACCGCATTGCACATCTCCCGGGTCAGGGCATTGAGGGCGGCAGGTCGATCCAGCGTGATGTGCCCGGCCCGACCGACCTTGCGCAGGTGAACATCGGTCACTGCGCGGATCTCACCGCAGTTCGAGCTCACATTGTTGTCGTTTGATGGGCAATGGTGTGTCTACTCGAAGGTTGGAAAGTTCAACGAAGCCCCTTCCTTGATACCGCTTGGCCACCGGGAGGTCACCGTCTTGGTCCGGGTGTAGAACCGGAAGGCATCGGGGCCATGCTGGTTCAGATCACCAAAGCCCGACCTCTTCCATCCTCCGAAGGTGTAGTAGGCCAGGGGAACGGGAATGGGGACGTTGACACCAACCATGCCGACATTGATTCGGGAGGCAAAATCCCGGGCCGTGTCGCCATCCCGGGTGAAGATGGCCACACCATTGCCGTAGGGGTTGTCCCGGGCGATGCCGAGCGCCTCTTCATAGGTACCGGATCGCACGACCGACAGGACGGGGCCGAAGATCTCCTCACGGTAGATGGCCATCGCCGCTGTCACCCGGTCAAAGAGATGCGCGCCGACAAAGAAGCCGTTCTCGTAGCCCTGCAGGGAGAAGTCGCGTCCATCCACAACAAGTTCGGCTCCGTCCTCGACACCGGACTCGACCAGCCTGCGGACGCGCTGCTGGGCCTCGCGGGTGATCAGGGGACCAAAGTCGACATCTGCACCGGCAGTATAGGGGCCGACCTTGAGGGTCTCGATGCGGGGGACCAGTCGTTCCACCAGGGCATCGGCCGTCCCATCGCCCACCGGAACCGCAACGGAAATGGCCATGCACCGTTCCCCGGCGGCTCCATAGCCGGCTCCCACCAGGGCATCGGCGGCCTGGTCGAGATCCGCATCCGGCATGACGATCATGTGATTCTTGGCGCCACCGAAACACTGCACGCGCTTGCCGGCCGCCGAACCGACCCGGTAGATGTATTCGGCAATGGGCGTCGAGCCGACAAAGCCGATCCCCATGATGAGCGGATGGGCCAGCAGGGCATCGACGGCTTCCTTGTCCCCATTGATGACCTGCAGGACATCGGGTGGCAGTCCAGCCTCGACCAGCAACGCCGCCAGCATCATCGGCACACCCGGATCGCGCTCGGATGGTTTGAGAATGAACGCGTTGCCACAGGCCAGGGCCGGAGCAAACTTCCACATGGGAATCATGGCCGGGAAGTTGAAGGGTGTGATGCCGGCCACCACGCCCAGGGGCTGGCGCATCGAATACATGTCGATCCCGCGACCGGCACTGTCGGTGAACGACCCCTTGAGCAGATGCGGCGCGCCAAGACAGAATTCCACGACCTCAAGACCCCGCTGGATGTCCCCGCGGGCATCGGGCAATGTCTTGCCATGTTCGCGCGAGAGGGTCTCCGCCAACGCGTCCATGTCCCGATGCAACAGATCAAGAAACCGCATCAGCACCCGGGCCCGCTGCTGGGGTGTCCGGGCCGCCCAGCCTGGCTGGGCGGCCGCAGCGGCCGCAACGGCCACCTCCACCTCACTGCCAGCTGCCAGGGCGACCCTGGCCTGCACCACGCCTGTGGCCGGATTGTAGACATCACCAAACCGACCGGATGTGCCAGGAATGGCCTTGCCCCCGACAAAATGCCCAATGTCATCCATCACGCACTCCACTCCAAGAGTTGTCAACGGGCCCCTGCTACCGAATTTGCCGCCAATCGCAAAGGGATGTCATCAACCCGGCATCGGGGTCGGGCCGCAGTGACCACTGGCCATCCCGGGTTCCGTTGAACCATGAATCAGGTCAGGATCGTGTCCCGTCGCACATCCCTGCCGTTGCCAATCATGACAACCGGGAGTCCTGACACCGAATCAGGCAAGCCGCCACCTGCCACAAGGAGAGGATCAACACGATGGAGGCCAGGTCGGAGCGTGCTCCGGATCGCAACAAGACCACTTTTGGACGCCTGCAGGCCGACATGGCCAAGCGAGAGACCCGCATGCTGCTGGCAGTCGCAGGCATGATCGGCCTCGCAATTGCCATTCCTGGCCTCCTGATCGCCCAACCCATCCGATTCTTGCTGTGCCGATCAGGGACCTGGTCGACCTCAGGCTCCTTTGGCCCGCTCCCTTCCCTTGACCAGCGAACCCCGATCCCATCTTGCCGTCACGAGTCTGTCCTGTTTGGGCATTTGACGGGATCACGCAGCCGGTGCTAACCTTCCGCAACCAAGGGAATCGTCAGGCAGGACGGACACACTGCCAACACCTGGCCTTGGGCGGAGGACACATCATGCGCAAAAAGGAATTGGGGTCTGTTGCCGACCGAATCAAGGATACGACCTCCGCAGTCCGATCCAGTGCCCGGCGTCTCACTTCGGTCGGGACGCGGGCAGCGGAACAGGGCAGCGACCGTATTCGCACCACCGCTTCCGGCCTTGCCGCCGGGGCCATCGAGACAGCAAAATCCTTGCCCGACTATGCCCGGAATCTTGATTGGAACACCCTTGATCCCACGCCCTACCTCCATGCCGGCACCCGGGGCATCGGCCGGGGCACTGAGGAGGCCCGGCTTGTCTGGGAGTCGATCCCGGAGCATTTGCGTGCCCTGGGTCCAGACGCGGTCAAGGCGCGCCTCGACGGTTTTCACTGGAGCCACATCATCCCCCACAGCCAGGGCGGCGGTTCCGAAGCGGCCAACGGGGTCTTCGAGCAGGCCAGCCTGAACTGGAGCCGAGGGGCCGTGCCGATGACGCCGGACGAGATCACTGCCGCAGAATCGGTCCTTTCGGCCCAGGCCTTTCAGGCCACCCTTGAGGAGGCGGCGTCACGAGTGGTAACCGGTGCCGCGTGTGGGGCCGCCATTTCCCTGGTGCTGGCCATCCTGGAGTACAGCCTTGCGTACCAGCGCGGCGCGATCGCCCAACGAGAGATGTATCGGCGCATTGGCCGTGATGTCGCCAGGTCCACGGCCGTCGCGGCGACGATCCCGGCCATTGTCACGCCCCTGGTCCTGAAGTTTCCCATCCTGATCCCGATTGCGATGCCGCTGCTGGTTCTGCTGGCCGCTGCAGGACTCTGCGTCGTTGGCGGCAAGATCTATCGCCTCGGGAAGGGCTGGCATGAGCTGCGGCAGGACAGGATGCCCGACAGGGGTCGTGATGGTTCTGTATCTGCCTGATGACCGGTCGTTGCATCTCAGACAGGCACTGAGGACAAGAGCATTGCAGATAGGGCATTTAGAATCATGAAAATCCTGTTTCACCGTGAGGCATTCAAGGCGCTCAAAGGCAACAAGCTCATGAAAAATGAGAAAGTGCAGTTCAGTAGGGCAATTGAAAACTTTCAAGACAACTTTCGTCATCCGGGCTTGAATTTTGAGCGGTTGGGTAGTGGTGAGAAACAAAACCATTACTCCATTCGTGCATCTCGGGAATTGCGGTTGATCTTGGCGATTGATGACAGCGACCTTGTCTTGCAGCAACCGGAGAAGGCCGTGGTTGTCAATCTGGGCCATCATGACCAGATGTATGAATGGGCGATGAGGCAGCAGTACTCTACCGATATATCGGGGGCTCATATATCCGAGGCGGCCTGCCTGAATGATGCAAAGATCGAAAACAGATCAAACGTTTGGCTTGAGTCATGGTTGAGGCGTGAGGAATGGCACCTTTTTCTGCACCCATCACAGAAGAAGACTGTAAGCAGAACCTTCAATAAGCAGGCCAGGGTCTATGGTGGGGCCGGAACTGGCAAGACAGTGATCGGGCTACACAGGATTGCGCGGCTTGCGCGGGAGAGTCCACAGGAAAAATTCTTGGTCACTGCATTCCACAAGACATTGATTCGGCATTTGGAAGACACCTTCTCCAATCTTCCAGAGGCACCTAAGAATGTGGAGTTTTGCAATGTAGACAAGATTGCCTCTGATATCTGCAGGGCAAATGGCTACCGGCAAAATGTCGACACAAATCTTGTCAATGATGCCTTCGAAGCCGCCTATCGGGATGTCATAGCTGGAAGTGTTCTGGAGGCCTGTACGCCAGCTTATATTCGTGAGGAAGTTGATCGAGTCATCAAGGGGCGGGCTGCGACAAGAGACGAATATCTTGCCACAGACAAATTCCATAGGCTGGGGCGCCGCCATCGCTTCAATGGCAATTATCGCCAAAAATGCTGGGATTTCCACGTCAAGTGGAACCATGAGATGGACAAGCGTCAGACCACCAATTTTGCTGACAAGATGCTGCGGGCCATGGAAATAGCGGAAAACAATGACAAGCCGAGGTACAGATCCGTGTTTGTCGATGAGGGGCAGGATTTGACCATGACCGCCCTGCGCCTGATCTGTGCATTGGTGGCTGGGAAGCGCGGAAATTCCATTCCTCAGGACGGATTGCTGTTTGCTATTGACAAGGCGCAGCAATTGTATGCCGGGGGCGTTGTGTATGGATGGGCCGGTCTCGAATTCGGTGGCAATTCCGTGAGGCTCACGAAGGGGTTGCGCACCACACGACAGATTGCGTTAGCTGCTGCCCACGTTCGTGGGCAGGATCTTATCGATAAGACTTATGCCGATGAAGTCGCCATTGAGCCCGAGGCATACCGACGTGATGGTCCGAAGCCATACTTTGTGCAGACTGTCGGGAAGGAAATCCCAAAGATGATCGAGATCATCAACAAAATCAAGTCTGAAAATCCCGACCTTCATGAAATTGGGGTCATTATGCACAGGGTGGAGGATGCAATCGAATGCGTCAAGGCATTCAGGAAAAAAGGCGTTCCGGCATGCTACCAAAAAAGCGCCGAGGGATCAATCAGTAGGACTTCTCAAGATGTGAAGGTTGTAACCTTTGACAGTTCGAAGGGGCTGGAGTTTCATGCGGTGCTGATCCCGCGGATTGACAAATCGATGTTTCCACTGACGAAAGCGGATCAGGATGCCTTGAATCAGCGGCAAGGAGCAGATGAAACGGGTCAAAAGAATCACGATGGTGAGGTGCGAGAAAGACGCCAACTCAATCTTGACAGGCTTTATGTCGGCATGACCCGTGCACGGGATCTGCTGTTCCTTATCTCCAGTGGTGAACCATGCAAAGAAATCCAGGATGCGGAAGAGTGCTTTGACTGGTATCCCGTGTCTCGGCCTATTGAATTGCCTGAGCACCCCAACTGATCATTGCAACCAATGCGTTGATCAACACATGGCGGCATAGCCATGCCAACCACTGCAAGTCACAACGCACAGTCCAGTTTATGCAAATCACCTCCGATCAAGAGAGGCGCGGGGGTGTTATTTCGATCTGCGAAATTTTTGCAGGATTGGCTGTTGCTTGATGCGATCAATGACAGAGTAGGATTTGTATTCGTAACCGACTTTGTCGGCGATCCACCGAGCCAGAGTCAGGAGGATGGCCAGAAGAAATCCGATGAAGATGGCGGTGGCAATGCCGGTCACGGACCCGGCAAGAAACCACATGAAGAAGAGTGTGACGACCAGATCAATCCAGTGGGCATAGCGCAAGACAAAACGCAGTGTCACGAATTTGAGCATGGTCAGCAGCAAACCTGCAACCGTGAGAATCGCGAGGATGAGATAGGCTTCCATACCTCTTGAATTAATCGATCCGAGCAGTGGGAACAATCCCCCCGAGAACGACTGGCCCAGATCAATGGCAGCGCGATCCCGCTTTCCCTCAATCCCGCCCCGGGCGATCAACACGCTTGCCCCATCCACACATATCCCCCGAACACCGTCGATATGGATTGCCGGCAAGATCTGGCACCCGCGTGGCCCTCCGTGATGATGTCTGCACCTTCGCCAAGGATGTGGCTTCCAGGTGCCGGCCCTTGAACCCAGGTGGTCTGCGGAATTGCACTTGGCACCCCGGCGTTGTATTGGCCCGCCAAGGGGTTGGCCCTGAGCCTGCTTCTGCATGTCGATTCAGTTTGCGTGGGTGAAGATGCGGACAGGCCTGTATCCCGGGACCTTCGATCCTGTGACGGAGGGACATCTTGACATCATCCGACGGGCCGGATCGTTGGCGGACCGCCTCGTCATCGGTGTTTCTGTCCACAACAACAAGCAACCGCTTTTCAGCGTGGATGAACGGATGGCGCTGATTCATGATGCCATCACCGCTGTCGAGGGTGCCCTGGCATCCCGGATTGTCGTGCAGCCATTCGACAACCTGCTGGTCGATTTTGCCCGTGCGGTGGACGCCAGCATCATCGTTCGTGGCCTCAGGGCCGTCTCCGACTTCGAATATGAATATCAGATGGTTGGCATGAACCGGGTGCTTGATGAGCGCGTCGAGACCGTGTTCCTGATGTCGGATGCCCGCAACCAGGCCATTTCCTCCCGGCTGGTCAAGGAAATCGCCCGTCTCGGTGGCGATGTCTCTCGCTTTGTGACCCCCCGGGTCGAGGCGGCACTCCTTGCCAAACTCGGCCTGCAGAACTAACCTACGATGTTGCCCTCCCCGCCCAGGGAACCGCCACAGGAATCCCGCGATCATCATGACAGGAGATCTCCATGAAACACCTGCACTTGACCTTGATTGCCGCATGCGCTGCCATCCTGGCACCGCCGGCCCTCGGTACTGACATGCTGGTGCTCGAAATCGCCGGTGGGACAACCGGAACTGTTGAAATTGAACTCCGGCCAGACCTGGCACCCAACCATGTCGAGCGGATCAAGTCCCTTGCCAGCAGCGGGGCCTACGACAACGTTGTCTTCCACCGGGTGATCGATGGCTTCATGGCCCAGACCGGCGACGTCAGGTTTGGCAAACGGGATGGCACGGCGCTGGACATGGCGGGGCTCGGCGGGTCCGACCAGCCCGATCTTGACAGTGAGTTCTCCGATGCCTCCTACACGCGCGGTGTGGTTGGCATGGCACGTGCCGCCGATCCTCATTCAGCCAACTCACAGTTTTTCATCATGTTCACGGATGCTCCACATCTCAACGGCAGCTACACCGTCTTTGGCAAGGTTGTCACCGGCATGGAAACCGTCGATGCCATCAAGCGGGGTGAAGGACGCGGCTTCACCGACCCCGACTATATCCTGAAGGCAACCATTCGGACGGTTGAGTGAGGTCATGCGCTTCATTCTGTTCGATTGACCGGGCCAGGATGACAGCCGCCCATCAACTGCGCATTGGCTTGCTGGCCATGACCCTGTGTCTGGCCGGCACTCTTGCTGCCATCGGTCAGGACCTGGAACGTTCCCTTGAACGTTGGGCTGTTGAATGGCCAGGGACGGATTTCGAGCAACACAGCGTCGATCTTGCCGAGATCTTCTCGGGCGGTCCACCCAAGGACGGGATCCCTGCCATCCTCGAACCACAGTTTCTCGCCGCCGGGGCGGTCGAGACCCTGCAGGAGAACGAGGCCGTGATGACGCTCGAGTTGCCCGGCGAGGTGCCGCGGGCCTACCCGCTGCGCTATCTGATCTGGCATGAAATCGTCAATGACCGGATCGGGGGCCAGCCGGTGGCCATCACCTGGTGCCCCCTGTGCAATTCCGGTCTCGTGTTTGACCGGAAGGTCAATGGCGAGATCCTGTCCTTTGGCGTCTCGGGCAACCTGCGTCATTCAGACATGATCATGTATGACCACCAGACCGAAAGCTGGTGGCAACAGGCCGTCGGCGAAGCCATTGTCGGGACCTTGACCGGCGCGCAACTCAAGCAGCTGCCCGGCTGGATCGAGTCCTGGGGCTCCTTCCAGAACCGCAATCCTGCCGGCGAGGTCATGGCAGAACCGAATTACCCCCGCCGCTATGGCCTCAATCCCTATGTCGGCTATGACACCAGCAGTTGGCCGTTTCTCTATGGCGGCGAGACCCCGCCGCACGACATCCACCCGCTCGAGCGGGTTGTGCGGGTGCAGGACTTTGCCGTGCTGCTCACTGTCCTGCGCGAGTCAGGACGCCTGCGTCACAACGGTGTCGAGTTCACATGGCAGGCTGGCGTTGCCTCGCCACTTGATGCCGGCAACGTGACGGGAGGCCGGGATATCGGAGCGGTGCGCGTGAAGGATCTGGCCACCGGTGATGACCTGCCCCATGATCTGATGTTCGCATTTGCCTTTGACGCCTTCTATCCCGACGGCGAATGGGTCGTTATGGACACCGATCCGTCATGATCATGCCTTGAGGGTCAGGCGCACGAATCGCTTCCTGCCGGCTGCCAGGACACAGCCTGCCCCGATCTCCCCGACCGTCAGGGTCCGGGCCGGATCCGTCTCCACAACCTCATTGACCCGCACACCCCCGGCCTGCAGACGTCGGCGGGCCTCCTTGCCCGAGGGGGCAAGATCTGCGAGTACCAGGGCCCGGGGCAGGGGCAGTCCTGTGGGCGGAATGGCGTCCGGAGCGATGGTGCACTGCGGAATGGCCGCCCCCGATTGACCGGCGACAAAGATGTCATGGGCAGCCGCAGCCACCCGGTCAGATTCGTCCCGGCCATGGGCCAGGGCTGTGACTTCATTGGCCAGCACGATCTTGGCGGCATTGATATCGCTGCCACCGGCAAGGCGTTCGCACTCGGCAATCGGGAGCAGTGTGAAGAGTTTCAGAAACCGCCCCACATCATCATCATGAATGTTGCGCCAGTACTGCCAGAAATCAAACGGGGACAGCCGATCGGCATTCAGCCAGACCGCACCCTGGGCCGTCTTGCCCATCTTGCGCCCGTCGGCTGTCGTCAACAGGGGCGAGGTGAGGCCGTACACCTGGGTGCCGTCCAGACGGCGGATGAGATCGACCCCATTGAGAATGTTGCCCCATTGGTCGGAGCCGCCCATCTGCAGGATGCATCCATGACGGCGATGGAGTTCCAGATAGTCGTAGGCCTGCAGGATCATGTAGTTGAATTCGAGGAAGGACAGCGACTGCTCCCGGTCCAGCCGTGACTTGACCGACTCGAAGGCCAGCATGCGGTTGACGGAGAAATGCCGCCCGATCTCCCTCAGGAACCGGATGTAGTTCAAGTCATTCAGCCAGTCATCATTGTCGATCATGATGGCGGCATTGGATCTCTCGTCGAAGTGGAGGAAGCGTGAGAAGATGGACCGGATCCCGGCAACATTGGCCGCGATCTGGGCCGTATCCAGCATCGGTCTCTCATCGGCCCGGAACGAGGGATCACCGATCCGGGTTGTCCCGCCGCCCATGAGAACAATGGGCGTGTGTCCCGTCTCCTGCAACCATTTCAGCATCATGATCTGCATCAGACTGCCCACATGCAGCGAGTCGGCCGTGGCATCAAAGCCGATATAGGCAGCCCGGGGGCCGTCAGCGAGAGCGGCATCGAGAGCGGTCGCCCCACTGCACGCCTCGAGAAACCCCCGCTCCTCGAGGACCTGCAGGAATGCCGATTGATAGGATGACATGGGTCTGTCGCGGGTGTCGGGCCCGGTCGATCGGTCAGCCCGACGAGCCGAGCAGGTGGGAGAGGGCGCTCTGTCCCGCGTAGCGGGCCTGTGTTCCCAGAGCCTGTTCGATGCGCAACAGCTGGTTGTATTTGGCCAGGCGATCCGAGCGGGACAGGGAGCCGGCCTTGATCTGACCGCAACCGGTGGCCACGGCCAGATCAGCAATGATGGCATCCTCGGTTTCACCGGAGCGATGCGACATGACTTGCGTATATCGGGCGGCCTCGGCCATCTCCATGGTCCGGAGTGTCTCGGTCAGGGTGCCGATCTGGTTGACCTTGATCAGGATCGCGTTCCCGCATCCATTGTCGATGCCCTTCTCGAGCAACGTCCGATTGGTCACGAACAGATCATCGCCTACAAGCTGGCAGCGTGTGCCGAGCCGGGCGGTCAATGCACGCCAGCCATCCCAGTCATCCTCGCTGCAACCATCCTCGATGGAGAGAATTGGGTAGGACTCCACCAGCTCAACGAGATACTCGACGTTCTCCTCGGCTGTCCGCTGTCGTCCCTCACCGGCAAAATCATATCGGCCATCCCGGTGGTATTCACTGGCGGCACAATCAAGACCCAGCCACACATCCTCCCCCGGTCGGTAGCCGGCCTTGACGATGGCCTTCTCGATCAACCCCAGGGCATCACGGCAGGAGGGGAGATCGGGAGCAAAGCCGCCCTCATCCCCGACCGCGGTTGAGTGCGAGTCGGCATCAAGCAGGGCCCGCAGAGCATGAAAGATCTCGCAGCCGGCCCGCAGGGCCTCGGCGAAACTGGGCATGGCCAGGGGCATGATCATGAATTCCTGGAAATCAATCGCATTGTTGGCGTGCTGGCCGCCATTGATGATGTTGAACATCGGTGCCGGCAGGAGGCAGGGCCGCTCCCCGGCAAGAAACGCATGCAGGGGTTGATCGGCGTGGGCGGCGGCGGCCCGGGCCACGGCGAGCGAGACACCAAGCAGGGCATTGGCCCCGAGACGGCTCTTGTTGTCCGTGCCATCGAGATCAATCAGCGTCTGGTCGATCCCGGACTGGTCGGTGGCCGGCAGACCGAGGATTGCCGGGGTGATCTCTCTGGTGATATTCCCGAGGGCCCGGGTGACCCCCTTGCCATTGTAGCGCTGCCGGTCGCCATCGCGCAGCTCGTGGGCTTCATGCGATCCGGTTGATGCTCCCGAAGGCACTGCGGCCCGGCCACGGGACCCATCGGCCAGTTCGATATCAACCTCGACCGTCGGATTGCCTCGGCTGTCGATGATCTCCCGGCAGAGGACACGGGCGATGCACTGTTCATCCATATCAGGTCTTCCTTGTCAGTGGTGTGCCGTAGAGCTCCATGCGATGACCTCGCAGCTGGTAGCCAAGTTTGGCAGCGATGCGTTTCTGGAGGCGTTCGATATCCGGATCGACAAACTCGATCACCTCGCCGCTCGACAGGTCAATCAGATGATCATGGTGATGGCGGTCGGCATCCTCATAGCGAACGATGCCGTCCCCGAAGTCATGCCGTTCAAGGATCCCGGTCTCCTCAAGCAGTTTGACCGTCCGGTACACCGTCGCAATCGAGATGTTCGCATCATACCTGCTGGCCCGTTCATGCAACTGCTGGATGTCGGGGTGATCTGATGACTCCTCCAGAACCCGGGTCACAGCCCGCCGTTGATCCGTCAGGCGCAATCCCAGCGCTTCGCAGCGGTCGGTTATCGATGATGTCATCCTCTCTCTGACCCGCTCCTTGACAACCTCCTGGCCCGTGATCTCACCATTATCCCACGGTCCAGCACCTCTATCACGACTCAATACGATTTGCACAGGGCCCGGCAGTGGCTCGGCCCATCGGGCAGGAATGATCCATGATCCAGGCCCTTGAGGTCTCCTCAAGCCTCAGGTCCCGCAGAACGTACGGGTGACCACTTCGTCCGGCCGAGGCGGTCCGGCCAGATCCTTGCGTTCGGGCTGGCTTGCATAGGGCGACTTCAGCGTGTCCACCAGCCGATGGAAAGTACCGAAATCACCCGCTTCGGCATCGGCAATGACCCTTTCAACCTGGTGGTTGCGGGGGATGAAGGCAGGATTGCAGAGCCGCATGCATCGGGCGCGCCCTGCGGTCGCGGCCGGTTCGCTTGCCAGACGGGCCTTCCATCGGCCCAGCCAGGCGGCAAGGGCAGGGGGCTCGGTCTCGGGAGCGACAGGAACCGAGGGGTCGGCCAGATCCCTCGATGCGAGCTGACGAAAAAACACCGTAAAGTCGGTCTCGGTGTCCTCAAGGGTCGCAAGGAGGTCGGAAATGAGGGTGTGATCGTCTGCGTCCACGATCGTCAGCCCGAGTTTGGTACGAAATTCCCGGAGCCAGGCCCCCTCGTAGAGATCCGGGAAGGCATTGAGCCTGTCCTGGGCCAGCGTGATGGCTCTGTCCCTGTCCTCATCAATCAGGGGTAGCAGGCAGGTGGCCAATTGGGCAAGGTTCCAGTGCGCGATGGATGGCTGGTTGCTGTAGGCATAGCGGCCGCGATGGTCGATCGAACTGAAGACCTTGTTGGCTTCGAACGTGTCCATGAAGGCGCAGGGGCCATAGTCGATCGTCTCGCAGGCCACCGCCATGTTGTCGGTGTTCATCACCCCATGGATGAATCCCAGCGCCATCCACTTGGCAACCAGCGCCGCCTGACCCCTGATCACGGCATCCAGCAGATGCAGGTACCGCCCCTCCGACTCCGGCAGTTGCGGGTAGCACCGTCTGATCAACAGGTCTGCCAGGGATTTGATTTCGCCCGTCATCGCCCGGGCTGCGAAGTACTGGAACGTCCCGACCCGGATATGACTGCGAGCAACGCGGACGAGGATGGCGCCCGGGAGTGTCCGCTCCCGGTAGACCGGTTCACCGGTGGTCAGTGCCGCAAGGGCACGGGTCGTCGGCACACCGAGGGTATGCATGGCCTCCGAGACGATGTATTCCCTCAGGACAGGACCAATGGCCGCCAGACCATCACCGTTGCGCGAATACGGTGTGCGCCCCGCCCCCTTCAACTGGATATCGTGGATCTGCCCATCCTGCCCTTCAATCTCACCGAGGAGGAGGGCCCGCCCATCGCCGAGGGCGGGAACCCAGCCGCCGAACTGGTGGCCGGCATAGGCCATGGCCAGGGGTTGCGAGCCAGGGGCCATGGCATTCCCGGACAGGATGGCGATGCCGGCATCGCTGGTCACCGCTTCGGCATCCATGTCAAGTGTGCGGCACAGGTCCCGATTGACCCGAATGAAGGCAGGATTGCGCACAGGTTGCGGCGCAACAAAACTGTAACAGTCAGCCGGCAGGCTCGCATACTGGTTCAGGAAGGGGAAGATGGCACCCATCACACCAGCTCCGTCATCGATTGACCCTCATGGCAGGTGAGCGATGGCCTCGGTCAGGAGAGAAAAGAAGCGATCGGCATCAGCCGAGCCGATGAATGTGGCATTGGCAGGCCGATCTGTAACCCCCCACCAGTCAGCCACTGTCATGCCCCGTGTCAGGGGCGACTCGGTCTCGATCTCCACATTGATGTGCCGACCGGCAAAGATCCCGGGTTCGAGCAGGTAGGCAATCACGCATGGATCATGGAGGGGTGCCCCGTCCTGACCGTACTTGCGCTGGTCAAACCGCTCATAGAAGGCGGTCATGCCCGTCACGGCCTTGCCGCACCGGTTGCCCAAGGCCCCGATGGCCGCCATCCGATCCTTGGTCGTTACAACCCGGTGGGTGACATCCAGCGGCAGCACGGTGGTCTTGATCCCGGCCGCAAAGACCATCTTGGCAGCTTCAGGATCAACATAGATATTGAATTCCGCCGCCGGGGTGACATTGCCCACCTCAAAATAGGCCCCTCCCATCAGGACGATTTCCGCCGCCCGCTGCAGGGTTGCGGCATCCCGCTCAAGTGCCAGACCGATATTGGTCAGCGGGCCAAGCGGGCAGAGTGTGATGCTGCCCGGTTCATGGGCAGCCAGGGTTGCAAGAATGAAGTCAACCGCGTGCTCATCCTGCAACGGCGTGGCAGGGTTGAAGATCTCCATGCCATCAAGGCCTGTCTTCCCATGCACGGCCTCGGCCGTGACCAATTCCCTGGTCAGCGGCCGATCGCACCCGGCAAACACCGGAATATCCTGTCGGCCCGCCAGATCACAGATGATCCGGGCATTGCGCTCGGTCAACGACAGCGGCACATTGCCCGCCACTGCCGTGATGCCCAGAACATCGATCTCTGCACTGGCCAGGGCCAGCAGGATGGCAACGGCATCATCCTGTCCGGGGTCGGTGTCAATGATCACCTTGCGTCGCGTGCTCATCCGTCTCTCTCCTTGCGCAGCAGGGCAGACTTGGCATCCTCCCACACCCGGTCCTGTTCCGCCCGGGAGAGATCCCCGTAGTGTCTGCCTGTGGCTTTGACAAGGTCATCCGCTGTCTTGACCCGCTCGACAAACACCGCATTGGTATCCCGCAGGGCCTGGTCCGGATCCACCCCGCACATCCGGGCAAGATTGACCGCTGCAAAAAGGACATCGCCGATTTCCCCCTCAAGGTCATCGCCCGCCCCCCGCCGAGCCGCGGCCACCTCATCGAGCTCTTCTGCACATTTGGCGAGAGCCTCGCCAAACCCGGCAAACTCGTAGCCACGGCGAGCGACAGTCTGCTGGATCTTGAGGGCCCGCAACATCGCCGGCAGGCCCTTGGTGATCGCAGCCAACTCTTCAGGCAGGGATCCGGTGCCCCGCTCCCTTTGCTTGCTCTGTTCCCAGAATTCCTTCTGCTCGTCGGCAGTCCTGATCGACCGCATCTCGCCAAAGACATGAGGATGGCGAGCAATCAGCTTGCCATTGAGCCGTTCGACAACCGCGGCAAAATCGAACAGCTCCTGTTCGGCAGCCAGCTGGGCAAGAAACACCACCTGCAGCAGCAGATCACCCAACTCGCTTTCCAGGCCATCCATATCATCCGCCTCAATCGCATCGGCGACCTCGTAGGCTTCCTCGATCGTATGCGGAGCAATGGAACGGAAATCCTGTTTGATATCCCAGGGGCATCCCCGCACCGGATCACGCAACTGTCGCATGATGGACAGCAATCGGTCAAGACCTGTCTCAGGGGTTCTGGTGGTCATGGACTCCATCCCTTGTCCTGTCATGCCAGACCGCTGCGGATCCGGACCCAATCCTGCATCTGGTTCCGGAACCAGGTCCGCTGGCGCTTGGCGTACTGTCGTGTTGCGAGTCCCGCCTGCGCCAGGGCATCCTCAAGGCTCAACATGCCATCAAGATGCCCCATGAACGCGCGGGCACCCAGAGCCCGCGCCGCCTGCCGATCCGGATCCCACCGGGACTGCAAGCTGCGGCATTCCTCCAGCACACCCCCTGTCACCATTGCCGCCAGTCGTGTGGCGATACGGTCAGCCAATCGTTCGGTTTCGCACTCCATCACCACGGCCAGAGCCCGTTTGCGGTCCACAATCGGTTCCGAGGATCGTTCCTGCCAGGCAGCAAGCCCCCGACCCGTTGACTGCAACACCTCCCAGGCCCTCTGGACACGCACGGGGTTGGCCAGATCAATCCCCGCAGCCGTCTCGGGATCATGGATCGCAAGATCATCCCGCATCGCCTCGACTCCATGGGCCGCTGCTGCCTTGCGTGCTCCCTCATCAATTGGCGGGATCGGGGCCAGTCCACGAACCAGCGTGGACAGATAGAGACCGGTGCCACCAGTACAGATCAGGACCCGGCCCGGGTTCTGATCCTGGACCCCTGCGAGATCCTCGAGCCACTGACCCACGGAATACGGCTCCTCATAGTCGACATGACCGTAGAGGGCATGATCATATTCGGCTACCTCTGCCTCGGTTGGACGGTCGGTCAGCAAACGCCAGCAGGAATAGACCTGCAGGGCGTCGGCATTGACGATGATGCCACCTGTTTGCTTGGCGTAGTGGCGGGCCAGGGAGGATTTCCCCGTTGCCGTGGCCCCGGCAATGAGGATCGCCTGACAGTCCTCGGGCAGTGGGGGCAGTTCGTGGGTCAAGGGCATTCGTCCGCTGCGCGATTCATCCAGAACGGGGTCATGGACCACCAGATAGCAGTGAAGCACCGAACGCGTCCACCCGGATCCACACCGGCTGTGCTCTGGACCAGGGATTGATGCCTCGGGAATGGCGACAGCATCCCTCGCGACCAGGCTATCCGGTTCGGGGCCGGGGGGATCAATTCGCCGATCGTTGACCGCCATGGTTTGAATTTTGCCGACCACTTTGTTGTGTCAGCCTGTGGGTCACGATGATTTGTAGGCTTTCCGATATGGCGGTTGATCGCTCTGCAGAGACGGTGCGTCCGATCTTTGGGGCGGTGGCGCATCATGATCTGCAGATTTCATGGGGATCTTGGGCACGGGTTGCGGCAGGTGGTGGTGCAGGAGGATGTGTGGCTGGTCTTGATCAGCTGGACACCGACGCAGCAGTTTCAGCGTTGGCATGTGATTACGGACAATGCCCGTTTTGCCATCACCCATCCCACGCTCTGTGTTCGGCGATCTGGTTCTGTCAGCGACGACGTTTGTGGCTGTGTCGCGCGTTTCGGGCATGTGTTAGCGGGCCGCAAACTGGGTCTCTCCGTGGATGGCCCGTGGTGACGGGCGGGGTGGCACGGTTTCATCATCATGGCCAGCCGAAGGCAATCTTAATGTAGGCACTGGCTCTCGATGCCTGGCTTGTCCATGGCAGCGACGGCACTTCCGGAAAATTGGGCGACGGTTCCGTCCCCACACCGCTGAAGGCCGACGCGTTGCACAGCCTTCATGCGCGTCCGGGCGCGAGTCCTGACGACCGGAGGTCGCGTGGCAGACGCTCTGTATTGCCAACCATTCTCACGCTCGCGGTGGCGGGGCGACTGTCTGGCGATCGCGGTGTGACCGCCTTGTCCCGGTTCGCCCATTGGCTGACACAGACACGGCTCAGGAGGGTCGGGTCTTCCACAGCCTGCCCCGGCGGCACGATACGGAACCGTTGATCACACTGCCTCACACTGGTCTGGGGGCCTTGTCACCCGACACGCTCGAGACGGCGGTCGGTCAGTGGACGGAGCAGCAGAGCCGCCCCACGACATCGGTGGCGATGGATGGCAGGGCCATTCGTGGCACCTCGATACAGACCGCTGAAGGGCGGCGGATGATGGTCACGGCAGTCGCACATGGAGCCGGACGGATACGCCGCCAGGTCACGATGACCGCCAAGACCAATGACATCTCGGCGGTGCATGAATGCCCGGTTTTTTGACCCGGGTATCCCATCGGGACACAGTCCCGACACCACCACCGTGACCATGACCAAGGTGGCAGCACAAGACAAGGTACGCCTCGTCCCCGATACGCCAAGCGCAAGAGTTCTGCATCTGTCTCCTTGATCATGACTGATTCGTCAGTCATGCGAGACGATCGGCAGCGGGCCGCAGACCCGCGTGTACGGGGATGTCCGATCCCCGATTCAAGAAGGGTTCAAATGGGACGGTTGGCTGCGCACGAGTCCCGCAACTCTCCCCCTGAAATCGGGGACAGGTCGACACTGGAATTCCGGGAAGCCAGCATCAGTGGAGCCCCCTGTTGAGATTGGAGAAATCCAAAATCCTCCGGGACTTTTCGTTCCTCTCATGAGGCCCAATTACGCCGTCCAACCGTCGACTCGACCCGTCAGGACAGCAGACCGATCAGCTACCCAACAGGATGCCGAGGAAGGCAAGTCCGGAACCCAGGATGGCAACGGTAACGAGCATCTGGGCGATGCCGAACCCAACCGTCCACCGCAGATTGTCCTTGTCGCGTTGGGCCATGTCGGTCTTCCAGTTGGCCATGTCGGTCTTCCAGTTGGCCATGTTGGCCTCCATGCCGGCCAGGCGGGCATCAATCCGTGATTCCATGGCATCGTTCTCCGCTCGCGATGTGTTGATCTTGCCGTCCAGTCGAATGATCTGTTGGGCCAGATCGTGCATGTCCGGATCGGAAGTCATGCCCGCATGGTACACAAGGGACCACCGGGGGTCAATGGCGGGAATCGGCCGGCGTTCACGTGTCCCGTCATCACGCCAGGCGTCGAAAGTGTTCTGGACCGACGGCAAGGGTGGGACGCCCTGGGACAGCCGGTCCCGCGGATGAACAGGATGACGTTGACGACCCCCCGCCCGGTTGCTGGGCGGGGGAGGGATGGGATGGCCCGTCCACCGGGGATCCGTACCAACGCATCATGCGGTTGTGGGTCAGGGGGACAACCCCAGCTGCGGATGGCCTCTGCCTTTCTTCACTGTTGGAACGGGCGGGTCTGTCGCCGCCGAAAAATCCCTTGTGCGGTTCGAGAGGAACGGCATGACAGGCCCGGGATGATGGTGTATGGGGGCTGTCGACTGGTCATGGGTCTCTGGGGCCTGCGGGTCCATCTTGATGATGGGTCGATTGGACTGGCCGGGACAAGGGTAGGGTGAGGATGGCTTGATGTACCGGCGCGTGATGCTGAAACTCTCCGGTGAGGCCCTGATGGGCGATCAGCAATTCGGTCTGCACCTGCCCACTGTGGACCGGCTGGCATCCGAGGTCAAGGACATGCGCATGCTGGGCGTTGAGGTCTGTCTTGTGATCGGGGGTGGCAACATCTTCCGGGGCCTGCAGGCGGCCGAACTCGGTCTGCCGCGGACCACAGCGGATCACCTGGGCATGCTGGCCACGGTCATGAATGCCTTGGCCATGCAGGCTGCACTGGAGACCATGGGGGTGCACACGCGGCTGCTGTCGGCGATTCGGCTCGATGAGATGTGTGAGCCATATATCTCGCGCAGGGCCAACCGGCACCTGGAAAAGCAGCGGGTCTGCATCTTTGCCGCCGGGACAGGCAATCCCTTCTATTCGACAGACTCGGCAGCGGTACTGCGAGCGAGCGAGCTCAATTGCGAGGTGATTCTCAAGGGGACCAAGGTTGATGGTGTCTACGACCGGGATCCCATGTCCCACCCGGAGGCAGAGCGGTTCGAATCCATCACCTATGACGAGGTCCTGAGCCGGAATCTCCGCGTCATGGACGCCTCGGCGATTGCCATGGCCCGGGAGAATGGCATCCCGATCATCGTCTTTTCACTGGCCGGGGAGGGCAACTGCAGTCGGGTTGTCCGGGGGGAAGGGCGCTCGACGATCATCCGGGCCGCCGGGAGTGCCGACACATGATCGCAGGACAGGATCAGCGGGGGAACGGGGAATGTCATGGACGACTATGATCTTGATGTAGATGATCTGCAGCGCCGGATGGATGGTGCGCTCAGCGTGATGCGCCAGGAGTTCATGGCCCTGCGCACGGGTCGGGCTTCAGCCGGCATGGTTGACCGTCTGATGGTCAGTGCCTACGGGGAACAGATGCCCATCGAACAGGTGGCCACGGTCAATGTCCCGGATGCCCAGACGGTCTCGATCAATGTCTGGGACAAGGGCCTGGTCGATGCCGTGGTCAGGACGCTGCAGGATTCAGGACTGGGGATCAATCCCGTCGTCTCGGGTCCCTTGATCCGCCTGCCGATCCCGGAACTGAACGAGGAGCGCCGCCTGGAACTTTCCAGGGTGGCGTCCCAGCATGCCGAGACGGCCAAGGTGGCCATTCGCAATATCCGCCGGGATGGCAATGAACAGTTGCGCCGGGCGAAGACAGATGGGCTCAGCGAGGACGAGGTCAGGCTCTGGTCCGATGAAGTCCAGGAGATGACGGATCGGACCATTGAACAGATCGACGGGATTCTCGAGAACAAGATTGCCGAAATCATGGCAGTCTGAATGGACACGATGACGATTTGGGTGATCCCGAGGCACGGCCTGCCTGCATCCACGGACTGCCCCACCAATCGATGAGTCTCCGACCGATGAGTCCTCGCCATGTTGCGATCGTCATGGATGGCAACGGCCGCTGGGCCGCCCGGCGCCGCCTGCCACGGATTGAGGGGCACCGGGCCGGAGCGGAAGCCCTGCGCGGAGTTGTGCTGGCGGCCGCCGAGATGGGTCTGGCGTATCTGACGGTGTTTGCCTTTTCCACCGAGAACTGGAAACGGGGGTCGGCAGAAGTGACACCGCTCATTCGCCTGATCCAGGAGTATTTCATCAGCGAACAGGAGTTCTTGCAGACCCATGCCATCCGGGTCCGGGTGATCGGGGAGCGGGAGGGTCTTGCCGCCGACATCGTCGATCAGATGACCTGTCTTGAGGCCATGACCGGGACCAATACCGGCCTCAATCTCCATGTGGCCCTGAACTATGGCGGCCGCAACGAGATCATGCACATGGCCCGGAGGGCCGCAAGGGCGGTGGCGGACGGGACGCTGGAACCCGATGCGATCTCCGAGGCCCATCTGGCTTCCTATGCATTCGAGGCCGGCTGTCCGGATCCTGATCTCATCATCCGCACATCGGGCGAGATGCGGATCTCGAATTTCCTGCTGTGGCAGTCGGCCTATGCGGAGTTCGATTTTGTCGACGTGCTCTGGCCCGACTTCACCCCGGCCTGTTTCCACGATTCCATCGGTCGCTATGAGCACCGCAAGCGTCGATATGGAGGACTCTGACCATGTTGCCAACCGCGTTGCGCAAGATCCTCAACCGCTATGCGGATCTGCCGCTGAGAGCTGTCAGCGCCCTGGTGCTCGCGGTCATCTTCCTTGCCGGCATCTGGCTGGGCGGATTGGTCTTTCTGACCCTGTGCAGCGTTCTGGTGATCCTGTTGATCTATGAACTCCTTCTCCTGACCGCCGAGGCCTTGCCGAACTGGCACCGGATCATGATCGCCGTGAGCAGTGGGATTGCCTTTGGCCTGGTTGTCAATGCCCTGCTGTTTGCCTATCTCTACGGTCTCGTGATCTGTCTGGCTCTGCCGGCGGTGACGGCCATGGCCCTGCCAACATCCCGACAACTCTTTGCCATCTTCGGAGCGACGATCTTTCTTGCCACCCATCAACTCTACCACATCCGTCATTTCCAGGGCTACGAGATCACCCTGGCCATCGTCCTGACCGTCGTGGCCACGGACATGAGTGGCTATCTGTTTGGCCGGCTCCTGAAGGGCCCGCATCTGCCCATTGCCTACAGTCCCATGAAAACCTGGTCCGGTACCATTGCCGGCTGGCTGGCCGCCATGGCCACCTGGTGTCTTGTCACCGGGTCGCTCACACCGACCGATCTCCTCTTTGCCTTCGTCATTGCCCTGGCCAGCCAGATCGGCGATCTCGGCCAGAGTTGGCTCAAACGCCAGGCCGGGGTCAAGGACAGTTCCAGCCTCCTGCCCGGCCATGGCGGTCTCTACGACCGATTTGACAGCCTGATCGGTGCCGGTGTCTTTCTGATGCTCTATCAGCTCCTTCCTGTTGGCCTGCCGTCGGGTTGAAAGTGATGATGGCTGCTTTCCTCCAATCGCTCGTGACCCTCCTGGCATTTTGCCTGGCCATCGGTGTGGTCGTCTTCGTCCACGAATACGGCCATTACCTTGCCGCCCGCTGCTGTGGGGTGATCCCCAAAACCTTCTCGCTGGGATTTGGTCCCACTCTTGTCGATTGGTCCGATCGGCGGGGCACCAAGTGGAAACTCTCGCTCCTGCCCCTCGGTGGCTATGTCCGGTTCCTCGCCGCCAAGGGCGAGACACCGGATCCCGATCAGGATCGGCAGCAGGACGAGAGCACCTGGATGTTCCCGGCTGGCGTCTCGCTGGCAGGACGGACCCTGATCGTTGCCGCAGGTCCCCTGGCCAACATTCTCTTTGCCGTGGTGCTGTTTGCGGCCATGGCTGTCTGGGCCGGGCAGATTCGCTTGCCGATCACGGTTGCCGAGGTCCCACCGCTGCCCACCGGTGCCCATGGCCTTGCACCCGGTGACGAGATTCTCGCCATCAATGGAGTCCCCATCCGCTCCTATGGCGATCTCTATGTCTACGAGCACCCGGAGGATGCCGGGGATGTCTACCGGTATCGCGTTCGGCGGGCCGGAATCGAGACAACTGTCCCCGGCCCCCCGCCGTTGCCCCTGCGCATCGAGAGCGTGGCCCTGCGTTCAGCGGCTGAAGCGGCGGGAATTCTGCCGGGCGACGTCATCCTGACGCTGGATGGTGATCCCATCAAGTCATTTGAGGACCTGCGCGCCGCAGTCCTTGCATCGCAGGGCCAGGCCATCATGCTCGGCATCTGGCGGGAGGGCACGCTCCTCGAGATCACTCTTGTCGGCCGTGTGCAGGATATCCAGACCGAATCGGGCGTCTTTGTCCAGCAGGTCATGATCGGAGTGACCCGTGGTCTTGGGTTTGAAGTGGCCACCGAGCTTCCGGACCCCCTGACGGCGCTCCGGGCCGGGGTCTGGCGGACCTGGGCCATCATCGATGGCAGTTTTGATGCCCTTGCCGCCATGATTTCCCGCCGGATCAGCACCTGCAACATGCAGGGTGTGATCGGCATTGCCCAGGTCACCGGCGCGGCGGCCAGCCAGGGCCTCGATGTCTTCATGACGCTCATCGCCGTGCTCTCGGTCGCGATCGGTGTGATGAATCTCCTGCCGGTCCCGGTGCTTGATGGCGGCCATCTGGTCATGTTTCTCTATGAGGCGATCACGGGGCAGCCACCGGCGGCCAGGTTCCTGAAATGGGCGTTTGCGGTCGGCTTTGCGATCATCATGACACTGCTGGCCTTCACAATCTATCAGGATCTTGTTGCCTGTGTCCGTTAGAATCCATAGAAGCGGGTTGGTTGTGGATCGGTTGCTTGATTGGCCACTGGCACCGGAACAGGGCACGCCCGGTGGCGTGTCGGCCTTGGGGGGATTAGGGGTTCGTCCATGCTTATGACGGGAAAGCGCTGGCTGCAGGCCTGTGTCATTGCCATGGTGGTCAGCACCGGTCTGGCAACGGCGGTGGATGCCCAGACCTACAGTTACACCCGCATCGAAACGAACGGCAATCTCCGCATCGATGATGTCAGCCTGATTCGCATCTCGGGCCTGCCCGAGTCCGGGACCGTCACGGCCACGGAACTGAACGCGGCCTTCCGGGCGATTTCCGACCGTGCGCTGTTCGAGGACATCTCCATCATCCCGCGCGGCAACGTGCTTGAGATCAATGTTGTCGAGTTCCCCACCATCAGCCGCATCGCCTTCGAGGGCAACCGCACCATCAATGACGAGCAGCTCGAGACGGTCATCCTGTCCAACCCCCGCGAGGTCTTTGTCCCCGCCAGGATCGAGAATGACGCCGACCGCCTGGCCGAGGCCTATTTCAACGCGGGCCGCTATGCCGCCACCGTCACGCCCAAGATCATCCGGCGGAGCCAGAACCGGGTCGATGTGGTCTTCGAGATCATCGAGGGTCGGGTTGTGGAGATCGAGAGCATCACCTTCATCGGCAATGTTGCCTTTTCCGACGCGCGCCTGCGCCGGGTCCTCGAGACCAAGCAGGCTGGCATCCTGCGCACGTTCACCACCACCGACACCTATCTCCCGGACCGGATCGAGCGGGACAAGACGCTGCTCCGGGACTTCTATCTCTCACGCGGCTTTGTCGATTTCCGTGTGCTCTCGGCCACGACGGAACTGTCCAGGTCCCGCGACTCCCTCTCGGTCGTCTTCAAGGTCGAGGAGGGTCAGCCCTACACCATCCGTGAGGTCACGGTGTCGTCCGAACTCCCCGGGGTTGATCCCGCACTCTACCATGCCGAGAGCCGCATTCGACCCGGAGATCGCTACAATCCGGTCACCATCGATGACAGTGTCAAGCGCATGGAGTTCCTTGCCAGCCAGCAGGGGATGGAATTCATCCAGGTCACGCCCGACATCGATCCCGTCGGCCTCGGCGTTGTCGACATCACCTTCATCGTCGAACAGGACAGTCCGCTTGTCATCGATCGCATCGAGATCTTCGGCAATGACACGACCGTGGATCGCGTCATCCGCCGGCATTTCGAGCGGGTCGAGGGCGATCCCTTTGATCCCGAGAGTCTCGAACGCACGGCCGACCGCATCCGGGCCCTCGGTCTCTTTGCCTCGGTCGAGACCGATGTGGTCCCCGTCTCGGAGACCGATGTGGTCATCAACACCCGCGTCGAGGAACGCAGCACGGGCAGCCTTGGCGTCGGACTCACCTACTCCAAACAGGCCGGCGTCGGCTACACGGCCTCGCTCACCGAACGCAACCTGCTCGGCCGGGGCCAGACGCTGGGCCTCTCCATCGGGGCCAGCGATGATGAGCGGACCTACACGCTCTACTTCATCGAACCCTATCTCTTTGATCGTGATCTGGAATTCGGTCTCAACCTTGCCAACCAGGGCATCGAGAACTTCGCCGGCTACGTCGATTACGATGAATTCGACCTCGGCACCTACCTTGCCTTCCCCATCAGCGAACGCGGCCGCCTCACCACCGACATCAGTTTCACCCAACAGAAAACCAAGCGACCAATCGCTGCTGGAAACCGAGATCCAGACCGAAATCCAGTAGATCTTGTCTACTCGAAACTCATCGACAGGGATTTCAAGAGCAATACCGGCAAGCGTGATCTTGTCAGCCTCGGCGTGGCCTACACCCATGACACGATCTCATCGGGTGTCTATACCGACCGGGGTTTCCGGTTCAGTATCAGCCAGCGCCTCTCCTTCGGCGAGGGCACCATCGCCAAGACCCAGGCCTCCGCCATCGGCCAGACCGTCCAGGGCAGGGCAACCCTGCAAGCCCGGTTGAGTGGCGGCTTCGTGACCCAGACCGGCAATCAGTCCACCCATCTCCTTGATCGCTTCCACTCGAGTTCGAGCATCATCCGGGGCTTTGAGTCCTATGGGATTGGCCCCCGTACAGTACTGGCTAAATTACCCCTTGGCGGCAACAAGTTCGCATCCCTGCAACTGGAAGCGCTCTACCCAATCAGCACCGGCGACATCAACATCACCGGGGCTCTCTTTACCGATGCCGCCACGATCTGGGGTCTTGATGAGACCGATGATAAACAGAACAATCGTGTCCCACCTGGCGATAATGATCCTGATTTTCAGAAACTTCCCAAACATGTCGACGACAGGAGCAGGATCCGCTCGACGGCAGGAGTCGGGGTGATCCTGGGGACGCCGGTGGGTCCGTTGCGGTTGAACTTTACCAGGGCATTGAAGTCGTATCCCGATGACAAGACCCAGAGTTTCACCATCACCTTCGGGTCGACCTTCTGATTGGCAATGAAGATTTGGGGTGCGACGGGTCTTGCCATTGCCCTGATGTTGGCGGCGGCGGGGCAGGGGCAGGATCCGCGTCAGTACCTGTCATTGCCGGTGGCGGTGGGACCGGCGGTCATCGATTATCGACAACTGTTCGATCGGACGGAGTTTGGCATCCGGTACGGGGCGGAGCTGCGGGATGCCCGCCTGGCCCTGCAGCGGGAAAACGAGTGGCACTCGGCGCGGTTCGAGGGTGAGGAGGCACGGATTGTCGAGTTGCGCAAGCGCGAGGACCCGACCGAGTACAATGCCGCCGCGGCTGCCTTTCACATCGAGGTAACGGAACGGCGGGCGATCCAGGACCAGAAGGGCGCCCGGCTTGAGGAGTGGCAACGGGTCCAGGAAATTCTCTTTCGGGAGGTGGCATCGCTGCCGATTGTCCGGCTGGCTGAGGCCCGGGGAATCTCGACCATCCTGCCGGCCGAGAACCTGATCTGGTATGCACCGAGCGTGGATCTGACCCGTGATGTGCTGCTGCAGATCAATCTCGAGATCGGGGATGGGACGTCGCTTGACGGCTACGTGTCGGCTGTTGAATATGTCGAGATCGAACCGGTGAAACAATTCGCCGGGCCGCAGACGGACAGGGAGAATGGCAGGTTGGAATGAGCGGCACTGAATCCGGTGATGGCGAACCCATTGATATTGATCTGGCGACGATCAAACGCATGATCCCCCACCGAGATCCATTTTTGTTCATTGATGAGGTCGTGGACATGGTGGCCAATGCCCGGGCAACAGGACGCAAGGTCATCAAGGCTGAAGACTCCTGTTTTGAAGGACATTTTCCCAATATGCCGGTCTGGCCGGGTGTCTATACACTGGAGTCGATGGCCCAGACGGCTGCAGTCCTGGTCAATCACAGTCTTGGCCTGATCGATGTGCCGATCAACATCTATCTCGCCCGGATCGATCAGGCACGGTTCCGCCATCAGGTGGTCCCGGGCGACATGCTGGAACTGCACATGTCACTGCGGTCAGGGCACGGCAAGGTCTGGCGCATCGATGGTGTGGCCAGGGTCGGCGACAAGGACGTGGCCAGTGCATCGATCACGGCACTCTGGGAACGACAGAGTGACAGTTCCTGACAACAGGGTTGATGCTACAGCGGTCATTCATCCGACAGCCGTGGTGGCAGAAGGTGCCCGGATTGGCCCCGAGTGCCGGGTCGATGCCTATGCCATCGTGGATGCAAGCGTCACGCTCGGTCGGGGCGTGCATCTCAAGCCCCATGCGGTTGTCACGGGACAGACGGAGATCGGTGCCGGGACCGTGGTGTTTTCCTTTGCCTGTGTGGGCGAAATCCCCCAGGACCTCAAATACCGGGGGGAGGCAACCCGCCTGATCATCGGGCAACGGAACCGGATCCGGGAAGGCGTGACCATGAACACCGGGACCGAACTTGGCGGTGGTGTGACCCGGGTCGGCGATGACGGTCTGTTCATGACCGGGGCCCATGTCGGTCACGATGTCCGGATCGGCAACCATGTCATCCTGGCCAACGATGCGGCAATCGGTGGGCATTGCCAGATCGATGATCATGTCATCATCGGCGGGTTGGCGGGAATCCATCAGCATGTCCGCATTGGCAAGGGAGCGATCATCGGGGCCCTGACCATGGTGCGGCGGGATATCATTCCCTATGGCTACGTCCAGGGGCCAACCGGCCATCTCGAGGGTATCAATATCGTCGGGCTGCGGCGGCGCGGGATTGACAAGGCCCGGATCGCCGAATTAAAGTCGGCCTATGGACATATGGTTGATTTTGATGGACCCCTGTCTGAAGCCATTGACACGCTCGGGGCAAGCGGGCTGACCGAGGACTCTCTGGTGCTGGATGTCATTGATTTCGCCCGGACACAAACCGGCCGCAACCTTCTCATTCCCCAGTAGATCGGCAGAGAGCCTGTCATTGGACCAGCGCAGGATCATCCTCATCGCCGGGATCGGGCGGTTGCCGGACGTGATTGCCGATCGGGTCGTGGCCACCGGCACCCCCCTGACCGTGCTGTCCCTGCCCGGGGCCCGCCAGACATGGCCGGCGGGCATCGAAGCCGAGGCCATCGCGCTGGACAACTGCATGCGGGTCCTTTCCGACAAACGGGCCGAAGGCTGGACACATGTCGTGATGGCCGGCGGCACCAGCCGACCGACGGCCCGCCAGGGGACGGCCCAGACTCTGCCCATCGATTTTTCCGGTGGCGACGATGCGGTCTTGCGGCAGTTCATCACCTATATGGAGGACGGTCTGCACCTGTCCATCATCGGCGCTGATGACATTGCGCCCGAACTCGTCACGCATTCTGGATGCCTGACCTCATCCAGACCCCAAAAGGCCGACATGGCGGATATCGAGCATGGATTTCACCTGGCCCGTGACCATGGCATGAATGATGCCGGGCAGGCAGCGGTCGTGGCAGGGCTGGACTGCATTGCGCTTGAACCACCAGGCGGGACCGATGCCCTGCTGATGCAGGTTGCTACGAAACTCGCCTGGTCAGGCGATCCGACCGAACGCAAGGGCGTCCTTGTCAAATGCAGGAAACCCACCCAGGATCGACGGATCGACCTGCCGACGGTCGGGGTGAACACTGTGGCCATGGCTGCCAGTGCCGGGCTGGCCGGCATTGCCATTGAATCCGGTGAAGTGATCCTGCTTGATCAAGATCGAACGGTCACAGCCGCCGATCGCCACGGTCTGTACATCTGGTCTGGAGAGATCACGCCATAGACCTGCCTCGTGTCTTCGTACTGGCCGGAGAGGCATCCGGCGATCAACTGGGGGCTGCACTGCTTGACGGCATCCGGATCCTTCGCCCCGGCGTCCATCTTGCAGGGATCGGGGGCCCGGCCATGAGGCGGGCTGGCATGCACGCCCGCTTCCCGATGGATCCCCTGTCGGTCATGGGCCTGACCGAGGTCCTGCCGCACCTGCCGGCACTGTTGAGATATCGCCAACGCGTCGTCAGGCACATCATCAGCCATGGGTATGACGCGCTCGTGACCATTGACAGTCCGGATTTTGCGCTTGGTGTTGCCAGACGGGTGCGCCGTGCCAGATCCCGCATCCCCTGCATCCAGTACGTCTCGCCGAGCGTCTGGGCCTGGCGACCGGGACGAACCCGGACCATTGCAGCTTCGGTCGACCATGTCATGACCCTCTTGCCCTTCGAGACCGACCCTCTCGAGCGGGCAGGGATCCCCAGCACCTTCACCGGTCATCCGATTGCCGACTGTATCCGACCAGACCCATCGGCCATCCGGTCCATCCGGGATGTCCTGGGATTGAGGTCCGACTCCCGCATCATCCTGCTCCTGCCCGGTTCCAGGGCCGGCGAGGTCAAGCGTCATGCCGATCTCTTTGCCGCGGTGGCCACCCGCCTTGCGACAGGGCATGCCGATCTGGAATTTGTCGTGGTCACGACCGAGACAACCCACCCCATCATTGCCACAAGTGGGATCGATTGGCCGTCCGGGACCCGCTTCCTTGCCAGCAGTGCCGATGGGGACAGCCAGCCCAAACATGCCCTCTTTGCCGCTGCCCATGCAGCGCTGGCAGTCTCGGGAACCATCTCGATAGAACTGGCGGCCATGCAGACTCCCATGGTCATCGCCTACGCCACGAACTGGCTGACAGCCCGGATCCTCGGGGCCATGCTTGCAGTTGACACGGTGACACTCGTCAATCTCATCACCAGGTCCCATGTCATCACCGAGCACCTCGGCAATCGGATCACGCGGGATGCCATGGTTGCTGACATGGCTGCCATTATTGACGACAGGGAGACCCGTGCCCGGCAGGTGCTTGCCTTTGAGGATGTCATGACCCAACTCAAACATCCCCAAGGCAAGGCCGGGGAGGTCGCCGCCAGAACCGTTCTGCAGCTCCTCGACGAGAGGCAGAAATCTGCACATTCACAAACGTCCAACCGGCGCTGACACATGGTTGAAACCTGCCATTCGGACGGGCGGATCAGGACCGGTTCCCATATGGAAGACCCGGTGCAACGTCGGTCGGCCTTTCGTTGACCCGTGTCAGACGCCAGAGGACAGTCGCCAAAGGAGCTTGAGTGGTCTGGAGGTGCACAAACCGCCACGTCAACCGTCGTGGCTGTGCGTGGGTCGGATTTTTCGTACCCCACGGGCACATGGATGGGTCGGTATACTGACGGGGCAGCAGGTCAACCTGTTTAGGGTTGACAGGCTGATTGCGGGTCAGTCGGAAACGATCGTTTTCCGAGCCACGGCCATCGACCCCCTGCTGGCAGAGCTCGGAAGCCTGTTGCAGACATCAGCGCTGGGTTGCCGGCGGGCCTCTGTCTTTCTGAACAGGAGGCATGACCATGCTGATCGGCTGGGCCGCGATCTGCAACATCGGGTCAGGCTGGTGGACCGGCTGCGTGACCAGGCTGTGGGCCTGCGGGTCCTGACCGGCGCCGCAATCGTCACTGCCGGTGCGGCCGTGTCCGTCCGGGGTTCGGCCGCTTCGCCGCCCTGGCGGCATGCGAGCGCGATCGCATTGCCGAACGCACCCGGGCCGGTCTCAAGGCCGCCCACGCAAGATGGCCCGCCTCACCTTGCGTCTGGCCATGGACGCCATGGCTCAACGCGCGACCAACGTCCGGGCGTTGGCCGCCGTCTCGGGATCACCACCGCGACGCTTGCTGCCTCTGTCAATAGCGACGGCACCGTGACGGCGGTCGGCCAGCAACTGCCGGACGCTGCAGCCGCATGCGCCGGAGCGGCAGTCCGCGATGACCGGCGGCCGGAAGGCACCAGGCCGCCCAGCTGGTGCATGGGCCCCATGTGGAGAGCGGCGGAGCAGGGTGGTCCCGCCATTGACCCAAAGCGGCCCCTTGTGTAGGGTGTCGGCATGACTTCCGATCTGGACATTTCATGATCTGGCCAAGCAAGTGGCCGTGATGGAGAAAAGCATGGAGACAATGCAGGCTGAATACCGCACCGACATCGCCCGCCTGGCCGAGACCATGGCCCAGCGGGATGCCGAGGCTGCTAAGCGTGATGCCGAGGCTGCCAATGCTGCCGCCAAGCGGGATGCCGAGGCTGCTAAGCGTGATGCCGAGGCCGCCAATGCTGCCGCCAAGCGGGATGCCGAGGCCGCCAATGCTGCCGCCAAGCGGGATGTGGAGGCCGCCAGGCGGGAAACAGACACGGCCCGCCGGGAAATCCGGCTTGTGTTCTACATGGCCGCCATCGTCACCCTCGGATTCACGATCTTCGGCTTTGTGACCGCCTGACGCAAGCCGTGACAGGCCCCTCGCCAACGACGAACATCGGGGTGATCGCCCGGTCATGGCCCGCCCACCTGTCGGGCCGGATTCGGCGCGGCTGTTGTCCGGGATGGTGCGATGATCTTCTTCGGCAAGGTGGACTGTGGCCTCTGGCACAACATGGGTCTATCCCAACAGAGTTACAAAGTGCGACATGGGATTTGCGGTTTTGCAAAGATGTCCCGAGGACTGCTTTCCGACCACTTCATCTCACTTGCACGGACCCTTCATTGACTGGGACGTCCCGGCGCGTCGTTGCCGGTCTTCGCCGCTGATCGGACCTGTTTGGCAATCTCCCCGACCCGACCGCGTCCGATTGTCTGATTGATGGCGTCGTGAATGGCCCGGATGCTGAGATGGGTCGTGGCGGCCAGGTGCTGAACCTCTTGCACCACAGCCGGCGGGTTGGGCGGCCGGCCCACATGCTTGCCACGGGCCCGGGCGGCCGCCATACCCGCACGGACACGCTCGCTGATCAGGGATCATTCCAGTTCCGCCATCGCCCCGATGATGGTGAACATGGCCCGCCCCATGGGGCTCTCGGTATCGATCTGGTCCTGCACGCTGATGAAGCGCACGCCCAGATGGTCGAATTCCTCGAGCGCGGTCAGGAGGTGACGCACGGACCGGGCGAACCGGTCAAACTTCCAGACAAGGACACACTCGATCTCGCGGTTGCGGGCGCTTGTCATCAAGGCGTTGAGTTGGGGACGGCCCATCTTCCGACCCGAGACGGCATGATCACAGTAGACGCCGACAACAGCCAGGCCCGCACGGTCCGCATAGGCGGCCAGCCCATCCTCCTGCAGGCCCAGCGTCTGGCGACCACCCGCCGCCAGGCCGCGTCCTCGGTGCCCCGGCGGTGGACGCCGGCCAGCGCCAACCGCATCGACGCCGACCTCGCCCGGGGGGCCCGGAGCCCCGAGCCGATCGCCGGGCGGGCCCGCAGGGACGACCGTCCCAGGGTCGGGGGCCACAAGGGGGCGCTGGTCAGCCTCGGGACCCGGGCGACGACGTTCACTCTGCTGGCCCGCGTCGCACGCCAGACCGCGGCCGCCGTGGGGGCCAGTCTCCAGGCCCCGCCGAGGCCCTGGGCGCGCTGTGCCGTCCCCACCAGCACCGCCGGGGCGGCAAGGCGTTCGCTCACGACAGGCCGGTGGCCAGGGCCCGCGCTGCCGGCCTTGTCCTGGCCCGGGCCGGACCACGCCTGGCCCCCGGTGCGCATGGGATGGGGGGCGCAACGCGCCCCCCAACGATCTCGTGCAGGAGTCCCTGCCCCCACCCTGTGATGGCGGGCACCGACGTCCTGACCCACACCGATGCCGCGGTGACGGCTGGGCAGGATGCCCGCGCGGGGCTCGGCGCCCGGACACCGACCGCGGCCTTCGCTGCGGCGAAGGGGCCGTAGCGTCCCGCGCCTACCCCGCACCCCTCTCTTCACCCCGGACCGCGGGGGCCTTGCCGGCCCCGGCGGGCTGCGCTATGCTCGCGATTGACGCGATGGGGCTGCCAAGGGGCCGACACGCGGCACGGATGGGCACAAGACGGGTCACCGAGCGTCAACCCTCGCTCGGGCTTCGCCCGCCCTCCGGTTGACGCTCGGTCGTTGCACTTCAGAGTGGCAGTGGGGGATACAGCACTGATCAATCTACCAATCTGTCTTGTCTGACCAGCCTCATGATGGTCCAACAGATGCCCATTGCTTTCGACAAACTTGATGACCGGGGATGCGCAGACATGGCTGCCATCATTGACGACAGGTAGACCCGTCCGGTGCTTGCCTTTGAGGACATGATGCCTCGACCCAAATATCTTAAAGACGGGGCGCGGGAAGTGGTTGCCAGAATTTTTCTGCATCTCCTTGACGAGACAGGGCCCCGGAGACTGTAGACATGCTTCCGTTCCGATCGCCAGTCACCAGTGGGCATGCGGCGACGGCCCTCTTCGGGAACGTATTTGCAGATCAGGCCGTGTATAGGGAGATGAACAAGGGGAACTGTGAGCGGCGACAATGCCTTGGATCTATGCAGGGGAATCCTTGATGACGGGGAAGGGTGATCAATGAGGGATGTCGGTCTTGCCGACAGGTTTGATCTGACCAAATCGCCGGTCCTGCTCAGTGGCTCGCAGGCTCTTGTGCGTCTGTTGCTGGAACAGCAGGCCCGGGACCAGATGGCCGGGTTGCGCACGGCAGGTCTGGTGACCGGCTATCGGGGATCACCCCTGGGTGCGCTGGATTTCCAGTTGCAAGCGGCCAGGGCGGAGCTTGATGCGGCCCGGATCCGTTTCCAGGCGGCTCTCAATGAGGAAATTGCGGTCACAGCTCTCTGGGGATCGCAGATGGCCGGAGTGCGCGGCGAAGGCAAGTATGATGGTGTTTTCGGCCTCTGGTACGGCAAGGGCCCGGGCGTTGATCGTTCCGGGGATGCCTTCCGACATGCCAACATGGCCGGTACGGACCCGAGTGGCGGTGTCCTTGTGGCCATGGGTGACGATCACACAGGGGAAAGCTCCACCACCCTGCATCAGTCCGAACCCGGTCTGATCAATACCTTTATCCCGATCCTGGCCCCCTCCAGTGTCCAGGAGCTCCTTGATTATGGTATTCTTGGCTATGCGATGTCCCGCCTTTCCGGCAACTGGGTCGGCATCAAATGCGTCAAGGAAACGGTTGAATCGACGAGTTCGGCAGTCGCATCAATGGACCGGCTGCAACCAGTCCTGCCCGAGGTCGAGGGCCCAGAGGGCGGACTCAACATCCGGATCTGGGATACGCCCATCGAGCGCGAAGCCCGATTGATCGATTACCGACGTGCCGCAGCCGGGGTCTTTGCTGCGGCCAACCATCTGGACCGGCGGATCCATGGAACCGCTGGAGCCCGGGTTGGGCTGGTGGCAGCCGGCAAGTCATGGCTTGATCTTGTCGAGGCACTGACACTCCTTGGTCTCGAGACAGCCGACTGTGAGCGGTTGGGTCTGACGACCTACAAGGTCGGGATGACCTGGCCGCTCGAGATCCAGTCCATGCAGGCGTTCCTCCGAGGCCTCGAGTGCGTGATCGTTGTTGAGGAAAAGCGCAAGATCATCGAGGGTCAGATCAAGGAGGCCTTCTTCAACATACCGCAGCGGCCGGTGGTTCTTGGCCATCGTGATGAGGAAGGCCGGATCCTCCTGACCGAGAAATATGAGCTCAACCCGATGTTGGTCGCCCATGCCATTGGCGGGATCCTGCGGGGCAGGGGACTGCCGGTCCCGGGTCTTGAGCGCGTCCTCAAACTCACGGAAGAGGCGGGAGCGGGGGGTGCACCCGATCTCCTGGAGCGTGTGCCATACTTCTGTGCGGGATGTCCCCACAATACATCCACCCGTATTCCCGAGGGTTCCCGGGCCTATGCAGGAATCGGCTGTCACTACATGGTCCAGTGGATGGATCGCGACACGCTGGGCTTTACCCATATGGGTGGAGAGGGGGCGAACTGGATCGGCGAGGCCCCCTTCTCAACCCGCGGACACATCTTCCAGAACATTGGTGATGGCACCTACAATCATTCGGGCTTGATGACGATCCGGGGTGCCGTGGCGGCGGGCACGACCATCACCTTCAAGATTCTCTACAATGATGCCGTGGCCATGACCGGTGGCCAGGCCAATGACGGTGGACTGACCCCACAGCGTCTCGTGCGAGAACTCAAGGCCATCGGCGTCGAGCACATCGCCTGTGTCCATGATGGCCGGGAGGCTGATTTTGTCCGCAACATGCCACGCTTCGTATCCGTGCATGAGCGGGCCGATCTTGAGCGTGTGCAACGGGATCTCGCAACCAAAAAGGGTGTCTCGGTTCTGGTCTATTGCCAGACGTGTGCGGCCGAAAAACGTCGGCGGCGCAAGCGGGGGAGCTTTCCCGAGGCCCCCGAACGGGTGTTCATCAACCCCGACATCTGCGAGGGGTGTGGTGACTGCAGCCACCAGTCCAACTGCCTGGCCATCACACCGCTGACCACGGAGTTCGGAATCAAACGGACCATCGACCAGTCCAGTTGCAACATCGACCTGCGATGCCTTGATGGCTTCTGCCCGTCCTTTGTCACGCTCACGGGGACCCAGCCACTCCCGTCCAGCATACCGGACTGGGACTTGCCCGACCTGCCGGAGCCACCCATCCAACCCATCGACCGCAATTGCGGGATTGTCGTGGCCGGGGTCGGCGGGACAGGCATCGTCACCATCGGAGCCGTGCTCGCAATGGCGGCTCATCTCGATGGCCTCGGTTGTGGCATGCTCGAGATGGCAGGACTGGCCCAGAAGGGTGGGGCGGTTGTCGTGCACTGCCGGATTGCCCGCCAACAGGACGACATCGCCGCCATCCGTGTCACGCCCGGCACCGCTCACTGCCTCATCGCCGGCGATCTGGTGCTGGCCGCCAGTGCCGGGATCCGGGCCCTGGTGCGCAAGGATCGGACCGGTGCGGCCATCAACACTGCACCCATCGTCACGAATGAATTCACCCTTGATCCGGACTATGCATTTCCCGCCGAAGCCTTGCAGGAGCGCCTGACTACCTCCCTTGGCACTGCGACAGCACGCTGTTTCGATGCCAGCGCTGCGGCCCGAACCGCATTGGGGGATACACTCTATGCCAACATGATCCTGTTTGGCTGCGCATGGCAACAGGGCGCGATCCCGCTCAGCCTTGCAGCCATCAGCCGGGCCATTGAGCTCAATGGGACCAGGGTTGCCGAGAATCTCCGTGCCTTCGCTGTCGGTCGCATGATCGCAGCAGATCAGGGGGATCATCTGGGCAAGGCCGATCCCCCGCCCGCACAGGATCTCGCCTCTCGCCAGCGCGCCCGCGAGGAACACCTCAAGCACTACCAGAACACGGCTCTTGCCGCGCGCTACACAGCCTTTGCCAACCGATTTGCCAAGACCCCATTCCATGAGGATGTGCTCATCTCCTATCATCGCCTGCTTGCCATCAAGGATGAGTACGAGGTGGCCCGTCTGCATCTTGCCACCGCCGTTCAGGCCCGGGAGTCGTTCACGTCCGGTTTTCACATTGTCTATCACCTTGCTCCACCATTGCTGGGCTTTCTCCGACGCAATGGCCGGCCCATCAAGTTCCGTTTCGGCAGCTGGATCCATCCGCTGTTCAGGATCCTGGCATGGGGCAAGGTCCTGCGGGGCTCAGTGCTTGATCCCTTCTGCCATGCCAGCGAGCGGCGCATCCAGCACGCCCTCCGACGCACCTGGTGCCAGGACATGGAGTTCCTGCTTGCCCACCCACCCGGCAACGACACCATCGAGGCAGCCATCGAACTTGCGCGCCTGCCCCAGTCAATCCGTGGGTTCGGGCCTGTCTGGATGGCATCTCATGCCGCCGCCATGCACCGCCGACAGGAACTGTTGCAAATCCTCGGTGCCCACTCGGACACTGAGGAGTCCTGACCTACGGGTTCTTGCGGATCAGGAAGACGGCATCGTCTGTGCCTTCCGTCGCTGATACCAGCGTATGCTTGTGTTCGTGGCAGAAGTGGGGGACGTCGATCACGGCGGCCGGATCGTCTGTCAAAACCTTGAGATGGTCACCTGGGGCCAGGGTCCGCAGGGCCTTGATGATTCGCAGGACCGGCAGGGGGCAGAGCAGACCGCGGGCATCAAGTTCCTCAACAGCATCCGGCATGACATTCCTCAAAAAGACTTGACGTGGCTTCTATGGCAAAGCCGGGTAGTGGAAGCAAAATCTGAAGGCTGTCGGACCTCTGCATATGCCCGGAATTGACATCCTGGATGCCACACTCCTGCCGGCCTTGATGATTGCGCTGATGGCGGGTCTGTTCAGCTTTATCTCGCCCTGTGTCCTGCCGATCATTCCGCCCTACCTTGCCTATATGTCCGGGATGACATTGGCCGAGCTGACGACGGCAGGTCAGGCCCGCACCCGTGCTGTATCGCGCTCGGTGCTGTTTGTGCTTGGCCTCTCGGTGGTCTTCGTGATCCTCGGACTGACCGCTGCGGCCCTCGGCATTGTCTTCATCCGGAACCAGGTCCTGTTTCAACAGATCGCCGGTGTGGTCATCATTCTCTTTGGCCTGCATTTCCTGCGCATTGTCCCGATTCCCATTCTCAGTCGTGAGTTTCGCCTTGCAACCGGCCACATCGGCCAAAGCCCCGGTGGTGCCTTCGTCCTCGGCCTTGCGTTTGCCTTCGGCTGGACCCCCTGTATCGGCCCCCAACTCGGCGCCATCCTTGCCCTTGCCGCCCAGGAAGACTCCGTGGTCCGGGGTGGGGTGCTGCTGGCGTTCTATGCTGCCGGTCTTGGGATCCCCTTCATCATCGTCGCTCTCCTGCTGGCTAGGGCCACCGCCCTCATCGAACGGCTCAAACCCCACATGCGCACCATCGAAATCGCCATGGGGTTGCTACTCATCGCCATCGGCTTCCTCCTCGTGACCGGGAATTTCAGCCTGCTCTCCTATTGGCTTCTCGAAACATTCCCGTTCCTCACTCTGGTCGGATAACCATTGGCACCAAGCATGCAGCGGCAGATCCAGGGGCGGCAGGACAAATATTCCGGAATCAGACAGACTGGTCCTGCATACATCAATCCGGCATCATTCGGTGTCAACCGATTTGCGATGCCGCACCGCCTGACCAAATTTCCTGCGTATGATTGAGCCCAGGCCCGTGGGTGGATGACTCGCGGCAGGTGTACCAGAAGCCGCCTCACATCTTGAGAAACGGCCCCATCACGCCAGCTGATACCGCTGAACATCGATTTCGTCGGCCCGTGCGCGCATCTGCGTCGCATCATGCCATGCCTGCATCCTGAGCAGCAGGTCCATGCTGAGGCCGAACGCCTTCTCGACCCTGAGTGCCATTTCTGGCGACAGCGCAGCGTTGCCGTTTACAAGGTCCGACAGCGTCGCACGTCGCACGCCGAGAATCCGCGCCGCCGCCGAAACGCTCAACCCCAGCTCCTCAAGGGCCTCGATCCGTATGAAGGTGCCGGGATGAGGAGGCGTCATCCCCATCTTGGTGTCGCAGCTGGTCATCAGTGGTAGTCCTCCAGGTTCAGGCGCTCAATGGCACCGTTGCGTTCCTCGAACGTGATGCGCCAGTTGCCCGACACGGACACGCTCCATTCGTTCCGTCAAGCACCCGACAGCCGGTAGATCCGCCATCCGGGTGCCGCCCTGCGGATGAAGTCCTCCATGGTCTCGGCCAAGACAAGCGCGGCCAGAATACCGCGCACCCGCTCTACCAAGTCTTGCTTCAGGCGCCGGGACGAATTGTTCTCGAATAGCTGGCGGACTCCTCGATGACGGATGGACCGGACGATCATGCCCGCATATGTACGGTATTACCGTGCAGAATGCAAATGGTTTCACTGTCTCGAGGGCGAAACTCGCGCGTGCGGCACTCCCTGCCTCTACGCCCTCAAAACCACCTGCTGAAGGCAAGTCGGACCAAGATTCGATGGCATCGAAGCAGGCCGATCGGTAGCAGTCAGCGAAACTGTTGAACGGGTCGTTGCGACGGGCACTCCATACCATGCGGGCAGGCAACAAATACCGGATCTGAAACCTCGTTCTTCAGGATGGGTTCTGCTACCCGGCGCGTCCTTGCCTCGAATGTGGAATTGGGATCTCGGGGTTGATGGAATGATCTGCAGACCGAACCGGATGAGCATCCCTGGTTCAAGTCAGGCCCACGTGCCAGATTGGGAAATGGGGTAGGGCCAGCAGGTATTGACCCCACGGGACGCTCTGCCCTCTGTTTTCATATTGTGGTAGAGTCCCCTCAGGACATGGAGGGAGCAACCCCCAACCCGCAGCTTGGCACGGAAGGACAGCATGACCCGGCAGTCTCTACCTATTGGTATTCAGGACTTCACGACCATCCGGAGCGAGGACTTCTACTATGTCGACAAGACCCCGCTCATCCGGCAACTCGTGGAGGCGGGACGGCATTACTTCCTCTCCCGCCCCCGCCGCTTCGGCAAGAGTCTGCTCCTCGACACGCTCCGGGCCCTGTTTGCCGGCGAGGAGGCCCTCTTCCAGGGCCTGGCCATCCATGACCACTGGGACTGGTCGACAACCCATCCGGTGGTGCGGCTGAGCTTTGGTGGGAGGTACAGCACCCCAGAAGAGATCGAGGGCGACATCATCGAACAGCTCGAGGCCGTCGAGGATGACCATGGCCTCACGCCTGCGCACACATCCAGCACCGGCCCGCGCCGCCTGCGCAACGTTTTGCGTCGTGCGCATCAGAAGATGGGTCAACCGGTGGCGATCCTCGTCGACGAATACGACAAGCCGATCCTCGATGCCCTCCACGACCCCGCCCGGGCCCGCGCCAACCGCGACTATCTGCGGGGTTTCTACGGCATCATCAAGGACAGTGCCGCCCATGTCCGCTTCGTCTTTGTCACCGGCATCAGCATGGTCTCGAAGGTCAGCCTGTTCTCGGGTCTCAACAACCTCGAGGACATCAGCCTCGATCCCCGCTTTGCCACGCTCTGCGGCTACACCGAGGCCGACCTCGACACCGTCTTTGCCCCCGAGTTGGAGGGTCTGGATCGGGACATGATCCGCAGCTGGTACAACGGCTACCACTGGCGGGGCGAAGAGCGCCTTTACAACCCCTTCGATGTGCTGTTGCTGCTGGATACCCGGGAATTCTACCCTCACTGGTTCGAGACCGGCTCGCCGACCTTCCTGTTCGAGACTCTCAAGGCCAAGTCGGTCAGCCTGCAGGAGATCGAGGGCCGGCGGATCGACCGGTCCTTGATCACGAAGTTCGATGTCGATGCCATCAGCCCCGAGGCCCTGCTGTTCCAGACGGGGTACCTCACCATCACGGACGAAATCCGCCAGGGCCATCGCACCCTGTACCGACTGGACTGTCCCAATCAGGAGGTCAGGCTCAGCCTGAACGATCAGCTGCTGGCGACCCTGTCCCCGCAGGGCCGGGTGCCTCTGGACGAAGGCGAGACCCTGCGTGACCAGCTTGAAGCGGGCGACTTTGCCGGTTTCGCGGCCACGCTCCGCGCCTGGCTGGCCGGCATTCCCTACCAGTGGCACACCACAGACGATCTCGCCCGCTATGAGGCCTGGTATGCCAGTCTGTTGCACATGGTCTTCCGGTCCATCGGCGTCGATGTGCACGCCGAGGCCGCCACCGGCCATGGCCGGGCCGACCTGGTGGTCCATCTCGGGGATCAGGTGTTCATCCTCGAGTTCAAGATGGCGGACAGTGCCGATGCCGCCGAGGCGGCACTGGCGACTGCGCACGCCCAGATGCGGGACCAGGGCTATGCGGACGCCCATCATGGCAAGACCGTCCATCTCGTTGCCATTGCCTGTGGACGGGAGGCGCGGAATCTGCTGGAGGTGCGGGCTGAGGCGATGGAGGGCTTCTGATCGGCCCGAAGCTGAATTTGCATGCTCCCGCCTTGTGTGCGGCATGGGCCAGAAGGAGGGTGCGGGGCAAAGCGAGGGCGGAGGAATTGCGTTCTGTAGGGGCCGCGATGGATTGCGGATCATGGCAACGGCGCATAACGGGCAGGCCACCACGCTCTGCAACCCGCAGGAGGGGTGACATCCTTGTCCCCACATTGCGAGGCCTGCGTCAGGTGGTGCTCTGGATACGTCCGCCCTCCCTGCCACCGGCCAACCTCAAGCCTCCCATGCACCGTTCCCGGCTGATTCGGATCGGCTTGGGGAGAGGACCAGGCGCTGCAGGCCTGCCCGCCGAGTGAACTTCTGGGGACGTTTCGGCCCCGCCATCACCGGGGGCCGAGCATCTGGTCCGGTCGGACGATCTGATCGAACTCCTCGGGGGTGACAAAGCCGAGCGCCACGGCTTCGGTCCTGAGGGTGGTGCCATTGGCATGGGCTGTCTTGGCCACCTTGGCGGCATTATCATAGCCGATCCTGGGAGCCAGGGCCGTGACCAGCATCAGTGATCGGTTCATCAGATCATCAATCCGCTCGCGGTTGGCGGCGATGCCAGCCACGCAACGGACGCGGAAGGAGTCGGCGGCATCCCCGAGCAGCTGGACGGACTGCAGGACATTGTAGGCCATCATCGGCTTGTAGACATTGAGCTCGAAGTGGCCCTGGCTGCCGGCCATGGCCACGGCGGCATCGTTGCCGATGATATGCAGACAGACCTGGGTGAGTGCCTCGGTCTGGGTCGGATTGACCTTGCCGGGCATGATCGAGGAGCCGGGCTCATTTTCGGGCAGGAGGATTTCGCCAAGACCGCAGCGGGGCCCGGAAGCCAGCAATCGGATGTCGTTGGCGATCTTGAAGAGGGAGGCTGCCGCCGTGCGGACGGCGCCGGAAAAGGCCACCATTGCATCATGGGCTGCCATGGCCTCGAACCGGTTGGTGGCCGACCGGAAGGGAATCCCGGTCCCGGCGGCAATCAGTTCCACGACACGGTCCGCCCATCCCGGTCGGGTGTTGAGACCGGTCCCGACCGCCGTTCCGCCCTGGGCGAGTTCATGGAGGCCATCGAGGGCCCGGGAGATTCGTTGGCTCGCCAGCTCGACCTGCCGGGCATAGCCGGAAAATTCCTGGGCAAGGGTGAGGGGGGTGGCATCCTGGGTGTGGGTACGACCGATTTTCACGATACCATCGAAATCGGCAACGCGCTGGAGAAGTTCGGCGTGCAGAGCCCGGAGGGCGGGGAGCAGTCGGGCTGTGGCCTCACGGGCCGTGGCGATGTGCATGGCGGTGGGAAACGTATCATTGGACGACTGGCAGAGGTTGACATGGTCATTGGGATGAATCGGGGACTTGCTGCCGATGGTGCCGCCGAGCAGCTCGATGGCACGATTGGCGATGACCTCATTGGCATTCATGTTGGACTGGGTGCCCGAACCGGTCTGCCAGACACTGAGGGGAAACTCGGCATCATGGGTCCCGGCGACAACCTCGCTGGCCGCCTTGATGATCGCCTGGCCAAGCGTTTCGTCAATCAAATCGAACTCGATATTTGCCTGGGCACAGGCCTGTTTGATGATGCCCAGAGCCCGGATGACTGCAACAGGCTGGCGTTCCCAGCCAATGGGAAAATTCCCCAGCGATCGCTGGGTCTGGGCACCCCAGTAGCGCTCGGCCGGCACATCGATGTCGCCAAAACTGTCCGATTCTGTCCGCTGGCTTGCCATGTCACACCTGTCGGTTGTCCCCCTGCCTCCCGGTGCCACTGCTCTGGCATCGCAGCGGACCGGACACATCGTCTATCTCAATTCCCGGCCACCGGTGTCAAGACTCTTCCGTCCTGTCCGCGGTCTTGCGGAAACTGTCCAGTCTGATGATCTCGGCAGGCGCCTCAACCGGCGCGTTGTCTGCTTCTGTTGTGGCGCCAGTGGTGTGGGTCCCGATCCTGTCAAATGCGCCCGGTTCCAGAGTGAAGAGAATCGATCGGCCCAGATCCTCGAACGAAGTGATGGCGGCAAGGGGGATGGTGAGCCGGGCAGGCGCTCCATTGAAAAAGAGGGTCACGCTGAATGCAGTCCCCTCGACCTCCAGATCATCGAACATGTGCTGCAGGATGATGCTCATGGTCTCGGGATACTCGGCCCTGATGGCATCGGGAATGACCAGATCGGGATGATCCATCTGGAACTTGATCAGAATTCCGCTCTCATAGGGAGCACCGGCCTCGCCCACGATCGCCAGCACCTTGCGGATCAGTTCAAGGAATGACTCGAACACGAGCCCGCTGTAATCGACGTGCACTTGATCCCCCAATCACGCAGTGAGTGCTGTGACCCCGTGTACCGAAGATCGGTTGCAAGCAAAAGGAAATGGCAGGCTCATGTTGCCAGGTGCCTGCCGAACCCCGCTGGGGCGTGCTAGATTGCCCCAGAGTCATTTCCGATTTTACGGACTGCTATGCAGCCAGCGCCACCGGGGCACGATTGTCATTGGCAATTGTGCTGTGTGGACCGATAACAGTGGTACCTCGCTGAACGAAAGCCAACACCTTTACGCGTCCGTCAATCCTATTTCGACCCCATGGCACCTGCCAAGACAACGGTGATCTGGTGGAGTCGCCGGGTACCGCCCCCGGGTCCGGTCCGTTTATTCCGTGCGCGTTTATCGTCATAGTCCACGAGTGGACACTGATGAAGATAGGGTGGGGGATGGCAAATGTCCACCCCCGACTGACGCCGGGCCCCTCTGACCGCCCGGGTGTGACTATTTTGTCATGTCCAGCGTTACCAGTGACCAACGCTTTCCATGCTCGCCCAGGGCTCCTTGATGGGCAGCGCACCGCCTGCCTGCAGCAGCTCGATCGAGACATTGTCCGGTGAACGGATGAAGGCCATATGCCCATCCCTTGGCGGTCGATTGATGAGAACACCATGCTCCTGCAACATCGCACAGGTGGCATAGATGTCATCGACCTCATAGGCCAGGTGGCCAAAGTGCCGGCTGTCAGAGGGCAGGCTGGCATCACCATCCCAATTGTAGGTCAATTCGACCGGACAGTCAGGCTGGTCCGGCGGTGCCATGAAGACCAGGGTAAAGCGGCCCTGTTCATTGGTCGTGCGCCGGACCTCGACCAGGCCCAGCAAGTTGTAAAATGCCATGGACTTCTCAAGATCAAGAACCCTGACCATGACATGCAGATATTTGATCACTGTCGTGAGACTCCCATTGATTCAGGATTTTCCCTGTTACGCCAAACGCGATGTCTCGGCAATACCTGACCCTGTGGGGCCTGGTTTCATGGGTCCGCAGTGTTTTGCTCCAGACGTCGAGACCGTATAAGGACCCGATTGGCCGATCCTGTCACGGGAACACACCGTTCCCCGCACGGGAGTGGCGGCAGATGTGAGCAGGATGGGCAGGATGAACCTGACGAACGAACAGCGGGCCGACATCGAGTCCCAGCGTGCGGCGACGGGCTCGACGCGTCGGGTTGTCAGTCCCGGTCTTGAAGCGTTGCTGTACACAGCTCACCCCGTTCTTGATCATGGATTCATTCGTGTCATCGACTACATGGGAACCGATGAGTCCATCGTGCAGGCCGCCCGCGTCTCCTATGGGACCGGGACCAAGAAGACCCGCAACGATGAGGGCCTGATCCGGTTCCTGATGCGGCACCGACACACAACACCCTTCGAGATGTGTGAGATCAAGGTGCATGTCAAACTGCCGCTGTTTGTGGCCCGGCAATGGATCCGTCATCGGACAGCGTCGGTCAACGAGTATTCGGCCCGGTATTCAAAACTCGATAATGAGTTCTACATACCGGCCCCCGAACACCTGTCAGCCCAGTCAACCACCAATCGCCAGGGGCGAGGCGACGTCCTGACTGGCACCGAGGCCGCCGAGGTCCTGCAAATCCTCAAGGAGGACAGTGCCCGCAACTATGCAAATTACGAGCGCATGCTCACTGCCGACGACACTGGCCCCGGCCTGGCCCGGGAATTGGCTCGCATGAACTTGCCTGCCAATGTCTATACCCAGTGGTACTGGAAGATCGACCTGCACAACCTCCTGCATTTCATCCTCCTGCGCAATGATCCGCATGCGCAGTTCGAGATCCAGTGCTATGCCGGTGAACTCGAGCGGCTGGTCAAGGCCTGGGCCCCCATCGCCTGGCAGGCCTACAGGGATTACATGCGCGAGTCAGCCACCCTGTCCGCCACCACGATCAAACTGATCAAGCGACGCCTGGCCGGCGAGACCGTGACGTTTGAGACATCCGGTCTCACCCAGCGGGAATGGACCGAATTGCTGGACATTATTGACCTCACGAACTAGGGAAATATGACGCAATCATTGACCGAAATGGGTGTATTTTCCAATGACAAAATCTTCCACCTCCACGCCGTCAGCCCATCCCGAACCCGATGCAACCGACCGGAAGATCCTGCGGGAACTCATTGAGGACTCGCGGCAGACCCTCGAGGCAATATCCAGGAAGATCGGAACCTCCAAGACACCGATCTGGAACAGGATCAACCGACTGCGCAGTCGTGGGATCATCAAGCGGTTCACGGTTGAGATTGATGCGGAGAAACTGGGATACGAAGCGTGCTTCTTCGTCCTTGTCCGCACGTCCGAGCATGAGGCGGCGTGGCAGAAAAAATTCCTGACATCAATCCGGAACCGCCCCGAGGTGCTGGAGGCCCACCGCCTGGCAGGCGATGTCGACTATATCCTCAAGGTCCTGGTGACCAACGCCAAATCCTACGATGCCTTCTACCAGGAACTCATCAAGGATGTGAAGATCTTCAATGTCACGGCCCTGCTCTCCATGGAAGAAATCAAGGCATTCACGAATCCGGCGATTTGATTACAGGCCCGTGGATGAGGACATGGCAGGACATCGGGTCGAAAGCGGGACAGATCGGCTTCGTTGCCTGCAGCTTCGTTCCCGGCAGCGGGGATTGAGGGAAACCTGTGTTGTCCTGGGTGAGTTTGCCATGACCCGCCTGACCGCTGGCGATCCCGACCTGCTGGATGCATTCGAGGCCTTGCTGGCAAGACCGGATCAGGAAATCCTCGACTGGTTGCTCGGACTCGAGTCGCCGCCCGAATCTCTGGCCACGATCATTGCCGTGCTCCGTCAGGACCGGATTCGGTCCAATCGGGCAATATGAGATCAATTGGATTTGTATCGATCTATCCCATTGTCTTTTATCATTCGCTTGGCGAGATTGACGATTGATTGATTGATCAAGGAAACGTTTTAAGTCAATTGTTTACCGGAATTGTATCAACCGTTCTGTGCCAAGAGCATGATCCGACCCGCACGGTGCCCTGGACCCGATTGATTCTGTTGAAATTCAAACTTCTAGCCGCGTTGTTGGAAGAAGTGCTCACACGTGGTCCGGATTTTCGGGCGGGGTCGCTTTTGGCTTGATTTATTTTGACATTATGGCTTGCATTCTGCGTGTATTGTGCTAGCATCAGGCGTCGGACTCTGAGGTAGGGTTTCGAGCAGTGCGATTTCAGTTCAGAAAAAACAATGACGACGGCGAGAAGGCAGGCAACTTCCAGGAACTTGGTGATGTCCTGCGCGGCCATCGGGCCAGTCTCGGCAAGTCACTGATCAATATCCAGGATGAGATCGGGCTGCGTCCCTGGATCATCCTTGCCATCGAGGGTGGCGATCTCAGGGCCTTTGCCAATCCCGGCCTGATCGGGGGGTATGTGCGGCAGTATGCCCGCTTTCTCAACCTGGATCCCGATGCGGTTCACAAACAGTTCTGCGCGCTGACAGGCCACATTGGCCGGGCCGCCACGACAGAAAGGAGGCGCCAGCAGACCTCTGTCTGGCGCCAGGGCCCGACGACGTCAGATGCCTATCGGTCCTTCAACCAATCCTCCCTGTTCCAGATGCTGTTTGGCAACATCTCCATGATTGGTGTGTTTACCGCGACATCGTTGGTGATCTTTCTGGCTGCCGCAGGCTATGCATCACTGACACTCTACAACTACTTCAAACTCCTGACTGTCTCCGATGCCGCGTTGCAGATGGCCCAGATCGAGTTCGGAGATGGTGATCCCCGGGGCCTCGCTGCCAGCGACACCGTTCCCGGCACGGCTCAGGAGCCCGATGCCCTGCGGGGCCACACATCCCTTGAGACAATCGGTGACCTGCAACCGGTCGAGTGGGTTGAGGAGGCATTCCAGACCACGGAGGTGAATGTGGGACTCCAGACCCATGACAGCACCCGGAGCGCACCGCTCTCGCTGGAAGAGGGGGACAGAGGTTACAATCCGCTTGATGGTGTCAACGACGGGATGGACCTCCTGCCGATTCTCGAGGCCATGAACCCGCCCGCAGAGCCGGGAATGGCCGAAGACATCCAGATCACGGCCTTTGCCACGGCGCCGATTGAGTCACCGGTGGCCGGAGCCGACCGGCCAGTTGATGTCCTGTCCGCCGGGACCGTCATTCTGCACCCGGTCGCACCCGCCTGGATCCAGGTGCAGGACTCGGAAGGGACGGTGTATATCGAAAGAATTCTGGCCAGGGGCGAGCAGTATGTCGTTCCCGATACTGACAAGGATGTCTTTCTGCGGTCAGGCATGTCGGGGTACGTCTACATTCTGGTCGATGATCAGATCTATGGACCAGTTGGCAGCGGAACCCGGGTCGTCAAGCAGGTGTCGCTGGCTCCTGCCGCGATTGCTGATGTCTACGCTGACCGTGATCTTGGCACCGATCCGGCCGTCCTTGAGACGCTCAACTGAGCATCATGCCGCAACTGTCCGATCTCCCCCGATATCGTTGGGCGCGGGCCATGGTCCGGCTGCTTGCGTGACAGGACTGGTGCCGGACCGCCAGGCCTGGCCATGGCAGGGTGCCATGGGGTGATCTGTGCGCCCCCTTGGGACAAATTGAACAGCATGTCACGGAATGGACTCTCTGGAATTATCTGGTAGGGATTCTCTGGCAGATGCTGTAACGGACCTGTTATCTGCCAAACCTGATCGTGGTCGGGTTGACGGGGAGAGGGTCCAACCGTCTGGCCCAATGAAACAGGCGTACGTCGATAGGGTATAGGGCGATAGGGTAAGGGTTATGGTACTGCACAATACAGTTCGTCCATGGCGCAACATTGCCAGAAGGCCATCGCGCCAGATCATGGTCGGGGATGTCCCGGTCGGTGGTGATGCACCGATATCGGTCCAGACCATGACCAACACCGTGACCACGGACATCGCCGCCACGGTCGCACAGATTCAGGAATGCGCGGAGATCGGAGCGGAAATCATCAGGGTGTCCGTCCCGGATCGTGAGTCCTCGAAGGCTCTGGCCGAGATCGTGCGGGAAAGTCCGGTCCCGATCGTTGCCGACATCCATTTTCATTACAAGCGAGCCATCGAGGCGGCTGATGTCGGGGCCTCATGCATCCGGATCAATCCGGGCAATATCGGAGCCGAGGACCGGGTCCGGGAAGTCATTGCTGCCGTCCGGAGCAATGGATGCAGCATGCGGATCGGGGTCAATGCCGGCAGCCTGGAAAAACACCTGCTGGAAAAGTACCGCGAGCCCTGCCCGGAAGCCATGATCGAATCAGGTCTGGGCCATATCCGGATTCTCGAGGACAATGGGTTCACGGAATACAAGATCAGCTGCAAGGCCTCGGATGTCTTTCTTGCCTCGGCCGCCTACCGGGGCCTGGCCGAAAAGACCGATGCCCCGATCCATCTCGGGATCACCGAAGCCGGTCCGCTGTTTCCGGGCACCATCAAGTCAGCCATCGGTCTGGGCAGTCTGCTGTGGTCGGGGATCGGTGATACCATCCGCGTCAGCCTGGCTGCCAACCCGGTGGAAGAGGTCAAGGCTGGCTCGGAGATCCTGAAGTCATTGGGTCTGCGAACACGCGGCGTGACAATCATCGCGTGTCCAAGCTGTGCCCGCCAGGGATTCGACGTCATCAAGACCGTCGGCATCCTTGAGGAAAGACTGGCGCATATCCAGACACCCATCACACTGTCGATCATTGGCTGTGTCGTCAATGGGCCCGGTGAGGCCCTCATGACCGATGTGGGATTCACCGGGGGCGGCAAGGATGCCGGCATGGTCTATCTGGCCGGCCAGACCTCGCACAAACTGTCCAATGAGGCGATGGTTGACGAAATTGTTGCGCTGGTTACCAGGAAGGCCGCCCAGATCGAGGACGAAGGCAAGCAGTTGGCGAGCGCAACCGCCTAGAAGACCTGTCAGATGCTGCCGCATGGCCTCCGGGCCGGGATCATCGACAGCCAATCCGACCCGCTGACAGTTCATGGCGGCACCAATGGCCCGGCACCGTTGGCAATCAGCCTGGACCTGTTGAACGCCTGGACCTCTGGCGCAGGGTGAAATCGGCATGCTCGACCAGAAAAAACTCGATCAGATCCGGTCTCGATATGGAGAGATCGAGGCCAAGATGGCCATGAAGGAGCATGTCGGCGACATCGCGTCCCTGGCACGTGAGTACAATCGGCTGATGCCCATCGTGGCCAGGATCGAGGAGATGGAAACTCTCGGAAAGGAGCTTGATATCGTCCGCCATATGGTCGAGGATCCGGAACTCAAGGATCTGGCGCTGGAGGAAATCGCTGCGCTGCAGGCCCGGCATGCGGCGTGTGAAGCGAGGTTGACGGATCTCCTTCTGGCCGATGACCCGGCAAACCAGCGCTCGGTTGTGCTCGAGATCCGGGCCGGAACGGGGGGCGAGGAGGCGGCCCTGTTTTCGGGTGTCCTCTATGCGATGTACGAGCGCTACTGTGCTCTCAGGAAATGGGATTTCCAACCGCTGGATGCCAGTGCCAGTGCCCTTGGTGGCTTTCGTGAGGTCATTGTCACCATTGAGGGCAAGGGGGCTTATCAGCGCATGAAATATGAAGCGGGTGTCCACCGTGTCCAACGGGTCCCCGAAACCGAATCCAGCGGCCGAGTCCATACCTCGGCGGCCACTGTTGCCGTCCTGCCCCAGGCCGAGGCGGTCGATGTCGAGATCGCGCCGGACGAGATCCGCATCGAGACGATGCGCGCCAGCGGGGCCGGAGGCCAGCACGTCAATACAACCGACTCGGCTGTCCGGATCACCCATATCCCCACCGGCATCACGGTCCTCTCATCTGAAAAATCCCAGCACCGCAATCGTGCCCAGGCCATGACGGTGCTGCGCTCGCGGCTTTATCAGCAAAAGACCGCCGCAGCGGCATCGGAACGGGCCGCCGACCGCAAGATGCAGGTGGGCACAGGTGACCGGTCCGAACGGGTCCGGACCTACAACTATCCCCAGGGACGCCTGACGGACCACCGGATCAATCTCACGCTCTACAAACTCGATCAGGTGCTGCAGGGCAATCTTGATGAGATCATCGATGCCCTGATCGCCCATGAACGGGTCCAGGCCCTGGCCAACGCCTCATGACCAGCACCTTGCCGTCCGAACTCCTGATGCAGGCCGGCAAGCGCCTGCGCGAGGCCAGGCTTGCTGATCCCGGACTCGATGCCTGGCGGCTCTGGGACCATGCGCGCGCCAACGTCACGAGGAGCACCGAGGCTGCCGCAACGCTCTTCTGGCATTCTGTCGAACGCCGCTGCCATCATGTCCCGGTGGCCCATATCACCGGCCATCGGTCATTTTATGGCCTGGACTTCCTCACACCGCCCGAGGTCCTGATTCCCCGCCCCGATTCAGAGGCCCTCGTGGACCTTGCCTGTCGGTTGACCTTCGGGACAGTCCTGGATCTTGGCACCGGGAGCGGCTGTCTCCTGCTGGCCCTGCTTGCCCATCGACCCGGCGTGCACGGGACGGGCGTTGATATCTGTCCTCGAGCGATTGCAGCGGCGAGGCAAAATGCCAGGCGGTTGGAACTTGCCGACAGATGTCACTTTTTTGTCTCGGACTGGCTGGCAAGCGACCGGCTGGGACGCTATGACTTGATCTTGTCGAATCCCCCCTATATAGGGGACCGGGACCACTGCAACCTGTCCCGCGAAGTCAGGGAGCATGAACCCCGGCATGCCTTGATGTCCGGGCGAGACGGAACCGAGGCCTACGGGAGAATCGCATCGCGGGCAGCCAATCATCTTCAGGCAGGGGGCTGGCTCCTGTTTGAAATTGGCCATGGACAATTCAGGGCAGTTCGGAAGATCCTGCAGACACACGGATTTGACATTCGCATGATTGAACGAGATCTTGATGACCGCATTCGCGCCGTGGCTGCCAATGCATCCTGAATGAACGCCCTCCGCCGCAGAGCGGGCTGTGGCACCCACCCTCACAACCGATATCACCACAGCAAGGCAACCGATCATGATGCTCAAAACCATCCTCCTGATGCCCCCCGGCCCCAGATGCCGTTCCCTGCCGCATGCGCGAGACAGGCACAGTGACCCCGGAAGAGATCGGATCACAGCGTCAGGAGGCAGAGAGTGATGCGCACCAATCGAAATCGTCGTCAGACCAATCGCCGTGTCGGTGGTGGCATCAACCGGGTTCTCGAAAGCACCGGGCCGGATGGAAAGGTCCGTGGCAACTCGCAGCAGATCATCGAAAAATATATGGCCTATTCGCGCGATGCCCTGCTGAGCGGTGATCGGATCATTGCCGAGAACTACTCCCAGCATGCCGAGCACTATATTCGGCTGCACCATCACCAGAAGGAAATCGAGGCCCAGCGTACAGCCCAGCAGGCCTCCCGACAGACCGGTAACGGCACAGGCGGCCAACAGCGCAGTGCCCGTCAGCCGGCCAGGCCCGACGGTGAGGCCGAGTCCCTGCCCACCGAGCCAGCTCCCGAGGCCGGAACGGCCGACGGCCCATCGACCGCTGCCTCGTCCTGAAGCCCCCGGCCTCATCCTGACCCCCGAACCCGACAGGGCTCCGCCCCCGGGGCGATCCATCACCGGGCAGTCGTGCCAGCCTCGACCCGTGAACGGGCAATGCGGCAATAGTCATCCACGCCGAGATCCTCAGCGCGCAGGGTTGGATCGATCCCAAGTGCCATCAAATCCCGACTGGCATCGGTAAAGAGTTCGCGCAGGCTTGACCGGATCATCTTGCGCCGTTGACCGAATGCCAGGCGGGTCACGCGCTCAAGGACCGGCACCTGCGGAGCAGGCAAGGGGGAGGTGTCGGGAACAATGTGCACGACAGCCGAGTCGACAGCAGGGACAGGGGTAAAGACCGTGGCCGGCAGGGTCATGGGGCACGCAACCCGTGCGCGCAGCTGGGCGAGGACCGAGAGTCGTCCATAGGCATTGTGACCCGCCGTCGCCAGCAACCGAATGGCCACTTCCCGCTGCAGCGTGAGCACAAGACTCTTCCAGAGTGGGGGCCACCGCGGTGGCGTGAGCCAAAGGGTCAGGAACCGTGTAGCCACATTGTAGGGCAGGTTGGCGATGATGTGGTGCGGTGCGGTCACCGGCTCTTGCCGGCAGATCTTGAGCCCGTCGGCGATGCGGAAGTCGTAGCGGGCACCATAATGCGCCAGGAGCATCGCATGGGCCGGCGCAAAGCGTCGATCGATCTCGATGGCGAGGACACCGGCGGCTTTCGTCTCCAGCAGGGCCCGGGTCAGGCCGCCTGGTCCGGCCCCGATCTCAAGGATGTGATCGTCGCTGGCAATCATCGCAAGACCGGCAATCTTGCGATTGAGATTCATGTCCAGGATATAGTTCTGCCCGAGCGACTTGCGGGCCGTGAGCCCGTGGGCAGCGATGATCTCGCGCAGCGGCGGCAGGACAGGGTCCGTCATGACTCCCGCTGGCGACGATTCCGGCTGAGTGTCCACGCCAGCGCAATCGCGTCCATCAGGGGCCCTGGATGCGCCCGACCGGTGCCAGCAAGGTCCAGGGCCGTCCCATGACCAGGTGAGGTGCGCACGATGGGCAGGCCAAGCGTGACATTGACCGTGTCATCGGCATCCAGGGTCTTGACCGGGATCAGGGCCTGATCGTGGTACATGCAGACCATGGCATCAAACGCGCCACGCTGCCGGGGACCAAAGAGCGAATCGGCCGACAGCGGGCCCTGCACCCGACGGCCCTCCAGTCGGAGCTGACCGATGGCAGGCGCAATGATGGTCTGATCCTCGGAACCCAGCAGGCCCGCTTCACCGGCATGCGGGTTGAGTCCCGTGATCCCGATGACCGGATTGTCGATCGCGAAGTCCACCTTGAGGGCCTGATCGACCACCCGCACCAGGGCTGCAAGACGTTCGCCGTTGATCCGGTCCGGAACATCCCGCAGGGCCATATGGGTGGTCAGGGTTGCAACCTTGAGGACGGCATTCATCATCAACATCACCGGCAGGTCAGCTCCGGTCCGGGCCGCCAGCCACTCGGTATGACCGGGGCAGGGTGGGGTGCACGCCCGAAACGCGGCCTTGGGGACCGGGTTGGTCACGATCCCGGCGACCTGTCCCTCCAGAGCAAAGCGGGTCGCGATGGCAAGGGCCTCGATCATGGCCGGATAATGATCCGGATCGGATCGTCCCGCAACGGCCGGTCCGGCAAAATCGACATGGATCAGGGGCAGGGACAGATCCGCCACCGCCCCGGCCTGGCCGGGATGATCGAGTTCAACGACTGGCGGCGGATGTGGCAGGCTCGCGATATGGCGGCGATCCGCCAGCAGCACAAAGGGCAGACCATCCCCCCGCGCCATCCAGGCGCGCAGCGTCATCTCGAGGCCGATCCCGCCGGGATCGCCCGCTGTTATGGCAACGGGGGCCGGACTTGACCCTGCCGGCATGGACCGCTCAGTATCTGTTGATGATGGCGTCGGCCCGCAGGCGGGAAAGATAGGCATTCCCGGACTGGTCAAGCCATTCCTGGCGATAGCTGCCGATGAGCTGGTCCTGGTTGTCATCCGGCAGGTAGTGACGCTGGCACAGCATGACGATCAGGGCTCCCGAATCCTGAGCCAGAACGGCGGACTCGCCGGTATCCAGGCCATTGAGGGTTGCCACCAGGGCCCGGGGAATGGTGGCAACCTTCTCGTGAAACGCATAGATGGCCCCGTCAGTGGCCGCACTCTGCCGCTCCAGATCCTTGCAGCTGGCAATGCCGGCGACCACCCGGCTGGCCGTATCCTCACCGGTTGCGCCGAGCTGGACCGTCGCATAGCTTGTCCCGCGCAACACATTGCCCTCGGTCCGGGTCTCACGATCGTGGACATAGAACATCATGACGTTGTCATCAACCACCACCGGCCCCGTCACCGCGCCCGAGGCGGTCCCCCGGATGGCTGACTGAACACCCGGGGGCAATCCCGAGACCTGGAGCCAGCCAATGGATCCCCCCGAGGATCTGGATGGGGACAGCGAAAAGACCTCGACGGCCTCGCGGAAGCCAGCCAGGGACTGGATGTTGCTGCGGATCTCGCGGGCGAGGGCCAGCCCCCGATCCCGTTCACCCGCACCGGTCGAGATGACGAGTTCCGACAGGTTGACCAGGGCAATCGCCTGCCCCGGGTTGAACTCGGCCTGTTGATTGAGATCATCGGCCGTGAGCAGGGAGGCCCAGGCACCGAACCGGGTTGCCTGGACATCCTGCCAGATAATGTTGGCACGGGCATATTCGCGAAAGACCTCGCGGCTGATGCCGGCATTGCGGAGCTGGGCATAGAGATTGGCTGCCGATCCGGCTCGGCCTTCCGCATACTGCTCGATCCGCTGATTGAGAATGCTGGCCGGCAGGCGAATGCCCAGGCGATCAGCCTCCTGAAAATACAGCCGCTCATCAATCAGTTCCTCGATGGCCTCCGCCCGGGTGCGTCCTGGAACATCAAGCAACCGCGCCATGCGGACCCGCTGCTGAATCTCGAAGTTGCTGATGGCCTGACCATTGACCGTCAGGGCTGTGGCAAAGAGATCGGTCTGTGCCCCCGCCGCCCCGGTCAGCGGGACAAGCAGCACACATGCCAGGATGAGCCGATACCATTTCATTGCTACACTTCTCCGCTAGCCGCAGACGTCCTCACCACTGGCCGACAGGGTGCGGAACCCGCCGAGTCGAATGGACAGTGACGCCTCCAGATCAACCGGTTTGGAGCTGGCCCGGTAGGCCGTCCGTTCCACTCCGAAAATGAAGCGGGCACACTGATGCCGATATAGGAGATTGACCCCGGATTTGACAGCCGATTCCGGCTCGCTCCCCATCGAATGGGACAGTCCCAGCGACACCCTGTCGCTCAGTTTGCCAGTCCCATCCAGCGTATAGCCCCAATACCCATCACGGGTCATCGTCGGTCGTCGCCAGGCCAGCAGGGCCGACAGTGTCCGTTGCTCATCGCCGTAGGCCACAATGCTCTGGGCCGAACGGATCCGCCTGGTCTTGCTGACATGCAGTGTCTGACTGACGTCGAGACCTCCCGGTGTCCGGACTCCCGCACTGACAACATGCTCCATCCGATCCACGAAATCGGCATGATGGTCCTGAATATCGGTTGGTTCTTCTTGTCCGCTCATACCGGCCGATCCAACCTCATCCGTCTCCAACTCCGCAAGGGCAGCATCCCTGTCGTATTCCCGGCGATAGACCGTACCAACCGACGCTTCGTAAGTGGTACCGGAGTCAAGGAAACCGGTGAGTTTGACGCCCAGGTTGGCGCGGAGGCCCCGCTCCCTCAGACTGTCATTGGCAAAGCGATCCAGAGATCGGAGATTGCCGGCATCCAGCATGATCTGGGAGTCGGGGAGTTGCGGCAGTTCCGTGGTGCGATCCTTGGCATAGACCAACTGCACGAATGGCTCCAGCACCTCGGCACGACCACCACCATTCCGGACCAGCGGCAGGCTGAGATCGATCGCGGCCACACGGTCATCGAGATTGGCCCTGGCAGCGGTCTCATCAATCTTGATGTTCCCATTCTGGTCCTTTATGTATTTCTCCTTGGGGGGATCTGCACCGGGATCTTCTCTCTTCCCTCTCCCCTCCTGCCAGCGCCAACGGTCAAGGCTGCCCAGCAGACTGAAACGCGCCACCACCCCACTGTCAAGACGGATCTGCCTGGCGAGCGTTCCGGTCAGGCCATACTGCCGAATGGCAAGCTCCGGAATCGGGGGATCCTCATCACCTTCCTTTTTAGGGAGCCGTGGGCGTGGGTTGGGAGCCCGCAGATCGGCATCCTCGATGCGGGTTTCGGCGACGGTGCCCCTGAAACCGAGGTCGAAGCCGCCAGCTTGGATCTCGTAGCGGACACCGGTGCCGATGTGGGATGTCATGCGGTTGGTGCCAAGGGTGGCCGGCGGGTTGGCGCGCACGATATCGGTGGTGATGAGGGCCCGGTCAGTGCGGTGGGTGAGGGTGGCCACGGTGAGATCCTGCACGCCCCGGTAGACGCCTGGGACGTGTTCATGGTCGCCTTCGTTGTCGGAGGAGTGGCTGGCAGTGGCCGTGAGCGAGTCGGTGAAACGCCATTCGCTGCTGACGTCGGTGTATTCCTCGATGAAGGTCTCGTCGGACGGCTTGCGGTTGCGGGCGCCTTCGAAGTCGAGCCGACCGACGGCGAAGTGATGGGTGTATTCATAGCCGAGACCGGCGCGACCCCTGGAGCTGAGGCCCGGCGTCAGGGTGAGGTTGGCATGATCACCGAGGGTCAGGAAGTAGGGCAGCTGGATGCTGGCACCATCCACATCGGCGTAGTTGAGGATGGGCGAGAGGAAGCCGCTGTAGCGTCCATCGTCGACCGGAACTGAAAGCCAGGGGGATCCACCGAGTTCGAACGCGCCGACATGCAACACCGGATCCTTGAGATAGGCCCGCCGGGACCCCGCCGGAATGACCATGGCACTGGCCCGGAAATGCCAGAGTGGCTGTTCACCCGGTTTGCAGATCCGGCAGCCGGTGACCAGCGCGTCCCGAATGATGATGTTGCCGTCCGCGTCCTCGGTATAGGTGGCGGCGGCCAGTTGCCGGTCCCGCACCAGCAGCCGCACGCCCTGCAGGATCGTTTGCATGCGACCGGAATCGATGTCGGCCTGTTCGATGAGCAGGACCGCACCCTCCCTGTCGGTGGCATGGATGGGGCCCTCGATAAGGATCCGGTCCTCTTCGTAACGGAATGACTTGCTGCGGATCTGCCAGTCCTCGGCGATGAAGCGGACATTGCCCTCGCCGGTGAGTCGGCCGGTCTGGTCATTGAACACGATCCGGTCAGCGATGATATCGGTGACATCATTGAGGGTCTGGGGCATGCCCACCGTGCTGGTAAGCATGAGGAGGGCGGCGGCCAGCCCCACGGTCGGGAGCACGATACACAGGCGATGCAGGGGCCGGGTCACGGACTCACCGGACTCATCGTCCTTCAAGCAGGAGAAGGGCGGCAATGCTGAAAGACAGGAGCGAGATGGGCAGGATCCATGTGGAGATGGGTACGGGCAGCACTTCATACTCGCCGAGGACATTGACAATATCGATGAGAAAGAAGGCACCGATGCCCACAATGAGGATGGCAAGGATTGACGTGACGACCTGCAGGCGTCGACGGGGATCCTGGATGATCAGACTTCCCAGAATGGTCATGAACGAGAGTGTCAATGGCAAAACCAATTCCGCATTGAAGTGAACACGATGACTGGTACTTGAAAATCCTGATTTTTCAAGATTCTGGATCAATTTCCAGAGCGACCAGAGCGCGTTGTGATCCGGTGGCTGCAGGAGCTGCAGGATCCCGTCCCGGTCGGTGTTGGTCTCGAGAACAACCTCATCCAGAATCCGGGCCTCGGCGGCAAAGGGTTCGGCCCTGCCCAGATCCCAGCGCCTGACATCACGCAGCAGCAGGCGGTTCTCATCCAGTTCGGCCGTTATGGCATCATAGCGCTGCCGGGGCCGGTTTTCCATGTCGAAACTGTGGACTGTCACGTCCGTGTAATACACGCCGGAGTCCGTTCCGGTGGCCCGGATGACGGTCTGCTGGTCATCGATGACCAGCCGAAGCCAGACCTGGCCATCACTGCCGATGAAGAGCTGGGTCGTCTGGGCCTCATCCCGGTCGGCAAGGGAGCGGTAATAGTCCTCGGACAGCGAGACCAACGGCGCGACGAGGACAACGATGCCAAGGCCACAGAGGGTGGCAAAGACTGCCATTGAGATGGCAGTGGCATAGCCGGACCGCCCGCTCGAGCGGGTGGCGATCATCTCGTAGTCAAACACCAGGCGGAAGAAGGTTGTCACCGAGGCCAGGAGGAAGATGAGCGGCAGCAGATCATAGATTTCGCCAGGGACCCCGAGGAGGGCCAGGCCCACCACATCCCGGAACCGGACCTCGTCACCGTAAATGACCGCAAATTCCGATTCAAGTTCCAGGGTGAAGATCAGGCAAAGAAAGATAAAACCCACAAGGAGCAGACTGCGCGTGAGCCGGGCCCAGAAATACCAATGCAGGCTCATGTCCACACCACCGACATCGCACGCTCCCGGGTGCCAGGGCCGGATGGGGATATCCGGCCCGGTTGGTCCGTCGTCAACCTGCCTCCCGGATCTCGATTGGCCAGGAGTCCCATCACCGGTGCTCCAGGAAGGCAAGGTGCCTCAGGTGCCGGCGAGGCATGACAAGGCAGGCCAGGGTTGCAAGAACAAGGACGAATGAGCTTGCATAGGCAAAAAGCCAGTATCCATCATATGTTTCAACATAGCTCACGGCGCTCTCGCCAACGATGTAACTCGTGATCACGACGAGGATGGCCACCAGCAGGGCAAAATTCCGACTCATCGCCACCATGCCGAAACTGTAGACGATGGCGCCACCGAAGAAGGCGGCCAGGGCGATGACCAGACTGTCATTGGTCCGTTCGTTGAGGACAATGAAGGCTCGCTTGATCTCCGCTGGGCTCAGGGGCGGATCAAACCAGTCGGGGTTGAGAAGCTGGTAGGACGTGATCTGGTCAAGGGATGCATTGCGGACCACATCCCTGTTTGAGCCGATCGTGACCCGCAGGATGGATTTCTCGAAGGTCAGGAGCGAGAGTTCCCGCGTGACATTGTCCAGGCGTTCGGTGTGGCCATCGAGCAGGACGATCAGATACTGTTCCCCGAGTTCCAGCAGGTAGGCACGCTCGGCAAAGATCGAATAGGCAAAGTCCGCTGAACGGCGATCATGAATGAAGACATTCTCGTAGAAACGGGTTCCGGACCCGGCGTCCCCTGCATGGCTGTCGGCATCACCGACATTGAGGGGCTCGACATCAAGAGACTCGATGAAGATGGCGATTCCGTCAGCGGGGAACAGAAACTCGCCCGTGCGAATATTGGACAGGTTGAAGACCTCGATGACATGGCGATCCAGTGACTCGGTGACCGTACGGCTGGCCGGCGTGAAAAGGTGGGTAAACACCGAGGCCAGCAGGAACAGGAGGATCGTGAAGACAAGATAGGGGCGCAGAAAACGCAGTGTATTGAACCCCGCGGTGGCCTGGATGGCGGCCAACTCGCCATTGATGATCAGGCGATAGGTCAGATACGTCACTGCGGCGAACCCCGAAATCGGCATGATGACCGTGACGGACTTGGGCAGAAACAGGAAGAAGTAGGTCAGCAGGGGAAGCAGATCATTGAAACTCGGGAGGGCATGCTCCATGAGCCTGCCGACGATATTCACCCAGAAGACCGCACTGAGCACGAGCGTGAAGAAGAGGAACAGAATGATCATTCTGTTGAGGAGGTAGAAATCAAGTCTGGTCAATGCCCACCTCCGATCGCCGGTCCCGATCTCGCATGTCGGTCTTCCAGCCGGTGTATCCGTGCTATATTGCCCGATTCCGCCCGATTGCACAAAACAGGAGTTCCAACCCCTTGACGACATCACCCATGATCAAATTTGTCGCCCCGAGCGACGACCTCGCTGCCTACGACGGAACCCTCATTGCCGTTGTCTCGCCGGCAGGGAGATTGCAGAGTTCCGGTCAGGCCATCGACGCCCTGGCTGGCCAGCTCCTGACCCGCTATATTGCCGGTCCTGATTTTGCCAAGCTTGAACCCGGTCACGTGAAACTCATCGGCATGGCGCCAGGTCTCAAGGCAACGGCCCTCGGTCTGCTGTGTTGTGGCGAGACGGCAACAGCAACGCATATGCGCCAGGCTGGTGCCAGGGTGGCCGTTGCCCTTGATCGGGCCGATGCCCTGATTTGCCTTGATGATCGTGCCCACGCCGATGCCTTCCGACTCGGGTTGGCCCTGCGCTCCTATCGCTTTGAGGCCTACAAGTCCAAGAGCGATGATGACAGATCCTGCACCTGGCAGATCGCCACCGGGCAGGACCATGGCCCGGAGGCCGCGGCCACCCACGATGCTGTGGTCGCTGGTGTGACATTCACGCGCGATCTCGTCAATGAACCTGCCAATGTGCTTGGGACGCTTGGCTTCGCTGACAGGCTGCTCGAGCTCCGATCCCATGGCATTGAGGTCACGATCATGGAAGAGGATGCGATTGCCGCCCTTGGCATGCGGGCCCTGCTCGCGGTCGGGCAGGGATCGACCAGCCCCTCCAGGGTTGCCGTGTTGCACTGGCAGGGTTCTGATGATCAACCCGTAGCCCTGCTTGGCAAGGGTGTCGTGTTTGATACTGGCGGCATCTCCATCAAGCCATCGGCCAACATGGAGCAAATGACCATGGACATGGCCGGGGCGGGTGTCGTGGCGGGATGCCTCAAGGCCCTGGCCCTGGCCAACAGCACCCACAATGTCATCGGTGTCGTGGGACTGGTTGAGAACATGCCCGATGGCAATGCCCAGCGCCCCGGTGACATTGTCAGATCCCTCAAGGGTGAGACAATCGAGGTGATCAACACTGATGCGGAAGGACGGCTGGTGTTGGCCGATCTGTTGTGGTGGGTGCAGCAGGAATATGAACCCAAATGGATGATTGACCTTGCGACCCTGACCGGGGCCATCATCATCAGCCTTGGCCAGGAATATGCCGGAGCCTTTGCCAACAATGACATGCTGATGGCTGCCTTCGAGCAAGCGGCGGCGGCGGCCGATGAGAAGGTCTGGCGGCAACCGCTTGATGAAGCCTTTGACAAGCCCCTTGAGTCACGCCTTGCCGACATGAAGAATGTCGGCAACCGTGAGGCCGGGTCCATTACCGCAGCCATGTTTCTCAAACGCTTCGTCAGGGATGACTGTCCCTGGATCCATCTCGATATCGCCGGGGTGGCATCGACGAGCAAGGCCAGCACCTATGCTCCCAAGGGACCCACCGGATGGGGCGTTCGGACGCTGCTTGAACTGATCAGCACCCCGCCAGATCTTGCCCGGACATGATCCAGTGGCCAGGAGCGCGATTGCCTTTTACCGCTATCGAGGGGAACTCGGTCCCGTTCTCCTGACCTACCTTGATCAGGTGCGGAGCCATGGCATGCGTGCCCACGTCAAATGTGTCGACCATGCCGCCATGCAAACGCTGCAGGCGGCGCTCTGGAAACAGTACGGAACCCGTTTTATTGGTCTTGGGGCTTCTGGTGGCGACCATGATGCCGACCAACCGGTTCTCCTCTGCTCAACCGACATGCCCGGTAATGATCCCGACTGCCTGATTGCCATCGGGACCGCAACAGCCGACCTTGACGTCCTGGCCCGATTCCGCAAGGTCGCAATCGTGTTTGCCGCTGACATCGACAGCGAAACCGCGCACGCCCGCCACCTCTGGAAAACCCTCGATGACGCCGGTTATCCGCTACGCTATTTCGCCCAGAACGCGGGCGGTTGGGATCTCAAGGTCAGCCGCAACTGCTGATCGGTCCAGCATGCCCCGCCCTGAGCGGCAGAGGTGATCATGCGGGCTCCTTTTTCCACAATGGAGTTTCTCGAAATCGCCAACGCGCCCAGCATTGAGCATTGTGTTGCGGCTGCGTCATTCCCCGTCGGGGCAAAGATGCGGACTCGCGCTGTGCATGATGTTGGCGCAAACAGCAGCGGCGATCAACCGCTGCCGAACAGCTGCGCCAGATCCTCTTCGGTCAATGACAAGGTGCTTGATGCGCCGCCCTTGAAGAGGGCGTCTGCCAAGGCCTGTTTCTTTTCCTGCATGGCCTGAATGGCAGTCTCGACCGTGTCTTCACAGAACAGACGATAGACAAAAACCGGTTTGTCCTGTCCAATGCGGTGCGCCCTGTCCATCGCCTGGCGTTCGACCGCGGGGTTCCACCAGGGATCATAAAGGATAACGGTGTCGGCGGCTGTGAGGTTCAGCCCGATGCCCCCGGCCTTCAAACTGATCAGGAACAGCGGGGCATGGCCAGACTGGAACTTCTCGATCTCGACCTCACGGTTCCGTGTGCTGCCATGGAGCATCGCGTATTTCCAGTCATGTTTCTGCACATCACTCTCGATCAGGCGCAACATCTCGACAAACTGGGAGAACACCAGAACCTTGCGGTTTTCACTCATCAGCTGCTCGATGATGTCGTTGAGCCGTGCACGTTTGGCACTCTCCTTGACCTTTGTCGCGGTCTTGAGCTTCACCAATTGCGGGTCACAGCACACCTGGCGGAGCTTGAGCAGTGCATCAAGCACGGTGATGCGCGAGCGTGCGAGCCCTCGCTCTTCCACCGCCTCGCGCACGCGCTTGTCCATGGCAGCACGCACACTCTCGTAGAGCTGCGCCTGCCCGCTCCCCAGAGAGACCGTTTCATCGATAATTGTTTTCGGCGGCAGTTCCTCAAGCACGTCATCCTTGGTACGCCGCAGCAGGAACGGCCTGATCCGGTTCGACAGCCTCTCCTGTGTTGCACCGTCTCCCAGTTTTTCAATCGGCCGCCGGAATTCCTTGCCGAACCGTTTGCGATCGCCCAGGAATCCCGGAATCAGCCAGTCAAACAGTGCCCACAGCTCCAGCAAATTGTTTTCCAACGGCGTTCCGGTGAGCGCGATCCGTTGCCGTGCATCAATGTTTCGGATCAGTTTGGCGGTGCGGGCAGCAGGATTCTTGACAGCCTGGGCCTCATCGAGAATCGCCAGTTCATATTCGTGTGCAAAAAGCGCGTCCTGATCACGATGGATCAAGGGATATGTCGTCAGCACGAGGTGATGCGATGGAATCGACTGGAAGCGTTCATGGCGGTTCCGGCCATGCAGATTCAGGATCTTGAGGTGCGGGGCAAAACGGGCCGCCTCATTCTGCCAGTTGCTGACCAGGCTCGTCGGAACCACCAGCAGGCTCGGATGTCCGGCCTTCTGTTCGATATGGTGGTGGGTCAACAATGCCAAGGCCTGAAGCGTTTTGCCAAGCCCCATATCATCAGCGAGGATGCCACCGAACCCACTGTCACTCAAGGCCTTGAGCCAGCCGTAGCCCTGCTTCTGGTAGGGTCTGAGATCGGCCGTCAGGCTTGGAGGCTGAATATCGCCCTGAACCCTTGTGAGGGCATCAAGACGTTGCCCCAGATCAAGAATGGCCTGGCCGCCAACCCATTTCGCGCCACATCCATCCAGCGCCCTTGCAACTTTCCAGACTTGAGCAGCATCGGCGCGATGGAATTCGGTGGTGGCCTGAATTTCCAGGAAGGCTTCCACGAATCCTCGCATGGCGCTTCCCGGCACCGGAACCAGCTGTCCCTGAGGATGGAGTTGATAAAAGGTGACGGACTCGAGGTGTCTCCCAAGGTCAAAATCCTTTTTCAGTTTTCCACGCCCATCAAGCGGCAGGGTGGCAGCCAGTTGGCGAATGGTCGGGACCAGGTCCAATTCCATTTCATCCACCTCGATCTTGAGTGCCAGTGAAAACCAGTCGCCTTCCCTGGCGATGAATTCGGTCCTGTAGTCGATCTCGGCCTCGGTGATGTTGACGGGCCAACCGGCTTCCGTCTCAATGCTCCACCCTGACTCCTTGAGATGCGGGACCTCCATGGTCATGAACTCGATCAGGTGCTGCATGGAGTCAATGTTGTCACGCTGGACGGGGGGAAAGATGACATGCGCTCCCCGTATCTCATCGGACCAATATGCGCCGCCCTGCAACTCCTGGACCGGGTCGCCGTGATACGGCTCGACGACATCATAAAGCATTTCGAGGAGTTGCCTTTCCGCCCCAAGGTCACGACGAATGATGCTCACCGTCTGTCTCCTGACGGATCGAATATCCTTGCCACTGCCCGGGACGAGCAAGGATTTGTGCCCTGCGTAGCGAATATGGGCGCGGATGTATGGGTGAGTGTACAGTTCAAGGTCGTTCTCCCATGACATGACCCTGTGTCCAGCCAGGATCAATGTCATCATCGGTTTGAGATCCGCTTTTTCGACGAGATTGACAGGGGCGGGTGTTGGCACCGCCGAACCGAACCGATTCGCCAATCGGCCAGCGAGTTGCTCAACTGAGGTGGGGGGAACAACCGGGGCGCGGGCCATAAACCGTGCGGTGTTTGCCGGCAAGCCGGAGTTCACAAATCCGATATGGCCGCGCCGCGGATCGATCGCGACCGGATCCGGGAAAGGGAGCAGGATGAGTTTTTGACCATCCCTGTCCCAGGCTTCCAGTGATTGAGTACCGTCCTCACCCATCGCCCAATCAAAGCGAACCTCGATGTCGGCTGCCCACTGCAACGGTTGTCCGTACACATCGCCATACCGTGCGCGTCCTGTCACAACGATCTGTTGCAGAAACTGTTCCAATGGCGCACCCTGCGGCCAACCTCGCGGTCGCAAATGGCTGTAACCGGTAAAGTAGGCAATCTGTGCACAAATCACGACATCGTCATGGTTCATGGCACTGGTTGCAGTCGAAAGACCGTGGACATGATGTTCCTTGACATTCTTTCCAATCTGCCCGTCTTTCTTCACGTAGGCCTTGAACGGGCGGATCTCGGCCTTGCCATCTCTCGTGCGCTGAAAGACGTAAAAGAGTGCATCGCAGGAAACCCGGGAAGGGCGCGATATCTCGGCCCGAGCGGCATCCCCTTCGTCAGGATCGAATGTGTTCAACCAGACCTGGATATTGTCGGGAAGTTCACGGCTGGCTGGCGTGCCTGCATTGACTGCACCTTCATCAACAGATTGGGCAACGGGGTCAGAATGTCTGGCAGCGGCAATATGCAGGAGGACAGCGGCAGCATGTTCACAATTGAATCCCCGTGAGCAAGTGCAGTATCCGCTCATCATGAATGATCCTGCGGCCGTCGGATAAATCTCGATATCAACATCATGGATGTCCGCGCGGTCCCGGACGCTCCCGGTGAATTGCGTGCCCGAGTCCTCCCGGACATCGAAGACTTTCCGCTTTTGACAGAGGGTCCGGCCCCGCCGGAAGACAACTCTGTCGCCGATCGCCTCACGAATCGCGCTGGTATTCAACTTGATCTGCAACCCGTCCCCCCCCCCCTTTGCACCGATGCTGCATTGATGGAAGGAGACCCTCGGCACCCGCGCCCCTTCATACTGATGGCCAGGCATGTGACTGACCGTTGCCATGTCGACATCGATTCCTTACACCCTCCCTCTGCAACAGTGAAGATGCCATGGTCTGACGCACATGGATCTGCTGCTCTTTCAACAGCTTCGTCTGCAACTTTCCCTCTGGGGACCTTGATCGGAATCACCGCGCAGTTGCTACGGTCACGACCTGCTGCCACCACCTGATGTCGGCATGTGCAACGGCACACGGTATGGCATCCGAATCCTCGCTGGCCAGACCACGGGGAGCCAGGAAGCCAGACGGCAATGGGGGTGCCCTGACCTCAGCAGCCGAGCCACTGAGCCCTCCGGACCGACCCCGGACAGGGGTGGCCGCCGGGCCGCCTCTGGCGGCGATGGATTGCGGCAAGTGTCGAACTGGGGCACGGCCTTCACTTTCAGACTGAGCCACTGCCCTTCAGTGGACCGAATTTACTTCGTGGGGGATTTCCTCTATGGAGCGGCCCCGATCGCTGATTTGCATGGCAAGCCCTGAACACGTCCGGGGATACAAGGGGAGCCGTCCATGACCGAACGAACGCTTTCGATCATCAAACCCGATGCGACGGCCCGCAACCTGTGCGGCCGGATCATCATGATGCTGGAAGAGGCCGGGTTGCGCGTGGTGGCCCAGAAGCGTCTTCATCTGACGCTGGCCCAGGCCCAGACCTTCTATGCCGTGCATGCTGAACGTCCCTTTTTTGAAGAACTGTGCACCTACATGGCTTCCGGCCCCATCGTGGTTCAGATTCTTGAGGGCAACAACGCCGTGCTTCACAACCGTGCTGTCATGGGGGCGACAAATCCCGATGAGGCCGAGGCGGGGACCATTCGCAAGACGCTGGGCCTGTCGCTGACCGAGAACTCGGTGCATGGCTCTGACAGCCCCGAAAACGCTGCTCTCGAAATGGCCTTTTTCTTCGCCACCACCGATATCGTTGGCTGAGCCTGGACATCGGGCCCATGCAGGGCCATTCATGCGTCCCGGGCGTGCCCCGATCTTCAACCCGCCAGTCATCAAATCCCCCAGTCATCAGACACAGGGGACTCAAGGGCCATGCCTGTTCAGGGACATTGTCCGGTGGCACCGGGAGTCTGGCCGAATGCTTCTCCTGTGGCCAACTTGCGACAGTTCGGTCACTGGGCCCAAGGGGTCTTGACCCTGTTCCCTGACAGGATTATCTGCCAGGGCAGGCCCTTGCCAGGGAGGCCTGTAGCTCAACGGTTAGAGCAGAGCGCTCATAACGCTTTGGTTGGGGGTTCGAATCCCTCCAGGCCTACCATGCCCCTCTGGCGGAACCCTCCGGGCGGGGTCACTCACAGCGGGATCTGAAGACTGGCCCGCAATCCCCCCAGACGTTCGCTGGCACTGAGCAGCAACAGGCCACCATGCTGATGGGCAACCTGGTCGGCAATACTGAGACCGAGTCCGACACCTTCCCCGCCATCGAGATTCCGCGCCGTGTCCAGCCGGACAAAGGGGAGTTTGGCCTCGTCAAGATGCTCGGGAGCAATGCCCGGCCCATTGTCCTCGACAGTATAGCGCATGATCGGGCCCTCGCGCACGACGGCAATCTCGACCCGGTCCGCATAGCGGGCGGCATTGGCAACCATGTTTTCAATGGAGCGATGGATCGCATGGGGGCGACAGCGCAACAGGGGTGTGGGCCGGTCAGGTGCGTCGATCTCGATCGTGACACCTGGACTGAGACGGGATGCCTTCTCGACAACGGAACGGGCCAAGGCGACCGGATCAACATCGTCATGCTCCTCGCCCTCGCCCTGCATGGCAAAATCGTGGATTTCGGTAATCATCCGGTTCATCACGTCGATATCGTCGATGATGGCCTGTTTCTTGGCCGGATCATCGATGACCTCAATGCCCAGCCGCAAGCGGGTCAGTGGTGTCTTGAGGTCGTGTGATATCGAGGTCATGATGCCCATCATCTGCGACAGGTGACGCTCGATCCGGTTGCGCATCGCCAGGAATGCACTGGTGGCCTGCCGGATTTCATCAGCGCCCGAAAGTTGCATCGAGACCCGCTCACCCCGGCCAAACGCCTCGGCAGCCGTGGCCAGCTGGCGGACCGGGCGCAGCTGGTTCTTGAGCAAGAGTGCTGAGATCAGGACACTCAGGAGGGCCACGAACAGCATCAGCACCAGAAATTGGTGGGGATTGGTTGGCGAGAGCAGACGTCGACCGATCATCACCTCTGCCACGCCGAATTTTGTCTCGAGGAAGAGCACGGCTGCCTTGTCCTCAAGACCGGTCAGATCGATGGCAAGGACCGCATCCAGGCCGGCCCGGACCGTGCTGATGATTGATTTCCCGGTCACATCATAAATGACCCTGAGATCCTCGGTGGGGACCGGGCTGGACGCCGGCAACGTGACCGCCATGCGCTGGATCCCTGTCAGAGGCTGGAGGGAGACCATGGCATCCCCGAGCAGCGGGGCCTGATCGATACGGCGCTCGATCTCCCTGACCGAGGGGAGGATGTTCTCGACCATCTGGCTGGTCACCTTGGCAAAATGACGCTCGATGAACACCACTGCCATGAACACCAGAATGATGATGATCGGAAAGAGCAGGATGATGTAATGCCGGCTGTAGATCCCCAGCGGCAGGAACCGGCTGAACCCCCGCCGGTGCCGAATTGGCGTGGTCTCGCCATAGACCATGCGGCCACTCTTTGTCATTGCCACCTCTTTTCGCTGTCAGGTCAATGCCCGTGCGAGACCATCTATACCACACAGGGGGCAATGACCTGCAACTGCCCTCCGTGCGATGTCCCTGGATGGATTCCGTCTTGCAGGTCTCCATGCCACCTTGTATTGGCCAGCAACCTGTCATTCGACGCGGATCGGCAGTCTGGCATCCATCCATCCACCGGGAACCGATCATGCCAGACAGCTGGTCCAACGGGATCCGGCGTAGCTCAGTGGTAGAGCAGTTGACTGTTAATCAATTGGTCGCAGGTTCGAATCCTGCCGCCGGAGCCAGCTCTCCCGCCGCAGACTCCCACGCTTCCACCGGCCAGTGCCAATGCCGGAGGTTTCCATGCCGCGGCATGTCATTCGATCTGCGGCAGCACATCGGCAGGGCAGGGCCCATCGCCGGGTCTGCCTGTCCCATTGAGATGGTCTCGCACGCCTGGTTCCGCTGGGCAGTCCCGCCCCAATGCGATGATCATGCCGGCGGTGCCACTACGGCCGCATTGTCCTGGCCCTGAACAGAAGCATGAACACAAAGATCGAGCCGATCGATGTGGTCACGATCCCCACTGGCAATTCCTGCGGAGCAAGAAGGAGTCGGCACAGCATGTCCGAAGCAGTGAGCAGGATGGCGCCCACGATGGCCGCCGTAGGCACAAGCGGACGGTGCAACGGTCCTGCAAGGCCGCGCGCAAGATGTGGCACCATCAAGCCCACAAATCCGATCACCCCCGCGACAGAGACAAACGCGGCCGTGGCCAGCGCCGCCACGAAGAACATGCTGAACCGTAACCCTTGCACCGGCACGCCCAGGGTCGATGCGGTCCGATCGCCGGTCAGGAGGGCATCCAGCCATCGGCCGCGATAGAGGGAATAGGCCAGGATCAGCACCAGGCCGATGCAAACCAGCGGGAAGGTTTCCCATCGGGCCAGACCGAGTCCGCCCAGCATCCAGAAAATCACTGAATGGGCGGCGCGGCTGTCACCCGCAAAAATGAGATAGTTGGTGAGTGCCGCAAAGAGGAAGGAGACAGCCAATCCGGCCAGAATCAGCTTTTCGGGCGCGCTGGTGCGGAGACCCTGGACAAGGCCCAGGACAACACCCGAGGCAACGAGACCGCCGCAGAACGCTGCCAGTGGCAGCGTCCAGATACCCAGAATATCACCGGTCACGGTGATGACAAGGACAGCACCGGCTGCAGCACCCGATGACAGACCGAACAGGAACGGGTCGGCCAGATCGTTGCGCGTGGTTGTTTGCAGGACCACACCCACGATGCCCAGCCCGGCCCCGATCATGGCGGCAAACAGTGCCCTCGGCAATCGCAGGTCGAACACGATCCGATGCAGCGGTGACATGTCGCCCTCGACAAGGCCGCTTTGCAGGGCAAGTGCTGCGACAACGTCGGCAAACGGGATTGATGTTGTGCCGTAGAGGGTTGAGGCCAGCAAAAGGGTGATCAGGACAACCACCCCGGCAAAATTGACCAAGCCCAATCGGGTCAAGTCAGTTCAACTCTGGATGCATCGCCTGGGCCATTTTGGTGATCGCGTTGATGTTCGCCGGGCCGGGCGTCAATTCCTCATAGCGCAAGCCGATCCAGCGCTCGTTCCTGACCGCATCGGTCTGAGCCATCACCGGGTGCTCCTGCAGGAACCTGAAGGTGTCGATTGCACCGTTTCCTGTCTGATAGTCAAGCAGAACCAGAAACTCCGGATTGGCTGCAGCCACCGCTTCCCAAGAGGTGCGGCCCCAGCTTGTATCGAGATCGTGGGTAACATTGATGCCGCCCGCTGCCGCGATCATGGCATCGGGGATGGCGAACTTGCCTGCAGTGAATGGTGCGTCGGCGGGACCGTCCAACAGAAAGACGCGGCGCCTTTCCAGGTCGTCGGTCTGTGCCTCGATGGCAGCGAGTTCCGCTTGCCAGCCAGCCACAAGCTCTTCAGCCCGGTCTTCAACCTGCATGACCCTGCCGAGACGCAGGACATCGTCAAACAGCAGGTCCATGCTGGCAACGGGACGATTCTTGTCGAGATGCACGCAGCTTTCGGTCAGAACCAGGGTCTTGATGCCGAAGGGTGCCAGCGTGTCGGGCGTGACGTCACCGCCAGGACGCATGCCATAGTACCAGCCGGCAAAGAACAGATCCGATTCCACGGAAATCAGATTTTCGATGGTCGGGTATTTGGGTGCCAGTTCAGGGATATCACCACGCAGCCTGTCAAAGTCCGGACTGGTCTTGTACCAGCCGGTAATGCCTGTCAGGCCAACAATCCTGTCCTGCAGCTCCAGCACAAAAGCCATGTCGGTCATGTTCATGTCATGGATCACAATCCGCTCGGGTGGCGCATCAAAGACCAGAGGCTCGCCACAATTGTCGACGGTGATGGTGTCGGCAGCGGCGCTGATCGGGATGACCGACAACAGGATCAGCATGATGGATTGCTTCATTGGCGGTTTCCTTGCATGGCGATGGCGCTTTTCCGGATATCCAGGGCCGGGATCAGCCGCCCCTGATGGGCAAGATGCAGGTAGGTGACGCCGAAAATGTCCTGGACACACTCAGGTGTCAGCACCTCGTTGACGGGACCAAACCCGGACAGTCGGGCTGCATTGATCAAGGCCACATGGCTGGCAAATTCAGGAATCATCACCAGATCATGGATGATCATCACAACGGTGATCCCCAGTTCGGCAACCAATGACAGTATGCGGCCCTTGGCATCCGGATCCAGGTGATTGGTAGGCTCGTCCAGGAACAGGAGCGACGGGTTCTGGGCAAGGGCTCGGGCAATATGCGCCCGCTGGCGCTCACCGCCCGACAGCATGGCCATGGGTTTTGGGGCCAGTTCGGCAAGTCCGGTGAGGTGCAGAATGCGCTTCATGTCGTCCGCATGCATCTGACGTGACCGATCGGTCTGGAGCGGAATTTGTCCCAACGCCACGTAATCGAAAAGGGAAAGCCGTCCGTCGGGCATCTCCTGCTGGCTGACCACAGCAATCATGCGTGCCCGCTCCCTGGCAGAAAACCGTTTCAGATTGCACCCGCCGATCATCATAGTGCCGCCTGTCGGCACTTTGGCGCCGCTCAACAACTCGAGGAGCGTGGTCTTGCCGGCCCCGTTGGGCCCGGCGATAGCCAGAATGGTTCCCTCATCCACACTGAAGGACACATCCTGCACCAGCATGGTGCCATTTGCCGCATCATAACGCAGGTTTTCGGCGACAAGGAATGGTTGGTCAGTCATGGAGGCCCATCCGTGCAGTGGACAGCGGCGTGTCCCCTTGCGGGAACGCCGTCTGCAGATCCAGACAGGAGCCCGGAGCAGGAAGATCTTGCCAGGGTCGGGTCCTGCATGGCCGCAGCGTGTCCAGAGCAACATCATGAGCCGTGTCGGCGAAGGGCGCGCGAGTATGGCATGACACGATGTCTTGGGGCCCGCATTGACACATGCACTGCGCGCCCGTTCCTCGAAGCCGTGATGCTGTACGGTTCCGCTCTAATGCCGAAAAAATGTGGGCAAGACATGTCCTGCCACGAATATCTCCCTGAACGGCATTGCGGACGGTGCAGCATGGCAGGCGCAACGACGAGATCGGTGGGTCGGGAATCATGGGAAATCCATTTGATGTTATGTTATAACATTTCATATTTCATCATCGACCCACTCGTGTCAAGGGCGCGTGTGCAGACAGGTGGCAACCGGCTGGTGGCCTGCACATCAGGAATTTCCGGATCGATTTGATCCAGAGGCTTCCTTTCCTGCATGACCCGCAGGCCATCATCATGTCACAATCACATGAATGTCCCTTCCGGCAGGATCCAGATCGATGACTGTCACCGATCCTCCGGGGCATGAACGCGGGGCTTGCAAACCTCATCTATCGCAATCCCCCGGTCAATTCGAACCCCATCCATGCAGCCCCATCGGTTTCAGGGCGGCCAGAGCCTGTGTCCCCGACGCCTGGAGCCTGGATGAAGTCGATAACCATGGACACGGCGAACTGGCTGAACGCAATCCGACAGTGCGTGTCGTGATTGGGGCCATGCGCACTGTTCGCCCTGCCCGGATGGCTCGATTGTCGATTGATGTTGGGATCCTCCCTGCATAAACATGGATTCCGGGATGAGCACCATGTTATAACATTGCTCCCGTTGGTTGATCTTGGTCGAACATATGCACAACAAGAGGGGCATGATGACACAAGAGCCGGCCCGCGTCACCCATGCGGACAGGGTGCTCGAATTTCTCAGGCGGCAGCACCGCCCGCTCTCGGCCTATGAGATTCTGGAGGCACTCCGCGGCGATGGTGTCACCGCGGCAACGACTGTCTACAGGGCGCTGGCCAAATTGCTGGCGGAAGGTCACATACACCGGATCGAGTCCCTCAACGCCTGGACAGTGTGCTGCGAACCGCATCATGCCACGGCCCCGGTCTTCGAGATCTGCGATGACTGCGGCAATGTCACGGAACATGTGGCATCGCATCTTGCCCGCGATATCGCCGCCCTGGCCACCGACTCAGGCTTCGCACCCAACCGCTCGGTCATCGAGATCCACGGGCGCTGCAGCGCATGTGAGACAGCCGCACCAGAGTCTTGAAAGGATGAAAATGGATCGGCCCGGGCATATTCCCGTCACCGTGCTCACCGGCTTCCTTGGCGCTGGCAAGACGACGCTTCTGAATCGGATTCTCACGGAATGTCATGGCAAACGCCATGCGGTCATCGTCAACGAGTTTGGCAGGGAAGGCATCGACAATGACCTCGTCGTCGATGCCGATGAGGAGGTGTTCGAGATGAACAACGGCTGCATATGCTGCACCGTCCGCGGTGATCTGATCAGGATTCTGAGCGGTTTGATGGAGCGTGGTGACCAATTTGATGCCATCATCGTTGAAACCGCCGGGCTTGCTGATCCGGCCCCTGTGGCACAGACCTTCTTTGTTGACCAGGATGTCGCTGACCGTACGCGTCTCGATGCCATTGTGACCGTAGCGGATGCCGTCCATCTCGATGCGCAGTTGGGCAAGCACCACGAAGCCGAGGAACAGGTTGCCTTTGCGGATGTTGTCCTGCTCAACAAGACCGACCTCGTGGACGCCGATGTCATTGAGCGGGTCGAGTTGCGGATCCGCAGGATCAATCCCTACGCGAAGATCATCCGCACCGCACACTGTGCGACACCACTGGATGACGTTCTTGGACTCAATGCATTCAGCCTTGACCGTATTCTGGAGGCAGAGCCCGATTTTCTGACCTCCGATCATGACCATGACGATGATGTCAGGAGCATGTCACTTGTCTCGGAAACACCTCTTGATCTCGACAAGCTCCGGAAGTGGTTCGGTCGACTCCTGCAACAACGCGGCCAGGACATCCTCCGCTCCATGGGTATCCTGGACTTTTCCGGACATCGTGACCGCTATGTCTTCCAGGGGGTACACATGCTGATGGACAGATCGCCAATGGGGCCGTGGCCCGCAAACAGCCCCCGCGTATCGCGTGTTGTCTTCATCGGCCGCGGCCTTGAAAGCATGGATCTGAGGGATGGGTTTGAGGCGTGCCGGGCGGCGTAGCGCCTGACCTGCCACGGCACGCTGGTCGGCGGAACGGATTCCAGCAATCCGGGTTGGAAAAGCGGGGCCGGGCGTTTCAGCTTGATGCTCCAGTCACCGGAGCAGTTGCCGCAGGTGAGACCATCGCAGCGGCTTCGGGAGACGGAACCGTTCGATTCTTCCGCCCTGAAAGGGACCCTGCCGTGACAAGGGCGCATGATGGGCCTGTGCTCTGTATTGTCGCGGCATCCGATCACGTGTTGACCGGCGGCGATGATGGGCGGTTTCTTCGCCTGTCATTCGATGGCCAGGTCGAGGAGGTCGCCAATTTTGTTTCGCGTTGGGTCGATTGCGTCGCTGCGGATCATGAACGCTGGGCGTATCTCGGGACGGGTCGTGCATGTCTGGCGCAAGGGAGATGCATCGGCGACACCCCTTGCGCATGTCAGCACTGTCGGGGGACTTGCTTTCGACGTGATGGGGGTGTGTCTGGCCGCTACCCACTATGGCGGTGCGACAGTCTGGGAGCGCCAAAAACAGCATTGGAAGCCCTTGAAAGTTGCCTGGAAGGGATCCCACGGCGCCGTGGGTTTCAGTCCCGATGGCAACGACCTTGTCACGGCCATGCAGGAAAATGCACTCCATGGCTGGTGCCTCCACGACATGTGCGACATGGCCACGCAGGAATACCCGGCCAGGGTCAAGAGTTTTGTGTGAGCTGGCGAGATGCCATATCTGGGCACGAATCGCGATGGGGTCTGCGCGCCCGGCGTGGGCCGGATCGATTGCCAACCGGCCAGATGGCGGGCACAGTCCTAATGAAACCCGAAAGACTGTCATGCCGAAGCAAGACCACCATCTGACCGTCAGCGGACATTGCCAGATCGAGGCCTTGAGAACAAGTCATGTCGCGCCCGCCGCCACCGCCCGGGCCCGCGGTCGTCACCCGGCAACCATCAGCCGGGGGATCCGCCGCAACGGGGGCGCCACTCCATCACTTTGCCGAACCCGCACACCAACGCGACGCGTGGCTGGTCCGGTGCCTGGCTCACCCGCCAAACCAGACCGCCCGTCCGCGGATCAGTCCAATCGGCATGACGCGTGATCTTCTTGCATCAAATCCAGACTGGGTCATTGTGCGTCATTGAAAGATGGAACTGATGCAAAGTCCTGCCTTCAATGGCGAGCGGGTGAGACGGGCTGCATGGCAGGATCCAGGATCGGAACATCAGCCCATGAACCTGATCATCACCGTTCAGGTCGCCAGCCAGAGAGTCACGGGGCCATCATTGACCAATGACACCTGCATCCTTTCGCCAAACTGACCGGCTGCGACGGTCAGGCCGGTCTCTCTGAGACAATTGATAAAGTGGGCATAGAGCGGTATGGCGTCAGTCGGGGCAGCGGCTTGGGTAAAGGATGGTCTGTTGCCGCGTTGGGTGTTGGCGGCCAGGGTGAACTGGCTCACGACAAGGATGGATCCGCCAGTCTCGAGAACCGAGAGATTCATGTTGCCGGCATCGTCCTCGAAAATACGCAACCTCGTCACTTTCCTGGCCAGTCTTGCAGCGGAGTCTTCATCATCACCATGCATGACACAAACCAGGGCCAGCAGGCCGGCACCGATCCGGGCCTGCGGGTTTTCATTGATGGTGATCGAGGCGGCTGTGACGCGCTGGATCAGTGAACGCATGAACGGGGTCTCCTTGTGCAGGGGCCGGGCGGCGGTTCCTGAAGCAATCCTGCGGTCATGACGGTCCCCATTCTCACAACAACCCGGGCGCTGGAAGCGTTCTGTGCCCGCGCCGCCAACGAGGCCTTCGTCACGATTGATACCGAATTCATGCGCGAACGGACCTACAGGCCCGTTCTCTGTCTTTTACAGCTGGCCCTGCCAACCCGGAAGCGACCCAACGCTGTCCTGGTGGATCCGCTGGCCGGCGAGATTGATCTCGGCTGTCTTTTTGCGCTCCTTGCCAACCGGCAAGTGGTCAAGGTTTTTCATGCTGGCAGTCAGGACATCGAGATCCTCTGGCAGCTTGGCCGATGCCTCCCCGAACCCCTGTTCGATACCCAGATTGCCGCCATGGTGTGCGGTTTCGGGTTCCAGGCCAGCTATGAATCGCTGGTCGTGGCCCTGACTGAGCGATCCATTCCTGCCGGGGCAGCAGTGACCAACTGGCAACGCCGACCGCTCACGGCACGCCAGATGCAGTATGCGCTTGCTGATGTCACGCATTTGCGGGATATCTATCTGCGACTTTGTGAGATCCTGGAGACCAACGGCCGCCGATCCTGGCTTGATGGGGAATTCGCCAAACTGACCGACCCCGCCACCCATGAGCAGGATCCGGTGCGGGCATGGGAAAGAATCAAGGTCAAGCATGCCAAGCCCGCAACCCTGGCTGTTGTCCGGGAACTGGCCGCCATGCGCGAGCGGGTGGCCGGCGAGCACAATATCCTGCGCAAACACGTCATGTCCGATCATGCCCTGATGGAAATTGCCCAACTGCGCCCCTGCAGTCTGGCGGATTTGCACAAAACGCGCTTTTTCAGCAGCAAGGGCAAGATCAACCGTTTCGGCAAGGCAATTCTGGCCGCGGTCAGACAGGGGCTTGCATGCCCACCGGAACAGTATCCACGCCCGAAATCAGCTGCCACCAGACCTGCCGGCAAGGCCACCCTGGAGTTCCTGCGAGTTCTGTTGGCAGCCAAGGCCGAGGAGCATGGCGTGGCCGCACAGTTCATCGCCAGCGCCGATGACCTCAAGGCCCTGGCCCAGGGCCATGATGCCGGTCCCGTGATGCACGGATGGCGCTACGACCTCTTCGGTCGGGATGCCCTCCGTCTCTGTGAGGGTCGGATCGCTCTCTTTCTTGGGAATGGGTCTGTCAAGACAATCGAGCGGGACCGGGGGTCGGATGGGCCGCCCCCTGGCTGACCGACAGGGCCTTTCGTGATCAGCCGGTTCGGCAACAGCGATTGACGACAGCCATCGATTTGACCCCGAGTGGAGCCAATGGCATTGCATGGCAACGAGAGACCGAGGTGAGTGGAGTTCCGGTCATGGCATCTGAACCCTTTGAACGGATTGTTGAGGATTTCCAGTTTCTCGACGACTGGCAGGACCGCTATGGATACATCATTGATCTTGGCAAGGCGCTCCCGGTTCTCGAGGACGCGCTCCGGGTGCCGGCAACCAAGGTCCATGGCTGCGCCAGCCAGGTCTGGATGGTGGCCGAAATCGCCCCCGAATCCCCCGACCGGGCCTTCCGGTTTCGCGCCGACAGTGATGCCATCATCGTGCGGGGATTGATCGCCGTGCTGGGGGCGCTCTACAACGGAACTGCCTTGACCGCCGTTGCACAGGTGGATGCCCGTTCCGAACTGGCCCGTCTCGATCTTGACAATCACCTGTCTGCCCAGCGATCCAATGGCCTGCGGTCCATGGTGGCCCGCATCCAGACTCTCGCCGGAGAACACCTCTGAGACCTCCCCGACCCGCGTCAGGGCACGGTCCGGCAGGCCAGGCATGTGCCCATCCCGGCATAGCTCGGACAAATCCCACAGGGCTGGAGCCTTCTCTCATCACAACAGGGAGTCTCACTGATTTGACTGCCCGGAACCCCAGCGTCATCCCGTCCTTGATTTCGGAGGAATTGTACGACTGGCACACAGTCGCCTGTCTCTCTTGACCCTCTCCTGAATCGGGTAAACCCCTCCGTGTGCACGGGCCCGTTGCCGCGTGTCTTGTCCAGATTGCACTTCGCAAGAGAGACAATTGTATAGGCTGGGATGCCTTCTCTTGCAGTGGCGGTCCCGGCGGTGGCCAATCGGCCCAGACAGCCCAAAACCGGAGAGGAGAATACCTGAAAGCCAAGATATGTTGATCGCCGTCCAAACCACTGACCGGATAGACCTCGGGCTGCAGCCTCCACCTTTGCCAATGCCGTGTTCCAGAGTGTCTACCATGCTGGTCAGGCTACTGTGATCATGCCGTGGTGAAAGCCGCGTGCCCAACGGCTGGAAACTGCCCTGCAGACCCTCCACCGGGATACGACAGCCTCGGGGTTCCTGACCGGGTTTGCTGAGGGCGGTGACAGAAAAGATGCAGGCGAAATCGGAAGGGGGCAAGCAGGTGGCCCTTGTGACAGCCCGCCGTTCAAGACCATTACTGATCCGGGAATGCGAAATGCCGAATTCGATTGAGATCCCTCGTGCCATTCCGAGGTGCAGCGCTCGCAGCGGGGCCGGTTCGCCCTGAACGGACCGGATCGGTTGCCCAAGGGGTCGATGCCATCAGGGCCCAATGGCAGCCACAGTCTCGACAAGAGTAGCCGGAGACTGTCATGCCATCGCGCCTCACCACCTGACCGCTGCCGAACGATGTCAGATCGAGGCCTTGAGGAAAAGCGGCTTGTCGCAAGCCGCCATCGCCCGTGCGCTCAACCACCACCCTGCCACCATCAGCCGGGAGCGCACCCGCAACCGGGGCCAGCGCGGCGATCGCCACCAGCAGGCCCAGCGCCTGGTGACCGCCCGGCGTCAGGCCGCTTCCGCCCCCCCCCCGGCGGTGCGGTCGGACAGTTGCAGTCCGGCTCGTCTTTCCGATCCTTGCTCAATGGCCTCCAGCAAGCAACGGTAATATCAGATTGAAGAGTTCTGCCTGGGATGAGATGTTGAGGCGTTTGTAGAGTTGCCGGCGGAACACCTTGACCGTCTGTCGAGAGATGTTCATGTTCAGACCAATGGATAGTGAAGAATGTCCGCGCAGTATGTACATCGCAACTTCAGCCTGTCTGGGTGTCAGCGACACACCATGAACTGCCTGGACGGCATCCATCAGACGATGCGTGATTTTCGATTCCAGGTAGCGTCCGGATGTATTGAGGCCCGACCAGTGGGTCTCAACCAGAGAAATGACAACGGGTGCAATGCGGCGCGCATGAGCGAGTTCCGCTGCCGTAAATCGTGTGTTTGAATTTGAATCCCGGCCAAGGCAGGTTTGGATCGACACGCCCTTGGCGGGGTAGCTGACATAGGCAATCTCGTCGACCAGTGTCGTCTCGCGATAGTAGTTGATGTAGTATTGATTGCGCTGAAAGTGATCCGGTGCAACATCACTCAGACGATGCACACCCCGCGGCACTTTCTCCACGTGAAGGCCATGGAACGGATCCAGAAGATATGCTGCCTGGACATACTCTGTCTCAAGTTTGGCATGAACATTGGGATGGTCGCTGTATGCTCTGAGTATGGCCGGGTTGCGGTCCTGAAAATAGGCGATGACCGCAACATTGTCGCAATCAACACTGGCACGGATCCAGTTGACAAAAATCGATGGAAAGCTCTGGTCATTCAGGCCTCGGACCAGTCGTCCCAACAGCACTTCCGCCTGTTCCTCCCCGACGGTCATGCATACCTCTCCAGTGGTATATACCACCCAATCTTACAGAGATAAGATCTGATTGTCTATACGGAGGTATAATGACGATTGTTCATGGTCAACTCAAGCCCCGCCATAGCGGTTGATATCCGAAACGTCACCAAGATGTTCGGAAGTTTTGCTGCCCTTTCCAACATGTCCCTTTCCATCCGGGACAATGAATTCTTTACTCTCCTCGGGCCATCTGGATGCGGCAAGACCACGCTTTTGAGGACAATCGCCGGGCTTGAGAACGTCACCGAAGGATCGATCCTCCTCTTTGGTGAGGACATCACGTCCCTGCCACCCAATCAGCGGCCTGTGAACACGGTCTTTCAGCACTACGCACTCTTCCCGCATATGGATGTCATCGAAAATGTGATGTTTGGGCTCCGCCGTCAAGGTCATTCGGACGGCAAGGCCAGAAAGCGGGCTGGCGAGATGCTCGAACTGGTTCAGCTCACCCAATTTGCCAACCGCCTTCCCTCCCAGATGTCCGGTGGCCAACAACAAAGGGTCGCGCTTGCCCGGGCGCTCGCACCCAACCCGAAGGTTCTCCTCTTGGATGAACCATTGTCCGCCCTGGATCTCAAGCTTCGTCAAGCTGTGCGTCTTGAGCTTCAGCAAATTCAGCACGAGACCGGGATCACCTTCATCTTCGTCACCCACGACCAGGACGAAGCACTCACGATGTCGGACAGGATCGCGGTGGTCTCCAATGGCCTGCTGCAGCAGGTCGGTTCATCGCGTGAAATCTATGAAGCGCCGGTCAACAAGTTTGTGGCTGACTTCATCGGCGAAACAAATCTGCTCAATGTCATGGTCAAGTCGGTCAGGAGCGGGAGAGCAGACTGTCTCCTTCCTGGCGGCGGTGAAATCGCATGTCCGGCAGCCGAGGGAGCAAAACCCGGATCGGGTCATGTCTCATTGAGGCCCGAGCGGATTGCCGTCACGGGGCCAGGCAAGGCAATTCTGACCGGAACGGTGACAAAACACATATATGGAGGAACGGATATGCATGTGGAGGTCACTCTCGAAGATCAAGACACGGTTGTTCTTCGTCTCCAGAATTCCGATGTGACCCGGATTCCCCAAATCAATGAAAAGATCGGTCTTGGCTTCGAGGAAGACGCGGCGCGTCTCTTGGTGGACTGATGGGCAGCGCTCTGCGGTCAGCCCCCAGAGCCAAGACCGGCATCTCTATCTATGCCGGCTACGGCGTTCCATTGATTTTGCCCTCTTGGCTGGTCATCGGCATCTTTCTCGCCGTGCCGATCGGCATCATGCTCGTCTATTCCTTCCTGACGAAGGAATTTCGCGGCGGCGTTGTCTGGGAATTCTCACTGGCAGCTTATGATCAGTTTTTCTTCTATCGTGGCCTGTTCGGGGACGAGCCACCGGTCATTGAATGGACCTATATCGGTATCTTCTGGAGATCGGTCTGGCAAGCGGGACTGGCAACGCTTCTTTGCCTGCTCATCGGCTTTCCAACCGCCTGGTTCATCGCAACCCGTGGCAGATCAAACCGGGCAATTTGGCTGTTCCTGATCACGATTCCCTATTGGGTCAATCTCCTGATTCGAACCATTTCTTTGAAATTCCTGATTCGTGATTCCGGTCCCCTCAATGCGTTTCTTCTCTGGTGCGGCATCATTTCCGAGCCGATCCAAATGATCAATACGAACCTTGCGGTTCAACTCGGCCTTTTCTATTCCTACCTGCCATTCATGGTGCTTCCGATCTACGCAAGTGTCGAGCGTTACGATATCGCGCTTTCTGAGGCAGCTGCTGATCTTTATGCGTCAAAATGGACCACGCTCCGACGCATCATACTGCCGACTGTGAGACCCGGCATCATCGCCGGCAGCATCCTTGTTTTTATACCAAGCCTCGGTGCGTTCCTCGCTCCAGATCTTCTGGGCGGCGCCAAGAATTTCATGATCGGCTCGCTGATTGAAGAACAGTTCAAAGGTAATGCCGGTAACTGGCCGTTTGGCGCAGCCGCCTCAATGATCCTTCTGACCATGGTGCTTCTGGTACTCACGTGTCAAGCCCGCCAGCAGGATCGGGGACGTGCATCATGACGGCGGATCGGATCGACCTGCGGCATTTCCCGGGATTTCTCGCGCTGGCCTGTCTGTGTGTCATTCTTCTCTATGCGCCATTGCTGGTCGTTATGGTGTACTCCTTCAATGACAGCAAATCGATCATTCAGTGGGAAGGCATATCACTGAGGTGGTACCGGGATGTCTTCTATGGGCTGGAAGCTTCCAAGTTCAAAGCTGCCGCCTTGAACTCACTAACCATTGCCATCGGCGCCGCAATTGCATCCACAACCATTGCAACAGTTTCCGCGACAGCCATGCATCGAGCCGGAACGTTTCGCGGCCGAAGTTTCAGTTTTGGCTTGATCAGTCTGCCCTTGATGGTGCCGGAAATTGTGACTGCTGTTGCGACATTGATCTTCTTCTCGGCGATCGGGTTTTCGACCGGGTATCTGTCCATTCTGATTGCGCACATCGTCTTTTGCATCCCCTTTGCCTATCTGCCGATCGCGGCCCGCATGCAGAGCATCGACGGCCGATACGAACAGGCGGCAATGGATCTCTATGCGTCGAGGTTTGATGCGTTTCGTCTGGTCCTGTTGCCATTGATGACGCCCGGAATCATCTCAGGGTTCCTCCTCGCATTCATCATTTCTCTGGACGATTTCATCATTACGAATTTCGTCAAGGGGGCCGGCATTGAAACCTTGCCAACTGCAATCTTCGGCGCCGTCAAGATTGGTATCAAACCAAACATCATGGCCATCTCAACTCTGCTTCTGCTGGTGTCGGTGGTCTGTGTTGCCCTGTCCTATTTGGTCGGTAGGATGGGCACGAAAACCAGGTGACGGCCAAAGGAAAGGGAAACCAACCATGCGAATACATCTTGTAAAAACGGTCATTGCCGCCATTTTGGCCCTCTCGGCAGGTGCGGCATACGCTGAGGGCAAATTGTCGATCTATCATTGGTTTGATTATATCCCCCAAGAGCTCCTGGACAAGTTTGCCAAGGAGCATGATGTCGAGGTGACAATGGATACCTATGACTCCAATGAGTCCATGCTGGCAGCACTCAAAGCCGGCAAACTCGGACAATATGATGTCGCTGTTCCCGGTGACTACATGGTGAAAATCATGAGGGGCGAGGGAATGCTGGACACGTTCCAGCCATCCGAAGTCCCCAACTTCGACAATATTGAAGATGAATGGCTCGATGTTGATTTTGATCCCGGGCGCACAAGTTCCATTCCCTATCAGATCGGAACAACGGGCTTCATGGTCAACCGCGATGCCTACAAGGGCACCATCGACTCGCTTGAGATCCTGTTCAATCCCCCTGAGGCGTTGCGCGGCAAGATCAACATGCTGGACAGTCAGGGTGAGGTGATCGCGTTGGCATCGATGTATTTGGGCATCCCTCAATGCACGGAAAATCGCGAACAGCTCAGGAAGCTGAATGCCCAACTGAGGGACTCAAAACCCTATTGGGCGTCGTTCGGATCTGATGTTGCCAAGGATATTCTCGTGTCTGGTGATGCCAAGGCTGGCATGATCTACAACGGTTTTGGCCTTCGTGCACGGAACGAAAACAACGCACTGGAGTATGCATTCCCGAAGGAGGGGTATGTCTTCTGGATGGATAATGTCGTTCTGCTGAAGGATGCCCCGAATCGCGAGAATGCATTGAAGTTCATCAATTTCCTTCTTGAGCCCGAGAATGCGGCTGCGGTGACAAATTTTGCCAGCTATATCTCCGGCGTGGAAGGAGCGATGGCCCTTGCCAGCGATGCGATCAAGGATGCACCTGAATTGAATCCGCCGGCAGGCCAAATAGGCCAATTTGTCCAAAGCTGTCCGCAGGATGTGCAGGAGATCTATGACCGGATTTGGACCGAATTGAAGAAGTGACGTGTTCGGGGACCCCTCATGAAAATCGCTGTCTATCAGGGAGAATCCCCGCAAGGGGATATCGATCTGGCGCTGAAGACCGTTGAGATGTCCGTCGCGGCGGTCGCAGCAACCGGTGTCAAGATGATTGTCTTCCCCGAACTGTTTCTGCCCGGGTACAATCAACCCGATCTGCACAAGTCCATGGCCCAGTCCAAACTTGGGCCATGGGATGAAACCCACGCATCCATAGCGAAACTCCATCGATGCGGCCTCGCCATCGGCTGGGCTGAGCGCGACGGTGGCGCAATCTTCAACTCGGTCAGCTGCTTCAATGAACATGGCGAGAAAGTCGTTCATTACAGGAAAATTCAGCTCTTTGGGTCAGTTGAAAGGTCAACATTTGGATCTGGAGAAGCTTATCAGACCTTTTCACTCAACGGTTACAAGGCAGCCGTTCTTATCTGCTACGATGTCGAGTTCGTGCATCATGTGCAGGCCCTCAAGGAGCAGGGTGTCGAGTTGCTTTTGGTGCCGACCGCAAATCCAAGCGATTATGACAACGTTCCAAGATTTATCGTACCGGCAAGGGCGGCTGAGAATGCGATGACCATCGCCTATGCAAACTATTGCGGCGAGGAAGCCGGTCTCAACTATGGCGGGCAATCTCTCATCGTCGGCCCCGATGGCGGATTTCTGGCAAAAGCTGGCCAGGGAGAGGTCCTGTTGATTGCAGATCTTGATGTGATCAACTCGATTGATGCATCGTTGCTGAGCACCCAAAATGCAGTCAGAAGGATCGTGGCCTGATTCTCGGCCAATTCATATCTGCAGCGAATTGAGACTCTAATCGCACCTGCTTGAGACTCTGGCGAATTTGAAGGCCCGCATGGAAGACACAGTTGACCTGCTTCCGGGAAAATGTGCCCACCTCATACAACCCCCGCGCCGCAAGATGCTGCATGGCTGCTTCCGCGTCATCGGTCAGCACATCCCGGACCGTCAAGCCTGTTGCCGCCCGCGCGATCAGATCGCTGAGCCATTCGACCATCGTCACCAGATCCTCCCAGGCTGCAAGCCCCTCTACTTCATCACGTCGCGCCCGATAGTCTTGGGGCCGCCACAATCCTCAGGCGGACAGGACCGAGGTCCCCGGTATACCGGTGCACAGATGGACGGGTCCCCGCCGGGCCGATCACCTCCACCCGGACCTCATGCGCTCACCTGTCTCCCATGTCATAGACATGGGCAACCGATCCCTCGCACGAAACCCGAAATCCCGGAGGGTGATGTCTGGACCGGCCACATGCAATTCAAACGCACCGTACTGAGGATCTGCGGCTGATTGGAACGGTCAATCGTCATAAGGCCTGCGAATCCTTGATACAGCGATAGATGGTGGCGGGGTGCACATTGAATGTGCGGGCAATGGATGCGATCGGCGACGGATGGCTGAGGGCATGCGTGTGGAGAACACGACCAACTGTGGGGCCATGGCCTTGGACCCGTGATGGTGCCAGACATCGCGCCTGTCGGAGGCTCCGCCGATTGATCATCTGACCATTCGCCAGCTCGGGATCAGCCCGATGCCCTGGACCCTGGCTGCAGGTCCTGGACTCGACGACCCCGCGCACGCGGCATGGCAGTCTTCCAGTGGCGCTGGGCCGGGAGGGTGTCCACCTGTCGAGGCCATGGGAGACAGGTGGGTCCATGCGGTCCGGATGGCGATGATCGGTCCGGCGGGACCGCACCCATCAGTGCCCCGGTCCCGCCGGTCTGTGACCGCACGGTGGCGTGCCGGCGCCCCCCCCGTGCATCGAGCAGGCCACTGACACGCGGCTGGTGGGGATTGCCGCGGCCGGTTGCATGGTGGCACCGCATTGCCATGGACACCGTCTCCGGGTCTGTGACCAGAGCCGGGCGCCGGGGTGTAGATCTGACCCGTTCGGCCGGTCAGATGACCATGACTGTGATCAACGCCGTGGCCCCGTTCGCGTGCGATAGGCTGATTGGGCGTCTGGGCCAGTCCGATAGGCGCCAGGCACCAGACCATCATGCGGGCGCGGGAGGCCCACGGAGAGTCGAGGACGACGGACACCGGACGCTGACGATTACGACCGTCGCGGCGCGCACGGCCCTGGACGGGACAGTCCACACGGACACCATCGCGGCCCTGGATACACACATGGAGACCCCTGGCGATTCGGTCTGGCCATAAGAGAGCAAACGGGTACGTGACCGTCCCCTGCCCACCGCATGCTTCGGACCCGGACGCGGACCCGCGATGGCGCTCTGCACGACACATTCGAGCACTGGTGTCCGGGTCTGGGGCACGAATGGCCCCACAGTTTGTGGTGTTCGCATCGATCGAGGAGCGCGCAGCCCACCACTGGGACTAGCTGTATGGAAAACTGTGGATTTGCGACACTTTCTGTCGCGATTCCGCTCTGCGTCTCCATCTGGCCTCCATAATGCCCGATGTGATGGCAGCGGATGGATGGGCCCGGTCCAGGTTCCAGAGTGGGCAAGTGAGGGAGACTGTGGAAGACGAGGACGACATCATCCTTGCCAACCTTGACGATGAGGCCCTCGTGCTCCAGATGCACGATGATCTCTATGACGGACTGAGTGATGAGATCGTCGAGGGAGTCAACATCCTCCTTGCACGCGGATGGATGCCCTACAAGGTCCTGACCGATGCCCTGGTTGAGGGTATGCGGATCGTCGGCATTGATTTCCGAGATGGGATCCTGTTCGTTCCCGAGGTCCTGATGTCGGCCAATGCCATGAAGGCCGGAATGGCGATCCTGAAACCGCTTCTGGCGGAAACCGGTGCCCCCCGCATGGGCAAGATGGTTATCGGGACCGTCAAGGGCGACATCCACGATATCGGCAAGAATCTTGTGACCATGATGCTTGAGGGGGCGGGCTTCGAGGTCTGTGATCTTGGTATCAACAATCCCGTGGAAAACTACCTCGCAGCCATTGAGACCGAAAAGCCCGACATCATCGGCATGTCAGCTCTGCTCACCACCACCATGCCGTATATGAAGGTCGTCATTGACCGGCTGGTCGAACTCGGAATCCGCAATGATCTCATCGTCATGGTCGGCGGGGCTCCGCTCAACGAGGAGTTCGGGGCCGCCATTGGCGCCGATGCCTATTGTCGGGATGCCGCAGTGGCAGTGGAAACCGCCAAGGCTTTCATGGCCAGGAAACACAATCTGCTGGCAGCTGGCAACTGATGGCGCCGGACGGCGAGCGGATCCTGCTGATTGCCTGTGGGGCCCTGGCCCGCGAGATCCTGGCTCTCATCCGGACCCATGGGTGGACCCATCTTGAACTGGTCTGTCTGCCTGCTCATCTGCATCTGGTCCCCGATCGGATACCGGCCGAGGTGGCCAGGGTGTTCCATGAGCGCAAGGCCAACTTTGCCAGGGTCTTTGTCGCCTATGCCGATTGCGGCACGGGCGGGCGGCTTGAGGCACTCTGCCGGGAGTTGGGCATTGCCATGATCGAAGGGCCCCATTGCTATGCCTTCTATGATGGCCTCGAGCAATTTGCCAGTCAGACCGATGCGGACATGACCAGTTTCTACCTGACGGACTTCCTTGTCCGCCAGTTCGAGAGTTTCGTGATCAAGCCGCTGGGCCTTGATCGTTATCCCGGGCTCCAGGCGACATATTTCGGTCGCTATGAAACCCTGGTCTATCTGGCCCAGACTGATGATCCCGCACTCGATGCCAGGGCCCGCCACTGGGCGGCCTATCTCGGCCTTGCCTATCGGCGACGCCTGACGGGCTATGGTGATCTCGAGACATCCCTGACCTCTCTGGTTTCAACCCATCACGCAACTGAGGGTATGCTGCCTGCGGCACTCACCGTCACCTGAACGGGAACTCTGCTTGGCAGCAAGGGCAGGGTTTGATTTCTGGATTCTTGGCCATCCGGTGCATGATCAATGCGTCCACGCTTCCTGATGGAATAGGTCAGGGTCACATCACCGCGGACAGACACACCCGCTGGATCCGGTCCCGCCAACGGGGCCAGCCTCGATCATCCGGTCAACGGCACCGTGCGGACCTGGACAGTTGCGTTGTCGCGTTCGCAACCAGGACATGCCACTGTCCTGGTCACGTTCCAGCCCATGTCATCCATAATCGCACGGATCAGTTCGCCCAGGTGTGGTGGGTCCGGCATCGGTCCGACATGATCGTTGGCAACGGCGTTCGCGGTCAGCATGTCCTGCAGTCCTTCCGCTCCATCAGTATGATGTGCCAGGGCCCTGGCGCAGCGACCATTGGCTTGCATTGTGACCTGAATATTCCATTTAGGAAGCGCACGTTCACTTTGAGGATAGCACCGACATGAATGCATTTGACAAGCGCAAGAAAGGCATGGAGACCAAACTTGCCGTCGATGACGAGACCCGATTCAAGATCCAGGTCAAGACCAACCGCCTCCTCGGTGAATGGGTGGCCCATAAACTCGGACTCGAAGGCACGGCCATTGATGCCTATGCCAAGGAGGTCATCAAGGCGGACTTCGAGGAAGTCGGCCATGAGGACCTGTTTCGCAAGATCATGCAGGATGTCGGCGACAGGATTCCTGAAAGCGAGATCCGCAACAAGGCCCGGGAGTTCCACGAATCTGTCAGGGCCGAGACACTGCCCAGGACCTGACCGGAACTGTCCTGGCCGGCACTCGCATGGGGCAGGGCCCCTGATCGCAACTCCGGCCTAACCGAGTACGCGCGCAAAGATCATATCGACAGAATTGAGGTAGGGTTCCGGGTCAACCATCGCGGTGATCTCACTGGCTGTCAACCGGCCCTCGGTCCGGGAATCGGCGAGCAGACGATCGGCAAATCCACCCTCCGGGTCCTGTCCGGTCATCCCGTGGGCTGCATCCTGCACGATCCGGTAGGCAACATCCCGCTCCAGGCCCCTGGCAACGAGAGCAAGGAGGATTTTCTGGGAGGCAAAGGTTCCGCGTGAGAGGTTGAGATTTTGCTGCATCCGGTCGGCATCGACAACGAGGTGATCGATGATGCCGATCATTCGATGCAGGGCATAGTCGAGCGTGATGGTGGCATCGGGCGCTGAGAAGCGCTCCACCGAAGAATGGGACATGTCCCGTTCCTGCCAGAGGGTGACGTTCTCAAGTGCTGGCAGGAGATGGCTGCGAATGACCCGGGCCAGACCGGTGAGATTCTCTGAAAGGATCGGATTCTTCTTGTGAGGCATGGCCGACGATCCCTTCTGGAACGGCCCGAACCCCTCGGCCACCTCACCGACTTCCGTGATCTGGAGGAAGCGCAGCTCGCAGGCCAGCCGTTCAAGACTCGAGGCCACCAGTGCCATGGCGGCAAAATAGGCACCATGGCGGTCACGAGGGAGGACCTGGGATGCCACCGGCTCGATGGCAAGGCCCAACTGGGCACAGACATGAGCTTCCACACGGGGATCAATACAGGTGTAACTGCCCATCGAGCCCGAGAGTTTGCCAACAGCCACCTCGGTGCGGGCTGCCTGCAGGCGGTCCCGGTTGCGCTGGCATTCCGTGTAGGCCCGGAGCATCTTCAAGCCAAAGGTCACGGGTTCAGCATGGACACCGTGACTGCGTCCCATACAGGGCGTGTGCTGGTACCGGCGGGCCGAGTCAGCCAGCGAATTGGCCAGGGTCGCAAGACCGGCTGCCAACAGATCGGCAGCCCGGACCAGCTGGACGCTCAAGGCCGTGTCGAGAACGTCCGATGAGGTCAGGCCGGCGTGAAAGTATGGGCGCACGTCGGCATCCAGACGCTCAAGGATCGAGGTCTGGAAGGCGATCGACTCATGACGGACATCGGCTTCGATGGCAGCGATACGCGTCTCATCAAAGCGGTCCGGTTCCGCAGCCCAGAGTTTCTTGGCAATCTCGGGGGATGCGTGGCCGATGGCGACAAGGGCATCAACGGCATGGGCCTCGATGTGGAACCAGAGACGCAATTGTTCCTGACGGGACCAAATGGCCAGCATCTCGGGACGGGCATACCGACTCAGCATGATCTGGCCCCCGATCGGGGATTGATGGGCACGGACACAGGGGTGCGTCAGGCGGTATGATACGGCTTGGCATATTGCAGTGCCATGTCCCAGGGCAGATAGATCCAGGTGTCCTGACTGACTTCCGTGACGTAGATATCAACCAGGGGACGGCCTTCGGGCTTGGCATAGACACTGCAATAGGTGGCGGCGGGATAGTGTTCCCGAACCACTGTCATCGTGGCACCGGTATCGACGAGGTCATCCACCACGAGGATGCCGTCGCCATCACCGAGAAATGCGTCATTACCAGGCTTGAGGATCTGGGGTGCTCCACGATCCTGATGCTCGTAGCACTTGATTGAAATGGTATCGACGGTCCGGATCTCGAGTTCCCGGGCCACGATCATCGCCGGGACCATGCCGCCCCGCGTGATGCTGAGGATGCCCCGCCAGCGGGCAGGAGTTGCGGCATCATTCTCGAGTCGCCACGCCAGGGCCCGGCAGTCGCGGTGGATCTGGCCCCAATCGACATGGAACCCCTTTTCAAAGGGCGGCGTTGTGGCGGTGTTCATGGGTGCCTCTTGGTTGGTGCGGACCTACGATTCGTCAACGACTGTGGCGATATCCGGTGCATCGACGCGTTTCATGCCCACGATGTGATATCCCGCATCGACATGCAGAATCTCGCCGGTCACGGCCGCGCCGAGATCAGACAGCAGAAAGAGGGCAGCGTGCCCGACATCCTCAATGGTCACATTGCGTTGCAGGGGTGCGTTCAACTCATTCCATTTGAGGATATAGCGGAAGTCACCGATGCCGGAAGCAGCCAGGGTCTTGATCGTCCCGGCTGAAATGGCATTGACACGAATCCCGACACCACCAAGGTCAGCAGCAAGATAGCGGACCGAGGCCTCAAGGGCGGCCTTGGCCACCCCCATCACGTTGTAATGCGGCATGACCTTTTCGGCTCCGTAATAGGTCAAGGTCAATATCGAACCGCCAGCGGTCATCAGTTTTTCCGCCCGGGCGACCACGGCAGTCAAGGAGTAGACGGAGACATCCATCGACATGAGGAAATTGTCGCGGGAGGTGTCCACATATCGACCCCGCAACTCGTTCTTGTCGGAAAAGCCGATGGCATGGACCAGAAAATCCAGTTGTCCCAGATCCTGTTCCACAGCAGCAAAGAGCGCGTCCAGCGAGTCAGCATCAGCCGCATCGCAGGGATAGATCCTGTCTGCATTGACCGACGCAGCCAGTGGTTCGATCCGGCGTCGCAGGGCCTCATTCTGGTAGGAAAAGGCCAGTATGGCGCCCTGGTCAGCACAGGCCTTGGCGATCCCCCAGGCAATCGACCGCTTGTTGGCCACCCCCATCACCAGACCGCGCTTGCCGTTCATCAGGGTCATGAGTTGTCCTCATCCATTGCGCTTTGGCCAGTCGCAACTCTATGGCAGAATCGGTATGTAGGCAAGAGTCGGAATCCGGCACGGATCCTGCTTGGGCGGTTTCATCCGTCCGTGACAGAACCGGACCGATCAACCGAGACAGGAGTGATGATGGCAAGCAATCCAGTCCAACAGGTCAAGGATCATCTTGAGACAGCCCGGCGCAGGGGGATTCCTGAATTCAACGCCATTGCTCTGGCCACAGCCGGAGCTGGTGAGATGCCAAATGTCAGGATTGTCCTGCTCAAGGCCATCACCGAGGAGTCCTTTGTCTTTTTCACCAACTATTCCAGCCCCAAGGCCATGGAAATTCGCAAGGGCGAAGGTGCCGCCTTCGTTCTGTTCTGGGCCGAACTTCAGGTCCAGATCCGTGTCCGCGGCACTGTTGAGCCGGTTGAGGGCAAGGTGTCGGATGACTACTTTCACACCCGGTCCCTTCTCAGCCGCCACGGGGCCATCGCCTCACCACAGTCACAGGTGATTGAGTCCCGGAGCCAACTCCTGGAACGGGTCAAGGCGGTGCAGAGAAAGTACGGTGACAACCCACCCCGACCTCCTCACTGGGGTGGGTTTCGGATCATCCCCCTTGCCATCGAGATCTGGCGGGCCGGTGAAGGGCGCCTGCACACACGCAACCGCTGGACCCGGACCGATCCCGATTCGGCCTGGCAATGGGTCCTCCTGGCCCCCTGAGACGGCTCCATGGGACCAACGGTTGCATTGGCAGGCCCTGACAGTCGGAGTCTCCGGGCCGACCAGACGGTCATGAAGTCCGCCACCCGACCTCCCTGCGCCGTGCGCCGTGGAATCGGGTGGGTCCTTGCCATACTGATCGCCTTGGCACCCCATGCTGCAGCATCCTGCCAGGACAGCCGGATCGAGATCCGCGGCCCCTGGGGAACGGCAGGGTTTGAGGTCGAGATCGCCGACACGCCACAGTTGCGGCGGCGGGGCCTGCAGCACCGAGAACACCTGCCAGCCACCCATGGCATGCTGTTTCTCTTTCCTCATCCCGCACCCGCCAGTTTCTGGATGAAGGACACCCCGATCCCCCTCGACATGATTTTCATCGACTCTGCAGGGCAGGTGCTGCATGTCCACAACGAGGCCATCCCGTTTGATGAGACACCCATCACCCACAATGGACCGGTGCATGCGGTGCTTGAGATCAACGGTGGATTGGCCGCGCTCTATGGGATTGACACCGATTCGCTGATTCGCCATCCCCGACTGAATCAGGACATTGCGCTCTGGCCCTGCAAGCAGTAGAGGCCCGAATTGCAACGACAGATCTTCTGTCGATCTCGCGGCGGGGCGTGGCGCAGTCTGGTGAGCGCGACGGTTTTGGGAACCGTAGGTCGTTGGTTCGAATCCAATCGCCCCGACCAGGATTGAGGCCCAGACTCTTCGTCAGATCTCTTGACAGTCAAGGGGTTTGCCCACCCGTCTGGCGATCAGCCGGCAGAGATTCCCAAGGCCCTCCAAAAAAAATTGCCCATTTGGGCTTGACGGCATTGTCAACCGGTCCCGGATTGCGGTATAGGAATTTGCACTACATATCGACAATTGAATGCATATCAGCACTACATGTAGGCAGACACCTTCATGTCGGTTCGGTTTCGTGTTCGCATGTCGGATCAGATTGACATCCGGAGTTCGCTAAATCTCTGGATTACTGTTGGTTGCACGAAAACCTGAAGGCAGGTTGTTCGACTCGTTGGAGGAGGAAAGCAGAGTCAATGAAATTCACACGCAGATACACGCGCGCCGGCGAATCTCCCTATGCGGGAATCACCTTTACCAGGCGCAAATCCGAAATTGCCAATAACGGCAAGATCGTCTTTTCCCAGGACGATGTCGAGGTCCCGGACTTCTGGAGCCAGGTGGCCACCGATATCATTGCCCCCAAATACTTTCGCAAGGTCGGTGTCGCCCGACATCTCTGCCGGATCAAGGAAGAGGGGGTCCCGACCTTTCTCCGGGCCAGCCAACCGGACAAGGCCAGACTTGCCAAACTGCCCGAGGACGAACGCTACACCGGTGAGACATCCGCCATACAGGTCTTCGACCGCCTGGCTGGCACCTGGGCCTATTGGGGCTGGAAGGGTGGTTACTTCTCCAGTGAGGAGGATGCTCAGGCCTATTTTGACGAAACGCGGTATCTGCTGGCCCATCAGTTTGCTGCCCCCAATTCTCCCCAGTGGTTCAATACCGGCCTGCATTGGGCCTATGGGATCGATGGGCCGAGCCAGGGCCATCATTACGTCGATCATGAGACCGGCAAGCTGCGCAAATCAACGAGTTCCTACCATCGTCCACAACCCCATGCCTGCTTCATCCAGTCGATCAGTGACGACCTTGTCAATGACGGTGGCATCATGGACCTCTGGAGTCGGGAAGCCCGACTGTTCAAGTTCGGCTCGGGAACCGGCACGAATTTTTCCAATCTCCGGGCTGCCAACGAGCCGCTGGCCAGCGGCGGCAAATCCAGCGGCCTGATGAGTTTTCTCAACATCGGCGATCGAGCAGCAGGTGCCATCAAGTCCGGTGGCACGACCCGACGGGCGGCCAAGATGGTAATCTGCGACATCGATCACCCGGACATCGAGTCGTTCATTTCCTGGAAAGTCACAGAAGAGCAAAAGGTTGCCTCCCTGGTGACTGGCTCACGGATTCTCTCGCGACACCTCAACAAACTCTTCGTGACCATCAATGACTCGGACCTCGAACTCCCCGAGGCCTGCCAACCAGCCAGGAACGCCGCTCTCAGCGACGCCATCCGGTCCGCCCGATCCTCGATGGTCCCCGAGAACTACATTCACCGGGTGCTCCAGTTCGCCCGCCAGGGCTACACATCCATTGAGTTCGCCACCTACGACACCGACTGGCAGGGTGAGGCCTACGGCACCGTGTCAGGGCAGAACTCGAACAACTCCGTACGGGTGACCGACGCGTTCATGACCGCCATCGAGACCGATGATGACTGGCGCTTGACCCGCCGCACCGATGGCCGGCTCGACCGAACGGTCAAGGCCCGGGACCTCTGGGAGATGATCGGTTATTCGGCCTGGGCCTGCGCCGACCCCGGCATCCAGTTCCATGACACGGTCAATGACTGGCACACCTGTCCCAACAGTGGACCGATCCGGGGCTCCAACCCCTGCTCGGAATACATGTTCCTCGATGACACGGCCTGCAACCTGGCCTCGCTCAACCTGTTGAAATTCTACGAGGATGGCCAATTCGACACCGCCAGCTACACCCACGCCACCCGGATCATGACCTTGACCCTCGAGATCTCGGTTCTCATGGCGCAATTCCCATCGCCCGAGATCGCCCGGCTCTCCTATCGCTATCGGACTTTGGGGCTGGGTTATGCCAATCTCGGCGGTCTTCTGATGAATATGGGCATCGGCTATGACTCGGATGAAGGGCGGGCGGTCTGTGCGGCCCTCACAGCCATCCTCAGCGGCGTCTCCTATGCCACATCGGCTGAAATCGCTGGTGAGGTCGGCCCCTTCGAAGGCTACAGTGACAATGCCGATGCGATGCTGCGCGTGATTGCCAATCACCGCAACGCCGCCTATGGCAACCGGGTCGGCTATGAGGGCCTCAACATCGTGCCCGTGCCGCTTGATCATGACTCCTGTCCGGATGACTCACTGGTTGCCCTGGCCCGCAAGTGCTGGGACGAGGCCCTGCAGCGCGGCCAGCAGCACGGCTACCGCAATGCCCAGGTGACCTGCATTGCCCCGACCGGCACGATTGGCCTCGTCATGGACTGTGACACGACTGGCATTGAACCGGACTTTGCTCTTGTCAAACTCAAGAAACTGGCCGGTGGCGGGTATTTCAAGATCATCAACCAATCGGTACCCCAGGCCCTTGAGACACTCGGCTACACCGAATCCCAGATCAAGGACATCATCGACCACACCAATGGCCGGTCCACCCTCAAGGGTGCACCGCATATCAATCACGAGAGTCTGAAGGCCCTTGGGTTCCGCAGGGAGGATCTCGATGCCATTGAGGCCGAGCTCGACCGGGCCTTTGATATCCGGAGTCTGTTCCAACCCAACCGCTTCGGTAAGGGATTCTGTGTTGAAAATCTGGGTCTTGAACTCAAGAAAGTCAACGATCCGGAGTTCGATATGCTGCTCGGTCTGGGTTTCACCAATGACCAGATCGCTGACGTCAACACCTATGTCTGCGGGACCAAGTCCCTTGAAGGTGCTCCCCATCTCAAGGAAAGCGACCTGCCGGTCTTCGACTGTGCCAGCCCCGACGGCCAGCAGGGACGCTCCCTCAGCGTCGAGAGTCATATCCGCATGGTCGCAGCCTCCCAGAGTTTCATCTCCGGGGCCGTATCCAAAACCGCCAACATGCCCGCTGACTCCACCGTCGAGGCGTGCATGGATGCCTACAAACTTTCCTGGCAGCTCGGTCTGAAGGCTCTGGCACTCTATCGCGACGGATCCAAACTGAGCCAGCCGCTGTCCTCGGGACTGCTTGATGTCCCGGAACTCGATACGATCGAGGAGGCATCCGCCGCGGAGACACCCGTGACCGCTGCCGCCCGCCAGATCACCGAGGAGGTTTTCCGGAACCGCCGCCGGATCCTGCCTCGCCGGCGCAACGGTTACACCCAGAAGGCCATCGTGGGTGGCCACAAGGTCTATCTGCGCACCGGTGAGTACGAGGACAACTCTCTGGGCGAGATTTTCATCGACATGCACAAGGAGGGTGCTGCCTTCCGTGCCATGATGAACAATTTTGCCATCGCCATCTCCATCGGATTGCAATACGGTGTCCCGCTCCAGGTCTTTGTCGATGCATTCATCGGCACCAAGTTCAACCCCGCCGGTTTCGTCAACGGCAATGAGCGGATCAAGAACGCCGATTCAATCCTTGACTATATCTTCCGGGAGTTGGCCATCGAATATCTGGACCGGACCGATCTTGCCCATGTGGCCCCATCCGTATCCGGTGCCCCCAAGACCGATACTGACATCGCCAACATCGTCCCGGCATCCCAACCTCTTGCCGTCGAGGATGCCACAGCGCCTGCCCGTGAGGCCGGCAAACTCGCAGCCGGTGGCAACGCTGTGGTCTTCCCGATGAGTGTCTACAAGACTCCGGATGGGGCCGGGGCGGATGCCATCAGCACCGAGAGCCAGAAACTCGCCTATTCGGGTGATCTCTGCGATGCCTGCGGCAACTACACCCTCGTGCGCAGCGGCACCTGCATGTACTGTGCCAGCTGCGGAACAACGACCGGCTGCAGCTGAGACCGGACAACCGGTCGATACCCCGGCTGTCCCGGCAACCGCATGATGCCGGGACAAAGCCGCTTTTCCTCAAAGCCTCGATCTGGCGCTGTGCACTGGCGTTGAGATGGCGACATTGCTTTGGTCATGACAGTCTCTGGCTTTTCGATGCTGCCGAGATCGTGCTTGTTGCTTGACTGGCTTGCAAGGGGTTGGGTCCACCCGGTGCAGGCAGACTTCGTTGCGACCGTTGCGATCAAGGGTGGAGCAGGGTTGAGTGGGTGATGGGAGCGATCATCATGGGAGCAAGTGTTCATCGACCGGGACAATTCAAGCTTCTTCCATGAAGCACAAAGGCTCGCGGAGGCCCGCAATGGGACCCCTGGTGCAAGATGTCTCGTTCGTATCAACTTTGATGCGGTGTTTCAGCTTGCTCATGCTGACTGCCCGGTCGCCGCCGGATCAATTCCTTCGCAAATGAACCAGTTGTGGAATCGTTTGGAGAATTCCGGAGTGCAGGCCAGACTGCTCAATCGGAGCGGGCGGTTCCGAACAGCAGATGCCGGACTATTTCCTGCAAAAATGCATGTTTGAGGATGGTTCCGATTATCTGGATGATCCAGGAATCATCGCACTCTTGACCGACGAAGGAGCAGGCTGTCTGGAGGGTGCTGGATTTCATGCTGCCCTTGAGCAACTTCATGGCCGCGGATGGCGCGTCGAAATTTCATCATGGACGAATTGCTGTAATTCGCGCATGAAAAGGTGGGCAGGGCCGAACGGTGTCTTCATGCCTTTGGATGATTTTTATGACTCGATCACATTTCGTGAGCCTTCACGTGAAGGGCACGAATTTGCCCCTCCGAGAGATTCTGCGTCGCTTGATTTGTCACAGCGCCAAACCGCGCAGTGCGGGATCCCGGGCTGCCTGGGAATCAGGTTGCAAGCACATGTTCGTGGACAACACCTGCGGTCTTCATCTGCCTGCGCGCTGCACCTTGCCACCGGGACTCGTTCGACAGGCGCGATGCGTGTCGGTGATGGGAGTCATGACATGGCCCGTCTTCCGCCCCGGCATCGGGCCCGGGAACCAGTGGTCGGACTGTATGGGCCCTCGATCCAATGCCGGGATCAGTCGTCCTGGCCCCCATCATGTGTCCCATCATCACTCTCGTGGAGCCCGCTCCGTTGACCGCGGGCCATGCCCGCGATGCCGGTCCGGGCAATTTCGATAAGTTCAAGGGGACGCATGAGATCGGCAAAGGCATCAACCTTGGTCGTGGTCCCGGTGATCTCGAAGATAAAACTCTCGAGGGTCGAATCGACAACCTTGGCCCGGAAGATATCAGCCAGGCGGAGCGCCTCGACCCGGTTGTTGCCTTGGCCCCGGACCTTGAGGAGGGCCAATTCGCGCTCAACGGACGGGCCTTCATTGGCCAGATCATAGACCTCATGGACGGGAACCATCCGGTCGAGCTGGGCCATGATCTGCTCGATGACACTCTGGGAACCCGAGGTGACGATCGTGATCCGCGAATGATGGCCGAGATGATCGATCTCGGCCACGGTCAGGCTTTCGATATTGTAGCCCCGGGCCGAAAAGAGGCCGATGACGCGCGCGAGCACACCGGCTTCGTTGTCCACAACCACGATCAGCGTGTGATAGTCTTCCCGACCACGAGTTCGATCCCGCAGGTCGTAGGCGGACTTGCGTGATGTCCCGTCCTTGAGAATCAGTGAGTTCATGTCAGGTCACCCGTCACCGTCATGGCTCCCTAGACGAGAACCGAACCTTCATTGCCCACAACCGAAGTCTCCTCGACATCGGCGGCAAAGATCATCTTGTTGTGGGGCTCGCCAGAGGGAATCATCGGGAAGCAGTTCTCGTGCTTTTCCACCTGGCAGTCGACGATGACGGGACCGTCATGCTCCACCATGGCCATGATGGCCTCATCAAGCCCAGCCGGGGTGTCGACCGCCAGACCCAGGCACCCGAAAGCCTCGGCAAGTTTGACAAAGTCCGGCAGGGCCTCGGACCAGGAGTGGCTGTAGCGCGAACCGTGCAGCAACTCCTGCCACTGGCGAACCATGCCCAGGCGCTTGTTGTTGACGATGAATTGCTTGACGGGCAAGCGATACTGGACGGCGGTCCCCATCTCCTGCATGTTCATCAGCCAGCTTGCATCCCCGGCGACATTGATGACCAAGGACTCGGGATGGGCAACCTGAACACCGATCGAGGCAGGCAGTCCATACCCCATTGTCCCCAGACCGCCTGATGTCATCCAGCGATTGGGTTCCTCAAAGGTCATGAATTGGGCTGCCCACATCTGGTGCTGGCCGACATCGGTTGTGATGTAGCGATCATGACCGACCGTCAGGGCCTCGAGCCGCTGGATGGCGTACTGGGGCTTGATGGTTGTCTCGGAGTTGCGGAATGCCAGACAGTCACGTCCCTGCCAGGCGACAATCCGCTCATGCCAGGCATGCAGATCCCGGGTGTTTGTCCTGGATCCACGATTCCGCCACGCGGCCAGCAATGCGGTGAGCACTTCAGTGACATCACCGAGAATGGGCAGGTCCGTGGGAATGGCCTTGTTGATTGATGACTTGTCGATGTCGATATGGGCCTTGATGGACCCCGGGCTGAAATCACTGACCCGGCCCGTGATACGGTCATCAAAGCGGGCGCCGACATTGATCATGAGATCGCACGCATACATGGCCATGTTGGCCTCATAGGTGCCATGCATGCCCAGCATGCCGATCCAGCGGCGTCCGGATGCCGGATAAGCCCCAAGCCCCATCAGGGTTGAGGTGATCGGAAAACCGGTTTCATCAACCAGTGCCTGCAGCAGCCGCGAGGCTTCACGACCGGAGTTGATGACACCGCCCCCTGTGTAGATGACAGGCCGGCTGGCCGACTCGATCAACTCGACCAGTCTGGCAATGGCAGCCGGATTCCCTTTGGTGCGAGGTCGGTAGGTCATCATCTCTGGCTGTGATGGGCCATAGGCACCCATGGCGAACTGGACATCCTTGGGAATGTCGACAAGGACCGGGCCGGGTCGACCATGCGTGGCCACATGGAAGGCCTGATGGATGGTCGTGGCCAGTCGGTCGGTATCCTTGACAAGCCAGTTGTGCTTGGTGCACGGGCGCGTGATGCCAACGGTATCGGCTTCCTGGAAGGCGTCATTGCCAATCATGAACGTCGGCACCTGACCGGAAATCACCACCACGGGGATCGAGTCCATCAGGGCGTCTGTCATGCCAGTGACAGCATTGGTGGCGCCGGGACCCGAGGTCACAAGCACCACTCCGGGCTTCCCGGTCGAGCGGGCATAACCCTCCGCAGCATGAACAGCCCCCTGTTCATGCCGGACGAGATAGTGAACGATCTCGTTTTGTTTGAAGATGGAGTCATAGATTGGCAACACCGCGCCCCCGGGATAACCGAAGACCGTGTCGACTCCGTTATCCTTGAGGGCCTGGACGACGATTTCCGCCCCCGTCATCATGGTGAAGTCTGTCTTGGTCTGCTTGGACATTGCTGCAAATTACCCAGACACAGGCTTTTGGCCCCCAAACACGTCTCGCAGGCCATGCCCACCCGATTGGCGCACGTTAAGGGGAGCGGGCTATATCATGCACTTTGAGTCTGTCAAGGCAGGAAACGGCCGGGCACGCTGCCTTGGCCCCAATCCCCCCGCACCCAGAACACAGTGGATGCACACGACATCATCTCTCGGGACGGTCCTGACTTGCCCTCAGGCCGGGGGTGTGGATGACCAGCCATCGGGAGCGGTGAACCACTCCCCGTAGCGATTGTATTCAAGGGCGGTGAATTCGGATTTGTAGGACATCTTGGGGCAGTCCCTGACCCAGTAGCCGAGATAGACGTAGTCAAGATTCAGACTGCGGGCCAGGGTCACATGATCCAGGATGGCATTGATGCCCGGTGATTGGCGATGCATGTCAGGATCATAGAAGGTGTAGCCCATGGACAGTCCATTGGGAAGAAGGTCCGTCAGCGCAATGACCCGGGATGGCTGGCCCGCTGCACCCGTACGGCCGTCCACATACCGGACCAGCCGACAAAGCGATGGGGCCGCCTGCAGCATCGATGCGTAGTCCTCGAAGGTCATCGAATGCATCAGACCGTCGGGATGACGGCTCTCAAGATAGGACTGGAAGAGTGCATAATCATCCTGACAGGCCATTGGCATTTCCAGGGTCCGGTGCAGGTCCCGATTTTTCTGCGCGATCCGCTTGTGACGCCGGGTGGGGATGAAATCGCGGACCCGGATCCGCACGGGGATGCAGGCGGTGCAGTTGACGCAGAGATTCGCATACAGAACCTCATTCGAACGGCGAAACCCGAAATCGGTCAGGGTCGCATAGACCGCTTTCGCGTCCTCGGGCAGGGGCGTCCAGATCAACCGTTGCCACTGCTCGGGCAGGTACGGGCAGGCAACCTCCTTGCTCAGGTGGAATTCAAGCTTGTCGATCGCGGCATTCATGACGCCATGCTGGCAAACAAACGCGCAGGACGCAAGCCGGTCGGCGCCACGGCCCGCTGCTGACATGATGAGCCACCATGCCGATTGCGGGCATGAGACCTGCGCAATGGTCTCAATCACTGCAACGGATTGCAACCAGAGGCGGCCCGATCGTGCATATCAGGGCCTTGCTCCACCTCCGCACGACACAGCAGGACATGCCGGCGGGCCCTCTGTTCGTCCCCCTGCAGGGCGATTGTCAGACGTGGTCAGCAGCATGGCCCGTGCATCCGGTTGCGCGGGACGCGCAAAGGCCCGCCGGGAATCCAGCGATCATACGGGCGGCAGGCGATCAGATGCCAAGCAGGGTGACGAGATTGGTGATGACCGCCGAATTGGTCAGGAGCGGGATGATGATGACGGCTGCGATGAAGAGGCAATCGCCCAGCGCCGATTATTGTTCTTGTCGTGCCGGACGGCCTCCAGATCACGTCTGGCAACCTCCTCGCGATGCGTTGCCATATCCGTCCGCCTGCCAGGCCGGGGTTGCGGCAAGATCTGCTTTCAGAGTCTCCATCTGCTCTCCGGGCGGATCATCGGCTCTCTCAGGTCACCGCCCGGGCTCCCGGTATTCATGGTCGCCAAGGCTGGGGAAGCGGGCAGGATCTGTCAAGGGTCCTTGCGCCCACCCGGATGGCCTCATCCGCCGCCGTGCCCAGCCCGCTGGGCTCATGCATCAGCTGGACGGCCTTGCGCCTGGTGCCTTCCGGTCACCAGTCATAGCGGGCGGTGGTGCAGGAGGGCATCTCGTGCTCCCGACAACATCCGGAAGACGTGGGGTCAGAGATCGGATTGGACTGACCCCACGGCTCTTGTGTGATGGTCAGGCGGACGCGCTGGAGTGGCGCTCGCGCTCGGCCATGAACTGATCGAATTCGGATTTGTCCTTGGCCTGACGCAGGCGCTCAAGGAAGGCCTTGAAATCGTCCTGTTCCTGACGCAGGCGCTCGATTGTCTCATGCTTGTAGGACTCAAAGGCTGTGTTGCCCGTTGAATTGAGGCCCAAGGCGCTCGACATCCGGCGCCAGTGCTTTTTTTTGCCCATACGATTGCTCCACAACAGAAAGAAGAGGATGGCCAGACCGAATGGCCAGAAGAAGATAAAGCCAAGGACCATGATGCATATCCATGCACCCCTGCCTCGCTGGTCGACCCAGTTAATGATCGAACCGAGGGTTTCCTTGATTGTCTGCATGTGCGGTGTATTCCTTTTCCCGTACGCTCCAGAATAATGTTAATGTAAATAACATTAACACCAGATATAGAGCAGGATCAGGACAAGTCAAGAGCCGGAATCAAGTTTTTCCACCTTTGTGGTCCACAAGGTCAACCATCAGGGTCGACCAGGCCGAGTCCACGAAGATAAATTCCAATCCCGGCCTCAAGGAGATCCTCGGGAGGGAACTGTGTCCGGCTTCCCGCGACAGGGCGGGCAAACAACTCGACGACGCCATGGCTCAGGGCCCAGATATGATTGCTGATCACAGTGGCCGGAGGGCGGCGGGCGGGCGGGATCTTGCTCACGAGTTGGTCGGCGGCCGTGTGCAGGACGTTGCGGGCCCGATCCACCGCACGGGCCAGATCAGGATTGGTAACCAGCGAGATGCTCGACTCGAACATGAGGATGTAGTGGCCCGGATACTTCCTGGCAAAAGCCAGATAAGCCCGACCGGTCGCCTCGAAGGCTGTCAGGGGCGAAGGCTGGGCCTTCTCATAGGCATATTCCATGAGATCGGCGAAGATTTCAAATCCCTGGCAAGCGATTTCCTCATAGAGGGCATCCTTCGACCTGAAATGGCGGTAGGGGGCAGCTGGGGACACTCCGACCTTTTTGGCTGCATGGGCCAGGGTCACGGCTTGGGGACCATAGGCCTGGACCAGATCGAGTGTTGCATCGACAAGGGCCTGTTTCAGATTGCCGTGATGGTATCCCTTGCGATTCATGGCCCCGCCGACCCGGCACCCTGGTCCTGACCGATGGCATCGAGATTGAAGGGGGCTTCCTGGTAAATCTCATTGATCCAGTTGCCGTAAAACTGATGGCCGTGGCAGCGCCAGCGATTCCGGGGAGGGCACGCCTCGTCATCATCCGGAAAATAATTCAGGGGGAGGGGGGTCGCTGCTTCCTTGGCGCGGTCTCGCTGATATTCCCTGTGCAGGGTCTCCCCGTCATACTCGAAATGGTTCATGATCATCAGGGCCCGGTGTGAGGCATCAGCAACCAGGCACGGGCCCAGCATATCGGCATCTTCAGAGAGGGGTGCAATCAGCTCTGTCAGTTCGGCATGGGCGGCAATGTCCGTGCTGTGCAGCGAGGTCCAGCGACTGACCGGCATGACAAACTCATCATTGAGACCTCGAAGGATCGGTGCTCCCTTGACCACGGTCCGGTGTCGGTAGCAGCCCGAAGCTTTGTTGACCATTGTGTGTTTGGGCACACCGTACCAAGCATACAGCATGGCCATGCCGGCCCAGCATACACCGATCGTGGCGTGGACATGGCCGGCCAGCCAATCGAGGATCTCGCAGAATTCATCCCAGTAATTGACGTCCTCATAGTCCAGAAGCTCGATCGGGGCACCGGTCATGATCAACCCATCAAATTTCTGGCCACTGGCCTGGATTTCGGCAAATGACTTGTAGAATTCCTCCAGATGCGCCTCGGTCGTATGGCGAGACGTGTGCCGCGTCATTCGGATCAGCGTCATTCGGATCTGCAGGGGTGTGGCACCAACCAGCCGTGCGAACTGGGTCTCCGTCGTCGGCTTGTCGGGCATCAGATTCAACAGCCCGATTTCCAATGGCCGGATATCCTGGCGCTCAGCCCGGGTTCTGGACATCACCATCACCCCCTCGCGGGCCAGGATCCCATGGGCTGGCAAACGGGACGGAATGATTATGGGCATGGGGTTCCCCCAAGGGCAGTCCCGGTAGTGAGCTTTTGGTCAAGTGCTGAAGCGATCAGTTCAAGGAAGGCCGCTTCACTCCGGATGTCAACCACATCCTCAGAAGCGATGGTCACGCCCCAATGTCGGGCCATGGAAGCATATTTTGGGGTCCGTTGGGCAATGACCCGGACAAAGGTCCAGCGCATGAAGGCATCCGGATCGAGCGACTCCTCGGCAACCCGCTCCTCAGCACGATAGGTCTCCCACGCCTCAGCCAGGAACCTCGGCTGGTAATACATGGGCTTGGGGGATTGATTGAAACGATTGACAAGGGCCCGGTTCAGATCATCGGACCCCTGGATCCAGACCGGCAGCATATGGCCGGCCAGCAGTTCCATCAACGGGTCATGCGGATCCTCGGGATCAATCACCTCACAGATGGAACCTCCTGAATCGCAAATGAAGTTCCCGTAGCCATAAATGTCCTGAGCCTTGTCAATAAAGGCAATGGCATCACGCAGTGCGGCCAGTTCGCCATCCCGATGCAGCAGTTGGCGGCGGCAATATTCAGCAAAGGGGATCCCGCCCTTGGCTGCGCATCCCGGCTTGCCAAGATAGGTCGATAGTGGATCGAGGTTGTCGAAGGTGATCTTTGATTCAATGCAGATGGAGTCGGATTTCAACAGATTGGCCAAGAAAGGGTTCTTCATGGCCTCACGACGGAAATTGTCAACGATATCCTCACCCATGTAACGAGTCCCGATCCGGTAATCGACGGAATAGTGGAACCAATCCCCACATTCACGCAGCACCGCAGCAAGATGCGTTTTGCCCACGCCGGACATGCCAAACAAGAGGATGCGCTTCCGGTCCGCCGACCACCAGTCCGCCACTGATTGGTAAATCATCTCATCACCCGCACACCCAAGGCCCTGACCGCCCCTGGCTACCGCCGGCTGTCGCCCGGCCCCTGATTGATCATCACGCTGTTTCACAGACTCGCCATTCTGTCAATGCCCGACCGGGAGTCGGTCACCATCGCAACCTCCCGGCCCAACCACCAGTGTGGACCGGGGTGCAATGCAGGCACCGGTGCGCTGGGCTGACTGGCAGATCCTGTCACCCGGAAGATCTGCATTGGGTCCAATCAAATTCGGAATCTTGACCCAACCAGGCCAGGCACATACACTCCCTGCCCAGCCAGCCCCCTCAGGCAGGAATGACCATCAGGGGGGATGTTTCCATTCGAATACCGAGAGACTCTTGATCATGACCGGACTTGCCGACTCCTCTTCACGGGCCTTTGCTCGACTTGCCGGGGCACTCTATCTGCTGATCGGGGTGTCCGGAGTCTATGCCATCATCTGGGTACCTTCCCAGCTGACCGTCCCTGGCGATCCCTATGGAACGGCTGCCCTCATTGCCCAGCATCGGGGCCTCTTTGCCACCGGCATCGGTGCAGATGTCATCCTCATGCTCGCCGAGATCGCCCTTGCCGTCATGCTCTTTGCGATGTTCCGCAGCCATGGATCCGTCCTTGCCATGACCGCGATGGCCGCACGGTTGGTGATGGTGGCTGTCATGGCGACCATGCTGTTGCCCCAGGCCGGAATCCTGATGTTGACCAGTCAGGAGATTCAGTTTGCGGCTCTGGATGTGGACCAAAGGGTTGAATTGGCCTGGGTGCTTGCCGCCATCCACGACTCAGGCGTCCTTGTCTGGCAGATCTTCTTCACGTTTCATCTCTGGCTTCTGGGTGTGCTGGCCTGGCGTTCGGCCTGTGTGCCCCGCTTCCTGGCAGCTGGTCTTGTGATCGGTGGTTCTGGCTACATGATATCGAGTTTCAAGGACTTCCAATTTCCTGATCTTGCAGTATTGGCGATCATCACCACAAGTCTCCTGACCATTGCCGCACTGTCGGAGATTGGTTTCGCTCTCTGGCTACTGGTGCGGGGATGCATCCTCCCAGCCCCTGCCAACCCGAGAGCAGGCTGACCGCCAACCCCCGGTCCACAACGCACGAAGGGGATGAAAAGACAGCAGGGTATCAGGCTGACTGACGGAGTGCTGCCAGGCACAAGTCCCGGCAGGGAGAGGCAACCAGCACTTGTCCCACGAACCGTACGCCGGTCGTCGTGAGGTGACAGGTGAAGTGCTGGCAAGCGGCAGGTATGGGTCCGGCGATTGAGCCACGAAATTGACGTCAATGGAGTGCCGAGGTTGTTGTCGTGGCCGAAGGCAGCACCGCTGGTGTCGTTAGGGTGAGGGGCCAGAGGACTCCCGGGATCTGAGATCTTCCCACATCCACAGCCAGGATAGGGACGGGCGCACCCTGACGCTGGTGGCTGTGGCCCCCTGGCATGATGGATCGGCGCGCCGGGGACACCGGGTCGGTCCTTGCCCAGGTCAGCCCAGATCGCATGCGCCTTGGACGACGGGCATCGGGTCCAGCCTCGGGGCCCGGCGGCGGCCGCCTTCGGGGCGGGGCGTGACGATGGCAAGGCGTGGGCTGCGACCCAGACGGCGAGACGGCTTGGGGAGACCCAGGGGGCCGGCACGGTGATCGACGCCCGGCACTCCCGTCGCCGCAAGCTGACAGCGGGCCGTCCGGTCCGTTATCGACCCAATGGTCATGCTCCCTCTGGGCCGCAACACCCGCGGACGCAGGGGCGGCAAGGCGGCGCGCGACGCCGGCGTGCCCATGGCGAGCGGGACCAGCTGGGGACGCGCGGGCGGGACCGATGTCCTGGCCGTCCGGGCTGTTCGCAAGGCGGACCGGTTGGATACGGCCTGGGCCCGGATGGCGGCGACATGGCGACCGCCCGGGGGCATTGACCGGACCAACGACAACCGGTGCCGCTTGGTACAGGTGGCCTGATGCGGTCGAATCGTGTCAGGAGTTGGGGATCGTCAGGAAATGCCAATTAAAGTCAAGCATATGAGAATCGCTCCCCCCCCCCGCCGGGACTACCATTGACCCATCGCGCCCCCTGGTGCAGGGTGCGGGCATGACTTCCGGTCTGGATATTCACGATCTGGCCAGGCAAGTGGCCGTGATGGAGAAGAGCATGGAGACACTCAAGGCAGAACAGGAAAGTGCCCTTGATCGCCTGCGGGCGGACATGGCCAACTGGAAGACCGACATGGCTCAGCGCGACAAGGACAATCTACGGTGGACGGTTGGGTTTGGCATCGCCCAGATGCTCGTTACCGTTGCCATCCTGGGCGCCGGGCTTGCCTTCCTCGGCATCCTGCTCGGCAGCTGACCGTCCCAGCCTGACCGAGCCGGTTCCCGTCATTGACCCATCGCGCCCCCTGGTGTAGGGTGCCGGCATGGATCACGACCCCGACATGCATGATCTGGCCCGACAGATCATTCGACTGGACGGCGCGATCAAGACATCACGGGCGGAGAATGACGCCATGGAATCACGCATTGAGGCCCGCCTGGCCGGCATGGAGGCCAACATGGCCCACTGGAAGACCGACATGGCCCACTGGAAGACCGACATGGCCAACTGGAAGACCGACATGGCCCAGCGGGATGTGGATGCCACCAATGTTGCTGCCAGGCGTGATGCGGATGCCGCCAAGCGGGAGACCCGGATGCTGCTGGCCATGGCCGGCATGATCGGCCTTGCCGTCACCATTCTCGGCATCCTGATCACCCTGCCCACCTGACCTGCGAACCTGCCACGCCACCGGGCGGCCACCGGACCGCCGGGGGCGGTCGATCTGGCCAGGCCAGGGTGCCGGGATGGGGCATGGCGACACCCAAGCCAGAACAGGACAGTGCCCTGGATCGCAACAATGCCGCGTTTGAGCACCTGCGGAACGGTTTGGCTCAGCGCGACACGGACAACCGGCGCTGGATCATCGGACTCTTCATGGCAGCCATCGCCAATCTCGTCATCCTGCTCAGCAGCTGATCGCCCCGTCTCGCCCGCCGGATCCCCGGTGGGCGGGCCAACCACTTCCGAAGGTCTCTGTCTGTTTTCAGCACAATCACGGATTGCCTGTCCGAGAGACGACGGTCCGGGGCTGGATGTCGGAAGGCAGGATCCTGCCGGGATCAGGAGAGTTATCAAGGGGGCTGTGGATGGTGAGGGGAAACGCTCATTCCCATTCGATGGTGGCGGGTGGCTTGGACGTGATATCGTAGAGCACGCGATTGATCCCGGCGACTTCATTGACAATCCGGGTGGCGGTCTCGGTCAGGAACGCATGGTCGAAGGCATAACTGTCAGCGGTCATGCCATCTGTGCTGGTCACGGCCCGGAGGGCACAGCACTGTTCATAGGTCCGGCTGTCACCCATGACCCCCACGCTGTGGACGGGGAGCAGGGCGGCAAAGGCCTGCCAGATGGAGTCATAGAGCCCATGTTGGCGGATCTGGTCGATAAAGATGGCATCGGCCTGACGCAGGATATCGAGTTGATCAGCCGTGATTGCACCCGGACAGCGGATGGCCAGTCCGGGCCCGGGAAAAGGGTGGCGGCCCAGGGCTGCCGCCGGAAGGCCGATCTCGCGGCCAAGTGCCCGCACCTCGTCCTTGAAGAGTTCGCGCAGGGGTTCAACAAGTTCCAGATCGAGTTCCTCGGGCAGGCCACCGACATTGTGATGTGATTTGATCGTGGCACTTGCCGATCCGGTGGCGCTGACCGACTCGATGACATCAGGATACAGCGTCCCCTGGGCGAGGCACTTCACATCAGACAGGCTGCGGGCGGCTTCGGAGAAGACTTCGATGAAGAGTCGGCCGATGATGCGGCGCTTGTCTTCGGGATGAGTCACGCCCGCGAGTTCCCGGAGAAACAGGTCCTGTTTTTCGAGATGAAGGAGAGGGATGCCGACATGTTCCCGGAACAACGCCACCGTCTCCTCGGCCTCGTTGAGGCGCATCATGCCATGGTCGACAAAGATGCATGTCAACTGGCCAGGCACAGCCTTGTGGATCAGGGCAGCTGTTACGGTGGAATCAATGCCGCCCGAGACGGCACAGATGATCCGGTCCGAGCCAACCCGCTCCCGGATGCGCGCCAGCGAGCGCTCAAGCAGGGTGGCCATCGACCAGTCCCGAGACAGTCCAGCCAGTTTGACAAAGTTCTCGAGAAACCGCTGGCCATTGTCTGTATGAGTGACCTCGGGATGGAACTGCATCCCGATCTGGCCGGTATCCGGATGGGCAATGATGGCGTGCGGGCTGTTGTCGGATGCTGCCAGAGTGACGAATCCGGGCGGCATGGCTGTGACCCGGTCACCATGGGACATCCAGACGGTCTCTTCTCCATCCACAAACAGGCCAGCAAGGATGGGATGGGAGTCCTGGCCTTCGGCGATCCGGATCCGGGCCCGTCCGAATTCCCGGCAGGAAGCGGCTTCAACCGCACCGCCCTGCATGACTGCCATGATCTGCTGGCCATAGCAGATCCCGAGCACCGGTCGCCGATCAGCAAAAATGGCTGCCGGTGGCTGCAATGCATCAGCCCCACTGGCACTTGCGGGGCTGCCAGACAGCACAATGGCACCAGGATTGAGCACCTCAATGCGGTCGGCGGTCGCGGTCTGGCAGGGCCAGATCTCGCAATAGACACCAATCTCGCGAATGCGTCGGGCGATCAACTGCGTGACCTGGCTGCCAAAGTCGATGATCAGCAGCGTGGTCCGCCCTGCGGGCCCATACCCTCCGTCATGTTGCAGTTCCATTGCCATGATGCATGGCTATAGGCACGCTTTGGGAAGTTGCAACCGGTCCCGGGGCAAATAATCCTGTACCGACTCACGGGATGATGTATGGAAGCCTGGACAAGGTGGGCGGCAGGACTCATGCTTGCCACCAGCACCCATCATCCATTGCGGGCAGGGGAGGGGCACGATGGTCAATCGACGGACACGCAGCCGGCGGCGGGCGGCGGGCGGCGGGAACCGCCAAGCGGTCGAAACAGTCCAGAAAATTACCCGCAACATTCCGGATTTCAATGTTCTTGATGAGGAAGCACTCGCGACGATCGAGGCGCAGGCCGACAGGGTACTCGAAGAGATCGGTGTCGAATTCCCCGACAACCCCGCCGCAATTGAACTCTGGCGGGATGCCGGGGCCGACATCCGGAACACCCGTGTCCGGATCCCGCGCGGTCTGGCGCGCCAGCTCTGTGCCCGGGCACCCGCATCGTTTACCCAACAGGCCCGTAATCCTGCCAACTCTGTCATGATTGGTGGTCGGGATCTTGTCCTCTCACCAGTCTATGGACCGCCCTTCGTGCGGGACCTTGAAGGTGGCCGACGCTATGCAACCATCGAGGATTTCCGGAATTTCGTCAAACTCGGTTTTCTTTCCCGATGGCTGCATCACTCTGGTGGCACCCTGTGCGAACCCACCGACCTGCCGGTGACCACCCGGCATCTCGACATGCTTCATGCCCATATCACCCTCTCGGACAAACCCTTCATGGGATCGGTCACGGAACCCTCCCGGGCCAAGGATTCGATTGCCATGGCCCGGATTGTCTTTGGCGACGATACCATTCCGGACTCGACGGTCCTGACCTCACTGATCAACATCAATTCCCCCCTGGTCTTTGATTCGGTCATGATGGGCGCACTTGAGGTCTATGCCCGGGCCGGGCAAGCCACTGTGATCTCACCATTTGTCGTCGGGGGCGCGATGTCGCCTGTGAGTGTGGCGGGAACCCTGACCCAGGTTCTGGCCGAGGTTCTCACGGGGATTGCCTATGCCCAACTGATCCGGCCCGGAACACCGGTGATCTTTGGTGCCTTTGTCACAACGATCGACATGAAATCCGGCGCACCGACTTTTGGGACTCCCGAGGCCAGCCTGACACTTTATGGGGCAGGACAGCTGGCCCGGCGCCTCAACCTTCCCTTCCGCTCCGGGGGCAGCTTGTGCACATCCAAACTGCCCGATGCCCAGGCTGCCTATGAGACGGCCAACACTCTCAATGCCGCACTGCTGGGTGGGGTCAATTTCATGGTGCATGCTGCCGGCTGGCTGGAAGGGGGTCTCGTGGCCTCGTTCGAGAAATTCATCATGGATGATGACCAGCTTGGGGTCCTGCACACCCTGGCCGCCGGCAGCCCGGTGACAGCCGAAACCCTCGCGCTGGATGCCATGCAGGAAGTCCAGCCCGGCGGCCACTATCTGGGCTGTGCCCATACCATGCGGAATTATGAGACCGCCTTCTGGCGCAGTGACGTCCTGGACTACAGACCCTTTGAGACTTGGCAAGAGGGGGGTGCGGCCGAGACTGTGGCCCTGGCCAACCAGCACCTCCGGGCCCGTCTGGCCGCTTATGAGCCGCCCGCACTCGACCCGGCGGTCACCGAGGCACTCGAGGCTTTCATCGCCACCCGCAAGGCTGAACTGGGCGCGACTGCGGCCTGATCCGGCCCCAGCATCCCGCGTCCTGCGTCAGCCGAACCTCTTGCAGCGTATCACACGAAGGGGAGATCGGAGCAGGGCAGGGGGTGGCGTGCGCCACCCCCTGCCAGCGTGATTGACTCAGGATGTCAGCTCGTAGGCCCGTTCACCATGACTGGCCATGTCGAGTCCGGTGGCCTCATCCTCTTCCAGGACCCGCATGGGCGTGATGAGACCAGCCGCCTTGATGATGATGAAGGTCACAATCGCAGTATAGACGATCACGATGACCGCCCCGCCGAGCTGGGCCGTCCAGCTGGCACCGCCGAGCAGAGCGATCATCAGCGTGCCAAACACACCGCCAACCCCATGCACCGCGAACACATCGAGCGTGTCATCAATCGAGAGCGTGTTCTTGACCAGCAGCACGGCCTCCTGACAGAGAATGCCGGCGACGGCACCGATGATCAGGGCCTCGACCGGTGTCACGGACCCCGCGGCCGGGGTGATGGAAGCCAGTCCGGCGATCGTGCCCGTAACCATGCCGACGAGCGATGACTTGCCGTACTTGATGCGCTCCCAGAGGATCCAGGTCAACGAGGCCATGGCCGCCGAGATATGCGTTACCACCAGAGCATTCGATGAGCCGCCATCGGCGGCGAGCTGCGAGCCGCCGTTGAAGCCAAACCAACCGACCCAGAGCATGGCAGCACCAATCATGGTGATGGTCGGGGCATGCGGGGGCTTGGACTTGTCCTTGCGGGGGCCGAGGGTGATGGCAAGGACCAGGGCGGCAATGCCGGCCGTGGCGTGAACCACCAATCCGCCGGCAAAATCAACGACAGATTCGGAAAAGAACATGCCATTGGCCAGCATGCCACCGCCCCAGATCCAGTTGGTGACCGGTGCGTAGCAGAGCAACATCCACAGTCCCGAAAAGAGCATGACGAAGGGATAACTGATTCGTTCAACATAGGCCCCGACAATCAGAGCCGGCGTGATGATGGCAAATGTCATCTGAAAGGCAAAGAACAGCAACTCGGGAATTGTTCCCGAAACCGTGTCAGGATCGATGCCGTTCAGGAAGATCTTGTCCAATCCACCCCAGAATGGTGATTCGCTGCTGCCAAAGGCAATCGAATAGCCCACAGCGAGCCAGAGCACGCTCATCAGACATGCAATGCTGTAGCATTGCATGAGAACGCTGAGAATGTTCCGGGCCCGCACCAGACCACCATAGAACAGGGCGAGACCGGGGAGCGTCATGAACAGGACCAGCGCGGTGGCGACCGTAATCCATGCGGTATCTGCACCAACCATATCGGTTCTCCTCAAGAAAAGAATAACAAATTCGTGCTGACCCGCAGACGTTCCGCAGAAGAACTGTGGAGGCTAGGGCAAGGTATACAGGTCAGACCCATGTTAAGGGTTTCCGCGGGAGATGCAAGCCGATCATCGCATGCGATGATCGCACCCTCTTGTGCGCAATCGCCCTCACACGCTCAGCGAGTTATCATCACCAGTGTTTCTTCAAGAAAACCAATTGCATAGTCAACGGACCGCTCCCGGACAACTGACCGGCCAAGGGCACCAAACTCCATGGTCCGGACCCAGGGTTCCCGAGCCCTCCAGCTGACACCAAAACAGACTCGACCCTCGGGTTTGCCAACGCCGGGCCCCGGCCCGGCCACCCCTGTTATCGCCATACCCACTGTTGAGGACAGGCACTCGCGTACCCCTACAGCCATGGCCACCGCCACATCCTCCGAAACCGCACCTTCGTCCTTGAGCAGGCGGCCCAACACGCCAAGCTGATTGATCTTGACGGAATTGGCATAGGCGATGACGCCACCGACAAACACATCCGAACTGCCCGGCACGGCAGTGATGGCCCCACCGAGGAGACCGCCAGTGCAGCTTTCCGCCACACCGATCGTCCACCCCCGGACCCGGCACCGGTCAATGATGGCTTCGACCATCCAATCAACCCACGATCAGGAGCAGGACAAGGAGACCCAGTGCCGCCCCGAACCCCGCCAGCAGATCGTCAAGCATGATCCCCAGGGACCCCCCGAGCTGATCAGCCCAGCTGACCGGTGGTGGTTTGGCAATATCCAGCAGGCGAAAGAGACTGAATGCCACCAATGCCAGGATGATGGCCACAACCGGTGTAAGGGCTCCTTGGGCCAGCCACCACGACAGCGGCAGGAACGCCACCCACTGGCCGGCAACCTCATCGATGACAACAGAAGATGGATCCGTACGGACCCAAACCGGATCACTGATCTTCAGGGCTCCATATCCCAACCCGGTCACTGCTGCTGTCAGGAGGAGGAAGAGGCCAAAATCCGGTACCACGACATGCCACCCCAGCGCGGCGAGCAGGGCCGCGGCGGAGGCAACCGTGCCGGGTGCCCAGCGGCTCTCGCCGAGCATGCCCACGGTCAGGATGACCTGGATCATGGGCGGCCGAGCAGGAGAGTTGTCTGGACCATGAGACCCTCTTCCTTACCGATGAATCCCAAACGCTCGGCGGTGGTTCCCTTGATGCTGATGCGGTCGATGGTGATGTCGAGCAGGGCGGCCACGCGCTCGCGCATGGCCTGGCAATGGGTTGAGATCTTGGGTTTCTCGGCAATGACAGTATTGTCAATTGAGAGGATCTCGTAACCTTCCGTGTGGCAAAGATCCCGGGCATGGGAAAGGAACACGGCCGAATCAGCATTTTTCCATTGGGGATCGCTTGGCGGGAACCAGACCCCGATATCGCCCCGGGCCAGGGCCCCATACAGGGCATCAGTGATGGCATGCAGTCCGGCATCGGCATCGGAGTGACCACTGAGTGTGTAATCCGCCTCGATATGAACGCCGAACAGCGAGAGCCCATCGCCCGGGGCATAGGCATGGATATCGACACCCTGGCCTGTGCGCAGGTCCGGGAGGGATACGGCAAGACGTGTGACCATGTCGAGATCTCCGGCAGTGGTGATTTTGAGATTGGTGCCGCCCCCCGGGACAGTCACGACATCCATTCCAGCCGCCACCGCCGTGGCAGCACAGTCGTAGGCAGGATCAGCGCAGGACTCGAAGGCTGCCAGCAGGGCAGGGTAGGCAAACCCCTGGGGTGTCTGGGCATGGAGCAGATGGGTCTTGTCCACAGGTTGCTTGAGGGACCCATTGGAAACCATCCAGAGGGCATCGACCGGAGCCCGGCACGGCACGGCTCCCTCATGGATGGCCAGGGCCTCAATGACGGCATCAATGACCGCCGGTCCCACGAGCATCCGGACCGCATCATGCACGAGGACCTGATCAGGTGGGGCTCGCCGCAGGGCCCGCAGGGCCTGGTGCACCGAAGCAGTCCGCGAGTCTCCCCCGGGGACGGTCCACACCGCGGGATCACAACCGGGCCGGACAAGTCGTTCAAAGAGTTCGGCATGGTCGACACAGACTGCGACCACCACTTCGTCAATGGCGGGATGGGTTGTCATGCAATCCAGCGTGTGGCCAAGAACGGTCTTGGGACCGACTCTCTGATACTGCTTGGGAAGGTCGGCGCCGAATCGTGTGCCTGTCCCCCCGGCCACCACAACGGCAGCAGTCCGCAGGCTGCCAGTCTGCTGGGGTTCTGTCATGCCCGCTGGTGACAGTATACGATCACGGGGGTGGCAATTCTGTCATAATTTTGCAACAAGTCGTGGGCATATGAACGGGCCAGCCGAGCAGGGGATGGGGATTGTGAGATCATCGTGACAACTCAACCGCGATCCGCCCGGACACCATGTCCGGATCAGGGTGTGTCACTGCCGGTTTTGCTCCGGAGATGCAATCCAAATCCACCACGGGAGAAGCCGTCACGATGGTTCTGAGCGAGATCGCACCCGGATCGGCCCGTGCGACCAGGCCGCACCCGGGGCCGGCATCGAGCCCCCTCGGCCGCTGGTTTCTCATCGGTTACATTGCCCTCCTGCCGGTCATGCTGTTCATCTCGGTCCGGGTCTTCCGGGATTTCAGCATCGACAGGTTTGACGAGCGGGTCATCGTCATCGTCCTGGCGGACTTTCTCTACATCGTGCTGTTCGTCTCCCACCTCCTCAGCCGCCTTGCCAGCCGCATCCTTTACCGCCGCGATCCCGAGGTCACGACCCCGCTCAGCATGACGCTCGTGCGCAGTTTTGCCGTTGTCGCCACCGTGCCGACCGCTGTGATTGCCGTGATTGCCTCGCTTGGGCTCAATGTGGGAATCCGCGACGTCCTCTCGGCCGACCTGCGCGACGAGCTCAACGAGACCCAGAATGCCGCGCTTGAATACGTCACCGAAAAATACGCCGAAGCGCTCGACTACGCCACGGTGATCGCCCGGGGTCTTGATGCCATCTTCCCGACCTTTCCCGATCTCGGTGAGGGCCAGATTCGCAAGGTCCTGCAGGATCTGCAACAATCCGAACTTTCCGAAGCGCCGCTGGTCTTCGTCATCGATGGCAACTGCCGACTGATTGCCCGTGGCCTCAACAGCTATCTCTACTACTACGTCGATTACCGTGAACCTCCGGCCAATATCGTCCAGGCCATCACGCCCTACCAACTGCCTACCGAGGGTGAGAACCGCTGTGCTCCGGCAGTTGAGCTCATGGATCCATCGCCGAAGACATTTCAATCAGTCCGCTTCACGGCTGAAGGGGAGGGGGGGCAGCCCCGGTTTGTGGTCTACGAGACGGCTGACCGGCAGGCCCTGAGCACCTTGGTTCGGCTCCAGAATGTCTATGATCACTACTTGCTGGCCATTCTCGATGTCAGCCCGGAGATCTTTACCCTCAACAAGTCACTGATCAATGAGCGCCGCTCCAGCAGTGACATCATGCAGCAGATCTACGGGGCGGTGTTCACCTATTCACTGATCACGCTGGGTCTGGCTCTCATCATCGTGCTCTTCATGATGCAGTTCGGGGTCATGATCGCCAATCGCCTCGCCAGACCCGTCCACCGCATGGCCAAGACCGCCCAGGAGGTTGCCGATGGCAATCTTGCGGTGCGGATCAACAGCCAGGGCAGCGACGAGATTGCCAAGTTCAGCCGCATCTTTGACAGCATGATCGGTCATCTCGACCTCAGTCTGCAAAAGCAGATCGACTTGCGCAGCATGGCCGAACAGCGCGAGCGGAACTTCAGCGAGGTTCTTGCCAATGTCACCGCTGGCGTGATCGGCATTGATGCCATGGAGTGCATTGTCTTCATGAACCGGTCCGCAGGCGAACTCCTCGGTCTTGACCACAGACTCTACTCTCACGAGGAAACCAGCGGAGCTGCGCTGACCGGACTGAGCGATACCTTCCCGGAATGTATGCCCCTTCTGAGCCAGCTCGATCAGAGTGAACACATGTTCATCCAGGACCAGATCCGGATCATCCGGGGCGGCCAGTATCGGGATCTGCTTGTCCGGATTGCCAAGCGCCGGTCCCGTACGGGGGGCGCCGAGGGGTATGTGATTGCCATCGATGATGTCTCGAGACTCATCCAGGCCCAGGAAAAGGCCACATGGTCAAGTGTCGCCCAACAGATAGCCCACGAGATCAACAACCACATGACACCCATCACCATGTCACTCAGTCAGATTGAATCCCGCATCGGACGACTGCTTGATGACGTGGGGCGCACCCATCTCCGCAAATACACCTCGATGATCACCGAGAGTATCGAGGGCCTGATTCGAATCAGCCGGGAATTCTCGGATTTTGCCCGGTTGCCCACGCCGGAAACCGAGCTCTGTGATGTGGTGGCAGTGTGTCAATCTGTCGTTCCGATGGAGTTCGACAGCAGCGGGGCCACGACCGTCCATCTTGAGACATCCCACCCCGCCATTCAGACCCGGATCGATCCGACCCTGATCCGCCAGGCACTGGTCAACATCATCAAGAATGCCTATGAGGGAATCAGTGCCCGACGTGCAAAGCAGGACCATATGGATGACCCATCCTGGTCGCCGTTCATCCGGATCCGCATCCGACAACTGGCCAGTGCGGTTGAGATTGCTGTCATCGACAACGGGACCGGGTTTCCCGCCACCGTGCCCATGGGAGACTTTATGATACCCTTCAAGACCTACCGTTCCGGTGGCACCGGTCTTGGTCTGGCCTATGTGGACCGCATCATCAAGGGTCATGGCGGCGAACTCAAACTCATGCCGCCCCCCGAGGTCGGCGCCGGGATGACCACCGGCGCCATGGTCATCATGACCCTGCCACTGCTGACCACCGATCCATCATGACTGGCCGATCATGACAGCTGACCTCGAACTCAAGTCCGGACATATCCTTGTTGTCGACGACAAACTGCCGATCTGTCATCTTATCTCGGAGCTTATCGAGGACATCGGCTATGACACACGCATCGCCACCAACAGCAAGGATTGCCTCAACGCCTTTCGCAGGGAAATGCCCTCGATGGTGTTCCTGGATATCTGGTTACATGACCCGGCCATGGACGGACTGCAGATCCTTGACCATCTCAGGCGTACCAATCCGGAGGTTCCGGTCGTGATCATGTCCGGTCACGGGACGATCGAGATCGCTGTCCAGGCCATGCAACGGGGTGCCGTTGACTTCATCGAAAAACCCATCAACGCTGGTCGGCTTGCCAATGTCGTCAAGAACGTCATGGAGCTCGTGCGGCTCAAACGTCAGGTCCGCGACCTGCAGAACAACCAGAGCAGCTCGTCGGTCCTGATCGGCTCTTCCCCCACCATGCAGCGGGTGCGGGAACAGCTCGATCGCCATGCCGGCACCAATGCCCGGATTGTCCTTCTTGGCCCAGCGGGTTCGGGTCGCGAGACTGCCGCTCGTTACCTCCACGGCATCTCCAACCGTCGCAACGGACCCTTCATCGCCACCCGCTTCATGAATGACAGCCCCGACGAGACTGCAGCCCTGCTCTTTGGTATCCAGCGCAAGATCGGTGAGCCCGAACCCGGGCTGATCGAACGAGCCAATCTTGGCATTCTCTATTTTGACGAGGTGGGGGATATCCCCCTCGAGATCCAGGTCCCGTTGGCCAAGGCGATCGTCAACCAGGAGCTGACCCGCATCGGGGGCGAGACCTCCATCTCGGTGGACTTCCGGGTGATCTCGAGCTCAACTCTTCCCCTTGTCCAGCTCGCCGCCGAAGGCCGGATGTCCGAGGGTCTCTGTGAGCGTCTGAACACCATCACCATCGAGATCCCGTCGCTGGCCGCCCGCACTGACGACATCCCCGAACTTGCCGAGTTCATGATCTACGACCTCCATCTCAAACAGGGCCTGCCCAACAAGACGCTGGCCAGTGAAGCCCTCGATGCGCTCATGGGCATGAGCTGGCCGGGGAACCTGCGCCAGTTGCACAATGTCCTCGAACGTGCCATTCTGCTGAACATGCAGGATCGACCGATCACGTCGGAAGACATCCTCTCGTCGGTCAAGAGTGCTGACGGGCGCATGCGCACACGCGGGAATCCCTTCATCGACATGCCGCTCCGCGAAGCCCGCTCCCGGTTTGAGCAGGACTACCTGATGGCCCAGCTGCACCGGTTCGATGGCAACATCTCCCGCGCTGCAGAATTCATCGGCATGGAACGCGCGGCCCTGCATCGCAAACTCAAGACCCTTGGTATCGCCACCCACATGGTGGCCGGGACCCGTGTCTTCGAACTCATGGACCCGCCCTCCGAACCCCCCTCGCCAGCGGACGCGTGACCGGGACCAGGACAGTACGGTGACAGACTCATGAAAGTCCTTGTTCTTGGTGCCGGGCAGGTGGGCCGCCAGATCTGTGAGTTCCTCGTGCGCGAGGATGATCTCGCTCTGACTGTCCTCGATTCCAACTCTGACCACATCATTGCCACCATGGATCGCCACGGCGTCAGCGGCGTTGTTGGGGAAGCCACCGATCCCGATGATCTCATCAAGGCCGGCATCGGGACCGCTGACCTCCTGATTGCTGCGACCGCCTCTGATGACAGCAATGTCATTGCCTGCTATCTCGGCTCCCAACTCGGAGGTTCGCTCCGCAGCCTCGCCCGACTGCGCAATCCCAGCTACCAGCAACCAATGCTTCGCAAGAATGGCGGCTTCATCGACGTGGTCATCAATCCGGAAACCGAGGTGGCCCGGGCCTCCCTCCAGCTGCTCGCCTCGCGCGAGATTTTCTATCGGGGCAGCTTCCTTGCCAACCGGGTCCAGATCATCGGCATTCGACTCGGCGACGATTCCAATGTGCTCAACACCCCCCTGCGCCAGCTCTCGGCGACCTTCATCGGCCTCAAGGCCGTGGTGGTGGCTGTCCGGCGCGGCGATCATCTGCGGACCGCCCGACCCGATGACGAGATGCATGCCGGCGACCAGATCTACCTTGTCGTGGCCGCCGATCACCTCCCGCGGGCCATGGAGATTTTCGGCATCGAGCAGAAACAGCTCGGCCAACCCATCATCATCGGCAGCGGTCGGGTCGGGATTGATGTGGCCCGGGATTTCGAGGCTGTCTCCCATGCCCTGCCGGCTCGCATCATCGAAGCTGACCCTGACCGGGCCCAATACGCTGCGGACCGGCTCAGCAAGACCATCGTCATCCAGGGCGACGGGCTCAATCCCGACATCCTTGCGGAAGCCAATCTTGCCAGCGCCGATGTGGTGATGGCACTGACGGACGATGACAAGACCAATCTGCTGGCCCTGATGCAGGCCAAACGGGTCAACCCTGACATCACCACCATCGGCATCGTCAACGATCCCTGGTTTGCCGATCTTGACACCGTCATCGGCATTGATACCATCATCAATCCCCAGGTGGTGACCGTCGCCTCGATCCTGCCCCACATCCGCTCGCGCTTTATCACCCAGGTGCAGATCATCGGCGCCGGGGCCGCCGAGGTCGCCGAGGTCAGCATCGACTCCTCCTCACCACTCAATGGCAAGACCATCCGCAATGCCAACCTGCCCGATGGTGTCCTGATCGGGGCCATTGCCAAGGGTGACGGCATCATCGAGGTGACCCCCGATATCAGGATCGATGCCGGTGACCATCTTGTCATCTGCATCGAAGGCGAGACCATCAAGACAATGACCCGTTTCCTTGAACCCTATGGCACGGCTGGTTAACCTTCCGCTGCTCATCCATGCCTCCATGGCCACCGGACTGGCCATGTTTGCACCCGCCATCCTCGCCAGCGGTGCTGATCTCCATGCCACGGCCCGGATCTTCTTCTACATGGGACTTCTGACCTTCATCCTCGCACTCTTTGCCGCCATCGCCACCAGCAACCAGCCCCGGTTCCAGTCCGCCCGCAGCCATCTCGCTGGACTCGTGGCCTCTTTCCTGCTTCTTCCGCTCTTGCAGGCCACCCCCGCCCTCCGACTCCTGCCGGATGTCTCGCTCCTTGATGCCTATCTCGACTACATCGCCTGTTTCACCACCACCGGCATCGCCCTCCACGCCGATCCCGCTACCTATTCCATCCCCCTGCAGTTCTGGCGCGCCGAAGTCGCCTGGCTCGGCGGCCTGCTGGTCTGGATCGCCGCCATTGCCGTGCTCTCACCCATCGAATCCACGCCCACAAGCGACCATGCGCCCGGGACCTCACCCTTCCACACGCCTGATCCCAACAATATCCGCAAGGCCCTGCAGGTCGCCATCCCCATCTATCTGGTCGCCTCAGCCACCCTCTGGTTCCTCCTCATCCTCCTTGGCAACGCCCCGCTGCCCGCTGCCATGCTGGCCATGGCCACGCTCGCCACCAGCGGCATTCTCCCGGCCGGCACCACCCCGGCTCCCTTCAGCGAAGGTGCCATGCTCATCTTTCTCATCCTCGCCTATTCCCGTCTCTGGCTTACCATCCATCCCCGTGCGCTCCGCCCCCGCCAGCTCATCCGCGATCCCGAACTGAAACTCGCGGCTCTCTTGCTCGCCGTTGCCCTGATTGCCGCCCTCGGCCACGACTGGCGCCACCTGGTCCAGACCTACAACTCCGGCCAGTTCCTTTCCCTCATTGTCACCATCTGGGGAATCCTGTTCACCACCGCCTCCCACCTGGCCACCGCCGGCTTCACCAGCAGCCACTGGCCGGTCGCCGCCGCTCTCGGCCCCAACGAATTCATTCTGATTCTCCTTGCTCTCATCGGCGGGGGTGCTGCCTCCACTGCCGGCGGCATCAAACTCCTGCGCGTCGTACTTCTCTATCGGTCCTGCCACACCGAGGTGGACCGCATGATTTACCCCTCCCTCGTTGTCCCCAGTGCCATGCAGGCCGACAGCGCCCTCCCGGTCCGTGTCCAGGAAGCCTGGATGTTCATCCTGTTCTTTCTCTTCGCCCTCGCTGCCCTCCATCTCACCCTCACCGCCCTTGGCCAGGATTTCACCGATGCCTTCGTCCTCGTTGTCTCGGCCCTCGCCACCAACGGCCCCCTTGTCGACACCGTCCTCGACCCGGCCCACACCCTCACCACACTCTCACCTGCCATCAAGATCACTTACACCCTTGGCATGATTCTCGGTCGGATCGAACTCGTGCTGATTGTCTACCTCTGTGGCCAGTTTCTCCGGTGACAGGGATCCAACTGGACAGAACCCCAAAACCCCACTATGACCGACCGGGGAGAACCAACCGGAGACAGTCCATGTCCTCACAGAGTCACAGGCTGCAATATGCCTACCTCAATCAATTGCGGAGAACGCGCACTGGCGTCACCATCTTCCTCGTCAACGGCGTCAAACTCTCCGGTGTCATCACCTGGTACGACCTCTACACCATCCTCCTCAAACGCCACGATGAAACCCAGCTTGTCTACAAACACGCCATCTCCACCATCATGCCCACTCAGAAATTCGTCCTCGAGCACCAGCCGTCCGAGGATGATCCCCATCTCGACGACCCCCACGGCCCGGAAAGCGGGTAAACACCCCGAACGCCCGCTGTTCCCGCGCAACCGCATCACACACCCCGTTGCCGATCCCTTGAACGATCCGCTGGCATCCGTCTCGACCACAAGGGCGATCGATTCAACGCACGGGGCGGCAATCTGACCCGGGGCTGTGCCGCAGCACCTTGCGCCTGAAATCATGCGCAGAGTCTGCATAACCGCCCCGACAAGATGGACGGGAGTCCCGTGTGACTTGCCAGCGTAGCCCCGGCCATCTTGAACCCGACGCTGACAATCCGGCCGGTTGGCAACCGATCCGGTCCGCACAGGGCGAACCGGCCCCGCTGCGAGCGTTGCACCTCGGAGCGGCACGGGGGACATTGACTTTTGACATTTTTCCTGCACAACGGCCTTGAGTCAGAGCCGGGAGAGCCCAAGATGCCGCGTCATCGTCCGGAGGCCGTCGCCAACGAATTTCTTCGACGGGCGGGGAAAGCCGGTCTGACGCAAATGCAGCTTCAGAAGCTTGTGTATATCGCCCATGGATGGACACTTGCACTCACCAACGAGCCACTCGCGGCAATTGAACCGGAAGCTTGGGAAAGAGGTCCGGTTTACCCTCACCTGCGAGACAAGATCAGTCACACCGGATCAAAGCCCATTCGCGATATCATTCGCGAGAACGATGACAATCCGTTTGCCGCGTTGGGCACTGCAGACCGGGGGGAAGAAATCAAAAGTGAATTCGGTTCCGGAGAAACGGCAATCATTGACCATGTTTGGAAACGCTACGGCCACCTGCATGGATTCAGTCTGTCTGATCTAACCCATGCCGAAGGTACGCCGTGGCATAAGGCCTATCATGGACGTGGCAGAAAATCGCCGATATTGAATGGAGATATCAAAGATCACTATTTTGGGGGCTTATATACATGAGTGATCAAAAAACTAAAATTTAAACAAATTTTTACAAGATCACCTACTTTTCACAACCAAGCCAGGATGGCAGTCTAAGGAAGCGCAGTTCCCGCGTCAGGTCGCCATCAATCATTGAGTAGCTCCCATGCAACAGAAAAAGGGGCCATAACAGCCCCTTCTCTCTAACATATGGACCGACAGCGTTACATCCTCATCGCCTTCAGAAGGGAATCACAAGTATCTCCGTGTTTCAACCACCGCGAACCGTGCATCTTCAGGAAACGATTGTTCACCCGAACGCGCAGGTGTTCTGAATCCATAGTAAGTCGCCCATCCCAGCCGCTGTTGTCGAAATACCGTTTCCCTACATCCTCAAAAACTACTGCATTATTCTTAATCACTTCACTTCTTCCGCACCAATTTACGGGCCGAGTAAGGACGAGATTACCATTGCTAATTGTAGCACTAACATTTGCGAAAGCGGGAAAATTGCATTGTTCACGTCCCCTGTCCGTCGCCCCGGATAAAGGAAGCGGCGGGCTGGTCGCAAGCATTTGCAACGTCCCATCGTGCCTGAGGGCCTTGATCATGCCCGTTGCGGTGCTGTCACTGCCACTGACCTCGATGCAGACATGTGTGTAGCCAACCGAATTGCGCAGATAGAAGGCCGGTAACATCGCGGCATAGGTTCCACTGATCGTCCCGTCAGCCGGGTTGGCCAAGGCCGGGGGTGTCAACCCTCCCCAAGTCATCACTGCCACCACCAGTGCAAGACGCATGGAGGTCAGCAACATCGCTCTATGGGCTATTGCCTTCATCGCTCAATCTCCTTTTCGATAGCAAGCACGTCCGGCAATGGTGCCGGGTTGTGCTATCATCCAAGGAAATCGTGGAATACCTGCCTATTCGCCAAGGCTCAGGGAGCAACCCCTTCGCCGGGTATACGGCTGTTGTATTCAGCAGGCAACCCGACAGAGCGGGTTTCCTTGCGATGATAGCGGGATCAAGTATTCAGGAAGGCCATTGCGTTGTCAAGCGGCCAAGCAAAAAAACGAAAAACCGGCCCGACCGCCCGCAGCCCCGAAGGGACCACGAGCGATCAGTAGGAAGTCAGCATCCCTTGGATGCCACCTCCTTGTTGAGGCACAGTGATCCAGCCGTTTGCGCAGGATCACCTTGTCCCGATAGGACATCTTCTGAAGATTGCGCGAACGCAGTTCTTCAATGGCTTGGGCTACGATTGCCTCCATTAGCCTTTTGACAGTCCATTGGATAATGGGTACGACAATTGGGTTCATGGTCATCTCCTTTCTTTGACTGTTAACCCAACACAAAGGGACACCTGATCATGCAGGTGTCCCGATGTTCCTTTATCTGGCCTCAGCCTCCAAGCCGTTGTCCGCAATCAACGACTTGTACATCAATCGCTTGCCGATCAACCCGGCCACAATTGTCTGCATCTGGGCAATCGTGTCGGTTTCCCGGTCATTGTGCTTGCCGGCAAAGGTCTGCACATAGCGGGCCAGGTGCTTCTTGGACAGCCGATGATAGGTGCCCATATGGGCACGCTTCAGCAACGCCCAGAAACTTTCCACCCCGTTGGTGTGGGCCTTCTGGCGGACAAACTGGCCCACCGAATGATTGACGGCCTTGTGGGTATAGCCCTCGATCCCCTCATAGGCCTTGTTGCCATCGGTATACAGGGTTGATCCTTCTTCGACAGTGTCACGGACCAGCCTCTGCAAGGTCTTCTTGCTCAAACTGTCCACGACAGTGGCCACCACCCGATTGGTGTCCCGCTCGCGCATGGCCACCACCTTGACCTTGCCGACCCCGCCCCGACCTTGCTTGAGCTTCTTGTTGTCATGCTTGTTGCGCTCAAGACCGCCGATGTAGGCTTCGTCAATCTCCACAATGCCATCGAGGTCCACCGCCACATTCGTCCAGGCTTCCCGGATGCGATGCAGCATGAACCATGCGGTCTTCTGGGTCACGCCAAGGTCCCGGTGCAGTTTCATCGAGGCAATACCCTTGACATGGTTTCACAGGTTTTGTGGGCGTGGGGTGGGGGCGTTGCGGGCCTGTTGGGACACGTTTTGTGCCCTGGTTGAGTCATTGCGGCGCCCGTGATGGATCATCCGGTGGGTCGGTTGGGGCGCGAGTGGGGGCCAAACGTGGTGGGGGTGGCCATGCACACCGACAGGGAGCCTTGAGTGTGCGTGCGGGACCCATCTGGGAGCGTGTGTCCGGTCGAGCCGGGGTTCGGCTGGGGGAGACCCATCGGCCTGGCCACGCCGCTCGGCCTCCCGCATGATCCCCACCGGTGATGCTTGTCAGCTGCGCCGACCCCGCACCCGTCACCGTCTGTCTTGCGCCCGGCGCCATCGCGGCGACCGGGACCGCTGGCCGGAGATGTTCCGGCTCAATGGCCTCAAGGACGGCGAGTCCGTCACCGTGGGCGACTGCTTCCTCCTGCCGCCCCGGTGATGGGGCCGGTGGCCGGTGTCATCTGTCCCTTGCCAAGCCCGGGCCGAGTCCCTATCTTCGGTGGGACACCGCCTGCCGAGGGACTGTCCCGGGAAGAGATGCCATGCACGCGCTCTTGCGCCGCCATCACGTCGCCATCCAGACCCTTTGCTGTCGAGACCGGGTCCGGACCCTGTCCGTGGTCGGATCGGCCGCCCGGGGGTGGATTTCAACCCGTTCCGGAGTGATGTCGACTTTCTGGTGGCGTCCATCCCGCCGCGGCGGGAGAGACTGTTCGACCGCCACTTCGGGCTGGTGGTGCCCTGGCGACGCTGCTGGACCGCCGAGTGCATCTGGTGGCGCGCTCCGCGCTCCGGAACCCCCACGCCATGACACCGGATCCCCAGACCTGCCTCAAGGACGTGGAGAAGTGCGCCCGGGCGATCGCGGGGTGGATCGCCATCGCCGGGATGCCGTGGAGAGGCCCTCATAACGGAGCACCCATCACCTGCAACGAAGGACAGGACCCATGACCCGGCAGTCGCTACCCATCGGCATCCAGGACTTCGCGACCATCCGGGGTGAGGACTTCTACTACGTCGACAAGACACCCCTGATCCGGGATCTGATCGAGCGGGGTGATCACTGGTTCCTCGCCCGCCCCCGCCGCTTCGGCAAGAGTCTGCTCCTTGACACGCTCCGGGCCCTGTTTGCCGGCGAGGAGGCCCTCTTCCGAGGCCTGGCCATTCATGACCACTGGGACTGGTCGGTCACCCATCCGGTGGTACGCCTGAGCTTTGACAGGAAATATGACCGACCGGAGGATATCGAGCACGATCTTGCCAATCAGCTCGGCCTGATCGAACATGCGGCCGGACTGGAACCGGTGCCCCGCACCGAAGCGCCCCCCGAGCGTTTGCGCACGCTTCTCTACCACCGGCATCGCCAGACCGGCCAGCGGGTGGTGGTCCTCGTCGACGAATACGACAAGCCCATCCTTGATGCCCTCCATGACCCCGACCGGGCCCGGGCCAACCGCGACTATCTGCGCGGCGTCTACGGCATCATCAAGGGCAGCGCTGCCCATGTCCGCTTCGTGTTCGTCACCGGCATCAGCATGGTCTCCAGGGTCAGCCTGTTCTCGGATCTCAACAACCTCGAGGACATCAGCCTCGATCCCCGCTTTGCCACCCTCTGTGGCTACACCGAGGCCGATCTCGACACCGTCTTTGCGCCCGAACTGGAGGGGCTGGACCGGGCCGCCATCCGCACCTGGTACAACGGCTACAACTGGCTGGGCGACGACCGGCTCTACAATCCCTTCGATGTACTCCTGTTCTTGCGCAATCGCACCTTCAAACCCTACTGGTTCGCGACCGGCTCGCCGACCTTCCTGTTCGACACCCTGAAGGCCAAGGCCATCAGCCCCATGGACCTGGAGGGATGTCTGGCTGACGAGTCATTGGTGTCCAGGTTCGATGTCGATGCCATCAGCCCCGAGGCCCTGCTGTTCCAGACGGGGTACCTCACCATCACCGACGCGATCCGCCAGGGCCATCGCACCCTCTATCAGCTGGACTGTCCCAATCAGGAAGTCCGCATCAGCCTGAATCAGGGCCTGCTTGCGTATCTGGGCCAGACCGTCACGGACGTGGCGGGCCAGGGGCACAGCCTCCAGACCTCTCTTGCGACCCACGACTTCACAGGGTTCGCGGCCACGCTCCGCGCCTGGCTGGCCGGCATTCCCTACCAGTGGCACGCCACAGGCGACCTCGCCCGCTACGAGGCCTGGTATGCCAGTCTCCTGCACATGGTCTTCCGGTCCATCGGCGTCGATGTGCACGCCGAGGCCGCCACCAGCCATGGCCGGGCCGACATGGTGGTCCATCTTGGCGGGCAGGTGTTCATCCTCGAGTTCAAGATGGCGGACAGTGCGGACGATGTCGAGGCGGCACTGGAAACCGCCTTCATCCAGATGCGGGACCGGGGCTATGCGGACGCCCATCATGGCCAGACCGTCCATCTCGTTGCCATTGCCTGTGGGCGTGAGGTGCGCAACCTCCTGGAAGTCCGGGCGGAGCCGATTGCCACCGACTGATGGGGTGGGGCGACCCCCTTGGCTCTGGAACCCAGCGGCTTCGGTTACCACAACCCATCGACGGATGCAGCGGAGTGCACGGGTCTCCGGCCTGCACCAGTGTCTTCACAGCGCTTCATAAGCCTGTCCCTCTCCCAGCACCGCCCCGGGTGCCTTCCGCTGAGCACCGCCCCAACGCCAACCCGCACCAAGGAGACCCCCACATGACCCCCTGCACCAGCACCGTTCAGCGCCAACCGGACCCGTCCGGCCCTTGCCCTCACCGAATGCCTTGCCAATCCCGGCGGGGCGGGCTATCCTCCTGTCTGTCGATGTTTCCCGCCGGTGGCCGTCCCATCCACCCAGCGGCCCCTTGGACAAGGAGATGACCCATGCCACGACTGATGATGGCGCTGACCGCGGCCCTGGCTGCCATGATGCTGGCCCTGCCGGCGCTGGGGTGGAGTCCATATTGTTCTGATCGCGCGGCGTTTGGGGGTCGCCATCCCAACGGCGGCGGCTTTGTCAGCAGCTCGTCACAAGTTGCCAGCACGGCCTATATCGGGCCCGAGGCGGAGGTGTGCAATGCTGGCAGAGTCTCCGGCAACGCGGTCATCAAGGGCCGGTCCAGCATTATCGGCCCGGCTCATGTGTCCGGCAATGCCCGGGTAATCGATTCAACTGTGGGCAATAGCGGCGAAGTCTCCGGCAACGCGGTCATTCGAGACTCAAAAATTTCCGCACAGGCGCCTGGCGGCGTCTTCGACAATGCCCGGGTGATCGGGTCAATAGTTTGGGGTGGCCACATCTCCGGCCATGCCAGGATCCTGAACAACGCACGGATTGAAGGCAATGCGGAAATCTCCGGCACCGCCGTCGTGCGCAATGGTGCGCGGGTCCTCAGCGGCGGCAAGGCGGATTGCGGTCGATGGTCCGGGGAATGGATCCGGCTTGTCACCGATCAACGGGGCAAGTGCAAGGAGCGGAAACGCCGGGGTGCCAGCGACGCAGGCACCACCGGGCCAGACACTGGCACCGGTGACGATCCCACCCTCCTGGACTCCATGCTCAGCAATCCCATCATTCCGGGCAACACGCTGTCGCAGTGAGCGGTCCAGACCCCCTGGTGGGCGCAGACAGGGGCCTGTCTGCGCCCACCGAGCCACAACGGCGGGGCCCCATGAGGGGCTGGTTCAGGCAAGGGGCAGGATCCTGCGTTGCGGATGTGGTGCGGTTGCGCCTGACGATGGCAAGCCCGGCCCTTTTGCCGATTCCGGGGTCGCAGGCGCTCCATCTGGAGCTGCGCCCGTCCTCGACGGTCTGGAGGACCCTGGGAGCCGGCCTGGCGGCTTTTGGTCGATCTCCGAGTTGCCAGCCCCCGGGGATGTCGACGACACCATCGCCGATCTCGAGCCCGCCGCCATGATCGCCGAAGACGATCTGGTCCTCTCCCGCCCCCATCCTCACCCTCCACCCAGACCCACCCTCCGGCGCCGTCCGGACCACCTGGCCAGCCTCACGGCTGTCCCGGCCTCGCCCTGCGCCCGCAGGGCTTCCGGCCCAAGGGGGCAACCCCCCCCCTTGACCCCGGGCCCGGGAAAGAACAATCCTGCCAGTCAATCCCATAGGTTTGGCCATCCCGACCTTTCTGGACATTCCCGCCCCCCCCCGGCAGGGTGGAGTTTTGCCGCTCCGCGCCCCGGCACCCCCGCCGACCCCGAACCCGTCCGCGTCTGTCTTGAAAAGGGTGACAGCCGCTTCTCGGATCTGGCCCTGTGCCATCTCGGCGACTGTTTCCTGCTGCCGCCCCGGTGACAGAGTCCGGACTCGGGAGCCCGGACTCCGTCACCCACCCCTTGCCAATCCCGGACCGGGTCCCTATGTCACAGGGGACACCGCCTGCCGGGAGACTGGACCAGGAGTGACCACGAGGGAATGACCGTGATGGCCTTTGACAGAGCCAGGATTGAGGCCTTCCTGGCCTTGAGCGAGGGGGAAACTCCGCCCGTGTTCGTAGGGCGCGCCCCCATTCTCGATGACATCCTGGCGGTTGCCGAGTCCGGCTGGGGCGGCGGGGCGGCGGCCTCCCAGGGCAAGCCCAAGGCCACCCGCATCGTCCAGGGCGCCCCCGGGGCCGGCAAGAGTACGATCCTCGCCGAGCTGGCCCGCCGGGCGGCCGGCGGTCGGACCCAGGTGCTCGCCCTGGGTGCCGGCATCATCCGCGGGCCCATCGATATCCTCCGACCGCTGGCAGAAAGGATCGATCCCGAAGCGGCCAGGACCTTCCTGGCCCGGGACCAGACAACCCACCGTATGGGTGGCCAGCTCGGTGCGCTCGGGTCCTCTGTCGGGGCCGACCGCACCACGACCACCACCCCACCCGCACCCGAGCCGACCTTGGTGGCCTTCCGCGACTGGGTGCGGGATCTCGAAGCCGCAGGCGGCGGCCTGACCGGCCCGATCATCATCGCCATCGATGAGACCCAGAACCTTGAAGGTCCGCACACCACACCACTCGCCAAGGTGCTCCAGTCCATCCACAATACCGACCTGCCGCTGCCCCTGACCCTCGTGCTGGCCGGGCTTGGCGACACCGACGCCCGGGCCACGGACATGGGCCTGACCCGGGGCAAGACGCTCCACAATATCGGCGCCCTGGCGGCCGAGGAGGTCGCCGAGCTCACCCACCGGTGGTGTGGGCACTTCGGCCTGGATCCCACCGGCCATGCCGACTCTCTGGCCGCCCTGGCCCGACCCTGTGAGGGCTGGCCGCGCCATCTCCACTTTGCCCTGCAGGCGCTGGGCCGGGACCTCCTGCGCAGCCCGGACGCGGACCCGGCGGCCCTCGCCGCGGTGGACTGGGCGCGGGTGGCCACGGAGGCGGCCATCAGCCGTCTCCACCACTATCAGAGCCAGCAACGCGGGGCCCTGGCGGGCTGTGCCGCCCTCGTCGGAGCCGTGCTGGACGATCTGCGACCATTCCATCGCCGCACCGATGTGATCGACCTGATCGAACGGCATGACGGGACACGCCCGGGTCGGGCCTGGCAGGTCCCCAAGGGCATGGATATCGACTCCCTGACCGACCATCTCCTGCATCGCGGGGCCCTGCAGGAGACCCCGGATGGCGCCCTGACCTGCCCCATCCCCTCCTTCCGCTCGCATCTGGTCCGTGACGGGATCCGCATGGAACTCGGCACCGATCCCATCGGCCCGGGGGACGTGCCCACCGCCGGGGAGACGGCCCGCATCCTGGCGGCCTGTGAACCCCACACCGAGGACGAGATCATCCACTGGCAGGCCCTGGCGGCCCGCTGGGACCGCCACTGCGCCGCCCTGGCGGCAGTGGCCGCGGATGCCGCAGCCCTGGCCACCGTCACCGACAGCCCCACCGATGCCGATCGGACCCGCGCCACCCGTGTCCTGGCCACCCTGGATGGGGAGGGCGGGACGGCAGGGCCAGACAGCCCGGCCCTGCCCCGCTCGCTACCGCATGCGACCCGGGCCGCCGAGGCCCTCGCGGGGATGGTCGATGCGGTGCGCACCGCCAGCGCTGCCATCCGTGATGGCGAAGCCGATCCCTGGCGGGCCGACACATTCGCGGATGTGGCCACCGTGCCGGACCTGGCGGCCACCGCCAGCCCCGAGGAGCAGCTGGCCTGGGCGTTGGAACACCTGACCGGCGCGGCACCGGAGACACCGGAAGCATCCGGCCCCGCTCCCGACGCCAGCCCCTTGCCAGCCCCTTGAGCCCGCCCGTCGTTGGCCGACCACCGTCCCCGTCCCAGCCCATCACCACCAGGGCCGGGTCACCCAGGATCGGCTGGGGTGTGCCCCAGTGGCGGTCCATGCGGGTGCTGCGTGTGAGGGGGCACCCGATCGGGACGGCCTGTGCGACCCATCGCGACCGGACAGTCGTCCAGTCGGGACAAACAAGCCGTCTGATCGGGATTGCCACCCCGGCCAGCCGGACCCGGACCGCCCTCCATGGCGGACTCCCGCCGCGTCCCGTCGGGTGGACCACCCCGTGTCCCGGTGACCGAGTCCGGACTCCGTTTGTCCCCACCCCTTGCCAATCCGGGGCCGGGTCCCTATCTTCGGGGAGCGACCGCTTGCCGAGAGACTGTCCCGGGGAGAGCTGTCATGCATGCATTCTTGCGCTGCCACCGCACCGCCATCTGACGCCCTCTGTCGCCGGTACCGCGTCCAGACCCTGTCCGTGGTCGGCTCGGCGGCCCGGGGGTGGATTTCAACCCGTTCCGGAGTGATGTCGACTTTCTGGTGGACTACATCCCGCCGCGGCGGGAGCGACTGTTCGACCGCCATATGGGGCTGATCGTCGATCTCGAGGCCCTCCTTGCGCGGGATGTGGACCTTCTCGACCGGGTCGCCCTCCGCAAGCCCGACCTCATCGCCGCTCTCGAGGCCGATGCCCAGCTCCTCTATGCCGCCGACACCGATGCCTGATCGTGCCGCTCGCCAGCCCCGCCGTGATGGGCTGGCACGGATCGAGTCCTGCCTGCAGGGAAGGCGGGTTGACATCTGGCAATGATTGCAGGTCATGACAGGCCATGCTGAAACCGGGAGCCATCCCCAAGGCGTTGCCCTGTCTGACGGCCGGACCCCGGGGATGGGGTCCCTGGCGGCGTCCACCCGACCGATCCGCCCATCCGGCCCGGAGCGGCAGGGATGGACATCTGAAAACAGTCGGAGGTGATCGGCAATGACAACCACACCCCAGCCATCCACCCCGATGCCTGGCCCTCATAACGGAGCACCCATCACCTGCAACGAAGGACAGGACCCATGACCCGGCAGTCGCTACCCATCGGCATCCAGGACTTCGCGACCATCCGGGGTGAGGACTTCTACTACGTCGACAAGACACCCCTGATCCGGGATCTGATCGAGCGGGGTGATCACTGGTTCCTCGCCCGCCCCCGCCGCTTCGGCAAGAGTCTGCTCCTTGACACGCTCCGGGCCCTGTTTGCCGGCGAGGAGGCCCTCTTCCGAGGCCTGGCCATTCATGACCACTGGGACTGGTCGGTCACCCATCCGGTGGTACGCCTGAGCTTTGACAGGAAATATGACCGACCGGAGGATATCGAGCACGATCTTGCCAATCAGCTCGGCCTGATCGAACATGCGGCCGGACTGGAACCGGTGCCCCGCACCGAAGCGCCCCCCGAGCGTTTGCGCACGCTTCTCTACCACCGGCATCGCCAGACCGGCCAGCGGGTGGTGGTCCTCGTCGACGAATACGACAAGCCCATCCTTGATGCCCTCCATGACCCCGACCGGGCCCGGGCCAACCGCGACTATCTGCGCGGCGTCTACGGCATCATCAAGGGCAGCGCTGCCCATGTCCGCTTCGTGTTCGTCACCGGCATCAGCATGGTCTCCAGGGTCAGCCTGTTCTCGGATCTCAACAACCTCGAGGACATCAGCCTCGATCCCCGCTTTGCCACCCTCTGTGGCTACACCGAGGCCGATCTCGACACCGTCTTTGCGCCCGAACTGGAGGGGCTGGACCGGGCCGCCATCCGCACCTGGTACAACGGCTACAACTGGCTGGGCGACGACCGGCTCTACAATCCCTTCGATGTACTCCTGTTCTTGCGCAATCGCACCTTCAAACCCTACTGGTTCGCGACCGGCTCGCCGACCTTCCTGTTCGACACCCTGAAGGCCAAGGCCATCAGCCCCATGGACCTGGAGGGATGTCTGGCTGACGAGTCATTGGTGTCCAGGTTCGATGTCGATGCCATCAGCCCCGAGGCCCTGCTGTTCCAGACGGGGTACCTGACCATCACCGATGAGGAGCAGGCGGGCTTCAACACCCTCTACCGGCTCGACTATCCCAATCAGGAAGTCCGCATCAGCCTGAATCAGGGCCTGCTTGCGTATCTGGGCCAGACCGTCACGGACGTGGCGGGCCAGGGGCACAGCCTCCAGACCTCTCTTGCGACCCACGACTTCACAGGGTTCGCCGCCACGCTCCGCGCCTGGCTGGCCGGCATTCCCTACCAGTGGCACGCCACAGGCGACCTCGCCCGCTACGAGGCCTGGTATGCCAGTCTCCTGCACATGGTCTTCCGGTCCATCGGCGTCGATGTGCACGCCGAGGCCGCCACCAGCCATGGCCGGGCCGACATGGTGATCCATCTCGGCGCGCAGGTCTTCATCCTCGAATTCAAGATGGCGGCCAGTGCGGACGATGTCGAGGCGGCACTGGCGACTGCGCACGCCCAGATGCGGGCCCGCGGCTATGCCGACACCCATCACGGCCAGACCGTCCATCTCGTTGCCATCGCCTGTGGACGCGAGGTGCGCAACCTCCTGGAAGTCCGGGCGGAGCCGATTGCCACCGACTGATGGGGTGGGGCGATCCCGTTGGCTCTGGAGTCCAACTGCGCCGACCTGCACCAGTGTCTTCACAGCGCTTCATAAGCCTGTCCCTCTCCCAGCACCGCCCCGGGTGCCTTCCGCTGAGCACCGCCCCAACGCCAACCCGCACCAAGGAGACCCCCACATGACCCCCTGCACCAGCACCGTTCAGCGCCAACCGGACCCGTCCGGGTCCGCGCCGATCTGCCCAGTGCGGCCCCGGACGCCTTCCGCCGCCCGGTCGGCCCAAGGGGGCGACCCCCTTGACCCCGGCCGATGAAAGAAACAGAGCCGCCAGCCGTCCCGACAGGTCCGCCAATTCCGGGGGTGTCCGCCATGCGGCCAACCGGTCCGACCAGCCCCTTCCGGGGCCACCCGTCCGTGGTTCTTCCGGGCCCATCCAGGCTTCCGCCCGACCTCATCGGTGCCCGCCCACAACTCCTGCCACCGGCGGGCCAGCCCCTCATTGCGGCCACCGGTGCAGTGCGCCAGCTCCGGCCCCCGCCTGACCACCGGGGCCACGCGAGTGGCGGTGAAGTACCTGCCGCCAACCCCCTTGCCATCCGGCCCGATCGGCTGTATCCTCGCCCCATTGACCAATCTGCCGGGTGGGTCTTGTGGCCACCTGGCAGACCCGCCACACGGAGAGAGACCATGACCCGCTTGACACTGCCCCCCCCCTTGCTCGATTAACAGCCCTCCTCGCTGCGCTGGCAGTGCTGCTGGGGCTGGCCGGAACCGCGGGGCGACATCCACTTGCACGGCACCATACCAGTACAAGGGCAAGCCAAATCATCTAACACCCGCCGAGAGCGAGTTTCTGGAGGGTGCCGCCCGGTATATCGTCAACCCGACATACCCGCACACGCCCTGTGCACGTCTCTGCCAGTACATCACCCCGGTCCCGGGACAAGTCTGTCCGCAAAAAGAGTGGGCCAATCGTGATGACCCTTTCCCCCGACCCACCTACTGTTCGTCCAACCCGCAATGCCAGGGGTTTCTGTCCAGCCAGCAGGTGAGCGAACGCGGTTGCGATCCCGCAGAGGATGCCAGGGAGGAGGGTCTTGTTGTGGACTTGGAGGAAAACAGCGAACTCATCACCATGAACCTCCAGCACTGGGAGAAGGATATGAACCTTGCCGGGAAGCGCTATAGCTGCCTGCTCGGCGAGACGGGGCTGCGATGAACGGCTTGGCGTGACTCATGCGGACAGGCATGATCGTCCCGCTGAACCACTCCCGAAGTTTCAAACTGAGACACGACCCCAAAGATCCTTAAAGTGATATTCGTGATATTCTGCACTCAGCCGCAGTCTACCCGAGAAGAAGCCTTTTCACAACGGAAAACAGAGCCCCTGTCCAGCCGATTCAGGCCCGCCACAGGAAACGAGGGTCCATCCCAGCAGAGGAACAAAGTGCGACATGGACTCCGGTGTCCTCCCGCACCGCTCCAGAAGCTGGTTTCCGGCTGTTCCCACACGGTTGCTGGCCTGAGTCATGACAACCGGTCCAGTTTCCCAAAACATATTCCTTTCCGGTCAGAAAACCCTCTCTCCGTATGCCCCTGGTTTTTCAATGGTCTGTTCGCCGCTATCGTGCCCCTCTTTCGAGCATAATCTCTGGCCCGGGCAGGCGCGTGGCACGACCGCGTTGGCCCTGTCTCGACCGCCAGGCCGTGCGGCAGGGTCGGACTCGTCCCCCTGACAGCAACACCTGGGTCAGTGTCAGTTTCAGGAGGTCCAGAATCAGGTCAACCCCTTGTGATGATTGGACGCACTCACCAATCCTCTGTCGCACTGTGTCCTTCTCATGAAGCCCCGCATGGCAAGTCCTGCGTCAGTCCATGGTGAATCGCCATCCCGGTGGCCGTGCAGAGCGTGCCCCGGGGCCGTCGCGACACAGGGCGCGTTCAACGCCGCGCCAACCGCTTGTCCGGTTCGGGTGCCAGTCCCGTGACCCCAAGACCCCGTTCAGGTGATGCGACGGTCCAGGGTGGCGGGATCCCTCCCTGTTCCGATGCCGCCCCGCGGCGGCCTCCCCAGGGAGGAACCGATCACCCGGCCCCGGACAGGAGAGGGGCGATCAACCATGGGCGGACGACCGCCACGGTGGCGATGGCGGGCCGGCCAGACCCCGTCAGTGCCGACGTCATCGGTCCGCAGGACCCGGTCTGTTGTTGTGTCCTGGGCCTGGCGGATCCTGGTGGCCATCAGGCCCGCAGCGTCTGGATGCGGACCGTATTGGGGGGTATCGGGACTGCTGATCCCGACCCCCAGCACCTGGGGCTGACCCGGGCAGTGCCAGACAGGGCCCGGGCCGGAGTCCCGGACGAGGTGCCATAATTGAGGGTCGATGGCATGATGCCTCTCCTTGCCTGGGCTTGGCGCTGCCATGGAACGGGTGGCACCGGTGTCCGTGGCGGGGCCGGGGTGGCGTGGACGGTGTCGCGAAGGGCTCCGCCGCAACCGACTCCAGAAAGGATCATGGTCTCTGTGTTGGGATGGACCCGTTTTGTGGTGGCGGGAGTCCAGAAGATTCCGCAGGGGCCGGGGGCCGAGGCTGTGACCGGCACAAGATCGTATTTTTGTTCCATGCTTCCAGATGCTCGATGATGTCGCCATCGACATCATCCGGCCCGTTGTATTTTTCCGCCAAAACTCAGGTGCAGAGCCGGGTGGGCACCGACCAGTCCCAACGCCGTGGATGGCCAATCCACGAAACAGTGCCTGCTGCGCCTCGAACAGTGCCCCGATCGTATCCATCGGAAGACTCTTGCCGAACCGGCGGGGCCGGGACAGGAGGCAATGCTACCAGTCGCTCGCCAGTACCGCCATCAGGGCATCGATGCCCCGTGTCATGCGGCAGAGCTGTCGGACAGGGCAACGCTGGCGCCATGTTCAGATGACATTCCCGTTCATCCTGCAGCGGGCAGAGCGGTCAACACGCTGGCTGGGAATGTGGGCATTCATCGAAGCCTGGATACCGTTCCATTGCGGGAAGTACAGTCGGTTGAAAAGGACGCCATGGTACCAAGGGAACAGGACATGGATGGGGGTTGGAAAGGGGTCAATTCGTCAGGGCAGGTTCGAGGAAGGTTGTGCCGATGGAGAAACGGCGGGCGTCTTCGATGTTGAGGGACATGGGGATGTAGTCACCGATGCGCCAGAGAGCGCCGAGATCATTGTAGTGGCGGGACTGGAAATGGCCAGACTGGCCGGTGGCGATGATGAAGCGGGAATTGTCGGGATTGGCCATGTCATAGATGCCGCGGTAGCCGGGGCCGTCACTGGACAGGTAGGGATCATCGGCGGTCCAGTCGAGAGCGGTGCGGTTCAGGGTATGATCGCCGCCGGGGACGGGATACCGGATGTCAAAGAGCCAGGTGAAGACGGGGGCATTGCCGAGCGGTGTGTGGCTGTGGGCCACCTGATGGGCACTGCCCCACTTCCAGTCGGCCATGTTGGTGCCGTGGACGATGACGAGCTCGGACAGGGCCCGGTCAAGGGCCAGGCGGGCGATCTCCTCGCAATCCTCGATCTCGCTGGTTTGAACGATGTCACACCATTGCCAGGCGTTGCCGGCATCGAGAAAGGCCCGCTGGATGAATTCGGGATTCGGGCGGCGGAACGCACTGGCGAGATCGCCGAGCTCATCGGCAATCATCATGTCCATGAGGGCCTCGATCCAGGCGACATAGATCAGCGGTTCGGCGGAATACTCATCCATGTTCCCCACCCAGGAACGCAGGAGGCGGAGAGCATCGGAGCGCCGGGCAATGACCGGATCATCGGTGGTGTCGGTGATGGACTGCCACAGCTCGCGGGCGATGATCGGGATGATGGTGCGGGCGGCCGGTGAGATCACATCGAGCTGGGCGGCGGCAGTGCTGTCAACCGACTGGATCGGGTCCGTGTCCAGAATCGTGCGAAGCCGCTGGGCACGGAGCGTGTCTCCCCAGATGTGGCTGAGGTGTTCGGGGAAGACACCGGTAGGCAACCGGTTGTTGGTATTGATGATGTACCCATCATAGGGATTGCGGATCCGGGGCATCAACTCGTAGGGAAACTCGCCCTGCCAGCGGTTACGGTGTTTCCAGCCGGCCGCCGGCAGCTGGCCCTGCGTTTCGTGGAACCGATGCCGGACCGGGGCGGCACCGACGGTCTGCAGGACAATGTTGTTGCGGTCGGCCAGCAGGATGTTGAGGGCAGGGGCCCGGATCTGGCGACCGGCAAGGATCGCCTCATCAATGGTCCGGGCCCGCATCAGCTGGAGAGCCCCGGTCATGGTGCGGTTGTCGGGCACCAGCTGGGTCCAGGCGAGCGAGACCACATAGCCGCTGGGGATGATGCTGGCGATGTTCAGGATTGACGGGTCAAGGACCGGGCCATTCTCGGTGCGGGACTGGACATGGGAATACGGCTGGTCATCCTTGATGGCAATCACCGAGACCCGCCGCTCGAAGTCCCTGTAGCCGGCCGGCGTCAGATAGCGTTCTGATGAGGTGGGATCGAGTTTCTCGAAATACAGATCCTGGTCATCGAGATAGGAATAGGTGAGTCCCCAGGCGAGTTGGGCCGAGCGGCCGGCAAGGACGAGCGGAAGTCCCGGAATCGTGGCGCCGATGATGCCGCCCGAACTGAGTTCGAGGCGGGCAAGCATCCAGGGAGAGGGAGCCGTAAACCCAAGGTGAGGATCGTTGGCCAGGAGCGAGCCGCCAGTGGCGGAATTGCGCGGCAGGACAGCCCAGGCATTGGAGGCACCAAGTCGGTTGCGGATTGGAAGAACCGGGGCGGAGGTCGGCCGGGGGGGCAGGGCGGCGGTCTGGACCGGAAGGGCACTGAGGTCGAGATCGCGGCTCATGGGCAGAAGTTCGCGGGAGCGCTCGAAGGGGACACGCTGGAGAAGGCGGTGGCGGAGGACCTCCTCGGCGAGATGCGGGGAGAGATCAAAGGCATTGAGGCTGAGGAGGGCGAGGGAGTCAATCGGGGTCCAGGGGCGCAGGTCGAGATCGAAGATGTAGAATTCCGGCGCACCGCGCCCGAAGCGCCGGGAGCGGATGTGGTTCATCCAGGCATTGACGCCGGCGGCATAGGCCGAGAGCGCTGTCTGGGTGTAACTGTCCTGATGCTCGAGGGCCTCGCGGGCCAGTGCGTAGAGTTCGAGCGTGTGCATGAGTCGATCGGCATCAAGCGTGCGGGCGCCAAAGACCTCCGAGAGGCGACCCTGCACGAACTGACGGTTGATGACCATCTGCCAGAGTCGATCCTGGGCATGGGCAAAACCGAGACCGAAATACACATCCGCATCTGTGGTCCCGATGATGTGGGGGACATTGTGCTCGCTGCGGATGATTTCCACCGGACCCCCGATCCCGGTGACCTGGTGCAGTTGATCGTAATCGGGCAGGGAACTGTTGACGAGAATGTACACAATGGCTGCAGCGAGGGCGATCAATCCGATGGTGCCAAGCGTGATGCGGACCAGTATTTTCAGCAGAATGGCCATCGGGCGGCTGTCTCTCTTGAAAATCCGGCGGGTCTGTGGTCAGTTATCCCTCCACCCGGCAGCAATCAAGGCGGAGATCATGGCAAGAGTGACTTTTCTGGGACTGGGAGTCATGGGGTACCCGATGGCTGGCCATCTCGCAGCAGCGGGCCACGATGTGACTGTCTACAACCGCACGGCCGCCAGGGCCAGGGCATGGGCCGATGAACAGGGTGGGCAGCAGGCCGAGACGCCCCGTACGGCCGTATCGGGGGCCGAGTTTGTCATGGCCTGCGTCGGCAATGATGATGATCTCCGTTCTGTGTGCACGGGGGTTGACGGGGCATTTGGCGGCATGGACAGGGGGTCGATCTTTATCGATCATACGACGGTGTCTGCCAGGGTGACACATGAGATGCACACTGCGGCGGCAGCGCGGGGGATCGGTTATGTCGATGCCCCGGTCTCGGGTGGACAGGCTGGTGCGGAGAACGGCGTCCTCTCGATCATGTGCGGTGGTGACAGTGCAACCTATGACCGCGCCGCGCCGGTCATGGCGTGCTATGCCCGGATCTGTCGGCGTCTGGGGGCAACCGGGTCAGGTCAACTGGCGAAAATGGTCAACCAGATCTGTATCGCCGGGCTGGTGCAGGGTCTGTCCGAGGGCCTGCATTTCGCCGAACGGGCCGGGCTCGATGGCAAACGACTCATTGAGGTCATCGCCAAGGGGGCGGCGGGGTCCTGGCAGATGGAGAATCGTCATGCCACCATGCTGGCTGGAGACTTTGAGTTCGGGTTTGCCGTCGACCTCATGCGCAAGGACCTTGGCATCTGCCTGCAGACGGCCGAGGAACTCGGTATCAGTCTGCCGGTCACGGCCCTTGTCGACCAGTTCTACCGTGATGTCCAGAACATCGGCGGGGGCCGCTGGGATACGTCAAGCCTCATCGCGCGACTGCGGACCCTTGGCGGGACAGGGGAATGACGGGTCCCGGCGCATGGATCCGATCTCTCAGGAGATATCCTCAAGACGCGTGTACTTGATTCCCTTGATGCTGGCACCAAGGATGGCGCCCTGACCGCCGAGATTGAGACCGATCACCTCAGCCGTGCGGCTGATGGTGGACCCTCCGGCGAAATCGGATTGGGTCAGCATGGCGACCTCGACCTCGGCACCAAGCGCCCACCCCTTGGATGTCTGGAATCTCTGGAGCGCCGCCTCGGTCATGAAAAAGAGGATGTGGGAAAACTGGCCTGCCCCGAGCTGCAGGCCGAAACTCACCTGGGCGGCTGAATAGTAGCCGACGGTCTCATTCGCAACGCGCAGGGCTCCTTCACCTCCCGAGCCGCCAAGGAAGAGACCGACCTTGGTGATCGTCGGGATGACCAGCATGCCGACCGATCGGACAATGTAGTCCTCGGTCTGGGGATAGGTGTCAAGCATGTAGTTGATGACCGAGTCAATCTGCCGGTCGATCTCGATGCGTTTGTTGACCAAAGCACGGTGGAGGCGGCGTTGCTCCTCGGGACTGAGTCCGGCCCCTGCCGTATCGGCAAGGGGTCCCCCTGCCAATGCCAGTGACGCCGCTGAGGCCAGACCGCCCAGCAGCAGGTGACGACGATTGGGTTGCATTTGATGGACTCCCTGATCTGCTCTGCCTGTGCGCCCTTCCGGGGCATTTTGGACCAGTATAGACCAATTCCCGAACAATTGCAGGGATTTTCTTTGCGGAGGCCGGGACGGCGATGGATGTCGCTGGCCGGTCAGTGGATCAGTTTGAACATTTCGCCTTGATTCTCCCTCCCTTTCCCGTAGCCTTTCCTGATCCCATCCAGTCCGGCAGCCCCTGACCGACACGGAGGGCGTTGGTCGGGTTTGATCAGTGCCGAAGGAGACGGGCGGCCTCCGGGGCAAAGTAGGTCATGATGCCGTCACAGCCAGCCCGTTTGAAGGCTGTGAGAAATTCAAGGATGGCCGCATCCTGATTGAGTGTGCCCGACTGAACGGCCTGCTTGATCATCGTGTACTCACCCGAGACCTGGTAGGCGAATGTCGGAATTGCGTACGCCGCGGTGATGGCTCGACAGACATCGAGATACGGGAGTCCGGGCTTGACCATCACGATATCCGCACCTTCGGCCAGATCCCGGTCGACCATGCGCAGGGCCTCATCGGCATTGCCCGGATCCAGCTGATAGGTTTTCTTGTCACCAATGAGAGCTGCCTGTGACCCGATGGCATCCCGAAAAGGGCCGTACAGGCAGGACGCAAACTTGGCCGCATAGGAGAGGATGATCGTGTTGGCAAAGCCATCTGCATCAAGGGCGGTCCGGATGGCGCCGATGCGACCATCCATCATGTCCGAGGGCCCCAGGATGTCGGCACCAGCCTCGGCATGGATGCAGGCCTGGCGACAGAGACAGGCAAGGGACGAGTCGTTGTCGATGATGCCATCGATAACGATGCCATCATGACCGTGGACATTATAGGGATCAAGCGCAACATCCAGCATGACAAGAAGGTCGGGACAGGCCTTCTTGATGGCTCGGGCGGCCCGGTTGGCCAGATTGTCAGGATCATGGGCATGGGCACAATCGACGCTTTTGAGGGACTTCGCAATCTGTGGGAAGAGAGCGACGCAGCGAATGCCCAACTCATGAGCCATGCAGGCCTTCTCGACAGCGGCATCCAGCCCGTAGCGTTCAACCCCGGGCATGGCCGGAATTGCCTCGGTGCCATCAGGAGAATCAGTAAGAAAGAGAGGCCAGACCAGATCATCGGTCGAGAGTGTGTTTTCCCGCACGAGAGCACGGATGGCAGCATTCTGGCGCAGGCGGCGGGGCCGGGAGATTGGAAAGGGGGGATGGGGACTCCTCATTGCACCGTCCTGTCTGTCCGGGACATCTGATCAAAATGCACTTCACTCTCCTCACCAATGTGATAGGTCCAGCAGGGTTATGGCTGCATTCAAGACCGGAGATCGATGTTCACATGCCATGGTCCCCCGTGCAGGATCATACCATTGATCCAGCGTGTCTTGAAGGGTCCTGTCATGACCACGACATGATCGGGTCATGAGTCTGCCTGCGATCACGCCAGCGTTCCGGCGGCGAGTTGTGGCGGGCTGATCTGTGTTCTATGCGGGCCTCAGTCTCGATACCGGTCGTGTTCACCCCGTCGAACTGCAGGGGGTACCCGCCGGGTTCGATGTCCATGTGGTGCTGGATCTCCTGTCCCGTCACCGACGGATTGTCTGGATCTGTCAGGACGAGGCCCAGCTGGCCGAAATCACCATGGCGCTGTCCTATCTGGCACCAAAAACCCGTGTTCTGGACATGCCACCCTGGGATTGTCACCCCTACAGCCGCATCGCACCCAATGCCCGGATTGTCGCGCGGCGGATCCGGACGCTCTCAACCCTGATTCGCCTTAAAGCGGAGACATCCTTCATCCTGCTGACCACGGTCGGGGTTGCCATGCAGGCCCTGGCACCAGCCAACGTGTTTGCCCGCTCGCACTATGTCATTCGGGTGGGGCAGGCTGTCGAGACCCAAAAACTCCTTGGCTACTTTGATCGCATCGGCTTCATGCGGGTCACGCAGGTCCTCGAGCCAGGGGATTATGCGGTCCGGGGCGGCATCATCGATGTCCTTCCACCCGGTCAGGAGAATCCGGTGCGGATCGATTTTTTTGGCCAGACCGTCGAGAGTCTGCGCGAATTCGACATCACGACGCAACGCACGGTCCGCAAACGGCGGCAGGTCACATTCACGGTCGCCTCCGAGGTGATCCTTGGCCGCAACACGATCGAACAGTTTCGCCAGAACTATCGTCAGACCTTTGGCGGCAGTTCCAGCAAGGACCTCATCTATGCCCGGATTTCGGCCGGCCAGACCGTCCAGGGGATCGAGCAGTGGCTTCCCTTCTTCTACCGCCGGACTGCCACCATTCTCGATTATGTCCCGCAGGCAGCCATTGTCACCAGCGAGGGTTTTGTCGGGGCAGCCGAATCCTGGTGGAAGACCATCAGGCAACTGCATGATGAACGGATCCGGCCAGCGGCGCGGAGCGAGCGGGACGGGGACAGGCGGGCCTGTCCGGTGGCCAGGATCACTCGGAATCCTGATGATCTCGTGGCCGCCATCGCTGAACGGCATTCCTACCGACTTCTGTCCCGTCCTCCTGATGATGAGTCGTGTGGACCCATCGGCAAGCCGATTGCCGCTTTTGCTGGTCGCAAGCAGGAGGCAGGCGGCCTGATGGCACGCCTCACTGCGATGATCGAATGCAAGCGACAAGCCGGCAAGGTCTTGATCGCCTGTCGTTCAATGGGTTCGCGGGAGCGCGTGCGAACCATGCTGGCTGATGAAGATGTGACAGGTGCCGTGAATGCCGACAACTTTGCCGACTTTGCCGCTGGCGGGAACAGCCTGGGGCTGGCGGTCTGGTCGCTGGGCCAGGGCTATGAGTACCCCGGAATGGCCATCTTGTCCGAGCACGACATCTTTGGCACCAGCAATTCGGCCCAGACCAAACGCAAAAAGACCCAGCAGGCCTGGTTCCACAGCGACGACCTCAAGCCCGGTGAACTCCTCGTGCATGTCGACCACGGCATCGGACGCTACAGCGCCCTTGAGACCCACGCAATCAATGGCATCGCCCAGGATTTTGTCGTTCTGGATTATGCCGATGGTGGCAAACTCAGCATTCCGGTGGCCAATCTCGATCTTCTTTCGCGCTACGGCGAGACCAAGGGGACGCTCGACCGTTTGGGGTCGTCTGCCTGGCAGGAGCGCCAGACCCGATTGAAGACACATCTCCTCGCGATTGCCGGCGAGCTTCTGGGCACAGCGGCCGCACGGGAAGTCCGGAAGGCGCCGGTCATCGAGCAGGATCAGCATGCGTGGGATGCATTTGTTGCACGCTTCGACTTCCAGGAAACCGAAGACCAGCTGGCTGCGGTTGCCGAAATCCTCGCCGACCTTGAGTCCTCCAGACCCATGGACAGGCTGGTGTGTGGGGATGTGGGGTACGGCAAGACGGAAGTGGCAATGCGGGCAGCCTTCGTCGCGGTTCTTGCCGGCTATCAGGTTGCTGTCCTCACACCCACAACCCTGCTGGCCCGCCAACATGCTGACACCTTCCAGCAGCGGTTCAGTGGTTTTCCGGTCAAGGTCCGACAGATCTCACGCCTGATGACACCTGGCGATTCCAGAGCCACGGTTGCGGGCATGGCGAATGGAACAGTGGATATTGTCGTGGGCACCCATGCCCTGCTCGGGAAATCAGGCCGTTTCCGCAATCTTGGCCTCCTGATTATCGACGAGGAACAGAACTTCGGCGTTGTCCAGAAAGAGCGCTTCAAGCAGTTGCACGCCAATGTTCATGTCCTGACCCTCACGGCGACCCCCATCCCCCGGACCCTGCAACTGGCATTGACCGGTATTCGTGAGATGTCGATGATCCAGACGCCGCCAGTGGATCGCCTGCTGATCAGGACTTATGTCACGGCGTTTGATCCTGTTGATATCCGACAGGCCCTGCTCCGCGAACTCTACCGGGGCGGTCAGAGTTTCATGGTGGTTCCCCGGATCAGGGATCTCAAGAGTGCCAGTGCGTTTCTCCAGACCCATGTTCCCGAAGCCCATTTCGAGGTCGCCAATGGCCAAATGCCTGCTGCAGAGCTCGAAGAGCGCATGCGGCAATTTTACGATGGCGAATGCAATATCCTGCTGTCAACGAACATCATCGCCTCGGGACTTGATATTCCCTCCGCCAATACAATCATTGTCCTGAACGCCAACCGCTTCGGCCTCTCGCAACTCTACCAGCTTCGGGGTCGGGTCGGTCGCTCCCACCGCCGGGCCTATGCCTACATTACCTATCCGCCGGATACGCAGCTCTCGGAGAATGCCCAGTCCCGCATGCGGGCACTCAGTGCCATCGAGTCGCTGGGAGCGGGCCTGCACCTCGCCACCCGGGATCTTGATATCCGGGGCTCGGGCAACCTCCTTGGCGCCCAGCAATCGGGTCACATCAACGAGGTCGGACTCGAACTCTACAACAAGATGCTGGAAGAGGCGATCCTTGAACTCAGGCAAGCCCAGGGCGATGGGGGCATTGGGCCGCGCCAAGAGCGCTGGATACCCCAGCTCAATATCGGTATCGAGGCCCGCATCCCCGAGGATTACATTCCCGACACGGACATCCGGATCGGCCTCTATCGTCGGATGGCCCACCTTGATGCCAATGAGGACGTTGATGAGATGGCCATCGAGCTGGTCGATCGCTTCGGTTCAATGCCTGACTCCCTGATGGCGTTCCTGAAAATTCTCAAACTCCGCATTGTCTGCAAGAGGGCCCGCGTTGCCCGCCTTGAGGCGACCGATGAAACCATTGCCATTGCATTCCACGAGAACACCTTCCCGGCTCCCGAGGCCCTCATGCAGTATGTCGCCACCCTCAGGGGATCTCATGTGCATGCAGGTGGCATCAGGATTCGCCGCGCCTGGTCCAGCCCATCGGCCCAACTCACCGGCCTCCACACTCTCATCAGGGAAATCGCGGCCCTGACAGGCAATTGATGCCCCGGTGGCCCAGGCACGACAGAGCGCCCTGGGCGGAGTGGGGTTGAAGGGCAAGACTCGTTCCTGATTCGACCGCCGCCGGGGCCAGGGGCCTCATCGTCATCCGGAGCCGGTCGGCAGCCAGGGCCCCGAACCGGCCCGCAGGAGGGTTTGGGGCCTCCAGACATTGATCCGCCGGGTCACGGAACCGCCCAACGGGCTGACCACCGGGACCGGGGCGCCGTGCATGGCATCGGATCGATGACTGCGACAAAGGCGGTAACGATCATGTCACTAACCGGTGTCGACACGATACCGGCAGCAACGTCAGCGACGTGATCATGGGCAAGACTGACGATGGGACGTGTCCATGTGGATTCCAATGGACGATCCCAAAGAGCGATTGTCTCATCCGGCAGCGATTGTCTCAACCATTGATCGTCAGGGATGGACATGGCGCTAGAATATCCGGGCGTATCGAGAGATATAGAATTATTTCTAACTTGGCTCGCAGAGAACGGAGCGTGGCCAGGGAAGCCATTGGAACGGGCATGGAGCCAAAAAAGGGACGCCCGCCGAAGCGGGCGCAAAGTCTTAAGGCAGGTCTGTAAACTAGGTACTAACCTAGTCGAGCAGATGGGCCGTCGATAGAGGCATTGCATGGGTCTCGCAAGCGATAGAAATCGTTTCGCGGACGAATTTTACCAGAAACAGGGATTTTCCTCATTTTTGTTGCATTAATATCACAATGCGTAAACATGAGCGCAGCGGGGAGACACAACGTCGGTAGGGGTGCCAATGACGCCTATCTGGTACCTTCGGGCAGTGGGGAATTGGGGTAGACCAGGCCGGCTGAAATCACGAGTTTGGCGGCATCCTCCACGGTCATGTCCAACCAGATCACATCATCCTCATGGACAAACAGAAGAAACCCGGAAGTGGGATTGGGCGTTGTGGGCAAAAAGACGCTGACCATGGTCCTGCTGTCGGGACTTCGGGCCTTGATCTCGCCTTTGGCATAGGACGAAAAGAACGCAACGGCCCAGATGCCCCGGCGGGGATATTCGATCAGGCAGGCGCGATCGAATGACTGGTTGGATTGCGAGAGCACTGTTTCGGCGATCTGTTTGATGGCGTTGTAGACAGTCCGGATGACCGGCGTCTTGGTGACGACAAATTCCATCCAGCGCAGGAGGGTCCGACCGAAGATGATCTTGGTGAAATAGCCGATCAGCACAGTGAAGATCACAAAGATGATCAGTCCAAAACCGGGAATCTCCCAACCGATATCAATGTAGGTGTTCGGGTTGAACCGGGGCGGGAGGAGCGGGAGAATCCGGGAATCGATCGCAGTGATAACGGTCCAGACGATGATGATGGTGAGGCCCGCAGGCGCCACAACAACAAGACCTGTGAGGAAATTGGCCCGGATGAATCCGAGCAGGCTGGAGATCCGCCACCATTGTGTCTTGCTTGGGTTCATACCTCTGCTCTGTCTCCACGACACCAGTTGTTGGAAGCCACTTAGCACATTCCCTGAATGATGGAAGTCAAAATAATCAGTTGGTTTGATGGGTCAAGGAAACAGCGATACGGGCAGCCAGACTGGCATTGGCCACCACCAGCCTGCAGTTGGTAGTCACCGACTGGCCGCTGGACAATATATTGATCCGGCTGAGGAGATAGGGTGTGACCGCTTTCCCGGTGATCGAATGAGTCTGCAAATCGGCGAGAGCCGTTCTGATCCACTGCTCTACAATTGCACGAGGAATCTCGTGTTCGGCAGGAGCCGGGTTGGCAACCAGGAGGCCATTGGTGGCACCAATCCCGGTGTGTATGGCATGGAGCCGGGCAATTTCAGCAACGGTATCAAGGCGTATGGGGGCCAGCATCCCAGACTCCCGCGACCAGAAGGCCGGAAACTCGTCCTGTCCGTAGGCAATCACGGTAACACCCAGAGTTTCAAGACGTTCTAGGGTACGTGGAATGTCAAGAATGGCCTTGGCACCGGAAGCTACCAGGAGGGCCTTGGTCTCAGCGATGGCCTGGAGATCGTGGGACTCGTCATGCGTGGTGCCCCAGTTGCGATGGACGCCACCGATCCCGCCGGTTGCGACAACCCCAATCCCCAACCGGTCGGCACAGCGCAGTGTGGCGGACACAGTTGTCGCGCCCATGCCTTCCTGTCCGCAGAGATAGGCGAGTTCGGCGGCCCCCACCTTCATGACGCCGTCGCGGGTTGCAAACTGCTCAATCTGGTCGGCATCGAGACCAACATGAATGGTGCCGTCCATGAGACCGATGGTGGCCGGAACGGCACCCTGTTGACGAATCGCCGCCTCGATTGCCAGTGCCGTGTCCCGGTTGGCAGGATAAGGGAGTCCCTGGGCGATGATGGATGTCTCAAGGGCCACAATCGGGCTGTTGCTGGCAATGGCATCGGCGACTTCCGCCGAGATCGTCAGTGTCATGGTCAACTCTCCGGCAAGGGTGGGATCATACAACCTCCTGATGACAGGTCATTTGCAGGGCAGCCCCGGGATCATCAACAACTGCATCGCAAGCCATGTGGTGAGCCAGGAACCGATCACCGGCTCCGGTCCACCTGGCAGGCTTCTCACCCCCTGGGCAGGCCATGACCGACCAGTCGGCACAGACATCAGCGACCGGGTGGGGGCCATCGGTCACGATGGCCCGAACAAATCCCATCGCACAGAGCGCCTCAGCTGCATCCATGGCTGTGGCCAAGTGGCGGGAACCATCACAGATTCGGACAGCTTCCTTGCGATTGGCATAGATGGTGGCCTCCCTTGGGCAGACCTGTCTCAATCGATCGGCCTTGACCGGTGAGGCGGCAGCCACAACGATCCGGTGGCCGGCAAACAGTTCGGTATTCCGGAGATGGGCATAGGCCTCGGCGGCAAGGTTGCCATCAATGAGCGTGATCGGTCGGCAGTTCTCCCTGACAGTACGAAGCTGGTGGGCATGATCAAGCAGGGCAATCGACCGCTCTTCAAGAATCATGGTGTTGGCGACAGCCCCAAAAAGTCCCTCGGGCGATTCAAGGGCCAGATAGTGAGCGGTGGCGGTGGAGGATCGCAGGATATAGGATGCATCGCCAAGTTCTGGTTCCACCGCGTCCATGAGTGCATTGCCGAGCGCGTCAACCCCGATGACGCTGGCAAGGGCTGCCGGCACCGCAAGTGATTGCAGGTGCCGGCAGATGTTGTAGGCCACACCACCGGGCACCGAGGTGATCCGGCCCGGGACATCTTCACCCGGGCCCATGGGGCCATCGGCAATACCGAGAATATCCCAACCGCAGGATCCAATACAGAGGACATCCGGATGGGTCGTACGAATGTGTTGCATCTTATCGCCCTGAACTATACGGCCATGTCCTGATTTCACAGGCAGGAATTGGGGCTGCGCCCGAACAGGTGCATGTTCCTCCGGTTGTGCCCATTGCACTGTCTCCTGCCGAGGTATAAACCGGGAAGGAAAACGCCATGTCAGCAGGTGAATTCACCATGCGGCAACTGCTTGCCGCCGGAGTTCATTTTGGTCACCAGACCCATCGGTGGAACCCACTGATGGCGCCCTATATCCACAGCGCACGGTCCGGGATCCATATCATCGATCTCACACAGACGGTTCCCATGATGCGCGCAGCCCTCAAGGCCATCGAGGATGTGATCGCCGATGGCGGCTCGCTGCTGCTTGTCGGCACCAAGCGGCAGGCCAGCACGCTCGTCGCCGAGGCCGCCGAACGGTGCAACCAGTTCCATGTCAACTCCCGCTGGCTTGGTGGCACCCTGACCAACTGGCACACTGTGTCCAACTCAATCAAGCGCCTCAATGAGATTGATGAGCGGATCGAGAGTGGTGTCGAGGGATTGACAAAAAAGGAACGGCTCGGGCTCTTGCGCTCCCAGACAAAACTGCAGTCTTCTCTGGGCGGAATCCGCATGATGGAATCGGTTCCGGACGTGCTGTTCGTCATCGATGTCAACAAGGAGGCACTGGCGGTGGCTGAAGCCAACAAGCTTGGCATCCCTGTCGTTGCCGTCGTCGACACCAATTGCTCCACCGAGGGCATCGCTCACATGATCCCGGGCAATGATGATTCAATCCGGGCGATCAATCTCTATCTTGACCTGGTCACCGATGCCGCGCTCAAGGGAACCCAGACCATGCTGCAAAAGGCTGGTATGGATATCGATGAATCCTTCGAGGATCTGTTACCTGCCGCTGACGAACCGGAGACCGAGACCGAGCCGGCCACAACACCAGAGAAAGCGTCAACCCAACCGGCGACCACAGCGGCTGCGACGGCAGATCAGGCCGAGCCCTCGGTCAAGACTGCCGATCCGGTGGACCTGAGTGATGCCGAGAGCATAGCACCGGAGCACCAGCAGGCGGTGGAGACATCCGGGTCAAGCGACGGGGATGCCGCTGGGACGGCGACCCTTGACACGGCCACAGCAGAGACCGTCGATACCAGGCCGGAGCCAACCGAGACCAAAGAAACAGATGGCTAGGGCCGCCAGGGCACTGCCGATGGTTCTGGAGTCGGACGCGTGTCCTGTCGATGAGCACAATGTCACGTGGCAAGATGGCCACTGCAATGAATGGGATATGAAACGATGATTACAGCAGCACAGGTCAAGGAACTGCGATCATTGACGGGGGCCGGGATTCTGGATGCCAAGACGGCATTGACAGAGACAGGGGGCGATATCCAAGCCGCAACTGACTGGCTCCGTGCCAAGGGGATGTCCAAGGCAGCCAAGAAATCGAGTCGTGAAACCGCTGAGGGGCTTGTCGGAATTACCATAGACGGCAATGTCGGCACCATAATTGAGGTCAACTGTGAGACAGACTTTGTGGCCCGCAACAGCGACTTCGGGGTCTTCGTGCAGTCACTTCTGGCCACAGGCAAGGGTCTGGCAAGCGCTGAGGAACTCCTGGCCACTGAGACGGACGGATCCTCCATTGCCGAACACCTGACCGGACAGGTGGCCAAGATCGGCGAGAATCTCGCAATCAGGCGTCTCCGCACTGTGGCGGGCACACAGGTCGCCAGCTACATCCACAACGCTGTTGACGATAACCTCGGCAAGATTGGCGTGCTTGTCGCCTATGATGGCAAGGAAAGCCCCGAGGGCCGCAAGATCGCCATGCATATTGCCCATAGCAACCCCCTGGGGATTTCCCGCGGAGATGTGCCTCAGGACATGATCGAGCGTGAACGTCAGGTCCTCAAACAGAAAGCCATCGATGCTGGCAAGCCCGAGAAGATCATCGACATGATCATCGAGGGCGGGATCAAGAAGTATCTCGCGGAACAGACCCTGCTCAACCAAAAATCGATCTTTGACAGCACCCGGACTGTCGGCGATATCGCAAACTCTGCAGGAATCACGGTGACTGGCTTCGTCCGCTACAAGGTTGGCGAGTGACAGAAACCGCATCTCGGATGAGGAAGCGAGGGGGTCAAGCAACCATCAACACCCATATCCCAGACGCCACGTGTCCATGATGACATGATCCTGTTGCCGTGACGGGGGGTTGGGACAGGCCCGGCTACCTCCAAGGGGGGCTGGCAGGGTGCCTGTAACGGCTTGCGTCAGGCGATCACGAATCCGAGGATCGTGAATCCGAGGATGACGATGGCGGCTATGCAGAAAAGAAGCCGGGTTTCCCGGCGGGCCATATCCTCGCGCAACTTGGCCTGATCCGTCCGGAACCCCCAAGGGTGGCGGCCAGATTGGCCTGCATTGTCTCCATGCTCTGCTCCATCACGGCACCCTTGCCCGGGCAGATCGACCGCCCCCGGCGCTCCGACAGATGCCCGGTGGCCCGGCAGGTTCGTGGGTCAGGTGGGCAGGGTGATCAGGATGCCGAGAATGGCGACGGCAAGGCCGATCATGCCGGCCATCGCCAGCAGCATCCGGGTCTCCCGCTGGGCCATGTCGGTCTTCCAGTTGGCCATGTCGGTCTTCCAGTTGGCCATGTCCGCCCGCAGGCGATCAAGGGCACTTTCCTGTTCTGCCTTGAGTGTCTCCATGCTCTTCTCCATCACGGCCACGTGCCTGGCCAGATCGTGAATATCCGGATCGGAAGTCATGCCGGCATCCTACACCGGGGACCACCGGGGGTCAATGACGGGTCCGGCCTCAGCTCGACTTTGTACAAAATCTGATCAGGCCACGGCACTCTGCCCAGAAGGTACATGCACCAGCCGGGCCGCCTTGCGCCTGGCACATTCCGGTCGCCGGTCATCGTGGGTGGTGGTGGCCGGGTTGGCATGACCGGCCAGATCCCCTCCGATTGACGTTCGGTCGTTGCACTTCGGGGTGGCAGTGGGGATTGAAAACAGGGCCTCTGTCCGACAAGCGGCCCCAATGCTGGCGGATCGGACAACGCCTCTCCGAAACAGATTGATTCCTCAATCGGTCCCCGACCGCTTGCGCTGACTCCTTTCGGGACAGCTACGGAATCATCTTCCGGCACTCAGCTCGACGGCGTGGTGCCAATGTCAGGAGCCATGATCCGATCAAACGATTGCCATGCTGGACCCGGGTACCATTCCTGCGGCGCGCTTGGTGCTCTCTTATGAAGCCTCGCATGGGCAGATGATCGCTTTGGTTGAACAAGGAACCTGGCGATGGAGCGATCCGCAGCGAGAGATGCCAGAACCGGAGCCCGTGGCCTGTGCTCAGGCCAGGTGGTCAATACGTTTGATTTCGGCCTTGAATTCCCGGGCGATCTGTCTTGCGTCACAGAGCACCTTGTTCTGGTCAAGCGTCAGGACCGTCCGGTTGCACATCAGCCAGCGTCCGGCGACCATCACATCCGTGACATCCTCGGGTGTCGCGGCAAAGACAAGAGCGGCATAGGGATCATAAACCGGCTGGACACGGGGGGAGGCCAGCGAAATCCGGATGAGGTCGGCAGCCTTGCCGGGGGCGATGGAACCGATCATGGTGTCCATGCCAAGGACTCTGGCCCCTTCAAGAGTCGCCATCTGGATGACGTCCCGGGCCGACATGGGTTGGCGGCTGTGACCGCGCAGTTTGGCGAGCATGGCCACGACACCGAACTGGGCAAACAGGTCGAGCGTGTTGCCGCTCATCGGCCCGTCAGTGGCAATACCCACGGGTATGCCCTGGGTTCGCATGGCCTCAATGGGTGCAATCCCACGGCCGGCCTTGGCATTGGAGCGGGCGTTGTGGGCCACATGCACTCCGGCTTTGGCCAAACTCTCGATATCTGTGTCATTGACATGGAGGCAGTGGGCGGCGATCAGACCTTCGGTGAGAAGACCAGCCCGCCTGACGACCTCGACAGGACGACACCCATGTTCCCGCTGGGCCCAGTCCATTTCTGATGCCATTTCGGCCAGATGGATCTGGACAGGCACATCGGGATTGTCGCTTGACCATTGGGCCACACGCGCCAGGACGGCCGGTCCGGTGGAGTAGGGTGCATGGGGTGCAATGGACGGGGTGATACGGGCATGGCTCCTGAACGTCTCGACGAGGCTTTCGGTACGGGCGAATCCTTCATCAATCGATGCATGATCGGGTGGAGAGAAATCGGCAATGGTCTGCCCGACAACGCCCCGCAGGCCGGCATCGTCCAGAACCTGACCAACCTCGATTTCGTGGTAGTACATGTCGGCAATTGTGGTCACGCCGGCCCGGATTGATTCCCAGGCAGCCAGTGCCGCGCCGATCCGGACCATGCGGGGAGTGACAAGCGTGCGCTCAATCGGCAGGACATAGCGAAACAATCGGTCATCAATGTCTTCTCCCAGTCCGCGGAAGAGTGTCATTGGCAAGTGGGCATGAGGATTGACCAGTCCCGGCATGACGATGTCCCCACCCGCATCAACTGTCATGATGGCTGCATCTTGGGGACCGGCACCGGAACCGGCAGCCAGGATTGTCTCATCCTTGATCAGGACGTGGCCGGGATCGATGACCGGCATGTCGGGCTCGCATGTCAGGAGGAGCGCATTCCGGATGCAGAGTGTCATGGTGATGGGCCGACCGGGAGAATGCAGCATTGCTCAGGATCCGGGGTCAGTTGAACAGGGGTGCCCGGGGCGAGGGGATGGGCGAGGGGCCCGGCTGCCACGAGGTCACCCGCCGGGGTGACGACCTGGTAGTGGTAGATGCGCCCAAGGTAGGTCCGGATTCCGATGGTGGCCGGGATCCCTCCGGTGGCTGTGGTTGTCTGGACACGCAGCCCATCGGGCCGGGTGGCAAGCGTGAAGTGGTCGGGAATGGGACCGAGACGGTCCTGATCGAGGATCAGGGCAATGCCACTGGCCCCGGCGGCCTCGACGAGCGGGCCGTTGCGGGTGAGGGTCCGCAACGGGACAAGATTGACGAAACCAACAAACCGGGCCACAAAGGCATCGGCGGGTCTCTGGTAGAGGACCTCCGGGGTGTCAAACTGGCGAATCCGCCCGGCATCCATGATGGCAACGCGGTCCGAGATTGAAAAAGCCTCTTCCTGGTCATGCGTGACGAAGACGGCCGTGGTGTCATTGGCCTGCTGGAGCTGGCGAATTTCAATCCGCATGTCGATGCGCAGTTTGGCATCAAGGTTCGAAAGGGGTTCATCAAGCATCAGGAGAGGCGGGCGGATCACCAGAGCTCGCGCAAGGGCCACGCGTTGCCGCTGCCCGCCCGACAGCGCACCCGGCAGCCGACCGGCAAGTTCGGCCAGCCCCACCCGGGCCAGGATTCGGTTGGCTTGTCTGAGACGTTCAGCGACGGGCTGGCCACGCTGCTTGAGGCCGAATGCAACATTGTCGCGAACGGTGAGGTGGGGAAACAGGGCATAGTTCTGGAAGACGAGACCAATGTTGCGGCGGTGGGCTGGCAGGCGGGTGAGATCCGTGCCGCCAAGGGTGATCGTGCCGCTGGTTGGCACCAGGAATCCGGCAATCAGGCGCAGCGTGGTCGTCTTTCCGCATCCCGAGGCCCCGAGCAGCGAGACGAGTTCACCGCCATTGACATCCAGCGACAGGTCATCAAGGACCTTGCTGGTCCCGTAATGGGCAGTGAGATTGGCAAGGGTGAGCGCGGCGGTCATGCGGGTCACCTGGTCAGGAAGGTCAGGCCAAGGGTCCGTTCGACCACAGCCATCACGGCAACGGTCAGGACCATCAGGAGGACAGAGACCGAAGCCACAACCGGGTCAAAGAACTGTTCGACATGGGCCAGGATCTGGATTGGCAGGGTCGAGATGCCAGGTCCTGTCAGAAAGAGGGCCACCGAGACATCGTTGATCGAAGTGATGAAGGCCAGGATGAAGGCGGCAATCACCCCCGAGCGCACATTGGGCAGCACAACGGTGAAAAAGGCCCGCCAGCGGGGTGAACCAAGGCTGATGGCCGCTTCCTCGATGGCAAAATCAAAGGCGGACAGACCCGCCGAGATCACCCGCACACAGTAGGGCAGCACCAGCAGGGTATGGCCGATGAGCAGGACGGAAAACACCGGGAGTCCGGCCCCGACCTGCACCGAGCGCAGGAGCGAAAAGCCGAGCACGATTTCCGGCACGAGAATCGGCAGGACAAAGAGGATCGGCAGCCAGGAAGGCAGTGAGGGACGGTAGCGGTTGAGGGCATAGGCAGCGGGGATGCCAACAAGAAGCGCACAGCAGGTGGCCAGCATGGCAACCTGGAAACTCGTCACCATCGTTCGCCGAAAAGCCGCCATCTCAAAGATCCGGTCAAACCAGCGCAGGGAAAGGCCCTGGGGCGGAAAGGTCAGGAAGGTGGTGTCTGAAAGCGAGGCACCGATGACGATGATCAGGGGGCCCATCAGGAAGATGTAGACAAGGACCGTGAACCCGATCAGGAGACAGGAAACGGAGCGGGTCATTGCGCCAGCGGATTGAGGTGTCGGGCAATGCGGGTCATGACCAGCACAACGGCAAGGGTCACGACCACCATGATCGCGGCGATGGTCGAGGCGCTGTCCCAGTCAAATGCAACCATGGCCTGCTGGTGCAGGAAGGTTCCCATGACCATGACCCGTTCTCCCCCGACCAGCTGGGGTGTGGCATAGGCGGTGAAGGAGCCGGTAAAGACCAGCACGGCGCCGACAATCAGTCCCGGCACGGCGAGAGGAAAAATCACCTGATGAAAGACCCCCAGCGGTGTGGCACCGAGCGAAGCGGCCGCATCAATGACATCCTCGGGGATGTTCTCGAGGACACCGACAAGCGTCAGGATCATCAAGGGCACGAACAGATAGACCATGGCAACGATCACGGCGCCCTTGGTGAACAGCATGGGGTAGGGCGCACCGTCGATGCCAATCCAGACCAGGATGCTGTTGATCAGGCCATACCGGCCGAGAAGGATCAGGAAGGCAAAGGACCGGACCACCACACCGGTCAGCAAGGGAAAGACCGCGGCAATGATCAGGAGGCTGCGCCAGCGTGGGGATGCGCGCGAAACCGCATAAGCAGTAAAAAATCCGATGATCAGCGCACAGAGAGTGGTCAGGAGGGAGATTTCGAGCGTGCGCCAGAGGACGGTCTGGCGGAAACCGCTCCCGAGGTATTCACCATAAGCGGCAAGGGGACCCCCGGGAACCACCAACGTGGCCATGATCGTGGCGCCCACGGGCAGCACGAGCAAGACGGCTACCAGCACCGTAGCCGGTGCCACCATGATCCAACCCGTCAGTCGCCTGAACACGCCATGCCCATCGGGCGTCCAGAGGATGGAGAGAGGGGGCGGGTTACGGAACGGCGAAGGACGATAATCCGCTCATCACCCCCCGACTCATCATCCGCCAAAGAGCTCATTCCAGCGGTCAATCCAGTCCGGCCTGGCCATATTCATGGCACCGTAGTCAACCCGCTTGAGGCTCGACAGCATGGCTTCTCCGTAGGTCCACTGGGCAGCTGCGTCCCCGGACAGAACCACGTCAGCGTGCACCGGGGCGTCCACACCGTTTTCCGCCAGGATCTTCTGCCGTTCGGGATCGAGGATGAAATTGATGAATTCATGGGCCCGCTCGACATTCTGGGCACCGGCGGGAATGTTGACCGTATTGAGAGTGGCGATGTCCCCGTCCTGAAGATCGGCCCAGACGATGGTCGGGACAGCATCCCGCAATCGGCCCAAGGCAAAATCCTGGGCCAGGGAGACGGTGATCTCGCCCGTTGAGAAGAGATTGATCATCTCGGAACCGGTCATGTAGTTCTTGACCACATTGCCCTGCAGGGCCGCGAGTTCCGCAAAGGCGGGATCCGCGTCATCAAAGGCACTGACACCAGCCTTGTCGCCGGCAATCATGACGACCATCGGGCCGGCTGTCGTGGTGATCCCGGGCAGGGAAATGGATCCGGCCAGGGAGTCGCGCCACAGATCATTCCACGCAGTGATCGGGGCATCAACCTTGGCACTGTCATAGACAACCCCGACACGACCGATCGTGTAGGCGGGACCATACGCCCCCTGGGGAGATTGAGCGAGTGCATGAAGACCGTTGATATTCGGAATTTTGGATCGATCAATCGGCTGGAAGAGACCTTCCTCGATTCCCTGCTGGGAAAAACTGTCGGTCAAGTACACAACGTCAACGCCGCGACCACCACGGATCTTGATCTTGTTCAGACGGTCAGCATTGTTGCCCGTCTCGAAGATCAGTTCACAATTGCACTGTTCCTGGAATGGCTGGACAATATACTCATTGAGTTTTTCGCCGTTGAAGCCCCACCAGGAGACCACCAGGATCTCAGCCTGGGCACTGAGTGGTCCGATGGCAATGATCGCGAATCCGATCTCCACCAATCGGCTGACCTGTTTCAAGAACATGTTCCAATTCAACATCATGCATTCCTTCTTCTCGACATTCCTGTCATCAACCCGGCGTGCTGGATCGGATCAAATCCCCGATCGGCACCGGATTGTCCTGTGCGGGCGATCCCGGGCCTGCACACACTCTTGCAGCGATGATCCATAGCATGCCCGGCTTGGCTCTCGCAAGAAATCCAGGCCACCGAACCGATTGATTCACGTCACGGTCCAAATGCCCGACAACGGCGACCGTGCGGGGCCGGGGGTCACCACCGAAAGGCATGCCCATGGCGGTCAGGGATGCAGGCCCGGACAGAACAGACCGTCACCGGCTTCTGGAACGCTGACCGGACTGCAGATCAGGCCGACTCCAGACTCGCAATCTCGGTGCGGGCAAAGGTCTCGGTGGCCTCCAATGTCTCACGGACATCGTTCCAGGTTGTTGTGTGGTTGATGATGCACATGCGGAGCGAGAAGGTGCCTGAGACCAGCGTTGAGGACATGAACGCCGGGTTGTCCCAGAACAGGTGGGCAAGGATGGTCCGGTTCATCTCCTCAATCGCATCCTCGTCGAGTTTGAGGTGCCGGGCATTGATCCGAAAACACACGACACCGAGCGAAACCGGTGCCATGCGCTCAAGGACCGGGCTTGCGTCGATATATCCAGCTGCCCTCTCGGCAAGGGCCAGACTCTGGTCGATGGCCTGTCGGAATGCGGCCAGGCCAAAGGTCTGGATGGACATCCAGACTTTCAGGGCCCGGAACGAACGACTCAGCTGCAAGCTTCGATCGGAGAAATTCGGGTGTTCGGCACCCCAGATCGTATCCTGGAGGACATCGTGACGGATGCCGAGAGCATCGTTCAGGGTGGCGATGTCGCGGACAAGGAGCGCGCCCACCTCGTAGGGCTGGAACAGCCATTTATGGCCATCCACGGCAATGGAGTCGGCCTGTTCGATCCCCCGCAGGAGCTCTTTGCCCCTGTCCGAGAGAATGGCAAATCCACCATAGGATGCATCGACGTGGAACCAGATGTTCTCATCGGCACAGTACGATCCCAGTTCGGGGAACAGGTCGATGGCACCGCAGCTTGTCGCTCCGGCATTGGCGCAGACAAGGATTGGAGTCAGTCCGGCCGCGCGGTCCTCGGCAACCGCCTTGCGCAGCTCATCAAGGATGAGTCTGTGATGCGTGTCAACCGGCAGGAGTCGGATATATTCCCGCCGGACACCAACGATACGGGCGGCCCGGATCTGGGCACTGTGGCTCTCGTGACTCATATACACGGTGGCCCGCTCGGGATTCCCCGCCTTTTCCCGCGCTGCGACGAACGCATTGACGGCTGCGGCAGAGCCTCCACTGGTCAACAACCCGCCCGCTGTCTCGGAATAGCCGAACCAACGACAGAACCAATCGATGACGACCAGTTCAACCTGGCTGGGTCCGCTGGCGACAAGCCAGGTGCAGGCATTGATATTGTACCCTGATGCGATGAAATCGGCCAGGACGCCCGGCCAGGTGGGTGCCGACGGAACAAAGGCAAAGCAGCGGGGGTGATCAAGACGCATTGCGAAGGGCAGGACATCGCGGACGGCCCGATCGATCACCTCTTCGGCCGGTCGACCTGTCTCGGGTGGTTCCTCCAGAAGCTGCTCCTCAAGTGCCTGCTGGAAGTCGCCATCCCAGGCACCATCCTGTGGCAGGGTTTGGGCTCTCTGGACCAGCAGTTCCACCACCTTCTGCCCAAGCGCACGCATCTGATCGGGCGTCATCTGCAATCCGGAACCGCCCCCATCACCATTGGAGGAACTGGTCGACATGTCGTCTTGACCGGAGTGATCCTGAGATGATGCAGTCATGGGTTCCAACATCCTTATGGTTGCAGACTCGACCATTGATCGAACCACTATTCCATGCGGCCTCGATTGCCAAATCAAACACCCGTGTCGGGCAGGTCGAACCTGCACCACCCAGGGGAATCTGCGGGTCTGGTCGGGCCGGGGAAAGAGGGGACCCGTTTCAGTCATCCGGCCTGATCATCCCCCGCAACACAGTGATCGAGGCGGGCGACTGCGGTGATCCTGTCCAGACTGAATGTGCCGGCATCGGGCGTCCGGTGTTGTCAAATTCCATCCTGGACCATAGGGTCAGGACCAATGGCAGGAGCGGAACAGCGAATGATTGCATTTACCCTCAATGACAAGACGGTGACGACAGATGTCGCTGCGAACACTCCGCTGCTCTGGGTCATCAGGGATGCATTCAAGCTCAAGGGCACCAAGTTCGGCTGCGGGGCCGGTCTTTGCGGGGCCTGCACTGTGCATGTCGATGGAATTGCCCGACGATCCTGTATCCTCCCGGTTGCAGAAATCGAGGGGACGGTCGTGCGCACGATTGAAGGGCTGGGGACGCCTGAGTCCCTCCATCCCCTGCAGGCTGTCTGGCACGAACGCAATGTCTCGCAGTGCGGCTACTGTCAACCCGGCCAGATCATGGCAGCGGCAGCACTCCTTGCCGACAACCCAACCCCGGATGCGGCAACGGTCCGGGCGGCCATGGCCGGAAATCTCTGTCGCTGTGGCTGTTATGGCCGAATTCAGGAGGCCATTCTTGCCGTGGCCGGCTCCGATATCGGGAGGCAGACATGAGGCTGACCCGCCGCAAATTCCTCTGGACCACCGGCATCGGCGGTGCCAGTCTTGTGATCGGCTGGGGCCTGTTGGGACGAAATGTGCCGCTGCCCGAAAGTCGACTGGAAGGTGGGTTCATGCCCAACGCCTTCATCGAAGTTACGGCCACGAACCGGATTCTCTTCTATGCCCCACGCGATGAGATGGGGCAGGGGATCACGACCGGCCATGCCACGCTGATCGGTGAGGAGCTTGATATTGCCCCGGATGCCCTCCAGATCGAATTTGTCCCGGTTCACCCCGCCTATCGGAACCCGGAATTCCGGTTCCAGGGAACCGGTGGCAGCACATCCATGAGTGCGCATTTCCTGCCATTGCGCCAGGCCGCCGCCGATGTCCGGCAATTGTTTATCGAGGCCGCTGCTAATGATCTCGATCTCGAGCCTGCCTTGCTGACCACAGATGAGGGGCACATCATCGATCCGGATGGCAGGAGGCATCCGTATGGTGCCTTCATTGCCATGGCGGCCAGGCTTGCCATACCGACCGACACACCACTCAAGCCCCGGAAGGCATGGAAGTACATCGGTCAGGACCGCCCGCGGGTGGATGGGATTGCCAAGGCCACGGGAACGGCTCGGTACGGAATTGATATCGATATTCCCGATCTGCACCGAGCCGTGATTCGCCGGCCACCGGTGGCTGGCGGAACCCTGGCAGGACTTGATGCCAACCAGGCCCGGGCCATGCCCGGCGTGGTCCACGTGGGCGCAATCAGTTCCGGGGTCGCGGTCGTCGCCGAGCAGTACTGGCAGGCAAAATCTGCTGCTGAATCCCTTGAAATCCAGTGGGATATGCCAGACAAAGTCAATGTCGACACAAACCGCATCAAGGCGGACTATGCAGCTGCCCTGGCCAGCGAAGACGGAGTGATGACCGAGACGAATGGCGATCTTGAGGATGGCTTTGCCGCCGCCCAGCATGTTGTGGATCTCGAATTCTGGACACCCTATCTGGCCCATGCGCCCATGGAGCCCATGAATGCCCTCGTGCACATCCAGCCTGACCGGGTGGATGTGTGGTCTGGCACCCAGAGCCCGGCTGGAGCCCGGGGATTGGTGGCCCGGACTCTGGGCATTGATGCGGAAAAGGTCCATGTTCACTCCACCTACATGGGCGGTTCCTTCGGGCGGCGGGCGATTCTCGGTCATGTGATTGAGGCCACAGAGGCGGCGGCGGCCAGCGGCAAGCCGGTTCAGGTCCTCTGGAGCCGGGAAAATGATCTCCAGCACGGGTATTCCCGACCCGCCTCATTGATGCGGATCAAGGCCGGAGCAACCAACGCAGGTGTTCTGACGGCATGGGAAGCAACACGTGTCGGGGCCAATATCGAGCCCGGTCTGATCGGCCTTGCCCTGCCAGGCCTGCTGCCCAGACTGCCCGAAGTCCTTGTCGAAGCTGCTGTCGGGGTGCTGGACAAGGTCACTCGCGACTGGATTGTCTCCACGACCAGCGTTGAGGGTCTCTATGGCGATTATGACATCGAGAACCGCAGCATCCGGCATGTCACCTGCGATCACGGGTTGCCCGTGTTGGTCTGGCGCTCGGTGGGCCACTCCTACACCGCGTTCGCCAAGGAATCGGCGATTGATGCCCTGGCTCAGGCCAGCGGTCTTGATCCTGTCGAGTTTCGCCTGCGCAATACGACCCAAGACCCCAAACTGGCCAATGTCATCCGCTTGGCGGGTGATGCCATGCAGGCCATGCCCAAAAGACAGGGCAGGGGCCTTGGGCTTGCCGCCCACAGCTCTTTTGATTCCGCCGTTGCCCAGATCGCCGACGTCTCGGTCGACGATGGCATCATCAGGGTCCACAAGGTCGCATGCATCATCGATTGCGGTCTGGCAGTCAATCCCGATATCGTACGGACCCAGATGGAAGGGTCCATCATCTATGGGATGAGCGCTGCCCTGCATGGCAGTCTGGAGGTTGTCGGCGGCGCCATCGTCCAGAGCAATTTCCACGACTATCCCATTCTGCGGATGGATGAATCTCCAGACATCGAAGTCCGGCTGGTGGAGAGTGATGCTCCGCCCACGGGCGTTGGCGAGCCCGGGGTTCCACCGATCGCTCCGGCCATTGCCAATGCTGTCTTTGCCGCAACCGGTCAACGTCTGACTCGCCTGCCCCTCACTCTGGCCTGAGGCAAACCACCCTCCGCGGCAACCTCTCAATCCCCGGGTCGCCAGCATGCAATTGGGCCTCCGGACCCGTGGTGATGGGCATCACCTCACGAGATCGGCCATGGCGGCAAGGGCAAGCGTGTAACTCGTGACTCCAAAACCGCAGATGATCCCCTTGACAACGGGGGTGATGCAGGAGGTGTGGCGGAAGGATTCCCGACCGTAGACGTTGGAGAGATGCACTTCCACCACCGGGATATCGCTGGCAATAATGGCATCCGCCAGGGCAACCGATGTATGGGAATAGGCTGCCGCATTGAGGATAAGCCCGGCATGGAGCATATTGGCCTTCTGGATGGCATCCACGAGGACTCCTTCGGAGTTGGTCTGGGCAAACTCGACCGTCAGCCCCAGTTCCCCGGCCCGTGTCCGGCACAGTGCCTCGATGTCTTCAAGCGTCTGGGAACCATAAATGTGAACTTCCCTGCTCCCAAGCAGGTTCAGGTTGGGTCCATTGAGAACCAATACTGGCTTTGGCATTGTGACGGTATCCCGATCCTGTCAACGGCTGGAGACATGGTCTCAGCACCGGGGCTGCATAGTCGAGACAGAGTTGCGATTCAATGGTCCCGACACGACCCAAATGAGCAAGATCTTGTTTGCCAGGCCGTTCCGCAGAGACCGTTCATCCACTTTAAGACAAGCCGATTTTGAGGATTATACAGTGCCTGCCAGACAACCCCATTGTCTATCATGAACGTTCGACGTGTCCGTTGATCGTCTGCCAGTGTCTCCCTGAAGCGTGTGGCCAACCGGGCTGGCCGGGCCCCAACGCCCGCATGCCGCCCGTCCGGGCCGACTCCTCGAGGCATGCCATGCGCACTGCCGCCAACCATAGCGCCAGCCCGGTGCCATCATCATCGTGTGCGGGCCGGCCCGCCACTCCCGCCCGCAGAGAACTGTGCCAGCACCGGGCTGGCCAGTATCATGGCGGCCAGCGTAGCCGCCGTCAGAGTCATCGTCAGTTGCATTCCATTTTGTTGTGCTCAGACAATTGCCGAGCCGGCCCGCATCATGAGCGAGCGCAAGGTCAACGCTGGCATACGGTGGACATCCTGGACGCAAACCATGCCGCCGGAGATTCTGACGCAGACGCAGTTTGAGCAACCGGAGCAGCAATGAGCAAGAAGTCTGAGCCGTGTGGGGTTTGGGGTGGGCATAACGACGATCAGTTAAGCAAGGGGGCGATGTGCGTGTACAGTCGATCCACGAGCAATAGCTGTCATCGCATCACCTGTTGCCGCTCAACACCAATCCAGCAGGTCATGCTCCTCGGGATCAACCGTTGCCCTCTTCCCCGTTGCCTGTCTGCACTCCCTCCGGCCAGAGTGCATCCAGCGGGAAGGCAAGGGCATTGAAGGGCGGCTGTGCCACCCTGGTGGCACCCGCAAGGGTTTCCAGCAGCACCCAGTGTTCCTTGTGCAGCCGGAATACCTCCAGCGTCTTCGCGATGGGATCGACGAACCAAAGATGCTCCACCCCCTCCCGGGCATAGAAGGCCCGCTTCTCGCTCTGGTCAAGACGCCGGGTCGACGGCGAGAGGACTTCGCAGACCCAATCTGGACCAATCTCGAAATGCGCCGTATCTGGATAGTCCGGCATGGTTGTGTGCCGCCAGCCAGCCAGATCAGGCACCACGATATCATTACCGAGATGCAACTCCGGCTCATCAATGATCCACCAGCCGCCGGGGCCGCCCTGTCCCCGGCCAAAGGGTCCAGCAAGTGTTCCCCCCAGCATGGAACTCGCCCAAGCATGGCGCGGAGCAGGTCTTGGCTGGGTGTAGAGGATACCGGCGAGCAATTCCGCTACCATGTGCGGGGGGGCATCGAGGACATCCTGGTAAGTTGCTGGAAGGTCTGAGACTGCCGCTGCCGTCATTCTGTGTTCCTTCGCATCACCATAGCCTGCCCCGCCAACTCTCATATCGCAGTACTATTGGATATTGCAAAACATATGGGAATTATATCCAAAGCAACAAGTCTTGATCCCGCTCACGTCTCTGTTTCCACCTCGAACGGCCGCATGAAAGCCTCCCGCAGTTCCTCCTCTGACATGGCAGGCATATCGAACTCTTCCTCAAGCCCAGCCTTGCTGGGCTGATACTGGCTGTCCTTGTCAGTGAGGGGCTTGGGGTTGGGAATGGGGGTTTTCCGGGTCATGCATGCTCCTTCCGACAGCCAGGGTTGCAATCGGCCTTCATGGATTTCCTTGCCATTGTAGGGGCCGCGTATCATAGTAGAATGTTCGGTACACAAGTGCGAAAGGGTCTGGAGCCCTGTCGGTCTCGTTCAGGTGTTCCGGGTGACTGTTCACCAATTGACGCAGCTCAGCAGCGACGACCTGCGGGTCTTTGGCATCAATATCTGGACGAACCGTAGGCAACCGTTTCAGAAAGTATCCGCCATCGATGAGGATGGCAATTTTTGGCATGGCAAATCCAAAAGAAAAGCTCCGAGGGATCGGCCTTGCTCATGGTCACCAACCCTACACCGAGGATGGAAGCGAGGCGTACTGCCGTGGAGCGAATGACGGAAAAGTAGTTCGTAATCTGCTTAATGTCAAGCCTGTTTTTGATCCCCGCTTTGGATCCTGCACGATCTTTCAGATGGAGATATATGCAGATTGGGACAATTGGGGTCCGGTTGATGGAATTCAGCGTCCTCCCCACCCGCATCATGCGGCCTGTTCCGCATCCCATTCCCGGGCAGAGGGTCAGTTTGAAATTCACCCCTTCCATTGGCCAGCAAAAGGTGTAAACCGAGGACTTCAACCCCATTGGAGGATTCCATCATGATACGCTTGATCCCCCCCCCCTGAGCGACTGACACTTCTGGTCGCCGCGCTGGTGGCCCTTGTGCTGGCCCTGCCGATGGCAACATATGCCCAGTGCCCGTCTGGATTGAGCCAGCTGAATATCACATGGTTGACCGTAACCGTGGAGCCGAACCGAGGGTCGACATACAACCCGGACACACACCAGTTTACGACCGACACGACAAAGCATTCGGCCACGGCTAAGGTCCGTGAAGTGATGGAGCAAATCCTTATCAGAGCGGGCTACACCGATGCCCAATTCCGTTTTGGGATGCAGGGCGAAGACGATAACCTTCTCCACCACGGCCTCATGTGGTCCGCCGGGCGTCTTCGCAATCGTCAGTTCGAGGGGCTTGGCATTCCGATCCATTTCCATAACCTGGAACCGGACACAAAGTACGCTGTGGAATTGCATGTGGAGAATGCCAATCTCCACCCTGAGCGGCACCTACAGATCCGGACGTGTTTCCAGACGCCCGCGCCCCAGCCCTGACACGCCCGGCACCCCCCCCCGACCACTGGCCCCGAGGCCTGCACGCAGGGCGGTGTTTCGGAAACCGGGACGCAAGCATTTGCTGCCATCGGGACTCCCACAAACGACAGCCTGACACTCAACGTGTTTGAAACCAGACTGGCTAGACCATATACAGTGTATGCGGGGGTCCTGGAAGGTGGGACGGGGACTCCGCAGCAGGTAACCAATCTCGGCACATCCCGACCACTGGCGGCCCAGACCGTCAACTTCACCGGCCTGAAGAAAAACACGCGCTACACAGCCGTTATCTACGGCGGCACTACAAACACATATTCAAATCCGCTCGGCCGCTTCTGCTTCAAGACCCGCGGCGAGTTCACCAACGCCGAGCAGAACCTGAAGCCCGACGGCACGGTCGACCTCACCAAGTTCAGCCGCACCGGCTGCTTTGCGGTGGCCCGCACCCTGCAGGACATCAACGACTGCATGTGCAACGGCACGCGGGGTGGCACCCGGATCCTCGCCGGTGTGACCCAGAGGAGCCAGGAGATCCGGGGGCGTCGGGGCTGCCCGAATCTCACCAACTGAGCTGTCTCGACGAGGCGGGCCGCATGGCGGTGGCATCCCGCCATGCGGCCCGCCGGGACACCGGCGGCCCCGGGCCGCCTCTGCCGGCGATGGATTGCGGCAATTGTCAAGTTGAGGCACGGCCCCTCATTTTCAGACTGACCCACTGCCCATTCCTGCCCACAAACGGCCGGCTGCACGACCACGCACACCCGCACACGGGAGTGCGTCAATCTGTGTTGTCCAGCAGGGTGACCGGTACGCGCTGCGCGGGGTCGAGGAGCGATCGAGTGTCGTGGTCCCGACGCGGATGATGTCTGTCCCCATACCGGCCGCACAGCGCGTTGATGGTGTCCATCGGTGCCGGGCTGTCCTGTGATGGTCCGTCGTGAGCGGTAAGGGCAGGGGGCTGTGTCGGCGGGCGTCAGCTGCGCCAGGATGACCCCGGGCGCGCGCAGAGCGATACTGTCGCAATCAATGGTTTGACATCAGGCTCCAACGGCCCGACCGGGTCCCGGATTGATTGCAAGCCGCTCCAGTTCCACGTAGGTGAACCCGGCACTCTCACAAGACGCTGTGCCACCGGCCAGCGGCTTGCGACCGCCTCGCCAACACCACGACCGAGACAAGGGACCACCCTGACAATGCCAATCCCTGATTTCCAAGCGCTGATGCTGCCGGTTCTCCGTGCCTATGCCGAGAGCAAGGAGCCATCCCTGGCCGCCATCCGCCAAACGGTGGCTCGTGCTGTCAAGCTGACCGAGGACGAGTTGCGGGAGACACTGCCCAGCGGGCGTCAGCTCGTCATCGTCAATCGTGTGAGCTGGTCGATAATCTACATGGAGCGGGCCGGACTCCTCCAGCGGATCCGGCGCGGTGTGTACCGGATCACCCACGATGGCCAGAGCCTGCTGGCCCGCAACCCCACACACATCAACAAGGACACACTCCGGGGGTATGCCGCCTATGTCACCTGGAAAGACACGTTGCCGGACGAAAAAGCGACCTCAACTCCAGATCCAGACAATGCCACCACCACTCCCGAGGAAGACTTGGCGCAGGCCGCCGACAGTTTGACCCACGCCCTGCAGGCTGATCTCCTCCAGCGCATCCGCAGTGCCGGACCTGCCTTTCTCGAGCGGGTGGTTGTCGAGCTTCTGAGTGCCATGGGGTATGGCTTGGGTCACCGGTCGCACCGGCGATCACGGCATCGACGGGACAATCCCGGAAGATGCCCTGGGGCTGGATGAAGTCTACGTGCAAGCCAAACGCTATGCAGACCGCAACAATGTCGGGGAAGGGGACCTGCGCAACTTCGCCGGCGCCATCGACGCCAAGGGCACGGTGAAGGGTGTGTTTGTCACCACATCCGACTTCACCCGTACGGCATTGGAGTACGTCGAGAAGAGTCCAAAGCGCATTGTCCTGATCAACGGGCGCAAACTGGCCGAGCTGATGGTCAAGCACAACATCGGGGTGCGCAGGACCGCGACATACGATGTCAAGCGCATTGACGATGAGTATTTCGATGGTGACCTGTATGGGTGATCCTCCGGGCCGGGGTCTCGCTGCGACTCGGCGGCATCGTAGAGTTTGTGCGCTCAACTCCGGCAAGGGTGAACAAAACGAATCCGGGTTGCCCTTTGCGTCAACGACCCTTATGGCGGGTTTCCGTCCAACACAGCCCTGAAGCCCAATTTCGGCCCTCTGGGAACAATGTTCGATGCTTGTCGTGCGCTCTGGGCGGGGTCGTTCGTGTGGTGGGTCTCCAGACAGGCCGTTGGGCAGGGTACGAGTCTCAAGAGGGCGATGTGCCGGTCATGTCCGTTCGGCTGCGCCTGTCCCTGTCCTTTACCGATTGCACGAACTCGACATGGCTCTTGTGGGATGCGGTGGTCAGGGAAATGTCCCGGGTCCCGATCTTCGCGCCGATAGCCTCCATGCGCTGATACGACAAGTCCGATTGCATGGCCGCCCTGATCGAGACAGCGATGTACCGACCCAGTGCGGCCAGACCCATAGACCGCACCGCGCAGTCACCATGTCCTGCGGCAGGCCCGTGCCTCGCCACCGCGACCAGTATATTTTTTAACATAATACTTATTATCGGATAATTTGATATGTCTCTTCTTCAGCCGGGTCCCGCGGCAAGCATATCGGATTTCAGGAACTCGGGGCTTCCAGTAGACAGAGACGAGGCCTACAATGCAAATGCCGTTGTCTGGTGGCGTAGGTAGTGTCCCGGTTAGAATTGCCTTCAAGCCGTCCATCCGCTAGTGTATATTTCAAAACATCTCTTGACAGTCTTGCCCCTGCCTGCCACTGTGCACCCCGCCCCCCCCCGCCATGGGGGGCCAACCCATCAAGAACACCATCCAGGGCAGAGTCATCATGCCGAGATGTCCACCCACCCGACCCCATGTCACCCGCACCGAGGCAGACACCGACCGCCTCGAGGCCATCGCGGCCCATCCCTCGACCCCCAGACGCATGTCTGGCGGGCCCGCATCATCCTCGCCCTCGGGGCCGGCGCCACCCTCGTGGCGGCGGTCGAGGCAGCCGGGGTCGCCCGACCCACCGCCCGGCTCTGGCAGGCCCGCGGCCTGGCCGAGGGTGTGGATGGCCTCCTGCATGATGCCACCCGGTGGGATTGTCCCGAAGTCTGTTGAAACGTTCCAACCAGGGTGGTGTTGCGTCCCCCTGAGCTTGAGGGGCTCGGGACCATCTGTCATGTGCAAGGACCCGCCACCATGGCACAATCGACCCCACCGTCCAGTCCATCTGCCACCCCATCCTGCCCATCGCCCGCCCTTGCGGCCTGCACCGAAGGACATCCACAAGAGTTTTGAACGGTTCGGCCTGACCGCCGGTCTCGAAGCCCTGGCCCCGCGGCTCTCCCCATTGGAATGAAGGATGGCAGACTTGTGCTCGAACGGCCACAGACGTCAAACGGGGCGTCTTGCCGACAGAATTTTCTGCCCCTCTCCCCGCGGGGAGAGGGGCAGCTTCCGCCATTCCCCAGGATTCTCATCCTGTTTGTCGCAAATTCTCAGGTTGATTGACGCGCCATAGCCCCGAGCGCCCCCGGGTGCGCAGCAAGGCCAATGGCGAGGCGATGGCTCTGCCGAGCTGGGCGGGGTGGCCACCCGCAAGTCTGGCCGGGTCGTCCGGCTGGCCGAGGCCCAGCTCCCGTCCGGCCCTGGCCGTGGGTTGGCGACGTCGACGGTATCCCGCCGCTCTGCGGCGCGCACGGAGGCCAAGGTCCAGGCGGGGATGAGCGCGGACCTGTCTGGCCTGGATCGGGTGGCCATCGCGATCGACGGGCGGCACCGGCATGACGGACTGCTGATGATCGGGGCCAGTTGCTGATCGGGGGGTGGTGGGCATCGATGGCGCAGGCCACACGCACCCGCTCGGTCGCAGCGAGGGAGCCACCGAGAATGCCGCCACCGGGCTGCCCCCCCCGGGGGGGGGATGATCTCAGCAAGCGGGGCCTTGATCCCGCCCCACCCCGCCTCGTCATCGTCCCCGCCGCGTCATCGTCGATGGGGCCAAGGCCCGCAGTGCCGTCCTTGCCGCACCGTCGGGGCCGAGGATCCCATCCAGTGCTGTCCGATCCCCCCACCTGGTCACCTCTGGGGCCCGCACCAGCATCGACCGCCGGCCCGACCCCTTGCCGGCCGCGGTCCGGTCGGCTCTCCGGAAGCCCCGGGCACTGGACGATCCCGCGCCGGCAGAGAGGCCGCTGCACGCCCTTGCCCGTCGCGCCGGCGACGAGGCCCCGGGCCCGGCCCGCTCCATCCCCGATCCTGTCCACCCTCCGGGGTCTCGATGCGAGCCTGACGCGGGTCCGCCCCGGGCCGGCCGGCGGACCTGCGCCCGTTGCTCGCCGGCTCCAACAGCATTGACACAAGGCCCGGTGTCGTGCGGCCGACCTGTCGGCATGTCAAACGCTGGCGCCATGCCAGGATGGGGCTGCGGTGGACGCAAGCGGGCAGGCTCGAGGCAAAGAAGAGCTTCCGGCGTCGCAATGCCGACCCGCCGCGTCCTCGCCGCAGGGCGGGCCCTCGCCCGCCACCGGCGCGGGGGTGGGCACGATGACGGACCGCCACCGCACCGAGGATGTCTGTGCCATCCTTGATCCTGTCGCGGCCGACCTTGCTCCCGAGACGGCGGTCCATGGCCTCCTCGCCACCCGGTCGGCCCCCACGTCAGCCCGTGGCCACGCCTGGCTCGCCGACCCTCCCCCGGGATTGAACCAACTGGGGACCGTCCACGTCACCCCGACCTCGGCGTCGTGGAGGCATGCCGTCGAGGGCTTCGTCGCGCAACGGGCCCGGCAACGACGGAAGACCGCCATCGTCAACGCGCTTGACGACGGCCGGGCCGCCGTGGACGCCGATATCGAGCCCCACAACGCCCCCAACGCTCATGAGGCGCGCCATGGGGCCCGGCCCTGCCGGTGGCTGGCGGGACCCGGATGACCGCGTGGCGTCCTCGCAGCGCGGGCACCGGCGGTTGGAAGAAATGGAATCATCTGTATCGAAATAACCACTAGCAGAATATCGACAGAAGAGTCAAGCGTTTATGATGGAAACTGGGGTTTTCTGGCAGACACTATATAGTGTCTGCCAGAAAACCCCGCGTTTGTCACGCCAGCGCCCTCGCTCGGCCACCCCGATCGCCCCGCCGGGTCCCCGAATCCGGTCTCTCGAGGCCCCGATCGGTCCCTTGTGATCCCCAAAGGACTCGCCGAGGCCGTTCCGGCCGAGCAGCGGCCACACCGCGCCCCTGGCGCGGTGTGTCCGCGCCGCGCGCTGCAGGCTGGCCGGGGGTCAGAGGTGCAGGCGGGCCCGGGCCCGCCGGACCGCTGGCGCTGGCGCGCCGCCCGCCGCAGCGGCTGGCGCAGCTGGGTGCGCCGCCGCCAGCCGAGACGATGGACGTTGAAGGCGAGCATCGCGAGCGCCACCCCCCCCCTCCCATGATGACCCTGGGGTCCAAGCCCGCCGCCCCATGGGCCCGGATGCGATCCATGCCCCCCCCTCTGGATGTCCGCAGTTCGGGGCCGCGACGGTGGATGCCGGACGCCACCGGCGCGTGGGCGGCCCGGAGGTTGCGGACGGTCGCGTCTGCCTCGCGCTCCCCGGGCCGCGCGGTGGCGGTCGCCCTTGACCGGCAGGGCCGGGTTGGCGGGGCTGTGGAAGCCCCGGCCCGTCTGGCCCGAGGCCGGTCGGGACAGCGGGCCCCGGGCGTCCTCGACCCTGGGGACAGCATAGTCGACATCATGGCCCTCCCCCATGACTTGGTGATGGAGGATGACGCCCCGGACGATGATCCCTTGGGGGTCCGCCATGACGGCGACGGGGACACCGGGCGCCCCGGGGCCAGCCCCCACCCTGAGCATCGTCTGGGCCCAACCCGATCCACCGGGTGGGCCCGGCCAGGACCGCGACGACCGTCTCGGCATGGGGGAGGGCCTCGCCCTCGCGCCGCCGGCGGCCGCTCGGGTCGATCTGGCCCACCGTGTCAGCCATGCCGATGGGCGTGGCCGAGCCTGCGGTCGATGGTGACCGGGGCGGTCGGTGCCAGGCCGGCGGCCCCCCGGTCGCCATCATCATGGGGAGCCGGCAGGCTGGCCTCGACCCGGGCGACCCGCTGGGTCGAGCGGTCCAGGTCGGCCCTGACATCCTCGGGTCGAGCGGTGCGGGTCCGGCCGACAGCGGCAAAGCGGGACTTGAGCGTCCGGGTGGGGTGCTGCCCCAGGTGGGCCGTGGGGGGCGCCAGCCGGGCCCGTCCGTGCCGTGTGGCGGCCCGGCCCCGGTCGGTCCGACCGGATGATGGGGGCGGCAGGGACCCGCAGGGCATCCCACAGCAGGTTGACATCGGTGGGGACGTGGACATCCGTCAGTGCCGATGACGAGAGGCTGGGGCCACGCAGGACCGGACGCGCCCGACCAACGGCGCGCCCGGCGTGTGTCCGGCGACCGGATCTGCCGACCGGGGGGCCGGCCGCCACCACCCGCCCGGGACACGGCGGCCAGGCCGGCCGGGGTGCCCCGGATCCCCATCGGCGGCGGCGCTGGTGTCGACCACCGTCTGGTCCTCGGACCTGGCGTCATCCCAGGCGTCATCCCCGTGGCCGAGGAACGCCCGGAGGGTCCTCGGCGCGCCCGCCAGTTCGCCGAGACGGTCGTCGTCGCCGTCGCGCCCCGGCTTGATCACCCCCATCACGAGGATGCGCCACAGATCCATGCCGGGACGGCCCTGGCTGGGGTCGGTGCCCGGCAGGATCGGGTCGGCAAGGATGGCCAGGAGGCGGGCCCGGCGCGCGTCGTCGGCCCGCAGGACATCACTGGGGGGACCTTGCGGCCGAGCCGCAGGGCCGGGATGGCATCGCGGCCCGCGGGTCATCAGGGGATCGGGGGATTGAGGGGGATGGCGGCGCTGGCCCGTCCGGATGGGATGACGATGGCGCCGAGCTGGAGCTGCGGTTGGCGGCTATGACGCATGGCAATCCTCGAAGAGTCGGCTCGGACGGGCGACACGCGGGCGTTCTGGCCCCAAGCGGGCCGGTCTGCCGCAATCTTCAGGGAGACACTCGCAGACACTCGACAGGAGAGTCAAGCGTTTATGACGGAAACTGGGGGTTTCTGGCAGGCACTATATAATCGCCCAACAAAGTTGGGCTACACCTGCCTGAGGGTGGCGCCATTGACCCCCGGCAGGCCTTGGTGTAGGGTGCCGGCATGACTTCCGATCTGGATATTCACGATCTGGCCAGGCACGTGGCCGTGATGGAGAAGAGCATGGAGACACTCAAGGCAGAACAGGAAAGTGCCCTTGATCGCCTGCGGGCGGACATGGCCAACTGGAAGACCGACATGGCCAACTGGAAGACCGACATGGCCAAGCGGGACACGGACATGGCCCGCCGGGAAACCCGGCTTGTGTTCTACATGGCCGCCATCGTCACCCTCGGATTCACGATCTTCGGCTTCGTGATCACCTGACGCAAGCCGTGACAGGCCCCTCGCGTGACCGATGGCACCGGCGCGCGCCCTGACCACGGCTGACAATCGCCTCACCAACGACGAACATCGGGGGATCGTCCGGCCATGGCCCACCCACCTGTCCGGTCGGATCCGGCGCGGCGTGGCTGATGGTCGCCGGCTCGACCCCGGGCCCGCAGCACTCCCTACATGTCTCATTGGTAACTGTTCAGGGACCTGAACAGTTACGCTACGACAACATTTTATGGGGCTTATATACATAAGTGATCAGATTCTGAATTTATCCCATATAATCAATGACATATACTATCTGTACCCATTGATAGTGATTGAATCGTAAGAATCTGATTCTTATGGGCTTCATTTGATTTTTGATCACTCATGCATATAAGCCCCCATTTTATACATATCCCGACCATAACCCTACCAGAGAAGGCCGGCACCGGACCGCTGGCGGTCCCGTGTCTGAATGGCTTTCATGGCCGCCCAAGCCCGGTTCCGTAACCGACGCGGAGAGTGAGTCCGTCCAGACTCCGGCGCTGGAGCGATGGTCGGCAGCCGGGAATTGTCCCCCGTCCCTCCGGTTGCACCCGGTCGGGCCAGGTGATGGCAACCGCAATCGGATCCTTGTGGACATCAAGACTCCCCAGAGATTCTGTCATCTGACATTGACCCAACCGCCTTGATGCGGCCCTCTTCAGGGCCATGCGTTGGAACCTGTCGACAGGGGCTGGACCGGGACAGGTCAATCCATGATGTCTAGCCGAGGGCGTAACCAACCCCACGGACAGTGCGGACCGGATCCTTGTCACCGGTCTTGCGCAACTCCTTGCGGAGCCGGCCGACATGGACATCGACGGTGCGTTGCTCGACATGGATGTTGCGTCCCCAGACACGGTCGAGCAGCTGGGATCGCGACCAGACGCGACCGGGCTGTTCAAGAAAGGTCGCCAGGAGTCGGTACTCAGTAGGTCCGAGCATCAAGGGTGTGCCATTGCGATAGGCCCGGTGTTGGGTGGATTCCATGACGATGTCCTCGAACGTAACCCGCAGGCCCGCCTCGGTGGGTCGGGTTCGCCGCAACTGGACCTTGAGACGGGCCAGCAACTCGGTGATGGAATATGGCTTGACCATGTAATCATCAGCACCACTTTCGAGCCCGAGGATGCGGTCAGTCTCATCCTCCCGCGCCGAGACCATGATGACGGGGATGGTCTGGCAGTCCTTGGAAGCACGGATCATGCGACAGAGATCAATGCCAGAGAGTTCCGGGATCATCCAGTCAAGCAGGATGATGTCGGGCATCTCGGTGGTGATGGTCAGCCAGGCCTCCTTGCCATTGGTGGCCGTAGTAACGGCATACCCTGCCCGACCGACATTGTACTCAAGCAACTGGAGGTGGGCCGGATCGTCCTCGACAATCAGGACCAGCGGGAGGACATCTTTCATGGTCTATGGTTTCTTGTCGTCTTGCTGGACGATGGACTCAAAACTGAGCATGACGTTCTTGCTGCGATCATCCAGGGGAACTGTACCGGTGACGAGATAGACGATCTGCTCGGCAATGGACGTGACATGATCGCCCATACGTTCAAGGTTCTTGGCAATGAAGAGGTAGTGCATCGCGGTGGTGATGCTGCGCGGATCTTCCATCATATGGGTCAGGTATTCGCGGAACAGGGCATTGTACATCTGGTCGATGTCCTCATCGCGCTGGATCAGCTCATGGGCCTGCTCGGCATTCTGGTTGATGAATGCATCAAGGCTGTCCTTGATCTGGATGCGGATGGCCTTGCCCAGCCGCTTGACCGAACCGCTCTTGCCCGGATAGTCCGGCATCTGGGTGTTGAGGACCTGGGTCCGTTTGGCAATGTTCTTTGCATAGTCTCCCACCCTCTCCATGCTGATGGAGATTTTCATCGTGGCGATCACCGTACGCAGATCCATGGCCTGGGGTTGGCGGAGGGCAATGATCTTGACTGACTCGCTGGAAATTTCCTCGGCCAGTTCATCAATGCGTCGGTCGGCCAGAATTACACTCTCGGCCTTGGTATCGTCCCGATCACGCAGGGCCTTGACCGCATGGGCAATGGCCTCCTCAACCAGTCCACCCATGGTCATGATCAGGATAGTCAGCTGCTGCAGATCGTCATCAAATGCCGAATGAATGTGTTTGGTGGTCGTCATGCGCTCTGGTCTCTTGTGCGGCCCTAACCGATCCGACCGGTGATGTAACTCTCGGTCCTTGGGTCCGATGGATTGGTGAAAATCACCTTGGTGGTGTTCAGCTCCACAAGGTTGCCAAGATGGAAAAAGGCCGTCTGTTGGCTGATCCGGGCGGCCTGCTGCATGGAATGCGTCACGATCACCACCGAGAAGTCGTTGCGGAGCTGTTCGATCAGCTCCTCGATCTGGGAGGCGGCAATGGGATCGAGGGCCGAGCAGGGTTCATCCATGAGGAGGACTTCCGGCTTGGTGGCGATAGCGCGGGCAATGCAGAGACGCTGTTGCTGGCCACCGGACAGTTCGGTGCCCGGATCGGCCAGGCGATCCTTGACTTCATTCCAGAGGGCGGCGTGCTGGAGAGACCCCTCGACAAGATCGTCGAGTTCGGCCTTGTTGCGGGTCAGGCCATGAATGCGGGGGCCGTAGGCGACATTATCGTAGATCGATTTGGGAAAGGGGTTGGGTTTCTGGAAGACCATGCCGATCCGGGACCGGAGATAGACGGGATCGATGGATTTGTCACGAATATCCACCCCATCGAGTTCGATATTGCCCATCACTCGGCAGTTCTGGAGCGTGTCGTTCATCCGGTTGATGCAGCGCAGGAAGGTGGTTTTCCCGCAGCCTGAGGGACCGATCAGGGCCGTGACCATCGTATTGGGGATGTCGATCGAGACATCGAAAAGGGCCTGCTTGTCGTCATAGAAGACGTTCACATGCCTGGCCTTGATCTTGACGGTACTGCTTTCGATTTCCACATCCTTGAACTGGATTGCGTCCATTCAATGACCTCCCCCAACCATGATACCCCCAAAATGGCACTGAGACCCCCAAACACGTGCCCCCTGACTCTAGGGCATGTTTGTGACAGTTTTATGTCATTCCTGTGAGAAATTCATCCGCAGTGGCGGGCGTTGGCCGCGATTCCGGGACGAGTGGGATGTGCACACGAAAGACGCTGCCCTCACCCTGGGCACTGTTGATCTCCAGCCGGGCCCGATGGCGATTGAGAATGTGTTTGACGATGGCCAGACCCAGTCCTGCCCCACCCTGCTGCTGCGACCGGTGCGAATCGATCCGGTAGAAGCGCTCGGTCAGGCGTGGCAGATGGTCCGCATCGATACCCGGTCCACAATCCCTGACTTCAATGATGGCAAAAGCACCTCCCTGATGGGAATCGGAGCGCCGGCACCGGAGCTCGACGGGGCTGTCCGGCGGGCTGTATTTGAGGGCGTTGTCAACGAGATTGGCGATGACCTGACGCAACTGGTCATCATCCCCGAGCACCAAGAGTTCCTGCCTGCAGTCGGTGAGGGTGATGCGGGATGGGCAGCCGTTGCTGGCAACGATATATCCCTCGGCCAGCGATGCCACGAGTGCACAGATGGGCACCGTGGCTGTCGGCCGGATGTTCTCCTGGGCCTCGACTTTTGACAGGGCCAGCAACTCGCTGACCAGGCGGGACATGCGAGCCGATTCCGCCTTCATGACATCCAGAAATCCCTGCAATGTCCGGGCATCGATATCCGGATCCTCATCAATCGTGTCGATGAATCCGATCAGTGTGGTCAGCGGGGATTTGAGCTCATGGCTGACATTGGCCACAAAATCCTTCCGGGCCTGCTCGGCCTCGCGGACCGTCGTGATGTCCGCAAGCGAGAGGCAGAATCCGTTGAAGGAAGACTTGTCAAGGGTGAGTGGTGCGACCACGAGACGCATCTTGCACTCGGTCGCATGGCGGATTTCCGTAATCACCACGTCACGGGGCACTCGGTCGGCGCGCACCTGCTCCATGCACTCGAGGGCCATGGGTTGACGGAGCAGACCCACAAGGGGTCGGGCCACAGAGTCAGCGGTGTAGCGGCGAACAGCAGCTCCGTTCATGCCAACCACCATGAGGGCATCATCGACAAGGAGGACCGGATCGGGCAGGCAGTCAAGGGTCTTGATGATGGGCTGCAAGGCCAGGTCCACCGATCCCGCCGTATCGGGGCCCCTGCCCGGCTGCGGACGCACCCCGGGCCCAGACAGGGCTTGGGTCATTGCAGGAGTCGATGACATGTCCTGAGACCTTCGGCCAGTTGATCGATGTCCTCGCAGGTGTTGTACATGGCAAGCGAGGCACGACAGGTTGCCGTCACGCCGAGAAAATCCATCAGGGGCTGGGCACAGTGGTGCCCGGCACGGATGGCAATCCCCTGTTGATCGAGAATGGTCGAGAGGTCATGGGCGTGGGCGGGACCCTGGATCAGGAATGAGTAGATCGCTGCCTTCCGGCAGGGCCGGCCAGACAGGTCGAGCCATTCGATGGCTCCGAGCGTCTTGTCGGCATGGGCAATCAGTTGCTGTTCATGGCTGCAGATCGCCTCCATGCCGATCCCGTTGATGTAATCCAGGGCGGCCCCAAGACCGATGATCGGGACGATTGGCGGAGTCCCTGCTTCATAGCGGTGCGGAGGGTCGGCATAGGTCACATTGGCCCGGGTCACCTCGGCAATCATGTCCCCGCCGCCCAAGAAGGGCCGGCACTCATCGAGGCGGGCGGCATTGACATAAAGGGCACCGGAGGCCGAGGGGCCATAGAGTTTGTGGCCGGTCAGCACGAGGAAATCCACGCCGAGCACCTGCACATCGATCGGCATGTGCACTGCGGACTGAGAGGCATCAACGAGAATGGGTATGCCATGCTCGCGAGCAGTGGTGGCAATGGTCGGGATATCGACAATGGTCCCCAGGACATTGGAGGTCTGGGTGATGGCAATCAGCCGGGTGCGGTCCGTGATGGCATCAAGGATACGCTGGGGGTCAAGATTGCCGTTTGAATCACACTCGACCCAGACAAGACGGCAGCCTTGGCGCTCGCGCAGGAAATGCCAGGGCACGATGTTGGCGTGGTGCTCCATGACGGTCAGGATGATCTCATCATCGGGCCGGAGATTCGGGGCACCCCAGCCATAGGCGACAAGATTGATGCCGTGGGTGGTTCCGGTCGTGTAGATGATCTCTTCGGGTCGGGCGGCATTCAGGAAGGTCTTGAGTTTGCCGCGCACCGCTTCGTACCGGGTTGTGGCCAGGTTGGAGAGCGTATGCAGTCCCCGGTGCACATTGGCATACTCGTGGCTGTAGGCCTGCTGCATGGCATCAAGCACCACCCGGGGTTTCTGGGCGGAGGCTCCACTGTCGAGATAGACCAGCGGATTGCCGTTGATCGTGCGCGCGAGGATCGGAAAATCCTGCCGGATGGCATCGATATCAAACATGAGTCAGCCCGGCGCTCCCGGCCAGAAAGAGGAAGGTGATGGCAAAGGAGAGGATCAGGATCAGGACAATTGCTCCAAAAAAGACACTGAGGGCCGAGCGGAAGGCATGCATCTCGGCAACAAAATTCGATAGAAGATAAAAAAAGATCCCCAGCGCCAGAGGGATGGTCAGGAGGGCGAGTGCTGGCATGAACACAGTCAGAATGATGGCGACCAACTGCACCAGAATCATGAGGTAATGAATCCAGGTGTTGATCAGGAGCGATTCCTGCAGACTGCCCCGACCGCCGAACATGCCGCCGATCAGGTGCACGGCCAGGACAGTCATGACCATCAGGACGGCATCAATCCCCAAGGCAATGAAGGGCGTGATCATCGGCACCGGCGTCCCCGTCTCGATATCCTCCACCGGAGCCGGTTCAAGGAGCATCGAGAGTCCCTGGGTAACAAGCGTGTTGAGGACAATCCCCAGAATGGCCGCCTCGATCAGGACCCGATACGGGATGGGGAACCCGAGGACCTGCCGGGCGGCGGCGCGGGGCGCAACCAACGACAGTCTGACGAGTTCGGTGACAGTCTGGATCATGACTGCACGGCCTGGGGGCCGCCGGATGCACGCTGCAGGATCGTTTTTGATGGCACGGTCGCTGGCTGTCTGGCGACCCGGCAGCCAATGAGCAGTTGGAGGCCAAGGCCACCAACGAGAAGGATCCCACCGGGCAGCACAAGGATCGGATGGGCCAGTTGGGCATTCATGATACTGACGAAGCTTCCCCAGGGTGCCAAGACCAGGAGGGACCAGAACACGACGATCCGGGCTTGAAGGCCGGGCTCTGGGCCGGGCATGAGAAAGCGGAACAGGGCTGCGATGGCATAGAGAAGGAGCGCGCCAAAGAACACCCCGCCCATGAAGGCGGCAGCAAGGGTGGGTGGCAGCGAGGAGGCCGTGGTGGTCGGAGCTGCGAGCAGTGCCGGGATGCGGCCGAGGAAGGAGATGACCAGGGCCAGGATGAGGATGGCAAGGGCGCTGGCCTCGGAGGTGCTGGCCAGACGGCGGTGGAAGACGGCGGTGGGTCGCCGGTGGGACCGGAGGAAATCCCCGACCAGACTCACGCTCGGCTCCGGACAAGCCAGCAGGCAAGGATGGTGTTCAGGATCCCGGCCATGGCATCGTTGTCGACTTCCTGAAGCGCCTCGTTGAGGAAACCCAGTGCCAGAATGTCCCGGGCCTCGGCGAGGGGGACGCCCCGCGAGCGGAGATAGAACAGTGAGTCGGGATCCAGGCTGCCGCAGGTCGACCCATGTGAGCAGGCCACATCATCGGCATAGATCTCCAGTTCCGGCTTGGCCAGGAACTGGCTCGACTCATCGGCCAGGAGAGCCTGGCTGAGCTGGTAGCCATCGGTTTTCTGGGCATCCGGCTTGACAAGAATCTTGCCTTGAAACACGCCCACTGCCCCGCCATTGAGGACCTTCTTGAAGACCTGGCGGCTTTCGCATTCCGGGGCGGCATGGGTCACAAATACCGTGTCGTCATGATGGAAGCCGGCGCCCCCGACCGCGGCCCCGGCCACATGAGCCCGCCCCCCTGCCCCGGCCAGTGTGACGAAACTCTCGTTGCGACAGAGCGATTGGCCGGTGGCGATGGTAAAGGACTTGAAGGTGGCACCGGCCCCGAGATGGGCAAAAATGTTGGTGATTCCGCTCTCAAGATCAGTAAAGTCATGGACCTGGATGTGGTTGAAGGTGCCCCCATCGGCCACCTCCACCTCAAGAACCCGATTGATGTGCTGGCCGACCGCACCGGCTTCGATCAAGGTCAGCGTGGCACCGGCTTCGATTCGCACAAGATTGTGATGCAGGGCAAGACCTGCACCCGGCTCCCTGGCGTAGTCGATCAGGAGGACGGGCTCGGTGGGTCCGGTGGCCTGCACACCATAGCCGTTGGCAGCATGGCCAGTGTTGAAACTGGCCAGAGGTTTGGGCACATGGGCGTGACTCGCGGCTTCCAGTGCGCCGTAGCACCCGGCGGCCCAGCTGTCCCCGGTGGCCAGGAGGTCGGCAAGGGGGGCAACGGTGCACCGGGGTGCAAGCGACTCATGGCTGGTTGCGTCGGCCAGATCATGGACGGCGATGGCAGCGTCGGCCAGCTGGCCGACAAGGTCACTGGGGAGCCCGACCGAACTGTCCCCGGTGCGAGGCATATCCCCTTCGATGCGGGCCCGGGCTGCTCGCACGAAATCATCAGGGCGGGTGAACTTCCAGTACTCCACACCTGCCTCAGGCCAGCCGAGACTGGCCAGACGGCCCCGGGCCTCATGGCGGGCCCTGGTGGCCCAGTCTGCCGGAGACATCCTCACAGGTCCCGCAGGATGGAAAAGGTGGGCCGGCTCTTCATGACGGCGAGACTTGCATGACCGCATAGCCCCCCTTCTCGACCTCAAGAGCGAGTTCGGGGCCGCCGGAACGGGCGATCCGGCCATCGACCATGATATGGACACGATCGGGAACGATGTAGTCGAGCAGACGCTGGTAGTGGGTGATGACAAGGATGCCCCGCTCTGGCGCCCGGAGGGCATTGACCCCATCGGCCACCTGTTTCAGTGCATCGATGTCAAGGCCGGAATCGGTTTCATCAAGAATGCAGAACCGGGGCTCGAGGATGGCCATTTGAAGGATTTCGTTGCGCTTCTTCTCACCACCGGAAAACCCGTCATTGACTGAACGCTGCAATAGATCAGGACTGATGGCGAGCGCTTCAGCCTTGCCCCGCACCAGCCGCAGGAAATCCGCGGCACTGATCGAGTCCTCGCCTCGGGCCGTGCGCTGGGCATTCAGCGCGGTGCGCAGGAAGGTCATGTTCCCGACCCCGGGGATCTCAACCGGATACTGGAAAGCCAGGAAGAGGCCCAGCGCCGCCCGCTCCTCCGGTGCGAGCGTCAACAGATCCTCGCCGGCCAGGGATGCTGTGCCCCCAGTCACCTCGTAGCCATCCCGACCGGCAAGGACATAGGAAAGCGTCGACTTGCCCGAGCCATTGGGACCCATGATGGCATGCACCTCGCCTGCGGGGACCGTCAGATCGAACCCCTTGATGATCGGGCCGCCGGTTGACTCCAGCACCGCATGCAAATTTCTGATCTCTAACACGTTCTGATCTTGCCTCTACCTGTCCTGACCCTTGCTGCAGGAGCAATGCAAGGGCATGGGTTGTACCGGATGGGAATGACCTCAGGGATCCTCGCCATCAAAATAATCAAGGGCCGCGTCCTCACGCCCGACATAGCGGAAATACGCCGAGGCGAAATCCCGTCCCTCGCCCTTGGCAAAAGCGGCGAATTTCCGACTGTCGGGATACTCGCAGATATCGGGATCCTGAAGTGTCGAGATCGCGAGATACGCCAGTGTTTCCGTCCCGCTGTTGATGATCTGGTGAGCAGTCCCGGTCCCGCCGCGTGGTGCCCCGCACACATCCCCCGCCTGGATCGGATACTCTCTGGACCCATATCTGTAGGTGCCGCGGCCAGCGAGGATGACAAAGATCTCATCATTGCCGAGATGGTTGTGAAAGGGGAAGGCCCGTTTGCCCGGTGCGAGTTCGATATGCTTGCAGCCAAGGCCCGCGGTGCCCAGTTTCTTGCCCAGTGCACGCACCTTGGCCCCGAAACGTCCCGCATTCGGCGGCGCAAAATCAACCGGGGACTCATCAGCGATCCGGACCACCGGTTCAACCACGGCCAGGTCCCCCCGCAATGGCACTACAGCGCCCGAGCTTCGCATGCGCTCGACGACTCATCCGACCGATCCCTCGAGTGAGATCGCCACCAGTTGCCGGGCTTCCATGGCAAATTCCATTGGAAGCGCCTGCAGGACCTCGCGACAGAAACCGTTGACCACAAGGGCGACCGCCTCCTCTTCATCCATGCCCCGCTGGCGGCAGTAAAACAGCTGGTCATCGTCAACCTTGGAGGTGGTGGCCTCGTGCTCGACCCGGGAACTGTTGTTCTTGACCTCGATATAGGGCACGGTATGGGCCCCGCAGGTGTTGCCAATCAGGAGACTGTCGCACTGCGTGTAGTTCCGGCAGTTCCTGGCCCGGGGATGGACCGAGACCAGCCCCCGGTAGGTGTTCTGGGCCTGGCCGGCCGAGATGCCTTTCGAGACGATCCGGGAACGGGAATCGGATCCGAGATGGACCATCTTGGTCCCGGTATCCGCCTGCTGGTGGTTGTTGGTGATGGCGATCGAATAGAACTCACCGCTGGAGCCATCGCCGCGCAGGATGCAGGACGGGTATTTCCAGGTGACCGCCGACCCGGTCTCGACCTGGGTCCACATGACCTTTGAGCGTGCACCCCGGCAATCAGCCCGTTTGGTGACAAAGTTGTAGATGCCGCCCCGCCCCGCCTCATCGCCAGGAAACCAGTTCTGGACCGTCGAGTACTTGATCTCGGCATCTTCAAGTGCCACGAGTTCGACCACAGCCGCGTGCAACTGGCTGGTGTCCCGCTGGGGGGCCGTACAGCCCTCAAGGTAACTGACATAGGAGCCCTTGTCGGCGATGATCAGTGTCCGTTCGAACTGGCCGGTGTTCTCGGCATTGATACGGAAGTAGGTGGACAACTCCATCGGACACCGCACGCCGGGCGGGACATAGACAAAGGATCCATCGGAAAAGACAGCGGAATTCAATGTGGCAAAGTAATTGTCGGTGATCGGCACCACGCTGCCGAGATACTTGCGCACCAGCTCGGGATGATCCCGAATCGCGTCGGAGATGGGGCAGAAGATGACCCCGGCCTTTTCCAGCTCACTCTTGAAGGTTGTCCCCAGCGAGACCGAGTCGAAGACAACATCCACGGCTACCTGGCGGGCATCGGCCGGCGTGCCCTCGGCGCCCTCGACACCGGCGAGAACCATTTGTTCCCGCAGCGGAATCCCGAGTTTCTCATAGGTTGCCAACAGTTTCGGATCGATATCATCCAGCGACTTGGGTCGCTCCTGCATGCTCTTGGGTTTGGCGTAGTAGTACTGGTCCTGGTAATCGATCTTCGGATAGTTGACCATGGCCCAGTTGGGTTCCTGCATCTTCTCCCAACGTGCATGGGCCTGGCATCGCCATTCGGTCATCCATGCCGGTTCGTCATTCTTGGATGAGATCAACCGGACGATGTCACGATTGATGCCCTTGGGAGCGAATTCCGTCTCGATCTCTGTCTCCCAGCCATGCTTGTAGCGCTCGCCGACAGCCCGGACCGTGGAAACGGTCTCGGCATCAACGCCTTCCCGGATCTCGATGTCATCCATTCTGAACTCTCCAATCCGACGATTGGCCACCGGGTGTCCTCGCTGGGACACATTCCAGCCAGACCTGCCGACGTTGCCGCATCCAGGACCCACAACCGTGTCCTGTTCCCCTATTTGGTCATCCCCAATGACAGTTGCAAGCCTTCAGGTGCGCTTGTCGGCCTGCGGCGATGGGACGGATGCGGTTGGCCCAAGTCCTGCCTGGCTCCGGTGGTCCCGCAACCCCATCACCTGTGACGTTGAGCCCGCTTGCCCCAGCAACGCGCGAACCTCTCGAGGTCCGACCAGGTGCACCCGGGTCCAATGGACAGACGAATGCTGGACCGGGCAATCGGTTCTGGAGTTGCCATGGCCCTGAGAACGGCACTCGTTGCGACCTTGCCCGAGGCGCAGGCTGAACCGGCCGATATGGCAAAACCGGCAAGATCCATCTCGATGACCTGCGTTTCACCTCTCCAGCCCGACAGGGCAAAACACGTCGTGTTGGGCAGACGATCAGCCCTGGACCCGATGATGACGATATCTCTGACGATCTCACGCAACAGGATCTCGAACCGGTCCCGCAACTGACCCACCTCGTCCCAGACACCTGCCCGCACCGAGGCGACAGCAGCAACCGCAGCGGCCGCGAATCCGGCAATCCCGGCAACATTTTCCGTCCCGGACCGGCGCCCAAACTCCTGCCCTCCCCCGGGCAGCTGGAATCCGGCCCCCTCTTCCATGGTGCCGATGATGGCACCAACCCCCTTGGGTCCGCCGATCTTGTGCGATGACAGGAGCAGGAGAGAGGCGGCATCCTTTGCTTCAGCAAGCGGGATCTTGCCGAAGGCCTGGGTTGCGTCGGTCACGGCCAGTCCGGCGGGCAAGGCCTGCAGCACCCCTGTTTCCCCATTGGCCACCTGCAGACAACTCCTGGTCGGGTCGGTCACTGCGACCTGGCCGCTCCGGTCAACGGACAGCGTTGTCTGTGTCCAGGCCCGAATACAATCATGTTCAATATCAGATGCCTGCAGGTTGCGACCAGCCAGGGTGAGTGCCGCCGACTCGGTGGCACCGGAGGTGAAGGTCACGGCCATCGGATCGACATCCACGGCATCGGCCAGGCTCTGCCGGGCCCGATCAACGATGGTGCGGGCCCGCCGACCCTCGGCATGGACCGATGACGGATTGCCGATTGCGTCCAGGGCATCACAAACAGCCGTCCTGGCAACTGCAGCGAGAGGCGCAGTGGCGTTCCAGTCCAGATAGATCCGGTCGAATGTCATTCATCCACGATGTTGAGCAGGTCCGGGACCGCGGGACAGGGCGAGATTCTGTTGGCAACAATGTCCTCAAGAGTCAGGTTGTGGAGATGCACATAGACCTGCGCCGAGAGACTTTCCCATAAACGATTGGCAAGTGACTGGGCCCGGGTGCCACTCATGATCGCGCTGCCCCTGCTGATGGTCTGATGGCCGAGCGACTCGTCGACAGCCAGAAGGATTTCCGCGATGGTGATCGTGGCGGGCAGGCGGTCCAGACGATACCCGCCCCCGGGACCCCGCAGCGATTCCACAATGCCTGTTCGTCGCAGCCGGACGAACAGCTGTTCCAGATACTGTTGGGGGATATTCTGACGGGTGGCAATATCTGAAAGACGGATATGGTTATCACCACCTTCCAGTACGAGATCGGAGAGAGCCACCACCGCATAGCGGCCCCTTGTGCTGAGCTTCATGGCGAACGCCCGGTGTCGGATTCAATTCCCGGATCATTAGCACAGACGCCACAGGGGGGCAAAACCCCCGGGCGTGCAGGATTCTCCACATCCGATCGAGCGGCCCCATTCGTGCCGAATCAGTGATTTATCGAGCTGTGAATGCCCACTGGATTGACACAGTCCGAAATCGGTCATATGGATTACCAGACGGCCCTGGATACGCGGCGGACTGTGGGCCCGACTCCGGTTGTGCAACCCACGCTTGAGAGGACATGTATGCCCGAACAGATGCTGTCAGGACCTGCCGGTCGGCTTGAAGGTCGCTATCAGCAGGTCGAGACCCGCGAGGCGCCCGTTGCCATGTTTCTGCATCCCCACCCGCATTATGGCGGTACGATGAACAACAAGGTGATCTACTACCTTTTCTATCACCTGCATGAGCTCGGATTTACCGTGCTGCGCTTCAATTTCCGCGGCGTCGGACGCTCCCAGGGGGAAAGTGACGATGAGTTGGGCGAACTGTCCGATGCCACGGTGGTGCTCGATTGGCTGTACTCCAGGCATCCAAGTTGCCGCAAGTGCTGGATCGTCGGCTTTTCATTTGGGGCTTATGTCGGCATGCAACTCATGATGCGCCGCCCGGAAATCACCGAGTTCGTCTCGATTGCGCCCCCGGTGGATCTCCATGATTTCAGTTTCCTTGCCCCCTGCACCGCACCGGGTCTGATTGTCCACGGCGACGAAGATCGCATTGCCGAGCCTGACAAAGTCACCAAACTCGCCGAGAAACTCATCGCGCAGGACAATTCCGATATCGTCCACAGGATCATTCCCGGAGCCGGTCACTTCTTCGAAGGCGCGCACATGGAACAACTCAAGGCCGTTGTCGGCGAATACGCCAGGATGAGAGAGGCCGTTGACGGATAGGTCCAAGCCAAGCCCACTTGCCAGACTGTCCTGTCCAGTCGCATGACGTGTCCCCCCTGTTGTTCCCCGGGTCTCTGTGGGCCCCACCGGACGAACTCATCCAGCGGCTTGAAATGTCCTGAGCTGCCTTGCGGGCCGGAAAGACCAAACAAGAACCTGAACAGTTACGACCATTAAACCGTAAAGCGTCGGACGAAGCACCGTGTCCAACCAGTCACAGACTGATGCGTTCTGCAGATCGTGTTCGATGTTCGGTTGCGGGCCGGTGTCCATCTGCTTGCCCTGGGACTTCATGAATGCTCGAAACGCATTCAGGTCGATATCATCAGACGTCGCTGTTGGAATGGTTTCCCCCGTGCCACTCGGAAGCGCAACGCTCGCCGCGGAGCCGGTTCGCCCTGTGCGGACCGGCTCGGTTGCCCGGCGGGGTCGATGCCACGGGGCCCGATGGCTGCCCCCGTCTCGACAAGACCAGCCGGCGACGGTCATGCCATCACGCCCCACCCTCTGACCGCTGCCGAACGAGGCCAGATTGATGCGTTCAGGACACGCGGCCTGTCCCAGGCCGCCATCGCTCGTGAGCTCCGCCCCCACCAACGCCACCATCAGCCGTGAGCGCACCCGCAACCGGGGCCAGCGCGGGTACCGCCACCAACAGGCCCAGCGTCTGGCGACCACCCGGCGGGACGACCGCTCAGTATGATCACCTGATGGGGGCACGACCCATCCATCCGGGCCGCCACGCGGGCCGGTGGCACCCTCTGGTGCTACCGGCGCCCGGACCCCCCCCGGATCCGGGGCCAGCGACCTAACTGGAAGGGTGGCCGCCACGATCATCGCCAGCACGTGCTGACAGGTCCCGGGGCCACAGGACGGCCGCGGCTGGGGGGGGGCAGCCTGCAGACCCTGCTCCGGCCCTATGCACGCTGTGCCGTCCCCACCAGCACTGCCGGGACGGCAAGGCGTTCGCTCACCACAGGCTGGTGGCCAAGGCCCGCGCTGCCGGTCTCGTCCTGGCTCCCTGGTGAGCATGGGATGGGGGGGCGCAACGCGCCCACCAACGGCGGCGTGCGCGCAGTCCCTGCCCCCACCCTGTGCTTGCGGGCACCGACGTCCTGACCCGAACCGACGCCTCGGTGACGACCGGGCAGGATGCCCGCGCGGGCCGGCCCCGCAAGGGGCCGGGCGACCGGACACCAGCCGCGGCCCAGGGGCCGTCGCGTCCCGCACCCCCACAGCACCCCCTTTCTCCTGCCCCGGACCGCGGGGGCCTTGCCGGCCCCGGCGGGCTGCGCTCTGCTTGCGATTGACGCGATGGGGCTGTCAGGGGACTGAAAAGCGGTTCAGGCGGGTCGAGGATGGGGTCACCGGGCGTCAACCCTCGCTCGGGCTTCGCGATCCATCCCACACCGCAACACGGCCGCTGGCTGACCATTGCCGAAATCGCGATCACTGTGCTGGTGCGCCAGTGCCTTGATCGCCGCATCCCCGACCGCGAGACGCTGATGCGGGCGGTGGCGGCCTGGCAGGCACGACGCCATGCGGACAGGACACCGGTACGCCGGCGGTTCCGGACGGACGATGCCCGGATCAAGCTGACGTCGCTGACTCCATCAGTTCAATGATGTCGGGATAGTAGACTGCCTCATTTATACTGGAAAGTCTGCGAGTTTGTGAACCAGCCCAATGGGTTACATTCAGCAGTAATTTTTTGAAGACGTTCGGAATTGGCCGCGCCAAAGTAGAGTTCCCAAGCCTGCTTGACGTCTGCGGTTCCCTCAAGTCTGCTACCGATATAAATGTCGGGATAGTTAAAGTAACACCCATCGGTAGTTACGGTGTCATCAACCGCAGAATTGTTTTGAATGATCGGGATACCACCTGTATCGGCATAGACATTCGAATACATCGTATTGATCCACTTTAGCTGCTTCTTTTCGATTTCCTGTTCTCTCTGATAAGGAAGTAGACCCGGTGTCTTCCAGTACGTTTGGTACTGTAATTTCATCGTGGAGCTACGCTGTGGAATGGGTGTCTCTTTTGAATCGATTTCGTTAATCTTGCCGCCATAGGAATCCATTTGGACAAGTGCTTGAGAAAGGTCGATTCCTTCAACGCTTTTCGTTAGCCCCGTGTACATCGCGTTGAGCATCTGTGGCTCGAAAATGAGGTTATGGTAGGCGGACTTATATTTGCCATGCTGGTTTTCTCCCGATCCGTTCAGTTGTTGTGTCCCATCAAGGTAGCTGAAGAACCGAGCTGTAGGCTGTCTTGTTTCTCCAAGAATGGCAATTCCAATCAGGCTTCGTGAAGAGACGTAGGGATGACCATTGATTGGATGGTCTTCCGCCGAAAGCGGAACAACAGCATTAAATCGCTTTGTCCAATCAGAAATTAGAAGATCAACTTCGCGGCGGAATTCCTCATCACTGACACCAGAGTCCGCCGGATTGAAGATTATTGCCGGGCAATAAAGCCTGCCTGCCTCGACATGATTTGCGTGAAACGCAGCCCACACTTTCCACGTATCTTCATCTTGATTGCAGAAAATTGAGTAGAAGGTGGTTACCAAATTCGTAAATTGCTGCTCGGTGAGCATGGTGCCGTCCAGATCCCAATTCCAACTGAAGGACGTAGTTGCCATAAGGCTTGGGGAAGTTGGGAGCTCATCCAACACAAAGTAGTACTTTGTGATCACGCCGACTTGGCCGCCACCAATTCCACGAAGGGCCCAATAGACATCCAAGTCTTGTTGTTCAGTGCTGTCACGCGTTACGATTCTCGTTTCCGGGCCTCTCTCGCTATTGTCCATTACGACCTCGAAGCCATAGATGTAGTCTATGGCCAAACCGGCTAAGCGGGACAAGACTCCATATCCTCCACCAGTGAGATGGCCTCCCAAACCGACGGAATAGCAGGAGCCTGCCGGAAGGGTCTTTCCGTAGACATTCTGCATCATGCGATACATATCCCAGTTGCCATACCCACTACCAATACAGACTACGTCAGCTTGGTCGTTTAAGGAAACCATCCCAAACTGCCGGAGCCCGGTAACATCGATTATGTACTTTGTTTCACTATTGTAGACGAAACCTTCGTAACAATGGCGACCGCTAGCAATCTGGACTTGATGCCCAACGGCCGTGGGATCGTTCGCTGCAATTGATTGCATTGCGGCAACCACATCTTGGCTAGGGCCTGTTGACACTTACCGGGCTGCAATCACCCCGGCCACGAGATAAATGAAGGCCGCGAAGCTTGTCAGCGTCTTGTCGAAGCGCATCGCAATGCCCCGGAACGCCTTGATCTTCGCCAAAGACGTTTCGATCGGGTGCCGCCAGGCATCCATGTCCCGATCATGCTCCCGAATCACGGATCGGTTGCGTCTGGCCGGGATCACGGCCTTGATGCCGCGTGATTCGAGATCGGCAAGGAGACTGTCGGCATCGAAGGCCTTGTCGGCAATGAGGGCATCGCCATCGAGGTCCTGGAGGACCGCTTCTGTCCCCTTGAGGTCATGGGCCTGACCGGGCAGGATGACGAAGTGGACAAGGGAACCAAGGGCATCGGTGACAGCCACGATCCTGGTGGTCAGACCGCCCCTTGGGCGGCCGATCCCCTGATCGCAGGTCCCCCCACCGGTCATGCTCCCGATGGGGCGCCGGCGGCCTTGGCGTGCGCCTTGACGATGGTGCCGTCGATGCAGACGTATTCGAGATCGAACTCCTCCGATAACGCCTTGAAAATGCGTTCGAAGACGCCCCGTTTGGCCCAGCGGCGGAAGCGCTGGAAGACACTGTTCCACTTGCCGAAGCGGGGTGGCAGGTCACGCCAGGGCGAACCGGTGCGGATGTGCCACAGGACAGCCTCGACGAAGAGACGGTTGTCGGCGGCGGTGCCGCCGGGGTCCCCGACCTTGCCGGGACAGAGGGATTCGATGCGGTGCCACATGCGGTCGGTGAGAAGGGATCGGTCACTGTTCATGGGTCTGCTCCTGCCAGAGGGGATGCCGCCCGTTCCGGGCGGTCGTTGGGGGGCAGGATAGCAGCGGGACGGGGGAGTGTCAACAGGCCCTAGTATCCCGTCGTCATCGAATTGATGCCATTTGATGGCCCGCACGCTTCCAATCCGTGACGATCTCGTCTAATCGCGGCCCCAATCAAGCACACGTCGCCCCGATGGGCCGCCGCGGGGCGGCCCATCGGGGCAGACAGACAACCAAAGGCAGGGACCCATGACAGCAGACAACACGACGACCCAAGCGGCGCCACCCGTCACAGCAGGCCGCAAGATCTACAGGGTGACACTGGCAACCGACGAGCGCACCCAACTCCAGGCGATCATCGACAGCGGCAAGGGGTCAAAGGAACGCCGCAAGCGGGCCCATATCCTCCTCCTGGCCGACACCGACCGCACGGGAGGGCGTCGCAGGGATGCCGACATTGCCGATGTCCTCGGTGTCGGGACGGCAACGGTAGAACGGGTGCGCAAGCAGTGTGTGCTGGACGGCGTCGACGCCGCTCTTGAACGCAAGGTGCAGGTCAACCGCAAGGCGCGTCGCCTGGATGGGGCGGGCGAGGCAACGCTGACCATGCTCGCTTGTTCACAGCCACCCGCAGGCCAGGCCCAGTGGACGCTGCAGCTGCTGGCCGACCGGCTGGTGGCCCTCAAGGTCGTGGACACCATCTCCCGCTCCACCGTCCACAAGACGCTCAAAAAAACAGTCTCAAGCCCTGGCTGAGCCAATGCTGGTGCATTCCCCCCAAGTCGAGTGCCGACTTCGTCTGTGCCATGGAGGATGTGCTGGAAACCTACAGTCGGGACTTCGCCAGCGATGAAGTGCTGGTCTGCCTCGATGAGACCTCCCGCCAGCAGACCAGGGAGACCCGCACGCCCCTGCCCACCGCCCCGGGCCAGCCCGCCGCCTACGACTTCGAATACGAGCGCAACGGCACGGCCAACCTCTTCATGCTGACCGCACCCCTGGCGGGCTGGCGGCATGTCAAGGTCACGGACCGCAGGACCCGGCAGGACTTTGCCCATGTCCTCAGGGACCTCGCCGACACCCATTTCCCCGACAAGACGATCGTGCTGGTGATGGACAACCTCAACACCCACACCCTGTCGACACTCTACGACACCTTCCCGCCGGCCGAGGCCCGCCGCCTGGCCGAGCGCTTCGAGATCCATCACACACCGAAACACGGCAGCTGGCTGAACATGGCGGAGATCGAGATCAATGTCCTGTCCCGCCAGTGCCTCAATCGTCGGATCCCCGACCGGGCGACGCTGGTGCGGGAGGTGGCGGCCTGGCAGGCCCGGCGCAATGCCGACAGGACACCGGTGTGCTGGCGGTTCCGGACCGAGGATGCCCGGATCAAGCTGACGTCGCTGTATCCATCAATTCAATGACGATGGTATACTAGAAGTCGGACGAAAAATAGTCAGATCAGGGTTGCCTGCATAAAAGCGACGGTCAAATCCTTGTCTGTCGCTTGCTGAGACAGCTACGTGTTCCGGCATGGTTCTGTTCTTTCCTGCACAGATTCGGGTTATGCCCGAAAGATACCATGGGCCTGACGGTCCCCGCCTCGGCTGTCCAATCGACCGGCATGCGGCGAGGTCACGCCGTGTGTGACCTCGCCATTGAAAACCGTCAAGACTGGAGTCAAGACCATGGAACACACAGCCACACCCGTCCCGACAGGGCCCGACCTTGATATGGATTGACCACTAAGATGTCTCTATTAGGGAATTATACACGTGATTTGCAAGTATGATCGAAACCCTGTAGTCTCGCCCTAGGCGGACTTACTTTTGAGGGGATAAATATGATGTCAAATTTTCTGCGGACTGGTGTGGTGTTGCTGCTTGCAGCAACGTTATCATCTCCAGCGTATTCGGAGAAGGTTATCACCGTGGCCGTCATTGGCGAGGCCGACACCTTCGACCCAATGGTTTCGACCAAGGATATCGTCAGTCAGGTCACCCAGCATTTCGTTGAGACCCTGTATACATTCGACAGTTCCTGGAATGTTGCGCCGCTGCTCGCGGCTGAAATGCCGGATATTGCAGATGGGGGTACGGTCTACCGCATCCCGTTGCGGGAAGGCGTGATGTTTCATGACGGGACGTTGATGGACTCGGGCGACGTGGTCGCCTCACTCAAACGCTGGCTGGAAGTCGCATCACGCGGCAAGGGCATCGCCGACCGAGTGACATCGGTTGAAGCCAGCGGACCGCTTGAGGTCACCATCACTTTGAGTTCGCCCTATTCACCTCTGCTATCACTGCTTGCATTCTCGAATTCGGCAGCTGCTGTGTATCCCGAAGAGATTCTCGGCGACACCATTGATACTGTCATCGGAACCGGCCCCTACCGGATCGGCGAGCATGTGCCTGACCTGTATCTGCAACTTTTGCGTTTTGATGGCTATTCGAGTCGGTCGGAACCCTCCGACGGTCATGCGGGTGCCCGCCAGCAGATCCCGGATGAAATCCGCTTCATCCCCGTGGCCGACCCCAACACACGAGTGGAAGGACTCGTCTCGGGCCAGTTTGATTTTGCCGATGGCCTGCCGGCCGAATCACTTGGCCGGGTGGAAGGCAGTGATGCAGCGGAACCGCTCCTGCTACAGCCTTTCGGCTGGCCGATCTGGGCCATCAATCACAAGGCTGGCTTGCTGATCGATCAGAAATTGCGACTGGCGTTGCAGGCGGCCCTGCCGATTGATGACATGCTGTTTGCTGCCTTTGGCGATGAGCGATTCTTCCTGGTTGATGCGCCCCTCTTTCCCTCGGGATGGGTATGGAACAATGATGCGGGGGTGAACTATTACAACCAGAACGATCCAGAGACCGCCAAAGCATTGCTTGATGAGGCGGGTTATACCGGACAACCGCTGCGCATCCTGACATCCCGCCAATATGAATTTCATTTCAAGATGGCTGAAGTGGCCCGGGTAGCGTTGGAAAACGCCGGATTCACCGTTCAGATGGATGTGGTCGACTGGGCAACACTCGGTCAGCGGCGCAATGACCCCGCTCTCTGGGATGTCTACATCACCCATTCCCCGTTCCTGCCTGAGCCGGCTCTGACAAGTCTCTGGTCTGTGACGGCCCGGACTGGCTGGGGCAACGCCGAGAAGGAGGCTGTGCTGGCTGAATTCACGACGGAAACGGATCCGGCGAAGCGTCGGGAGTTGTTTGCAGAACTGCAGCGGTTGAACTTTGAAGACGTCGGCTTCATCAAGATTGGCGGCTTCAACGCTCTCCAGGGCCAGCGCAAGGGACTCACAGGTGTTCCGGCCAACCCCTGGCCATTCTTCTGGAACGCCTCTGTCATGTGATTCCATGGATCCAGGCGGCCTTTGGTCGCCTGGATCCATGCTCGACATCCGAAGTGGAGTTGGATAGATTCAGCGCTACCTTATCCGGCGGCTCCTCGGCATGGGTGCGGTGGTCCTTATCGTCCTGACCATCGCTTTCTTCATTGTGCGCCTTGCCCCGGGTGATCCTGCAGCGTTGATGCTGGGTCCGGATGCAACCCCCCAGGATGCACTTGAGTTGCGTGAACGTCTGGGGCTTGATCGTCCGATCGTCATCCAGTATGTGACTTTCATCACCGATGCGGTTCGGGGTGATCTCGGCCAGTCAATCTTCTTCAACCAGCCGGTCACACAGGTCCTGAAAGCCCGGGCGGAACCCACGATTCTCCTATCCCTGTTTTCGCTGATCATTGCCTTGTTGGTGGCAGTGCCAATCGGCATCTATTCCGCCTATCGACGGGGCAGCTTTTTCGACCAAGCGGCCATTTCCGCGGCCATGCTCGCCGCATCGGTTCCCAGTTTCTGGACTGGTCTGATGGCCCAGCGCTGGCTGGCCACGGAATACGGCTGGTTTCCGGCGTCCGGGTATGGGGGTCCCGAGACGGTGTTTCTGGATCGGATCGAGTATCTTATCCTGCCATCCCTGGTGCTCGGCATTGTCAATTCGGCTCTCATCTTGCGGTTTACCCGGGCCTCCATGCTGGATGTCCTTGGCGAAGACTACATCCGGACAGCCCGCTCCAAGGGCATGAGCGAGTTCCGGGTTGTTCTGCGTCATGCCCTGCGCAATGCCGGTATTCCGATAATTACCGTCATCGGTCTGACATTTGCCCTGCTGGTTTCCGGTGCAGTGGTTACCGAGCGCGTGTTCAACATTCCCGGTATGGGCAATCTGGTTGTGAATGCCGTCCTGCGCCGGGACTACCCGGTCATTCAGGGAACATTGATCGTGGTGGCAAATCTCTATGTCTTCATCAATCTGATCACGGATCTTTTGTATCTCGTGGTTGACAAACGGGTCCGCTTCTGATGGCCGAAGCTCTTTATGGTGAACGTGGGGTTCTGGCCCTGTTGCTGGCTCGGCGGTCGGCAGCGCTGGCCCTGGGGTTCTTTCTGCTGGTCTTGCTTCTCGTCGTGATTGCTCCCCTGATTGCCCCGGCCGACCCGTCCGTCATGGCGGTCCGGCAGCGCTTGACTCCACCGGGAGACATGTTCCTGCTCGGGGCCGATGCCTTCGGCCGCGATGTTCTCTCACGACTGCTGTATGCTGGCCGCGTATCACTGATGATCGGTGCGGGGGTCGCCGTGGGGTCTTCGCTCTTCGGCATCCTGATTGGCTTGATCGCAGGGTACTTTCGCAGTCTCGATGGCGTGGTGTCTCGGATCATTGATGCCATGATGGCGTTCCCGGACATCCTGCTGGCGATCTCCCTCGTGGCGATTCTCGGCGGTTCAATGATCAATGTGATCATCGCGCTCTCGATTGTCTACACGCCCCGGATTGCCCGCATTGTCCGGGCCTCGACGCTCGTGATCCGCGAATTGCCTTATATTGAGGCCGCCCGGGCTCTTGGTTCACCCGTCCACTACGTGCTCACCCGCCATGTGCTGCTGAATGTTCTCTCGCCCATCATTGTCCAGGCCACCTTTATCTTCGTCTATGCGATGCTGGCTGAAGCCGGTCTGTCCTTCCTCGGTGTCGGGGTGGACCCATCGACACCAACTTGGGGAACCATGATCAATGAGGGTCGGCAATATATCGACCAGGCACCGTTCCTGATCCTGTTTCCCGGCCTTGCCATCTCGTTCTCGGTCCTCAGCCTGCAATTGGTGGGTGACGGTCTGCGTGATGCGCTCGACCCCCGCATCGCACGGCAGATGTAGAATGGCTGTCACGCTGCTCAACTTCGTTCCGATGGGCCTTGATGACCCGCCTGCCATCATTCACATTGATGATGACGGTATCATTGTCCCGGATCCCGTCAAGGGTGCGGAGATCATTGATGCTGATGGAGCCTGTCTTTCACCCGGCTGGTGCGATCTCCATGTTCATGTCTGGCACGGCGGGACCGATATCTCAGTGCGGGTCGCCGATGCCGGACGCGGCTACGGGGTCACTGCCCTAGCCGATGCCGGATCGGCCGGTGAAGCCAGTTTTCACGGCCTGCGCGAATACATCATTGACCCTGCGACGGAAACAGTTCGGGCCTTCATCAATATCGGTTCCATTGGCTTGGTTGCCTGCAACCGGGTCCCCGAACTGATCGATCTGCGCTCTATTGACATCGACCGGACCTTGGCGGTCATTGAGGAAAACCGAGACATCATCTGCGGTGTCAAGATCCGGGCCAGTGGTGTCATTGTTGGCACATGGGGAATCGCGCCGTTCAGGATCGCCAAACGCGTGGCTGAAATTGCCGGCCTGCCGCTAATGGTGCATGTTGGTGAACCTCCGCCGCTCATTGATGAGATCCTCCCCCTGCTGGCTCCCGGCGATATCGTGACCCACTGCTTCAACGGCAAGTCGGCCGGCTCCATAGCCGATACCAATGCCATCTGGTCAATGGCGCGCGCCGCTGCCGACAGAGGCATCCGGATGGATATCGGTCATGGTGTTGCATCCTTTGATTTCGATGTTGCCCGAACAGCTCTGCAGCGGGGCCTTGCCCCTTTCAGCATTTCAACCGACCTCCACCGCCGCAACCTTGAGGGTCCTGTGCACAGTCTTGCTCTGACAGTCTCCAAGCTCCATTCGCTCGGGATGGACCTGGACGCCTGTCTTGCAGCAATCACCGAACATCCACGCAGCATCCTGCAGCTGCCGTCCCGTCAGTGCACAACTCAAGGGATGCGGGCCGATTTCACCCTGTTCCGGATTGTTGATACCAAGATTGACACCGTCGACTCGATGGGGAATCGTCTGGCTGTCGCACGGCTTTTCGAGCCTTCGGCAACCGTGATTGGCGGATCGTGCGCTCCCTCCCAGGCTTTGCCCGACACCATCATGAAGGATACACCATGATGGATGCCGACAATATCCTCGCAATCGATGGGCTCATGGTCTCCTTCAAGGATCGACATGCCGCGGTGACCGCCTTGCGCGATGTGGCATTCACCGTTCGCCGCGGCAGGACATTCGCCCTGGTTGGCGAAAGCGGCTCAGGCAAATCCGTCACGTCGCTGGCCCTCATGGGCCTCCTGCCCGACAATGCCGAGGTGACAGCACGCCAGATGCAGTTTCATCCCGATCCCACCATGCCACCGCTTGATCTGGACCGGATGGCTCCCGGTGGCTTGCGGGGTCTGCGGGGCGTTCACATGGCCATGATCTTTCAGGAACCGATGTCATCGCTCAACCCGCTCTATTCCATCGGTGACCAGATCGGGGAAATGCTGCAGTTGCACGGTGAGAGTGATACCAGAACCCGCAAGAAACGGGTCATTGAAATGCTTGAAATGGTTGAGATCCCGGCAGCGGGACAACGCTACCACGCTTGGCCCCACGAATTGTCCGGCGGGATGCGGCAACGGGCCATGATTGCACTGGCACTGGTCTGCAATCCCTCTCTCCTCATTGCCGATGAGCCGACCACCGCCCTTGATGTCACCATACAGGCCCAGATTCTTGATCTGATGCGCCGCCTACAGGCCGAGCTCGGCATGTCCATTCTGTTCATTACCCACGATCTTGGCGTGGTTGCCGAAATGGCTGATGATGTCGCTGTAATGTATGCCGGTCAGGTTCAGGAGCAAACGACAGTCGGGAATCTCTTCGCCTGTCCCCGCCATCCCTATACCCAGGGCCTGTTGGCCTCGATCCCCCGTCACGGCAATGGGCAGGGTGAACGCCTGATCCCCATCCCGGGAAGCGTCCCGGCCCTGCATGACATGCCACCGGGATGCAGTTTTGCTCCCCGATGCCATCTGGCCGCCGCGGAGTGCCGGGCCCGACCTATCTCACTCAAAGAGGAAATGCCCGGCCATCATTCACGCTGCATTCGCGGCAACAGGGCATGACCCGATGACCGATCCACTGATCGCCATCACTGGGCTGTCCATGACTTTCAGGAGTGATCGGGGCCCGGTCTATGCTGTTCAGGATGTCAATCTGGACCTGCCGCGGGGCAGGATTGTCGGCCTCGTTGGCGAATCCGGTTCGGGCAAGACCACCCTCGGGCGGGCTCTGCTCCGTTTGATCGAACCCAGCGCGGGTCGCCTCGTCTTCGATGGCCAGGACATGCTGGCCCTTGATACCGCCGGAATGCGTGCTCTCAGACGCCGGATGCAGATCATCTTCCAGGATCCGGTCGCTTCGCTCAATCCCCGCCTCCGGGTCAAGGCCATCATTGCCGAAGGTCTCACCGCTCACGGCATTGGCTTTCCGCAAGATCGAACTGACCGGGTGGCTGCACTCCTTGAAGAGGTCGGGTTGCGACCGGAAGACATGCGCCGCTATCCCCATGAATTCTCCGGCGGGCAACGGCAGCGGATCGGGATTGCCCGGGCCCTTGCCCTCGACCCGGATTTCATCGTGGCCGATGAAAGTGTCTCGGCACTTGATGTTTCCATTCAGGCCCAGATACTCAACCTTCTGCTCGACATCCGCGACAAGCGGGGCTTGACCATGCTGTTCATCGCCCACGATCTGGCCGTGGTCGAATATCTCTGCGATATCGTTGCTGTCATGTATCTGGGCCGAATCATTGAGGTTGGCCCATCCCGCCCGATCTACTCAGATCCAGCTCACCCCTACACACGATCCCTGCTGTCGGCGATTCCAAAGACCGAACCGGGTGCCGCACGGGGACGTGAGTTGCTTGAAGGCGATATCCCATCTCCTCTGGCGCCCCCATCGGGATGTGTTTTTCGAACCCGCTGCCGCTATGCCCTGCCCTCCTGTGCCAAAACCATTCCAACACTTGATTCCCACACCGAGGGGCGCAAAGTGGCCTGTCTGCGATCGTCAGAGAATCTGTGGTGAGGTTGAAGATTGCCAAGCATCGGCCATACTGTTGGCCGGAGCGTGACTGTTCTTGCCCACGTCCAGTTCACCTGCCGCATCCGTTCATTGCTCCCCGGATCAGGGCGCGGGACCCGCGTTTGGGCTGGTCGTCAGGAGATTCCCATGGCAGAGTATGACTTCGCATGGCATCGGAAGCATGATCTCAAACCTCTGATCAATGTCGCGGGCACCATGACTGGCCTCGGTGCATCCATCGCCACGCCACCGGTTGCCGCTGCAACAGCTGCTGCCATGGGACATTTCGTCTCCGTTCATGCCGCCCAGGGGCTGGCCAGCGCCGCAATCGAGGCGGCGACCGGTGCCGAGGCCGGGTTTCTCACCGCCAGTGCCAGTGCAGGAATCACCCTGTCGGTTGCAGCCAGCATGACAGGCCATGATCCGGCCCGGGTTGCAGCTCTGCCCCATGACCCCGGTCCCCGCAATGAAGTGATCCTCCAGACCGGGCATCTTTGCGGGTATGGTGCCCCCATTGAACAAGGCATCCACCTGGCTGGTGCCCGGGTGCGGCGCGTCGGCCAATCCAACCTGTGCGCGGACCATCACATCACAGGAGCGCTCTCGGAAAGAACCGCAGCAGCTGTCTATGTGGTCTCCCATCATGTCGTGCACTATGGACAATGTCCGCTTGACCGCTATGTCGAGCTCGTTCATGCGGCCGGTGCGCCCGTGATCGTCGATGCCGCATCGGAATATGACCTCCGTGGGTTTCTTGCCGCAGGGGCCGATCTTGTGATCTACTCCGGCCACAAATTTCTGGGTGGGCCGACATCCGGCATCGTGGCGGGACGCCGGGATCTTGTCCGATCAGCCTACCTGCAGACCATGGGCATTGGTCGTGGCATGAAAATCGGCAAGGAGAGCATTTTCGGAACCATTGCTGCCTTGCAGGCATGGCAGAGCCGTAATCATGCCGCCATTCGGCAAGTCGAGAACGCCGCATTGGCCCTGTGGCGGGATGCTCTTGCCGAACTTCAGGGCATCAGAGCCCATGTGGTTCCCGATCCGACGGGCAATCCACTCAGCCGGCTGCAGATCGAGATCGATGCCGATTCATTCGGCGTGGGCGCAGCGACTGTCGCCCGGGTTCTCGCCGAACGCAACCCGGCAATCATCGTGCGCAACCATGAGGTGGAACTGGGGTATTTTGAACTCGACCCCTGCAACCTGCAGCCCGGCCAGGCCCGGATTGTGGCCAGGGCCCTGCAGGAGGTTCTCGGTCAGCCCAGCACGCTCAAGAGCCGGCCCGGTGATCACGATATCGGCCGCAACGACAGCATCCAGGCCTGCATGGATTGGGGAGCACGTCCCTTTTGACCGGTCCGGCACCCTCAGGGCCGGGCAGATGGCAGAACCCCCTTGCCGGGACAGATCCCTACGCAACGGGATCACGAGAAAACCGCACACGAACATACCGATTTTCCCTATCGTTGAGGAGGTCTGGCTCCGTGCCGTTGAATGAGCGCATGGCCTGTCTCATAAGCAGCCAACCCCGTCCTCTCCGTTCCATCAACTGATGGACGACCATCGCATTTGCCATCATCTCGTTGCGGGAACGCGGTGCGCCTCCTGACCGTGCTTGTTCAACAGTCATATGGTTGGGCAAGGCACCCGGACTTGTCACATCGACGCGATCATCGAACACCTCAAGCAGGATCTGCGATCCGGTCAATGCATAGTCTCGGTGGATGACAGCATTGACAAGCACCTCCCGGAGAGCACTGTCCGGAACAAGGGGACGGTCAATCCGGCGTAACCCCTTGTAAGACTCCTTCCGTCCCAAACTTCGCATCCAGCCTGCAGAGCGGATAACCTGTTCGTCAATACGGCCCCTTCCTTCTCCGGAACTTATGACTTCGGCCGATTGATCGGTACCATCATAAGCAGCGCATTGAATGAACAGGCTGGTTGTTTGTCTATGCCCCTGAGGATCGCGACCGAAGACCATTAAACCGTAAAGCGTCGGACGAAGCGCCGTGTCCAGCCAGTCACAGACTGATGCGGTCTGCAGATCGTGTTCGATGTTCGGTTGCGGGCCGGTGTCCATCTGCTTGCCCTGGGACTTCATGAAGGCTCGAAACGCATTCAGGTCGATATCATCAGACGTCGCTGTTGGAATGGTTTGTTGCTCGGTGAGCACCAAACCGAAAACGTTGAACAGTTCCTGCAATTCCGATGGAGACGGTGCAACCGTGCTGCGTCCTCGCCGGATCCAAAAACGTCCATCGGTGTTGAATGGCTCGTATCCGCGCTGATGACGCTGCACCTCGATCCAGTGCACCCACTTGCTTCCGACCCGTTGGATGCCACGACTTTGCGAGTGCCTTGAAAGTCTCTCTCAGATCAGCCAGATTCAAACTATCCGGATTTCGGAATATTTCCTGGAGAAGAATCCAATGACCGCTACTGCGAAAATATTTTCGGATTTGCCAAAGACAATCCGGCGGCCTCTCACAATCAGCGAGGTTGCAGCCATTGCGGATATTGATCGGAAGTCTGTAAACCGCATGATTGATGATGGCGTGCTTCCCAGATCCTTTCTTCTCATGAGGAAGGCATCAAACAATGCAAAAAATCATCGTTTCTTGAAACCCTCGGCATGCCCGATGGTGCGCTTCAACGCGACGACGGGCAGTCTTGTCAGTCCGCAGATGCGCACACGAGTCTTCAAGAGGATTCATCGGATAATCAAAGAAGGTGCTACAACGGCAGTTCTGCAGGAAGGTGCTCTGAGTCTTGATCTTTCAATGGTCCTGAGTGAGACGTTTGAGAGAATGCTGGCTCTGGCAAGAGCGGAAGCTGATGTTACGATAGATCATGAAAGGCGTGGTGGTGCCCCTCTGCTTTGTGGTACACGTATCATCGTGCATGAGTTGGCAGATCTCGCAAAACAGGAACCCCTCGAAAGCCTTCTTGCGGCGTTTCCAGGCCTGACGGCAGAGCGCATCGCAAACGCGAAAATTTACGCGAAGGCGCATCCCCTGACCGGGCGACCAAGAAAGAAACCGGAGTGGCGAGAATCAGGTCAGAGGATCTCCTCGATAAAAGTGGATCTCTGCACACTGTGAAGTTCCTGATCGATGAATGCTTGGGGCTCAGCTTGGCCGAAATCGCACAACTTGCCGGCTTCCCGGAGTCGGCCCATGTCGCTCGTCGTGGTATGGCTGCATGGAAAGATTGGGAATTGATGGAGCGTATTCTCGAGGATGATTGGACCTTCGTAACCAGGAATTCGGATGATTTTCGCCCTCGGTCCGGAAGCAGTTCGAAGGCACCCTGTTATCTGGGTATTCCAATCCATCCCGGACTTATTTGCCTGAATCTTCCAGCCGGAATTGATCTGAAAATGATGGAGAATTATTTTCTGGCAGCACTCGCGATTCTTGAGGATCCACCCAATCTGTTCAATCAGGTGATCGAGGTCTGGCCAGGCAAAAAAACTGGTGTGACCGTGGACCGGTATCGGTTTCCCAAAGAGGGTCCAGATCCTACACAAGATTTGTTGGCGCAATAGTACACACCCGTTCCAGTTTGAATTGTTTTCCGACATGCTGAAAGCGTCCCAGCTGTTCCCGCAGGCATCTGTAGCGATCCACAATTCATCCGAGCTTCAAACGGGATATGATTGAAAGTGGGTGACGGCCCATCTCAGCCGGCTGCAGATCGAGATCGATGCCGATTCATTCGGCGTGGGCGCAGCGACTGTCGCCCGGGTTCTCGCCGAACGCAACCCGGCAATCATCGTGCGCAACCATGAGGTGGAACTGGGGTATTTTGAACTCGACCCCTGCAACCTGCAGCCCGGCCAGGCCCGGATTGTGGCCAGGGCCCTGCAGGAGGTTCTCGGTCAGCCCAGCACGCTCAAGAGCCGGCCCGGTGATCACGATATCGGCCGCAACGACAGCATCCAGGCCTGCATGGATTGGGGAGCACGTCCCTTTTGACCGGTCCGGCACCCTCAGGGCCGGGCAGATGGCAGAACCCCCTTGCCGGGACAGATCCCTACGCAACGGGATCACGAGAAAACCGCACACGAACATACCGATTTTCCCTATCGTTGAGGAGGTCTGGCTCCGTGCCGTTGAATGAGCGCATGGCCTGTCTCATAAGCAGCCAACCCCGTCCTCTCCGTTCCATCAACTGATGGACGACCATCGCATTTGCCATCATCTCGTTGCGGGAACGCGGTGCGCCTCCTGACCGTGCTTGTTCAACAGTCATATGGTTGGGCAAGGCACCCGGACTTGTCACATCGACGCGATCATCGAACACCTCAAGCAGGATCTGCGATCCGGTCAATGCATAGTCTCGGTGGATGACAGCATTGACAAGCACCTCCCGGAGAGCACTGTCCGGAACAAGGGGACGGTCAATCCGGCGTAACCCCTTGTAAGACTCCTTCCGTCCCAAACTTCGCATCCAGCCTGCAGAGCGGATAACCTGTTCGTCAATACGGCCCCTTCCTTCTCCGGAACTTATGACTTCGGCCGATTGATCGGTACCATCATAAGCAGCGCATTGAATGAACAGGCTGGTTGTTTGTCTATGCCCCTGAGGATCGCGACCGAAGACCATTAAACCGTAAAGCGTCGGACGAAGCGCCGTGTCCAGCCAGTCACAGACTGATGCGGTCTGCAGATCGTGTTCGATGTTCGGTTGCGGGCCGGTGTCCATCTGCTTGCCCTGGGACTTCATGAAGGCTCGAAACGCATTCAGGTCGATATCATCAGACGTCGCTGTTGGAATGGTTTGTTGCTCGGTGAGCACCAAACCGAAAACGTTGAACAGTTCCTGCAATTCCGATGGAGACGGTGCAACCGTGCTGCGTCCTCGCCGGATCCAAAAACGTCCATCGGTGTTGAATGGCTCGTATCCGCGCTGATGACGCTGCACCTCGATCCAGTGCACCCACTTGCTTCCGACCCGTTGGCAGCCAAGTGTTGCAGTGACCGGCCGACCGCAGCCATTCTGCAGGACACTTGTGAACTTCTCCTGTACACTTTCCGCATCCATGTCCACGCCCACGATACCGCCTGAATCATCAACGCCGACCACAAGCAGTCCGCCGTCCCCATTGGCAAATGCACAGAGTGTCTTGCGGATTGAAGAAAACTCGCCGACCCCACTCCTGAATTCTGTCCGGGCGTCCTCGCCAAACTCAATGCGGCGCAATATATCGAACCATTCCATGACAGATGCTCAGAAGCCATATTCACGGCGGCGGAGGTGGAATGCTTCCTCGCCGTCTCGTTTTGCCAGAGTCTGACGAAATTGCCGTGCATGGCCCGTGAACATTTCGGGCGAAGCAGAGTCTGTTGAGTGGCCCTCCGGTATCCTCATGCGAACGCCGGCATGGTCGTCAATGATATGGATGTGCAAATCGGCCTTGAACCAGCAAGCCCCTAGCGTGTCTTCTTGCCATTTGTCTGCAGATTTTCTCTCGAATCTCATCGTTCGCTTGACCCTATGGCAGAAACGTATGCAGAAAAATGAATGTCCCAATTCAAGCAGCACGGGATCGAAGCCGTTCCCCGATTCCGGCCCTTGCCCTCTGGCCTATCTGACAAATTGCGACGGATTGCAAACTTGGGTCCATCTCAACAAGGGGACAAGGCCAGCACAGGGATTCACGCCTGATCCGTGCCGAATGGACTGATTGCGAGGGAAGGCCATGCATGGCCAGATGCGGAATCGCAGCTGCAAGCCGCTTTCTGAAATGGCAACAGAAGCCAGGAGATTGTTGAGATGCGTGCAACGCGTCTTGTCACTGCGGGCAAGGATCATTCCCGTCTTCAGACTGAGACCATCGCTGGTGACCAAGCCCGACGATTTCCTGTCTGTCGGAACCGTCCAGAACCGCAGAAATCGCCGGGGTCAACCCTCCCGGACAATCTCAACACAGACGAAGTGTCCACTTTGGGAGATCTGCCAAATATCAGTCACTGACAATGAAACGGCAATCCATGAAGTCGGAGGCCGATGGCATTTATTCCTGTTGACTGCGGGTCCGCGGGTTCAGTCTGCTCCATCCCGCAATGTCGGCAAGACCCAGCACGGCCATCCAGCGGGCGGCTTTGGCATAGAGGTCAACCTCACCATTGATGATCGTTTCGACTTTCTGCATGAACGCCTGGCACTGCTCTTCATAGTGGGCCCGCAATGCATCCGAACCCCCTTTCTCGGTGATGGTCTCGGCCCACTCCCGCCAGGGCGTCGCGCCCTTCTCGGCGTTCCAGCGTTCCGAGACCGCCTCAAGATTGGTTCTGTCATTGTAGATGGCGTCCTGCATTTCCCTGGGCAGGTCCATGATGGCAGGATACGTGTTGACCAACTCGCGCCATGACACCCTGTGATCGATGTCGATCGTGGATGAGTCGGCGGTCTCAAGCCCCGTGTAGGGGCACTGCCATGTGCCTGCTTCCGTCGCAATCTCCTTCAACAGGCTCTGCCGGATTCCAATGCCGCCGACCTCGGCGACCCAAGCCATGCCATCCCGCAGCTTCCGATAGGCCTCGGCTGAGGGTTCGGGCAGTTTGTCAAGCTGGTCAACGACCAGTTCGCACAGCTCGATTCCGCCCGGAATCACCATGGCAAGCTTGTCCCCGATGTTGAGATCCTGCCCTCGCCAGCGCCGGTACGCAACGATGGCACCGGCGCCGCCAGCGGTGGCCAGAGCCGCCAGGACCAGAACTCCCACGGCCACGGTCCCGCCGCCGAGGGCGGCCAGACCCGCACTGGTCAGGGCCGCACCTTTGAGGGAAGCGATGGCAGTGCCGGTGCTGGCCGTCCCGAAGGTGGTGACAAACCACCATGCGATGGATGGCATCCCGACACCCCCGGCCCCCATGACGGAAACCCGTTCAAGGATTCGGGACAGTCGCCGCCTCCACCCGGATGACTCGAATGGCTGCCAGCGACCCGTGTCGCGGGCTATTGTGGCGTGATCTTCGAGGAGTTTGTCGAGTTCGGAGACGATCTCATCATCAGTGGGCGGGTGGGTCACGGGGCATTGGCTCCCGGGTCGGCGGGTTGCGGCAGCGGACCATAGATCTGCAAGGCACGGGCCTCGAAGGCCCGCACGACACGCTGCATGGCTTCGGCAAAGACAAACGAGATGAGAGTCCGGAGCGTGCGGGATTTGAATTCGTAGTCGATGGCGAAGCGGACAGAACAGCCGGAGGCGTGGGGACTGAATTCCCACCGGCTGTTCATGTGCGACATCGGTCCATCGATGGACTGAATGGTGATGCAGTCCCTGCTGTCGTGCAGGGTGACGCGGGAACGGAAACGTTCCTTGTGGATCTTGAAGGAGATCACCATCTCCGCATCGACGCATTCACAGTCATCGAGTTTCGTCCGGGTCCGGATGCGGGCATCTGTGCACCAGGGGAGAAATTGCGGGTAGGCTGTGATATCGGCCACCAGATCGTACATCTGCCCGGGCGAGTGTGGCAGGATCCGGGACTCGGTGTGCCGGGTCATGGTGTGATTGTCTCGCGTTGCAAGATGGGCATGGGACTCTTCGGCACCGGGAGCATGGATTGCGTCTATGCCGTCGCAACGTGCTTGGCGGCCTGCAGGCGCTGGAAATCCTCATCGGCGTGATAACTTGACCGCGTCATCGGTGTGGCCGAGACGATGAGAAATCCCTTGCCAAGGGCCATGGTCTCCAGCGACTTGAATTCTTCGGGCGGTATGTAGCGGGCCACCGGATGATGCTTGGGGGTCGGCTGCAGGTACTGCCCGATGGTCAGGAAGTCGACATCCGCGGAGCGGAGATCGTCCATGACCTGCACGACCGCCCCCCGATCCTCACCGAGGCCAACCATCAGGCCGGATTTGGTGAAGATGGTCCTGTCGTACTGCTTGGCGCGATAAAGAAGTTGCAGGGAATGAAAATACCGTGCGCCGGGACGCACAGCAGGATACAGGGCCGGGACCGTCTCGATATTGTGATTGAGAACATCCGGTCGAGCATCCAGGATGCCTTCAAGGGCGGAATCAGGGCAGCGCAGGAAATCTGGAACCAGCAGTTCGATGGTGGTACCGGGTGACCGATGGCGAATGGCGCGAACCGTTCTGGCAAAGTGGTCGGCTCCGCCGTCCTCGAGATCATCACGGTCAACACTTGTGACCACCACATGCCGCAAACCGAGTTTCTGGACTGCATCGGCAACCCGTCCCGGTTCAAACTGATCCAAGGCATCCGGCCGGCCGGTGGCAACATTGCAGAATGTGCAGCCCCGCGTGCAGATATCGCCCAGAATCATGAATGTGGCATGCTGCTTGGTCCAGCACTCGCCGATATTCGGGCAGGCCGCCTCCTCACAGACCGTGCTGAGCTTGTTGTCATGGACAATCCTGCGGGTCTGCCGATACCCGGCTGAGCCGGGAGACCTGACCCGAATCCAGGGGGGCTTCAGGCCACGGGGGCTGTCGGGACGGTGGGCCTTCTCAGGATGACGCAGACGTCCGGATTGCGGGATTTCAGGCAATCATCACCCTTTCGAACGTGGATTGGCAGGGAGGGCGGCCAGTGCGGAACGCCGACTCCAAGCCATCAAAGCAGGCAACCCATTAATGGGATGGCACTGAAAATCAAGGACGGCGTCATGCGCCAATCCAGCGTCCATCAGGTTCGCAGGCTGGTGTGGGGCCCGACCTGGATGTCTTCATCGAGCTCTGTCGGACCATATCTTTTCAGGAACAGACCACACCGTCATTCTGGCATCCACAGAAAATCCAGATACGCCGCGTCAGATGATTTTACCGCTCCGTACGTGCAGGCGTCAATTTCCACGTGCATCCTGTCCGGCACAGGGCAGGAGAAATGCGACGATGGCATCAAAGCCGGATATTTTTGCCGCACATCGGCGGCAACACAAGGCATGATTCTTGAACCCATCTTCAGGCTGCGGACGCATCGTTCGATGCGCCTGCGCCTCTGAATCCGAGCAGGGCGATGATGGCCGGATCTCTGCGCGGACCGCGATGGCAACGGGGATCCGTGTGGACATTCCGTGACAGTCGCAGAGTGACAGCGGTGCAGCACATGATCGATTGGCAGCCCGATGCAGGCCAGGTGGGCAGAGGTCTTCTCCTGGCGGACAGCAACAGGAAACCCACATCGGGGCCGCCCTCTCATGGGGAGGGTCACATTATCCGGATGGGGCAAGCGGGGCTGGGATCATGGCTTCCAGAGTGCGCCATCGGGTGATATCACGACCCGGACCGGATTGCGGACGGTATGACAGCAGAGGCACCGCTGCAGTGAACACTGATGACTTGAATGACAAGGGACGGCACCATGGACAGGATCAAGGTTGAAAATCCAGTTGTCGAACTCGACGGCGACGAGATGACACGAATCATCTGGGATCTGATCAAGAAGAAACTGATTCTGCCCTATCTCGATCTTGACCTCCTCTATTATGATCTTGGCATTGAGGAGCGCGACAGGACCGATGACCGGATCACCATCGATGCCGCGAACAGGATCAGGGAAGTCGGGGTTGGCATCAAATGTGCAACCATCACGCCCGATGAAGCCCGGGTGGAGGAATTCGGTCTCAAGCAGATGTGGCGGTCTCCCAATGGCACGATCCGCAACATCCTCGGTGGTGTGGTGTTTCGGACCCCGATCATCTGCAAGAACGTTCCCCGACTGGTCCCGGGCTGGACCAGACCGATCGTGATCGGTCGTCACGCCTTTGGTGACCAGTACCGCGCAACGGATATCCTGTTCCCCGGACCGGGCAAGCTGCGGCTGGTGTTCGAGGGCGAGGACGGCACCCGCATTGATCGGGAGGTCTTTGAGGCGCCCTCATCCGGTGTGGCCATGGGAATGTACAATCTTGACACATCAATCCGGGATTTTGCCCGGGCATCCCTCAACTATGGACTCGCCCTGGGCTGGCCGGTCTATCTCTCGACCAAGAACACGATTCTCAAGGCGTATGATGGACGGTTCAAGGATCTCTTCCAGGAGGTCTATGAAGCCGAATTCGCCCGTGACTTCGAGAAGGCGGGGATCACCTACGAACATCGGTTGATTGATGACATGGTGGCCGCTGCCCTCAAATGGAGTGGAGAATTCGTCTGGGCCTGCAAGAACTATGACGGCGATGTGCAGTCCGACACGGTTGCCCAGGGCTTTGGCTCACTGGGTCTGATGACATCATGCCTGATGACGCCGGATGGCAAGATCGTCGAGGCCGAGGCCGCTCATGGCACCGTCACGCGGCACTACCGCCAGCACCAGGCCGGCAAGTCCACATCGACCAATTCCATCGCATCAATCCATGCCTGGACAGGTGGCCTCAAGCACCGGGCCAAGCTCGATGACAATCCAGACCTGCGGGAATTTGCCGAGACGCTGGAGTCAGTGGTCATCGCAACAGTGGAGTCTGGCCAGATGACCAAGGATCTTGCGCTGCTGGTCGGCCCGGACCAGAACTGGCTCACTACCGAGCAGTTCATCGACACGGTCGCTGCCAATCTTGAAGCGAGACTTGCCTGAGCCATGGCACAGCTGCGCGGTGTGCGCGGCTTGCACATGAATTCCTGACTCCCCTGTTTGCCTCCAGACCTGCACCAGGAGCAATCTGCCGGATTTGCGTGTCTTGCAGTGTCCGTCCTGCAAGCCCAGGGCCTGGCGCTTGAGTCTGCCGTTGGTGTTTCTTGAACGCAGTCAGATCGAAGGGGTACGAATCAGCTCCTTCGCCCCGGCCCAGTCGTGGCAAGCATCTCTTTTGCATCCGTTGGAACCAGGCTCGAATCCGCGATATGGGCACGCACAATTGATGGCTTGACATTACAATATCAATATATCTATATGTGTTTTGTAAAGGATCCACACAGGATCCTGCGAGTTGTTTTGCCGGAATGGGAATGGATCATTGGACGCTCTGGCAAACATGTTGCGGACAGCCGGAGAACCGCACCGGCTGCGCCTGCTTGCCCTGTGTGCACAGGGAGATCTTTCGGTCAGCGAGCTGACCCAGATCCTCGGCATCAGTCAACCGGGTGTGTCCCGTCATCTGCGCCTGCTCTGTGAGGCTGGACTGCTTGAGCGCCACCAGGAAGGCAGTTGGGCCTTCTTCCATGTGCCGACATCCGGTCGTCAGGCCGACCTGGCCCGGTTCCTGATCCAATATCTGGACACGGATGATCCGCTGTTGACTCGGGACCGGCAACGCCTGATGGCCATCCGACAGGACCGGGCGGCCCGCTCAGAGCGCTATTTCAGGGACAACGCCGCCCGCTGGAACCAGGTCCGGGTCCTGCATGTCGAGGAGGACAGGGTCGAGACGGCGATCCGGGCCCTGACGGAGACCCTGTCCGTCCGTGATCTCCTTGATGTCGGGACGGGAACGGGGCGGATATTGCAACTCCTTGCCGATCAAGCCGAGGCGGCGGTGGGGATCGATCTCTCGCCGGATATGCTCGCAGTGGCCAGGGTCAATCTGGCCAAGCCCCGCTACGCCCATTGCTCGGTTCGTCGAGGGAACATGTACACCCTCCCCTTTGCCGCGCCCGGTTTTGATTTGGCCACCCTGCACATGGTCCTGCATTTTGCGGATCGTCCGCAGGACGTGCTTGAGGAGGTCGCTCGCGTCCTGCATCCGGGTGGACATGTGCTCATTATCGACTTCGCGCCCCACACAATGGCGACCCTGCTTGAGGACCATGCTCATCTGCGTTCAGGGTTCAGGACTGCCGACATCGAGGCCTGGGGGTATCGGCACGGCCTGGCAATGACCACCCATGACTCCCTGCCCGGCAACCCGCTCACGGTCATGCTCTGGATGCTGCAGAAAACGCCGGGTGGTGTGGGGACGCTGGCCGAGGATGGGTCATGAGCAGCCCTCGCGTCAGTTTCGAATTCTTCCCACCCAAGTCGGCGCCCATGGAAGATACGCTCTGGGATACGATCTGTGCCTTGGCCCCGCTGGCACCGGCCTTTGTGTCTGTCACCTACGGAGCCGGCGGCTCGACCCGCGAGCGGACCCACAACACCGTCGCCCGCATCATTGATGACGTGCGCCTGGACGCAGCCGCACACCTGACCTGCGTGAATGCGTCCAGGGCGGATATCGACGCGGTTGCGGGCAGCTACTGGTCAGCCGGCGTACGGCATGTGGTCGCCTTGCGGGGGGACCCACCCGAAGAGACGAAAAGGTTTGTGCCGCATCCAGACGGGTACCGCCATGCCGCGGACCTTGTGGCTGGCTTGCGCAGCGTGGCTCCATTCATGATCTCGGTCGGGGCCTATCCCGAGGTCCATCCCGAGGCGGCCAGTGCGGCGGATGATCTCGACACTCTCAAGCGCAAGATCGATGCCGGGGCCAGTCAGGCCATCACCCAGTTCTTCTTCGACAATGCGGTCTTTTACCGCTTCCGTGACCGGGCTCGGGCCGCGGGCATCACTGTCCCCCTGATCCCGGGGATCATGCCCGTGAGCAACTATGTGGCCATGCTGCGATTTGCAGCCCTGTGCGGAACCCATGTGCCCGACAGCCTCAAGGAGGCCTTTGCGGGCCTTGAGAACAGTCCCTATCAGCGCCGTCAGGTGGCAATTGCCCTTGCCAGTCGCCAGTGTCAGGACCTGCAGACGCACGGCGTGGAGGACTTCCACTTCTATACACTGAACCGGGCCACGCTGATCCAGGCCATATGCGAGCGGATCGGTGTGCATGCCATCTCGCCAGTGGAAGGGTGCGACTGATGGCCAGTTCCGAAGCCGCTCTCCGCCGGGCTCTCGGGGAACGGATTCTCATTCTTGACGGGGCCATGGGGACGGAAATCCAGGCTCTGGACCTGCCCCCTGAGGCCTTCCACGGGGTCGAGTTTGCCGATCACAGCCAGGCCCTGGCTGGCAACAATGACATCCTCATCCTGACCGAGCCCGAAGCCATTGTGACCATTCATCAGCGATTTCTGGCCAATGGCGCCGACATCATCACAACCAACACCTTCAATGCCACGACAGTCTCACAGGCGGACTATGGCACCGAGGCCCTGGTTGCCAGGATCAACCGTACAGGTGCACAACTGGCCCGGCAGGCCTGCGATGCCCACACGGCGGCCACAGGTCGGCCTGCCTGGGTGGCCGGGGCCCTGGGGCCGACAAACAAGACCACATCAATCTCGCCGGATGTCAATGATCCAGGGATGCGTGCCATCGACTTCGACACACTCAGGTCCGCCTACGGCGAGGCAGTGCGGGCCCTGCTCGCGGGAGGCGTCGATCTCCTTCTGGTTGAGACCATCTTCGATACCCTGAATGCCAAGGCTTGCCTCTTTGCCATCGAGGAGGCGTTTGACGATCTTGGCCAACGGTGGCCGATCATGATCTCGGGCACGATTACCGATGCATCGGGGCGCACGCTGACAGGCCAGACTCCGGAGGCCTTCTGGTATGCATTGCGGCATGCCAGTCCCCTGGCCTTCGGTCTCAATTGTGGCACGGGTGCCCACGAGATGCGTCCCCATCTCATGGCTCTGGCCCGGATTGTCGAGACTGCCATCTGCGTCTACCCCAATGCCGGCCTGCCCAATGCATTCGGATCCTATGATGAGCAGCCCGAAGAGACGGCCACTCTGATCCGTGCATGGGCCGAGGAGGGGTTGATCAACATCGTGGGCGGATGTTGTGGTACAACGCCCGAACACACGGCTGCCATGCGAGCGGCCGTCGAGAACCTGCCACCGCGGGTGCTGCCGGACCTGCCGGTCGCAATGCGGCTGTGCGGACTTGAGGCCCTGATCGTTCCATCATGACCAGAGGGACAGCCAGCCAGTTTGTCAATATCGGCGAGCGAACCAACGTCACCGGTTCGGCGCGGTTCCGCGACCTCATCAGCCGTGATGACTATGATGCAGCGCTGGAGGTGGCCCGCCAGCAGGTGGGGAACGGGGCCCAGATCCTCGATGTCAACATGGATGAGGGCATGCTCGACTCCAGGGCGGCCATGGTCCGGTTCCTGAACCTGATTGCCGCCGAGCCGGACATCTGCCGGATTCCGCTCATGATCGATTCGTCAAAGTGGTCGGTCATCGAGGCTGGCCTCAAATGCGTCCAGGGCAAGGCGATCGTCAATTCGATCAGCCTCAAGGAGGGTGAGGAGGTCTTCCTGGAGCAGGCCCGTACCATTCGCCGATACGGGGCCGCCACAGTGGTGATGGCCTTCGATGAATCAGGCCAGGCCGAAACCGCCGAGAGGAAATTCGCCATCTGCCAGCGTTCCTATGACCTGCTGACCCGCAAGGTGGCCTTCCCCCCCGAGGACATCATCTTCGATCCGAACATCTTTGCCGTTGCCACGGGAATCGAGGAACACAATGACTATGCCCGCGCCTTCATTGATGCCACGCGGAGGATCCGGACCGACCTTCCCCACTGCCATGTCTCGGGTGGTGTCTCGAATCTCTCCTTTTCCTTCCGGGGCAACGCGACCGTGCGGGAGGCCATGCATTCGGCATTCCTGTACCATGCCATCCGGGCGGGCATGGATATGGCCATCGTCAATGCCGGCCAGATCGGTGTCTATGACGACCTGCCCACCGATCTCCTCGTGTGCATCGAGGATGTGCTCTTCAACCGGCACCCCGAGGCAACGGAACGTCTCCTTGAGATCGCGACCATGTATCAGGGGACAAGGGCGGCGGCAGAAAAGTCCCGGGCATGGCGGGAGACGCCAGTTCATGAACGGCTGGGCTACGCGCTGGTGCACGGCATCACGGAGTTCATCGTCGCCGACACCGAAGAGGCCCGGGTGGCGGCCACGCGTCCGCTCGATGTCATCGAGGGGCCACTGATGGACGGGATGAACCATGTGGGAGATCTCTTCGGAGCCGGCAAGATGTTCCTGCCGCAGGTCGTCAAGAGTGCCCGGGTCATGAAGCGGGCTGTGGCCCATCTCACACCGTTCATGGAGGCCGAGCGATTGGCAGCGGGTGGCGCGGCAGCCTCCAAGGGCAGGATCCTGATGGCCACGGTCAAGGGCGATGTGCACGACATCGGCAAGAATATCGTGGGCGTGGTTCTCCAGTGCAACAATTACGATGTTGTGGACCTCGGCGTGATGGTCCCGGCCGAACGGATCCTGGAAGCAGCCCGCAAGGAAGACGTTGATATCATTGGCGTGTCGGGACTCATTACGCCCAGCCTTGACGAGATGATCCATCTTGCCCGGGAGATGGCCCGGCAGGACTTCATGCTCCCCCTGCTGATTGGTGGTGCGACGACCAGTCGTCTGCATACGGCAGTCAAGATCGATCCCGGCTATGAGCGGGCCGTGATCCATGTCCCGGATGCATCCCGGGCCGTGGGGGTCATGGCCCGGCTGCTCGCTGATCGGGGCCGGGAGGATTACATCGCCTCGGTCAAGGCGGCGTACGCGTCCATCCGGGCCGATCATGGCATGGGCCGACGGACAACCCGGCGCCAGACCCTGGCCGGGGCTCGGGCCAACCGTGCCACGCTTGACTGGGTCGGATTCGTGCCCCCCCGACCCCGCCTGCTCGGCACCCGGACATTCGATGATTACCCCCTGGCCGAATTGCGGTCCTGCATCGACTGGACACCCTTCTTCCGAACGTGGGAACTGGCGGGACGTTTCCCCGACCTTCTCGAGGATCCATTGGTTGGCGCCACGGCCCGGGACCTCTTGCGGGATGCCGAGACGATGCTGGACAGGATGGAGAGCGAAGGCTGGCTCACCCCCCGAGCCAGTCTTGGCTTCTGGCCGGCCAACAGCCGGGGCGACGACATTGTCCTGTATGCCGATGAAGGACGCGAGCAGGAGGTCGCAGTTGTCCACACCCTGCGCCAGCAGATGCTGCGGCGCAATGACCGTCCCAATTATGCCCTGGCGGATTTCGTCTGCCCCGAGGATGCCGGCCCCATCGACTACATGGGCGGCTTCGTGGTCAACGCCGGCAGCGAGATTGGCGCCATTGCCGACGAATTCGCCAAGGCGCATGATGACTACAGTGCCATTCTGGCCAAGGCACTGGCCGATCGCCTTGCCGAAGCCTTCGCCGAACGGCTCCATGAGCGGGTCCGGCGGGAATTCTGGGGGTATGCACCTGATGAAACCCTGTCCAACGAAGCCCTGATCGCCGAAGCCTATCGTGGAATCCGACCGGCGCCCGGCTACCCGGCCTGCCCGGACCACACCGAGAAACAGACCCTGTTTGCCCTGCTCGACGCCGAGGTCGCCACTGGTGTGACCTTGACCGAGAGTTATGCCATGTGGCCGGCCTCCAGCGTCAGCGGTTACTATCTTGCCCACCCCGAATCCTGCTACTTCGGACTTGGACGCATCGAAGCGGACCAGGTGGCGGATTATGCCAACCGCAAGTCCCTGTCCGTCAGTGCGGTCGAGCGCTGGCTGGCCCCCAACCTTGCCTATGATCCCGCGGATCGCTCGAGCGGAACCGGATCCGATCGGTAGTGTCTCACTTGAAATTTTCTCTTGGCTTTACCGAGGCAAATCCCGTAGAGTGCGGGCCGACTCACAGTTGGAAGGAGTTCATGATGTTGCCCCCTCCCCCCCCCCTACACACTGCTAAAACGCCTGACGGCATGCGCCGCCGCCCTGGTGGCCCTCACCCTGCCGCTGGACGCGCCGGCGCAAGACCTGCCGACAGCAGAACAATGCAATGACAGCCGCCTGCTCACCCTGGAGAAGTTGATATTTGGCGGTGATGGCACCTTGACCGAAGGTCAGTTGATCACAGGCCAGAATTTATTCCAAGTCAATAGGCCGTTCAATTGCAATAATATAGGTCGGAGTTTGCTGAATGAACTGTTTTTCTGCGTGAACATCTGGGACACAACCCCATGCGAGGGGGCCTCTTGCCTACCCCTTGCCACCAAGGTTTCAGGAGGGATTGACTCGTCCACATTGACCACGGACACTGTGTGCGGGACCGTGGCCGCGGGCTCGGCATCCCAAGGTTACCTTGTGGCGGCGACGAATGACAATGCGGTCAGGGACGATCCCAAAAATCGCTTCATCGTCGCCCTGGCCGTCAATCCGCGCCAGCATGTGGTGTTCGACATCCGGGACGACGACTGACGTGATCGGGGAGGCCGCAACGGATGTGACAGCGGCGGCATCGACCCTGACAATGGACGGACACTCACGAATGTCAACGTGAGGCGATCCCTCCTGTCAAGACTGTGGGCACAGGGGTATTCAAACCGAGGCACGACCATCCGATCCAGATCTTCCCGAGGCCCCGTGACGGTGGCCTCAGAGTCCTTCAAGCAGGATGACATCGCGGTCGGAGGACCGGTTGGAATAGGTCAGGGCCTCGCGATAGGACTCTGAATCATAACACCGTTTTGCATCCTCCATGGTCGGGAAGACCGCCAGGACATTGCGGGGTCGGCAGGTGCCCTCCAGTACCGTGTAATCCCCGCCCCGGGCCAGGAATTTGCCACCATGCGACTCGATCGCCCGGGTCGCGCGTTTGGCATATTCGGCATAGACATCGCTGTCCGTGACATCGACATGGGCAATCCAGTAGGCAGCCATCAGTGGTCTCCAATCCAGGTTCGAATCCAGTCCAGGGTCTTTTGTGCTGCCGCGGTATCCGGCCCACCGCCCCGGGCCAGATCCGGGCGCCCCCCACCTCCCTTGCCGCCAAGGCAGGGTGTGGCATGCCGGACGATCTCCACAGCCGAGAATCGTGCAACCAGATCATCGGTCACACCGACAGCCAGGGCCGCCTTGCCGCCAGCTGTGGCAATCAGAGCCACAACGCCCGATTCGACCTGCTGCTTTTCCCGATCAACCAGGGCGGGCAGATCACCAGCGGTGGCAGACGCCAGGACCATGCCAAGGAACCGCACACCGCCGATATCCTCAGGGGCATGCGTTGCGGCGGTGCCGGTCTCGGCATGAGCCAGCTGTTGCCGGAGGTCCCGTACCGTGGTTCTGAGCGCATGGTGCTCCTTGACCAGGGCGGCCACCCGGTCAACCACATCGCTGGTGCTTGCCTTGAGGAGCAGGGCGATGCGGGCCAGACGTGCATCCTGGTCGGTCAGATAGCGACGCGCCGCCTCGCCGGTCAGAGCCTCGATCCGGCGAATGCCGGCCGCCACAGCCGCATCACCGGTTGTCACAAACAGGCCGATATCCCCGGTGCGGCGCACATGGGTCCCCCCGCAGAGCTCAATGGAAAATGTCTGGCCATCCCGGCCCCGGCCACTGCCCTCAAGGGTCCCCATGGAGACCACCCGCACCTCGGAATCATACTTTTCGCCAAAGAGGGCCTGGGCCCCGAGCGCGCGGGCTTCCTCAAGATCCATGAGCTGGGTTCCCACCGGTGCATCGGCCTCGATATGGTCGTTGACAGTGGCTTCGATGGCCTGGAGGTCCGCAAGACCGAGCGGTTGGTTATGGGAAAAATCAAAGCGCAGCCGGTGGCTGTCATTGCGTGACCCGCGTTGCACGACATGGGCACCCAGATGGCTCCGCAAGGCTTCATTGAGCAGATGGGTGGCCGAGTGGTTGCGCTTGATACTCTGTCGGGATCGGGTCTCGACGGCGAGATCAACATCATCGCCCACGCGGACCGTTCCATCCTCAACCGTCCCGTGATGGAGGATCATGCCCCGAAAGGCCGTTGTCGCGGTCACCGAGACAGATCCCCCTTCGGCCGTGATGATGCCCGTATCGCCAACCTGGCCACCGGCTTCGGCATAGAACGGAGTCTGGTTGCACACGAGGGTCACCGGTGCCCCGCAGCTGGCCGTCTCCAGCCGGACGCCATCGGCAGCCAGGGCCTGGATTCGGCCTTGCGCGGCTTCGGTCACATAGCCGAGGAACTCGCTGGCCCCGTGCATCTCGCGCACATCATACCAGAAAGCGTCAAGATCCTCTTCACCGGTGCCGGTCCAGTGCTGGCGCGATTGGTCACGCTGATGTTGCATGGCCGCCTCAAATCCAGCCACATCAACGGTGATCCCATGCTCACGCAGGGCATCCTGGGTCAGGTCAAGGGGGAATCCATAGGTATCGTACAGTTTGAAGGCCGTGGCGCCAGGCAGACTGTCCCCTGCGCCGAGGGATCCGGTGGCATCCGCCAACAACCGCAAGCCCCGACCGAGCGTTGACTGGAACCGTTTCTCCTCAGCCATGATGGTGTCGGCGATCATTCCTTCGGCCCGCACCAGTTCAGGAAATGCATCACCCATGGCCCGCACCAGGATGGGCACAAGCCGATGGATGGCCGGGTCCGTCATCCCGAGCAGATTGACATGCCGGATCGCCCGGCGCAGGATCCGGCGCAGGACATAGCCGCGGCCATCACTGGCAGGCGTGATGCCCTCGGCAATCAGAAAGGCCACAGAGCGCAGGTGGTCGGCGATGACCCGATGATGCACATTGAACGCCCCATCGGGTTCGGTGCCCGTGACATCGGCCGAGGCATCGATCAGGGCGGCAAAGAGGTCTGTGCAGTAGGTGTCATGTGTTCCCTGCAACAGGGCCCCGATGCGTTCGAGCCCCATCCCGGTATCAATCGACGGTGACGGCAGATCCGACCGACTGCCATCCTCATGCTGTTCGTATTGCATGAAGACCAGGTTCCAGATCTCGACGAATCGGTCGCCATCTTCATCGACGCTGCCAGGTGGGCCGCCGGGAATCGATTCGCCATAGTCATAGAAGAGTTCCGTGCAGGGCCCGCAAGGGCCCACCGGCCCCATGGACCAGAAGTTGTCGGTCGTGGGGATCCGGATGATCCGGTCATCGGGCAAGGCGGCAATCCGCTTCCAGAGGCTGTAGGCCTCATCATCCTCGGCATAGACCGTGGCAAGCAATCGGTCCCTGGTGATCCCGAATTCCCGGGTGATCAGGTCCCAGCTATAGGCAATGGCCTGTTCCTTGAAGTAGTCGCCAAAGGAAAAATTGCCCAGCATCTCAAAGAAGGTGTGATGGCGGGCCGTGTAGCCGACATTCTCGAGATCGTTGTGCTTGCCGCCGGCCCGCACGCATTTCTGGCTGGTCACCGCCCGCGGGCAGTCGCGCATCTCCTTGCCGGTAAACACGCTCTTGAACTGCACCATGCCGGAATTGGTGAACATCAACGTGGCATCGTTCCGGGGCACAAGGGGTCCCGACGCCACGTGCTCATGCCCCCGGTCGGCGAAATACCCAATGAATGCGGAACGGATCTGGCTGAGACTGGTCATGAAGGGTCCTGTCCTGTCGCAGGGGCAGCCTGGCACCGGCCGTCCGGGTCCACGGAGCGGGCCATGTCCGCTCCGGTGTCAGTCCCCGGTCGTGGCCGGTGCAAGCGGTGGCAGCCCATTCCTGGTCCGAATCTGGTCAACGAGCCCGGTAGCGACATCCGGGTGTTCCTTGAGGTAGTCGATGGCATTCTGCCGGCCCTGGCCGATGCGTTCATCGCCGATCGCATACCAGGACCCGGATTTTTCAACGAGGTTGTCCGCCACGCCGATATCGAGGATCTCGCCACCCTGGGAGATGCCTTCGCCGTACATGATATCGAACTCTGCCATTTTGAAGGGGGGTGCCATCTTGTTCTTGACCACCTTGACCCGGGTGGCGTTGCCAACGACGGCATCCCGGTGCTTGATGGCACCGATCCGGCGGATATCGAGCCGGACGGATGCATAGAATTTCAGCGCATTGCCGCCAGTGGTGGTCTCGGGCGAGCCGAACATCACACCGATCTTCATGCGGATCTGATTGATGAAGATCACCATGCATCTGGAACGGTTGATCGACCCGGTGAGTTTGCGCATGGCCTGACTCATCAGCCGGGCCTGGGTTCCGACCTGCGAATCGCCCATTTCGCCCTCAAGTTCCGACTTGGGTGTGAGGGCGGCCACCGAATCGACAACGATCAGGGACACGGCCCCCGATCGGACCAGCGTATCGGTGATCTCAAGGGCCTGTTCACCGGTGTCGGGCTGCGAGATCAGCAAGTCGTCAATCGCGACCCCCAGGTTCTTGGCATAGGCCGGATCAAGGGCATGCTCGGCATCGACGAAGGCCGCGACCCCACCCTGTTTCTGTTCCTCGGCAACAACATGCAGGGTCAGGGTGGTTTTCCCCGATGACTCCGGCCCGAAGATCTCGATGATCCGTCCCTTGGGCAAACCACCGATCCCGAGGGCAATGTCGAGTCCAATGGACCCGGTTGAGGTGGTTTCGGCATCCTGGGATGTCTCGCTCTGCCCGAGACGCATGATGGCACCCTTGCCGAAGTTGCGTTCGATCTGGGCGAGTGCCGCTTCAAGTGCACGATCCTTATCCATCGGGCGATCCTTCTTCCGGGGTTTCAGTCAACGCTTGCACCGGGCAGGAATCCGGACTTCATCCGGCGCGGGTGATGGCATAGCCGTCGGCAGTCCGTTCCAGATATCCAAGTGGCGGTGCCAGCATGTGACCTGCTGACATCAGCAGCTTTTCGGCAGCAAGCATGTCCATTGTCTTCCTGCGCGTGTCGATCGCCGCCTCGGGATCAAGGTCGAAGGCGGCACAGATCGAGGCATCTGCCAGTTGCAGGCCCTCGGCATGGTAGAGATCGGAACCGAAGAAGAGCGCCGTCCTGCCCTGCTCGACCATGATCCCGAAGTGGCCGGGCGTGTGGCCCGGCAAGGGAATGGTTGACACGCCGCTGGCGATTTCCGCCTTCGTGTCAATCAGTGTCATGCGGTCCGCATAGACATCAAGCATCTTGAGCGCCACCGAGCGCCATTCCAGCCCCCCCGCATCGACACCAGCAAAATTGCCATCATCGACCCAGTAACGCCGCTCGGCCTCGGCAAGGATCATCTCGGCATTGGCAAAGATCGCCTCACCATCATCGTTCAGCGCCCCCGAGATATGGTCAGGATGCAGGTGGGTGATCACCAGCGTCTGGACATCGCCGGGTGCCACTCCGGCCTCGGCCAGTGCCTCGGGCAGTTTGCCAGCCGCCTCGCCCATGACACTCCCACAGCCCGCATCGATCAGGATCGTCGAGTCGCCCCGACGGATCAGCATGCAGTTGAAACCTGTCTCGATGGACTCGGCCCCGAAACCGTTCAGCAGGGATGCAATGCGGTCGGCACTCAGGGCCGGAAACACATCCTCGGGAAACACCATCCCACCATCGCGAATGATGTCCACATCAATGTCACCAATTGTCTGCCGGGTCAGTCGCGTCATCGTCCCTCACCTGTGTTGGTCCCGAGATCCAGTGTCTCGGGGCCCCGGTACAGCATTCCCTGCCAATCAACAACACTCCGGCCACTCCGGGCAGCCGGCATCAGGGACGAAACCCCATGGCGACGAGGTATTTTTCCGAACTCTCCTTGCGACTGGCACTCGGCTTGACGGTCCGGACCTTCTGAAATGCCTGGCGAATCTCGGCCTGCAAGGCATTGCCGGCCCCGCCCTCGAGGACCTTGGTCACGAGCGTGCCCCCCGGCACCAGACAGGCCCTGGCCAGTTCAAGGGCCAGTTCACAGAGCGCAATGATGCGCAGATGGTCCGTCCCGGCATGTCCGGTCGCTGGCGCAGCCATGTCCGAGAGCACCACATCAACCGGCCCCCCGGCACAGGCCAGCAGCCGGGCGGTGGCGGCGGGGTCGTGCATGTCGAGTGCGAGAAACTCCACACCATCGATCGGGTCCATCGGACTGAGATCGCAGGCGACAACGCGCCCGCCCGGTGGCGATCTGGATGCAGCGGCCCCTACGGCGACGGCCGCAATCTGGCTCCAGCCGCCGGGTGCCGAGCCGAGATCAATGGCCGTGGTGCCATGCTTGAGAAAGCGAAAGCGGTCATTGAGTTCCAGCAGTTTGTAAGCACTGCGTGAGCGATAGCCCTCGCGATTTGCCAGCTTGACGAACGGATCATTCAGCTGTCTGTCCAGCCAACGGGTGGAACTCGTCCGGCGACCCCTGGCTGTCCGGACCCTGACCCGGCCTGCATCATCGAGTCGACCGGGACGTCGTGATCGGTGTGCCCTGTCCCGTGCCATGGCGAATCCCGTCATGCTTCTGGCAGCATTGTCGCTGTCCCGGACGGCGATACCACAGACGGGAGTACAGTGCGATTGGGGGTCGGATAGCGGAAAGTCATGTCGCAAAACGGTACGAATGGGGCTGGCCAGGAGGGCTATGGCGAGGACTGGGTCAGCGAGAGGGACTCTGGACATGGCGCAAGCCCGCATCATTTACTGGCGTGACATCCCGGCCCAGGTCATCATCGGCTCAGGGCGGCGGGCCCGCAAGCGGCAACTGTCGCCCCGATTCGAGGCGGCGATTGATCGCTGCGCGATGCAGTGCGGCCTGGTCGGGACCGATGGATATCTGGCCCAATGGCGCAAAGGTGATCCCTATGCCATTGACGGGCCAGCCGATGATCCAGCCTTGCGTGAGGCAGCCCGGATCGAGATGGACTATCCCGGGGACCGGATGCGTGCCCTGGTCGCCAATGGTGGCTGGGAGCGGACCGCATGACTCCCCGGTCGGCCACCCTGGCCCAATCCCATCAGGAGAGAAGCGCGGCACGGGTGCCGGAAGCACCGGCTCCGGATGCCCCACCCTGGAGGTATTCAATTGAGGTCATGCCACGGACCGCTGATGCCATCGGTGATCTGACCTCCCTCCTGCCCCGGGGTACGGAAGTCTACATTGCGCAGATTGGCGACACAGCATTTGCGGACATGCTCCGCACCGCGTTGCGGGTGCGCCAGCAAGGCTTCATCCCCATCCCGCATATCCTGGCGCGTGCCATTGCGGATCATGCCACGCTTGAGGACATGATCGGTCGGTATCGGCAGGAAGCCGGCGTGACCGGAGCCCTCGTGCTGGCTGGCAGTCTGGACAGGGCTGTGGGGCCATACGCCGATGCCGACTCGGTGCTCAGGAGCGATCTGTTCGATCGGTATGGGTATACGGAACTGCGGGTGGCCGGCCATCCTGAAGGGAGTCGGGCCATCGATGCCGATGGTGGGGCCCGGCGCGCCATTGCCGCACTGCAGAACAAGCAGGCCTCGGCCAACCGGACCGAGGCCCGGTTGGCCCTGGTCACCCAGTTTGCGTTCAATGCCACGCCCATCCGCCGCTGGATCCGGACCATTCGCCAACAGGGCATCACGATGCCTGTCCATATCGGGCTGGCGGGTCCGGCCAGCCTGCCGACCCTGCTCAAATATGCCGCCCTCTGTGGCATCGGACCCTCGATACGGAGTCTGCGGGTGCGACGGCACCAGATGACCCAACTCCTTGCCCCGGTTGCGCCCGATGAGCTCCATGATCAGTTGCAACGCTGGGCCACTGCGCAGCCGGAATGGGGCATTGCAGGATTCCACCTCTTTCCGATGGGGGGCATCCGGCCGGCGGCTGACTGGCTCGGGCGCGCCCGAGCCCAGGATCGGATGCGGCGTTCGCCATGACCACGACTGTCGTGGCCTCGGCCAGCCGCACGGTGGTCATCGGCCCCGCCGAACCGTTCTGCGTCATCGGTGAGCGAATCAATCCAACCGGACGCAGGATGCTGGCGGCTGAACTGGAAGCGGGCATCCTGACAACCGTGCAGAACGATGCGCTTGAGCAGGTCAGATGCGGAGCCAGCATGCTCGATGTCAATGCCGGCGTGGTCTACAACAGCAATCCCGATCCCAACGAAACCGAGCCCCCGCTCATGCGCCAACTGATCACCCTTGTCCAGGAGATCACTGATGTCCCGCTGTGCATTGACAGTTCCGTCCCGGCAGCACTCGAGGCCGGTCTGGCCAGTTGCAAGGGGCGCCCTCTGGTGAATTCTGTCACCGGCGAGGAAGAGCGGCTGGCGGCAATCCTGCCATTGATCAAGACACATGATGTGCCGGTGGTCGCCATCTCAAATGACGATTCCGGTATCTCGGAAGATCCGGATGTCCGGTTCGAGGTGGCCCGCAAAATCGTCAACAGGGCCGCTGATTATGGCATTCCGGCCCGGGATGTCATCGTCGACCCGCTGGTGATGCCCATCGGGGCCATGGCCACCGCTGGCATGCAGGTCTTCCGGCTCGTCCGTCGCCTGCGCGAGGAGTTGCAGGTCAACACCACATGTGGCGCCTCGAACATCTCCTTTGGCTTGCCCAACCGCCACGCCATCAACGCGGCCTTCCTGCCGATGGCCATCAGCTCGGGGATGACATCCGCCATCATGAATCCCGTCGGAGCGGTGGAAATGAATGCCGTCCGGGCTGCCAACCTGCTGACCGATCGCGATCCCAATGGTGCTGCCTGGATCCGGCACAACGCCCCGGCGCCACCGACCGATGCCGGTCCGACCCCGCGCCGCCGGGGGCGCCGGGAGCGATCGGTCTCCGCCTGACACCATACCCCGGTGACCGAGTCCTGAATGATGGTCAGTGCCGATCCCCTGATCATCTTCATGCCCTCGGGTCAGCGCGGGCGGGTGCCAAGGGGAACCACGGTCCTGGCGGCCGCCCGATTGCTGGCCGTTGATCTCGACAGCGTCTGTGGGGGACGGGGCCTGTGCAGGCGCTGCCAGTGCACGCCGTCTTTCGGGACATTTCCCAAGCACGGGATCACCGTCGATGCGACCGCACTGGCAAACCGGACCACGATTGAGGAGCGCTGCCAGCGCCGGCAGGGACTGGCACCAGACCGTCGACTGGGCTGTCAGGCCCGGATCACCGGTGATCTGGTGATTGATGTCCCGCCGGAGTCCCAGGTCCACCGTCAGATCATCCGCAAGGAGATCGATGCAAGACCCATCACGGTCGATCCATCCTTCCGGGTCTGCTATGTTGAGGTGGCCGAACCCGACATGAACACGCCATCGGGTGATCGCGAACGTCTGCTGACGGCCCTTGAGTCCCAGTGGCAACTCACCGATCTCATCATCGACCACCAGGTTCTGGTGGGGCTGCAGTCAACCCTGCGGGCTGGCAAATGGACCGCAACGGTCGCCATTCATCACTCGCATCTGCGCTCCCGGCTGCACGTCGTGCATATCTGGCCCGGGTTGCAGGCTGGCCCACTCCATGGCCTGGCACTTGACCTTGGCTCCACCACACTGGCTGCCACCCTGTGCCGGCTGTCCGACGGGGCCATCCTGGCATCGAAAGGAGCGATGAATCCGCAGATCCGGTTTGGTGAGGATCTGATGAGCCGGGTCTCCTATGCCATGCTGAATCCGGGTGGTGCTGCGCAGATGACCGCGGCGGTCCGGGCCGCGCTCAATGACCTCATCGCCACGACAATTGCGACCGCCGCTGTCGACAGCGCCTCGGTTCTCGAGCTGGTAATCGTGGGGAACCCGGTCATGCATCACCTCCTTTTGGGGCTGGATCCTTCCGAACTCGGTCAGGCGCCCTTTGCCCTGGCCACCACAGAGGCCATGGAGGTGACAGCCCGGACTCTCGATCTTGATGCCCTCGATCCGGCTGCCAACGTCTATATCCTGCCCTGCATTGCCGGTCATGTCGGTGCCGATGCCGCTGCGGTTGTGCTCAGTCAGGCCCCTGGCGAGTCCAGGGACCGTGTCCTCATCCTGGATGTGGGAACGAATGCGGAAATCATCTTTGGTGACCGGACCCGGGTCCTGGCCTGCTCATCGCCGACCGGACCCGCATTCGAGGGCGCCCAGATCACCTTCGGGCAACGTGCCACCCCGGGGGCCATTGAACAGGTGCGGATTGACCCGACCACCCATGAACCGCGCTTTCGGGTCATCGGTTGCGATCTCTGGTCCGACGCGGAAGGGTTTGCCGATGCCGTTCCGGCCATCGGCATCACCGGGATCTGCGGGTCGGGGATCATCGAGGCCGTGGCGGAAATGCGCCTCGCTGGCCTTGTCGATGGCAGCGGACTCATCGGTGGCCCCGCTGCCATCGGTGACTGCCCGCACCTGGTTGCCGAGGGCCGGACCCACGCCTACCGGCTTTATGATGGGGCCCTGACCGGGGGTCCCGAGATCCTCGTGACCCAAAGTGATGTGCGGGCCATCCAACTGGCCAAATCCGCCCTCTATGCCGGCGCGAAGTTGCTCATGGACCGCTTCGGCAGCCCGGTCGTGGACCGGGTGGTGCTGGCTGGGGCCTTTGGCACCCACATCTCACCGCTGCATGCCATGGTGCTCGGGATGATCCCGGATTGTCCGCTGGAGAGGGTCGCAGCGGCTGGCAATGCCGCCGGGACAGGGGCTCGCATGGCACTCTGCAACCGCACAGCCCGGCCGGCAATCGAGAGGGCTGTCCAGAGCATCGAGAAAATCGAGACCGCAGTGGAACCCCGGTTCCAGGAGCACTTCATCGATGCCAATGCCATCCCCCATGCCACGGATCCCTTCCCCCATCTTTCCGGCACAGTCACCCTGCCCGATCTGTCCTTCAAATCCGGCGTGATGGCTGCACGACCGGGCCGGACACGACGGCGGCAATCGGGTAGTGGCTCAGCTTGAAAGTTTGTCTATTTTCAGAAAGGAAAGTACTATATGATGCAGGAAAATGTTAACCATGAGGAACACAATCATGATCCAGAAAAACCTTAATTCGCCCCCCCCCCCCTCGCTAGATTAGCAACCCTCCTGCTGCTTGCGGCCATCGCATGGCCGGCGCAGGCCCAGCAGTTGGTCATTCCGGCGACCACCGGCACGGTAGCCTGCACGCAAGGCGTGTCAGAGCAGGGGGTGTTCCCCGTCGGAAATATTTCCGGGACTCCCACAAACGACAGCCTGACATTCAACATTAATAGCATCCCGTATGTCAATTTATTCAATGTATATGTGGGGGTTCAAGAAGGCGGGATGGGTACTCCACAGCAGGTTAAAAATCTCGGTTCATCCCAACCACTGGCGGCACAGTCCGGCACTTTCTCCAGCCTGAAGAAGAATACGCGCTACACAGTCGTTGTGTACGGTGGCACAGCACCATACACAGAACCGATTCGCCGCTTCTGCTTCAAGACCCGCGGCGAGTTCTCGCCTGCCGAGCAGAACCTGTTTATGTCTCAAGGCACTTGGCAACCCAACCTAGCCCAATATAACCGGACCGGGTGCTATGCGGTGGCCCGCACCCGGCAGGACATTCGGGACTGCTATTGCAACGGCACGCGCAACGGAACACACATCCTCGCCGGCCAGACTGTGGCGAGCCAGGCGCAAAGGCAGTATCTCAATTGTCTGGACCTCGACAGCTGAGCCATCCGGTTCTCGGGAGTGCGGGCCACGCGAGGGCGTCAATCCGGAACCGGATATCGCTGGAGGATCGCGGAACATCCCGAACACGGGGCGGCCTCCTGGCCGCCCTTTCCCCACGCAGGTTTTGCAACGTTCAAACCGAGCCACTACCGAAATCTGCCGAAAGGATTCTGAGGCAATCCGGGATGACGGATGAAGAGATCGCGATCATCATTGCTCGCGATCAAGAAGCCGCAAAATCTTGAGGCAATCGAAGCAGTGCAAGAAAAAGAACAAGAATTGAACATTTCACACTGGTCCACTACCGGCAATCGTGATCCAGTTGCGCAGGGCCCCGTGCAGATCGGGGCTGGGGATCACCTGGTCGGTGATGATTGGCGGGAAGACGCAGCGCAGCGATATGGCGCAGGAGCCCGTGGGTTGACGGCGTGGTTCCCGGCGGTGCCCGGTCGGGGGATTCGATGGCCGGCAGGAGCGATTCGGCGACGGATTTGCCCAGCTCGACACCCCATTGATCGAAACTGTTGATCCCCATCATGATTCCCTCAGCGAACGTGCGGTGCTCATAGAGGGCAAGAATCTGACCAAGGACAAAGGGGGTCAGCTGCTCATAGACGAGGGTTGTCGTCGGGCGGTTGCCCGGGAATGTCCGATGGGCAAGCATCGCATCCGATTCAGGGCCATCCAGGTCGTGGGCCAGGGCCACCGCGGTCGCCGCGCGATCGCGCCCTGTCATGAGGGCTTCACTCTGGGCAAGGCAATTGGCCAGCAGTACCCTGTGATGGTCATCGTGCTCGCTGCAGGCACTGTGGGCCCCGATCATGAACTCACAGGGGACAATCTGGGTTCCCTGATGCAGCATCTGGAAATAGGAATGCTGACCATCGGTCCCGCTTGTTCCCCAGACCACCGGAACCGTCGGTGCCGCAACGGGTGCCCCCGTACGGTCCACGGACTTGCCATTTGATTCCATCTCCAGCTGCTGGAGATAGGTCGGCAGGAGGGCCAGGCGACTCTCATAGGGAATGACAGCACGGCTGGCATGGCCACAGTTCCGGCTGTGCCAGAGCCCGACCAGCGCCAGCACCATCGGCAGATTGCGACGGGGTGGTGCGGTGGTGAAATGCCGGTCCATCGACCGGGCCCCGGCCAGCAGTTCCCGGAATGCCGGAGCGCCGGTCGCCACGATGATCGGCAGGCCAATGCTGCCCCAAAGCGAGTAACGACCCCCGACTCCCTCATCGAGCGGGAACGTCGCCGCGGGATCGATGCCAAAGTCCCGGGCACGCTCTGGAGCCGCTGTGATGGCGGCAAAGTTCCACCCGGGTTCGCGGACGCCCTGTTCGGCCAGCCACGACCGGGCCGTCTGGGCATTGATGAGGGTCTCGGGGGTACGGAAACTCTTGGAGGCCACGACAAACAGCGTGCTGTGTGGATCGAGATCCGCAGTGCAGTCATGGAAGGCCGTGCTGTCGACATTGGACAGAAACCGGACCCTGGGTTGGGCATGGTCGGGGGCAAGGGCGGCGATCGCGAGCCGGGGCCCGAGGTCCGAACCACCGATCCCGATATTGACAAGGTGGGCATAGCGCCGGCCGCTTGATGCGGGACGGGCACCGGTCCTGAGGGATTCGGCGAACGTCAGCATCTGATCCAGGGCGGACCGGACCCGGACCCGGAAATCCTGGCCATGGACCCACAAGGGTTCACCATCCGGGTCGCGCAGGGCCGTATGCAGGACCGGGCGATCTTCCGTGGTGTTGATCATCGCGCCGCCGAACATGCGGTCGCGCCAGGCGGGGACCTGCCGGGCGGCCAGTTGGTCAAACAGGTCGTTGAGATCGGCTTGGCTGAGGGTCGTCTTGGAATAATCGAGCAGGAGACCGTCAGCGGCCAGGGAGAACCGTGCGGCCCGGTCAGGATCAGCAGCAAACAGGTCGACAATCGAGGTCATCGGGACGTGTCCTTGCCGGCGCTGTGCACAGTCAGGGGGTCCTGAGCAGGGTCTCGGCTGGCGTCGATGGTTCCAGCGGGTGCCAGTGCGACCCGTCGCGATCGAGCAGGGCGTTGGCGGCCAGCGGTCCGGCGCTGCCGGACGAATACAGCTGGACGGGCGCTGCATGCGCTCTGCAGGTGGCAAGCAGGGTGTCGGTCCAGCGCCAGGCAGCCTCGATCTCGTCGCTGCGCATGAACAGGGTCTGGTCACCGCGGATGACGTCCATGATCAGGCGTTCATAGGCATTGATCAGTTCAGCGGCATCGCTGGTCAGGGTGTTGGCAAAACTCATGTCGAGGGGCACCGCAACCAACCGCATGCCGCCGGGGCCCGGCTCCTTGATGGTCAGCCGGAGGTCAATCCCCTCATCGGGTTGCAGGCGAATGGTCAGCAGATTGCCCTTGCCGGGGAGCGACTCATCGAAGATCCAGTGCGGCAGCTCGCGGAATTGCACGACGACTTCCGAGACCCGTCGAGGGAGTCGCTTGCCGGTCCTGAGATAGAATGGCGTCCGGGACCAGCGCCAGTTGGCCACCTGACACTTGAGCGCAACATAGGATTCGGTCGTGCTGTCGGGGTTGCCAACATCCTGTCGATAACTGTTCTGCCCCTGCCCATCTGCATACTGGCCCAGGACGATATCCTCACGACCGGGATCAAGCAGTGCCTGGATGACCTTGAGTTTCTCATCACGCACGGCATTGGCATCAAAGCGGGCCGGGGGTTCCATGGCCACAAGGCACAGCAGTTGCATGAGATGGTTCTGGACCATGTCCCGCAGGGCTCCCGAGCGGTCATAGTAGTCTCCGCGGCCTGCGACACCGGTGCGTTCGGCCACCGTGATCTGGATATGGTCGATGAAACGGCTGTTCCAGAGAGGCTCGAAGAGGACGTTGGCAAACCGCAGGGCCATGAGATTCTGCACGGTTTCCTTGCCGAGATAATGGTCGATCCGGTAGACCTGTGATTCGTCAAAGGATGCGGCGAGGATCCGGTTCAGGTCCCGCGCCGAGTCGAGGTCGGATCCAAAGGGTTTTTCGAGGACAATGCGGACATTGGGTTTGCACAGATCCTCGGCCTTGAGACCGGCGATGATGGCTGCAAAGATGCCGGGGCGCACCGACAGGTAATAGGTCGTGATCCGGTCGGAGCGGAATCCAGCGGCAAAGTCCCGCCAGGCGGTGCCATCCTCGACATCAAGGGACTGGTAAGAGACAAGGTCAAGAAACGCGGCCACGGTCCCTGCATCATGCCGGTCAGTGACCGCATGGGTTTCGATGGCCTCTGCCACCAGGGTCCGGAACGCGGCGGTATCCAACGGGGTCCGGCCAAGACAGATGATGGACGACTCACCGGGCAGTTGACCGACCCGAAATCGTCGGAAAAGGCCCGGGAGAATCTCGCGCCGGGCCAAGTCACCGGTGCCCCCGAAGATGACCAGATCAAAAGGTGCAACCGGTATGATCTTGTACATGGACTCCTCCGCCTCCTTTGGGCCCCGTGCCACTCTGAAGTGCAATGGTCGCTGCGGGGCCGCTATACACCGCCTTGACATCCCTGCACCACCGGAACCGGTCCATGATCGGTCAGGGTCGGCTGCTGTCGGTGATGATCGCCTTGACCAACCCATGATTGACCGCAGCAGTCCTGAATGCCGACCCGATACCCCGGGTCAGGATGAAATGTAGCGTGCCGGAACGGACCTTCTTGTCCTGGGCCATGGCGGCCATGATGGCGTCGGCAGCCAGTCCTGGACCAGGGATTTCGGCGATGCGCACGGGCAAGCCGACGGCCCTCAGGTGATCGCAGACACGGTCAAGATCGCCCGGTGGGCAGAGGCCCATGCGGACGGATGTCTCAAAGGCGAGCACGCAGCCGATCGCCACGGCTTCGCCGTGCAGGAGATGGTCCGAATACCCCGTGACAACCTCGAGGGCATGCCCGAAGGTGTGCCCGAGATTGAGCGTGGCCCGTACGCCTGCCTCGTAGGTGTCCGCTGCTACGATCCGGGCCTTCATGTGACACGAACGCTCGATGATGGTGGCAAGATCGTCATCGTCAAGGGCAGTGAGGACATCACGTCTGGCATCAAGCCAGGCAAAGAAGTCCGCGTCACCGAGCAGGCTGTATTTGACCACCTCGCCATAGCCAGCCAGGAAATCACGGGCCGGGAGCGTGGCCAGCGCCGCGAGATCGCTGATGACAAGCCGGGGTTGATGGAAGGCGCCAATGAGATTCTTGCCCAGTTGGGAGTTGATCCCGGTCTTGCCACCCACGGCACTGTCCACCTGCGCCAGCAGGGAGGTTGGCATCTGTATGCAGGCAATCCCCCGGCGTGTCATGGCCGCGGCAAATCCGACCAGATCACCGATGACGCCGCCGCCCAGCGCGAGCACGGCATCATCCCGTTCCAGGGGCAGACCGAGCAACCACTCGACAACACGCATGAGCGTCGTCCAGCTCTTGGACTGCTCGCCCCGTGGCAAGATCAGGTGCTGGCAGCGAATGCCGGCATCGTCAAGACTTGCCAGAACCCTCTGGAGATGGTGGGGCGCTACACCATCGTCTGTCACGAGGGCCACCTGGCGGCTGGCCAGCAACGGGACGATCAGGGCCCCGGTGCGTGCGTGCAACCCCCGACCGATCAGGATGTCATAGCTGTGCGTATCCAGCGCGACAGTGACAGTCCGGGGCATGGCGTCAGCTGCCATCATTCCAGAACGGCGAGTTGGGAACAGATTCGGTCCACCAGGGCGGCGGGGCGGTCACCGCCATTGATCCACACCGTCATGCTGGCCCTTGTGTAGACGGGCCTACGGGCTCTGGCGAGTCTGACCAGGCTGGATTGGCCATCGGCACCCGCAATCAGCGGTCGGGAAACATCACCGGCGATCCGATGCCAGAGGATGCGGGGATGGGCGGCGAGGTGGACCGAGATTCCCGTGCGGTCGATGAGTTGGCGGTTGACCGGAGCGAGGAACGCCCCACCCCCTGTGGCAATGACGCTGGGACGTTGCTTCAGCAGCCGCGCCAGCATCCGACTCTCCCTGCGACGGAACGCTGGTTCTCCCTCTTCAGCAAACAGTGTGGCGATGCTGCGCCGCCCCCGGATCTCAAGCACGGCATCGAGGTCCAGGAACCGCCAGCCGATTCGCCGGGCCAGGGCACTGCCGATGCGGGTCTTGCCACAACCCATCATCCCGACAAGAACAATATGGGGAGCAGGGTGCGTCATGAGAACCGGGGCCATGGCAGTCAGCGGAACATGGGCTTGCGATTCCGAACCATCACGGTAGTGATGGGGACCGCAGACCAGGTGGGAAACCAGCGCGATGCGTGTCCGGATATGAAGATCAGACTGTTCATCGGCATTCTGTCGCTCGTGATTGTCCTGCTTCTGGCTCTGGTTGCCTATAGCCTGCTCGGCGACCTGTCGCCACCGGACCGGGCGATCGAGCAGGAGATCCCCTACCCCAACACCGCAGATGCGAACTGAACACCGCGTTGCAACCGCCCTGCCCTTGGCCCTGATCATTGCCCTGACTGGGCATGGCGGCACCGGCCAGACCGTCAGCGTTCCCTCGCTGACCGATCCACCCGAGATTGCCAAGGACTATCTGGACGCCGTCTCCCTCGATTCAATCGGCCTGATCGGCCCTGCAGCCAGTGGTTTGCCCGTGGACCTGTGGCACCATTCCAGGGCAGATGATCTCATCGCCCTCATCGGTCGGCAGACATCCGCCCTCCCTGCCAGCCTCCTTGACGTGTTCCATGTCCTCATGCTGGTTGAGACCCCGGCTCCAACCACTGGACGGGCTGATGGCGCCCTTTTGCAGGCCCGCATCGACGGCCTTCTTGCCCTTGGGGCCGTCGACCAGGCCGGCGCCCTGCTTGGCGTTGTCGGTCCGGGTCATCCCGCACTGTATCCATCCTGGCGGGATGTGGCATTGCTGACGGGGACCGAGACCCGACTCTGCAACCGTCTGTTGGCCCAGCCATCACTCACACCGGCCCTGGCCGATCACATCTATTGCCATCATGCCCTCGGCAAGACCGAACAGGCCCGTGACCTGTACGAGATCGCCCTGGCGCTGGATGGGCTGACACCGACCTCTGCAGCAGTCCTCGGTCTGCTTTTTGATCCGGCTGGACCCGCGGCATCGCTGCCGGGGCCTGAGAATGGCAATGTCCTGCTGACCCGGATTCTCATTGATGCCACCAACGATGCAACCGTGCTGCCCGACCGGGTTGCCCTGGCGCCCCTTGGGTTGCGCGAGACCCTGCCGGCCCCGGTGCAGATCGCAGCCATCGAGGCTCTGGCCCGGTCCCAATCTGTCTCGTTTGCGCAGGCCCTTGCCGTCTATCGCCGGACCCATTGGGAACCGAGCAACGACGGAAACAGCGGCATTCCACAGCTGCTGGCCCTGGACCAGACCCTGCTCCTTGGCGAGACTGCCGAGGGGCTCGCGATGCTTGATGGACTCTTTCCCTCTCTGGCGGCATCTGGACTGCTCAATGCCTTTGCCGACCATTATGCCGACGCGCTCAGTGCGACATCCTCGGTCTCGAGCCTGACCCAGCAGATCATCCTCGCCCTCGGGGGGCATTATCGGGCGTGTGTCTGCGGCCCGCTGGTTGGCGGTGAACGCGATCTGGCCAAGCTGATCCGGTTCAGTTTCGGGCTCCCGGTTGAGGCCAGCGGCCTCGCCGGGGTAACGATGCCGGCCTTGCGAGCAGGGCTCGACGGGACGGTCGCCAGTCAGGGACTCAGGGACCTTGTCGAAAGCGGCCGGCATGGCGAGGCACTGCTGATGGCCATGACTCCCTTCAATGACCGCGATGCGGTCGCACCACTCCATCTTCAGGATGCAATCGCGCTGCTTGTTCACTACAATGAGTCTGAACGGGCCCGGGATCTGGCTGTGGAATGGATGGCGATGGAGGTGCTGAATTGACATCGGGCCATATTGAGCAGTTTCTGGAAGCGCTCCAGGCGGAGCGATCCGCGGCCCTCAATACCTGCCACGCCTATCGCCGGGACCTTCTGGCCCTGCAGGCGTTTCTGGACAATCACGACCAGTCGCTGCTGACGGCCACCCCGCATGCCATCGCTGCCTGGCTCGATGCCTTGTCCACGCGTGGCATGGCGCGCTCCACCCAAGCCCGCAAACTGGCTGCCATTCGCCAGTTCTTCCTCTTTGCCAAGGAGGAGGGTTGGCGTGAGGACATCCCCACACTGCACATCCGCGCCCCGAGGCCCGGCCGGACCCTGCCGAAATGCCTGACCCTTGACGATGTCGAACGGATCCTGGCGGCGGCCGCGTCAGCAAGCGGCCCCCGCCCGCAACGCAATGCCTGTCTGGTCGAACTCCTCTATGCAACGGGCCTCCGGATCACCGAACTCGTCTCCCTCAGGGCCCATGCCTTGCGGGGACCCATCGAGACCCTTCTGGTGGTGGGCAAGGGTGGCAAGGAGCGGCTGGCACCGATCTCCCGCCGGGCCCGGCGGGCAGCCCATGCCTGGCTGATCCTGCGGGATGCCCTGCCGACCGTCGAGGCGACTGCCAACCCCTATCTCTTTCCCGGGCAGGCGGGCCGGGGCCACATCAGCCGGGTCACCGCCTACCTGGCCATCAAGTCACTCGCCCGGGTGGCCGGTCTCGATCCCGGTCGGATCTCACCCCATGTGCTGCGCCATTCCTTTGCCACCCACCTTCTGGCCAATGGTGCCGATCTCAGGGTCATCCAGACCATGCTGGGGCACGCCGAGATCGAGACCACCCAACTCTACACCCATGTCCTTGATGCCCAACTCAGGAATGCCGTGATGACCTTCCATCCACTGGCTGAGGGCCGGGCCTGACGATGGAGGACGGGGTGCGATTCCAGGCACCGGTGGGCACGACAGAAAAAAGGAGACATCCATGAATGGTGCCGACATCTCACTCATTGCCCATGCAGTCGCGATCGTCGGACTGATCTGCTGTTCCGCGTTTTTCTCGGGATCCGAAACAGCCCTGACCTCAGCCTCCAAGGGGCGGCTGAAGTCGATGTCGGAAAAGGGCCACCGGGGGGCAAGACGGGCCCTGGCCGTGACCGGGGATCCCGACAAGCTGCTGTCGGGCATCCTGCTCGGCAACAACTTCGTCAACATTCTGGCCACCGCCCTGGCCACGAGTCTCTTCAGCCAGTTGCTGGACGATTCCGGCGTGTTCGTGGCCACACTGGTCATGACCGTCCTGATCCTGGTCTTTGCCGAGATCCTGCCCAAGACCTATGCCCTGACCTGGCCCGAGGCCTCGGCCTCGGTCGTGGCGGGCCCGATCCGGACCTTCATCACCATCTTCGCCCCCATCGTGTTCGTGGCCCGGGCCACGGTCCGCGGCCTGCTGTCATCACTCGGAGCCCGGATGAAGAAGATCGAGAGCGCCCAGGACATCCAGGATGAGATCGTCGGACGTGTCTCGCTCGGGGTTTCGGCGGGCATGTACAGCCCCGATGACCTCCAGCGGGTCCTGGGGGCGCTCGATATCCACAACCGGACCGTCGAGAATGTCATGCAGCACCGATCGACGATCGAGATGCTGAATGCCGATGACCCGCTTGAATCGATCTTTGCCCACTGCATCGACGCCACCCATTCCCGCCTGCCAGTCTACCGGGGCGACTACGAGAACATCATCAAGATCGCCCATGTTCGGGACATCTACCGGCTCTATTACCGCCACAAGTCGACCGGCGAGGCGCATCGGGACTGGGTGCGTGGCCTCAAGGATCCCTATTTCATTCCCGAGACCACCTCGCTGGGGGCCCAGATGCGGGAGTTTCTCGCACGGCACACCCATTTTGCCCTGGTGGTGGATGAGTACGGGGCACTCCAGGGTCTGGTGACGCTTGAGGACATCCTCGAGGAAATCGTCGGCGAGATCGCCGACGAATACGATGCCGTACCGACCGAGGATCTCGTCGAGGCCGGCAGCAAGGAGATGGTTGTGGAGGGAACCCTGCCCGTGCACGAGTTGAACAAGATCATGAACTGGGGTCTTCCCGAGGACAACGCCAATACGGTCGCCGGCCTCGTCATTCACCAGATCCGCTACATTCCAAGCCAGGGCGAATCGTTCCAGCTGCACGGCCATGAATTCATCATCGAAGAACGGGTCCAGAACCGCATTGCACGCGTGCGCATCCGTTCGGGGGGGCACGAGAGCGAGGACAACTGCTGATTTGCGGGCGGGCATACACATCCGCAGCGTTTCGTGCTAGTCGGGCCCCCGGATACCGGGTGCCATGGCTTGCGGGTTGCAGCTGATGCCGGGTGGACGATGGCAAGATGGGACAGGGACACGCCACATGACAGCCAAAAGGGTATTTCATATCACGAAAGTGGTCACGCTGGGCCTCGGGGTCGGCCTGGCCATGATGCACGCATCATTTGCGCAGGAGGGTGGCGAGGAGACCGGGCCGGGCCGTGAGGACCTCGGCCTCAGTGCCGGCGAACTGGTGCCCCATCAGGAAATCTACGATGACTGGATTGTCGTCTGCAACCGCCCGGCGGGCGAGGCTCTCGACTGCACCATGTTCCAGCCGATTCTCAATGCATTGGGCACGCCCGCCGCCCGGATCAACATCTGGCCGATCACCAATTCGAACCTCTTTGCGGCAGCGGCGGCCATCGTCACCCCGCTGGGGACCAATCTTGAGATCGGCATCGAGATGGCCGTGGATGACAATACGCCGCGCCGCTACACCTTCAAATACTGTGTTCCTGACGGCTGTCTGGCCCGGATTGGCATTCTCAAGACCGAGATCAATGCCATGAAGACCGGTTCGACGTGGAAGATGGTCCTGTTTGAATTCGACAACACCACGGCTCCCATCGAATTCGATCTCTCGCTGAACGGCTTCACCGCCGCCTATGCACGACTCGAGGACATCCAGTCAGAGGGGCTGGACCTTGATGATCTGGCGACGGAGCCGCCCACCGAAAACTGAGATCACGCCCCGGAGGATCATTGCTCCCCGGGGTGAGACGTTCACATCCATCGGACCGACCGGTGCTGGTGGCCCGACGCAGTCCGGACCGGCTCGGTTGTCATACACCCGATTCGGCTTCATGCATCCCCCGTGCACCCCTGTTGCCCCCCATGACGCAAGGACACGCCATCCTGATGCTGGCAGCGGCGGGGCTGTTCGTGACCATCACACTGACCACCTCCGATGACCGACCGGCGCAGAGCCTGAAAGGGCGATGACCGCCCCGCACGGTATTGCGAGATATGCAGCACCGGCCTGAATGGCAATCGCCCGGCCCCGCCTGCGAGATGCTGCCGCAAGCCCTGAGGGCCCACTGGCGCGATTGCCCTGCTCCAGACCATGCACGCCAGCCCAGCACACGCATGCGGACTTCTTTCACCTGCACGACCTGTTCCTGGCCAGCCAGTCCGCCGCCAGCAAAGATCATTACGAGACCCAGCCATCGGCACCCTTGCGTTGGCAGGAGCCGTGATCACCCTGCCGGTTGACAGGGCCCGCCAAGCCTTCATCGAAGCACTGGAGGCGGATTCCGGGGCCGAGGTGCTGCCCTCCAAATACGCTGCCATCGCGTTCCTTGACAACGACACCTGTCTTGACCCGGTGGTGACGGGCCCTGAATGACTGACGGCCTCCTTGCCACCCGGGCCGGGAGGACAATCGAAATGAGCGAGAGGGGGGACAGAGGCGGGTCTGATGGATTGACGGGTCCCGACCGGGGTCTCAGGCGCCGGCGCCAAGCACCAGGACGGCATTGAGGCCGCCGAAGGCAAAGGCGTTCGACATGGTGTGGGTGACATCGGATTGGCGGGCGGTGTTGGGCACGACATCAAGCGGGCAATCAGGGTCGGGCTCCACATAACCGACGGTCGGGGCGATAATGCCGCGATTGAGTGCCAGCGTGCAGGCCAGCATCTCGACGGCGCCGGTTCCCCCGATCAGGTGCCCGTGCATCGACTTGGTGGATGAAAGCATCAACCGGTCCGCATGGGCACCAAAGACCTCCCGGATGGCCGTGCATTCCGTGCGGTCATTGGCCGCCGTGCCGGTGCCATGTGCGTTGATGTACTGGATGGACTCCGGAGCCAGACCGGCATCGTCGAGTGCGCCCTGCATGGCTCGGGCGGCACCATCGGTCGAGGGCATGACGATATCACCGGCATCCGAGGTCATGGAAAAACCGCAGAGTTCGGCAAGGATCGTGGCACCGCGAGCCAGGGCATGCGCACGTTCTTCAAGGACAAAGACGGCCGCACCTTCTCCCTGCACCATCCCGCTGCGGTTGGCGGAAAAGGGTCGGCACGCCTCACTGGACATCACGCGCAGTCCTTCCCAGGCCTTGATGCCGCCAAAGCAGAGCATGCTCTCGCTGCCACCGGTCAGGATGATGTCTGACATCCCGTCCCGGATCATGCTGAAAGCAAGGCCGATGGCATGGTTGGATGAGGCACAGGCTGTCGAGACCGAAAAGGATGGACCTCGCAGACCATAGGTCATGGAAATGTGACTGGCCGCAGCGTTGTTCATGAGTTTGGGGACAACGAAGGGATGGACCCGGTTCCTGCCCTCGGCGTAGACAGCCCGGTAACTGCTGTTCCAGGTGTTCAGACCACCCCCGGCCGTCCCGATGACCACCCCGCTGGCCAACCCGAGTTCCGCATCAATGGTGAGGTCAGCATCGGCAAGGGCCTGGCCGGCTGCAATCAGGGCAAACTGCGTGAAGCGGTCATACAGGGCCAACTGCTGCCGATCGAAATGGTCTTCGGGCCGGTAATCGCGGATCTGGCCACCGATCTGGATGGCCAGCCGTTCAAGATCATCGAGCTCCAGCATCCCGATGGCACAGTCTCCCCTGGTCATGGCATCCCAGGTCGCCGGGACCGATGATCCCAGCGGATTGATGGTGCCCTGGCCAGTGACAACAACGCGTTTTCTGGTCAACTCAACTGCCCTTGGTGGCCACGAGCTCTTCGACACCGGCGACAATCGAGGCGATGGTCGACACATCGAAACTGGTGCTGCCCATCTCATTGGCATTGAAGGGAATGCTGATGTCGAACTGCTCCTCGATGGCAAACAGGGTCTCGACAATCGCGAGCGAATCCATCTCCAGGTCCTCGATGCGCGTCTCCGCTGTCAGATCAGCAGCATCGACCATGGCCATCCCGGCGATGATGCGGGTGATGTCAGTCAATAGGGTGTCACTCATGGCCCGGTCCAGTCAGCTCCCCTCCTTGTCTTGCCCCGACCGTCCCCGGAATGTCTCTTCGAGGGCCGCCACGCGCCTGAGCAACCGGGGCAGACGCCGCAGCGCCTTGTAGCTCTCGATGCTCCTGTGCATGGCAACCGCCGGTGCGCCCATGACCCGCTGTCCGTCAGGGACGTTGCTGTAGATCTGCGAGGCTCCGGCCGCGATGACATCGTTGCCAATCTCGATGTGATCCTTAATCCCAGTCTTGCCAGCCAGAATGACCCGGTCGCCGATGACTGCCGAACCCGCGATCCCGACCTGCCCACAGATGAGGCAATCGGTGCCGATCTGGACATTATGGGCAATGTGGACGAGGTTATCAAGTTTGGACCCGGCCCCGATCACGGTCTTGGCCAATGTCCCCCGGTCAATCGTGCAGCTGGCGCCAATCTCGACATGATTTCCGATGACCACCCCACCAAGGGAGTGGATGCGGGTATAGGAGCCCTGCTGGCGGCGGCTGTCATTGCCAAAGGTCTGTTTGACCTCTTCTATGATGCCCTCTTCGGCAGTCTCATACGAAAAACCGCTGCTGCCGATAACGGTATTGTCCTCGATGAGGACATGATCCCCGATCTCGACCCTGGCACCGATGCGTACGCCATTACCGATGTGTACGCCTGTCCCGATCCGGCTCATTGCGCCGATCGTCACATGATGACCGATATGAGTCCCCACCCCGATCATGACACCTGCATCGATCACGCTGCACTGGCCAACTGTTGTGCCCGGTCCCAGATCAACACCATCGGCCAGCACGGCTGTTGCCGCAACCCCGGTTCCGGACTCCAGTCGGGAAAAATGACGGGAAATCAATGCCCAGCAATGGCGGGGACGCGCAGCGGTGATGCAGGCCTCAAGCCCCAATGCCTGCCAGTCAGCACCTGGAGCGAGAAGGGCCGCCCGGGCCCCACTCGAAGCCAGGGCAGGCTGGAAGCCGGGGTTGAAGGCGATCGCAAGATCATCCGGACCTGCATCCCGGGCATCGGCAAGTCCGGTCAGCTCCAGATCCTGCTGGCCATGTGCGTCGGCACTGCCAAGCCGGGCGAGTTCAGCAACCGAAATACGTGTGACCGATGACGTCATGGACCCGATTCCCCACTGCACGATGGCGAGATGTCAGACCGGCCCCGACATCTGGCTGATCCAGCGTCGAACTGATCCTAGCCGGAGACGGGATCAGTCGCGGCCTCACGATTGAAGATCGAGTCATAGACCAGCTTGTCACGACCATAGACATCGTTGCGGAAGGTGAGCTGACCACCCCCGTTGGCCAGGACGGTCTGGTAGGTGATGTGAACCGGAATGCGTTCACGGAGATACACATGGACCTGATCCTGGGTCCCCCGGGTGGCGATGATCAGACTGTCGTAATCGACGCCCTGATTGACCAGCAGCTCCCTGGCGAGATTGTGGGCCTTCATCACCCGCACGCATCCATGGCTGTAGGTCCGGGTCTGTCGTTTGAAGTAATCCCGCATCGGACTGTCGTGCAGATAGATGTTGTGACGATTGGGGAACATGAACTTCACATTGCCCAGGGGATTGGTCGGTCCGGGCAACTGCCGGGCCAGAAAGGGAAACCCCTCGCCATCTGGAAACCCAGTGAAATCGATCGCAGACCGATTGACCGGCAGACGATTGTCGTCAAGGAACTCGATTTCCTGCCACGCATTCACCCCCTCGATCATTTCCGGCACGATCTCCTCGGTGATGATGGAATACGGAACATTCCAGTCAGGGTTGATGACAAGGTATTCCATGTAGTCCGAGAACTCCGGGGTCTGCAGGTCGTCTTCGGTCTTGCCCACGACGACATTCGTCTCGAACAGCACCTCACCATCGGCATACACGCGGGCCATGAACTCGGGGATGTTGACGACGATTTTCCTGTCAGCCTCCCTGACCTGACGCCAGCGCAGACGCTCCAGTGACGAGACCAGTTGCTGCAGACGTTCCTGGGCCGAGACATTGATCGCGGCAATCGTGTGGGCGTCGGCAATGCCGGTCATCTCGATTCCATGCTCGACCTGAAAGGCCTGCACGGCATGCATGAGGGCAAGATCATAATCCGGTGAGGCCGTCCGGGCCAGGTATCCCATCCGGATCAATCGGTTGCGCAGTTCGATGACCGCATCTCCGGACTGGCCGGGCTTGAGGGGCCCGGCCGCCACACCGGCACCCCAACCGCCACGGCCCACCGTCTCGCGCATGGCCTGCAGGGCGACCCGAAGCACATTGTAGGATGGGTCCTGCGGCACAAGACCCGCCACGAATGCCGCCGGGTCAGTCCCCACGATCCCCGCCAGGAGACCGGTATCATCAAGACCTCTCTGTTTGCGGATGGCGATGCGTTCCGAGACATCGGGGGGCTCGAGCAGTCCTGTGCTCAGAATTCGCGCATAGTTGAGATAGATCCGGGTGATCTCGACATCCGCCACAGCCGCCGGGAATCCCTCGGTCGCGGCGGCTGCAAGACCCTCAAACGCATTCCGCCGGATCAGATCCGGCGGAATGCCGTGTGTTTCCGCGGCACCGAGGGCGAGGGCCAGGACCTGGAGGCGCTGATACGCTGATGGGTCCTCGCCGAGCCAGACAGGCTGAAAGCCGTGGCCAACATAAAAGTCATGCAGGGAACGGTCCTCCTCGCCAAGGCCATGAACAACCAACTCAAGGTGAGAGGGCAGACCCTCGCCCGGGGCAGGATGAGGATGTGCGATCCCCTGAATCCCGCTGCCAAGGGTCATGATGACCGCACCCAGCAGCAGCAACCGGTCCACCGGGCGCTGGTCTTTCACACCATGTGCAAACATGTCATCTGCATGCATGTCATCTGTATGCATCATTGCCGTCATTGTTCTCATTGGCCTGCCTGTGTTCACCGCAATGCGATTCTTCCTTGGGGAAGACTCCAATAATTACCATTCCATCTGGGTTTTGCCAAATTCCGGTCGCTGCGCACCCGGGAATCAGTCACGGAATTGATCCATGCGATCCATGCCCAGGCCGCTGTCCCCCCGCCTTCCCCGTCCCCGAACGCTGGAAAACGACACCCGATCCAGCCCTGAAGTCGGGTGTGATCCTCGTATGGCGGACTCGGAAATCTGCCAGTCCCTGATCATCGGTGATCTGCCAAGATCGCCTCCGCCCCCGATCAGCGTTGCGGCGCAACATCCACCCTGTTGCCCGCATGTTGCGCAGCCGCACCGATCCATGCCACCGTCCGGGGGGTCCATCCACCCGATCGGCCCGGCGAAGTCCCCGGGTTTGTGACCGGGAACCGGGTCGAGGGCTCCCCATCAGCACCCCGCCGCCTGTGGAGGACACAACAGGAGCCCTCCGATGACACATCGACACTCGCCACCACCCCTTGCCAGGACAAGAGAGGTCGTCACCACCCCGGGGGGAGACCCCCACCGACATGGCAGCCCGCCGCCAGCCCCCGATCCTGACGCCCTGGCACCGTGACCCGCAAGGCGGCAGCGACGGCCCGGCGGTCGGAGACGGATCGCACCCGTGCTCTGGCCACGGCGTTCGCGGCGGATCCCCCCCCATGCGATCCCGACCCCGGGCCGCGAGCGCCCGCCGCGCTGCCGCAGGCCGGATGGCCGGCCTGATCCCCATCCATCGGCGACACTGGCGGCCATGCGAAGCTCTGGATGACTGCCCCCCGTCCATTGCGCATGAGGGGAAGAGCGATCGCCGTGCTCCCGCCTCGCGCGGGCCGACCGCGACGCTGTTCGGCACCGTCGCCGGCCAGCGGTCCCCTGGAATGCCACCATGGGATGACGCTGGGGGGCGTCCTTCCGGCCCGGGCGCCGCCCGGGTCCCCACCGAGCCGATCCTCGGCCTGACCCCGGGCCGGGCAACCCCGGCCGCCGCCGGTCGGCCCCCTGCCAGGCTGGCGGGCAGGCCCGCGCGCGCGTGGTGGCCGAGCGCGATGCCAACGGGTCGATCCGGCCCCAGCGGCCAGAGGCCCGCCGGCCCGCGACCGGCAGGACGGGCCGCCAGCGACCGATCAGTGCCCTGAAGAGATCACCCCTTGGGGTCTGGCACCGGGTGGGGCAAGCCAGGGCCGCGGGACGCCGCCTGACGCTGGTGGCCGTGGCCCCCTGGCAAGAGGGAGCGGGGTGCGAAGGACACCGGGTCCTTTCCTGAACAGGTCAGCCCGGGTCGCAGGCGCCCCGGACGGCTGGCATCGGGTCCAGCCTCCGGGGCGGCCGCTGCCTGCGGGTCGGGCAGCAGGTCGGGCCGGGACTGGGTTGCGACCCGGACGGCGAGACGGCCTGGGGAGACCCATGGGGCGGGCACGGGGATCGACGCCCGGCGCGACCGCCTTCGCCAGCCGACGGAGGGCCGCCCGGCCCATGACGCGATCCGGGCCGTCATCGGCCCACAATGGATCATGATCTCTCTCGGTCGCAACACCCGGACCCGCAGGGGCGACAGGGCGGCACGGGATGCCAATGTCCCCATGGCGAGCGGGACCGTCGCGGCGGCCAACCCAACCCTTGTCGGGGTCCGCATGACGCGCCGGTCCGACACTTCGGGGGCCAGCTGGGGCCGCGCGGGCGGGACGGGTGTCCCGGCCTTCCTCAAGTCGGACCGGTTGGATGCGGCCTGGTCCCGGATGGCGGTCGCCATGGCGACCGCCCGGGACTGTCCGGTCCGTCAATGACAACGGGCTCCGCCTGGCACGCGTGGCCGGATGCGGCCGAAGCGGGTCAGGAGCCGGGGCACGTCGGGACATGTCGGTAAAAGTCAGCCATGGGAGAATCGCTCCCCTGAAGTCAAAATGTCTTGACATCTCCTGTCAACATGTGAGACAGAGCGCTTGACACGCTCACAGGGTCCACGTAAGAGCGGTTGAGGGTTAGACGGTTATGTGACCGTGCGGGCAACGCGGATCGGCCAACAAGATTCGGGACCCGTGACATGCACGACCCGTGGCAGGTCGCCTTTTTTGAGGGAAGGAGGCAAGAGGTTGATGAAGCAGAGCAGGTCCAACGTGCACAATTCCGATCCATTACCCATTGAACGGGCCGCTGCAGTCCGACATTCCATCGCTCCCCCACCCTTGCCTGATCCCGGGCGGCGGGCTTTGCTGGCCGGAGCCATCACGGTCATCGGCGCCAGTGCGGCGACGAGCCTTTTTCCGGCACCAGCCATCGCCGGGAAGAGTGGGGACATCCGCCGACTCTACATGATTCAGGACAAGACCGGTGAGATGATCAACGTTGTCTACTGGGCCAACAACACCTACTTCCCGGATGTTCTCAGTGAAATCAATTTCTTCATGCGCGACTGGCGCGAGGACAAGATCCACAGGATGGACCTGCGGAACATCAACACACTGGCGGCCATCCAGGCCATGATGCGGACCGACCGGCCACTGCAATTGCTCAGTGGCTATCGGACCCGGTCGACCAACAACATGCTGCGCAACCGCAGTGTCAATGTCGCCAAGAAATCCCTCCATATCCAGGGAATGGCAGCGGACATCCGCATCCGCGGCGTGTCATCAAGCACACTGGCCAAGGCCGCCAAGAGTTGCCGCTCCGGGGGAGTTGGCCAATACACCAGTGCCGGTTTCGTCCATGTCGACTGCGGCAAACTCCGCAGCTGGCGAGGCTGACAGCGCCCGTGCCGATTCCATCTCGCTGATCCTGCATCACTGATCCGGTGCTGCTGATTCTGTACTGCTGATTCCGTACCAAGGGATTGAACCATCGGGATGCGGTGGCTCTGGCCGGCCCTGCCAGGCCACTCCGAACCGGTGGACTGCAACGGTTCGGGCATGCAGAGACAACCAGGTCCGGGGTTGGGACCCGATGGGTGTTCGGGTCCGGACATCACCCCACCGTCAGGGTCGGGTCGTACCGTTGCCCGTCACATGATAGCAAAAACTGGTCAGTTGCCGAACGCCCACCGGGCCCCGGGCATGGATCCGTCCGGTGGCGATACCAATCTCGGCCCCCATCCCGAATTCACCACCGTCAGCGAACTGGGTCGAGGCATTGTGCATCAGGATGGCCGAGTCAAGTGCGGCGAAGAAACGGTCCACGGCCGCCGCCGATTCGGTCACGATGGCATCGGTGTGATTGGAGCCGTAGTCCGCGATGTGCTGGATGGCCCCCTCGACCCCATCGACCAGCTTGACGGCCATGATCATGTCCAGGAATTCCCGACCGTAATCATCCGCGCCGGCCATGACCACATCCGGCAGGTCGGCAAGCGCCGGATCGACCCGCACCTCAACGCCTGCCGCCACAAGATCGGCGATGATCCCGGCACCGAGGGTCGGCGCAATGTCCCGGTCAAGCAGCAGGCATTCCGCCGCCCCGCAGATCCCTACGCGCCGGGTTTTTGCATTCAGGACCACCCGTCGGGCCTTGTCGACATCCGCATCCCGATCAACATAGACATGGCAGATCCCCTCGAGATGGGCAAAGATCGGCACCCGGGCCTCCTCCTGGACCCGGGCCACGAGCCCTTTCCCACCCCGTGGCACGATGATGTCCAGATAGTCCCTGGCTTGCAGCATCTCGCCAACGAATGACCGATCCGGGGTCGGCACCAATTGGACAGCATCCCGAGGCAGACCGGTTTCAGACAGTCCGCACCGCAGGCAATCGGCCAGGACTCCGGATGTGTGGGTGCTGTCGCTCCCGCCTCGCAGGATGACTGCATTGCCGGATTTGATGCACAGGGATCCTGCATCCGTCGTCACATTGGGTCGGGACTCATAGATCATGCCGATCACGCCCAGCGGTGTGCTGACCTTGCGGATGTGCAGCCCCGAGGGTTGCGACCATTCCTCCAGCACCACTCCGACGGGATCATCCATGGTGGCAATTGCCCGCATCGATTCCCGCATGCCCTGCAGGCGATCCGCATCAATGGCCAGGCGGTCCAGCATGGCCGATGACAGGCCTCGCTCCCGGCCGGCGACCAGGTCGGTCTCGTTGGCGTGCAGGATCGCATCCTGCCTTGCTTGAACATGCGCTGCGCCGGCGAGGATGGCGTCCTGCCTGGCAGCGCTCCCGGCCATGCCAATCCTCCGCGCGGACTGCCGGGCGCGGCTGCCAAGATCATGCATCAATGCTGGTGTTGTGTTCATTGCAATCCTCGTTGATCCATCACAATCGACGCTGGCAGGAACCCCGTGTCACGGCCCGCGACCGAATAGACTGCCACCGGGATTCCGGCAATGCAATTTCGTCCACCGGGCCTTGCGTCCTGACCCCTTCGCTCCATGCGGGACAAGCATGGGCAGGGCGGCAGCCATTGGTGATGGGGGCGGCCGATCCAGACCGGACAGTCTGCAAGCCGGATCATGACAGATCGTGGCGAGTCGACCCGCTGCAAGCGTTGCACCTCAGAGTGGCATAGGGGGTCAACAGGACATGTCGTTGCGATGGATGAGGGCCGAACGGGCCGGGCCGTCGAGAATGGCCGCAATCTCGGCCGAGCGCTTGCCGAGAATCCGGGTGCACTCGGCACTGGTGTACCGGACAAGCCCGCTGCCGAGTTTGGTATCGTCAACGGTGAAGATCGCCACGGCATCGCCGCGGCCAAAACTGCCATCGACCCGGACAACGCCAGCGGGCAGAAGGGACTTGCCGCGATCAAGGGCCTTGCGGGCCCCGGCATCGATGACGATGCGTCCCCGGGGCTTCATGGACGCAATCCACCGTTTGCGGGCGGTGTCCGGGTCCCCCTTGGGCTCGAACCATGTGCAGGTCCCGCCGGCACGGACCGCCAACAGCGGGTGGGGAGCACGTCCGTCAGCGATCGCCATGGCGCAACCGGCATTGGTGGCAACCCGGGCGGCATCGAGTTTGGTGTGCATGCCACCCCGGGAGATGCTGCTGGCGGGGGGACCGGCCATGGCCATGATCTCAGGAGTGATGGCGGGAATTGACTCAAGTCGCCTGGCACCGGGTGTCCGGCGGGGGTCGGTCGTGTAGAACCCATCAACATCCGAGAGAAGAATCAGGGTATCGGCATTGATCATGGCAGCCACCTGGGCCGCGAGGCGATCATTGTCGCCGAAGCGGATTTCGTCAGTGGCAACCGTATCGTTCTCATTGCAGATCGGCACCACGCGCTGGGCAAGCAGCGTCTCCATTGTGGATCGGGCATTCAGGTACCGCTTGCGATTGTTGCCATCATCAAGGGTCAGCAGGATCTGGGCCGCATTGATCACATACCTCTCGAGAGCCTCCTCGTAGGCCCGGGCGAGTTTGATCTGGCCAATGGCGGCGGCGGCCTGGCTCTGTTCCAGCGAGAGGCTGGTCTCGGAATCAAAACCGCCGGCGAGGCGACCGAGAGCGATCGCGCCCGAGGAGACCAGAGCGATGGCACAGCCGGAAGCGTGCAGTTCAGCGATATCGTGGGCAAGATCGGCAAGCCAGGACATGCGGAGACCCCGATCGGGATCGGCCAGCAATGACGAGCCGATCTTGACAACGACCCGTCGGGTTCGGGCCAGATGGTTCATGGTGTCCATGGCACCGTCCCCGCCGCGCATGCTGCCTGGCTGCGCTGGCAGGCGATCCGGCTGGCGACATGGTCCAGCAAGGGCGCAAGACCTGTACCAGCCATGGCTGAGATGCTCCGGAGTCTGCGACCGGCGGCCGACTCGATCGCCTGGGTCAGCTCGGCCAGACGGGTCGCCTGGACCTGATCGGCCTTGGTGCCGACAACAAAGAGGTCCTTTTCCTCCAGACCCCGCCCATAGGATGCAAGTTCAGCCATGATGGCCTCACAGGCGTGGACCGGATCCACGCCTGCAAGATCGACCAGATGCAGCAGGGCTGTGCAGCGTTCAAGGTGGCCAAGAAACTGGTCTCCGAACCCCTTCCCGGCATGGGCACCCTCAACCAGACCCGGAATGTCGGCCATGACAAATTCGATGCCGGCATGTTCGATCAGGCCAAGATGGGGCTGCAGGGTTGTGAACGGGTAATCGGCAATCTTGGGCCGGGCATTGGAGAGAGCCGCCAGCAGGGTCGACTTGCCGGCATTGGGCAAACCGACGAGACCGACATCGGCCAGAACCTTGAGTCGCAACCACAGCGTGCGTTCGATGCCGGGCAGGCCAGCATTGGCATGGCGTGGGCTCTGATTGCGCGAGGAACGGAACTGGCGGTTGCCGAAGCCGCCGTTGCCCCCCTCGGCCAACAGGACCGTCTGGCCGATCTCGGTCAAGTCGTGCAGAACGCTCGATCGGTCTTCACTGAGGATTTCGGTGCCGGCCGGCAGGTCAATGACGACATCCGCCCCGGATCTGCCGGTGCGGTTGCTGCCCTGACCCGGCTTGCCGTCGGCCGCACGGATATGGCGGCGATAGCGAAAGTCGACCAGGGTATTGAGGCCGGCACAGGCCCGCACATAGACACTGCCCCCATCGCCACCGCGGCCACCATCCGGCCCGCCGTACTCAATGAACTTCTCGCGGCGAAAACTGACGGCGCCATCGCCACCGCGACCCGACCGGATCTCGATGCGGGCGAGATCAACAAACCGCATCAGGTGGGGCCGCAGCGGGTGGGGGGATCTCGGGACAGGTCTCCTGACGCCGTGAAGAGATGACACCCGAATTGACTCCATGCCATGTGAGTTCGCGGTGCTGGCGCGAATATTCGAGTTTGGGACAGCGATCCATGACGACATGAAGACCTCTGGCTTCGGCCCGACGGGCAGCCTCTTCGTTGATGACGCCGAGTTGCATCCAGACAACCCGGGCTCCATGCGCGATGGCCTCGTCGGTGATCGGACCCGCTGCGGTGGCATTGCGGAAGATATCGACCATATCCACCACCACGGGCAATGCGGCCAGCGAAGCGAGGACGGGCTCGCCAAGGATGATCGGGATCCGACTGGCCGGATTGACCGGATAGACCTTGTATCCCTTGCCCTGAAGGTATTTCATGGCAATATTCGACGGCCGGGTCCAGTCGGGACTGACACCCACCATGGCAATGGTCCTGACCGCCGCCAGTATGCCACGGAGATAGGCGGCCGGATAATGGGTGTGGTCCTGCCAGACGGGGATGTTCGTGTCGGTCATGGGTTCATGTCGATTCTGGATCTCCAACGGAGCCGGGATGCACACCGACCTGGTCATGGGTGGCAGTGTATCACGACCGACGCCCGCTTATCCACGTGCCAGAAGCAGAAATCCCCGCCGCCGGCAACCGTGACGGCTGAATGGGGGGCGATGGTCCTGATCGAGGTGACCCCGGCAGTTGCGGATTGGCCAGGTCCTGCTTGATCAGGGGTCGGGGATGATGGTGATGAACTGGCGACTCTTGAAGCCCTTCCTGAACTCGACCGTCCCGTGGGCTGTGGCAAAGATGGTGAAGTCCCGACCGATCCCCGTGCCCTTGCCAGGCCAGAACCTGTTGCCACGCTGCCGGACAAGAATGTTGCCGGGTTCAACGGTCTCGCCTCCGTAGCGCTTGACACCAAGCCGCCGACCGGCCGAGTCGCGGCCATTGCGCGATGAGCCACCTGCTTTCTTGTGAGCCATGTCCTGACCTCCCTGATCTGGATCCGGAATGGAGCCGGGATGCGGGTTACTGCGCCGGTTCGATTGTCTCGCCGCCAGCGGAGCGGACCAGGGTCTCCTGGCCGACACCCGGGACAGAAAGTCCCTCGACGGAAAACCGGATCGTGTAGTTCTTGTAGCCCCGCAGGGTTTTCGAGGCGTGCTTGCGCCGGCGCTTTTTGAAACTGACCCCCTTGTTCCGGCGGGCGGACTTGAATTTGAGGCTGGCTTTCGCTCCCTCAAGATAGGGGGTACCAAATGCGATATTGTGTGGTGCCCTGCCATCCTCTCCCTGCTGGTACGCCAGGAGCAATTCGGTCACCTCGAATGGTTCCTCCGTTGAGATTGCATCAAGGGTTTCGGCACGGATCTCGATATCATCCCCGACCCTCACGAAGTGCTGTTTGCCGGACATGATCAGGACAGCCGTGAGGTATCCCTCCGTTTCGGTGCCAGCCGGGCTCTCGGTATCCGCAACCGTCCCGTCAGCATGGGTCCCACCCGAATCCGACCCGGCATCAGGACCAGTCGTGGCGCCAGGATCAGTCGTGGATGCAGCGATTCCGGCACCGACCGCCTCGGGAGCGGGCGGTGATGCGGAACTCGTCTCATCGCCCTGACCTTCGCTGGCAGGTGCAGTCTCCGTCGTGCCGTCGTCAGCCACGGCCTCGGTTTCGACGCTGTCCTTCTCCATACCTTCTCACTCCAGCGGTGGATCGTCCATCGGGAACTGCACAGGTTCCCGCCTGTGCAGGCAGGCGTTCATTCACCAAATTGGTCGAGGAGTCAACCTGATTCCCGGTCCACACCATCCGCCGGGAAAGCCGCTCTACCAGCTCCGTTCGAACCGGTTGCGCAGAAAGATGGCCAGGGCATTCATGAAGATCAGAAAACCCAACAGGACAAGGATGGCGGCCGATGTCCGGCTGACGAACCCGCGTTCGGGACTGTCGGCCCAGATGAAGATCTGGGTTGGCAGGGCCGTGGCACTGTCGAGGGGCGACGTGGGGGCCGAGGTGATGAAGGCATTCATTCCGATGAGAAGCAGCGGCGCCGTCTCACCCAGGGCCTGGGCCAGACCGATGATGGTGCCGGTGAGAATCCCGGGCATGGCCAGCGGCAGGACATGGCCAAAGACAACCTGCTGTCTGGAGGCACCGATCCCGAGAGCCGCTTCCCGGATGCCGTCCGGAACCGCCTTGAGGGCTGCCCGTGTGGCAATGATGATGGTTGGCATGGTCATGAGAGCCAGTGTCATGCCGCCGACAAGCGGTGCAGAGCGGGGCATGCCGAACCATCCGAGAAAGACGGCGAGAGCCAGGAGACCGAAGACGACCGACGGAACCGCAGCCAGATTGTTGATGTTGACCTCGATCAGGTCACTGATCCGGTTCCGCGGAGCGAATTCCTCGAGATAGACGGCCGCCCCGATTCCGACCGGAAACGAGAGAAGGAAACACACCAGGAGTGCCCAGAAGGAGCCGATGATGGCACCCTTGAGACCGGCAAGTTCCGGAAAGCGGCTGTCGGCGTTGATAAAGAGATCCCAGTTGAAGGGTGTGCTGATCAGACCGGCTGCGACCAGGTGGTCAAAGTTCTGGATTTCCTGATCGGAGAGACGGCGGAATGCCTCAGGTGTGGCACGGTCGATCACACCCTTGTGGAGCTGGTCGTAGGGATCCGAGACCGGCACGGTCATGACGAGTTCGCCGCCGATCAGGCCTTGATCCGCCACGATTCGATCCCGGAGTTCAAACTGGGCGCCATTGCTGAGGATTTGACTGAGTTCCCGCGGTCGGGTTGGAGTCTGATCCGCCGGAAACTGCAATGCAATCGCCGTCTGGATGAGTTTTCTGAAATTCCCGCGCGGGAGTTGTTCAGCTGTAATGACCTCAGGATCGACAGGAACCGTGAGAGTGATGTGGGTCTGGGTGAAGGCATGGTGACCCGAAAGGATCAGCGAGCCGACAAGGATGGCCAGCATCAGGAATGCAGTCAGGATGGCGGCCAGGCCAAACCCCTGCAGGATCATCTGACGGCGGCGGCGGCGCTTGAGGGTTGCCCGGACATGATCGGCGACTGCAAGGGATGCCGGCAGGGTCATGTCGGCCATCAGCTGTAGACTTCGCGGAATCTGTGGACAATCCGCAGGGCCAGCACATTGATGCCGAGCGTGACAAGGAACAGCATCATGCCCAGGGCAAAGGCAGCCAGGGTCTTGGGATTGTCAAACGATGTGTCACCGATCAGCAGCGTGACGATCTGCACGGTGACTGTCGTGACGCTGTCAAGCGGGTTGAGGGTCAGGCGGGCGATGAGTCCGGCGGCCATGACGACAATCATCGTCTCGCCGATGGCTCGGCTGATGGCAAGCAGGATCCCGCCGGCAATCCCGGGAACCGCGGCCGGGAACATCACCTTCAGCATGGTCTCGGCCCGCGTGGCACCAAGCGCCAGTGACCCGTCGCGCAGCGAATGGGGAACCGCCGTCAGTGCGTCATCAGCGAATGACGAGATGAAGGGGATCAGCATGATGCCCATGACGCTCCCGGCGGCAAGGGCCGTGTTGGGCGAGATGTCGGCACCGACCGATACGCCAAAACTGCGGATGGCGGGCGCGACGACCAGCACGGCAAAGAAGCCATAGACAACCGTTGGAACGCCGGCCAGAATCTCAAGAATCGGTTTGGCCAGCCTCCGGATCATCAAGGGCGCGAATTCATTGAGATAGATCGCCGACATCAGCCCGATGGGAACCGAGATGAATATGGCAATCGCGGTGATGATCATTGTGCCGTTGATCACCGGAAGCCAGCCGAAGGCACCCTCGGCCGCCACCTGGTCCTCGCGAATGGGAATCTGGGGCTCCCAGTTCAGACCAAACAGGAAATCGGTCAAGGGGACAAGGGCCAGAAAACGCCCTGTTTCAATCAGCAGCGAGGCCACGATACCAATCGTTGTCAGCACGGCAACGACCGAACAGATGGTCATGAGCGTCATGACGATTCGTTCCGTCACCTGCCGGGCCCGGAATTCGTGCCGGACCCGCGTCCGGGTCAGCACTGTCGTTGCGACCGCCAGGAGAGTGGCCAGAATCACCATCAGCAGGCTCCCCCGGGCATGCAGCGCTGCAAAGGACTCGGCGATGGTGAATTTCCATGCTTCGGGTTCACCAAAGACATAGCCGCCAGCGAGGGACTTGATCTCGGAGAGCAACAGACCCATCTCGGCCCGACCCACCGTCTCGGCCCCGGCCGTGGCAATCGCCTGACGGGTGAGGAGATCGATGATCGGTCCCTGCAGAGCGAGCCAGACAAGAACAAAGGGCAAGGCCGTTGTCAGCGTCATCAACAGGGAATGAATGGCATGATAACTGGGGATGGAGTGCAGGCGACCCCGCCTGGCCAGCAACGACCGGGCGCTGACGTAATTCCAGGCGAATCCGATCAGGGCAAGGAGGATGATGGCACCGAAGGCCAGGAGGATCAATGCATGCACCCCATCTTGCGGGAAACCGACAGGCGGGCGTTGTCCGGCCTGTCGGTACAGATGTCAACAGGAATTGTCGTCGTGATGTTCGATCACTGGGTCAGGGTCTGTCCAGTGATCACGGCATCCTGGGTGCTGCTGCGCCGGTCATCGGTCAGTGAGACCAGCCCCCGCTCGGCAAGGTAGCCATCGGGTGCCAGGGCGTCCTCGGACATATACTCCTCGATGAAGTCCTGCAGGTGCGGGATGACATTCCGGTGGGCATTCTTGGTGTAGAAGTACAGCGGTCGGGAGATCGGGTAGGACTTGTCACCAATCGTCGTTGCATCCGGCTCGACACCGTTGATCTTGACCGGCTTGAGCATGTCAAGATTCTCATAGAGGAAAGAATAACCAAAGATGCCCATGGCGGTCGGATCCTCTGCAAGGCTCCTGACAATCAGGTTGTCGTTCTCACCCGCCTCGATGAATGGTCCATCCACACGCATCCGGCTGCAATTCTCCTCGACCCAGTCACCGTCAAAGCCCCCGTTCCTGACATGGTCGAGGCTTGCACAACCGACATGCATGGCGAGTTCGACGAACGCATCCCGTGTCCCGGATGTCGGGGGCGGTCCGTAGAACAGGATCGCCTGGTCAGGAAGCGATGGATCGATGTCGGACCACTTCCTGTGGGGATTCTTGACCATCACGCCATCGACAGGAACCATGTCCGCCAGGGCCAGATACACCTGCTCCAGCGAGAGATCCCAGTCGCCCTGGGCTTCCCGGGCAATGGCGATCGAAAGACCATCAAAACCGATCAGCGCCTCGGAAATATCCGTGACGCCATTGTCCTGACAGAGAGCGTACTCTGAGGATTTCATGGCCCGCGATGCACCGGTGATATCCGGATGTTGCGCTCCGATGCCTGCACAGAAGAGTTTCATGCCCCCTCCGGTGCCGGTCGATTCGGGAACGACCTCAGCGCCCGGATTCATGTTCATGAACTGCTCCGTGACGGCCTGTGTGTATGGAAAGACCGTTGACGACCCAACGATCATGATGTGATCCCGGGCCATGGAAGACCCAGCCACCATCACAAGCCCCAATGCAGCCACTGCTGCCTTGGCGAAACCATCTGTCATTTCGTGTTTTCTCATTGATTATCGATTCCATCAATCATTCAATCCAATGGCACTCCGAGGTGCCACGTGGGCATGTGCATTGCGACTACAATGCTTTTGCAACAGTCCGGTTACAGTTTTGTGAAAATCCCCCGGACGGATCCTCCCGTCCACCGGGATGACGATTGGCATCGAGAGGGAGATATCCTATAGCCCGTCTGCCAGCAGCGGAGAGGTGCCGGAGCGGTCGAACGGGGCGGTCTCGAAAACCGTTGTGCCCAACTGGGCACCCAGGGTTCGAATCCCTGTCTCTCCGCCATCCCGGTCCAGAACCACAGCACCCGGTTTGCCAACAAGAAGGCACTCTTGTGGCATGGGACACCATCAGCAATCTGGCCCTGATCCAATCAGGCACAATCGTTTGTCAGCACACCCCTGCTCCTTGCCGACCGGATCCTTGTCTTGGAAACGCGGGTATGTCCGATAACCGTTTCCGGAGCACTGGAGTCAGGCATTCAATGATCTGGAGCCTGTTGCGAGCATCAAGGCCGGCAACCGGACAGGCGCAGCATTCCAGCTCCGTTCTTGTTGCGTGCCCTTGACTGCCTCCTTCCTGTATGGACGATCTGGTCCCGGAAATCCCTCGGTCCCGGGGCCGGCAATCGGGACTGACAGCACCGGACAGTCTCGCGATCGCCATGCCACTGCATCGCACCATCACGTCGTGATCCGGCAGCAGCCGAGCACTGCACAAAATCCTTGCTTTTCCCCGCACTTTGCATGTGTCCCTTGTGCGAGCTCCATCGGCGAAGTGAGGTCGTCATGCCACCGACCGATCGATGATGTCGCAGGTCAGTTTGAAATTATTCCTTGAATCTGGGCACCCTCCCCTTGTACGGTACTCTCCTGAGCATGTTCCACCCGGTGGCCCTGCCGGTGCTGGCGCAGGTGGATTGGACCATTCTCAACGGGGCCAAAGGGGCAGACACCTACCCGGCGGGACAGAGTGAACGGAGCGCCGGTGCGCTCTTTGTCGGCACCCCTTCGACATCTGCGGTCGGGGTTACAATGGGGGCGTCAATCCAGCATGTTTTAGCGGCAGAGTCCTGACCAACCAAGCCATTCATTACAGATTGCCGGAAAACGGACAAACCGGAGTGAGCAGCACAATCAGAGCCGGCTTTTCCCAAAGCCCGATAAGCTCAAGAACGTTCTCCCATAGCAACTTGAAGGAAGGGGCACGCTACACTGCGGCTTCACACACGGGGCCGAATCCTCTCGCGAGCAACATCCTGACACGGACCTGTTTCAGGACAGGACCGAAGTTCAATCTGAACCGGCCCCCTTTGGGCCCCATGGCGATCTGGCCATCTACGGGAGCCATTCCAGCGGCGGCTTCGCCTTTGGCAGCACACTGCAGCAGCGGGTGGCCTGACCGCGACATGCAAGGGGCACATGGGATCTTCAGAGAAGCCAACGACCGACGATGATGTAGTGTCCCGGTTTGCAATTTTCCCTTGCATTCTGTACGGAAGCCCCGAATGTCAATGTCTTCGGAGCACTCATCATGACACATCTGACACTGCCCCCCCCCCTGACGCTTCTGGCCACCGCCCTGGTGGCCGCCCTCAGTGCCGCCCCCACCCTGGCGCAAACGCTGCCGGTGGTGGAACTGCTGGTGAGTGACACAGAAATCAGTGAAATGTATGACTGCGCCAGTCCTGGTGCCTTTCAAATCAACGCCGGGGTGCAAGCCGACGGATCTCCACTCCCGGGAGGGCGCCTTGAGTTTCGGGTGGCCGCCATCACCACCTCAGGCCCCAACCGCTTTGCGGATCCGCACGGTCACACCCCAAGAGAAGGACAAGCACGCCCCAGCAAGTTCCTCACCAAGGCCGATGGCACCGGCCTGATTGCCGCCAAGAATGCCCACATCAAGGGCTTTGCAGAGATGACTCTGACCTCCAAAGGCCTTGTCTCCACCGGCCTTTGCTGGGGCGATGACAATCTGGACACTGGCGACACGGAGGTGATGGTCGTCATCGCCAACGGCCCCGGCTACACCGTCCACCCGACGAAAGGGCGCGCCGTCTTCACCATCCGGGAGAATGACAGCTGCCGCAATCCGACCTCCACCCCCGGTGGCGTGGTCCACCGGATGAACGGCAGTTCGACCTGCATCTGTGCCACCGCGAGCCGGGTGTCCGATGTGCGGCGGGCCCTGGATCGCACCATTCCCACGCCCGGGGATGACGGGCGCTACGGCACCGATGATGACGGGACCACCGCCGCGCCCCCGCCAGGTGCGGGGTTCCTGAGCCGCCTGGCCGCGCAGTTCCACGACCCGTCCTATCTCTACTGTCCGGACTCGCCCTGGAAGGGCCTGCCCTGAACAGGCGTCCTGCTGATCGCCCGGCTGCGCATGACGGGGCGGGCCAACCATGGGGCCCTGCCCTGACCCGGGCAGGGCCTGTCGGAGTGAGACAGATTGCACGGATGACTGCGCGGACCGTCGATCGAATCGTCCCTGGAGAACCCGCACAGGCTGTCCGATGAGACCGAACCGGCGTCAGGGCCGGTCGCGTCACGGAACCGACCGGGGGAGGCGACCCGAAGGTTGCCTCCTTCCTGTGTCGACATGAGTTTCAGACTGGGGACGTGACCGACGATGGGAGGGGCCTTGACACCTCCCGTCGTGCCCCCTACCCTTGCGAATCATGAATACCGAGAGACCGAGCCCTGATCGTGATGTGCACGAGCGGATTGCTGACCTGGAGGCTCACATGAATATACTGCAGGCGAACCTGACGGCCACCCTTGAGGGATTCCGGGTGGATCAGGCCAAATTGCGCGAGGATATGGCCCTGCATCGCGAAGACGCCGCCAAGCGGGACATCGAGGCTGCCAGTGTTGCCGCCAAGCGGGACATCGAGGCTGCCAAACGTGACAAGGACAACCTGCGCTGGCAAATCGGCCTGTGGGTTGCCGCCGTGGTGATCATCGGCATCCTTGTCCGCTGGCCAGCCATCTGACCGGTCCTGCGTAGGCGTCGTCCATGGACGCGCTTGTGGTCGTACCGTCGTGATCGCTGACTTTTCAGGGTGCGATTGATTCGCCGCTGCTGTCAATCGCCGTCGGGGTTCAGACGTCCCGCACCGACCGGCGCTGCCCTTGCCTTCGTGACGTTCCTTGGGGGATCGCCGGACTTTTCCGGTTCATGAGGGTCAGTCTTTTGGCATGCCTTGTGTCAGAGACTCCGTTGATATTCCAGATCACTGAATATCATCGGATCTTTGGGGGGGGCTGTCAACGCACATGCATGGTCTCGCATTGAACGGTCCGTGACATCCGGCACGGCCTCGTCCGTGAGGCAGCGGACGGCGAGTCGTGGACCGCGGCCATCAGTCCGCCGGTCATGGTGGCGCGACGGTGGCTGGCAACTGCGTTCTCGGCAATAGCGATGGCATCCAGATCGCTGTCGGTCAGGCCGATCCAACCACACGGCTTGCCTCCGCCGTCGAGGCCCATGTGTCTGCCATCACCACCTCAGGCCCCAACCGCTTTGCGGATCCGCACGGTCACACCCCAAGAGAAGGACAAGCACGCCCCAGCAAGTTCCTCACCAAGGCCGATGGCACCGGCCTGATTGCCGCCAAGAATGCCCACATCAAGGGCTTTGCAGAGATGACTCTGACCTCCAAAGGCCTTGTCTCCACCGGCCTTTGCTGGGGCGATGACAATCTGGACACTGGCGACACGGAGGTGATGGTCGTCATCGCCAACGGCCCCGGCTACACCGTCCACCCGACGAAAGGGCGCGCCGTCTTCACCATCCGGGAGAATGACAGCTGCCGCAATCCGACCTCCACCCCCGGTGGCGTGGTCCACCGGATGAACGGCAGTTCGACCTGCATCTGTGCCACCGCGAGCCGGGTGTCCGATGTGCGGCGGGCCCTGGATCGCACCATTCCCACGCCCGGGGATGACGGGCGCTACGGCACCGATGATGACGGGACCACCGCCGCGCCCCCGCCAGGTGCGGGGTTCCTGAGCCGCCTGGCCGCGCAGTTCCACGACCCGTCCTATCTCTACTGTCCGGACTCGCCCTGGAAGGGCCTGCCCTGAACAGGCGTCCTGCTGATCGCCCGGCTGCGCATGACGGGGCGGGCCAACCATGGGGCCCTGCCCTGACCCGGGCAGGGCCTGTCGGAGTGAGACAGATTGCACGGATGACTGCGCGGACCGTCGATCGAATCGTCCCTGGAGAACCCGCACAGGCTGTCCGATGAGACCGAACCGGCGTCAGGGCCGGTCGCGTCACGGAACCGACCGGGGGAGGCGACCCGAAGGTTGCCTCCTTCCTGTGTCGACATGAGTTTCAGACTGGGGACGTGACCGACGATGGGAGGGGCCTTGACACCTCCCGTCGTGCCCCCTACCCTTGCGAATCATGAATACCGAGAGACCGAGCCCTGATCGTGATGTGCACGAGCGGATTGCTGACCTGGAGGCTCACATGAATATACTGCAGGCGAACCTGACGGCCACCCTTGAGGGATTCCGGGTGGATCAGGCCAAATTGCGCGAGGATATGGCCCTGCATCGCGAAGACGCCGCCAAGCGGGACATCGAGGCTGCCAGTGTTGCCGCCAAGCGGGACATCGAGGCTGCCAGTGTTGCCGCCAAGCGGGACATCGAGGCTGCCAAACGTGACAAGGACAACCTGCGCTGGCAAATCGGCCTGTGGGTTGCCGCCGTGGTGATCATCGGCATCCTTGTCCGCTGGCCAGCCATCTGACCGGTCCTGCGTAGGCGTCGTCCATGGACGCGCTTGTGGTCGTACCGTCGTGATCGCTGACTTTTCAGGGTGCGATTGATTCGCCGCTGCTGTCAATCGCCGTCGGGGTTCAGACGTCCCGCACCGACCGGCGCTGCCCTTGCCTTCGTGACGTTCCTTGGGGGATCGCCGGACTTTTCCGGTTCATGAGGGTCAGTCTTTTGGCATGCCTTGTGTCAGAGACTCCGTTGATATTCCAGATCACTGAATATCATCGGATCTTTGGGGGGGGGCTGTCAACGCACATGCATGGTCTCGCATTGAACGGTCCGTGACATCCGGCACGGCCTCGTCCGTGAGGCAGCGGACGGCGAGTCGTGGACCGCGGCCACCTGGCCCGGGGGATCACGCGACCCCGCTTGGAGGGGGCCCGATGGTGCATGGTCGAAGTCGGCTATGGGGGCGGTCGTAACCTGCGCAGCGCAGGTGTGTGCCATACCGTATCCAAGACAGCGTGTGTGTTTCCACGCAGGTCATGTGGCACGGGTGGCCAGAGTCGGTTGACCGGTATCAGGCCGCCTTGCTCGTGGCCTGGCACTCGACCATTCCCGACCAACGCGGTATGCGGAACCAGATCACGACCGGGACACTTCGGCAGGTCGCCCGGGGTGATGATAGTCAAGGTGGCTGGTCTGGATCGGGAGATGCATTTGCAGGGAACTGGAAGAGGTTTGTGATGCACCTGAACCCACATATGACCGCGACCATCAGTCCGCCGGTCATGGTGGCGCGGCGGTGGCTTGACACGATTCGGCCCGAGACGGATGCAGGGCTGCTCAACATGTCGCAAGCGGCCCCGGTTCTCCCGCCCCCTGCACCCTTGCGCGAAGCAATTGCGAAGGCGGCAGCGGAGCGGGATGATGCCCATATCTACGGGCCGGTGCTGGGACTGGCCCGGCTCCGTTCGGTGTTTGCCGCGAAGTGGTCCGCGATCTACGGGGGGCGGATTGCGATGGATAATGTGGCGATCACATCGGGTTGCAACCAGGCGTTTACGGCTGCCATGGCGGTTCTGGCATCACCGGGTGACAATGTGGTCATCACGACCCCCTGGTACTTCAATCACAGGATGTGGCTGGACATGGCAGGGGTTGAGGTGCGGGCCTTGCCGGTTGGTGAGGATATGCAGCCCGATGTCGAACGGGCAGCGGGATTGATTGATGCGCGCACCCGGGCCCTCGTGCTGATCACACCCAACAATCCCACCGGATGCGAGTATGAGCCGGCGCGAATCATGCAGTTTTTTGAACTGGCGCGCCGACGGAAGATCGCGCTGGTTGTCGACGAGACCTACTGCGACTTCCGGGCGGCAGACGGCAAGCCACATTCCCTCTTTTCGGACCCCGACTGGTCAGAGACACTGGTGCATCTGTATTCCTTTTCGAAGTCATTTCGACTGACCGGTCACCGTGTGGGGGCACTGGTTGCATCGCGGCAAATCCTCGATGAGGTGGAAAAGTATCTCGACACGGTCACGATCTGTCCCAACCAGCTTGGCCAGCTTGCCGCGCTTTTTGGTCTTGAGCATCTCGGCGACTGGCTGGCCGGTGAGCGGCAGGAAATCCTGCGGCGCAAGCGGACCCTGGAGGCGGAACTGGCCCGCTGTGACAGTTGGCAGCTGCTCAGCTGTGGGGCCTATTTTGCCTATCTTGGCTACCGGGAAGCGGTGTCGTCGGCGACGGTGGCCCAGGACCTGCTGCGTCAAAGGAACATTCTGGCCCTGCCGGACGCGATGTTCCTGCCGGAGGCATTGCCGGACGGTCCGCCCTGTTGCCATCGCAGCCTTCGTTTTGCCTATGCCAATATTGCCAGTGAGGGGATCGTTGAATTCGCGCATCGCCTTGCAGACTTCAGGCCCGGGGCGGCGGGGGCCTGATCTGCTTGCAGAGCAAGGTGGGGGGTCATAATGGCGGCAACGCGCTGGGACAACGATTGACAACTTCATGGCACGAGCACGGAAACGGCGTCTTTCAAACGTCTTTGTCTGGATCATTCTTGGATTGCTGATCGTCGGCCTGATGGGGTTCGGTATCGGTAATTTTTCCGGAACAACCAATCAGCTTGGGTCCGTCGGATCGGCGGAGATCATGATCAGCAGGTATGTCCAGGCCTACCAGACCATCAGCCAGAACCTGACACGGGCCTATCCATGGCTGGCGGGGACGGAAGAACTCGACAGATTGGCAACGCGCCAGGCGCTGGGGACTGTGACCAGTACCGCGGCGCTAGCCAATGAGACGCGCCGTATGGGGCTGTCCGTGGGCGATGAGTCGGTTCTCGAAATCATTCGGACGTTTCCGCCATTTCTCGATGCCCAGGGTGACTTCAGTGAGGATTTCTATCGGTTCTATCTTGCGCAGAATGGCCTGACATCAGCGGAGCTTGATGCCATGCTGCGTCAGGAGGAGACCCTGCAGTTGCTCAACACCGTCCTGGCACGGGGTCTGGCCCCCCGGGCAAGTTGGCTGGACTCGGTGGTGGCCTACGAACTCGAGACCCGTGATGTCTCTTGGGCGGAAATCACTGATGAATTTGTTGATTCCGACCAATTGCAGCCCAGCGGATCCGAGCTGCGAGCCCACTATGACGAAAATCGGCACGTGTTCACCATACCGGCCAGACGGAATGTGACCTATGCCTGGATCACTCCGGACATGATCAGCGATCCGGCCGGTGTCACCGGACCGGATGTCGAGTCTCTCTACGATGAACGTATCGACGAGTATATGATCCCCCCGCGCCGGGTGGTAGCCAGAATGGCCTTTCCAACGCTTGAGGAGGCCCGCGCGGCCAGCGAGCGGATCGCCGACGGCTCCGTGACCTTCGACGATGTCGCCGAAGAGCGGGGGATCGTCCTCGCTGACATCCTGCTCGGGGCTGTCGAACGGGAGACATTGGCCGAGACGGCGGCAGCGGCTGTCTTTGGTGTTGAGGCGATCGGGGTTGTCGGACCGGTTGACTCGCAGGTTGGACCCGCCCTCTTCAACGTGACCGGGATCCTGAATCCGGTGGAGCGGACACTTGATGATGTGCGGGACGAGTTGGTGGCCGAGATCGCCCGCGGACGGGCCACCAGGTCACTTGAGGATCAGCTGGAAGGTTTCAATGACCTGCTCGCCGAGGGCGTGACGCTGGAAGAGTTGACCGCAACGACACCCATGCAGCTCGCATCCGTTGCCTATGATGATGGTACAGGGGGCGACATCCTCAACTCGGCCGCTTTCCGGAACGCTGCCGAGGCCGTCACCGAGACGGATTATCCCGAAATCATCCCCCTGGAAACGGGCGGTGCCTTTGCCATCCGGCTGGATGGGATCACCGATGAACGTCAGCAAGGCTACGAGGAGGCCCGGCCCGAGGTTGAGGCGGCCTGGCGGGCAGCGGCTGTCCATGCCCGCAAGATGGAAGCGGCCAGGCGGATTGCCGAGGCCTTGACGGGACCGGGAGACTTTGCCGATGCTGGACTTGTCGAGGTGGAAACCCGCGAAGGCCTGACGCGCGGGCAGTCCGTACCGGCCACCCCGGCAAATCTGACCCTGCGCGCATTTGCCCTCAATGAGGGGGAGGCGGGCGTGGCCGATGACGGGAGTCGGGTTGTGGTGTTACGGGTCGACGCCATCAATCCCGCCGAGTCAGCCGAGAACTATCGCGCCCTGCTCGATTCCGAATTTGCCCGATTGATGGGCAATGATGTCCTGACGTATTTCTCGCGGCATGTTGTCAACACGGCCGATATCGAGATCAATGAGGCCGCGCTGAATGCCATTTCAGCCCAGCTCCGGTCCCAATATGTCCCTGTTCCCTGACCGGCAGAGCTTCACCGAGGCCTACCGTCAGGGCAAGAACCAGATCGTCTCAGCCACGATCCCGGCCGATCTTGACACGCCGGTCTCGCTGTATCTGAAACTCGCGGGGGACCGGGTCGACAGTTTCCTCCTTGAGTCGGTGACCGGTGGAGACGTCCGGGGACGCTACTCGATCATGGGGCTCGCTCCCGACCTGATCTGGGAGTGCCGGGGCAGGCGATCGGTCTGTCGGGGTCCCGAGGGTGCCCCGCCGGGCCTCGATACTGATGCGCTCACGGCACTTGGCGACCTGCACCCCTTCGGATCGCTGCGTCGCATACTGGAGATCAGCCAGGTGGCCCTGCCGCCCGACCTGCCAGCCAGTTGTTGTGGCCTGTTCGGTTATCTGGGCTACGACATGATCCGACTGATCGAGGATCTGCCCGATGCGAACCCTGAACGCATGGACATTCCGGATGCCCGGCTTGTCCGACCGACGATCATCGCCGTATGGGATGCCATCAGGAGTGAAGTCACGATTGTCAGCCCGGCCTGGTACGCCCGGGACATGCCAGCGGCCGAGGCCCATGACCAGGCCTGCCAACGGGTCGAGGCGGCCCTGCAGCGCGTGCGGGGCGAGATCCCGATGCCGCAGATGGGCCCGAGTGATCCGGGCATTGGGGAACCGGTCAGCGAGATCGACAGCGCAACCTATATGGATATGGTTGAACGGGCCAAGGCGTATATTGCCGCCGGCGACATCTTCCAGGTCGTCCCCAGCCATTGCTGGGTCATGGACTATCCATTGCCACCCCTGGCGCTCTACCGGGCCTTGCGGCGCACCAACCCGTCGCCCTTCATGTTTTACTTCAACCTGCCCGACTGCCAGATTGTCGGTGCCAGTCCGGAAATCCTGGTCCGGGTCTTTGCCAATGAGATCACGATCCGCCCATTGGCCGGCACCCGACCGCGGGGTGCCAGTCCGGAGGAAGACCGACGGCTGGCCGAGGAGTTGCTGGCCGACGAAAAGGAACGGGCCGAACATCTGATGCTGCTCGATCTCGGTCGGAACGATGTGGGACGTGTGGCCCGGCTGGGGACGGTCAAGCCCACTGAATCCTTCGTCATTGAGCGTTACTCCCATGTCATGCACATCGTCTCGAATGTGACAGGTGAACTGGACAGTTCCCATGATGCCCTGTCGGCCCTGATGGCCGGTCTGCCAGCCGGGACCGTATCCGGAGCCCCCAAGGTGCGGGCCATGGAAATCATTGATGAACTTGAACTGCACAAGCGCGGGATCTATGGTGGGGGTATCGGATATTTTGCTGCCAATGGCGATATGGATATGTGCATCGCCCTGCGCACCGGCATCGTCAAGGACGGGAAACTCTATGTCCAGACCGGGGCCGGCATCGTGCATGACAGCGATCCGCCTACCGAGTGGGAAGAGACCGTCAGCAAATCCGGCGCCCTGGTTCAGGCCGCCCGGGACGCGGTCGTCTATTGCATGCCGGACAGGGTGGACCAATGAGATCATTGGGCCCTCGGCGTTGGCAGGTGGAGAGAGGACCATGCTGCTCCTGATCGACAACTACGACAGTTTCACCTTCAACCTCGTCCAGGTCCTCGGCGAGATGGGCATTGCGACCATGGTTCGGCGCAATGATGCCCTTGACATCGAGGCGGCCCTGGCCCTGAAACCTCGCGGCATCATCCTCTCGCCGGGCCCGTGTGGCCCCGAGAAGGCCGGAATCTGCCCCGAACTTGTCCGGGCAGCCGCCAGCCACTGCATCCCGCTGCTCGGTGTCTGTCTCGGCCACCAGGCGATCGGCTATGCCTACGGTGGCACCATCGTGCGTCACACCCGGATTGTCCACGGCAAGACCGAACGCATCCTGCATGATGGTCACGGTCTCTTTGCCCATCTGCCACAGGCGTTCGTTGCCACGCGGTATCATTCGCTGGTGATCGAGAAAGCCACCCTTCCCGCGGCTCTCCGCATCACAGCCTGGACGGCAACCGGGACGATCATGGGCATCGCCCACCGTGACTGCCCGATCCATGGTGTGCAGTTCCATCCCGAGAGCATTGCGTCGGAGCAGGGTCATGCCCTGCTTGGCGCCTTTGTCGAACAGTGCCGGGGGAACGGAGTGACGGTCCAGTGACCGGGTTTGCCGCACTTCTCGAGCAGGCCATCACCGGGCCCCTGACCGCCGGGCAGGCGGTTGAGGTGTTCGACCGGATCATGGATGGCGGTGTTCCAGACGCCCAGATTGCTGGACTGCTCATGGCCCTGCGCACCCGGGGCGAGACCGTGACCGAGATCCAGGCGGCCGCCCGGGTCATGCGTGACCGGTGCATTCCGGTGACCGCACCGGCCGATGCCATCGACATCGTCGGCACCGGTGGGGATGGCAAGGGGACGCTCAATATCTCGACGGCTGCCGCCCTGGTTGTGGCTGGGGCCGGTGTTGTGGTGGCCAAACACGGCAATCGCAACCTCTCCTCGGCCTCGGGGTCAGCGGACGTGCTTGCGGCGCTCGGAATCCAGGTCATGGTGGACGCCGAGATTGCCCAAAACGCCCTTGATGCCATCGGTCTGTGCTTCATGATGGCCCCCATGCATCACCCGGCCATGCAAGCCGTGATGCCGGTGCGGACGGCACTCGGTGTGCGCACGGTCTTCAATATTCTCGGCCCCCTGACCAACCCCGCCGGCGTGACGCGGCAACTGACCGGGGCCTATGCCCCTGCCCTGCTGCGTCCGATGGCCGAGGTCCTTCGCGCGTTGGGCTGCCAGCATGCCTGGCTTGTCCATGGCAGCGACGGCACTGACGAAATTTCCATCTGTGGACCGACAGTGGTGGTCGAACTTCGCGACGGTGCCCTCACTGAATTCACCATCACCCCTGAAGATGCCGGTCTGGAGTCCGCAGCCCTTGCCGAGATCCGCGGCGGAAGTCCGGTCGACAATGCCCGGGCCTTGCGCGCCCTGCTGGCCGGGACACCATCGACCTATCGAGATGCAGTCCTGCTCAACGCCGCTGCAGCTCTGGTGATTGCCGGACGGGTCGACAACCTGCCCACCGGGGTCGCTCTCGCGACCGACAGCATCAGCCAAGGCAAGGCCCGGGCCAAGGCCGACTCCCTGGCAGAGTTGACAGGTGCAGCCTCGCAATGACCTCGATTCTGCAACGGATCCATGCCTACAAGCGCATGGAGGTCGAGGAGATCTCCCGTCGCCAGCGCCTTCGGGCCCTTGAAGATCGAGTGCAGGCGGCCGCCCCGCCCCGGGGATTTGGGACCGCCCTGATCCGGGCCGCCCGATCTGGCTACGGCCTCATTGCCGAACTCAAGAGAGCGAGTCCATCCAGGGGACTGATCCGACCGGATTATGATCCCGGTGAACTGGCCCGGGCCTATGCCCGGGGCGGGGCGACCTGCCTCTCTGTCCTGACGGATGGACCGAGTTTCCAGGGGTCCCCCACCCATCTCGGCCAGGCGGCGGCCGTCACGGACCTGCCCATCCTGCGCAAGGATTTCATGATCGATCCGTGCCAGTGCATTGAAGCCCGGGCCATGGGTGCCGATTGCATTCTGATCATCATGGCACTGGTGAGCCGTGATCAGGCCCGCGAGATCGAGGATCAGGCCCTGTGCCTTGGCATGGATGTCCTGGTTGAGGTTCACAACCACCGTGAACTGATGCGGGCCCTGACTCTCAACACGCGGCTCCTGGGAATCAACAATCGGAATCTCAAAACCTTTGCGGTCTCGAAGGAGGTCACAACGAGACTGGCAGGACAGGTGGGCAGCGAGCATCTGGTAATTTCCGAATCGGGGTTTTTTACCCCCGCCGACCTCGCACATGTCGCCCGCCATGGCGTGCGCTGCTTTCTGGTCGGCGAGAGTCTGATGCGCTCTGACAATGTCGAACAGGCCACCCGGGACCTGCTTGACGACCCGGTCCCGGCATGCGTGATCTGACCCACCTCAACGCAGCGGGCGAGGCCCGGATGGTTGGTGTTGATGCCAAGGCGATCACCAGGCGTGTGGCAAGGGCCGGCGCAACCGTCATCATCGGTGCGGACGCCATGGCCCTCATCGCATCCGGCCCTGCCCCCAAGGGTGATGTCCTTGCCGTGGCCCGGGTGGCTGGCGTCATGGCCGCCAAACGGACGGCGGATCTCATTCCGCTCTGCCATCCGTTGCCGCTGACGCGGGTGGAGATTGCCTGTGAGCCCGATCCGGCCACGAACAGCATCGCCATCACCGCCACGGTCGGCTGTCATGGACGGACCGGCGTGGAGATGGAGGCTCTCACGGCCGCCTCGGTCACCGCCCTGACCATTTACGACATGCTCAAGGCGGTCAACCGGGCCATCCTGATCCAGGACCTGCGACTCCTTGCCAAACAGGGCGGCAAGTCGGGAGACTATTCCGCCTCATGATCCCTGTCTCTGCGGCACTGCGACAGCTGCACGCCTGCATCACTCCCACAGCATCCGAGACAGTGGCCCTTGAGGAGGCTGCCGGGCGTGTCCTGGCCGAACCGGTCCGGGCTGTGCGTGGCCAGCCGCCCCTGGCGGTCTCGGCCATGGATGGGTACGCCATCCGCTCCGCCGACCTCGACAGGGCCGGGGGTTTCCGCGTGATTGGCGAGAGTCGGGCCGGCCAACCATTGGCCAGCAGGGCGCTGGGGCCAGGCGAGGCCATGCGGATCTACACCGGTGCGCCTCTGCCGACCGCTGCCGATCGGGTGATCATTCAGGAACAGGTGTGCGTCGAGGGAGACCGGATCACGCTTGATGGCCCCCCGGCCCCGAGCACATTCGTCCGGGCTGCGGGCATGGATTTCGAGCAGGGATTTGCCATCGGTTCTCCCAAGCGCCTGACACCGACCGATGTCTCCTTGATAGCCGCCATGAACCACAACCATGTCTCCGTTGCCCGCCAACCCCGGATCGCCATCCTGCCCACCGGGGATGAACTGCGCATGCCTGGCGGGCAACTGGCCGACCATGAAATCGTGGCATCGAATATCTTCGGCCTCCAGGCCATGCTCAGGGCTGCCGGCGCGATCCCGACCCTCCTGCCCGTTGTGCCCGATGCAGAGGCAGGAATCGCCCGAGCACTGGCATCAGCTGCTGATGCCGACCTTATCGTCACGATTGGCGGTGCCTCGGTCGGCACCTACGACATGGTGCGGACGGCAGCCGAGACATGCGGCCTCGAACTGGCCTTTCACGGCGTGGCCATGCGGCCGGGCAAGCCAACCCTGGCAGGCAGGCTGAACACCAGTCTGCTGATCGGCCTGCCCGGCAATCCCGTCTCGGCCCTGGTGGGTGGTGTGGTATTCGTGCGCGACGCAGTGCTGGCTCTGCAGGGGCTGGCCGAGACAGGGCCACCCCGGGAGCGCGTGCCGCTTGCGGCGGCCATTGGTGCCAATGGAGACCGCGAACATTACGCCCGGGCGCGTCTTGAGGGTTCAGGGCCGGACCGTCGCCTCGTTCTGCATGAACGCCAGGACAGTTCCCTGCTCTCGGTGCTTGCTGCAGTGGATGCCCTGGCCATCCGACCGGTCATGGATCCGGCCCGGGTGCGCGGCGACTGGCTCGATTGCATTCCCCTCAGGGGCCTGCTCAACTGATTTGTGAGTTTCACCACACAATGCTATGCAGACTCTCCATCTCAATCATGCCCGGGGAATGAACTGATGCTCACGAGACGGCAGAAACAGGCATTGTTGTGCATCAAGGACTACATTGACCAGCATGGCATCCCTCCGTCCTACGATGAGATTCAGCACGAGATGGGCCTCAAGTCCAAGGCCAGCATCTACCAATTGATCAATGCCCTCGAGGAGCGCAAGTTCATCAAGCGGATGCGACACAAGGCCCGGGCCCTGGAAATCCTGCGACTGCCGACCGGCCATGGCTATACGCCTCAGGTCATCCGCCAGTCAGCCATCCAGCCCTCAACCGCCAACGACATGCACTGTGTCCAGCTGGATCTGATGGGGACCATCGCCGCCGGTTCACCCATTGAGGCCATCCTGAATATCAAGGACACCATTCCGGTCCCCTCGTCCATGACGTCGGGTTTCGGTGAGCATTTCATCCTTGAGGTCAGCGGTGATTCCATGATCAATGCCGGCATCCTTGATGGCGACTTCGTCATCATCCGGCGCCAGAACATCGCCGATTTCGGCGACATCATCGTGGCCTTCATCAGAGGGGAAACGGCAACCCTGAAACGGATCCGCAAGGGCAAGAGCGGCATTGTCCTCGAGGCGGAAAATCCCTCGGTCCCCAACCAGCATTATGAGCACGGCGATATCGAGATCCAGGGCAAGCTGGTTGGCATGTATCGTCACTATTGAGCCGCAGACGGGCCCGGGAACCCCTGATCTTGCAACAGCCATGACTCATCGGTCCGGATCCGGTTCCACATGACGGCCCCGGTGACCCGCTTTGCCCCCTCACCCACAGGGATGCTGCATATCGGTGGCGCCCGCACGGCCCTCTTCAACTGGCTCCATGCCCGGGCCAACCGGGGTTCATTCCTCTTGCGGATCGAGGATACCGACCGTCAGCGCTCGACTCCTGAAGCCGTGGCCGCGATTCTGCAGGGGTTGGAGTGGCTTGGCACAGACTGGGACGGGGCGTGCGTCTATCAACACACCCGTGCCGAGCGCCATGCAGAGGTCGTCGAGGCCCTGCTGGTGGCCGGACATGCCTACCGCTGCTATGCAACGCCCGACGACATCGCTGCCTACAAGGCCGAGGCAGGCCCTCACGCCATCTACACCAGCCCGTGGCGGGATGGTATGCGGGCAGACCGGTCCGACGACCGACCCCTTGCCGTTCGTCTCCGCATCCCCGACCGAGCGGCAACGGTGCTGGATGATGCGGTCTATGGCACCATTACCTGGCCCCATGATGCCATTGAGGATCTGGTCATCCTCCGCACGGACGGATCCCCCACCTACAATCTGGCCGCCGTCGTCGACGACCATGACATGGCAGTCAGCCATGTGATCCGCGGTGATGATCACCTGGCCAACACGCCCAAACAGATGCTGATCTATCAAGCACTGGACTGGCCTCTGCCCCGCTTTGCCCATCTCCCGTTGATCCATGATGAGGATGGCAGGAAACTTTCCAAACGCCGGGGACTCGCCGGCCTCGAGACCTACCGCAACGAAGGGTATCTCCCCGAATCCGTGCGCAACTACCTGACCCGGCTTGGCTGGAGTCATGGTGATGACGAATTCTACACAACCGAACAGGCCATCGGATGGTTCTCCATCGAGGGGATCCGGAAGTCGCCGGCCCGACTTGATCATGCCAAACTCGATCACCTTGCCCGGCGTCATCTGGCAACGACCGAGCCTGCCGCGCTCGAGGCGATGATGCGTGCCTACCGGACAGCGCATCCCGAAGTCATCCTGGCGGCCAGCCATGAAACCCGCCTGCTCGCGAATCTCACGACTTTCCAGGGGCGGGTGCCCACCCTGCGCGCGCTCATCGAAGAGACCCGGTATCTCGCGTCGGGGCTGTCGTATGCCTTTGATGCACACAGCCGGGAGCAACTGGCCCGGACCCCGGCCTTCATCCTCAAGGCCGCCACGGCCAGCCTTGAGGATGTGGTCTGGGAGCGCAATGCCCTCGCGGACGAGATCCGGACTCTCGCTGCTCGACTGGAACTGGCCTTTGGCAAGGTGGCCGGACCGCTCCGGGCGGCATTGACAGGCCGACAGGCTTCCCCGGGTGCTCTTGATCTCATGATCATCCTCGGCAGAGAGGACGTGCTGGACCGTTGCCACCATGCTGCCGACCATCTCTGCACCGACAACCCGGCACCAGCTGATTCACAACCAGGCTGAGTTGACCTCGTGCGCACAACCCCTCGGGCCATGCAGGCACGACCACAGCACAATTGCGGGGGAACACCCGGCCTGATCAGGGGGTCGTGCCCCAGTTTGAAGTTCACACGTAACCGTTCAGATTCTCTCCGAGTTGGCACTCGGCCAGTTGTGCATCCATCATGATCTTGTTTGACAATCCACGCTGCATGTCTTGCAGGCTTGCCAACCAGGATGGCGGATGCCGTGGTGACAGCCCCAAGGCCGGGCCAGTCGGCCTCTCATGTCAGGGCCCATCAATGATCGTGAGAACGTAGCCAGGCCGGTCGCCGAGCTGATGGTGCCCCGCACGGACCATGGGGTCGTGATGGCCGAACTGCGCGGGATCATCGGTACCCAGGTTGTGCGCATCGCCGACCAGACTGGTCCCGGTGTGCAGGCTGCGCCAGGCACTGGTTGACCTGTTCGGCACCCAGCTGTCGCAAGGCACCCTTGCCGGCCGGGCTGCAGGTGGCCGGCACCGAACACCTCAGTCACGTCCGCGTGGGCCTCGGTCGCGGCGACATGATGCGGCACGCAAATGGCGTGGCCGGGCACGACCACTGGCGGCCGTATTTCGTGCCTGCCCGACAACCTCAGTTTCCATCATCACCGCCTGACGCTCCTGTTGAGTGTCTGCCAGTGTCGCCCTGACGCGTGCGGCCAACCGGCCCGCTTGGGGCCACAACGCCTGCTTGGTGCCCGTCCGCGGCGACGCGTCGCGGTGTCCCATGCGCCATCGCCGCCACCCCAGCGCCAGATTGGCGCCACCATCATCGCGTGCGGAGCCAGCGCCGCCAGCCGTCGCAATCCCTCCCTTATCTGCGATCATAAACAAAGAAAACCCGGTAAATCCTTGAATCTCAAACATCTCTGGTATCCCATCATCATTGAACTGATGGAGTCAGCGACGTCAGCTTGATCCGGGCATCCTCGGTCCGGAACCGCCAGCGCACCGATGTCCTGTCTGCATGGAGCCGCACCTGCAAGGCCGCCACTTCCTGCACCAGCGTCGCCCGGTCGGGGCTGCGGCGATCGAGACACTGGCGCACCAGGACAGTGATCTCGATCTCGGCGATGGTCAGCCAGCTGCTGGTCCCCCGTGGCGGATTCGGGGGATTTTGATCGCGGATTTGGGAACTCCAGCACCCCTTGCCATCCGTCCCGAATGGCTGTACCCTCGCTCTTGATCACATCACCCGGTGGCTGTTGCGTCCACCGGGTGGCCACGCAACCCGGAGAGAGACCATGTCCCACTTGCCCCCCCCCTTGACCCTTCTCGCCACCACCTGCCTGGCCCTGACGCTGACCCTCGCCCCGGCCAACGCCCAGGACCGGCTCACCACCCCCATCCCCGCCCTCATGGCCGACGCCCACCCCACCCCCTGGGGCGGTCGGGCCGTCTACCGCATCCTCCTGGCCAACAAGGGGACCGACCGCGTGACGGGCGGGGCCCTGTCCATCACCTATGAGATCGCCTGCACCCTGACGGCGGACCCGGTCGGGCCGGCCTGCCCCTCTGTCCCCACCCTGCGCCGCAGGATCACGATGCCCTGTGGGGAGGACGAGGCCGGCCTGATCCCCTCGGTCCATCTCGGCACCGCCCCCTATGCCGGCCTCACGACCCCCTACACCCTGACCCTGACGATCCGGACCATCGACTTCCTGGCCTGGAGTGATACCACCATCGACCGCATCAACACCGCCTACCCCCAGCGCTACCAGTACAATTCAACAACAAACCGGTATGACCGGGTTGACGGGGACACCTGCCCCAAGACCAACCACGCCCCGCCCCAGGTGACGGGCCCGGCCAGCGCCGAGTGGACCGCCACGGTCACGGTCATGCGATGACGGCCATGAACCCCTTGACCGCCGGCGCCACCACCAATGGCTGACCCGGACCGGCGACCGTCCGGAGGCGTGTGGCTCCCATGCCGGACACACCCACCCGCTCCCGGATCGCCTTGTCACCTGCCCCCTTGAACGCCTATCAACATTCCACACCTGACTTCATAAAGTAGTCACGCCAGAATTTCTGGCATGATTATGGGGACCAAACACTTTTCCCCGGACACGATCGCTTGGTTTCGGCAGGCTTGTGAAAGCGGCGGTCTGTCGCGGCGGGCTCTGGCCCGTGAGTTTTGTGCGCGTGAGCGGTGGCTTGACTCTGCGGGTCGATTGAATCCGGCATCGGCGAGTCCGGTGTTGGCCAGGATTGCCGAGCGGCTTGCTGTCGCAGTGCCGCAGGCCCGGGACAGACCGATGGATGGTCATCCCCGTCCCTGTCTTGATGATCCGGATCGGGAGGTCTCAGGAACGATCCGCGATCTGGGGGTTTGATCCCCGGTTCCGGTGGTTGATCGCGACGATGGCCGGCGGTGGGAGTCGATGATTGAGACGCACCATCCGCAGGGTTGGCATCGGGCTCCGGGGGGTTTGATCCGGTCCTGGATTGTTTCGCGGGGTCAAGGAGTTCTCGGTGGTCCCGGTTTTTGTGCTGCGAATTTTCAATTGGCGCCGCGGGATCAGATGATCGGGTGGTCGCATGAGGCCTGCATCGCCAACATCGGACAGGTGGTCTGCAATCAGCGCTTTCTGATCCTGCCGGGGGTTCGTGTGCCCAAACTGGCCGCGCACGTGATCAAGCTGGCCACCACACGGATTGCGGATGACTGGCAGGGGAAGTACCGAAGACGTCCGGTCCTGGCGTAGACTTTCCACCGGGCCAGGGTTGGAGTTATCGGGTGGCCCGTTGGCGGTGTTGTCCAGAGTTGACGTCGGGTCGTCGTTCAGGCGTCCAGCGGTTGGTGTGGATCAAGCCTTTGTCGGCGGGCTGGCGTGAGCAGCTGGACCGGATTCCCCGGCGGGCTCTGGGTTGGTCGCATCGGTTCCCGGATGAAGGGGTTGACTGGGCCGAGCGGGAATATGCAAGAATGACCTATCCCGATGGCCGGATTCGGGCGCGCGTGGTCAAGATGGGCAAGTCCTCGGACGCGCAGGCTGGGTCAGCCGCTGCCGGCGACCCTTCCGGACCACGCGGATCAAGAGGCTGCGTATCGCGTGCTGGCCAAGGCTCCCGCGGTGCGGACACTCCGGGCCGACGGAGGCTCTACGGGGCCCAAACGCCAGGCGGTGCTGCAAGAGGGTGGACTGGGCTCGTTGATCGAGAGTGTCCACACGCCCGGAGGAGATCAGGAGCTTCACGGCCCCCAATCGCCATTGGGTGGTGGAGCGGACGTTCGCCCGGCTGTCGCGCTGCAGGCGGTTGACCAAGGACGTCGAGCGGACGGTGGCGAGTTCCCTGGCCTGGGGCTGCGCGCCGCCTGCCGGTTCCCGGTGCGCCGAGTGGCGCGGGGGTGAACGTCATGATGGTCAATGACTATTACGAATCAGTGACTTATGATTCAAACTCTGAGGGTTGTGCGCTGCGTTCTTGGCGGTGCGGGCCGCTGTATGATCGGGAGTGAGGGTCGGAAGCGGGAGCGGCTGGGGCCCGCGCCCCGACATCATATCGGCAATGTCCAGGCTATACACCGCGTCAATTCCGTGATCCGGAAGGACCGCGAAGGCGTCCGCGATGGTCTGCGACACCAGGGCTTTTTCTGCATCGGTGAAGGAGCGCGCAATCACGACGTAGTGCACACGCCCGCGCCACTGCTTGGAAAAATGCGTTTGCGTGAGTGCGCTGCCGACGGAAAGCGGGGTCAGAAACGACGGAATCCGCGCGATATCCTTCTGAAGCGTTGTGCTTGAACCGTCCTGAGGTTGGGTCTGTATCGCGGTGAATGCCTGCGCAGATCGCTTGGCGGACCCGATCCAGAAGTCGCGCACACCGTCATAATTCTTCGGAGAGGTGGGATGCGCCTTGTGGTGAATAAGGAGGATATCGAGATCCCCCGACACATCTGTCCGTGTGCACCGTGTATAGAGCCACGTCCGACCAGCTTGCCCCTCCGGGAGGTGGTCGGTGCCGACGTCAAAGAGATGGTGGAGGGCGCGCGCCGCGAACTGTTCCAGACCATACCCCTCAAGATGTTGCAGGGCCGACATCCTTTCCGTGGCCAGCACCTGCTGTGCGATTTTGTCCGCCCCGCGCGCCTGTGCAAATGGTTCGAGCCCCTGCAACTCGAATCGTGCGGCGTTGTCGGCGACGGACCATTTGATCGTATCCTCCGAATCCAACGGAGCGCGCTCGCGCAGCAACCCGAGATGCGCGGCGGAGAGACGCCGCCTGATGGCGTCCTCGACGTGTGTCCGCACATCTGCAGGGGTGGAGAGGATCGCCTCCGGGTCGTCCTTTTGCAAGGCGGAGCGAATCGCCTGAAACGCCGCACGATTCGCGGGGGCAGTGAGATCTGTGGCCAGGTTCCGCCCCTCGGGCTTCTCCGCGAGCCAGCGCACGATCGCCTGATCGGACGGACGCAGCTGGACCTCCATCTGGTCTTGAAACCCTTCCCCCGGAGAGATTCGGCGGTGCTCCTCCCAATCCAGGAAACGACGGGTCCAGTCGGTGTCATCGGATATCCGGGAGAAGTCGCTGAGATCGGCATCATTATGCAAGCGCCGCCACGGCTCCGGAAGACCGTTGTACGCTGTCCAGAGCGTCAGCAGTCGGTTGGGGTTGCGGTCCCAGCCCTGGTCGCATGTCATCTCTCGGAGTTCGGAAAAGTTCCAGGGCTGGACGTGGAGAAAATCGTCCACACGATTGAACATGGGCGCGCGCGGGTTCTTGAACATCGTCACCAGCCGCTGTTGCTCCGACCCCATCAGAATCAGCCGTGGATGCCAATCTGCGGGGCGCGCAGGGCCGGGAATACGGAAATCATCGATCAGTGCCTGAAAATTTCCCGCGAGAAAATCCCCATCGTTCCAGCGGATCCGCTGGAACTCATCAAGGACCAGGACATGACCTTTTTCGAGGACATGGCGCGCCAGGTCCACGAAGGGGTGTTCGTGGTCATGGACTCCATGCGGGGTGTAATCCTCCAGAAGCATGGGATTGGTGCGCGCAATCGCGCTCCGGAGATTTTCCAGGAACGGCGGGGGGTCGTCCTGTGGTTGTTGCAGGGAACAGAGGATGATGGTGCGGGGATCGTCCCCACGAACGGGACAGTACACGGTGTGTGCGAAATGACGTAGCAACGCCGTCTTGCCAACATTCCGGCGGCCGTAGATCACCAAGGATGAGAAACCCGCGCGGTGGTTGACGAACCGATCCAGCGCGTGGATCTCTGCACGCCGGCCATAAAAAGCCCAAGGCTTCGGCATCGCGGTTTGCTCCTGTTTTGGCGGAGTGATGGGTGGATACCATTGCCGGCGAGACTGGGCAAGACGGAGGCATGTGAAGCCGGAAGGAGGAACACGCGACCAGGGTGCTGGATACCGGCGCGAAAAACGCCCGGTTGGGAGTCAAAAGGGAACTCGGGACTTTTTTTGGGAGACTGTCAAGCCCATGAATATACTTGACTGTTCAGGCTTCTGATCACTTGCGCGTGGGTTGTACTCCACCATCCCTCAACTTGCCCCACCCAGAAGTGTCCGATGATATCATATCCCTGCTCAGCCTGGAAAGTTCGGTTCACCTGCCCTTGTCGGATGTGTTCTTGATGCAGAGCGCCAGCTGATGGTCATGCCATCACCACACCCCTGGACCAAAGTAACGCGACCTCCCCTTCTTTCTTCATGACGGCATCGACTGTTCGGCTGTAACGGATTTTATTCCTGGGTTCGGCAATCTGGCCAAACGGACCGACAGCAGGTCCTTGTTCCCCACTGCCACTCTGAAGTGCAACAGCCGAGCGTCAACCGGAGGGAGGGCGAAGCCCGAGCGAGGGTTGACGCTCGGTGACCCCGTCTCCTGCCCATCCGTGCCGCGTGTCGTGATAGGGTGGATGCGGTTCTGTCCCTCTATCTGGAAGATTTTATCATGCGACACTTGTACCCCCCCCCCCTGCACCTAAAATTCTTCTGGCCAGGTGCAGCCGCCACAATGGCGGACTTGTCCTGTTTTAACACCTTCGGCCAGGAGTGGATATACTGCGGATGCTACAGGCCGCTCCGGATGCCGCACCAGTCGCAGAAATTCCCAAGGTGTCAGATTTTTCAGTTTGAGGATATTTTGCAAGGTGGATAGGGCCTGTTGACACTTACCGGGCTGCAATCACCCCGGCCACGAGATAAATGAAGGCCGCGAAGCTTGTCAGCGTCTTGTCGAAGCGCATCGCAATGCCCCGGAACGCCTTGAGTTTGGCAAAGACGTTTCGATCGGGTGCCGCCAGGCATACATGTCCCGATCATGCTCCCGAATCACGGATCGGTTGCGTCTGGCCGGGAGTGCGGCCGTGATGCCGCGTGATTCGAGATCGGCAAGGAGACTGTCGGCATCGAAGGCCTTGTCGGCAATGAGGGCATCGCCATCGAGGTCCTGGAGGACCGCTTCTGTCCCCTTGAGGTCATGGGCCTGACCGGGCAGGATGACGAAGTGGACAAGGTAACCAAGGGCATCGGTGACAGCCACGATCCTGGTGGTCAGACCGCCCCTTGGGCGGCCGATCCCCTGATCGCAGGTCCCCCCACCGGTCATGCTCCCGATGGGGCGCCGGCGGCCTTGGCGTGCGCCTTGACGATGGTGCCGTCGATGCAGACGTATTCGAGATCGAACTCCTCCGATAACGCCTTGAAAATGCGTTCGAAGACGCCCCGTTTGGCCCAGCGGCGGAAGCGCTGGAAGACACTGTTCCACTTGCCGAAGCGGGGTGGCAGGTCACGCCAGGGCGAACCGGTGCGGATGTGCCACAGGACAGCCTCGACGAAGAGACGGTTGTCGGCGGCGGTGCCGCCGGGGTCCCCGACCTTGCCGGGACAGAGGGATTCGATGCGGTGCCACATGCGGTCGGTGAGAAGGGATCGGTCACTGTTCATGGGTCTGCTCCTGCCAGAGGGGATGCCGCCCGTTCCGGGCGGTCGTTGGGGGGCAGGATAGCAGCGGGACGGGGGAGTGTCAACAGGCCCAGAGCAATTGCTGTTTTATGCATGTTGTCTGTTTCGGTCTCCCCCAGAGCAGATGAGCAATTACATGCTTACACTTGCGTCAACTTCCCCTTGACCCTCAACGAAGTTACATTGGCTACACAAATCAAGTGGGGAGCACAAGCATATTGCGTTTTGCAGGGAGCGATTCTCCCATGGCTGACTTTTACCGACATGTCCCGACGTGCCCCGGCTCCTGACCCGCTTCGGCCGCATCAGGCCACGCGTGCCAGGCGGAGCCCGTTGTCATTGACGGACCGGACAGTCCCGGGCGGTCGCCATGGCGACCGCCATCCGGGACCAGGCCGCATCCAACCGGTCCGACTTGAGGAAGGCCGGGACACCCGTCCCGCCCGCGCGGCCCCAGCTGGCCCCCGAAGTGTCCGACCGGCGCGTCATGCGGACCCCGACAAGGGTTGGGTTGGCCGCCGCGACGGTCCCGCTCGCCATGGGGACATTGGCATCCCGGGCCGCCCTGTCGCCCCTGCGGGCCCGGGTGTTGCGACCGAGAGAGATCATGATCCATTGTGGGCCGATGACGGCCCGGATCGCGTCATGGGCCGGGCGGCCCTCCGTCGGCTGGCGAAGGCGGTCGCGCCGGGCGTCGATCCCCGTGCCCGCCCCATGGGTCTCCCCAGGCCGTCTCGCCGTCCGGGTCGCAACCCAGTCCCGGCCCGACTTGCTGCCCGCCCCGCAGGCAGCGGCCGCCCCGGAGGCTGGACCCGATGCCAGCCGTCCGGGGCGCCTGCAACCCGGGCTGACCTGTGCAGGAAAGGACCCGGTGTCCTTCGCACCCCGCTCCCTCTTGCCAGGGGGCCACGGCCACCAGCGTCAGGCGGCGTCCCGCGGCCCTGGCTTGCCCCACCCGGTGCCAGACCCCAAGGGGTGATCTCTTCAGGGCACTGATCGGTCGCTGGCGGCCCGTCCTGCCGGTCGCGGGCCGGCGGGCCTCTGGCCGCTGGGGCCGGATCGACCCGTTGGCATCGCGCCCGGCCACCCCGCCGCCAGCCCCGCGCAAGGTCCTGTCCCGCCCGTGTCGCGGCACCCATCCGCACCATGACGCCGCCGGCGGCGACCCGGAGCGCTGTCGTCGCGGGATGCAGGGGCTCGTCTGAACGGATAGCGTCCAGCCTCCGGTCGCCCCATCGCTTGCCGGAGGGTGCCTCCGTGTCCCCATGGGCCGTGTCCCCGTGCGCATCCAGACGCGTGCCCACAGCCCCGGCCCCGTCTGATCACCCCCCTGAGGATCAGGCTGCTCACAGACGGCCCCGGCCCGCCGAACCGCTGCCCGAGGTCCGCCCACGCGCGCGCGCGCGCGGGCCTGCCCGCCAGCCTGGCAGGGGGCCGACCGGCGGCGGCCGGGGTTGCCCGGCCCGGGGTCAGGCCGAGGATCGGCTCGGTGGGGACCCGGGCGGCGCCCGGGCCGGAAGGACGCCCCCCAGCGTCATCCCATGGTGGCATTCCAGGGGACCGCTGGCCGGCGACGGTGCCGAACAGCGTCGCGGTCGGCCCGCGCGAGGCGGGAGCACGGCGATCGCTCTTCCCCTCATGCTCGATGGACGGGGGGCAGTCATCCAGAGCTTCGCATGGCCGCCAGTGTCGCCGATGGATGGGGATCAGGCCGGCCATCCGGCCTGCGGCAGCGCGGCGGGCGCTCGCGGCCCGGGGTCGGGATCGCATGGGGGGGATCCGCCGCGAACGCCGTGGCCAGAGCACGGGTGCGATCCGTCTCCGACCGCCGGGCCGTCGCTGCCGCCTTGCGGGTCACGGTGCCAGGGCGTCAGGATCGGGGGCTGGCGGCGGGCTGCCATGTCGGTGGGGGTCTCCCCCCGGGGTGGTGACGACCTCTCTTGTCCTGGCAAGGGGTGGTGGCGAGTGTCGATGTGTCATCGGAGGGCTCCTGTTGTGTCCTCCACAGGCGGCGGGGTGCTGATGGGGAGCCCTCGACCCGGTTCCCGGTCACAAACCCGGGGACTGCGCCGGGCCGATCGGGTGGATGGACCCCCCGGACGGTGGCATGGATCGGTGCGGCTGCGCAACATGCGGGCAACAGGGTGGATGTTGCGCCGCAACGCTGATCGGGGGCGGAGGCGATCTTGGCAGATCACCGATGATCAGGGACTGGCAGATTTCCGAGTCCGCCATACGAGGATCACACCCCGTTTTGCAGGATAAAATTGGCGATTATATACCTAACTACAGAAATACCAATATAGTCAATAATAATCAGTATTTTAGAACTATATTGGAAAATACAGGCTTAAACCATTGATTCATTAGGATAAATTAGGAGATTCTGTAGTCAGGTATATAATCCCCATAAAATTGGTATACTCATCGGGAGTTTTTTACAACTTAGGAGAAAGATATGAAAGATTACCATAAAATACCCCCCCCCCTATCCTGTTGTTATCTCTACTAATCCTGACTGCCGCTTTGCCGCAGACAGTGCTGGCCCAATGTGAGCCCAGTGATCTCGTTTTAGAAAAGATCTTTCCGGCAGGCGACATCCTCATCGAGGGGGATCCAGGATCTAACAATGCCATCATTCGAGTCGGCTGGGCCGCAGACTGTCCCGCCCGTGAAAAGCCGCTAAAGGTCTGCGTGAATGTGTGGGAGACAACCGCGTGCCCGCCGGATGCGGCTTCGACACTGTGCGAGGGCAACATCCGCGGGGTTACTAATGTCCATTTTAGGCCCAACGGCGGGTGGGCATGGGGGACAGGCAGGATGATCTGCAATCAGTCTTTAGGCCAGGCATATGACAGCAACTCCGACGGCACGAATGATTCGGTCTTCAATGGACAGCGGCTTCTTCTCTTCATTCCCAACGACAACATCAGGGCGGACCGGCAGAATCATCTGATTGTCGTGATGTACGACCCGACCCGCTATCTGCGCATTCCCATTCAGGACGACGACTGACCCCGCGCAAGGCGGTCGGGAAGACAGGCCATGACATGTCTGACTATGCATGGCAGCATGGGGCGTACGGATGGTCCTGGACTGGTGCCGATTGTGCAGGCAGATCGAACCATGCCTTGATGCCCTGAAGCAGGGCACGCGGATCAGGGCTCTCTTCCTTTTGCTGGCGGTGCTATCCCAACCTTCGCAACTCATCTGAAAAATTGATAAATTTCGATTAATTTTGGCACAAATTCGTCTATAAGTGATTGATTTTTCGTTCTCGGGTTCTGAAAACCGGTTGTGTTGCCGACTTTTGACTTGAAAATGGGGTGTACAAAGGCGAAGATTTAGCGATGTACATGCGATAAAAAGTCGCTGCAAGGACGGTGTTCACTACCGTTATTTCAGTATTATGGAATCGATACGGTTGTCTCCAGCCCGTACCGTACAGCGTCAGGTTCTGTATCTCGGTGAGATCAACAACAGCCAGAAGGCGGCCTGGACTCGGGCTATTGAGGTGATCACGGGGGAAGAGGAGTCACGGCAGGTGGCTCTGTTTCCGGATGACCGGACAGTGCCGGAGCTGCCCTTCGAGAGTATCCAGATTTGTGTGGATGCGATGGAGCTGCATCGTCCACGCCAATGGGGGGCCTGCTGGCTGGCACTGACGATATGGAAGTGTCTGGGTCTGGACGAGTTCTGGAAGAAACGGTTGCCGGCGAGTCGTCAGGGCACCTGTTGGCTGGATATTCTGCAGGTACAGGCCTGCTATCGCCTGATCGATCCGGGCAGTGAGTGGCGACTGTATCGACGCTGGTACGAGAACAGTGCGATGGGGGATCTGCTGGGCTTGGACCCGGTGATTCCGAAGGATACCTTGTACCGGGTATTGGACCGTCTGGAGCCGCACCGTCGTGACTTTTTTTCGTTTTTGAAGGAGCGCTGGGGCACCTTGTTTGGTGCCCGCCATGAGGTCTTGCCATACGATCTGACCAGTACCTGTTTCGAGAGTGATGCACCGTTCGCCGGCAAACGCCAGTTTGGTTACAGTCGGGATAAACGGTCGGACTGTGTGCAGGTGGTGATTGCCCTGATTGTGACTCCAGACGGGTTTCCAGTTGCCTATGAAGTGATGCCGGGAAACACCTCGGACAAGACCACATGGCTGGATTTCATAGGCAAGATTGAGGCGCAGTATGGCCGTTCGGAGCGGGTCTGGGTGATGGACCGTGGAATCCCAACCGAAGAAACTCTGCAGGTGATGCGTGCTGATCCTTCGGGAGTACGTTATCTGGTTGGTACCCCCAAGGGACGGCTCAGCAAGCTGGAGCAATCCTTTCTCAACCGACCTTGGCAGTCGGTTCGGGATTCGCTCAAGGTCAAGCTTCATCCGGCAGAGGGAGGAGAGGAAGTGTACATCCTGATACGCAGTGAAGGGCGGATTCTCAAACTGGGCCACTACCCATCTGTACCGTCACGCTTCAATCGGTCTCCCCCATCGTCGATGGCTGCGGCGACCAAGCCACGCCCGGTCGCATGTGGCTGACCCTTTCGTCCACCGCTCCAGGGGCGACGCGGCAGAGCTTCAACATCAACCTCGGTTTCATTACCTCAGCCAATGATTTCAACTCCACTTTCAAAGACTGGGAGTGGCGGACTCCGGCGGTCGGCAATAACCAGTGGAGAGGCCCGGATGGGACAAGAAACATCAATTTTGCCGCCGGGGTTTTCGGCGAGAACATCATCGAGGTGCGCTGCAAGGCCGAGGGCCATGTCTGGACCAACCGCAATCCCGGCAACCCCAACCAGGGGCCCGGTGATCTGGTGGTGCCGGTTTTCACTCCGCCCAGAAACAGTCAATGGACGAGGATGGGCACAGCCTACTTCCTGTTCTTGGGCGGCAAGGGCTGTGCGCGGGTCGGGCTGGGCGGCAATCAGTGACGCGACCGGGGCCCGCTGTCGCGGGCTGACCCCTCCGGTGCCGCTGGTGTCGGCCAGCCCGGCAGGGGTCCCAACCGGTCCCGGTCGGCAAGGGGGCGGACCGTCAAGGGCCGCGCCGGAGGAGGCGTTTGACCTGCCGGGCATGACCGAGGCGGTCTGCCGGACACGTTCTTCCGACCGTTCAGGGTGAAAACGGAGAAATGGGGCGGGCCGGGGGATTGTGGCTGTCGCATGCAGTGCCATTTGAAAACGGCTCTGGCTTGATTGGGCGGATATGATGTCCTGCTGCTCACGGAGTTCGCAGAATCCGGACTGGCCCCCGAGCGTTGGACCTCGGTCTGCATCAAAGGTTGGGTTTCCTCGCCACGCATTGAATGCGCACCTCGAGATTGTCTTGCACATGTTGGGGCAACGAGTCGGCGTTGTGGCCAAGGGTGGCGGGCACCGACTTCCGCAAAGCTGTCTCAACATGGCCGATATCGGCATCTGGCTCGCAAAGACGGGGGGACACAGATCAAGACGGTTCCGCGCTCCGGTTCATCAACCCCTCCGGTGACGCCCGCAGTGTCCCCAGACAAGGTCTGGCACGGTTCGCAGCACTGCATACATCAACGCTCTGGCGCACTGCGGACGCTGCACGGCGCTCGTCTGCTGCATCGTGAGGGGCCGAAAGCCCGCTCGACCGTATTGTTGCTTGCCGGACGCGTGGGATCGCGGATGAACTGCGGTATACCCTCCCGGTTGTCCGGCAACCGCAGCACCCGATTGTAACCCCGCCGTTGGTGCCACCTGCCTGATTGACGGCCAGGAAAGACCGTGAATGGTTACCATCGAGCTGGACTTCCGGTGGCAAGCCTTCCGGCGGCCTTGCGGTGCCGCGAACAATGGATCTGGCGCAGGATCGACACCACCTGGAGAATGGGGATACTCATCGTCTCGTTTGCGGGGCAAGCGAGACACGGTGCAATCGCGTGCCACATGCGCCTGGGCTGGAGACGCTTCGGTTTCAACGGGGCCCTGACTGGCTCGAAGATGTCCGGACGGATGCCGCGCCTGTTGATTTGCGTGAAGATACCGGACAGCACATGGAGACGGGGCGGCCCGAAGAACTGACTGCGGCCTGACAGGCAGGACCCGCAGGGGCCGGCGGGCTGCCTTCGTCCGAGAGAGGTCATGATCTTCGAGCGGGCCCACTGTCGAGGATCGCCTTGGGATTGACCGCATGCCATTTGGCGTGTACGAAGGGCCCGTGCCATCCAGCACGGTTTCAGTCCAGAGTCATCCACCGCATCCATCATGATGATCACATGTCATGACTGGTGCCGATCTTTGGATAATGGAGCTGGATGAGACGGGGTCCCTGAAGGCCGCGGACTGCCCTGGGGCACGGGATGACCCCCCGAGACCCTGCGCGGATGACCCATTGAGATCACGAGACGGTCAGTTTGGAGAGCCGATGATGAACGAGACAGCCGAAAGCGCCACACTCACGGTTGGCGATGCGATGTATGAATTTCCGCTCCTCAGTCCGACCGCCGGTCCCAAGGTTGTCGACATCCGGAAACTCTATGCCCGGACCGGCCTGTTCACCTATGATCCCGGCTACACGTCCACGGCATCCTGTTCATCGGATATCACCTACATCGATGGTGATGCCGGCCTGCTTGAGTACCGCGGCTACCCGATCGAGCAACTGGCCGAACATTCCCACTATCTCGAAGTCTGCTACCTCCTGCTCTATGGCACCCTGCCCCAGCGGAGTGAGCTGCGCCGGTTCAAGGAACACGTGACCATGCATACCATGGTCCATGAGCAGTTGATGTGGTTCTACCGCGGGTTCCGCCGTGATGCCCATCCGATGGCCATCATCACCGGTGTGGTCGGGGCCCTGTCAGCATTCTACCACGATTCCACCGACATCAATGATCCCATGCATCGCGAGATCGCCGGCATCCGGATGATTGCCAAACTGCCCACCATCGTGGCCATGGCCTACAAGTATGCCATTGGCCAACCATTCGTCTATCCCAACAACGATCTCGATTATGCGGCCAACTTTCTGAAAATGTGCTTTTCGGTCCCGGCCCAGAAATGGCGCCCCGAGGAAGCCATCAGCCGGGCCATGGACCGCATCTTCCTTCTCCATGCGGATCATGAGCAGAATGCCTCCACCTCGACGGTCCGGCTGGCCGGATCATCAGGGGCCAACCCCTTTGCATGCATCGCCGCTGGCATTGCCTGTCTGTGGGGGCCGGCCCACGGAGGTGCCAATGAGGCCTGCCTACACATGCTCAGGGAAATCGGCAGCGTCGACCGGATTCCCGAATTCATCAAACGGGCCAAGGATCCGGATGACCCCTTCCGACTGATGGGTTTCGGGCACCGCGTCTACAAGAACTTTGATCCACGGGCGGGCGTGCTCAAAAGCTCGGCCGATGAAGTGCTTGATCTGGTTGGGAGCGACAATCAGCCCACCCTCCAGGTGGCAAGGGAACTCGAGCGGATTGCCCTTGAGGATGAGTATTTCCAGCAACGGAAACTCTATCCCAATGTGGACTTCTATTCCGGCATCATCCTTGACGCCATGGGCTTTCCCACCGAGATGTTCACGCCCATCTTCGCCCTCTCACGCACCGTGGGCTGGATTTCCCAGTGGAAGGAGATGCTGGCCGGCGACAACGTCAAGATCGGGCGGCCCCGGCAACGCTACACCGGGCCGGTCAACCAGCAGTACATTCCTCTCCACAAGCGCTGAGCAAGGGGGGGGGCCGGCACTGTTCTGGCGGGGTCGCTCGGTGCCGTGGAACCGTGTCAGCTGCCGCCATCCCGGGGTTGGGCATGACGCCGGCGTTGCGGGATCGCCACCGGCGCCAGGCCGGATTGCAGGAGGGTCGTCATGGGGTGTGTGGGATGATCAGGTGCAAAGTGGCCATGGAGTTCGGCAAGGGCCGCGCGGGCATCGGCGCCGACCGGGAGTCCCAGAAGCCAGTCAAAGAGAATGGCACGGCAGTCGGCAGGCGTGATGGCCGGGATCACATAGGCCTCGGCAATCAGACCGCGGGGATCAAGGGGCATGGTCATCGGTCAGGCCAGTTGCCGGTCGATGATGACGGTCATCGCCTCGCGTTCAGTCTGCAGGGACGAGATCAGGGATTCGAGAGAATTCTGGCCGGTCTGTTGCAAGAGGAACGCCTCGACACCCTCGCCTGAGCCGATGGGACCGGCACTGCCATTGAGGGTCAGGCGCATGGCCTGATGCAGGCAGCTGAGCGTGTCATAACCCTGCACCAGCCGATCCCGGCTGGCCGCAGGCAACCAGCCCGCATCGGCTGCATCGTTGAGTTGGTGGGCAGGCTGGCGGGAGGCGGATCCGGTCAGGAGGGCCCCGCTCTGGGCCAGGAGTTCGATATCGAGCATGCGCCCCTGGCCCTTGCGGAGTTCCCAGTCATCCCTGTCCTGGGCATGGGTGAGATGATCGGACAGTTTGCCCCGCATGGCCCGCACATCATCAAGCACCTGGTCCCGGTCGTGCGGATTGGCAAGAATGGTGGTCCGGATCGCCTCGATTTCATCGCCGATGTCCTCCGATCCGCATACAACCCGGGCCCGGGTCAGGGCCAGGTGCTCCCAGGTCCAGGCTTCGTGCTGCTGGTAATGGCGGAAGGAATCGAGCGATGTGGCAACCGGTCCCTTCCGGCCCGACGGGCGCAGCCGCAGGTCGATCTCGTAAAGAATGCCCTCGCCAAGGGGTGCGGTGATGGCAGCCACGAAGGCCTGGGTCAAGCGGGCAAAATACTGCCGGGCCGGCAGGCTCTTGGGGCCGGTGGATGCAGTGATGTCCAGCGGGTCGTAGATGACGATGAGATCAAGATCGGATGCGGCTGTCATGCTCTGGGCACCCAGGGATCCCATGGCGAGGACGGACGCCCCGCGGCCTGGCGGCGCGCCGTGGCGACGGGCGAACTCATCAACAACACGGGGCCAGAGGCTGCGCAGGACCGCATCGGCGAGACGGGAGTGGTTCCGACTGACATCCTGATGACCGATCATGTGCTTGAGATGGTGAACCCCAAGACGGAATTTCTGGGCATTGAGCCAACGCCGGGCCGTCCGGAGAGTGGCCTCGTAATCCTCCAGCCCATCGAGTTCGCTGTCAAGATTTGCCTGCAGCACCGCTGTTTCCTCGAAGGGCTGGAAAAAGGGACGGTAGAGGACATCGTCGAACACATGGGATGTGCGGCCGAGATGTTCGGCCAGGCGCGGCGCCGTGGTGCAGATATCCGTGAGAAGTTCCACGAGTTTGGGATTGGCATCGAAGAGAGAGAACAGCTGGACGCCAGCTGGCAGCCCCCGCAGGAAACGGTCAAAGTGGACCAGGGCGTTATGCGGATTGCTGGCAAGGCCCATACGGGTGAGGATCATCGGCTCCAGGCGCATGAAGAGTTCGACGGCCCGATCCGTCCGCAGGGCCGGGAGAGACCGCCAGGACTTGATCATCTCCCGATCCGGCTCGGTCAGGAAATCCGTCCTGGTGGCCGTGGCCGGCGGCGCATTCCCCTCGGCCTTCTCGTCGGATGTGATCCGGTCCACATCCACGAGAACATCGGTCAGCCCAGCCAGGAAGGCATCGGCCGAGTCATGGCCACAGAGGGCCGCAATGCGGGGCATGTCATCGGGCTGGCGGGGCAGGCTGTGGGTCTGGGTGTCCTGGATCATCTGCAACCGGTGCTCTGTATTGCGCAGGATACGATAGCATTCAGTCAAACGGTCACGGACATCAGCCGTGATCCAGCCTGCCGCACACAGTGCCCTGAGGGCGGGGACGGTGCCCGGGAGCCGCAAGCTGCCGTCCCGGCCACCGGCGAGCATCTGGAAGGTCTGGACATAGAGTTCAATCTGCCGGATCCCCCCCTGCCCCAGTTTGAGGTCATGGCCATGGAGGTCTGCAAGATCGCCGGTCCCCTTCTCGTCGCTGATCTTGCCCCGGATCTCGGCCGTGTCGTGGACGGCTGCATAATCAAGCAAGGTCCGCCAGATGAACGGATCGATCGTGCGCAGGAAGCGGTCGGCAGCGATCCTGTCACCAGCACAGGGTCGGGCCTTGATGAAGGCGGCGCGTTCCCAGGTGCGGGCAAAACTCTCGTAATACCGCATGGCGCCACCGGCCGAGAGGCACACGGGGTTGATCAGGGGATCCGGACGAAGCCGCAGATCCAACCGGAAGATGTAACCATCCCGGGTGGTGGCATTCATCAATTGTGAGAATGTGCGGGTGATGCGGATGTACTGGCTCTTGGCATCATCCGTTGCATCGGTCTCAAACAGGGTTTCGTCGAACAGGACGATCAGGTCGATATCCGACGAATAGTTGAGTTCGTGGGCCCCCATCTTGCCCATTGCCAGAGCAAAGAGCCCGCACCGTTCTCCGGGATCCGCAAGAGTCAGCCTGTTGCGAGCCACGGCCTCGGCAATCAGGGGCCGTAGCAGCGCATTGCAGGCAAGGTCGGCAAAGCGGGTCAGGGCGGCCGTAACCGTCTCGAGCGGCCACAGCCCGCCAAGGTCGGCCAACGCCACCAGCAGGGAAACCCGGCGCTTGCGCTGGCGCAGGAGTGTCGCCGTCTCGGCCGACGAGGCGGTATCGGGTGGAGCGCAGAGCGAGTCCATCACCGCCGCCGGATCCCGGCTTGCCAGATCCAGAACCCAGTCCCGTTCCGCCTCGATTGATCCCTTCAGGAAGGGGGAACAGGCCGCACCTGACTGCAAAAGGGCCCAGTACTCGCGGTACGCACCACAGTCGGCGGCATCCAGACCTTCGATTGCCGGTCGGTCAAGTACAACAGGCGTCCGCTTGATGCTGTTGCCGAATGCCATATCCTGACTCATCGGTTCACCCTGCCCAGCATCCATTCCCGCATCTTTCCACGATTTGACCCAAGACACAAATGGCCGCCCTGCCCTGACCGGAACCTCTCTCCGCACTGGATCAACCATGGGCAACCGATCGGTGGTCCAATGATCGACCCGGTCCCGCGGCTCCTGCCCGACCAGTCACGGCCGCCCATGGTCAGAGGCTGCCGGCTTGCACATGACCCCGGGGATATGCCACCATGCGGCGTGAACGGGATGGTCAAGGACATGCACCGGCTAGCCGAGGGGCAGCTTCCATACAGGGTGTGATTGTGTGCCCGTTTGCTGTCTCCGTGCGGTGGCGACAAGAGGATTGAGGGTGGTTGACTGGGACAAGCTGAGGACATTCCGTGAAGTTGCCCGTCTGGGGAGACTCTCGCTGGCTGCCGATGTCCTTGGCATCAGCCAATCGGCCCTCAGTCGCCAGATCTCAGCTCTGGAGTACAGTCTGCATACACAGCTTTTCCATCGCCATGCCCGGGGCATCATCCTGACGGAACAGGGAGCCATACTCCAGAAAGCCGTCGAGGAGATGGGGCTGCAGCTGAACAATGCCACGGCACTGATCAGCGATGACAAGAAGTATGCCCGCGGCAGCCTGCGCGTCACAACAACCGTGGGATTCGGGAACCTGTGGCTGGCACCCAAACTGCCTGCCCTCTTCATGGAGAATCCGGAACTCACGATCAATCTCCAGCTGGAGGACCGGGTTGTGGACCTGGCCATGCGTGAGGCTGATGTGGCCATTCGCATGAAAACCCCGTCCCAGGCCGATCTGATCCGGCGCAAGTTGATGGACACCCGATTGCAACTGTTCTGCAGCCGCACCTTTCTGGATACGCACGGGACTGTGGCGGCGGTCAAGGACCTGGAAGCGACCCGGCTGATCAGCCTGCCCAGCCATCACAGCGCATCCGCCAACAGCCTGATCGACCGACTCGAGGCCAGATGTCCGCTGAACCGGATGGTCATCAACAATCATTACGGGGTGTTGCAATGCGTGCGCAACGGACTCGGCGTCGGCATCTTGCCGAACTATTTCCAGTCCCACAGCGACGAGATCGTCCAGGTCCTGCCGGATTACGCATCGGAAGCCATCCAGATCTACATCGCCTACCCCAGCGAACTGCGCGACTCGCGCAAGGTCCTGGTGTTTCGGGATTATGTCCTTGCCAAGGTCCGGGAACAGGAAGACGGAGCGGTGGCCGGATAAGAATGTGATTGTGCCTTGACAGGAGAATTGCGATAATCCCCCGACACGGCCCCGAGGGCCTGCCTTGCATGACCCGGTCGTGGATGTTGCCTGTCGGTGTCAGGGGGCATGCCCGGCGCCGGGCATCACAGGCCAGAACGGAGTCGGCTGCCATGGCAATGCAAATGGAGGAGTTGAAGCAGTTGATTCAGGCGGCCTTGCCGAATGCAACCATCAACATCCGGGACCTGGCCGGTGACGGCAATCACTATGCTGCGGAAGTCATCGATGAAAGTTTCCGTGACCTCAACCGCGTCCAGCAGCAGCGCATCGTCTATGCTGCCCTGAAGGGCAAGATGGACGGTCCCGACGGCGAGTTGCATGCCCTTGCTTTGACAACCAAGATACCGGAGACACCCCGATGACCACCCCCAATGCGGACGCAGATGTCCACACCGCCCTTGCCAGCATCATCCAGGCGCATGACACGGTCCTGTTCATGAAAGGCTCGAAACTGCAGCCACAATGCGGATTCTCATCCAAGGTGGCCGGAATTCTCGGCTACCTTGAAGTCAGCTACCAGGATGTGAATGTTCTTGAGGACGGGTCGATCCGGGACGGCATCAAGGCCTACTCCGACTGGCCCACCATTCCGCAGCTCTACATCAAGGGCGAATTCATCGGTGGCTGCGATATCGTGGTCGAAATGACCATGTCCGGCGAGCTCGATACGCTCCTCGAGTCAAAGGGGATTGCCTACAACAAGGCGGCCGCTGAGGCCATCCGCCAGCACAACAGCTGAACCGCAACCCCCCTGCATCCCCATGGGGATGCAGGGGGAATCACACCAATGACCCACCTCCGGTCCCTGGCGGGCACCGACCGCCGTGGAGCGTCTCAACCTTGACCGGCGGCATCGGTGGACCCGGATGGGTCCCCGCTCCCGGCGATCATCTTGTTGAGGCTGGTCATTTCGCTGGTGAGCATGATGATGCGATTCTGCAACGAATCGATGCGACTGACGATCTCACTGGCATCTTCCGGCGTGGCGATCGCCGTGGCTGAAGCAGCCTTGATGTCATCGATCTCGGCTGATTGATCGACCAGACGACTGGCAAGACTCATGGCAGCAATGACCAGGAGTTCGGAACTCGAACCATGGGTGTTGCGGTTGGCCCATTTGGCAAGTTCAGCATCAAGCAGCCTGGCCGCCCTGGATGACTTCTCGTATTCATCCTGATGACATTGAAGGCCCAGGAGCCGCCCCCCGACATTGATCGAGATTTCAGGCATGATCCAACTCCGCAAACACCTCGTCAAGTTGACTGAGTATGGCCTTGACGTCAGCCCGGTCCGCCAGGATTTGCTCCTGGAGGACGTTGATCTTCGATTCCAGCAACCTGTTGCGTTCACCGAGTTCACGCGTGCGGGACTTTTCCTCTGCCAGGGCCTTGCCGAGTGAGGCCGTGTCCGGTTCGGTCCCGGTGGCGGGAACCGGAGTCGTCTGGGCCCTCGCAAGCTGTTCATTGAGCGCCTTGATCTGTTCATTGCGGGCCGAGAGCGCAAACTCCTGTTCGCCATGAACCTTCAGTGCCTGCTTGCGGTACTGGGCAAACAGGGTCTGCAGATTGCCGAACGTGTCTTCAAGCCTCTTGATCGAGACCAGTGGGTCATGAGTCATCGTCGATTCCTTGCTGTCCCGGAGCCGGATTTGGTCCACTGATTCGGCCTGTCGTCTATCATGGCGAATTTCTAGACTGATTTTCGACAGGTTGCCAATCCTTGTCTTGATTCCCTGCATGGCAGTGATAACAGGCGGTCCTGACACCGGATGGGTGATGGCGATCCCGGCGAGAGAGACAGGTGGAGTCATGGATATACAGCATCTTCGTGCAGCCCACCCCGAACACTGGCAGCAGGCCTGTGCCATTCGTGCCCTCGCCATGGATGCTGTCGAGAGGGCTGGTTCGGGTCATCCCGGCATGCCGATGGGCATGGCCGATGTGGCGACAGTGCTCTTTGCCAGGCATCTGAAATTCTATGCCGCGCAGCCGGACTGGTCCGATCGCGACCGGTTCGTCCTGTCGGCCGGGCATGGTTCAATGCTGCTGTATGCCCTGCTCTATCTCACGGGTCATCCCGACTTTGATCTCGGCCAACTCAGGAATTTCCGCCAACTCGGCGCACGAACGGCAGGACATCCTGAATATGAGGGCGGGAATGGCGTCGAGACCACAACGGGGCCCCTTGGCCAAGGTCTGGCCAATGCTGTGGGGCTGGCCATTGCCGAAGCCAACCTCCGGGCTCGTTTCGGGACCGAACTGGTTGACCACCGCACTTATGTCCTCGTCGGTGACGGGTGTCTCATGGAGGGAATCAGTCACGAGGCCATGTCCCTGGCTGGTCGGTTGGGCCTCGGGCGCCTGACAGTTCTCTGGGATGATAACCGAATCACGATCGATGGTCCGGTCGGCCTGTCTGATGCCACTGATCAGGAGCAGCGATTTGCCGCCAGCGGATGGCAGACCCTGACCTGCGACGGTCATGATCCCGTCGCCATCGATGCGGCTCTGACAGACGCCAGGGCAGATGAGAATCCGACCTTCATTGCCTGCCGGACCCGTATTGGCTACGGGTCACCCAACAAGGAAGGATCGGCGGCGGCCCACGGATCCCCTCTCGGAGCCGACGAGATTGCCCTCACCCGCGAACGGTATGGCTGGCATCATCCGCCGTTCAGCATTCCAGATGATATCCTGCAGTCCTGGCGCAGTGTGGGTGCCGCCGGCCAGGCCGAGCATGAGGGTTGGCGGCAACGCCTGGCAGCCGCGCGCCCACGCCGCCGCCGTGAACTGGAGCGGCGCCTGGCGGGCCGCGTCCCCAAGCGGGTCTTTGCCGTCATCCGTTCTCTGAAACGGCAGGCAGTGGCCGACAGGCCAGACCTGGCCACCCGCAAGGCCTCCGAGATGGTGCTCAAGGCGATCAATCCGTTGATGCCGGAACTGGTGGGCGGTTCGGCCGACCTGACAGGATCCAACAACACCCTGACTGCTGATCTCGGGATCTTCGATCGGGGCAACGAGCAGGGTCGCTACCTGTATTACGGGATCCGGGAACATGCCATGGTGGCCGCCATGAATGGTCTGGCCCTGCACGGCGGCATCCGTCCCTACGGGGGCACCTTTCTCTGTTTTGCCGATTATGCCCGCCCCTCCCTGCGCCTGGCCGCATTGATGAAACAGCCCATCGTCAATGTCATGACCCATGACTCCATCGGTCTCGGCGAGGACGGTCCAACCCATCAACCCATCGAGCATCTGGCGATGTTGCGGGCCACACCCAACCTGCATGTCTTCCGACCGTGCGATCTGATCGAAACGGCCGAAGCCTGGCAACTGGCACTGACAAGTGTGGCCACACCGTCTGTCCTTGCCCTGACCCGCCAGCCGCTTCCGACCCTGCGCACCACCTACCAGCACACCAACCAGGTGCAGAAAGGTGCCTACACCTTGGCCAATTTCAATGGAGCGCGCCAGGTCATCCTGCTGGCGTCCGGCTCCGAAGTTGCCATTGCCATGGACGCCCGCCGGGTGCTTGACGGTCTTGGCATCGGCACCCGCGTGGTCAGCATGCCGTGCTGGGAACGCTTTGCCGAGCAGGCGCCGGCCTATCGGCGGCAGGTCCTGCCCGCCGGCCCGGTCCGCATCGCCATCGAGGCCGGCATCAGCCAGGGCTGGGAGCGCTGGACGATCGGTGAGCGCGGCAAGGAGAGAAAGGCGGGTTTTGTCGGCATGACCACCTTCGGAGCCTCGGCCCCGGCCCCCGACCTCTATCGCCATTTTGGCATTACGGTCGAAGCCGTGGTAGAGACAGCCCGGGATCTCTGTGCCCTCTGAGTTCACCCACAACCTGACATCACCAGGGAGAACGACTTTGTCGGTAAAGGTTGGAATAAACGGATTTGGCCGGATCGGCAGAAATGTCCTGCGAGCCATTCTGGAATCGCGGCGTGAGGACATCGAGGTCGTTGCAATCAATGATCTGGCCACGATTGAGCAACTGGCCCATATGCTGGAATTCGACTCGGTGCATGGGCGGCTTGCCGAGACGATCGTCATCGACGGTCAGACATTGAGAATCCGTGGCATGACCATGGCCGTCTCCGCCTGCCGCTCCCCCCAGGACCTGCCGTGGAACGGGGTCGATGTTGCACTTGAATGCACCGGTCTCTTCACCAGCCGGGACAAGGCCGGAGCTCATCTCGCCAATGGCGCCCACAAGGTCCTGATCTCTGCGCCCGCCGGCGATGTCGATCGGACCGTCGTGGCCGGCGTCAATGATGCCGAACTCCAGGCCGGAGACCGGATCGTCTCCAATGCCTCCTGCACCACCAACTGTCTTGCCCCCGTGGCCAAGGTCCTGCATGCCGCCATCGGCATCGAGCGGGGTTTCATGACCACCGTGCATGCCTACACCGGCGGCCAGCCGATACTCGATACCGTGCACGCCAATCTCTACCGGGCCCGGGCCGCCTCACTCTCGATGATTCCAACGACCACGGGTGCCGCCAAGGCTGTGGGGCTGGTCCTGCCGGAACTCCGGGGCAAACTTGACGGTGTGGCCATCCGGGTGCCCGTGCCCAATGTCTCGGTCGTTGACCTGACCTTCACTGCGACCCAACCGACATCGGTCGATGCCATCAATGCAGCCATCATCGCAGCGGCCGGGGGCCCGCTCGCCGGCATTCTGGGCGTGACTGACAGGCCCAACGTCTCGGTCGACTTCAACCACGACAGCCGCTCCTCCATCTTCCATCTTGATCAGACCCGGGTGATGGATGACACCTTGTGCCGCATCCTCTCATGGTATGACAATGAATGGGGGTTCTCGAACCGCATGGCTGACATCGCCGTGCGCATGCATGCGTTGTCAGCGGGCGGTTGAGATCAGACGCGCCCACCAGCCCCGACATGTCAAGGACCTGGCTGACACTTGATTCACTTGACCTGACCGGCCGTCGGGTTCTTGTACGGGTCGACATCAATGTCCCCATCAAGGCAGGTCACATCCTCGATATCACCCGCATCAAGGCGATCGTACCCACGGTGACGGCAATCCTGCAGCATGGGGGGACAGTTGTGCTGGCCGCCCATCTTGGCCGTCCCGGCGGCCAAATCCTGCCCGAGTTATCGCTGGGGCAGCTGCACGCCACGTTGGAAGGGACCCTGAACCAGCCGGTTGTCCTGCATCCGGACATTGCCACCGGCCCCCCATCGGAACTTGATCCCGGGTCGATCCATCTGCTTGAGAATCTGAGGTTTGCAGCAGGTGAGACCGCCAATGATCCGGCCTTTTGTCACCAGCTGGCTGCATGGGGTGACATCTACTGCAATGATGCCTTTGCTGTGTCCCACCGGGCCCATGCCTCGACAAGCGGCATCACATCCCTCCTGCCCTCGGTTGCCGGCCGTCTGCTGGAAAAGGAGCTGGCCGTGCTCACGGCCATGATGACGGCACCCGACCGCCCCGTGGCGGCCATCGTGGGCGGGGCGAAGATTTCCACCAAGATCGCCCTGCTGGCCAGCCTGACATCCCTTGCCGATGTCCTGTTCGTCGGTGGTGGCATGGCCAACACATTCCTGCTGGCCCGGGGTCTGGCCATCGGGACATCCCTCGCCGAGCCTGATGCCGTGGAGGCGGTGCACCGGATTGATGCCCTGGCCGAAACCCACCAGTGCGAGATCCTGCTGCCCCACGACGTGGTCTGTGCCGCAACGCTGGCACCCGAGGCCCATCATTCGATCAGGGAGGTCGGGGACTGCCCCACCGACCAGATGATCCTGGACACCGGACCGGCAAGTGTGGCCCGGTTGGGTGACAGGCTAGCCCGCTGCCACACGGTCCTCTGGAACGGCCCGATCGGCGCCTTTGAAACACCCCCCTTCGACCAGGGATCGGTGGCCCTTGCTCGCCGCATTGCCGAACTGGGCGCCACGGGTGATCTGGCCTCGATTGCCGGTGGCGGCGAGACCCTCGCCGCCATCAGCGGTGCCGGCGCCAGTGCCGGGTTCACGCATCTCTCAACCGGCGGTGGTGCCTTCCTCGCCTACCTGCAGGGCGACCCACTGCCCGGCATCCAGGCACTCCACCCGGCCTGATCAGCCAGAATTCGAAATCGCCAATCCTCATTGGTGCTCCAGAACCACACAACCATCAAATCCCACACCCAGCCTGAGGTGCAATGGCCGCGCGTCAACCCGAGGGCAGGCAGAGCCCGGTTGAGGATTGACCCCCCGATGACCCTGCCACTCCGGGACAGCTCCGAAATAAAACCCCACTGCCACTCTGAAGTGCAACGACCGAGCGTCAACCCTCGCTCGGGCCCCGCCCGCCCTCGGGTTGACGCTCGGTGAGCCCGCATCACGCCCATCCAGATTGGTGCACTGCACCAGATGTGTCTCGGGGCCCTCCTGACGCCCGATTGCTGTCTGCAAGGATTGCCAAACCGCTGGGATCGGACCATCTTTGGTGCTGGCATGAAGGAGCGTGACCCAACCACATGAACCGGGACAATCCATTCGTGTCGGATTCTGCAGGGATATGATCGAATGTGAATGATGGTCATCGCGGGCGGCATCGCACCTGTCGAAGTCCTTTGCAGCATCCGATCGCCCCGCCCGCAGACCGATGTCCTCCCTTCCGACCGTCAGGGTCAGTCTCAAGACCCTGGTCCGGGCGGTCATGCGACCCGGACAACCCGGAATGTTGCGAGTCCGGCTCTGCACGACGACCAAGGGACTCGTGACGGGGATTGGGCTGCTGGATCTTGCAATTGCGGCCACTTGGCGTGTATAGGTGTCTGGGCAGGACGGTTGGACCCATCATGACTACAGGCAGACGATCGGCAGTGGCACGGGTGACGGAACCCCTGATTTTTGTGCTGTTGCTCTTTGTGATCGCTTATTTCGGCTATGCCCTGGTGCAGGGCCAGAACGGTCTCAACACGTTGGTGAATGTGCGGGATGAGCGCGTCGCCCTGCGGGATGAGCGGACCGCCCTCCAGGCTGAAGTGGATGTCATGCGCAACAAGACCCGGCGTATCTCGGATGATTACCTTGACCTTGACCTCCTCGATGAACTCGCCCGTGACTTGCTGGGCTATGTCCGGGCCGGTGAGGTGATCGTGAATTGATCCACGATGCCCGCAGCCACCCCGGATCCCTGACGTGACCACCCACAAGGCTGGATCCGCCCCCTCGAAGGGCAAGGGCCAGCGCAAGGCCACGGCCAGGGAGCTCCTGCACTGCTATCGCAAGATGCTCCTGATCCGCCGGTTCGAGGAAAAGGCGGGCCAGCTCTATGGCATGGGACTCATCGGCGGCTTCTGTCACCTCTATATCGGCCAGGAAGCGGTCGTGACCGGCCTGACAGCCGTGGCCCGACCCGGAGACACACACATCACCGGTTATCGAGACCATGGTCATATGCTCGCCTGCGGGATGGAGCCCCGCCGCGTCATGGCTGAACTCACAGGCCGGGGCAGCGGGTATTCCGGGGGCAAGGGGGGCTCGATGCATATTTTCAGCCGGGACAGGAACTTCTTCGGTGGCCACGGCATTGTCGCTGCCCAGGTCCCGCTCGGGGCCGGGCTGGCCTTCGCGGCCACCTATACCGGTGACAAGAGCGTGTCGTTTACCTATTTCGGTGATGGGGCGGCCAATCAGGGTCAGGTCTACGAGACCTTCAACATGGCCAGCCTCTGGAAACTTCCCGTGATCTTCGTCATCGAGAACAACCAGTATGCGATGGGCACATCCCTTGAACGGGCCTCGTCAACGCCGGAACTCTACAATCGGGGCCGGGCCTTCGGGATCCCTGGTGCGCTCGTGGATGGCATGGATGTCCTGGCGGTGCGGGATGCCGGTCGCAAGGCGACCCGCCACTGCCGGAATGGTAAGGGTCCCTATATCCTGGAAATGCTGACCTACCGTTACCGCGGTCACTCGATGTCGGATCCGGCCAAATACCGGACCCGGGAGGAGGTGCAGGCCGTCCGTGCGACACGGGACCCGATCGAACACACCCGGCTCGATATCCTTGACCGTCAACTGGCCGATGCCGAGACCCTGAAGGCAATTGATGACGAGATCAGGACCGTGGTGAATGATGCCGCCGCGTTTGCCCGTACTGAAGCTGAGCCGGAGGCAAGTGAGCTCTGGACCGATATTACCCGCGAGCCGGTTCCGTCATGAACAGGGTCATCGACATCCTCATGCCGTCCCTCTCACCCACGATGGAGTCGGGCACGCTGTCGAACTGGCTGGTCAAGGAGGGGGACACCGTCGCTCCCGGCGATGTGATTGCCGAGATCGAGACGGACAAGGCGGTGATGGAGTTCGAGGCCATCGACGAAGGCACCATCAAGACACTGATCATTGCCGCCGGAACCCCGGACCTGCCGGTCAATACCCCAATCGCCGAACTTGAGATCAAGGGCGATTCCGCGCCATCGGTGCATCACGTTGCCCCCGTCACGCCACCTGCCGCCACATCTGCGCCGCCGCCCGCTGCCCCGGCCAACCCGGAACCGGCCCAGCCCCTGGATATCCTGCCCAAGGATGGCGATGTTCAGGACACCACGGCAATCCAGGTTCTCTCAGTGCGCGAGGCCCTGCGGGATGCCATGGCCGAAGAGATGCGACGTGATGACCGGGTCTTTCTCATGGGTGAGGAAGTCGCCGAATATCAGGGCGCCTACAAGGTCTCCCAGGGTCTGCTTGATGAATTCGGAGCCCGTCGTGTGGTCGATACCCCCATCACCGAGCACGGTTTTACCGGACTGGGGGTCGGGGCTGCGATCGGCGGCCTGCATCCGATCATCGAGTTCATGACCTTCAACTTCGCCATGCAGGCCATTGACCAGATCATCAACTCGGCAGCCAAGATCCTGTACATGTCCGGCGGCCAGATCAACTGCCCGATCGTGTTTCGAGGCCCCAATGGTGCCGCAGCCCGGGTGGCAGCCCAGCACAGTCAGGACTATGCCGCCTGGTATGCTCATATCCCGGGCCTCAAGGTCATCGCGCCCTACAGCGCAGCGGATGCCAAGGGTCTGCTGAAGTCGGCCATCCGCGACCCCAATCCGGTGGTCTTCCTCGAAAACGAGATCCTCTATGGTCAGAGTTTCCCGGTTCCCGATACCGACGATCACACTGTCCCCATTGGCAAGGCCCGCATCTGGCAGGAGGGTGACGATGTCACGCTGGTCTCCTTTGGCATCGGCATGACCCATACCCTGGCGGCCGCGAGCACGCTGGCCGACAAGGGGATTGCCGCCGAGATCATCGATCTGCGCACCCTGAGGCCCATGGACACCGCGACAGTGATCGAGTCAGTCCGCAAAACCAACCGCTGCGTGACGGTGGAGGAAGGCTGGCCAGTCTGCTCGATTGGCAGCCACCTCAGTTCGGTCCTGATGCAGGAAGCCTTCGACTGGCTTGATGCCCCCGTCGTCACCTGCACGGGGAAAGATGTCCCCATGCCCTATGCAGCCAATCTTGAACGTCTGGCTCTTGTCTCGAGCCAGGAGGTCCTCACCGCTGTCGAGTCCGTCCTCTACCGATCGATTGACTGATGCCGACCACCCTCCACATGCCGGCCCTGTCCCCGACCATGGAAAGCGGGAAACTCATCCGCTGGCTGGTCGAGGAAGGAGCTCGTGTCCGGTCGGGGGATCTCCTGGCGGAAATCGAGACCGACAAGGCCACGATGGAATTCGAGGCCATCGACGATGGCACTGTTGCGAGGCTGCTGGTGACCGCAGGCAGTGAGGACATCAAGGTCAACACACCCATCGCGGTCCTGGTTGCCGAGGACGAAGAGGCTGATGCAACCGAACTGGCCGATGCCGACCCAACCCCGACACCACCCGAGGTGCCCACGGTGGCCGGCCCGCCCGTAGGGCCTGAACCAGCCTCCACATCCCCCGAACAGGTGCAAGCGCCCGTCCCCGATGCACCGGTCGGCCGTCGGGTCCTTGCCTCACCACTGGCCCGCCGCCTGGCCCACCAGCGCAATCTTGACCTTGCATCGCTCGTGGGGTCCGGGCCGCATGGACGGATCGTCAAGGCCGATGTCCTGGCGGCAGAACACCAGGGGACACCAACAACCAGGCAGCAGGGAACAATCCCGGCCACGGGTGGCATGACCCGCGCCGTCATTGAAAAAATCTATGCCGACCGGCCCCACACGCTGATGTCGCTTGATGGCATGCGCCGCACGGTTGCCCAGCGTCTGACCGAGTCCAAGCAGACCGTTCCCCATTTCTACCTGCGCCGCACGGCAGTCATCGATGCACTGCTGGCCAGTCGGGCCGCAGTCAATCAACGTCTCGAAGGAACCGACACCAAACTCACCATCAATGATTTCATCGTCGCGGCCGTGGCCCAGGCCCTCAGGGAAGTGCCGGCCGCCAATGCGATCTGGGTCGAGGGAGCGATCATGCAGTTCACCGCTTGCGATGTGGCAGTCGCGGTGGCGGTTGAGGGAGGTCTCTACACACCCGTCCTGCGTGATGCCGAGCAGCTGTCCATCCGGGACATCTCGGAGGCCATGACGGATCTGATCGCCCGGGCCCGCAGCCGCGAACTCAGGCCCGGGGAGTATGTCGGCGGCAGTTGCACAATCTCGAATCTCGGCATGTACGGAATTGATGCCTTTGATGCTGTCATCAACCCGCCCCACAGTTCGATCCTGGCCGTTGGTGCCGGTCGCCGCCAGCCGGTCATCGATGCTGCCGGGTCCATCGGCACCGCAACGCAGATGACCCTGGGTCTCTCGGTTGATCACCGGGTGATCGACGGAGCGATGGCAGCCCACTTCCTGCAGTCAATCGCCAACCACATCGAGGCGCCGATCCTGCTGACAAGCGGACTCTGACAACACCCCGGGTCAATGGGTCAGTTTGAACATCTTGCCCTGTTCCTGCCGATCCTCTCTCGTCGCCTTGGCCTGATCACATCCAGCCCGGTCGCCCCACCAACCCGACCAGGCCCACCCAGACACGAAAGACGTACCATGCCACGGTTGACCCGAGAACGGACGCTGGCACTGCCCCCTGAACGCCTGCCCCGCTACTTGCACCACCCTGCTTGTACCCGCCGCGGCGTGTCCATCGGCCCGCGAGGTTCTGCCGGGCCACCTTGATGTTGTCGTCAAGAACGGAATGAAAAAGACTAAACCCATCCCCCTTGCGGCCCGCCATGGACCGGTCGGTCGGGACCCTGCAGGTTGCCGACGGTGCGGCTGCGGAAGCATCCGGAGCGCCACTTGTGGCATGGGTCCGTTTGAGAAGGGGCAGGTTTTGCCGGGCGTCGTGAACCCACCATCCACGCCGGTACCGTTGGTCTCCGGAGCCATCGGACTCGAAAACCCCATCAGTCGATGCCGACCCCCTCCGCCCGCACCTCGAGAAGGTTGCGCACCTCGCGTCCACAGGCAATGGCAACGAGATGGACAGGCTGGCCGCGGTAGGTGTCGGCATAGCCGCGTGCCCGCATCTGGGCGTGCGCGGCATCAAGGGCCGCCTCCGCATCATCCGTACTGGCCGCCATCTTGAACTCGAGGATGAAGACCTGCGCGCCGATAGACACCACCAGGTCGGCCCGGCCGTGGCTGGTGGCGGCCTCGGCCCGGACATCCACCCCGATGGATCGGAAGACCATGTGCAGGAGACTGGCATACCAGGCCTCGTAGCGGGCGAGGTCGCCTGCGGCGTGCCACTGGTAGGGAATGCTGGCCAGCCAGGCGCGGAGGGTGGCGGCAAAGCTCGTGAAGTCGCCCGCTTCAAGCTGGTCGCGCAGGATCCCGCCTTCGTCCAGGGGCACCCGGCCCTGCGGGGACAGGGCGGCCAGCAGCTGATCGTTCAGGCTGAGCTTGACCTCCTGATTGGGATAGTCCAGTCGGTAGAGGGTGCGATGGCCCTGGCGGATTTCGTCCGTGATGGTCAGGTACCCCGTCTGGAACAGCAGGGCCTCGGGGCTGATGGCATCGACATCGAACCTGGAGACCAATGACTCGTCAGCCAGGCAGCCCTCCAGGTCCAGCGGGCTGACCGACTTGGCCTTGAGGGTGTCGAACAGGAAGGTCGGCGAGCCGGTCGCGAACCAGTAGGGTTTGAATTTGCGACTGTCCAGCAGCAACAGCACATCGAAGGGGTTGTAGAGGCGCGCGGTGCCCAGCCAGTGGTAGCCGTTGTACCAGCTGCGGATGGCGGCCCGGTCGAGACCGTCCAGCTCGGGGGCAAAGACGGTGTCGAGATCGGCCTCGGTGTAACCACAGAGGGTGGCATAGCGGGGATCGAGACTGATGTCCTTGAGGTTGTTCAGGCCCGAGAACAGGCTGACCCTGGAGACCATGCTGATGCCGGTCACGAACACGAAGCGGACATGGGCAGCACTGTCCTTGATGATGCCGTAGACGCCGCGCAGATAGTCGCGGTTGGCCCGGGCCCGGGCGGAGTCGTGCAGTGAGTCGAGGATCGGCTTGTCATACTCATCCACGAGGACCACGACGCGCTGGCCGGTCTGGCGATGCCGGTGGTAGAGAAGCGTGCGCAAACGCTCGGGGGGCGCTTCGGTGCGGGGCACCGGTTCCAGTCCGGCCGCATGTTCGATCAGGCCGAGCTGATTGGCAAGATCGTGCTCGATCGCCGCGGGTTCGTCATACTTCCCACCAAAGCTCAGGCGTAGCACCGGGTGCGTGACCGACCAGTCCCAGCGGTCATGGATGGCCAGGCCCGCGAAGAGGGCCTCCTGGCCTTCGAACAGTACCTTGATCGTGTCGAGGAGCAGGCTCTTGCCGAAGCGGCGGGGGCGGGAGAGGAACCAGTGATCGCCGCGTGCGATCAGGTCCCGGATCAGCGGCGTCTTGTCGACGTAGTAGCTGTCGGTCTCCCGCAGGCGGGCAAAGTCCTGGATGCCGATGGGCAGGCGTTGCCGGGTCATGCGGGCCTTCCGTGGTTGGTGGATCTGAGGGATTCTCTTGCCGTGTCCTGACGGGACTGTACCACAGAATGCCCGCAGGGGGCAGAGGGGGTCGGCTTGGGCAAGGAGGCCGGCAATCCGCAGGGCCCTGATTGTGTCGGGGATGGACCGGTCGTTGCGAACTGCGGGTCGCAGGCAGATGAGGCCGGCGGTACGCTTGCCGTTGAGATCCGGGACAGTCGGAAAGACTGTACTGAGTTCGGCAGGGGCATCTTTTCACCGCACGACCGTCGGGCTGATCCCTGGATCCCCACATGCCCAGATGGGTCGCGCCGTGGAGTTGACAGCGGCCTGATGGATACCCAAGGGGCGGCCCGCATGATCTTCAAACGGAGCCACGACCCACCAACGGCGGGAGACCCCGCTCAGGCACTGGGGTGGAAATACTGGTCCATGGTCTCCGAGGGCTCGCTGCAGCCCGCTTCGCCGACGATGCGGGCCGGGATCCCGGCCACGGTCTTGTTCCGGGGCACATCATTGAGCACAACGGACCCGGCGGCCACACGTGAACACTCGCCAATCGTGATGTTGCCCAGGATCTTGGCCCCGGCCCCCAGCAGGACACCGCTGCCGATCTTGGGATGACGGTCCCCGTCTTCCTTGCCGGTCCCGCCCAGGGTGACGGAATGGAGCATTGAGACATTGTCACCGACTGCGGCGGTCTCGCCAATGACGATGGAGTGGGCGTGGTCGATCAGGATTCCTGAGCCGATCACGGCAGCCGGGTGAATATCCACCCCGAAGACTTCAGAAACGCGCATCTGGATATAGAGGGCAATGTCGCGGCGATCATGATTCCAGAGATAGTTGGCAATCCGATAGCATTGCAGGGCCTGGAATCCCTTGAAGAAGAGGATTGGCTGGCAGAAGGTGTGGCAAGCCGGGTCCCGGTCAAAGACAGCGATGATATCGGCCCGGGCGGCATCACCAAGGCAGGGATCCTCGCGGTGGGCGGCTTCGGCAAAATCACGCAACAGCTGCTCCGACATCTCGCCCGAGGCCAATTTGAGGGAAAAACGGAAGGCAAGTGCCATGTCCAGACTGGCATGATGGAGAATACTGGACTGGACAAATCCGGCCAGCAGGGGCTCGTGCCGAGCCATGTCCTCGGCTTCGTTGCGGATGCGCGTCCAGACAAGGTCGTCATCCTCGGTCGGCAGGGGTACCAGGGTCATGGCGCGGGTTCCGATCGCCATGCTCCCGGATGCATTGTCCTTGGCTGCATTGAACTGACCACTTTGCTTCTGGATCGTCCCCGTGTCGTTAGGATCTCTTCGGCATTTGTCAATTGTCGCTCGCGACCGGACGGGTGCCCCCTGACCGGACAGGATCGACCTTACCGGTTCAGCCGACGCCATTTTGCCACATTGGCGCGATGGTCATCATAGTTCTCGGCAAAGGCATGACCACCGGTGCCATCGGCCACAAAGTAATAATAGTCGCTGTCGGCCGGATGCAGGGCGGCATGGATGGCGCGGCGGCCCGGATTGGCAATGGGGGTGGGCGGCAAGCCCTTGTGCACATAGGTGTTGTGGGGGAAATCCCGTTGCAGTTCACTCTTGCGCAAGCCGCGGTCCAGCGGCCGCTTGCCCTCGGTGACACCATAGATCACCGTGGGGTCGGCCTGCAGGCGCATATCCCTGTGCAACCGATTGACAAAGACCGAGGCGATTGCCTCACGCTCGGCGTTGACACCGGTTTCCTTCTCGATGATGGATGCCAGCACCAGGGCCTCGGCCGGGGTTGCCAGAGGCAGATCCGGTGCCCGCGCGGCCCATGCTTCTGCCAGAATTGACTCTTGCAATGCCTGCATGCGGGCAATCAGGGCATCGGGATCGGTCATGAAGATGACATTGTAGGTATCGGGTGCCAGACTGCCCTCGGCGGGAACGCTGTCCACTTCGCCGAGAAGAAACGGGATGGCGTTGAGGCCCTCGGCAATCTGCCAGCTGGTAAGCCCCTCGATGATCGACACGCTGTAGTTCGTGAACAGGGTCCCGGCCACGGCATCATGATAGAGGTCTGTCGGATCCTCGTCGAGCGCAAACCTGTCACGCTCCACCAGGGACAGGGCCTTGCCATGCCGATCGTGGACGATGACAGTCCCCCCTCTGGCGTTGATCCGGGCCCTGACCCGAAAGCGGGGACCGCCCTCTTCCGGCGTGATCAGGATGTCGAGGATGTCCTGCATCGAGGCCCCGGCCGGCAGGAGGAAACTGCCGGTCTGGAGCGGCCGGTCATAGCCGGCAAGTCGGGAACCGAGGCGAAAGACAAGTGCGTTGGTGATCAGCCCGGCAGATTCGAGATCCTCGATGGCACGGGACAGCGGTGTGTGGGGCACGACATTGAACACCTGAGGAGCAAGGGTGGGCCCGGCAACGCGGAATTCGTGCTCGATCACCCAGACCAGCAGGATGGCCAGGCCACCGATAAAGACAAGGAGCGCCGCAAGATAGGCAAAGGCGCTGCTGATCCACCTCACAGTGCCGCCATGACCAGACTGGCGTTGGAACCGCCGAAACCGAAGGAGTTCGACATGACCAGACTGACCTCCCGCTGTCTGGCAACCCCCGGGACAAGATCAAACGCCGCACCGACGACCGGGTTGTCGAGATTGATCGTTGGTGGCACCACCTGGTCCCGGATGGCAAGGGTGCAGAAGATGGCTTCAATGGCCCCGGCGGCCCCGAGAAGATGACCGGTTGCCGACTTGGAGGAAGAGATGCTGACCGACCCGCAGTCGCCACCACACATCTTGGCAATGGCTTCGAGTTCGATGGGATCAGCCATGGTCGATGTTCCGTGGGCGTTGATGTAGTCCAGCGCGGCGGCACTGCGACCCGATTGGGCAAGTGCTGCCTGCATGGACTGGAGCCCACCGCGACCATCCGGGGCGGGGGCCGTGATATGCGATGCGTCGCCCGACAGGCCATAGCCGACGAGCTCCGCATAGGGTCTCGCGCCCCGGGCCTTCGCGTGCTCGAGGGATTCCAGCACAACCACACCCGCACCCTCGCCCATGACAAACCCGTCCCGGTCACGGTCGTAGGGGCGACTGGCGCGTTCCGGGGTCTCGTGGTACCGGGTCGACAGGGCCTTGCAGGCATTGAATCCGGCAATGCCAATACGGCAGATCGGGCTCTCGGACCCACCAGCGATCATGACATCGGCCTGATCGTGCCGGATCAGCCTGGCGGCATCACCGATGGCATGAGCCCCGGTCGCGCAGGCCGTGGCCACGGCATGATTGGGACCGCGGCAGTCGTATCTGATGGAGACCTGGCCTGAAATCAGGTTGATCAGGGCTCCGGGTATGAAAAAGGGTGAGACCCGGCGTGGCCCCCGGTCATTGAGCAACAGGGCCGTATCGGCAATCGAGGCAAGCCCACCGATGCCCGAGCCGATCATGACACCTGTGCGAATCTTCTCGGTCTCACTGGTGGGAGACCAGCCCGCATCCTGCACGGCCTGTTCGGCAGCTGCGAGCCCGAAAGCGATGAATGCGTCGACCCGTTTCTGCTCCCGCGGCTCCAGCCAGTCATCGGGATTGTAGGAACCCGGGCCACTGCGGGGAATCTGGCAGGCATAGCGGGTGGCCAGATCGCTGACATCAAAGTGCTCGATCAGACGCGCACCCGAGACACCGGCAAGCAGGTTGCGCCAGGTCACATCGACACCGCATCCCAATGGTGTCACCATGCCAAGACCCGTGATGACAACCCGCCGGTTCATCCGTTCACCTCAGCGCGCCTCCTGCAGGATGTCCTGCAGGTCGATGTGTTTGCGGAACAGGGCCGTGCCGACAATGGCACCGGTGACATTGGGAATCTTGCGCAACTGACGGACATCCGCGGCCGCGTGCACAACACCACTGGCAATCAACGGGACAGTTGAGGCATCTGCCAGGAGCGCGAGCCGTTCAAGATCACGGTCGCGGTCCTCGATGTCGGCATCGATGTCGGTCATGAGGATTGCCGCCAGGGGGCTGCCGGCATAGGCGCGGACAAAATCATGCGGTGTGATGACACTGGGTTCGGTCCAGCCATGGATCAGGACCCTGCCCTGCCAGATGTCCATGGCCACGATGATCTGGTCCGGATAGGATTTGGCCAGGGACTTGACCTGTTCGGGGTCAAGAACTGCAAGGGTCCCGACAACGATTCGTCCGACCCCCCATTCCATCCAGTCCGCAATCCGGGAGAGCGAGCGCAATCCGCCTCCGAGCTGGATTCCCGTACCCGTGCGTCGGATGATGGCCTGGATGAGCGGGGTGTTGGCCGGCGAGTCATGGAGACCGTCGATATCCGTGACATGAATCCAGGGAACACCTGCAGCCGCGAATTCCTGCGCCTTGGCAACCGGCTCATCCGGCCAGAAGATGGGCTGATCTGTACGGCCACGCTCAAGACTGACACACTTCCCCTCCTTGATCTCGAGACAGGGGATAACGGTAATGGCGGGGTCGGCCACACGGGCCTCCTGGCGTCTTGGGATGGCTTGGGATACGGAATCCCGAGTGATGGCCGTGCGATGTCTCAGGACTCGGGCAGCGGTGTCCGGCAGATGCGCCAGAGCGCGTCAACTCTACGCGTCAAGTGCCTTGTTGATGAAGTCGACGGCATCGCCAAAGGTGTTGATGCTTTCTGCCTCTTCATCACGGATTTCAATGTTGAACTCTTCCTCAAAAGCCATGACAAGTTCAACAGTATCAAGACTGTCGGCACCCAGATCCTGAATGAAGGAGGCCTTTTCCACCACCTTGTCATCCTCGACATTCAGGTGCTCAACGACAATCTTCCTTACGCGTTCCGTAATATCGCTCATATCTTTCCTCATCTCTCAATCCGGGCAACCGAGGCCAGCCTGCATCCAGAAGGTTGGCACCGTCTGGAGATCGGCACTATGTGATGCTGGCGAAAAGTGCAATCCGATGGCGGGTCTTACAGCATGGCCATGCCGCCATTGACGTGCAGGGTCTGGCCAGTGATGTAGGCGGCACTCGCAGAGACAACAAAGAGGCAGGCCGCCGCGACCTCCGCACTGGTCCCCGCCCGGCCCGCAGGGATCGCGGCCAGAATGGCGTCCTGTGTGGCCTGGGGCAGACCGGCAGTCATGTCTGTCGCGATCAATCCCGGCGCGATGCAATTGACCGTGATCCCCCGTGATGCCACTTCCATGGCCAACGAGCGGGTCACGCCGACAAGGCCGGCCTTGCTGGCCGCGTAATTGACCTGACCGGCATTGCCCGTGAATCCTGTTACCGACCCGATATTGACGATTCGTCCCCAACGGGCCCGCATCATGCCCCGCAACGCAGTCCGGGCAAGAATCATTGCCGCGGTGAGATTGACCTCGATGATACGGTCCCAATCCTCATCTGTCATGCGGAGCATCAGCCCATCCGCCGTGACACCGGCATTGTTGACCAGCACACTGATCGGACCCACCTCCCCGGTCACGCGATCGATCAACCCCAGCGTCTCCTGACGGTCGGCAAGATTACACACAAAGGGGTACGCCCGGCCACCAAGCCGATCAGCCAGGGCCTCGATTTTTTCACGGCGGGTCCCCGTCAGCGCCACCGAAGCGCCGGCCGCATGCAGCGCCTCGGCAATGGCACCGCCAATGCCCCCCGAGGCACCGGTGATCAGGGCGGTTTTCCCGGCAAGATCAAGTTCAATCATGATGATCAGCCAATGCCTCCCTGACCTGCTCGGGTGTGCCGACCGCCCGACAGGGCACGGATCGGATGGTGCGCCGGGCCAGGCCGGTCAGGACCGTGCCCGGACCCACCTCGAGCAACGCTGTCACACCATGGTCCGCCAGCCAGAGCTGGGACTCCCGCCAGCGGACCGTGCGTGTCACCTGGTCCCGTAAATTGGCACCGATCGCATCAACCGAGGCGTAGGGCTCCACATTCACATTGGCCAGCACCGGACAGGCGGGCATTGCCGTCGCAACTGCCTCCAGTGCTGTTGCAACGACCGCTGCGGCCGGGGCCATCAGGGCACTGTGGAAAGGTGCACTCACATTCAACCGGACGGCGCGCCTGGCACCGGCATCCCGGGCCAGCGCCATGCCTCTCTCGACAGCTCGCGTGTGACCGGATAACACTTGCTGGATGGGGTCGTTGTCATTGGCGATGTCACAGACCCCCTCACGGGCCGCCGCGACCGCGATCCCCGTGATCGCGTCATGGGCCAGGCCAAGAATGGCCGCCATGGCACACTCTGCATCGCCGACTGCCGACTGCATCGCCTCCCCCCGGATGCGCAGCAGACGGGCCGTGTCAACCAGCGAGATGGCCCCAGCGGCACAGAGCGCGGTGTATTCGCCGAGGCTGTGACCAGCCAGATACGACACGGCCTCCATATCCATGCCCTCGGCCTGCAGGGCCCTGAGTGCGGCAATCGAGGTGGCCATGATGGCCGGCTGGGCATTGCGGGTCAGGGTCAGCGTCTGCATGTCCCCGTCCCAGATCAGAGCCGACAGCGCCTCCCCGAGAGCGTCATCAACCTCCTCGAAGACGGCCCGCGCAGCAGGACTGTCCTGCGCCAGCGCCTTGCCCATGCCGGTCTGCTGGGATCCCTGGCCCGGAAATATGAGCGCCATCTTGCCAGTCATGCGCAGCCTGTCCAACCCCTGTCGCGTCCATCGATCATCAACCGGCTGCAATACGCAGTTGCGGCGGGATTGCAATGGGACCGCATGCCGGCCATCCCCGTCAGCCGCTGCCGGTCTGGTCAGACGGATTCGATCATGTCATAATCGGTCGAGGATGCAGGCGGGGACAACCAACCCTGTCTGCCCGCGCCGCAAAGCACCGGACCCGGCCCGGTGGCCGGAGGCCAGCGTTTCGGTGCGTCTCGTGCAACGCAGCATGCGCCTTCTCCAGACGGCAGTGCGCGTGTCGAGATCGTGGGCACCCGGTCCCGGCGATCGACCCGCGCGACGCACCGCCACCGCCTTGCGCGCCCGTTCCAATACGGCGCCCATCTCCCGGCCGTCCCACGCCCCCACGGCGGCGTGCACCGCGCCCATCGAGGGAGCCATCGACCATCACGATCCCGACCGCGTCCCTGGAAACGGTGGTCCCGGCCCTCGTGGAAGCAGGGGCACCGAAGGCCGCAGGAGATGGAGCGGTGGGATCGATCAAGCCACCAGGTGAAGGATGTCTCCGGAGGTCATGTTCCTGACCCTGGAGACAGCACTTCCGTCCCAGAAACAGGAAAAATGATCCCCTTGTTTGGGAGCGCCTGCAACATCCGGCCAGAACAATGCCACCGCCTGGCCAACGGGATATCGGACGCTGTGATAGAGCAGCCCGTTTGCGTTCCTGTCTCGCAGTTCGCGGGCCAGTGTTTGGGGGCTCGCATAGTCGTCTGGATGGTACAACTCTTCGAAGGCGGATTTATCAGTGACATCGTGCAGGTCGGCATCGAGCGATCCGACCAGGGCGCGGAAATCCGAGGTCCAGCCGGGTGCTTCGGCGGTCGCCACCATGAACCGGTTGTGATGATGGATTGTCTCGAAAAGCGCCACTTCACTGCAATCACCGGCATAGTAGACGCCGTAGCACCCGTCGCTGAGCCGGCTCGGCCGGCCTGGCGAGACATGAACGAAAGGCGCCATGGCCCAGGATGTACCATCTCCGGACACACGCCGGTCGGGGGGAAGCAGATCAAGCATGCCCACGCTCGTAGCAATCCCGGGATTGGTCTTGGATTCAGCTGACAGGATGGCCTCCCAATCAGCCGGATCGGCAATATCCTCGAACAGACCAATCAGCGGGAACCGTGATCGGATGATCCTGTGGGTCTTTGCCCATGTCACGCGATGAATCGGCGGGTCTTCCAGCGACTCAGCCATTCCGAACGCGATCGAGATAGCGGCGGACACGCATGATATCCGTGAGCTCTCCGCCCAGCATGACATCGAGCGCCGACATGCCGCCAAACGCCTCGTTCAGGCGTTTGATCCAACCATAAGATCGGTCTGCATCCGTGAAAGATAATCCGCAAGGCCTTATGGATACCCATGAGGTTGGACAGGCGGCTGTTCAGATCACGCGGGATACGACCGACGACGTCGGTTTTCCAGCGGGCCCAGGTCCGTACTTGACAGACCCCCAACAGGGTTGCTGCCTCGGCATCAGTCAGCCCCCAGCGACGAAACAGGTTGACCACGGCTCGTGCCATGGCCGCACCTTCGGCATCGGAAATCGCCGGCGCAAGGGGCCGGGACGCTGTCTTTGGAACACGCTGAAGTTGTGGCATCGCGGGAGGATCCTTGCCTTTTGGCAGAGTCTAAGCGTGTTACGCCAAATTGCGAATCCGGATCCCATCCTGGCGCAGCACGATCCAGACGGCCCGCAGGAGATCAAACCGTCGGCACAGGCCAAGGCCCTACAGGCGACTGCCCTGAAGGCGATTGCAGCTCAGTCGCAGAGCCAGACCGAAACGATGCTTGATCACGCCAGAGAGGACCTTCCATGGTGCCCCCACAAGACAGGGAAGACCAAGGACCTGGAACGCACCCACTCAAGACCCCTCAAGACGCAGGATGGACCGAAGTGCCGCCGATGGGACGGATGCGGCACGATCAAGCTGCTTTGTCCATTGCCATCCCGGTCGGGCCACCCGCGCCCGCTCGACATACGGGCGGCCGTCAATTCCCCCTCCCGGGGCACGGGATTGCAGGGACACGTGCCTCCGGGGTGCACCTTCCACCCTTCCCATCCGTTCTACCTCTCTCGGCAATGAGCGCGATGACAGGACATACGGGCGGATGGTGGCACACTCCCTGGGCTCGACACCGCACTCCACCGACCGGTTCCCGATCGGCAGGCGGGGCATCGATCTGTCAGGAACGCTGCATCAGATCCTTTTGATCATGGGCAAATCCCTTCGATCATACGATTCGGGCCTGCTGGAAACGCACCTCCAGCGTGTCCCTCGCGTCGGAGAAAATCCGGGGGTATCGGGGCCAGGTCAGGGGGCCGGGGCGGTGCCTGTGGGCCACTGCCCCGGCAACGGGCCAGGAGCTGTGCAGGGCCTTGCTCATCGAATCGCTTCCGGGCACAATTTCCGGTGCCCGACTTCACCAATACCAGGACCCAAGCACCGAATGGTCTGCATAACTCCGACAGGCATCGCCCGACATCCGGTAGGAGACCTGGCTCCGAGCAGGCACAATATCGAAAGGCAGATCGTCCAGCGATGCGTCGGCAAGAGAGTCGGGATGCTTCAGGGAGACCGTGAAATCAACGAATGCCAGAAAGAGGGGACCGTCATCCGTCCGAAACCAGAGCGTTTTCTCATGGTTGCGTCCCTGATCCAACGCCACCGTGAAGCGGTTGCCGGGCATGGGCTGTCCATCGTGATCACGAATCTTGCGGCTGAACTGAATCGACACCTCAGGAGTCCCTGTCATGCCGAGCGGGAGTGTGTCCTATCCCGTCGTACGCACCTTGAGGCAGAGGGGGCCTTGCAGCCAATGGCGTACGCGTCCGTGCACTTCTCCAGCACGACCGTCGGCTGGTTCTGGGCCAAGGCCGGCACCCCCATCAGGGCCACGAACGCAGCGGTCGGCAAGGTCACGGACAAAGAGAATGATCGTGTCATGGTGTATCTCCTTGTCATGCGCACCCGCCTTTCCGAGAGCGCCCGGCGGGAGCTGACCCGGGCTCCGGGAGACCGACCCAATGCCCCCTGCAATCTGGGCATGGGTGCAAGACCGGATCCGTTGAACTGCTGGGTCGCTCCTGTGGCCCGTCCGACAGGCCGGGAGCGACCCCCGTGCGGCCGCTATTCGCCCCCGACCGTCCCGCTGTAGTTGGGACCGTATTTCTCTGCTTCGTAGGATCCCGGGGTGGCTGGTGTGTGCGGGGTCGCATCCAGAATGGTGGCTGTCTTGATCCCCCGGTACTTCCATGCCGACGCCGGAACGGTACGCCAGGCACTGTGGCCCCAGCGGCCCCGGACCTGGACCTGCAGTTTGCGCAGCCGGATGTTGAAGGTCTCGTCTCCCTCGACGATGTCATCCGCGAAGGTCTCGACCGCAATGGTCAGCGGCTGGCCCACCACGCCCCGGACATGGTGTTGCCAGGAATGCGCAATTGCATAGTCCTCACCCTCGACCGCGGTGCCGCCGTCGGTGTCGTACCACAGACGGATGTGCGCGGACCGACCGTCATTCTGGTTGTGATATTTCGGTGCCACCGTGATGGTAAACTGCGCCGTCGCGCCCTCCGTCACGGTCACGGTGTCGGCCGCAGCCGGACCGGCAAGCAGCAGGGCAGCGAGAAGGCCGCCAACTGCTGTAGTCATGAAACGTCCATCGTTGGTCATCATAGGGATCCTCCCTCATCTGTTGTGATCCATGCCACACTGGCGGTGCGGCTCCTGTCGCAAGCCCCGATGCAGCCGGCGACCGCGTCGGGGATAAAGACCTCTTTACAATGAGAAATCAGGGGTGTCAACCCCGTCATCATCTCGGCCGCAATTCCTGCCCGGCGGCCCCTCTCCCGCCTGACAGCACGCGTCCGATTCGCCTGGCCCCGCACAAGTAGAAGCGGGATGACGCCCGCCCGACAACCCGCCTCAGGACGACCTGTCTCATCGAGGACCTGGGCCACGGGTGCATGCGCCCTGTCAGCAGCCAAGGAGGCGAAAGAAGGGGTTCCGGGAGCGATCATCAACTCCACACGGACCATGATCGACGCCCCTTGATGATGCAGATCGGGATGCCACCAATCGCAGCAGAGACGGTCGCATGGTTCGTCGGGGACTGCATGACGCCCGGACAGAATACAGTCCAGGCCCCCATGCTCCATCAGCATTCATGGGCCAGCGCGGCCCAACCGGCGACTCCTGTCGCATTTTCAACCTGCAGGATCCTGCCACAGCCGACCGAGCCACCGGCAACCCTCTGCCAGCGAGACGAACACAGCCATCCGGCCCCGCGCATGCGGTTGCATCGTCCACACCCGCAAGCCGGGCAACGCATCGAAGGCCACCCTCACGACACCATCAATGATCTGCACATGTGCCTTGCCCTTGACACCATCACTACCCTTGAGGACCCTGACCCCTCACCTCGGGCCCGGACACAATCTGATGAGCGCACCAGCATCCTTGCCCGCAAGGATTGAATCAGGCACCGTGTCTCCTTGGTACACAGCGGGGTTTGCCTGCATCCCGGATTTCACCTGCGATGACCATGGCCCGCTTCATTGCCCCCCACTGGCAGCCCTGCCGGTTTCCACCCCTCAAAACGCCAACCCCGACCTGACACCGAGACACCCGGACAGGACCCACGCATCCTCCCGACAGCGTCCTTGCCATCCAGGCATGGGAGAACACCACACCCCCGAGGATGGCCATGGGGTCAAGCGTGCCACAGTGATAGCCAGCCTCTCACCGGGGAAATTTCTCCAGCGAGATGCCCCGCCGCGACAAGAACTGCCCGGTCGTCATGTCGAAGGCGATCAGGGTGGTCTGATAGGTTTTGATGGCCTCCACTTCAGCCTCCTGCGCACTCACGAGGGTATCAGCCGCGCGCGCCACATCCCGGCTCGAGATCAGGCCCAGACGGAATTTGTTCTGCTCGATGGCGTAATCGTCCTCGGCAAGTTCACGGGCCTCCCGACTGAGGTCAAGTTCCCGCAGGTTGCTCTCGAGATCCTGGACGACATTCTCCAGCTTGATCTGGATGTCTTGCTGCAAGTCGACAAGAGTTTTCTCGGACACGCGCAGTGTGTTGCGGGCTCGCAGGTGATCCAAGCGCTTTCTGCGGCGGTCCAGGTCAAATGTCAGCATGCTGCCCATCACCGTGTTGGACGTGGGTCCGGAATTCGTGCGTCTCAGAGTCAAGGTGAGGTCCAGACTCGGCAAGAAGGCATCCTCGGCATCACTCAATGCATCCCGCATTTCCTCGACCTCAAAAAGCTTCAACTGATAGTCGACATCGTTGGCGAGAACCTCCGCCAGTTCGGGCACCCGACCGATCGGTCGCGGTTCGATGGCCAACGGCTCGATGGGGCGGATCCGGATCGTATCCGCCAGTGCCAACATCTTGCCGAGTTCCCGATTTTTTGTTCGGAGCGTCCTTTGGGCCCCGATCAAAGCCAACTCCTGCTTTGTGACTTGGGACTGCGCCTGCAGGGCATCGCGGCGTGCCACCCGCCCAACGCTGATGAGGGTGTTGGTGGTGTCCAGCTGCTCGCGGGCCCGCTCCAGAGCGGCTTCAGACCGCTCGAGGCCCCGGAATGCCTCAACCAATTCCCGGTATTTTGTGATGACCATGTTCACATCAGCGGCTACTTTTTTGCGCAGCCCCAGAAGGGCTTTTTCGTCCTCGATTTGGTCATCCCGGTCCTTCCGGCGTTTGCTCTTTGACCTTGGCCACAAAGGCTGGATGAAGGTGACGGTCTGGGTGCGATCCCCCGGCGGTGCTCTTTCTTTCCAATCTTCATTCCACTTGAGTTCGACTTCGGTGCCGGTCGGGAGCGTCCACGTCACCTTCGGCGGGAAGGTGGTTGTGATCCCGGTGTCGGAATTGAAGCTGACTGTGGGTGTCACCGTGAGTTTGGGATTTTCCCGATCGAGGGCTTTGTTCAGGACACTGAATTCCTCATCGATGTATTTATCCAGGAGGGCCGGGTTGTAGGTCAGGAAGCGGGCGATGGTCGCATCGAGGGTGAGTTCGACCCAGCCGCCGGGCAGGATTTCGAGGGCATCCGAATCGCTGGGAGGGAAGGCCGGATTGGTGGGTGGCGCGCGCCCACCGGGGGCGGAAGGGTCCTCCGGGTTGGTCGGGGTCGAGGGTGCGGTCGCACTGAGGCGGTCCAGCCTGTCCGCAAGGGGTCCGAAATCCGGTCCGCAGGCGGCGAGGAATCCGAGAGCAAGGAGTCCGAGAGCAAGGAGAGGGGTTGGGCGCAGGGTGCCCGGTCGCGGCATCACGCATGTTCCGATCGCCGGAAGGTGCCCCTGATGATCGCCGCAAGACTCGTGCATGATGGGAACGGTGCCCCCTCTTTATCGACCCCGAACAGCCCCGCAATGATCCCAATTATCATACCCCGGAGTGATCACAACAGACCCGTTGGGGGCCGCCGGGATCGGACAGGATTGGGCGCGGAACGACGACCCTCTCGATGTGCGTGCCAACACGCGCAGAATCACCCGTTTGTGGCCTTGGGTCGCGGCGCTGGCATCAGGGATGCGGGCACCACCATGGGTGCGCGGGACTCTTGCACGCCGCCCGCCTGCCTGCTATCCTTGCTGGACGGCAACCCATCTCCGAGACATGCCATGATGCCACAACCCCTCACCTCCCTGCTGACCGCCCTCATGCGGGCCCGCGCACGGGGACAAGCGGGACATGCAACGGCACGGCCCATGACCACCCCCAACATCATGACCGAATACGGTCCCCCGGTCAGCGGTGGTCCGATTCCGGGTGACCCGCGTTGGTCCGCAACTGTTCCCGTCGCCTGATGCCGCACACCAGCTGCGGGGAGCACCCGGCCCGGATGCCATGACCACCCCGACACCGGACCTGCTGCCGGCACTCCTCGACACACTGTCGGATGGCGTCCTGGTCATCGATTTTGACGGGGCGATCCGCAGTGCCAACCCGGCTTTTTGCCGGATGTTCGACCTTGAGGATGACGGGTGGGCCGGGCAGGATTTTGGTGCCCTGTTTATCATCGCGGACGGGCTCGACGAATTCACCGAAGCGGTGCTGGACGCCGTGGCCAAGCGCGGCGATGTCGAGAGGCGCCTTGTGCAGATCACCGCGCGGGGTGAGACCCGGTCCCTGACCGTCACCGCCGCACAGCTGACGGCACCGCGTGGTGCCGTGATCGTCACGGTCTCCGATATCTCCGAGATTCGGGAATTGCGCGAGAAAGAGGTGCAGCAGGCTGCGAGAATCGCCGAACAGCTCGGCGAGTTGCGGGAGGCCTATCGCGATCTCGAATCCCGCAATACGGCCCTGGCAGCCCTGACCCGCCGGGTGCGCACTGTCCGGGGAGCGGCCATCGGGTGCACCGCAGTGCTGTTTCTCGGCATCGGCACCTGGTATCTGCAACCGCTGGATCCGCTCATCAGCGCCGTACGGGCACCGACACCGGCAGCCACTGACGTTCTGCCGGATACCCGGACCCCCTTTGTGGTGACACCCCAGGTCTTCAATTCGACCATTGCGCTGCGGGGCAACCTCTCCCCGGGGCGTATAGCCGAGATTGTCAGTCCGATCGAGAGTCATATCCACACAGTCCATGTCGCTTCCGGGGATCGGGTGGACGCCGGTGCGGCACTGGTGGATCTCGATACCGGGCCGCTCGCCACTGAACTCCGCCAGGCCGAAGTGGACAATATCCAGGCCCACGAGCGGCTCGCGGAGCTTGAGGACTGGGACAATGGCCCGGAGATGACCCAGGCACGGCGGGCACTGCGGCAGGCGGAGGTCGACCTGGATGATGCCGCAGTGGAGCTGAGCAACAGCCAATTGCTGTTCGATGAAGGATTGATCCCCGCAACGCAGTACAAGGATGCCGAGCGCGACACCGCCAAGAAGGAGCAGGCTGTCGCGGACGCGGCGCGCGAGCTTGAAAAGGTCGCGGCCAAGGGCACGGGGGATGCGTTACGGGTGGTCCGCCTGCGAGCCCAATCGGCCACCGAGCGGCTGCAGGTGGCCGAGGAGCGTGTGACCCAGGCCAAGGTGACGGCCCCGATCAGCGGTGTTGTGCTGGCCCCCGAGGGGGCGCAGGCCAAGCCGCTCGCCAGGGGGCGGGCGGCCAGCCAGGGCGAGCTGCTTCTCACGATCGCGGATCTGGACCGCCTCGCGGTGGTCACCAGCATTGATGAGGTCGATCTGCACCAGGTCCAACCCGGCCAGGCAGCCGAGATCACGGGGCCCGGTTTTGCCGGGATCCGGGTGGGAGGTGAAGTGGACCGGGTTGCCGCGCGTGCCCAGACAGGTCGTGGGCGTGGCAACCCCCAGTTCGAGATCGTCATTCTCCTTGACCCCCTCGACCCGGTGGCCCGCGGACGGGTGCTCGTCGGCATGTCAGCCTTTGTGACCATCGTGGTCCATGCCCGCCCCGAGGCCCTGCTGGTCCCGCTGGCCGCCATCGGCCAGCACGGTCGGGGACAGGAGGGTGGCACGGGGCAGCTACGGGTCATGGATGCGTCCACAGGAGAAATCACGACGCGGACGGTGACCACGGGCCTGACCACGCTGGATTCGGTGGAAGTGACCGCCGGGCTGGCCGCCGGCGAGACCGTGATGGTACCCTGGTGATGGACATGGGTGAAGGGCAGCGGTGGGAGGCAGATGGCGTGCCGCCGCCGTCCGGGACCGTCCTCTCTCTGCAAGCAATCGGTCGGAGCTTTCAGACAGGACCCGTGACGACGGAGATCCTCACGGGTGTCGATCTCGAGATGCAGACAGGTGACCTGATGTCCATCATGGGACCCTCAGGTAGCGGCAAGACCACCCTGATGAACATCATCGGTCTTCTGGACCGGCCCAGTTCCGGGCAGTATCATCTCGATGGGCACGATGTTGCCGGCCTCAGCGATGATGCCCTGGCGAGTCTGCGCAACCGCCGCATCGGCTTCGTGTTCCAGGCGTTTCATCTGCTCCCGCGCCTGACCGCAACCGAGAATGTGTCCCTGCCACTCCTCTATCGCGGCACGCCACGCCGCCGTGCGCATCGCATCGCTGCCGAGATGCTGGAGCGGGTCGGGATGGGTGACCGGATCCGGCATCGCCCGTCCCAGTTGTCGGGCGGCCAGAAACAGCGCGTGGCGATTGCCCGGGCCCTGATCGGGGACCCGGCCCTGCTGTTGGCCGATGAGCCCACCGGGGCCCTCGACTCTGCCACCGCCACCGAGGTTATGGACCTCCTGCATGACCTGAATACCAACCAAGGGCTGACCCTTCTGATCATCACTCATGATCCGCAGATCGCCAGACAATGTGCCCGGCAAATGCGCATTCAGGGCGGCCAGCTGCAGGAGCGGGCGCGCCCGAAATCCGGGCAGGAGGCAGGCAACGTCTCCCCGTCCGCATCCGCGGTAACTGTGTAAGGGCGCCTGCGATGCCCCGTGCCCTGTCGGTCCTCGGGGCCAATGCCCGGGAGGCGATCGACAGCCTCCGCAAGGCCCGGCTGCGCACTCTGCTTGGCATGATCGGTGTCATGGTCGGTATCGCCTCGGTCATGGCCATGGTCTCGCTGGGCGAGATCGCGCGGGACCAGGCGCGCAAGGAATTTGAGGCGCTGGGCACCGATCTGATGGTGATCCGCAAGTCCTACGAGTCCCCGGCCGAATCCATCGCACTGGACGACGCTCTTGCACTGGTTTCAGGGGTCGATGCCCTGATCACGGCCGCGGCACGCATTCTCGGTCAGGACATCTTCCGCTCGGGGGGCAAACCCGCCGGCAGCGGCCAGGTGCAGGGCGTCACCGCCGCCTTCGCCTCGATCAACCGGTTTTCGGTGAAGAGTGGTCGATTCCTCTCCGACCTCGACATCAACCGGGATTTCTGCGTCATCGGGGCTACGATCGCGGCCACGATCCGTACAAACGGCACCGCCGATCCGGTGGGGACGGTGCTGGAGATCGGCGAGCGCCTGTTCACTGTTGTCGGTGTCCTCGAGAGCCACCCGGAAAGTTATACCCTGCCCTTTCATGTCGATGCCGACCGCTCCGTCTTCGTGCCGATCACCACCGCACAGCGGATGATCCAGAACCCCGAAATCGAAGTCATTATCGCCCGCTCCCGCGCGGATGTCTTCCATGAAGAGGCGGCTGACGCCGTGCGCCGCTACTTTGCCCAGCGCAACCCCGACCTCGGCCTCGAGATCATCACCGCCCGGGAACTCATCGCCCGGATGGAATCCCAGATGGGAATCTTCTCGCTGCTGCTCGGTGCCGTGGGCAGCATCTCCCTGATCGTCGGCGGCATCGGCATCATGAACATCATGCTGGTCGCTGTCGCCGAACGCCGGCGCGAAATCGCTATCCGCAGGGCCATCGGGGCCCGCCGGCGCGACATCCTGAGCCAGTTCCTCATCGAATCCGTCATCCTGACCCTCGCCGGGGGCATGCTCGGCGTCCTCCTTGGGCTCGCCACCACCTGGGGTATCTGCCGTTTCTTCACCAGCTGGGACTTCATGATCTCCGGACTGTCTGTCGCCAGCGGCCTCGGAACAGCCACCGCTGCCGGACTCCTCTTCGGTATCCAGCCTGCCTGGCAGGCCGCCCGCATGGACCCCATCGCCGGCCTCCAAAGCGAGTGAGCTCTTGCGTGGTCATTGTCTTTCAGAGCAGCAGCCGAGCGTCAACCCTCGCTCGGGCTCCGGGAGTGATTCTCCTACGGTTGACTGTCACCGACAGTTTCCGACGCGCCCCGGTTCCTGACCCGCTTCGGCCGCATCAGGCCACGCGTGCCAGGCGGAGCCCGTTGTCATTGACTGACCGGACAGTCCCGGGCGGTCGCCATGTCGCCGCCATCCGGGCCCAGGCCGCATCGAAGCGGTCCGACTTGAGGAGGGCCCGCAAGGCCAGGACACCGGTCCCTCCAGACCGTCCCCAACTGGCCCCCGAAGTGTCTGAATGGCGCGTCATGCGCACGCCCACGAGGGTTTTGTTGGCGGCTGCGACCGCGCCGCTCGCCATGGGCACGCCGGCATCGCGCACCGCCCTGTCGCCCCTGCGGGTCCGGGTGTTGCGGCCCGGAGCGAGCATGACCATCGGTCCGATAACGGCCTTGATCGCATCACAGGCCCCACGGCCCGCCGTCGACTTGTGGAGACGATACCGCAAGGGCATCAATGACCTTGCCGGCCCCATGGGTCTCCCCAAGCCGTCTCTCCTTCTGGGTCTCGACCCACGCCTTGCCGGCATCGCTGCCGGGCCCGGAGGCTGGACCCGATGCCCGTTGTCCGGGGAGCATGCGACCCGGGCTGGCCTGTTCAAGGAACGACCCGTTGTCCCTGGCGCCCCGCTCCATCAGGCCAGGAGGCCACGGCGACGATGCGCCGTGGGCGCCCCGCGGCCTCGGTCGGCCCCAGCCGGTGCCACACCCCAGGGGTTGATCTCTTCAGGGCGCTGATCGGCCGCTGGCGGCCGGTCTTGCCGGTCTCCATCATGTCCCGGCCCTTCTGGGACAGGGTCGGCCCACGCACGGGCGGGCCGGCTCGCCAGCCTGGCAACGGACAGGCCTGCTGCGGCCGGAGTCATCCGGCATGGGGTCAGACCGAGGACCGGTTCGGTGGAGACCCCGGGGCTGGTGGGACGCCCCCAGCGGCATCCCATGGCGGCAGTCCGGGGGGACCGCTGGCCGGCGACGGTCCCGAACCGTGTCGTGGCTGGCCCGCACGAGGCGGGCGCCCGCCTCGTGCGGGCCATCGCGGCCCGGGGTCGTGATCGCATGGGGGGAGCCCCGACGCAATCCGTAGCCTGCCGCCGTGCCGTCGCTGCCGCCTTGCGGGTCTCGGTGCCAGGGCGTCATGATCGGGGGCTGGTGGCGGGCGGCCCGATCGGTGGGGGGTGGGGGTCGCGTCTGGGGCGCCCGCTTGTGTCCTGGCAAGGGGTGGTGGGGCGTGTCGAGGCGTCATCGGAGGGCGCCTGGGTTGTCCTCCGCAAGGAGGGGGTCCTGATGGGGGCGCCCGCGACCCGGTTCCCGGTCACAACCCCAGGGGAGTCGTCGGGCGGGGGGCGCGGCTGCACGGCCCGGACGGCGGCATAGATCGGCGTGACGGCGCAACCATGCGGGCAACGGGGTGGCGTTGGCGCCGCATCGCTGCCTGGGGGGCAAGGCGATTCGAGCAGGCATACGGCAGGAATGCCAGTATCCAGAGGCTATCGCGGCGTGGCGGGGGCATGCGACGGACTTGACCGTTGCTCTGTCAGGATGGGGACGGTGCCGGGGGCAGGTTGTTGTGATTGGCGAGCCACGGCATGACCTGTGCATCCGGGTCGGGCCCTTGCAGGACTCACCCGGTTGCAATCCCGGCTGGCTTTGGTATACGGTAGCGGCTCCCCCGCCCGGGCGTGTTCAAGCGGTCCGGGGCCGGGACTTGATGTGCCGCTGACATGGTTGATTGGGATCGCACATGGCATTTTACGAACAGGTCTGCATCGCCCGCCCTGAACTGTCGACTGCCCAGGTTGATGGACTCAAGGAGAAGTGCACGTCAATCCTGGCCGAAAACGGTGGCAAGGTCATTGCGACCGAATACTGGGGGGCCCGTCGTCTGGCCTACCGGATCAAGAAGAACCGCAAGGGGCACTATCTTTTTTTCAGGATTGATTCGCCCGCGTCCGCTGTCCAGGAACTGGAACGTCTGCTGCGCATTGACGAGGATGTCATCCGGTTCCTGATCATCAGGGTCGAGGCCCACACCGATGAGCCCTCGGCCATGATGAAGGCCAAGGCCCAGAGAAAAGCGGCCGCCAACAGGAGAAAGTAACCCATGGCGCGTTCATTCTATCGCCGGCGCAAGGTCTGTCCGTTCTCCGGTGCCGATGCACCCGCGATCGACTACAAGGACATCAAGACCCTTGAGCCCTATCTCACGGAACGGGGCAAGATCGTCCCCACCCGGATTTCCGTGGTGTCCACCAGGAAACAGCGCAAACTCGCCACCGCAATCAAGCGGGCCCGGTATCTTGCCCTGCTGCCCTACGTTGTGAAGTAAACCACGGACAGGAGTGCCACCGTGCGTGTGATCCTTCTCGAACGGATCCCCAAACTTGGCTTCATGGGGGATCTGGTCAACGTCAAGCCCGGCTATGCCCGGAACTTTCTCCTGCCGCAAGGCAAGGCCCTCAAGGACACGCCAGCCAATCTCGACGATTTCGAATCCAGACGTCAGGAACTGGAGGCCCACAATCTCGAACGCCGGCAGGAAGCCGAGCAGGTGGCTGCCCGACTCGAGGGCCGGACATTCATCCTGATCCGCTCGGCGGCGGACACGGGATCCCTGTATGGCTCGGTGAGCAAGAGCGACATTGCCAAGGCGACATCGGCCGAGGGCGTCATCATCAATCGTGCCCAGATCGATCTCGAGCGACCGATCAAGGAGCTGGGCATGCACACCATTCGGGTCAGCCTGCATCCCGAAGTCACCGTGTCCATCACCATCAATGTGGCCAGAACCCTTGATGAGGCCAAGCAACAGGCCGATGGCCTGTCGATCGCCGAGATCACCGACGATGCCGAAGATGACGGTGAGGCCCCGGATCCGGCCGACAGCGACATGTTCGAGGCGTCATCGGTCCCGCAGGAGGAGGCAGGGGATACCGATGTGGCCGAGGCCGAGGATCCGGTCGGGGGATAACATCTCCGACCGTGCCGATGGGCCTGCTCGCATCCGGTGCCCATCATCATCCCGTTCAAGGTGGGGCGGATCCGTGACTGCGGGGCCGGATCAGAACGGTGTGACGGCAATCCCGGCGTTTTCGAGGCGTGTACGCACTGCTGCGGCGATGCTGACGGCCTCCGGCGTGTCCCCATGAACGCAGATCGTGCCCGGCGTGATGGGAATTGCAGTCCCGTTGACCGAGATCAGTGTGCCGGTCTCCACAGCCCGCACCATGTTCTCGGCACAGGTGGCCGGCTCCCGGATCATGGCCTGGCGGTCGGAGCGTCCGACCAGGGTTCCGTCATCGTTGTAGGCCCGGTCGGCAAAGATCTCCGCCACGGAGGGCATCGCGAGGTCCGCGGCAGCGGCGGCTTGGGCTGTGGCAGCAATGACAACGATCCGCAGCGTCGGGTCGAGTTGCCTGACCGCGCTGAACAGGGTCATGGCCAGGGCCTGGTTGCGACTGGCCATGTTGGCAACGGCACCGTGAAACTTGACATGCCTGACGGGCAGACCCTGTGTTGCGGCAATCGCCCGGAGGGCGCCGATCTGGTAGATGGCCTCGGTCTGCAGGGCAGCATCCCCATACCCGACGATCTCCCGACGGCCAAAACCGGCCAGATCGCGCAAGCCGGGATGGGCACCGACATTGACACCATTGGCCTTGCAGGCTGCACAGGTCCGCGCCATGACCTCGGAGTCGCCGGCATGGAAACCACAGGCCACATTGGCCGAGGTGACAATCTGGAGCAGCTCATCATCGTGCCCCTTGGTCCAGGGGCCAAAACTTTCGCCAAGATCGGAATTCAGATCAATTCGGTTCATCTTCATCTCCTCGAATCACGCCGCTGATCAGATCGTAGGCCAGCAGGTCGTTGATGTCATGCAGATCCCGCACCAGGGGTTCAATGGCATGGTGCAGGGAATCCAGCGCCTGGCGATGGTCCCGCCAGGCCTTGACGGCGGTCTCCCGCTCGACCAGCTCGAAGGTGAATTCGACTCCGGGCGGCATCTGGGCAATGGTGGGCAGGTCGGCACCGATCACCGTCGCCAGGCGCGGATAGCCACCGGTGGGCTGGGAATCCGCCAGCAGGACCGTTCCGACCCCATCCGCCGTGACCTGGATATCGCCGGTCATGATCGGATCCGAGATCACCGTGCGTCCGGCACTGGCTTCGAAACCTGATTCGTCGGTCTCAAGCCGGACTCCCATGCGATCGCGGACAACGCCGGTCCTGAAGATCCCCCTTGCGATCTTGTCCAGATCGTCGTCGGGAAACAGGGCGGTCTGCGGCCCCCGCATGACACGCAACACCCGCCTGGCAAGATAGGCTGGACGCGGCAGGCAGCCGAGGGCCACCGTGCCCCCTGTGCCCGCCACGAGCCGGTCGCCGACCTGTGGCTGCCAGCCAATGCCCGAAGCGACATGTGTCGAGCGGGACCGCAGGACCAGCGGGGCATCGATTCCGCCCTGGAGGTGCAGGTATCCGTAATTGCCCATCGTGCAGGCTCCGATGGTCAGGGTCTGGTTGGCCTCCATGCGAAGTGCCGCCCGCCAGGGAACCGGTCTGTCATCAATCATCAGGGCCATGTCCGCCCCGGAAGTGGCCAGGACAAGGGCATCAGCAGCCCGGAAGCGGCCACCGCGGAACGACAGTTCGAGGGCGGCACAGTCATGGCTGTTGCCAAGCAGCACCTGACCCTCCCGCAATGCATGGATATCCATGGCACCCCCCACAGGCACACCATAGCGCCGGAAACCGATCCGGCCATGGTCCTGGATTGTCACCGGGGCCGCGAGTTCGATGATCTCAAGAGCAGGCAATTTCGTAAGTCCTCCAGGACTCGTCGGGCCAGGCAACGGCCTCCGCCTCGGTGATGGGGGCAAAGGAGACGCGGTCACCGGGTGTCAGGAGACAGGGATCCTCCGGTGTCGGGCGAAACCCGATCACCGGTGTTCTGGCAATGCGCTTCCAGCCGGTGGGGATCGGTGTGGCGGTCAGCACCGTCTGCCGATTGGCCACAAGGAGGGAGCCGGCCGGTACGGGCTTGCCCGCCGTTGGATTGCGGGGAATGGCAAACTCTTCAGGCAGGCCGGCCAGATACGCCAGCCCTGGAGCAAATCCGAGGCTGACGACATCCTGCTGACAGGCAGCGTGATGGGCAATGAAGTCAGCCGAGGTCAGCCCGACCGCGGCGGCTGCATCATCAAGATCGGGACCGGACGAGCCGCCATAGACGGCAGGCAGGCGGTAGGTCCGTGCCCGCCAGCGCTGCTCTCCCTCGCCACTGTGGAGAGACTCGAGGGCCTGATGGCAGAGGGATTCAATGGCTTCAGGTTCGCAGTCGTGGGGGTCGAAGATGACCAGAACCGAGCGCAGGGCCAGCATCGTCTCGATGATCATGCCCGCACCAAGTCGTCGCAGTTCATGGTCGAAGGACAGCATGGATTCGGTATTCGCGCGTGAAGTTGTCGCGGCGAAGATGACGAGAAGCGCTCGCTCGCTCAGGGGATGGATGGTCGGGTCAGTTGCGGTCAATGGGATTGCATTGCAGATTGTGGAAGACTACCATTGCCGGGCTATTATTGTGCTGATGGCAATATCTCAACACCCGGATTGCGGCAGGGAGGACTCATGCAGGATTTGAATGGTGGGAAGCGACACCCGACGGCCGACTATCTCGGCAGGACCCTGCTGACACCGGAGCAGTATGCCCGGATGGCCACCGAGGCTGCCGAGGATCCGGACGCATTCTGGCGCAAGGCCGCCGCCCGGGTTGACTGGATCAGACCCTTTACCCGCGTCCAGGACGTGAACCTGAACTACCCCGATGTCGCCATTCGCTGGTTTGACGATGGCGAGCTCAATGTTGCGGCCAACTGCATCGACCGGCATCTGGCCACGCGAGGGGATCAGGTGGCGATCATCTGGGAGCCCGACGATCCGGAGGATGCGGCCCAGCACATCACCTACCGCATGCTCGGTGCGCATGTGGGTCGGATGGCCAACCTTCTCCGCAATCTCGGGGTGGGCAAGGGCGACAGGGTTGTCATCTATCTCCCCATGATTCCGGAAGCCGCCTATGCCATGCTGGCCTGCACACGCATCGGGGCCATCCATTCCGTTGTCTTTGCAGGTTTCAGTTCGGATGCCCTGGCCAACCGCATCAATGATTGTGGTGCCAAGGTGGTCATCACCGCTGATGAGGCGCCCCGCGGGGGCCGCATCACACCCCTCAAGGTCAACTGTGACAAGGCCGTGGCAGCGTGCGATGACTCGGTCGCAGTGCTGGTCGTGCGGCGAACCCGGGGCCATGTGCCCTGGAATGACAGTCGCGATCATGACTACAATGCCCTCGTGCAGACGGCGGACACCACCTGCCCTGTCGCGCCCATGAATGCCGAGGCGCCGCTGTTCATCCTGTACACCTCCGGCTCGACCGGCAAACCCAAGGGCGTTGTGCATACAACGGGTGGCTATCTGGTCTACGCCGCCATGACGCATGAATACGTCTTCGACTACCACCCGGGGGATGTGTACTGGTGCACGGCGGATGTGGGCTGGGTCACGGGGCACAGCTACATTGTCTACGGCCCGCTCTGCAATGGCGCCACCACGCTGATGTTCGAGGGGGTACCGACCCATCCGGATGCCTCCCGTTTCTGGCGGGTCTGCGAGAAACACAAGGTCAACCAGTTCTATACGGCCCCGACGGCCATCCGGGCCCTGATGGGTCTCGGGGACGCATGGGTCGACAGGTGCGATCTCTCGAGCCTGCGGGTCCTCGGAACGGTCGGCGAACCGATCAATCCCGAGGCCTGGCGCTGGTATGATGAGGTCGTTGGTGGGAGACGATGTCCCATCGTTGACACGTTCTGGCAGACCGAGACCGGCGGCCATCTGATCACCCCCCTGCCCGGGGCAGTCCCAACCAAGCCCGGCTGCGCCACCCTGCCCTTTTTCGGGGTGTCCCCGGCTGTCCTTGATCCCGCAACGGGGGAAAGGCAGGCAGGAACCGAAGCAGAAGGAGTCCTGTGCATCGAAAGCAGCTGGCCTGGCCAGATGCGGACGATCTACGGTGATCACCAGCGGTTCATGGAGACATATTTCCAGCAATATCCCGGGTACTACTTCACCGGCGACGGTTGCCGACGGGATGCAGATGGCTACTACTGGATCACCGGTCGGGTGGATGATGTCCTGAACGTCTCGGGGCACCGGATGGGCACGGCGGAAATCGAATCGGCACTGGTGGCCCATCCCGCTGTGGCCGAGGCGGCCGTCGTTGGTTACCCCCACGACATCAAGGGGCAGGGAATCTATGCCTATGTCACCCTGGTGACCGGCCGGGACTCCACCGATCCGCTGCGGCAGGAACTCATGCAGTGGGTTCGCAAGGAAATCGGGCCTATCGCCAAACCGGATGTCATCCAGTGGGCGCCGGGCCTTCCCAAGACCCGATCCGGCAAGATCATGCGCCGGATCCTCCGCAAGATTGCCGAGGATGACTTCGGGGCCCTCGGCGACACATCGACCCTTGCGGAACCCGCCGTGGTCGATGACCTGATCAGGGGACGGCAGGAGACCTGATCCGCTTGCCATGACGGTCCGGCCATGATCACGATTGCACCATCAATTCTCAGTGCTGACTTCGCCAATCTTGGTGCCGAGTGCAGGGCGGTTGAATCCGCCGGGGCCGACTGGATCCATGTCGATGTCATGGATGGACACTTTGTCCCCAACCTGACCATCGGGCCGGATGTGTGTGCGGCCCTGCGCCCCCACATCACCGGCACGATGGATGTGCACCTCATGGTCAGCAACACAGACCCCCTCATCCCGGCTTTCGCGGCGGCCGGCGCCGATATCCTCACAGTCCATGTTGAACTGGGCCCGACCCTGCCCGCTCTCTGTGCGGCCATCCGCGCGACCGGGATCAAGGTCGGACTCGCCATCAATCCCGCAACGCCCGCTGCTGCCCTTGCCAACCACCTTGATGCCATCGATCTTGTCTGCATCATGACCGTGCAACCCGGTTTTGGTGGCCAGTCATTCCAGCATCCCGTTCTCGACAAGATCCACGAGATCGTTGCCCTCATCGGGACTCGCGCCATCACCGTCGCCGTCGATGGCGGGATCACGCCGACCACAGCCCCCCTGGCGGCCCGGGCCGGAGCACGGGTCCTGGTGGCCGGCACGGCGGTGTTTGGCCCCAGGGGCCAGGCATTGACACCCGATGACTATCACAGCAATATCACCAGCCTGCACCGGGCGGCGCTCGGGGCCCTTGCGGCCTGATCCGCGCGCAGGGCACCGGTCAGCGATCGTGACACCCATCGATCTGGCCCGCCGGTCGACCAACAGGACAGGAGAGATCCCATGGCATTGATGAGTGCGGATGCGCGTGAATTCGGCTGGCAGGCCTGCGACTTCAGCCTCCCGGCGACCGATGGCCGGACCTATACCCTTGCCGATGTGCAGGGTCGCTCCGGCACGGTGATTGCCTTCATCTGCAACCATTGCCCCTACGTCATCGGGGTGATTGACCGGATTGTCGCCGAGGCTGCCGCTCTGGCCGAACTGGATGTCGGCATGGCGGCCATCTGCGCCAATGATGTCATCAATTACCCGGCTGATTCCTTCCCCAGGATGCAGGAGTTTGCCCGGCAGCATGGCTTTGGATTCCCCTATCTGCACGATGCAAGCCAGGCTGTGGCCCGGGCCTATGGGGCTGTCTGCACACCGGACTTCTTCGGCTTCAATGCCGCCGGCGAGATGCACTACCGGGGCCGGCTTGACAGCGCCGGCAAAGGTGCCGCTGACCGCGAGACCCAACGGGATCTCTATCAGGCCATGGAGTCCATTGCCCGCACCGGCACCTGCAGCCAGGAGCAGATCGCCTCCATGGGCTGCTCGATCAAGTGGCGCACCACTTGACCACCGCGCACAGGGTCACCACAGCCTGACCCTGATCACCAGCAGCACCGTCGATGACCCGATCCGTGCGGACACATGTGGCCATCATTGGCGGAGGTCCCGCGGGGCTGCTCCTGGGCCGGAAACTGATGCAATCGGGGATCGAGTGCCTCATTCTTGAGCGGCGCAGCCGGGCCCATGTCCTCAGCCGGATCCGGGCCGGGGTCCTGGAAGCAGGCACCGTCGACCAGCTCAAGGCAGCCGGCGTCGGCGATCGCCTGCTGGCCGAGGGCCATGTGCACGCCGGTTGCAATCTGACCCGCGATGAAACCCTCCTGCGGGTGGATTTCACCGCCCTTGGGCAGCCCCCTGTCCATGTCTATGGCCAGACCGAAGTCACCGCCGATCTCTATGCTGCACTCGATGCCGCCGGTGCCGTGATCCTGCATGACTGTGAAGCCGGAGCAATCGAGGACCGGGCCAGGGCCCCCGGCATCATCGCCCGGAGCAGGGGACGGGAGTCCCTGTACATTCGATGCGACCATGTCGTGGCGTGTGACGGATCCCATGGTCTCGGCCGGCGGCTGATCGAGGAGGAGCACGGCCGCGGCATTGAGTGCGAATACCCGTTCGGCTGGTTGGGCGTGCTCTCGGAAACTCCACCGGTCAATGACGAATTGATCTATGCCGGCGGCCGTCGCGGCTTTGCCCTGGCCTCGATGCGTACCCCCACCCTCTCACGCTATTATATCCAGGTCCCCCACACCGCGCGGGTGGACGACTGGAGTGATGGGAGGTTCTGGGCCGAGCTCAAGACCCGTTTGCCCGCCGGCGTTGCCGACCGACTGGAAACCGGGCCCTCGGTCGAGAAATCGATCGCTCCACTGCGCAGCCATGTCGCAAGGAGTCTGCAATCGGGACGCGTTCTCATCTGCGGCGATGCCGGGCACACTGTCCCGCCGACAGGCGCCAAGGGTCTCAACCTGGCCGCCTCCGACGTGCACTATGCCCATGCGGCGCTGGTTGCGAAGATCAGGGACGGGGATCCGACCCTGATTGCCAACTACAGCACGACGGCACTCAAACGGGTCTGGCAGGCGTCCCGCTTCAGCTGGTGGATGACCAATCTGCTCCACCGATTTGATGATCGGACGGTGTTTGATCAGCAGATGCAGCAAAGCGAGTTCGATCATCTCTGCCAGTCTGGCAGCATGCAGACCGTCCTGGCGGAAAACTATACCGGCCTGCCCTACTGACCACGGACCGGGCCTCCTGGCGAAGGTCGGTGGCCTGTCTTATCCGGACAGGGCACCCGGCAGCCACAGGGTGATGGCCGGGACGGCAAACAACACCGCGACCCGGATGAGTTCGGCGAGAAAGAAGGGCATGACACCCTTGAACGTCTCGATCATGGGCACATCCCGTGCAATGGCTGCAATGACGAAGACGTTGAGACCCACCGGAGGCGTGATCAGACCGAGCTCGACGACAATCAGGGCCAGAATGCCAAACCAGATCTTGAGATCATTGGTGCTCATGCCGAATCCGGATCCCTCGGCACCCTGGTAGAGGCCGCCGTTGATGTCAACGAGAACCGGCCAGAAGAACGGGATGACAAGCAGGATCATTGAAAGACTGTCCATCAGGCAACCCAGCACGATCAGCGCGGCAAGCAACAGGACCATGACCAGCATGGGCGCGATGCCGGACTCGATGATCCAGAGGGCGGTCTGCTGGGGCAATTCGATGCGTGCAAGGAAGACCTTCATCAGTTCAGCACCCAGCAGGATGAGATAGATCATCCCCGTCGTGCCGGCAGTCTCCTTGATGGCCCGCAGACAGGCGGCCATGGTGAGGCTGCGGGTGAACACGCCATACAGGGCCACCAGAAAGACGCCGACCGAGGCCGCCGGGGTGGGATTGTAGAAACCGAGGTAGATGCCGCCGAGAACCATCGTGAAGATCACCACCACGGGGAGCATGCCTATCGTGGCCTCGACCAACTCGCGGCGGTCGGATGGCGTGCCCCTGGGGCCAGCGCCGGGCACGAGCAGGACATAAAGAGCGATGGTCAGAATGAAAAAGAGGACAGCAATGAGGCCAGGCACAAGGGCGGCCATGAACATTGTCACAATGTTGGCTTCAACGAGAATTGCATAGATCACCAGCACCACGGAGGGGGGAATGAGAATGCCCAGCACGCCCCCGGCTGCCACAGAGCCTGTGGCCAGGGCCCCGGAGTACCGAAAGCGCTGCAGTTCAGGGATGGCAATGCGCCCCATGGTGCTCGCTGTCGCGAGCGACGAGCCGCACACGGCACCAAAACCGGCACAGGCCGTCACCGCCGCCATGGCTGTCCCGCCCCGCAACCAGCCGAGATAGGCATTGGCGGCACGAAAGAGAGCCCGGGACAATCCCGTTTCAGCAGCCAGGGCCCCCATCAGGATAAAGACCGGAACCACCGAAAGGCTGTAGATCGAGAACTGGCCATAGGCCAAGGTCTTCAATTGATTGAGAACAAGAGCCGGACCGTTGAGCAGGGTGATCCCGACACCCCCGACAATGATCATGGCATAGGCGATGGGAATCCGGATGACGATCAGGATGATGAGGGAGAGCAGACCGAGCACGCCCAGGACCGTTGGCTCCATCAGTGGGTTGGCCCCACCAGGCGCCTGATCTGCTCACCGAGCGTGACAAGGGCCGCCAGGATCAGCAGGACCCAGGACACCAGGATAGGCACATAGGCATACCAGACCGGGATCTGCAGGATGGCGGTCGTGTAACGCAGTGTCATCCGGCTGATCATGCCGCCAGTCATGGCCCAGAGCAAGAGACCGGCAAAACAGAGAGCGATCAGGGCACCCGCAACACCCAGCAGTGCCCGGGTCTGCGGACCCGTGCGTGCGGTGAAGATCTCAGCTGTGACATTGGCAGCCGTGAGCTGGCAGTAGGGCAGAAAGGCAAAGACCGCGATGGCCACACCCATCTCGGTGAGTTCATAGTCCCCGGGGAAAGAGCGCCACAGGATTGTCCCGAAAACATTCATGACATTGACGAGAACAACCGCGACCAGGACGACCCCGCCGCCGATGGCCCAACCAACGATGACGGACCGCAAGGCTGCGATGGGCGTGCAGCCTTGCGGTGCCTTGCCGGGCGGTGGGAACGTCAATTGCTGTTGGCGTCAATCCGCTCCCGTGCCATCCTGACGAGACCGGCACCATCGATGCCGATGGCAGACACCTCATCGACCCACCGCTCGATCACCGGATCAAGTTTGGCATAGAGCGCATCCGTTTCGGCGGCCGAAAGCACGACATGGTCATTGCCGGCCTCGACGGCGAGTTTGATGCCAAAATCATCACTCGCACGCCAGATATCACCAACCTGACCCCACCACGCACGGGACGAGGCATCCCGGAAGGCCTGCTGGACATCGGCTGGCAGGCTGTCCCATCGCGTCTTGTTCATCGACACCTGGAAACTCGTGGTCCCGAAACGGGCCATGTCGACACCTTCGATCTGGTAGCGGGTCTGGGCCTGGATCTGCAGGGGAGCAATGATTTCCCAGGGGATGAAGGCACCGTCAACATTGCCCTGCTGGAGGGCCGTCGGCAGTTCGGGAACCGGCATCTGGACCGGTTCGGCACCAAGGGCCTCGATGATCCAGCTGCCCGTCCGGGTCGGGATCCGCATGCGCAGCCCCTCGAAATCGGCGGGGGTCCGGACCAGCCTGTCGCGCATCTGGATGCCCTGTCCGGCGTGGACGTGCAGGAACATCACCTCGACATTCTGGTACTCCGCAGCGAGATCGGACTCGAACATGTCGTACATGGCCAGATTGGCAGCCCGGGGGTCGTTCAGATACACGTTGGGCAATTCAAAGACTTCCGTACGCGGAAAGAGCCCGGGCGTGTAGCCATTGACGGTCCAGACAAGATCAACGACCCCATCCATGGCCTGCGAAATCAGTTCAGGGGGCCGGCCACCCAGTGCCATCGCCGGGAAGATCTCGATCTTGACCTTGCCATTGGCATTGGCTTCAACCTGACGGGCCCAGGGTTCCAGCATCTGGGTGTGAGCCGGTGCCTTGGCGCTCAGGAAGTGATGAAGCGTGAATGTATGGGTCTCGGCACTGACCGCCAACGATGATGACAGCAGGGCAGCCAGCACGCCAACCACAATCCGTCCAATTTGATTCATAGCGGGTCTCCTTCCGGCACTGAGAGTTGCGGTTGCCCGGTGCATCAGGCAACCGCCGGAAAGGGCAAGTACCCCATCACACCCAGGACTTCAACGAACGGAAACCGTCCGGATCGGTACCCTTTCTTGCCCGCACTCCCAGCGCAGTCCACATCCAGGCCAAGCCACCCCCAAGCCGGGAACCGGCTGGTGGATGTCGTATCAAGCGTCTTCGAATGCCCGGCGGGCTGGACCCAATCGGCCCAGCATGCATCCGGCACGACGGCCTCGGCTGCGCACACCTCTGTCGGCGACCGGGCTTGCTGGTCCCGACTCCCGCCGAAATTCAACAGCACCATTGCCGAGATCATCGGGCCACCCCGATGCCAGGGTCAAGGCCTGCAGGACACCCGCAATGACCGGCTCCGCAAGGCGTTCGGCGATCTGAAGTCCACTGAAGTCCTGGTCCGGGATCTGGTAAGCCACACAGCATTCACCCCGAACCCTGTACCCACTCTGATCTGCGGGACCCTGACCTGGCCCAGCGGGCTGCGCTCTGCACGCGACTGACGTGCTGGGGCTGCCAGGGGGCCGACAAGCGGCACGGATGGGCAAAAGACGGGGTCACCACCCGGCATCCAGTCCTTTGCCCGACTGCGGAAGACCAACAGCCACTATGTCGACAAGACCCCGTTGATCCGGGACCTGATCGAGTGCGGCGATCACTGGTTCCTCGCCCGCCCCACCGCTTCGACAAGAGTCTGATCATCGACACGATCAAGTCCCTCTTCGAGGGTCAGGAAGCCCTGTTTCGCCGTCTTGAGATGTAAATTGTGGCCGGGCGTCTCGAAATGGGGTTCATGACCTCGAATGGTGGCCGATGCGGATGGGTTCATCCGCTTCTCGCGGGTATGCAGGACCCCCACAAATCCCACCGAGACCAATCGCCTGAGCAACATGCAGCGGCCATTCTTGAGACCCGGAACTCACCCACGAACGTCGGGCGGGAGGGTTGGCAAGAGCACAATCAGTCTGTATATACGATATGGTATATATTTTCGTGGGATTGCCATGACACGCATTGCCAAGGTCTTCAAATCCGGGAACTCTCAGGCCGTACGTTTACCGAAAGAGTTTCGTTTCAGCGTTGAAAAGGTTGAGGTGTCACGAGAAGGTCATGCGCTCATTCTGAGGCCGCACCTCGAGACCAAGTGCCGCTGGAGTTCGCTGCGGTCCGCTTTGAAGCGTGGTGTGAGTGATGACTTCTTCAGGGAGGGCCGCGAACAACCGGAAGCACAGGATCACTCTGATTTGGACAAGATAGTCAACTGATGCGTTTTCTGTTCGACAGCAATGCGATCGTATCTCTGCTTGGACAAAAGTCAGAAACGTTGACCAAACGGGTCTTGCACTGCCCCGAAGGTGAGATCGGCCTCTCTTCAATCGTCTCCCATGAGCTCTACTTTGGTGCCTACAAGAGCCAGAAAGTTTCCGACAATCTCGAAACGATCCGATTGCTGCTCGGCGACTTCATCATATTGCCGTTCGATCATGAGGACTCCCGGCAGGCTGGAGAGATCCGTGCAGAACTGAAGAGATCCGGGGAGCCGATCGGGCCTTATGATGTTCTTATCGCCGGACAGGCAAGGGCACGGAATCTTATCTTGATCAGCAACAATGTTCGGGAATACCAGCGCGTCCCTGATCTTCAGCTCGAAGACTGGACAGTCGGTTGAATGGATCGGTTTCTGGAAGGTCCACCGGCGGCCTGAGTCTCATACCCGTGAGTTGAGTCTCACATAATATGAGCAGGATGACAGTCTGAATCTCACTGCATGCGAGTTCAAGATCGCCAGAGTCTCAAGCAGGGGCGATTCGAGTCTCAATTCGCTTCAGCTAGCGGTTAATCCTATACAGATGCATGTTTCCCCTCCAGCCGCCGGTGCCCGCGCTTCCAAGAGGCCACGAGGTCATCCGGACCCGGTGCCACCGGAAGGGCCAGGCCCCAAGGCGTGCATCATGAGCCTTGGGGGCGTTGTGGTGCTCGATATAGGCTTCCACGGCTTCCCTGCACGCGTCAAGCGAGTTGAAGATGGCGTTCTTCAGTCGCTGGTGGGCCAGTTTCGAGACGAAGTCTTCTGGTAAGTGTCTTGGGCAGGACAGTTGGGGCCTGGGACGGTGGGGTTGCGGGGGTGTGTTGGACAGCCTTGGGGCGGGGCGAGATGGGGGTAAATCCGGGAGACCCTCAATCCCCAATCCAATTGCCGAGGACATCATCGACGGCCTGATCCAGACTGAAATTCTTGCCGAAATTTACTGAGAAGCGATGGCGCCGTCGTTCCATCTGATGCTGGGTTCCCTGGGCGATGGCACGATTCACGAGCTCCTCGAGACAGATGCGTTTCCACACCAATCCGAGATCCGAGTCATCCCCCAGCCGACCCGAATAGATGCCAAGGAAATGGTCAACATCATTCTTGCTTGGCAGTTTTTCCTTTGTGCGTAGTGGGCCAAATAGGCAGGCTCTGCATTTCTCCCCTCACAGAAGAGGGTAAACCGAACCTTGGGTTGCCTTTTTGCCTTGTGCCGCTGAATTCTGCCGGTTCGCCGCTTCGTCATTTTAACCGGACTCAAGCAGCTCGCCCACAAGTTCAGCGACGGGATCATCATGTGTCATGGCTCCGTACCGTCCCTGCAGGGACCCCAGCTCCACGTTGTCTTGCCTTCGCGTTCGAGAATGGCCGCACCCACATGGGTATGCAGGCTGGAGTCGATCTCGTCGATAGCGATAGGAAGACCCTCATCAAGTGCCCGAAAAATTTCACTGAGAATGATCAACAGCCTTCGTGTTCCTGCACTCTCCGGTCTCAAGGAAAGGGGATTATGTATCAAAGTGCCGGTTTGCCTCAAAGTTTCAACATGGCTACGGTTATAGTGATGCTGCCCGCTACAAAGGCCAAAACAACGGTTACCATGATACCAATCAACCATTTGGACCGCGCTGAGTCTTTTTCGGCAATCACCGTTTTGAGATCGGCGATGTCTTCCCGTTTTGCCACGGATTCAAGCCTTGCCTCAATCCGGGCAAGACGTTCACCATAATTGCCATTGCCGCCATTGCCATTTGGAGGTTTTGAAGCGGATGGCGGCTCTGGGCCGACCACACTTAGATGAGATTGATTACTCATCCCCTTCAACCTTGCTCAGCCACTCCCATATTGACCGACTGGCAAATCCGGAATAGGCATCAATACGGAAAACCACTCCCGTTGCACTTTGCAGGCGATCATTACCTTTGATGCCAGCCAATTCTGCAACTTGGTCAGATAAAAGATCCGCCGCCACCACAAATACAGTTGAAGACAGGCGGTAGAATGAAGCATTTTTACCTTTGAGTCTGTCATTGACTTCCTCTGCCGATGCCGCTCCATCATTGTCCAAAACAACAGCAAAAACCCTCATTCCCGATTTTCCCGTATGGAAAGTCTAGAATCTCTTAATAATCACTCGAAAGCCTCTTTACAACTTCGGCACTTTGCTATGGGAGTGATTCTCCCATGGCTGACTTTTCGTGACAGTTTCCGACGCGCCCCGGCTCCTGACCCGCTTCGACCGAATCAGGCCACGCGTGCCCGGCGGAGCCGGTTGTCGTTGGTCCAGTCCATGCCCCCGGGCGGTCGCCATGGCGCCGCCATCCGGGCCGACCCGGTGTCCTTCGCACCCCGCTCCCTCAGGCCAGGGGGGCCACGGCGACGATGCGCCGTGGGCGCCCTGGGGTGGAGGGGCGCGTCCGAACGGATATCGTCCAGCCTCCGGTCGCCCCATCGCTTGCCGGACGGTGCCTCCGTGTCCTGATGGGCCGTGTCCTCATGGGCATCCAGACGCGCGCCCACAGCCCCGACCCCGTCCGACCAACCCCCTGGGGGACCCGGCGGCTCACAGACGGCCCCGGCCCGCCGAACCGCCGCCCGAGGTCCGCCCACGCGCGCGCGGGCCTGCCGCCGGTGGAGGCCCTCTCGTCGATTTTGACGGTGGTCCGCCCACGCGCGCGCGGGCCTGCCGACACGGAACGACTACAATTTCATATCGTTTGAGGTCCGCCCACGCGCGCGCGGGCCTGCCACCAGCCTGGCGACGGACAGGCCGGCGGCGACCGGGGTCAGGCCGGGGACCCGTTCGGTGGGGACCCCGGGCTGCGCCCGGGCCGGAGGGACGGTAGCGTGAGCGCTGGCCGGCGACGGTGCCGAACCGTGTCGGGGCCGGCCCGCAGGCGGCGGGCGGGCGCCGATAGCTCTTCCCCTCATGCTCGATGGACGGGGGTGGTCATCCAGAGCTTCGCATGTCCGGCTGAGGACCATGCCGGCCACCCGGCGCACGGCAGCACGGCGGGCGCTCGCGGCCCAGGGTCGGGATCGCATGGGGGGGATCCGCCGCGAACGCCGTGGCAAGATCGCGGGTGCGATCCGTGTTCAGCAGCCGTGCCGTCGCTGCCGCCGCGAGGGTCCCGGTGATGCGCTGGTGGAGGGTTGCCATGTCGGTGGGGGTCTCTTGTGTCCTGGCAAGGGGTGGTGTCGAGTGTCGATGCGTCATCGGAGGGCTCCTGTCTTGTCCTCCACATGCGGAGGGGTTCTGATGGGGAGCCCTCGACCCGGGTCCCGGTCACAAACCCAGGGGAGTCATCGGGCAAGGGGAGCGGAGGCACGGCCCGGACGGCGGCATGGATCGACGTGACTGCGCAACCATTCGGGCAACGGGGTGGCGTTGTCGCCGCATCGCTGCTTGGGGTGCAAGGCGGTCTTGGCGGATCACCGATGATCCGGGACTGGCCGATTCCCGAGTCCGCCATACGGGGATCACACCCCAACAAGTCCTTATTTCTGTTTTGGCGTGGATGATGATCGGAACGTGCACAGATGCCAATCCATCAAGAACAACACCATCCAGCGCAGATCCATCATGCTGAGGCGCACACCCGCCCAACCCCATGTCATCCTCACACAAGCGGACCGCGCCCGCCTGACGGCCATCGCTGCCCATGCCTCGACCGGCCAGAAGCTGTCAGGTCGGAAACCGGTTTGGCCAATGATTCAAGATCGTCGATGGGTCCTGACGCGAGATGCCGGCCTGTCACCGCGGCTTTGCCGGCCCGGTTGGTGGGTGGATGGGCGACGCGACAGGCAGCGTCAAACAGAATTTGGCGGCCCGGGCGTGGCGGCCGGGAAGAGCCTGAACAGTTACGATTTTGGATTAAAATGGACTGATTGGGAAAAGGAGTTGCGCTGATTGGCCACAAGAATCGCCAAAAATTGTGGCGGAGGAGGTGGGATTCGAACCCACGGAGGAGTTGCCCCCTCGCCGGTTTTCAAGACCGGTACATTCGACCACTCTGCCACTCCTCCGGTCTGCACATGCGGGGATCGTCTGGGTCCGCACCCTGGCCTGTCCGGGTCTTCCGGTGACCGTGGCGCCCGCCTTATCACGACTCCTGGCTGGACTGTCAAATCAATCCGTGATCTGGACGGCTTTCGGGTTCCGACAGACGGGCTGGGCCTTCATGTGGCAGAATGTCATTTGACTGGTATAGGGATTGGGGAACAGTCCGGGGCGAGGAGTCAAGAGTCAGCATGAAAAGACGCAGGCTTGGGCAGGGAGCGTGGATGTTTGCGGCTGCGGTCGGCGGGTTGGCGAGCCTTCTTGCGGCTGGGAATGTCGCTGCATTCCAGACCGAAGCAACACAGGTGATCATCGTTGACCATGGCACCGGCACGGTCCTGTTTGAGAAGGAGGCTGATATGCCCATGCATCCAGCCTCGATGTCAAAATTGATGACGGTCTACATGGTCTTTGAAGCCCTTGAGGACGGGCGCCTCGATCTTGATGACAGGCTGCCGGTGTCCCGGCATGCCATCACCTCAGTCCGGGGTTCGACCATGTTCCTCGACACGCGGGATCGGGTGCGCGTCGAGGATCTCATCCGGGGCATCATCGTTCTCTCGGGCAATGATGCGTGCATTGTCGTTGCCGAAGCTCTCTCGCCGGATGGAAGTGAGGCCGGGTTTGCCGCCCTGATGAATGAACGGGCCCGGGAGATCGGGCTGACCCATTCGCACTTCGTCAACGCCAGTGGCTGGCCGCATGAGGATCATCTGATGAGTGCACGGGATCTGGCCCGCCTGACCCGGATCCTGATCAACGATTTTCCCCAATATTACGGGTACTTCGCAGAAAAGGAGTTTCTCTTTGATGGCCGGGCACCCGACAACCGCTTCAACCGGAACCCGCTTTTGCGGCTTGATGTTCCCGGCGCCGATGGTCTCAAGACAGGCTACACCTCGATTGCCAGATACGGCATCGTCGGATCGGCCGAGAACAATGGATCCCGCGTCGATTTTGTCCTCAACGGCCTCCCGAGTCGCCAGATGCGGACCCAGGATTCGGAACGGGTAGTGGGCTGGTACATGCGCAACTTTGATCACGTCGAACTGTATGCAGCCGGTGATATCGTGACCGAAATTCCGGTCTGGCTCGGGGATCAGGGAACCGTCCCGGTGCGAACGGACAAGGACATCCGGCTGGTCCTGCCACTCAAGGATGACACCGAGATCACCCTGATGGCCACCTCTGCCAACATCCAGACAGCCCCCCTCGTGGAGGGTCAGGAGGTCGCCAGGCTGGCCATTGCCGTTCCGGCCCATGACATCCACCTGTCAGTGCCGCTTGTCGCGGCGCAAACCGTCGGTGAGGCCGGTTTCGTCAAACGCGTCTTCACCGCATCGACCCTTCTCTATGCCAAACTTGCCAATTTGGTACTTCCCGCCAACCCATGAGGAAGACGGGAGCCCTCATCACTCTTGAGGGGATTGACGGAACCGGCAAGTCAACCCAGGCCGGACGCCTGGCCCGCACCCTGGAGGATCGGGGCCACGATGTCCTGCTGACACGGGAACCGGGTGGAACAGAGGGCGCCGAAGAGATTCGCAAGCTGCTGCTCGGGAGAGACGCGTTGCACTGGTCATCTGCCAGTGCGTTGCTGCTGTTCTTTGCCGCCCGGTGCAATCATGTCGAACAGAGGATCCGCCCGGCGATCTCGGCCGGAAAAATTGTCATCTGTGATCGGTTCACCGATTCCACCCGGATCTATCAGGGCGACGAAATTGTCGGGGATGGTCTCCTCGAGAGGATCAATAGCGAGTTGGTGGACATGGAACCCGACTTGACGCTGGTCTTGCGGACCCGTCCGGAGGTGGCCCGGCGACGCATCCGCCAGCGCGGTGAAGCGATGACGCGGTACGAACAGCTTGATCGGGAGTCTCTGGACCGGATGATCGAGGGATTTGCCCGGATTGTCACCGATTTTCCCGAGCGCTGCATTGACATTGATGCCGACAGGGATCCTGATGTCATTGCCCGCGAAATCACCGCCTGCACACTCGCTAGACTGGGAAAGGGGGGCAACGATGGGCGGCGATAACCGCGACCCGATCCGGCAGATGGCGGCTGAGGAACGATTCCTTGATGCCTGGCGACGGAATCGACTTCAATCGGCCTGGCTCATCACTGGTCCGGTGGGAATCGGCAAGGGTGCCCTGGCCATCAGGATGGCAAGTTTCCTGCTGGCAGATGGCCATGATGGAACGGCTGACCTTGATGTGCCATCCGACAATCCGATCCACGCCCGGATCGCAGCCGGGGCAGAGCCGAGTCTGCGTCAGGTCAGGATGGCAGCCAATGACACGGGGGGTGGCCGGCCCAGCCAGATCCGTGTCGATGACATCCGGGAGATGCGTGAACATTTCCGGCTGGCAGCCTTGGGCGGCAAGCCGCGGATCGCAATCATTGACTCGGCGGATGATCTCAACCGGAATGCAGCCAATGCTCTCCTCAAGGATCTGGAGGAACCCCCGGACAATGCCTATTATTTCCTGACCAGCAGCACACCACTTCGCCTGTTGCCGACCATTCGGAGCCGCTGCCGGATGTTGCCCTGTGCGGTGCATGCCGGTCCGGACATTGCCGCGGCACTGGCAACACGCCCTGATATCGACACCGGACAGCGGGACGGGCTGGGCATTCTGGCCCAAGGATCAGTTGCCATGGCCCTGCGACTGCACGACAATGAAGGACTTGCCATCTATGGGCAACTGCTCGCGATGCTGACCGACTTCGAGAGACCCGAGTCCCACATCCTGATGTTGGCTGATCGATGCGAGGCCGAGCCGACACCCGAGACCTTTGCCACCATCCAGACCCTCTCGGGCATTCTGGTCGCCCGTCTGGCCTGTCTGGCAGCCACGGGCACCCTGACCCGGGAGGTGGTGGCCGGCGAGGCGGCAACCCTGACCCCGTTTGCGAGACCCGGGCGGGCGGCAATGGACTGGTCGGAACTCTATTTTGAACTTGTGGGCACCCTGGAGACGGCCCGTTTGGGACAGCTGGGTGTGTTCGAGAAAATCACCCTGCTTGGCGACCGGATCACCACAACAGCCCGGACCCTGGTGCCGTGACCATGCCCTCCTCTGCCCGTTGGGTTCCCGACAGTCACTGCCATCTCGACTGTCCCCAATTTGCCGAGGATCTCGACCGGATCCTTGCCGGGGCCCGGGCGGCCAGGGTGGGCCCCTTGGTGACGATCTGTACAAAACCCAGCCAGATTGACAGGACCCGGACCATCGCCCATGCCCATGCTGATGTCTTCTATGCTGCCGGGGTTCATCCCCATCATGCCGCGACCGAGCCAGCAGTGACTGCGGACTCCCTCATCGGACTTGCCGATGACCCGAAACTGGTTGCCCTGGGTGAAACAGGACTTGACTACCATTATACGCGCGACACACGATCAGCCCAGTTGACAAGCCTGCAGGTCCATATCGAGGCAGCCCGCGCGACGGATCTGCCCCTCGTGATTCATGCCCGCGATGCCGATGATGACATGATCGAGGTTCTCGGCACCGCCTGGAACCGGGCGCCCTTCAGATGCATCATGCACTGCTATTCCTCGGGCCAGCAACTCGCCGACCTTGCCATCGCCTGCCAATTCCATCTGTCGATTGCCGGCAATGTCACCTTCCGGAATGCCGATGCCCTGCGTCGGACTGTGGCCACAATTCCGCCTGCACAGGTGCTTGTCGAAACCGATGCGCCCTACCTCGCCCCGGTCCCCCATCGTGGCCAACGCAACGAGCCGGCCCTTGTCCGACACACCGCAGCGTGCGTGGCCGATCTCTTGCATCTGTCCATGAACACCTTTGCCGAGCAGGTCCATGCCAACACCCTGGTGGCCTTTCCCCGCATCGCCCGCACGTTGCGGGATCGTGAGCCATGACGACCCGCTTCACGATCCTGGGTTGCGGATCATCCGGCGGTGTTCCCCGGCTGGGCAATGTCTGGGGTGCCTGCAATCCAGACAATCCCCGCAATCGCCGCCGGCGATGTTCATTGCTGATCGAGCAGTCCGATGCAGGGGGAACGACGACGGTCCTGGTGGATGTCTCCCCCGATATGCGCATGCAACTGCTCGAGGCCGGAATCGGTGCGGTGGATGGTGTCGTGATCAGTCATGCCCACGCGGATCACGTCAATGGTATCGATGACCTGCGGGTCCTGGCCATGAACAGGAAGCAACCTGTCACCCTCTGGGCCGATGCCGGGACGGGCACAATTCTCCAACATCGGTTCGGTTATGCCTTTGCGGCCAGGGACGCCACCAGCCATCCCCCCTTCGTTGAGCTGCGCCTCATGACCGATCCCGTGACAGTCACCGGAGCTGGGGGTTCCATCACCCTGCAACCCCTTGCTGTTGAGCATGGGTCGATCATGAGTCTCGGCTTCCGGATTGGCTCCCTGGTCTATCTCCCCGACGTCTCGGCAATCCCCGATCCTGTGTGGCCGTTGCTTGCGGGTCTGGACTGCTGGATTGTCGATGCGTTGCAGCCCGCCCCGCATGTCTCGCACTCCCATCTCGACCAAACCCTCGAGTGGATTGCCCGGGTCGCCCCACGCGTGGCCTATCTGACCAATATGGGCACCCGCATGGATTACGACACCGTGGCCAGGGACACCCCCGCCAATGTCCACCCGGCCCATGATGGACTCATCATCGAAACCCGGTCTTGATGTGCAGATTCTGTTTGACGTCACGACACCGATCTTCCTGATCATCGGTGCCGGAGCCCTGGCGACCCGGGCCCGGCTCCTGACGACTGCAGCTTGTGATGGGGTCATGGTCTATGCCCAGCAATTTGCCATACCCTGCCTGCTGTTCATGGCCATCTGGCGCATGGATCTCTCGATGGATGTGAACCCGGCACTGCTGGCCTCATTCTATGGTGGCTCCGTGTTCTGTTTTGTCGCCGGGATCACGGGAGCCCGGCTGCTGTTCCGCCGCAGCTGGGAGGATGCAGTGGTGATCGGATTCTGCGCCCTCTTCGGCAACACGGTTCTGCTTGGTCTGGCCGTTGTCGGCCGTGCCTACAATGACGCCGCGCTGGCAGCCACGTTCACCATCGTCGCCTTCCATGCCCTGTTCTGCTACACGATCGGGGTGGCCGCCTATGAATTCCGACGGGATCACCGGGAAGCGTCCGGTCGCATCGTCCAGCAGATCCTGCGCTCCCTTGCCTCGAATGCCCTCCTGATTGGCCTCATGCTTGGCCTGGCGTTCAACCTGCTTGGCATCGGCCTGCCGCACGGAGTGATCGATGCCCTGACGTTTCTGGCTGGAGGCGGCATACCGGCTGCCCTCTTTGCCCTGGGTGGTGTCCTGACCCGCTACCGAATTGCGGGTGATGCAGGACCGATCGCCATGGTCTGCCTGCTTTCGCTCCTCGTGCATCCAGCCCTGGCCCTGACCCTCTCCACCCTGGTTTTCGATCTCGATCGGGATCTGGTCCAGGGTGCGGTTGTGACTGCCGCCATGGCACCTGGCATCAATGCCTTTCTCTTTGCATCAATCTATCAGCGGGCCATGCGCATCGCTGCCAGCACCATTCTCATCGGAACATTGCTGTCACTGTTTACTGCGTCATTCTGGATTGCCATCCTGTCCTGATCCAGCCCCTTGCCCGGGATCCCCCCGGGGGCAAATGGAACGCTTCCGCTGACAGCGGGGCCCCATGGCCCAGGTCCGGAAGCATGGATGATGGTGCGGTCGAGAAGACTCGAACTTCCACGGGTCTTACCCCACAGCGACCTCAACGCTGCGCGTCTACCAATTCCGCCACGACCGCAGGAGCGACCTCTGCCACCGGGGAGTCCACCGGGACAGATGCCGCCGGCACCCTAGCCTGATCAACGCCCGGATGCAATGCAGTCCCGCACCTCGGGATCGGAGCGGATGGCGGCTTGCCGGCTGCTTGAATATTGGGCCGGGTCACCATACGGGATCGGGTGCCGGACCGCGGCGTTCCGCCTCCCCTCCCCCGCTGGCGAGTGCAGCGTGGTGGACGGCCGATGAACGATCAGGCCGGGGCCGGGGAGAACGGAGGGTGGTGTCTTGACCATTGATTGGGTCATCAGCAGTACACCTGTCGCCTACCAGGATGCCCTTGATGCGATGGCAGGGCGCGTTGAGGCGATCGGCCAGGGTCAAGCGGCGGAAACAATCTGGCTCCTGGAGCATCCTCCTCTCTACACGGCGGGAACCAGTACCAGAATGGAGGAGTATCTCGGTGGCAATGATCTTCCCGTGCACCGGACCGGGCGCGGGGGCCGCCTGACCTATCACGGTCCGGGGCAGCGGGTCGTGTACGTCATGCTCGATCTCGGCCAGCGCGACCGCGATCTGCGCCGGTTCATCACCGATCTCGAGGCCTGGATCATCGCAACACTCGCGACATTCGGCATCAAGGGCGAGGTGCGGCCGGGGCGCGTGGGGATTTGGGTGATGGATGAGACGGTTGAAGCGGGGGAATGCAAGATCGCAGCGGTGGGCCTGCGAATCCGGAAGTGGATCAGCTTCCATGGCCTGGCCATCAATGTCGCCCCGGACCTGAGCCATTTCCGCCATATCATCCCCTGTGGCCTCAGCGAATTCGGGGTCACGAGCCTGCATGCTCTCGGGGTTGGCATCAGCATGGATGAGCTTGATGCCGCCCTGCAGACGACATTCATGGCCCGGTTTGCCGACGTACGAACCGTCAGGTTGACCAATGGGTGCGTGATCTGATGCCCGATCACGCCCTTGTCCGGGTCGCAGGCTGGCGACGACTTCCGGACCGGCCTGCCAGTGGGGCACGCAAATTGCATTGTGTCCAGAGGACGACTGGCATAGAGACCGGTCCATTGGACATGGGAAGACAGGGGCAGTAGCGAGACGGACATGGCTGATATCACCGCAGGTCACGAGACAGAGCACGAAAAGCAGGGGTTCTTCGTTCGTTGGTTCATGTCAACGAACCACAAGGACATCGGGATTCTCTACATCTTCACGGCCGCCTTTGTAGGTTTCATCGCCGTTCTCTTCACGGTCTACATGCGCATGGAACTCTCCGAGCCCGGGGTCCAGTACATGTGTCTGGAGGGGGCAAGCCTGCTCGCGGCAGCGGTGGAGGACTGTACGCCCAATGGGCATCTCTGGAATGTCCTGATCACCGGCCATGGCATCCTCATGATGTTCTTTGTGGTCATTCCGGCACTGTTCGGCGGCTTTGGCAACTACTTCATGCCCTTGATGATCGGTGCCCCCGATATGGCGTTTCCACGCCTCAATAACCTCTCCTACTGGATGTTCGTTGCCGGAACATCCCTGGCGATCGCGTCAGTCGTGGCACCCGGTGGATCCGGACAGGCCGGCACCGGCGTAGGCTGGGTTCTCTATGCACCGCTGTCGACCACCGAGGGCGGCATGTCGATGGATCTTGCGATCTTTGCCGTGCACCTCTCGGGGGCATCATCCATTCTGGGTGCAATCAACATGATCACGACATTCCTGAACATGCGAGCCCCGGGCATGACGCTCCACAAGACCCCCCTGTTCCCGTGGTCGATCTTTGTCACCGGCTGGCTGATCCTCCTGGCGCTGCCGGTTCTCGCCGGCGCCATCACCATGCTCCTGACCGACAGGAACTTCGGCACCACATTCTTCGATGCCGCCGGTGGCGGCGACCCGGTCCTCTACCAGCACCTGCTCTGGTTCTTTGGCCACCCGGAAGTCTACATCATCATCGTGCCCGGCTTCGGGATCATCTCCCATGTGATCTCGACCTTCTCCCGCAAGCCGATCTTTGGCTACCTGCCCATGGTCTATGCCATGGTCGCCATCGGGGCCCTGGGTTTCGTCGTCTGGGCCCACCACATGTACACGGTTGGCATGAGCATCACCCAGCAATCCTACTTCATGCTGGCAACCATGGTGATCGCAGTGCCCACCGGCATCAAGATCTTCTCCTGGATCGCCACGATGTGGGGCGGTTCCGTTTCATTCAAGACGCCGATGCTCTGGGCCTTCGGCTTCCTGTTTTTGTTCACGGTCGGTGGGGTGACCGGGATCATTCTCAGCCAGGCGGGTGTCGATCGTGCCTATCACGACACGTATTACGTGGTGGCGCACTTTCACTACGTGATGTCGCTGGGCGCGGTGTTCTGCATCTTTGCCGGCATCTATTACTGGATCGGCAAGATGTCGGGACGGCAATACCCGGAATGGGCCGGCAAACTGCATTTCTGGACCATGTTCATCGGCTCCAACCTGACCTTCTTCCCGCAGCATTTTCTTGGGCGCCAGGGCATGCCGCGGCGCTACATCGACTATCCGGAAGCCTTCGCGTTCTGGAATGAGGTTTCGTCGTGGGGCGCCTTCCTGTCGTTTGGCTCGTTCGTCTTCTTCATCGGTGTGGTCTTCTACACACTCTTGTATGGCAAGCGCATCGAAGACCCCGCCTATTGGGGCGAACATGCCGATACGCTGGAATGGCGGCTGCCCAACCCGCCCCCGCACCACACCCATGAGGTGCTGCCCAAGCGTCACGAATGGGATCGCATGCCGGTCGGACATTGAGGCACGGTCGATCAGGACTGAGCCGCCGGTCGTGCCCCAGTTTGGCATTCCCGCTTGCCTTCCGCCGGCAAAGGCGGTAGAGTGATGGCATCAATGGATCCGGAGGAGTTGCCATGACCCGCATGACACTGCCCCCCCCCTAAGTTAAGAAACCTCCTCCTGCTCCTGCTGCTAGCCGGGCTGGCGGCACCGGTCGCAGCACAGACGGCCGTCACCAGCAACGGGCGAGAGGGTCCCACGGCGTGCTTGGATCAACCGGAGGTCAACGCTGGGAATATGCCCATTACGGCCCTATCCACATCCAGCATTACCTACACGACTCCGGCGATCACATGGAACGAATATGTCGGGCGGCTCGGCGGTGTGTCAGCACCTGCACGGACGCGTGTTTTTCATGAGGTTTTTAAAGCCGATTCAGGGCGCCAGGATGCGGTAAGATTGGGTAGACTTATCAGCGGTGGGCAGCTCAACACCCAAAGCATAACCGCAAGTGGATTGTCTGCAAAGACCCTTTATTATGTGGAAACTGCTGTTCAGGCACGAAATGCAGACGAGAGTATAATCGAGAGTATCCCGAAACAGGTGTTTGCCCGCCGCTGCTTCATGACCGGCGGCACCTACACCATGACTGTCGCCCCAGGCACTGAGGGCCGGTCCAGCGGCTGCTTCTCGATCAGCCCCCTCACCCAACAGCATGTCCGCAACTGCTGGTGTGGGCGCAAGACCACCCTGCCCCTGTTCAGCTCCACCCAGGACAACACCAATTTCCTGAACATGTGGGGCTGCCGGTAGCGGCCATCGCCCTGACAGAAGTGTGGCAGTCCGCACCGTTCCGGTCGGTGCGGACTGCCGCCGCCCGTCGTCCGGAGACGGACGGCGGCGGGTGTTGTCCTGGAGGCGCCACCCATCGCCACCGCAACCCCATCGACACAGATCGGCCAGGACAGTTTCGAACTGGGGTGCTGACGGGGCGAGCCGTCCATTGAGGGCTGGGTCCGGGGCAGGATCGTCATCGCCTGGGGCCCCCAATCGCAGGATCGGCCCACTTGCAGACTCCGCGCCGTCAGGCCAGCGGAGCCGGTGGGGTCATGGTGGTGAGGGTATGCGGCGGGTTGCCCCCGACCTGTGGGTCCCGACTTGGCTGTGGGTGCCTGGACAGAGTTTGTCCACGACCAGCCGCCCGATCGTGTCATAGGCGATCTGGTTGGGATAGCGGTCCTTGAGGGCCCGGATGACCCGCCCCTTGTCCCGAATTCCGTCGGCACCAATGGCTGCGATCGCCCGGTCGATGGCGTCGCTGACCTCATCGGGAGACAGCAGCTGGGGCAGCAACGAATTGATGAGAGTGATCTCCTTGCGTTGCCGGGCAGCGAGATCGATATGGCCCTGCTCGTCAAACCGGTTGGAACTCTCCGTACGCTGGGCTTTCATTTCGCTGAGGAGGGCAATGATGTCCTGATCGGATATCCCCTCCGGATTGTTTGATTCAGCAACACTGTCCCGATCAACAATGGCGGCATTGATCAGTTTGAACAGGGCCCGCTGCTCCTTGTCGGCACAGGACTGGGCAGCCTCAAGGGCCGCTGCGATCGCCGCACGGATGGGTGTGGTCATGGCCTGGATCTCCAGGGCCTCACCGGAATGGGCTCAGTTGCGGGACTGGTCGACGAGTTTGCCTTCTGAAATCCAGGGCATCATCCCGCGCAGGCGACGACCGACTTCCTCGATCTGGTGATTGTCATTGCGGCGGCGTATGGCCTTGAATGAGGGCTGGCCAATCTGGCACTCCCGCATCCATTCGCTCGTGAATCGACCGGTCTGGATATCGGTGAGAACAGCCCGCATGCGCTCCTTGGTCTCGGCATGGGGCAGGATTCGGGGTCCCGAGATGTACTCGCCGAATTCGGCGGTGTTGGAGACCGAGTAATTCATGTTGGCAATGCCACCCTCGTAAATCAGGTCGACAATGAGCTTGACCTCATGGAGGCATTCGAAATACGCCATCTCCGGGGCATACCCGGCCTCGACCAGTGTCTCGAATCCGCAGCGGATCAGCTCGACGAGCCCACCGCAGAGCACGGCCTGCTCACCGAAGAGATCCGTCTCGCACTCCTCCTGGAAATCCGTCTCGATGATCCCCGACCGGCCCCCACCAATGGCCGAGCAATAGGAGAGTGCCAGTTCAAGAGCGGAACCGGTGGCATCGTTATCGACAGCCACGAGACAGGGAACGCCTCCACCCTTGAGGAATTCGCCCCGGACCGTGTGACCGGGACCCTTGGGCGCGATCATGACAACATCGACGCCGGGTTTGGGGTCGATGAGGTTGAAGTGAATGTTCAGCCCATGGGCAAAGGCCACCGCGGTCCCTGTCCTGAGATTGTCGTGGACATGCTCCCGGTAGGTCGCAGCCTGCAGCTCATCGGGCATGGTGAACATGATGAGATCGCACCAGGACGCCGCTTCAGCCACGTCCATCACACCGAGGCCTTCGGCCTCGGCCTTGGCACGCGAGGGCGATGCGGGGCGCAGGGCAATGGTGATGTGTCGGGCACCCGAGTCCCGCAGATTGAGGGCATGGGCATGCCCCTGGGAGCCATAACCCAGGATGGCAATCTTCTTGTCCTTGATCAGATTGACATCGCAATCCCTGTCATAATACACGCGCATCGCGGGCACCTCTTCTTCAGCTGATATCACACATGGCCCAGGGTCAAGCCTGGTGCCTATTACGCCAGAAGCCCCGGGATTCAATCAGCATTGACTCTCCCGGACCGGTCTTCCCGTGCCACGATTGCGGCCCATTGCGCGGTTGAGAACCACAGGATCACTGGCGTTTCTGGACGCTCCGGAAAGCGCTCCGTCACGCCCGGCCCCCATCGATATGTCGCCATCAACAGACCGGAGTGGCAGCGGGGATGGAAAAACCCGCCGGTGAGGGCGTGAAGGCGAGGTCAGGCCCGGTGGTCCGTGCCGGTGGGCCAGATAGCAGAACACCACAGCAGGGGCAGGCACATCCCCGATCGGTATCCGGCAGGGCCCGGGCCGAGGTCTGCCAGAGACGCAAGGCAACCCGATACGAGAACCGGGTAGTGGGTCGGTTTGTAATTCGTCCGTGACGCGCGTTACTTTGTGCGATCCTCTTCGTTAACCTTTTTTATCTGTCGCTTGAACGATTGCAGAGTGCGGTATGTCACCAAGAGATGCGTTGGCGCAATTTGCTCGGCGTGGAGAAAAATCCGCCCCGCCCGTTTTCATTGGACGTGAAACGATTCTGCAGGACATCATTGATCGGGCAGAAGAGGGGTGGAAGAATAATCGCCAGGGAGAACCAGGGCACGCGCGTATCATTCAAGGGGCCCCGGGGGCAGGCAAGAGTTCCATCATTGCCGAGCTCGAGAAAACCCTGAACACGGATGGACAGACGACGACAGGCTGGGGCAAGGGCGCGCCCCGGATGGTGATCTTGTCCGGCTCTGAGGTGCGCAGTCCGGAAATTGTTTTGCGTCACCTTGCGCGGTTGGTGGACGCACGAAAGGCCCAGGACCTCTTTGCAGAGAAGAGCAAGTTCTGGAAGGCTGCCGTGAAGTTCAATCTTCCGGTTGTAGGGGCGGAGGCTTCGCACGAACGAGAGACCACGTCACCCGTGCCGTCGGCGGCATTGTCGCTTTTCAAGGAATGGTTAACGCTCACAAAAAGCACATTGAGGGGTCCGATCATCATTGCGATTGACGAAGCGCAGAACCTGCCCGGGGGCAGAGACCTGCCAAGCAGTCAGTTCCTGCAAGATATTCACGAGAACACATCGCGCCTGCCGATATCGCTGCTGTTGGCCGGATTGAGTGACACACACGCGCATGTGGCATCTCTCGGTCTGACACGCAGTTTGGAGGTTCATGCGATTGGGCGGTTTGCCCGCACGGAGAGCATTGATCTGATGCAGAAGTGGTGTGCGCATTTTGGCCTTGCGATTGGCGCACAACAGCCACGTCTGAACGCCTATTGCCAGCTGGCGGACAATTGGCCACGGCACCTGCATTGTGCGCAGAAAGCGTTGGCGCAAGTGCTTGTTGAGAAAAGCAATGCCGACGCCACCTTTGCCGGTGCACTGGATACAGTCACCGACCTGGAGTGGCAGCGGGCCACCACACGGTTTGCGCGCTATCGGACGGAGTATTGTCGGGATCGTGTCAGTCCAGAAATGAGAACCTATCAGCCTCTTGTGGTCACCGTGATGAAAACGGTGCATCCTCCAATCCGTCGGACGGAGGTTCTTGATGTGGTGGCCGGCGATTCGAAACAACCGCATTTTCCTTATTACACAAACGATACATTGGACTTTTTCAATCACTTGATTCACCAGGGGGCATTGCAGGAAGATGCGGAAGGGTTTGTATCCTGTCCCATTCCGTCGTTTCGCACCTGGTTGATGGAGTCAGTGCGATTGCCATCAACGACCTATACGCTTCGGTTGGGTGGCGAGATCCATAAGGACAGCACCTTCGACAGCTATCGTGCCGCCCGGGAGTGGGCGATGAAGCACCTGGATCATCTGGAAACGGATCAGGACGTTACGCTTTGGCAAGGGGCTGTCACGGTTGAAATCTTACGAGACGCCGCACGGGTCGAGCACGTGAACGACCGTGCCGAAAAAACGACACGCGCTCCGACAGCATGAGGTGAGCGTTGCACCTGTCGATGGCGGATCAGTGAGCGGGTCGATGCGACTGATCGCGTCCACTGCCGTGACCTTGCAGAGGAGATTGCGACTGTGCCGGATCCGGCGGACAGCATTTCAGAGGCACCTTCGCAGGAGGTGACTCGCATGACAGTGCACGACACCTGCTCAAGCTCGACACCTCCAAATGGTTTGAACAGTTCGTGGATCATCGTCCCCTGCCCTGACCAGGCACGGCCTTCCGCCGAACCGCCATTCGGGATCCCAACGCGCCACATCCGGAAGGTCAGCCGGGGTCCGTAGACTCCGGTGCCCGTCTTGCCGTGACCGGCCTTCATCCAACACCCGCTCAGCTGGTGAGGTTCGGGCATCTCCAGGCTTGCCGGTTTGCCTGGCTTGTCGTGGTCTGGCCTACGAGGATCCGGATTCCACCCCGCGGTTCCCGTCATCCTGCATCAGCGATCCGGGAATGGAGACACGAACTGCATCCCGAGCCGCGCTGGTCGGTGGTGACGGGTTGTCAAGAGCCTCCGGCAGCGTGCGCCGGTCGCGCTCGGAAAGCACTGGGTCTGGTTGCCGCCTCGTCTGCACGCGCTTCGGCGTCGACAAAATTCGGCATGACGCAGCCTCCAATCCGTCCGGACAATGTGAGACACACGTCAACCGTCGACCCCAGGCCGCGTCATGGCCACTGAGACTGTCTTCGGCAATGCTCTCCGAGGTGCGCGATAGAGGCACGCACCGATCGCATCGCCACCGAAGAGGAAGGGAGATGACCGGGGAAGGAGAATGATGCCGACGCCCGGATTGGCTTGTCATCAGGTGCCAAGGGTGGCGAATCTCCCCCGTGCGACCCTGGGGTGCAACAGCGGCAACGCGGCCTGTTGGCATCGGGCGGACCGATGTGCCGGCAGTGTTTCAATGGCCTTCCATTGTCCGAACCAGCAGGTGTTGCAGGGGGCGGGACTGCCGGGTGATGCTGTGGAGTCCCTGCCGCAGGGTCAGCGTCAGGGGGGTCCGGGCCATCGAGACATGGTTGAGCAGCCGCACGCTCGCAAGACGCAAGGCCACAGGGAATGACCGCTGTCGGGCATAGGTCCTGAGGGTCGCAGCGGCACCCGGGTCGCCCCCTTGATCAAGGGCAGTCATCAGGGTGGCGATGTCCGTGATGCTCGTGTTGAAGCCCTGGGCCCCGATGGGTGGAATCACATGGGCCGCCTCGGCGATGAGAACCACCCGTTCCGCCTGCACCTGCCGGGCGGTCTGGAGACAAATCGGCCAGGATATGACCGGAGAACTGGGCGCAAGTCCACCGAGCACCCCGGCGGATCGCTCCGTGGCAGCCGCGGCCAGAGCCTCGGCATCCCTTTCCTGCAGGGCGCGAATGGTCCGACCCGCAGCCATCCAGACCACGGAACTTGCGGTGCCGTCCGGATGGCCGGGCAGCGGGATGAGGGTGAAGGGGCCTTCGCGGGCATGAATCTCCCATGTCCGGAAGGCATGGCTGGCGGCATGGGTGACGTTGAAGGTCAGGGCGGACTGATCGAGCCTGTGGGGGACACAGTCGATGTTGCAGAGCGTGCGGATGGCCGAGTTGCGCCCATCGGCCCCGACGACCAACCGGGCCTCATAGCGGGTCCCGCTGGCAAGACGCACAATGGCACTGTGGGTCCGGGTCACAAGATCATCCACGCGGTCCCCGTTGATGACTGTGACGTTGGCGAGACCGTCGACATGGTCACGCAGGCATGCAAGGAGGGTCTGGTGCTGGACGATCCAGCCAAAATCCTGGCGCCCGAAATCCTCGGCTGCGAATTCGGCTCGCGACGGTGGCCGGGTCCCGTCCCCTCCCATCTCGACAATTGTGGCACCCCTGAGGGGCACACCATGGGATGCGAGCGCCGGCCAGATTCCGAGCGACTCGAAAAAGACGACGGTCGGGGGAAGGAGTGCCGTGACCCGGTTGTCGTGCGATCCGGAGAGGCTCCCTGCAGGTGCCCCGGTACAACAGATGACATCAAGGCCCCGGGTGGCCATGGCGATGGTGGCAACGAGACCGGCTGCACCCCCTCCGGAGATGAGGACATCACAGGGATGGGCCCGGGTCATGGGAGGCAGACCATGCAGCGGCAAACGGGATCAGGCAGCCGACTCGATGTCCTCGAGCGCATTGCGTTTGACCGACTGGCAGATGGTGTCGGCCATGGCAGCGATTTCATCGGGATCATTGCCCTCCACCATGACCCGGACCATGGGTTCAGTTCCCGAATTGCGGACCAGGACCCGTCCCTGATTGCCGAGGCGACCGGTGATGTCAGCGATACAGGCCTTGACTGACGGGGTATCAAGAGCGGCGGCTCCCGCGGCGACCCGAAGGTTTTTCATGACCTGGGGGACCGGGTCGAACTGGCGAGCGATGGCACTGGCCTTGCTGCCGGTCTCCACCATAGCCCCGATGAATTGCAACGCGGCGATCAGCCCATCACCGGTTGTCGTATGCCTGGCCATGATGATGTGGCCGGACTGCTCTCCGCCCAGGACACACCCTTCCCTCTTCATCGTCTCGACAACATGACGATCACCGACCTGGGTCCGCACCATCGTGATCCCGTGGCTGGCCAGCATGCGTTCAAGACCCAGATTTGACATCACCGAGGTCACGACCTTGTCGCCTGTCAATTGTCCAGCACCGGCCATCCGCATCGCCAGCAGCGCAATGATCTGGTCGCCACCAGCCACAGTGCCTTGCTCATCAATGATCAGGACCCGGTCCGCATCACCATCGAGACAGATCCCGAGATCGGCGCGGGTCTCCGCCACGCGTTCGATGGCCGCCCCGGGGTCGGTCGAGCCGCAGTTGGCGTTGATGTTGTATCCGTTGGGGTCTACGCCGACGGTGACGACATCCGCACCGAGTTCCCAGAGGACATCGGGGGCCACACGATAGCCGGCCCCATGGGCGCAATCGATCACGATGCGCAGCCCGTCCATGCGCAGATGACGGGGCAGGGTTGTCTTGGCATATTCGATATAGCGCCCCTGGCCACCGCTGATCCGCACAGCCCGACCGATCCTGTTCGGTTTGGCGAGTTGGGGTCCAGAGTGCAGCAGCGCCTCGATCTCGGCCTCGACCTCGCGGGTCAGTTTGTAGCCATCGGGACCGAAGAACTTGATGCCGTTGTCACTGTGCGGATTGTGCGATGCGGTGATCATCACACCCAGATCAGCCCGCATCGACCGCGTGAGCAGACCCACGGCGGGCGTCGGGATGGGGCCCAGCAGATGGACGTTCATCCCGGTTGCCGTCAAACCGGCGGTCAGGGCCGTCTCGATCATGTAACATGAGCGCCGGGTGTCCTTGCCGATCACGACCCGATGATTGTTGGAATCGGTCTTGTGGAACCGGTTGCCGGCTGCCATGCCGATGCGCAGTGCGCTCTCGGCGGTCATGGGATGGGAATTGGCCGTGCCGCGAATGCCATCGGTCCCGAAATAGGTCTTGGCCATCACCTGCTCACTCGATCCTGCCGGTCTGCCGCACACCAGACCTGCCCGGCAGCATGCCGTCCGACTGCCCCGACTGCAAGGTGCACACCAGCCAGGGTCCTGAATTCATGTTTCACTTCTGTCCAGCAACGCTGCCCTCGGCAGCCCGTATCCCCGGTCGGTGTCGGACCTGTCTGGACCGGAGCGCCGGTCGGTGCCGCTTCGGGAGATGTCAGCTCTTGTAGAAGATATGACTGCCGATGCGGGTGGTGCGGGTCAGATTGCTGGCCCAGAACGGTTGGACATCGACTGTGTGATAGTGGGTGGCCCCGTCGGTTGCGTCGTCAAGGGTCTTGGCATCAAGGATCTCGCGGGCCAGCCGCTTGATGGCATAGTAGGCCTTGATCTCGTGGATATTCTCCTCGAGACCATCACAGTGATAGGTGAACTGGCACTGGTACCTGCTGTAGCCGCCCTGACGGATCACGCCACAGATGGTGTCGGGGTAGTGCGGTGATGCCCGACGGTTCAGGATGACGTTTGCCACCGCCCGCTGGCCGCTGACCGACTCACCGCGGGCCTCGAAATAGAGGGTGTAAGCCAGGCACTCAAGTTCCTCATCGGGGCGCTGGAGGGCGGACTCAAGTCCTGCGAGGAGGGTTTGGACCGGCACACCATTGAAGTCATGGCCCAGCTGCTTGAACTCCACCCCGTCCTTGCCCTGTCCTGCCGGGGGCAGACCATGGGCACTGGCCAGCTGGGCATCCATGTCAGCATTCCACGGGCGGAGACGAATCTCGCTGTCGCGATCGATGCCGAACGCAGCGAGCATGTCGATGACGGGTTCATCGGTCAGGCCCGTGCCTTCCGGGATGATATCAAGGCTGTTGTTGTCAGAGCGGACAAGGGATTCGGCACTGGCCAGGGATGCGAGGGCCACCACCAGAAATGTCACGCAGGACGCCAAGGACAACGATGCCGGTGACGGCCAAACCGCCGGGTGTGTTCTCGCCATGGTATGATGCCCCCAACATGTCCCGTTGTGCCAGCCGGTCTCGGGTTGACACAACACTTCCATTGCCCCCGCAGGGGCCGGTACACAATTCACCGGGTCTTGTCAAACTTTTGCCTCCATCATTTTATTATCCAATTGATCCTCAAAATGTTTCATGAGTCATGCCTCGCGGAAGTCGGTCAGCGGCGAGCCGGGATCCAGGGCCGGTCAGGCCATCGGGGCTGGCGTCAGGCGGCCGATGATGCCCCTGTCGGGCGGCAGCCGTGGCGGAGCACGCACTGGGCGGCAGCGAGGCGGGCAATGGGAACGTTGAAGGGTGAACAGGAGACATGGACAAAACCCCATTCACGACAGTACTGGATCGTTGCGCTGTCAGCAGAATGCTCGCCACAAATTGAGAGGGCGATGGCCGGATTGGCCCGGGTGCTGCGTTCGGACGCAATCGACACCAGTTCACCGACCCCCTCCCGGTCAAGTGTAGTGAAGGGGTCGAGCGTATAGACATCGGCCTTGATGTATTCATCAATGATACGGGCCGCGTCATCACGGCTGATCCCGTAGGTCAATTGGGTCAGGTCATTGGTGCCAAAACTCAGGAAGGCGGACTCGGTGGCCAGATCGCCGGCAAGAAGGGCAGCCCGCGGGGTCTCGACCATCACGCCGAGTTTGTAGGTCAAGGCAAGGCCGGAGTGTTCGCGGACCTGTTCGGCCACAGTCTCGACGAGCGATCGGATGATCACCACCTCGCGCCGGGCCGAGACCAGCGGAATCATGATCTCGGGATCGACGGCAATGGCATCCCGGGTGGCGGCAACCTGGGCTTCGAAAATCGCTCGTGCCTGCATGGTGTAGATTTCCGGTGCGATGATCCCGAGCCGGACGCCACGGAGGCCCAGCATCGGGTTGAACTCCCGCAACTCCTCGATTCGCGCATGGATGGTTGCCACCGGGATGTCGAGAGCACTGGCCAGTTCCGCCACTTCATCCCCGTCCCCGGGGAGGAATTCATGCAATGGTGGGTCAAACAGCCGGATACAGATCGGTCGGCCGTCCAGGCATTGGAACAAACCGGCAAAATCACTGCGTTGCACCTCCTGGAGTTCATGCAGGATGTCGGCACGCTGGTGGGCGGCAGGCGTGAAGATCATCCGGCGCATGACATTCAAACGGTCATCGGCATAAAACATGTGCTCGGTCCGGCACAGCCCGATCCCGGCAGCCCCGGAGGCCATGGCGTGGACAGCCTCTTCGCATGAATCCGCATTGGCGCGGACCTCGATGTCCCGATACTCATCGGCCCAGGCCAGGAAGCGATCAAACGCGGCACCGGTCTCCGGCTTGCTCAGGGGGACGGCACCGTTGATGACGGTGCCACGTGTTCCATCAACGGTCACGGTATCCCCTTCCTGCAGCACAAGGCCGTCGCGGAAGACAAGAACCCGGTTTTCGGCATCGAAGGTCAGATCCATGGCACCCGCAACACAAGGGACCCCGAGGCTGCGGGCAATCACGGCGGCATGGCTGGTCATGCCGCCACGACCCGTGACCACACCGTTGGCCACATGCATCGCCCGGACATCTTCCGGACCGGTCTCGATACGAAAGAGGATGCATTTGGTGCCCTTGGCGGCCAGCGTCAGTGCCGTGGCTGAGGTGAAGGCGATCTGGCCGACCGCCGCCCCGGGGCTGGCATCGATCCCCCGGGTGAGGATGGTTTCCTTGCCCGTGGGCCGGGCCGAGGCGTGCAGGAGACCTGTCAGCCGATCCGGCTCGATGCGCAGGAGCGCATCGGCCTTGCTGACGATTCCGTCCTCAACCAGCTGCACTGCAAACCGGATCTCCTCGGCGATTGACCGCACCACAGGACGAGCTTCGAGCAGCACTGCCCCGGCGGCCTGGACAACGAAATCAATGTGATGGTTTTCCGCATCATGACGCCGCAGCGACTCATGCCAGGAGGCAAGTGTTGCTGCATGCTGCTCAGTCACTGGCGATGGATCCGGAATCGCGCCATGCACAGCCATCCGGACATCATGTCGATGGGTGATGGTGTGGCGAGGGGCACCGTCCCCGTCCCGGGACCAGGATGACCGGTAGACTGGCAGTTCATGGCGACAACCCGGCCCACCCATATGCTGGAGCACCAGGGCGAAGCCGGCCGTGGCGGGGGCTCCGTGGGCCTCGCGCAGCAGATGGGCAGACTCATCATTCCATGCTGCAGAAAGGGCCCGGATGATGGCCGCCAGCTGGTGGGTGATGGATTGTGGAAACGATATGCCGGTTGCCACCTCATAGCGGTGCAGCGTCCATTTGAGAGCCGCTTGAGGTTCCGGGTCGGGGGCGGCAAGATCATCGGGGTCCATGCCGTCCACGAGGGCGGCATAGGAGACCACGAAGTCGCAGTAGAGGGCGGCGGTGGCCGCCGGGTCCAGGCCATGGGCGAGCGTACGAGCCATGGTGTCAGACATGCCGATGGCCAGTACGGTTGGTACCGTGCCCCATTCCTGCCGGGGAATGCTTGGCCGCAGGACCAGCAGACGGTCGGGTCCCAACCGGGCCAGGGCCGCTGCAAGGATCGATGTCCGGCCAGCAACGACCTGCTCGACATCCTGCACCGAGAGTGCCACCGACGGCGGGATCGGAATGCGGAGTTTGTGGATCCGGGCCAACCTGCAAGCCCGGTCCCCATAAGTATCCAGGGTCAATGCAGCGGCGGTGTCAATGGGCTGCACGGGGGTCTCGGTCCTCGATCTCGAGCCGGCTGAGGTCGGCAATGCCCCGCGGGATCTGCTCGATACTGGCGAGCAGGGCATGCCGGTTGGTACGGAGATCAGGGTCTTCGGCATTGACCAGAACTGCATCGAAGAAGGCATCAAGTGTCGGGCGCAGCGCGGCCATCATCAGCAGGACAGTCTCGATCCTGTCATCAGCAAGCAGAGTCTTCCGCCTGGCACCCAGGGCAGAGATCTGCTGCCAGAGTGTTTTTTCCTCGGGCGACGTCAGCAGATCGGGCTTGACCCCGATCCTGGCATCCGCACCTGCCGCCAGCCGATGCACGCGTCTGTGGACATGCAGAAGGTCGATACCGGCATCCGTTGCCAGGACAGACGTGATGGCCTCAACGGCTTTCAGGGCTGTGTTGAAGCGGGTTGGCGATTCCTTGAGGCAGGCCTGAACAACAGACGGGCGGGCACCGTTGGCCACGGCAAGGGCATGGCAGCGGTCCGCCAGAAAACCAAGGAGCGAATTGATGAACAGCTCGGGTCCGTCGGGATCAATGGCAGTCAGGCATATCCCCTGGACCTCATGGGCAGCCAGTGTGGTCTGGATCAGTGCGGCGAGATCCATGTCAAGCCTGGAGTCAAGGAGGATGCGGACCAGGCCGATCGCGGCGCGGCGCAGGGCCAGGGGATCCTTTGAACCGCTGACCCGTTCCCCGGCACCAAACATGCCGACAAGGTGATTGATGCGGTCCGCCATCCCGACAATCCGGGCCAGCGGATTGGCGGGGAGACGGCCGTCTGATCCAATCGGTTGGTAGTGCTCGGCGATGGCGTCAGCAACCGTCCCGGGCAACGCGGCATCGCGGGCGAACTGACCACCCATGACTCCCTGGAGATCCGGGAACTCCATCACGATCTCCGAAACAAGATCGGCCTTGCAATAGCGGGTCGCCAAGGCAACATCGGCGGCGGCAACATCGAAGTGTGATGCCAGGGCAGCGGCAATTGTCATGATGCGATCCGTCCGCTGGCGTTGGGTGCCGACCTGTCGGTGGTAGATCGTCTGCTCAAGGCGCTCAAGGAAGCCATCAAGCCCCTTTTCCTGACAGGCGCGGCGGTCATTGGCAAACGTGAATGCCGCATCGGCCAGACGGGCGTTCAGGACCCGCTGGTTCCCGGCCAGGATCACGCCCCCCGAATCCACATTGCGGTTGGCCACCGCCAGAAAATGACTGATGGCACGACTGCCTGGCCGGGTGGCGGCAAGATAGCGCTGATGGGTGCGCATGGCACTGCGGATGATGGGGGGTGGCAGCGCAAGATGGGCCGGATCAATCGGACCGATCATCACCCCCGGCCATTCGACCAGGCCGGTGATCTCATCGAACAACTCCTCGTCCATGATGAGTTCAAGGCCCTCTCGCGCTGTGCAGGCCAGGGCGCTGTCGATGATGGCCTGCCGCCGCTCGTCCTGGTCAACGAGCACTGAACGTTCGCGCAGACATTCACGGTAGGCATCGGGAGACTCGATGATGGAAGGTTCCGGGTCGAGGATGCCATGGCCCCGTGTGGCCGTGGATGCCTTCAATCCGGCAAATTCAACCGGCAGCCTGACTGTGTGGCCGGCGCGGGAATACAGACACAGAATCGAGATCAGGGGCCGGACCCATTGATCAGAGCCGCTGCCCCACCGCATTGATTTGGGCCAGGTCAGGGCTTCAATGGCACCAGTGATGACATCCGGCAGAATCTCAAGGGTCGGCACGCCGGGAACATGCGTGATGCTGAAGAGATACTCGGTGCCCTTGACCGTCCTGATCTCAAGTTCATCGCGACGCTTGCCGGTCGAGCGCATGAATCCCTCAAGGGCCTGCGGTGGCGCGGAAGCCTTGGGGCCTCGGCGCTCATGGGTTCTCGGGGGTGTGGACTCGGCGACCCGGTCGATGAGGACTGCCAGACGTCGGGGCGTGCTGTAGGCCTTGAATCCCCTGGTCTCGATCTTTTCCTGCCTGAACCCGCTCTGGAGCCGTGCAACCAGCTGCTCCCGGGCACCGGCCTGCAGGCGGGCCGGGATTTCCTCGCTCAGCAGCTCAAGGAGGATCATTGCCATGGCAGGGCCCGATGGCTGGCGGGAATGGGGGGATCAGCCCTTGGCATCGGCACATCCTCCATCAGGCGTCCGGAGATAGGCATCCCCGCATTGACGGGCCAGGGTGCGGACCCGGCCGATCAACTCCTGACGCTCGGTGGGGGAAATTGCCCGCCGGGCATCGAGCAGATTGAAAAGGTGCGAGGCCTTGATGCACTGGTCATAGGCCGGGTAGACAAGCCCGGCCTGCGGGGCGGGTGCAGTCTGGCCGGCCAGGAGAATGTCCTGGCAGGCCCGCTCGGCATCGGCGAAATGCCGCCAGACCATGTCCGTATCGCAGACCGCATAATTCCACTGCGAGAACTCGCTTTCCGCTTGACGGTACGCATCGCCATAGGTCACCGGGTGGTCTGCATCGGGAGCATTGTAGGGCAGGTCCATCACATGATCCTGGTTGAGAATGAACATGGCCAGCCGTTCAAGGCCGTAGGTCAACTCACCGGAGACCGGATGGCAAGTCTGGCTGCAGACCTGCTGGAAGTAGGTAAACTGCGAGATTTCCATACCATCAATCCAGACTTCCCAGCCGAGGCCCGTGGCACCAAGTGTCGGGCTCTCCCAGTCATCCTCGACAAACCGGAGGTCATGGACATCGAGGTCGACACCAATGGCCCGCAGTGAGTCGATATAGAGCTTCTGCAGATCGGGTGCCGAGGGTTTGGAGAGAACCTGAAACTGGAAATACTGCTGCAGCCGGTTGGGATTTTCACCAAAACGCCCATCGGTCGGACGGCGACAGCACTGGACATGGGCTGCCATCCAGGGTCGGGGGCCGAGGGCCCGCAGCGTTGTGGCCGGATGGAAGGTCCCGGCCCCCACTTCCATGTCATAGGATTGCAGAAGGACATAGCCTGCATCCGCCCAGTAGGACTGCAGGCGCATGATGATGTCCTGAAAACATGAAGGTGCGGTTCTGGACATGCCCAACATATGATGGTGAATCAGTTTGAATCTCTTATCGTGGCATGAACGGAATGGCCTCGCCTTTGCAAGCTTCGGCATTCACGCGGAGATATTCGTCAATGAAGACATCGGTGCTTTCGGCCACGGCAGACAGGATGCAAGCGGCATCTTGGCCATATGTTCCCGTCAAACTACTGCACCAAGATGCAACAATTCCAAATCCCCCATTTTGCAATGCGTAATCGTAGCCACCAAACAAAGTTTCATCGTCAAGGATCCATTGGTGATCGAGTGGGCGTTTCCTGAATTCAAAACCGACACGAAACCTTCTGCCTACGACATGTGCTCCAACAAACAAATGGTTTTCGGATTCTTCTGTATAGATCCGTGCGCCACGAAGCCGGCTGCGCACTGTCGTTGCAACCTGATCTTTGGTCAGTCCGTTATCAGCAGCGTCGCCCTCCACCGCAACAAATAACTCTATCGGCTTGCATGCATTCCGCAATGCAAAAATTCCTCGGCTGTTCACTTCTTCCGTCCATACTGGCAACCCTGCCAGCAAGGCAGCAACAAACACGCAGATGGCGGCACGAAAGTTCATGGGTCAATGTCTGCAGAATTAAACAAATCCTGCGATGCATCGACTTATACGTTTTCTGTGGCGATATTCAATGAAAGCAATGCCCGTGCTTTCCGCTTACCGATGTGCAGGCGGTTGTCCAAATCCTGCACAAGTTCATCCAAGTGCTCCATCCAATAGTCGGAAAACTCCAAAATGGTTATTCCAACTAGGTCTTGGGTATCCGGAGAATATCTCCACAAAACTCCCGGCAAAGTCTCTTCGGCGATACCTGGCTTGCCCGGCTGCAGGGTCAGATAAAGAACATCGCCCTTATCGTCATACATTTTTTGGGCTTCAAGGACTGACATCATTTGAATCCCACACAAGACGCCATTTGATTTCTTGGGTTGAGGGATAAGCAGTTGACACAACAGCAGTTGTCTCGCTTATGCGCTTTGTTGCGACACGCAAGTGTTTTCGTTCATTCCTATAGATCGCCCTCTTTACGAACATATTGGTGTCTGGCTTGTTTCCCTCATAAACTTGGTCCGGACTGCCAAGAGTCAACACAATATTGGCTTCAACCGGTTCGGGAAGTTCAGGGTGCTTTTCTCGAATAATATTCACTGTTCTTGAAGCAAGACGCACACTGTCGAGATACGGATAGGCCGTTGTGATGTCCTGCTCTGCCATTGCAGAGCTATTCCGATTGATCCAACTGACGCGTGTAAGGTGTCTCAATTTCACCAAACTTATCTTCGTGCTTCTGCAGCTCTCTTTCAAGAAGTCTGCAGAGGTCTTTGGCCGCATGAAGGCCTAAAGATACAACGCACTGTGGTAATGTGGTTTGTGACTTTTGCTCCTGACCATCTTCAGCCATTGCAGCGGGCATGATGTCCATGAAAATAATCTTGACATCAACGCCACTATAAGCAGCACTGATAATAGGCGCGTAATAAACAGGCACCGCAATATTGGTTTGATGACTGTCTTGATCTGCCATGGTTCTGCCCCCCCCATCGTAGCAAAATCACTTCATTGTAATAACTGTACTTTTGCCCTGTCAAGGCAAACTGGCCAATCCCGCTGCCGCCAGGGCCCATTTTTCCCAATTCCCACCCGTATGGCGTGCAGGGGTGCGCCGCACAGCCGAACCGAACACTCTTGATCGTGCCACCATCTGCCGGGCAAGCGCAGCCAGAGACACCGGCTCCGCGGCGGACTCCCACCTGGCCAGCCAACCGGAACACGGTTTTGACGGACCCATCAATCAGGGGGTGAATTATCATGCAAATCGGTATATTCAACACTGATTCTGCCAAAGCAGAGACATCAGGCGAAATTGGCTTGGCCAGCCGTGGGCCCGGAACTGTCCGGCAGGGGCAAGGCAGGTACAAGCGAGGGGAGACAGCCCATGACAGCCCATGCGGTGCGCGCGCATCATTATCCTGACCGGGTCAGAGCCATGGCAGCAACTCTCTGCGGCCTTTTGCCGCTACTGATCTCGCCGATCACTGCCGTCGCTGACCAGGCTGCCAGACCATTGATTCCTCAGGGTCTTCTTGTGGACCGACATCATCCGTCGGGGCTGCCGGACAGTTCGACTCGCATGGTCGACGATACAATGGCGGCACGCCTCCCCCTCGGCAGTCGCCGGGCACCACCGTCGAAGACGCCTCCCGATGGAGAACCGGTGCCGTCCTTTCCGGCCCCCGGACCGACTGTTCCCGTGACAATCGCGGCTCTGACGAACTCCGCCGGGGTCCAGCAGGCGACAGACGGTCTGGCGGCGGTCGATTTCGAGACCATGCCGCTCGACGAGGCCCGGAAACTGCAGGCAGCCCTGCAACTGCTGGGTTATTACCCGGGCCCGCTTGACGGAATTTTCGGCAGCGGTTCGTTTGGTGGATTGAACCGTTTCCTCCGTGAGCGCGATCTGGCGGAAACAGATCGCATCGATGATCCCGGAGTCGAGGCAGTCTACCAGGAGTTTGGCGAACGGTTCGGTGGCCTTGACCTGGCCTGGTTGCAGAGCGAGGATCTGGGGATACGCTTGATGGTTCCTGTCGATGCGGTGACCCATGACCGGACTGTCCCGCCTTATGTGTCCTTCCAGCCAACCGGGGACGGCGACATGGCCATGACCTTGATCTCGGCGATCGGAAGCCAGAGGACCTACGATTCCCTCTACCAGTCCCTCAGGGATTTTGCGGCGGCACGGCAGCGCGAGGCCCCGTATGGCAATCAGGAATTCTCGATTTTTGCAACCCGGGATGCCATGACCGTCTATGCCCGCGTGCTCCGCATCGACCGCACGCGTATCCGGGGGGTTGTCCTGTCCTGGCCGGAGGACAATCCACGACAGTTTGATGATGTGGCCCGTCTCATGGTCTCGACCATGACCGAAATCTCCTGGAACGGCTTTGACCTTGAGGAACTGACCGGACTCGACCCGATCCCGGAACCCGAAACGGGCAGAGCTCTCGTTTTGGACCCCATCCGGTTCGGAAGTGGTTTTCTTCTCGGTTCGGCTGGCACCGTGGTCACCAGCCACGGCAATGTCAACGGTTGTGACCGGATCCTGGTTGACAACATCCAGGAGTACACCGTGCGCGCCAGCGATCACATGCATGACCTGGCGCTCCTTGCACCGGTGACCGATGCCGCAGCTTATGCAGTCGCGGCATTGCGGACGGGGCACAGTCTGGCAGGACCGGGACTCTACTCGGCCGGCTATCCCTTCAACGACAGTCTGACCAGCCCGACGGTGACCCAACGATCCCTGCGGCAGCTTGATCGGCAGGATGGCCAGAACACGATTGTGGCGGTTGATGGTCCCGTGGCCCGTGGTGAGATCGGTGGTCCTGTTGCCGACAGGAACGGGGCTGTCATCGGCATCATGGTCCGTCCCGAAGCACTGGCTGGAGCCCTGCCAGCGGACCACGCAGTGGTCAACAGTGCCGATCTGCTGGCGGCCTTCCTGACCCGTAATGCCGTTGTCCTTGAGAGTCCGTCCACACCGGGGCGTGCCGGGGATCCCACGGCCCGGATGCAGAGCTACACGGTCCCGGTGCATTGCTATGCCCCACGGTCCTGATCAGGACTCCCTGCAAGGGTGCCGGCCCCGCCCCCTTCCCCCGACCGGCAAGGAGCCACAATCACCCATGACCCATCCTGACATTCTCGTGCTTGGAACCTTTGTCGTTGATGCCGCATTCCGGGCGCCCCGCCAGCCCAGGATGGGTGAGACCCTGATCGGCGAAAAATTCACCATGGGGCCCGGAGGCAAGGGTTCGAACCAGGCTGTGGCAGCGGCTCGGCTTGGGGCCAGAGTGGGCTTCATCTCACGCATCGGCATGGATGAATTCGGGCGCATGGCCACCGACCTCTGGACCCGGGAAGGTATCACGCCCCTCGTGCATGAGGATCCCGAGGGCGACACGGGATGTGCCTATATCTTTGTCGAGGCCGGGACCGGCAACAATGCCATCATCATCGTTCCGGGGGCCGCCATGCGAGTCAGCGTCGACGACATCCGGGGGCACAAGGATGCGATTGCCAGGGCCCGGATCTTCCTGACTCAGCTCGAAACCCCACTGGAGGCGGCCCGGGCCGGCCTTGAAATCGCCCGCAGGTCAGGCACGACAACCCTCTTCAACCCGGCCCCGGCCCAGACCCTGGACCCGGCGTTTCTCGGCCTCTGTGACTTTGTCATACCCAACGAATCCGAGGCTGAAATCCTGACCGGCCTTGACGGGATCGGTCCACACAATGCCCGGGATGCCGCAGCAGCCCTGCAAAGGCAGGGCGCGGGCACCGTGATCCTGACCCTTGGTGAGAACGGAGCGTTTGTCTATGAGAATGCCGACTCGTTTCTCCGGATTCCAGCCATGGATTGTGGTCCCGTCGTCGAAACAACCGGTGCCGGGGACTCCTTCTGTGGTGCCTTTGCCCACGCTCTGGTTACGGGGGCAGATACGGTCCAGGCCACCCGCTATGCCGTGGCGGCGGCATCCCTCTCCGTGACCCGACCCGGCACCGCCCCGGCCATGCCATCGGGCGAGGATGTGGCGCGGTATTTCGCCCTCTGATCCCAGGAACCACAGCGCCGGTTCGCTGTGTTGAATTCGGTCTGTTTCGGCATTAGGATCGACCCTGCACCCGAACCTGTGGCCCTTGCAGCCAGTGATCGGGTTGATTGTGGAGAGGTGGCCGAGTGGTCGAAGGCGCACGCCTGGAACGCGTGTAGGCGGGCAACCGTCTCCAGGGTTCGAATCCCTGTCTCTCCGCCATCATGTCCTGCCATGCCAGCCTCTTCACGCCTCATCCGTTTCACCCCGGCGATACGTGGGAGCAAGTGTATCACGGTTGCCGGGTGCGTCAGTCCCGTGCATGGCGGCATGAGCGACCAATGCGGAAGAGGTCGGCCCCATCATGCAGCTGTGGTCGAGCACGATCTCTGCGAGCGTGAATCACAAGTGTACCACAAGTCATTGAGCCGCACGCGTCCCTGACCGTCATGCCGTGACGCTGCGCCCCCGGCGCATCAGGACCCGACCGGCATCGGGGACCGGTTGCGCCCCGTCGACCCACAGTGTCCGTCGCTGCGGGGCCTTGGCCAGCCTGCCAACGATTGCCCCATCCCGGTCCGCCACCGAAGCGGACTGGATGGTGATCGGGACCCCCAAGCCGCGTGGCGGCGTCAGAGCCAGTGGGTCCAGGCCACCATCTCCGGACCCTCTGAGATCTGCGGGGGTGGCATGATTGCCACCCAGGTCGGCAACTGCCCGGTGAACTCGGACACCTGGAACGGGGAAGACTCTGGCCAATATACCCAATGGGAGATGACATTCAGCGGCAGCCGGCCCAACACCGGCACGCAGCACCAGATCACCCTTGTCGCGGCGCGCCGGCACCGTGCGGGTCGAGATACGCGGTGACTTAACCACAGCAAGAGCACGAACCCGAGTCGGCGGTTGCTGCTCCGGGTCCGGCCTCCGGACAGCCATACCGTCTTGGCCGAGCATGAGCTGGCGTTCATCAATGACGAATTCATCTCCTGCATCGGCCAGTGTGCCGAGCATGGCCAGCGGCCCGGCGGTGAAAGTCCTCTGTCTGGCCTGAGGGTGGCGAAGGACTCGCGAAGTCCGCGGATCAGGGCCCGGGGCAGCCGCAACCGGTCCGCCTCCTCCAGGGCAGGGAGCGGTCCCGCCCGACTTGACATCCCGGCATCTCCCCTGTAAAGGAATCGTTATCACCCGGCGGAGTCCGCTGGTCGCAACGGGAGATGCCCAGAAGGTCCATTCGGTTCAAGGAGACCCAGCATGTCAAGATCCCTCGTTATTTTCCGGATATTCCCGGTCGCAACCCTGGCTGCCACCCTGGCGATCGTCCTGCTGATCAGCCCGGCCCGCGCCGACACGATCATCACCACCAGCCCGGCGGCCTCTGAAGGCGAGAACCTCACCTTCACCTTCTGGATGCAACCGCCGTGGTGGCGCACCTGCTACGACTACCGCACCGCCGATGGCAGTGCGACCGGCAGTGGTGCGGTCCCGGATTACACCGCCACCCGGGGCACACTGTGCTGGGAGCGTTTTCAAGGTGGACAACAGGCGGTCACGGTCGCCACACGCCGCGACTCGCGCTGCGAACAGGATGAATCCGTCAAGGTCATCCTGAGCAATTTCCGCTACCAGTCCAGGGACGGGTGGAAGCAGTTCTGTGGCCCCGGCCATACCCATCCGTGTCAGGTGACCGCCACCGGATCCATCCAGCGGCATGCCAACGATTGCAAGGCGCAGTTCGGCAGATAGGCGAGTCCCGCCAAGTGGGGCAAGCAGGGCCGGGGGCTTGGCATCATGGACATGCTCACCCCGCTGCCGCTCTGAGTTGCAACGGTCAGGTGTCAGCCGGAGGGTGGGCGGAGCTCGAGCAAGGGTTGGCCCCCGGTGACCTCATGGTCGGCCCGCCTGGCCGGTTTTTTTTGGCCGAGACAGACACATCGCGTCAGTCGCGAGCCCAGCGAAGCTCGCAGGGCCGGCAAAGGCCCCACGGGTCGGGGTGTCTGCTGGATGGGTCGGAGCTTCAGAGATCGGCGGTCATGACCTTGTTCCAGGCCGCAACGAAGTCCCTGATGAAGGTCTCACGGTTGTCGGACTGACCATAGACCTCGGACAGGGCCCGCAGCTGGGAATTGGAACCGAAGATCAGATCAGCACGAGTGGCGGTCCAGCGCTGGACACCTGTCTTGCGGTCATGACCTGCGAAGATGTCCTCATCGCCGGGAGTCGGTCGCCATTCCGTGCCCATGTCCAGAAGTTTGACGAAGAAGTCATTGGTCAGGGTCCCGACGGTGTCGGTCAGCACGCCATGGGCAGACCCGCCATGATTGGCACCGAGGACCCGCAATCCGCCCACCAGCACGGTCATTTCCGGGGCTGTCAGCCCCAGAAGATGAGCCCGGTCCACCAGCGCCTCGGCGCCGGACAGCCGACTGTCGGACTTGCGGAAATTGCGGAACCCATCGACATCGGGCTCAAGGGGAGCAAAACTCTCGGCATCCGTGTCCTCGGCACTGGCATCCATACGCCCCGGGGTAAAGGGCACCTCGACCGTGGCCCCGGCCTTCTCGATGGCGGTCTCGACGGCCCAGTTGCCACCAAGGACAATCAGGTCAGCCAACGAAACCCTGACGCCGGACGACTGGGATGCGTTGAAACGGGCCTGGATGGCTTCCAGTCCCGCCAGGGTCCGCAGCAGGCGAGCCGGTTCATGGGCTTCCCATTGATTCTGGGGATCAAGCCGGACGCGGGCCCCGTTCGCCCCACCCCGCCGATCCGTCCCACGATAGGTTGACGCGGATGACCAGGCGGTTGCCAGCAGATCCGCCGGCGGGAGACCAGCATCCCGGAGCAGGGTCTTGAGGGTCCCGATGGCATCAGGGCCAACCAGGGGATGATCGACTGGCGGGATCGGATCCTGCCAGATCAGGGTCTCGGTTGGGATATCGTTGCCCAGATAGTGGCGGATCGGCCCCATGTCCCGATGGGTCAGTTTGAACCAGGCCCGGGCAAAGGCATCGGCGAATTCCTCCGGATGGGCATGGAAATGGCGTGAGATCGTCTCGTAGTCCGGATCCATACGCATGGCCATGTCGGCAGTCGACATGAAGATCGGCACTGTCCTTGATGCGTCCGCTGCGTCTGGAGCATGGTCCTCGTCCTCGAGATCCTTCGGTGTCCAGACATGGGCACCGGCCGGACTCTTCGTGAGTTCCCATTCGTATTTGAAGAGGACATCAAAGTAGCCCATGTCCCAGGCCGTCGGGTTGGGTGTCCAGGCCCCCTCGAGTCCGGATGTGATCGCGTCACCGCCTCTGCCACTGCCATGGGTCGAGAGCCAGCCAAGCCCCATGGCCTCGATGGGGGCGGACTCGGGATCCGGCCCGACATGGGCCGGGTCGCCAGCGCCATGCATCTTGCCGAACGTGTGACCACCGGCGACCAGTGCCACTGTTTCGTAATCGTTCATGGCCATGCGGGCAAAGGTCTCACGAATATCGTGACCCTGGGCCACGGGATCGGGGATCCCGTTGGGGCCTTCCGGATTGACATAGATGAGACCCATCTGGACCGCTGCCAGTGGACTTTCCAGCGCCCGTCCTTCGGTGTAGCGTTCATCACCGAGCCACTCGCTCTCGCGTCCCCAATAGATATCCTCTTCCGGCTCCCAGACATCCACCCGACCGCCGCCGAAACCAAAGACCTTGCCGCCCATGGATTCGATGGCCACGTTGCCGGCCAGGATGATCAGATCAGCCCAGGAGATCCGGTTGCCGTACTTCTGCTTGATGGGCCACAGGAGGCGGCGGGCCTTGTCGAGATTGCCATTGTCCGGCCAGCTGTTGAGGGGTGCAAAGCGCTGGGTTCCCGAACGGGCCCCTCCCCGACCGTCCGTCACCCGGTACGTGCCGGCACTGTGCCAGGCCATGCGAATGAACAGTCCGCCATAATGACCGTAATCAGCCGGCCACCAGTCCTGACTGTCAGTCATCAGGGCATGGAGATCGGCTTTCAGGGCCTCCATGTCCAGCATGGCAAAGGCTGCCGGATAGTCAAAGTCCGGATCCAGTGGACTGGACAGGGGGCTGTGCTGGTGGAGAATCCGCAGGTTCAGCTGGTTCGGCCACCAGTCCCGGTTGGATCGGACCCCCAGATTGGTGTGCATGATCGGGCACGTCCCGGTAACGCTTCCATCCATATCTCTTTGTCTCTCCATCTCAATTGAGGGTGGGCCCATGCTGCCCCGCCCCAAACCGTGATCCCCCGCATCGGCAGATCGTCAATCATGGCCCCGATACCCACAGACGCAGCCAAGTTCAAGATTGCCCGATTGTCAGGTAGTGTCTGACTTTGAAATTTTCTCTTGGCTTTTCCGAGGCAAGGGCAGTAGAGTGGGAGGAGCCACAAACTTGGAGAGATTCCCCATGACTACGTTGACTACCCCCCCCCCAATGGCATTCGAACATGGCTCACCGCCGCATCGCTGATCGCCGCGCTGGCAGCCCTGACGCTGACTGCGCCCACGCCCGCGACGGCGCAGGTGGATTACACACCCATTCGAGGCAAGACGGGAGGCAGTGCCTGCCCATCGGGCGTGGCGGAAAGTCAACCGGCAAGACTCTCCGTCACACGACCGGAACCCGGCGCAACCTCGGTCACCCTGAACACGAATCAACTGACTCTGTCTTGGCTCCGAACAGTCACATCAAGACCGTTGAACACAAGTTTCATCGTTGCCATTCGAATCTATGACGATGGTGGTAATGTTCTCGCTGGCAAAACTGTGGCTCTTGGAACTGCTACCGCCGACAGTCCCATCGCGAGGCGGGCCACCACCATTGCTGCCAACCTGCAACCGGGAAAATCCTATTACGGAGTCCTTCAGGTAGCCGTGGGGGCGGCGGATCTTCAAACATAGCAAGATCCTGCTTCCAGATGGGTCCCAGCCTGAACTACGGTCAGCAGGGAGGCTTCAACCTCGGGACGGACCCGCTCGGGGCGACCGGCTGCTTTGCCATTGGTGGCGTGCGCCTGGGCGGTGGCATGGGGGCGGTCCGGGCCTGCCAGTGCGGGGCGCGGAACTCTTCCGGCCAGTGGGCCCGGACGGACAGCGCGGACGGCTACGAATACATCCTCCCCGCCGCGCGCCGGACCGAGCTGGGCTGCACCACGAACTGACCGTTGCCTGAACGGACCTATACGAGGGGCGACCGGCGGGACGCCCCCTTTCGCAATTGCGACGATTGCAAACTGGGGCACGACCGATTGTCGACATCCTGACCATCTGCTCAGTGCCGGAGACAGAGCGACGGCACTGCCTGCCCGGGCCATGCACCGGGACACCGGCATCATGAAACGCGGGATCCTGTGGCAGCCTGATGAATTTTCTTCCGGTTGGGGGCAATTGCGTGGACAAGGGCGGCGCAACCGTACCAGGAACTGGAATTCCAATGTGCGTTGCCGCCGGATGTCGAATGTGCAATGCAGAGGACCGTCGGCCCGATCTGTTCTCCGTGCCGACCATAAGCCAGTTTTTGTGTCGTTGTCCCAAGATACCTTGCCGCGGCAGTCTTCCCGTTGAACACCAGAATGCGGGGCCGGGCGGCCATGATCCGCGTGTGGAATCCGGAGACATCAAAGTCCTCGTCGCGGAGATCGAGGTCCCGACCGCTGGCATGTTTGGCAAGGTCTGTCAGTCCGATACCGAACTGGAGCAGAAGCCGGAAGTCTCCGGGAGCCAACAACCGCGGCGTCAAGCCGGTCGCCGCCAGAACCGGCCAGAACCGATTGCCTGGATGGGCATAGTACGCCCTGGCCTTGCCGGACTCATGGGAAGCCGCGGTTCCGCAGATGACCAGATCAAGACCGGGGCGGAGAAGATCGGGGAGAACAGTGTCGGACAATGATTCACCCCGCACGATGGCAGCGGAAGGCGGGAAGCTGGCGATGGCTGCGCGTCCCGGTCGCCAACGCCCGCCTGCGAAGGGATCAGACGGGCTGAGGTGTTTTCCGCAGATAGGGAAGAACGGTCTCGTAGTCCCCGAAGCGTTCCCTGGCCTCATCATTGGAAACAGCCGGCGTGATAATGACATCCTCACCCTGTTTCCAGTTGGCTGGTGTGGCAACCTGGTGGTTGGCCGTCAACTGGATTGAATCCAGGGAGCGGAGGATTTCGTCGAAATTCCGCCCGGTTGTCATCGGGTAGGTGAGTGTGAGCTTGATCCGCTTGTCGGGGCCGATGATGTAGACCGACCGCACCGTTGCATTGTCAGCGGGTGTCCGGCCTTCCGACGAATCACCAGCCGTGGCTGGCAGCATTTCATAGAGTTTCGCTACCGTGAGTTCCGGATCGCCGATCATGGGGTACTCGACACGGTTGCCCGATACCGACTCGATGTCGTCCTTCCAGCGATGGTGGTCCTCGACCGGATCAACCGAGATCCCGAGGATCTTGGCATTCCGGGCCGCAAACGCATCCCGCATGCCGGCCATGGCCCCGAGTTCCGTCGTGCACACCGGCGTGAAATCCTTGGGATGGGAAAAGAGGATCGCATATCCGTCGCCAATCCAGTCATGGAACCGGATCCGTCCTTCGGTGGTCTCTGCCTCGAAATCCGGGGCGATGTCGTTGATTCTGAGTGCCATGCTACTGCTCCTTGTCGCTGTGTGATCCCTGGCCACACCTGACCCTGATATGGAGTTTTTCAGGAAAAATGCAAGAAACAGGCACGAATTTAAGGTCATCAATCATACAGAAAGCCGGTTCTCCGCTTCGATCAGAATATTTATCCGTCTGTTCATACGACCCTTCTTCTCGATCTTCCCGATCCGGATGGCACCGATCTCGCCGGTGCTCCTGACATGGGTGCCACCACAAGGTTGCAGGTCAACCAACCCATCATCATCACCGATGCGGATGAGGCGGACCCGACCCCTGCCCCGGGGCGGTTGAACCTTCAGGGTCTTGACCATCCCGGGAGTCCGCTCGAGTTCCTCGTCGGTGATCCATTCCGACCGGATCGGCACATCACGGACCACAAGGGCATTCAGGCGGTCCTGGAGACCCTGCTTGTCGGCAATGGCATCAGGCATGTTGAAGTCAAGCCGTCCTTTCTCGAGCGTGATGGCGCCCCCGGTGACCGGCAAGGGGACAACGACCGACAGAAGGTGCAGGGCGGTATGGGTGCGCATGAAGCGATACCGCCGGTCCCAGTCAATGGTTTGGTGAACGATCCCACCAACCGGTGGCAGGGGTGCCGGGTCAGCAAGTTCAAGAGTGATCCGGCCCGCCGGCCCCCTGGTGGCATTGACGACCTCGGCCTGCCCGCCATCCCAGGTCAATCTGCCTGTATCATGGGGCTGGCCACCACCGGTGGCATAAAAGAGCGACCGGTCCAGCCAGATTTCCCGTGCACCGCCCTGACCCGCAACACGGCCGGAACTCTGTTGGCAATACGCATCATCAAGGAAGAGGGGATGGGTCATCAAGCGTGTCTCCTCATCGGTGCCGGACGCACCCCTCCCCTGCCCGATGCGCGCACCTGATCAGCGTTGGCGACGGACGCATCAATCGGTTCTGGTGTCCGGCCTCGCAAGGTGGGCAGTCAGGGCTTCGGGATTGCGGATCCAGAGGTCCCGCTGGGGGAACGGGATGGCAATCCTCGCCTCATTCAGACGACGCTCGATTTCGACATTGATCGCCGAGCGGGCGGAGATCATGTTCGAGACATCGGTCAGGACAGCCCGGATCTCGAATTCCAGCGCATCCGCACCAAAGCGCATGAAGGCCACATTCGGCGGCGGGTCATCCGTGACCAGCGCGTTGCCCTCGACGATGTCTTGCAGGATCTCGAGAACCTGCTCGACATTGCTGCCATAGGCCACGCCGACCGTGATGACGATGCGACCGATCCGATTGTCAAGTGTCCAGTTGGTCACGTGGTTGCTGATCAGGTCGGAGTTTGGCACAACAATCAGGGCCCGGTCGAAGGTCAGAACATGGGTGGAGCGGAACGAGATCTTCTTGACGGTCCCGGAGACGGAACCGGTCTGGATCCAGTCCCCTTCACGCACCGGCTGCTCCAACAGGAGGATGATACCGGAGACAAAGTTCGAGACGATCGCCTGCAGACCAAAGCCGATCCCGACGGACAGGGCACCGGCGACGATCGCGACATTGGTCAGATTGAATCCGGCCAGGCTGATGGCCAGCAGCCCCGACACCACCACACCGGAATACCCCGTGCCGGTGATGAGGGCCGTCTGGGTCCCGGGGCTGAGATGGGTCCCGGGGAGGATGCTCTGGCTGAGGATCGACTGGATCACCCGGGTGACCGCAACACCGGCGAAAAACACCAGGACGATGATGCTGATGCTGGTGAGCGAGATCGTGATCGGGCCAAGGGCAATGCCGGACTGCAGCTGATTCAGGAAGATCAGCAGATCAGTCCGCGAAGCACCCCAGGCCAGGACAAGTCCCGTGCAGCCCGACAGGGTCAGGACCAGCCCGATGATGATCTTGGTGAGTCCCCGCCAATAGTGCATGGCCTTGTTGTCCAGCAGGGCCGTCAGGTAGTCGTAGAAGCCGATTGTGGTCGTGTAGGCCGTGATCCCGACTGCCAGGATGGCAAAGGTGTTGAGGGTGGCAAAGACCGCCAGCCGGGTTGCCGGGATGAAACCGACAGTCGCGAGCCCCATGGCCAGGACAGCAATGACAAGACTGGCCCGCGCCAGGACATACAGCGCCCGATAGCCGATGTGTTTGGGCTCTGCCGCGGTCGGCACCGAACCTCGGGAGAGTTGCCGGCTGAGGCGCATGAGCAGGACGGCGGCAATCATGATGAAGGGGTAGTAGAGCACCGTTTCGACGACAGGCGTGCTGGCACCGTGCTCCGTGAGCGGGCGGATCAGACGCTCAAGAGCGGCAATCCAGCCCAGCGAGATGACAAGATGGACAGCCTCCCGCCGGTTCTCCAGAGCAAGACCACTGGACTCATCATCGGTCGCATTGGCGGGAGCGAACAGGACCATGGTCAACCATCGAACGCCGTAGATGATGGCCACCATCCAGGGCACGATCCCGGCAAGCAGGCCACTGTAGAGTCCAAGCAGACTGGAGGACCGTACCGCCTGGACGATGAGGATCGCGCCCAGGACAGGAAGAATGACATCGGCGATCAGTCGCGTCAGGTGCTGGACGGTCACGGCGTTGGGCAACGAAAGCCGGACCCGGATGCCCTCGAAGGTGCGGACAGTCCAGCTGCGGGCCCGGGTCAACACGAGGAGTCCCGCAAGGAAAGCCATCGCAACGGTTGGAAGTTGGCTGATGCTCCAGTCCCCAATGTCAATGGCGGCCAGACCGGTGGTCATCTCGAAGATGGTCTCCTGCCCGAAACCGCCCAGGAAGCGGATTGTCTCGGTCCATGCGGGCGGATAGAGCGGGGAGGCAGCCAGGGTCAGCAGATGATCGGCCTGGCGTTGGGCCAGATCGGCTTCAATGGTCCGCAACAACGATGCAGCATGCTGATTGATGTCCTCGGCGAGCAACAGGGACATCATGGCATCATTCAGATTCATGGTGATCCGCTGCCGGAGGGCCTCGATTTCGGTCCCCGCAAGGGATTCTGGCGGCAGGGACTCATCGAACAGGGCCAACCGCCCGCGCAGCTGCTCGACCACCTCACTCGCAGACTGCTGGGTTGCCGCGGCCTCCTGTTGCCAGAGGTAGATCCGGTACTGCAGGTCGTGCAGCACCCGCTCGGGTACCTGCATGGCCAGCCGGGCTTCCGCCTCCACAACCAGCGCGCTCCAGGCTGCGGTGTCAATGGATGGAATGGCGGCATCCTGTGCCGATGTGCAACCCGGACTGGCGACAAGGAGGGTCAGGGCGACCGCAAGGCTGCGCAGCAGGATCATGACCTCAATCCTCGACAAGGACTTGGGGGATCGACGCATCCGTCCCTGCCATCCAGGGTGGGATCGGGAGAGATTTTCCCCGCAGGAAGTCCCGATTGAACAGTTTCGACTGGTACCGGGTCCCGTAGTCGCACAGGACGGTGACGATCGTGTGGCCCGGCCCCATCTCCTGGGCCAACCGGATGGCGCCGGCAATGTTGATGCCGGAACTGCTGCCGAGACACAGCCCCTCTTCCTGCAGGAGCCGAAACACCTCGGTGAGGGCTTCATCATCCGGGATCCGGTAGGCATGATCGACCCTGAGGTCCTCCAGATTCGCCGTGATGCGGCTTTGGCCAATCCCTTCAGTGATCGATGTCCCGGCAGCCGTGAGGGTCCCTGCGGTGTAATAGCTGTACAGCGCGGCCCCATGCGGATCAGCCAGGCCAATGCGGATGTGCGCATTATGGTGCCGCAGTCGCGCGGCCACGCCCGCGAGGGTCCCGCCGGTCCCGACGGCGCAGATGAAACCGTCAACCCGGCCAGCGGTCTGATCCCAGATCTCCTCGGCTGTCGTCTCCTCGTGGCCCCGCCGGTTGGCAACATTGTCGAACTGGTTGGCCCAGACCACACCTTCGGGTTCCGTGGCAGCGAGTGCCGTGGCCAGGCGTTCGGAATACCGCACATAGTTGTTGGGATTGCTGTAGGGCTGGGCCGGCACTTCCACCAGCCGGGCCCCGGCCAGCCGGATCATGTCCTTCTTTTCCTGGGTCTGGCTGTCAGGAATCACGATGACCGTTCGATAACCAAGCGATGCCCCGATGAGAGCGAGTCCGATCCCGGTGTTGCCGGCTGTCCCCTCGACGATGACCCCGCCGGGTCCCAGCACGCCCCGGTCTTCAGCATCCCGGATGATGGCCAGCGCCGCCCGGTCCTTGACGGACTGACCGGGGTTCATGAATTCGGCTTTCCCGAGAATCTCGCACCCCGTCAACTCCGAAGCGTGCCGGAGTCGCACCAGCGGCGTCCTGCCGACCAGACTCGCAAAATCCCGATGAATCGTCATCGTTCCTCACTGTTGGACCGCATCAGAGGATTGAAGCACCGCCCGATTGCGGGACCGCCTGCACCGCACCCTGCGTGTATACTGCCTCAAGTGAAGGGACACAATTCAACCGTGAGGCCGTCACATCCCTTCCCTGCCCCAACCTGATGCATGGGGCTGGCCAGGAATCCATACCGGCGGCCATCAGAACCCGGCGGCCGCGCCATCGCTGCGGGGATCCGCTGCGCCGGAGATGAGCCCGTCCGGGCCATGGACCACGCCACCGGCATGCCCCATGATCTCATCGAAGGCACCGACAGGGCAGACGGGGTGGCCGAGCGCCTGCAACTGCTCGATCAGGGTTGGGTCATACCGGGACTCGATGCGCAGCGCGGTGGTGGCATCGCCCCAGGTCCGGCCCAGCAGCCAGCGGGGCGCCATGATGGCCTCCTGCAACCCCTGGCCCTCCATCACATGGCGAATGAACACCATGGCCTGAGTCTGGGGTTGCCCGTCACCCCCCATGGCCCCGTAGGCCATGACTCGTCCATCAGCAAGCTGGGCCAGGGCAGGCTGGATGGTGTGAAAGGGTTTGCGGCCGGGTGCGAGCGTGTTGTGATGGGCAGGATCAAGGGCAAAACTCATGCCCCGATTCTGCCACAGGAGTCCCGTCTCATCGAGCACGATGGCGCTGCCGAACTCCCAGTAGAGACTCTGGATGCAACTGACGACCTGTCCGGAATTGTCCGCGGCACCCAGCCAGACGGTATCTCCCCTGGCTGGCCTGCCGGGCCAGGGGCTGGCCTGTTCAGGATCACACGCCCTGGCCAGACGCGCCAGCCGGGCATCCTGCAACAGGTCCTGGGGATCCTCTGTCATGAAGCGGGGATCCGCAATGAGGCTGTCCCGAATCAGGAAGGCCTGTTTCGTTGCCTCGACCATCCCATGGACCCCGGCGGCCGTTTCCACCGACTCAATCCCCAGCCGATCGTAGATCCCCAGAAGCAGGAGCGAGGCAAGGCCCTGGGTGGGCGGTGGCAGGTTGTGGATGCGATGCCCCCTGAGTTCGAGGGTCAGGGGGGTTCGCTCCAGGGCCCGGTGGGCGGACAGGTCGGCGGCCGTGAGCGGCGAGCCAACGCGGGCCAGATCGGCGGCGATCGCCCGGGCCAACGCGCCCCGATAGAAGTCATCAAGCCCGGCATTGGCCAATTGGCGCAGTGTCCGGGCAAGCCGGGGTTGTTGCAGCCGCGATGCCAGGGTCAGGGGCTGGCCTGCGGGCAGGAACACCGGCGCAAATCCGGGCACACCCGCCAGTACATTGCGTTCTCTGGCCAGAACATCGGCAAGATTCCGCGTCACGGCAACCCCATTCTCGGCGTGATGGATGGCATCCTCAAGGAGCCTCGCCAGCGGGAGCCTGCCTCCCAGTGTGGCGCTGAGGCGCAAGGCCATCTCCCAACCGGACACGGCACCGGCCACCGTCAGGGCCGCCAGCGGGCCCCGGGGCGGAATCTGTTCATGTCCCCGGGATCGATAATGGTCATGCGTGGCCTGACCGGCGGCGGCACCACAGGCATCGATGGCGTGGACGGGCAATCCCGGGCCAGCGATCAACCAGAAATTGTCACCGCCGAGGGCATTCATGTGGGGATAGACAACAGCGATCGTTGCCGCGGCAGCCACCATCGCCTCGATGGCGTTGCCTCCCTCGCGCAGGACCCGCAGACCAGCCTGGCTTGCCAGATGATGGGGCGCCACGACCATCCCGCCATAGGCCATTGCCGTCTCGCGCATGTCCGCTTCCTATGTCACCTGCTGTCGCGTCATGTGTCCATACCCCTCAAGCACCGTGACCACGCCAGCCAGGGTGTCCCACCCCGAACTCTGTCCCATCCTGGCCAGATCCGCAAGTGCCGACGCCGGGTGGGCGCCCTCAAGCAGGATCCTGAGGATCCTGTGGACCCGTTCGCTGCCCAACCCATGGGCTGCTGCGGCCAGATGGGCCCGGGAAATCGCATGGGTTCGGGTGCAGACATCGGTCTTGATCCGCCCCCAGAGCCGTCTGGCGACGGGGCGTTCACCAATGGCGTGCAGGGCCAGCAGCATGCCGCCAAGACAGTCGTCGCCTGATGGGGTCAGACCCGGGCCAAGGCCAAGCAGGTCCCTGGCCCAATGCAGTCCGGCCTCCTCCCGACAGACCAGATCCATCCGGGCGGCAGCCATGGTATGGCGGGCATGGCGGGCGACGCGCCCGGTCGGTGCAGGCTGGCTGCCGCCCATCACATAGGGCCCGAGACCCGTTGCCGGAACAGTGGATGGCACGTGGCGCCGCAGGCAAGCCAGAGCCTCCCTGATCCTGCCGGGCGCCGGAAGGGGCGGCCAGGGCGCCGGCGACCATGGCTCTGCCCGGACAGGATCGATCACCACGCGCGGGCCGACAGTGAACCGTGTGCCCCGCCTCCAGACAGGCTGTCCGGTCTCGATGAGGTCTGGAAAGGCCCCGGCGCCCGCGGTGATGACCGCCAGGGGGCCCAGCGCAGCCCGGCTGCCGGCAAGACAGACCATGCCGGACCGGAACTGCAGATAGGCCGCGTGGCGAAAGACGGCCACAACCTGGCCAGGGGACGTCTGGACCCCGGCCAGGGTTCTGGCAGCACTGGGCCCGATATGGGTGACTGTCAGACGGACGGGACGGACCTCAGCCATCGGCATCCGGCAGGATATGGGTTCCGGTCGTGCCCTCAAGGGCAGCGACCAGGGTTTCGGGATGGGTGATGAGGGCCCGGGTCCCGCCGGCGGCGAGGAAGCGCAGGGCTGCCTCGACCTTGGGGCCCATGCTGCCCGGCGGGAAGTGGCCGGCTGCCTGGTAATCCCGCAGGGTCGAACAGCAGACCGTATCGAGTGCGGTCTGCTGCGGCGTGCCAAAATGGACGGACACTTTCTCAACGGCGGTCAGGATGATCATGAGCCGGATGCCAAGAACTTGCGCCATGAGGGCCGATGTCAGGTCCTTGTCGATCACGGCCTCGACCCCGCGCCGGACGCCCCTGGCTTCCCGAACGACCGGAATGCCGCCACCCCCGGCGGCAATCACCACGGTCCCGCCCCGCGACAGCATCTCAACCAACGAGATATCACAGATGTGCCGGGGCTCGGGCGATGGCACCACATGCCGCCACCCCCGACCGGCATCATCACACATTGTCCAGCCAAGATCAGCGGCAATGATGCGAGCGTCCTTCTCATCGTAGAAGGTTCCGATCGGCTTGGTTGGATTGTCGAAGGCCGGATCGTGGGGATCGACCTCGACCTGGGTCAGGAGACAGGCCACATGGCGTGCATTGCCAGCCCGGCGCAGGGCATTTTCAAGCGCCTGGACAAGGAGGTAGGCAATGCCGCCCTGGGCGTGGGCCGCACAGATGTCAAGGGGCATGGGGGCGATGGTCTTGCGGGTCAGGACCTGGCGCATCAGGATCTTGCCCACCACGGGACCATTGCCATGGGTGATGATGAGTTCATTGTCGGCCATGGCCAATGGCAACAGGGCCCTGGCTGTCGAGGCGGCAATGTCCTGCTGCTCACGCGAGGTGCCCACGATATCATCCGGATGGGTGGCGTTCCCGCCAATGGCGAGCAGAATGCGGCGGGGGAGTTCGAAGGCAGGCGTGATGATGGTCATGAACCGCTCCGGTTCTCCAGAGCCCAACGGGTGGCATCAGCATTGCTGGGGGCCACGATGAGACCGGCGGCCTCGAGCCGGCGGATTTGCCCGGCGCGATCCTGAGGGTCCGCCGCCGTGCCTGTCACAGAACAGAACACCCGAGGCCGGGCGGCCGGCGGCACTGTCGCGAGACAGTCAATCAGGGCACCGGCCGGGTCGGGATGGGCGCCCTGCCCCAGGATGAGGTCAACCAGAATGATGGCCACTTCCGCCCCGTCGAGAGCCTCCCTGAGAGGACCATCGCGCACCCGCGGTTCGATCATCGGGTGAGGCTGGCCAAGGGTGAAGGCATCATCGCCAAGATCGAGACACAGGCAGTCGCCACCGGCACTGCCCGCCTCGACGCCATTGACGGGCACATTTGAACGCACGGCCAGTCCAGCGTCCCGGGCCATGACCTGCGCCTCGGCACAGAGCGTTCCGCCCGCATAGAGTCCGACGATCCGGCCCGTCGGCTTCGCCGGGATCAGCGGATCCGGCAGGGGTGGTGGCGGTTCGGTGATGCCGAGGGCAAGGAGCGCGGCATCCTTGAGCGTGCGGGCCCGCTGGACGGGATGCGGCAGGGAGAGATCGGGGGCACCAAGGAAACAGATGACGGACGGCAGGGTGAGGGTTGCAAGTTGGGCGATGATCCGGCTGGCCACCGCCGGGTCAGGGGGCTTGCCGACCACGACAAGACGTTCCGTCCGGGCATCGGCAGCGAGGGCATCGATGGCCATGCGGGTTGTCGTCCCGCCCACCTCGGCAGTGAGATCCCGACCTCCCACGCCAATGGCATGGCTGATCCCGCCCCCCATCCGGTCGATGAGGCAGCTGATCTCCTGGATGCCGGTTCCGGATGCACCGATCAGCCCAATGGGTCCGGCTGCCACCCGATTGGCAAAGGCCAGCGGAACACCACCGAGGATGGCTGTTCCGCAGTCGGGACCCATGACGAAGAGGTTCCGGGCGGACCCCTCGCGCTTGAGAGCCACCTCGTCGTCAAGGCTCACATTGTCACTGAAGATCATGACATGCATGCCGTTGCCAAGGGCCGTCCGGGCTTCGAAAGTGGCATACTGACCCGGTGTCGAGATCAGGGCGAGATTGGCATCCGGCATCTGTCTCTTGGCACCTCCGAGGGTGCGGGGACGGTTGGCATGCATCGGTTGGGTGGAGCGGGATGGTGCCCGCAGGCAGTCCTCGGCCCACGCGCGAGCGGCGTCGGCGGCGGCGGCGGACCGGGCCCGGATGGCCATGATGAGATCACCTCCGGTGGCAACCCGGCCCGCATCGGTGAGAAGCTCCGCTGCCTCGAGGATGGCGTGGTTGGCCGGCGTCCCCATCATGACGGCGGCGTCGAGGATGCCCTCCATGCGACCAAGGTCAGCCGAGAGACGCATCAGGGCCACCGAGTCGAGATAGAAGCCCCTGTGGACCCGATTGATGGTGGTTGATGAGGTCATGGCCGGGAATGCGCCTCCACAAGGGCGGCGAGGGCTGCACGAAAACACGCCAGCGGGGCCTTCACGATCCCGGCTCCCACCTGGCCAATGCCGGGTTCGCGGTGGGCAATGCCGGTGTTGATGATGGGCGCAATACCGCTCTCGACCACACGGCGGACATCGATGCCAGTGGGCACACCGCGATAATCCATGGCGGGAATCGACCATTCACTGTTCCCGGTGAGGGTGATTTCGGCCATCCGCTCGGTGGCCTGACCAGCCGCAGAGGCACTGCCGGCACCGACAAACCCGGCCACGGCCGGGGCGGCGCCCATGGCAAATCCGCCCAGACCGATGGTTTCGACAATGGCGCTGTCACCGATGTCGGGATTGGCATCTGCGGCGGTGTAGCCCGGAAAGTACAGCCCCTCGGGCATGGCCACCGGGGCGGTGAACCATCGGTCACCGGTGCCAGCCGTCCTGATGCCAAACTCCGTGCCATTGCGGGCCATGGTGGTCACGATCGTGCTTCCTGCCACATCCCTGGCTGCATCCGTCATGGCCTTGGCCATGGCCATGGCGACATTGAGGAAGAACTGGTCATTGGCGGCGATGAAGCCCAGGGCCCGCCCGGCGGCGGCGGCCCCGGAGGCTACGGTGGCCACCGGGGCGGCCAGACTGCGCAGGATCAGACCGGAACAGGCCACATTGCGCTGATGCATTTCGTCACCCATCGCCAGGCCCCGGGCCACGATGTCCTTGAGTGGCAGACCGCCCATCTGCCGGACAGCTGCGCCCAGCAGCGGCCCGAATTCATCGCGGATCCAGCGCAACCGAGCAAGCACCTCCGCATCATTGCCGCCAAACCGCAGGACCCTGCCAATGCCCTCATTGAGGGTGCAGAAGGCCCGGTTGCCAAAGGTCCGGTTCTCGACCACCATGACCGGCTGGCTCATGGTGATCATCCCGGTCATCGGCCCGACCGCACCCCATTCATGGCAGGGGGCAAAACTGTAGACGCCATCCCGGGCCCGGGCCCGGGCATCATCGAGATCATCAGCCCAGCCTTCAAAGACCGCAATGCCCTCGATGGCACCCCGCAGCGGCCCGCACATCTCTTCCCAACGGATCGGTGGGCCGGCATGCAGGATTGTCCCGGCCCCGAGACCGGACATCACCTCGTGGGCCGGGACCACATCGACAAGGACAGGATCGCCGGCAAGAATCCGCTCAACGGTCCGGTCATTGGCGGTGCTGATCGGACCATCCGGACCATCCTCGAGGGCAGCCAGCATGGCACCAAACCGCGGATCCCCGCCCGCCGGCGGCGCCCAATCGAGATCAAGACAGGACACCCCAAGCGCTGTCAGGTCATCGGCAAACCCCGGCAGCCCGATGGCGATGACCCGCGGTGCGGCACTGAGCAGCTCGGACACAGGTGAGGCGGTCATGCAGAATCGGCATAGACTGCAACAGCGGCATCGACCCCCGCATTGGGAACGAGCGGGCAGCCATGATGCCTCAGGACAGCATCAAAGGAAGCCAGAAACCGCAGGATATTGGCCTTGCGGCACACATGCCCCATCGTGCCAATCCGCCAGATCCTGCCGGCGAGATGCCCAAAGGAGGTCCCGATCTCGATGCCGAAATCCGCCAGCAACTCGGCCCGGACGGCATCCCCGTTGCCGCACTGGGCGGGGATCAGGACTCCGGTGACATTGACCATGCGGTTGGTTTCCACACCAAAGAGCTCGAGTCCCATGGCGACAAGACCGGCCCGCAAGGCCCGACTGGCCAGGGCATGCCGGACAAATCCCGCCTCGAGACCCTCTTCGAGGATGACGCGGGCACATTCCCGGGCGGCGTAGAGCATGGAGGTCGATTCGGTGTGGTGGTTGAGGCGCAGGGGACTCCAGTAGTCCAGCAGCATGCTCAGGTCGAGATAGTTCGAGAGAATGCGCGGGCCCTCCCCTTCGACGGAGTCGACGGACCGGATGCCCCGCTCGATATGCTTGCGGTTGTTGATGACCGCCACGGCTCGCTCACTCAGGGTCACAGGCGATGTCCCCGGCGGCCCCGACATGCATTTCTGCAGCCCGGCGGCCACCGCGTCCAGCCCCAATGCGTCCGTCTCGAAAGAGCTGCCACAGAGGGTGGCGGTGGCATCGACAAAGATCAGCGTACCCATCTCGCGACAGGTGGCCGCGAGACCCTCAAGGGGCTGGGCCATGCAGGTGGAGGTATCACCATGGACAAGGGCGAGGACAGCGGGCCTGCATTCCCGGACCGCCGCACAGATCCGTTCGACCGGAAACACCGTCCCCCAGTCGGTATCGAGTGTGGTGACAGCACCACCGACCCGCGTGGCGATTTCGGTCAGCAGATGTCCGAACCGACCGAACCGGGGCACAAGAACGACATCACCCGGTGCCACGAGCGAGCCGAGACAGGCCTCGATCCCCGACCGCGCCGTCCCGTTGACCAGCAGGGTCCAGTGATTGCCGGTCCGGTACACCTGCCGATACAGGGCCATGGTCTCATTCATGTAGCGCGTGAATTCCGGGTCGAACTGCCCCAGCATCGGTGCGGCCATGGCACGCAGGACGCGCGGATAGACATCAACCGGGCCGGGCCCCATCAGCAGCCGGGCGCCGGGATCGAGTTCGGCATGGGGTGTCAGTGACGAGTCGCTCATTGTGCCATGCCCCCGATCCGTTCGACGGTGCGCGTCAACAGGGCAACACCAGCCACCGCATCCTCCCGCGTGATCGATTCATCAGGGTGATGGCTGATGCCACCCCGGCAGCGCACGAAGATCATGGCCACATCCGTCAACCCTGCCATCACCATGGCATCGTGGCCCGCCCCACTCGGGATTGCCACCGGGTCATGGCCGAGCTCTCCCATGGCCCCGACGATCGCATCGACGACCCAATCGGCGCAGGTGATCCCGTTGACATCGTGGGAGGTGTCGAAGCCGATCCGGACATTGCGGCGGCGCGCGATCCCCAGCATGCCACTCTGGATCTGCTCGATGACCTCCCGACGGACGGTGTCATCAGGTGAGCGCACATCAATGGAAAAACTCGTCTGGCCCGGGATGACGTTCGTGGTCCCGGGACGGGCCGTGATCTGGCCCACCGTGGCCACCACATTCTGGATGCTGCGGGCCGTGCGTTCGACCAGCAGGATGCATTCACTCGCCGCGACCAGCGCATCCTGACGGGCATCCATGGGCACGGTGCCGGCATGTCCGGCCCGCCCTTCGATCGAGATCGTCATCCGTGTGGCACCCGAAATCGCCCGGACAGCACAGACGGGCATCTTCTTGATCTCGAGGAACGGGCCCTGCTCGATATGGAGTTCGAGAAAACAGCGGACATCCTCAGGGCGGCGGGCCGCATCCCTGATGCTCGTGGGGTCAAGGCCAAAACCGCTCATGGCTTCCGAGAGTGAAATCCCCGCCTCGTCGGTGCGCACGAGCAGACGATTGTCGAAGGTGCCCTCGATGCCCCGGCTGCCGAGGAAGGCCGACTGGTAGCGGACGCCTTCCTCATCGGTGAAGCAGACAACCTCAATGGCATCATCATAGCGGATACCGCGCCCGTGCAGCGAACGCACACAATCGATGGCGGCAAGGATGCCCAGCGCCCCGTCGTAGCGACCGGCATCGATGACGGTATCCTGGTGCGAGCCCAGCATGATGGTCCGGGCTCCGGCAGTCCGCCCCTCGTAGCGGCCGATGACGTTGCCAACCGCATCCGTGTGGACCCGCATGCCGGCGGCCGCCATCCAGCCAGCCACCAGCTCATTGACCTGTTTGTGGGCCATCGTGAAGCACCGCCGGGTCAACATCCCCTTGGTCTCCGTGAACCGGGCCATCGCATCGGCCCGGTCAAGGATGTCAGCACTGATGTCTTCCGGACCGGTCACGTCTCCTCGCTGCCTCCTCTGCGGTCGGCGCCCTCATTGTCCCTCATCAAGACAGTCCTGCTGCTGTTGGAGGGCCGGGCCAATCGTGAAACGTACATGGAAACCCGGAAAACTTGAAGCCTGCCTGTCAAGCATTCACGTCAATGATGACCCGGCCCCGGATCCGTCCCTGCAGAATGGCAGGGCCCAGTTCCGGAAGATCCGCCAACGTCCTGACCTCCGGCACGGAGTCCAGGGCATCATCGGGAAGCAGATCCGCCAGACGCCCCCAGGCCCGTCGACGGTCCGGGATCGGCGTCATGACACTGTCAATACCCAGCAGATTCACCTTGCGCAACAGGAAGGGAATCACGGAAGCGGGCAGATCTGCACCACCGGCCAGGCCAATGGCCGCGACCGATCCTCCGTATTGCATCTGCCCAAGCACCCGGGCCAGCATCGCGCCCCCCACGGCATCGATACAGCCTGCCCAGGTTTCTGATTCAAGTGGACGCCTGACGGTCTCGGCCAGGTCCGCACGAGGGATGATCGTGCTGGCACCCAGCGATTGCAGATAGGCACCGGCCTCCGGCCGACCGGTCACACCGGCGACCTCATAGCCCAACTGCGCGAGCAGCAGGGTGGCGATGGACCCCACGCCGCCGGCAGCCCCGGTGACGAGGACAGGTCCATCCCCGGGAGTCAACCCGTGTTGTTCGAGACTCTCGATGCCCAGCATGGCCGTCAGGCCGGCGGTGCCAACACTCATGGCCTGCCGGGCATTCAGCGTCTCGGGCATCGGGACCAGCCAATCAGCCTTCAGCCGCGCCTTCTGGGCAAAGCCGCCCCACCAGACCTCGCCAACGCGCCAGCCAGTCGAGATGACCGCATCGCCCGGGGCAAACCGCCCGTCATCCGAATCAATGACGGTTCCGGCCAGATCGACACCGGGAATGTGCGGGTAGACCTTGACGAGACCACCACCCGGCCCGATGCAGAGCCCATCCTTGTAGTTGAGCGATGAGTAGTCGACAGCAATGGTGACATCGCCATCGGGCAGCATCTCCTCATCAATCGTTTCCACCGCAGCGGTGGTGCCCGATTCATCTTTCCTGACAAGCAAAGCACGGAATGTCATGGCAGATTTCCTTTCCTGTTCATGTTGGTCATCTCGGTCGGCGCGGGTTCGATCGCCGGATCAAATCGCTCAGCGGTCCGGTCCATGCCAGTGAATGGCACAGATTTCGACCGATCGTCCGGCAAGGTCCCAGACCCGGCCATGGGCCCCGACCCGACCGATGTCGGCAGAGGCAACAGTGATGTCATTCCCCATCCAGCAGCTGGTGTTGGCAACGACGACATCCTTGTCGGGATCCCGGCCGCTGATTGGTGCCACCCGGCCCGCAATGGCCTTGCCCACCTCCAGGATGCGGGTCCTGCCCCCGGATGCCAATCGAGGTCACAATCAGGACAAGGCCCAGGGGGCAGGTCACATGACGGCCGATCTCCGGCAGTTTCTCAAGCGTGATGATGACCGCGGCCAGACCCATCCAGGCCATCGACATCAGCCCGGCAATCAGTCCGAGTCCCATCAGCAGCCGGCAGCAGCCAAGGCACCAGAGACCGGACCCGGCACCGGTGGCAAAATCGCGGCAGGCCGGGCCCGGACCCCGGGCCAGAAAGCGTGTCAAGGGATGTCGGCAGTGGACCAGGCAGCGGTCCCTGAAGGAGGACAGCTGGTAAAGGCCGGCACCCGCCAGCAACAGGCAGGTGACGCGCCGGCTGGCATCCAGATCGACAACGCGGGCCACCGGCCTGGCAATCAGTGCCGTGTTCACCAGCGTCATGGCCACCGAACAGACGGCCCAGACCGCAAGGTCACCCCCGGTGATGGCCATGAACCCGGCCCGGTTGGCCAGACCCGCCTCCCGCAGGGATTCACATGTGCGCAGGACCGGGATATGGCCAGGAAGCATCATCGCCACAGCCATGGCCGTCCACGTGCCCAGCAGGGTGGAAAAGCCGGCATGGTGCCCGTGGGAGGCCAACAGGATACCGATCAGCATGTCGAGGTCAGCGACAATCGGACTGGCATGCTGCATTGCTGCCGCCAACAGCCACAGGCCGACCCATGCCATCAGGATGGCACCGCAGGCAACACCCCAATGCCACTTGTCCAGCAGGACTGACCGGATGCCGGTCCGCATCATGGATCCCCGGCTCCATGCAACCGACCGGAACGGATTCGGGGAAGGACTGGCCGGCAGGGCCGGGCACACGATCCCGGACGGGGGGGGCTTGGCGCGGCTGACGGGACTCGAACCCGCGACCTCCGGCGTGACAGGCCGGCACTCTAACCAACTGAGCTACAGCCGCTGACATGGCCATCACCGGGCGCTGCCATCCGGTGACCCTCCATCGGGGATCTCCTATAGATATGCGTGGCGAGAAGTGCCAACCAATTCCTCATCAGTGCGATCCTGCCACCCGACTGCAAGACACTCACAACGCCTGCGGGCCCGCCCTACCTTCAATTGACCGGACTGACAACCCCGCACCGCAACCGGGTGCTATGGCACTGTTTGGCTCATCAAAGAAGCCAAGCAGTCCATCCGAATAATAGGAGGGGAACCGTTTCGAATCTGGAAAAATTGCCAGATCAACAATTTCAGCCCCGTCTGGTTCGGGGCAGACTTGTTGCCCGTTCAGGCGTGTACCCGCAACAGCCAGACCACCAATGAAGGTGCCATGATTGGGATTTATATCCTCGTCAGCCAGAGTGTCCCACCGATCGATAATCCAGTCGGAAAGGGCCGAACCGACACCGCCATCCACGATTCCAATCCTCGGATAGGACGTTTGGGTGTTGCGGACTGGGATTGTCACACGGTCTGGTCGGGATCGGGATTGGGCAGGTGGGATTGCTGACGGGACAATGATGCCTGGGAGTTCAACGCTTCGCACCAGCGGGTGATTGTCCAGGAATTCCAGAAGTTTCTGATGTCGTTGGGGATTCGTATCAAACGGTGCCGACGCCCGACGGTCGCGTCCGGTATTGGACACTCTTGCTGGTATCATGACAGTCACATCTGGAGACCGGTCCAGCCGAACGACCACTTTTGGCAGACCGCTGTGCCAATAAGGCAATTGCTCGACCAATATTCCTTGCCCGATTTCATCAAAACCCTCCACAAATGTGGAGATCAATTGACGATGTGAGTCGGACAGTCGATCCCAGTCGGCTCTTGGCAGGATGATATCAAAAAGTTCCACCTCATACCCACCGCCGGTCCGTGGGTTGGATAGCCAAGCCACAGCGTCTTTCACGGAAAATCTGCGCTTGTCAGAGGGGCCGTAAAGCTCAAGACCCTTGATTGCACCCGTTTCACTGCGCCGCTTTGTGGGATGGGGGATCTTACGATCCTTTGCTTCGTTGAATTCAATCCTGGTGTCATTTTCTGCTTGCTGGATATCATCCTTGACCAAGGCGAGACGATCCGGACTGACCTCGACAAACATTTCGCCGATGTCACCACCCCCAACCACCGGGGTTCGGGAAGAGCGGAATAAAGTGACCGGACGGTGGCTTTTTGCCCACGCATCTCGCTTCAACGTAACCTTCAGATAGCCGATCTCTCCTTGGGGCTGGGTAGCGAGCGTTGCCGAAATTGTGTCGATCTGGTCCACGAGAGTATCCCTGTGGGCGGCGAATTCATCATCGCGACCGGCATAGAAATCCTTGGGCCATCCGCCCCCGCCCGCCTTGCGGACTTCCTGATAGTTTTCTGGATTGAGAATGACTTGAATGGGGCTAGCCACCGGTTGCTTCCTTCTTTTTGGCTCCATCTTGCGGTTTGCCGATCAAGCGGCTGACCGTTGACTTGTCTCTTCCCGCAATCTCCCCGATATCGGCCAGGGTGAAGTTCAATGTTTTGTCGTTGTACATGACTCTGAACAGCTTTCCGGGCTTGGCAAAAAGCAGTTCCCGACGCTCGGGCTGGATACGGGCCGCGTTCAGGGCTGCAAACTGCCGGAGCGTTTCAAGCAGGCCATGCGGGGCCTCCTGCTGAATTGCCCTGGCTTTCTTGTAGCTGCGCACCAGAGATTCGATTTCGGCACCTGTCGAGCCTTCGGCAAACCACGAGATGAGGCGGATATGGGTGTCAGGTGCTTGCACTGGTGGCATAAAGTGCCTTGCGATGGCTTCCCGCACCTGAAAATCAGGCCGCGGGATGTCCAGTTGGATCTCGAACCGCCGCCACACGGCGGGATCAAGCAGGGCTGGATGATTGGTTATACCGATAGTGAGACCGATGTCCTTCCGCCCATCAAGATTCTGCAGCAGGGTATTGACAACCCGCTTGATCTCTCCGACTTCTTGCGGGTCATCGCGGACCTTGGCAATCGCGTCAAATTCATCCAGCAGCAGAATGCATCGATACCGGTTGGCAAAGGTGAACAGGTTGCCGATGTTGCGGGCGGTCGTGCCCAAGAACGATGACACGAGCCCATCCAGTCTGATCAAAACAACTGGCAACATCAGTTCCCGGGCGATCCACAAGGCCAATCGAGTCTTGCCCGTGCCTGGGTCTCCATAAATCAGGCAGGTGTTGGATGGACTGATACTGACGGTCAAGAGTGCCTCACAGTTTTGCCACTCGCCGACGATGCTCTTGGTCGCCTGGGCCACAGTCGGGTTGAACAATGGGGCCGCCGCATTGATGTCTTCCGGGAAGATGATCTCAGCCAAGGGTGCCGCTGTTTCTTTGTCGACCGGGACCTGTGTGCTTCGATTGATGGCCTCACCCAACGGGCCTGCCTTGGAGCGCATGATCCGGCTTGGTGCCATATCCTTCATCCGGTCGGCTGCTGACAGGACGCTGGCGAGTGATGCGGCCTGCTTCTTCTCGCCTTCTTTGGTCAGGGCCTCGCGAAGACGCTCCACCTGCTTGCGAAGCGCGGGTGTGGGTTGGGCCATTGCTGCCCGGCACAGTGCCTGAACAATCGGGAAGTGATCCATATGCAATCTTGCTCCAATGCATGATTAAGGTTATTTTTGCATCTAACATACTATTTGTTGCAGTAAAGTCTGTTTTGTTGCATTTATGGATTTTATGTTGGAATACTGAAAAGATAGGATTGAAATGAGCGCAACCAAGAGACCCGAGGGCGCAGCTGGCGAGGATACGCGGTTCGCGATCGAGGAGAGTGTCAACTCGCATCTTGAGCGCATGTTCATGCAGGCGGCAAAGAATGACGCGCTGGGCTACAGTATTGGACGCGCTTCCGGTCATGGGGCAGGCCCGTCCGAACACCGACGGTTCCAGGCATTGCGGGCCGAATGTGACGCTGCGGTCAGCTTTCATGCCGGGCGGGCGTTGGACCTTGCCTTGCAACTGTTCTTCGCCGTGACTTCCAACCAGATCTTTGGGAGGGCGTCCAGAGAGAATCCGGGGGCAGACCCGATCGGTATAGTCATGGAGTCCTTAAGGAATCTTCAAAGCCCGGCGGGGTCGGCAAGGACCTCCTCACCCAGGCCCTTGAGCCTGCCTACCAAACTGCATTGCACAAGGGCGTTACAGATGTTGCGGGGAAGGACGGTAGGATCATCGAGTCATTCGTTTCAGCCCCCACTTCCAGTCCGGGGTGCAACGACCGGGGGGTCAACCGGTGATCCCGCCCTTGGCCCGCAATTGCAGGGTTGCGGCCCTCTGGCAGCCCATCGATCCCGTCATTCGTGAGCATAACGGAGCCCTGAGGGTCCGGCAAGGACCCGCGGATCGGGCGGGATCGGCAATGTGCTGGGGGCAGGGTGAGACTTGCGGCTCCTCGCCCCGGGGTGCCGATCCTGATCGTGTGTCATGGTGGGTGATGAGAGGATCGAACTCCCGACATCTTCGGTGTAAACGAAGCGCTCTGCCACTGAGCTAATCACCCTGAACCAAGACCAATGCAGCCACGGCAAATCCGCAAGCAGAATGTCAGTACCCTGCGGTGGCGATTTACATTTCAGGCAAACGAGAAACATGCCCGAAAACAGCCGTTGCAGCGAGATTACCCGCCGATTTGTCTCTCCAACTCGCTGTTCAGTTTCTGCGAATAACCTTCATTCTTGATCCTTGCCAAGAACTCCATCAGGTGTTTGGATTGTTTCTCCGATGGTATTTTTTTGGGGATCTGCAATGCGACGCGCAGAATTCCATCATCCTTGCTGGAAAGGAGGCGCCGTTCAGTCGCCCAAGCATGAAGATCACGCCAGAAGTCCGTGCCCGCATTCACCACCGCGGTTTGCACTTCAATTCCATTCAGGATTTTCCAGTCTTTCTTGCCTACACGTTCATTTTCAGCCACTTCCTTCAGGGAGATTAATTCCCCGATAAATTCATCAGGGAGTTCCACTTTCATGTCTCTTATTCTTGCCCAGCAAGCCTGTTTCTTGGCCCACTCGGTTATGTTGCTTATCCCCTCGTGCGGTTTGGTTAGCACCTTGCAAACATCATGAGCAACCAGAGATATCGCCTCGCTCATGGCTTCAGAGACTGCCTGATGCCTCCAAATATCCCGGAAATTGACAGATCTCTTAATCAGGATGACTTCGTGCGCAATCCGCGAGATCGTATAGGCTACGATATTTGCGCGATAACCGCCTTGGTACCACGGCTGATTGGAAACAATTTTCTCGGTAGATTTGAAAACAATCGCCTTGGCAACGACTTCCCTGAAATAGTCCTCGTTAAATTTGGGGGATTATATACCTAACTACAGTAAAAACAGAAAAATAAACAGAACTTAACAAAATCCACTTTTACTAATCACCCCTATACCCGCCCTTATAGAGAGGCGAAAATTACCACAGCCCCGACAAGGCGACTGCAATCAGTTGCTGTGGTCTTGGGTTTTCAACACAAGGGACAGCATCAGTGGCCAGTGGCTGCTAATCTTTGGGAAGATCTGTGAGCATTGAACTCCTCCATATGAAACAGAAAAAGGGGCGGTGATTATCGCCCCTTCATGTGCGTCTGATCTGTCTGCGTCACGAAGAAGGCGGACAGGTCCCCCCGTAGGCCAACCACCGCGAACCGTGCATCTTCAGGTAACGATTGTTCACCTGAACGCGCAGGTGACGCGAGTCCGCAGTAAGTCGCCCCTCCCAGCCGTGTTGATTGAAGGTCCGGTTTGCTCTGCACCAGTTGGTGGGTTGATTAGAACTATAAAAGTCACAGTTTTCGTTTCCACCTTTAGCAGGGATCAGCGCGAAATTGTTGTTTCGATCGTAACGATGCGGCGTCCGCTCTCCGCTCTCCAAAGTGAGCGATGGGCCGGTGGCCAGTCGGCTCCACCTGTCGAGATCGTTGTGATCGGTATCTTCGGGAAGGCGGTGCCTCTGGACCCAGATCTCTCCCCTCGCGGATCCCGTTGTTGGTCTGATGTTCGGGTTTGATGGAATCACGATGGTGCCCGTGACCTTGATACAGACACCTGTGCGGCCCGCTGAATCGCGCAGGTAGAGGTCCGGCAATGCCGCGGCATAGGTTCCGCTGATCATCCCGTCATCCCGCGCCGGCGGGTCGCTAACCGGTTTGGCCAGGGCCGGGGGTGTCAACCCTCCCCAAACCATCACTGCCGCCACCAGTGCAAGACGCATGGGGGTCAGCAACATCGCTCGATGGGCTATTGCCTTCATCGCTCAATCTCCTTTTCGATAGCAAGCAGGTCCGGCAATGGTGCCGGGTTGTGCTATCATCCAAGGAAATCGTGGAATACCTGCCTATTCGCCAAGGCTCAGGGAGCAACCCCTTCGCCGGGTATACGGCTGTTGTATTCAGCAGGCAACCCGACAGAGCGGGTTTCCTTGCGATGATAGCGGGATCAAGTATTCAGGAAGGCCATTGCGTTGTCAAGCGGCCAAGCAAAAAAACGAAAACCCTTCAACCCCCGCACACAACCATCCACTGGGGACAGTCATGTGCGGGGGTGGGTCAAACTCAACCGCCATCGGTCGAGTTCACTCGATACAGTTTCGAGGGCTTGACCTTCGACACATCTTTCAGATGCCGAATTCTCAACTCCTCAAACCCATAGGCCAGTGCAGACAAGACAACTTGCGCTGTCACCTGCCTGACAATCAAAAGAGCCATCGAACTCATCGGTTCTCTCCTTTGGTGAAGGTTGACGGTCCATGTTCAATCCATCGGTCTCCTTTCTCGGTTGCTCTCTTTGTGTAGGTACCCGGATTTCCGCAGTTTTGACGGGGGCCCGTAAGCCCCCGATCAGGTCGTGAATGGTCAATCAGACCGCCGTCGGGTTGGCCCCGCTGTCCTTGCCGTTGTCGGCAATCAACGACCTGTACATCAACCGCCTGCCCACCATGCGGGCCACGATCTCCTCCATCTGTTCGATGGTGTTGCCCTCGCGGAGGTTGTGCCGACTGGCGTATTCATCGATGTAGCGTTGCAGATGCTTCTTCGACATCTTGTGGTACACACCCTTCTGCCCCCGCTTGAACATCGCCCAGAAGCCTTCGATGCCATTGGTGTGGATACCACCATCGACATACTGGCCCTGCCCGTGATTGACACTGGCATGGTTGGCCAGTCCACGATAGGCGGCATTCTCATCGGTGTACTTGACCGCTTCCGGCGGCGCATGGTCATGGACGAACCCCTGCAATGTGGCCCGCCTGGTGTCTTCGACCACCTCGGCCACGATCCGGTTGGTGGCCCGGTCCTTCATGCCGGCCACGATGGCCTTGCCCACCCCGCCCCGGCCCGCCTTCAACTTCTGGCTGTCATGCTTGTTCTTTTCGAGACCCCCGACATAGGTTTCATCGACCTCCACCGGCCCGGCCAGGTTCTTCAATTCCTCCGGCATCCCCTCCCGGATCCGGTGCAGCATGAACCAGGCCGACTTCTGGGTGATGCCCAGATCACGATGCAGTTTCATGGACGATACGCCCTTCAATGAAGTCAGTTGCAGATAGAGGGCAATCACCCACTTCTGCAGGCCCATGCGGGTGCCACCCATTGCTGTCCCGGTCTTGACGCTGAAGTACTTCCGACAGGCCTTGCAGCGATAGGGGGCCGGCTTGCGGGACACCCGTTCCTTGGTGTTGAACGATCCGCAGTGATGGCAATGGCGGCCCTCGGGCCAGATGACTTCCTCAAACCACTGTTCCGCCACTTCATCATTCGGAAAGCGGCGAAACAGGGCCATCAGGGTGATCCCGCCTCGATAGTGTTTGCCGGGTGCTTCCTGTGCCATAGTGAATTCTCCTCTTGGTATGACATGGTGAAGAGAACGTCTGTGCGTTCTTTGTATAGGTACTTGATATTTCGCAGTTTTCTGCGCTTGTGCTTAAGGCAGCCAAGGCTACCGCTGCGATGGGGCGATTCAGGGCGGCGCACGCGATCTGGGCGCGTTGAGTCCTTTACGGACTTATGTCAGTAGTATTGACATATCCTTTGTGGGTGTCAAGGGTTTTTACAATTTCCTTGACATTATTGAGTAAAAATGCTCGACAGTCATAGAGGCACTCCCTCTATGATCGGAGCACTTTGATATTAGAAAGAAGGTTCTGAGGGTGATTAAGCAAACTGAAGCAAATGGGTTCAACCCGAAAAACTGGAGTCCAGATAGATGGATTTCGATTGTTGGTGCGTTAATCTCAACGGGTGTTTTAGTTGTTCTCCTAGCGGGGAATATTATATCATCAAGGGACAGTCGTTTGTTGAGCATTGATAACAATATTAACGCAATTCGTGATGATAATGCGGCCTTTCGTGCTGAGGCCGCAGCAGATCGCCAAGCTTTTCAAGCTAGTATGGATGATTTCAAGAAACAAATACTAGGGCTAACAGACAGGCAAAGCAGACTTGAAGGGGTTGTTGATACAATCATTTTTGAGCGTTACGGAATTGATGGCAGAGGTTAGGAACTAGGCTGTGTACTTAAATATTGACAGATCTGTCTGGAGCTGCGAGAGGAGCCAAAAAACCATCAGGCAGGAGCAGACCCATGAGCGGACACCGCCACGACATGACCGATGCCGAGTGGGCGATCCTCCGCTCGGTGCTTCCCCAGAGACACCAGGGACCCCGCCGGATCCATGACCGAAGGGTCATGGATGGTATCTTCTTCGTGTTGCGCACCGGCATCCCCTGGCGGGATCTCCCCGAACGCTACGGTCCCCACTCGACCTGTTTCAATCGCTACAACCGCTGGAGCAGGAACGGCACCTGGGCCCGGATCATGCGGGCCCTGGCCGAGCGGACGGATGGTGATGGAGGCCCGGTCGGACCCGTGCGCCTGCGCATGCTGGACTCCTCCGTCGTGCGGGCCCACAAGCATGCTGCCGGGGCCCGCCGCGACGGCCCGCCGCCGCCGATCGGCCGGAGCCGTGGCGGTCGGACGACCAAGGTCCATCTCGCCCTCAGCGGGACGGACGCGGTGCAGGCCCTGGTCCTGACCCCGGGTCAGGCCTCGGACTGTGCCCAGGCCGAGGCGCTGCTTGCCGACCTTCAGCCGGGGACGACCGTCCTCGGTGACAAGGCCCATGATGCCAATGCTGTCGTCCGGTGCATCGAACGGGCGGGGGGCCAGGCGAACATTCCCTCCCGGTCCTGCCGCAAGATCCCCCGGCCCTTTGACCGCACCCTGTACAAGGGTCGCAATCGGATCGAGCGGTTCTTCGGCAGGATCAAGGAATTCCGTCGCGTTGCCTCGCGCTACGACAAGACCGCCCGCAATTTCCTCTCGGCAATCCAGCTGACGGTCAGTCGCTTCCTGCTGCGGGCTCTGGCGAAGCAATTAAATGGGTACACAGCCTAATCTCCACGCAGCGGCGACAAATTTTTAAGCGTTTGTTTATTTTGCTGTTTTTACTGTAGTCAGGTATATAATCCCCCAAATTTTCCACTGCTCCAATTCCTGTGGTTGGGGGCGATTGCTAACGGGAATTCATCGCTTGTCGGCGAACGCTTGGTGGCATTGCCAAACATGCTGGCAAAGAGATACCTGGATAGGTCGGAAGCCATGTGTCCGCGAGTCTCATGGTTGGGTAGATTTGAGACTCGTGGGTCGCAAAGCCACTCCTTGAGTTTTACCGGACAATCCTTTGGCAGCAAGGATTCCGTGACTCGCGACCTCAGATGCACCAATTTTCCATCGCGTACATTTTTTTGCACAGTTGAGATACACCTCTGGTAAGATCTCAGCTCCTTCCCGTTGAGATTGGGGGGTGGATTTTGTTCAAGATTTCTGATTGCTGAGAGCACGGAATTGGACCAACCCTCGTGACTATCATTGCGGCTCAAGCCGCTTCGAATCTTGGGCATAGCGGAGAGGACATGCCGGACACTTACCTGCGCTCCATGCGTCTGGAGGCGCGGAAAATGGTCTGGACCAACAGTATCAGCAATATCGGAACGAAGTCCCACGATGATGACGCGGTGACGTGCTTGTGGAATCCCGAACTGTTCCGCACGCACGATAAAATCCCGTGGTGCCGGGTCGGTCTCACCATCAATCCTGGCATCTTCCGGTGCCATCGCAATGAGCTTATATCTTGCATCCGAACTCTCCGGGTTTCGGAGGTCTGCCATCACCTTCTGGATGATCCCATCACCCTTGACTGCTGATGAGAGCATTCCCTTGACGTTTTCCATGACAAATGCTGCCGGTTCCAGAATGCCGACAACCTTCACATATTCTTGGTAAAGATAGTTCCGCTCGTCTTTGTCTGGAAGATAGTTGGCATTCCCTGCATTACGGGAACGTCCCGCGAGGCTGTAGGCCTGACACGGTGGGCCGCCGATTAGCACTGTGCGGTCACCAAATATCGATTGGATTTTTCTGATGCGCTGCTGAAGGAACTTGCGGGTTTCCGGCTTTCCCAATTCCCGAAACTGCGATTCCTCATCCGCTTGAGACCATTCGGCGCGATAAAGATTGGGCCAGTCCGGTTCCATTGCGGAGACACCATTCAGAAAGTCATAGTATTCCGAAGGGAGTTTGTGAGGAGGAAATCGTCGCAGAAAACTGCGCAGCCTCATGGTAGCATGGGCTGAGATTTCCTTCTCGATCGAAATCATGATCCTGTATGGCGAATGACCATCCTCCGAGTGGTAAGAGGAAAACCCCTCTGCAAGTCCTCCGGGACCCGAAAAGAGGTCCACAATTCCAATTGTGTTTGTCATGATCTCAAATTATCTCCCGACCCTCGGGCTGGGATTGTCCAGCAATTGGTGGATGCAGAGCAGTGAATGACGTTGTCGACCGAAAAACACGCTCGAGGATCATGTCGAATATCCGTGGTAGAGACACGAAACCCGAAATAAAGGTGAGAAGCGCACTGCACAAACGCGGGTTCCGATACAGGTTGCATGTCAAGGATTTGCCGGGCAAACCAGATATTGTGCTTCCAAAGTATAATGCAGTAATTTTTGTCAATGGATGTTTCTGGCACAGACATCCAGATTGCAGATATGCAAGCACCCCATCTTCAAATGAAAAATTTTGGCATGACAAGTTTGAACAAAACATCGTTCGTGACCGACGCAACAAAGCAATGCTCGAAGATGCCGGCTTCAGGGTCGCTGTCGTCTGGGAATGTGAGACGAGAGATGATTTTTTCGATCGTATGATCGAGCGAATTACACATTGGCTGAGAAGCCTTGGCACTGTCCAATGATCACGGATGTCTCAAAAAGCACCCCGCGTGAAAGTGTGGAGTCCGGTCGTCGGTTGACAGCGGCGGTGATCTTCGTGGCCCCGGTGGCAAATCATGAATCCATGATACCATCATGCGGTGTTTTCTTGCGAGTTTCAATATCCTTGCCCTACCTGAAACGGCACTGCCCCAAGACACGTTGAGAACGATATCCACGGTCGTTGCAGACGTTGAAATGGGGAACAATGTGGAATTTCTGCGATATTCCTTTCTTGTGACCTTCGCATCGCCGCAGGCCATCTCCCTGCCCGCCGATTTCATGTCCACTGATATGCCAGCGGGTCTCCATCTCATCGGTCCGCCTCGTTGCAAAATCCGCTTCTGGAGGTGGTGGCACCGGCCCCTGAAGACAGTCTGGGTTGACTGCCACCACGATTGACCACAAGGGAAGTGATGGCACGGTACGCAGTCTTATCACAATCGCTTCACTGGACCCGGAGCGCCGATCCTGATCGCGTGTCATGGTGGGTGATGAGAGGATCGAACTCCCGGCCTCTTCGGTGTGAACGAAGCGCTCTACCACTGAGCTAATCACCCCAATCGGGCAATGGTCCCGGCCAGAATCGGTCGGCTGGATCATGACGGGATGGGCGGACTGATGACATCAGTGTTCCGACAGGCTGCGGTCTGCCTCGGGCTGGACCACGGATGCGGACGGCAGGGCGGGAGGCTGGAGATCGGATTCCGTCAGGGGCTTGGGTGTGCGTTCAAGGGCCAGGGGGAAGATTTCCGACATGTGGGACACGGGGATGATCGTGAGTTGATCCTTGATGGTCTCGGGGATTTCGGCCAGATCCCGCAGGTTCTCCTCGGGAATGATCACGGTGCTGATCCGGCCCCGGATGGCGGCGAGCAGCTTGGCCTTCAGCCCGCCGATGGGCAGGACATTGCCCCGCAGGGTCACTTCGCCGGTCATGGCCACGGACCGATGGACGGGGATGCCGGTCAGGACCGACACAATGGCTGTCACCATCCCGACGCCGGCGGATGGGCCCTCCTTGGGCGTGGAACCCTCGGGCACGTGGATATGGACATCGGTCTTCTGGAACCGCTCGGGATTGATCCCGTTCTGGACGGCAATCGACTTGACGTGGGACATGGCCGCGGTGATGGACTCCTTCATGACCTTGCCCAGGGCCCCGGTGGTATTCATCGCCCCCTTGCCCTGCGAGATCGTCGCCTCGATCGAGAGCAGGTCGCCACCGGACGGGGTCCAGGCCAGACCTGTCGCCACCCCGATCTGGTTGGATTTCTCGGCAACCTTGTACCGGTGTTTCGGCAGGCCGAGGAACGCGTCGAGATTGCCGAGCTTGATCCGGACCGATGTGATGTCATCGCGCTCCAGCCGGGTGACGGATTTCCGCATGATCCTGGCCAGGGCCCGTTTCAGACTGCGGACACCCGCCTCACGGGTGTACGATCGGATCACCTCCTGGATCACCCGATTCGAGATGCTGAACTCGGTCTTCTCGAGACCATGGTTCCTGTACAGTTCCGGCAGCAGATGATGGCGGGCGATCTGGACCTTCTCATCCTCGGTGTAGCCATCAAGATCGATGATGTCCATGCGATCCCGCAGGGGGTCAGGAATATTGTGCACGTAATTGGCGGTGGTGATGAACAGCACCTGGGAGAGATCGTAATCCACATCAAGGAAATTGTCATAGAACTTGTCATTCTGCTCGGGGTCAAGGACCTCGAGCAGGGCACTGGCAGGATCCCCCCGGTAATTGGCCATCTTGTCGATCTCATCGAGCAGGATCAGCGGGTTGGTTGACTTCTGCTTGCGGAATGACTTGATGATCCGTCCCGGCATGGCACCGATATAGGTCCGGCGATGCCCCCGGATCTCGGATTCGTCATGAATGCCGCCCAGCGAGATGCGCAGGAATTCACGACCGGTCGCCTCGGCCAGTGAGCACCCAAGGGATGTCTTGCCGACACCCGGCGGCCCCACAAGACAGAGAATTGATCCACCGATATTGCCGGTCCGCTTCTGGACTGCGATGAACTCGATGATCCGTTCCTTGACCTGTTTCAGGCCATAGTGATCCCGGTTGAGAACCTTCTGGGCTTTCCTGATGTTGGTCCGGGTTTTCTTGGGTGTCCCCCAGGGAATGTCGAGCAGCCATTCGAGATAGTTCCGTGACACCTGGATCTCCGGACTGTTGGGGTTGCCTGTCCGCAGCTTCTTGAGTTCCGAGAGGGCCTTGGTGCGGGCTTCCTCGGTGAAGTTGGTGTTCTCGATCCGCATCTCCAGCTCCTCGAGCTCGGAGACATCGTCGTCGTCACCAAGTTCCCGCTGGATGGCTTTCATCTGTTCGGTCAGGATGTGTTCCCGCTGGGTCTGTTCCAACTGGTCCTTGACACGGGAGTGGATCTCCTTGGAGATCTCGATTTCCGAGATCTCCCTCGAGATGATCTCCCGCAGTTTCTTGAGGCGTCCCTTGAGGCTGTTGGTCTCGAGAATGGCCTGTTTTTCCTGAACATCGCCCGCGACAGCCCCGGCCACCAGATCGAGCAGTTTGTTCATGTCGGTTTCGCTCTCCACGGCCTCCACGGCTGAGGTCGGGATGGTCTTCTTGGCGGCAGCATAGGCCTGGAACCGCTTCTTGACCAGATCACCCGTGGCACCGGTGGGCGCGCTTTCATACAGGTGCGGTTCAACCCCCACCTCGATGTAGCCGTCCGCTTCAACCCAATCGGTGATCCTGACCCGTTCGATGCCCTGCACGAGGACCTTGATCGTGCCCTGGGGAATCTTCAGGTACTGGAGGACCGTGGCGACCACACCCACCTTGTGGACGACATCCGGCGTCACCTGGTCGACCTCCTCGCTGGTCTGGGTGGTCAGCATGAGCCTGTTGTTGGTGTTGACCGCATGTTCCAGTGCCCGGACCGATGCCTCACGGCCGACAAACAACGGCACGATCATGTTGGGAAAGACAACCACATCACGCAGGGGCAGCAGTGCGTAGCGAGCCAGTTCTGTCTGTGTCATTGCCGGGAGTCCGCCATGAGACCGTCCTTTCGGGCTGCTGGGTGCACGGAGCCGCATCATTCGCAGGACGCAGCCGGTCTGTCCCTATGTGGGGAACCGGACCGGAAAATTCAATATCCCCGTGGGTCCTGGGCCCGGCATTGCCGCGACCGCTTATGACAGGGACGCGAGGGTCCCATCCTCGATCGCGGTGCGGATCCGGCGCATATGGTCCTGATAGAAATGCAGATTGTGCCATGTCATGAGCATCGAACAGATGATCTCATTGGCCTTGAAGGCATGGTGCAGATAGGCCCGGGAATAGGATTGGCAGGTCGGGCACCGGCAGTCCTCACAGAGTGGATTCGGATCATCGGCATGGCGGCTGTTCTTGATGTTGAGTTTGCCCCGGCGGGTAAAGGCCTGACCGGTCCGGCCGGCGCGGCTGGGCATGACGCAGTCAAACATGTCCACACCGCACCGCACGGCCTTGAGGATGTCGTCGGGCGTGCCAACGCCCATCAGGTACCGGGGTTTGCCGGTCGGCAGGGCCGGCGTCGTGGCTTCGAGAACCTCGAGCATGGTCTCTTGGGGTTCACCCACGGCCAGACCCCCGATGGCATAACCATCAAAGTCGCATGCGATGAGGCGCGCACTGCTGCGCAGACGCAGGTCCGCAAACACCGACCCCTGCTGGATACCAAAGAGGGCATGACCGGGTCGTGGCACAAAGGCCTCCCGGCTCCGCCGGGCCCAGCGCATCGAGAGTTCCATCGAGGCTTCCGCCGTCGCATGATCGACGGGCCAGGGCGTGCATTCATCAAGACACATGGTGATATCGGACCCGAGACAGTGCTGGATCTCGACCGAGCGTTCCGGGGTGAGAACATGTCGCGACCCATCGATGTGGGACCGAAAGGTCACGCCCTCGTCGGTCAGCGTCCGCAGTGCGCTCAGACTCATGACCTGAAAGCCTCCTGAGTCGGTCAGGATGGGTTGGGGCCAGTTCATGAACCTGTGCAGGCCACCAAGGCGGGCAATCCGTTCTGCACCCGGGCGCAGCATCAGGTGATAGGTGTTCGAGAGAACGATTTCGGCGCCGGTGGCAGCCACGCTTTCCGGCAGCATCGCCTTGACGGTCGCCTGGGTCCCGACCGGCATGAACGCCGGGGTCTCGATATGGCCGCGTCCCGTCTGCACCTGGCCACGCCGTGCGGCCCCGCAGGTTGCCTGCAGGCGAAAACCGAACACATGCGCTGGAGTGGTCATGGAGCCGGTGGTCCTTGTCTGCAGGTGCTCGGCGAATGAACTTGACTGAATTGCTCTGAATTCTTTAGAAGGCCACTCGAACCCAACTGTGCGGAAATCGGGATACCGTCCAAATGACAGCGGCTCAACATGATTTTCTGGAAGGCGCGCCCCTGATCCGGCCCTCCAGTGTCGACCATCCTCTCTACCGGCCTGTCGTGGACGCCTGCCGCACGGTCTATGATCCGGAAATTCCGGTCAACATCTACGATCTGGGGCTGGTCTACACCATCACCATCGATACCCAGAACAATGTCAGCATCATCATGACACTCACGGCCCCGGGCTGCCCGGTGGCCGGCGAGATGCCGGGCTGGCTTGCCGAGGCCGTGGACTCGCTGGATGCGGTCGAGGCTGTCGATGTCGACCTGGTCTGGGATCCGCCCTGGGGCATGGAGATGATGTCCGATGAGGCCCGCCTTGAACTGGGTTTCATGTGAATGGGGAGCATGGGCTGAGGGACTCGCGTGATCGGGGCCGGCCCATCATCCGACCCGGCAGTTGAAGAGCGGAACCCGGCGACCATATGGGAGGGTTGGATCAGCATTCACCCGCGATTGGACACGACCTGAACAGGAGCACATCTGGACAATGTTTGGCATTCCAGGCAAGCCCCCCGTCACCATGACGGATGCTGCTGCCCGGCAGATTCTCAACCTGATGGACTCATCGGGTTGCCAGGGGATCCGGATCGGGGTCAAGAAAGGTGGGTGTGCCGGCATGGAATACACCATGGACCCTGTCCATGAGGTCAGCGAACACGAGGAAGTCGTCGAACGGCAGGGAGCTCGCGTCATCATCGCGCCCATGGCCCAGATGTTTCTCTTTGGCACCGAGATCGACTACGAGGTCAGTCTGCTGGAATCGGGCTTCACCTTCAAGAATCCGAATGTCGTCGAAGCCTGTGGCTGCGGCGAATCCATCAAGTTCGCCGCGACCGATGGGCACTGACAGCAGCCGGGGCATGACCCTGTTCCCATGAAGCCGCTGCATTTCATCGCCAACTGGAAGATGCATGGTCGCCGTGCCGATGTGGTCCCCTATCTGCAGGCCCTCGACCCGGCGGCCCTCCCCGACCGGCACACGCTGACCCTCTGCCCGCCCACGACGTTGATCGGTGCCTTCTGCACTGCCACCGGGGACCTGCCGGTCCGAATCGGTGGCCAGGACTGTCACCCGGCAGCCGCCGGGGCGCACACCGGGGATATCGCTGCATCCATGCTGCATGATCTCGGTGCCAGTCACGTGATCCTCGGCCACTCCGAACGCCGTGCTGGGCATGCCGAGGATGATGCCCTTGTCCGGGTCAAGGTCGAGGCGGCCTGGCAGGCAGAACTCTGTGCCATTCTCTGCATCGGCGAGAATGAATCGGATCATGAGCAGGGCCAGACGATGGCCGTGGTGACCCGCCAGTTGACCGGGAGTCTGCCCGCCACAATCGATGCATCCCGCCTGATTGTCGCCTATGAACCGGTCTGGGCCATTGGCACCGGCAAGATCCCGGAGCCCCCCGACATCAACACTGTCCATGCCGCCATCAAGGATATCCTGACCGCGCGTTGCCGTGATGCAGGTCGCACGATCCCCGTCGTCTATGGCGGCTCGGTCAATGCCACCAATGCCGGGGCCATCATGGGCTGCCCTGCCGTTGATGGCTGCCTTGTTGGCGGGGCCTCCCTCAAGGGAGAGACATTCGCCGCCATTGTCCGCGCCTGCACATAGGCCTCGACCCGGCAACGGTCCTGTCCATCACCCCGACCCTGACTCCAGGGAGGACAGGCAAATTCGACCGGCAGGTCGGCAGAATCCGATTCAGATGTGAATGGCTCGGCCATAGGCATGCAGGACGCTTTCATGCATCATCTCCGACAGCGTCGGGTGCGGAAAGACAGTGTTCATGAGGTCCTGTTCGGTGGTCTCAAGGGTACGGGCAACGATGTAGCCCTGAATGAGTTCGGTGACGTCGGCACCGACCATGTGAGCACCCAGCAATTCACCGGTCCCGGCATCAAAGAGCGTCTTGACCAGACCCTCGGGTTCACCCAGCGCGATGGCCTTGCCATTCCCGATAAAGGGAAACCGTCCGACCCTGATGGCGCGGCCCTGCTTGCGGGCCGCGGCTTCGGTGAGGCCAATCGAGGCAATCTGGGGCAAGCAATAGGTGCAGCCGGCAATCTGGTCAGGATGGACGGCATGCGGGACACCACCGGCAATCATCTCGGCCACCATGACCCCTTCATGGCTGGCCTTGTGTGCCAGCCAGGGGGGTCCGGCCACATCACCGATGGCAAAGATGCCATCGACCGTGGTGCGGCCATGCTCATCAGTGACGACATGCCCCTGATCGGTGGCGATGCCGAGCGTCTCGAGGCCGATGGATTCAATGTTGCCGACGATTCCCACCGCCAGGATTGCCGTGTCGATCGTGAGGGTTCGGGTTGTCTCCCCGGTCTTGATGGTGGCTCGGAGACCGGACCGGCAACGCTCAAGCCCGGCAACGGATGCATTGGTCAGCAGTGTCATGCCCTGCCTGGTGAACTGCGCTGCGGCAAAGGCCGCAATCTCGGCATCCTCGGTGGGCAGGATGGTCGGCAGGATTTCAACGACAGTCGTTGCGGCCCCAAGGGTGTTGTAGAAACTCGCAAACTCGATCCCGACGGCACCGGAGCCAATAACCAGCAGGCGCTTGGGCATGTGTGGCGGTTGCAGGGCATGCCTGTAGGTCCAGATGCGCTCACCATCCGCTTCCAGGCCGGGAATGTTCCGGGCCCGGGCTCCGGTGGCGATGATGATGTGGCTCGCCTCAATCGTCACAGGTCCATCCGGGGTTTCAACCCCGATCTGCCGCCGACCCATGATCCGGGCCTCGCCCCAGACCGTGTCGATCCTGTTGCGCTCCAGCAGCCTCTTGATGCCCCGGTTCAACTGGGCGGCCACCTGCCGGGAACGTTTGACCATGGCATCAAGATCGGGTTTGACCGGCCCCACCTCAATGCCATAGGCCTTGGCATTGCCCATGTGATGCAGCATCTCGGACGACCGCAGGAGGGCCTTGGTCGGAATGCAGCCGTGATTCAGACAGATCCCACCGTGATGCTCACGCTCGATGGCAACGACCCGCTTGCCGAGCTGAGCGGCCCTGATCGCGGCAACATAGCCGCCCGGCCCGGTGCCGATGACAGCGACATCATAGGGAGCGGCTGCCGCATCCGATCCGGGCATGGCGCTCTCAGCCCACCGCCTTGCCAGTCTGGAGCGCACGCACGACGGCGCCATAGCCACCGGCCTTGAGCCAGGCGTCCTCCTCTGGCGTGTTGATGCGCCCCAGAGCCGGATTGCGGTAGGGGAACCGGCCGAATGTGCTGATGATCCACCGATGCGCCCGGGCATGCAGCAGATTGGTTTCACTGTCTGGCGGCATCCTGGCGCCGATCAGGGCCATGCACCTGTCCTGGTCGGCAAGGTCTTCGCTGTGCATGAATGGCAGGTAGACATTCATCCGCTGCTCCGGAGGGAGGGCAAGATCGAGGTCATGGTCGATCACGTTCTGGGCAACACGGCGGGCCCGGGAGTCACTGGCAAAGGCCTTGGCTGAATCGCGGAACATGTTCCGTGGAAACTGGTCGAGCAGGACCAGGAGCGCCAGAGCACTCTCCGGTCTGGCCATCCATCCATCGTAGGTACCGGCACTTGCGGCCTGCCAGTGCACCTTGAATTCCGCCCGGATCCGGGCATCGAGTCCTTTAGAGGCCGTGAAGCGCTCCACCGGCTCGACCTCGTCAAACCAGAATGTCAGGATGCGGGACCAGATCGTCTCTGTCATTGCATAACCTCAAGATCGGGCAGGTGGAACGGCACCACCGCGGTGAGCCTCGGCCAGCAATTCGCGCTGCATGAAGTGAATGATGCACCCGATGGTCGATGGGTGAATGGAATGGCCAATGTCCTTGGTGGCGTAGGTGTGGACGGGAAAATTGTTCGTGGCAAGGGCATCCCGGGCCGCTGCCATCCGATCGAATGGCACGACGTCATCATTCCGGTCATGGCAGAGGAGGATGGGTGGGAAGGACCGGGCCTCGTCCCCGAGGCCATCGGCACCGAGCAGCATGCCGGCAATGGAAACGGCACAGCAGAGTTGCTGGGAGACGCGGGGGGCAATCTGCAGGGCCAGCATGCCCCCCTGGGAAAAGCCGAGCAGGATCTGTCTTGCAACCGGGATGGACTCGGCCGTGGCGACAGTGTTCAGGGTTTCCATGACCCGCAGGATGGATTCCTGCATTGTCACCCCGAGTTCGATGTGCGTTGATCCATCGTATTGGGGCATGCTGAACCACTGCCGACCCTCGGGATTGATGGGAGTCTGGTGGGGTGCGTCGGGGGCAACAAAGAGGGTGTCGGGCATGTTTTCGCCCAGATGATCAGCCAGTTCGATCACGTCCTGCCCGTTGGCACCAATCCCATGAAGAATCATCACCAGGCTGTCAGCCTTGCCCGACAGCGCATCGCGTCGCTTGAGCGGCAGATCCTGCATCGGGGCACTCCTTTCATTCCATTCAGCAACCCGGTCACATATGCGGCTGGGGCTCCCATGGTCAACTCCAGGGCACTGCGCCTCCCATTTCTAATCCTGAGCATGATCATCTGCAATTGCTAAGTCAGTCCCGCAGAGTGCAGGATTCGTAAATGCACCGTTGGCATGGCATACTTGGCAAGCCGGTGCGGTGCGGGGCAAGACCCCGGGGCGATCACGCTGTTGGCAGGATTCACAGACAGGGAAGCCAGATGCCAAGGACACCGTTGTTGCCTGTTTTTCTCGCCGTCATGATTCTGGGTGCAGATGTCCATTCTCAGGAGACCGGGCGGGTCCTTGATGATATCCTGCGCAGTTCTGTCCAGTCCGCCCAGGGCGTGACAGTTGAAGTCCTGCAACTGACTGTCCCGGGACGCGCCGCGCGCGTACAGTCCAACCCGGACGATCTCGCCACCCTGTTTTCCATCCTGCTCGGCGGAGATTCAACAGGCATGGATGCGGCAGCTGGAACCATTCCCCTGACCCTCTCCCAGCGCTACAACAACCAGATCGAGCTGTCCGGCTCCCTCCCTGCGCACCTCGCTGCGGTGACCCTTGAGCTCGTCGCACTGCATCGCCTGCCTCTCATTCTGGCCGGACTTGACAGCAATGGTGAGGCACTTGCGATCGAGCCCCGGATCCACTCCCTGGACGATGACCAATCGGTCCGGCGTCCGGGTGAGCGACGCCGCTCGCGGACAACCTGGAACATCAGTCACCTGTCCATCGGCCAGAACGACATCCGCATCTTTGTGCTCGGCCAGGACAATGTCGCCCGGCAGGTCATCCACATCTCCCTGCATCGTGGTGCATCCACTCCATCATCGACTCCCGCCGCAGCGGCCGTCCCCCTGCCCACCGGGAACACCGATCCAATCCCGCAGAATCGGAATATGGTTTCTCTCAACCGAGACGACTGGCGCCAGATTCAAATCAGCCTGATCCAGGCTGGCTTCGATCCCGGAACCCCGGATGGCATTCCAGGCCCCCGGACCCGCTCGGCAATCCGGGACTGGCAACGGGCCAATGGCCTGCCACCCAATGGTGAGCTCGATGCCTCCTCATCCCGCATTCTGCTGTCACCCGGTTTCCCGTCCCAGCCGCGATAGCCGGACAGGCCGGTTCTGCTTGAGGCCGCCAGCGGCGCTTATCCGCGGACTGCCTCGCGTCCCTTCAGATGGCGGTAATGGGACCAGAGCAGCTGTGCAGCGACTGCGCGGCACGGTGCCCATCCGGCAGCAATCTCACGAAGAGTGCGCTCGGATGGCCGTTCGGGCAAGTCAAGGAGCGACGCTGCGGCCACCTGGAGCGCCAGATCCCCAGCGGGAAAGACATCCGCCCGGCCGAGGGCAAACATGAGATAGATCTCGGCCGTCCAGGTCCCGATCCCGCGCAGGCGGGTCAGGGTTGCAATGACCACGTCATCGGGAGCGACCGCAAGGGCGGCGGTGTCGGTCTGGCTGGCGGCCAGCGTCTTGAGATAGCCGGCCTTCTGGGGCGAGACACCACAGGCCCGCAGTTGCTCTGGTGAGGCGCGGTCAATCGCCCGGCGGGAGAAGAGTTCGGCATCCTTCAATCTCTGGATGATTGTGTCGGAGGCCGCCACGGACAACTGTTGGCTGATGATCAGCTCGGCAAGGGCTGCAAAGCCCTGGCCGCTGCGGCGCAGCCGCAGCTGTCCAACCGCATCCACCACCGGACCAAAGCGTCCATCGATCGCCACCAGTCGGTTCACGGAGCGGGTCAGATCGGCAATGGTCGCCAGGGTCTCCGGTACAATGGGTTGATCTTTCTCCATGGTCCGCCCTTGGCACGGGTTGCCTGGATCTGCAACCGGGGTGGCGGATCAGCACTGCATGGGCCCCCGCGGGAGCGTCCCGATTGACAATATGGAGCGCGGTGTTAGCCAGGATCCATGGCCGGACAGGGGAGTCGGGGCGGAATGGCTGAGGATCGAAGGACGTACCGGAATGTGGTGATTCTGGTGCTGGTGCAGGCCATCAGCGGGGCCCAGATGCCGATCGTCTTCACGATCAGTGGTCTGGCCGGCCAGTCCCTGGCCAGCAATGTCTGCTGGGCGACCCTGCCGATCTCGTGCGTTGTCTTCGGGTCGATGACCACGGCCCCCTGGCTGAGTGCCCTGATGCAGAGATTCGGTCGCCGCATCGGGTTCCTCTGTGGCAATCTTGGCGGACTCGGCGGTGGTATTGTGGGGATGATCGCCCTCCAGCAGGCCTCGTTTCCGCTCTTCCTGGTCGCGTCCTACCTGACAGGAATCTACATGTCGGCGAACGGGTTCCTGCGCTTTGCGGCGGCAGATACCGCCAGCAAGGCGTTTCAGGCCAAGGCGATTTCCTACGTGATGGCCGGCGGGCTGCTGGCAGCCATCATTGGCCCTCAACTCGTCAAGGCCTCGCACGACCAGTTTGCCATCCCCTTCATGGGTTCCTTTCTGGTCATCATCGGGCTGAATGCCGTGGGGGCACTGCTGCTGGCCTTTCTCGACATTCCGACCCGCGTCGGTCCGGGGGCGATCAGCGGCCGGCAACGCAGCTGGCACCAGCTGTTGCGGGACCGGACCATCGTGGTGGCCATGATCTGCGCCATGGTCTCGTACGCCCTGATGAATCTGGTCATGACCTCAACACCGCTGGCTGTCGTGGGGTGCGGCTACACCACCGGCAATGCCGCCGACATCGTGACGGCCCACGTTCTGGCCATGTTCGCTCCATCCTTTATCACCGGTCATGTCATTGCCCGAATCGGAGCCGTCCGGGTGGTGATGATCGGGCTCGTGCTGTTGGCAGGAGCTGGAGGTGCCGCCATCGCCGACATCGCGCTCACCAACTTCTTCGTGGCCCTGATCCTTCTCGGTTTTGGCTGGAATTTCGGTTTCATCGGGGCCACGGCCATGCTGGTTGATGCCCATGAACCCACCGAACGGGGCCGGGTCCAGGGCATGAACGACATGGTGGTCTTTGGTTGCGTGACGATCGCCTCACTGACGTCTGGCCTGCTGATGAACTGCACCGGCGGCACAGCCGAACTGGGCTGGACATGGGTCAACTGGGCCATGGCCCCGTTCCTCCTGCTGGCGGGGCTGGCACTGTACGCGTTGTACCGCGACAGGGTCCGCGGGGGTCGGCAACCGGCGGGTTGACGGAGCCCTAAGGCAAGTGGGTGACCGGTGTCACCTTGTCGTGATGGAGTTTCCAGATGATGGAGTCGACCAGGGCCTCGAAGGAGGCCTCGATCAGGTTGGGCGAGACACCGACGGTGGTCCAGTGGGTCCCCGTCCTGTCCTTGCTCTCGATCAGGACCCGTGTCACCGCTGCAGTCCCGGTGCCGGAAATCCGGACCTTGAAGTCGACGAGTTCGATTTCATCAATGGCATCCTGATAGGGTCCGAGGTCCTTGCGGATGGCCTGTGAGAGGGCATGGACCGGTCCGCTGTCCCGGCCCTCCTCAAGCCCCTCGGAGGCCGAGATCTTGCGGGTCCTGCCGATGTTGACCACCACGACGGCTTCGGATGCGGTGGCTGTCTCCCGGGAATGGTGGGAGACCTGCTCGACAAAGACCCGGAACCGTTGGATGCGAAAATATTCCGGCAGGGTCCCGCAGAGGCGGGCCACGAGCAGCTCGAAGGAGGCCAGGGCCACATCGTAGGCATACCCCCGGCTCTCACGCTGCTTGACCTCATCGATGATCCGTGCCTGCATGACCTCCGAGAGACTGTCGGCACCGAGGCCGGACCGTTCGAGCCAGGACCGGATATTGGATCTGCCCGACTGGTTGGAGACGGCGATGTGTCGGTCATTGCCGACCCGCTCGGGCTCGACGTGTTCGTAGGTCGTGGTATTGCGCAGCATCGCCGAGGCGTGCAGTCCACCCTTGTGGGCAAAGGCCGAGGTGCCGACATAAGCGGCCTGCGGGTCGGGATCACGATTGAGAATGGCATCGAGGGACCGCGAAAGTTCCGTGAGTTTGGCAAGGCCCGACTCGTTGATGCCGGTTCGATAGAGGCTCCGATAGGGTTCCTTGAGGGTCAGGGTGGCCATGAGGGACACGAGATTGGCATTCCCGCATCGCTCGCCGATGCCGTTGATGGTGCCCTGCACCTGACGGGCCCCGGCATCGATGGCGGCAAGGCTGCCGGCCACCGCATTCTCGGTATCGTTGTGGGCGTGAATCCCCAACGCTGCCCCGGGGATGCCAAAGTCGATGACCGCACGGGTGGTGGACTCGATCTCCTTGGGCAGGGTGCCACCGTTGGTATCGCAGAGCACCACCCAGCGGGCCCCGGCATCGATGGCGGCCCGGACACAGGCCAGGGCATAGTCAGGATTGTCCCGGTAGCCATCAAAGAAATGCTCGGCATCGAAAACAACCTCCCGGTCCCTACCCCCGAGGTGGGCCACCGAGTCGGCAATGCAGTCAAGATTCTCCTCGAGACTGATGCCAAGGGCTTCCCGGACATGAAAATCATGCGTCTTGCCCACCAGAGTGAGACACCGGGCCCCGGAATTGAGCAGGTTGGCCAGATTGGTGTCGTTGGCCGCCGACCGCCCCGCCCGACGGGTCATGCCAAAGGCCGCGATCACGGCATGGTGCGTGGTGGGGATGGCAGCGAAATATGCCGTATCCGTAGCGTTGGCGCCGGGCACACCACCCTCGATATAGTCCATGCCGAAAGCATCCATGGTCTCGGTCAACTGGCGCTTCTCCAACTCCCGGAACTGGACGCCCATCGACTGTACCCCGTCCCGGAGTGTCGTGTCGTAGATGTGGATCCTGGCCCGCGGATCCGGTCCTGCCTCACTGGCTGTCATCGGCCCCCTCGATGGCTGTCGCTGCTGTCTTGCCATGATACCCTATCCCTGTGCACGAATCATCGTGGCCAGCGTCTCCAGAGCCTGCATATCAAGCGTTCCGGCAAGACTCCATTCACTGCCATCCACCCCATCCCTGATTGACACACCAGCCGCCTGCAGGTCATCCCGCAACCGGTCAGCCAGGGCAAAGTCACGGGTCCGACGGGCCGCCGTCCGAGCCTTGATGATCGCATCAATCCATGCACGAGCCGCATCGCCCGGGGCATCATCTGGCTGCGCGTGATCTGGCAGCAGTCCCAGGAACTGCAGACCGCGCCGGAGGGCGGGCGCGTCCCCGATGGCCGCCAGTTGGTGCAGACGGGTCAGGGCTGCGGGTGTATTGAGATCATCGGCAAGCGCATCAAGGATGTGCTGATCGAGATCCGTCCCGTCAGCATCCGCATCGACCAGAACATGCGACCAGCGCTGCAGGGCGGACCGGGCTTCCGCGAGCCGGCGCTGCGTCCAGTCGAGTCTCTGTCGGTAATGGGTACTGAGCAGGGCATACCGGATCTCCTCACCGCTGATGCCATCCTCGAGGAGATCGTGGACGGTGACGAAATTCCCCAGACTCTTGGCCATCTTGCTGCCATCGACCGTGATCAGGCCATTGTGCATCCAGTAGGTGGCGAACCGGGCCTCGGGATTGGCGCAGCGGCTCTGGGCAGCCTCGTTTTCATGGTGCGGGAACAGAAGGTCGGCCCCGCCGCCATGGATGTCGAAGTTCCTGCCAAGAAGATGCAGGCTCATGGCTGAACATTCGATGTGCCACCCGGGCCGACCCCGCCCCCAGGGACTTGACCAGCCGGGTACGGCTGCATCCGAAGGTTTCCACAGAACGAAATCCATCGGGTTGCGCTTGTAGGGTGCCACCTCCACCCGGGCACCGGCCATGAGGTCCGCAGGCAGGCGTTGCGAGAGGGACCCGTAGTCCGCATCACTGTCCACAGCGAAGAGGACATGCCCCTGCTCGACATAGGCGTGCCCGGCCTCGAGCAGCACTGTGATCATGTCAATCATGGCCGGGATGAACTCGGTGGCCCGGGGCTCCTTGGTGGGCGCAAGGACATGCAGGGCCGCCAGGTCCTCGTGATACCATGCCGTGGTCTCCCGGGTGAGGGACTTGACGACCTCAAGCACCGGGCGGGCATCACCAGCCGCCACCATCTCGCTCGCCCGTGTGTTGATCTTGTCATCGATATCCGTGATGTTGCGGACATAGACGACATGCTGCGGTCCATAGACACAGCGCAGCAGTCGATAGAGGACATCGAACACCACCGCCGGACGGGCATTGCCGATATGGGCCCGGTCGTAGACCGTCGGACCACAGACATACATGCGCACCCGGCGGCGGTCACGCGGGGTGAACGCCTCCTTGGTCCCTTTGGCGGTATTCCAGACGTACAGTTCCGGCAAGGTCATGGTGTTGCAGTGCGTGGCCGATTGAATTCGGGCCCCCTATATGAGATTTGACCCGCGCATCCAATGACCCCGCGCTCCGGGTGGACCGGGACCTCACCTGGCCCATCGCTCGGCGTCCAAAGGGATCGCGACACGCTGGCAGGAGACCCATGGACCATCACGACCTGACCCGGTGGATCCGCACCGGTGCCGACTGGATCGGCACCTACCACCAGACCCTTGACCGGCAGCCGGTGCGCCCGGCCCTGACACCAAATGTCCTGCTTGACCAGTTGCCCCCGGCACCACCTGAGGATCCCGAACCCATGGAGGCGATCTTTGCGGATTTTGTCGACCTCATCCCCGCCGGGATGACACACTGGCAACACCCGAAATTCTTCGCGTATTTCAGCGCCATGGCCTCACCCGCCTCCATCTTCGGAGAAATCCTTGCCGATGCCATGGCCTGCAACACGATGCTCTGGCAGACCTCGCCCCATGGCACCGAACTCGAACTCCGCATGATCGACTGGTTCCGGCAGGCCCTGGGTCTGCCGGACCATTACCGGGGACTGATCCAGGACGGGGCCTCCCTTGCCTCCCTGTGCGCAGTCCTGACCATGCGCGAGCGGGCCACGGGCTGGTCCGGCAACCAGACCGGCCTGACCGGCATGGCACCGCTGAGGATCTATGCCACACGGGAAAACCATTCCTCGATCACCAAGGCCATCCGGATCGCCGGGATCGGTCAGGACAATCTGGTGGCGGTGCCGGTCAATCAGGACCGGGCCATGGCTCCCGATGCCCTGCGATGCGCCATCAGGCAGGACAGGGCGGCGGGACGCACGCCGGCTGGCATCATCCTCTGTCTTGGCGGGACGGCATCCGGGGCCATGGATCAGCTGGCCGCCCCGCTCGCCATCGCCCGGGAGTTTGGCCTCTATACACATGTCGATGCCGCCTGGGCCGGCTCGGCGATGATCTGCCCGGAATTGCGTGGGCTCTGGCAGGGCATCGAGCAGGCCGACTCGATTGTCCTCAATCCCACCAAACTCATCGGCATGCAGTCCGATTGCTCGATCCACCTGCTGGCAGATCCGGCCGACCAGATCCGGGCCGTGTCCTATTCGGCCGATTACCTGACAACCGAGACCGATGCCGAGATCCTCGACATCAGTTCCATGACCCTGCCTCTCGGGCGCCGCTTCCGTTCCCTCAAGATCTGGTTCCACTTCCGGGCCTACGGCCTCAGCGGCATCCGCTCCCTGATGCGGAATCACATCCGCTGGAACCATGAAATCCGTGCGCCATTCCATGCCGACCCCGAGTTCGATGTCTGGGTCGAAACCCCCCTCTCGCTCTTTGGCTTCACGTTTTGCCCAGCCGGTCATGATGCCAATGCCCTCACCGCCGAACTGCTCCGCCGCATCAATGACGATGGCCGGATCTACCTGACCAGGACCCGGATTGACGGTCGCGAGACCATCCGCATCACCGGGGGCACATTTGCCACAACCCGTGAGGATGTCATGGCCATCTATCCCATCGTGCGGGCCATGGCGGATGCCTGTCTTGTCGACAGATGATCACCAAGGACAGGCCCTGCGGTCGCACGAAAGCCGAGGCGTTCAGTCGTACGCCACATGACTCCATCCGGTTCCGGAAGATGCGGTCCGGTGGCACGGGGGTGATGATTCGTGGGCTTTCCGATACCGGATCGAGAATTTCTTTGCGAAAATCAAGGAGTCCGGAGGTATCGCCACGCGATACGACAAGACCCGCACAAGTTTCGCAGCAGGGATTCACCTGATGGCGGGCGTAGTGGCGGCACGATGATCGTCAACGGGCCTTGATAAGGACCCCTTGAGGTCCAGAAGCATTTCCGGCTGAGGGGGTGTGGAGATCCCATAGCGCTCATCCCCCGGGCTGTAAATCACCAACGCATGGTCATGGTTCGGTTGAAGCCCGCAGAACGGAAGTCTCCAATTGGTGAGTTTATTCGTTCCTGTCGAGTGCCCAAAAGATGTTCTTTGAAATGGGGCGGACTGATTCAGGAATCGTTGGACGAGCCGATTGACGGGTGGTCAGATGCCTTGGACTGAATCGAACTTAGATGTCCCGCAGGCTGCGCAAGTTTCAACCGGGGGGATGATCTTGATAACACTCTGTGAAAGCTTGGCCAGTTTCAGTGATTTTGACCTCTTGTCGTCACGGCCCTCTGGCCAGATAACATTCGCGTGGCCGGGCGGGTTGTCATCGCGGATAATCTCCAAGCCGGCCTGCTCAATATCCGTGGAGGTTATCTTGGCCCATCCGTGCAACCTTCTACCTTTTGGCTTTGCGACCTGCTCGATTCCCATCTCACAGATGTCTTTGTCGGGTCGTCCAGCGACATCGAACACCGAAAGTCTGTTTTCTCTGTTTGGCTCAAAAAGTTTTGGCTTGGCACCTCTCTCGGTAATTTTGCCCTTCTCATCCGCAAACCGAACAAATTGAGTCACTTGTCAAAGTGCCCTGGCCGCCCGCAATTACCGGCAGCAAAATGGCTGCAGGTAACCTTCCAGCAGACTGGGCAGTTCATTCATTTCTGTAAGGATCCCGCGGCTGGATGACCTGTTAAGTTCCGCAGCCCATGCTACCTCTCCATTTACATCGACACCCAATGTCAACATCTCCCGATCCGCATTCATCCAATCGAAATCGATTTCACCATGCGGAGTGGGGCTGACTTCGGGGTCAACGATGTCAGCGGGCAGAAGGTCTGCCAACTGCATGGCGTGCTGTACCACCGGTGGAAGCACAGCCGCGGCGTTGTCACCATCCCAGTTTTCCTCTCCAGCCCTATGGCCAATATCCTGAATTTGTCTTTTGAGTTCCGGTCGGTCCGGTCTGATGGCGGAAGCAATATCACGGATGGCGCTCAGTTGATTGTCCCAAATTTGCCGAGATATCTTGCCTCCAATGATTGGCATCGCACCTCGGAAAGATGCTCTGGGCATCATGCTTTGAAAAGATGGATCGGCCAGTGAAGCTCTGAACTTGCCTACAAGGCGTTCGGCGTTAGATGTGTCATGATCAACAATTGCATCTGAAAAAGACGATACTGATCGGCCAGAATCGGGATCGAACTCAGTCAAGGACTTTCCGATAACAAGTGACTCCATTGTCAACTGTCGCCCCTGTTCTCAATACGGTTCAGAAGCCCCTGCGCATGCCTGATGAAATCTGTATGGCGTTCGATCTTATCCAAAAGACACTCACCGAGGTTTACATTCTGGTGACCATTTATAGCAAAGAACAGATCCTCACCCCCTGACCTGACATGGGGCTCGATGCGGACATTGTACCGAAGGCCTCCCTTTTCAAATGTAATGGCATGTTTCAGAGCGAAGTCATTGCTTCCGGCAATCCGTGTGACCTCACTGGTAGCCAGATCCCTGCAAAATTCAATTCCACGCTTTCCGATAACGCTTTGCCGGATCGCCCCATCGAAGTTAAAGCCCATGGCTGAGGTCTTGATGGCGGCGGCCAATCCATCCATTTTGTCGGCAACCAGTTGGGCTGATTCAATAATCTCATCCGGCATAATCGTGTCGGAGAAAGACTTCATGCTGACTCGATCTAGGGTTGAAAGAAATTCATGCTGGCCAGCCGCAAAAGTGCATTGCATGACAGGCCCTGCCTTCACAAGACTTCTGCTGTCCACTTGACCGCCAAACAACTCTCTCTCATCAATGAAGACCGAGGGAAAATCTCCGACAAAAACGATGCTGCTATTTTGCTCGTATCGCACGCTCAATCCCCCGAGAGACGGTTCCGCAGGTCAGTTCGCTCTGGCCAAGATAATTCACAGGATTCCGGGCTTCAAGCACTCGGTCAGATTCGAGGCTTCCGATGGCGCGGAGCGATCGAGAGAACCCGGCCAGGAACCCCGAGGCCGTCGCCTCCCGATGCAGGGTCTGCAGGGCGGTCAGGGGGCACGGTGCGGACCGTTACGGCTCCCCTGTCAGTTCAAAGAAACGGTCCAGCCGTTCAATGACTGCAACGGCCGGAACATCGTACACCTCGCCGGCAATGTGCTTCGCTTCCGGGCAGGCCGCGACACACGCCAGAGCCGCCTGTTCCCATAAGCGATGGCATGGCCAAGTGTGGATCATAGTCGCATAAGGATTGGCACACCGGTAGTCGGTCAATCGGTCATTGGGGTTCACGCTGAAACCGAACTTGGCCCGATCCGGCAGGGCGTCGGGTTCCAGGCGGCACAGATAGAAGTGGCCTTTCTCTGGGGTATTGGCCGCGACAGGCTTCTTGGTGTTGAAGTGTGTACGGTGGTCACGGAGAATCTTCGCTTCCCGCTCATCAAACATCACAACCATCTGGCCACTGTCAGGACACCGGCCCTTCCCCGGTTTCAGTTTGAGGCGTTTTGCCAGTTTCAGCAGGTGTGATCGGTCGACGCTGAGTTCTTCGGCAAGGGTTTTGGCCGTAATCTATATCGTGTAACTCGTAATCATATCCCACTGTTCGGGAACCTGAACAGTTACCGTTTGCGGCAGGTTCTGGATCCCTGGCTCGGTCAGGCGCGGTGGAAGCAGTCGCAGGGTCGGGTAACATTCGGCTACCGCTTCCGGTCCGAGGATGTGCCAGCGGTCCGACTGCATCTCAAGGTCGAGATCAATACGCACGAGCATTTGGCGGTGCTGGGCTTCACCAAATCCCCGTTCTCGGTCGAGTCGCGATGATATTCCGGGCTGGCCGATATCACGACGTTCGAACTCGATGAACTTCTGGCAACCAGGATGCGAGCACTCTACCAGCGCTGCAAGGGCCGGGACCTGTTTGATCTTGCGATCGGGATCACCGACGAGCGGAGCAACGTCGGACGGATCGTTGCCACATTCCAGAAATACATGGAGCGTGAGGGAAGTCGGATAACCCGCGCGATGTTCGAGCGGAACCTCGCGGGAAAGATTGGCAACACGCAGTTCAATGCCGACATGAGCGCACTTCTCCGGTCGGGCTTTGCGTGGCGACCGCAGGAAACAGCAAGGTCGGTTGCCGTGCGGCTGATCTCGTCCCTACCCTGCGAGCCGTGGAAGGGTGAGGCGGAGGCATAGGTGTACGGTTTCGAAATGTTGCAAGGGTGGTCCCGCATTGCCCACGATGTGGCTTTCCTTGGCAACCAAGGGCTTGAACTCGACAGTTGAGGGGTCCTTTGCTTCTGTGGTGCCGGCATCCCGGCCCAATCGGGGTCCGGTCGGTCGGGTCCCGCCGACCTGGTCCGGCACGTGAATGAAGTGAATCGCCTTGGACCCGAGTCTGGCGAAGATTTCTGATGCGCAGCAGGATT